>NZ_CM145764.1:0-2837500 GCF_055640555.1 Sphingobium sp. KKT206
GTGGTGGATTGGCAGGAGGATGCAGGGGTACAGGCACATGCCGACCTCGAAACCACCTGGACGATGATCCGCGCCGGTCTGCGCCGCGACATTGGCGCGCGCATGTTCGACCAATGGCTCAAGCCGGTTCGACTGGGCGACTATTGCCCGGATTCGCAAACGCTCGATTTGCTGGTCGCCACCGATTTCAGCGCGAATTTCGTGACGGGCCAGTTTGGCGACCGCCTGCGCATGGCCTGGCGCAGCGCCGGGGCAGAGGTGCGCGACATCCGCGTGCTGCGCGCGCCCGACGCCAGCGGCCCGCGACTGCTCGACGTCACGGCCGTGGAGCCGGTCATCGACCTGTTGCCGCAAGCCGTCGCCAGCGCCGTCAATTTCACGCCGCGCCATGGCTTTGGCGACTTCGTGGTGGGCGAGAGCAACCAACTGGCCTGCTCGGCCGCAAAGGCCATGGCAGCCGAGGCGCAGCCGCGGTTCAGCCCGCTGTTCATCCAGGGCGGCACTGGCCAGGGCAAGACGCATCTGCTGCACGCGATTGCAGCGGCCTTTGCCGCCCATTCGCCCGGCGCGCCGGTTCTGTACATGTCGGCCGAGCGTTTCATGATGGAGTTCGTCAATGCGATGCGCGCCAATGAAACGATGGCGTTCAAGGCGCGGTTGCGCGCGGCGCGGCTGCTGTTGATCGACGATATTCAGTTCATTGCGGGCAAGGGATCGACGCAGGAGGAGTTTCTCCACACGATCAACGATCTGATCGATACCGGCGCGCGCATCGTCGTGACCGCCGACCGGGCGCCCCAGGCGCTCGAATCGATCGATCCGCGCATCCTGTCGCGCCTGGCCGGTGGCCTGGTGGCGGATATCCAGCCCGCCAGCCTTGAGCTGCGCCTGGCGATCCTCGAAGCCAAGCGCGCCGTCGCGGGCGATCCGCCGGTGCCCGATGCCGTGATCGACTTTCTGGCTCGCTCGATCCGGTCGAACGTCCGCGAGTTGGAAGGCGCATTCAACAAGCTCGTCGCCTATGGCCAGTTGACCGGCCGGGCTATCGACCTGGATTTTGCGCAGGGGATGCTGGCCGACGCCGTGCGCGCCAATGCCCGGCGCATCACCGTGGACGAGATCCAGAAGATTTGCGCCGCCCATTTTCGGATCGACGTATCCGAAATGCGTTCCAAGCGCCGCGCTCGCGCGGTGGCGCGCCCGCGCCAGGTGGCCATGTATCTCGCCAAGAAGATGACGCCGCGTTCGTTGCCGGAGATCGGCCGCATCTTTGGCGGGCGGGATCATAGCACGGTGATCCATGCGGTCCGCACGATCGAACAGTTGCGCGAGAGCAATCCTGATATCGACGCTGATGTCCGCGCGCTGCTGCGCCAGCTGGAGGGCTGAGGGGCTGGCGTCGGGCGTATGAAGGGCTAGGCTGGCGGCATGATTCGCTTCCTCGCCCTTTGGCTCGCCGCACTCCTGACCCTCTCGCCCGCTTTGGCGCAGGCGCCCGCCGATGTGCAGGTGGCGCTCGACACCGCAGCGGGGCGGATCGTGATCGCGGTCCATGCCGACAAGGCGCCCGTCACCGCCGCCAATTTCCTCGCCTATGTCGATCAGAAGCGGTTGGACGGCACCGTCTTTTATCGCGGCGTCGGCGCGGTCGATTATGGCTTCGTGCAGGGCGGGGCGCAGAATGACCCCAAGCGCATCCGGCCGCCGATCAAGCATGAACCGACCAGCCAGACGGGCCTGACCCATGATGAGGGCGCGCTGTCGATGGCGCGCTATGCGCCGGGGAGCGCGACCGGCGATTTCTTCATCGTGCTGGGCAAGATGCCCGCCATGGATGCGCAGCCGGACGCGCCGGGCGACAATCAGGGCTTCGCCGTCTTCGCCCATGTGCTCGAAGGGTTGGATGTGGTGAAAACCATCCTGGCCGCGCCCAAATCCGCCACGGCAGGGGAGGGCGTGATGAAGGGCCAGATGCTCGAAGCGCCGGTCAAGATCCTGACGGCGCGTCGGGTGCCGTAAGAGCGTTCTGATCGATGATGCGCGTTACCGCCATGTCGGCGGTCACATTGCCGACGGTACGGAAGATGTCGGGCACGGTCTCCACCGCCAGCAACAGCGGTAGCGCCTCCACCGGCACGCCCATGGCAAGGCAGATGGGGCCGGTGGTGGTGAAGAAGCTGACCTGGCCGGGTAGGCCCACCGAGGCGAGGCTGACGATCGCGGCGACCGCCACGCCCATCGCCAATTGCACTGGTCCCAGCATGACCCCGTTCATCGCCGCCACATAGAGGGCGACGCTGAGATTAGCGGGCGGGCTGGTGATGCGGAACAGCGATATGGCGAGCGGCAGGACGATGCTGCGCGTGGTCGGGCGGACGTCCAACGGCCCGTCGCTTGCCTGGATCATGGCGGGCAGCGAGGCGATCGAGCTTTGGGTCGAGAAGGCGATGGCCTGCGCGGGGAAGGCGGCGCGCGCAAAACGTCCGGGCGCGATCCGGCCTAGCAGTGCCACCAGCGGATAGACGAGCAGGGTGACGACCAGGCAGATCAGCACGATGAAGCCGATATAGTGGAGCAGCGCGCCAGCGGTGGCGAGGCCCGACCGCGCGCCCGCCACCAGCGCCAGCGCGAACACGCCGATCGGGGCAAGCCACAGCACCCATTGCACCACGACAAGCAGCGCATCGGTCAGCGCGTCGAACAGGCCGGTCAATTGCGCGCGGCGCGCGTCCGTGATCCGGGTGACGGCAAAGCCGAAGATGAGCGCGAACAGCACGACGGCGACGACCTCGCCCTCGGCGGCCGCCTTGATCGGATTGGCGGGGATGAAGCCCAGCAGCCAGTCAGCCGACGGCCGCACGCCGGGCACCTCCGCCGCGCCCTGCGCCCCCGTCAACATGCCGACCGCGCCCGAAGGCACAGGCCAGAGCTGCAGCAGCAACGGCCCAACGAGCGCAGCGACAGTGGAGGAGGCGACCAGCAGCAGGGCGAACAGGCCAATGGCGCGCCCGGCCATGCCATTGGTGCGCGCGGTCGTGGCCGCCTGCGCAATGCCGGTCACGAGCAGCGCGAAAATGAGGGGGATGAGCGGCATTTGCAGGCCGTTAAGCCACGCCTTGCCAACCGGCTGCGCGACGGACAGCAGCGGTACGTCCCATCCCTGACCCCCTTCCGCTAGGGCGATGCCACTTGCCAGACCCAGCATAAGCGCCATTAGGATGCGGACGGTCAAGGACATGGCGAACGCTCCCTCTTCAGCCGCGAAACAGACTAGAGGGGATTATGCCGCCATCTAACTGTCCATCAAGGGAAAGATGGAGGGCGTGTTTTCACTCCTCGCCGAATTTGTCTTCGACCAGGCTTACCAGCTTGCCCAGCGAATCATGCGCTTCGGGGCCGGTGGCCTTGATGGTGATGCTGTCGCCCATGGCGGCGCCCAGCATCATGAGGCCCATGATCGAGGTGCCGGTGACGTGGCTGCCATCCTTGCTGACGATGATGTCGGCGGGCAGGCCGCTCGCCAGGGTCACGAATTTGGCGCTGGCGCGGGCGTGGAGGCCGCGCTTGTTGCTGATACGGACTTCCTGGCTGATTTCATTCATGTGGTGCTGCCCAACAGTTCCGACGCGACGCTGATATATTTCTGGCCCGCCTCGCGCGCGGCGGCGACGGCGGCGCGCACGTCCATGACCTTGCGCGCGCTTTCCAGGCGGATGAGCATGGGCAGGTTGATGCCTGCGATCACCTCGATCTCGCCGGCTTTCAGCAGCGAGATGGCAAGGTTGGAAGGGGTGCCGCCGAACAGGTCGGTGAGCAGGATGACGCCGCTGCCATCATTGACGCGCGCCACCGCGGTCGCGATGTCCGCGCGGCGCAGCTCCATATCGTCTTCCGGCCCGATGCAGATCGTTTCGATCTGCTGCTGGGGGCCGACGACATGCTCCATCGCGACGACAAATTCGGTCGCGAGCGACCCATGAGTGACGAGTACGAGTCCGATCATCTGCTTTTGCGGCCCACCTGCTTCATGACGTTGCTTTCGGGCCTCCCGGACGACGCTTCTCCAGACTATCCTGCGGCGTCGATTCAATATTGCGGTGCAGGACCGTGGGCGAAAAGCCCGCATCTTGCAAGTAGCGTGCGACACGATCGGCAACATGGACCGAGCGATGCTTGCCGCCGGTACAGCCGAAGGCGATGGTGATATAGGCTTTGCCGCCCTCCGCATAGCGTGGCAGCAGGGTGGCGAGCAGATCCTCGATCTTGCTCACTGCCTGTTCGTAGGCGGGGTCTGCCGCGATATAGGCGGCGACGTCGGGGTCTAGGCCGGTGCGGGGGCGCAAGGTTTCGTCCCAGTGCGGATTGCGCAGGAAGCGCATGTCGAACATCAGGTCGGCATTGCGGGGCACGCCGCGCGAAAAGCCGAAGGAGAGGATGGTCAGTACCGGATCGGACAGCCGCTCGCGCGAGAAGCGGCTGCGGATTTCCTGTTGCAGCGCGTTACTGGTGAAGCTGGTGGTGTCGATCACCTGGGTCGACCAGCGGCGCAGCGCCTCGGTCAGTTCGCGTTCGCGGGCGATGCCGTCGGCCGCCGGGCGATCGAGCGCGAGCGGGTGGCGGCGGCGGGTTTCGGCGAAGCGGCGCTCCAATTCGCTGTCGGAGCAATCGAGGAACAGGGTTTCGACATCATGGCCATGGCGTTCGCGCAGCGCCTTGATCCGCCGGACGATGGCACCGGCGTCGAAGCCGCGGGTGCGGGCGTCGATGCCGAGCGCCAGCGGGCGTTCGTCCTCGCCCGCATAACCAGCGGGCAGGGGGGTGTCGAGCAGCCGGTCGAGCAGGACGAGGGGAAGATTGTCCACCACTTCCCAGCCCATATCCTCCAGCGTCTTGAGCGCGGTAGTCTTGCCCGCGCCCGACAGGCCCGACAGCAAGAGGATGGATTTGGGGTGGGAGAGGGTCATTGGACCGGCACCGCGCGGAGCAGCCATTCGACCTTGATCGCGGCGGAGGCTTCGAACGGGGCGACCTTCCAGACCGGGATCGGCAGGCCCGCAATGGTGCGCAGCAAGGGTTCGAGCGGCATGCGGTCGACCTTGTCGAACAGGTCGATGAGCAAGGCGACGGGGACATCATCGACATGGGGCATGGTGACGATGCCCATGCCGCGTATCTCGATCTGGCCCGCAATCCGTTCCGGCGCGCTGGCGAGCAACTGGCCGTCGACGCGCTTGAGCAGCGTATAATCGTCGCTGATCAGGGTTGCGCCGCGATCGATGAGGCGGAGGGCAAGGTCGGACTTGCCGATGCCGCTCTTGCCGCACAGCAACAGGGCGCGGCCTTCTATGGCCACGCTGGTCGCATGCAGCGTTTCGGAGGACAATGCGCGGGCCATAAGTCGGCGGCCCTTCTACCCTGTGTTGGCAGCCTTGCAAACGACATTGGTAGGCGTCGTCCCGTGCGGGGACGCCGCTATTCCGACGCGATGCCGGGGTCGCGCTCGACCGCCATGGGCAGGCGCAGGATGAAGCGGGCGCCCTGCTGCGCATCCTCGCGGTCGCCGATGCTGATGCGGCCCTGATGCCCCTCCACGATGGAGCGGGCGATGGCGAGGCCAAGCCCGCTATGCTTGCCGAAACTCTCCCCCTCCGGCCGGACGCTGTGAAAGCGGCGGAAGACATGTTCTCGCTCGGTGACCGGGACGCCCGGTCCTTCATCCTCGACGCTGACCAGCACCTGATCGTCGGCGACGGTGGCGATGATCTGGACAAGGCCGCCGTCGGGCGAGAAGGAGATGGCATTGTCGATCAGATTGTCGAGCACGCGGACCAGCCGCTGCTCCTCGCCCAGCACCACCGCGACATTCTTGCGCGGGCGGGCGAAGGCGAGGCGGACGCCGCGGGGCACGCCGCGCGCTTCGCGGGCAATGACCATGGTTTCGATGAGCAGGCCAAGGTCGATCGGCTCGAACCGGGTGCGCGACAGTTCGGCATCGACGCGCGAGGCTTCGGCGATGTCGGTGACGAGCCGGTCGAGGCGGCGGACGTCGTCCTGGGCGATCGCCATCAATTGCGCGCGCAGGTCCGGCCGGTCGACCCGGTCGAGCGCATCGAGCGCGGAGCGGAGCGAGGCGATCGGGTTTTTGAGTTCATGGCTGACATCGGCGGCGAAGGCGTCGGTCGCGTCGATCCGCTGGCGCAGGGCGATGCTCATGTCGGACAGGGCGCGGGCCAGCATGCCGATCTCGTCACGCCGTTCGGGCAGGCGCGGCACGGTGACTTCGCGCGCGCGGCCGAGGCGAACGCGGACGGCGGCACGGGCGAGGCGCTGGAGCGGCTGGACGATGGTGCGGGCCAGGAATAGCGAGAGCAGGGTCGAGGCCAGCATGGCCACGGCAAGCACAAGGCCGAGGCGCAGCCGCTCGGCGCGCACGGTGCGGGTGATGTCGCGCGCATTTTCAGTCGCGAGCAGGGCAGTGCCGTCCCGCACGGAGGCGCCCGCCGAGATCATGAAGGTGCGATCGGGCGCATAGCGGTTCATCGCGGTCGGCTTGCCGGTCTTGCGCGCCAGCAGCAGTTCGGGCCAGGCATTGGCCCGGTCCACCGCCGGTTCGACGAAATCGGGCGGTCGGCTGGCCGAGACGATGCGGTCCACCGCCTTGTCGAGGAAGCGGGCGACATGGCGTTGCCATTCCTCTTCCGATGGCGACCGCAGGCGATAGCGCGGTGCGTCCATGGTGAAGCTGTCGGCGATCAGGCCACCGCCGGGCGCGTAGCGGCGGACCCGGTCGCCGGTCTGGCGGGCATAGGCGGCTATCAGGGCGTCGTGGCGGTCGGCCGGGGCATTTTCCAGGCTGATCGCCAGCAGCTTCAGTTCGCGCGCCGATTGTTCCAGCCGCGAATCGATGATCCGGGTGCGATAGCTGTCGAGATAGAAGAAGCCGCCCGCTAGCAGCGCCAGCGCAAAGACATTGACCGCCAGGATGCGTGGCGTGAGGCTCAATCGCCCCGACCAGCGCATCGCCATCGGCGCGTCATCCTTCTTCGGAGAAGCGGTAGCCGGCGCCATAGAGTGTGTCGATTGCGTTGAAATCGGAATCCACCTCGCGGAATTTGCGGCGTAGCCGCTTGATATGGCTGTCGATCGTGCGGTCATCGACATAGACGTCGTCCTGATAGGCGGCGTCCATCAACTGGTTGCGGTTCTTGACCACGCCGGGGCGGGCGGCCAGCGTTTCGAGGATCAGAAATTCGGTGACGGTCAGCGTCACGTCCTGCCCGTTCCATTTCACCCGATGGCGCGCCGGGTCCATTTCCAGCCGCCCGCGAATGATGGGGTCAGCGACCGGCTGGTCGGGCGTGTCGGGCGCGCCGCGCACTTCGGCGCGGCGCAGGATCGCGCGGATGCGCGCGATCAGCAGCCGTTGGGAGAAAGGTTTGGCGATATAATCGTCCGCGCCCATGGCGAGGCCCAGCGCTTCGTCCAGCTCGTCCGCCTTGGACGTCAGGAAGATGACCGGCATCTGCGTCTTTTCCCGCAGGCGGCGCAACAGCTCCAGACCATCCATGCGCGGCATCTTGATATCGAAGACGGCCAGATCCGCCGGATTGTCCAGCAACGCCTTCAATGCGCCTTCGGGATCGGAATAGATCCGCGTCATGAAGCCTTCGGACTGAAGTGCGATCGAGACGGAGGTCAGGATATTCTTGTCGTCATCCACCAAGGCGATGGTTGCAGTCATGCGGTTTCCCAGCTGATCCAAGTGGGGCAGAGCGTTAGACCATGCGGCGCGCGCCTGCAAGAAAGCGGGTGACGGCGGCGATGCGGCATAACCGTCGATATTCGGGACAAAGCCTGTGTGACAGGGATTTGACGATTTTGGTCCAACACCCTATTGCCATGTCGGTCTGCGAGGATGACGCCGTGGTATAGACAAACGGCGCATAGGGGCGGATCGGTCGCAAAGAATAATATATGTGCGACACGGCATTCATATTCAGGAGCAAAGGCGTGCAGGCCAAATCCTCATTCACCCTGGCAGACCAGGGCATTTCAACCCATGCCACCCAATTCTGGAATATGGGCACCGCTCCGCTGGTCGAAGCGGCGATCCGCAATGGCGAGGGCATTTTGTCCAAGGACGGCCCGCTGGTCGTCAAGACCGGCAAGCATACCGGTCGATCGGCCAAGGACAAATTTATCGTCCGCGATGCCGAGACCGAATCGACGGTCTGGTGGGGCAGCACCAATGTCGCGATGACGCCGGAACATTTCGCGGCGTTGAAGGCGGACTTCTTCAAGGCGCTGGGCGAAAAGGACACGCTCTATGTCGCCGACCTGTTCGGCGGGTCGCAGCCTGAACATCGCGTCAATGTGCGCGTCATCAACGAGCGTGCCTGGCATAATCTGTTCATCCGCACTTTGCTGGTGCGTCCGGGTGCCGACGAGCTGGCCGATTTCGCGCCGGAATATACGATCATCGACCTGCCGACCTTCAAGGCCGATCCGGCGCGTCATGGCTGCCGCAGCGAGACGGTGGTGGCGGTCAACTTTACCGAGAAGCTGATCCTGATCGGCGGCACCGCTTATGCCGGCGAGATGAAGAAGTCGGTGTTCGGCATCCTCAACTATCTGCTGCCGGTCAAGGGCGTGATGCCGATGCATTGTTCGGCCAATATCGGTCCGAACGGCGACACGGCGGTCTTCTTCGGCCTGTCGGGCACCGGCAAGACGACGCTGTCGGCCGATGCGTCGCGCACGTTGATCGGCGATGACGAACATGGCTGGTCGGACACGGCGGTCTTCAATTTCGAGGGCGGCTGCTATGCCAAGATGATCAACCTGTCGGCCGAGGCCGAGCCGGAGATTTTCGCCACCACCAAACGCTTCGGCACGGTGCTGGAGAATGTCGTGATCGACGCGGAAACGCGCGAGATCGACCTGGACGACAACACGCTGGCGGAAAATAGCCGCGGTTCCTATCCGATCGACTTCATTCCCAACACGTCGGAGAAGAATCTGGGGCCGGTGCCCAAGAACATCATCTTCCTGACCGCCGACGCCTATGGCGTGCTGCCGCCGATCGCGCGGCTGACCCCCGAACAGGCCATGTATCATTTCCTGTCGGGCTATACCGCACGGGTCGCTGGCACGGAGATTGGCGTGACCGAGCCGACCGCGACCTTCTCGACCTGCTTCGGCGCGCCATTCATGCCGCGTCATCCGTCGGTCTATGGCAATCTGCTCAAGGAACGAATCAACAAGGGCGGCGTCACCTGCTGGCTGGTCAATACCGGTTGGGCGGGCGGCAAGGCGACGATGCCCGGCATCAAGCGGATGCCGATCAAGGTCACCCGCGCGCTGCTCAACGCCGCGCTCGACGGCAGCCTGAACGACGCCGAGTTCCGCACCGATCCCAATTTCGGGTTCGAAGTGCCGGTCGCGGTGGCGGGCGTGGAGCCGACCATCCTGGACCCGCGCGCCATGTGGGCGGACGCCAGCGCCTATGACGAAACCGCCGCCGTGCTGGTCAAGCAGTTCGTCGACAATTTCGCGCAGTTCGAAGAGCATGTCGATGAAGGCGTGCGCAGCGCGGCGCTGACGGCGGCGTAACGGCTGCGGCCTGAGCGAAAGCTTTGCAAGAGCCGGAGGGGTGACCTTCCGGCTCTTTTGCTTTTGGCGGCGGGGCGGGGGTGCTATGCTGTCGGTCAACATCCAGCGGGAGTAGTGGACATGTTTGGTGATATGATCGGCAAGATGGGCGGGTTGGAAGCGGTAGCCGCACAGATCGGGATGACGCCCGAACAGATGCAGGGCCTGATGACGGAGATCAGCGCCAAGATCGGGTCGGGCGATACCAGCATTTCGGCACTGGCCGAAGTCGCCGCCGAACATGGCGTGTCGGCCGACAAGCTGCAGGCATTGATGGGATCGTTCGGCGGCCCCGAAGCGATCATGGGCAAGCTGGGTGGCTTGTTCGACCGTGATGGCGACGGCAATCCGATGAACGAACTGGGCGGGATCGCCAAAGGTCTGTTCGGCTGATCGCCTGACGCTGACGGGGGTCAGCTATCGGCCCCCCAAGTTTTTTTGGCCTTGCCTTCATGCCGCGATGGCTCCATTCGCGATGCTTATTGGTTGTTGCGAACGATACGCAACTAGCTACGGCAATTGGCGACGCCTGTGCGGGCGGCTTGGCAAGGAAGAAGGTCTTGAACGACGTGACGATCGAAAAGCCGGTACTCGAACCGACCGGCGCCCTCTCGGTGGAAACCGTGCTGTCGGTGCGGCATTGGAACGAGCATCTGTTCAGCTTCCGCATTTCGCGCCCGGCGAGCTTCCGCTTCCGGTCGGGCGAGTTCGTGATGATCGGTCTGAAGGGCGAAAATGGCAAGCCGCTGCTGCGCGCCTATTCGGTCGCCAGCCCCGCCTGGGACGAGGAACTGGAGTTTCTGTCGATCAAGGTGCAGGACGGCCCGCTGACGAGCAAGTTGCAGCTGATCGAGCCCGGCGACCAGATTTACCTCGGCCGCAAGCCGACCGGCACGCTGGTCACCGACGCGCTGTTGCCGGGCAAGCGGCTGTTCATGCTGTCGACCGGCACGGGCCTCGCCCCGTTCCTGAGCCTGGCGCGTGACCCCGACGTCTATGAATTTTACGAGCAGGTGGTCGTTGTTCATTCGGTGCGCCGGGTGAGCGACCTGGCCTTTCATGACGAGCTGGAAGGCAGACTGGCGGAAGATCCGCTCGTCGCCGAACAGGCCGCGACGCAGTTCCATTATGTGCCGACGGTCACCCGCGAGGCTTTCCGCAACACCGTGCGGATCGACAAGCTGGTCGAGAGCGGCGCGCTGTTCGAGGGGCTGGAGGGACCGGCCAAGTTCGACCCCGAAACCGACCGGATCATGATGTGCGGCAGCATGGAGATGATCAAGCAGTTCGCGGCCTGGTTCGAAGCGAACGGCTTTACCGAAGGGTCCAATGCGGCGCCGGGGCAGTTCGTGATCGAGCGGGCCTTTGTGGGGTAATTGACGGGCCGACGTTGCACTAATCCTCCCCCATAGGGGGAGGGGGACCGCCGCGTAGCGGTGGTGGAGGGGTGTCGCCCTCACGATAGGGCGACACCCCTCCGTCAGGGCTGCGCCCTGCCACCTCCCCTGCCAGGGGAGGATTTTTTGTGGCGTTGGGCGCGCCATCGGGTCGTGGCACACCCTCATCCAACTGCGCCTAACCTCACTGCGTTCGGTAAGGCTGCGTATCCTTCTCCCTGCAGGGAGAAGGTTTATCCTTTCCGTCGCCCCGCGACCCACGCCGCCACATTGCTGGCCAGCACGGTCATCGGCACGCCGCCGCTTTTGACCACTGCGTCGTTGAACGGGCGGAAGTCGAATTTCGGGCCTAGTGCTGTCTTCGCCGTTTCGCGCAGGCGGACGATTTCGCCGTGGCCGACCTTGTAGCCGCAGGCCTGGCCCGGCCAGGCGCAATAGCGGTCGACTTCGCCCTGGACTTCCTCGACCGTCGAGCCGTTGGTGGTGGCGAACCAGTCGATCGCCTGTTGCCGGGTCCAGCGCTTGGCGTGGAGGCCGGTGTCGACCACGAGGCGACAGCAGCGATAGGCGATCGACTGGAGATAGCCCAGCCGCCCCGCGACATCGCCGTCATAGGCCCCCAGCTCGTCGCCCAGTTGCTCGGCATAGAGCGCCCAGCCCTCGCTATAGGCGTTGAAGGGGAGGAGCGAGCGGATGAGGGGCAGCTTGTAGCTATATTCGCCCTGCCAGATATGGCCCGGTATCCCCTCATGATAGGTGAGGGTGGGCAGGCTGTAGCGCGGCCAGCTATTGGTATCGCGCAGGTTGATATAATAGTTGCCTGGCACGCTGCCGTCGATCGACCCCGCGCCCGCATAGGCGCCGGGCATCCCGGCCTCGATCTCCACCGGCACGCGCTTGACGATCAGCTTGGCGGGGACCAGCGTTGCGAAGGCGCGCGGCAGGCGGGTGCGGATGTCGGTCAGGCGGCCTTCGATATAGGCCAATATCTGCGCACGGCCCTTGTCGTCATCGGGGAAGAGGTGGCGCGGGTCTTTGCCCATCGCGGTCATGCGTTCGCCGACGGTGCCTTTGGTCAGGCCCAGCCCCTTGAGCAGCCCGTCCATCTGGCCTTGCAGCGCGGCAAGCTGGTCGAGGCCGAGCGCGTGGACCTCTTCGGGGGTCATGGTCGTGGTGGTCCCGGCCTTGAGCGCCCAGGCATAATAGGCCTCGCCCTCCGGCAGCTTCCACACGCCCGCATCCATGGTGGCGGTGGCGCGCTGGCGGGTGAGTTCGGCGACCTGGGCGGCGAGCGCCGGGGCGACCTGTTCGCGGACGATCTTCGCGGCCTTTGCGCCATAGTCGCCGGGCATCCACGCGGTGCGGCGGGCGAGCGAGGCGACGGGCACCCATTGGTCGATCGGCTGGCGCTGGACCGTCGCCATCTGGCCCAATGTCTTGTCGAGCAGGAAGGCGGGCGCGATGACGCCGATGCCCGCATCGTGGCGCAGCCGCTGCGTTTCGCCCGCGAGATTGGCGGCATAGGCGGACAGGCGGGCCAGATAGGCGTCGGCGTCGGCCGGGGTGTCGATGCCGTGATTGGCGTCGAGGAAGTCGGGGGTTTCGACGAAGCTGCCGGTGTTTTGCGCCACGGCATAGGGCGCGTTGCGGTAGGACCAGTTGCTGTTCATCATCGCCATGTCGCCGAACGGGAAGGCGAACCCTTCGGCCGCGAGTTCGTGCGCGGCGCGGGCGACCTCGACATCGGTGCGGGTGGCGGGGGAGAGCGGGGCCAAGTCTATGGCGCGCAAGATGGCGAGGCGGTCGGTGACATGGGCGGCGATCTGCGCCTGGCCCGCGGGGCTTTTATTGCCGAGGCGGCTTTTGAGCGCGGCGCGGGGGCCGGTGTCGAGGCCAAGGCCGGTGGCGCTTTCCGGGGCGTCGGCGAGCATCGCTTCGGCCATGGTGGCGAGCGTGGCTTGCGCGCGGGCGTCGGGCGTGTCGGTCGCGGCGCGGGCGGGGAGGGCCGACAGAGCGAGGACGGAGGAACCGGCGACAAGGAAATCGCGGCGCGTGGCGGTCATGCTATGAGGCTCCGACAAGGGGGTGGTCAGCGCTTAACTTCGCATATTTCCCGCAGATTTCGACATTTTATTTCGTCGACCGGATCGATTGTGACAAGGCGCGGTTGTGGCGGGGGGCTGCGTTTGCGCGGCCGCGCGGGCGGCGATGCGGGCATTATGCGGCATCATGGCGCGGCTGCCATCGGTGCAGGCGGACAGGGCGCGCAGCGCGGCGAGCATGACCCGGCGGTCGGGCTTGCTATAATGGCCGACGACGCGGCCGCCGCGCACCAGCGGTTGCCGCCGGTCGCCCCGGATCAGCGCCACGGCGCGCGCCATCTGGTCGTCCAGCCCCATCTCGATCGCCCAGTCCCAGGCGGCGGCGAAACTTTCCGCCCCCGGCCGCGCCCGCAACAGATAGGCCGAGCGCGGCGAACAGCCAACGCTGCGCGCCGCCTGCGCAACGACGCCGCATCGGGACAAGGCATCGATGAAGGCATGTTGGGCATCAGGCGTCCATCCACGCGCGCGGCGTTGCAACTGAACGGGGGTGAAGTGGAGCAGGTCGGGGGTGTTTGGCATGACGGGGAGCATGGCATGGGTTGGGGGATGTAGGACAGGGGGAAGTGGGGCAGTGGCGGCCTTGACCATGACGGCCCATATCGAGTATGTCTGTATGTAACGACATGAGGCTGAGCCAATGACCGCGACCTTCACCAGCCGGGAGTTCAACCGCGACCCCGGCAGCATCAAACGGGCGGCGCAGTCCGGCCCTGTGTTCATTACCGACCGCAACAAACCCTCGCTCGTCGTGCTGGCGATCCGCGATTATGAGCGGCTGGCCGGGCATGGTGCGTCGCTGTTCGACGTGCTGATGCCCGATGATGCGCAGGATTTCGATTTCGATCCGCCCAAGGCGCAGATCGCAGCGCGCGCCGCCGAGCTGGATTGATGTTCCTGATCGATACCAACGTCATTTCCGAAAGCCGCAAGATCCGGTCGGGACGGGCCGCGCCAAATGTGGTGGAATGGCTCAAGGCGACCGACCCCAGCACGACGTTTATTTCGGCAATGACGCTATTCGAACTGGAACTGGGCGTTGTGCGCGTCGAGCGCCGGGATGCGGCGCAGGGGGCGACCCTGCGCCGCTGGCTTGATCAGGTCGTGACGCCCGGCTTTGCGGGGCGCGTGCTGGCGATGGACGGCGCGGTAGCCGTTGCTTGCGCCGGGCTGCATGTCCCCGATCCGGTGAGCGAACGCGACGGCTGGATCGCGGCGACGGCGCTGGTGCACGGGTTGACGGTGGTGACGCGCAATGTCGGGGATTTTGTGGCGACGGGGGTGGGGTTGGTTGATCCTTGGGTGGAATTAGAGTGAGGGTAGGGACGCCAGGCACTTAGCATAAGCGCCTGAGTGCAGCGTCTAGCCAATATAATGCTGAACAAAGGTCTGCATGATACGGGAAACCATTTCGCGCCTGACATGACGATGGTCCGGCAACCAAGCGTCAGTCGGGTTGGACAACGTAACCATTTCATATGATGGAAAATAATCTATATTATCATCTTCGTCCGCCAGCTTTTGCGCAACGGTCCTAAGCGTCGATTTGGATAGTGTATTGGCCTGCGCGATGTCTTGACCAGAAAAGGAAACATTTAAGGGCACTGGACTAACTGTAACGATGATTTTTAGGTTTGGATTGAAATGCGTCCGCAAATAATCAATCAGATATTTAGCAGCTTCCAGATTTTCGGCATAATCAGTGATGCGACACTCGAACCGACTAAGATTGCCTGCGAGGACTTCGCTTGGTGTAAAATTAAGATAGGTGTTGGTTTTCAGATCATACCAAGTTTCGATCAAGCCTAGCGTGACGATGAAAACATCTGCCTGAGCGATCTGCTTATGAATCTTGATCGAAGCGTTGCGGGCCGACACCAAAGCATCGCGCGTTGGCAAAACGTCGTTACCTGAATAATCAATCCATCCGATCGGCGTCTCCCACATCAGATCCTCGTCATAGCCGCCGCCTTGTGCCAGTCGAAAATCATTAAGGACTGAAAAAATATTGTATCTATTGAATGATGCGGGCGAGAGTCCGCAGTCCGGCGACCAACTCAGTACGGTTTTACCTTGCGCATGAAGGGCATGCTCAATTTCTCTAGCGAAACAAGAACCGCTGGTGAACAAAGCAGGATTTTCACCGAGATGAAATTTGGGTGTTATGAACGGCGTAAATTCGCCAAATACTCTACCGCCGGCCATCTGCGCCGTGACACTTTCATATCCCCGTTCGTCCGCATCCGGGCCACCAATAGACCATTGTGCATATTCCCCAATATTTCTCATATTGCGAACGGCTTGCCTTGCAGAAATATTATGCACAGTTCGGTATACCCCTAAAATTTTCTATATATAAATATAAATTATTTAATTTAATCTATGTATTAATTTTAATTATATGATTAATATATATTTTGTTAATAGATACCGAATTATCGGGCTCTTTGCTGAATTGCAATAGTAGGCTATGTTTACATTTCGGAACAATCACGAATTTCCTTCGACCATATCATAATTGATGGCTGCAATCGGTTGTCAATGTTGCAAAGGCTCATATTACGTTTGGTGGAACAGATGTTCGCTGATGTCGGTTGCGTGAACATGGATCATAAGGTCGCGGTGTAAAAGCGCTTGGGCTAAACCCGCTCCACCCGCAACACAGTGCCCTCACTCGCGATCACGCGCACCCGTGCGCCCACTTCCGCGTCCGCGCCGACCGCGCTCCATACGCTGTCGCCCACCTTCACCCGGCCTTCGCCGCCGGCGATCGCTTCCACCACGGTTACCGTCTGGCCGATCAGGCGGGCGGTGCGGTCGTTTAGGAGGGGGTCGGTGGAGGCGACGGGGTGGTCGGCGTACCAGCGGCGGCCGGCATAGACCGCCGCGATGCTGAGGCTTGCGAACAGGAGGAGTTGGAGGGGGAGGCCGATCGGCAGCGCGAGCGCGACGAGGCCGGTGATGGCGGCGGCGATCGAGATCCAGATGAGGAAGACGCCGGGGATCAGCACTTCGGCAATGCCCAGCAGCGCGGCGAATACCAGCCAGGCCCAATGATCTTCGAGCAGGGTGAGCAGGGTCATGGGGTGGGGGTCCTGTTGATCATCGCTACGCTGTGTGGGGGGAGGGGGTGGGAGATGGGTCCCCGCCTTCGCGGGGATGACGGGGGGTGGGGTAAAGACGCCGTTCGTTTCGAGCGTAGTCGAGAAACCTGTGCGGGGCGTTTCTCGACTTCGCTCGAAACGAACGGAGATTTGTGGCTAGAGGTGCCTATCCCGTTTACCCCTGGCTTTGGCCGAAGGGGCCGCGGCGTGGGGGTGGGGGCGTTGGGGTGGGGGTGCCGTCGTCGCCGAGGGCGGCTTTGGCCAGCGCGCCGATGCCGCCCAGGGTGCCGATCAGCTGGGTGGCTTCGACCGGGAAGAGGATGGTCTTGGCGTTGGGGCTGGTGGCGAACTGGCTGACGGCTTCGGTATATTTTTGGGCGATGAAGTAGTTGAGCGCCTGCGGGTTGCCGGCGCTGATCGCGTCGGAGACCATCTGGGTGGCGCGGGCTTCGGCTTCGGCTTCGCGTTCGCGGGCTTCGGCGTCACGGAAGGCGGCTTCGCGGCGGCCTTCGGCTTGCAGGATCTGGCCCTGCTTCTCACCCTCGGCACGCAGGATTTCGGAAGCGCGCATGCCTTCGGCATCCAGGATGTTGGCGCGCTTTTCGCGTTCGGCCTTCATCTGGCGGCCCATGGCGCTGACGATGTCGGCGGGCGGGCGGATGTCCTTGAGTTCGACGCGGGTGATCTTGATGCCCCAGGCGTTGGTCGCCTGATCGACCACGGACAGCAGGCGGGCGTTGATCTCGTCGCGCTTGGACAGGGTTTCGTCCAGGTCCATCGAGCCCATGACGGTGCGCAGGTTGGTGGTGGCGAGCTGCATGATCGCCACATAGAGTTCGGAGACTTCATAGGCGGCCTTGGCGGCGTCCAGCACCTGGAAGAAGACCACGCCGTCGACCGACACCATGGCATTATCCTTGGTGATGATCTCCTGCCCCGGAATGTCGACCACCTGCTCCATCATGTTGATCTTGCGACCGACGGCATAGAAGAAGGCGGGGTAGAAATTCAGGCCGGGCTTGGCGACTTCGGTGAAGCGGCCGAAGCGCTCGATGGTGTATTGATAGCCCTGCCGCACCACCTTCACGCTGACCGCGAGGTAGAAGAGCACGAGGCCCGTAAGCGTGAGCGCGAAGGTGGTCAGCATCATGGTCTCCCGAAACAGGGTTGGACTATGCGCCTTATTTGTTAACGGGGGAAGGCAAACCGAGGAGAGTCCCATGTTGCTGCGTCACGCCCGTTCGTTGCTGTTCCTGCCCGCGTCCAATGCCCGCGCCATCGCCAAGGCGCGGACGTTGCCGTGCGACATGGTGATATTGGACCTGGAGGATGCGGTGACCGACGACGCCAAGGAGACTGCGCGCGAAGCGGCGGTGGCGGCGCTGGCCGAGGGGTTTGGCGACCGACTTGCGGCGGTGCGGATCAATGTGGCGGGGACGCCCTGGCACGGGATGGAAATGGTGGCGATGAAGGGGGCGGCGGCCGACTATGTCGTACTGCCCAAGGTGGAGAGCGCGCGGCAGGTGCGCGATGTCTATAGCGTGAGCCAGAAGCCGGTGATCGCGATGATCGAAAGCGCGCGCGGGGTACTGGCGGCGGTGGAGATTGCCGCGGCGGAAGGGTGCGCGGGGCTGTTCATGGGGAATAACGACCTGCGGCGGGATTTGGGGATACCGGCGGGGGCTGGGCGCGAAGGGCTGGCGATGGCCATGCAGACCGTGGTGCTGGCGGCGCGGGCGGCGGGGATTGCGGTGTTCGACGGGGTGTATAACCGGCTGGATGACCTCACGGGGCTGGAGGCGGAATGTGCGGCGGGCCATGCGCTGGGGTTCGATGGCAAGACGCTGATCCATCCGGGCCAAGTGGCGGTGGCGAATGGCGTGTTCGGGCCGGATGCGCAGGCGCTGGCGGACGCCCGGCGCTTGATCGCGGCGGCGACCGGCGGGGCCGAGCGGTTCGAGGGGCGCATGATCGAGACGATGCATGTGGAAGAAGCCCGCGCGCTGGTGACGCGGGCCGAGGCGGTGGGGCTGTAGCCGATCAGGCCGGGCGATGCCGGGCGGTCAGCAGATAGTTGATCGCCTTGTTCGCCGACAAAGTGAAGCCACGCGCGGGATCGAAGGTCAGGCCGCTGCTGTCGATGACGTCGAGGCCTGCGGCGTCGAGCAGGGCGGTGAGTTCTTCAGGCGTCAGGAACTTGCGCCAATCATGCGTCCCCTTGGGGATGCCGCCGATGCTTTCGCCGATGGTGATCATGGCGATGCGCGACAAGGGGGTGCGGTTGGGGGTGGAGAGGATCATCAGCCCGTCGGGCGCGAGCTTGGCGGCGAGCGCGGCGACGAAGGCGGCCGGGTCGGCGACATGCTCGATCACTTCCATCGAGGTGACAAGATCATAGCCGCTGTCGGTGACGTCCTCGACCGGCGTTGCGCGATAATCGATGGTCAGGCCCTGAGTCGCGGCATGGGCGGTGGCGGCGGCGATATTTTCGGGCGCGGCGTCCAGGCCGGTGACGGTCGCGCCTAGGCGGGCGAGCGGTTCGGTGAGCAACCCGGCGCCGCAGCCGACATCGAGCGCGCGCTTGCCGGCAAGCGGTTGGAAGGATTGGGCGTTTGTCGGCCAATGGGTGTCGATCGCGGCGCGGATATAGGTCAGGCGCACGGGGTTGAGCTTATGCAGCATCGCGCTGGACCCGTTGGGATCCCACCAATCGGCGGCCATTGCCCCGAAATGGGCGGCTTCCTTGGGGTCGATCGTTGCCGTTGCGTTGCTTGCCATATCCGTATCCGCTGCTAAAGAAGCGCCGTTTCGCCCTTCTGGGACATTTTCTTACTCACCAACTAGCAGGTTCGACAAGCAAATGGCGCGCATCGTGATGAAATTCGGCGGCACCTCCATGGCGGGGATGGAGCGAATTCGCAACGTGGCCGCGCGGGTAAAACATGTCGTGGCGCAGGGGCATGAGGTTGCCGTCGTCGTGTCGGCGATGGCGGGCGAGACGGACCGGCTGGTGGGGTTCTGTAAGGAAGCTTCGGCGCTCTATGATCCGGCCGAATATGATGTCGTGGTCGCAGCGGGCGAGCAGATCACCAGCGGGCTGCTGGCGATGACGCTGAAAGCCATGGGCGTGGACGCGCGCAGCTGGCTTGGCTGGCAATTGCCGATCAAGACGGTGGAAGCCCATGCCAAGGCGCGGGTGGATAGCATCGACACCGGCGCGCTGCTCGCTGCCATGGGCGCAGGCCAGGTCGCGGTGATCCCCGGTTTCCAGGGGATGATGGCGGACGGGCGCGTCTCGACGCTGGGCCGGGGCGGGTCGGACACGTCGGCGGTGGCGGTGGCCGCCGCGATCAAGGCCGATCGCTGCGACATCTATACCGATGTGGATGGCGTCTACACCACCGACCCGCGCATCGTGGCGCGGGCGCGCAAGCTCGACCTCGTCACCTATGAGGAGATGCTGGAGCTGGCGTCGGTGGGGGCCAAGGTGCTGCAAACCCGCTCGGTCGGCCTCGCCATGAAGGAAGGCGTGGTCGTGCAGGTGCTGTCCTCCTTCGATGATCCCACCCAGACCGACCTGCCCGGCACGCTGATCGTCAGCGACGAGGAACTGGAAGCCAAGCGCAAGGAAAATAAGATGGAACGTCAGCTCATCACCGGCATCGCCCATGACAAGAATGAGGCGAAGATCATCGTGACGCGCGTACCCGACAAGCCGGGCGCGGTAGCCAGCATCTTCACGCCCCTGGCCGATGCCGCGATCAATGTCGACATGATCATCCAGAATGATTCGAAGGATACCGAGGAAACCGACGTGACCTTCACCGTGCCGCGCGCGGACCTGGCGCGCAGCGTGGACATTTTGGAAGCCAACAAGGACGTGATCGGCTTCCGCCGGATCATCACCGATACCGAAGTCGCCAAGATCAGTGTCGTGGGTGTGGGTATGCGCAGCCATGCGGGCGTCGCCGCGACGATGTTCAAGACGCTGGCCGAGCGCGGCATCAATATCGAGGCGATTTCGACGAGCGAGATCAAGGTGTCGGTGCTGATCGACGAGGATGAGACGGAGTTGGCGGTGCGCGTGCTGCATACGGCCTATGGGCTGGACGCGCCGGCGGCTTGAGCCGCGCGGCCTGCGCGACCTGTTGCCTCGGCTTTGTTGCGCATATAGTGTGCGCAGGAAAGCCGAGGTTCTATGAACAAGCCGATGCCGTCCGTTCGTCGCAAGGCGACCAACATATCGCTCGATAGCGGGCTGCTGGAGGAAGCGCGGGCATTCCAGATCAACATCTCGCGCGCGTGCGAGCGCGGGCTGGCGGATCAGATTGCCGAGGCACGGGAACAGCAATGGCGCGCGGATAATGCCGATGCGCTGGCTTCGTCCAATCGGCATGTCGAGGATCAAGGTGTGCCGCTCGCCGGTTTCCGCCGCTTCTGATGGCGAAGTTCGATGTCTACCGGTCGCGTGGCGGGGCGGTCTATCTGCTCGATTGTCAGGCCGATTTGCTTAGCGATCTCAACACGCGGTTTGTCGTGCCGCTGATGCTGGAAACGGATGCGCCTAAGCCTGCCGCCCGGCTGAACCCGGTGTTCGAGATCGAAGGCAAGCCGTGCGTTATGGTGACGCAATTCGCGGCAACGGTGCCCGTGTCAGAGTTGAAAGTCAGGCTGGTGTCTTTGCGGGAGGATTCCCTCGCGATCGGCAATGCGCTCGACATGCTGATCTGCGGATTTTGAGGGGCATCGGTTGACCTTTTCACGCCTCCCCTTCAGGGGAAGGATGCGGGCATTCGCTTCGCCGAGTGGATAGCACCCACCCCAACCCCTCCCTTCGAAGGGAGGGGCTTTTTGGTTTGCAGGAAAGACTTTATGACCAACGCCAAGCTTGCTTCCCTCATGGCCCGTGGCACCGACTTTCTGGGGTGCGAGAGTGCGATCCTGTGTGGGGCGATGAGCTGGGTGTCGGAGCGCAACCTGGTGGCGGCGATCTCCAATGCCGGGGCTTTCGGGGTGATCGCGTGCGGGGCGATGACGCCGGAACTGCTCGACCGGGAGATTGCGGCGACCAAGGCGCTGACGAGCAAGCCGTTCGGCGTGAACCTGATCACCATGCATCCGCAATTGTTCGATCTGATCGACATATGCGCCAAGCATGACGTCACCCATGTCGTGCTGGCGGGGGGATTGCCGCCCAAGGGCAGTATCGAGGCGATCAAGCAGAAGGGCGCGAAGCTCATTTGCTTTGCCCCGGCGCTGAGCCTCGCCAAGAAGCTGGTGCGGTCGGGCGTCGATGCATTGGTGGTCGAGGGCATGGAAGCGGGCGGCCATATCGGCCCGGTATCAACCAGCGTGCTGGCGCAGGAAATATTGCCCGACATGGCGGCGCAGGTGCCCGTGTTCGTCGCGGGCGGGATCGGCCGAGGCGAGGCGATCGCCGCTTATCTGGAGATGGGCGCGGCGGGCGTGCAATTGGGCACGCGCTTTGCCTGCGCGACCGAGAGCATCGCCCATCCCAATTTCAAAAAGGCCTTTTTCCGCGCATCGGCGCGCGACGCGATCGCCAGCGTGCAGATCGACCCGCGCCTGCCGGTCATTCCGGTGCGCTCGCTCAAAAATGCCGGGATGGAGAATTTCACCATCAAGCAGCGCGAAGTCGCCAATATGCTCGATGAAGGCGCGGTCGACATGATGGAAGCGCAGTTGCAGATCGAACATTATTGGGCGGGCGCGCTGCGCCGCGCGGTGGTCGACGGCGATGTCGAGGGCGGGTCGCTGATGGCGGGCCAGTCGGTCGGCATGGTGACCAAGGAAGAGCCGGTCGCCGACATCATCGCGCAGCTGATGGCGCAGGCCACAGACGCGCTGGAGCGGCGAGCCGCCTGAAGGCTTGCGACGAACGGAACATCTGGCATATTTCCTCCGAGGCAAATGCCCGGCATGACCGAGGCGCAGTCCCAGCGGAGAATTTGATGTTGCCCATGCGCCGTTCCGGCCGTCTATCCCTCGTGTCGCTGGCGGTCCTGGCCGCCTGTTCGACCCCGGTGAAGCCGCCGCCACCCACGCCGCCGCCGCCCGTGGTGGAAACGATGATGCCGCGGCCGCCCATGGGGGCGGTCGAAAATATGAGCATCCCCGAAATGGAGGATGGCCAATATCTGACGCCCAATCGCAAGGTCACGTCCAATACGGCGCTGTGGCATGTGCGGATGGCGTTGAATGTCGCTGCGCTGTCGTGCCGCAGCGCCGCCGATCTGCCGCGCTTGCAATATAACCGGTTGCTGCATGTTCACGGGCCGCTGTTGACGAAGGCCAATGAGGCGGTCGATCGCAATTATACGGTGGCTTATGGCCGCCCCGGATTATCCGCGCGGGAGCGGTTGAATACGGTCGTCTATAATTTCTTTTCGCTACCGCCCGTGACCAAGAGCTTCTGCCCGGTGGCTGAGCGCGTGGGAGCCAAACTGCTGGCGATGCCATCGAGCGCGCTGCTGGACTATGCGCCCGAAGCGTTGGCGGAGCTGGAAAAGCCGTTTCAGGATTTCTATGCCGCCTATGCCGATTATCTGCGGCGGCTGGCCGAATGGCAGTCGCGGTTCGGCGCGAGCGTGACCGTGGTCGTGTCGCCAACGCCGCTGCCGCCGCCGCCCGTGCCGCCGGGTGAAGCGCCACCGCAGGGCTTTTCGCCGAGCATCACAAGCGCGATACAGCAGAATCTGCCACCGCCGCCCGATGCGCCCGCGAAACCCCCGGTTGCGCCAGCCCAGCCCGGCGCGCCATCCCAGCCAAGTGCGGCCGGGCCGAAGCTGATGATCCAGCCGCTGCCCGCCAACCAGGAATAGAGGTCAGTCGCGCGTGTCGAACCGGGCGCGCGCGGCTTCCACCGTGGCGAGGTGGGTTTCGGCCCAGGTCCACACGCCGCAAAAGGCGGCGCTCAGGCTGTTGCCGAGCGGGGTCAGCGCATAATCGACATGCGGCGGCACGACCGGATGGACGATGCGGGTGGCCAGGCCATCCCGCTCCATCTGCCGCAGGGTCTGGGTCAACATCTTCTGGCTGATCCCTTCGACCTGGCGCGCGATCTGGGTGAAGCGGAGCGTGCCCTTTTCCTCCAGCAGTTCCAGCACCAGCAGCGTCCATTTGTCGGCGACGCGGCCGATCAGCTCGTTGACGAGTCGCTCGACGCGCGGGTCGATGGGGGCGGCGTCCTCCGACAGATTATCGTTGGCGCGGGGGAGCGGGTGGCCTGCATTTTCCATTTCTTACCCTATGGTGCGTATAGCACTTTGTGGTGCCTTCTTTCCAAAAGAGAGCATGGCGATAGGATGGCGGTCAACCCATGAAGACAAGGAGTGACCCATGCAGACCACAGGCAAGACCATCCTCATCACCGGCGGCGGATCGGGCATCGGCGCGGCGCTGGCGCATGAATTTCATGGCGCGGGCAACCAGGTGATCATCGCGGGACGGCGGCAGGCGGCGCTGGATGCGGTGGTGGCCGCGCATCCCGGCATGGCGGCGATGACGCTGGATATGGAGGATGCCGCGGGGATTATCGCCTTTGCGGACAAGCTGGTTGCCGAGTTTCCGGCGCTCAATGCCGTGGTGCTGAACGCGGGCGTGATGATCGCGGAGGAGGGCATCGACCTTGCCATCGCGGAGACGACGGTGGCGACCAATTTGCTGGGGCCGATCCGGCTGAGCCATGCGCTGTTGCCGCATCTGCGGGCGCAGGCGGCGGCGAGCCTGATCACCGTATCGTCGGGGCTGGCCTTCGTGCCGCTGGCGGCGACGCCGACCTATAGCGCGACCAAGGCGGCGATTCATAGCTGGTCGCTGGCTATGCGCGCGCAGTTGGCAGGGACGAGCGTCGAGCTGATCGAGATCGTGCCGCCGGGCGTGCAGACCGACCTGATGCCGGGCCATGCCGAAAATGCGGACATGATGCCGCTGGCCGACTATATCGCCGAGACCATGGCGCTGTTGCGCCAGCAGCCGACCCCCGCCGAAATCCATGTCGAGCGGGTGAAATTTCTGAGCGAGGCGACGCAGCGCGGCGAATTCGATCAGGTGTTCGCTATGCTCAACGGCTAGGACGGATCCGCGACGGCCGAGGGCGCCTTGGGCGGCAAGGGGAAGAGGCGGACGAAGCGGTCGGCCAGCGCCCGGTCGCCCTCGATCGTCAGGGCGACATCCGCAAAGGAGGCGCCGCCATAGATGACCGCGACCAGCGCATTTGGGTCGCCGGACAGGATGACGTCCGCGCCTTCGGCTTCCCCCCGGTCGATGGTGAAGTCGCCATGGCGCAAGGTGGCGCGGAATTGCTCTTCGCCAAGGTGCAGGCCGATGGTCGCGTCCATATCGCCGATGGCGCTGCGATCAATCATCGTGCGGAGCGAGAGGATCACCGAGACCTGGCTCATCGGCTTGCCCGGTTGCATCGTCGGGGAGCGGCAGGCCCATCGGCCCAACACCCGGAACAATATTTCCGACTCGCGGCCCCAGTCGGTGAGGTCGTAAATCTGGCTCGCGGCGGGCGGGGGCAGGCGACGGCGGACGACGATGCTCTGCGCCTCCAGTTCCTCCAGCCTTTGCGTCAGCACATTGGCGCTGATTCCGGGCAGCCCGGCGCGCAGGTCGGTGAAACGCTTGGGGCCGAGCATCAATTCGCGCATGATCGGCATGGCCCAGCGATCCCCGACGATGTCCAGCGCATGGGCGACGGCGCATCCGTCCTGATAGGCTCTTTTCCGGCTGGGCGTGACCATTGGTTATCTTTTCTAACTATGTAGTTATTTAAGATAAGCATCAAAGGCATGATCCGCAAGACGGCGAGTCGCATTTGGATCGCCGACGATCGAAGGGAGAGACGCGATGGCCGACCTGAATGGGCAGTTTTTCTGGTATGAACTGATGACCAGCGATCCGCAGGCGGCGCTGGCTTTTTATGGCGATGTGGTCGGCTGGACGGCGCAGCCCTTTGGCGATGCGCCGGGCGATGATCCCTATATGGTGGTGTCGGGCAGCGCGGGGCCGGTTGGTGGCGTGATGGCGATCCCGGCTGAGGCGAAGGATTGCGGGATGCTGCCCTGGTGGGGCGGCTATGTCGGGTCGGGCGATGTCGATGCGGACGCGGCGCGGCTGGTGGCAGCGGGCGGGCAGGTGCAGCGCGAGGCGGAGGATATTCCGGGCGTCGGCCGCTTTGCGGTGATGGCCGATCCGGGCGGCGCGACCTTCATGCTGCTCAAGGGCTCCAGCCCCGACGAGATGGACCCGGTGCCGCCGATGGCGATGGGGCATGTCGGCTGGCATGAACTCTATAGCGGCGCTTTCGATGCCGATCTGGATTTCTACACCGGGGCGTTCGGTTGGACCAAGGGCGAGGCCATGGATATGGGCGAGATGGGGCTGTATCAGCTCGTTTCGCAGACCGGCGGCAGCGATTTCCAGAGCATGAGCGGGGGCATCATGCCGCAGCCCAAGGAAATGCCGGTGCCCTTGTGGCTGTTCTACTTCATCGTCGGCGATATCGACGCGGCGGTCGCGCGGGTGACGGCGGGGGGCGGCACCGTGCTCAACGGGCCGATGGCCGTGCCGGGTGGTGGCTGGATCATCCAGGCGCTCGACCCGCAGGGCGCGATGTTTGCGCTGGTGGGGATGCGCGGGGACGACACGCCATGAGCGAGGGTCTCCATGAGCTGTCCGTGACCTGCCACATCGCCGCGCCGCCCGTGACATGCTGGACGGTGTGGCGTGATCGCAAGGATGAATGGTTCTGTCCCAAGCCGTGGCGCGCCGAGGTGATCGAGGAGGATATGCGCCCCGGCGGGCGCAGCGCGGTGCGGATGTTCGGGCCGGACGGCGCGGATAGCGGGCCGATGGAGGGCGTTTTCCTGGAGGTCGTGCCGCACGAGCGGATCGTCACGACCGATGCCTATGCGGTCGGCTGGGTGCCGCAGACGCCGTTCCTGACCGCGATCTGGTCCTTCGCGCCGGAGGGCGAGGGGACGCGCTTCACCGCGACGGCGCGCCATTGGGATGCGCAGGCCAAGGCGCGGCACCTGGAGATGGGCTTCCATCCTGGGTGGGATGCGATGATGGCGCAGTTTAAGGTGTTGTGCGAGGTGGTGGGGTGAGGTGGGAAGGGGGCCATCGACTAAACTAAGACGTCAGACCATCCGAGGGTAGGCGAAGCGCAACGCTCGCTTTTTGCTCCAAAATCCTCCCCTGTAAGGGGAGGGGGACCACGAAGTGGTGGAGGGGTGTCACCCTATCGAGAGCGTGACACCCCTCCGTCAGGGCTACGCCCTGCCACCTCCCCTGCCAGGGGAGGAATTTCGGGAAGCGACAAAAAGCGGATTTTGCGCTGTCCAAATCATTTGCGGTTTGCTGTCATTTCCGACATTCGATAGGCTCACCGAACGTCAGTCCATTCCGATATATCTGATATAGAAGAGCTATCTAAAACGCTTAGCGCTATGACTGGACTGCTCCGAAGCCATGATCTGAAGTTCTGGGCCGACGAATTAGATCGTTGTCAGAAAATTATAGATCAGTCAGATTTCTTTGGCGTGGAACGCTTGCTTCGGTTTTACGGCGGCATGGGATCGTTAAACGATGTGATCCTTCAAGGCTCCAGTATTTTCATTTGGCTAGACAATCGGAAATTTGATCGGCTGCGTCGAAGAGCATATGACAAGGCAACAGCGCTGGCGCGAGAGCGACCTTTGATTAGCAGGCGACAGCCCTAAAGAGCTGCCCTTCCACTATCCACCCTCGCCCATCACCCCAGCGAAAGCTGGAGGCTCAGGCGATGGCGGGATCGGGCTGGGGCAGGCGCCTAGTTCCGCTGTTTCGCGATGCCGCCTGAGATGCCAGCTTTCGCTGGCATGACGGACGAAGGCAGGTCGCGAGGCGTTTGACGCCGCCCTCCAGCCCCGCCCGCACCATCGCCGCACCAACGCAAAGGGCGCCCGGTTGCCCGGACGCCCTTTGCACTTGCCGTAGTGAAAAACCTTATGCCTTGTAGACCTTGTCCACGGCGGCGCGGAATTTGGCCATGTCGTCGGCGGAGCCGACGGTGACGCGGGAGACGGTGGGCCAGATGGCCCAGCTGCGGCCGATCTGGACCTTTTCAGGGGTGGCGATCAGTGCGGCCTGCATGTCCTTGGCGGGCTTTTTCCAGTTGACCATGAACATATTGGCCTGGCTGCCGGGCTGCACCTCGATGCCCTTCTTGGTCAGATAGGCGATGGTTTCTTCGCGGTTGGCGATCATTTCCTCGCGGCGGGCCTTGATGAGCGGGGCTTCGGTGTAAACCGCGTTGCCGCAGGCCATGGCGGTGATCGACAGGCCACCGGCCGTAGGACCAAACAGCATCAGGCGCTTTTGCACTTCGGGATCGGCGAAGGTGAGGCCGAGGCGGATGCCCGCCATGCCGAACAGCTTGGAGAAGGTCCGCATGACGATGATGTCCTTGCGGGCCCCGATCAGCGTGGCGGCGCTCGGCGCTTCGGAGAAGTGCAGATAGGCTTCGTCGACCAGCAGCATCGAATCGGCAGGCTTATTGTCGAGCAGCCATTTGATGTCCGCCAGCGGCGTCACCGTGC
This sequence comes from Sphingobium sp. KKT206, assembly GCF_055640555.1. NCBI lineage: Bacteria > Pseudomonadati > Pseudomonadota > Alphaproteobacteria > Sphingomonadales > Sphingobiaceae > Sphingobium > Sphingobium sp. KKT206. Next base: position 27,864 of record NZ_CM145764.1, read on the forward strand.
CGGTCGGGTTGTTGGGAGTGCAGATATAATAGAGGCCCGCATTGGGGTTGGCGGCGAGCATCGCCTTGACGTCATGGCCCTGGCCGATGGCCTGTGGTGCCTTGGCAATGGGGGCCTTCATATAATCGGCGGTGCGCCAGGCGGATTCGAAGGTCGGGTCGGCGGTGACCAGGCCTTTGGTCGGCGAACAATAGGCCGCGACGCTGCTGACCAGCGGACCACCCGAACCGGGCCACACCATGACATGGGTTTCGGGGATGCCCTCGACCGTGGCGACGGTCTTGACCAGTTCGCCGCGATAATTGTCGGGGTCGTACCAGTTGCCAAGCGAACCAGCCGCGGCGATCGCTTCGACACCGGCGGGGAAGGGGCCGGTCCAGCATTCGTTGGCACCGATGCGGACCGCACCCTTGATGCCGCGCCCGGCCTGCTGCTGCGCCAGGGCAGCGCCGCTCAGCAGCGAACTGGCAGCGACGCCCGCGCCCAGCAGCGCAGCAACCTCGGCCAGTTGACGGCGCGAATAGCCGCGCCCGATCAAATCGTCCTTGGCTTCCTTGTCCAGCATCATCGTCATGTCGATTGTCCCCTCTGTTCCAGAAAACGGAAACTTCATTGCATCAGACGAAGCAGCGCGTCATTTCCGCAATGCCGCCCGGTGATTTTTGCAATTTTATGCCGGTTGCCGTTCCATAGTTAACGGAAACCGTCATCAATAGTGCATGAATCGCCTTGGAAAGCGGACCGCGCATCTGGTAGCGCATGAGCCATGCCCAGCACCCCCGCCGCCGCCGCCCGCCAGATCCTGATCCGCCTGCAGGAGGTGATGGCGTCGCGCACCAGCGCGCAGGCGAAATTGAACAAGGTGGTGGAGGTGATCGGCGAGTCGCTGTCGAGCGAGGTCTGCTCCATCTATCTGGTGCGCGAGGGCGTGCTGGAACTGTTCGCGACGCGCGGGTTGAAGCAGGAAGCGGTGCATGTCACCCGCATGGCGATGGGCGAGGGGCTGGTCGGCCTGATCGCCACCAATGTCGAGACGCTGAACCTGGACGAAGCCGCGTCGCACCCCGACTTCGCCTATCGCCCCGAAACCGGGGAAGAATTGTTCCACAGCTTTGCCGGTGTGCCGATCGTGCGGCGCGAGCGCGCGATCGGCGTATTGTGCGTGCAGCATGCCGATCCGCGCAAATATGAAGAGGTGGAGATAGAGGCGCTCCAGACCGTCGCGATGGTGATGTCGGAGCTGATCGCCAATGCCGAACTGGCCGATGATGGCCAGGCCGAATTGCGCGTGACCGATACCGGTACGACGCTGCTGCACGGGTTGCAGTTGGTGATGGGCATGGCGCGGGGCCATGTGGTGTTCCACCAGCCGCGCGTGCATATCGAACATACCGTCGCGGAAGATACCGAGGCGGAGCGGGCGCGCGTCATTTCTGCCTTCGCCAAGATGCGCGAGCAGATCGACCGGATGACCGGCGCGGCCGAATTCGGCATGGAGGGCGAGCATCAGGAGGTTTTGGAAACCTACAAGATGTTCGCTTATGACGAGGGCTGGACGCGGCGGATCAATGAAGCGATCGACAGCGGCCTGACCGCCGAGGCGGCGATCGAACGGGTGCAGCAGCGCACGCGGATGCGGATGCGGCAGATCGACGATCCGTTATTGTCCGACCGGATGCATGATCTGGAGGATCTGGCCAACCGGCTGTTGCGGATCGTGTCGGGGCAATTGGGGACGGCGGCGCAAATGGGGTTGCGGCAGGACGCGATCCTGATCGCGCGCAACCTGGGGCCGGCCGAATTGCTGGAATATGACCGGCGGCGGTTGAAGGGCGTGATCCTGGAGGAAGGATCGCTGACCGCCCATGTCACCATCGTCGCGCGCGCCATGGGCGTGCCGGTGCTGGGCCGGGTGCGCGACATCCGCCATCTGGTGAATGAGGGCGACCTCATCCTGATGGACGTCAACGCCAACAGCCTGCTGATCCGCCCGACCGCCGACATGGACGAGGCGTTCGAGAACAAGCTGCATGTGACGCAGAAGCGGCGCGCCGAGTTCGTCGCCATGCGTGACCTGCCATCGGTCACCGCCGATGGGCAGCGGGTGGAGCTGATGGTCAATGCAGGCCTTCGCGAAGATGCGCAGGCGCTCGACATGGTGGGGGCGGACGGCATCGGGCTGTTCCGCACCGAGTTTCAGTTCCTGGTGTCGGCTACCTTGCCCCAGCGCGAAAAGCAGCAGCGGCTCTACAAGGATGTGCTGGATGCGGCAGGCGACCGGCCGGTCATCTTCCGCACCGTCGACATCGGCGGGGACAAGGCGCTGCCCTATATGCAGCGCGAGGATGACGAGCATGAGGATAATCCGGCGATGGGCTGGCGCGCGCTGCGGCTGGCGCTGGATCGCGACGGATTGATGAAGGCGCAGGCGCGCGCGCTGCTGGAAGCGGCGGCGGGCAAGATCCTCTATGTCATGTTCCCGATGGTGTCGGAACCGTGGGAATATGAGGAAGCGCGTGCGCTGGTCGAGCATCAGCGCGAATGGCTGCTGGCGCGCAAGAAGAAGCTGCCGATCGCGGTGCGCTATGGGGCGATGCTGGAAGTGCCGGCGCTGGCCGAGGTGCTGGACATATTATTGCCGCGCGTCGATTTCCTGTCGATCGGGACCAATGACCTGACGCAATTTCTGTTCGCGGCCGACCGCGCCCATCCCAAGCTCGCCGAACGTTATGACTGGCTGAGCATCGCGATCCTGCGCTTCCTCGACCGAGTGGCGCGGACATGCCAGGCGCATAGCGTGCCCGTGGGCGTGTGCGGCGAAATGGGCGGGCGGACGCTGGAGGCGATGGCGCTGATCGGCCTTGGTATCCGGCGGCTGTCGATCACCCCGGCGTCGGTCGGGCCGGTCAAGGCGATGATCCGCGCGATCGATGCGAGTGAAGTGCAGGCGTTGATGCGCGAGCTGCTCGATAGTGGCGAACGCAACATTCGCGCGCGGCTGACGCAATGGGCGGCTGAGCGGCATATCGAGCTGGGATAAGGGGCGAACTGCGGCAAGAAGGGCTTGCCGCCGTTGACAACGCCCGTCCCACAGTGAGACAAGGCCTCACTCTAAGGTCGCGGAGCAGCATGGCAGACGAAATGGAATTGGAGCCGGGCGCAGGTAGCGTACCGGATACGCAGCCCGATACACCCGGCGCGAAGCTGCGCGTCGCGCGCGAAGCGATGGGGCTGTCCTTGTCCGACATTGCGACACGCACCCGGATCGCCCAGCGTCAGCTCGAAGCGGTCGAGCGCGACGATTATGCCGCCTTGCCCGGCATTCCCTATGCGGTCGGCTTTGCGCGGGCCTATGCCCGTGCCGTGGGGCTGGACGAAGTGGCGATCGCCGCGCAAGTGCGCCAGGGCGTGCATGGCGCGGATATGACCGCCAATCGCTACGAGATGTTCGAACCGGCCGATCCCGCGCGGGTGCCGTCGCGCACGCTGGCCTGGACGGCGGCGGCGATCGTGGTCCTGCTGGTGGCGGGATGGGTGATCTGGCGCGCGCAGATGGCGACGCCGCCTTCGAGCGAACAGATAGTGGCGCAGGACGAGGCTCGGCCTGCGGCGGCGCGTCCGGTGGCTGGGGCTGCGGTAGCCCCTGCGGCGCAACCCGTCGTGCTGACCGCGGTCGATGATGTGTGGCTGCGCATCTATGACGAGGCGGGCGAGCGGTTGAAGGACGGGCTGATGAAGAAGGGCGAGAGCTTCGCCGTGCCCGCGGCCGCGCGTAATCCCATGATCCTGACCGGCCGTCCGCAGGCGCTGGCCGTGACGGTCGGGGGCAAGGCGGTGGCACCGCTGGGCGCGGCCGATCGCACCATCGCCGATGTGCCGATCAGCGCCGAGGCGTTGCTGGCGCGGGGCACGGCGGAAGCGGCTGCGCCTGCGGCGGCTGCGCCCGCACCCCGGCCGACGGCGCAACGGCGTGTGGCGCGTCCGGTCGCCCAGCCTGCGGCCGAGGATGCGGGTACGAGCGCGGCAACGCCATCTGCCGCCTCGCCCACTCCGGCGGCCCCATCGGGCAGCGGCGCGGCAACGCCCGAATAACCATGCACGTCGCGCTTTACCGCGCGGAATAACGGCTTATGGTTAAAGCGTAAGAGTTAGTCGGGGAACATCATGCGTCACGTCCTATTCGCGACATCTGCCATGGCGTGGAGCGCGCCGTTGCTGCTGGCGCTCGCGCCGCCGGTCTCGGCGCAAACGGTGGAAGGCCGGGTCGACCGGCTGGAAAAGGAAATGCGCGCGGTGCAGCGCAAGGTGTTCCCCGCCGGAACGCCGATCGAGGCGCAGATCACCCGGCCGACGACGCCGACGATAGCGCCGGGATCGCCGTCTTCCTCGCCGATTTCCGACCTGACCGCGCGGGTGGGCGCGCTGGAATCGCAGCTGTCGTCGATCACGGGGCAGGTCGAGGAAAACAGCTTCAAGCTCAAGCAGTTGGAAGAGGCGTTCAACCGCTACAAGGCGGATACCGACGCGCGCTTGGCTCCGGCCGAAGCGCCAGTCGCGGTTCGGCCGACCGTGTCTGCGCCGGTGGCGGCTGATCCCGCACCCGTCGCGGCAAAGCCCGCTGCGCCCAAGCCGGCGGCTGCTGCGCCCGCGAGCGAAGAGCGCAAGACGGCGGTCGCGGCGATCGAGCGGCCCGATACGGGTGACGCGGCGCAGGACGCCTATACTTATGGTTTCCGCCTGTGGGACGCCAAATTCTATCCCGAAGCGCAGGGGCAGTTGAAGGCGACGGTGGACAAATATGGCACCGCTTCCGTCGCTAGCCGCGCCGCCAATCTGCTCGGCCGCGCCTATCTGGACGATGGCAAGCCCGCGCTCGCCTCGGTCGCCTTCTATGAAAATTATCAGAAGCGCCCGCGTGGCGATCGCGCGGCCGACAGCCTTGCTTATCTGGGTGAGGCGCTGATCCAGCTGAAAAAACCGGCCGATGCCTGCAAAGTCTATGCGGAGCTGGAGCAGGTCTATGGCGAAAGCCTGTCGTCGAGCCTGCGCGGCATGATGGCGCAGGGCCGCACCAGGGCGAAGTGCAGCTGAACGAGGCTGGGCTGATCGCCGCGACGCGGGCGATCATCGGAGCAACGCAAGGGGTGCGCTTCGGTGTCGCCGTGTCGGGCGGGCCGGACAGCATGGCTTTATTGGCGCTGGCCGCGCGCGCCTTTGCAGGCCAGGTCGCGGCGGTGACGATGGACCATGGGCTGCGTGCGGCATCCGCCGATGAAGCGGCGATGGTCGCGGGCTGGTGCGCGACGCAGGCCATTCCCCACGCCATCGTAACACCCGATGCGCCGGTCAGCGGCAATGTACAGGGCTGGGCACGGGCGCAGCGCTATGCCGCGATCGAAACATGGCGGGCGGCGCAGGGGATCGACTGGATCATGACCGCGCATCATGCCGACGATCAGTTGGAAACCATGCTGATGCGGCTCAATCGGGGATCGGGCGTGGCCGGGCTGGCTGGCGTGCGGGCGCGGTCGGGGCGGGTGATCCGGCCGCTGCTGGCGGCGCGTAAGGCGGATTTGCTGGCCTTTGCGCGGGCTGAAGCGCTGCCCTTTGTCGATGATCCGTCCAACAGCGATGCGCGGTTCGACCGGGCGGCTTTGCGGACGGCGCTGGCGGGGGTGGACTGGCTGGACGTGCAGGCGGCGGGGCGCAGTGCGGCGGCGCTCGCAGAGGCGGAGGCGGCGCTCGACTGGAGCGTCGCTGACCTAGCGGCGCGGCATGTGCGCGCGTGGGGTGATGGCTGGACGCTCGATCGCACCGACCTGCCACGCGAATATCTGCGGCGGTTATTGTTGCTGATGCTGGAACGGGCGGGAGCCGGTGCGGTGCCGCGTGGCGATGCGATCGACCGGGCGATCGCCACGGCGCAGGCGGGGGGGCGGGCGAGTCTGGGTGACTGGTTGTTGAGCGGGGGGGCTGTCTGGACCTTGCATCCCGCACCGCCCCGCCGCGCATCTCCGCCTATCAGACCGCGATCTATCTGATCCGCATTTGCGCACGCCGGGCGCGCTTGCGCTTTTGCGGACGCGCCCTATCTTGGCGGGTGAAAGAGAGTGCAGATGAACGACGAGAAAGACCCGCAGACCAATCCCTGGATCAAGAGCGCCATGATATGGGCCGGGGTGATCGTCGCCCTGCTGCTGTTCGTGTCGATGTTCGAGCGGCCGACGGGCGCCGCTGGCAGCGAGATCGCCTATTCGGAATTCCGCGCCAAGGTGCAGGAAGGCCAGGTCAAGGACGTCGCCATCGCGCCGGACAAGATCACCGGAACGCTCGCCAATGGCGATCGCTTCGCGACGCTGCCCGTGGCCGATCCGGCGCTGACCGGCTTGCTCGACCAAAATGGTGTCAAATATTCCGGGCAAGCCGAAGCGCAGCCGAGCTTCTGGATGATCCTTGTCTATCAGTCGCTGCCGTTCCTGCTGATCCTGGGCATCGCGTTTTTCGTGTTGCGCCAGATGCAGAAGGGTGGCGGCGCGGGCGGCGCGATGGGCTTTGGCAAGTCCAAGGCCAAGCTGCTGACCGAAAAGCATGGCAAGGTCACCTTCCAGGACGTCGCGGGCATCGATGAAGCGCGCGAAGAGCTGGAGGAAATCGTCGAGTTTTTGAAAGACCCGACCAAGTTTGCGCGTCTGGGCGGCAAGATCCCCAAGGGCGCGTTGCTGGTCGGTTCGCCCGGCACCGGCAAGACGCTGCTGGCGCGCGCGATCGCGGGCGAGGCCGGCGTGCCTTTCTTCACCATTTCGGGTTCGGACTTTGTCGAGATGTTCGTCGGCGTCGGCGCAAGCCGCGTGCGCGACATGTTCGAACAGGCCAAGAAAAATGCGCCCTGCATCGTGTTCATCGATGAAATCGACGCGGTCGGTCGCCATCGTGGCGCGGGCCTGGGCAATGGCAATGACGAGCGCGAGCAGACGCTGAACCAGTTGCTGGTCGAGATGGACGGTTTCGAGGCCAATGAAGGCATCATCATCGTCGCGGCGACCAACCGTCCCGACGTGCTGGACCCTGCGCTGCTGCGGCCGGGCCGCTTCGACCGTCAGGTCGTGGTGCCCCGTCCCGATATCGAAGGCCGCGAGAAGATTTTGGCCGTCCACATGAAGAAGGTGCCGCTGGCGCCCGACGTCGAACCACGCACCATCGCGCGCGGCACACCGGGCTTTTCCGGCGCGGACCTCGCCAACCTGGTCAACGAAGCGGCGCTGATGGCGGCGCGGCGGGGCAAGCGGCTGGTCGCGATGTCCGAGTTCGAATCGGCCAAGGACAAGGTGATGATGGGGGCGGAACGCCGCTCCATGGTCATGACCGACGATGAGAAGAAGATGACCGCCTATCATGAGGCGGGCCATGCGATCATCGCCGTGCATGAACCGGCGTCGGACCCGATCCACAAGGCGACGATCATTCCGCGCGGTCGTGCGTTGGGCATGGTGATGCGCCTGCCCGAGCGCGACAGCTATAGCTATCATCGCGACAAGATGCACGCGAACATGGCCGTCGCCATGGGGGGCCGCGTCGCCGAGGAAATCATCTTCGGCTATGACAAGGTGTCGAGCGGTGCGTCGGGCGACATCCAGTACGCCACCAAGCTGGCGCGCGACATGGTCACCCAATGGGGCATGTCCGACAAGCTGGGTCCGCTGCAATATGAAGAGCAGCAGGGCGAGACGTTCCTTGGCTATTCGCAGAGCCAGCGCGTGCATATGTCGGACGAGACTGCCAAGCTGATCGACGCGGAAATTCGTGGGCTAGTGGAACAGGGCTATGCCCGTGCGCAGGAATTGCTGACGGGCCATGAGGCGCAACTGCATCTGCTGGCCAATGCACTGCTGGAATATGAGACGCTGAGCGGCGACGAGATTAAGGCGCTGCTAGACAAGGGCGAGATAACCCGTGACGACGGGACGACGATCAAGCCTTCGGTCATTCCGGCGGCCGGATCGTCCATCCCCAAGACGCGCAAGCGCAAGGGGCCGTTCGGCGATCCCTCTCCTGCCGGGGCGTAAGCGGTGAGGATTTGAAAAAGAGGGCGCTGCCGCGAGGTGGCGCCCTTTTTCGTGTCGATGGGGGAGGGCGATTATGGGGACGTTCGATGACATCCATGCGCGGTTGCGCGCCGTCATGCTGGACAATGCGCCGGGGCAGGTGGTGGCGAAGGATGAACCGGGCGATCTGGTCGTGCGCACCGCCACCGTCGATCCCAAGACCGGGCAGCCGGGCTGGTTCGGGACGGTGACGATCAAGAAAAGCTATGTCGCCTATCATCTGATGCCGCTTTATACCGATGCTGCCTTGTCGGAGAGTGTGTCGCTTGCGCTGGCCAAGCGGCGGCAGGGGAAGACCTGTTTTAACTTCAAGGTGGTGGATGAGGCGTTGTTTGGCGAACTGGCGTCGCTGACGCGTAGGGCCGCGGGTTTGTAGCGGTGTTTCGCGATACTTGCGGCTAAGGGCGTCTAACGCGTTGTAAGGGCGTCACCCTATTGAGAGCGTGACACCCCTCCGTCAGGCCTGCGGCCAGTCACCTCCCCTGCCAGGGGAGGATGACGAAGGGGGACGTCGCCTTAATCGTCACCCAGGACTTGATCCAGGCATCCCGCTTTTTGCGCGAAGAAAAGCGGGATGCCGGGTCAAGCCCGGCATGACGAATGGGAGAATGGCAATGTGCGACCATCTGTTGCCGTCTATGCCGCTTGCGGCGCTGCCCAGAAGCAGACACATATAGCTGGCATATTCAACGTGAAGAAATATGAAGGCGGCATTCTGGCGTTTCGCACATATGCGTTACCAAGGGCGCCATGCCTTACTCCACCTGATCCACGCGCCAGTGAATCAGGAAAACCATCCCCTCTTAAGATGCTGATTGAGTTTGGATCCTAGCGACAGCTTTTGAAGTCACATTTTGATATCTGGCGCGGATCTCCGAAAGGCAAAGAACGATACCAGTTGTCAAAGCCAGTTTCTGGCCCAAAGCTAGGTAACGTCGGTTCAATACCTTCTGTCACTGGATCGTCGGTAATTTCTACATAGACGCGCGTTAAACGGGTGCCTGAGCCAAAGCTATTGGTAAGATCGGATGGGTCGACAATTTCGATTGTTTTAGGATCGTTTTGATCGCGAAATCGGACCATTTTTGGGCAGCTTAGGCCGATCCATGCCGGGTTTACACATTGTAAATCGCCGGTGGCACCTACCATCGTTTTTATGTGACGAATGTCATCCATGCGATCTTTGAAACGGGGTTTGATCAGGCGATCGCTTAACGGTGCTCTACGTCGATCGCCAAAGATATTTTCCGGATACCCGGAATCTGCAGCCACTAAAGCGTAAAGATAGCCACGGCCCGGAATTACCACCCTAACCGCTTCACCTCGAAATCGAGCATTATAGGGGCTTGCTAATGGAAGGATGGCCTTGGCTACAGCAATGGACCAGACCGCCGAACCAGACCGTTTAGTACCTCGATCATCGACCTCTACAGTTACGCGATAGCGCACTTCGGCAGCCCGCTGACATCCTGCAAGCGTTGCAAAGGCTACTGCCATGACGGCTACGAGCCATAGTCGATTAGATTGTCGCATCGTCGCTCTGATACTTTCTTTCGATGAACAAAATATGCTTCTGCCAGCCTTTCGCTAACCATATCTGCGACCGCATACGCTTGATCGTATAGACCCCAAAAAATGGGCGATGTCGGTTCATGCGATGTTGCTCTCGTAAGCCGACAGTCCGCCATCCACCCTTAGCGTCACCCCAGCGAAAGCTGGGGTCTCAGGAGATGGCGCGATGGCGTGGCGACATGTGCCAAGCCCGACTGTTCCTCGCCTCCGCCTGAGATGCCAGCCTGCGCTGGCATGATGGCTAGGATATGTGCCCGCTGTCGCAGGACTAGGGGCCGCTACCGACGGTCCGCGACCCACCCCTTCCCGCAATCGCAAACCCCTCCCACACGCCACCCCACTACTCCGCAATAAATCCCGCAAAGGGACTGGCCGTATCAGGGCGGAGTGGTTACATGGGCCGCCACAAAACCCCTGGGGTCTGCCACAGACCCCGCAGCAGAAAGTGGCTTGTTCCATGGAAATCCGCCTCGGCCTCACCTTCGACGACGTGCTGTTGCAGCCCGGCGAATCCGATGTGCTGCCAAGTCAGGCGGACACCAGCACGTTCGTCACCAAGGCGATCAAGCTGAACATCCCGATCCTGTCGTCGGCGATGGATACGGTGACCGAAGCGGACATGGCGATCGTCATGGCGCAGCTGGGCGGCATCGGCGTGTTGCACCGCAACCTGTCGGTCGAGGAGCAGGCGGATGCGGTGCGCGCGGTCAAGCGGTTCGAGAGCGGCATGGTCGTCAACCCCATCACCATCCTGCCCAATGCCACGCTGGCCGATGCGCAGATGCTGATGAAGCGGCACCGGATCAGCGGCATTCCCGTGGTCGAGGCGAGCGGCAAGCTGGTCGGCATATTGACGCACCGCGACACGCGCTTTGCCGAGAATCCGGCCCAGCCAGTCAGCGAATTGATGACCAAGGATAATCTGGCGACGGTCAAGGTCGGCGTGGGGCAGGAAGAGGCGCAGCGCCTGTTGCACCAGCGTCGGATCGAGAAATTGCTGGTGGTGGACGAGGCCTATCATTGCGTCGGCCTGATCACCGTCAAGGATATCGAAAAGGCGGTGACCTATCCGCAGGCGACCAAGGACGGCACCGGCCGCCTGCGCGTCGCGGCGGCGACGACGGTCGGCGAAAAGGGGCTGGAGCGCAGCCGCGCGCTCATTGATGCAGAATGCGACCTGATCGTCATCGACACGGCGCATGGCCATAGCAAACAGGTGTCGGCGGCGGTCGAGGCGGTTAAGCGCCTGTCCAACAATGTGCAGGTGGTCGCGGGCAATGTCGCCACCGCCGAAGCGACCAAGGCGCTGATCGGCGCAGGCGCGGATTGCGTGAAGGTCGGCATCGGGCCGGGATCGATCTGCACCACGCGCGTCGTCGCGGGCGTGGGCGTGCCGCAGCTGACCGCCGTCATGGATTCGGCGGAGGAAGCCGCCAAGCAGGGTGTGCCGGTGATCGCCGATGGCGGGCTGCGCACCAGCGGCGACCTGGCCAAGGCGCTGGCGGCGGGCGCAGGCTGCGTCATGGTCGGATCGCTGCTGGCGGGCACGGCCGAAGCGCCGGGCGAAACCTTCCTCTATCAGGGTCGCGCCTATAAGAGCTATCGCGGCATGGGCAGCGTCGGCGCGATGGCGCGGGGGTCGGCCGATCGCTATTTCCAGGCGGATATCAAGGACCAGATGAAGCTGGTGCCCGAAGGGATTGAAGGCCAGGTGCCGTTCAAGGGACCGGCCAAGGACGTCATCCACCAGCTGGTCGGCGGCGTGAAGGCGGCGATGGGCTATACCGGCAGCGCGACGATCAAGGATTTGCAGGAACGCGCGCGCTTTGTGCAGATCACCAATGCCGGATTGTCGGAAAGCCATGTTCATGATGTGACGATCACGCGGGAAGCACCCAATTATCCGACGCGGTAAATCCTCCCCGGTACGGGGAGGGGGACCGCCGGCGAAGCCGGTGGTGGAGGGGGCCAGCCACACGGCACGCCGGATCTTTTATGACTGTTAACGCCTTCCAATGCAGTTCTTCTGATTGATGTTGAGTTTGCCTCCCTCCCCCTCCACCACGCCGCTGCGCGTCGCGGTCCCCCTCCCCGTGCCGGGGAGGATATGACCCCCTCTGCTCGCATCCAGGCTGCGATCGATTTGCTCGACGCTATCATTGCGTCGGCGCGGGATGGTGGGCCGGCGGCGGATACGTTGATCGCGCGCTATTTCAAGGAGCGGCGCTATGCCGGGTCGCGCGATCGGCGGGCGGTGCGCGATCATGTCTATGACGCGATCCGCCGCGCGGGCGAGCGGCCGGAGACGGGCCGGGAGGCGATGATCGGGCTGGCGGAAGAGCAGCCGGAGCTGGCCGCTTTGTTCGACGGATCGACCCATGCGCCGCTGCCGATCGAGCCGGGCGAGGTCGGTGCTGCGGCAGGCAGCGTGCCGGGCTGGCTGGTGCCGCTCATCGCTGCGCCGGTCGAGCAGGACGCGTTGCTGGGCCGCGCGCCGGTGGACCTGCGGGTCAATCGGTTGAAGGCCACGCCGCAGGCGGTCGCGCCCTTGTTCCCCGACGCTGCGCCGATCGCGGCACTGCCCGATGCGTTGCGCCTGCCCGAAGGCTATCCGGTCGAAAAGGATGCGGCGTGGAAGGATGGCCTGGTTGAGGTGCAGGATGCAGGCAGCCAGGCGATCGCGCTGGCGTGCGGCGCGCAGCCCGGCATGACCGTGGTGGACATGTGCGCCGGGGCGGGGGGCAAGACGCTGGCGCTGGCCGCGGCGATGGCGGGGCAGGGGACGCTGATCGCCGCCGACACGATCCGCTCGCGGCTGGCAAGGCTGGGGCCACGCGCGCAGCGGGCCGGGGCGACCTTCATCGAGACATTGCTGCTGGACCAGAGCCATGAGGCGCGGGGCCTCGCCAGCCTGAACTGGCAGGCCGATGTCGTGCTGGTCGATGCGCCCTGTTCGGGCACAGGCACCTGGCGGCGCAATCCCGAAGCGCGCTGGCGGTTGACGGCGGCGCGGCTCGATCGGCTGGTCGCGGAACAGGCCCGCATCCTCGATTTCGCCGCGCCCTTGCTGGCACCGGGCGGGGCGCTGGTCTATGCCACTTGCGCATTGACCGATCGTGAGGGGAAAGCCCAGGTGGACGCCTTCCTGCGCCGACATGCCGGGTGGACGCCCGAAGTGATAGACTTGCCGCTGGGCCGGGCACATGGCGCGGGCTGGTTGCTGACGCCGGGGCATGACGGCACGGACGGCTTTTTCTTCGCCCGGCTGCGGCGGACGGCCGCGTAAAACAGCCCATGGACAAGCGCCCGCAAAATCGCGAGACTTGGCCAAAATCTGTGCCTGAATCAGCGCCTGAAACATGGCTGGAGATACTCATGCGTTTTACCCCCGCCTCGATCGCCCTCGCGCTTGTCCTGACCACAGTGTCGAGCATGGGCCTGAGCCAGCGCCCGGACAGCCAGATCAGCCCGGCGTCGGTCGAATGGCAGAAAGCGGGCGAGACCGCGCGCCAGGCGGGCAATATGCAGGGCGCGACCGACGCGCTGGAAAGCGCGCTGGCGATCGATCCGCGCAACCGCGCCGCCTATGTCGAACTCGCCGCCGTCGCGCGGGCGCAGGGTTTGCAGGGGAAGGCGATCCGCCTGTATCGCGAAGCCTTGCTGCTCGATCCCACCGATGTGGTCGCGCTGGCGGGACAGGGCGAGGCGATGGTGGAGAAGGGGGCTGTGGCGCGGGCCAAGGAGGTGCTGACGCAGGCGCAGGGGCTGTGCAAGGGCGTGTGCGCGCCCGTCGACAAGCTCGCCGCCGCGATCCAGAAAGGCCCGCCTGCGGTAGCGATGACGAGCAAGGACGTGGTGCCCGCGCCCAAGGTTGCGCCGACCGAGCAGCCGTAAGGGGGCTCCCGTTCGTTTCGAGAAAGCCAATATCGTTGATTTCGGCGCGAGGTGGATTTGATCTCAACCGTTCGTGCTGAGTAGCGACTGAGCTTGTCGAAGGCGCGTATCGAAGCATCTGCGCCTAGCCCAATCCTTCGATACGCCATTTCGACTTCGCTCAATGGCTACTCAGGACGAACGGTATGGGAATATTACCCGGTTAAATCGCCACCACTTGCGGTAGGATCGCATCGAGCAGGAGTAGCCCTGCGGGGGTGACGTGTAAGTGGGTGCCGTGGTGGCGGAGAAGGTCGATCTCCGTCAGTTGCGCGATGGCGCGTTCGTCCACCAGCCGCGATAAAGCTAAGCCCGACTGCGCCGCGATGCGGGCAAGGTCCACGCCTTCATGCAGGCGCAGGCCCATCAACAGCGCTTCACGCGCGCGGTCTTCGCCCCCCAGCCCGTCCTCGCTCTGGCTGCCATGGCCGTTGCGGGCGACCGCGCCGATCCAGTTTTCGGGCTTGCGGTGGCGTTGCGTCGCCATGCCGCCGCGCCGTCCATGCGCGCCGGGGCCGATGCCGATATAATCGCCATAGCGCCAATAGACGAGATTGTGGCGGCTCTGTTGCCCGGCGCGGGCGTGGTTGCTGATCTCATAAGCGGGGATGCCCGCCGCCGCGGTCATCGCCTGCGTCAATTCATAGAGCGTCGCGCCATGATCGGGATCGGCGGGGGTCAGCTTGCCCTGCGCGACCAGCGTGGCGAAGCGGGTGCCCGGCTCGATAGTCAGCTGATAGAGCGACAAGTGCCCGGTGCTGAAGGCCAGCGCGCGGGCGAGTTCGGCCTGCCAGGCGGCCTCGCTCTGGCCGGGGCGGGCGTAGATGAGGTCGAAACTGACCCGATCGAACACCGATTGCGCGGTGGCGAGCGCGGCCAGCCCTTCGGCGACGTCATGCGCACGGCCGAGGAAGTGCAGCGCCTCATCCTCCAGCGCCTGCAGGCCGAGCGAGACGCGATTGATCCCGGCGGAGGCCAGATCGGCAAAGCGCGCGGCCTCGACCGAATTGGGATTGGCCTCCAGCGTGATCTCGATATCGGGGGTGAAGCCCCAATGGCCCTGCGCGGCGGCGATGAGCGTCTCGACCAGAGCGGGCGGCATCAGCGACGGCGTGCCGCCGCCAAAGAAGATCGACGAGAGCGGGCGTCCAGTGGTCAGCGACGCCTCATAGGCCATGTCGGCGAGCAACGCGCTGCGCCAAGCGTCGATGTCCACGCCGTCGCGCACATGGCTGTTGAAGTCGCAATAGGGGCATTTCGACACGCAGAAGGGCCAATGGATATAGAGCGCTTGCGGGTCGGGGGCGGCGAGGGCGGCGGAGGGAATGGAGGACATTGGGATGGCGTCGTAGAGCCTTTTGGCGGGCGGGGCTACAGGCAGGGCACCGACGCGCGCATGGATATTTTTAGCGGGACGGCGCATTGAGCGGGATCAGTACCGCTGCAGGAGACGACAGTATGCGCTACCCTAAGCTGGCTTGGGCGACTTCCGTTTGTGCGCTGATCGGCTTGGCCGCCTGTGGTGCGCCCAAGCAACCCGATGTCGCAGAAAGCCGCAATGATGCAGCAGCGCCTTTGGTTGCGAGCCCCGACGTGGACGCGGCGCCGCAAACCGCTGCCCCGGTTAATGTCGCCACGGCGGCAGCGGCGCCCCAGCCCCTGTCCTGCGCGGCGGACATCGGATCGGCGGCTGCCGCCGAGCGCGTCAAGCTGTGCCGTAATGTGTCGCCCGCGACGCATCCGCCCTGCAATGCGGCCAATAGCTGCGCGCTGATCGAGGATGAGATTGCGCGCAGTTGCGCCCTGTTCGGCGGGAAAGGCGACCCGATGCCGGGATGCGACCCTGCGCCCAAGAGCATGGCGGCGGCGATCGCCGTCGTGCAGCGCTATTATGCCGCGATCAACGCCAGGGATTATGGCACGGCCTGGGCGCAATGGGGGGATGACGGCCCGCCGAACCAGACATTGCAGGCCTATCAGGCGGGCTTTGCCAATACCCGGTCGACGCGCGTGACGATCGGCAAGGTGGAGCCGGGTAGCGCTGGCGCTGGGTCGATCTATCAGACGGTGCCGGTGACGGTGGATTCGCAGTTGCAGAACGGCACTGTCCAACGATTTGCTGGCGATTATGTCCTGCGGCGGGTCAATGATGTGGACGGGGCATCGCCCGGCCAATTGCGCTGGCATATTGGTCAGGCGACGCTGAAGGCCGTGCCCGCGCGCTGACGTGGACATGATACAGAATCAGAATGTCGCCGCGACCAGTTGGGCGAAGGCGTCGGCGCGATGGCTCATGGCGTGTTTCACGTCGGGGTCCATCTCGCCGAAGCTGATGTCATGGCCGAGCGGCACGAACATCGCGTCATAGCCAAAGCCCTTGTCCCCGCGCGGGGGCCAGACGAGCGTGCCGTCGACCCGACCCTCGAACGCCTGGATATGGCCGTCGGGCCAGGCGAGGGCGAGGGCGCAGATGAAATGGGCGTCATGGCCCGCATCTGGGCCTTTGGCCTCGATCCCGTCCCACACTTTCTGCATGGCGAGCGCGAAGTCCTTGGATTCGCCCGCCCAGCGCGCGGAGAAGAGACCCGGATCGCCGCCCAGCGCCTCGACGCACAAGCCGCTATCGTCGGCGAGCGCGGGCAGGCCGGAAAGGTCGGCGGCCTGCATCGCCTTGAGTTCGGCATTGGCGATGAAGGTGGTGCCGGTTTCCTCCGGTTCGGGCAGGTCGAGCGTGGCGGCCGAGATCGGTTCGATCCCATAGGGGCCAAGCAAGGCGGCGATCTCGCGCACCTTGCCCGCATTATGGCTGGCGATCACCAGCTTGCCGGGGGCGAGCTTGCGGATCGCCTGTTCCTGTCCGAATTGGTCGGTCATGATCCGATTCCTCGTGCTGAACCAAAATCCCGTTCGCCCTGAGCTTGTCGAAGGGCCGCCCTTCCTTTTCAAGAAGAAAAGACGGGGCTTCGACAGGCGCAGCCCGAACGGGGAGAGGAGGCAGTGTTACCGCCCCGTGGCGACATCCTGCGCGGCGAAGATCTTGGCGCAGCCGATGCGCGCGAGGCGCAGGAGGCGGAGCAGTTCTTCCTCGTCATAGGCGGCGCCCTCGGCCGTCGCCTGGACTTCGGCGAATTTACCGTCGCCGGTCAGGATCAGGTTCGCGTCGGTTTCGGCATTGCTGTCCTCGGCATAATCGAGGTCGAGGACGGGGGTGCCTTCATAGATGCCGCAGCTGATCGCCGCGACCTTCTGGATGATCGGGTCTTCCTTGAGCGCGCCCGACGCCATCAGCTTGTCCACGGCGATGCGCAGCGCGACCCAGGAGCCGGAGATCGCCGCCGTGCGGGTGCCGCCATCAGCCTGGATCACGTCGCAATCGATCACGATCTGGCGTTCGCCGAGCTTCTTCATGTCCACGACCGTCCGCAGCGAACGACCGATGAGGCGCTGAATTTCCTGAGTGCGGCCCGACTGCTTGCCCTTGGCGGCTTCGCGGCTGCCGCGCGTGTGCGTGGCGCGGGGCAGCATGCCATATTCGGCGGTGACCCAGCCCGACCCCTTGCCGCGCAGGAAGGGCGGCACCTTCTCTTCGACCGACGCGGTGCAGAGCACGCGGGTATCGCCGAAGCTGATCAGGCAGCTACCCTCGGCATGGATGGTGAAGCCTGGCTCCATGGTGATGTCGCGCATCTGGTCGGGCGCGCGGCCGGAAGGACGCATAATATTTCTCCAAAACGATATGGTGACGGCGCTTAGCGCCCGGCGGCGTGTGTTGCCAGTGTCATGACGACAATAAGTGGGTATGAGAGGCTATGACGATGCGAATGATGATGGCGGCGAGTGCGCTGCTGCTGGTGGGCTGTGCTGCCGCGGATAACGAACTGGAGACGCCCAAGGCGGCGGGCGAGACGATCCGCTTCACCGCCGGGCGCTGTTTTGGGGCCTGTCCGTCCTACAGCCTGCGGGTGACGCCGGATGGGTCGGGCATATTGGAGCCGGAGAAGTTTACCGCCGTACCGGGGCCGACCCGCTTCACCGTCAGCCCGGCGCAATATCGCCGGTTGCGCGCGTCGCTTGCGCCCTACCGCCCGCAGACGGGGACGGACAAGCGGATCGCCCATGGCGAAAATTGCACCCGCTTTGCGACCGATATGCCCGGTTACAAGATCGAATGGAGTCGCAAGGACGGCAAGCCGACCCGGCTGGAGTTCCAGTCGGGCTGCATGGATGCCCGCTATGGCAAATTGCGCACCACGATCGCGGCGATCCCCAAAATGCTGGACGTCGAGCGCATGATCAAACCCAAGCCCGCCCGGTAAGGAGTGTATAATGCGCGTTCTTTTGCAGATTGTGGGTGTCCTTCTCGTGGTGATGGGGCTGCTGTGGGTCGGGCAGGGGGCCGGTCTTATCCACTGGCCGCAATCCAGTTTCATGCTCGATCAGAGGCCATGGATGTGGCGTGGCGCGTTGCTCGCTGCGTTTGGCGTCGTGCTGATCCTCTTGGCGCGGCGCAAATGTTGAGCCTGCCCGCAATCCATCCTACATTCGCGCAATGACGCTGACGACGCCCATATCCGAACTGAACGATCGCGCGCGGGACGTTTTTCGCCTGGTGGTGGAGGGCTATCTGGGCACTGGCCTGCCGGTCGGGTCGCGCACCATCAGCAAGTTGGCGACGCTCAACCTGTCGCCCGCGTCGATCCGCAATGTGATGCAGGATCTGGAGGAATTGGGCCTGCTCGCCGCGCCCCATGCGTCGGCCGGGCGGATGCCGACCGAAACGGGGCTGCGGCTGTTCGTCGATGGGATGATGCAGGCGGCCGAGCCATCGGCGGAGGAGCGGCGCGCGATCGAAGCGGGCCTCGCCGAAAGCGGGCCGATCGAGGAAGCTCTGTCGGCGGCGACGGCGGCTTTGTCGGGCCTGTCGGCTTGTGCTGGCATCGTCATGGTGCCGCGGCGCGAGCCGGTGTTGCGCCAGTTCGGTTTCGTGCCCTTGAACGATCGGCAGGCGCTGGCCGTGCTGGTTGGGCAGGACGGGTCGGTCGAAAATCGGGTGCTGGACCTGCCGCCCGCCGTCACTCCATCGATGCTCAACGAAGCGGCCAATTTCATGTCGGCGCGCTTTGCCGGCATGACGTTGCGGCAGGCGGGCGACATGCTGGCGCGCGAGTTGGAGAGCGAACGCAGCGCGCTCGACGGCGCGGCGCGCGAGTTGGTGGAGCGCGGCATCGCCATCTGGTCGCATGATGCCGATGACCGGCCGGTGCTGATCGTGCGCGGTCAGGCGCATCTGATCGATGATGGCACGGCCGCCGACCTCGAACGGGTGCGGCAATTGCTGGAGCAACTGGAGGGCAAGCAGGAAATTTCGCGCCTGCTGGAGAGCGCGCTGGCGGGCAGCGCGACCAAAATCTTCATCGGATCGGAAAACAAGCTCTTTTCCCTGTCGGGTTCTTCGGTCATAGCCGCGCCCTATCGTGGCGCGGACGGCCGGGTGGTCGGCGTGGTCGGCGTGATCGGCCCCACGCGCTTGAACTATGCCCGCGTGATCCCCATGGTGGATTTCACTGCACAAACGCTGTCGAGATTGATGAGATGAGCGAAGACAATTTGAACGTCGAAAATACCGAAGTCGTGGATCAATTGCCGGAGGAGGATGCACCCGTGGCCGATGACCAGGGGGAGCGCATCGCCGCGCTGGAAGCGGAACTCGCCACTGCCAAGCAGGATATTCTCTACGCCCATGCCGATACGCAAAATGTGCGGCGGCGGCTGGAAAAGGAATTGGCGGATACGCGCGCTTATGCGTCGACCGCTTTCGCCCGTGATATCCTGTCGGTGGCCGACAATCTCTCGCGTGCGTTGGCGGCAATCCCTGTGGAATTGCGTGAAGACGACAAGTTCAAGGGGTTGGTCGCGGGCCTGGAAGCCACTGGCCGCGAACTGGAAGCGGTGTTCGGCCGCAACGGCATCAGCAAGATCGAGTCGGTGGGCCAGCCGCTCGACCCCAACAAGCATCAGGCGATGATGGAAACCCCGTCCGCCGATGCTGCGCCGGGCACGATCCTGATCGAAATGCAGGCGGGCTATATGATCAAGGACCGGCTGCTGCGCCCGGCGCTGGTCAGCGTGGCGAAGGCGCCCGACTAAACACGGCTTTCTGAGACTGCTGCCTGAAAAAGCCCGTTCGACCCGCGTCGGACGGGCTTTTTCTATGACGGCTCTTCCCGTTCGGGCGCTGGACTGGCAGCATCGGTCGGGACGGCGAGATGCGGGAGGAGCATGGCATGAGCGGGGACGGGCAGGGTGCCGGGGCGACCGATGGCAGGGCGATCCGGGTCGATCGGCTGACCATTCCCGTGCCGAGCGACGAGATCGCCATCCACCGGATCGCAACCTTCGTCCATATCCTCAAACATGTCGTCGCGCCGGAAGAGCGGACCCTGGTCGATCTGGGCGCTGGCCATTGCAAGTTCAGCGTCTGGGCGACGAAATTGGGCTATGCGGTTACGGCGGTCGATGGCCGGACCGAGCGCCTGCCCGACGATCTAGGATCTATCCGCTTCGTGCAGGCCGATATGCGCGACTATGATCCGCGCGGGCATAGCGTGGTGGCGATGCTGGGCCTGCTCTATCATCTGGAACTGGGCGATCAGGAAAGCCTGCTCCGGCGCTGTTGCTATGGCGCGCCGGTGATCGTCGAAACGCAGGTCCATGTGCCGGAGATGGTGGCGGATACGCCGCAGGACTGGCATCGGCTGATCGAACGGGACGATTATCAGGGGGTGGATTTCCCCGAAGGCGATAATCCGATGGCGTCGATCGGTAACCCCACCTCCGTCTGGCACAGCGAAGATTCGATGATCAGGCTGTTCGAGCGGACGGGTTATAGCGCGATGACGGTGATCGATCCGATCTTCCGATCCGTCTATGGCGCGCGGCGCTTTTATGTCCTGACACCCTGAAAAAAGTTACGAGATGCAAATAAGATATATCACAACTCTTGACGGTCGCGATTTTTAAGATATATCTCAGTGCATCATGAAGCAGACTGAAAGACACATAATGCACTTCCACCACACACAGCGCGGCCATGGTCGCCCTCACCACGGCCATGGCCGCTTTCTCAGCCCGGATGGCGCAGAAGGGCGCGGCTTCGGCCGGGGCCGCGGCGGTCCCTTTGGCGATGGCGCGCCCGGCGGCGGCGGACGGGGCGGCGGTCGTCGGCGGCTTTTCGACAATGACGCGCTCAAGCTGATCCTGCTCAAGCTGATCGCCGATACGCCGCGCCACGGCTATGACCTGATCCGCGAGATTCAGAGCCTGTCGGGCGAGGTCTATGCGCCCAGCCCCGGCGTCGTCTACCCCACGCTGACGCTGCTGGCCGACATGGACCTGATCGCCGAACAGCCGGGGCAGGGCAGCCGCAAGCTGTTCGCCATTACCGACGAAGGCACCGCTTATCTCGCCGACAATGGCGACGCCCTGACGCTGGTCATGGAGCGGATCGCATCGCTGGCGCAAAAGGCCGAACGCACCGATGGCGCGCCGGTCCGTCGGGCGCTGCATAATCTGCGCATGGCCATCCACCAACGGCTGGAGAAGGAAGGGGCGGACAAGCAAACCATGTTCGATGTCGCGTCCCTGATCGACGAAGCCGCCACCAAGATCGAAAGGCTCTGACATGACCCTGACAGCAAAAGTTCCGACTCCCAATGCCAGCCGCTACCTGCAACAGCTCTGCAAACATTGGAGCCACAAGTTCGACGTGACGTTCGACGCCGAGCAGGGCGTCATCCCCTTCCCGATGGGACCGATCCGCATGAAGGCCGAGCCGGAGGCGCTGGTGGTGACGATCGAGCCCAAGGCCGACGCCGATGTCGAGCGCTTCAAGCAGGTGGTCGCCGATCATCTCGACCGCTTCGCCTTTCGCGAGGCACCACTGATGTTCGACTGGCGGTAGGGCGGGCAGGGGGCGGTTCTGGCCGCCCCTGTCACTTGGTCGGGATACGCCGCGCGCTGGCGAGGTGATGGGCGTGGGTGATCGCGACGGCGAGCGCGTCGGCTGCATCGGGTCCGGCGATCTTCACGCCGGGCAACAGCCGTGACACCATCGCATGGACCTGATCCTTCGATGCGTTGCCGACCCCAACCACCGATTTTTTGACGAGCCGGGCGGCATATTCGCCCACTTCCATACCCGACCGCGCCGCGCCGAGCAGGATGACGCCGCGCGCTTGCCCCAGTTTGAGCGTGGACTGCGGATTGACGTTGACGAACACCTCTTCGACCGCCGCGCCATCGGGCCGATGTTCGAGGATCAGGTCGGTGAGCGCAAGGTCGATCGCCAGCAGGCGCGTTGCCAAGGGCATCGCGCTGTCCGTTTTGATTTGGCCATTGGCGAGGTGGGTGAGCCGGTTGCCGTCCGCGGCGATCAGACCCCAGCCGGTAGTGCCCAATCCGGGGTCGAGGCCGAGGAGAATCATGACGGCAAATCCAGCCCCTCATCGTTGAGGAGAATGTCGCGAACTCGCCCCATTCCCAAATTTCCGTCATCCCCGCGCAGGCGGGGATCCATCTCCGAACCTAAGATCAAGCCGATCAGAGGGGAGATGGTTTCCCGCCTTCGCGGGAATGACGATGAACTATGGGGTTGCCAATATTTCGCAACGCCCCGTCGCAGGGGCGTAGCTTATTCAATCAACCCAATTTCTCCATCACCGCGTCGGACACTTCATAATTGCCCCATACGGTCTGGACGTCGTCATCATCTTCCAGCGTGTCGACCAGCTTGAGCAAGGTCGCGGCATTGGCTTCATCGACTTCGGTGGTGGTCTGCGGCCGCCAGGCGAGTTTCGCGCCTTCCGCTTCACCGAGCTTGGCCTCCAGCGCCTTGGACACTTCATGGAGCGCGTCCATCGCGGTCCAGATTTCATGCTCGTCCTCGTTGGACGAAACATCCTCCGCGCCGGCTTCGAGCGCCGCTTCGAAAATCGTCTCGGCATCGCCCGCGCTGGCGGGATAGGTGATCAGGCCGACCCGGTCGAAGCCATGGCTGACCGCGCCCGACGCGCCCAGATTGCCGCCATTCTTCGAGAAAGCGGTGCGGACATTGGTCGCGGTGCGATTGCGGTTGTCGGTCAGCGCCTCGACGATGATGGCGACGCCGCCGGGGCCATAGCCCTCATAGCGCACTTCTTCATAATTGTCGGTGTCGCCGCCGATCGCCTTGTCGATCGCGCGCTGGATATTGTCCTTGGGCATGGACTGGGCCTTGGCGGCATTGACCGCCAGGCGCAGGCGCGGGTTCATGTCCACATCGGGCATGCCCATCTTCGCCGCGACGGTGATTTCGCGGCTGAGCTTGGAGAACATCGAGGAGCGCTTCTTGTCCTGCGCGCCCTTGCGATGCATGATGTTCTTGAATTTGGAATGGCCGGCCACGGCCTTCTCCTGACATTTTCTGGTGAAACACGAGCGCGCTCTCTAGCGAGCGGCGCGCCCATGCGCAATGTTACACTAGGATTGCCGTGCCAGAGGCGGACACCATCAGCATCGACCCGTTGGCACCCAGCACTTCATAGTCGAGATCGACGCCGACTACCGCGTTCGCGCCCAGCGTCGCCGCGCGCATCCGCATCTCGCCGATCGCCTGTTCGCGCGCGCGTTGCAGCACATCCTCATAAGCGCCCGACCGGCCACCGACGATGTCGCGCACGCTGGCGAACAGGTCGCGGAACAGATTGGCCCCCACGATCACCTCGCCGGTGACGATGCCCAGATATTCCTTGGCCGGTCGCCCTTCCAGGCGGCTGGTGGTGCTGACGATGATCTCGGACATTTCGCTCTCCCGTTCGTGCTGAGTAAGGCCTGAGCCTGTCGAAGGCCTGTATCGAAGCATAGCGTGTGCGGCAGCCCTTCGATATTCTGCTTCGACTTCACCTTTGGTGAAGTTTATCCTGAGCGCCTGCTGCAAGCAGGCAGCCGAAGGGCTCAGCAGCTACCCAGGGCGAACGGGGTAACCGTTACTCCATGCCCAGCGCGGACAGATAGGTCTGGAGGATGGCTTCCATTTCCTGCCGGTCATGCGGCTGCATCTTCCGCAGGCGGACGATCTGGCGCATGATCTTGGGATCGTAACCGGTCGCCTTGGCTTCCAGATAGACGTCCTTGATGTCGTCGCCGATGCCCTTCTTTTCTTCTTCCAGCCGTTCGATGCGCTCGATCAAAAGGCGTAGCTGGTCGGCGGCGACGTTGGGTTCGGTCATGGGATGATGTCTCCAGAGGAAATGTGAATCGGTTGGGGTGCGTCCTAGTGAGTGTCGGCGTTCTTCGCCACACTCTCTTTCATCCGGGCGATCTGTTCCGGGGTCGCCTCGCCCTGATGCTGCGCCTTCCACTGGACAAAGGGTATGCCGTGGATGATTTCGCGGGCTTCATCCCGCGTCAGCGTGCCGTCCGCTTCCGCGATCCAGTCAGCGAGGCAATTGCGGCAAAAGCCGGCCAGCCCCATCAGGTCGATATTCTGCACGTCGGTGCGGTGCTGCAAATGCGCCACCAAGCGGCGGAAGGCGGTTGCAGCAACTTCATCTGTGACTATGGTGTCGTTCATCGGCGTGAAATCCTTTCGCTGATCTACATCATCCTGTCGTGCAGCACGGATACCCCATAACGACGCTCCGGCAAGTGCGGAGCGCCTATGACGGCCAGGAGAACACATGACGAAGTTACCGCCCCGCTCGCGCAAGGTCCGTATTCTTGCGACGCTTGGTCCTGCGAGCGACAGTGCGGAGATGATCCGCGCGTTGTTCATCGCGGGTGCCGACGCCTTTCGCATCAATATGAGCCATGGCGCGCATGAGGATCATGCCGCGCGCATCGCGATCATCCGCGAACTGGAAAATGAATTTCATCGGCCGACCACCATATTGGGCGATCTGCAGGGGCCGAAACTGCGCGTCGGCACGTTCGAAAAGGGCCTGGCGATATTGGAAAAGGGCGCGCCCTTCATCCTCGATCGCGACGAAACGCCGGGCGACGCGCGCCGCGTGAACCTGCCCCATCCCGAAATCTATGCCGCGCTGGTGCCGGGCACCCGGCTGCTGCTCGACGATGGCAAGATGGTGCTGCGGGTGCAGGCGATCAGCGACGACCGTATCGACACGATCGTAGAGGTCGGCGGCACATTGTCCAACCGCAAGGGCGTGAACGTGCCTGACGTGGTGGTGCCCGTGCCCGCGCTGACCGAGAAGGACCGGCGTGACCTCAGCTTCGCGATCGAACAGGGGTGCGACTGGATAGCGCTCAGCTTCGTGCAGCGGCCGGAAGATCTGGCCGAAGCGCGCAAGTTGATGGGTGGCTACGGTTCGCTGATGGCCAAGATCGAAAAGCCATCGGCGGTGCAACGGCTGGAGGAAATCGTCGAGATGGCCGATGGCGTCATGGTCGCGCGCGGCGATCTGGGCGTCGAACTGCCCCCCGAATCGGTGCCGCCGCTGCAGAAGCAGATCGTGGCGACCGCGCGGCGACTGGGCCGTCCGGTGGTGGTCGCGACGCAGATGCTCGAATCGATGATCAAGTCGCCATCGCCGACTCGTGCCGAAGTGTCGGACGTGGCGACGGCGGTCTATGACGGGGCCGACGCGATCATGTTGTCGGCCGAAACGGCGGCGGGCGACTGGCCGGTCGAAGCGGTCGCGATGATGGACAGCATCGCCAACAGCGTCGAGCGCGATCCGGGCTATCTGGCGCGGCTGCACTTCACCGAAACGAAGCCCGATCCCACTACCGCCGACGCGCTGGCTGAAGCGGCGGGCAATATCGTGACCGTGGTGGGGGCGAGCGTCATCACCTGCTTCACTTCATCGGGCAGCACGGTGCGGCGCGTCGCGCGCGAGCGGCCCTCCGCGCCGATCCTGGCGCTGACCCCGCGAACCGACACCGCGCGCAAGCTGGGGCTGACATGGGGCGTGTACGCCATCCGCACCAAGGATATCGGCACGTTCGAGGAAATGATCGGCAAGGCCCGCCGCATGGCGCTGCGCCATCGCATGGCGGAGAAGGGCGGCAAGATCGTGGTGCTGGCGGGCGTTCCGTTCGGCACGCCGGGATCGACCAACGTGCTGCATGTCGCGGCGGTGCAGGGCGATGAATTGAAGGGGCGGGAATGACCGCCCTTCTCCCTTGAGGGAGAAGGATACGCAGCCTTGCCGACCGCAGGGAGGGTAGGCGAAGTTGGATGAGGGTGTGCGGCATGGCCGTTGGCGCGCTACACCCTCACCCAGCTACGCCTAGGCAGCAAGCTGCCAAGTCTTCGCAGCCCTCTCCCTCAAGGGAGAGGGATCTGTCCAACCCCATCCGCAAACGCATCGAGCGCCCGATCATGCTCGATCGGGCGCTCTAAAAGGACTCATTCGTCCGATGGCTAAGGACAGCGTCGGAAACGACGCCACCCTGACCGTGCTGCTTAGCCCTGGCGGGCTTTGAAGCGACGGTTGGTCTTGTTGATGACGTAGGTGCGGCCGCGACGACGGATCACGCGGTTGTCCCGGTGGCGGTCCTTGAGCGACTTGAGCGAGTTGCGGATCTTCATGGCATCGGCCCTTGGTAAATCTGACTGTGATGGAAAATCGAAGCGCTGCCCCTATGGGTGGGGCGGGCCAAAGTCAAGGGCGGCGGGCGCTCTTTTGCCGTTGTTCATCGGTCATGCAGCAACTTCATGGCTTTGCGCGTTGGAGGGAATATAGCTGGTCGCGCCGTTTATCGGTGGAGAGCCACGTTGGAGTGAAATCGATGTCGAAGCGCCTGATTCTTGCCGCCTGCCTTGCCCTGCCGCTGGCTGCGTGCGCAACCGCCGTGCCGCCCGTGGAAGTGACGCGCTTCCATGTCGGTAATCCCGCCCGGACGGGCACGGTCGCGGTGGAGGAAATGCCCGGCAATCCTGACATCAGCCTGGAATTCCGCACCTATGCCGCCGCCGTCGCGCAGGAATGGCAGCGGGTGGGCTTCACCAGCGTCGCGCCGGGCGCGACGAGCGAGTATGTCGCGTTGGTCAGCTTCCAGCGCAGCTTCCGTCCCTCAGGCCAGGCGCGCAACGATCGCCCCGTCACCGTCGGCATGGGCGGCGGCATCGGCAGCGGCGGTTTTTCGGGCATGGGCCTGGGCGTCGGCATCAACCTGTCGGGCAAGCCCAAGGATATCGTGACCACGCAATTGCATGTGCAGCTGCGTCGCCGGTCCGATTCGGCGACCATCTGGGAAGGCCGCGCCTATACCGAAGCGAAGCAGGGCACGCCCGCCGCGCAGCCGGGCATCGCCGCACAAAAGCTCGCTGGCGCGTTGATCGGGGGCTATCCGGGCGAATCGGGCCGGACTATAACCGTCAAATGACCATCTCCATTTCCAGCGGCTTTGACAGCGGCAATATTCGCACCCTTTCCATCACCGATACGCCGACAGGCGCGCGCGCCGAGCTGGAGATCATGACGGATCATCAGAGCGACTTCTATCAATGGTTCCACTTCCGGGTTGCCGGGGCAGCGGGGCAAGAGGTGGAACTGGCGATCGTCAATTGTGGCGGGTCGGCCTATCCCGATGGCTGGGTCGATTATAAGGCGCGGGTGAGCGAGGACCGAGAAATCTGGACCCAGGCCGACACCAGCTATGCCGATGGCACGTTGACCATCCGGCTGGCGAGCGATGCCAATGTCGTGTGGGTCGCCTATTTCGCGCCTTATTCGATGGAGCGGCATCATGACCTGATCGCCTTTGCCGCCTGCCAGCCCGGTGTCGCGCATCGCGAATTGGGGCTGACGCTGGATGGCCAGCCGATCGACCTACTGACCATAGGCGATGGGCCAAAGCAGGTGTGGCTCTATGCCCGCCAGCATCCCGGCGAATCGATGGCGCAATGGTGGATGGAAGGCGCGCTGGAGCGGCTGACCGATGAAGAGGATGCGGTGGCCCGGCTGCTCCGCCAGAAGGCGACGATCCACCTCGTCCCCAATATGAACCCCGATGGCAGCCGCCGGGGGCATCTGCGCACCAATGCGGTGGGCGTGAACCTCAACCGCGAATGGCATGACCCGTCAATGGAACGCAGCCCCGAAGTGCTGCTGGTCCGTAATGCGATGGACGCGACCGGCGTGGACTTTGCGATGGACGTGCATGGCGACGAAGCCATCCCCGCCGTATTCATCGCCGGGTTTGAGGGTATCCCCTCGATCACCGACCGGCAAGTGGCGCTCTATCACCGCTATCGCGACACGCTGGCGGCGCGCACGCCCGATTTCCAGACGCGCCTGGGCTATCCAGTTGCGGGTGCAGGCCGCGCGAACCTCGCCATGTCCACCAATCAGATCGCCGAGCGATTCGGCGCGGTGGCAATGACGCTGGAAATGCCGTTCAAGGATAATGACGACCTGCCCGATGCCGAAACCGGCTGGTCGCCTGCGCGCTCGATGCAGTTGGGCAAGGATTGCCTCGCGGTACTGGCCGAGATGATCGACGCGCTCTGATCAGCCGAACAGGTCGCCGAGGAAATCGACCGTCGCGCGGAAACTGCGCCGATCGGCGTCCGGGCTGTAGGCCAGCCCCTTTTCGGGCATGTTGGCGCTTTCGTCGGTGAAGGCATGGCCGGTGCGGCCATAGGCGTGGATTTGCCAGTCGCAGCCTGCCGCCGTCAGTTCTTGCGCCAGCGCCACCATGGACTCCGGCGGGGCGATGGGATCGTCCCAGCCATGGCAGATCAGCAACCGGGTGCTGATCGTGGCATTGGGGAAGGGCGGGGCATCATAGACGCCATGGAAGCTGACGCCGCCTGCGATGTCCGCGCCGCTGCGGGCCAGATCGAGGATGCATTTGCCGCCGAAGCAGAAGCCGATCGCGGCCGTGCGGGCAGGATCAACCTCGGCCAGCCCTTTGAGCACATCATGCGCCGCATTGACCCGATCACGCAGCACGGCACGGTCGGCATTCAGCGCGTTCATATAGAGCGCGGGATTGGTGTCGGCGCGGGTGGTGCGCTTGCCCTGACCATAGACATCGGCGACCAGCACGGCATAGCCCAGCGCCGCGACCTTTTCCGCATAGGCGAAGTCGGCTTCCTTGGTGCCCAGCACATTGGGGAAGAGCAGGATGCCCGGCTGTGCCCCGGCGGCGGCGGTGTCGACCACGGCCATGCTTTCGAACGGGCCGTCCGGGCCATCATGCAGGGTGATGCGGCGAGTGATGGTCATGGCGGCGCTCCTTTTTAGATACTACCGAAACCGGGCGCTTCGCCGCGTGCGGCGGGGTTGAGGCGGCGGGGGCGCTTCCAGCCGATGACGGGCCGCTTGCGCAGCCGCAACGTCGGCCAGTCGCCCCGGTCGGCGCGTTCGGCCAGCCGCATCCCCTGCGCCCGATAGGCGGCCAGCACCGCGTCGGCCTGTTCGTTGAGCAGGCCCGCGAGCAGGATGGTGCCGCCTTCCTCGACCATCGCGCAGAGCGAGGGCGCGAGTTCGATGAGCGGCCCGGCCAGGATGTTGGCGATCAGCAGGTCATAGGGCGCGCGGGTGATGATCGCGGCATGATCGACCCCGGCGGCGGCATAGAGCGCGACCTGCCCCTGTCCCCGGCCAACCGCCATGCCATTGGCCAGCGCATTTTCCGCGCTGATCTCGACCGCGACCGGATCGATGTCCGACGCGGTGGCATAGGCGTGCGGCCACAGATGCAGCACGGCAAAGGCGAGCAGCCCAGTGCCGGTGCCGATATCGGCGACATTGCCGAACCGCATGCCCACGCGCCGCATCCGGTCGAGCATGGCAAGGCAACCCGCCGTCGTTTCATGCTGGCCAGTGCCAAAGGCGCGGCTGGCGGCGATCAGCAGATTGACTTGGCCGGGCTGTTCGGGGTCGCTGGCGAGGTTGCGGACATGGAAGCGCCCGGCGGTGACCGGCTCCAGCCCTTGCTGGCTGATCGTCACCCAATCCTCGTCGGGCAGCGCTTCGACGACCGGCTTGATCCGCGCGGCGCTGGGCACCATCGACCGCAACAATTTGATCGCGGCGGGGCTGGGCTTGCCCTCGAAATAGGCGTCGAGCCGCCAGGCATCCTCGTCATCGGGTTCCGCCTCGCTGGTCATCAGCACGGGCGGCCGGTCCATCATCGCAAAGGCGGCAATGTCCCCGTCCAGCGCCTCGGCCTCGGCGCGGGTGCAGGGCAGGGTGACTTTCCAGCTCTGGATCGCTGGGGTGGTAGCATCGTTCATCCTCCCGCCTTTAGAGCAGGAGGGGAGGGAGGGGAAGCGTTTGGCAGCCGATGCCTCAGCATCGGCGTCATCCTGACGAAAGTCAGGATCCATTGGCTCTATTTATGCGCCTGCCATGAATGGAGCGCGCATGGATGCTGACTTTCGTCATCCTGACGAACCAACATGGAGTGTCAGGCGACCTGCCGTCCAAAGTCGGTCGAGGCGTGGCGCAGGCTGGCGAGCTTGCCCTCGACGCTGACGAAGCCGCGTTCGAGCTGGTCGATCTCCGACGCGACGACTTCGGTGTCCTGGCGGATCGCCGAGATGGTGGTCGACATGGAATCGGCGGCCAGCGCGGTTTCATCGACGGCGGCGGTGATCATGGTGACGGTCTGCGCCTGCGCGTCCATGGCATGGCGGATGCGTTCGGCGCTGGCCTGCACTTCGCCCACCGTGTCGCGGATGCGCTCATTGGTTTCCACCGACTGGCGGGTCGAGGCCTGGATGTCGGCGATCTTCCCCGCAATCTCGTCGGTCGCCCGCGCGGTCTGGTTGGCCAGGCTTTTGACTTCCTGCGCCACCACAGCAAAGCCGCGCCCGGCGTCGCCCGCACGGGCGGCTTCGATCGTGGCGTTGAGCGCCAGCAAATTGGTTTGCCCGGCAATGTCGCGGATGAGGCCCAGGATCGATTCGATCGACTTGGCATGGTCCGACAGGGTGGCGGACATGGTGACGGCATCACCCGATTGCTTGGCGGCGCGCTGGGCCACGTCGGCTGCGCCCTCGACTTCGGTGCGGGCATCGTCGATCGCGCGGATCAGGCCAGCGGAGGTGCGGGCGGCTTCGCGCATCGCGAGCGCAGACTGTTCGGCGGCAGCGGCGACTTCCGACGCCTTGCCCAGCATGCCCCGCGTGGCGGCGGACGCATCCTTGGCCTGTTCGCGCAGCGATTCGCCCAGCCGCGTGGCACCATCCAGTTCGCCCATGATCCGCTGTTCGAACAGGGTGCCATAGCGCTGCCGTTCGGCGCGCTGAACTTCGGCCTGATCGGACGATAGCACATTGCTCATGAAGCCGGCATCGAACATGCCGATTTCCAGGATCGTGGCCATCAACCGGCGCAGGCGTGCATCATCGTCACGGCACCGTTCCCACAGCAAATTCATGATCGTGTCGTTGGCCTTGCCGACCGCAACCAGCACGGCGCGCACCGGCACGCCATGTTTGCGGGCATGGCGCACGCAGTCGGCGGCAGAGCGCGTCCAGCGCGCCTCCCGGAAATGCATCAGCTTATGGGCGGCATAGACACGCGATTCGGCCCGGATCTTGTCGATCACCGACTGAGCCAGCCGATCGATCAACCCGGTTTCGCGCATATAGCTGTCGAAAAATGCCGCCGCGACCTGATCGATGTCCGGCTCGATCAACAGGCCGATTTCTTTTGCGTTACGGGCAATCGTGCCGTCGGGGTCAATGCCCGCCACATAGTCGGAGGCGGTTTCGGCGGGAGAAACGAAGGACGACATGGCTGGACGGCCCCTGTTGGTGGGATGAGCGATAATCTAAGCCTGTCCTAGCGCGCTTTGGTTAATCACTTCTTATGATCAAGCGCGGTCCAGCCCGGCACGGACATTGGGGCACCCATGCCCGGCGCGGCTTGCCCTCCTGTGCGTTCGCTCCTAAGGGAACGGGATCAAGGAATATAGCAGGGACAAGGGTAGATATGGCGCGATCCAACAGCCGGCCGCTCTCGCCGCATTTGACCATCTGGAAATGGGGACCGGCCATGACCGTCTCCATCATCCATCGCGTGACCGGCAACGGTCTTGCGACGGCCGGTGCGCTGGGCCTCATCTGGTGGCTGATGGCCGCCGCGACCGGGCCGGAAGCCTATGCGACCTTCGTCGCCTGCGCCACCTCGCCGATCGGCTATCTGGTGATGATCGGCCTCAGCTGGTTCTTCTTCCAGCATCTTTTCTCCGGTCTGCGCCATTTCGTGCTGGATCTGGGCGCGGGATATGAACTGCGCAGCAACAAGAGCTGGTCGATCGCGACCTTCGCGGCGTCGCTGGCCGTGACCGCCCTGCTGTGGCTCTATATCTTCGGAAAGGGTTTCTGATGGGCAACGGAACGGGTATCGGCCGCGTTCGCGGGCTGGGTTCGGCCAGGCACGGCGCGCATCACTGGCTGGCGCAGCGCTACACCGCCGTCGGCAACCTGCTGCTGGTTTTGTGGCTGATCTTCAGCCTGATCAGCCTGCCCGGCCTCGATTATGAGAGCGTCGTGCTGTGGATCGCCAACCCGCTGGTCGCGGTGCCGATGATGCTGATGATCGTCAGCATCTTCTGGCATCTGCGCCTCGGCATGCAGGTGATGCTGGAAGATTATGTCCACGACAAGGGCATGGCTTTCTTCTCGATGCTGCTGCTCAATTTCTATGCCTTTGGCGGCGCGGCCGCAGGCGTCTTCGCGATCGCCAAGATCGCCTTCACAGGGGTCGTCGAATAATGACGCAAGCCTATAAGATCATCGATCATACCTATGACACCGTGGTCGTGGGCGCGGGCGGTTCGGGTCTGCGCGCGACCATGGGCAGCGCCGAAGCGGGCCTCAAGACCGCGTGCATCACCAAGCTGTTCCCGACGCGCAGCCACACGGTTGCGGCGCAGGGCGGCATCGCTGCCAGCCTTGGCAATAATTCGCCCGATCACTGGACCTGGCACATGTACGACACCGTCAAGGGGTCCGACTGGCTGGGCGACCAGGACGCGATCGAATATATGGTGCGTGAAGCGCCTGCCGCTGTCATCGAGCTGGAACATGCCGGCGTGCCGTTCAGCCGCAACGAGGATGGGACGATCTACCAGCGTCCCTTCGGCGGCCACATGCAGAATATGGGTGCCGGCCCGCCGGTGCAGCGCACCTGCGCCGCCGCCGACCGTACCGGCCACGCCATGCTCCACGCGCTCTATCAGCAGTCGCTGAAATATGACGCGGACTTCTACATCGAATATTTCGCCATCGACCTGATCATGGAAAATGGCGAATGTCGCGGCGTGATCGCCCTGTGCATGGAAGATGGCTCGATCCATCGCTTCCGCGCCCATGCGGTCGTGCTGGCGACGGGCGGCTATGGCCGCGCCTATTTCTCCGCGACCTCGGCGCATAGCTGCACCGGCGACGGCGGCGGCATGGTGCTGCGTGCTGGCCTGCCGCTCCAGGATCTGGAATTCGTGCAGTTCCACCCGACCGGCATCTATGGCGCTGGCGTGCTGATCACCGAAGGCGCGCGCGGCGAGGGTGGCTATCTCACCAACTCCGAAGGCGAGCGCTTCATGGAGCGCTACGCCCCGTCGGCCAAGGATCTGGCGTCGCGCGATGTCGTATCGCGATCGATGGCGATGGAAATGCGCGAAGGACGCGGCGTTGGTCCGAACAAGGATCATATCTTCCTGCACCTTGATCATATCGATCCCAAGGTGCTGGCCGAGCGCCTGCCGGGCATCACCGAAAGCGGCAAGATTTTTGCCGGTGTCGACCTGACCCGCCAGCCGCTGCCCGTCACGCCGACGGTCCATTATAATATGGGCGGCATTCCCTGTAACTATCATGGCCAGGTGCTGACCAAGAAGGATGGCGATCCCGAAGTCGTGGTCCCCGGCCTGTTCGCGGTCGGCGAAGCGGCCTGCGTATCGGTCCATGGCGCCAACCGCCTCGGCTCGAACTCGCTGATCGATCTGGTCGTGTTCGGCCGGGCGACGGGTCTGTTCCTCAAAGATAATCTCAAGCCCAATGGCAGCCACAAGCCGCTGGCGTCGGACGCTGCCGACCTGGCGCTCAGCCGCCTCGACAAATATCGCAACGCGACCGGCGGCACGCCGACTGCGAAGCTGCGCCTCGAAATGCAGCACACGATGCAGAAGCACGCTGCCGTGTTCCGCGACAGCGCGCTGCTGGCCGAGGGCGTCGACAAGATGCACAATGTCTATGCGGGCATGCAGGATGTCGGCGTGTCGGATCGTTCGCTGATCTGGAACACCGACCTTGTCGAGACGCTGGAACTGGACAATCTCATGTCCCAGGCCGTCTGCACCATGGTCAGCGCGGAAAACCGCAAGGAAAGCCGTGGCGCGCACGCGCATGAGGATTTCCCGAACCGCGACGACGAAAACTGGATGAAGCACACGATCAGCTGGTTCGACGGCTGGGGTGGCTCGGGCGGCGAAGTGAAGCTCGATTATCGCCCGGTCCATGATTACACGCTGACCGACGAAGCGGAATATGTGCAGCCCAAGGCGCGGGTCTATTGATCCGCGATTCATGGATGACGTTGAAGAGGGCGGGCCGAAAGGTCCGCCTTTTTTCATTCCAGATGGTTCAGATGATCCGCGCGCTGATGCAGGATGCGGACGATATCAATGCGTTCGTTTCCATGCAGATAAAAGATCGCATGCGAACCAGAATTGAATTTTCGTAATCCGCCCGCCAGATGCGCGCAGTCAGTGCCTATGAACGGGCTGGTAGCAATGAATCGTATGGCCGCGCGGATGTCGCCAACATAGGCGTCCGCCTGATCCATGTCCCATTGCTCGGCGCTATAATCCCAAATTTTGTCGATATCATCCTGCGCTTGCGGCCGAAGGACTATTTGACGCATCACCGAGCGGATCTTTTTGCGGCCAAAAATGCATCAAAGTCAAACTCTTGCCCAGGCCCGCTATCCAGCCCTTCCTGAATCGCCGCCCGTAGCGCTTCCAGTTTCTGCTCTTCCGACTCCAGCATCCGTAATCCCGCGCGGATCACTTCGCTGGTCGATCCGTAGCGGCCTTCGCTGACCTTGCGTTCGGCGAACTCGCGGAAATGGTCGCCCAAGGCGACGGAGGTGGTCTTGCTGCTCATGCCACCATCTTACCAAATATTGGTAGTCACTTCAACCGAATGGCAGCAACGCCTCATAGACGTCCAGCCCTGGTTTCCCCGCCACCGCCACCCCCTGTCGCAACAGAAAGGCATGGCGCACGATCTCGGCCTGCTGCTCGATACCATAGCGCGCAAAGGGCTTCCCCGGCAGAACCGCATAGTCATAGCGGCAAAAGGGGTGGCGCATCAGCGGCAACCACCACCGCCCGGACCGCTGCGCCTGCCACACATGGGTCATTTCGTGGACAAAATGTGCCTGGATATGGAGCGGACTTTCGCAGAAATCGGCGCAGAACAGGCCACCTTTCGGCGGGAACCATAGATGGCCATCGGGCGCCATCGTCACCCGGCTCGGCTGAAACGGCCACCATTTGCGGTTATGCACCCGCACCCGATCATAGGCGATCGCCCGCCCGAACATGGCGCGGGCAAGCACGATTTCATCGGGCGTCAGGCTACGGCTGCTCAATGGCCCTCATGCGCGGCGGGTTTGGCGGCCGCCGTGCCCGCCGCCTCCGGCTTGCGAATCACAGCGTCCACCAGCAGGCGTTTGCCATCGCTCATCAGGAAGGTCAGTTCCATCTTGCCCTGGTTGATTGCGGCATCGTTGATCCCCCACAGCATCAGATGCTTGCCGCCAGGCGCAAAGGCGACCTCGCCCTTGGCGGGCACGTCCACGCTGTCGATCGGCTTCATCGTCATGACGCCCTTGTCCATCACGCTTTCATGCATTTCGACGCGGACGGCATAGGCGGTCAGCACGCCGCGTATCTGCACCCCCGCATCGCCGCCATGCGCGACGAAATAGCCCGCCGAGGGCGATTCCTTGTTCGGCGACAGCCGCACCCAGGCCTGGTCGATGTAGCTGGGCGCAGGGTCGCCGCACGCGCTGAGCGCCAGCGGGGCCGCGAGGGCGATAAGGGCGAAGGGCGCGCGCATTGGTCACTCCATGACTGTCTCGTTTCCGGTCGATGACATAGCTAATGGCCGCTGCTTCTTGTGCCAAGCAAAAGCACGCCTATATCGCCCATGCAGACCGGCCTTGCCTTGGCGCTTTCGTGGGGTATGGGGCCGTCAACCGCTGAATGAAATTTGGGGTTCAAAGAGGACACAATGGCAAAAGTAATCGGTATCGATCTTGGCACCACCAACAGCTGCGTCGCCGTCATGGACGGTGGCAAGCCCAAGGTTATTGAAAATGCGGAAGGCGCGCGCACCACGCCGTCCATCGTCGCCTTCGCCAAGGATGGCGAGCGCCTGATCGGCCAGCCAGCCAAGCGCCAGGCAGTCACCAACGGCGACAACACGATCTTCGCGGTCAAGCGCCTGATCGGCCGCCGCTTCGACGACCCCATGACCAAGAAGGACATGGAACTCGTCCCCTATGACATCGCCAAGGGTCCGAACGGCGACGCCTGGGTCCGTGCCGGTGGGCAGGATTACAGCCCCGCGCAGATTTCCGCCTTCACCCTGCAGAAGATGAAGGAAACCGCCGAGAGCTATCTGGGCGAAACGGTTACGCAGGCAGTCATCACCGTTCCAGCCTATTTCAACGACGCCCAGCGTCAGGCGACCAAGGATGCAGGCCAGATCGCAGGCCTCGAAGTGCTGCGCATCATCAACGAGCCGACGGCGGCTGCGCTGGCCTATGGCCTCGACAAGCAGGACGGTAAGACGATCGCGGTCTATGACCTTGGCGGTGGCACGTTCGACATTTCCATCCTGGAAATCGGCGATGGCGTGTTCGAAGTGAAGTCGACCAATGGCGACACGTTCCTGGGCGGTGAAGATTTCGACGCCAAGCTGGTGCAGTTCCTGGCCGACGACTTCAAGAAGACCGAGAGCATCGACCTCACCAAGGACAAGCTGGCCCTCCAGCGTCTGAAGGAAGCGGCCGAAAAGGCGAAGATCGAACTATCCTCGGCCCAGTCGACCGAAGTCAACCTGCCCTTCATCACCGCCGATCAGAACGGCCCTAAGCATCTGGTTAAGACCATCACCCGGTCGGATCTGGAGCGCCTGGTCGCCGACCTCATCAAGCGCACGATGGAGCCTTGCAAGAAGGCGATGGCGGACGCGGGCGTTTCGGCCGCCGACATCAGCGAAGTCGTTCTGGTCGGCGGCATGACCCGCATGCCCAAGGTGCGCGAAGCCGTGAAGGAATTTTTCGGCAAGGAACCGCATACCGGCGTGAACCCTGATGAAGTGGTGGCCATGGGTGCCGCCATTCAGGCGGGCGTGCTGCAGGGCGACGTCAAGGACGTGCTGCTGCTCGACGTGACGCCGCTGTCGCTGGGCATCGAAACGCTGGGTGGCGTGTTCACCCGCATGATCGATCGCAACACGACCATCCCGGCGAAGAAGAGCCAGGTCTATTCGACCGCCGACGACAATCAGCAGGCGGTCACCATCCGCGTGTTCCAGGGCGAGCGCGAAATGGCCGCGGACAACAAGATCCTCGGCCAGTTCGACCTCGTCGGCATCCCGCCAGCGCCGCGCGGTGTGCCGCAGATCGAAGTCACGTTCGACATCGATGCCAACGGTCTGGTCAATGTGTCGGCCAAGGACAAGGGCACCGGCAAGGAACAGCAGATCCGCATCCAGGCGTCGGGTGGCCTGAGCGATTCCGACATCGACCAGATGGTCAAGGATGCCGAACGCTTCGCCGAAGAGGACAAGAAGCGCCGTGAGGCGGCCGAGGCGAAGAACAACACGGAAAGCCTGGTCCACACCACCGAAGCCCAGCTGGCCGAACATGGCGACAAGGTCGATGCGGCGCTGAAGGGTGAGATCGAAACCGCGATCGCCGCGACCAAGTCGGCGATCGAAGGCGGCGATGCTGAAGCGATGAAGAGCAAGGCGCAGGAACTCGCGACGATCGCGATGAAGCTGGGCCAGGCCATTTACGAGAAGGAGCAGGCTTCGGCCGCGGCTCCGGGTGCGGATGCGCCCAAGGCCGATGACGATGTCGTCGACGCCGAATTCTCCGAAGTGGATGACAACAAGGCGTAAGCCGATGCCCCATATCCCTCACCCCGGCCATGGTCGGGGTGAGGGAAGAGGTGGGCGGGGGTCCGAATGACGACCGAAATCGATTATTATACGCTGCTCGAAATCGAGCGCACCGCCGATGGTGCGCAGATCAAGAGCGCCTATCGCAAGCTCGCGATGAAATATCACCCCGACAAGACGGGGGGATGTGCCGAAAGCGAAGCCAAGTTCAAGGCGGTGTCGCAGGCCTATGAGTGCCTGAAAGACCCGCAAAAGCGCGCGGCTTACGATCGCTTCGGCCATGCCGCCTACACCCAGCATGAGCAGGGCGGCGGCGGTGGCCACCGCGCCAATCCAGGCGGATTTTCCGACCTTGGCGATATTTTCGAAACCATCTTCGGCCAGTCCGGCTTTGGCGGTGGCGGCGGCGGTCGTCAGCAGCAAAGGCGCGGTGCCGACCTGCGCTACGACCTCGAAATCAGCCTCGATGAAGCCTATCATGGCAAGCAGACGCAGATCGAAATCGAAGTGTCCGCCGCCTGCGACACCTGCGAAGGGTCGGGCGCGCAGCCCGGCACCGGGGTCAAGACCTGCGGCACCTGCAAGGGCCATGGCCAGGTGCGGGCGCAGCAGGGCTTCTTCATGGTCGAACGCACCTGCCCATCCTGCCATGGTGCAGGACAGGTGATCGAAAGCCCCTGCCGCGCCTGTCGCGGCGAAGGCCGGGTGGACAAGCCTAAGTCGCTGTCGGTCAACATCCCGGCGGGCGTGGACGAAGGCACGCGCATCCGCCTGACTGGCGAAGGCGAAGCGGGCGCGCGCGGGGCGCCTGCGGGCGACCTCTATATCTTCCTGCATGTGCAGCGGCACAGCTTGTTCGAGCGCGAGGGCACGACGCTCTTCTGTCGCTGTCCGGTCAGCTTCACCACGGCGTCGCTGGGCGGATCGATCGAAGTGCCGGGCCTTGATGGCGTGCGGCACGAGATTAAGATCCCGGCCGGCATCCAGTCGGGCAAGCAGATCCGCCAGCGTGGCGCGGGCATGCCGGTGCTGAACGGGCGCGGGCAGGGCGATCTGGTCGTGCAGATCGACGTCGAAACGCCGACCCGGCTGACCGCTCGGCAGAAGGAATTGCTCGAAGCCTTCCGCGAAACCGAAACCGGCGAAGAATGTCCGGCCTCGACTGGTTTCTTCGGCAAGATCAAGGATTTGTGGGGCGATTGACGCCTGACATTATCCCGACCTTCGTCCTGTCCGAAAGCACCAACGCCTGACCGCTGGAACCAATAAGATTGCCAGACCGTTTCTCCCTCCACAACGACATGAGGAGGGTTTTACATGGTTGACGTTCGTAATGATGGATATGACGATCGCCGGGTTATCGTGGAAAAGAAGGGGCCAGGCCGCACAATCGCGATTGTGCTGATCGCCATTCTTGCGATCGTCGGCATCCTGTTCGCCACCGGCTTCTGGAAGGCCGACGTGAGCGGCGGCGACATGCCCGAAGTCAGCGTCGATGGCGGCGCACTGCCCAATGTCGATGTCGATTCGAAGGAAGTCGTTGTCGGCACCGAGGAAAAGACCGTCGAAGTGCCTACGGTTGGCGTCAAGGATAATGGCGAAGACTAATGTCTGAACTGCGCTGACGAGATCCACGGACCTGTTCCCCGGCGAAAGCTGGGGTCCAGTTCCAAGCTCTGATCTGGGCCCCGGCCTTCGCCGGGTAACATGAACAGTCGCTACGGATCAGCGCACACAGCTATCAGTGTTTGTTCGGCAGATAAAAAAAGGGGCTCCGTGACAGGTCACGGAGCCCCTTTTTCGTGTCCCGCCTCAGGCCGCCAGGAACATGTCCGGGTCGAGCGCCATCAGCGCGTCGGCACCGCCCTCGATCTTGCGGCGGAGCGATCCTGCGTCGGGCATGATCCGCTCGGCAAAGAAGCGCGCCGTGACCAGCTTGGCTTCCAGGAACTTGGCATCGCCTTCGCCCGCTGCCAGCAGCGTCGCCGCTGCCTTGCTCATCCGCAGCCACATCAGGCCGGTCGCGACAATGCCCAGGATGTGCATATAATGATGCGCGCCGGCCCCGGCATTGTTCGGGTTCTTCATGGCATTCTGCATCAGCCACATGGTCGCCGCGCCCAGTTGCGCGCTCGCCTTCTCCAGCGATTCGGCAAAGGGGGCGAGCTTCTCATGCCCCTTGGCCTCGGCCACCTCGTCGGCCACGACCTTGAGGAAAGCCTGCAGCGCGCGGCCGCCATTCATGGCCAGTTTGCGGCCGACCAGATCCATCGCCTGCACGCCATTGGTGCCTTCGTAAATCTGAGCGATGCGCGCGTCGCGCACATACTGCTCGACGCCATTTTCCCAGATATAGCCATGGCCGCCAAACACCTGCTGGCAGGCGACGGCGATGTCGAAGCCGCGGTCGGTGCCATAGCCCTTGATCACCGGGGTCAGCAGCGACAGCATGTCGTCGGCCGCCTGCCGTTCTTCGGGGGTTTCGGCGTGATGCGACAGGTCGGCCTGGAGCGCGCCCCACAGGATGAGCGCGCGCAGCCCTTCGGTCATCGCCTTGGCTTCCATCAGCATGCGGCGCACGTCGGGATGGACGAACAGCGTGTCGGCCTTCTCTTCCGGCTCCTTGGGGCCGGTCAGCGCGCGGCCCTGCCGCCGGTCGCGGGCATAATGGACAGCATTCTGGAAGGCGATTTCCGCCTGACCCAAGCCTTGCAGGCCAACGCCCAGCCGCGCCGCGTTCATCATGATGAACATGGCGGCGAGGCCCTTATTCTCCTCGCCCACCATCCATCCGGTCGCGCCGTCATAATTCATGACGCAGGTCGCGTTACCGTGAATGCCCATCTTATGTTCGATCGACCCGCACGACACGGCGTTGCGATCGCCCAGCGATCCATCGTCATGCACCATCATCTTGGGCACGACGAACAGCGAAATGCCCTTGCTGCCTTCCGGCGCGTCCGGCGTCTTGGCGAGGACGAGGTGGATGATATTGTCCGACAGGTCATGCTCGCCCGCCGAAATGAAGATTTTGGTGCCGGTGATCGCATAGCTGCCATCGGCATTGGACACCGCCTTGGTCTTGATGAGGCCGAGGTCCGTGCCGCAATGCGGTTCGGTCAGGTTCATCGTGCCGGTCCATTCGCCCGACACCATCTTGGGAATGTAGCGCTGCTGCAATTCGTCGCTGCCCTTGGCGATCAGCGCGGCGACCGCACCGGCGGTCAGGCCGTGATACATTTCGAACGACTGGTTGGCCGACAGGACATATTCGTCCACCGCCGTCGCCAATACGCTGGGCAGGCCCTGGCCGCCAAATTCGACCGGGCCGTGGATGGTGGTCCAGCCGCCAGCGACGAACTGGTCGAACGCCGCTTTGAAGCCGGTCGGCGTGGTCACGCTGCCATCGGGGTGACGGGTGCAGCCTTCCTTGTCGCCCACGGCGTTGAGCGGGAACAGGACTTCGGCGGCCATCTTGCCGCCTTCGGTCAGGATCGCGTCGACGAGGTCAGGGGTGGCGTTCTCAAAGCCGGGCAGATTGGCATAGCGCTCCAGCCCGACCACATGGTCCAGCACGAAACGGGTGTCGCGAACGGGGGCGGTATAACTGGGCATGATCTTCTCCTGCGAATTTTTTATGAGAGGCGGTTGTTATTCAGTGGGCAATGGTGGCGACGAAGGCATCCAGTTCAGCGATGGCGGCGTCGATATCGTCCTTCTGCCGGTTGAGCAGGTCGATGCGCGCCATGCACTTGGCGACTGTCACGCGGCGCTGTTCCTCATGGGCTTCGTCGGCGTCGTAGAGGTCGATCATCTCGCGGATTTCGGTGAGGCTGAACCCCACCCGCTTGCCGCGCAAGATCCAGGCTAGCCGCGCCCGGTCGCGCCGCGAATAGATGCGCGACAGACCCTGCCGCTCCGGCGAGATCAACCCTTCATCCTCATAGAAGCGCAGCGCGCGCGCCGTGACGCCGAATTCTTCCGACAGGTCGGTGATGCTGTAGCTCTGCCGGTCGCTATGGTCGGGCAATTCGATGCCCGCGATGCTGCTGCGATTGTCCATGGAGGTAGAGATAATAGCACTTTACGTTTACGTCAAGGTGAGTGGGTGGGCTGGGACAATTTGTGTCGGTGACAGGTCGCCGATCATCGGTTAAGCGCGCAACGTGACCATGGGGGCAATCAGACGATCGGAGGGTGCGCGCGGCCTGCTGGCGGCGTTGGCGCTGCTCGTCCTCGCTATCCAGATGATCGTGCCGCCCGGCTTCATGCCTGTGCGCACGGCGCAAGGCGTCGTCGTGACGCTTTGTACCGGGCAAGGCGCGATCAATGTCGTGGTCGATCGCGACCAGGCACCGGGGCAGGGCGACCATCAACCCGATGACGCCATGGGCAGCCAGCAACATTGCCCCTTCGCCGCATCGGTTCAGCCGATCGTCCCGCCGCTGATCCTCGCCGATCTGGCGCTGCCCGCCTGGACGCTGGCTTTCGGTCCGATCGCCTTCGCGCTCAAGACCGGCCTGATCGCCCGCCTCGCCGCGCCACCCCCGCCTTCTTCCGGGCCTCCTACGACTTTCTGAATCCCGATTACCGGCTGCGCCTTTTTGTGCGCGGCCTTTTTGCGTCCTGTTCAGAAAGTCTATCCATGCGCCATCATTCCGGCCTGCGCAGCATATCGCTGTGCGCCCTCGCTTTGTGGTCCGCTCCTGCCTTTGCCGAAGAGGCGGACCAGAGCCGCATCATCGTCACTGCCAGCCCTATGATTGAAGCCGCGACCGCCCGCGTCCAGCGCACCCCAGGCGGCACCGATGTCGTCGCGGCCGACGCCTTCGAGGATAAGGTCGCCGTCTCGCTGCGCGATGCGCTTACCTTTTCGCCCGGCGTCTATACCCAACCCCGTTTCGGGCAGGAGGTCCGCATCTCGATCCGTGGATCGGGTCTGTCGCGTGGCTTCCACATGCGCGGCCTGACCCTGTTGCAGGACGGCATTCCACTCAACCTCGCCGATGATAATGGCGATTTTCAGGAACTTGATCCACAAGTCTTCCAGCATATTGAGGTCTATCGCGGCGGCAATGCGCTGCGCTTTGGCGGATCGACGCTGGGCGGCGCGATCAACGCCGTGACGCCGACGGGCCGCAGCGCGCCGGGCGTAGACCTGCGCGTCGACGGCGGCAGCTTCGACACGATCCGCACAAAGGCCGCCTATGGCTATGCCGACGAACGGGGCGACGCCTGGGCCGCGATCACCACGGATCGGTCGGATGGCGACCGCGACCATGGCAAGCGTCGATCCTATCGCTTCAACGGCAATGTCGGGGTCAAGATCAGCGAAAATGTCGAAACCCGCTTCTACGCCAGCGCCCAGAATATTCGTCAGAAGCTGTCCGGGTCGCTGTCCGAAAAATCAGTGCTGACTGATCCGACCAGGGGCAATTTCGTCGGCGATCAGGCGCGCGACATCGATTCGATCCGCCTGCAAAACCGCACCACCATCGCCCTTGCCAATGGCGCGCTCGCCTTCGGCCTCTTCTTCAACGCCAAGGATCTCTACCACCCGATCTTCCAGGTGATCGACCAGAAATCCGAGGATCGCGGGGCGTTCGCCAGTCTCGATCTGGCGGGCGATCTAGGCGGGATGCCGGTGGAAGTGACGCTCGGCAGCCAGGCGCGCTTCGGCAAGGTGACCGCGCGCCAGTTCGTCAATATCGCAGGGGATCGCGGTGCCCCAACTGCTTTGGTCCAGCAGCGCGCGCAGACGATCAACAGCTATGGCGAAGCGCGCATTGCCCCGACGCCGGGCCTGTGGCTGATCGGCGGCGGCCTCTACACCCATGGCGAGCGCCGCATCGACAACCGCTTCGCCCCGGCGCGCAGCGGCGACGCCAGCTTCGACGCCTTCGCCCCCAAGATCGGCCTGCTCTACGAGCCGAGCGAGACCGTGCAATTCTATGCCAATTACAGCCGCTCGGTCGAACTGCCGGGCTTTAGCGAACTCAGCCAAACGCCCGCAGGCGGTGCGCCCGGTTTCACGCCCGTCCGCGCGCAAAAGGCCTGGACGGCGGAGATCGGCACGCGCGGCCGGATCGGCATCGCGGCTTGGGACATCAGCCTCTACCGCGCCGACATCAGGGGGGAGATGCTGCAATATAGCGTGATCGCGGGCGTCATCCCTGCCGCCACTTTCAACGCCGACAAGACCCGGCATCAGGGTGTCGAGGCGGGCCTGCAACTGGCCTTTACCCCCTGGGCATCGCTGCGGCAGGTCTATCAATATAGCGATTTCCGCTTCCGCGACGATGCCGTCTATGGCGACAATCGCCTGCCGGTGGTCCCGCGCCATTTCTATCGCGCCGAATTGCGGCTGGGCACTGAGCGGATCAGCGTGTCGCCCTCGGTCGAATGGCTGCCGCAGGGGGCGTGGGTGGATTATGTCAACAGCAAGCGGGTCGGCCGCTATGCGCTGCTCAACCTCGGCGCGCAGG
The DNA here is from genome assembly GCF_055640555.1 of Sphingobium sp. KKT206. Lineage (NCBI taxonomy): Bacteria > Pseudomonadati > Pseudomonadota > Alphaproteobacteria > Sphingomonadales > Sphingobiaceae > Sphingobium > Sphingobium sp. KKT206. Next base: position 72,116 of record NZ_CM145764.1, read on the forward strand.
CGCAACTGCGCGACGGCGTGACCCTGTTCCTCGACGCGCGCAACCTGACGCAGAAGCGCGCCGTCGGCGACATCAGCGCGCTCGTCCGCTACGCCGCCGACAATATCGCCACCGCAGCGGATGAAGGCAGCGTCGCTTTCTATCCGCTCGAACGCCGCGCCATCTATGGCGGCGTGCGCGCGCGTTTCTAAAGCTCAGGGGGAGGACAGGATGATGACAGACGGTGCCTTCTATCGGGCGATGATGCGCTGGCATTTCTATGCCGGGATCATCGTCCTGCCGATCCTCGCGCTGATGGCGGTGACGGGCGCGCTCTATCTCTACAAGCCGGAGGTGGAGGCATTTCTCTATCCGGTCGAGATCGCCGCCAGGCCGGGCGTGCCTACGCTGACCCCCGCCCGCCTGATCGCTGCGGTCGAACAGGCCAGCGGCGAACAGGCGACCCAGATCACCCATCCCGCCAGCGCCACCCAAAGCTGGCGGGTGACGACCAAGGGTGCCGATGGCGTAGCCACCGTCCATTTCGTCGATCCGCATGACGGCCGCCTGCTGGGGGTCATGCAGGGCGGCGGTGTCATGAAGACGGTCAAGGATCTGCACAGCCTGGCGCTGACCGGTCCGGTCGGCAACCGGCTGGTCGAGGTGGTGGCGGGATGGGCGATCCTCCTGTGCATCACGGGCCTTTATCTGCGCTGGCCCCGGCGCGGCCAGCCTGCCATCGCCATAAGGGGCGGGGCGAAGGGGCGGCTCTTCTGGCGCGACCTGCATGGGACGCTGGGCTTCCTGTCGGCGGGCGTCATCCTGTTCCTGGCCATCACCGGCATGCCCTGGACGGATGTGTGGGGTGGGGGCCTGCGCGCCGTCGTCGCGGCGAATGACTGGGGTCGTCCGAAAATGGCGGTCATTCCCTGGACGGCGCCGGCCAAGGATGCAATCCCCTGGACCCTGCGCGAAGGTGGCGCGGCACAGGGCGCGGCGGGTGACATCGGGGTCGATGCGGTCGCGAGAATCGCGGCGAAGCGCGGGCTGGCAGGTGGCTATCAGCTCATCCTGCCTGCGTCCTCCGGCGCGCCCTATCTGGTGGCCAGCCTCGTCACGCGCGCCGACGACTCCCGTGCCATCACCATCGATGCGGCCAGCGGCGCGGTGGTGCAGGATATGGACTGGCGCATGTTCGGCCCCGGCGCAAAGGCGGTCGAATGGGGCATCGCCACCCATCAGGGCCAGCAATATGGCGAGGTCAACCGGCTGCTGATGCTGGCGGGCTGCCTGTGCCTGCTCGCCTTGTGCCTGACCGCGCCCGTCCTGTGGTGGAAGCGGCGCAAACAAGGACGGCTGACCGCACCGCCGCGCGCGACCGGCCAGTCGGAACGGGTCGTCGCCGCCACGATGCTGCTGCTGGGGGCGCTCTTCCCGCTGACCGGCCTCAGCATGGTCGTGGCACTGGCGGGCGAATGGCTGTTCGGGAAAATGCGCCCCGCCTGACGCCGCTTCCGTTTGGGGCACAGAGCGACTATGGGCAGCGGATGATCCGCCTTTCCGGCCTGAAACTGCCCCTCGACCATCCTGCCGAGGCGATGCCGCCTGCGATATGCGCGCGCCTTGGCCTGCAACCCGAAGAGCTGCGCGGGCATAGCCTCGTGCGGCGCGGCAATGATGCGCGGCGGCGCAGCGCGATCCAGCTCGTCTACACGCTCGACGTCGATGTCGCCGACGAAGCGGCCGTGCTGGCGCGCTTCGCCCATGACCATGATGTGCGGCCGACGCCCGACACAAGCTATGATTTCGTGACCCATGCGCCCGATGGCTGGCAGGGCAAGCGGCCGGTCGTGATCGGGGCGGGGCCATGCGGCCTGTTCGCCGGGCTGCTGCTGGCGCAGATGGGGTTCCGCCCGATCATCGTCGATCTGGGTAAGGTCGTGCGCGAGCGGACCAAGGATACCTGGGGCCTGTGGCGGCGCGGCGAGTTGAACCCCGACAGCAATGTCCAGTTCGGCGAAGGCGGGGCGGGCACCTTTTCCGACGGCAAACTTTATTGCCGGGTGAAAGATCCGCGTTTCCTGGGCCGCAAAGTGCTGGCGGAGTTCGTCGCGGCGGGCGCGCCTGACGATATATTGTGGGAAGCGCACCCCCATATCGGCACCTTCCGCCTCGTCACCATGGTCGAATCCATGCGCCGCCAGATCGAGGCGCTGGGCGGCGAATATCGCTGGCAGACGCGCGTCGATGATCTGGTGCTGGAGCGGCGGAGCGACGGCACGCAGCAATTGCGCGGTATCGTCCTTCAGGATGGCAGCGTGATCGAGAGCGATCATGTCGTGCTGGCAGTGGGGCATAGCGCGCGGCCGACCTTCACCATGCTCCATGGCCGGGGCGTGCATATCGAACCCAAGCCCTTTTCCATCGGCGTGCGCATCGAACATCCGCAAAGCTGGGTGGACAAGGCCCGCTATGGCAGTTGCGCGGGCCACCCGGACCTGGGCGCGGCGGCCTATAGCCTGGCGCATCATTGCGCCAATGGCCGCACCGTCTACAGCTTCTGTATGTGTCCGGGCGGCCGCGTCGTCGCCGCCACGTCGGAGGAAGGGCGCGTCGTCACCAATGGCATGAGCCAATATAGCCGCGCTGAGTTCAACGCCAATTCCGGGCTGGTCGTGGGCATCGACCCGGCGCGGGACTATCCGGACGGACCACTCGCTGGGATCGATTTTCAGCGCCATTGGGAATCGCAGGCCTATGTGGCGGGCGGCTCCACCTATTGGGCGCCGGGGCAGACCATCGGCGATTTCCTCGCCGGGCGTCCATCCACCTCCCTCGGATCGGTCACGCCGTCCTACAAGCCGGGCGTCACCCCGACCGACCTCTCGCACTGCCTGCCCGATTTCGTGGTCGAGGCGTTTCGCGAGGCGCTGCCCATATTCGGGCGGCAACTGGCGCAGTATGACCATCCCGACGCGGTGATGACGGGCGTCGAAACCCGCACATCATCGCCCATCCGCATCACCCGCGACAAGGATTTTCAAAGCCTCTCCGTCGCCGGCCTTTATCCGGCGGGCGAAGGCGCGGGCTATGCTGGCGGCATATTGTCCGCCGCGATTGACGGGATCAAGGTCGCCGAAGCGGTGGCGAAGGCGATCGTCGCCGCCTGACTTGGATCGGTCATCGCACCGTCATATCGCCGCCGCCTGACCGTCGCATCATCGTCATCGCCCGGTCGCCACCCTGTCATCGCAGGCGGCTAGATAGGGTGTCATGCTGACCCATATCGACCGCTGCATCCGCATTTCCCCGGCCGACAAGGCCCGGTTGCGCCTGCTCTTCCTCGCCAAACATGCCCGCGCATCCGGCCAGTCCGATGCGGTCGATGGCAACCACGCCCTCTATCATCATGAGATGCGATCGACGCTGGAGGCGATCGGCCTGCATGTTCGCGTCGCCGACAGCTATGAAGCGCTGTTCGACCGGCCCGATGTCGATTTCGTGGTCACCCTGCTCAATCGCGGCGGCTTCCAGAATAGCGAGATGCTCGCGCCCTTGTTGCTCAGCTGGCGCGCCATGCCGCATATGGGCGCAAGCCCCATATTGCGCGGCGTGTCCGACGACAAATATCTCTCCAAGCTGATCGCGCAGGCGCATGGCGTGCCGACCATGGCGGCGCAGGTCTTTCGGCGCGGCGGCCTGCCCGCGCAGCCCGGCTTTGCGGCCGAACGGCTGGTGGTCAAGCCCAACGCTTCCTCCGCCTCCTGGGGGCTGGCGATGGTCGATAGCTGGGACGAGGCGCTCGCCCATGTCGATCATCTCCAGGCCTTGGGCCATGACGCGCTGGTCGAAGCCTGGGCACCCTTGCTTGACATCGCCGTCCCGGTGGTGGGCGGCAGCGGCGGCCAGCCATGGATATTGCCGCCGATGATGTATGTACCCACCGACCCCCATCGCGCGCGCAGCCATGAAGAAAAGCGCGGCCTGATCGACGCGGGCGATGATCCGCTGGTGCTGGTCGAGGATCGCGACCTGCTCGCCCGGCTCGACGACCTGACCCGCCGCCTGCTGCCCGAATTATGGCCGTTCGACTATGGCCGGTTCGAGTTCCGCTATGATCCGGCGACCGGCGCGGTGCAGTTCATGGAAGTGAATCTGTCCTGCAACCTCTGGTCGAAAAAGACCATTTCGCGCTCGGCTGCGTCGATCGGCGTCGATCATCAGACGCTGGTGGAAACCATCATCGGCCATAGCCTCGAACGGCAGGGTCTGCTGACCGAAGTGCCGATGCGGGTCGCGGCCTGATGGGCGGGCGCACCACCGCGCTGGTGCTGGCGGGCAAGCGCGACGGCGCGACCGATCCGCTCGCGCTGGAAGCGGGCGTCACCCATAAATGCCTGGTGCCGGTGCTGGATCAGCCGATGCTGGTCCATGTCATCGACGCGCTGGCGGCGAGTGAGCGGATCGGCGAAATCCGTGTCGCGATCGAGGAACCGGACGTGCTGGCGGGTCTGCCGCAACTGCGCGGTCTGATCGCCAGCGGACGGCTGGTGGCGATCGGCGCGCGGCCCAATCTGGTGGATTCGGTGCTGGCGGCGGCCGACGGCGCGCGCTTTCCGCTGCTCATCACCACCGCCGACAATGTGCTGCTGACCCCGCCCGCCATCGCCGAAATGCTGGATGGCTGCGTGGCCGAGGGCGCAGATGCCGCCGTTGCCTTCGCCCGGCGCGCATCGGTGCTGGCCGCCCACCCGGAGGGGCAGCGCAAATTCTACGCCTTTGCCGATGACAGCTATTCCAACTGCAACAGCTATTGGCTCAAGGACAAAGCCGCACTGGCCGCCGCCGAAACCTTCCGGTCGGGCGGCCAGTTCGTCAAGCATCCGCTGCGCATCATCGGGGCTTTCGGTCTGCTCAACCTCCTGCGTTTCCGCTTCGGTATCGGTACGCTGGCGGCGACCTTTGCCCGCTTTTCGCGCCGCTTCCGCCTGACCATCGCGCCGGTGATCCTGTCCGATGGCGCGGTCGCGATCGACGTCGACAACGCCCGCACGCGCGGGGTCGCGAGCGAGGTGCTTGGTCGCCGCGTCACCATCGCCCAGGCTGCGGAATAGAATTTGCCCACGCTGCGCGCGTTGCCCGGTCGGGGCGACAATGACCTGCTTACCGCCTATCGCGCGGGGCTGACCCGGCACTGGCCGATGCGTCGGCACCTGCTGGCGCGCTTGCTCGCGGGGGCCGGGCAGGGCGGCTGGACCCCGGCCGAGCGGCATCTCCTCTCTGATGCGGTGCGGCAGCGGGGGCTCAGCATGCGCGACCGCAAGGGGCTGCACCGGCTGCTCAATCCGGGGGCCTTTCCCTTCACCACCAATCCGCTGAAGAACAAGCAGCTCTTCGCGCAGGTCGCACAGGCGGCGGGGCTGACGATCGCGCCCGCCTGCAATCCCGATAGCGACGATCTGGCCGCCTGGTTGGCAGCCGAGCGCGACATTATCGCCAAGCCCAGTTTCCGTTCGAAGGGCCAGGGGGTCGAGCGTTTCTGGCGGGGCGAGACCTGGCGTGGCTGTGATGGCCCGATCGGCGACGACCTGCTGCGGGCGCGGCTGCTGCGGGTCTGGCGCGAGGGCGGCGTGATCCAGCGCCGCCTGCCGACCCATGCGGCGCTTGTCGATCTGTCGCCCGGCGCGCTGCCGACCTTGCGCGTGATGACATGCCTTGATGAGGATGGCGTGCCCGAAGCCTGCGGCCTCGCGCTGCGGCTGTCGGCCGGGGGCATCCGTCCGGTCGATAATTTCAACGCAGGCAATCTCGTGTTGGGCGTCGATGCCGCCGGGCGCTGCGGTCCCGCCTGGCTTGGCGGCGGTGCAGGTGCGCCCAGCGTCCATGTGCACCACCCCAAGACAGGCGCGCCGATCGAGGGCTTTATCCTACCCGACCTGCCTGCCGCGATCGCGCTGGCGCTGGACGCGCATCACGTCTTTCGCACCGGCTTCACGGTGATCGGCTGGGATGTCGGCCTGACCGACGCCGGGCCTATGCTGGTGGAGGGCAATTGGAACCCCGGCACCGACATCCTGCAACTGGTGGAGGGACGCGGGGTCGCGGACATGCGGCTGGGCGCGCTCTATCGCCATCATCTCGACCGACTGCCCGCGCAAGCCTGGTGCGCCGCCCGCGCGATAGAATGGGACCGGCGGCGGGCGTGATCTGCGTCTATGTCCACGCGCTGGTCGCGACCGGCGTGGTCCGCAACGCCCGGCTGATCGCCGCCGATCTCGCCGCGCAGGGGCACGAGGTGCAACTGGTCACCGCGCTACCGGGCGGGGAAGGGGTGCCGGGCGCCGTCCATCACGCCCTGCTGCCTCGCGCAGGCCGATCGCGCCTGTGGGAAAAGCTGCGCGCCGCTTGGGCCTTGCGCGGCTATCTGCGTGCCACCCGCCCGGCGCTGCTGATCTCGGCGGGCAATCACGGCCATGGCACCGTCTGGGCGGGCAGTCGCGGCGCGCGGGGCGTGGAGCGCGTCTATCGCATCAGCAACGACATCATGCGCGCCATCCCCGGCGCGCCATCGGGCGGCATCAGGCGCTGGGGCCGCGCCGCCATGGCGCGGTTGATCGCTGCCGATGTCGCGCATCTGGTGCTGGTATCGCCGACGCTGGCCGACACCCCGGCCTTTCACGCAGCAGCGCGCGCAGGGCGCGTGACGGTGATCGCCAACGGGATCGATGCCGCCGCCGCGCGCCAACATATTGGTGACACGGCTCCGCACCCCTGGTTTGGTGGCCCTGTGCCGGTGATCCTCGCCATCGGCCGCCTCGCCTCGCAAAAGAATTTCGCGACCCTGCTCGCCGCCTTTGCCGATCTGCGCGCGACCCGGCCTGCGCGCCTCATCATCCTGGGCGAAAGCCGCGACGATGCCTGCACGCGGTTGCGCGCCCAAGCCACGGCGCTCGGCATTGCCGACGATCTGGCGCTGCCCGGCACGGTCGCCAATGTCTTTCCCTGGCTGGCGCGCTGCGACGCCTTCGTGCTGCCCTCCTGGTGGGAAGGCTCGGCCAATGTGCTGCTGGAGGCGATGGCGGTGAATGCGCCCTGCGTCGCGTCGCGCAGCGCGGGCAATGCGGCGCATTTGCTCGACGGTGGAAACGACGGCCTGCTGGTCGATCCGGCCGATCCGCCCGCCATGGCCGATGCGCTGGCGCGTCAGATCGACCCGGCGACACGCCTCCGCCCCGGCGACCGGATCAAGGCTTTTGGTCTGGAGGCGGTATCCAAAGGGTGGCGTGATCTCGTCAATCACCTGCTCGCCGGGCGATCCTGACCGCCCGGCGACAGCGCAATCAGGCGGCGTCCTGCGCCAGTGCCGCAATATGCCCCAGCACCATCTCCGCATGTTCCTGCCGACAGATGAGCAGGTCGGGCAGATAGACGTCGCGCTGATTATACACCAGCGGACTGCCATCGATGCGGCTGGCATGCAGCCCATGCGCCAGCGCGACGGCGGCAGGGGCCATGCTGTCCCACTCATATTGGCCGCCCGAATGGAGATAGATGTCGGCCTGACCCAATATGATCGCCATCGCCTTCGCCCCGGCCGATCCCATCGGCACCAGTTCCGCCTCCAGCGTCTGCGCGATCGCCACCGCTTCGGCGGCAGGCCGCGTGCGCGACACCACCATGCGCAGCTTTTCCGGCGCAGACGGCACGGTGCGCGGTTCATCCGTCCGCAGCACGACGCCGCCCTCATACCCCGGCAATGCCACCGCACCGATCACCGGCGCGCCGTCGATCGCCAGCCCGACATGCACCGCCCAGTCGGCCCGCGCCTCGCCATATTCGCGCGTGCCATCGACCGGATCGACGATCCAGACACGCGACTGGGCGAGCCGGTCGTCATTGTCCTTCTCTTCTTCGGACAGCAAACCATCCTCGCCCCGCACTTCGCGCAGCGCGTGGCACAGAAACTGGTTGGCGGTCTGGTCGCCCGCCTTGCCCAGTGCCTTGGCACCGAACACCCCGGACTCGCGGACCTCGACCAGGATGCGCCCAGCCACTTCTGCCAGATGGGCGGCCAGCGCCGCGTCGCTCATCCCGGTCATGGGATCAGCCGCGCGACGATGGCATCGGCCGCTTCTTCCGCTGTCATGGTCAGCGTGTCGATATGGATTTCGGGGTCCACCGGCGCTTCATAGGGGCTGTCGATCCCGGTGAAATTCTTGAGATCCCCGGCCCGCGCCTTCTTGTACAGGCCCTTGACGTCGCGCTTCTCCGCTTCGGCGAGCGACGTGTCGATATGGACCTCGAAAAACTCGCCCGGCTGCATCATCTGCCGCACCATGTCGCGTTCCGATCGGAAGGGTGAGATGAAGGCGGTGATGACGATCAACCCCGCGTCGGTCATCAGCTTGGCGACTTCGCCCACGCGGCGGATATTTTCCACCCGGTCGGCGTCGGTAAAGCCCAGATCCTTGTTAAGGCCATGCCGCACATTGTCGCCATCCAGCAAATAAGTGTGCCGGTTCATCCGCGCCAGCCGCTTTTCGACCAGATTGGCGATGGTCGACTTGCCCGCGCCTGAAAGCCCGGTGAACCACAGCACGGCGGGCTTCTGGTTCTTGAGGTTCGCATGGAAATCGCGCGACACGTCGGTCGATTGCCAATGGACATTCTGTGCCCGGCGCAGCGAGAAATGCAGCATGCCCGCTGCGACGGTGGCATTGCTGATCTTGTCGATCAGGATGAAGCCGCCCAGCGTCCGGTTCTGTTCATAGGGCTCGAACACGATCTGCTTGTCGGTCGACAAGTTGGCGACACCGATGGCGTTCAATTCCAGCGTCTTGGCCGCCAGATGTTCCATCGTGTTGACGTTGACCTGATATTTGGGCTGCTGGACGGTCGCGGTGACCATCTGCGTGCCGATCTTGAGCCAGTAGGATCGGCCTGGCAGCATTTCCTCGTCCGCCATCCACACGATGGTCGCTTCGAACTGGTCGGCGGCCTGGGGCGGATTGTCAGCGAGCGCAATGACGTCGCCGCGCGAACAGTCGATCTCGTCGGCGAAGCAGAGCGTGACCGACTGGCCCGCGACGGCTTCGTCGAGGTCGCCGTCCAGCGTGACGATGCGGCTGATGGTCGACGTCTTGCCCGATGGCAGAACGCGGATCGCGTCGCCCGGCTTGACCGTGCCGGTCGCAATCAGGCCGGAAAAGCCACGGAAGTCGAGATTGGGGCGGTTGACCCACTGTACCGGCATGCGGAACGGCTTTTCCGCGTCGGTCGCGCTGTTGACCTCGACCGTCTCCAGATGCTCGATCAGTGCCGGGCCAGTATACCAGGGCGTATTTTCCGACGGGCCGGTGATATTGTCGCCCTTGAACCCGGAAATCGGCATCGGCGTGAACGCCGTGATGCCGATCGACTTGGCAAACTCGATATAGTCAGCGACGATCGTGTCGAACACGCTCTGGTCATAGCCGACCAGATCCATCTTGTTCACGGCCAGCACGATGTTGCGGATGCCGATCAGGTGGGCGAGATAGCTGTGGCGGCGCGTCTGGGTCAGGATGCCCTTGCGCGCGTCGATCAGGATGACGGCGAGGTCGGCGGTGGACGCACCCGTCACCATGTTGCGGGTATATTGTTCGTGGCCGGGCGTGTCGGCGACAATGAACTTGCGCTTTTCGGTGGCGAAGAAGCGATAGGCGACGTCGATCGTGATACCCTGTTCGCGCTCGGCGGCGAGGCCATCGACCAGGAGGGCGAAGTCGATCTCCTGCCCCTGCGTCCCCATCTTCTTGCTGTCGGCGGTCAGCGCTTCGAGCTGATCCTCGAAGATCATCTTGCTGTCATAGAGCAGGCGGCCGATCAGCGTCGACTTGCCGTCATCCACCGATCCGCAGGTGATGAAGCGCAGCATCGTCTTATGCTCATGCACCTTGAGATAGGCGTCGATATCCTCGGCAATGAGGGCGTCGGTCTTGTAGATGGGGTCTGTGAGGGTGTCGGTCATATCGCTACCTCGTCATCCCAGCGAAGGCTGGGATCTCGTTGATCTTGGTGAAGAATAAGGTGGCCTGAGGCCCCAGCTTTCGCTGGGGTTGACGCTTCGGAACGCTGCGCATTCCGTGGCGCGTCAAAAGTACCCTTCCTGCTTCTTCTTCTCCATGCCGGCCCCGCCCGCATCCTTGTCGATCGCGCGGCCCTGGCGTTCGGACGTGGTGGTCAGCAGCATTTCCTGGATCACCTCCGGCAAGGTCGCCGCCTCGCTCTCCACCGCGCCGGTCAGCGGGTAGCAGCCCAGCGTCCGGAAGCGGATCGAGCGGTCGACCGGCACTTCGCCGGGTTCGAGCGGGAAGCGATCGTCATCGACCATCAGCAACATGCCGTCGCGCTCCACCGTCGGGCGCTTGGCCGCGAAATAGAGCGGCACGATCGGCACATCGTTCAGATGGATATATTGCCAGATGTCCAGCTCGGTCCAGTTGCTGATCGGGAATATGCGGATGCTCTCGCCCTTATTCTTGCGCGCATTATAGAGGTTCCACAATTCGGGCCGCTGGTTTTTCGGATCCCAACCATGGCTGGCGGTGCGGAAGGAGAAGATGCGCTCCTTGGCGCGGCTCTTTTCCTCGTCGCGCCGCGCGCCGCCAAATGCCGCATCGAAACCATAGAGGTTGAGCGCCTGCTTCAATCCTTCGGTCTTCCACATGTCGGTGTGCAGCGCGCCATGATCGAACGGGTTGATGCCGCGATCCATGGCTTCCTGATTGCGATAGACCAGCAGTTCCATGCCGCTTTCCTGCGCCATCCGGTCACGCAGCTTGTACATTTCCTGGAATTTCCAGGTGGTATCGACATGCAGCAGCGGGAAGGGCGGGGGCGATGGGTAGAAGGCCTTGCGCGCGAGATGCAGCATCACCGCGCTGTCCTTGCCGACGGAATAGAGCATCACCGGCTTCTCCGCCTCCGACACCACTTCCCGCAGGATGTGGATGCTCTCGGCTTCGAGTCGCTCCAAATGGGTCAGGGTTTTTGCGTCCACCATGCAATCCTCGCAATCTTTGTGCGTCATCCTATGGCAGGACGCACGAATCGATGGACCTCCCAAATGGGAGGGTATAGCAATGGCCGATGCGATTGGACGATAGTGGCCTGCTGACGGCTCTGCATGAAGGGATGTTCCAGCAACCCTTGTGGCAGGATTTCCTTGAACGGCTGCGCCAGCGAACGGGCGCGGTCTACACCACCTTGGTCTTCCGCCCCATCGACGAGGATGCGATCGTCGAGCTGCACGCCGGGCCGCCGCCGCCCGCGCATATCCATAATCTGTTCGTGGAAAAATATAGGCGCGACCCCTTTCCCTATCGCCATATGCGCGAGGGGCGGGTCTATGCGCTGGCCGAACTGATCGAGGCGGATAATGTCGTCCATCAATCCTTCCTGACCGACCTGATGGTGCCGCAGGGGATGAGCGACATGCGTTCCGTCCGCGTGACCGAGCCGAGCGGTGTCGATGCCTGGCTCAGCTGTGCGGGCGGGCGCTCAATCGGCCCGGCGGTCGGCGCTCTGCTGACCGCACTCGCGCCGCATCTGCGCATTGCGTTGCGGGCTTTCGTCGCGCTGGAGCGCGAGAAATTGCGATCGACCCTGACATCCGAAGCGTTCGGCCGCCTGAATTTCGGCTGGCTGACGCTGGACGCGCGCTGCCGCATCGTCGACATGACGGCCCATGTCGAACAATTGTTCCAGCGCACCAGCCTGTTGCGGCGCGGCCGCTACGACCGGCTGACCCCGGCGTCGCCCGCGCTGGATCGCGAACTGACCGCCCTCATCAAGCATTTCGCCGCTGATCCCGACGCCCGGCCCAAGGCGCTGAACCTGAGCCGTGACCCCTGGATGGACATGCTGGTCGCGCCGATGCGGGGTGGGTCGGTCGCGACCGGATCGACTCCTGTCGCCATCGCCTATCTCAGCGGCGATCGCTGGTCGCAGGCCGACCGCTGCGATCAGCTGGTCGATCTGTTCGGCCTGCTGCCCAGTGAAGCGCGGCTCGCCTGGGTCATCGCGCAAGGCATCCCGATCAGCGACGCGGCGGAGACGCTCGGCCTGACGGTGGAAACCGCGCGCAACTATTCCAAGCGCATCTACGCCAAGACGGGTGCGCGGGGGCAGGCGGAATTGGTGCGGATCGTCCTGACCAGCGTGCTGGCTATCGCCTAGGCGATCAGACGCCAGCCCGCGATGATCAACACGATCGCCAGCAGCGGCTGCAGCACTTTTTCAGGCACTTTGGACGCCAGCATCGATCCGATGATGATGCCGGGGATCGACCCGATCAGCAGGTTGAGCAGCAGCATCCCGTTGAAATTGCCGATCCACAAATGGCCGATGCCCGCGACCAGCGTTAGTGGCACGGCATGGACGATATCGGTCGCGATCAGCTTCTGCAGCCGCATCCGCAACGGATAGAGCAGCAGCAGCAAAGTCGCCCCCAGCGCACCCGCTCCGACCGAGGTCAGCGTGACCATGATGCCGAGCGCGGCCCCCGCCACGACGGTCAGCCCCGCCTGATAGCGCAGGAAACGGCTGGCAGTGTCAGTCCGGGCATGGACCGCCCAATGGTGGAACCGACCGCGGAACAGGGTGGCGATGGCGGTAAAGATCAACACGATGCCCAGGGCCGTCATGATGAAGCCGCTCTTCACCTGATGCGTATCGACCTGCGACAACAGCAATAATACGATGACCGCGGCAGGCAGGCTGCCGATGCACAGGCGGCGGATGACCTCATAGTCGGGGCCACCTTCCGCCCCGCCATGGCGATGATGGACGACCCCGCCCACCGCTTTGGTGATCGCTGCGAACCAAAGGTCCGTGCCGACGGCGGTGACCGGGGCGACGCCGAACAGCAGGATCAGGATCGGTGCCATCAGCGACCCGCCACCCACGCCGGTCATGCCCACCATGACACCAACGAACAGCCCGGCGACCGCGTGCAACCAATCCATTCCATTCCCCCGACATGGCAGCCGCGATGTTTTCACGCCCCATCGCCAAAGCCATATCCATAGGCGAAGGCCGCGAACAGCCTTTTTTGCGGGAAGCAGGTTGCGCCTTGGCACCGATGTTCCATCGGCACCGCCAGAAAGCGCGTGTCACAGACCTTTAAGATGCCCGATGTCGATTTGCGCGCCTCTATTCACGAGATGAGGCGGGCGTCATCATCACAGGGTAGCAAGAAGAGCCGAACAGGGCGTGTCGATCCGCAATTGGCTGTCTGCATCTATCAGCCAGCAATCGACCTCTGCCCATGGCGCGCCATCGATCGTCCCGCTTCCGCCCAGCGGCGTGAACCATATGCGGGACGCGTCGGGAAGGATTACCGCCGCCCCGGCCTGCCAGTGGCGCAATTCCAGCTGGAAAGGGGCATCGGACGGTGAGATACGCCCCGCATTCTGGCCCAGAGGCGCATGAATGACTTGTCGATCATAGGGAAGGAGATGGCTGACGGCCTCTCCCTCATCCAAATGCAATTCGCGCGGCCGACCATAGTCATACAGGCGATAGGTCACATCGACATTCTGCTGAACTTCGGCCAGCACAATTCCCGCCCCGATGGCATGGACGGTGCCTGCCGGAATGAAATAACAGTCGCCCGGTTTGACGGGCTTCCAGTCGATCAGCTGCTCGATCGAGCCATCAAGCGCCGCGGCACGAAACGCCGCCGGGCTGATCGGCCGCTTCAGGCCAATGCCCAGCCGTGCATCCGGTTCGCAATCCAATATGTACCAGATTTCTTCCTTGCCGCCCGGCAGTCCGACAGCCGTCGCTGCGGCATCGTCGGGGTGAACCTGGATAGACAACCGCTCGCTGGTGAAGATATGCTTGACGAGCAGGGGCAGATCGCCGTTGCTAACCTCATCCTCATACCAAATTTCACCGATCGGATCTGGTCCCGGCGGGCCAAACGCGACCGGCAAGTCCACCCGGCCCCATGGCTTCGCCACGCGCCGAGGTCGCAATTTGCGAGCGGCTTTTGTCAATTCCATCATGATCTAAGCTACGGTCGTTCGATTACCGGGTGATCGCATTGTCGATGGCCACGATCGGCAGTGCCGTAGAGGCAATCAGGCCGATGACCCGCTGAAATTCAGCGACGGGGTTGGTGGAGACATAGAGCACATCGCGATCATGAATGGCGAAATTCTGCATGGCGAAATAGGTGGCCGGATCGCGCATGTCGACGCGATAGACGACCGGAATGCGCCCGTCCGAACGGGGTGACACGGTGGCATTGCGATTGACGACCATCGCCGGATCTTCCCAGCGGAACACGAAGACCCCCTTGGGATCGGCGCGCCCCTCTGCCAGGCCGCCGACACGGCCCATGGCCTGCGCAAGCGACAGGCCGGTTGCCTCGAAAGGCACTTCCTGGTTTTGGCCCGCAGCGCCAAGCATGGTGAAGCTATAGGGACGGAACAGCGCGGTCACGACGTCGCCTGTCTTCAGGACGATATTCTGGCGCGGATCGTTGATCACGGCGGAAAAGGGCATGGAATAGACCTGCCCGCCGCGACTGACCTGGATCGTCATCTTGTCCGATTGCTGTTTGGTTCCACCCGCTGCTGCGATGGCATCCAATATGGTTTCCCCCTTGGGAGTCAGGGGCATGCGGGTGCTGTTGGCCACTTCACCCACCACGGACACGTTGGCGCTCAGGTTGCGCAGCAAGCGAACGGCGACCTGCGGCAAATGGGCCTTGCCGCGCAGTCGCGTGATGATGTCCTGCTCTATTTGGGGCAAGGTCCGCCCGGCCGCCTGAACCAGGCCGGCAAAGGGTATGGAAATTCGGCCAGAGGGACCGACGAGAAATTCCGGCAGCGCCGTTACGCCACTGGTCTGAACCGACATGCCGGTTGGGGCACTGGTACCGAACAATACAGCAGGTGGCGCTTCCCAGATGGTGACGTTGAGGACGTCACCCGATCCCACGGTCTCGCCAACCGCATCGGAATAGCCAAGCCCGGTTGCGAAATCAGGGGTGGTGACGCGAGGCAGTTCGACCAGCGATCGTTCGTCCAGATTGATGACCTGTATGCCCTTGATTGCGGCATCTTGGTCCTTGCCGACATTGACGACCCGCCCCGTTCCTGGCCCGATTGAGGTGCAGGCGGTCGTGGCAAGCAGCGCAGCAAGTAGGCAGAGGCGGGGAAGGCGAGCGCCGTTCCGAAGATGCGACAAGCAGTTCATGAATTCTCCAAATGCCCTTCGGCTCGACCCGACACTCCTGGCACAGACCTTGGAGATGCCGTCAATTCTAACAATGGCTCACGGCCGAATGAACGCTACATATCGCTCGATCGCCCGTCTGTCACCTGATCCCCAACGCACCCACAGACGTTGTCGCTATGCCGAAGCAAGATGCTCGAACGCCTAACTCAGTCAACGCACATGAACCTGTGATGGATGCGGCAGCTAATGAGAAACAGTGCAGTCGACACGTCCTTGGGCGTTCCGTACCTAACGCCACAGGTGCGGCTTCTCAGCTCGCCGCGCCGACGCGCGCAAGCGTAAAGCCAGCCTCGGTGACTTCTGCGAGCGGATAGATGTTGCGCAGGTCGACGAGCGCATTGCCGTTCATCGCACTGGCGAGGCGCTTCATGTCGAGCGCACGGAAAATATCCCATTCGGTGACCAGCACCAGCACATCGGCCCCCTCGGCCGCTTCATAGGCGTCCTTGGCCATGGTTACGCTGGGCATCATGGGTGCGGCCACGTCCATGCCTTCGGGATCATAAGCGACGATCTTCGCGCCCGCATCCTCCAGCGCCTGGACGATGGCGAGGCTCGGCGCATCGCGCATGTCGTCGGTGTTGGGCTTGAAGGTCAGACCCAGCAGCGCGACTGTCTTGCCGCGCGCGTCGCCGCCCAGCGCCTTGACGATCTTGCGGCCCATGGCGCGCTTGCGCAGGTCGTTGACCTGCACCACCGTCTCGACGATGCGGATCGGCGTGTCATGATCCTGACCCGTCTTGACCAGCGCCAGCGTATCCTTGGGGAAGCACGACCCGCCATAGCCCGGCCCCGCGTGGAGAAATTTGGAACCGATACGGTTGTCGAGGCCAATGCCGCGCGACACGTCCTGCACGTCCGCGCCGACCGCTTCGCACAGGTCCGCCATCTCGTTGATGAAGGTGATCTTGGTCGCCAGAAAGGCATTGGCGGCATATTTGATGAGTTCGGCAGTCCGCCGCCCGGTGAACATCAACGGCGCCTGATTGAGGTTGAGCGGGCGATAGACCTGGCTCATCACCGCGATGGCGCGTTCCGAGCCGGTGGTGCCGACGACGACGCGGTCGGGCCGCTTGAAGTCGCCGATCGCCGCGCCTTCGCGCAGGAATTCGGGGTTCGACACGACCTGGATGTCGAGGTCGGGCTTCAATTCCCGCGCGATTCGCTCGACCTCGTCGCCAGTGCCCACGGGCACGGTCGACTTGGTGACGATGACCGCCGGACCATCGAGCGCAGCGACGATTTCCCGCGCTGCAGCATAGACATAGGAGAGATCGGCATGGCCGTCGCCGCGCCGCGAAGGCGTGCCGACCGCGATGAAGATTGCGTCCGCGCCCTTGACGCCTGCGGCCAGATCGGTGGTGAAGGTCAGGCGACCCGATCCGGCATTGTCGCCGACCAGCTTGTCCAGCCCCGGCTCGAAGATCGGCATCTGCCCCGCTTCGATCGCCGCGATCTTGCCCGCATCCTTATCGACACAGACCACATCATGGCCAAAATCCGCAAAACAGGCCCCTGACACAAGGCCCACATACCCCGTGCCGATCATCGTGATTTTCATAGTTTGAAACGGTCCCCGTTGTATGACAACGCTTCGCCCTAGCATGAGATTTAGACATTATAAAGGGACGCCATGATACGGCATTCCGGCCGTCGCAAGCCGCAGTACCGTGGTTTCAATCCGCTGGACTTTGAGAAACGCACCTCCTAACACGAGGGCGAACCATAGGCATGCCGGGTACCGATGATCAAAATTCCTGAACGTATCGGCAAATTGCCGACTCTCTTCGTCGCGGCGGTACTTGTACCCACGATGATTTCTGCTGTTTATTTCACAATGAGTTCCGACGTCTATATGTCGGAATCGCGTTTTGTCGTTCGGAGCCCGGAAAAGAGCAATAATACCGGTCTAGGCGCTTTATTCCGGGCCGGCGGGATGTCGAACGACGCCAACGAAGGCTATGCGACGAAGGATTACATGGTTTCGCGCGACGCCCTCGCGGCGCTAAATCGCGACAATCTCGTTTCAAATGCCTATGGCAACGAAAATGTGTCCATTCTCAACCGCTTCAATCCGTTCAACCGGGGGGGCGTGAAAGAAAAGCTCTATAAATATTATACCAAGAAAGTGGAGGTAACCCATGATGTTGCCTCTTCGATCACGGTTCTGAGCGTGCGGGCCTTTACGCCTGAAGACGCGCATGAGATCAACAGACGACTGCTTGTTCAGGCAGAAGCGCTGGTCAACAAGCTAAATGGCCGCGCCCGTTCCGACTTGATCAATTATGCCAATGACGAGCTGGACGAAGCGAAGGCCCTGGCACGGACAGCCGCTCTGGCATTGTCTGATTATCGCAACCGCGAAGGGGTGGTCGATCCCGAAAAGCAGGCGACTGTCCAACTGCAGATGATCTCCAAATTGCAGGACGAGATGATCGCGACGCAAACGCAGTTGATTCAATTGCGCGCCTTCACGCCGCAAAACCCCCAGATCCCTGTGTTGCAGAATCGCGTGCAGTCTTTGAGCCGTGAAATTGACAAGCAAACCGGCCTGGTCGCGGGTAACCAGAAATCGCTGGCCGCTACGGCGGCGCAGTTCCAGCGCCTGCAACTCGAAAGCCAATTGGCGGACCGTCAGCTTGGTGCAGCGATCAGTTCGCTTCAGGAAGCGCGGAACGAAGCGCGTCGCAAGCGGGCTTATGTCGAACGGATCGTGGAACCCAGCAAGCCCGACTATCCTGTCGAGCCGCGCCGTTTACGCGGCATATTGAGCACGTTCGTCGTTGGGTTGGTGATTTGGGCCGTGCTTTCGATGCTTGTGAGCGGCGTCAAGGAACATCGCGACTGATGACGCAGATGCAGGAACCAAGCCCGACCAGTTTCCTGCGGTCCTGGGCAATCCAGCAGCGGGTGATAGGCGCATTGTTGATGCGCGAAGTGATCACCCGCTATGGCAGGCATAATATCGGCTTTCTCTGGCTGTTCGTGGAACCGATGGTTTTTACCATCGGCGTCACGTTGATCTGGACAGCTACCAAAGCGGTTCACGGGTCCGACCTCCCCATCTCGGCTTTTGCCTTGACGGGCTATTCCAGCGTGCTGGTCTGGCGCAATATGCCGTCGCGACTTGTCGGCTCGATTGAGCCGAACTTATCGCTGATGTACCATCGCAACGTCAAGATAATCGATATATTCGCTGCCCGACTTTTGCTTGAAGCCGTTGGCGTTGGCATCTCTTTTTTCATCCTCACCTTGTTTTTCGCTGCGGTTGGTTGGCTTCAATTGCCTGAAGACCCGCTCAAGGTCGTGATGGGTTGGGTGATGTTGGTGTGGTTCGGCTCGTCTTTGGGCATGTTCCTGGGCGCCCTGTCCAACCGCAGCGAACTGATCGATAAATTTTGGCACCCGGCGGCCTATCTTCTCTTCCCTCTTTCGGGCGCTGCCTTTCTCGTAGAGTCCTTGCCTGCCGAATTTCGAGAATGGATTTTATATCTGCCCATGGTTCATGGGGTCGAATGCGTGCGCGACGGCTTCTTCGGATCGCATTTCACCCCCTATTATGACCTGGGGTATATGGCCCTATGCAATCTTGGCCTTTCCCTATTCGCTTTGGCGGAGATACGACGTGCAAGCCGTAATCTGGTGCCAGCATGATCCAGCTACAGAATATCGGAAAAGCCTATGAAACCCGTCGCGGTCCTCGCTGGGTTTTCCGTAATGTCGATCTGACTATCGGGCGGGGCGAGAAGATCGGGATATTGGGGCGCAATGGCGCTGGAAAATCGACCCTCATCCGCATGATCAGCGGCATTGAGATGTTGAACGAAGGCCGGATCGTCACGGATATGTCGATCAGCTGGCCGCTGGCCTTTTCCGGTGCGTTTCAGCAATCGCTGACCGGGGCCGACAATGTGCGCTTCATTTGTCGCGTTTATGGCAAGAATGTCGATGATGTCATCGCTCTTGTTGATGATTTCGCCGAACTGGGCGCATATATGAACGAGCCAATCAAAAGCTATTCTGCGGGGATGCGCGCCCGGCTGGGTTTCGGCGTATCCCTGGCGGTAGATTTTGATTGCTTCCTCATCGATGAAATCGTCGCTGTGGGTGACGCGCGTTTTCAGCAAAAATGTCATGATGAACTGTTCGTCAAGCGACGTGACCGCTCCATGATCATCGTGTCGCACAATGACGGCTATATCCGCGAACATTGCGATCGGGCGGGTGTGCTGGCGCAACAGACGCTGACCAATTTCGCCGACATGGATGAAGCTTACGCCTTTTATAAGGCGCATGAACGGGAATGAACTGGATAGCCGGGTTGCTCGATCGGTTGATCCTTTCGAAGGCCCAGCGGACGGACGAGGTTCCTGCCGCCCCTCGTCGCTTGCTGGTCGATATGTCCACCATCGCCCAACAGGATGCCGGCACAGGCATCCAACGGGTCGTGCGCGCCATATGGCTGCACTTGATGGACCTGGACCTGGACGATATCGCCGTCCTGCCAATCGCCGCGACCGCAAAGCGGGGCTATGCCATTGCAGAGGTTGATCCCACAGACGGCCGTTTGTCGCTACCACCCCCCAATGCACCACTGATCCATGCCAGCGCCGGGGACATATTCCTGGGGCTGGACCTGGCCGCGCATCGTTTGTCGCGGCATCAGCGGCAACTGGCACGCTGGCGTCGCTCCGGCGCGTCGATCAATATCGTCATCTATGATCTGCTGCCGCTCCAGCACCCGCACTGGTTTCCCCGCAGCACAGGACGAAATTTCGCAAAATGGATAGGCGTGGTCAGCCGCCTGGCGGATCGGGCCATTTGCATCTCGCACCAGGTCGCATCGGACCTCGACACTTGGCTTACCACCAACAAGGTCGCGCGGCGCGATGCCATTGAGGTGACCGTCATGCCGCTGAGCGGTGCCGTCGATGCGACCAACCCCAGCCGCGGTATCGGCGACAAGGGGCGTGCAGCGATCGCGCGCGCGCAAAATACCCGTACCCTGTTGATGGTCGGCACCATCGAACCGCGCAAAGGCCATGATTGCGTCCTCGATGCCATGGAGCATCTGTGGCAGACGCAGCCCGCCGACGCGCCGCACGTCCTGATCGTGGGGCGGCCGGGCTGGCGCACCGAAGCGATGCAGGCTCGTCTCGCGGCGTTGGAGGCGCGGGCCGACCATCGGTTGACCTGGCTCAGCCAAGCCTCCGACGAACTGCTCGCCGCGCTCTATGCCCGCGCGGCCCTCGTCGTCATGCCCTCCCGCGGCGAAGGCTTCGGCCTGCCGATCGTTGAAGCGCTGCGCCAGGGGCGCAAGGTGCTGGCACGCGATCTTCCGGTCTTCCGGGAACTGGCGCGGCCGGGGCTCTTTTATTTCAGCGATGACAGTCCAGCAGCGCTTGCCGACAGCATCCTCGCCACATTGCAGGAAGCTGATCCGCCGATGCCGGTCGGCGAAGAATGGGACGACAGCGTCGCCATCCTGCTGCGGGCGCTGGGCCTGGACCAGAAAAAAGCCCCGGCCTGACCGACCGGGGCTTTTTGCCTTCAACCCTGTTCTTTGATCTGCGCCATCATGACGCGCAGATTGTCGCGCCAATGCGGCGTCGGTCCGCCCAGCGCTTCGAAGGTCGATGCCTTGTCCAGCACCGAATAATGCGGCCGCGTGGCGGGCGTCGGATAAGCGCTGGTCGGGATCGGAATGACCGTCGCCTTCTGCGTCAGCAGGCCGATCGCCAGCGCTTCCTCCTGGATCGCGACGGCAAAATCATACCAGCTTGCCGCCCCGGCATCGGTATAATGATGCAGGCCGGTCACGCCCGCGCCCGCCATCGTCCACAGCGCTGCGGCAAGACCCGGCGCATAGGTCGGCGTCCCGATCTGGTCAGCGACCACGCGCACTTCCGGGCGCTCGGCCATCAGGCGCAACATGGTGCGCACGAAATTGCCGCCCGTCGGCGCATAGACCCACGCCGTCCGCACGATCAGCGCATCCGGGCCGGCCAGCTGCTCGCCGACCAGCTTGGTGCGGCCATAGGCGCTCAACGGGGCCGTGGGCGCATCGGGCGCATAGGGCACACCCGCCAGCCCATCGAACACGAAGTCGGTCGAGACATGGACGAACCGCGCACCAACGGCCCGCGCGGCATCGGCCAGCGTGCCGACCGCCGTCCCATTGATCGCCAAGGCCAGTGCTTCGTCCTGTTCGGCCTTGTCCACCGCCGTATAGGCAGCGGCGTTCAGCAACAGGTCCGGCTTTTCCTGCGCCAGATAGGCCTCCACCGCGTCAGCCTGGGTGATGTCGAGTTCATCGACGTCGACACAGCTCAGCACCGCTCCGGCGGGCGCCGTCGCCTGCAGACCGCGTCCCAGCTGGCCCTTGGCCCCGACGATCACCGCCTTCATGCGAAGGCCTCGATCTCGCCTAGTGCCTGACCCTGCGCATCCTTGCCCGACAGGATCGGCTCGATCCCTTCCAACGGCCATTCAATGCCCACCGCCGGGTCGTTCCACATCAGCGAATGTTCGGCCGACGGATCATAGGTGGCAGTGCATTTGTAGAGAAATTCGGTGCCATCCTCCAGGCTGATGAAGCCATGCGCAAAGCCCGGCGGCACCCAGAACATCTTCTTGTTCGCGGCGGACAGTTCCAGCCCGACCCATTTGCCGAAATGCGGGCTGGACTTGCGGATATCCACCGCCACGTCCCACACCCGCCCAGCGACCACGCGGACGAGCTTGCCCTGCGGATTGGGGTTCTGGAAATGCAGCCCGCGCAGCACGCCGCGCGCCGACTTGCTGTGATTGTCCTGCACGAAGTCGAGGTCCAGCCCCGCCGCCTTGAAGGCGTCCGCATTCCAGCTTTCGTAAAAGAAGCCGCGATCGTCGCCGAACACGCGCGGTTCGATGATCAAGGGGCCGGGAATGGCGGTTTCCACGATGTTCATGCGATCGCACCCTTGCCTTTGAGAAGGTCCATCAGATAATTGCCATAGCCGCTCTTGCGCAGCGGCGATGCCACTTCTTCCAACTGGGCATCATCGATAAAGCCCTGCCGCCAGGCAATTTCTTCGGGGCAGCAGATCTTCAATCCCTGCCGGTCTTCGGTGACCCGCACATAGAGCGCTGCGTCGAGCAGCGACCCGTGCGTCCCAGTGTCGAGCCAAGCATAGCCGCGGCCCATGATCTCGACCGACAGCGAACCTTCCTCCAGATAGAGGCGGTTGAGATCGGTGATTTCCAACTCGCCACGCGGCGAGGGGGCCAAGTCACGGGCCATGTCCACCGCACGGCCATCATAGAAATAGAGGCCGGTGACGGCATAGTTGGACTTGGGCTCTTCGGGCTTTTCCTCGATCGTCTCGGCGCGGCCGTTCGCATCGAAGGACACGACGCCATAGGCTTTGGGATCGCTGACATAATAGCCAAAGACCGTGGCACCAGTTTCACGCTCGCCGGCCCGTTTCAGTAGATCAACCAAGCCATGGCCGTAAAAGATATTGTCGCCCAGGACGAGCGTCGACGGATCGCTGCCGACGAAGTCCGCGCCGATATGATAGGCCTGCGCCAGACCCTTGGGCTCCGGCTGGACCGCATAGGTCAGGTTGATGCCCAATTCCTTGCCATCGCCGAGTAATGCCTGGAAAGACGGTGCATCATGGGGCGTCGTGATGATCATGATATCGCGAATCCCCGACAACATCAGCGTCGAGAGCGGATAATAGATCATCGGCTTGTCATAAACGGGCATCAATTGCTTTGAGACACCCTTGGTCAGTGGATATAGTCTTGTGCCGGAACCACCCGCCAATATTATTCCCTTGCGCACGTATCACTCCCCATGAAAGGCGAATGCGGGTGTAAATTGCGTCGGTTACGATTGCAAGGCGATGTTGCGATGCGGCATATGTCCCAATAGGATAGGAAATCGCCGTGGGCAGAAGGCATCTTGCAGGCTGTTGCGCTCATGTCCGGGCACAAATCGCCATGCTCTGGGTGCGAGGCTTCGGACAGGCTGGCGGGTGGGCGTTTGGCATTGACATAAAAAGTGTAGCGGTCAGAGATATGATGACCAGGGCAATCAGGGGTAGGCTTTAGGTGAACGATACGGTTTCGACTAAGGATGCGGACGCAACAGGTAAAGCACCGCGTGGCCGCGCCGTTGCTGCAACGCCGCAGCCTGCTCCATCAAAGACAACGGTCGCGAAAAGGACCGCAGTTTTGGTCGTGGCGATGCATCGCTCCGGCACCAGCGCCCTGTCTCGCACGCTCAATTTGCTTGGCTGTGAATCATCGCCCAACCTCATGGGTGCGGACGAATATAATGAATCGGGCTATTGGGAATCCCGCCCCATCTATGAGTTGAACGAGAAGATATTGAGTTCCGGCGGCGGGGGCTGGGCCGAATGGATGGAATTCAACCCCAATTGGTTCCGTTCTTCGGCGATGGACCGTTTTCGCGAGCGCGCAGTCGCTTGTATCGAAGCGGAATTTGGCAAGTCCAACCTGTTCGTGATCAAGGATCCGCGGCTCAGCCTGCTTATGCCTTTCTGGCGTAGCGTCTTTGAATCGATGGACATCGAACCGGTCGTGATTCACACGCTGCGCAACCCTATCGAGGTCGCGCAATCGCTGGAACGGCGTAACAAGTTCCTGCAGCCCAAGGGTTTGTTGCTGTGGCTGCGCTATACGTTGGAGGGCGAACGCGGAACACGCGGCCTGCGCCGATTCTTCACCACCTATGATGATTTGATGGACGATTATGTCGGCTTTATCGATCGGTCGCAGGAGACGTTAGGCCTGTTCTGGCCACGAAATTCCGAAAAGCTGCGCCGCGAACTGGCGGGCTTCCTGACGTCCAATCTGCGCCATCACCGTGTTGACGGTAAATCGCTGCGGACGCTGGACTATGCGGCGAAGTGGGTTGAAACCACCTATGAAGTCCTGCGCGGCTTTGCCGAACATGGCGAGGATGCGGCCGGATGCGCGGCGCTTGATGCGGTCCATGCCGAGTTTACGGCAGCGGGTAACGCCATGGGGGCCATCGCCAAGGATAATGACGAGCGCTACGCCCAATTGACGAAATTGCATGCGGAGCGGGACGAGATCGCGGCCAAGCAAATCGAGGCCGAACGGGAAGCCGCTGCTGCAAAGGCCGAACTGGATAAGCTGCGCCAGGCCAAGGTCGAATTGGAACAGCGCACGGCCACGCAGGCCAGCGATGTCGAGCGCGTCAAAAGCGCTAAGGCGGAGATCGAGCAGCGCCAGCGCGCGGGCCAGGGTCAGCGGGAAACGCTGCTGGCGGAGAAAAAGGCGCTGGAAGCAGCCGTTGCCGAGGCGCGCCGCAAGAGCGAGGAATTTGAACGGAACGCGGTAGACCTGAAAACGCGAATCACCAGCGCCGCGAAGGCAAGGGATGATGCAACGGCCACGGTCACCGCGCTGCAGAAGCAGTTGCAGGCCGCGACACAGGAACGCGACGCCCTCCTCGACCAGGGCGAGGCAATGACCGCGACCCTTGCGCAACTCAGCGCTGATCGCGATGCGCTCGAAACCAAACTTGCTGAAATCCACACCGATCGCGATGCGCTTGAGGCGCGCCAGTCGGAGATCGAGGCCAAGGCTGTCGCTGCGTTGGAACGCGCGGAGTCGATCCAGCGGGCAAAGACAGCGTTGGAAGAGCGGCATCTCGCGACCCAGAAGGAACGGGACGCCTTAAGGGACGTGCGCGCCCGGCTGGAAGCGGAACAGGCCGAAGCGGCAAAGCAGAATGAGGCGCTCGCCGCAGAGAAGCACGCGCTGGAGCAGGCCGTCGCGCAAGCGCATGAGAAGCAGGCCGAATTGACGTTCAGTCGTGCCGAACTGGAAACCCGACTTGCCGCTGCTCAACAGCAGGCCAGTGGGATCGAGAAGGCAAAGCTGGCCTTGGAAGAGCGTCATCTCGCTACGCAAAAGGATCGCGATGGTCTGAGGGAAATACGCGCCCGGCTGGAAGCGCAACTCGCTACCGCCCGGCAGCAGACCCAGGCAGTTCAGCAAGAAAAACGCGTTCTGGAAGAACAGCATCTTGTAACGCAAACCGAGCGCGATTCACTGCGCAACGAGCGCGCAATGCTGGCAACGGATAAGGCGGCAGCGCTGAAGGAAGTTGCGGCGTTGGAGGCGCAAGCCTTGGCGCTGGAACAGGCGATGACCGAAGCGCGGCAGCAGCGCGAGGCTTTGAGCGCCGCCAATAGCGCGCTCGAAGCGAATTTGGGAGCGGAGGCCAAGCGAGCCGACGCACTGGAGCACGCCCAGGCCGCGCTGGAAAATGACTATCAGGTCGCCCGGCAGGATAGGGACGCCATTCGCGCGGCTCTTGCCGAACGCAACCAGACAATCGATTCCCTGCATCGGCAATTGGCGGAAAAGGATGATGCGATTGCAAGCCGCGATCGCGATCTGGCTGGCTTGACTCAAGCGTTGGCGGCGACAGAGCAAGCCGTCGCCGACGGGCAGATGAAGCTCAATCAGACCGAGCAGATCGCCCGCGAATGGGAGGACAAGTCCCGTCAACAGGACGAACAGCTCAAAGCGTTGCGCGCTGCGAGTGAAGCCGACATCGCGGAGTTGCAGAACAGGCTGGCGCAAACCGAAAGCGCTCTGCGCCAGCGTCAGCTCGAAACGGAACAAGCCGCAGAAGCTCTGCTTGCCGCCAGCAAACAGGCGCATGAGGATCGCGCTGATTGGAACAAGCGCCAGACTGCCCTTCAAAATCAGCTCGCCGAAGCAGGACGAAAGGCGGCTGAACTGGATCGGCGCCGCGCCGAGACAGAGGCCGCGCTTCAGACTCGTTTCGGTGAAATCGCGCTCATCAGCCAACAACTGGCGTTGCGCGAAAGCGATCTGTCGGCCGCGAAGTTTGCCCTGGACGATCATGCGCGCGCGCTGGAAGCGATCAGCCGGACGGCCCATGAACGACAGGCGCGTATCCTCGATCTGGAAACAACCGTCGCGGGTCAGGCCACGGAGTTGGACGCGGTAAGAGCCTCGCTCGAACATGACCGCAAAATGCTGGACGAATTGCGCGCCACCGTTGGCAACCGCGATGCGAAAGTCATGGAACTGGAGGAGCATATCCGTGCGCGCGAGGCGGCATTGTCAGCGGCGGTCGAGGACCATGCGCGCGCGCTGGAGACGATCAGTCAGACGGCCGATGAACGCCAGGCACGCATCCTGGATCTGGAGGTAACGGTCGCGGGTCAGTCCACGGAACTGGACGCTGTGAAGGTCTCGCTGGAACGCGATCGCAAAGCGCTTGAGGACATGCGCGCTGCGGTTGGTGATCGGGACGCTCACGTCGCCGAATTGGAAACAGTGTTGGAGGAGCGGCGCGCCAAGTTGGCGGCGGCCGAGGACGAATTGGATAGGCAGCGTCAGGCGCTCGATCAGATGGAGCGAGTGGCAAGCGAGCGTGGCGCGCAAGTCGAGGATCTCAGCACAGAATTGCAACAGCACAGCGCGAAGCTGGCCGATGCGGCGCAAGATCTTGATGTGGTGCGCCAGGCGCTTGAAACGGAGCGGGCTTTGGCGGAGCAAAATGGCGCACGCGTCAAACAACTGTCCGCCATAATCAATGATAATCAGAATGAAGCCAACAAACGCTATCTACAAATGTCGCGATTGCAGGATGGTTTGGCAGAGCATCAACGTCTGATTGCGCAAGAACAGGCCGAGAAGGCCAAATTGCGTACCGAGTTGGACGACGCCACGGAGCAACTTGCCAAGCGGCGCGAACAGATGGATCAGGCGCAAGAGACTTTGCAGGATCGAAATCAACGGCTGATGAAAGCCGAAGCGGCCCATCAAGCTCTATTAGCCAATCTTGAAAAGGCGAGAGAGGAGGCGGGCCGGCAAAAGGAGATGTTGCGCGCCACAATGCTCGCCAATCGGGCGCAATTGAGTGAGCGGGATCGAAAGATCGATGAGGCCTGCGCCGCCAGCCTGCATGTCTACCATCAAATGTCGAAGACGCTCCAAACTATGCTGGCGCAGGCGAAGCTGCCCTTCCCGGCGCTGACCGGTAAGAGGACCGAGCAACGCCAGCGCCGCATAGTGGAAGATTATGCACAGTTTGATCCGGACTGGTATCTGGCCCATTATACGGACGTGTCAGAGGTCGGCATGGACCCTGTGCTGCACTTCATTCACCATGGCCTTGCCGAAGGCCGTTCGCCCAACGCCGCGACAGAAGCACTGCGTCAGGCTGCATTGGGGCAGTAAAAACAGTATCTATGTGCTTATCGAAGGCATGTCGATGCCACCTTGGTGGCATCGACATGCCTGATCCCCATCGGTAGCCGAAAAATAGCGAAACCCGGCCGGGTTAAGCTGGCTGTTTCCCTTGTCTCCGGGCTATCCGCGCCAATGCTGCATCGACGATCCTGCATAGCAGGGCAGGGTCTGCCGTAAAATCGGCGTTGCCCAATTGGGAAGGGTCTGCACTATCACCGAAAAGGAAGGAGAAAGTCTGGTCTCGGATGCCTGCCATATCCCAAAAGAAAAATTCATGCCCATGATCGGGGCTGAGCGCCACGACCTCGCAATGTTCGGGGGCCCATAGGATATTGGCCATCGTTGCATCCGTCGTGCCCACGACCATTTCGGCCTCGGCAAACAGGGCGACCTGCTCATCGATACTCATCGACTGCGGCGCAACGATAGTGAAATTACGCTTCGTCAATTGGCTCACAATATCCGGCTCGTTCAGCAGCCTGCGCTTGGTAGCGCCGTCTCGGCTGATGTAGAGGCGGCGATGCGCCTTGCCATGCGGCACCTTTGCCCGCGCCTGGGCCGATACATGGCGCAAGCCGGTAAAATCATGCGTATGGCTATGGATAGAGTTGACCGTGATAAAATGCAGTAGGTCAAAGCGCGTCGGCTCTGAACCAAGCCAAAGTATCTCATCATCCCGTACGCCCAGCCATTCCAGCGTACGTTGGCGCATGGGGCGCATGTCAGCTGGCGAAGCAGGTACGGCAAATTGTATCGCCTGTTGGGGAAACATCGCCCGAAACTCTCGCACCCGCGGCAGAAGTTCGGCGAGCCAATGGGCAAAATCACTGTCGCCTGCCTTACGCAGCAGCGCCGTCGGTCGCGGCTCATGACGAACCACCCGATCTTCCTGAGGAGGGGTGACGTCGCGTGCGCCTACGATTGTTTCCTGGACGACGATACCTTGTTCCGACCGCACAAAGCCATTCTGGAAAACAACCGCATTGCGCATCGTCGCCAGGAACGCAGACGGCAGCCGCGCAATATCGCGCTTGAGGACAGCTTCGGTTCGGCTTAGCCAATGCCCTTTAAGTTGTTCGACATTGGCGAATTGCGGCATCATGCTTGGATATGTCTGCACGCGCGCGATTGGACGAAGCGTCGCTCCACACGTCGCGGCATCTTCTGTTTTGAAAATCTGATTATCCGTCATCTGCTAGGGATTATTATAATTTTACCATTTTCGAAAGCGGATCGCGCATCATGACATCAAAATATTCAATATTAGAGCGTCATACTGAGAAAGGGTCTGTTGCAGGCCGAACGACTGCAAGGCACTTCTCTTAATTGCATCGCGTTTTGACCGGTTAGACTTTGTCTGTTTGAGCGCAGTTTCCAGCGCTTCCGTCCATGCACCTACATCATTGTTGACAAGCGTCAGGCTCTCGATCTGTGCGTCCATATTTTGGAAGGATGCCACGTTTGATGCCAAGACCGGCAGGCCGAGTGCCGTGCCTTCCATGGCTTTGAGTCCGCTCTTGTGTTGATTAAATTTGGTGTCGATCAACGGTGCTATCGCAAAGTCAAAGTTTTTCGCCTGTTCCCTCAACCATGGCACGAAGTAACCATAATTCTCCGTACCAATCGGCACAGCTATCCGTTCCGCCCACTCCGGCATCGGGTCATTGTGCACACCCACCACGGCCAAACGAAAATTCGGATATCGAGCAAAGATTGCTTCGATTGCAGGTTCGATCATTGATAAATCTTCGCCGTGCGTCAGACTGCCGAAATAGAGGGCGCGTATGACGGTGTCAGGGCTTCGTGCTTCACTATAGCCTCGCCAAAGTGGATCACTTAGGCGGTTGGGTAACAGATGAATTTGCGTATTTATCTCTGCCAAATGAGTCATCAACTGGGGCGTGGATACAGTTATTCCACCAGCTTCTGCCAATAAACGGCGAAGGTATGGTGCGTAAGCCTGATAGCTACCGGTGGGATCTTTGTCTGTTGGGACATCTAACAAATTATCGTCCAGATCTACCATATAGCCCACTCCAGAGGCTTGGAACGCTGCTATGAGCGGGTCTACCATAGTTGCGGGAATAACGTTGCGCTGGATAATAGCCCCGTCGATCGACTTGGCGTGCAGATTAGCGAGCAGGCTGTCGGGCGTCATCCGTACGAAAATGGCATCGCGTTCGAATCCATTGCGGGTGCGCTCCCACAGACGGATATCGGTGGACGCATTGCCTCGTTGCAACCGCCGGTTTGATGGGGCGGTGACTGCTATGATCGGAGCGCGTTTCATCCCACGCGCTTGACGGTAGACGTTTAGATAGCGGCCACCCATCAGTTGCGTAGTTTCGCCTGACCCAGTTGAATCTTGCCATGCGGCGATTGCGGAATCCACGCGATCTTGTTCGATCGGATCGAAGGCCAGCGCTAATATCTGCATGTAAAGGTCTTGGATATTCTCGTGGTGTAGCACCCATCCAGCGCCGCTTTTGCGCACACGGGTCGCGACCGTCGGGAAATCGAATACCAGCGGCGGAATGCCAACCGACCATAATTCGGTCAATGTATGGCAATAGGTCTCGTCCCATACAGAGAACACCGCGCCGAGATGGATGTTCAGCGCCTTTACGCGTTGCGCAAACTCATCCCGCTTATAGGTGCCGTGGACGATGAGCCGTGGGTGGGTAATCCCCTGCGTGCTGTCGATCTTGCCGAGTACATGGAATTCTATCAGGCCTGCTCGATCTTCAATCAACAGATCCCGTATGACGCCCAGCCCTTTGGCCATGCTGATATTGCCCGGAACAAGAATACGCAGCGGTTCACCATGGCGTGGGCGTTTGCGTAAGAACGACAGTTCGGCAAAATTGCGACCATGTGGGATCACATGAAAACGCTCGGACGCAATGCCGGGTAGATGCGTTAAAATCGTATCGCGGGCGCTATCTGATGTCGTCACAAAGGCATCGCATGGCGCAAGTGCATTCTCAAAGCGCATTCGCCAATAGCTGATCCATTGGGCGTCGACGGGTGGCATGCTTTCTACTGGCCACAATTCTGGAAGGGCAAGGCCATCAAGCTTTTCAAGGTCGCCGCCGTAAAATGTCCCATCCGCACGTAGTAGCTTGATCGACGGGCAAAGTGCGTAAAAGTCGTGGAATGAAAATACCACCGTGCAGCCCTGCGCCTTGGCAACGCGTGGTAAGTTCAAGCTATGCCAGGCCAGATGCCGAATATGCACGAGTTCAAAATCGTAGCAACGAAGCCACTCAGCGACAACCGCATCATATTCCGATGAGATATGCCGGATCGGCTCCAATCTTTCTTGAAGTTCATGCCGCGCGACTTCCTCGAAACTGTCTCCTTCGCGGCGCATCAGGAATATATGTTTACTGTCACACCGCATCAACCAAGAGTCAAAGCCGTCGGCAATGGCCCCCATGAGGTCTAGGTTGGTCTGAGGAGTTCCGCCGGTCTGTGTGGCAACAACGAACAATAGCCTGGGCTGCGTTTCGCGCGGGGCGGCGCAGTCACGCTGAGCCATGCGACCTTGGATGCGAGCAAGCGCTATATCTGCCCCGCTTGAGAAAATTCGGATCGCGGTCTTATATTCTGGATATCGCGCATCAATGACCGCGCGCCCTGCCTTCATCAGGTCGGTCTTGGCCTCACCAAAACTCTTTGACCGATCATGATACACATAAGTGCGATCATCGATCAGATTGGCCCATCCAGCCCGACCCGCTCGCATGCAGAAGTCATTTTCCTCGCCATAACCGCGGGGGAAGGCGACTTCGTCCAGGCCGCCAATCTCGTCAATGCAGGCGCGATTGACGAACATGCAAAAGCCGTTGCCAGTTGGCACAATGGGATAGAGGCCCATGCTCCGACGTCGGAAAGCCCGCGCATAGGTTATTTCATCGACGCCTGGCGGCAATTCATTGTCGTTGCCTATATTGGGCGCAGAAAAGGCACCTGCGCGATCCGACATGGCCGTTACCGTCGCGACACGGGGCCGGGAACTGGCGGCCGTCAACATGCCTTCTAGCCAGCCGGGCGTCACGCGCGCATCGCTGTTCAACAGGATCGCATGCTTCTTCCCAACTTCGGCAAGGCCGCGATTCACCGTCCGGGTAAAGCCCATATTGGTTTCGTTACGCAGCACGCGCATGTTGGCATGAGTCTTAGCATGCTCCATCAACGCGCCTATCCGATCATCGGGGGACGCATCGTCGATGAACAGGATCTCGACGTCATCGGGCGTGAACGCGGCCAGCCTGTTTATGCAATTTTCGACATCATCATACGCATTGTAGACCGGAACGACGATCGCGGTATCGGATGGGCTAATGAATGAGGTATAGTTGTGGCGACGGTTCTGGCGCTTCTCACCCTCGATCGTTATATCCTGTGCCTGTATCTTTCCGTCGGGCAGGCGCATCGCGATGTTATATGTTCCCGCGCCCAGTTCTGTGAGTGGAAGAGGCGCACGAATGCCACCGATACCGTCCGACAAGCCCGCACGTAGCAGGTCATTACGACGATATTCATTCCGAATAGTGCTGAAAAAGATGCCATCGATCAAAATGTCGACAGGAAAACAATCCTTCTGATTGCGCGTATTGACAGCCCAACCGCGCAATTCTGTCTTGGATATGCTCTCGATCCGGGCCTTGCAGGAATAGGCGGGCTGCGGCTTAACCGGCGCGGAGGCTATGATGGAAGGAGCAGCCTCCATGGGTGCCGCTTTGCTATGCACGGCGCTTGGCGGGATTTCAGGTGCCGCCTCAATGGCTACCGCTTCGCTCTGCGCGTCGGTTGCCGTCTCGCCCGCCGTGGGGGCCACCATCCCGCTCAACGCGGGCGTCCTATCGGACGTCAGAACAACTTCCACCAGAACCGGCATGCCCTCTTCCAGCGTCAACCCATCGGGCAGGTCGTTCGCCAATGTTCCGACAAATCCGCAATGGGCTTGGGGAAAGCCGGCGTCGACGACATCCTGTCGCTCGACATTCGCTGACACATTGGTGGCGACGGGCATCCCTTCGATCAGAATGTCGATCGTCAGTGGATCGTCAATCCCTTCCGCCTTTACCCAACCGATGACGGTGCCGCCCCTGATCTCATCAATATGTCCGATGAAAGTCCGCATTTGGGTCGCCTCGTCGGAAGGAGGGGCGCTCTGGGTCAGGATATCGTTCATACATCCACTCTGTTTGTCGTCACGCAAGCAAATCACTTGCCAAACGGGAAGGGAGATTTGCATCCCCTTGATATATAAATGCGGTCAACCGTCTAGTCTGCTCTGGCCAGAATTTTGGCGCAGTGCAGCAAGATATGCAGATCATTGCGCTAAACGGTCAATGTGTCATTGGCGCGGCAGCGGCAATGACGTCCTGATTTTCCCGTAGGATGCTATAGGGCAGTCTCTTCGCATCTGCGTTGATCTTCCGGCCGGTCCGGGTTATCCTTTCGCCTTGATAACAATGCGTGTCTTTTCGCTATGGAAAGAGCGAAGCCGGGCGGGTTGCATAGGGGAGCGTGCCGGTTGGCGTTTCGATGCCGGTGAATCGATTTGGATTGTACGGGGGAAATTAGGTGAGTCAGATCAGTGTAGCGACCGCTGTGTCCGCGCAGGATGTTGCGCGGATTAAGGATTCGGGCCTGTTTGACGAGGAATGGTATGTTCGGACCTATCCCGATGTCGCCATTCTTAACATGGACCCGGTCGAACATTATCTTTGGCTTGGCGCGCGGCTGAACCGCGATCCCTCGCCCCATTTCAGCACGAGCGGCTATTTCGAGGTCAATCCCGACGTCCGCGACGCCGGCGCGAATCCGCTGGCTCACTATGTCAAGAACGGCCAGCGCGAAGGCCGCAAGACCGCGCCGCGCCGCCGCGCGGCCGACCCCGCCGCCTGGCGTCAGGGCGCGATCGATGTCATCGAAGATGCGCCCTCGGTGCTGCTGTGCGCGCATGAAGTGAATCCGCAGATGTTCGGCGGCGAACGCAGCTTCATCGACATGCTCGACGCGCTCGCGCAGATGAAGCTCAACGTCTATGTCGCCGTCCCGCGCGAAGGCAATCCCGACTATATCGACCTGCTGCGGCAAAAGAGCTGCGGCCTCTATTCCTTCCCCTATTTCCAATGGACGAAGAATCGCGGACCCGACGAAACCTCGATCGATGATTTCATCCACATCATCGAGCAGCGCAACATCGCCCTCGTTTATTGCAACACCATCGTCCTGGTCGATCCGCTGATCGCTGCGCGCCGCGCCGGCCGCTTGACCGCCATCCATGCGCGCGAACTGATCGACCATGACGAGCATCTGTGCGACCGCATGGGCATGGATGCGGCCGGGATCATCAAGCGCATCCTGCACCAGACCGACTATGTCATCGCCAATTCGGCCGCGACGCAAAAGCTGTTCGCGCACAGCCGTCGCAGCTTCCATGTCCCCAATGTCGCCAAGGTCGATTCGCTCGACATGCCCAATGTCGTGGGCGAACATGTGGTGTTCGGCATCGTCAGCTCGAACATTCCCAAAAAGGGCATCGCCGATTTCGTGGAGGTCGCGCGCCGGGCGGAGGAATTGGTGCCCAACGCCCGCTTCCGCGTCATCGGCCCGGAAAATGCCTATGTCGAGGAACTGAAAGAAGCCGGACTGCCCGGCAATCTGGAATTTGCGGGCTATGCCGACAGCCCGGCCGAGGCGATGGCGCAGCTCAACGTCGTGATGGCGCTGTCCCACTTCGCGGAATCCTTCGGCCGCACCGTGGCCGAGGCGCAGGCCGCGCGCCGTCCGGTGATCGGCTATCGCTGGGGCGCGGTGCCCGAACTGATCGATGATGGCCAGACCGGCTTCCTGGTCGGTTACAAGGATGTCGAGGCGGTGGTCGCGCGCGTCAATACGCTGTGCAAGGATCCTGGCCTGATCGCGACCATGGGCACTGCCGGGCGTGAAAAGATCATCCGCCAATTCTCGCCCGTCGTGCTGCGCAACAATCTGCGCCACGCCCTCTCGGCTATTCTTGCGGAAGACGTCCCATTACGGGACGATGAGACCCGCCGCCTCACCATCATCGTGCCGGTTTATAACGCGCCCGAAGCGGTCGAGCGCTGCCTGACCTCGGTGCTGGCGAAAACCGATCTCACCCGTGATCGCGTGCTGATGATCAATGATGGCAGCAGCAACGAACTGGTGCAGCCGCTGCTGGATCGCTTCGCCCGCCATCCCGGCTTCCACCTGCTCGTGAACCCGCAGAATATGGGCTATACCCGCACCATCAATCGCGGCATCCGCTGGGCCGAGGGTGACGATATCCTGCTGCTCAACAGCGACACGATCGTCCATGACGGCTGGATCGACGGCATGCGCAAGGTCGCCTTCGGCACGCCCAAGGCGGGCACGGTGACGGCGATGGGCGACAATTCGGGCAGCTTCTCCTTCCCGGTCGCCAATATCGTCAATGCCAAGCCCGACGATATGAGCCATGACGACTGGGCCAAGCGGATCATCGCCTTCACCCAAGTCTCCGAACCGATCGACGTGCCGACCGGCAATGGCTTTTGCCTCTATATCCGTCGTGATCTGATGGATCATATCGGTCTGTTCGACGAAGAGACTTTCCCGCGCGGCTATGGCGAGGAAAATGATTTCTGCATGCGCACGATGAAGGCCGGGTGGAAGAATTTCATCACCCCCCATGCCTATGTCTTCCACCAGCGCACCGCCAGCTTCGGCGGCGAAAAGGATGGCCTCATCAAGACGGCGATGGAAATCGTCCACCAACGCTATCCCGACTATGCCCGCCGGGTAAAATCCGCCTTCGGGTCGGGCCGGATGAAGGCGCTGCGCGCGCTTTCGGCCAAGGCGTTCGAGGGCGCACCCGTGCCCACGCAGCCTGCGTGGCACAACGCGCCGGTCGGCGAACCGACCGATCGCCCCGGCTATCGCGCCGGACCGGAAAAGCGCTTCCTCTCGCTCAACAAGATGGTGATCGACTGGCACACGATCCGCGGGCAGGCGCCACAGCGCGACCCCGATCTCGTCTCGATCATCGTGTGCGTCTTCAACCAATATTCGCTGACCAATAAATGCCTCAACGCGCTCGCGCGCCATTGCGGCCGGGCGAAGGTCGAATTCATCATGGTCAATAATGGCAGTGATGAAGAAACGTCGGGCCTGCTCGACAGCTGGGCGGAGCGGGACGGGCGCGTCACCGTCATCCACAATTTCGACAATCTCAACTTCTCGCTCGGCAATAATATCGGATTTGCCGCCTCGCAGGGCGCGCGCGTGGTCTTCCTCAACAATGATACCGAAGTGAAGGCCGGCTGGATGGAGCCGCTGCTCGCGCCGCTGGCCGACCCGGACGTCAAGGGCACGCAACCCAAACTGCTCTACCCCGACGGTCGCCTCCAGTGCATGGGCGTGGTCTTTTCCGGCAAGACGCCGCTCGGCTACCCCATCTATGTCGATGAGGCCGCCGACTCCCCGCTGGTGACGCAAAACCGTCGCTTCCGTGCCATCACCGGCGCCTGCTTCGCGATGCGCGCCACCGACTTCGCGGCAGTCGGCGGCTTCGACCCGGTGTTCATCAACGGACAGGAAGATATCGACCTCTGCTATCGCGTCGGCCATGGTGCCAATGTGTTCGAATATGTCGCCGCGTCCACCGTCACCCATCATGAAGGCCGCACCAAGGGCCGCGGCCGCTTCATCACCCACAACCGCTACAGCTATGCCGCACGCTGGAATGATGTGTTTCCGGGCGACGATGCCGATCATTATGCGAAGGACGGGTTCATCGTCGCCGAATATCAGATCGACCGCCCGGAACTGGATGGAAAAAGCATTGCATGCTGGCGCGCGAAGATTGAGGCTAAGAGCGAACTGATCGCCGAAGCGGGTTGAAGCAGGCTAAGGGTCGATAACAGGAGAGAGCCGTCGCTGCGCTCCTGTTATCGACGCTGCCTTAATTGGCGATCATTCCTGCAAGGGACTCAGTGGTCCAGTAATTCTTCGTTGCCCGCTCTATCGCCGACTTTTTGTCCGGTTCCATCTCGACCAGTTTGTTGAGGGCACGTAGCCCTTTGTCCATGTCACCGTCTTTCAGCGCCGGATTGAAAGCGGGCACCAGCATCTTCAAATTGTGAACATAGGCCGGTTTGACTTCGGTCAATATGCTGGAAATTCGGGACCAGTCTGTATTTGCTGGTGGCAGGTCTTCCGGTGTCGGGCGGGGACAGCGCATCGCGAAACCATGCCGTTTGTTCAGTCGCTCGACAATATCGGCGTTGTTGTTTCCCACCAGCGCAGCGGCGGGGGGCGAAAGAACGGCCTTGGTCCCAACCATGCCGGATTCGTTCATCATCGCAAAAAAATCGATCAGTCGGGTACTGGGCGGTATCATCTTTCCGTCGCTATCCCGGCAGAACTGCGCGCGATAATCCTGCAACACGACCATTTGCTCGGTCGAAAGCGAACTATTCTCATTGATATGTTCGAGCCCAAGATCCTTGCCGGTCAGGCTCTTCACCACATGTTCAAAGTCCGCGACGGCGTTCCCACCGACCAGGCTATTGCGATCGAACATGCGAACAGTCACGCTGCTGATCATGGGAAAACTGTTCCAGTTATCAAGCATCCGATCTAGCGACCGAACGTAGGTATCCGGCCGGGGAAAGCGGTGACTGGATTTGATGAGTTGCTGGGCCATCGACAGATACATGCCCAACGGGTTGCGAACATAAGCAATCACGTCGATCCGCTCAATGTCGAGCGTGATGAATTGCAGAATCTCGACGACTTCTTCCG
Source organism: Sphingobium sp. KKT206 (assembly GCF_055640555.1). Taxonomy (NCBI): domain Bacteria; kingdom Pseudomonadati; phylum Pseudomonadota; class Alphaproteobacteria; order Sphingomonadales; family Sphingobiaceae; genus Sphingobium; species Sphingobium sp. KKT206. Next base: position 109,484 of record NZ_CM145764.1, read on the forward strand.
GGTCCAGCGTTAAAAAGGCTTCGGACGATATGATGATGTAATCGCTGTGATCCAACTGCGATTGCAACGTCTTGATAGCTTGGAGCGCAAAACCCCGCTGCTGTTCGGCGTTGCCGCGCGTATTTTTGCCGAGCAGCGTACCGAAACAAAAATTGCCGCTGGTCCGATGGTGTGAAGCGTAGGCCAAACCCATTTCGCGCAAGCGGTCGCGCGCGTCGAACAGGGCCGCTTGCATCGACGAACTGCCGCACTTGCCGTCACCAATATGAACGATGAACTTCGCCAAGCACCTAATCTCCTTTATGGGGCATGAATCGCGCGGAGAAGGGTCAGGCGATATGCCATAGGTCTAGCGATTACCTTCCAGCGGACGCGGTTTGCTATCGGCGACGCGATTATTTATCAAGAAAGATGTGCGAAGAACTCGGTCAACCAAAGTCGGCCGAAGTCATCGTTCATATGGTTGAGATCGACGCTGGGATGCAGCGCATCGTCATGGGCGTCGCCAATCGCTAGCCGTTTTGATCCTTGGGCAAAGGGCATCGCCGTACCATTGCCGTTGATGATCGTCGTCGCCGGCTGGGGTAGCAGGGTGGCGCCTACGGCTGCATATTTTCTGGCATTCAATAGCGCGATGCCGCGTTCATATGGCCCGACATCCTGTGGTCCCTCGTTACGCCTTGCGCCCCGCATGGGATTGTGGCCGATATAAATAGGCTTGTCCGTAATGGTCCGCAGTTTTTGGAGCGTATTGTAGGACAGGCTGCCCTCCACGACGTCATCGACTGCACGATCAAGCACGGCGCTCGAATAATAGCGATCTTCGGCGATGAAAAAGGGTCGTGCCTCCATGCCATAGAGGAGGAAGGCGTCATAACCGTCCGTATCGATTCTCCGTTCGCCGCCCGATGTGAAGGCGATCGCATCGGCGGTGCCTTCGTCGCTCGGCACAAGACTGCTGTCCTCGACCGTCAGGCTTTTCAACCCATCGCCGCGCGCGCCGAAGAAGCAGAGATCGTACAAGACCTCCTTTGCCTTCATCATATCCATGCCGCGCTTGAGCGAGCCAATATGGCTATTGCCGATGACCGCTATTTTCATCCCTTTTTGGCGTCGCCGAATGCGCCCAGCAATTCCTCTTCGCATACTTCATCCAGTTTTTTGGAGGGAGCAGATGCCTTGCGCGTCTGCGCTGTAAAATAATCGCCGAATGTGCGGACCAACCCCTGGAAGAAATGGTCCATCACGAAATCGACGCCGCGTTTATTTACGCCGCGCATGTTCGGTTCGAAGAAGGTGCCCTTGAAGACGGCGCTATTGATGATTTCGTAGGACGGGAAGTAATCGACCATCTTGTGATGCATGGCGATTTGCCCGGCCACGGCGCGCAGCACCGATTTTGAATACATCGTCGCCACCAGCACATGCTGCGGCGATTTGGTAGCCGTCAATGGCACCGGCGAGACCGTCAGGATGAACTGCAGTTTTGGATTGGCGGCGCGCATCATGCGGATCGAGTCCATCAGCGCCGATCGCACATCCTCAAAGGCCTGATTGCGGAACTGATGCTTCTCGGCGTCGAATTCCCCTGCGACCGTGCCGGGGCACATGGGATATTCATATCCATGCTCTTGGTTGAACCAACTTTCGGTCAGTCCCAACGTGAAGACGAAGAAGTGCGAGTCCGTGATGCAGGTGCGAAAGGCCTTGATCGTCTCTTCGCGCGACAGCAGCATCTCTTCCAGGCTGGCAAAACCATTGGGCTCGATCGCCGGGCGGAAGGGGTCGTAGAAACGCCCGTTCTTCTCCCAATATTCCTCCGGCGGGCTGCTATGCCCCAATGCCCAACTGGTCCATTGCCGCAATAGGGACGTGGTATAGATATTGGCCGTGCGCGCCGAAAAAATGTTATAATTGAACAGCTTTGCGCTTTCCTCCCTCATCCCGACGGGTGGCGTTTCAGCGATCATCCAATTGAATTTGCGATTTTTCAGGGCGTTGCCGATATGCTGCGCAAAGCAGGAGCCAAAGGTCGCCACCGGGGCGCGCGGCGGAATGCGAAATTTGGGTGACCATAATTCGTCAATGTCGAACATCGATCGTTCAGCGATGGCGGGCCGCCAAAAGGCTTTCTTGGGCAGATCTTCATAAGGATTGGTCGAACCGACGCCGTCCGCTGTCTGTGCTTTCTTTGCCATCGCCGGTTCACCTACCTTATCGTGTGCTGCAACAGGAAAAAGAAACGAAGATCACCAACACTGTTTGTTGCACTGCACAGGAGCATATCGGATCGCCTTGGGAATGAAAAGGCGGTTCATCACAGGTGCAACATGATGGCGTTAAGACGTTTCATGGATCGCGCTTGCACATGGCACGTTATGATATTCGCGTGTGCAACATAGGGAAGGATGATGATAGGATGGCGCATCGGATGACAATCTTGCGCTGGTCGCTGCTCGCGGCAGGCTTCGGCACCGCGATGGGCGTATCCGCCGAACCCCAACGCCGTCTGTCGGTCGATTTCGACCAGGGCCAGCATATGAAGGCCAAGGGTTCTAACGCCATCGTCGATCCGCGCAGCAAGCTGACCTTCAACGCCACCACCGACAAGGGTACCAAGGCTGCGGACCGGCCGCAGGTCGTGTCCAAGGGGTGCTTCACCCCTCCCAGTTGCCTGCGCATCTCGATGGACCCCAGCGCCCAGGGCGCGGCCAAGAACAAGATCATGTACAGCTTCTGGTCGCATTACAAACCGCTACCCGGCGGCGAACAGGGGGGGATGCAGATTGGCGACAAGGGGACCACGCGGATCAGCTTCGCGATGAAGCTGGACCAGCGCTATGACACGCCGCCGCACCAGATGATCCATTTCCAGGTCTTTCAGCCCAAGATGGCTGGCCGTCCGTCCAAGGTGAAGAATGCCAATCCGGGCGGTCCCATCTTGTCGCTACGCACCGTCCCGCTATCGCGCCGCAAGGACAAGTCGCCCGACGTGCAGGAATTCATCATCGCCGTGCGCAATCCGCAGGCCGAAAACCTCTATTATTTCGACCAGCGCGACAAGGGCGTCCTCTACCGCGGCAAGGTGCGCAAGGGCGAATGGAACCGCTTTTCCTTCGTGCTGCAATCCGCCGACCAGCGCGGCGCCATGCAGGGCCGCATAGGCTTTTGGCAGGACGGGCAAAAGCAGTTCGACCGCCCGGTGCAATGGGGCTTCAACCCCGCCACCTATGCCGTCAGCCCGAAACTGGGCGTCGAACTCGGCAGCTACCGCTCAGCCGATGCCAAGGGGCACCAGACCGTCTATTTCGACGATGTGACCATCGACCGCTAACCGGGCAGGGCAGGGGATCACCAGCCCTGCCACACCTCACAAAAAAGCCCGCCGCAGCGTCAAACGCTGCGGCGGGCTTTTTTGTGGGCGCTCAAGGCACCGTCAGCGCTGGAGCCACAGCCTGAACGACATGTGGCCCCTGCACCCTATCGGATCACTCCGCGTCCTGCGTGGTGAAGTCTTCACCCTGCACGGCGCCCAGTGGATCGTCGCCGATCGCCGCTTCCGGCCCCTGGCGCAATTCGGCGGCATGTTCGGCCGCCGCCGTCTTGGGCGCGATCAGGTCGATCTGGCTGGCGGCCCGCAGCGAGGCGCGCATCGCCGCATCACGCGACGAAGCGGCAACCCGCATCCGGTTCATGCCAGCACCCGTACCCGCCGGGATCAGGCGGCCGACGATGACATTTTCCTTGAGGCCAATGAGCGTGTCCTTCTTCCCCTGAACCGCCGCCTCGGTGAGGACGCGGGTGGTTTCCTGGAACGACGCAGCCGAGATGAACGAACGGGTCTGCAACGAAGCCTTGGTAATGCCGAGCAGCACGGGCTTGCCAGCGGCGGGCAGGAAGCCCGGTGCCAGCTTGCTGTTGATCTCGTCCATTTCCTCGCGGTCGACCTGTTCGCCCACCAGCAAGGTGGTGTCGCCGGACTCGATGATCTCGACCTTCTGCAGCATCTGACGAACGATCGTCTCGATATGCTTGTCGTTGATCTTCACGCCCTGCAGACGATAGACTTCCTGGATTTCGGCGACCAGATATTCTGCCAGCGGCTCGATGCCGAGCACTTCGAGAATATCATGCGGATCGGGCGAACCGCCGATCAGATTATCGCCGCGCTTGACGAAATCGCCTTCCTGGACGTCGATCACCTTGCTCTTGGGGATCAGATATTCGACCGGCTCGCCGCCATCCTCTGGATTGATGGCGATCTTGCGCTTCGCCTTGTAATCCTTGAGGAACTGGACGCGGCCCGACACCTTGGCGATGATGGCGTTGTCCTTGGGCTTGCGTGCTTCGAACAGCTCCGCCACGCGTGGCAGACCGCCCGTGATGTCGCGGGTCTTGGCCGCTTCGCGGCTGACACGCGCCAGCACGTCACCGGCCGACACCGTGGCACCATCCTCGACCGACAGGGTCGCGCCGACCGCCAGCATATAGCGGGCCGCTTCGCCCGAACCATCGTCCAGCAGGGTCAGGCGCGGACGCAGATCTTCCTTGGTGCGCGCGGCACCACGATGTTCGGTGACGACGCGCTGGGCGATGCCCGTCGCTTCGTCGGTCTGTTCGGCCAGCGTCTTGCCGTCGATCAGATCGACATATTTGACGATACCCGGACGCTCGGTGATCACCGGCATGGTGAAGGGATCCCACTCCGCAAAGCGGTCGCCCTTCTTGATCGTGTCGCCATCGGCAAACAGGATGGTGGCACCATAAGGCAGGCGATGGGTTTCGCGTTCGCGCCCTTCGCTGTCGATGATCGCGATCTCGCCGTTGCGGGCGAGGCTCAGGCGACGGCCCTGCTTGTCGGTGATGGTCGGCATGTCACGCAGTTCGATCGTGCCGTCCGCCATCGATTCCAGGTTCGACGTTTCGTTGAAGTTCGCCGCGCCGCCAATGTGGAAGGTCCGCATCGTGAGCTGCGTACCCGGTTCGCCGATGGACTGCGCCGCGATGACGCCGACCGCTTCGCCGATATTGACCGGGGTGCCGCGGGCAAGGTCACGGCCATAGCATTTGCCGCAGACGCCCATCTTGCTCTCGCAGATCAGCGGCGAGCGGATCTTGACCGCCTGCGTGCCGATCGCCTCGATCTGCACGATCAGCGCTTCGTCGAGCAGCGTGCCGATCGGTACGATGACCGAACCATCCTTGGTGTCGATGATGTCCTCGGCAGTGGTGCGGCCTAGGATACGTTCGCCAAGCGATGCGATGACCGAACCGCCCTGGACGATCGCCTTCATCTCCAGCGCCTTTTCGGTGCCGCAATCTTCCTCGACGATCGTGCAATCCTGGCTGACATCGACCAGACGGCGGGTCAGGTAACCTGAGTTCGCCGTCTTGAGCGCGGTGTCGGCCAGACCCTTACGGGCGCCATGGGTGGAGTTGAAATATTCAAGGACGGTCAGACCTTCCTTGAAGTTCGAGATGATCGGCGTTTCGATGATCTCGCCCGACGGCTTGGCCATCAGGCCGCGCATACCGGCCAACTGCTTCATCTGCGCCTGGCTACCACGGGCGCCGGAGTGCGCCATCATGTAGATCGAGTTGATCTGCGCCAGACGGCCCGTCTTGGGGTCCTTGGGCTGGGCACGGATCTCGTCCATCATGGCGTTCGCCACCTTGTCGCCGCACTGCGACCAGGCATCGATCACCTTGTTGTACTTTTCCTGCTGGGTGATCAGACCGTCCTGATATTGCTGCTCATAGTCGGCCACCAGCGCCTTGGTTTCGGCGACGGTGCCTTCCTTCGAGTCCGGAATGACCATGTCGTCCTTGCCGAACGAAATGCCCGCCTGGAATGCGTGCTTGAAGCCTAGCGCCATGATGGCGTCGGCGAACAGCACCGTGTCCTTCTGGCCGGTGTGACGATAAACTTCGTCGATCACGTCGCCCACATCCTTCTTGGTGAGCAGGCGGTTGACGACGTCGAAGGGCACTTTGTGCGCCTTGGGCAGACATTCGCCCAGCAACATGCGGCCCGGCGTCGTCTCATAACGCTTGAGGTAGCTATTGCCCGCCTCGTCGGTCTGCGGCACGCGGCTGATGATCTTGCTGTGCAGGGTCACTGCCTTGGCAAACAGCGCCTGATGCACTTCCTGCATGTCGGCGAGCAGCATGCCTTCGCCTGGCTCGCCTTCGCGCTCCATCGACAGATAATAGATGCCCAGCACCATGTCCTGCGACGGCACGATGATCGGCTTGCCGTTCGCGGGCGACAGGATGTTGTTGGTCGACATCATCAGCACGCGCGCTTCCAACTGGGCTTCGAGGCTCAGTGGAACGTGGACGGCCATCTGATCGCCATCGAAGTCGGCGTTGAAGGCGGAGCAGACCAGCGGGTGAAGCTGGATCGCCTTGCCTTCGATCAGCACGGGTTCGAACGCCTGGATACCCAGACGGTGAAGCGTCGGCGCGCGGTTCAGCATGACCGGATGCTCGCGGATCACTTCGTCCAGGATGTCCCAGACTTCCTTGCGCTCCTTCTCGACCCACTTCTTGGCCTGCTTCAGAGTCATGGACAGACCCTTGGCATCCAGACGCGCGTAGATGAACGGCTTGAACAGTTCGAGCGCCATCTTCTTGGGCAGGCCGCACTGATGCAGCTTCAACTCAGGACCGGTCACGATGACCGAACGACCCGAATAGTCGACGCGCTTACCGAGCAGGTTCTGGCGGAAGCGACCCTGCTTGCCCTTGAGCATGTCGGACAGCGACTTGAGCGGACGCTTGTTGGCACCGGTGATGACACGGCCGCGACGGCCATTGTCGAACAGGGCGTCGACGGCTTCCTGCAACATGCGCTTTTCGTTGCGGACGATGATGTCCGGCGCGCGCAGTTCCATCAGCCGCTTCAAGCGGTTGTTACGGTTGATGACGCGGCGATAGAGATCGTTGAGATCCGACGTCGCGAAACGACCACCGTCCAGCGGCACCAGCGGGCGCAGTTCTGGCGGGATCACAGGAACGACGTCCAGAATCATCCATTCAGGCCGGTTGCCCGATTCCAGGAAGCTCTCGACGACCTTCAGGCGCTTGATGATCTTCTTGGGCTTCAGCTCCGACTTGGTCGTCGCCAGCTCTTCAAGCAGGATCTTCTTCTCGCCCTCAAGGTCGAGATCCATCAACATGATCTTGACCGCTTCCGCGCCGATCCCGGCCGTGAAAGCGTCCTCGCCATATTGATCCTGCGCGTCGAGCAACTCGTCTTCGTTGAGAAGCTGATATTTCTCCAGCGGGGTCAGGCCCGGCTCGGTGACGATATAGCTTTCGAAATAGAGCACGCGCTCCAGCTGCTTCAACTGCATGTCGAGCAGCAGGCCGATGCGCGACGGCAGCGATTTCAGGAACCAGATATGCGCAACCGGCGCGGCCAGTTCGATATGACCCATGCGCTCGCGGCGCACCTTGCTCACGGTAACTTCGACACCGCACTTCTCGCAGACGATGCCCTTATACTTCATGCGCTTATACTTGCCGCACAGGCATTCATAATCCTTGATCGGACCAAAGATGCGCGCGCAGAACAGGCCATCGCGTTCGGGCTTGAACGTGCGATAGTTGATGGTTTCGGGCTTCTTGATCTCGCCGAAGGACCAGGACCGGATGCGCTCTGGCGAGGCAAGGCCGATCTGGATCTGGTCGAACGTCTCGGTCTTGGCGACCGGATTGGCGAAGTTGGTCAGTTCATTCATTTTTCAATTCCCTCCGGGGAAAAATCCTGAGCGGCTCTGCGTTGCTGGATCATCTGCCGAAGCAGTCCGATCTGTAGCAGCAGCAAAGCCGCATAGATTGCGTACCTGCTAGGCGTTCCAGTCATCCCCGTCCGCTCAACGTCAAAGACGAGAGCGATCCAGACGGCCAGAATGCCGAGCTTGATCCACATTCAGTCCTACTCCGCCGCCGCCGCGAAGCCGTCGTCCTCGTCGGCGATCGCGTCCATCGTCGCGAGTTCGACGTTGAGGCCCAGCGAGCGCATTTCCTTGACCAGCACGTTGAAGCTTTCGGGGATGCCGGCCTCGAACGTGTCGTCACCCTTGACGATCGCCTCATAGACCTTGGTGCGACCGACCACGTCATCGGACTTCACCGTCAGCATTTCCTGCAGCGTATAGGCGGCACCATAGGCCTGGAGTGCCCAGACCTCCATTTCCCCGAAGCGCTGACCACCGAACTGCGCCTTACCACCCAGCGGCTGCTGCGTGACGAGCGAGTAGGGGCCGATCGAACGGGCATGGATCTTGTCGTCGACAAGGTGATGGAGCTTCAACATGTAGATGATGCCCACCGTGACCTTACGGTCGAACTTGTCGCCGGTGCGGCCGTCATACAGGTCGCTCTGACCCGATGTGTTCAGCCCCGCCAGTTCCAGCATCGCCGACACGTCCGCTTCGCGGGCGCCGTCGAACACCGGCGTTGCCATCGGCACGCCGCGCTGGAGATGTTCGGCCAGGTCGACGATCTGCTCGGCCGTGCGGGCGTTGATCTCGTCGGCATATTGCGGACCATAAGCGGTCAGCAACCGATCCCGCACCGCGTCGGGCATAACGCCCGGTTCAGGGTTGGGATTGGCCTCACGCCAGTCTTCCAGCGCATGCTTGAGCTGCTGGCCGATGCCACGGGCAGCCCAGCCCAGATGCGTTTCGAAGATCTGCCCGACATTCATGCGCGACGGCACGCCCAACGGGTTGAGCACGATGTCGACATGGGTGCCGTCTTCCAGGAACGGCATGTCCTCCACGGGAAGGATGCGCGAAATAACACCCTTGTTCCCGTGACGACCGGCCATCTTGTCGCCCGGCTGCAGCTTGCGCTTCACCGCCACGAACACCTTGACCATCTTGAGCACGCCCGGCGGCAGTTCGTCGCCACGCTGCAGCTTGTCGACGCGATCCTCGAACTTGTCGACGATCGACTTCACCGCTTCGTCATATTGCGCCTTGACGGCTTCGATGCCGGCCTGACGAATGTCGTCCGCAACCGCGAACTTCCACCATTCATGCCGCTCGACTTCGCTCAGCAGGGCTTCGTCGATTTCGACGCCCTTCTTCACGCCCTTGGGCGCAGCCGTTGCCACCTGGCCCGTCAGCATTTCCTGCAGACGGTTGAAGGTCGCGCGGTTCAGAATCGCGCGTTCGTCCTCGCGATCCTTGGCGAGGCGGTCGATTTCCTCCCGCTCGATCGCCATGGCGCGCTCGTCCTTGTCGATGCCGTGACGGTTGAACACGCGCACTTCGACGACCGTGCCCGCAACGCCCGGCGGCAGACGCAGCGAGGTGTCGCGCACGTCGCTCGCCTTTTCACCGAAGATCGCGCGCAGCAGCTTTTCTTCCGGCGTCATCGGCGATTCACCCTTGGGGGTGATCTTGCCGCACAGGATGTCGCCCGGCTCCACTTCGGCGCCGATATAGACGATGCCCGCTTCGTCGAGGTTGCGCAGTGCTTCCTCGCCGACGTTCGGGATGTCGCGGGTGATGTCCTCTGGCCCCAGCTTCGTATCGCGCGCCATGACCTCAAACTCCTCGATATGGATCGAGGTGAAGACGTCATCCTTCACGATACGTTCGGAAATGAGGATACTATCCTCATAGTTATAGCCGTTCCAGGGCATGAACGCGACGAGCGTGTTGCGGCCCAGCGCCAGCTCGCCAAACTCGGTCGACGGGCCATCGGCGATCACGTCGCCGCCTTCGATCAGGTCGCCGACATTCACCAGCGGACGCTGGTTGATGCAGGTATCCTGGTTCGACCGCTGGAACTTCTGCAGCGTGTAGATGTCGACGCCCGACTGGCCGGGTTCGATGTCGCCGGTCGCACGGATGACGATACGGGTCGCATCGACTTGGTCGACGATGCCCGGACGCTTGGCGGCGATGGCCGCGCCCGAATCGCGCGCAACCGTGCCTTCCATGCCGGTGCCCACGAACGGGGCCTCGGCACTGACGAGCGGCACCGCCTGGCGCTGCATGTTCGATCCCATGAGTGCGCGGTTGGCGTCATCATTTTCCAGGAACGGAATGAGCGAGGCCGCAACCGACACCAACTGCTTGGGACTGACGTCCATCAGCGTGATGTGATCCTTGGGCGCCATCAGGAACTCGCCCGCTTCACGCGCCGAGATCAGGTCTTCGGCCAGCGTGTTGTCGGGGTTCAGCTCCGCGTTTGCCTGCGCGATCGTGTGCTTGGCCTCTTCCATCGCCGACAGATAGACGACGTCATCGGTCACCACGCCGTCGATCACCTTGCGGTAGGGCGTTTCGATGAAGCCATATTTGTTGACCCGGCTGAACGTCGCGAGGCTGTTGATCAGACCGATGTTCGGGCCTTCTGGCGTTTCAATCGGGCAGATACGGCCATAATGGGTCGGGTGAACGTCACGGACTTCAAAGCCCGCACGTTCGCGCGTCAGACCGCCCGGCCCAAGCGCCGACACGCGGCGCTTGTGGGTGACTTCCGACAGCGGGTTGGTCTGATCCATGAACTGCGACAGCTGCGAGCTGCCGAAGAATTCACGCACGGCGGCCACGGCGGGCTTGGCGTTGATCAGGTCGTTCGGCATCACCGTCGACACGTCCACGCTCGACATACGCTCCTTGACGGCGCGCTCCATGCGCAGCAGCCCGACGCGATACTGGTTTTCCAGCAGCTCGCCGACCGAGCGCACGCGACGGTTACCGAGGTTGTCGATATCGTCGATTTCGCCCTTGCCGTCCTTGAGGTTCACCAGTTCCTTGACGACGGCGAGGATGTCCTCGACGCGCAGGGTGGTGACCGTGTCTTCGGCGTCCAGCTCAAGCCGCATGTTGAGCTTCACGCGGCCCACGGCCGACAGGTCGTAGCGTTCGGGATCGAAGAACAGACCGGCGAACAGCGCTTCGGCGGTTTCCTTCGTCGGTGGCTCGCCGGGGCGCATGACGCGATAGATATCGCTCAGGGCCTGGTCGCGCTCTTCGGCCTTGTCGGCTTTCAGCGTATTGCGGATCCACGGACCGGTGGTGACATGGTCGATGTCGAGCAGTTCGAGACGGTCGATGCCCGCCTGGTCCAGCTTTTCCAGATTTTCCGGGCTGATTTCGTCACCGGCTTCGACATAGATTTCGCCGGTCGCGTCATTGACCAGATCATAGGCGCTGTAGCGGCCATAGACTTCCTCGGTCGGGATCAGCAACTGGGTCAGGCCGTCCTTCTCCGCCTTGTTGGCGGCGCGGGGCGAAATTTTGGTGCCCAGCGGGAAGATGACTTCGCCGGACTTGGCATCCACGATGTCGAAGGACGGCTTCTGCCCACGCCATGCTTCGGGCGTATAGGGAATCTGCCAGCCGCCTTCGCCACGGACGAAGGTCACCTTGTTGTAGAAATGCCCAAGAATTTCTTCCGCGTTTAGGCCAAGCGCGAACAGCAGCGCCGTGACCGGCAGCTTGCGCTTGCGGTCGATACGGACGTTGACGATGTCCTTGGCGTCGAACTCGAAGTCCAGCCACGAGCCACGATAGGGAATGACGCGCGCGGCGAACAGATATTTGCCCGACGAATGGGTCTTGCCGCGGTCATGATCGAACAGGACGCCCGGCGAGCGGTGCATCTGGCTGACGATCACGCGCTCGGTGCCGTTGACGATGAAGGTGCCGTTGCCCGTCATCAGAGGCATGTCGCCCATGTAAACGTCCTGCTCCTTGATATCGAGCACGGAGCGGGTTTCGGTGTCCTGATCGACTTCGAACACGATGAGGCGAAGGGTAACGCGCATCGGCGCTGCATAGGTGATGCCGCGCTGACGGCATTCCTCGACGTCATATTTCGGGTCTTCCAGCTCGTAATGGACAAAGTCCATTTCGGCGGTGCCCGCGAAATCGCGGATCGGGAAAACGCTGCGCAGCGTCTTTTCCAGGCCCGATACATAACCGATCGAGTGGTCCGAACGGAGGAACTGTTCATAGCTCTCCCGCTGCACTTCGATCAGGTTCGGCATCTGCACCACTTCGTGGATGTCGCCGAACACCTTGCGGATGCGCTTCTTCGCGCCGGTGTTACTGATCGGGGGGAGAGCTTTGGTCGCCATGCTTGGTCCTTGCCTTCATTCGTCGCGTTTTTCCGCATCGCAGCGAAAATTCAGTCGAAGCGCGATGGACAAAGGGGTGATTCGCACCGCTTCCGTCCACGCAAAAAAGTGCGGGTCGGGACTGTCCGATCCGCACTGTCAGCACCTGATGACTCGCCGTTTTCGTTCAATACTGCCCTTGGCCACGCGCTAACCGGCCCCGGTCCCCGAACGATACGGGAGACGGCCGACCCACTGCCAAGACTGGCGACGGGACGACCGGATTGCTGCCCATATAGTCTGCTTGTCCGGCTTTGGGAAGGGGGGTGTCAGGCAAACAGCCCGCGCTCCGCCCGGATCGCCGCCACCAGCCGGTCAAGTTCAGCGCTCGTGTTGAACAGGGCAGGGGTCACGCGCAGCACCGGCCCCGATGCCAGCCCCGCTTTCGCCACCACCAGCAGCCCATATTTTTTAAGGAACAGCGCTGCCGCCTTCTTCGCATCGTCCGGCCCGCCCATGCCCGGCAAACGGAACGCCGCCACCGCGCCGTGCCGCCCCGGCAGTTCGGGCAATAGGATCTGCACGCCCGGCACATCGCGGACCCGATCAATCCAGTAATCGCGCAGCGCCAGAAGGTGGCGATGCTTCGCTGGCAGGCCGATCGCCTCCTGCACCGCGATCGCATAGGGCACCGTCAATCGCGCGGCGAAATCCACCGTGCCCGTGGGAATCCGGGCGCGAATATCGTCCGCCCCATGGATGCGGTTGCCAAGCCATGGCGCTATGTCCTGCAATCGATCCTTACGGATATAGATGCCCCCGGTCCCCAAGGGCGCGGCCAGCCATTTATGCAGCGAAAAGCCGATGAAATCCGCGCCTGTCTCTTCGACCGTGAAGGGCAGGTGGCCGACCGCCTGCGCACTGTCGAGGATCACATCGACCCCGCGCGCCTTGGCCATGGCAACGATCGCCTTGACCGGCGGCACCAGCCCGTTGCGGTTGGACAGATGCGTGAGCAGCAGCAGTTTTGCGCGCGGCGTATCCTTCAAAACCCGCTCATAGGCGGCGAGGATATTCGCCTCCGTATGCGGTTCGGGCAGGTCGAAGCGGACGATGCGCGCGCCCCGGCTCTGCTCCAGATAATCGCAGGCAAACTGCATCTCGTCATAATCGACATCGGCATAGATCACCGCATCGCCCGCCTTGAGCCGCGCATAATTGGCGATCAAAGCGTACAGCGCCTCGGTCCCGCCGCCCGCCAGCGCGATCTCTTCGACCGACGCGCCCAGCATCCTCGCCACCGCCGCACGCGACTTGTCCAGTTCGACATCGCGCGGATGACCCGGCGCGCCATTGCGCAGGAACAGCGCATGATTGCGGTTGACCCAGTGGGACCGCGCCGCATAGGCCGCCTGTACGGGCAGGGTCATCGCCCCATAATAGGCCGCATCGAACGTCGCGACATCGCGATTGACGGCATAGAGCTTCGCCAGCGCAGCCTGCGCCGCGTCGAAATCGGCCATGTCGCCGCTAAAGTGAAACGGCGCTTCGTCAGGCCATTTCATATCCGTAACGATATCCTGCGCCCGCGCTGTTCCGCCACCCACAGCCAGCCCCATCGCGCCGCCAACCGCGATCCCGCCGCTGCCCAAAAATGCCCGCCGCGTCACCATAAACTGCCCTCACATCATTATGTAACAGCATATCATAACGAACGGACGCGGCGATGCCACTATGCGTTTAGTTTGTCCGGGTCGCTATACTAGTCGCTGACCCCAGCGGCGCGATCTTCACCGTCTCGAACCGCTCCTTGCGCCGCACCCCGGCCAGCGCCGCATCGGCCGACGGGGCAGGGGCGGCGGTCGGCACCCGCTGGCGCATACATTCCGCGTTGCTGCTGCGCGGTGTCTGCGCACAGTTCCACAGCGCCCGCTGCAACCCGCTCGCGCTATTGTGGATATAGGCAAAGCTCATCGTTTCAAGTTGCCCGTCGCTCAAGGGGATCTTGGTCGGAGCAGCCCCCGCCCTCCACGCCATGATCCGGCACTCGGGCCGCCCCGCGCAAAAGGTCTTGGCAAGCTCCGGCCATTGGTCGGGCGCGCCACCGCGCGGCAATTCGACCAGGAAGCTGGTGCCATCCGGCCCCAGCACCGCCAGCCGCACACCCGCGATCGTCCGCCCCAACATCGCCTCGCCGATCGCCTGCTTCGGCTGGGCCGCCAGCGCACTGGCGGCAATCCCCTCGACCGGCGCAACACTTCCGTCAGGCAGCACATCCTCGCCCCCCTGATGCGCCAGCGACAATTTGGCGATCCGCCCGATCAGCGGCTCGCCGCCCGCGCTCCCCCGGCGAAAGGCAGGCGGCGTGCCCCACCATCCGCGCCAGCGGAAGAAGAGATGCGTGCCCACCGCGCCGATCTTGTCGAGGCTCCCGCTCCAATAAGGCACCACCCAATTGGTATGATAATGGGTCGCATGCCCGACCGGCGCGAACACCTGCCCCGCCAGCGCCGCCCGCGCGATCGCCCGCGCCCGCTCCCACGCCGCCTGCGACGGCGTCCGCGTCAGCGCCCCATCGCAGGAGAAGGTGAACTGGCACCCGGTCCGCCGTTCCTGCCCTTGAAACACGACGCCGCACACCGTCTTGGGGAAGGCGGGATGGCGCGCGCGGTTCAGCACCACCTGCGCCACCGCCTGCTCGCCAACGGCATCGTCGCCCGCCTCATAGAGTTCCGCCGCCGCCAGGCAATCGACCGCCCGCGCCAGATCCGTCTCGGACCCCGAAAACAGGAAAGGCCGCGCCGGTGGATTGGCAAGGCGGGAGAAGGGAATGGCGGCATTCACTGCCCGCGCCCGGTCGGCATCCAGCGCATAGACCGCCACCGGCTCGACCGGCGGCGGCGGGCTGGGCGGCCGCACCGCGCGCCCTCCTGCCCCCGCCGCAAAGCCTGATGGATCAGCCTGCACGCCTTGTCGACTGTCCCAGCCAGCCACCCCCATGGGCAGGCCGACGAACATCAGCGCCCAGAACAGCATCGCCAAAGGGTGAGGCGTATCGCTCTTCTTCACGAGTGTCGTAACGACCGCTTATTCCGGCAGGAAATCGGGCACCGACAAATAACGCTCGCCGGTATCATAGTTGAAGCCCAGCACCCGGCTCCCAGAAGGCAGGTCAGGCAATTTCTGCGCAATCGCCGCCAACGTCGCCCCCGAAGAAATGCCGACCAGCATCCCTTCCTCGCGCGCCGCGCGCCGGGCATAGTCCTTGGCGTCGGCCGGATCGACCTGGATCACGCCGTCGAGCAATTGGGTATGCAAATTGGCCGGAATGAAGCCCGCACCAATGCCCTGGATCGGATGCGGACCCGGCTGGCCGCCGCTGATGACATGCGACAAAGTCGGCTCGACCGCATAGATTTTGATGCCCGGCCAGACCGCCTTCAACACCTCCGCCGTGCCGGTGATATGCCCGCCAGTGCCGACCCCGGTGATCAGCGCATCAATCGGCGTTTCGGCGAAGTCCGCCAATATCTCTTGCGCCGTGGTCCGCGCATGAACCGCGATATTGGCGGGGTTCTCGAACTGCTGCGGCATCCAGGAACCCGGCGTCTGCGCCACCAATTCCAGCGCGCGCTCGATCGCGCCCTTCATCCCCTTTTCGCGCGGCGTCAGGTCAAAACTGGCACCATAGGCCAGCATCAGCCGCCGCCGTTCGATCGACATGCTTTCGGGCATGACGAGAACCAGCTTATAGCCCTTGACCGCCGCCACCATGGCCAGGCCCACGCCGGTATTGCCCGACGTCGGCTCGATGATCGTGCCGCCCGGCTGCAACTCGCCCGACGCCTCGGCCGCTTCGATCATGGCCAGCGCGATGCGGTCCTTGATCGACCCGCCGGGATTGGAGCGTTCCGACTTGATCCACACTTCGCTGCCTTCAGGCGCGTCGCTGAACAGGCGCGCCATGCGGATATGCGGCGTGTGACCGATCGTTTCGAGTATCGAGGTGACTTTCATGGGGCCTTCTCCTGGCTATGGTCCGCCTCCCTTATGTCGGGTGGGTCGAAGGTGCGTGCAAGGCGCAATTCGGGAAAGAGCCGCGCCCAGAACAGGGTGATGACGATAGCACCAATGCCCCCGCCAATGACAGCGACAACCGGCCCGACCAGCGCGGCAAGGAAACCTGACTCGGCTTCGCCCAGTTCGTTCGATGCCGATATGGTCAGCTGCGACAGGCTCGACACCCGTCCGCGCATGGCATCGGGGGTATGGAGCTGGACCAGCGACTGGCGCACGAACACCGACACCATGTCGGCCGCGCCCAGCACCACCAGCGCGCCAAGCCCGACCTCCATCGCAAAGCTGCGCGGCAGGAAGGCGGTGCAGCCAAAGACGATGGTGGCCAGGCCGAATATCATGACGGCGGCCAGCATCTTGAGGCCGACCTCGCGCTTCATCGGCCGGATCGAAAACCACAGCGCCACCAGCCCCGCGCCGATGCCAGGCGCAGCGGCCAGATGGCCAAGGCCCGTCGATCCGACCTGCAATATGTCGCGCGCATAGACCGGCAGCAGCGCGGTCGCGCCCGCCAGCAGCACCGCGAACAGGTCGAGCGTGATCGTCGCCAGCACCAGGCGATTGGTCCGCACATAATGTAGCCCGTCGATCATCTGGCGGATCGGGTGGCGGGTCCGGTCGCGCGGCGGCTGCGGCACCGGGCCGATCAGCATCATCGCCCCGAACGCCACGGCATAGAGCAGGGCGGCCAGCGCATAGGCACCCCAGGGCGTCGCCGCATAGGCATAGCCGCCCAGCGCCGGCCCCACGATCGACCCAGCCTGCCACACCACTGCCGATATGGCGATGGCATTGGGCAGCACGGCAGGCGGCACCAGATTGGGCGCGAGCGCGCCATAGGCCGGACCATTGAAGGCCCGCGCAATCCCCACGACCACGGCAATGCCAAAGATCAGCGGCAGGCTGACCCAGTCCTCATAGGTGGCAAAGGCCAGCAGTCCCGCCGCCAGCGTCAGCGCCGCCAGCGTCGTGCGCGAAATCATCCGCCGGTCATAATGGTCCGCGACCCAGCCGGTGATCGGCGTCAGAAAGAAGAGCGGCAGAAACTGCGCCAGCCCGATCAACCCCAACTGCGCCGCCGCGCCCGACGTGGTCATCGTCTCCCGCGCGATATTATAGGCCTGCCAGCCCAGCACGATCATCATGCCATATTGCGCCAACACCGCCGCACACCGCCCGACGAGATAGGCCCGGAAATTGGGAAAATGCAGCGGATGCCGAGGCGGGGAAGGGGCGGTCATGGCCAGCGCTTTAGCCGCCTGCACAACCAATAGGCAATCGCGCTAACGAGGGGGCGGCGGAGCATTTCTTCACCGCCCGATGATCGGGCTTCGCGCCTCTACTGACGCAAGAGTATTCCGGTGACCGACCCGTTGCGTATCGAGCAGATGAAGGGAATGGTTCCACCATCGGTCAAGCCGATCTGGCCCTCGACCTCCCATCCGGTCGACATGCTGCTCGTCACTGGCCGCCCGACCAGCGCGGCGTTCGATCCGGCCTGCTGCCGGGCTTTGGCGGCACAAGCCTCACCCGCCGCTTTCGCCGACGCGATTGGGCCATAGCCAGGCGTGGCATAGGGCTGACGCTTAGCCTCGCGTTCCGCCTGTCGATCCTTCGCGATGTCGCTGACGATGGCCGCGCCGATCACGTCGCGCGGTGGAATGACCGTTTGGGCATGAATAGGGGCCGCCATCAAAAGGCCTGCCATCATGATGGGTGTCACGCTTGCCTTCACGTCCATCTCCTCCCTGTTTGCATCCGATGATAGGCTATTTGAAAAGCCCGCCCAATATCCCCCGCATCAATCTACCGGCTATCCCGCCGCCCGATGCCTTGCGTCGGCTTGACCCGAACACGGCCTTGCCCAGTTCGTTGGCCACCTGCCGCCCTACCGAAGACGCTGCCGACCGGGCGGCGGATTGGACCGCCTTGTCGATGGCGGATGGCTTGGCCGCTTCGCGCGCCGCCGCCTCGCGCTGTTTCGCCTCCACCTTGGCCTGCGCGGCGGCGGCCTTGTCGGCCTCGGCCTGCGCCTTGCTGGCTAGCGCAGCGGCGGCCGCAGCCTCGCCCCGTGCCGCCAATATCTCTTCGGCCGACTCCCGATCGACGGCGGCGTCATATTTCCCGTCGCACGGCGAAATCGATTGGATGATCGCGCGCTCCTTCGCGCTTATCGGGCCAAGCCGCGACCGGGGCGGGGCGATCAGTGTGCGCTGGACGATGCCCGGCGATCCATCCTCCTGCAACAGCGACACCAGCGCCTCGCCGACCTTCAATTCGGTGATCGCTGTCTCGACATCCAGGTCGGGATTGATACGGAACGTCTCGGCCGCCGCGCGGATCGCGCGCTGGTCGCGCGGGGTGAAAGCGCGCAGCGCATGTTGCACCCGGTTGCCCAACTGTCCCGCCACTTCCTCCGGTATGTCGATCGGGTTCTGCGTCACAAAATAGACGCCCACGCCCTTGGACCGGATCAGCCGCACGACCTGTTCGATCTTGTCGGTCAGCGCCTTGGGCGCATCATCGAACAGCAGATGCGCCTCGTCGAAGAAGAAGACCAGCACCGGCTTGTCCGGGTCGCCGACCTCCGGCAGCGTCTCGAACAGTTCGGACAACAGCCACAACAGGAAAGTCGCATAGAGTTTCGGGCTCTGCATCAGCCGGTCGGCGGCCAATATGTTGATATAGCCGCGCCCCTGCTGATCCACCCGCAGCATGTCGTTGATGTCGAGCGCAGGCTCGCCGAAGAAATGGTCGCCGCCTTGCGCTTCAAGTTGCAGTAATTGCCGCTGGATCGCGCCGACGCTCGCCTTGGTCACATTCCCATAGCGAGCCGACAGCGTCGCGGCATTCTCCGCGCAATAGGCCAGCATCGCCTGCAAATCGCCAAGGTCGAGCAGCAGCAGCCCTTCCTCGTCGGCGTAGCGGAAGGTGATGGTCAGCACGCCTTCCTGCGTCTCGTTCAGCCCCATCAACCGCGCCAGCAGCAGCGGCCCCATCTCGCTGACGGTGGTGCGAACGGGATGACCCTGTTCTCCATAGAGATCCCAGAAGATCGCCGGATTGTCGCTATAGCTATAGTCGGTCCGCCCGATCTCGGCCGCCCGCGCCACCAGCTTGTCGGCGTTTTTGAACGTCGGCGAACCCGCCATGGCAATGCCCGACAGGTCGCCTTTCACATCGGACAGGAACACCGGGACGCCCAGCGCCGAAAAACTCTCGGCTATCCCCTGCAACGTGACCGTCTTGCCGGTGCCTGTCGCCCCCGCGATCAGCCCATGGCGATTGGCGCGACGCAGGTTCAGCAACTGGCGCACGCCGCCGTCCTTGTCCGGCGCACCCAGCCCGATGAAAATGCCGTCGCTCATGTGCCGCTGCCCCCAAAAAAAAACGTCACCCCCACAGGCGCGGGGGTGACGAAAATTAGGCAGAGTTTGGCACCTTCCGCAAGCGCGGAAGCGGCTTACTTGTCGCGCAGGCGCACTGGCAGGAAGATCGGCGGCTGACCGCGACGCAGCACCTGCAGCAGGATCGCGTTGCGATTCTGACCCGCCACGGCCTTCACCTGCGCATCGAGTTCCGCCTGGCTCGCCACCGGACGATTATTGGCGGTGATGATCACATCGCCACGGCGCAGACCCTTGGTGCCCGCATCGGTCGACGGATCGACGCCAGTGATGACGACGCCGCGCGTATCGGCGGCGATGCCCAACTGGCGGATGATGCCCGGCGTCAAGGGAATCGCGGAGATGCCCAGCGACTGCTGTGCCGCCTGACCCGGATTTTGTTGCTGCTGGCTGAAATCCTCATCCTGCTGCGGCGCGAAGTTGGTCAGTTCGTCCTCGCTCGGACGCTCGCCCACCACGGCATTGACCGTCTGGCGCTGGCCATTGCGGATCAGCACGATCGGCACGCGCGAGCCGATGGGCTGCGACGCGACGATGGACGAGAGATTCTGTTCCGGGCTGACTTCCTGGCCCGCAACGCTGACGATCACATCGCCTGCCTTGATCCCGGCTTTCTCCGCACCCTTGCCGGGCTCGACACCCTGCACGAACTCACCGCGATTCTTGGCAAGACCCAGCGATTCGGCCAGATCCTCACCCAGCGGGCTGATCTGCACGCCCAGATAGCCGCGACGCACGGTCTCGCCCTTGCGCAGCGTTTCCACGATCGGGGCCGCCTGTTCCGACGGGATAGCAAAGCCGATGCCGACATTGCCGCCCGACGGCGACAATATCTGGCTGTTGATGCCGATCACATTGCCACGCATGTCGAACATCGGGCCACCGGAATTGCCCTGGTTGATCGACGCGTCGGTCTGGATAAACTTCTCATACCCGCCGCCGGTATTGCGGTGGACGGCGGAGATGATCCCGGCGGTCACAGTGCCTGAAAGGGCAAAGGGATTGCCGATCGCGACCACCCAGTCGCCGACCCGCGCCTTGGTGCTGTCGCCGAATTTGACGAAGGGCAGGGGCTTGGGCGAATCGATCTTCAATACGGCCAGATCAGTCGCGGGATCACGACCCACCAGCTTGGCGGTATATTCCGTCTTGTTGGTCAGCGTGACGGTGATCGAGTCCACCGAAGCGCCCTCGGCACCGGCCGACACCACATGGTTATTGGTGACGATATAGCCGTCCGCCGAAATCAGGAAGCCCGACCCCAGCGACTGTGCCTGTCGGGTCTGCGGCTGTGCGCCGCCCCCCTGGCCAAACAACTGGCCAAAGGGCGTGCCCGCGAAGGGATTTTGCACCTGGACCCGCTGCTTGGTCGAAATATTGACCACGGCGGGCTGCAATTTCTCGACCATGTCAGCCAGGCTTGCCGGCGCGCCCTGCGGGGCCGCGGCGGTCAGGCCTTCATTCTGTGCGGTCTGGGCGCCGACATTGGAACTGGTGGTAACGGCAATGGCGGTGCCGCCCAGCAACAGGGCGCCGGTGATGGCATAAGCGTAACGCACTCGTGACGGTCCTCTCATGAACTGCGAAGGAATTGGAAGGCGGGACTTTGACGAAGCCCTGAAATGCGCCGCCTTCCCTTAACCCTCATTGAATGACGCTGGTTCCGTAATGATCGGGAGAGAAACAGGGCGCGGCTCAACGCCGCCCCTGAAACTGCTGCAGGAACTCATTATTGGGCGAAAGGATGATGTTGGTCTCCCCCGCCCGGTCTGGCGAGAAGGTGTAGCGATAACTCTGCATCGCCCGATAGAAATCATAGAAGGACGGGTCTTTGCCATAGCTCGCCGCATAGATGCGCGCGGCATTGGCATCGGCTTCGGCCCGAATGATCTGCGCCTGCTTCGCGCCCTGCGCCCGGATAGTCAGCGCTTCCTGTTCGCGCGCTGTCCGCATGCGGGTGAAGGCGCTGTCGAGCGGCGTGCCATCGGGCAAGTCGGCGCGCTTTATCCGCACATCGACGATCTCCGCCCCATATTGGCGCGCGACGCGATCCAGGCCCGCCTCGATATTCTGCATCACCTGGCCCCGCTCCGGGCTGAGCAGCGCGGCGAAGGGCCGCTTGCCCAGTTCGTTGCGCAGCGCCGAACCCAAGATCGGACGCAACGCTTCCGACACCCGTTCCTCGCTACCGGCGGCGATATACATGCGCAGCGGATCAACGATGCGATAGCGCGCAAAGGCATCGACCTGTAGCCTTAGCTGGTCGGTAGACAGCACCTGCTGGCGCTCCATTTCGACCGACAGCACGCGCTTGTCGATCCACACGACCTGGTCCACGAAGGGCCAGCGCATGATGATGCCAGCGCCCGTATTGCCGAAGGTTTCATTCTGGCGATAGCGGTTGATGATCGCCTTGGGATCACCGAAGCGGACGATCACGCCCTGCTTGGTTTCGGGCACGATGGCGATGGTGCTGCCCAGCAGAATGAGCAGCGCCAGCACGAACAGCGCCAGGGCTACGGGGTTGCGCAGGAATGCGGGCATCACTGACCCTCCGTGCTGGAGACGGCGGGCGCCGCAGGGGCGGCCTGCGCGGCACGCCGCTTGATTTCGGGCAGCGGCAGATAGGGTGTCACATTCGTCCCTTCGACGATGGTCTTGTCGACATTGGCCAACACGCCCTCCATCGTTTCATAATACATGCGGCGGCGGGTCACGTCCGGGGCCAGGCGATATTGTTCATACACCTTGTCGAAGGAGGCTGCCTCGCCCTGCGCCTTGGCCGTTACCTGCTGGGCGGCGGCGCGCGCTTCGTTGAGGTAGGTCTGCGCGGTCTGCTGCGCGGCCGACACAGCCTTGAACGCATCATTGACCGCGGCTGGCGGATCGGCCTGCTTGATCGCAATACCCTGGATGCGGATGCCGGAACGGTAACCGTCCAGTATCTCCTGCATCCGCTGTTCGACCTGCTGTTCGATCGCGGTACGGCCCGCGCCCAATGCGTCGTCCAGGCTGACGCTGGCCAGCACGGCGCGCATCGCGCTTTCGGCGACTTCGCGCACGGCGGCATCGGGGTTGGACAGTTGGAACAGGTACAGTTCGGGATTGCGGATGTTCCAGCGCACCGAATAGGCAAGGTCGATGATATTCTGGTCGCCGGTCAGCACCAGATTCTCATTCTCCGCCGTGGTCGATCCCACGTCGATGGTGCGGATTTCCTCGACATCGACGATCGTCACCGCCGCGAAGGGGGCGGGGAGGGTCAGGCTGATACCGGGGGTCAGGGTGCGGCTGTAACTGCCGAGATAAGTGACGACGCCGCGTTCCTGCGGGCCGACACGGTGGAAACTGGTCAGCACCAGCCATAGGATGACCAGGATGGCGATCCCGATCGGCCATAGCGCCTTGCCATTGGGACGTTGGGGCAGGCCGCCAAAGCCGCCGCCATTGCCGCCACCTTGGCCAAAGCTGTCACGGCCACGCCGCAACATTTCCTCGATCGCGGACGGACCTTTCTGCCCAACCGGCCGACCTGGTTGGGTCCAGGGATTGCGCGGGCCGCCATCGCCGCCCGCACCCTTTCCGCCCGAACCGTCATTACTCTCCGGCCCGTCGCTTTTGCCGCCCCAGGGGCCTTGCGCCATGCTCACGATGCCGGGCATCCACCCGAATAATCTTTTCATGTCACCTTCTATAGGAAGGCTGGCCCGCGAAAAACAGTGCCCTTAGGAGCGATTATTTCCTACAGGGCGTCGTCATGACCGATATTGCCGATTTTACCGCCCGCCTGACCGCTCTGACCGATGGCCGTGCCAGCACGCCGCGCGTCAAGGACGGGATCATGACGATCGCCCTCGATGTCGGCGGCCTGTCGCCTGACCGGCGCGACGGCCTTGTTGCCGCAATCCGCGAGGGCGGCCTGACTGTGCCGGGCGTCACCGATGTCCGCATCGCCCAGACGGCGGAACGCAAATCACTGCGCATCATCGCCGTGGCGTCGGGCAAGGGCGGCGTCGGCAAGTCCACTTTGTCGGCCAACCTCGCCGTCGCGCTGCATCGCCTCGGCCGCCGGGTCGGTTTGGTCGATGCCGACATTTATGGCCCGTCGCAGGCGCGGCTAATGGGTAGCGAGGATCAGAAACCCCAGGCCCGCGACAAGAAGATGATCCCCGTCACCGGCACGCTCGGCATTCCGATGCTGTCGATGGCGCATCTGGTCGAACCCGGCAAGGCGCTCGCGTGGCGCGGGCCGATGGTCGGCAACGCCCTGTCGCAACTGATCGACGCCGATTGGGGCGAGACCGACTTGCTGGTGGTCGACATGCCGCCGGGCACCGGCGACATTCAATTGACGATGGTGCAGAAACATAAGCCTGTCGGCGCAGTGATCGTCTCGACGCCGCAGGATCTGGCCTTGATCGATGCGACCCGTGCGGTCAGCCTGTTCACCCAGGCGGGCGTGCCGATGATCGGCCTTGTCGAAAATATGGCGGGCTATGCCTGTCCGCATTGTGGCGAAATCTCCGACCCGTTCGGGACCGGCGGCGCGGAGACGGCGGCAGGCGACATGGGGATGCCCTTCCTTGGCCGCATTCCGCTCGCCATCGATATCCGTCGCCAGTCCGACGCGGGCGATCCACCCGCCGCTGGCGAGGGCGTCCACGCCGACGCCTTCCGGGCCATCGCGCAGAAGGTGGCGGCGTGGCTCGATGGTGCGGCTTGACTGTCCTTTGACTGTCCTACAGCGGGGCGCCAGGCTATGATCGGACGTCCGCGCACCGTGACTTTGCGATAGGATCAGGGACGCGCAAGATTATGTCGCAATCAGCGGGAAATGTGCGAAGTTAAGCGATCCGTCTCCATCATCGGGAACGTCCCGGTCCTTGGCTCGTCCTAGCTGCATAAGGAGAATTTCCATGCCGCTGACCGCCCCGCAGGACATCGCCACCCTGCTCACCGAAACCCGCACCATCGCGCTGGTCGGCATCTCCGATCGGCCGGAACGGGCCAGCTATCGCGTCATGGCTGTCCTTCAGGACCATGGCTATCGTGTCCTGCCGGTCAATCCGCAGATTGCGGGCGAGCATGTCCATGGCGAATTTGTCTGGGGTCGGCTGTCCGACATCGGCGAACCCATCGACATGGTGGATATCTTCCGGCGCAGCGAAGCCGCCGGAGAGGCCGTAGACGACGCCATCGCCGCCGGCGCCAAGGCGGTGTGGATGCAACTCGGCGTCATCGATGAAGCCGCCGCCGCCCGCGCCGAAGCGGCTGGCCTCAAAGTGGTGATGGACCGCTGCCCGGCAATCGAAATACCCCGTCTGGGCATCGCGCCGGTCAGCGCCGATTAACGCTTTCCACCCGGCCATCGCGCCCCTATCAGTCGGGCCATGGCTCGCCCCCCGCGCACAATATCGGACAGCCGCAAGGGCATCGACCGGCGCACCCTACTGGTCGGCGGCGGTGCGGCGGCGGGGTTGCTCATCGCTTGGGGCGTTTGGCCGCGTGAGTACCAGCCCAATCTCAATGCCGGTCCCGGCGAAACGATCGTCAACGCCTTCCTCAAGATCGACCGGTCTGGGCAGGTGATCGTCATCGTGCCGCAAACCGAAACGGGCCAGGGGGTGACCACGGTCCTGCCGCAGATATTGGCCGACGAACTGGGCGCGGATTGGCGCACGGTCGCTGTCCAAAGCGCACCGATCAGCCCGCTCTACGCCAACACGCTGCTGGCGCGCGAATGGTTGGCGAGCGATTGGACGCGCTTGCTGGGCGACGCTGGCGATTGGGCGATCGGCCAATATGCGACGCGCAGCGGCCTGATGCTGACGGGCGGCGGCACATCAGTCCCGATGTTCCACGACGCCTATCGCGATGCCGGTGCGGCGGCGCGCATCCTGCTGTGCAAGGCGGCGGCGGCGCGCTGGTCGGTGCCGTGGGAAAGCTGCGATATCATAGAAGGACTGGTCTCCGACGGCAGCGAACGGCGGCTGAAGATCGGCGAGCTGGTCGAGGAAGCGGCACAGTTCGACCTCCCCGCCATCCTGCCCTTGCGGCAAGGGCAGGATGGGCGGCTGGCGGGGCAGGACGTCGCCCGGCTCGACACCCCCTCGAAAATCGACGGCAGCCATAATTTCGCCGCTGACATTCGTTTGCCCGACATGGTCCATGCCTCGATCCGGCAAGGACCGGTCGGCGACGCGATCCTCGCCGGGCTGGACGAGCGATCGGCAAGCAATGTCACGGGCTTCCTCAAACTGGTCCGCACCGAACGCTGGGTCGCTGCCGTCGCGACCAACTGGTGGGCGGCAAATAAGGCACTCGACCTCGCCGATCCTGTCTTCACCCTGCGCGGCAAGCCGGTCGACAGCGCGTCGATTGACGCAGCGCTGGAAGCGGCCTTTTCCGGCTCGGCGGGTCGTCGCCTCTATGCCCAAGGCGACCTGCTGCCGGTGTTCGAAGGCGCGACGTTATTGGCCAGCGAATATCGGGTCGAAGCCGGGCTGCACCTCGCGCTCGAACCGCTCTGCGCCACGGCGCGGGTCGGGCAGGATGGCGCGGAAGTCTGGATGGCGACTCAGGCACCGGGCTTGGCGCGTGCCGCCATTGCCGATGCCCTGGGCTTCTCCGAAACGGCCGTAGCCCTTTATCCGCTGCACGCGGGCGGTTCCTTCGGGCGCAAGATGGACTGGGACGTCGGCGTCCAGGCCGCGTTGATCGCGCGCGATGTGGGCCGCCCGGTGCAACTGCTCTGGTCCAGGCTGGAGGATGTGGTGCAGGACCGGCCCAGCGCGCCCGCGCAAGCGCGCATGGCCGCGAAAATCGGGCGTAACGGCGCGATCGAGGGCTGGCTGGCCAAAGTCGCGGCACCCTGCGCCATGACCCAGACCTGGGCACGCATATCGGATGGCGCGCTGCCCCATGAGGCGGCGGTGCAGACGGCGGACAAGGCATCCCGGCTGGCGGTCGCGGGGATGGCCCCGCCCTATGCGATCCCCAATTGGGCGGTGGATCATTATCCCGCCGATGTCGGCCTGGCACTCGGTTTCACGCGGGGCAACGCGCATCTGCATGGCGCATTCTTCACCGAAAGTTTCGTCGATGAACTGGCGCACCTCGCGGGGATGGAAGCGATGTCCTTCCGTATCCAGATGCTGGGCGGCAATCCGCGTTTGGCCCATTGCCTGTCCACTGCAGCGGCGATGGGCGGCTGGCAGGGCGGCATAGCGGGCAGCGGGCAGGGGCTTGCCGCGCACGTCATGCAAGGCGGCTATGCGGCGGTGATGGTCGAAGCATCGATGCGCGGCGACCGGCTGAGCGTCAACCGCATGATCGCGGCGGTCGATGTCGGTGATCAGGTCCACCCCGACATTGCCCGACAGCAGGTCGAGGGCGGCCTCATCTACGGCCTCGCTTTCGCGATGGGGGCGTCCGTCCCTTATGCGCGGGGCCTGCCGACCCGCGCGATTTTGGGCCGGATGAATTTGCCACGCCTCGCCGATATCGGCGAAGTGACGGTCGAACTGATCCGCAGCACCGCGTCCCCCGTCGGCGTTAGCGATCTCGCCGCGCCGCTGGTCGCGCCTGCTATCGCCAATGCATTGTACACATGGACAGGTCAGCGTTTGCGCAACCTGCCGCTATTGGCCACGATATGACCCTGCCCCCCAACCATCCCGCCATTCCGACCCCCAAAGTCGGCGTCCTCCTCATCAACCTCGGCACGCCCGATGCGCCCGACGCCGGATCGGTGCGGCGCTATCTCGGCGAATTCCTGTCCGACCGCCGCGTGGTCGAACTGCCGCCGATCCTGTGGCAGCCGATTTTGCGCGGCATCATCCTGACCACCCGGCCCAAGAAATCGGCCCATGCCTATCAACAGGTGTGGACCGACCAGGGATCGCCGCTCGCCTTCCATACCCGCGACACGGCACTGGCACTTCAACAGGCGATGGGGCCGGGCGTCACCGTCGATTGGGCCATGCGCTATGGCAATCCGTCGATCGCTTCGCGCCTGTCGGCAATGAAGAAAGCGGGCTGTGATCGCATCCTGCTCGCGCCGCTCTATCCGCAATATAGCGGCGCGACCACAGCGACGGCCAATGACGCAGCCTTCGCGGCGCTCAAGGCGATGCGCTGGCAGCCCGCCATCCGCACTCTGCCGCCCTATCATGATGACCCGGCCTATATCGCGGCGCTCAAGACCGCGATCGACACGCATGTCGCCGCGCTCGATTTCGCCCCGGACGCCATTCTCGCGAGCTTCCATGGCATGCCCGAACGCACCTTGCATCTGGGGGATCCCTATCATTGCCAGTCGGTCAAGACCGTCCGCCTGCTGCGCGAAGCACTGACGCTGCCGGTCCATATGAGTTTCCAGTCGCGCTTTGGCCGGGCAAAATGGCTGGAGCCGGAGACCGAAGCAACCCTTGCCGGATTGGTGCGCGATGGTGTCCGTAATATTGCTGTCATAACACCCGGATTTTCCGCAGATTGTCTGGAGACGCTGGAAGAAATCGCATTGCGGGCAAAAGAAGCCTTTTGGTCTGCAGGCGGCGAAAAATTTGCCTATTTACCCTGTTTAAATGCAACGCCCGACGCTATCACTTTGTACCAGAGGCTGATCGGCCGAGAGCTTTCGGGCTGGATCGACCAGCCCGCTTAGGTAAGAAGAGGATGCGCATATGGCGAGAGTAGCGATCGTGACCGGCGGTACGCGGGGCATTGGCGAGGCGATCAGCCTGGCGTTGCGGGACATGGGCTATACCGTTGCGGCCAATTATGGCGGCAATGACGAAAAGGCGAAGGCCTTTACCGAGCGCACCGGCATCGCCGCCTTCAAATGGGATGTGGGCGATCATCAGGCTTGCCTCGATGGTTGCGCTGCCGTCGCCGCACAGCTCGGCCCGGTGGACATCGTCGTCAATAATGCGGGCATCACCCGCGACGGCGTGCTGGCCAAGATGAGCTTCGACGACTGGAACGAAGTCATGCGCATCAACCTCGGCGGCTGCTTCAACATGGCCAAGGCGACCTTTGGTGGCATGCGCGAGCGCGGCTGGGGCCGGATCGTCAATATCGGGTCGATCAACGGGCAGGCAGGCCAATATGGCCAGGTCAACTATGCCGCCGCCAAGTCGGGCATCCATGGCTTCACCAAGGCACTGGCGCAGGAAGGCGCCAAGGCGGGCGTCACCGTCAATGCCATCGCGCCGGGCTATATCGACACCGACATGGTCGCCGCCGTGCCCCCGGCCGTGCTGGAAAAAATCGTTGCCAAGATCCCGGTCGGCCGCCTTGGCCAGGCCAGTGAAATTGCGCGCGGTGTCGCCTTTCTTTGCAGCGAGGATGCGGGCTTTGTGACTGGCACGACCTTGTCGCTCAACGGCGGGCAGCATATGTATTGATGGACATTGGCGACCCTGTTGATGGCCCGGAAGGGCCAATGGGGTCGCCCTTTGCCCCTCCGGTCAAACGGAGCGTGACGATCGCCGGCCATCAGACCGCGATCAGCCTGGAACCCATTTTCTGGGATGCGCTGCGAGATGCGGCGAAGCGGGCGAACCTGCCCATCAACGCCCTCATTGCGCAGATCGACGTGATGCGGATGAAGGCCGCCGATCCGCCCAATCTCGCCAGTGCGATACGCTGCTGGATTTTCGCCGCCGCCCTGCAGCAGCGAAGCGACGCGGTCAGCGAAGCGGACACTGGTCCGGGGTGCGCCGACAGCGTGTGAGGGTGGCCTCTGCTTGATCTCGGTGGGAACGCGTGGGGCGACCGGCTGATGGGATTCGGCGCGGCGTTGAGTCCGGTCGGTATGGGCTTTCAGGCATACAAGACGCGCCATGAGGGTCACGCCGCGAAGTTCACACCGTCGTCGGGCCATTGCACAGCAATTTGCGTCAATCGTATCGCCGAAGCGGTCGCGACGTGCCACCTGTGTATCATCGACGCGACGGTGACGCGACACACACGCGTCCCCTACGCGTCGGCGACGCGACGTGTCTGGGGAGCGGATAGGGGGACTGGAAGGGGCCGTGGGCGTCATCCATCAGGATAGACCAGAGAAAATCCTACATTGGAAGGGGTGTGGGGTTGAAGCGGGGCACCGATGTTCGGACATGTGTGTAATGAGGCGGCGTATCGGCCGGTTATGATATACGGATGGACTTTGCTTCGATAGGCTGTAGCGATGCACCGCTTCACGACAGTCCTATGTCTCTTTGTGCTGACAAATTGCGGTTCGTCGGAGCAGCAAAGGCGCGCTTATATCATGGACAGAATTGAGGCGACTGCCAAACTGCCCGAAGGATGGGAGGGTGTATCTAATTACTACAGATACTATGCCTACAGCATGTCCGAACAAGGCCAGAAGTTGGTTGAGGCGCAATTTGTCCAAAGTGAACGGCCTGGGCGTGAATGGGTGGAATATCATGATCTTCCTCAGGGAATGGACGCGGGGTGCGGCGTAATATCCGTGACATTCGACGTGGTCGGTGATCGTGTCGTGTCGGCATTATGTAACGGATTGCCCTAAGCTGCCTGACGGCAAATCACTCAATGCCGCAAATCGCCCGCGACTACCCCTTGCTCGCGAACGCGCTGTATCGCTCTCGCCAAGCCGCCACTTCTTCCTTCAAGTAACCCGGCGCGGGGTCGCCTGACAGGACGAGGCTGGCGACGTTATCGTCGGGGTGCATCAGCATCTTTCTGGACCCGTCGCTGAACCAGACGGGTATCAGTTGATCGCACAGGGCGTCGAGGATGGTGGCGGCCATGCCATTGGTGATCGCGGCGCTGCCCGGCTCCATGCGGACCATGATCGAGACGCCTTCGAAGCAGTTGCGCGGTTCGCGGACGAAATCGAGCGATACCAATATGCCGGATCGGTCCGGGCGGGCCGCATCGGGCAGGCTCGCGATCCTGCGCCAGGCGCAAAACCATGTCCGGCAGATGTGCGGGCGTTCGGCATGAATGCTGCACCCCTGCGCAGCGAGGTGAATACAGGGGATGTCGGCCGACTTCTGGAAATCGGGCGTATCCACGGTGAGGATGGTGCAGCAGGCCGTGCAATCGCCGCAGGTCCGATTGGGCAGGACTGGCCCCAGCAGGGTGGTTTCCAGATCAGTCTCTGTGTGCATCCCCGGCGGGTGCCCCGGCCGTGTCAGGAATGCAAGAGGAAGGCGGTTATGGGGAGCAATGGCGGGAGGCTACGCCCCCTCACCCAGCTTCCACTAGGCAGCAAGCTGCCAAGTCTGCGCAGCCCTCTCCCCCACGGGGGAGAGGGATAATCGACTAGCCCCAGGCGATGTGGTGCGGCTCCCCTTGTCACTCCAGCATCGCCGCCAATTTCGGCGTCATATATTCCTGCGCGCCGGTGTCGGTGCGCAGGATCAGGCGGGCGGGGAGGGCGTGGCGGGTGGCGAGCGCCATGCCGTTTACGGGGCCGAGGATGGTGATGGCGGTAGCCCAGGCGTCGGCCTGCATCGCGCTGTCGTGTAGGACGGTGACCGAGGCGACGCCGGTTGCGATGGGGGTGCCGGTGGCCGGGTCGATGCTGTGGGAGAGGCGGCGGCCATCTTCCAGGCGGTAGCGGCGATAGTCGCCGGAGGTCGCGACCGACAGGCCGGACAGGGCGACGCGCAGGACTGGGATAGTCAGGTCCGGGGGCGATTCGACATCGACCCACCAGGGCTGGATGTCGGGCTTGATACCTTCGCCGCGCAATTCGCCGCCGATTTCGATGAGGAAGTTGGCGAGGCCCATGGCGCGCAGGCGCGCGGCGACGGCATCGACGGTGAATCCCTTGGCGATGCCGGAGAAATCGAGCGCGACCGGGGCGCAGCGGCGAGCCTGATCGCCATCAATCTCGATCGCCTGCCAGGGCGTCGTCGTCGGCGCAGCGTCCGGGCGGAGGAGGATGGCGGGGCCAAAGCCCCATTGGTCGACCGGGTGGCCGATGGCGGGATCGAACGCGCCGTCCGACAGCCGTGCCATGTCCAGCCCTGCGCGCAGGACGGTCAGCATGTCGGCGGGCAGCGGCATCCATGTGCCGATAGGGGCGCGGTTGAAGCGGCTGATGGCCGAGTCCGGCTCCCAATTGCTCATCTGCGCGATGATGCGGGCCAGCACCGCCGCGATTTCCGCCGTGCAGCCAGCGGGCGGATCGACGATATGCGCCGACCAGCTGGTGCCCATGGTGGGGCCGCCGAGTGTCATGACGCGGCCCGTCCGCTGTCGCCCGACGAACAGGTCGGGCGACAGGCCGGGCGGGATGGCGATGCGGATGCCGACCGTCAGGGGGCCAGCACTTCCAGCGTCGAGACATAGGCGGCGCGGCGCTGGGGTGGGCCAGCGGGACGTGCCGGGGGCGTGGGCGCTGCGCCGGGCGCACCTGCGCCGGGGCCACCCATGCCGCCGGGACCGCCGGGGCCGCCGGGGCCGCCTTCGCGCCCGCCGCCGATGCTGGCATTCATCCAATACATGCCGGGTTCCGGCCAGGTGACGACGACCTTGCCATCCTTGTCGGCGGTCAGGTCCATCTGGCCCAGCGCGTCGCGATAGCGGATGCCGCCGGGGATGACGGTGACCTTGAGGTCGGCCGCAGGCTTGCCGTCGAGCAGGAACTGGAAGGTCGCCGCTTCGCCCGACACCAGATCATTGGGATGGGTGACGGGGACCATTTCGATGCCGGTGCCGGTGGGTTTGAAGATGGTCGTGGTCGGCGCGCCCAATGTCACGAAAATCTCGTTGCGGTTGGACATTTCGGCGGTCTGCACATCGGTTGCGCCTGCTGGGATGACGCTGGCCAGCTTGTCCTTGGTCGTGCCGCGCGGCAGCCGTTCCTGCTTGCCGTTGAGCATATAGCTGCCCATCACCCCGGTCGACACATTGGCGATGCGATAGGTGCCGGGCTTGGTCAGATGCACGTCGAAGGTCGAGCGATAGCGGCCCTTGGCGGCGTTTTCGATTGTGCCGGTGCTGCCGTCCGGTTCGGTCACGGCGATGCCGTCGGTCGCCATCGGGAAATGTTCGAAGTAGAAAACGTCATTGGAGATGGCAGCGTCCACCGTCACCCAGCTCTCGTCGCCCGACAGGGTTGTGGACGATGGCAGCATCCATTGGCGATGGGCCTGCGCGGTGGCGGGCAGCATCAGGGCGGCAAGCGCGCCCGCGATCAGATATGTGGCTTTCATGGTCCAATCCCCTTTATTTGCCGAAGGTGAGGGCGACGGCGCCCAGTTCAGTGCTGCCCTGCGCCTTGACGGTCGCGCCGGGCTTTGGCGGCCAGGCGAAGGGCAGGCGGACGACTTCGCGGCCACCGACTTCGCGCGCGGCCTCGATGAAGAGCGTGTAGTTGCCGGGGCCAAGCGCGCCCAGCGGGCCTTTGCCTGCGGTGAAGCTGAGCTTATGGTCGCCGGGTGCCTTGGTTGCGCCGGTGACGCCATCGGCGGGCAGCTTGAGCGCGCGGCCGGAGGCGCGCCACCATTGGCGCACGTCGCGCAGCCATTTGGTGCCCTCGCCATTCTTCATGTCATAATCATACCAGACCGACAAGCTGCGCGGGGTTGCGCCCTCTTTTTCGATCCAGATCGCGACATAGGGGCGATGATATTCGGCGACCGAGAGGCGCGGGATGGCGACGGACAGGTTCAGCGTCTGTGCGGTGGCGGGTGCGGCGAGCGTGCCCACCGCGCCGAGCGCAGCCGTGCCGGTCAGGGCCAGGCGGTAGCGGATCTGCATGGATAGTCCCCCTTAATGGATGAAGATGATGGCGAGGATGGCGGGCAGAGCGAGGCCTGCGGCGACCAGCGGCCAGGTGGAAGGCCGCTTCTTGGCATGAAGCTGGAGCAGGACGAGGCCGGTCAAGGCGAAGAGGAAGCAGGCGACCGAGAAAATGTCGATAAAGTATTTCCACACCGTTCCGGCATTGCGCCCCTTGTGCAGATCATTGAGATAGCTGATCCAGCCGCGGCTGGTCGCTTCGCTGGTGACCGTGCCGTCGGTGCGGTCGATCGAGACCCAGCCGTCGCCGCCGGGCCGGGGCAAGGCGAGGTAGATTTCGTCGGCGGACCATTCGGCCTCGCCGGTGCCGCGCTGGCCCACAGCCTGTTCGATCCAGGCGGCGACGGGGGCGGGCAGGGGCTTCTTGGTGTCGGGTTGGTCATCGGGGGCGATCTGGGCGCGCAGGTTGGCGGGCAGGGTCGCCGCTTTTTCGACGGTTTGCGGTGATCCTTCGATATCGGCGGCATGGTTGAGCGTGATGCCGGTGAAGGCGAAGAGCAGCAGGCCGATGAGGCTGATCGCCGAGCTGACCCAGTGCCAGGTGTGCAATTGCTTGAGCCAGAACGCCTTGGCGCTCTTTTTCTTTTGCGAAGAGATGCGGGCGGTTCCGTGCATCGGGATGGGGACTGGTCCTGCTGAAGTGAGGAGGATCGCATATCGCGAACGACTCTCAATTGCAAACGAGTCGCAGGAAGAAAAATGTAATAAAGTGTGATGAAGGGGATGATCGCCGCGACCGGTTGCAGATCGAGACTATTGACCGCAGGCGACGCTGGCCCTAGCCGCAAGAGGGACGGCATACGGGCGAGCGATCACCGAGACGTCAAGGCATCGGGTCGGCCCTGCTCATGGGAGAGGGGGGCGCGTGCCGCTATCAGGATAAAATTATGCTGCTGTCGGGCGTTGCCGCAGGAATGATGTTGATCGGGACGCAGGCCGGGGCTGCGCCGCAATTGCCGGTCGAGCCGGTGGTGGAAACGACACCGGCCGCGCCGCCCGTGCAGGCGGAGGATGAGGTCCAGGACATCGTGGTGACCGGCGACCGCGCGCCGCCCAAGGGCGATCCGCTGGAAGAGATCAACGCCCAGAGTTTCGAGGCCGTGCAGGCGGTGGACAAGAATGTCGTCGGGCCAATGGCCAAGGCCTATAATAAGGGCCTGCCGCGTCCGGCGCGCAAGGGATTGCGCAACTTCTTCTCCAATCTGCAGGAGCCGGTGGTGTTTGCGGCCTATCTGCTGCAGCTCAAGCCAGGCAAGGCGGCGGAGACGGCGGGGCGGTTCGCGATCAATTCGACGCTGGGCTTTGTCGGCCTGTTCGACGTGGCCAAGCGCAAGCCCTTCCATCTGCCCTATCGGCCCAATGGCCTCGCTAATACGCTGGGCTTTTACGGGGTCGGGCCGGGGCCGTATATGTATCTGCCGGTGATCGGGCCGACGACGCTGCGCGATCTCGTCGGCTATGGCGTCGATGGCATCGTGACGCCCTTCGTTTTGGGTAAGCCGTTCAACCAGCCGACCTATGTCATTCCCGCCAACATCCTGCGTCAATTGGGGGAACGGGCCGCGTTCGACGAGCGGATTACCGATATCCGCGCGCAGGAAGACCCCTATGGCACCTATCGCGACCTGTATCTCAAGCAGCGCAAGGCGGAGATCGAGGCGTTGCATGGGCGCGTGAGCGATGAGCCGGTGGTGCCGATGTACGGGCCGGGCCTGGGCGTACCGGGCAAGGCCAAGGATGCCAGTGCGGTGCCTGACAGTGCGCCGCTGCCGGAAACCGCGCCGGAATGATTTACAGGGTCATGGCCGACTTGTGGCCATGACCCGGTTATCAGTTCAGCGTCCCAGCAGGCCGCGGGCCTGGCCCGCAATCTCCGCGAGCATCGCGACATTGGGGCTGGCGGCGGCCTTAGCGCGCTGGACCAGGGTGCGGAATTGACGCACGCGGTCGCCCTTCTTCTGTAGCCAGTTTTCGACATGGGCGGCGACGTCGCTGGCGTCGCAATTCGCGGTGCATTGCGCCAGGAAGTCGAGCCGGACCTGCTGCATGTCACGGGCGACGCCGGAGATGAGCAGCCGTTCCCACGGATCGGTCGGTTCCATCCGCGCGGCGGCGGACTGGACCCAGTCGATGCCGACCGCTTCGCCCAGATGGGTGAAGGCACGGGTCAGTTCGACTTCATCGACGCCCATCCGTCCGGCCAAGGCCGCGATGCCGACAGCACCGTCCAGTTTGAACAGGCCAGCGGCGCGATGGGCCAGGGCTTCGGGCGCGCCGAGGCCCAGCAGGCGATCGGTCACGGCATTGGTGCGACGCTGGGCTTCGCTGGTGAGCAGGTCGTCGACCTGCACGGCCAGCGTGCCGACGCCCTTTGCCAACAGGTCGTGCCCGGCCGCGGGCAGGGTGCCTGCGGGCACGCTGCGCAAGATGTCGGCGATCTGGGCGCGCATGCCATTGGCGATGTCGCCGAACAGGGCAAGGCGGGCATCCTCCGACATATGGGCCGCGTCGATATCCGCCCATAGCGCGCGGATGTCGTAGAGCCGCTCGGCGATCAGGAAGGCGCTGGCGAGGTCGGCGAGCGAGCAGCCTTCTTCTTCCGCCAGTTCGAACGGGTGGATGATGCCAAGGCGATTGATGATGCGGTTGGCGACCTTGGTGGCGATGATCTCCTTGCGCAGGGCATGGGCGGCGATGGCGTCCGCTTCCTTGTCCTGCATTGCGGCGGGGAAGGCGGCCATAAGTTCGGCCCCCATGCTGGGATCGGTGGCGAGCTCACCATGTTCGATCGCATCCTGCAGCGCGAGCTTTGCGGTGGAGAGCAGGACCGCGAGTTCGGGGCGGGTGAAGCCCTGGCCATCCTGTCCGCGCCGCAGCAACTGGTCGTTGGCGGCCAGCCCCTCGACGGCGCGGTCGAGCCGTCCCGATTCCTCGAAGGTTTCGATCAGCCGGACATAGCTGGCGAGGTCGGCCGCGCCGCCGCTTTCGGCGATCGACAGGCCAAGCGCCTGCAGGCGGTTATCCTCCAGCACCAGGTCGCCGACCGCATCGGTCATGCTTTCGAGCAAGCTGTTGCGCGCGTCGAAGGACAGGCGGCCTTCGGCCATTTCCTTGTTCAGCGCGATCTTGATATTAACCTCATTATCCGAACAATCGACGCCGGCGCTATTGTCGATGAAGTCGGTATTGATGCGGCCGCCATGGAGCGAGAAGGCAATGCGGCCCGCCTGGGTGATGCCAAGGTTCGCGCCTTCGCCCAACACTTTGACGCGCAATTGTTCGGCATTGACGCGCAAGCGGTCATTGGCCGGGTCGCCGACGTCGCCATGGCTTTGCGCCGCGGATTTGACATAGGTGCCGATGCCCCCGAACCAGAGCAGGTCGGCGGGGGCCTTGAGAATGGCGGAGATGAGTGCGCCCGGCTCCATTTCCGTTTCGGTCACGCCCAAAATCTGCTGGATTTCAGGGGTCAGCGGGATGCGCTTGAGCGCGCGGGAGAAGACGCCGCCGCCAGGCGAAATGAGCGCCTTGTCATAATCCTCCCAGCTCGACCGGGGCAGCTGGAACATGCGGTTGCGCTCTTCCCAGCTTTTGGCGGGATCGGGCGTGGGGTCGAAGAAGACGTGGCGATGGTCGAAGGCGGCGACCAGCTTGATCGCCTTGGACAGCAGCATCCCGTTGCCGAACACGTCGCCCGACATGTCGCCGCAGCCGACGACGGTGACGGACTCGCTCTGCACATCGACGCCCATTTCGGCGAAGTGGCGCTGGACCGAGAGCCATGCGCCGCGCGCGGTGATGCCCATCGCCTTATGGTCATAGCCGTTGGAGCCGCCGCTGGCGAAAGCATCGCCCAGCCAGAATTTGCGGTCGAGCGCGATGGCGTTGGCGACGTCGGAGAAGGTGGCCGTGCCCTTGTCGGCGGCGACGACGAAATAGGGATCGTCGCCATCGCGCACGACCACCTTGGCCGGGTGGCGCACATGGCCATTGACGATATTGTCGGTGACCGACAGCAGCGCGCGGATGAAGATGCGGTAGCTTTCGGTGCCTTCGGCGAGCCAGGCGTCGCGATCGACCTGCGGGTTGGGCAGATGCTTGGGATAGAAGCCACCCTTCGCACCCGTTGGCACGATGACGGCATTTTTGACGCGCTGCGCCTTCATCAGGCCCAATATTTCGGTGCGGAAATCGTCGCGCCGGTCGGACCAGCGCAGCCCGCCGCGCGCGACCGGACCCGCGCGCAGATGGATGCCCTCGACGCGCGGCGAATAGACCCAGATTTCGCGCCAGGGGAGCGGGGCGGGGAGGCCCGGAATCTGGGCGCTGTCGAGCTTGAACGCCAGCGCTTCGGTGGCGGCGTCGCTGTAGAAATTGGTGCGCAGCGTCGCGTTGATGACGGCGCGCAGCAGGCGCAGAACGCGATCCTCGTCGATCGCGGTGACGGCTTCGAGACCGGCGTCGATCTCCGCCTGGGCCGCGGCGATCCGTTCTTCCGCGCCTTCGCGGCCGACCGGATCGTGCAGCGCCTGGAACAGGCTGGCGAGGCTGGCGGTGACGCCCTGAGCGCGGCGCAGCGTTTCGGCGAAGGTCGCCATGCCATAGGCCATGCCGGTCTGGCGCAGATAGCGGAACAGCGCGCGGAACAGGACGACCGAGCGCGGGGCAAGCGCGGCGGTGACGATCAGTTCGTTGAACCGGTCATTTTCCGCGCGCCCTTCCAGCACCTGGGCAATGGCTTCGGTAACGATGGTGGCGCGGTCCACGACGGCCTGCGCATCGCCGCCCGCGGGCAGTTCCAGCACGAAGCGCTGGACATTGCCCAGCCTGCCGCCGTCCAATGCGGTCGTCATTTCCTCGATCACGCGGAATCCGAAATTCTCGAACGCGGGCACGACTTCGGACAGCGCAATGCCATGGAGGCTGTAGAGTTTGAGCCGCAGCCGTTCGGCGCAATCTTCGGGATTGCGGTAGATGCGGATCGACTTGTCGCCCGGCCCGGACAGGCCGTGGATCAGGCGGATGTCGATCGCCGCCTCGTCCGGCCCTGCGCCGTTGCGATAGACCATCGGGAAGCCACCGGCATAGCGCTGCGCCAGCGCCGCGGCGCGGCCGGCATCCTCGGTCTTGGCCAGCGCTTCTTCGACGGCGGGTGCCCAACCGCGCACCATCTGCTTCAACTGGCGGTCGAGCAGGACGTCGTCGGGAATGATGCCGCCTTCGCGCAGGTCGAGCGTGATGCGCAGCAAGGCGAGGCC
Source organism: Sphingobium sp. KKT206 (assembly GCF_055640555.1). NCBI lineage: Bacteria > Pseudomonadati > Pseudomonadota > Alphaproteobacteria > Sphingomonadales > Sphingobiaceae > Sphingobium > Sphingobium sp. KKT206. The sequence continues at coordinate 148,099 of NZ_CM145764.1, forward strand.
GCCTTCCTCCAGTGCGATCGACCAGCTCAGCACTGGCGCGTTGGCGGCCATGGACAGCATTTCCTGCACCGAGAAGCGGCGCGCGGTCGATACTTCGTCGCGCGGCAGCCAGACGAACGCATAGAGATGGCGGGCGAGCGGGCTGCTCGCCAGCGCGAGCTTGGGCCGTGGCCGGTCGGTCAGCGACATGAAGGTCAGCGCTAGCCGCTCCAGCGTATCGCGATCGAAACCGATGAGGATGTCGTGGGGCAGGGTGGCCAGGGCATGGACCAGCGTCTTGCCGGCATGACCCTGTGGATCGAAATCGAACTTGTCCATCAGCGCGGACAGCGCCGAGCGCAGCACCGGCACCTTGTCCGGCGTCGCCGTCAGGCCCGAACTGGTCCACATGCCGGCATGGATGGAGAGCGCCTTGACCTCCTTGCCCTCGCGCACCGGCACGATGACGAGATCGAGCAGCACCAGGCGATGCACGCGCGACAGGCGGTTGGACTTGATGATGAGCGGGTTGCGCTTGCCTTCCTCGAACCAGGCGAAGGCGGCGTCGAGCGAGGCGGGGGCGATCAGCGGCTTGTCATGCCGGGTGCAGATGCCGAGCGAGGCATGGCTGCTGCCGTCGCGATGGATGATTTCGTGACCCGTCAGGGTGAAATGGCGCGCGAGGAACCAGCGCAGCAGCGCCGCACCTTCCTCATCGGGGACGGCGTCGGCATCGGCCTGCATCGCGGCCTGCATCGGCGCCCAGTCGGCGACGGCGGCGCGCACGTCAGCCAGCGTTTCGGCCAGCGCCTTTTCGAGCGCGCGGCGTGCCTTCGCGTCGGCCCGGTCCGCCTCGATATAGATCATCGATTCGCGGCGGGCACCGGGCGCATCATCGTCCAGGATCGCGGCGAGCGCGCCTTCGCTGTTGCGGGTGATCGACAGGACGGGATGGAGCAACCGGTGAATGGTGATATCGGCGGCGGCCAGCGCATTGGCGATCGAATCGACCAGGAAGGGCATGTCGTCGTTGATCAGCGCGATCCGCATGAAGCGGCCATTGGCGCCTTCGCCGAGCGTTTCGATGGCGATGGCGGGTTGTCCCGCCTGACGGCCATTGGCGGTGCGGCCCACGAACAGCGCGGCGGCGGCCAGCGCCGCTTCGTCAAACCCTTCCCGCTCGCCCGGCAGCGCGCCACGCGCCAGCGCCGTTTCCAGCGCCTCACGGATGCCCGTATCAACTTCCTTGGTCTTCGCGTCAGCCAGCGTCGTCATTCGCCTACCTCTCACCAGCGGGTACATTCCCGCTTTCATGGAACGGAGGAGAGGCTGGACGCCGCCATGCGACTCCCCGGCTTAGGATCGCCTTTATGCCTCCGCCTCAACGGAGGCTCAACCCAGGCTGTGGAATAAAGTTTCTGAAAATTGAAATAATATGATGATGCACCATAACTGCTTCGGATGGCGACTATCGGCCCGGCCCGATGGCATGTCGAGCGGGTTTACGGGATATTTTCCAGTATTTTGCTGCGCGTTGCGGGCGATGGGTGCGCGGCCGTGCCGTCGGATCAGCGGGCGGCGGCGAGGATCACCTTCTGCCCCAGGTCCGAATCCTGCGGCAGCGCCGCGACGAGGGCGAGCGATCCGTCCGCTTCGCGCCGGGCGATGACGACGGCCAGGCCATCGGCGTCGGTGGCGATGGCATCCGGCGCGAGCGCGCTGGCCGCCTGCATCGCAGTGCGCGCCTTATGGCGGCGGTCGGGGCGGGGCGGGGCTTCGGCGCGGCGCAGCGCGCGTTCGTCGCGGACCAGTGCCTTGAGGCCGCCTGTGTAGCTGGCGAGATAGTCGGCGAGCGACCCGACGCCCAGGCCCGTCGCCCAGCCATGGTCGAGCGCGGTCGCATATTCGGTGATCCGCGTCTTATCATAGGTGCCGCCGAAGACGAGCTTGATGATCGCGGTCATCGGGCTGCGCGCTTGCACCTTGAGGCCGTGGTCGACCAGCAAGGTGGCATAATCGTCGGGGCGGGCCTTTGCCACCAAGGCGAAGTCATAAGCGAGGCCGATGGCGCGATAGAGGGCGGAACGGGTGCGCGCCTCGCTGACGCGCACCCGTTCCGCGCCGTCGCGGGCGATCGCCAGCCAGTCGGCGAGCGGGGCTGCTTCGTCGGGCGCTTCCATGCCGGACAGGTCGAGAATTTCGTCGTCATCCTGTGCGTGCGCGGGGGCGGGCGTTTCCGACTGGGCGGGACCATCGGCCCAGATTGCGGTCGTCGGGCCGGGTAGCGGCGCGGTGCGCAAGGCGTCGCCCACTTCCGCCTCCAGCGCGGCGCGCATCGGGGCGTTGGCCAATTCCTTCCAGTTGATCACGCCGAACACGAAATCGATCGTTTCATCGTCGGACGAGAAGGGCATCAAGATGCCGCGATAGAGAATGTCCGACCCGCGCTGGTTGACGAATTCGGCCTCGAAGCCGATCGGCGCGGCATTGGCGATGATCTGGAGATAATGGTCGGTCAGCCGCGAGACGAGCGATCGGGCGGGCACGTCATCGATATAGGTGATCGATCCTTCGATCTCGCATTCCTGGCGCAACGCAGTGCCCAGATACACGACCGAGGGGTTTTCGAGACCGGTGCTGAAATCGAGCAGGATGCTGTAGGGGCCGAAATCGTCCAGTTCTTCGGGCGCCAGATCCTCGATCGAGGGCAAGGCGCGGTCGCCCAGCAGCGAGGCCCAATAATTATATGCGCGCACCTGCATCCGCCGTTCGTCGGACACCACCATCAGCGGCGCGTCGATCGCGGCGTCTTCGCTATGGTCGACGTCGTCCCGGTCGTTGGCGACATCGAGTCCCCATAGAGTGTCCATTCGGCCTGTCCCTAAAACAGATAAAAGCGCTTCATCTGGGACTCGACAGTGGCAGCGGATGGTAAATTTGGGGTGAACAGGGGCGCGGATGTGCGCTTTCGTTGAAAAGCCCGCTTGTCCTGCACCCCAACCGCTGTTATCTGCCCGCCGCAAGCCGCTTTAGCTCAGTTGGTAGAGCATCGCATTCGTAATGCGGGGGTCACAGGTTCGAGTCCTGTAAGCGGCACCAGCGCCTGCAAAGGCAAATTCCTGAAATCAAAGCGAAAACGCCTTCTGGCTTAGGGCCGGTGGGTTGCCTTGTTTATGGGGCTTTGAACTTGATTTCGGGGCGTCCCAGTGGGTGGAGCGTGGGGTAGGAATGGGTTGCATCAACCTCATTCTATGTCAACTTATGGTGCGTATGCAGCGCTGGAGGGCATGATGGGGGTGATGAAGCGGGACGAGTGGCTGAAGCTGAGCCCAACCGAGAAGGTGGCTCATCGAATGCAAAGGGCCATTGATCGAATTGACGATGTGCAAGCCCAATACGATCGCATGCGCGCGGACGGGACGATTGCGGAACCAATCCCGTTTCTAGAACGCGATTGATCCCGCAGACGTTGGCATCAGCGCTGACAGGGTTGAGGTAAAATGTTAGTCGCTAGCTGTTGACTTTGGCAGTAGGCACGAGGGAATTACGTCAATGTTCAATCGTGCCGCAGCCTATTTTGCCTATGTCGTTTTGACGCTTGCAGCATTTTTTGCTGCGGACACTTGGCCATCTGAACTCACGAAGGCTCTTCCTCCCAATCTTTTGTCCGGCCTGCTAGTAGTCTTTCTGGTTGATAGCCTCATCCGGCTCGCAGAAGATCGTCGCTTACGCCCGATGCAAGTTATCGCACTAAAAAACAACATGGTTGCTCGGGCACGACTAAAATCAGTCGCGCGAACGATACGTGAGGCCGGTCAAATCGCGGACCTCGCCGTGATAAGCGTGAACGAACTAAATGCAGCGGTAGAAGTGCCGATAGGATTGGCAGTTACCGCATCTCAACTCCCTCTAAATCAACCGATCGGAAGTTCAAATTTTATAACGCGGCTTTGGCACGATGTACGTTCGACCCTTGATACATTGGATAAATCTCTTGGTCAGTACGGGCCATTTCAAGACCCAGAAACTGCATCCTTGATGGCCAATATCAACCATTCGCATCTCTTCTCAGTTATAGATCAAATGCATCGATCAGGTATCGCCGTTGCAGAAATCGGATTGCCGGTGGAAATGTGGCAAGATGTGCTTGCATGGCATAATCAGTTAGCCAACCGTTTACACCGTGAGGCCCTGCGGCTAGGCCATCCTCCCGCATCTTCATAGCATGGTGCCATTCTGACCGCGCAAATTCCCCCATCTTATATGAACAGGGCGCAGCAAACGCCTATTGCGAAGCTGCTCTAACCCCGCCAAACACGCTTTGCCCTTCGTGAAAGCCGGAGGGTGGGGCGTAGGAACCCCAGCCACTAGAACTCGGTCGCCAGATTTTGGAGGCCGGGTGGCATGCGCGCATGTCCAGTCGGTTCGCCGATAAAGGCGCATGCGCCTGCTCTAGTGGCTAGGTTCCTAACATCCGGCTTCGGCCGTCGCTCCGAGAGGTACATAGGGCGACGCGAGGTTGAAGCCGAAGGTCGCTCTCCAGGCGCGAGGGGGCGAGCAGTGATTCAGATTCCGCAATAGCGATGCTGCCTGTTCAGCCGTGCCCAGCCGGGTTGCGGTTCATCACCTCATGCAAATGGAATAACCCATGAAGAAGATCATACCCTTGCTGTGTCTGGCGGTCCTGTCCGCCTGCACCACGCCTGCAGACGTCTCCAAGCCCTTGGCGGCTGGCGGCGATAAGAATGCCAAGTTCACCATCAAGGATACCGCGAGAGGCTTCACCGTCGATCTTCGTTATTCCCGCTACCAGTTCGTGCCGGAAGCCGATGCCTTGCTGGTGGCCTGCCGATCGATCGCTACCACGCGCGCCTATGAGGAAGCCAAGAACCGGGGCCGGGAAATCCAGCCGATCAACGAACAGACCCTTCGCGTGTCGGTCGGCCGCAACATCATCAATGCCCGAACTGCTTGCCGCGCCTTCGTCGAAGCGGTGTGGAAATGAAGAGGAACGAGCCCATGCACAAGCTATCCATAGTCGCGGCATTGGTGCTGCTGTCGGCGTGCGGTGAAGCGCCAATATCCCAACCGATCGGAGACGGTCTGCCGCAAATCACGGACATCCCCGCCTCTGCCAAAACGCCAGAAAAGCCAATCGCCCTTGGCGAAACAGGCAAGGGCAAGGGGGTGGACTTCACCATAACCAAAGTGACGATGACCAATCAGATTGGACCGGCGGGTAGTGGCCCGAAGGCTGAACCGACCGAAACCTTCGTCGTCGTCCACTATACGATAAAGAATACGTCGGGTGCGGCGCTGTCGGCCATGGACCGTCCCGCGATCAGTCTCGTCGATGCCAAAGGCCAGAGTTATGTCACTGACGATATGGCGGGCATCATGGTTGGCGTACTAATGGACGACGCGTCCGGTATGAGCGCCGATCTCAATCCCGGCGTTTCCGCAAAAACCGGGACTGCCTGGAAAGTCGCTAAAGATGGCTTCGACAAGGCAACGTGGCGCATCGTCGTGGAGACGGACCCGGCATTAACTTTTGCGCTGGAAGCGGGAGACGCGAATGGGAAAGCGAACTAGCAAGCCTAGCCTGTTAGGGTCGCTGTTCTCGTTCGACACGTTCAACGTCTTCTCCGGTGCCTTGTTCGCCACCGGCGAGGCGCTCAGATTTGCGAAACGGCAGTGCGCGCTGCAGGAGCAAATCGGCGCGCTCCTCGACGAAAACATGGCGGGCGTGACACCTGAGAAGCACAAAGAAAACACCGAAAAGATACAAGCGCTTCTGGTGAAGCTCAAGCAATGAGGGATGTCACGGCCCGTCTCGCCTACATGCTGTATCTGTCACTCGTGATAGCGCTGGTCGTCGTTTTCAACATGGCGGCCTTCTGGCTTCTGATCGAGTTCGGCCCTGACGTAATCGACTACCTGCTAAGCTGACGTCTTATCACCATCAACCTCTCAAGCCCCTGCGGAGCAATCCGTGGGGGCTTTTTTATTGGAGCCTATTCTATGCACATCATTCGAACGTGGGAGCAACTGGCCGACTGGCTTGAACGCCCGACCAATCCCGACATTGCCGCTCTGTTGAAACTTCGCCGCGACCAGTTGATCGACTGTGGTGACCTGACTGAGATTGGCACTTTCGTCATCGTTGAGCCGGGCGATGCGCTGGCCGACTTAGAACTGGCGCTGGGCTTTCCCATCACCACCGACGGTTCGCCGACGTGGGAGTGGGTCATGCGGCATGGCTCGATCTTCGAAGCGCCAATCATCCTATCTGACTCCGGCTGGGGCCATGTCCTGATCGTGCCTGACGTGGAAGGCATTCATCCAAGGCTGCTGGCGCTCTGTCGCGCCCACGTCTGAGTCGACCACCACCACCAATCGCAAGCAGCGTCCTTCGGGGCGCTATTTTTTCGCCTGGAGAATATCTCATGCTCTCACTTCCCGATCGCGCCGCCATGGATAATGCCCCCACGCTTCCGCTGCGCGCCGACATCAAGGCCATCTTGCAAGAGCGCATCTCGCAGGTGATTGCCGACGGCCTGGATGGTCTCACGCACATCGTCGTCCTGGGACCGGGCGACACCGAAGCCATGCTGAAAGACGAAGTCCTATTTTCACCGCTGGAATGGGAAGGGCGTCGCTATGGACAGCCCGGCTTCGATCCATGGTGGGATTGGCTGCACGACCATGGCGGCTGGTTCGAACTGATCTATTGCGTGGGCAACAGCGGTTTCGCTTTCCTCCTGTTTTTGGAAGATAGCGACGATCCCGCCTTAGCTGATCTGCTTGATATGTGCCGTAGTGCCTGCCGCCAATGATCCGGCGTGCGTGACAAGCCGTTAGGCCAACGAAGGGGCGGGTGGATGTGACTCGAGCCAACTTCGCGAATCATTCCTTTCGCTTGGCCGGTGATTCGGGGCCGACCGCTTCCAAGGTGGGGTCCAAACAAAATGCGCGTGAGGTAAAATAAGGGCTTGACGCTTGTTTAAGTGCCTTAGTCTTTGATCCGAAAAATTTGCCTTCCTTCCGGCCGGAAGAGATTAAAAATAAATCGCAAGCTTTGCTTTGTGCCTCTCATAGGAAAATTTGAAAATCCGCAGGTCTGGCAGCCGGGAGGGGCTGTTGACGGCTGCAATTTCTCTCATGAAGTGGATGTCGCTCCGAATAATTCGGGGTGATCGCATCATCAAGGAGGCGATCAAACACGGAATGTTAGAGTAGGAAATGTTATATTGACCAACGATCAAGACCATACTGACTACGAACACAAAATGCCGGGCGTTGGTGGGCTGAAGCTCTATCGCCGATCCGCTGCCGAGCCGCTCGATACTGGCGGCGCAATCACCGCCGACCTGCATCTCAATGGGGGTGAAGAGGGGGCCGGGGGCAATTTACCCCCTTTGCCTCCATCCAACGCCGAGTTTGTGGCCGCTGTCATCGGTGACGTCGCGGAGGGCGCGCGGGCCGCGATCTGCTCGATTTCGGGTGAACCGGCTAATAACTGGCCAGCGCAGGTTGCGGATGACATCGCTCAGCAGTGCCCTCCTGGCCGAAACAACTATCTGAACTGTTCCAGCTTCACTCTTAACGAGGAAGGCGCGGTTCGGGCGAAATTGGAACGGTTTTCCGCTCTGCACTTCATCATGCTGGATGATGTTGGCACCAAGGTCGATGAAGCCAGATTGGACGGCTTCGACCCGACATGGAAAATCGAGACAAGCCCCGGCAACTTTCAGATGGGCATAAAGCTGTCCGAACCATTGCGCGATCGCAGGCAGGGTGAAAGGTTGCTGGATGCTATCATGGCGGCAGGCTTGTCCGATACCGGAGCTGGAGGGTTGGCCCGCTGGGCGCGGTTGCCGAATGCAATCAATGGAAAGGTAAAGCACCAGGACGAGGATCGTGTACCATTCCGTTGCCGGTTGGCGGCGCTGAATGCTGATGTCTCCTATACGATAGAAGAGTTGGCCAATGTGCTGTCCCTCGACATGACACCCCCTTTGCCTTCTTCTAACCGTCCCGCGCGACAAGAACACGGCCAGTTGCCGGGGGATGACGTGTTCACGCCGCGCCCCACTCAAAATCCCGTGCTATCTGCCTTGAAAGCGCGAGGTCTATACAAGCATCCGATATCGGAAGGCCGACACGATATCACTTGCCCATGGGCGGAGGATCATACCGATGGGCTGGATACGGGCGCAGCGTATTTCGAGCCGAGCGTTCAATATCCCAAGGGCGGCTTCAAATGCCAACATTCGCATGGCGATGAATATGGCGTGGGCAAACTGCTGAGCTTTCTGGACGTCGATCATGCCGCAGCGGAGGGCAAGCCGAAGATCAGGATGGTGAATGGTGCGATCGGACGAGTCGTTCGATCTGCTGAAAAGGTTCTGGCCATGTCGGGAGACTTTTACCAGTCTGGCGGAATGATCCTGGCAGTGCGCAAAGATGCGCGTTCGGGTGGTATCAGCACAGAAGTCGTTAATGAGCAGGCGCTGACGACAATCCTGTCCGACGCCGCCATCTGGGAACGGCTTGACGGCCGATCCAAAGGCTGGGTTTTGTCCGATCCCAGCCAGCGTGTTGTTCAAATGCTGATGAAGGGCGGCGTCTACCAGCATTTGCCGGTCCTGAACGGCATCGCGCGGCAGCCTTTCTTTCGCGAGGAGGATTTGGTGCTGGTGACCGAGCCGGGCTATGATCCAGTATCCGGGATTTACGCAGACTTTGTCCCTACCGACTATGACTTCCCCGAACCGACTAGGGAGGCGGCGTTAAAAGCGAAGCAGGAACTCAATCATCTCCTGCGCGAGTTCGAGTTTGCCACTGACGCGGATCGATCGGCGGCGCTCTCCGCAATGCTGACCGCAACTGTTCGTCCTACCCTGCCGCTGGCACCCGCCTATAACATCACGGCGTCAGCGCCCGGCAGCGGCAAAAGCTATCTTGCCAAAACCATCGTGCCCTTCGCAACGCCTGCGGATGCCCTGACCACGGGCTATCCGACCACCGCCGAAGAAGCATCAAAGGCGATGCTGGCAAGCCTGTTGCAAGCCCCGCCGGTCATCATATTCGACGATATGCAGACGGACTGGAAACCATTTGCGGCGATCAATCGGGCGCTGACGGCCGAAACTATTACCGAAAGGATATTGGGCGTCAGCCGCACGGCCTCTGTCAGCACCCGCACGCTTATCATGGGCAGCGGCAATAATGTCGGTCCGGTAGGCGACATGACCCGCCGCGTCGCCACCATCCGGCTATATGCCCGAACGGAAAATCCTGCGATGCGCAGCTTCAGCGATCGACCGGTCGATGTTCTAAAAGCGGGTCGGGGGCGATTTGTGTCCCATGCGCTCACCATCATGCGCGCTTGGATAGCGGCGGGACGGCCGAAAGCGGATGTGCCCGACATTGCCAGCTATGACGGGCTGTGGAACGATCTGTGTCGTCAGCCTCTGATATGGCTGGACGAACTGGACCCGGCGACGAGCCTGATCGAACAGGTGCAGGACGATCCATACCTCGATCCGCTTAGCGACTTGTTGACCGCATGGTATGCCTGCTTTGGCGAACAAACGGTGACAGTGCGCAAGGTCATAACGGCGGCTAGCGATCATCCTGATCTGGAAGAAGCACTCGCAGATCTGCCTTGGACAAATAACGGTGTGATCGACCGCAACAGGTTCGGCCACTACCTCAAAAAGAACGTGCAGCGGATCGTTGGGGGGCTGGAAATCCGCCACGGCGACTCCTCGGAACGCAAGTCATGGCGCGTCGTGAAGGTGCCGCTGGAAGGTGGAAAAGGGGGTAATCCGCCCTCTCTGCCCCCTCTGGATGGCTGATCGCGACGGTTGACGGTCTGACCGACAATGGCGTGCCCGGTGGCTCATCCTGCCGGGCACCTCCAGCCCGACCCTTGGTAAAATCCGGTTCCGCCCAAGGCAGCAGGCGCAATCTGCCCGTCCGGCTCCCGACCCCCTCGACTCCACCCGGCGACGCCTGTCATCGGTCGTGCAATTCTCCGCAAAAGTGGGCTCTCCCGCAATTTCGGTGCAGGCGTCGGGAACGAACCATGAATCTGGTAGATTCATGGAGGCTCCATAGAGGGAGCCTGTCGAGCCATGCCCAAGCGTATCTTGCCGCTTATTCCACGCCAGCTGATCGTGGAGGAGGTCATTGTCGAAACCGAGCGCATCGTGATCAATTGCCGGTCGCGGTTGTCTGCGCCCCGCTGTCCCAGCTGCCGACGCGTGTCGTCGCGGATGCACAGCAGATACAAGCGACGCATCGCCGATCTCCCATGGCAGGGGTGCCCGGTAGTACTCTGTATTCACGTTCGTCGGTTGCGGTGTGCCAACCGGAGTTGTGAGCAGCGTATCTTCGCCGAACGCGCTGAGGACGTTGCCGCCCGTCACGCTCGTCGCACGCTGCGCGTGCGTGATGTCCAGCGTTCCGTCGGCCTAGCCCTTGGCGGCGAAGCGGGTGCTCGTCTCATTGAGCGGCTTGGCATGCGCGTCAGTGCTGACACGATGCTTCGGATCGTTCGCGCTGATCGGCAGGTCCACCAGGGTGCGCCGCGTGTCCTGGGCGTTGACGATTGGGCATGGCGAAAGGGGCAGCGGTACGGCACCGTGCTGGTGGATCTCGAGGCCCACCAAGTCGTTGACTTGCTGCCGGATAGGGAGAGCGAGACCCTTGCCGACTGGCTGAAGTCCCACCCCGGCGCAGAGATTATCGCACGCGATCGGGCCGGCAGCTATGCCAAGGGCGCGCGCGAAGGTGCCCCTTTGGCTCGGCAGGTTGCTGATCGCTGGCACATGCTGCGCAATTGTTCGGATGCAATGCTCTCCGTCGTGGAAAGGCGATATAAGCTCGTTCGCGAAGTTGGACGCTCGCTGGCGAATGATGATGCTCAGGATCCACCGCCAGAACGACCAGCAACCCAGGGAATGTCCGGCAACGCGCTCGATCATCAAAGGCGAAGCCGAGCGCGGCGGAACAAGATGTTCGATGCGGTCGTCAGCCTGCGCGACAAAGGCTGGACCATTTCGGCAATCGCGCACGAAACCGGCCGAGATCGCAAGACGATCCGCCAGTGGCTTCTCGACAAACATCCTGGAACCTGGGAACGCGGATCGCGTCACCCCGCGAACGCCTTCGAAACATATCTCGTCTCGCGCTGGGAGGAAGGCTGCCGCAATGCCACTCAGCTTTACCGCGAGGTGTGCGGGCTCGGCTATCGTGGCGAAGCGCGCAGCTTTCGTCGCTGGATCAAGGCTCGGTTACGCGATGGCCTGTCGCCGTCTACAGCGCCATCCACCAGACACCCACGCTGGAAAGCACCATCCTCGCGACAGACGGTCAGGCTTCTCACCACGTCCAGCGATACACTCTGCCAGGACGATGCGCGGTTCGTCGATGCCGTGCGCGCCGCCTCGCCCATAATCGCGGAATGTGCCGACCTCGCGCGGCGTTTCCACGCAATACTGGTCGGACGCGACCCCGTAGAGTTCGAGCCATGGCTCGCCCAGGCACTTGGAAGCGCCATTGCTTCGTTCGCGCGCGGCCTCCGGCGCGATATCGATGCGGTGCGCGCCGCATTGATTTTACCGTGGAGCACTGGACCGGTCGAAGGCAAGATCAACAAGCTGAAGCTCATCAAGCGTTCCATGTACGGACGGGCTGGCCTCGACCTACTCCGGGCGCGTATCATGGTATGACACCTGCACCGAAATTGCGGGAGAGCCCAAAAGTGGGCTTTGAAAATTCCCTAGTTGGTGGCCCCTTCATCTCATTCTGCCGGGGCTAGCCCCGGCAGAATGAGATGAGCCGACATTGTCTGAGAACGGCGGAGCAATATTCGACCACGGTAGCGGCGGGATAGTCCTGCTGCGGGCGGCGTAAAAGTCGTCCACCTTGAAGCCTTTCTGCCGAGTCAGGGAGGTGTGGGGATCTACAGCGTGGAACTTTATCTTCAGGTCCGTCTGGCTTGCGCGGATGGCATGAGCCAACGGGCGGCGGCGAAGCGTTTCAATGTGTCGCGCGAAACGGTACGCAAGATGCTGTCGTTTTCATCGCCGCCGGGTTACCGGCGCCAGTCCGTACCGCAGCGCCCGAAGCTGGACGGGTTTGTGGCGATCATTGATGGATGGCTTGAGGGTGACCGCAGTGTCCCGCGCAAGCAACGCCATACGGCGAAGCGGGTATTCGACCGTTTGCGCACCGAGCATGGTTTCACCGGCGGCTATACGATCATCAAGGATTACATCCGGGAGCGCGAACAGCGCAGCCGGGAGATGTTCGTGCCGCTGGCGCACCCTGCGGGAGATGCGCAGGCCGATTTCGGGGAAGCGCTGGTGGAGATCGGCGGGGTGGAGCAGAAGGCCTACTTCTTCGCGCTCGATCTGCCGCACAGTGATGCCTGCTATGTGCGGGCCTATCCGGCGGCGGTGGCGGAGGCCTGGGTGGACGGACACGTGCATGCCTTCGCGTTTTTCGGCGCGGTACCGCGCTCGATCGTCTATGACAACGATCGCTGCCTTGTGACGAAGATCCTGCCCGACGGCACGCGGCAGCGTGCCACGCTGTTCAGCGCTTTCCTGTCACATTACGTGATCCGCGACCGCTATGCTCGCCCGGGCAAGGGGAACGAGAAAGGCAATGTGGAGGGGCTGGTAGGCTATTGCCGGCGCAACTTCATGGTGCCGATCCCGAAGTTCCCGACCTGGGAGGCGTTCAACCTGTGGCTGGAGGAGCAATGCCGCAAGCGCCAGCAGGACAAGGTGCGCGGGCAGAGCGAGACGATCGGTGAGCGGCTGCAGCGCGATCTCGCGGCCATGCAGCCTCTGCCCGCTACACCCTTCGAGGCCTGCGATCAGAAAGGCGGGCGGGTCTCCTCGCAATCCCTGGTGCGCTACAGGACCAACGATTATTCGGTTCCGGTGGCCTGGGGCCATCAGGAGGTCTGGATCAGGGCCTATGTCGATGAGGTGGTGATCGGCTGCCGCAGCGAAGTCATCGCCCGTCATCCTCGTTGCTATGCCCGCGAGGAGGTTGTCTTCGACCCGCTCCATTATCTCCCGCTGATCGAGCAGAAGATCAACGCATTCGACCAGGCTGCGCCTTTGCAGGGCTGGGACCTGCCCGAAGCGTTCACGACACTGCAGCGGTTGATGGAAGGGCGCATGCACAAACATGGCAGGCGCGAATATGTGCAGGTACTGCGCCTGCTGGAAACGTTCACCCTCGCCGATCTCCAGGCGGCGGTCGAACAGGCCATCGATCTTGGCGCCATCGGCTTCGATGCCGTCAAGCACCTCGTCCTGTGCCGGATCGAACGCGTACCGCCCAGGCTGGACCTGGACGTCTATCCCTTCCTGCCACGCACCACGGTCGAGAAGACCTTTGCCAGAGCCTATCTGAGCCTGCTCTCCGACCGGCAGGAGGCCGCATGAGCGATCAGGCCCCGGAGATCCTTCTCGCTCACCATCTCAAAGCGCTCAAGCTGCCTACGTGCCTGCGTGAGCATCACAAGCTCGCGCGGCAATGTGCCGCTGAAGGCGTCGATCATATCCGCTTCCTCGCCCGCCTCGTCGAGATGGAAATGATCGACAGGGAGCGTCGCATGGTCGAGCGGCGCATCAAGGCCGCGCGCTTCCCCGCCGTCAAAAGCCTCGACAGCTTCGACTTCGCCGCCATCCCCAGGCTCAACAAGATGCAGGTGCTCGAGATGGCGCGCTGCGAGTGGATCGAGCGGCGTGAGAACGCCATCGCTCTGGGGCCATCAGGCACCGGAAAGACGCACGTAGCGTTGGGGCTCGGACTGGCAGCATGCCAGAAAGGACTGTCGGTGGGCTTCACCACCGCGGCAGCGCTGGTCAGCGAAATGATGGAGGCCCGCGACGAGCGCCGTCTTCTGCGCTTCCAGAAGCAGATGGCCGGATACAAGCTGCTCATCATCGACGAACTGGGCTTTGTGCCGCTCTCCAAGACCGGCGCCGAACTGTTGTTCGAGCTGATCTCCCAGCGTTACGAACGCGGCTCCACCTTCATCACCAGCAACCTGCCCTTCGACGAATGGACCGAAACCTTCGGATCTGAGCGTCTCACAGGCGCGCTCCTCGATCGCCTGACCCATCACGTCAGCATCCTCGAGATGAACGGCGAAAGCTATCGCCTCGCGCACAGCCGGGCCCGCAAGGCCAAAACCAGACCCTGAAAATTACACCAATGCCGGGGGGAGTGGCCCTCGGGCTACGCCCTCACGCCACTCCCCCCGGCATGTAACACGATGGCCTGGTTTTACGCCGCCGAATGGCCGACTTTTGCTCCGCCGTTGACAGTTCCCGATGCAAGGGTTTGCTCGCAGTCTCTGGCGAGACGTAGGTTCCAATTGGTTCGTGCCGTCGTGCTTTCAACAACCCATCGGCGTTGTAGCACTTCGAATGATGTAGCTGTATCTGACCGCTTGATGATTTCGACGGTCCATTTCCCTGTTCGCCTCAGGGCCTCCCTGAGTTTGTCACCAGGATAGCCGACATCGGCGAAGACGTGCCGCATCCGGGTATAGCGCAGGTCGGATTTGAAATCGCTTCCTACCAAAGTGCCGTTAAAAGGAAACCGCGCAAACCGGACTTCTTCTGCGTTTGGGTCTGGCGTGGGTTAAACGGAAAATGCCGCCCCCATTCACCGAAAAACGGCAGAAAACCTCAACCCTCTTGCAAAGCGTCAAAGGCCTTCGTAATGCGGGGGTCACAGGTTCGAGTCCTGTAAGCGGCACCAGTCCTTTGGCCTTGCGGGCCGGGATATCCCCTGTGGAAGCGCGTCAACATCGTCCCGCGTGGGTTCTTCCAGGCGGGTGGGCTTTTGGGTGCAAGCCAGGGACGCTTGCTGGATTTCCGCCAGACGGCTTGCCGCATCGCGACATTGACAGGATTAAGACGAATTTATGCGAGGATATAGAGAACCCGGTTTTCAGGACAGGGTCGCCGCGGCCAAGGATGCCAAGACGAAGGCGCTGGAAAAGCTGAAGGCCAAGCCGCCGGTCGATGAAGCCGAGCAGGCCGAAAAGCTGGCGAATCGCCTGGCCAAGGAAGCGGCCGCGCGCGAACGGCGTGAAGCCAAGCTGCGCGAGAGGGAAGAAGCGGAGGCGGCGCGCAAGGCCGAGCGTGAGGCGGCGGCCGAGGCTGCGCTGCCGCCGCCAGCCATGACGGAAGCTGAACGCAAGGCGGCGCGCGATGCCCGCTATGCGGCGCGCAAGGCCCGCAAGTAAGATAAGGCGCAGGGCGGCTGTCGGGCTACATGGCCGCCCGCCCCGCGCCGTTGGCGGCCGCATTTGAAGGATGATTTCTGGACCAGTTGCACAGTGCCCATGCGCCGATCTATCGCGCTGACCCCGTCCTGCCTTTCCATGCCGACCCTTATGCGGCGGACTCTTCCCATCCGATCGAAGTCATCGATATCGCCGAGATTCCCGGCGGCGGACAGTTGCGGCTGCTGAAAAGCGGCGCTGATTTTTCGATCCAGTTCGGGTCGGAAGAATTGATGGGCAGTTGCGACCATGTGTCGGAAGAGGCGCTGGCACGGCTGACGTGCGAGCGGCTGGCCGATAATGATGGGCAAGTGCTGATCGGGGGGCTAGGCATGGGCTTTACGCTGGGCGCGGCGCTCGATGCCTGGTCACCGCGCGCGGCCATTATCGTGGCGGAACTGGTGCCCAAGATCGTGGAGTGGGCCAGGGGACCGTTGGCGCATGTCTTTGCCGATCGTCTGTCCGACCCGCGCGTCACGATCGACGTCGCCGACGTGCATGACGTGATTGCGGCGGCCAGCGACCGGTTCGATGCGATCCTGCTGGATGTCGACAATGGGCCTGACGGATTGATCCAGGCGGAAAATGAGCGGTTGTATTGCAATTGGGGCTTGCGCTCCGCTTATGGCGCACTGCGATCCGGGGGCGTGCTGGCGATCTGGTCGGCCTATCCGGCGCGGGGCTTTGACCGCAGGCTGGAACGAGCCGGGTTCGATGTCGAGGCCGTGCGGGTGCCCGCTTATGCCGGTAGCATCGACGATTGCCATCATATCTGGTTTGCGAGGAAGGTGGCCTAAATTGCGTGCAAAAGAGCTGTCGTTGGCCATTGTTGACGGCATCGACCGAACATGCTGATACCAAAAGCACATGAACGCGGCATAGGGGGAGAGTGATCATCTGGTTCGCAGACAAACCGGGCGTCAGAGGATTGATCGGCCGCGACAACTGGCTCTTCCTATGCGGTGATGGCAATGATGTGGTAAGCCAGCTCACGGGGCGGCAAGCCATATCCGAGGCACAGCTTGCGCAATATCAGCAGGTTTTCATGCGCCGCGCTGAAACGTTCGAGCAACTGGGAATACCCCATTTCTTCTTTATCGCTCCGACCAAGGAGGTGGTTTATCAGGACTGCCTTCCTATTGGCTATGACGTCGATATCACGCAGTCGCCCGCGGGTCGGATCATGGCAGCCGTCGAGGGTTGCGGTGTTCAAACGGTCTATCTCAAAGACCCGCTGATTGCTGCCCGGCAAAGCTATGGTCAGGTGTTTTGCAAGACCGATACGCATTGGAACGTCTGTGGCGGATACGCTGCCTATCGGGCGATCCATCAGCATATTTCCGCGCGGTTCGCACTTACCCCGCCGGTTCAGTGGCACCAATTGGCGACGCGCAATATCGAAGGATATCAGGGCGATCTCGCCAATAAACCCAAAGCCGTATTGGCTTCGGTCGATCCATTGCAATTTATCGACGTCGCTGACGATGATGTCCCGCCGGACATAAATTTCGAGACGATCATGGCCCTTCGGGGAAATATACCGTTCCAGAAAATGCCGGTGGATGACCATCTGCTGGTGTCCACCACCAGGGAAGCGATCGTCCATGAGATACCGGATTCGACCCTGCCGCGCGCAGTCGTGTTTCGGGATTCCTTCGCAATGGCGGTCATGCCTTTTCTGTCCCGGCATTTTTCCCGTATTGCCTATGTCTGGAAACCGGAGCCTAATTTCGATATCATCCGCAAGGAACGGCCCGATATTGTGATCAATCTCAATCTGGATCGGTTTTTGCGGGCCGTGCCCAAACAGTGATGGTTGAGTGGGCGGCAGCGATATCGACGCCCGCTGTGTAGGAAAGCGGGTTCACTCTTCCGCAAGGACCGCCAAGGCCGCTATGGTGGGGACATGATCGATCCTGCTACGCTTTCCGACGCCGATGCTGCCAACCGTTTGATGCGCCTGGCGCGCGAGGTGGCGAAGCATAATCGGCTTTATCATGACGACGACGCGCCGGAGATTACGGATGCGGCCTATGATGCGCTGATTGCAGAGAATAACGCGCTTGAAGCGGCGTTTCCGCATCTGGTGCGGGCCGATTCGCCCAATGCGCAGGTCGGGGCAGCGCCGACGTCGGCGCTCAAGAAAGTCGCGCATGCGCAGCGGATGATGAGCCTCGACAATGGCTTTGCCGATGCGGATATCAGCGAATTTATCGCGCGGGTTCGGCGTTTTCTGGCGTTGCCGGAGGATGCGCCGGTGGCGCTGACGGCCGAGCCGAAAATCGATGGCCTGTCCTGTTCGCTGCGCTACGAGAAGGGCGAATTGGTGCTGGCCGCGACGCGGGGGGACGGGGCGACGGGCGAGGATGTGACCGCCAATGTCCGCACCATCGCTGATATTCCCGATCGCCTGACGGGCGAAGCCGTGCCCGACCTGTTCGAGGTGCGGGGCGAGGTCTATATGGCGAAGGCAGATTTTACCGCGCTCAACGCCCGGCTGATGGCTGAGGCGGACGAGCCGGAGAAGGCGCGGCAATTTGCCAATCCGCGCAATGCCGCCGCCGGATCGCTGCGGCAGAAGGATGCGGGCGTGACCGCCAGCCGTCCCTTGCGCTTTCTGGCGCATGGCTGGGGCGCGCATAGCGATTTGCCTGCCGATACGCAGCTTGGCGTGATGCAGGCGATTGCGGCCTGGGGATTGCCCGTGTCCGACATGCTGGTGCGGGTCGAGACGCTTGAGGCGCTGCTGGCCCATTATCGCGGGATTGAGCGGGCGCGGGCTGACCTGCCGTTCGATATCGATGGGGTGGTGTATAAGGTCGACCGGCTTGATTGGCAGGGGCGGCTGGGCTTCGTCGCGAAAGCGCCGCGCTGGGCGATCGCGCATAAATTTCCGGCAGAACGGGCGCAGACGACGCTGGAGGCGATCGACATTCAGGTCGGGCGCACCGGCAAGCTGACGCCGGTAGGGCGGCTGACCCCGGTGACGGTCGGCGGGGTGGTGGTGTCCAATGTGACGCTGCACAATGCCGATGAGATTGCGCGGCTGGGCGTGCGGCCGGGCGACCGGGTCGTGGTGCAGCGGGCGGGTGACGTCATCCCGCAGGTGGTCGAGAATCTGAGCCGCGACGAGGATCGTGCGCCCTATGTCTTTCTGGCGCAATGCCCGATCTGCCAGAGCGAGGCGGTGCGCGAGGAGGGCGAGGTCGATTATCGCTGCACCGGCGGGCTGATCTGCCCGGCGCAACGGTTCGAGCGGTTGCGCCATTTCGTCAGTCGCGTCGCGCTGGACATTGAAGGGCTGGGCGAGAAATCGATTCAGGAGTTTCTGGATCTGGGCTGGATCTCCGAACCGGCCGATATTTTTCGCCTGAAACGCCATCGCGCCGAACTGGTCGGGCGCGAGGGGTGGAAGGAAAAGTCGGTCGACAATCTGCTCGCCGCGATCGAGGCGAAGCGCGCGCCCGATGCCGCGCGGCTGCTGTTCGGGCTGGGCATCCGCCATGTCGGCGCGGTGACGGCGCGGGATCTGTTGAAGCGCTACACGACGCTGGAAGCGGTGCGCGCGCTGGCCCAGGAGATCATGGCGCTGCGCGCGGCGGCACCGGAGGGCGAGACCCAGGCCAAGCGCGACAAGGCGATCGCCGAGCATATCGGGGTGGAGAATGTCGGCGCGGCGGTGGGCCATGCGCTCGCCGATTTCTTCCATGAGCCGCATAATGTGACGGCGTGGGACGATCTGCTGAGCGAAGTATCGCCGCCGCCTTATGTGGTGGAAACCACCGCCAGCGCGGTGACGGGGAAGACGATCGTGTTCACCGGCAAGCTGGAGACGATGAGCCGCGACGAGGCCAAGGCGCAGGCGGAGCGGCTGGGGGCCAAGGCGGCGGGATCGGTCAGTGCCAAGACGGACCTGGTGGTCGCGGGGCCGGGGGCGGGGAGCAAGCTCAAGCAGGCGAGCGCGCTGGGGATCGAGGTGATCAGCGAGGAGGCCTGGGCGGAGATTGTCAGGGCGGCGGGTTAGGCAAGAATAGCCCGTTCGTGCTGAGTAGAGACTGAGCTTGTCGAAGGCTCATATCGAAGCATCAAGCGATGCGCCTGATCCTTCGATATGCCATTTCGACTTCGCTCAATGGCTACTCAGGACGAACGGAGTTTGTTGGCGGCAACCAAGCTCAGAATACCGGCATGTTGGCCGGGTCTTCCGGGTCGACCACAGGGATAGGCGTGACGGGCGAGTGGATGCCGCATTCGACCTTGTCCCAGCCGCGCCAGCGGCCTGCGCGCGGGTCTTCGCCGGGCAGTACTTTCGACGTGCAGGGTTCGCAGCCGATCGAGAGATAGCCTTGCGCCTCCAGCGGGTGGCGGGGCAGGGCGTGGTCGGCGAAATAGACCTCCAGATCATCCTTGGTCCAGTCGCCCAGCGGGTTGATCTTGAGCCGCCCGTCCTCGACCTCGAAACGGGGCAGGTTCTGCCGGGTGACCGACTGGAACGCCTTGCGCCCGGAAATCCAGGCGTCGAGGCCATCCTTGGCGCGCTTCAATGGTTCGACCTTGCGGATTTCGCAGCAGCCGTCGGGATCATAGGACCAGCGCAGGCCGGTTTCATCCTTCTTTGCGATCACCTCGGCGATCGGCGTCACGGTGCGGCTGTCGGTGAAGCCGAAGGCGTCCATCAGCGTGTCGCGATAGGTCAGCGTTTCGGCGAACATCTTGAGCGTATCGACGAAGATCACCGGCACGGTCGGGTCCGCCTGCGCCACCAGATGCAGCAGCACGGCGCTTTCAGTGCCGAAGGAGGAGACGACCGCGACATTCCCGGCCAGTCCTTCGGCAAAGACGGTCTTGAGCATGTCCAGCGTGCCCACACCCTCGAACCGCGCGTTGAGAGCGTCCGCGTCCGCCTGAACGAAGGCGGGGCGGGTGTCGATGATGTCGAGCGTGCGGGCGGCTTCAGCCATTTTCTGTCTCCGGGTGCCGCTTGGCCCAAATGGGTGCGCGGCCATCGATCGTCTTTTGATAGACGTCTGCATAGCGGGTGAGCGCGCGGTCAACGGCGGCATCGTCAAGCGCCTTGGCCGGGTGGAAGCTATCGAAGCCGCAGCGGCGCATCGCAACGATCTGGTCCACCAGCACGTCGCCCACGGCGCGCAACTCGCCCTGATAGCCCGCCTCGCGCAGGATGCGCGCCGCCGAATAGCCGCGCCCGTCGCCAAAGCCGGGGAAGTTCACTTCGACCAGCGAGATGCGATCGAGGTGCGGCAGCAATTCGCGGGCGTCTTCACCAGGTTCGATGCGGACGGCGGTGGCGTTGGACTGGCCGGTGAAGGCCTCGACCGTCACGGCGGGTTCCTGCGTGGATTCGCCATCGCGGAAGGAGAGAAATTCAACCATGACGAAAATCTCCGTTCGTTTCGAGCGCAGTCGAGAAACGAGAAGCGCGCCCTAGCCGTGTCTCGACTTCGCTCGACACGAACGGCTGTGGGATGAAGGGGGCCTTACCCATAAATCGCCTCCTTGAAGGGCGTCATGCCGATGCGGCGATAGGTGTCGAGGAAGCGTTCGCCATCGGTGCGTTCCGCAAGATAGATGTCGGTGACCTTCTCGATCGCATCGACCACGCCATCTTCGGAGAAACCGGGGCCCGTGATCTGGCCGAGCGAGGCATCTTCCGCACCGGAACCGCCGAGCAGCAGCTGGAAATTCTCAACGCCGCGCCGGTCCACGCCCAATATGCCGATATGCCCGGCATGGTGATGGCCGCAGGCGTTGATGCAGCCCGAAATTTTGAGCTTCAATTCGCCCAAGTCCGCCTGCCGCTCCGCATCGGCGAAGCGCGCCGCGATCTTCTGCGCCAGGGGGATCGAGCGGGCATTGGCCAACGCGCAATAGTCGAGGCCTGGGCAGGCGATGATGTCGGTGATGAGGTCGAGATTGGCTTCGGCCAGCCCCGCCGCCGCCAGCTTCTGCCAGATGGCGTAAAGGTCCGCCTTCTTCACATGCGGCAGGACGAGGTTCTGCGCATGGGTGACGCGCAGTTCGTCGAAGGAATAGGTCTCGGCCAGGTCCGCCACCAGCGCCATCTGCTCGGCCGATGCATCGCCGGGGATGCCGTCGATCGGCTTCAGGCTGATGTTGACGATCGCATAGCCGGGCACCTTATGCGCCGCGACCTGCCGGTCGAGCCAGAGCGCGAACGCCCGGTCGCTGCGGTCGATCGTGTCGGACAGGCCGCTTTCATAGGCAGGCGGCGCGAAGAAGGCACGGATGCGGGCCAGTTCCTCGACCGGCGGGTTGAGGCCAAGCGTCCGCATATGGGCGAACTCTTCCTCGACCTGGCGCTTATATTCCTCGACGCCGATCTCATGGACCAGGATCTTGATCCGGGCTTTGTATTTGTTGTCGCGGCGGCCGTAGCGATTGTAAACGCGCAGGCAGGCTTCGAGATAGGAAATGATCTCATCCTCGGCCACGAAGTCGCGGATCAGCGGCGCGACCATCGGGGTGCGGCCCATGCCGCCACCGGCATAGACTTCCGCCCCGACGACACCGTCACGTTCCACCAGTTTGAGGCCGATGTCATGCAGGCGCATCGCCGCGCGATCATCGTCGGACGCGATCACCGCAATCTTGAACTTGCGCGGCAGATAGGTGAATTCGGGGTGGAAGCTCGACCATTGGCGCAGCAATTCGGCCCAGGGGCGGGGGTCCGCCACCTCGTCCGCGCTGACGCCGGCATATTGGTCGGAGCTGATGTTGCGGATGCAATTGCCCGATGTCTGGATGGCGTGCATCTCGACCGTCGCCAGTTCAGCGAGGATATCGGGCGCGTCGGCCAGCTTGATCCAATTATATTGCAGGTTCTGGCGGGTGGTGAAGTGGGCATAGCCCTTGTCATATTTGCCTGCAATCTCGCCCAGCTTGCGCATCTGCTTGCCCGACAGCGTGCCGTAGGGGATGGCGACGCGCAGCATATAGGCGTGGAGTTGCAGATAGAGGCCGTTCATCAGCCGCAGCGGCTTGAACTGGTCCTCGGTCAGCGCGCCGGCGAGGCGGCGCTGGGTCTGGTCGCGAAATTCCTCGACGCGGGCATCGACGATCGACTGGTCGTAGCTGTCATAACGATACATGGTTCAGATCACCCAGTTGCCGGCATCGGCATCGTTCGGTTTCAGGGTCAGGTCGGGGCGCACGGTCGGCCCCAGCGCGCGGATGCGGTCCTTGATATGGGCGGGGCGCACGCCGTCGTCGGTGATGGTCGCATCGATGACATAGGCACCCACGACGCGCAGCGCCGCTTCTTCGGCGCGGGCGAGATCGTCACCCTGCGCGCCGACATCGGCGGCATCGCCCACCTGGCGCGACCAGCCGTCGCCCGCCCACCAGATGACATCGCCGGACGCCAGATCATTACCCGTCAAAACCTTCACGAACGCATCTCCGCCCCATTACTCTGTCTTTGTGCCCAGCCGACCAGCACATCTTGCGCCAGCGCATGGCTCGCTACCTCGCCGACCACGATCAGCGCTGGGCTGATCACGGCTTCGCGTTCCACCATGTCACCCAAGTCGGCGAGCAGGGTGCGCAACGTCCGCATATCGGCGCGGGTGCCATTTTCCAGCACCGCGACCGGCAGATCGGGCGATACGCCATCGGCGATCAGCTTGTCGGCAATCTGCGCGGCGGTCGCCACGCCCATATAGATGACGAGCGTGCGGCCCTTGCCCGCGAGGCCCGACCAGTCCTGATCGGTCAACCCCTTGCACTGGCCCGCGACGAAGGTGACGGCGCTTGACGCATCGCGGTGGGTCAGTGGCAATTGCGCCTGTGCGGCGGCACCGATGGCGGCGCTGATGCCGGGCACGACCTCGACCGGCACGCCCGCCGCGCGGCAGGCATCGACTTCCTCGCCGCCGCGACCGAAGATGAAGGGATCGCCGCCCTTCAGCCGCACCACGGCTTCGCCTGCCAGCGCGCAGCGGACCAGCAGCGCGTTGATCGCGTCCTGCGGCATCGAATGGCGGCTGCGCTGCTTGGCGACGGAAATCAGTTCGGCGTCGGGCGAGGCGAGCGCGAGAATTTCGTCCGACACCAACCCGTCATGCACGATCAACCGCGCATCGCGGATCAGGCGCACGGCCTTGATCGTCAGCAGTTCCGGGTCGCCCGGACCCGCGCCCACCAGGTGGACGGTAGCAGGTGGAGTGTCAGCCATGCTTGCCATGTGGCCAAAGCGCGGGGCGAGTTCAATTCAGAATGCATATGGGCGGGGGTAGGAAATGTTTTGGCGGGGGACGGATCAGTCGCCCATGGCGCTGACGTCGATGTCCTTGAGGCCCACGCCGATCGCGGCGCGGGGCGTTTCTATTTCCGCCGACACGACCGGGTAGGCGCAATAGTCGGCGGCGTAATATGCGGTGGGCCTATGGTTGCCCGAAATGCCGACGCCGCCGAACGGCGCGGCGGAGGAGGCGCCGTTGGTCGGGCGGTTCCAGTTGATGACGCCCGCGCGGACATTGGCCCAGAATTGATTATATTGGTCGGGCGATCCGCCGATCAGCGAAGCGGACAGTCCATAGCGGCTGCTATTGGCCTGCGCGATCGCATCGCTGAACTCGGCGACGCGGACGACCTGGAGCAGCGGGCCGAACAGTTCGACATCGGGCGGTTCGGCCATGGCGGTCACGTCGATGATGGCGGGGCTCAGGAAGGGCAGGCCCTTTTTGGGGCGGACCATATGTTTGATCGGCTTGCCGCCATTGCTCATCAGCCAGAGGAAGCTTTCGGTCAGTCCGTCGGCGGTCGCATT
This sequence comes from Sphingobium sp. KKT206, assembly GCF_055640555.1. Lineage (NCBI taxonomy): Bacteria > Pseudomonadati > Pseudomonadota > Alphaproteobacteria > Sphingomonadales > Sphingobiaceae > Sphingobium > Sphingobium sp. KKT206. The sequence continues at coordinate 172,218 of NZ_CM145764.1, forward strand.
GTCGATGACTGGCCCCATATAGGGCGTGGGGGTAGCATGGGGGTGATCGACGATCAGCCGGTCAGCCAGTTTCTTGACCTCCGCGATGAACCTATCGGCGATACTGTCCTTGACGATCAGGCGGCTGGCGGCGGTGCAACGCTGGCCACTGCTGAGGAAGGCGGACTGGACGACCAGCACGGCGGCGGCGTTGATTTCGGGCGTATCCCACACGACGATGGGGTTGTTGCCGCCCATTTCCAGCGCCAGGATCTTCGATGGCTGGGCTGCAAACTGGCGGTTGATCGCGATGCCGGTCTGGGCCGACCCGGTGAACAGGATGCCGCCGACATCGGGATGGGCGGCGAGCGCCTTGCCCGTGTCCTGTCCGCCGAGCAGCAGGCGCAGCGCGTCGAACGGGACGCCCGCCTCATGATAGAGTTTGACCAGCATCTCGCCGACCGCCGGGGTCTTTTCCGACGGCTTGAAGACGACCGCATTGCCCGCCAGCAGCGCGGGGATGATATGGCCATTGGGCAAATGGGCGGGAAGATTATAGGGGCCTAGCACCGCCATCACGCCATGCGGCTTATGCCGCACCGACTGCCGCGCGCCCAAGGCCGCTTCGAGCCGCTTCTGTCCGGTGCGTTCCGAATAGGCGGCGACCGAGATGTCGACCTTGGCCATTACCGCAGCCACTTCGGCATGGGCGTCCCATAAGGGCTTGCCGGTTTCGCGCGCGATGAGGTCCGCCAGCGCATCCTCGTTCCGGCGCACGACATTGACGAAGCGGCGCAGCGTTTCGATGCGCACAGCGATGGGCTGCGCCGCCCAGCGCGGCCAGGCGGCACGAGCACGCGCGACCTCCGCCTCCACGTCGCCCGCCTCACCCTGCCAAAGCAGGACGCCGGTGGCGGGTTCATAGGACGTCAGGGGGGTGGTCATATTGCGCTGATATGGGGGAAAAAGGTTAAGGAAGAAAGGGTGGTGGACGGGGGTTGCGATGGGTGGAGTGGCGCTGCCTGCCCTTTTCCACCAAAGCAAAAGGCCCGGCCGCGTGGGAGCGACCGGGCCTTTTGCGTGAGGCAGGACTGAAAGGATCAGCCGCTATAATACATGTCGAATTCGACCGGCGAGGGGGCCATTTCCCAGCGATATACTTCGGGCCACTTCAGTTCCATATAGGCGTCGATCTGGTCCTTGGTGAACACGCCGCCCTTGAGCAGGAAGTCCTGATCCTTTTCCAGGCTTTCGAGCGCTTCACGGAGCGAACCGCAGACGGTTGGCACCTTGGCCAGTTCGACCGGCGGCAGGTCATAGAGATTCTTGTCCATCGCTTCGCCGGGGTGGATCTTGTTCTCGATGCCGTCGATGCCCGCCATCAGCAAAGCGGCGGTGGCGAGGTAGGAGTTGGCGAGCGGATCGGGGAAGCGGAATTCGACGCGCTTCGCCTTGGTACCGGCACCATAAGGGATACGGCACGAGGCCGAGCGGTTGCGGGCCGAATAGGCGAGCAGCACGGGTGCCTCAAAGCCCGGCACCAGACGCTTGTAGCTGTTGGTGGTCGGGTTGGTGAAGGCGTTCAATGCCTTGGCATGCTTGATCACGCCGCCGATGAAGAACAGGCACGTTTCCGACAGGCCGGCATAGCCGTCACCGGCAAAGGTGTTCTGACCCTTGTTCCAGATCGAGATATGCGTGTGCATGCCCGACCCATTGTCCGCCTTGATCGGCTTGGGCATGAAGGTCGCGGTCTTGCCATAGGCCTGGGCGACCATCTTCACGACATATTTGTAGATCTGGATACGGTCGCAGGTTTCCACGAGCTTGCCGAAGGTCAGGCCCAGTTCGTGCTGGCTGCCCGCGACTTCATGATGATGCTTGTCCATGGGCAGGCCCATTTCCATCAGTGTGGTCACCATTTCGGCGCGGATGTCGGTGGTCACATCGACCGGGCCGACCGGGAAATAGCCGCCCTTGGCGCGCGGGCGGTGGCCCATATTGCCGCCATCATAGCTGGTGCCGGTGTTGGTCGGCAGTTCGACATCGTCCAGCTTGTAGAAGGACGAGGCATAGGTGTTGTCGAATTCGACGCTGTCGAACATGAAGAATTCGGGTTCCGGGCCGATATAGACCGTGTCGCCGAGGCCAGTCGACTGCAGGAACATTTCGGCGCGCTTGGCGGTCGAACGGGGGTCGCGCGAATAGAGCGAGCCGTCGAGCGGTTCGACGATGTCGCAGACCAGGATCATCATCGGCGTCGCGCTGAACGGATCGAAGAAGACCGCGTCCAGATCGGGCTTGAGGATCATGTCCGATTCGTTGATTTCCTTCCAGCCCTCGATCGAGGAGCCGTCGAACATCAGGCCGTCGGTCAGTTCATCTTCGCCAATGACGTTGGCGCACATGGTCAGGTGATGCCAGGTGCCCTTGGGATCGGTGAAGCGGACATCGACCCATTCGATCTCCTTTTCTGCGATCATCTTCAGGATGTCTTTTGGCGTATTGGCCATGTGCAGTTGCCCTTCTCTCAAGATACCCCCCCGAAGGGGTAAGGTGGATGCCCATCATGTTCCGGTCTGCGAAGAACCGGGCAGAAATTTACATAGTGCCAGCCTGCAAGTCCGGCTGGCGGAGAACCATCAGATCGCGTCGCTATCCCGCTCGCCGGTACGGATGCGGACGGCGCCCTCGATATTGGAGATGAAGATCTTGCCATCGCCGATGCGGCCGGTCTGCGCAGCGGCGCAGATCGCTTCGACCACACGGTCGGCCAGCGCGTCGTCGACGACGACCTCCAGCTTCACCTTCGGCAGGAAGTCGACGACATATTCAGCGCCGCGATAGAGTTCGGTATGGCCCTTCTGGCGGCCGAAACCCTTGGCTTCGGTCACGGTGATGCCGGACACGCCCACTTCGTGCAGCGCTTCCTTCACCTCGTCCAGCTTGAACGGCTTGATGATCGCTTCGATCTTTTTCATCACTCGTAATCCCAACCCATGACGCCCGACAGGATGCGGTCGATCCGCATCCCTCTCTCCCGTGCGAGAGACGAACATCATGCCCCCCTTGGCCTGCGTCGTCTCTCTTAATCTTCAATTACCGTGCCAATTGGCGAATCGCCTGGATATGCTTTCGGCGATGCCGCAATCTTTGTCCATATTGCCCGGATTCAGGGCAATTTCCTGTGGCTGTGCCCGTTTTTTAAGCAGTAATGTGAACCATCAAAGATAGGGCGGCGCGTCGAGACCGGCGGGGCTTTTGGTGAAAATCTCGCAGCCGGTTTCGGTGATGCCGATACTATGTTCGAACTGGGCCGACAGGGTGCGGTCGCGCGTTACCGCCGTCCAGCCATCGTCCAGCATCTTCACGCCCGCCTTGCCGATGTTGATCATCGGTTCGATGGTGAAGAACATGCCGGGCTTTAATTCGGGGCCAGTGCCGGGGCGACCGACATGGACCACCTCCGGGCTGTCATGAAAGACGCGGCCTAGGCCATGGCCGCAAAAGTCGCGGACCACGCCATAGCGGTGCTTTTCGGCATGGCGCTGGATCACCGCGCCGATGTCGCCGAGATGATTGCCGGGCTTGGCCTGTTCGATGCCCAGCATCAGACATTCATAGGTCACCTCGACCAGGCGGCGCGCCTTGATCGGCGCTTCGCCCGCGATGAACATGCGGCTGGTGTCGCCATGCCAGCCATCGACCAGGGGGGTGACGTCGATATTGACGATGTCACCATCTTTCAGCCGATAGTCGCCGGGGATGCCGTGGCAGATGACATTGTTGATCGATGTGCAGCAACTATGGGTATAGCCGCGATAGCCCAGCGTCGCGGGCACGCCGCCGCCGTCGAGCGTCATGCGCCGGACGATATCGTCCAGTTCGCCGGTCGTGACGCCCGGCACGACATGCGGCACCAGCGCGTCGAGTATCTCGGCGGCGAGCCGTCCGGCCTTGCGCATGCCAGCAAAACCGGCTGCGTCATAGAGTTTGATCGCAGTCGAGCGGGAGATCGGCGCGTCCGCCGTCATCGTCATATATTCGGTCATGGCATGACTATAGGGGCAGATGCGCGATAATGCGAGAGGGCGGCTAGGCAGCGCGACCAGCGCAGGCTATGCAGCCGCCATGGCCGATACCACCCGCATCTGGACCGCAGCGCTGATCGTGATCGGCGACGAGATATTGTCTGGCCGGACCCAGGACAAGAATGTGGCGCAGATCGCCCTGTGGCTCAATGTCCAGGGCATTCGCCTGCGTGAAGTGCGGGTCGTCGCCGACGATCAGGATGCGATCGTCGAGGCGGTCAACATATTGCGGGCACGCAACGACTATCTCTTCACGACCGGCGGCATCGGGCCTACTCATGATGACATCACCGTCGATGCGATCGCAGCGGCGCTGGGCGTGGCGGTGGAAATCCATCCGCAGGCGCGGGCGATGCTGGCGGGCTATTATGAAACGCGCGGCGGGCTGACCGATGCGCGGCTGCGCATGGCGCGGGTGCCCGCGGGTGCGAGCCTGATCGAAAATCGCATGTCCGGCGCGCCCGGCATCCGGCATGGCAATATCTTCATCATGGCGGGCGTCCCGCACATCACCGCCGGGATGCTCGATAAGCTGACGGGTACGCTGGAGGGTGGCGTGCCCGTCCAGTCCGCGACCGTCGGCTGCTGGGTCGCGGAAAGCGAGATTGCCGACCTGTTGGGTGCGACCGAGCGCGCGCATGAGGGCTGCCAGATCGGTAGCTACCCCTTCTTTCGTGAAGGCCGCACCGGCGCGAATTTCGTGGTGCGATCGACCGATAGCGACAAGCTCGACGCCTGCGTTACGGCATTGTCTCAAGGCCTTGAAGCGGGCGGTTGGCCCGTGACGGCCGGGGGCATCTGACACCCCCCGCCGCCGGTCAGCGTTCGCGCGGCCGGTTCAGGTGCGAGATCACCCCGCGCAGCGTCCGCACCTCCAGATGGTTCCAGCCCGGCTTGGTCAGCAGGTTGCGCAGCGTCAGCTTGGTCGCGGGCGCGCGGTCGGGCGGGAAGAAATAGCCGACCTTTTCCAGCAACGTGGTGAACTGGTCGATCATGCCCTCCAATTCCTCCTGCGGCGCGGGGACGCCAAGGTCGGTGATGGTGGGCTGGGCGAGGTTCGCCTGCTTCGACCATTCATAGGCGCACAGGATGACCGCTTGCGCGAGGTTCAGCGAGCCGAATTCGGGGTTGATGGGGACGGTCAGGATTTTGCGGGCTAGGGCGACATCCTCGGTTTCCAGGCCGGAGCGTTCTGGGCCGAAAATATAGGCACAGCGGCCCTGGGCGGCATGGATTTCCCGCGCGGCTTCTTCGGGCGTGACCACCGGCTTGGTGACGCCGCGCTTGCGGACCGTGGTGGCGTAGACATGGGCGCAGTCGGCGACGGCGTCGGCCAGCGTTTCATAGACTTGGGCCTGATCGAGGATGAAATCCGCGCCCGCGGCCGATGGGCCTGCGTCGGGATTGGGCCAGCCATCGCGCGGCGTGACCAGCCGCATCTCGGTCAGCCCGAAATTGAGCATCGCACGCGCGGCCTTGCCGATATTCTCGCCCAGTTGCGGGCGGACGAGGACGATGACGGGGGGTGGGGGTGTAGATTCTATCATGTTACCGTTCGTCCTGAGGTGGGGCTGAGCCTCTTCTAACGCCGTTCGGTTCGAGCCAGGGTCGAGCGTAGTCGAGAACCGTGGTCGAGAACGTGCAGCGTCTGAAACCGCTTCCCAATCCCCTCGAATCAAGGCTTCTTTCTTTTTGCGCGACCAATCCTTCACCTGGCGCTCGCGCTCCAGCGCGTCGATCCGGTCCGTGAAGGTTTCGCTGAACACCAGTTCTACCGGGCGTCGATCATGCGTGTAGCCCGGAATTTCCCCGGACTGATGTTGGCCGATACGCCGTTCCAGATCGTCGGTGTGGCCCGTATAATAGCTGCCATCGGCGCAGCGGAGGATGTAAATCCAGAAACTCATGTTGCGCGTTGTTCTCGACAAGCTCGAACCGAACGGAGGGTGGTGTTCGGGGCGAACGGAGGCAGGAGCGTGTTCACCCACCCACTTCCTTCACCGTGCCGGCGAAATCTTCGAAATCCTTGGCATCAGTGAAGTCCTTATAGACGCTGGCGAAGCGGATATAGGCGACGCTGTCGAGGCGTTTGAGGCCTTCCATCACCATTTCGCCGATGGCGCGGGCGGGGACTTCGGTGTCGCCGCTGGTTTCGAGCTGGCGCTGGATGCCGGAGATCAGCTTTTCGATCCGGCTGGGGTCGATCGGGCGCTTGCGGCAGGCGATGCCGATCGAGCGGGCGAGCTTGTCGCGTTCGAACGCTTCCTTGCGGCCCTCGCTTTTGACCACCCAGATGTCGCGGAGCTGGATGCGCTCGAAGGTGGTGAAGCGCGCGGCGCACGCTTCGCACTGGCGGCGGCGGCGGATGGCGGCACCATCTTCCGTCGGCCGGCTGTCCTTCACCTGGCTGTCTTCATGGGAACAGAAGGGGCAGCGCATGATCTAATCAATCTCCGTTCGTTTCGAGCGTGTCGAGAAACGTCTGTGCGAGCGTGTCTCGACTGCGCTCGACACGAACGGCCTGTTTTGTCCTCAGTAGATCGGGAACCGCCCGGTCAGCGCCAGCACCTTCTCGCGCACATGCGCTTCGACCTGGCCGTCGCCGTCATCGCCATTGCGCTTGAGGCCTTCGACGACCTGCGCGATCAACTCGCCGATCTCGCGGAATTCCGCTTCGCCGAAACCGCGCGTGGTGCCGGCCGGGGTGCCGAGGCGCACGCCCGACGTCACGAACGGGCTGGCGGTGTCGAACGGCACATTATTCTTGTTGCAGGTGATGTAGGCGCGGTCGAGCGCCTTTTCCGCAGCCTTGCCGGTGGTGTTCTTCGCGCGCAGATCGACCAGCATCAGGTGATTGTCGGTGCCGCCCGACACGATCGACAGGCCAGCATCCGCCAGCGTTGCGGCCAGCGTCTTGGCATTGGCGACGATCTGGTGGGCGTAGGCCTTGAACTCAGGCGTCAGTGCTTCCTTGAACGCTACCGCCTTGGCGGCGATGATGTGCATCAGCGGGCCACCCTGCAGGCCGGGGAAGATGGCGCTGTTGAACTTCTTGGCCAGTGCCTCGTCATTGCACAGGATGATGCCCGAACGGGGACCACGCAGCGACTTGTGGGTCGTGGTGGTGGTGACATGGGCGTGAGGGACGGGCGAGGGATGCGCGCCGCCCGCGACCAGGCCGGAGAAATGCGACATGTCGGCGAGCAGATAGGCACCCACTTCGTCGGCGATTTCGCGGAAGCGTTCGAAATCCCAGTGGCGCGAATAGGCGGTGCCGCCGCAGATGATGAGCTTGGGCTTGCTCTCGCGCGCGATGCGGGCGACCTCGTCCATGTCGATCATATGATCGTCAGCACGCACGCCATAGGCGATGGGGTTGAACCACTTGCCCGACATGTTGACCGGCGATCCATGGGTCAGATGGCCGCCCGACGACAGGTCAAGGCCCATGAAGGTGTCGCCCGGCTGGAGCAGGGCGAGGAACACGGCCTGGTTCATCTGGCTGCCGCTATTGGGCTGGACGTTGGCGAATTTCGCGCCGAACAGCTCTTTCGCCCGTTCGATCGCCAGCGTTTCGACGACGTCGGCATATTCGCAGCCGCCATAATAGCGCTTGCCCGGATAGCCTTCGGCATATTTGTTGGTGAAGATCGAGCCTGCGGCCTCCAGCACGGCTTTCGATGCGATATTTTCGGACGCGATCAGTTCGATCTTGTCCTGCTGGCGCTTCAATTCATGTTCGATCGCGCCGAAGATTTCGGGGTCCGCGCTGCTAAGCGATTCGCTGAAAAAGCCGTCCTGACGGATGGCCGGGCTGAGGGTGTCGATGCTCATCGAAATATCCTTTCAGAGCGCGGGCTGGGATAGTTTGTCGACGCGGCCGGCATGGCGGCCTCCGCCAAATTCAGTGGTAAGGAAGGCGATGACGCACGCCTTGGCCATGTCCACGCCAGTCAGGCGCGCGCCCATGGCCAGCACATTGGCGTCATTATGTTCGCGCGAGAGCGCCGCCGACAGCGGCTCGCCGACCAGCGCGCAGCGGCAGGCCGGGTTGCGATTGACCGCGATCGAAATGCCGATGCCCGACCCGCAGAGCGCAATGCCGCGATCCGCCGCGCCGGATGCCACCGCTGTCGCGAGTTTGTAACCATAATCGGGATAATCGACGCGGTCGGCGGTCGCCGGGCCAAGGTCGTTTACCTCATGCCCTTCGTCGCGCAGCCATTGCGCCAGTTCCGCCTTCAATTCGATGGCGGCATGGTCGGATGCGATGGCGATCTTCATCTGCGGTGCGTCCCTTCACCGATGGGGTGATTCGTTCCCGCGCCTCTTAGGGGCAGAAGCGGTAGATTGCCACCTTGGTCCGCCGCCCTTATGGGCAGAGGCATGACAGGCACGATCCTCTCCATCCTTATGCTGGCCGGGCTGCTGCTGACCGGCGGCGGGCTATATGTGATGTTCCGCTTGCGCGACCGCAAGCGCGGCGCGCTGATGATCATCGCGGGGCTGGTGATGTTCGGCAATGTCGCGATCACGGCGATACCGGGGCCGGACTTGCCGGGGCTGGAACGGCGCTGAGCCGCAGCGCCAGCGTCGCCAGCAGATCGGTCTGCGTCACCAGTCCCAGCAGGCGATGATCGGTGTCGACCACCACCGCAGCATGGCGCACACCGCTGCTGAACGGACCTATCAGGCGCGCGACCGGCGTATCGGCATGGACGAAGAGCGGCCGGTGGGCGACGTCGGCGACAAGTACGCCGTCCTGCAACAGGTCGCGGGCATTGATCATCCCCTGCACCCGGCCAGCATCGTCCAGCACCGGCAGCGACAGGAGATGGCGCGCCTGCATCAGCGTGCGGGCCTCTGTCACCGTCTGACTGGCGGCGATATGCAGCACGTCGCGCGCCATGATCTCATCGCACCGCGTCGCGCCATGCGTGCGTTCGGCCGCGCGCAACTGGGCATCGGCCAGCAAGGGGCGCAGGTCCGCCTCGTCCACGTCCAGCCTTGCGCCAAAGCCATGGAGCGCGTCGGCGATATCCTGCGCGCTGGGGGCGGCGCGCAGCAGGGGAGCGGGATCGGTGGTGGCGTGGGGCGACGGTGCCCTGGGCGGTACATGGGGATAGTTTTGGCCGACCATGCGGTGGAACAGCATCGCGACGATCAAGAGCAGCAGCGTGTTCGCGCCCACAGGCGTCAGGGCGAACAGATAGCCGGTGTCGCTTCCGGCCAGCACGGCAGACAGCGCGACAGCGCCGCCGGGCGGGTGGAGGCAGCGCAGCAGCGACATGATCGCGATCGCCCCGCCGACCGCTACGGCCGCGGCCATGGTCGGGTTGGGGATGATGTGGGCGATGGCGATGCCGACCAGCGCGGAGATGATGTTGCCGCCCAGCACCGGCCAGGGTTGCGCCAGCGGACTGGCGGGCACGGCGAACAGCAGCACCGCCGAGGCACCCATGGGGGCCACCAGCAGCGGATGGGCTAGGCCATTGCCGAGCATCAAGCCGCATAGCAGCCCGGTGATCGCGATCCCGCCGATCGCGCCGCTGGCGGCCTTGATCCGGTCGAGCAAGCCGGGACCGGGCGGGGCGGGTATGAAGCTGCTATAATAGCGGCTCCAGACCATGCGGGGCTTGGGTTCGGGCGTGTCGGACATGATCGCTGCGCTAACGGGCGGAAGCGAAGGATGCCACGCCGAATAATCAGGCCCGTTGAAAGTCTGGCTTTGCCTTTGCCCAAAGAAAAAGGGGCCACCTTGCGGCAGCCCCTTTTTCTGTTTCGCGGGCGTTGCCCCTCAACGGATCGGCGAGTCCGGGGACAGGCGCATGTCGAGATAATTGTCGACCGACTTCATCAGCTGGTCGAGTTCATGTTCGAAGAAGTGGTTGGCACCCCGGATTTCGTCATGATGGATGGTGATGCCCTTTTGCGTGCGCAGCTTGTCGACCAGTTTCTGGACGGCGCTGGCGGTCACGACTTCATCGGACGTGCCCTGCACGATGATGCCCGACGAGGGGCAGGGGGCGAGGAAGGAGAAGTCGTACATGTTGGCAGGCGGCGCGACCGAGATGAAGCCACGGATTTCCGGGCGGCGCATCAGCAATTGCATGCCGATCCAGGCGCCGAAGGAGAAGCCCGCAATCCAGGTGGTCTGCGCTTCGGGATGGAAGCTCTGGACCCAGTCGAGCGCGGCGGCGGCATCGGACAATTCGCCGATGCCGTTGTCGAACGTCCCCTGGCTGCGGCCGACGCCCCGGAAGTTGAAGCGCAGCACGGCAAAGCCACGCTTCACGAAGGTCTTGTAGAGCGCCTGGGTGATGCGGTCGTTCATGGTGCCGCCGCCCTGCGGATGCGGGTGCAGGATCATGGCGACCGGCGCACGCGGGCGGGGCGGGGGGCTGAAACGGCCTTCGAGACGGCCTTCGGGTCCGGTAAAGATTACGTCTGGCATGGCACCTGTTATCGTTCTGGGCCACTCGGCCCGGATGGGCAGGGCGGCAAATGGAGTCGCGACGGGCGCGCCAAGGGATGTGCTGGCGCAGCGCGGCAGACCGCCTATATAGAAGCCGCCGCCATTTCCGCAATCAATGAGTAGCCCCCTTGGCCGCCGACCGTCTCTATCTCGATCATGCCGCGACGACACCGATGCTGGCCCAGGCGCAGGCGGCGATGGTCGCCGCCATGGGCCATTGGGCCAACCCGTCCAGCGCCCATGCCGACGGCCGCGCCGCGCGCGCCGCGCTGGAGGATGCCCGCGCCCGGATCGCGGCGGCGCTGGGCTGGCAGGGCCATGTGATTTTCACGTCCGGGGCGAGCGAGGCGATCGCGATCGGGCTGGGCCGGACGAAGGCGCGGCGGGTCGTGACGTCTGCGGTGGAGCATGACGCGGTGCTGCGGGTGACGAAGGGGGCCGAGCGGCTGGCGGTGGATGGGGATGGCATAGTTAGAACACCCGTTCGGGCTGAGCCTGTCGAAGCCCCTTTCTGGCCTGAGGAAAAGGAAAGCCCTTCGACAAGCTCAAGGCGAACGGATCACAATATATTGTTCGCCATCCAGCATGTGAATAACGAGACTGGCGTGATCCAGCCGTTGGGTGAGCTTGATCGTTCCGGCGCGATCCTCTTCGCGGATTGCGCGCAGAGCGCGGGCAAGCTCCCGCTGCCCGATGCCGACATGATCGCGATCAGTGGGCATAAATTTGGGGGTCCGCCGGGTATTGGCGCGCTGCTGATCCGCGATCTGGCGCTCATTGAGGCGAGCGGCGGGCAGGAGCAGGGCTATCGCGCGGGGACCGAGAATCTGCCTGCGATCCTGGCGATGGCGGCGGCGCTGGAGGCGCGGGCGGACTGGTTGCCGGGTGCCGCCGCCCTGCGCGCACGGCTCGATGCGGGGATCGTGGCGGCAGGCGGGGTGATCGTCGCGCGCGATGCGCCGCGTATCGCGGCGATCGCCAGCTACCGGATGCCGGGCCTATCGGCGCGCGCGCAACTCATTCAGTTCGATATGGCGGGCATTTCGGTGTCGGCGGGTAGTGCCTGTTCGTCCGGTTCGCTCAAGACCAGCCATGTGCTGCACGCCATGGGCTGGGACGAGGCGGTGGCGAGCGAGGTGGTGCGGGTGAGCTTCGGGCCGCAGACGCACGAGGGCGATGTCGATCGCTTCCTGGCCGCCTGGACGGCGATGGCCGCGCGGGCGCGACGATGATCTATCTCGATTATCAGGCGACGACGCCGCTGGCTCCGCAAGCGTTCGACGCGATGGTGCCGTTGCTGCGCGACCAGTTCGCCAACCCACACAGCGCGCATCGGCTGGGGCGGATGGCGGCGGCGCAGGTCGAGGTGGCGCGCGACGCGGTCGGCGCGCTGTTGCCATCCGGCGGGCGGCTGCTCTTCACGTCGGGCGCGACGGAGGCGCTCAACATCGCCATTCAGGGCGCGCCCAAAGGCCATATCGTGACGATCGCGACCGAACATGCGGCGGTGTTGGATACGGTGGAGGTCTTGGCACGCGCGGGGCGGACGGTGACGGTGCTGCCGGTCGGCGCGGATGGTGTCGTGGACCTGGATGTGGCCGCGCAAGCAATCCGGCCTGGCGTCGCGCTGGTGGCGGTGATGCTGGTCAATAATGAGATCGGCGTGATCCAGCCTGTCGCAGCGCTGGCGCAGTTGGCGCATCAGGCGGGCGCGCTGCTGCTGTGCGACGCGGTGCAGGGCTATGGCCGGGTGCCGATCCCCGACACCTGCGACATGGTCGCGATCAGCGCGCACAAGATCCATGGGCCAAAGGGGGTAGGGGCTTTGTGGCTGCGTGACGGGGTCAGTCCCGCGCCGCTCATCCATGGCGGCGGGCAGGAGGGTGGATTGCGCTCCGGCACGCTGTCGCCTGCGCTGTGCGCCGGATTCGGGGTTGCCGCGCGATTGATGCGCGAACGGGCGGAGGCCGACCGCGACCATGTCGAATCGCTGTCTGCCCTTGCCCGCACGCTGTTCGCCGACTGGACGGTCAATGGCAGCATGACGGCGCGCTATCCGGGCAATCTCAACCTGCGCCGCGCCGGAATCGATGGCGCGCGATTGTTGTCGGATTGCCGCAATATCGCTTTTTCGCTCGGCAGCGCTTGCGCAAGCGGGTCCGGCAGGCCTAGCCATGTGCTGCGCGCACTGGGCCTGACAGACGCACAGGCGCGTGGATCGGTGCGGATCGGCTTTGGCCGCTACACGACACCGGCCGAACTGGAGAGCGCTGCGGAGGCATTGAACAAGGCGGCAGCCGCACAAGCGGCGCTGTAAAAAAGGGAGCGTCGCACCATCATGACCAGGGTTACCTTCATCAGCGCTGACGGGGAACGGCGACAGGAGGTCGATGCCCCGGCGGGATCGGTGCTGCTCGACATCGCACAGGCGGCGGGCCAGCCGCTGGAAGGGACGTGCGAGGGGCAGATGGCCTGTTCGACGTGCCATGTCATCGTCGAAGCCACCGATTTTCCGCGCCTGGGTCGCGCCAGCGAGGATGAGGAGGATATGCTCGACCTCGCCGCGTCCGCCACGCGCACCAGCCGCCTGTCGTGCCAGATCATCCTCGCCGATGGGCTGGACCAGTTGACGGTGCGCATTCCGCCCGAATCCTATAATATGCAGGGTATGTGAAGCCGATGAAACGCCTGTCCGCGCTCGCCATGCTGCTGCTGATCGCCGCGCCGTCCAGCGCCGCCGACAAGCAGAAAAAGACCAAGGAACCGGTGCCGACCGGGCAGCTTGATTCGCTGCTGCCGCCTGCGCCGCGCTATCTGGTGCCGCAATCGGCGCTGGCGCAGGTGCGCAATCCCAAGGAAATCGAGCAGGAAACCGGCGGGCGGTTGGGCGTTGCGCTGGTGGATAAGCAGGGCGCGCTGCTGCTGGGCTTCAACCGCGATGAGCCGTTCGCGATGTGCTCGACATTCAAGGCGCCATTGGCGGCGGCGGTGCTGATCGGCGCGGAAGGCGGCAAGTTCGGGCTGGAGGGGGAGATATCCTTCAGCAAGGACGATATTCTCGATTATGCGCCGGTCGTGAAGGCGAACCGCAAGCGCGGCCGGATGAGCATGGCCGAACTGGCGCAGGCGGCGGTCGAGGTGAGCGACAATAGTGCGGCGAACCTGCTGCTGCCGATGCTGGGCGGGCCGCAGGGGCTGACAGCCTTCATGCGCGCGCATGGCGACAGCGTGACCCGGCTGGATCGCAACGAGCCGGAGTTGAACGAAAACGCCGACGGGGATCCGCGTGACACGACCACGCCCGCCGCGATGGCCGGGCTGATGGGGCGGCTGCTGTTCCGCGACATGCAGGGCGAGAGCGCCGAGCGGTTGCGCGGCTGGCTCAACGCCAGCAGCACGGGCGACAAGCGGATCAAGGCGGGCCTGCCCGAAGGCTGGACGTCTGGCAGCAAGACCGGCAGCTGCGGCACCGCTTATAATGACGTGGCGCTGGTCAAATCGCCGGCGGGCGATGAATATATATTGGCGGTCTATCTCGATCGGCCGACGGTCGATGCCAAGAAGGCCGAGGCGGCGATTGCGGAAACGGCGCGGGCTGCGTTGGAATTTGTCGGGCAGGCGCAAAAGAGCGGGCTGGAATAGACACATTTCACCATTCCGTTCGTGTCGAGCGAAGTCGAGACACGCTTGCGCCAAGTTCGCCGCTTCTCGACTTCGCTCGAAGCGCACGGCTTTGGTTGCCCCTTGCCATTATGTCACCCTTTCGCCATATGCGCCGCGGGAGTCGGGCGGACGTGATCGTCGCGAACCGGGTCAGGTCCTGACGGAAGCAGCCACAGTGATTTCGTCACGGGTCGTTCCGGCTCCCACCTTCCAGCCATCATCCCGCTTCGACAATGGCGGCCCGAACGGCTAGACCAGACCGATGTCCGATTCCCAGCAGCCCTATCGCGTCCTCGCGCGCAAATATCGACCGCGCAGCTTTCATGAGCTGATCGGGCAGGATGCGATGGTCCAAACGCTGGGCAATGCGATCCGGCGCGGGCGGCTGGCCCATGCCTTTTTGATGACGGGCGTGCGCGGGGTCGGCAAGACATCGACCGCGCGGCTGATCGCCAAAGCGCTCAACTGCATCGGCGCGGATGGGCAGGGCGGGCCGACGATCGACCCATGCGGTGTCTGCGAACCCTGCACCGCGATCGCCGAGGGGCGGCATATCGACGTGGTCGAGATGGACGCGGCCAGCCATACCGGCGTCGATGATGTGCGCGAGATTATCGAGGCGGTGCGCTATGCCGCCGTCTCCGCGCGCTACAAGATCTACATTATCGACGAAGTCCATATGCTCTCCAAAAACGCCTTCAACGCGCTGTTGAAGACGTTGGAGGAGCCGCCTGCCCATGTGAAATTCCTGTTCGCGACGACCGAAGTGAACAAGGTGCCGGTCACCGTCCTGTCGCGTTGCCAGCGGTTCGACCTGCGGCGCATTCCGGCCGAATTGCTGGCCAGCCATTTCGCCTATGTGGTGGAGGCCGAAAAGGTCGCGGCCGAGCCAGATGCCTTGTCGCTGATCGCGCAAGCGGCCGAAGGGTCGGCGCGCGATGGACTCTCTATCCTCGACCAGGCGATTGCCCATGCGGAGATGGGGGAGGGGGAGCCGGTCGTCACGGCGGCGCAGGTGCGCGATATGCTGGGCCTGTCGGATCGCGGGGCGGTGCGCCGTTTGTTGGGACTGTTGCTGGCGGGCGATACCGCCGCGCTGCTGGTCGCCGTGCGTGACCAATATGCGCTGGGCGTCGAGCCGCTGGCGCTGATGCGCGGGCTGATGGAACTGGTTCATGCGGTGACGCTGGTGAAGGCGGGGCGTGATATCGCCAGCCCCGGCCAGTCCGCCGAGGAACGCGATGCGCTGGCCGACTGGGCGTCGCAGATCGGCTTCGCGCCCTTGCATCGGCTGTGGCAATTGCTGGTCAAGGGCCATGACGAGGTGGCGAGCGCCATCCTGCCGATCGAAAGCTGTGAAATGGCGCTGCTGCGCGTGATGCACGCCGCGACCATGCCCGATCCGGGCGAGATTGCGCGGATGCTGCGCGAGGGCGGGCCTGTCGCTGCGACGGCACCGGGCGCGGTGGCCGCGACGCCAGGCGCTGGTACTGCCGCGCAATTGCCGGCGACTTTCCCTGATCTGATCGAGGCCTTTTGGCAGCGCGGCAAGGGGCAGTTGGCGCAGGAACTGCATGATAGCGTCGCGCTGGTGCGCTATGCGCCGCCTGAGATGGACTATTGCGCGGTACCGTCGCTATCGGCGGATTTTGCCGCGCGGATCGCGCCGGCGCTCAAGGAGGTGACGGGTGTTGCCTGGCGCGTGGCGCAGAGCGATGGCGAGGCGCAGCCGACCCTCTTGGCGCAGGAGCAGGCCGCGCAGGCCAATGCCCGCGCCACTATTCTCGAAACCCCGGTGGTGAAGGCAGCGATGGCGGCCTTTCCCGATGCGGAGCTGGACGACCGGCTCGAACAATGGAGTGTAGGACAATGAAGGATCTGAACGAAATCCTGGGCATGGCGAGCCGTGTGCAGGAAGAATTGCAGCGCGCGCAGGATAATCTCGACAAGCTGGAAGTCGAAGGCGCGGCGGGCGGTGGCCTCGTCAAGGTCAAGGCATCGGCCAAGGGCCGCATTCTGGGCGTGTCGATCGACGACAGCCTGCTCGCCCCGTCGGAAAAGCAGATGCTCGAAGACCTGGTGACCGCTGCGTTCAACGACGCGCGCAAGAAGGCGGACGAGGTCAGCAATGCCGAAATGGGCAAGATGACGGCAGGCCTGCCCTTGCCCCCCGGCTTCAAACTGCCGTTCTGAGCGCGGATGTGCGCGAAGAGCCCTATAATAACCCTGGGTTCATCGTGACCGCATTATGACATCCCCTGATTGATTGACGCGATAGGCATCCCCATAAAGGCGATGAACCGTAGGACAGGCCCCATTTGGCCCGGAGTGTGAATGACTGTGCAATATCCCCTTCTGCCGCTGCGTGACATCGTCGTCTTTCCGCAGATGATCGTCCCGCTCTTTGTCGGTCGCGACAAGAGCGTCTCCGCGCTGGAAGCGGCGATGGAAGGCAATAAGGAAATCTTCCTGGTGTCGCAGCTCGACCCGGCCGAGGATGATCCGGGCCAGGATTCGCTCTACGATACGGGCGTCGTCGCGGTGGTGCTGCAATTGCTCAAGCTGCCTGACGGCACGGTGCGCGTGCTGGTCGAGGGCAAGCATCGTGCGCGGCTGACGACGATGGCGGAGACCGGCACGCATCTGGTCGCCGATGTCGAAGCGATCGAGGATATTGCTGCCGAAGGGCCGGAAGCTGCCGCGCTGATGCGCTCGGTCGCCGAACAGTTCGAGAATTACGCCAAGCTCAACAAGAAGCTGCCCGCCGAAACGCCGGTGCAGCTGCGCGAGATCGAGGATGCCGGGCGGCTGGCCGATGCCGTGTCCGCCAACATCAACGTCAAGGTGTCCGACAAGCAATCGCTGCTGGTCGAGGCTGATCCGGTCAAGCGGCTGGAGATGGTGTTCGCTTTCATGGAAGGCGAACTGGGCGTGCTGCAGGTCGAAAAGAAGATCCGTGGCCGCGTGAAGCGCCAGATGGAAAAGACCCAGCGCGAATATTATCTCAACGAGCAGTTGAAGGCGATCCAGCGCGAGCTGGGCAATGGCGAGGGCGAGGAAGGCGATGAACTGGCCGAACTGGCCGAGAAGATCGCCAAGACCAAGCTTTCCAAGGAAGCACGGGCGAAGGCCACTGCGGAGTTGAAGAAGCTCAAGGGCATGCAGCCCATGTCGGCCGAAGCGACCGTGGTGCGCAACTATCTCGACGTGCTGTTGGGCTTGCCCTGGGGCAAGAAGGGCAAGGTCAAGAATGACCTCAAGCGCGCGCAGGATGTCCTCGATGAGGATCATTTCGCGCTCGACAAGGTCAAGGACCGGATCATCGAATATCTGGCGGTGCAGGCGCGTACCAACAAGCTGAAAGGCCCGATCCTGTGCCTCGTCGGCCCGCCGGGCGTGGGCAAGACCTCGCTTGGCCGTTCGATCGCCAAGGCGACCGGGCGTGAGTTCGTGCGCCAGTCGCTGGGCGGCGTGCGCGACGAGGCCGAAATTCGCGGTCACCGCCGCACTTATATCGGATCGCTGCCGGGCAAGATCGTGACGAACCTGAAAAAGGCGGGGACGATGAACCCGCTGTTCCTGCTCGACGAGATCGACAAGCTGGGCCAGGATTTCCGGGGTGATCCGGCGTCCGCGCTGCTTGAAGTGCTGGACCCCGAACAGAATAGCAAGTTCCAGGACCATTATCTGGAGATCGACGTCGATCTTTCGGACATCATGTTCGTGACGACCGCTAACTCCTTGAATTTGCCGCAGGCCTTGCTGGACCGGATGGAGATCATCCGGCTGGAAGGCTATACCGAGGACGAGAAGGTCGAGATCGCGCAGCGACATCTGATCGCCAAGCAGATCGACGCCCATGGCCTCAAGGAAGGCGAGTTTGAGGTGACCGAGGCGGCCGTTCGCGACCTCATCCGTTACTATACCCGCGAGGCGGGCGTCCGCACGCTGGAGCGCGAAGTCGCGCGGCTGGCGCGCAAGGCGCTGCGCAAGATCCTTGAAGGCGTCTATGACAAGGTCGTCATCACGCCGGACACGCTCGCCGACTATGCCGGTGTGCGGAAGTTCCGCCATGGCGTGGGCGAGGAAGAGCATCAGATCGGCGCGGTGACGGGCTTGGCCTGGACCGAGGTCGGCGGTGAATTGCTGACGATCGAAGCGGTGACGGTGCCCGGCAAGGGCATGATCAAGACGACCGGCAAGCTCGGCGACGTGATGACCGAATCGATCCAGGCCGCCTTCTCCTATGTGAAGGCGCGCTCGCCGGGCTATGGCATCAAGCCCAGCATCTTCAATCGCAAGGACATCCACATCCATCTGCCCGAAGGCGCCGTGCCCAAGGATGGGCCATCGGCGGGCATCGGCATGGTGACCTGCATCGTGTCGACGCTGACCGGCATTCCGGTCCACAAGGACGTCGCGATGACCGGCGAGGTGACTTTGCGCGGTCGCGTCCTGCCGATCGGCGGCTTGAAGGAAAAGCTGTTGGCGGCGCTGCGCGGTGGCATCAAGACAGTGCTGATCCCGCAGGAAAATGAGAAAGACCTAGCGGAAATTCCGGCAAACATCCGTGACGGGCTGGAAATCGTGCCGGTGAGCCATGTGGACGAAGTGCTGGCGCGCGCCTTGATGTCGGTGCCCGAAGCGATCGCCTGGACCGAAGAGGATGACCTGGCCGCGCAGCCGAGCAATGGCCAGGGGCGCGACGGGGACGCTACGCTGCGGCATTGATCGACGGGCCGATAGAGCAAAAGCGACGGGTTTCCGGCATTTTCATGCTGCATTGCGAAATTGCATGTGATCCCGGAACTTCGTCGCTTTCTCTTTGACAGCCACTCAAAGCTGCGCCTTATTGCCGCCTTTACGCCGCGATTCCTAAACTAACCAACAGCATCAGGGGGTTCCCAAGGCATGAACAAGCAGGATCTGATCAGCGCGGTTGCCGAGAGCAGCGGCCTTACCAAGAATGACGCGACCAAGGCTGTGGAAGGCGTGTTCGATGCCATCACCGGCGCGCTGAAGAAGGGCGACGAAGTGCGCCTGGTCGGCTTTGGCACTTTCTCCGTCACCCAGCGCAAGGCATCGACCGGCCGCAACCCGCGCACCGGCGAAACGATGACCATCAAGGCATCGACCCAACCCAAGTTCAAGGCCGGCAAGGGCCTCAAGGATTCGGTCAACTGACGGTCCGGGCATCGGCACAAGAGGCAGATGCCCGCGTCGCACGACCGTAAAGGCGTCGCGGCCTGAAAAAATCGAGAGTGCGTGATAACGGGAACTGAGCCGCACGCATGGGCGCAAGACAATAGGGTGGGTGCTGGATCAGCACTCACCCTTCTGCTTTTGGGCCAGGCGGGTTAGGGAAGCGGCATGAGGATGAGACGATTTGCCGCGCTGTGCGGCGCGGGCGCGATGGCGCTGCTGCTGTCGGCCTGTGGTGGCGGTCAATACCGGCCGGTGCGGGATGTGCCGGTCAAGATCGGCCCGCCCTATGTGGTGCGTGGCGTCACCTACACGCCTGCGGCTGATCCGGGTTATGACATGCTGGGCTATGCCAGCTGGTATGGATCGGAATCGGGCAATCGCACCGCCAATGGCGAACGCTTCCGTCCCGGCTGGGTGACCGCCGCGCATACCAGCCTGCCGCTGCCGAGCTACATCGAGGTGACGGCGCTGGACACCGGACGCACCATCGTCGTGCGGGTCAATGATCGCGGGCCTTTTTCCGGGCGCGGGCGGGTGATCGACCTGTCGCGCGGCGCGGCCGAGCAATTGGGCGTGCGGGCGCAGGGGCATGTGCCGGTGCGGGTGCGGCTGGTCGATCCGCCCGAAAAGGATCGCGCCCGGCTGCGCAAGGGCAAGGCGGCACCGGCGCGCCCCTCCGTGCCCGAAGCTACCCTGCGCAAATTGCGCGCGCAGTTGCGCGCGGCGGGGCTGTAAGCGGCGGAAAGCGCCGATCGCGGCATTTGCCTGCTTGACGGGGCGGGATGAGCCGCATATGTGCCCACATCTCGCGGGCCTTCTGGCCCCATGGCGATCGTAGCTCAGTTGGTTAGAGCGCCGGTTTGTGGTACCGGAGGTCGGGGGTTCAAGACCCCTCGATCGCCCCATTTTCTTCCTTCCGCCCTGATGCCGCGCATATTTGCCGGTCAGGCGGGAAGGGGCTTCGCAGCATCGCGATTGCGCCCTATAGCGCCCGGCATGACCGATGCGCGCGACAAGGGGCTGACCCTCAATCCCAAATATGACGATCATGGCCTGATCACGGCGGTGGTGACCGATGTGGACAGCGGCGACGTGCTGATGGTCGCGCATATGAATGCGCGGGCGCTGGCGCTGACGGTCGAGACGGGCCTCGCGCATTTCTGGTCGCGCAGCCGACACGCGCTGTGGAAGAAGGGCGAGACGTCGGGCAACATGCTGGCGGTGCGCGACATTCGCATCGATTGCGATCAGGATGCGGTTTGGGTGAAGGCGGTGCCTGCCGGGCCGACCTGCCACACTGGCGCGCGCTCCTGTTTCTTCCGCCGGGTCGGCCCCGATGGCCTGAGCGCAGTCGATTAGGGCGTCGATGCGGCGACCTGGCCTTGCCCTATCCTGCCTGATGCTGGCGGCGTGCCAGCCTGCCGCCGTTTCCAACGACATGGCGGCCGAGACGGGTGGTGGCCTGCCTGCGTCGGGGCTGGAGCGCGCCGCGATCGAAAGTGGCGTCATTACCGATGCGGCCAAGATTTCGCCGGTCGGGCTATTTCAGCGCCGCCATGAGGCGGGGCGCGATGCGTTGTGCGTGGTTCCCGGTGCCAAGGGGGCGCTGCGCTTCGGCCTGGAAGCCAATTTCGGCGAGCAACTCGCCTGCCGGGGGCAGGGGACCGCACGGCGTGCGGGCGACAAGCTGATCCTGCGCTTTGCTGGCGGCGATCGCTGCATCATCGTCGCCCAATATGATGGCGATCAGGTTGCGCTGCCGGGTGTCGTGGATCTCGCCTGTGCGCGGCTATGCGATGGGCGCGCCACGTTGGAAGGGGTCAGCTTCCCCCGGATCGCGGGTGATGCGGGCACGGCTTTGCGTGCGCAGGGGACAGGCGGCGACCCGCTCTGCAAAAGCTGAACGCGCCGGATCAATGGCCGATATAGCGTCCCGGCCGGTGGTTGACGATCAGCACGGCATTGATCGCCGCCGCCGACAGGACCGACAGCGCGAAGCGATCGGCGCTTAGCAGCGGTAGCGATGCCGCCAGGATGATGGCGTCACCGATCATCTGGGTGCGGCCCGCATTCCATCCCCGCGTCTTTTGCAGCGTGAGCGCGATGACGCCCAGCCCGCCGACGCCCGCGCCATGGCGCGCGATGGCGAGGATCCCGAAACCGATGATCGATCCGCCGAACAGCGCGGCAAAGAGCGGGCTGACCCGTGCCAGTTCCAGCGCCAGCGGCATCATCGTGCCCAGCCCCATGATCGCGATATTGGCGAACAGCGTTTTCAGGCCGAAGGCCGCGCCCATCGCCCGCCCGGCGAACAGGAAGAAGGGGATGTTGATCAGCAGGAACAGCGTCGCTGGCGACCAGTGGATCAGATAGGACAGCAGCAGCGCAATGCCCGCCATGCCGCCCGTCACCAGATTGGCCTGTTTCAGCAGCATCAGCCCCATGGCGATGAAGGCGCAGCCAAGCGCAATGGCATAGCCATCTTCGGCGAGATTGTGCGGGCGGGCGGCTGGGAAGGCGTGCGTGGGAGTCATGGCGTGTCCGTCAAGCGTTACGCCCCGGTCATCCTCTTGCCCTGCCGCTGCTCATACAGCGGACGCGCGCCACTGCAAGAGGCTGCGCTTATCCGCCGGTGTCGATCTGCGCCGGGCCATATTGGTCGATCGCTTGGAACAACAGGGTCAGCGCCGCGCGTTCCTCTGCCACGATCTCCGGCCGCCACACTTCGAACAACAGGATGACGCGGGTGTCGGCGCTGCGGTTCCAGGCCTCATGTTCGATACTGTCGTCGAAGATCAGCATCTCGCCCCGGTGCCAGGGCCGCGTTTCCGCGCCGACGCGCAGCGCGCAATCGGGGGGCGTCAGCAGTGGCAGGTGGCAGATGAGCCGCGTGTTGAGCAGGCCATGATGGGGTGCGATATGGGTGCCGGGCTTGAGCAGCGACCAGAGCGCCGTCGGCGATCGCCCTTCGATCACCGGCATCGGCGCATGGTCGAGCGCGGCCATGACGGCTGGGCAGCGCGTCGCATGGTCCGCCACCGGCGCGCCGCTCTGCCAGAAATAATAGGCGCCCCAACTGGGATCGTCGCGCAACTTGTTGTTGGGGGCCGGGCGCTCCTTCGATGTCTGGACATAGGGCGCGAAGTCCGGCGCGCCCGCGCGCACCGCCGCCAGTTCGGCGACGATCGCGTCGGTCATCGCCTCCATTGGCGCGACCCAGTCGAAATCGCTGCGCTCGTAAAAGGCGCGCTGGGGCAGGCCGGGGAAATAGAACATACTGGGCTGCTGCAGATATATCTCGCGCTTGCCGAGCAGCAGGTCGGTGGCGAGCGCGATGCGGGGCAGCGGTGGCAAGTCGCGGATCGCGGCGGTCAGATGATCCTCGAACTGCTGGCTCGATTGCGCGATGGAGTCCTGCGCCTGTTGCAGCAGCGGTTGCAGTTGCGGCGGCGCGCCATGGGCGGCCGCCTGCGCCAGCGCGGTGCGCCGCCAGCTGATCGCGCCACGATCGTCACCGCGCGCCTGCGCATTATGACCCATGGCGAGCAAAGCGGGCAGGTTGCGCGGATCGCCCGCCAGGATCGCGCGCAGGGCCTCCGCCTCGCCATCCCGATCGCCGAGCCGATTGCAGACCTGCGCCAGCAGCATCGGCGGCGGCGCGGCCATCTGCGCCAGTGTCGCGCGCGCCTTGGCCGCGTTACCGCCGCGCAGCGCCACCAATGCGGCCTGGGCCAGCGCCTCTTCTCTTGCCTGATCGCTCATGCCCCTGCCTTATCGGGGAGCCTGATCTGGGACAAGCGCTGCGGCAAAGCGGCCTATTCGGCCGGAACCGCGATCATCCGCGTGGTCCGCTGTTGCAAAGCGATCGACAGGAGGAAGACGACGAGGCCGCCCAGCGCCAGCGCGGCACCGATCCAGCCGGTCGAGGTTAGGCCATAGCCCGCCGCGATCGCCATGCCGCCGAGCCACGGGCCAAGCGCATTGGCGACGTTGAAGGCGCTATGGTGCAGTGCCGCCGCGAGCGTCTGCGCATCGCCCGACACGTCCATCAACCGCGCCTGCAACGGCGTGCCAAGCCCGCCGCCCGCGCCGATCAGGAAGATGATGAGGCTGAGCGTCCAGATATTGCCCGCCATCAGGGGGAACAGCGCCAGCGCGCCCGCGCTCCACAACAGCACGAGGATGACGGTGCGGTTGAGCGCCCGGTCGGCCATCCATGCGGCGACAAGGTTGCCGATCGTCATGCCGACGCCAAAGATCATCAGGATCAGCGGCACCCAGACTTCGGATACCCCGGTCACCTCGATCATGGTCGAGGCGACATAGGTATAGACCGCGAACAGCCCGCCAAAACCGATTGCGCCGGTCAGCAGCGTCAGCCAGACCTGTGGCTTGGCGAGCGCGGTCAGTTCCCGCGCGGCGCTCGCCTTGGGGTCCCCCGCATCGCGCGGGGCGTAGAGCGCCACCAGCGTCATCGTCGCGATGGCAAGCGCGGTGACCACGAAGAAGCCTGAGCGCCAGCCCAGCGCCTGCCCCATCCAGTTGGCGACGGGGACACCCAGCACCGTGGCGATGGTCAGGCCCGACATCACCCGCGCAATCGCCTGCGCCCGCTTTTCGATCGGCACCAGCTTGGCGGCCACCAGCGCGGCGACGCCGAAATAGGCCCCATGCGGCACGCCGCTCAGGAAGCGGAAGACAAGCATCCAGCCATAGCTGGGCGACAGCGCCGACAAGCCATTGCCGATCGCGAACAAGGCCATCAGGCCGATCAACAAATGACGGCGCGGCAGGCGCGCGCCAAAGGCGGCGATCACCGGTGCGCCTGCCACCACGCCCAAAGCATAGGCGCTGATCGCATGGCCAGCGGTCGGCACGTCGATGCCAAGGTCGCGCGCGAAGAAGGGCAGCAGGCTCATCGCCGCAAATTCAGTGGTCCCGATCGCGAATGCGCCGACGGCGAGCGCGAAAAGGACGAGCGCGGGTTGCGCCTGGTGGGGGCGGGTGCCCATGGCTTTGCTCCATGCTGCAATGCAAAATAGCGGAAGCGCGGCAGATGGTCCCGCTGACAGCGCTGGTCAAGGGCGGCCGCGCTTGAGTTTATTGCAAGTGCTGCGGCGTGTTACGCAACACACGCCATCGTCGCAGGATAATGTCGCGGTGCGTTACGTCCCGACCTGCGCCTTGCTGACGTCGAGCCGCTTGCCGTTGGTGATGACCACGACATCACCCAATTTGGTCACGCCGAACAATTTTTGCGCGAAGGCGACGGGGACGCCGATGCAGCCATGGGTTGCCTTGCCCCATTGGACGTCGCTGCCATGGATGGCCACGCCGTCGCTGGTCAGGCGCAGCATATAGGGCATCGGCGCATTGTCGTAGAGGTTGGAATAATGGTCGGCGTCCTTCTGCGTGATCGGGAAGGCGCCCAGGGGGCTGGGCTTGTCGGTCGCGCCATAGAGGATGACGGCCGCGCCGATTTCATAGCCTGCGCGGAACACAGATAGCGTCTGCGCGCGCAGGTCGACGGTGATGATGACGGGGCCGGATGTCGGCGCGCCGCTTTCGTCCCAGGCATAGTCGCCATGGCGGAACGGGCCGTCGATCTTGAGGACGCGCTTGACCGTCAGCGCGCGCGGATCGATCGTCATCGGCTGATCGCTGCGCCGTTCGGCGGGTTTTGCCGGGGCAGGGGCGGGGGCAGGTGGTGCCTTTGCTATGGGCGCGGGCGGCGCGGGTTCTTCCGCTGCGGGGCGGTCGATCCAGCCGGACACAAGCAGGGCGACGCCCGCCAGCCCTGCGCCGATCGCCAGCTTGGGACCAGCGCTTTTCGCCAATGCTTTGAGCAGACCTGCCATATCATCCTCATATAAGATCCTCCCTTTTTTAGGGGGAGGGGCGCGCGCTATCGAGAGGGGGACACCCCTCCGTCTGGCTTCGCCAGCCACCTCCCCTGCCAGGGGAGGATCACTTCAGTCCGTCATAGCGGCAAAAGGTTAAGTTCAGCCTTCGCGCGCGACTTCCGCCGCTGCGATGGCGGTGAGGTTGAGGATGCCGCGCGAGGTGACGCCGGGGGTCAGGACATGAATGGGCTTGGTCAGGCCCATCAGCATCGGGCCAACGGTCGGCGAACTGGACGAGGCGGAGAGTGCTGTGAGCGTGATGTTCGCCGCATCGAGATTGGGCATGACCAGCAGATTGGCCGGCCCTTCGAAGCGCGAATCGGGGATCAGCTTCTCGCGCAGCGCCTGGCTCAAGGCCGCGTCGGCATGCATTTCGCCATCGACCGCGAGGTCGGGCGCGGCCTGCCGCACCAGTTTGAGCGCAGCGCGCATCTTGCGCGCGCTGTCGCTGTGCGAGGCACCGAAATTGGAGTGCGACAGCAGGGCGACGCGCGGGACCAGGCCGAAATGCTCCAGCTCGGTCGCCGCCAGCAAGGTCATTTCCGCAACCTGTTCGGGCGTCGGATTGGGCACCATATGGGTGTCGGTGATGAACAGCGCGCCCGCGTCGAGGATCAGCCCCGACAGCGCATAGACGCGGTTGCGACCCGGCACCCGGTCGATGATGCGCAGCGCATGTTCGACCTGGCCCCAATATTCCGAATTGCCGCCGATCAGCGCGGCGTCGACATGGCCCAAGCGCAGCAGCATAGCGGCGGTGACGCTGGGGCGGCGATAGACATGGCGCAGCACTTCGGCGGCGGGCACGCCCCGGCGCGAGGCGACGGCGCGATAGCCCTCGACCAGTTGCGCCATGATCTCATGATCGGTTTCGGGGTCGATCACCTCGACATCGCGGCCGAGTTCGAAACGCAGGCCAAGGTCGGGCAGCTTCTTGTTCAGGATGCGGCGGCGCGCGACGATGGTCGGGCGGACGATGCCTTCGTCCAGCGCGTCCTGAATGGCGCGCAGCACGCGCTCATCCTCGCCCTCGCCATAGACGATGCGGCGTGCGCCGCCACGTGCAGCCTCGAACACCGGCAGCATCAGCTGACCCGACCGAGTGTTCTGCCGCGTCAGGCGACGGCGATAGTCGTCCAGGTCGATCGGGCGGCGGGCGACGCCGCTGTCCATCGCCGCACGCGCCACGGCCACCGCAATCTCGCCGATCAGGCGCGGGTCGAAGGGGGTGGGGATGATATAGTCGGGGCCGAATACCAGCCTGCGCCCGCCATAGGCCTGCGCCACGCTGTCATGCGCGGGCATGCGGGCGAGGCTGGCGATCGCATCGGCGGCGGCGACCTTCATCGCTTCGTTGATCTGCGTCGCGCCGACATCCAGCGCGCCCCGGAAGATATAGGGGAAGCAAAGGACGTTGTTGACCTGGTTGGGATAGTCTGAACGGCCGGTGGCGATGATCGCATCGGGGCGCACTTCGCGCGCGGCTTCGGGGCGGATTTCGGGTTCCGGGTTGGCGAGCGCGAAGATCAGCGGGTTGGGGGCCATCAATGGCAACCATTCGGGCTTCAGGACGCCGGGGGCGGATAACCCCAGGAACAGATTGGCCCCCGGCAGCACGTCGGGCAGGGTGCGCGCATTGGTGACGCGAGCATAGCGCGCCATATTGGGCAACATGCCCTCGCGGCCCGAATGGATGACGCCATCCTTGTCGGTCATGGTGACATTGTCGACCGGCAGGCCCATCGACACGAGCAGATCGACGCAGGCGAGCGCCGCCGCGCCCGCGCCCGACGTCACCAGCTTGGCATCGGCCAGCGTCTTGCCCTGAATCACCAGCGCGTTGCGCACGGCGGCGGCGACGACGATGGCGGTGCCATGCTGATCGTCATGAAAGACCGGAATATTCATCCGTTCCTTCAACCGCGCCTCGATCGCGAAACATTCGGGCGCCTTGATATCCTCAAGGTTGATGCCGCCGAAAGTCGGCTCCATCAGGGCGACGGCTTCGATGAATTTTTCGGGGTCGGTGGTGTCGAGTTCGATGTCGAACACGTCGATATCGGCGAATTTCTTGAAGAGGACCGCCTTGCCCTCCATCACCGGCTTGGACGCCAGCGCGCCGATCGCGCCCAGGCCAAGGACGGCGGTTCCGTTGGAGATGACCGCGACCAGATTGCCGCGCGCGGTATAGTCGAGCGCCTTGTCGGGATCGGCGGCGATCTCCATGCAGGGGGCGGCGACGCCGGGCGAATAGGCCAGCGCGAGATCGCGCTGGTTGACCATGCGTTTGGTCGGCTCGATCCGCAGCTTCCCCGGCTGGGGAAAGCGGTGATAGTCGAGGGCGGCGCGGCGGGTATTATCGTCCATGCGATGGGCCTTAAGGGCTGCGTTCCGCCAGGGCAATGGTGGAACGCGCCCAGGGGGGCGTTGGGGCATATAGTCCGACAAGAAAATCGACAAAGGCGGTGATGGCGGCGGGCGGATTATGCTGTGGCAGTTGCACCGCGAACAAGCCGACATCGGCGGACCCTTCATGGTCCGGCACGATCTGCCGAACATCGCCGCGCGCCAGCGCGTCGCTGATATCCCAGAGCGAGCGCAGGGCGATGCCGCCGCCCGCCAGTGCGAGTTCGCGCACCACTTCGCTGCTGTTGGTGCGGACATGGCTGCGCCCCTCGACCGTCACCGCGCCGTTCGGGCCGACGAGGCGCCAGGGCATCTGGCCATCGGCGGCGAGCAGGCGGTGGGACTTGAGGTCGGTGAGGGTGGCGGGTGTGCCATAGCGGTTGAGATAGGCAGGCGCGGCGCACAGGATGCGGCGGTTGGTCGCCAGCCGTCGCGCGGCCAGGCCTGGCCCCGGATCGGCGGTGATGCGGATGGCGAGGTCCGCGCGGGTGTCGATCAGGTCGGCGAAATCGTCCGACAAGTTGATGGCGAGATCGACACGGGGATGGGCCTCCATGAAGCGCGGCAGCCAGGGGGCGAGATGCATCCGGCCAAAGGAGGTAGGCGCGGTGATGCGCAGTGGCCCCGCGACGATCGCTGACGTGCCAGACACGCGCCGCTCGGCTTCGTCCAGCGCCGCCAATATGCCGCGCAGATCGGCATGGAGCCGCTCGCCCGCCGGGGTCAGCGCCAGCCGCCGCGTGGTGCGATGAACGAGGCGCGTGCCCAGCCGCTCCTCCAGCCGCGCAAGCCGTTTGGACATCATGGCGGGCGAGATGTGGAGGCGCCGACCGGCAGCGGCGAGGCCGCCTTCGTCCACGATCGCGACGAACAGTTCATGGTCTGGGTCCATCATATTCGTTCACCATGGGAATGACTATGTTCGTATAATAGTGAATATACGACATAATGGGAATGGGGTAGATGTTTCTGCACTAGCACCGTCATTCCCGCGAAGGCGGGAACCCATCTCCGGCGCTGTCCCCCGTCGCTACGGTGGGAGATGGGTCCCCGCTTTCGCGGGGATGACGACAGGATTTAGGAGCTGATTGATGACCGACCGCATGATCAACAAATCCGGGCTGAAGGTCGCGGCATCGCTCGCCGACTTCATCGACAATCAGGCCTTGCCCGGCACCGGGATCGAACCCGCCGCTTTCTGGGCGGATGCGGCTGCCATCTTCGCGCGCTTCACCCCGGACAACATCGCGCTGTTGGAAACCCGCGATGCGATGCAGGCGCAGATCGATGATTGGCATGAGGAGCGGGCTGGCCGGCCGCATGATGCGCAGGCCTATCAGGCCTTCCTGCGCGAGATCGGCTATCTGGTTCCCGAACCCGCGCCCTTCACCATCGGCAGCGAGAATGTCGATGATGAAGTCGCGCGCCTCGCCGGGCCGCAACTGGTCGTGCCCATCCTCAACGCCCGCTTCCTGCTCAACGCCGCCAATGCGCGTTGGGGAAGTCTGTACGACTCGCTGTACGGCACCGACGCGATCCCCGGCGCGGCGTCGGGTAAGGGCTATGACGCGGCGCGCGGCGCGCAGGTCATCGCCTGGGCCAAGGCGTTTCTGGACGATGCCATCCCGCTCGCCAGCGGGAATTGGGCCGACCTTGCGAGCGACGAGATCGTCCTTGCCGATCCCCGCCAGTATCTGGGCCACAGCGAGAAGGGGCGTCTGTTCCGCCACCATGGCCTGCATATCGAGGTCGTTTTCGACAAGTCGCATCCCATCGGTGCGACCGACCCGGCGAGCATATCCGATGTCATCCTCGAATCGGCGCTGACCGCCATTTGCGACCTGGAGGATTCGGTCGCGGCGGTCGATGCGGCGGACAAGGTGGCAGCCTATGTCAATTGGCTGGGCCTGATGAAGGGCGACCTGACCGAGACGTTCGAGAAGGCGGGCAGGATGATGACCCGCGCGCTCAACCCCGACCGCGCTTATACCGCGCCGGATGGCAGCGCCTTCACCTTGCCCGGCCGCAGCCTGTTGTTCGTCCGCAATGTCGGCCATTTGATGACGACGCCCGCCATCCTGCTGCCCGATGGTGCGCAAGCCCCCGAAGGCATTCTCGACGGCATCGTCACCAGCCTGATCGCGCTGCACGACCTGGCCCGCGAGGGCGGCAACAGCCGTGCGGGCAGCGTCTATATCGTCAAGCCCAAGATGCACGGCCCACAGGAGGCAGCGTTTACCAACGCTCTGTTCGACGGGATCGAGGACATGCTGGGCATGGCGCGCCACACGCTCAAGGTTGGCGTCATGGATGAGGAGCGCCGCACCTCGGCCAATCTCGCCGCCTGCATCCATGCCGTGCGCGACCGCATCGTCTTCATCAACACCGGCTTCCTCGACCGCACCGGGGACGAGATGCATACGTCGATGCAGGCCGGGCCGATGATCCGCAAGGGCGAGATGAAGAGCAGCGACTGGATCACCGCCTATGAGGATCGCAACGTCCAGATCGGCCTCGCCTGTGGCCTGTCGGGTCGCGCGCAGATCGGCAAGGGCATGTGGGCTGCGCCCGATCGCATGGCCGACATGCTGGAGCAGAAGATCGGTCATCCCAAGAGCGGGGCCAATACCGCCTGGGTACCATCGCCCACCGCCGCGACGCTGCACGCGACCCATTATCACCGCTTCGACGTGTTCGCGCGGCAGGCCGAACGGGCAGCGGAGGGCATCGCTCCCCTCGAAAAGCTGCTGACTATCCCGGTCGCCACCGGGCGCAACTGGTCGGAAGAGGAGATCGCGCAGGAGCTGGACAATAATGCGCAGGGCATATTGGGCTATGTCGTCCGCTGGATTGACCAGGGGGTCGGCTGTTCCAAGGTGCCCGACATCCACGACATCGGCCTGATGGAAGACCGCGCGACGCTGCGCATTTCCTCGCAGCATATGGCCAATTGGCTGCTGCATGGGGTCTGCACCGGCGAGCAGGTCGATGCCGCGCTCCGGCGCATGGCGGCCAAGGTCGACGCGCAGAATGCGGGCGATCCGCTCTACCAGCCGATGAGTGGGCGCGAGGATGAGAGCCTGGCGTTCCAGGCGGCCCGCGCGCTGGTGTTCGAAGGGGTTGCCCAGCCCAATGGCTATACCGAACCGCTGCTGCACGCCTATCGTGCGAGGCAGAAGGCGGGGGCAGAGTTGGAAGCGGTTTAACCAACGCCCGTTCGTTTCGAGCGAAGTCGAGAAACGCTTCTCGACACGCTCGAAGCGAACGGATGTTGTCGCGCGTTCCCGGCTGCGTTAGCCCTGACCGCCACGCAGCATCGGAGCCGTCATGACCATCATCGTCCACCATCTCAACAACAGCCGCTCGCAACGCATCCTGTGGATGCTGGAGGAATTGGGCGAGGCTTATGAGGTGCGCCGCTATGAACGCGACCGCAAGACCATGCGCGCGCCCGCGTCGCTGCGTGCGATTCATCCGCTCGGCCGGTCGCCGGTGGTGGAGGTGGATGGCCATCGCCTGATCGAGACAGGCGCGATCATGGACTATCTGGTCGGGCGCGCCGCCAATCGCTTTGGCCCGCCCGCCGATGCGGACGGCGCGATCCGTTACCGCCAGTTCCTCCATTATGCCGAAGGATCGCTGATGCCACCGCTGCTCGCGCTGCTCATCATCGGCAAGCTCGGCCTGCTGGGTCGCCCCGCGCGGCCGACGGTGCAGGGGATGCTGGACGATCATCTCGACTGGATCGAAAGCGAATTGGCGAGCCGCCCCTATTTTGCGGGCGATGCCTTCACGGCGGCTGACATGATGATGAGCTTTCCGCTGGAAGCCGCTTGCTCGCGCGGCGGCCTCAACGACAGTCGGCCGCATATCCTGCGCTGGCTCAGCGAGATGCACGCCCGTCCCGCCTATCAGGCCGCATTGCAGGCGGGTGGCCCCTATGCTTACGCCTGACCGGCGCGGCCTGCTCGGCTATGCCGCCGCTGGCATCGCCGCCGCCGTCACCCCGCGCCTGTTCGCGCAGGAGCGGGCGGTCGAAGCGCTGACGTCCCTCACTGGCGGCATCACGCAGATCGGCCGGGCCGAACGCGCCGATCGCCTGTCCCGCGCGCAGGCGATGATGCAGGCTCAGGGTATCGACGCGCTGCTGATCGAGCCGGGTGCCAGCCTTATCTATTATAGCGGCGTGCGCTGGTGGCGCAGCGAGCGGCTGACCGCGATGGTCATTCCGGCGTCGGGCGCGCCGCTCATCCTCTGCCCCTTTTTCGAAAAGCCTTCGATCGACGAATCGCTCGGCATCCCGGCGGAAGTGCGGGTGTGGCAGGAGCATGAAAGTCCCCATGCGCTGGTCGCCGCCTTCCTCACCGAGAAGGGACTGGCGAAAGGGCGGATCGGCATCGAGGAAACAGTGCGCTATTTCGCGGTCGACGGCCTAAAGGCCGCCCTCCCGCAAGCGCAGTTGACCACCGACCCCGTCACCCGCGCGCTGCGGATGCGCAAGACGCCTGCCGAAATCGCGCTGATGCAGACGGCCGCCGACGTCACCATGGCCGCCTATCGCTGGACTTATCGCCAAGTGAAGGCAGGCATGACCCCGGCCGATATCGGCGCGCTGATGACCGCCGCGACTACCGCGCTGGGCGGCAAGACCGAGTTCAACCTTGTGCTGCTGGGCGAAGCAGCCGCCTATCCGCATGGCTCCGGTAAGCCGCAGGCGGTGCGGGCCGGGGAGGTCGTGCTGATGGACTGCGGTTGCACCGTGGCGGACTATCAATCGGATATTAGCCGGACGTTCGTTTATGGCGCGACGCCCAGCGCGCAACAGCGCACCGTCTGGACCGACGTGGCACAGGGGCAGGCGATCGCCTTCGCCGCCGCGAAATTGGGCACGCCAGCGGGGGCGGTCGATGACGCCGTACGGGCGCATTATGAAGGCCGTGGCTATGGCCCCGGCTATGCGCTTCCGGGGCTCTCGCATCGCACGGGCCATGGCATCGGCATGGAGGGGCATGAGCCGGTCAACCTGGTCCATGGCGAAACCACCCGGCTGGACGTCGGCATGTGTTTCTCCAACGAACCGGGGCTGTATCTGCCCGGCACCATGGGCGTGCGGATGGAGGATTGTTTCCACATGACGGCGCAGGGTCCCGCGTGGTTTTCAAAGCCGCCGCTATCGATCGAGGAACCCATCGGCTAGTCCATTGTAGGGCCTGCACCATGCGCCTCGCCCATGCGGCGGATTGCCGCGACCTTCGCGTGGAGCGGTGTCCAGTCGTCGTCCTCGGCGATGGCGCGCCAGATCGCTTCGACCTCTTCGATATGCATGGAGCAGGGTTGTGGGTCGGCCCAATAGGCGTGGTCCTTTGCGCCGGGCACCGCACCGAAGCCGTTGATGGCGGCGCGGAACTCGCCCCAGGCGGCGTCGCTATAATCGGTTCCGACCCGCGCCGTGCCGCCGCGCCAGTCGTGGAAGAAGCGGTCGATGGGAGTGGCGGTGGTGACCATGGCGCGGACGGCGGACTGGATCATGGCGTCGCTGCCTTCGCCGGGGATGACGCCGAGGCGCCAGCAGAAGCGGCGGGCCATGGCCTGGCCATAGAGGGCGGGGAAGCGCTCAAGCTGCGCGATCAGCGGTTCCGCCTCCACCAGCGCGCGGAGCGAGACGGCGAGTTGGGCGACGTCCCAGTGGATCGCCTCGGCTTGCCGCCCGAACGCATACAACCCCTGATGGTCGAAATAGGCGGCGGTGAAGCCTGCGTCCCACAAGGGGGTGAAGCGCCAGGGACCATAGTCGAAACTTTCGCCGGTGACGTTGATATTGTCGCTGTTGAGGACGCCATGGACGAAGCCCGCGATCATATAGCTGGCGGCGAGATCGGCGGTGCGTTCGACCACG
Source organism: Sphingobium sp. KKT206 (assembly GCF_055640555.1). Classification (NCBI taxonomy): domain Bacteria; kingdom Pseudomonadati; phylum Pseudomonadota; class Alphaproteobacteria; order Sphingomonadales; family Sphingobiaceae; genus Sphingobium; species Sphingobium sp. KKT206. The sequence continues at coordinate 205,836 of NZ_CM145764.1, forward strand.
CGGCCAAGCAGTTGCGCGGGCGGATTGTCGCCGGGCGTTTCGCCGTACAGATGCGTCAGCGCATAGTCGGTCAGGCGGGTGAGCAGTTGCTGGTCTTCGTGGAAGGCGGCGCGCTGGAACGTGCCGATGCGGATATGCGAATGGGATAGGCGCACCATCGCCGCGCCGCGCGTGGGTGAAGGTTCGTCGTTGCGCTCCAGCGCTTCGCCAGTTTCGATGATCGAGAAAGTGCGCGAGGTGGAGACGCCCAGCGCTTCGAGCATTTCGGTCGCCAAAATCTCGCGCACCCCGCCCTTGAGGGTCAGCCGCCCGTCGCCCGACCGGCTATGGGGCGTCCGCCCGGTGCCTTTGGTGCCAAGGTCCATGAGCCGGTCGGTATCGTCGCGCATTTGCGCGAACAGGAAGCCGCGGCCATCGCCGATGTCGGGGTTGTAATGGCGGAACTGGTGGCCGTGATAACGCAGCGCCAGGGGTTGGGGGAGCGATCCTTCCAGCGGTTCGAAACGGCCGAAATGGGCGATCCATTGCTCGTCGGTCAGACCATCGAGGCCCACCGATGCGGCCGCCCTGTCGTTGCGATAGCGCAGGATGGTCTGGGGGAAGTCCGCTGCCCCGACGGGATCGGCGATGTCGGGCATCAGCGTGTCGATTTGGCGCGCGGGGCGAAATTTGGCGGGTTGCGGCGTCTGGCTCATAAGGTGATATGGGGGTGGCAAGGCGGAAGGATCAAGTTTGAGCGTGTATAACGACGGATATTGGTGGTCCCCCGACGGCCTGCGGCTGCATTATCGCGATTATGCCGGGGGCAGCGATGGACGGCCGCCCTTGCTGTGCCTGCCGGGGCTGACCCGCAATGCGCGCGATTTCGAGCCACTTGCCGCGCGGCTTGCAGGCGAATGGCGGCTCATCTGTCCCGACATGCGCGGGCGCGCCGAAAGCGCCTATGCCAAGGATGCGATGACCTATGTGCCGCTGACCTATATGCAGGATATCAGCCGCTTGCTCGCGGACCTCGCCATCACCCGGTTCGTGGCGGTCGGCACGTCGCTGGGCGGCATCATCACCATGTTGATGGCCGCGACCCATCGCGAATGGCTGGCGGGCGCGCTGCTCAACGATGTCGGGCCAGCGCTGGAGGAAGAGGGGCTGGCGCGCATCCGCACCTATGTCGGGGTCAACCAGTCGCATCCGACCTGGGTCCATGCCGCGCGCGCGCTGGCCGACGCCAATGGCGATGTCTATCCCGGCTATGACCTGCAAGCCTGGCTGGCGATGGCCAAGCGGCTCTATCGCCTCAACAGCGGCGGTCGGATCGTGCTGGATTATGACATGAAAGTCGCCGAGCCGATCCGCGCCATGGGCAGCGAGGCGGGGGTCGATATGTGGCCGGTGATGAAGGCGTTTTCCGGTCTGCCGACGCTGTTGTTGCGCGGCGAACGGTCGGACTTGCTGGGCGCGGCGACGGCGCAGCGGATGGCGGCGGAGATCGGGCCGGGGGCGGAACTGGTGACCGTGCCGGGCGTCGGCCATGCGCCGGTGCTGGACGAGCCGGAGAGCGTCGCCGCGATCGACCGGCTGCTGGCGCGGGTGCTGCATGGCTGATCGACCTCACATCCTGCACGTCCATGGCAGTTTCAATCTGGGCGGCAAGGAGGCGCGCGCCGTCCAGCTCATGAACATCTGGGGCGACAAGGCGCGGCACAGTATCGTCAGCGCCGATCCCGACGCGATGGGCGCGCGGGCGGCGATCGACCCCGGTGTTGCGGTCGATTACCCCGATGGGCCATCCTTTGCGGGGAAGCCGGGGCTGGCGCGCTACAAGGTCATTACCGCTTTTCTCAAGCGGTTCGACCTGATCCTCACCTATAATTGGGGGTCGATGGACGCGGTGATGGCGCATCGGCTTGCCGGGGCGTCGGCGGGCCTGCCGCCGCTGATCCACCACGAAGACGGCTTCAACGCCGACGAAGCCGTGCGGCTCAAGACCAAGCGCAACCTGTTTCGCCGCCTCGCGCTGCAGCGGTCGCATGGGATGGTGGTGCCTTCGGTGCGGTTGGAGACGCTCGCGCGCACGGTCTGGAAACAGCCCGCGCATAAAGTGCATCTGATCCGCAACGGCATCGATGTCGCGCGCTATGCGCCACCGCCTGCGCCGGATGCGATTCCCGGTCTGCGCCGGTCGCCGGGCAAATTGCTGGTGGGGACGCTGGCGGGGCTGCGACCGGTCAAGAATATCCCCCGGCTGGTGCGCGCCGTCGCCGCGCACAAGGACCGGTTGCAACTGGTGGTGGTGGGCGAAGGCCCGGAACATGACGCTATCCTGGCGGAAGCGGCGCGGCAGGGGATGGGCGACATCCATATGGCGGGCTTCATGGACCGGCCCTGGCGCTTCGTCGGCTTGTTCGACATTTTCGCTTTGTCGTCGGACAGTGAGCAATTTCCGATCTCGCTGGTGGAGGCGATGGCGGCGGGCGTGCCGGTTGCGTCGATGGATGTGGGCGATGTCGCCAATATGGTCGCGACCGCGAACCAGCCTTATGTCGTGGCCGACGAAGTCGGGCTGGCCGATGCGCTGGGCGCGCTGGCGGCGGATGCGGATCTGCGGGCTACCCTGGGGGCGGCCAATCGCGACCGCGCAACCCGCGACTATGCCGAAAAAACAATGGTTGCCGCCTATGCTGCATTATATGGAGAGGCTCTGGCCAGCCCCCGGATTTTGCTTTAAGGGCCGCGCCTATTCGTCAAGAGCCGTCAGGGCTGTGTTGGGATCGCATATTCCCGGTCGACCGGCCGGGCCTTTTTGTCGCAGGAGATTTTGGTGTTCAAGGGGTTGAAGCCTATCGTCTATGGTGGCCGCGAAGTCTGGCCGCTGGTCGAAGGCGGCAAGGGCGTTGCGGTGTCCAACCATGCGAGTTCCGGTGCCTGGGCGGCGGCTGGCGGCATCGGCACGGTGTCCGCCGTCAATGCCGACAGCTATGACAGTTTCGGCAATGTCATCCCCCAAATCTATCACGGCCGCACCCGCCGCGACCGCCATGAGGAACTGGTCGCCTATGCGATCGACGGCGCGGTCGAGCAGGTCAAGCGCGCCTATGAGATTGCCGATGGCCGGGGCGCGATCAACATCAACGTGTTGTGGGAAATGGGCGGCGCGCAACGCATCCTGCATGGCGTGCTGGAAAAGACCAAGGGGATGGTCGCGGGTGTGACCTGCGGCGCGGGCATGCCCTATAAGCTGTCCGAAATCGCCGCGTCCTACGGTGTGAGCTATCTGCCGATCGTCTCGTCCGGCCGCGCGTTCCGCGCGCTGTGGAAGCGGTCCTATTCCAAGGCGTCGGAATGGCTGGCGGCGGTGGTCTATGAAGATCCCTGGCTGGCGGGTGGTCATAACGGCCTGTCCAACGCCGAAGATCCCAAAGTGCCGCAAGACCCCTATCCCCGCGTCAAGGCGCTGCGCGACACGATGCGCGAGGGCGGCATTTCGGATGAGGTGCCGATCGTGATGGCGGGCGGCGTCTGGGCGCTCAAGGACTGGAACGACTGGATCGACAATCCTGAATTGGGGACGATCGCTTTCCAGTTTGGCACGCGCCCGCTGCTGACGCAGGAAAGCCCGATCCCGCAGGATTGGAAGGATCTTCTGACCCAGCTAAACCCCGGCGATATCTTGTTGCACAAATTCTCGCCGACCGGCTTTTACAGTTCAGCGGTACGCAACCCGTTCTTGCGCGAGCTGGAAGCCCGGTCGGAACGGCAAATCCCGTTCAGCACCGAACAGGCGGGCGACCATACCCATCAGTTGGACGTGGGCGTCAAAGGCAAGAATTTCTGGGTGACGCTGGGCGACCTTAATCGCGCGCGCGAATGGGTGGGGCAGGGCTTTACCGCTGCGCTCAAGACGCCGGACAATACGCTGGTGTTCGTCGGCGACACGGAAAAGTCGATGATCCGCAAGGATCAGACCGATTGCATGGGGTGCCTGAGCCATTGTTCCTTCTCGTCCTGGATGGACAGCGAGACCAATTCGACCGGGCGGCTGGCCGACCCGCGCAGCTTCTGCATCCAGAAGGCGTTGCAGGAAGCGGTGCATGGCGGCGACCTGGACAAGAATCTCGTCTTCGCCGGCCATGGCGCCTATAAGTTCAAGCAGGATCCCTTCTACTCCAATGGCTTCGTGCCGACCGTCAAGCAGCTGGTCGACCGTATCCTGACGGGCGATTGATGGCGGATATTCAGGGCCTGGCCGTGCTGCGTTACGACACGCCGCATTTCGACGTCGAACGGCCGGGCCAGTTCGTGGTCTGCGCCGTGTCGGGCGCGCGGATCGACCTGGACGAGCTGAAATATTGGAGCGCGGAGTTTCAGGAAGCCTATCGCGGGCCGGAGGAAGCGACTCGCGCTTTCCTGAAACATCGCGGGCCGGATTTCCGCTAGATTTCCGCAAGCTGGCGTCTGCGGCCGGATGGGACCGCTACCAAATGACGTCAAGAGGGGTGGAATGTTGGTTCACCCTGCCGATAGGGCGATTGGCCGCAACTTTCCTGTTCCGATACGGTAAAAACTGATGTAATCTTTCCTCAGAGGCGACGCAGAGCGCCCGGCAAGTGGAAGGATGTGTTTCGATGTCTCGTATTGACGTCTTCGGTGATCGTATCTGTATCGTATCCAGCCTGCTCATCATGGGCTGGTTCCTCTACAACACGATCTTCTGATCCGGCGGACCGCGGCTTTATCGGTCATGCCTAGTTACCGATGCAGCGCCTGTGTCTGCCTGCCCTTTCGGGTAAGTCGGATCGAGAGCGTCGCGCGCCTATATAGCAGCACACGCCAAATAGGACAGGAGACGCAATGTTCAGCCACATCATGGTCGGTGCCAATGATATCGAGGCATCGAAAGCCTTTTACGATGCGACCTTGGCAGTGCTGGAGGCAAAGCCGGGGATGATCGATCCAAAGGGTCGTGTCATATATATGCATGATGGCGCATTATTCATGGTGACAAAGCCGATCGACGGTGCCCCGGCCTGTTCGGCCAATGGCGGCACGATCGGTTTCACCATGGCTTCGCCCGAACAGGCGGACGAATGGCATGCGGCGGGCATTGCGGCGGGCGGCACGGCCTGCGAGGATCCGCCGGGCGTCCGTGAGAGCCCTTTTGGCAAATTATACCTTGCCTATCTGCGCGATCCCGCCGGTAATAAATTATGCGGGCTGCACCGCATCGGCTGATTGCGCTTGGGGCTTGTCGTGGCGGTTCAGGACAGGCCGGTCACTGGGACGGCCTGCACTGCCTCTGCCTCGAAACTGGCGATGGGATAGGCGCAATAATCGGCGGCATAATAGGCGCTCGGGCGGTGATTGCCCGACGCGCCCAGGCCGCCAAAGGGCATGTTGCCTGCCGCGCCGGTCGTCGGGCGATTGCGGTTGAGGACGCCCGCCCGGCTTTCCTCCACCATCCGCTGCCATAGCTGGTCATCCTGCGCAATCAGCCCCGCCGACAGGCCGAAGCTGGTCGCGTTGGCGGCGCGGATGGCGGCATCGAAGTCGGGCACCCGGACGATCGACAGGACGGGCGCGAAAATTTCCGCATCGGGCGTGTCCACGCCGGTCACGTCGAGCAAGGCGGGCGTGACGAAGGCGGCGCTGCGGCCCTCCACCCCGCCGAACGGACGGATGACCCGCGCGCCACGCGCGATCAGGTCGCTAACGGCGCGATGGGCACCAGCGGCGGCCGCGTCCGACACCAGCGGCCCCATGAACGCGTCGCCCGCTTCGTTCCAGGCGGCGATGGGCAAACGTGCGGCCATGGCATCGACCGCCTCGACGATCGCGTCGCCGGTCGCGCCTTCGGGCACGATCAGGCGGCGGGCGCAGGAGCAGCGCTGGCCGGTGGTGATGAAAGCGGAATTGACGATGATCGACGCGGCGGCCTCCGGGCTGTCCCAGGCGATCAGCGGATTGTTGCCGCCCAGTTCCAGCGCCATGATGACATGGGGCCGATCGACCAGCGCGCGGCGCAGGGCTGCGCCAGCGCCTGCCGATCCGGTGAACAGCAATCCGTCAATGTCGCCCGCGACCAATGCCTCGCCAGTGGCGCGTCCGCCCTGAACGACGGTCAGCAAGCCGTCCGGCAAGCCAGCAGCGGCCCAGGCATCGGCCATCGCCGCGCCGGTGGCAGGGGTGATTTCCGATGGCTTGAAGACGATGGCGTTGCCCGCGATCAGGGCGGGGACGATATGGCCGTTGGGCAAATGGCCGGGGAAATTATAGGGGCCAAGCACCGCCATCACGCCATGGCCGCGATGGCGCAGGACCGCGCGACCGAAAGGCATGGCGGCGGCGCGTTCGCCGGTGCGTTCGGCATGGGCGGCGATCGAGACATCGACCTTGGCGATCATCGACCCGATTTCAGCGTCGCTTTCCCACAATAGCTTGCCGGTTTCGCGCGAGATGAGTTCAGCCAGCGCAGCGCGCCGTTCGGCTAGAATGGCGGCATAGCGGCGCACGACGGCGACGCGATCCTCCACGGGCAGCGCGCGCCATTGGGGCAGGGCGGCGCGGGCGGTGGCGATCGCGCCATGGCAGGCGGCGGCATCGGCGACCGGGCCTTCCCAGACGAGGGCGCGCGAGGCGGGATCGAAGGATTGCAACATGGCGGTCATGCTCCTGCGCGCGTCATGGCGAAAATGCCGGTGGCGTTTCCGGTGTCGAAGGCGAGGTCGAGCTGACCTGTTGCCGGATCGATGTCGCGGCTGATGAACTCGAAGAAGGAGCCAGGGACGGCGCGGACCTGCCCATCGGCAAAGCTCCGCTCGACGCTGTCGGCGCGCAAGGCGGTCTGGCGCACGCGGCCGGTAGCGGAAATTTCCAGCCGGTCCTTGATCGGGTGGTCAGCGGCGCGCAGTCGATCGGCCAAGGCGGCGACATCGGCGACCCGGTCGGTGGCGTGGTTGAAGGCATTGCCCTCGGTCGCGATCCAGGCGGCTTCGTTGGAGCGGGAGAGCAGCAATTGATAGTCGGCAAAATCGGGCGCATCATGCTGACGGTCGAAGGCCGAGAGGATGGTGGGCAGCGCCGCCACGGCGTCGGCGAAGGAGACGGACCGGTCCGCCGCAAAATCGTCCAGCACCGCCAGCGCCTGCGCATCGAGCGGATCGCGCGAGGTGCCGAACAGGCGCGCGGCGGCATCGGCAAAGTCGGCATCGAAGCGGTCGACATGCAGTTCGGACAGGAAGAATTGCGGAATCGCGTCGGGATGGTCGGCATGGGTGTAGGCGCGGCCGGTCATTTTCAGCCGGTCGAGCGGATAGACGGTGGCCATGCGATAGCCGAGCGGCACGAAGATACGGGTGAAGGCGTCTTCGCCGCCGGGCAGCGCGCGGGTGGGGCCATCGGGCAGGCGGATGGTGCGGAGCGCGCCATGATCGAAGTTTACCCGGCGGCCCTGCGCCAGCGTGTCGGCGACATAAGCCGCACCGCTCGGCACGCGCCGCAACAGATTATCGAACAGCGAAACGTTCATAGCCATCGCGAAGGCGGCGCGCGTCACGGTGGGGCCGCGCTCGGCCAGCAGGGCAGGGGCGATGTGCAGCGCATCGAGCGCCTTTTGGCCGTCCATATCGCCCAGCACGGCTTTGGTCAGGGCGGCAATGACAGGTATATTCTCATTCGACATGGATAGGCTCCCGGTGACACAGCCAGTATCGCAGGATAGGATGGGTGATGCAAACGGGGAGCCTTCATCAGTTGATGCGATTTTGGAATGAGTGAGGGGCGCAAATGGCTGCCGTCGATGACGGCGCTCGCCAGTTTCGAGGCGGCGGCGCGGCATGAAAGCTTCTCGCGCGCAGGCGACGAGATCGGCCTGACCCAGAGCGCGGTCAGTCGGCAGATCGCCTTGCTGGAGGAGCGGGTTCAGCGGCCGTTGTTCGACCGGATCGGGCGGCGGGTGCAACTCAATGAGGCCGGGCGCGCCTATGCCGTACAACTTGCGCCCGCGCTTGATGGCATCCGGCGCGCGACCCGCGCGGCGGCGCAGCGGCGGGCGGGATCGGCGCTGCGGATCGCGACGCTGCCGAGTTTCGGGATGCGCTGGCTCGCGCCGCGCCTGCCGCATCTGAGCGCGCGGCATCCGCAACTGGTGGTGGATTTCGCGGCGCGCTCCGAGCCATTCGATTTTGCGCAGGAGGATTTCGACGCCGCGATCCATTTCGGCCTGCCGCAGGAATGGCCGGGCGTCGCGATGGATTTCCTGTTTCGCGAGGATGTCGTGCCGGTGTGCGCGCCGGGCTGGCTGGCGGCGCATCCGTTGCGTGCGCCCGTCGACCTTCTGAATGCGCCGCTGCTCAGCCAAAGTTCGCGGCGCGATGCCTGGCCGCGCTGGTTCGTCGCGGCGGGGGTGGACGCGGACGCGCTGCACCCCGGCCCGACGTTCGAACATTTCCTGATGCTGGCGCAGGCGGCGGCGGCAGGCGCGGGGGTGGCGCTGATCCCCAGCTTCCTGATCCAGCCGGAACTGGAAGCGGGCACGCTGGTCATCCCCTTTGCCCGCCCCTTGTCGAGCGAGCGGGCCTATTATCTGGCCTATCCCGCCGATGCGCTGGCCAACCCCGCCGTCGCGCAGTTTCGGGCGTGGATGCTGGAACAGGTCGGGTAAGGCGCGGGGTTATAGCAAAGATGCAAAGAGGATGACCCATGGATGCTGTTCCCCGGCGAAGGCCGGGGTCCACTTCCACGCTCTGGACTGGACCCCGGCCTTCGCCGGGGAACAGGTCGAGTAAGGCGCGGCCTTACATCTTCTTGGGCATGCAGTCTGCACCGGCGGCCTTGATCTTGGCGCACAGACGCGCGGCGTCGTTGCTGCTGGCGATGGGGCCGGCTTGCAGGCGGGTGACGGTGCCGGCCTTGACCAGATAGGGCTGATAGGCGGACAGGCCGCTGACCTTGCCGGTCATCTGGTTCCACAGCGCGCGGGCGCGACCATCTTCGCTGAACGCGCCCAATTGGACACGCCAGCCGCCCGATGCGGCGGGGGCGGGGATGGCCGGTGCCGGGCGCGGCGCGGGTTTGGCAACTGCAACCTGCGGCGCAGGCTTGGGCGCAGGCCGGGGCGCTGGCGGCGTGGCAACCGGGGCAGGCTGGTTGATGGTCGAGGGCGGCAGTTCCGTCGTCCGCACCGCTGAGGTGGCGGACCGTATCGGCGCGGGCTTTGCCGGGGCAGGACTCGCTGCGGCGAGCGCACCCGTCTTTTCCGACTTCTCCAGGCTGGCGGCCAGTGCCAGGCCTTGCTTGCGCTGATCTTCGGGGATGAACTTGTCCATCTCGGTCAGGCTGGTCGCCGCCTGCGGCAGGCCCGATGCCGACGCGCGGGTCATCAATGCATAGGCGCGCACCCAATCCTTGCCGATCAGGTCGCCGTTGAACAGGGTCGTGCCGACAATATATTGCGCGCGCGGTTCGCCGCGCATCGACGCGCGCTGGAGGAAGGGCATGGCGTTCGCGCGGTCGCCCTGCTGGAACATCAGCAGGCCCAGATTATCCTCGGCGCGCAAATGACCTTGGGCACTGGCCTTGCGATACCAGTCGAGCGCGGCCGTCAGGTCGGGCTGGACGCCGCGACCCAGCTTATAGGCCTGGCCCATGTTGAACTGCGCATCGGGATCGCCCGCGAGCGCCAGCGGCCGCCACTCAGCGATCGCCTTGGCATAGTCGCCTTGCTGCCAGGCATCGACGCCCGCCTTGACGTCGGCCATCGCTGGCGCGGCCAAGCCGATCAGGCACCCCAGCGCCATGCTCTTCCAAAGATACGTCATAGTCCCATGCTCCTGCGCGAACAGCTTTGCGCTGGTGATGCGCAAACAAGGTTAAATTCACGTTAGCATAAGACCCGATCGGAAGAGGCGTTTAACTGGCCGGACCTGTGTCGCTGCAAAGTCGCGCGTGGGTTAACCAATTTTTAGGTGCAGTTGTGGCAGTCCCGACCGGAACTGGATTTTCTGGGGGGATATTCGTTGCGGATTTTGGCATTGGCGTCGCAGAAAGGCGGATCGGGCAAGACCACCTTGTCGGGTCATCTGGCCGTGCAGGCGCAGATGGCAGGCGCCGGTCCCGTCGTGCTGATCGACATCGACCCGCAGGGTTCGCTCGCCGACTGGTGGAACGAGCGCGAGGCGGAATATCCGGCCTTTGCCCAGACCACGGTCGCGCGGCTGGCCGCAGACCTGGAGACATTGCGGCAACAGGGGTTCAAACTGGCCGTCATCGACACGCCGCCTGCCATCACCATGGCCATCCAGAGCGTGATTTCCGTCGCCGAACTGATCGTGGTGCCGACGCGGCCCAGCCCGCATGACCTGCGCGCCGTGGGCGCGACCGTCGATCTGTGCGAACGGGCGGGCAAGCCGCTGCTCTTCGTCGTCAATGCCGCGACGCCCAGGGCGCGCATCACATCGGAAGCCGCCGTCGCTCTGTCGCAGCATGGCACGGTCGCGCCGGTGACATTGCACCACCGCACCGATTTCGCCGCGTCGATGATCGATGGACGCACGGTGATGGAGGTCGACCCCAAGGGGCGCTCCGCCGCCGAGGTCGTCCAGCTATGGTCCTATGTGTCGGACCGGCTGGAAAAGAATTTCCGCCGCACGGTCTTTTCCGTGCCCCAGGGCAGCGTCGGCACCGTCGCGGCTCGCCCGACCGGCGGGGGCTTCGGCCGCCGCGTGATCGGCCAGTAAGGGAGGCAGGCGTCATGGCCGAACCCAAACCGCTCGCATCGCTGACGTCGGGCTTGCTCGCGCGCAAGGGCGCGGCGCAACCGGCAATGCGCCGCCCGATGATGGGCTTTGGCCGCGCCGTCGGCAATGCGGTGCCGCAGGATGATCTGGGCTGGAACGACATGGGTTTCGATGTGGAGCCGGTGCCGAGCCCGGTCGAAGAGCCGCCGGTCGCGATCGGCCTGACGCCGATGACGACGCCCGTGGCTGTGCCGCCGGTCGTGCTGGCGCGCGAGGAACTGGCCGAACGGATCAAATCCGCGCCTGCGCCACGCAAGAAGGCCGCGCCGACACCGGCACGGGCTCCGGCACCGGGCCGCAAGGCCGCCTTCACGCTGCGGCTGGAGGCCGAACGCCATTTGAAACTGCGCCTTGCCTGCGCCGTCACAGGACGGTCGGCGCAACAGATTGTTACGCAGGCGCTCGATGACTTCATCGACACGTTGCCGGAAATCGACCGGCTGACTCAGCAGCTGCCGCAGATGCGCGGCGACAAGGCATAGAAGGTGGGTAGGCATATGAAGCGCACGACATTCGGCAAGGCGGCGATCGCATCGCTGCTCGTCGCCACGACGATGGTGGGCTGTACCGGGGCGGCATTCCGTCCCTCGGCTTCGGTCGGTTTGCCCAAGGGCGATCCCGCCAAGCAGGCCGCCATCGCGGAAAAGGCGCTGGCATCACGCGACGCGACCAAGGCGGTTGCCGCCGCCGAAGCCGCCGTGCAACTCGCGCCCGACAATGGCGCCTATCGCCAGCTATTGGGCCGCGCCTATGTGCAGGCGGGGCGCTTTGCCTCGGCGGAAGCGGCACTGAGCGATGCCATGACGCTGGGCAATGGCGACGTCGGCACGATCGTCAGCCTGGCGCTGGTACAGGTGGCGCAGGGTCGGTCGGACGCCGCGCGCAACTTGCTGGTGACGAACGCCTCTACGGTTCCGGCCGGTGACTATGGTCTCGCCATGGCGATGGCCGGCGACCCGCAGGAAGGCGTGCGGATATTGTCGCAAGCCATCCATGATCCATCCGCTACAGCGCGGACGCGGCAGAACTTGGCCTATGCCTATGCGCTGGCCGGGCGCTGGAAGGACGCGCGGATGGTCGCGGGCATGGACATGGAGCCATTGGCCGCGAACAAGCGGATTTCCGACTGGGCGCAGATTGCGGAGCCTTCGCTGGCGCCGATGCGTGTCGCGGCGCTGATGGGCGTGACGATCGATCCCAATGATATGGGCCAACCGGTGGCGCTGGCATTGTCGGCACCCTCCGCCGTTGCTGCGCCGATCGAGATGGCGCAAGCCGATCCGATGCCGGTCGTCGAGACGCAGGCACCGGTGCAGGTCGCCGAGGCTGCGCCCGCGCCTGTAGTCGAGGCGGCACCGGTCATCAAAGCCAGCCCCAAGCCTGTACGGGTCGCTGTCCGCGACTTCATCGTTGAGGATCGATCGGGCAAGCGGATCGCGCCCAAGTCCCGCGCCAAGGCGCAGCCCGCCGCCGCCCCTGCCGCGCGGATGCAGCAGGTCGCCTTCATCAAGCCGGTCGCCAATGGTGCCAGCAATTGGGTGGTCCAGCTGGGTGCCTATGACAGCGCGGGCATCGCCAAGGAAAAATGGATGCAGATGGCGGGCGGCAATATGATGTTGTCGGCCTTCCCCGTGCTGACCAGCCAGGCGACCGTCAAGGGCAAGACCTTCCATCGCCTCGCGATCAGCGGCTTTGCCAACCGCGCCGACGCCATGAGCGCCTGCCGCATCGTGCAGTCGCGCCGCGGCCAGTGCTTCGTGCGCGAAGCTGCGCCGGGTGCGACACCACAACGCTGGGCCGTCGCCAGCAAGGGTCGTCAATACGCTTCGCGCTGATCTCCCCCTCTCCCATAGCGCGACTTCCTGGAGCGCGCGGAGCCACCCGGCTTCGCGCGCTTTCTTTTAAGGATCGGGTTTGCAATTTGAGCAGCGTGTAGGCGTCGCACACGTCAAAATCCTCCCCTGTAAGGGGAGGGGGACCGGCAAAGCCGGTGGAGGGGTGTCACCCTATCGATGGGGCGACACCCCTCCGTCTGGCCTGCGGCCAGCCACCTCCCCTTCCAGGGGAGGATTTTGCCGCAGGGCAGCTGTGCATTTCGCCAGTGTCGCGTGGGGGGTGGGGCAGGGCATAGCCGGATCAAAGACGCGCCCAACGCGCGCCCAAGCTGGAGAACTGCCTTGTTGAACCGCCAGATCGTCCTTGCCTCGCGCCCGCATGGCGTGCCCGTGCCGGAGAATTTTCGCCTTGTCGAAGCGCAGGTGCGCAAACTGGAAGAGGGCGAAATCCTGATCCAGAACGAGGTGTTCGCCATCGATCCGGCGGTGCGCGGGATGCTGGACGATCGCGACGACAGCTATCTGCCCGCAACGCCGATCGGCGGGATCATCCCGACCATGGTGCTGGGCCGGGTGATCCAGTCGCGCAATGCGGGTTTCAAGGAAGGCGATTATGGCCGGGGCTTTGTCGGGTGGGAGGAATATTCGATCCTGAACCCCGGCAATTTCGCGATCGAAAATGTCCATGTCGACCCCGGCGTGCCGCTGACCGCCTATATGGGCGCGCTGGGCTGGTCGGGCATCACCGCCTATGTCGGATTGAAGCGGATCGGCGAGATGCAGGCGGGCGACACGGTCGTCATGAGCGCGGCGGCTGGCGCGGTCGGCAGCGTGGGATGCCAGGTCGCCAAGCTGTCGGGCTGTCGGTCGGTCGGCATCGTCGGGTCGAAGGACAAGGCGGAGCTGGTCACTGGCACCTTCGGGATCGACGCGGCGATCGACTATCGCGCCGAGCCGGACCTGGACGCCGCGATCAAGGCGGCTTGTCCCGACGGGGCGAATGTCTATTTCGACAATGTCGGCGGGCTGATCCTCGACACGATGCTGCCCAACATGGCGGCGTTCGGGCGGATCGTGACCTGCGGCATGATGGCCAATTATAATAATCATGACGAACCCTATCCGATCCGTAACCTGTGGCAGGTGCTGGTCAACCGGGTGACGATGCGCGGGTTCCTGGCCTATGAACATCTCGACATGCTGGAAGAGGCCGAGGCGCAGTTGGGCGAATGGATAAGGTCGGGCGCGCTGATCGCGCAGGAGAATGTGACGACGGGCATCGAAAATGCGCCGAGTGCCTTCATCAACCTGATGTCGGGCGTGACCACGGGCAAGACGGTGGTGCGGCTGAATGAGGGTGTGACGACGCTGTAGGGGCGGAAGGCACAAGGCCCGAACGGACTTACCTCAAGTCCGTTCGGGCTGAGCTTGTCGAAGCCCTATACTCATTTTCAAGAAGAAGAGCCCTTCGACAGGCTCAGGGCGAACGGGGAGGGAATGCTGTCCTACCGCTCCCCCTCCGCCTCACAATTCCGGCGGACTTTCTTCCGGGTCGGCGCGCTGGAGATAGTCGACATAGTTGTGGAAATATTGGTTGCCGCGCTCGTTGCGGCCGAAGATGACCGACTTGATCGCGCCCGATTCCAAGCCCTTCTGCACTTGCAGGCCGACGCCATAATCCTCGTCATTCACGACATCGCGCAGCCAGTCCATCATGCCTTCGATCGCTGCCGCGTCGGCATCGTCCTTGGGCGGCTCACGGCGGATGAACATCAGGTTGGTGATGTTGCTGCCGGGCGTATCGCCGGGAATAAGCTGGGCGACCTGGGTTATTTCGGGCGCGAAGAAGATGGAGATGTTGGGGAAGATGGTGCGGACGAAGTCATAGCCTTCATTCTCATGCTCGCCCCAATCGGCGCGCGGGATCGCGCCCAGCGCTTCCTTGATCCGCACCTGGGGATAGCCCACGCGCATATGCGGGCCGAAGGCGGTGAAGTGCATGATGTTGCTGAAGGTGCGCGGATGGATGGTGGTGGGGTGCGCGGCGGCGAAATGATAGCCCTCCAGATAGCCGTCATAGGCGATCTTCCAATTGGGGCCATAGATGCGGCGTGACCCGCAATAATGCCAGTCGCCAAGGCCATAGGCATTCAGGTCGTCCAGCATGCCGCCCAGATGCGCAGCAATGTCGAACTCCAGCCCCGGCGTCAGGCAGATCCAGATGATCCCGCCCGCTTCGGCCACGGGCAAGGCGGTGAGGTTGCGTTCCTCCTTGCAGAGGGGGCCGAACTTCTGCGGTTCGGCAACGCCGATCAGCTTGCCGTCATTGCTGTAGGTCCAGGCATGATAGGGACAGGAAAAGCGCTTGGCATTGCCATGGCCTTCGGGCTTGAGGATCATGCCGCGATGGGTGCAGACGTTGAGCATTGCCGCGACCGTGCCGTCGCTCTTGCGCGTGATGAGGACGGGTTTGCCGAGCAGTTCCATCGCCTTGTAATCGCCCGGATTGGGCATTTCGGCGGTCAGCGCGGCGAGCAGCGGCAGTTTCATGAAGATTTCCGCCTTCTCCCGCTCGAAATAGGCGGGGTCGGTATAGACGGCGGCGGGCACTTCCATCGTGTCTGTGGCGCTGTGGGTGGTGCCGGTCTCGACATATTCGAGCATCTTTTCGGCTTCCTGGCCGATGACGTCATGATAGCCCATTGCAAACCCTCTCTCATGGCATAGCCGATTGGCTTTATCGGGCAACATAGCGCGTGCGCCGTCCTGCCGGAACTCGGTAAGGTGATAGGTAGGGCGGCACGGCCCGGCGGGGACTCTGACTAGCGCTAGTTGCACGGTGCGCCATAATGGCCAGTCTGCGCCCCAAACAGTTCGACAAGAGGATAGCTGGCGCATGATGATCGATCTTCAAGGCAAAGTGGCATTGGTGACCGGGGCGGCATCCGCCAATGGGTTGGGCTTTGCGGCCGCGCTCAAGATGGCGGGCCAGGGGGCGAACCTGTTCCTGACCGACCTGGACGGCGCGGCAGTCGATGCGCGGGCCGAGGAATTGCGGGCGCAGGGCTTTGCCGCGCAGGCGATGGCGCAGGACGTGACCGACGAAGCGGTCTGGACCAAAGTGATCGAGGCGGTGATCGCTGCCTTTGGCAAGATCGACATATTGGTCAATAATGCCGGCATCGCCGTGTTGCGGCCGATGAGCGAGATGACGTCGGCGGACTGGCACAAGCAGATTTCGGTCAATCTCGACAGTGTGTATCTGGGCACCAAGGTCGCCGTCGACCAGATGCGGGTGCAGGGGCATGGCGGGTCGATCGTCAACCTGTCGTCGATTGCGGGCCTAGTGGGCGTGCAGGGCACCGCGGCCTATGCCGCGAGTAAAGGCGGGGTGCGGCTGTTTTCCAAGTCGGTCGCGCTGGAAACCGCGCGCGACAATATTCGCGTGAACACGGTGCATCCCGGCATGATCTGGACCGATATGCAGCAGGTGGCGATCGCCGATAATAAGGAGATATTCGACCAGATCGTCGCGACCATCCCGATGGGCCGCATGGGCGAACCCGCCGACATCGGGTCGATGGTCGCGTTCCTGGCGTCGGATGATGCGCGCTACATCACCGGATGCGAATTTGTCGTTGATGGGGGGATGGTCGCGCAGTGATAGCGTCGCTATGTTTGAACAAGCGACCAAGGATTCGGCGCGCCGCATTTGCGGCGCAGCTGGGCAGGCGAGAATTTAGGAGAGAGAGTGATGGCTGAAAGCGATCCCCGGATCAAAGGCGCACCGCTGCCGCGCTGCCCCGGTACGAGTGTCCGCGATCTGATGCTGGCGGACACCAATCCGGTGCCGGAATATCTCTACACCGACGAATATGAAAATCTGGGGTCGGACCCGATCCCGGCCAGCCGCTATACCAGCGCCGAATTTTTCGAGCTGGAAAAGCAGAAGATGTGGCCGCGCACCTGGCAGTTCGCGGCGCGCGAAGAGGAATTGCCGGAGCCGGGCGATCATGTCGTCTATGAGAATGTCGGCAAATCCTTCCTGCTGATCCGGCAGGAGGATGGTTCGGTTCGGGCCTTCGCCAATGTCTGCCTGCATCGCGGGCGCAAGCTCAAGACCGGCGATGGCTGGTCGGCCGAACTGCAATGCCCCTTCCATGGCTTTACCTGGAATAATGATGGGTCGATCAAGCAGATTCCGTGCCGCTGGGACTTCTCGCACCTGAAAGACGAGGAGATGTCCCTGCCGGAAATCAGCGTCGGGCGCTGGGCGGGCTATATCTTCATTCGCGAGGCAGCGGACGGGCCGACGCTCGACGCGTTTCTTGCGCCCATGCCGGAGCATTTCAAGCGCTGGCGGCAGGAGGAATGCGCAACCGCCATGTGGGTGGGCAAGGTGGTGCCTGCCAACTGGAAGGTGGTGATGGAGGCTTTCATGGAAAGCTGGCACACCGTCGTCACCCATCCACAATTGCTGCCGTTCACCGGCGACGCCAATTCGATGTACAATATCTATGGCGACTATGTGAACCTGACGGTGACGCCGTTCGGCACCATGTCGCCCCATGTCGACCCGACGGACAAGGCGGAGCAGTGGATCGTGGATGAGTTCGTCAAATATAATGGCCGGTCGTCCGACAATTATGAGGATAAGGAAGCGGCGGCGGGCGGCTATAATGTCAAGGTGCCAGAGGGCGTTTCGGCGCGGGCGGCGCTGGGCGCTTCGCTGCGCGATACCACCACCGCCATGTTCGGCCATGATGTCAGCTTCGCGTCCGATGCGGAGATGATGGATGCGTTGCTCTACAACGTCTTTCCTAATTTCAGCCCCTGGGCCGGGTTCCAGCCCAATATCGTCTATCGCTGGCGGCCCTGGCACGATGTCGACCATTGCCTGATGGAAGTGCGCGTGCTGACCCGCGTTCCGCCGGGGCAGGCGCATCCCAAGGCGCCGCCGATGAAATTCCTGTCGGTCGATCAGAAATGGACCGAAGCACCGGAGCTGGGCATTTTGGGCGACGTGTTCGAACAGGATATGGAAAATCTGCCGCATGTGCAGACGGGCCTGAAGGCGTCGCTGAACGATAAGGTGCAACTGGCCAATTATCAGGAAATCCAGATCCGTCAGTTCCAGAATACGATCATGAAATATATCAACGGCGATCTGTAACGTCGGGTTGATCGGTTGATGGGGCGTCGGGGCTATGGCTCCAACGCCCCTTTTTTGTGCCTGGGGGCGAGAGGCTGCCAAAAAGAAAGGCCGGGGATTGCGCCCCGGCCTTTGGCTTTTCAGACTGTTTCGGCGATCAGAATTTGACGCCCAGCGTCGCGCCATAGGTGCGGGGTTCGCGCGCCGTGCCGAAGGACCACAGGCCGCCGACGGTGAAGCCGTGGGTTGGACCACGATCATTGGCGAGGTTGCGGCCGAACAGGGTCAGGCGCGCTTCGGTGCCGCCCAGTTCGAACTTGGTGGTCACGCTCGCATCCACCAGTCCCTGCTTGTCGGTCCGCACGCGCGGATCGTTGCCGTTGACGATGATCGGCCCGTTGGTGAGGTCGCCGGAGATTGGCCCCAATGAAATTTGCTGATCATAGCGGCCGATATAGCGATAGCTCAAATTCGCGATGATTTCGCCAAAGCTGGTGGGCATGGTGTAGTCGGCCGCTAACGACGCGGTCATGTTCGGATTGTAGATGAGGTCGTTGCGCGAATAGTCATAGGGTACGACGGCGCCCGACACGGGCGAGATACCGCCGACGATGAAGCCCTTGAACTTGGAATCGAGCAGGCCCATCGAGCCGGTGATCGTCAGTTGCGACGTCGGACGGGCAGTGAAGTCGAACTCCAGGCCCTTGATCTTGGCCGACCCGACATTCGATGTGATCGTCTCGTTTCCGGTGGCGCAGCTTGGGCAATTGAGCGTGTTGTTCTGGTGCAGATCCTTGTAGCTGGAATAGAAGGCCGCGACGTTGAACTGCAGCTTGCGGTCGAACAGGTCGAACTTGCCGCCGACTTCGAAGCTGTCGACCACTTCGGGTTGATAGGCGATACCGGCGCTGGCGGCCGTTCCCGCGCGGGGCGAAAAGCCGCCGGACCGGTAGCCTTGCGACCAGCTACCATAAAACATGACATCGTCGTTCGGGCGGAAATCGACGCCGACCTTGGGCGTGAATTTCTTGAACGTGTCGGTGCCACGGCCGATTTCGATGCCGCCGAAACTATTGTCGAGCGACTTCTTGTCGCGGGTGAAGCGACCGCCGAAGGACAGGCGCCATTGGTCGGCAAAGGCCCAGTTGAAATCGCCGAAGACGGCGACGGATTTGGTCTTGCCGTTCACGACCTGGGGGTTGGTGTCGAAGATTTCAGGAGGGACAGTCGGGGCGAAGCCGAAGACGCGGCTATACTGGGTCAAGCGATATTCGGAGCTGAAATAGAAGAGGCCCACGACATAGTCGAAACTGTCGCTGAACTTGCCGGCGGCGCGCAATTCCTGGCTCCACTGCTCATAATCCTGCAAGCGCCGGACATAATAGAGGTCGGTCGAGGAACCGTCGAAATCCTGCGTCTGGTTCTCACGCGAATCGCGCCAGCCAGTGACGGAGGTCAGTTTGACGTCGCCTGCATCATAATTCATTTCCAGCGTCGCGGCGGGCGCGGAATAGTTGGTTTCGTTGGGCAGGCCGAACACGGTGTACAGGTCGGTCGTGTTGTTGCGGTTGCATTCATTGGCCGGGATCAGGCCGCAAAAGACTTCGCCGGTCTGGGTCAGGCTGGCGACAACGGGATCGGCCTTCTGCACCTGCTTTTCGAGCGTGAAGAGGGCATCGAAACCGCTATCCTTCGGCGCGAACAGGATTGATCCGCCGAAATTCTCATTATTGCCGAAACCCCGCCGTTCACCGGTCTGACCCTGACGATACCAGCCGTCGGTTTCATTATGGAAGTAGAAGAGCTTGGCACCGATGCTGCCGTCACTGGACAAGGGCGCGTTGACCACGGCGCGGGTCGCAAGCGTGTTGAACTTGCCGTAGGAGACTTCCATTTTGGCACCGAACTCGCCGGTCGGGCGGGTGCGACGGATGTTGATGACGCCGCCGATCGTGTTGCGGCCGAACAGCGTGCCCTGCGGGCCGCGCAGCACTTCGATCTGCTCAATGTCGAAAAAGTCGAAGAATTGCCCGGTGCTGGTGCCGATGAAGACGCCATCGACAACGACGCCGACGGTCGGTTCCTGCGATTTTTCGACGTCGGCATAGGTCAGGCCACGGATGGCGAGGTTCGCGGCGGCCGCGCCCGAATTTTGGTTGGTGATCAGCAGGTTGGGGACGCCGCCTGTCAGGTCGCCGATATTCACCGCCGCCTTGTTTTCCAGCATGGCGGCGTTGACCGCGGTGATCGCGACCGGCGTGTCCTGCAGGCTTTCTTCGCGGCGACGGGCGGTGACGATGATGGCGTTGGGGTCGATCGCCTGGGCATCGGCCTGGGGCTGCGCGGTCTGATCCTGCGCCATGGCGGGCATGGCCCATAGCAGCGTGCTGCCCAATGCCAGCATGACTGGACGGACCAAAGGCTTCCTTTGCATATACTCTCCCCTATTGTGCGTTCTTTAAGGCGCTTGACGAATGGCCTGCTTGGTGCGGCTTCGTTTCATCGTTCGGGATGCGCTATTTCCTGGGTCTTGCTAACTGCGATTTTAGAGAGGTCGGGCGCGCACCTGAAACAAAGGAGAGGGGACAAGCCCGGCCCGACGCCCCATGGAATCAGGGAAGAGGCAGCGCAGGAGAGGATGAGGCCGTGAGCGAGGACCGGCAGGAGCGATTCGGAGGGACCGGCGCGGTGCGCGCGGGCCATGGGTTCGACGTCGCGGCGCTCGATGCGTGGATGCACGCCCATGTCGCTGGCTATGCCGGGCCGCTGTCGGTCGAACAGTTTAAGGGCGGCCAGTCCAACCCGACCTATCGGCTGGTGACTCCGACCCGCGCCTATGTGCTGCGGCGCAAGCCACCGGGCACATTGTTGCCCGGCGCGCATGCGGTAGAGCGGGAATATCGGGTGCTGGCGGCACTGGGGCAGGCGGGCTTTCCGGTCGCCCCGGTCCATGGCCTGTGCGAGGATGCCGGGGTCATCGGCACGCCCTTCTATGTCATGGACATGGTGGAGGGGCGCATCTTCTGGGATTCGACCCTGCCTGCGCTGACGCCGCAGGAACGGCCTGCCTATTTCGACGCGATGAACGCCGCGATCGCGCAGTTACACGGGATCGATCCTCAGGCGATCGGCCTTGGCGACTATGGCAAGCCAGGTAGCTATTTCGCGCGGCAGATCGCGCGCTGGTCGCGGCAATATCGCGAGGATGAGGCGGCGGGGCGGAACGAGGATATGGACTGGCTGGCCGACTGGTTGCCGGGGCAGATTCCCGCAGGCGATGAGACGACTATCGTCCATGGCGATTTCCGCGCCGACAATATGATCTGGCATCCCACCGAGCCGCGCATCCTGGCGGTGCTGGATTGGGAGCTATCGACGCTCGGCCATCCGCTGGCGGACTTCACCTATAATCTGATGATGTATCACCTGCCGCCGCACATCATCGGCGGGTTCAAGGGTGCGGACTTGGTGGCGCTGAATATTCCGTCTCAGGCGGACTATGTCGCGGCCTATTGCGCGCGCACCGGGCGGGACGGGATCGACAATCTGCCCTTCTACCTCGCCTTCAACATGTTTCGGTTCGCGGCGATCATTCATGGCATCAAGGGGCGGATGACGCGGGGCACGGCATCCTCGCCCGAAGCGCAGTCACTGGTCGATACGCTGCCCGAACTGGCGGCGATCGGGCGGCGGACGGCGCAGGGACAAGGCCGTTGATGAACCGGCTGGCGATCCGGCAATTGGCCTATTTCGTGCCGGACGTGCGCCTTGCCGCATTGGCGCATCATCGGCTCCATGGGTCCGGCCCTTATTTCATTGCCGATCATATCCCGCTGCGGCGCTGCGTCCATCGCGGGATGGAGCGGCCGCTCGACCATAGCTCCGCCTATGGCCAGTGGGGCGATATCATGATCGAGTTCGTCCAGCAAAATGGGGAAGGGCCATCCGCCTTTCGCGACATGTTCGCGCAGCCCGGCGCGCAGGGGCTGCACCATGTCGCGCTGTTCGTCGATGATGTGGATGTCGCGATCAAGGACTTCGCGGCGGCGGGCCATGATCTCGCCTGCCGGGCGGAGATGAATGACGGTTTCGTCTTCGCCTTTGTCGATACGGTCGCGGCGCAGGGGCATATGACCGAACTCTATGCGCCGGTGCCGCAGCTGACCGATTTTTACGCCATGGTGGCGCGGGCTGCGCAGGATTTCGACGGGACCGACCCGCTGCGCCCGATCCAGTTCAACTGATCCAGAAGGATAGAAGCCATGTTCAGTACGCCGCGCGCGCAGGAAATAGCCGATCGGGTCGAAGCGTTCGTCCGTACCGTCGTTGTGCCCTATGAAGGCGATCCGCGTTGCGGCTTTCACGGGCCGAGCGATGAGCTGGTGATGGAATTGCGCGAGAAAGCCCGGGCGGCGGGCGTGCTGACGCCCCATGTCCTGCCCGACGGATCGCACTTGACCCAGCGCGAGACGGCAACCGTGCTGATCAAATCGGGCCTGTCGCCGCTGGGGCCGCTGGCCTGCAACACCATGGCCCCGGACGAGGGCAATATGTATCTGCTGGGCAAGGTCGGCACGGCGGAGCAGAAGGCGCATTTCCTTGCCCCCTTGCTTGACGGGCGTGGTCGTTCCGCTTTTTTCATGACCGAACCAGCGGCCGATGGCGGGGCGGGGTCGGACCCGTCGATGATGCAGACGACCTGCGTGCCCGATGGCAATCATTGGGTGATCAACGGGCGCAAGGCGTTCATCACCGGGGCGCAGGGGGCGATGGTCGGGATCGTCATGGCGAAGTCCGATGACGGCGCCTGCATGTTCCTGGTGGACCTGCCCGATCCCGCGATCCGTATCGAGCGGGTGCTGGACACGATCGACAGTTCGATGCCAGGCGGCCATGCGATCGTGACGATCGACAATCTGCGCGTGCCCGCCGACCAGATGCTGGGGCAGAGCGGCGAGGGGTTCAAATATGCGCAGATCCGCCTGTCGCCCGCGCGGCTTTCGCATTGCATGCGCTGGCTGGGCGGGTGCATCCGCGCGCAGGAGATTGCGGCCGACTATGCCTGCCGCCGTATGGCGTTCGGCAAGCCATTGGTCGATCATGAGGGTGTCGGCTTCATGCTGGCGGAAAATCTGATCGACATTCAGCAAAGCGAATTGATGATCGATTGGTGCGCCAGCGTGCTGGATGGCGGATCGCTTGGTACCGTCGAAAGCTCGATGGCGAAGGTGGCAGTGTCCGAGGCGCTGATGCGGATCGCCGACAAATGCGTGCAGGTGATGGGCGGGACGGGGGTGACCGGCGACACGATCGTCGAGCAAATCTTCCGCGAGGTCCGCGCCTTCCGCATTTATGACGGGCCGACCGAAGTCCATAAATGGAGCCTGGCCAAGAAGATCAAGCGCGACCACCGCGAAAAGGCCTGACCCCACAGCGCAGAGGAGCGACGCATGGCCGACCTGCCCGAACGGTTCGACTATATCATCATCGGCGCGGGATCGACCGGGTGCGTGCTGGCCGAGCAATTGTCGGCCGATCCACGCAACCGGGTGCTGCTGGTCGAGGCGGGCGGGCCGGACCGGTCGCCGCTGATCGCCATGCCCAAGGGGATTGCGAAGCTGGTGTCGAACCCGGCGCATATCTGGGCCTATCCGGTCGCCCAGCCGCGCCGCCCGGACGAACCGGCGCAGGAAATGTGGATCAGGGGCAAGGGGCTGGGCGGATCGTCGGCGATCAACGGCATGATCTGGAGCCGGGGCGAGCCGCAGGATTATGACGATTGGGAAGCGGCGGGCGCGACCGGATGGAATGCCGGGTCGATGGTCGCCGCCTTTCGCGCCATCGAGGATCATGGGCTGGGCGGGAGCGCATTGCGCGGGGAAGGCGGCCCGGTGCATGTGACGCCGCGCACCTATCGCTATCCGCTGGCCGAGCGGCTGATCGCGGCGGGCGAACAGATGGGCCTGCCGCGTACCGATGACCTCAACAGCGTGGTCGGGGATCGGGTCGGCTATTATTGCCATAATATCCGTAATGGGCGGCGCGAGAGCGGGGCCAAGATATTCCTGCGCCCAGCGATGAAGCGCAGCAATTTCAAGGTGATGACCGACACGCTGCTGCGCCATGTGCGACTGTCCAATGGCCGGGCGGTCGCGGTCGAACTGCTCCATGGCGAACGCGGGTCGTTCAGCGTGGATTGCGATGGCGAGGTGATCGTCTGCGCTGGGACGATCGAAAGCCCGCAGATACTCCAGCGGTCGGGCATCGGCGATGGCGATGCGCTGGCCGCCGCCGGGATCGCGGTGCGGCATCATAATGTCCATGTCGGGCGGCATATGCTGGAACATCTGTCTTATTCCATGCCGTTCCGCTTGCGGCGGAACAGTGGCATTCAGGGGCGCTATCAGGGGTTGGGGCTGATGGCGTCGGTCGCGCGCTATTATCTGCGGCGGGATGGGCCGATGGCGACCGGGCCGTTCGAGGTGGGGGCGTTCCTGTCCACCGGGGTCACGGGACCGCGCACCGACCTGCAATTGTACCTCAGCGGCTATATGTTTGCGCTGGGCGATGCCAACGATGCCGTGCCGCTCGGCAATATCGACAAGCGGCCCGGTCTCACCGTGTCGGGCAGCCTGCTGCGGCAGAGCAGCGAGGGGGAAGTGCAGGCGCGCGGGCGCGAACCTGGGGACGGCGTGGCGATCACGCCCAACTGGCTGGACAGCGAAGCGGACAAAGGTTCGGCGATTGCGGCGATCCGGCTGATGCGCGCTTATGTGGGGCAAGCGGTGCTGGCGAGCGATGTCGGCGATGAGCTGATTCCCGGCGCGGCGGTGCAGGAGGATGCGGCGCTGCTGGAGAGTTTCCGGTCACTGTCGACCAGTGGATTGCATGGTGTCGGGACGTGCCGGATGGGCGCGGCGGACGATGCGGTGGTCGATCCAGCGTTGAAGGTTCATGGGGTCGAGGGGCTGCGGGTGGCCGATTGTTCGGTGATGCCGCGTCTCATTAGCGGCAATACCAATGCGCCTGCCATGGCGCTGGGCTGGCGCGCGGCGCAGATCATCTTGGGCAAGGCGTGACGATGGAGAAGGCGATGATGCGGCAATGGCAATTGGCGGACCGACCGGTCGGGCGTGCGCTCGCTGATGGCGACTTTCGCCTAGCCGACGTGCCAATGCCGGTGGCGGGCGAAGGCGAGATGCTGCTGGCGGTGCGCTGGCTGGGTTTCGAGCCCGCGCAAAAGGGGTGGATGGAGAATTTCGGCGGCTATGTCGCGCCGATCGAGCTGGGCGATGTGATGCGCGGCATGGGCGTCGCGGAGGTGGTCGAGAGCCGGGATGGCCGCTGGCCGGTCGGCACGATGGTTGCCGGCATGACCGGTTGGACCGAATATCTGGTGAGCGATGGCGAGGGCTTCGATGTCTGCCACCCCGACCTGCCGCCCCATGCTATGCTGGGGGTGCTGGGGATACCGGGCCTGACCGCCTGGCACGGTTTTCACGCGATCGGCCGCCCGGTGGCGGGCGATGTCGTGGTGGTGTCGGGCGCCGCCGGGGCGACCGGATCGGTCGCAGGGCAATTGGCCAAGGTCGCGGGCTGCCATGTCATCGGCATTGCGGGCGGGGCGGAAAAATGCGCCTGGCTGACGCAGGAGGCCGGGTTCGACGCGGCGATCGACTATCGCGAGGGCAAGGTCGCGGCGCAGCTCAAGGCACTAGCCCCCAAGGGATGCGACATCGTCTATGACAATGTCGGCGGCGTGGTGCTGGACGCGATGCTGGGCCGACTCGCGATCGGCGCGCGGGTGGTGCTGTGCGGCGGGATCAGTCGCTATGAGCAGGGCGGCGAGATTGCCGGGCCAGGCAATTATTTCAACCTGATCCTGCGCCGCGCGCGGATGGAAGGGTTCATTATCCTGGACGAACAGCCACGCTGGGGCGCGATGCGCGATCGGCTGGCGGCGCTGGTGCTGGCGGGGCGGCTGCAATGGCAGGTCGATGAGCAGCAGGGGTTCGAAGCGGCCCCGGCGGCGTTGGCGCGGCTGTTCACGGGCGCGAACCGGGGGAAGCAGATTTTGCGGGTGTGAGGGGGGGAGCCTATCTCCCACCTTATCGCCCTGATTTTGGGTTGGGAGATGGGTCCCCGCCTTCGCGGGGATGACGAAATTGGGGGGCGGTGCGCATTGCGCAACGCCCCCCCTTACGCCGCCGGATTTCAGGTGAGTTTAAGGATCATCTTGCCGTCGTTGGTGCCGTCGAAGAGGCGCATGAAGGCGGGGTAGGCGTTGTCGATGCCCTGTTCGATATGTTCGTCGAAGACGAGCTTGCCCTCGCCGATCAGCGCCGCGATGGCCTGGCTGCCTTCGGGGAAGCGGTCAGCATAGCGGGCGATGAGGAAGCCGCGCATGGTGGCGGTTTTCACGATCAGCTGCCAGATGTTGCGCGCGCCGTGGGGGTCGCCATTATATTCGGAGATGAGGCCGCACAGGAGGATCTGTGCGTCCTGGTTGATGTGGCGCAAGGCCGCGTCGAGGCAGACGCCGCCGACATTTTCAAAGACATGATCGATGCCGTCCGGGCAGGCCGTGGCGATGGCGTCGGCGAGCGCCGCTTCATCCTTGCCGCGATAGTCGATCGCCGCGTCGAAGCCGTAGCGCTCAGTGAGCCGCGCGCATTTGGCCGCGCCCCCGGCGATGCCGACCACGCGCGCGCCGCGCAGCTTGGCGAGTTGCCCGACCATCGAGCCGACCGCGCCCGCAGCCCCGCTGACCAGCACGGTCTGGCCGGGACGGGGCTGCATCGCGTCGCTGATGCCGAACCAGGCGGTGAGGCCGACCGCGCCCATGGCGGAGAGGTAACTGGTGACAGACGGGGCCGCCGACACGTCGATCGGGTGCATGAAGTCATTGGGGGTGACGAGGCTATATTCCTCGATCGCGTTCAGGCCCATGACCCAGTCGCCCGGCTTGAAGCGATCGACGCCGCTCGCCTCGACCGTGCCGATGGTGGAAGCGCGCACCGGATCGCCGATCGCGATAGGCGGCAGATAGCTTGGCGCATCGTCGAGCCAGCCGCGGATAGCTGGGTCGAGCGAGGCATATTGGTTGCGGATGAGGATTTCGCCGGGGCCGGGCGCGGGGACGGGGCTGTCCTCCAGCCGGAAGTCGCTTTCGCGCGGCGAGCCGTCGGGGCGGGAGACGAGGAGGAAACGGCGATTGACGGAGGCGGTCATGATACGGTGTTTCCCCAGAGGCTATGGACGGGATCGGACGGTCCCTGCGCGCCGCGCAGGAAGCCAGCGTAGAGGTCGTCGCCGCCACCGGCGGGCTGGCGGACGACCCAGTCGCACACGAAGCGCCGTTCGATGAACTGCCATGTGCCGTTGGTGCGGACGAAGCGGTCGAGATAGCGGCCGCCGGTCAGCATATGGATGGGGTCGCCTTCCTGCCCGCGCGGGGTGGCGAGCGCGGTGACATAGGTTTCGCCCTTCGCGCTGTCGCCATCGACCTCCACCCATTGATGCGCATTGGCGTGGCTCGTCTGGGTGAAGACGGTGCGGACGATGGCGCAGATTTCGCGGGCGAAATCCTGGCCGCTGCCGTTGAAGGGGCCGCTTTCGACATGGCTGTCGGGGTGGAAAAGCGAACCCAGCAACGCCGCATCGGCGCGATCGACGCCCCGGCAATAGGCCGCCGTCAGGTCGGCGATCTGCTGCTTCGCAACGAGGGCGTCGATCAGCGCGGGATCAGTCATGGATGCCGCAGACGTCGTTCAGCTTTTCATGGAACATCTGCACCCGCTTTTCCTGATTGGGCAGGATGCCGCCGGTAAAGCCGCGCGAATGGAGGCCGAGTTGCTGGCCGATCGCCACGCTCATATCCTGATCGGCGACATCGCCCAGCGACCTGGTGCCGAACTCGATCTTTTCGCGTTCGACATGCTGGAAGGGGGTCGGCCCCATCGGTCCCATAACGACATCGCTGCCGGGCATTTCATGGGCCATGAACCAATGGTCGAAGATGCAGCGTTCCGGGTCGGTCGGGTGCGGTTCGGAGCGCAATAGCTGAAACCCGTCCGGCCACATGGTGAAGGTGATGTTGGGGAAGAGCGTATAGTGGTGATAATCCACAATCTCGCTGTCGCCCATGGTCGCATAATGGGCATAGCCCTTTTCCGCGCCAAGCTTGCGCTTTTGCGCGAGGATGGCGTCGCGCGCCTGGCTGGCGCGGCCTTCGAAATCCTTGGGGTCCAGCTCCCAATATTCGAGTGCCTGGGCCAGCGGCATTTCGAGGATGTCGGAGGTGGGATAGCGGCCCGATGGCTTGAGGCCGCGCATGATCATGCAATTATGGCCTTCGGGGTTCATCTCGAAGATGGTGCCTTCGAGGGCATCGTCGATCGACCCGGCGATTTGCGGGTGGAGATTGGGGAGGTGATAGCTTTCGTTGAAATTGTCGCGAATGATCTTCCAGTTGCACGGCACGTCGGAACTGAGCGATAATACGCGGGTCATCTTACCCATCTGCCATTGTTCGAGCTGTTCGCCCGCTGCGCCGAGCCATGTCTTGAGCGGCGCGGCGTCGCGATCCATGGTGAACCAGACGAAGCCGCCCCAGACGGTGCAGGGAATTTCCTCCAGCTTCACCTTGCCGCAGGGTGAGCCGCCGGGAAAATCATCGGGGTCTTGCACATGGGCGAGCGTGCCATCGGGCGCATATTTCCAGCCATGATAGCCGCAGGTGAGGAAGGGGGAGCCGCCGACTTCGGTCCAGGCGAGGCGATAACCGCGATGCTTGCAGGCATTGTAGAAGGCTTTGACCGATCCATCCTCCTGGCAGAGCATGACCACCGATTCCCGGCCGATATTATGGGTCAGGAAGTCGCCTGCCTCTTCAAGGTCGGCGGCCATGCCGCCAATATGCCAGGCCTTGGTCCAGACATGCGCCCATTCAGCGTCCGCCCAGCGTTTTTCATGATAGCGTGCGCCCGTGATACGGTCACCGCGCACGGGCGGATCATAGGCGGCAATCGCGCGGCCCAGGAAAGACTCGATGGTCATGATACCCTCTCGCTATTTTTTAGTTGAACGATCGACTAAATTTACCCCGATCGGTTGCTGCCTGTCAATATCTTCGCCATAGCTGTCCGATGGGCAGGAAAGCGTTGAAACTAGCGGAAACGACAGGTGGGCCGGAGGGGGCGGCGGCGCCGAAACTCGATCGGCGGCGGGCGCCCGATACGGCGGCGCGGATATTGGACGCGGCGGAGTCGCTCTTTTCGATCCGGGGCTATCATGGCGTGTCGTTGCGCGACATTGCGACGCAGGCCGGGGTGCAGGTGGCGCTGACCCATTATCATTTCGGGTCGAAGGAAGATTTGTTCGGGGCGGTGATCGACCGGCGGGCCGACGCGCATGTCGCGGGCATGGCGGACGCGCTGGTGCAGGCGCGGCAGGTCGCGGGCGACCAGGCGACGCGCCGCCGCGCGATCATCCGCGCCTTCATCACGCCGATCGTCGATCGATCGATGCGCGGCGGGGCGGGTTGGAAAAACTATATCCGGCTGATGGCGCTGGTGGCGAACATGCCGCAGCAGGAAGCGTT
Organism: Sphingobium sp. KKT206; assembly: GCF_055640555.1. NCBI lineage: Bacteria > Pseudomonadati > Pseudomonadota > Alphaproteobacteria > Sphingomonadales > Sphingobiaceae > Sphingobium > Sphingobium sp. KKT206. Next base: position 235,215 of record NZ_CM145764.1, read on the forward strand.
CATATCGCCGTTTCGCCAGCATTTCGACGATGTGATCGCCGCCTATGTCGAGGCTTTGCGCGCGCTGCACCCGGAGATGGACGAGGGCGATGTGCAGTGGGGCTTCTTCTTCTTCCAGGCGATGATCACGCATATATTGGCCGAAAGCGGCATGTTGGATCGCCAGTCGGGCGGCCGGTTCAGTTCCAGCGATCTGGACGCGATGGTCGAGCGGATGGTGGACTTCGTCGGCGCGGGCTTCACCGGGCTGGGGCGGGTTGCCTAGCATAAAGCCGAGTTTGGTGCGTCGTCCCGGCCCGTTACCTTGGCGCGTAAAATAGATGTGCGAAGGAAGAGATGATGGGCAGGTTGAACGGCAAGACGGCATTGGTGGTTGGGGCTGCGGGCAAGGATAATATGGCGCAGGTCATCGCCCGCCGCCTGACCGCCGAAGGGGCGCGGGTCGCGGTGGCGGGGCGCAAGGCCGACGCGCTGTCCGCCTTTGCCGACGAGATTGGCGGGGTGGCCGTCGCCTGCGACATGACCGACCAGCAGAGCATAAATATGGCGGTGTCCGACACCGAAGCAGCACTGGGCGGGGTCGATATTGCGATTAACGCGACCGGCTGGGGATTGCTCAAGCCGTTTCTGGAGACGACGCAGGACGATCTGGACGCCATGTATGCGCTGCAACTGCGCGGGCCGTTCCAGTTTTTCCAGGCGCTGATCCCGGCGATGGAGCGGCGCGGCGGCGGGTCGATCATCCAGATCAGTTCGGCGACCGCGACGATCATGTTCCACGACCATGCCGCCTATATGGCGACCAAGGCGGGGACCGACCATCTGGTCCGCACCGTCGCCAATGAATTTGGGGCGATGGGCATCCGCGCCAACAGCGTGTCGCCCGGCATCACCGAAACGCCGATGACGGCGGATGCGGCGGCGGTGCCAGGCTTGATGGATGCGTTTCGCAAGGGCTATCCGCTGGGCCGTTATGGCACATCGGAGGATGTGGCCGAGGCGTGCGTGTTCCTGGCCAGTGACGCCTGTTTCATGACGGGGCAGAATTTGCAGGTGAATGGCGGGCTGACGCTGCGCGCCAATCCGACCAAGGCGGATATCGAGGCGTCGGTTGCCGCCGCGATGGCTGCTGCCGGGGCGTGACGCGGGACCGTTTGCCACCACTCTGCATGGCGTCGGGCATCATGCCCGAAGCGACGCCGCTGCAATTGGTGGAGGCAGCGGCACGGGCCGGTTTCGATTATGGCGGCATGTGGTTCGAGGCGGCGGAGTGGACGGATGCGACGACGCGGCAGGTGAAGGCGGCGCTGCGCGACACGGGCCTGCCGCTGATCGACATTGAAGTGGTGTGGATCAAGCCGGGGCCGCCCGATCCCGATCATCTGCGGCTGGTTGATGTGGGGATGGAATTGGGCGCGCGGAACGTGTTGTGCGTCAGCAGCGATCCCGACGACGGGGCGACGCGCGACAAGCTGGCGATGCTGGCCGAGCGGGCGGGCGATGCGATCCGCATCAATCTGGAATTCGGCATTTTTACCGAGGTTAAGACGATCGGGCAGGCGAGCGCGATACTGCGCGCGATTGATCATCCGGCGATGGGCCTGTTGATCGACGCGCTGCATTGGCGGCGGTCGGGTGGGACGTTGGCAGAGGTGGCGGCGGTGCCGCGCGCGTGGCTGAGCTATGTCCAATTATGCGACGCGCCCGACCCCGGCGCGGACCCGGCCGACGCGGACGCGATCCTGACCGAGGCGATCGACGGGCGCGTGGCGCTGGGCGCGGGGGGATTGCCGATCGAGGCGCTGTTGGACGCGATGCCGCAGGGGTTGCCGGTGGCGATCGAGGAACGGTCGATCGCGTTGCGGGAGGGGTGGCCGGACCTTAACGAACGGGCGGCGCGGATGTTGGCGACGACGCGGGCTTGGATGGCGGGGCGGTAGCGAACCGGGCTGGCTTCCCGGTCCGTTCGCCCTGAGCCTGTCGAAGGGTTTCCCTTCTTGAAGAAAGGAAGAGGCTTCGACAGGCTCAGCCTGAACGGTGTTTTTTGGCGCCTACCCAACCAGCAGCGTCGGTTCCTCAATCAATCCCTTGAGCGTGCGCATGAAGTCCGCGCCCACTGCACCGTCGATCGCGCGATGGTCGCAGGAGAGGGAGAGCTGGACGATGGTGGCGAAGGCCAGCGCGTTGCCGATCTCGATCGGTTGGCGGCTGCCCGCACCCACGGCCAGGATCGCGCCCTGCGGCGGGTTGATGATCGCATCGAACTGGTCGATGCCGAACATGCCGAGGTTGCTGATCGAAAAGCTGCCGCCTTGGAACTCGTCGGGTTGCAGCTTTCCGGTGCGGGCCTTGTCGGCCAGCGCCTTCACCGTGCGCGAGATGGCGGCGACGGAGAGGGTGTCGGCGCCTTTCACGATCGGGGTGATGAGGCCCTTGTCGGTCGCGACGGCGACGGCGATGTCGGCGCTGGCGAAGCGATGGATTTCATCGCCATGGACCTGCACATTGACATCGGGATGCCGGGCGAGCGCCAGGGCGCAGGCGCGCACGAGATAGTCGTTGATGCTGGGCGCTTCGCCGGTCGCCGCCTTTGCCTGCGCGCGCAGGCCCAGGATCGCGTCGATCCTGACGGCCGAGCGCAGGTAGAAATGCGGGATGGTCGATTTGCTGTGGCTGAGCGCCTTGGCAATCGCTTTGCGCATCGGCGACATTTTGACGATTTCCGTGCTGCCTGCCGCCGGGCGGGCGAAGTCGATCGCTGCCGGGGCTGGGGCAGGGGGCGCAGCGGCGGGGGCTTCGACCGGCTTGACCTTGGCCAGCACGTCCGCCTTGCCGATCCGGCCCTTGGGGCCTGAGCCGGTCAGGCCCGTTAGGTCAACGCCATGCTGCACCGCTAGGCGCTTGGCGAGGGGGCTGGCGAAAACCTCGCCCAAGGCGTTGCCGACGGGGGTCAGGTCCACCGCCGCGCCGCCGCCGACCGCGACCGGGGGCAGGCTCGCCTGCTGCACGTCCTGGAAGGTCAGACGACCATTGGGGCCGGAGCCGGTGAGCGCGGTGATGTCCACGCCATTCGCCTGCGCGAAAGCGCGGGCGGCGGGGCTGATATTCGCGTCGTCGGCGATCGCGACCTGCGGAGCGGGTGCGGACTTCGCCTCCGGTTCCGGCGTAGCGGGCGGTGGCGGGGCTGCGCCAGCCTTGGACGCGACCTTGGTGTCGGCGGGCTTGAACCCGGCGACGAAGGCATCGACCTCGTCGGCGCTGACCTTGTCGTCCGGCCCCGCCAGCACGGCGATCAGTTCACCGACGGCATAGGTGCTGCCCTGCTGGGCGATGAGGCGCGGGAACATCCCGTCGGCCTCGGCCTCGATCTCATTGGTGATCTTGTCGGTTTCGATGAGGGCGAGCAGGTCGCCCTTCTTGAACGGCACGCCTTCGGCGACCATCCATTCGGCGACGACGCCTTCAGTCATTTCTATGCCCCATTTGGGCATCGCATATGCGCGCAGAGTGGCCATGATATACTTATCCCCGCCGATAGGATAGGAGCTGCACCGCCGCCGCCACGATCTTGTCGGGCGAGGGCAGATAGGCGGATTCGAGTTCCCGTGCGAAGGGGACGGGGCTGTGTGGCGGTGTCACCATCTCGATCGGCGCCTTGAGCGAGGCGAACGCCTTTTGCGCCACCAGCGCCGACAGGTCGGTCGCGAAGGAGCAGCGCGGCGGGGCTTCGTCGACGATCAGCAGGCGACCGGTGCGTTCGACGCTGTCGAGGATTGCCTCGACATCCAGCGGGCTGGTGGTGCGCAGGTCGAGCAGGTCGCAACCAATGCCGTCCTGGGCAAGCTGTGCTGCCGCCTTTTCGGCAAAGCCAACCATCATGCCGGTGGCGAGAATGGTGATGTCATCGCCCTGCGTGACATGCCGGGCATGGCCGAAGGGGATGGTGTAGTCGCCATCGGGCACTTCCCCCTTCACGCCATAAAGCGCCTTATGTTCAAGGAAGATCACCGGATCATCGTCGCGGATCGCCTGGGTCAGCAGCCCCTTGGTATCGGCGGGGGTGGAGGGCATGACGACCTTCAGCCCCGGCATGGCGGTGACGAACTGATGGATCACCTGGCTATGCTGGGGCGCGGCGTTGAAACCGGCACCATAGGGCATGCGGATGACCAGCGGGCATTTGGACTTGCCACCGAACATGTAGCGGAACTTGGCCGCCTGGTTCCAGATCTGGTCCATGCACACGCCGATAAAGTCGGCGAACATGATTTCGGCAATGGCGCGCTTGCCGGTCAGCGCCGCGCCGGACGCCGCGCCGATGATGGCGCTTTCCGAAATCGGGGTGTCGATCACGCGGTCAGAGCCATATTTGGCCCACAGCCCCCCCGACGTGCCCCATATGCCGCCGATCGCTTCGGGGCCGCCGGGGGCGCCATGGCCGCCGACGATATCCTCGCCCAGCATGATGACGCTGTCGTCCCGTTCCATTTCCGCATCGATCGTGTCGCGAATGACGTCGCGGATCATCTTGATAGCCATGTGTCGATCCCTCTGGCGTCAGTAGCTGATATAGACGTCTTCCAGGACGTCGGCAGCGGTGGGGCGGGCGGCGGTCTGCGCTTCGGCAACCGCGCGGTCGATGAGGTCGGTGACTTCGGCATCGACCGCGTCGAGTTCGGCCCCGTCGAGCAGCTTGGCTTCGGTAACGCGCGTGCGGAAGGTCTTGAGGCAGTCGCGCTCCTCGCGGATGCGGTCAAGTTCGCCGGGGCCGCGATAGCGTTGCGGATCGCCCTCGAAATGGCCGTAGAAACGCTCGCAATCCAGCTCGATCGAGGCCGGGCCATTGCCTGCCTTGCAATAGTCGATCAGCTCGCGCATCGCGTCATAGACGCTGAAGAAATCGATGCCGTTGGCCTTGATCGCCTTCATGCCGAAGGCAGCGGAGCGGACGGTCATGCTTTCCGCGCCAACGGCATAGGCTTCGCCGGTATGTTCGGAATAATGGTTATTTTCGAACACGAAGATGACGGGGAGCTTCAGCACCACCGCCATGTTCATCGCTTCGAATGTCGTACCCTGGTTGCAGGCACCATCGCCCGAAAAGGCGATGGAGACGGTGCCATTGCTCTTGGCGGTGATGCCAGCGCCGACCGCGATCGGTGCGCCCGCGCCGACGATGCCGTTCGCACCGAGCATGCCGACGCCGATGTCGGCGATGTGCATGGAGCCGCTCTTGCCCTTGCACAGGCCATCGCGCGATCCGTAGATCTCTTTCATCATCGCCATGACGTCGCAGCCCTTGGCGATGCAATGGCCATGGCCCCGGTGGGTCGAGATGATATAGTCGGTCGGCCCCAGATGCTCGCACACGCCCACCGCGCAGGCCTCCTGGCCCGCATAGAGATGGGTGAAGCCGGCGATTTCGCCCAGCGCGATCTCATCGTGCAGACGCTCTTCGAACAGGCGGATCGTCTTCATTTGACGATAGGCCCGGATCAGTGCCTCGCGGCTCAATTGCATCTATTCTCTCCTGGTCGATCGACTCTGGTGGCGGTCACAGCCCCAGCACCGTTTTGGCTATGATATTGCGTTGAACCTCATTGGTCCCGCCAAAGATGGTCCAGGCGCGCGAATTAAGATAGCGCGGCGCGGCAAGCTGCGCGGGCTTGCCATGGAGGGCGGGCGGCGCCTGGTTGCCATAGAGCGGCCGCTGTTCCTCCAGCGCAATGCCGGCATAGCCATAAAGCTGCACCGCGAGGCCATCGACCTGCTGGCGCAGGGTGGACGCGACCAGCTTGGACAGCGAGGTTTGCGGGCCGGGCGGCAAGCCCTTGGCCATTTCGGCCAGCACCCGCATTTCGGTCATTTCCAGCGCCTGCGCCTCCAGTTCGGCGCGGGCGAGGCGGGCCATATAGTGCGGATCTTCGGCCATGCAGCCGCCCTTGCCGTCAGGTTCGGTAAGAGCTGCGATGCGCAGCTTGGCGATGTCCGACAGCAATTTGGGGGCGTGGCAGGCGCCACCGCGCTCATTTTCGAGCAGGAATTTGGCGATGGTCCAGCCTTGGCCTTCCTCGCCCACCAGATGATCGAGCGGGGTCACGGCATCGTCGAGATAGACTTCGTTCACCTCATGGTCGCCCGCCAGCCCCATGATCGGCCGCACTTCGATGCCGGGCTGCGCCATGTCGATCAGTAGGAAGCTAATCGCGCGTTGCGGCTTGGCGGTGGGATCGGTCTTGGCGAGGCAGAAGATGTGCGAGGCGTGATGGGCGTGGGTGGTCCACAGCTTGCGGCCGTTGACGACATAATGGCCATCCTTGCGCTCGGCGCGCGTCTTGAGGCTGGCGAGGTCGGAGCCGGAGCCGGGCTCGGAAAAGCCCTGGCACCAGAAATCCGTGCCATCCAGGATGCGGGGCAGGAAATAGGCTTTCTGTTCCTCGGTGCCGAAATGGCAGATGACCGGGCCGAGCAGCTTGAGGCTCAGCACCGGCAGGCTGGGCGCGTCGGCGAGCGCGCATTCCTTTTCGAAGATATAGCGCTGGATCGGCGTCCAGCCGGTGCCGCCGCAGTCGGTCGGCCAATTATAGGCAAGCCAGCCCTTGGCGCGCAGGATCGCCTGCCACTCGCCGCCAATGTCGGGTTCGACGAACACGCCCGGCGTTGCGCGCATGCCTTCGCGCAGATGCTGCGGCAGATTATCGTCGAGGAAGCGGCGGACTTCGGCGCGGAACGCCTGATCCTGAGGGGAGAAATCAAGGTCCATCTTATCGTTCCAAAATGGTCACGCCGGAAATGCCGGGCGCGCCGTAGACATGGGAATAGGCCGTGCGCGGATCGCCGGGCACTTGCCGCCCGCCGCCACGCCCGCGCAGTTGCAGCGCATTTTCATAGACCTGGCGCAGGCCCGACGCCCCGATCGGCTCGCCACAGGCGAGGCACCCGCCATCGGTGTTGACCGGCAGGCGACCGTCGATGTTGGTCCAGCCATTGGCCAGCCATTCTTCCTGATCGCCATCGGCGCAAAAGCCGTTTTCGGCCATGTGCATGATTTCCGCGCCGGATTCGGTGTCCTGCAACTGGGCGAGGTCGATGTCCTCCGGGCCAATGCCTGCCATCTCATAGGCGGCCTTGCTGGCGAGCAACGTCGGCGCACCGCCGCGTTCGATGTCCATCGACGGGGCGAAGACCTCGAACGATCCGGGCGGGCGGGTGCGGATGACCGCCGCCTTGATCCGCACCTGATCGCGGCCGAGTTCGCGCGCCTTCTTGGCGCTGGCCAGAACCAGCGCGACGCCGCCTTCGGCGGGCGAGCAGAACATATATTTGGTCAGCGGGTCGCTGATCATCGGGGCGTTGAGGATGGTGTCGAGATCGACCGGCGACCGTCGCCACGCATGGTCGGCATGGACCGCGTTGCGAAACGCCTTTTCCGCGACCCGGCCGAGCGACGTCGGGCTGATGCCGTGCAGCGCCATATAGCGTTGCAGCTTCATGGCGAAGAACTGCGTGGTGACCATGAAGCCCGCTTCGCCATACCAGTCGGGCAGACTATATTCGGCGGGCATGGCGTTGAACGCGCCGCGCGGATGCTTGTCGAAGCCGATGGCTATGCCGACATCATGCGCGCCCGACGCGATCGCCTGCCAGGAACCGATCAGCGCCGATCCGCCCGTGGCGCAGCCATTTTTGACATTGATGAAGGGCAGCCCGGTCAGGCCCAGCTCGTTGACGATCGTGTCGGCATTGCCCGCCGAATCCGACCCGCCGAACCCGAACTGCATGTCGGGCCACTCAAGCCCTGCGTCGGCCATGGCGGCGCGGGCGGCATTGGCTCCCTGTTGCAGACCGCTCAAGCCTTCGCTGCGGCCAAAGGGGTGGATGCCGATCCCGACGATATAGACGTCCTGCATGGCTCAGGCCTCCGTGGCAGGGGTAAAGGCGTACAGGCGGATCGCATCGCCATTGGCGGCGGTGGCGAAGTCGGTGGTGACCAGGTCCATCGCCATGCCGATCGTCAGGCTATCAAAGTCCGCGCCGACGATCTGCGTTTCCACGATCGTCGCACCAGGCAGTTCGACATAGCCGATGGCGAAGGGGGTGAACGCTTCCGGACCGATATAGGGCGGCGATTTGGGGCGGAAGCGCTGGACAGTCCAGGACCAGAGCGTGCCGCGGCGCGGCAGGTCGATCGGCTCCCAGCGCGCGACATCGTCCGGGCAGGGAAAGACGATCCGCCCCGTATCCCGGTTGCGGCCGCCGATCAGAGTCGGTTCGGGCGTTTCCCGAAACAGTCCCTGCGCTATCGCTGATGCGCCCAACGTCTAAGCCCTCTCATTCTTGTGTGGGGGCACTATGGGAAGGGAAGCGGGCGAAGGCTTCTGTAAGAAAGCATAGGTTGGCAGCGTCGTTGGACGCGCGGGCACAAAAAAAGGGCCAGCCGGTCGCCCGGCTGGCCGCACACTTTCTCAGGGGGAGAAACTTTATTTCGCGGCGGCCGACGCCTGCGTTTCGTGCGGCAGATGCGGCACCATGACGGCGGCGACATTGCCGAGATAGCCAAGCTGCGTCGCCTTGAACACGGTCTGGCTGCGGTTGACCGCCTCCAACTTGATCGCGGCATTATGGATGTGGAAGCGCACGGTGGCGCAACTGCGGCTGAGGATCATCGCGATTTCGGCGTCTGTCTTGCCCACCGCCGCCCAGCGCAAACATTCGACTTCGCGCTTGGAGAGGCGGCAATTTTTGGGAATCCAGGGGCGCTGGCTGCTGACGCGGGTATAGCCGTTGACGAAGCGCCGGGCATGATATTCGAGCTGGTCGCTATAGAGATCGAACTCGCACGATAGGTCGTCGCGCTTGTCGTTGATCGGCGAAAAGCTGATCGCGGCGATCTGACCAAAGGACATATGCACCGGCACGACGATCACGGCCTTGGCATTCACTTCGCCTTCGAAGAGGCTGAGGTCGATCTGGTCGAGCAGCGGATTGGGCGCGCGGGTATGGATGCCATGGGCATTGGCCCAGAAGGGTTCATTTTCATAGCGGCAGGCGAAGGGCAGGGGCGAACTGAGCGCGAGCAGCGGCTTTTGCCACCATTGTTCCTTGGTCGAGGGCCAGCCGAATACCGCGCTGGCCAGCACTTCGCCTTCCGCATCGGTCATCGGCGATCGCGACGCGATATTGGCGCAGGCCGCGACGCGGAAATTGCCCAGGTCGCGGGCAATATCGCGCAACGCCTCCGCCGCCGGCCTTATGTCGGCGGGCGCGAAAATAGCGGTTGGAACCTGCCTGCCCGAACGGAAATCGGTCGCCACTTTTGCGGCTTGTCCGGTATCCTTGCGGGGGGCGACGAGCGTGTCACCTGATCTCTCCATGCGCTGGATGCTATTATGGGCAGGGGGTGCGGGCAAGCGACAAAAACCTATGACTAGCGTTAGGTTTTCCGGGCGCAGCGTGCCCATGGTGAAACTAGCGGAATATCCAGTCCACGCCCTGCCCGCTGCCCGTGCATAAATGCGTCATGAAACAGCAACAGCCGGACGGCGCAGCGCGCGGTCCAGCCAGGACAATCCGGGGGATGGTGGCTTGAATTTCGATCTCAGCGATGAGCAGGCCATGCTTCGCGACCTTGTGCAGCGTTTCGGGGCGGACCGCTATGACGCCGCCAAGCGGCTGGCCTATCTGCGCGAACCGCGCGGCTTTGCCGACGCCAATTGGGCGATGTTGGCCGAAACGGGCTTGCTGGCGTTCGCGCTGCCCGAAGAAGCGGGTGGCTTTGGCGGTTCGCCGGTGGACATCATCACGGTGATGGAAGCGCTGGGGCGCTTCGTTGCGGTGGAGCCGGTGCTGCCCGCGCTGATCCTGAGCGCGGGGCTGGTGGCGGCGGCTGGCACGCAGGACCAGAAAGACGCGCTGCTGCCCGCCATTACCGGCGGCGAAGCGATCGTCGCTTTGGCGCTGTTCGAGACGCAGGCGCGTTTTGGCCTGGACCGATTGCGGACGCGGGTGACCGCGGGACGCATCAGCGGGATCAAGCAGATGGTGCTGGGCGGCGGCCATGCCGATCGGTTCATCGTCGCCGCGCGCGCAGGCGACGGCGCACCGCTGACGCTGCATCTGGTCGAGGCGGGCGCGCCGGGGGTCAGCATCGACCCCTATCGGCTGGTCGATGGCTCGCATGCCGCCGATGTTCGCTTTGCCGATACGCCCGCAGAACCGATGGCGGGTGGCGAGGCGGAACTGGCAGGCGTGATGGATCAGGCACGGCTGGCGGTCAGCGCCGAACTGCTCGGCCTCATGGAAATGATGTTCGCCGCGACGCTCGACTATCTCAAGACGCGGCAGCAATTCGGCCAGGCGCTCGGTAGTTTCCAGGCGTTGCAGCACCGCATGGCCGATTGCTATGCGCGGCTCGAACTCAGCCGGTCGCAACTCTATCGCGCGGCGGGGGCTGGCGCGGACGGGCGGGCGGCAGCGATCATCGGCGCCAAGGCCTATATCGCCCAGAGCGCGGTGCATATCGGCGAAGAATCGGTGCAATTGCATGGCGGCATCGGCACGACCGAGGAATTATTGGTGGGTCAGGCGTTCAAGCGGGTGATGGCGCTTGTCACGCTGCTTGGCGATGTGGATCATGACATGGACGCCTATAGGACGATGACGACCAAGGCCGCACGAGAGGATCAGGCGCGCGCATGACGGAAAGCTATCATCGGGTGGTCGAGGCCAGCGCGATCGAGGAGCGGGCGATGATGCCCTTCATCGTCAATGGCTGGCCGGTACTGCTCTGCAAGGATGAGGGCCAGGTTCACGCCCTCATAAACCGGTGCAGCCACGCCGCCGCGCAACTGGCGCCGGGCGGCCGCGTGCGGCGCGGCGCAGTGATGTGCCCGCTGCACGGCGCGCGCTTCAAGCTGGACAATGGCGAATGTCTGGGCGGGGCGGGATATAAAGCGCTCAAACTCTACCCCTGGCGCGAAAGCGCGGACGGATGGATCGAGGTGGCGGTGCCGGACGAGGCTCCGGGCGCGGAGCATCTGCCGGTCAAGCCGTTGGGGTGAAGCGGGGGGCTAAATCCTCCCCTGTAAGGGGAGGGGGACCACGAAGTGGTGGAGGGGTGTCGCCCTATCGATAGCGCGACACCCCTCCGTCAGGGCTACGCCCTGCCACCTCCCCTGCCAGGGGAGGATTTTAGGTAATTTACTCCCCCTTGCACCACGCAATGCCCCGCCGCAGCAGGTCGTAGAACACCGGCAGATCCCAGGCGCAGCGGTCGATGGTGGGCCACCAGTCGAGGAAGGGCTGCATGTCATAATGGCTGCGGCAATGGCCGAGCGTGTTGTAGAGGACCGCGCCTTCGCCCTGCGCCTTGATATATAGGACGGGGTGCCGGTCCTGCGTCCATTGATGCTCGTCGAAGCCGGTCGCTTCGCCCGCAAATTCGGTGTCGAGCAGGACATGGAGATCGCCATGCCGTTCCATAAGATACAGCTCGTCGGTCGTTTCGAACGGTTCGATGCCGCGGGTCAGCGGGTGATCGGCGTCGGCGACCTCTACCCGGTAGGGGGCGATCGGCGGGTGGGCGATGAACTGACTGCCCAGCGTTTCCATCATCAACGGTGCCCAGCGCGGGCTGCCATAAAGGCCATTGTCGAACAGGCGCAGCACCGAATTGGTGCCGTGCAGCGCATACCAGCGGCCACCATCGCGCACCCATTGGCGCAACGCTTCCTGCGCGGGCAGGGGCGGCACGACGTCGCACGTATAGGTGATGAGCATGTCGGCGGCGAGAATGGCGTCGAGATGACCATAATCCTCGAACACGCGGGTCCGCACGCGCGGGTCTTCGCCCAGCAACTTCAACAGCTCCAGCCGGGCGAAGTCCATGTCGTGATAAAGGCCGCCGACGATCAGCACGCAATTGATGCGGGCGGGCTGTGTCTCGCTCATGCTATCGTCCCCGCTTAATATTGCACGCCCTTGGTGATCCCGCCGTCGATCAGGATGTTGGCCCCGGTCATGTAGCGGCAGGCGGGTGATGCGATGAAGGCGATCGCCTTGGCCAGTTCCTCGCCCGTGCCCATCCGGCCGAAGGGGATTTGCTGGAGGATGCCGTCATGGAAATCGGTCATATTCTTCTTGATATAGGCCCAGGGGCCATCGTCGGTGTAGATAGGGCCGGGCGAGACGCAATTGACGCGCAGCCCTTGCGGCGCATGTTTCTGCGCCAGCGCGGCGCTGTAGTTGATGACTGCAGCCTTCAGCGCATTATAGGGCTGCGGCCCCATAAATTCCTCCAGCGCGCCGGTGGACGAAATGGTGACGATCGACCCGGCATCCGACTGTTCGAGCGCGGGTAGGGCCGCGTGGATGCCGCGCACCAGCGGCAAGATGTCGCCGTTCAGCACCGTGGTCCAGGCTTCGGGCGTGTCCACCCCCGGATTGACCGAGACGAAGGAAATGAAGATGTCGCAGCCGCCCAGTTCCTGCGCGGCGCTGCTGACCCAATTGGGGAAGGCTTCCGCATCGGTGACGTCCACCGACGCGCCGATGCCGCGCACGCCGAGCGCCTGCACTTCGGCCACGACGGCGTCGACCTTGTCCTGCGTCCGCCCGCACAGCGCGACGTCGCAGCCTTCGGCGGCCAGAACCTTGGCAACGGCCCGGCCGATGCTGGCGTTGGCGCCTGCGAGAATGGCTTTGCGCCCCTTCAGACCAATGTCCATGACGGCATCCTTTCCTGTTCACACGGTATTTGCCCGCCTGTTTATCGGCAAAGGAGCGGGGCTGCACTGGCAAAAGCGTCAGGGGCGTTAGCACTCAAGATATGACCCTTAGCGATTGTGAGAGGGGGACGGCGCGGCTTTTGCCGCTATGCTGCGGCCTTGAATGGAGGGTATATGGGGACGGATGCGATCAGAGTAGCGGACCATGTCAGGGCGCATGCCGCCGCGACACCCGAAGCCATCGCGCTCATCTTCGAAGGGCGCGAGACGAGCTATGCCGCGCTGGATAGGCAGGCGAGCCGGGTGGCCAATGGCCTGATCGCGGCGGGTTATGGCGTGGGCGATCGGATCGCCTATCTCGGCAAGAATCGCGACGACTATTTCGGGCTGTGGCTGGGCACGGTGAAGGCCGGGCTGGTGATGGTGCCGGTCAACTGGCGGCTTGCCCCGCCGGAGGTCGCCTATATCCTCACCGACGCGCGGCCGCGCATGATCGTCGTGGAGCCGGAGTTTCTCGATCGGGTGGCGGACAGCGCGGCGAGCATCCTGCTCACTGATGCAGGCGAGGGGCATCCGCTCTTTGCCGACTGGCGCGACGCGCAGGACGTAGCCGATCCGCGCCGCGATGTCGGCTATGACGAGGCGGTGCTGATGCTCTACACATCCGGCACCACCGGCAATCCCAAGGGGGCGATGCTGTCCAACCGCAGCCTGCTCGGCCTGCGCGCGTCGGTGCCGTCGGCGGAGTTGCCCGACTGGTACCGCTGGACAGCGCAGGACGTGTCGCTGATCGCGATGCCGATCTTCCATATCAGCGGGTCGGGCTGGGGGCTATGGACCTTGCAGCATGGCGCGACCGGGGTGGTTGTGCGCGAGTTCGACCCGACGCGGGTGCTGGACCTGCTGGTCACCTTCCGCATTACCAAGATCATGCTGGTGCCAACCGCGCTGCGCATCCTGTGCGATCATCCCCAGGCGGCCCACACGGATTTCAGCTTCCTCAAGACCATCTGCTATGGTGGCTCTGCGATCCCGCTCGACCTGTTGCGGCAGGCGATTGCGGTGATCGGCTGCGGCTTTGCGCAAATGTATGGGATGACCGAGACGGCGGGGACGATCATTGGCCTGCCGCCGCAGGATCATGACCCGCAGGGGAGCGAGCGGATGCGGGGCATCGGCGTGCCTTTGCCCGGCGTGCGGGTGCGGATCGCGAACGAGGCAGGCGAAACGCTGCCGGTGGGTGAGATTGGCGAGATATTGGTGGCGTCGCAGGCGTGCATGATCGGCTATTTCGACCGGCCCGACGATACGGCGCAGGCGCTGGATGCCGAAGGCTGGTTGCGCACGGGCGACGCGGGACGGATGGATGCCGATGGCTATCTCTATCTCGCCGACCGGATCAAGGACATGATCATCACCGGTGGCGAAAATGTCTATCCGGCGGAGGTCGAAAATGCGCTCTACAGCCATCCTGCCGTGGCCGATGTCGCGGTGATCGGCGTGCCGGACGCGAAATGGGGCGAGGCGGTTAAGGCGATCGTCGTGCCGGTGGAGGGAGAAACGCCCGATCCCGCTGCGCTCATCGCCTGGGCGCGCGAGCGGATCGCGGCCTATAAAGCGCCCAAGACGGTGGAGTTCCGCAGCGACCTGCCGCGCAACCCATCGGGCAAGATATTGCGCCGCCTGCTGCGGGATGACTATCGATAGAATGCGATGACTTCGGGTCGAAATACTCAACCTCCGTTCGTTTCGAGCGAAGTCGAGAAACGCCGCGCAACGTTTCTCGACTTCGCTCGAAACGAACGGGTCGGGTTGAAGTCATCGCGCTAAACGATTTGCCGCTAAAACCTGCGATTTCCGGCAGGTTGCCGCGCGTTGCCGAGGGCATATCCTGCGCTGACACATAATCGAGGAGAGGCGTTTTGACCGCCAATTTCACCGGGCCGATCGAGGACCGGATCGCAATCCGCGAATTGCTGGAAACCTATGCCGATGCGGTCAATCGCGTCGATCAGGATCTGTGGGCGTCGCTCTGGGTCGAGGACAGCCATTGGGATCTGTCCCATTATCCAGAGCTAGGCATCGTGTCGGGCAAGGACGCGATCGTTGCCCTGTGGGCGGGCGCTATGCCGCATTATCCGCAACTCAGTTTTCTGGTGAATCCCGGCATGATCCGCGTCGATGGCGATACTGCGGAGGCGCGGGCCTATTTCTCCGAAGTCTATGCCGAGCCGGAGACGGGCAAGGATAAGCGGGCGCGGGCTTGCTATAATGACAAGCTGGTAAAGCGCGACGGGCAATGGTTCTTCCAGAGCCGGTCCTTCACCATCATCCACCAGACCTGAAAACAGGCGCTAGTCCCGCCCACTCGCTCTCCATGAGGGGGTAGGAATTGACCCGGCCGCTTGAGAGCGACCGGGTCTTTTTTGGCTTAGGCCTGAAGTCCCTGACTTTGAAATGACCGTTCGTGCTGAGTAGCGACTGAGCTTGTCGAAGGCGCGTATCGAAGCATCTGCGCCTAGCCCAATCCTTCGATACGCCATTTCGACTTCGCTCAATGGCTACTCAGGACGAACGGACCGATAGCATCGCAGCCGATCATTGCGCGGTCATGCCGCCGTCGATGACGAGTTCGGAGCCGGTCATGAAACTGGCGGCCGGCGC
The DNA here is from genome assembly GCF_055640555.1 of Sphingobium sp. KKT206. Classification (NCBI taxonomy): domain Bacteria; kingdom Pseudomonadati; phylum Pseudomonadota; class Alphaproteobacteria; order Sphingomonadales; family Sphingobiaceae; genus Sphingobium; species Sphingobium sp. KKT206. The sequence continues at coordinate 250,604 of NZ_CM145764.1, forward strand.
GGCGAGATAGACGATGCCGTCGGCGATTTCCTGCGGCGTGCCCATCCGGCCCAGCGCATGGCCCGCTGATACGGTGGCGCGCGCGGTTTCTTCGTCGGGGAAGGCGCCGGTTTCGACATAGCGCGCGTAGATGGTGTCCATCATGTTGGTGTCGATGCCGCCGGGATGAACGCTGTTCACGCGGATCGGCTGCTTGAGCGCGGCATATTCGAGCGCGGCGCATTTGGTGAACAGCCGCACCGCGCCCTTGGATGCGCAATAGGCGGACATAAAGGGCGCGCCCGCCAATCCCCCGACCGACGACAGGTTGATGATCGACGATCCGCCGCGCCGATCCGCTCCGCTTTTGGCCAACAGGTCGGCCATAGCGCGAGTGCCGAGAAAAATGCCTTCGACATTGATCTGCATGCAGCGGCGGAAGGTGGCGAGGCTGGTGTCGGCGATCGCGTCGGTGACGGAAATGCCCGCATTATTCACCAATATGTCGAGCCGCCCATAGGTGGCATCGACATAGGCCGCCAGCGCAGCCCAGCCATCCTCGTCCGTGACGTCGAGCGGGCGATAGTCGGTCGCCCCCGCGACCGTGGCTGTCTGCGCCATGTCAGTGGCGATCACGCGCGCGCCTGCACCGGCGAGCGCTTGGACAGTGGCGCTGCCGATACCGCCGCTGGCACCCGTCACCAGCGCAACCTTGCCGGTCAAATCGAAATTGCTCATAAACTATCCTTCTGGTTTAGCGCGCGGTCCAGCCGCCATCGACCACGACTTCGCTGCCGGTCATATAGCTGGCGTCGTCACTGGCGAGGAAGGCAACGACCTTGCCGATTTCGATCGGTTGGGCGAGGCGTTTGACCGGCGTGGTTTCGGCCATCTGCGCGATCAACTCCTGCGCGGTCACCGTGCCGTCGCGTTCGGCCCAGCGCTCCATGCCCTTGCGCAAAAGCGGCGTGTCGACAAAGCCGGGATGGACGGAGTTGACGCGGATCGGCACGCCCGCATCGGCAAATTCCAGCGCATTGGATTTGGTGAACAGCCGCACCGCGCCCTTGGACGCATTATAGGCCGATACCTCACCCATGCCGACCAGGCCCATGATCGAGCTGATATTGACGATGCTGGAGCCATAGGGCGTTGTCGCGCCGGTCCGGGCGAGCATCGGCTGGAACGTCTTGGTGCCAAGGAACACCGTATCCATGTTGAGCGTCATCAGCCGCCGCCACGACGCCAGTTCGATATCCTGCACCTTGCCGGTCAGGTCCGCGCCGACATTGTTGACGAGGATGTCGAGTCGGCCATGGTCGGCCTCGATGGCGTCGCGCGCGGCCTGCCATGCCGCCTCCTCGGTCGCGTCGAGGCGGAGGTAGCGGGCGTTCGGCATCGCCGCGAGAATGTCGATGACGGGCTGGCTGTCGGGCGCGTCCAGATCGGTGGTGATGGTGGTCGCGCCATCGGCTGCCAGGCATTGCGCGATGGCATGGCCGATCCCCCTAAGCGCGCCCGATACCAGCGCCACGCGTCCGTCCAATCGTCCTGCCACAGCCATTCCCTTCCCGTTCCGCCCTCACATGGGCGCGTCTTTTGCACCCCTGCTTGTCCGCCCTGCGCGTCTTTGCTTCACCTGCCGTTTTTTGCAGGTTCGCTCCTGGAACGATACGCGCATTGAGGGCCGACGGGCAGGCGCGCCGCTACGGCGTGCCACATCCCGATGCGATTTCGAGAATATAATCAGGTGAGGGTTTAATAATGACCAGGATTTTCGCGCAACGATCAGCCTATGCGATGGCGACCAGCGCCATGGCGCTGTCGATGGGCCTTGCCCAGCCGCTGTTCGCGCAGGATGTCGCCCCGCAGGCAGCGCAGGCAGCGCAGGAAGGCGGCCTGACCGACATCGTCGTCACCGCGCGCAAGCGCGAGGAAAGCGTGCAGGATGTGCCGGTCGCCGTCACGGCCATTTCCGCTGAACTGATCCAGCGCCAGGATCTGACCTCGATCGAAAAGATCGCGGCGCGCACGCCCAACCTCAATGTCGGACGCGCCTCCAACGGGTCGGGCGCGCAGTTGACGCTGCGCGGGATCGGTTCGTCCTCCACCTCCATCGGCATCGAACAGTCGGTCGCGGTAGTGGTTGACGGGGTCTATTATGGCCAGGGCCGGATCATCAACGAAGGCTTTTTCGACCTTGGTGGGGTGGAAATCCTCAAAGGGCCGCAGGCCTTGTTCTTCGGTAAAAATGCGACCGCAGGCGTCATCTCGCTGACCACCGCCGATCCGACATCGACGCCGGAGTTCAAGGCGCGCGCCGGTTACGAGTTCAAGGCGCAGCAGGTGCAGGCCGAATTCGTCGGGTCCGGGCCGTTGACCGACACGCTGGGCGTGCGCGTCGCGGTGCGCGCGTCGAAAATGTATGGCGGCTATTATCGTAACGTCTCGACGCCGATCGACTATCCCACCTTCGACATCGCGACGGGCGCGACCGGCTTTGCGGTCGCCAACCCCGCGCCGGAAGAACAGCCCGGCGAGAAGGAGCTGCTGGGCCGCGTCACGCTGAAATGGGAGCCGACCGACCGGCTGACCGCGACGCTCAAGGCGTCGGGTTCCTATAACAAGACCAACAACAATAGCTGGAACTATGTCGCCTATAATTGCCCCAGCGGCGAGAGCCAGCTCAACGGCTATGCCTGCGCGCGCGATTTCGTGACGCATCAGAACAAGCTGCCGGCCGAATTTGCGGCGCAGATTCCCTATGCCAAATCGGACGGCAGCCTCTATAATCGCTACAAGAGCTGGGCGGTCACCGCGAACATCAATTATGAACTGGACGATGTCACGCTGACGTCGGTGACCAACTATAATTGGAACAACAACCGCTGGGCCTGCGCCTGCGATTTCCAGTCGAGCACGGCGTCCAACTGGGCGACGGAAAATTCGACCTTCGATGCGTTTTCAACCGAGTTCCGGGCGCTGACCAGCTTCGACGGGCCGGTCAACCTGATGGTCGGCGGGCTTTATCAGAAGACCAAGCGGACGTTCGATCAATATATCGTGCTGGGCGGCCTGACCAACAGCGCCGCCGCGCCGGAGGATGAGTATCTCGCCACGCGCAAGACCAGCTTCACCGATGGCGAGACGGTCGCTTTGTTCGGCCAGGCGACGTGGAAGATCGTGCCGACGCTCGAACTGGCGGTGGGTGCGCGCTACACCCATGAGACCAAGGACAGCTATTTCACCCAGCCCTATAATAATGCCGGTGTGGCGGCGATCTTCCGCGACCAGAATGACCCCGATGGCCTGGGCGTCATCACCGCCGATCAGACGTTCAACAACTGGTCGCCCGAAGCGTCGCTGACGTGGAAGCCGGTCAACGGCGTGCTGGTCTATGGCGCCTACAAGACCGCCTATAAGTCGGGCGGCTTTTCCAACGGCGGCATCAATTCCAAACTGTCGGCCGACCCGGTCGCCGATCTGACCTTCGATCCCGAACGGGCGCGCGGTTTCGAGGGCGGGGTCAAGACGACGCTGGCCGACAATCAACTGCGCCTGAACCTGAGCGTCTACAGCTATGCCTATAAGGATTTGCAGGTCGATTTCTTCAACTCGCCCATCTTCGCCTTCCAGACCTTGACCGCCGACGCGCGGACCAAGGGTGTCGAGGTCGATTTCGAATATGCGCCACGCGCCGTAGCAGGCCTCAACATCCATGGGTCGATCAACTATAACCGCGCCCGCTATACCAGCTTCCCGCAGGCCCCCTGCTATGCCGGGCAGAGCGTGGGCGAAGGGTGCAACATCGTGCTGCCGGGCGGCGGCGTCCGCCAGGATCTGAGCGGTCAGGCCTTGTCGGTCGCGCCGGAATGGACCGGGACGATCGGCGCTTCCTATGATACGCCAATGGGCAATGGGCTGATGCTCGGCCTGAATGCCGACGTGCGTTACAGCGGTTCCTACTTGCCGTCCGGGTTCGGCAACCCGGACTCGCGCCAGAGCAAATATGCGACGCTGGACGCGGGCATTCGCGTCGGAGCAGAGGATGACCGCTGGCAGGTGGCGCTGATCGGCAAGAACCTGACCAACCGCTTCTATGTGACCGGCGTGGTCGATGGTCCCTCGACCGGCGGCGCGTCGGGCGGGGCAGTCCCGGCCCATGCCGACCAGCTGGGCTTTGGCACATTGCCGCGCACGGTGATGGTGCAACTCAGCACCAGGTTCTGATAGGTTGCGCCCCCGACCGATAGTCGGGGGCGGCCTTGTTTTGGGAGAGAGAGATGGACCCGCAACGCTATGCCGCCGTCAAGGCGATGGTCGAACAGATTTATGCGCTTACCGGCTCTGGCCAATGGGACGCAGTCGAAGCGATGATGACCGATGATTTCCGCATCGTCGAGGCCGACAGTCTGCCCTTTGGCGGGGAATATCTGGGCAAGGCGGCGTTGCGCGAACTCTATACCAAGGTGTTCAGCTTCTGGGACGATGCGGCGCTTGAAACCGGCGATATCACCATATCTAACGATCATGCGATCGTGATGGTGACGATCAAGGCGACATCGCGGCATAATGGCGAACGCATGACCCTGCCGCTGTGCGAAGTTTTCCACCTGCGCGGCGATAAATTTTGCGGCATCACCCCCTATTATTTCGACACGGCACTGATCGCGCGGGCGTCCGGCACGCTGATGGCTGATTGAAGGACAAGGAAACGACATGGCTGATCTAACGGGCAAGGTGGCGCTGGTCACGGGCGGCACGTCGGGCATCGGACGCGCGACGGTGCAGCGGCTGGCGCGCGATGGCGCGCAGCTGGTGTTCACCGGATCGAAGGAGGATGCCGCCGCGACCTTGAGCGCGGAGACGGGCGCGCGCTTCGTCAAGGCGCGGGTGCAGGAAGAGGCCGACTGGGCGCGGGTCGCGGACCTGATCGCCACCGAGTTCGGCCGACTGGATATCGTCTTCGCCAATGCCGGAACCGAAAGCCATGACGGCAGTGTCGAATCCATCTCGATGGACGGGTGGAACGGCATCATCGGGGTCAACCAGACCGGGGTGATGCTGACCGCGCGCACCGCGCTTGGCCTGATGCGCGCCAATCCGGGCGGGCCATGCGGGTCGATCATCATCAACTCGTCCATGTCGGCGCATAAGGTGATGGGCAATTATATGGCCTATTCGGTGACGAAGGCCGCCGTGCTGGCGATGGCCAAGTCGATCGCGATCCATTGCGCCACGGAAAAGCTGCCGATCCGCTGCAACGCCATTTTGCCCGGCGTGGTGGAGACGGAGATGATCAGCGCGATCATCGCCAAGTCGCCATCGCCCGACGCCGCGCGCGCCGCTTATGAAGGGATGTCGCCGTTGGGCCGGATGGGCCGGGTCGAGGAAATCGCCGCGCTGGTGGCGTTTCTGGGGTCGGACGAGGCGGCGTTCATCTCCGGCGGCGAATATGCGATCGACGGAGCATCCACCGCGGGCATGACCGGGGTTTAGGGTCAGGCGGTGTCCGCCGCCTGTGCCCGGATCGTGTCGATCAGCCAGCGAAGACCGGGGTCATTGCTGCGCGTGACATGATATTGCGCCATTTCAACGAGCGGTGGGATCGGCACTGGCGGCGGGACGATTTTGATGGCGAAATTGCGCTGCATCAGATGCGCCAGCCGCCCTTGCATCAGTGTCAGCCAGTCGGTTTCCTGCAACAGCCAGGGCAGCATGGCGAAATTGGGCGCGGTCATCGCCACGCGGCGCTGGATGCCGATCCGGTCGAGATAGGCATCGCCGAAACTCGGCAACCGTTCCTCGCCGATCGCGACCATCACATGCTCATAGGCCTGCATCGTCTCCAGCGTGATCCCCTCGACCAGCGCGGGATGGTCGGCCCGGCCCACCAGCCAGTAGCGATCCTCCAGCAGGAAGTCGGACGGTAGTTCGGGCGTGAGATATGCTTCCAGCGTGATCAGCAGGTCGATATTGCCATTGTCGAGCAATTCGATCCGCCTTTGGCTGGGCAGGAGCAGTTCGACCCGCACACCCGGCGCGGCCGAAGCGAGGCGGGTGATCATCGGGAAGAGAACGGCGGTGGCGATATAGTCCGACGTCATGACGCGAAAGGTGCGGCTGGATGTCGCCGGATCGAAATGACGGGAGGTCGCCACCACGCTTTCCATCGTCGCGAGCGCGGCCTGCACCTGCGGGATCAGCGTTTCGGCAAAGGGCGTGGGATACATGCGCTTGTTATGCGCGATCAGCAGGTCGTCGCCGAAATAGGCGCGCAGCCGCGAAAGCGCGTTGCTCATCGCAGGTTGGCTGAGATTTACCCGCTGCGCCGCGCGCGACACGCTGCGGTCGACCATCAGCGCATCGAACGCCACCAGCAGATTGAGGTCCAGACCCTTGAAACGCACACGCCTCTCCATTCACGACATGAATTGAATTGCATCAAAACAATCCTTTTATCAATCGTGCAGAACCGCCCTATATGCTTGCGACGAGGTCGTCTGTGGACGAACCGACCCATCATTATCGGAGCAGGATCGCTATGAGCCGCGTCACTGAAATTCGCTTTGTCGGCTATGCCGTCACTAATCTGGAAGCCGAACAGAGCTTCTACCGCGACGTCTGGGGGCTGAAGGATGTCGGCATGCAGGATGGCATGCTGCACTTCGCCGCAGAGGGGAATGACGAACATCATGTCGTCCGCCTGCGTGCCGCCGAGGACAAGCGCGTCGATGTCATTGCCCTGGCGGCCGACAGCCGCGCCGATGTCGATGCTCTGCATCAGAAGGTGACGGAGGCCGGATGCCAGATCATCTTCGAGCCGCGTGACCTTAATACGCTGGGCGGCGGCTATGGCTTCCGCTTCTTCTCGCCCGATGGCCTGCCGTTTGAGATTTCGAGCGATGTCGCGCGCGGCACCGCGCGCGAAATGCACCGCTGGGACGGCGTGCCGCAGAAGATCAGCCACATCGTTCTGCACTCGCCCGATCACAAGGCGATGGTGCAATTCTTCGTCGATGTGCTGGGCATGCGGGTCAGCGATTGGCTCGGCGATTTCATGTGCTTCCTGCGTTGCAACAGCGCGCATCACCGGATTGCCATCTTGCCGGGACCGGCCTGCCTCAACCATGTCGCCTATGACATGCTGACGGTGGACGACATGATGCGCGGCATCAGCCGCCTGCGCAAAAAGGGCACCGATATCCTGTGGGGTCCGGGGCGTCACACCGCCGGGAACAACACGTTCAGCTACTTCACGACGCCCAACGGCTTTGCGGTCGAATATACGTCGGAACTGGAAGAGGTCGATTTCGAGCATCATGTCGATCAGGTCCATGTGCCTGGACCGACCGTGATGGACCAGTGGGGCGTTGGCGTCGGCGGACCGCAGACCATGCCCCATCCAGAGGCCGACAAGGGCCTGTTTCAGCCAGTAGAGGTATAAGCCATGGCTTTGTTTGAATATTTCCCCAACTATATCTGGAACCTGTCGGTTTCCATCGCGCTCGAAAGCGGCGGCAAGATTGGCGAAATCGTCGATATGTGCCAGCCGATCCGCGACGCGGCGGCCTCCGGCGCGGATGCGGGCACGCCCCAGTTCATGGCCCAGTGGGTCGCGATGGCCGAGCGGCTGATCGGCCTCGCCGATGAAGACATCGCCGCCGGGCGCGCTTTCTCCGCCTCCGACAAGATGGAGCGCGCGGCGCTTTATCTGTTCGTGGCCGAACGGATGCAGGGCCATGGCGCTCCGGGCCGCGAAGCAACCTATGCCAAGGCGCGCGACATTTTCGATCGCTCGACGGTACTGGGCAAGATCAATCGCGAGCGGGTGGAAATTCCGTTGGCGCAGGGCACGATGCCCGCGCTCTATACCCGTGCGGCGGGACCAGGGCCGCATCCGGTCGTCGTCTATTGCAATGGCCTCGATAGCTGCAAGGAACTGCTCTACTGGTCCAATCTGCCCGAAGCGCTGGCACGGCGCGGCATTTCGACGCTGAGCGTCGATCAGCCGGGCAGCGGCGAAGCGCTGCGCTTGCAGAATCTGCCGGTCGATCCGCATAGCGAAAATTGGGCGAGCAAGGCGGTCGACTGGCTGGAAATCCAGGCCGACGCCGATCCCAAGCGCATCGGCATGACCGGCATTTCGCTGGGCGGCCATTTCGCGCCGCGCGCCGTCGCCTATGAACCGCGCTTTGCCAGCGGCGCCTGCTGGGGTGCCAATCATAATTGGGCCGAGGTGCAGCAGAAGCGGCTGAACCGCGAAGGCGAAAATCCCGTCCCCCATTATTGGGCGCATGTCATGTGGGCCTTCGGTGCCGACACCATGGAAGACTTCCTGGAAAAGGCGAAGGACATGAACCTGAATGGCGGCCATATGGATGGCGTCAAGGTGCCCTTCCTGGTCACCCATGGCGCGAAGGACCGGCAAATCAGCGTCGATTATGCGCAGGATTGCTATGACCAGCTCGTCAATTCGCCACGCCGCGAACTCAAGCTGTTCACCGAGCGGGAAGGCGGGGTCGAGCATGTCGGCGCCGACAATATGAGCTTTGGCTGCGACTATATCGCCGACTGGTTCGCCGACACGCTGAACGGCCACGCGGGCTAAGCGACAGATCGTCTCAATAGGGTGAATGCGACGGCGGGCCATGATCCCGCCGTCGCCGATTTTTGCAGGGGAGTTAACAATGCGTCTGGCAACATTGAAGCGCGGCGGCCGTGACGGCACGCTGGTAGCGGTCAGCGACGATGGCGCGCGGGTCGCGCCGGTCACAGGCTATGCCACGCTACAGGCGGCGCTGGACGATTGGGACGCGGCGCAGGATGCGCTGACCGCAACCGTCAAGGCGGCAGCGTCGGGCGAAGCCGTTGCACCCGACGATTTCGCCGCGCCCCTGCCGCGCGCCTGGCAATGGCTGGACGGATCGGCCTTTACCAATCACGCCAAATTGATGGAAACGGCGTTCAACATGCCGCCGATCGAAACCGACCTGCCGCTCATGTATCAGGGGATGAGCCACCAGTTCATCGCGCCGACCGACGATGTGCCCTTCCCCAGCGAAGCAGACGGCATCGATTTCGAAGGCGAGTTCGGCGTTATCACCGATGACGTGCCGATGGGGTGCTGCGCCGCCGATGCGCTCGGCCATGTCCGGTTCGTTGTCCTGATCAACGACTGGTCGCTGCGCGCCATCGCGCCGGTCGAGATGAAGACCGGCTTTGGCTGGATACAGGCCAAGCCCGCCTGCAGCGTCGCGCCGTTCGCAGTGACGCCCGATGCCCTGGGAGATGCCTGGCGCGATGGCCGCGTCTGCTTGCCGCTGACGGTCGAGGTGGACGGGGAATGGTTCGGTCATCCCAATGGCGCGGCGATGGCCTATGGCTTTCACGAACTGATCGCCCACGCCGCCCGTTCGAGATCGCTGCCGGCCGGCACGATCATCGGCTCCGGCACCGTCTCCAATGCGGAGCATGAAACGGTCGGCTCCACCTGCCTGTCCGAACGCCGCGCGATCGAAATCATCGCCCATGGCGCCCCCAAAACCGCCTTCCTCCCCTTCGGCAGCCGCGTCGCGATGCGCGCGGGCGAGGGGGCGTCGCCGTTCGGCGTGATCGATCAGCGGGTGGTGAAGGGGTAATCAGCTGCCGTCGGAGATCAGTGTACCGCCATCGACCACGATCGTCTGGCCGGTGGTGAAACCGCCTGCGTCGCTGGCCAAATAGAGCGCGGTGGCGGCGATTTCTTCGGGGGAGCCTGCGCGGCGGAGCGGAGTGAGGCCGAGGCGGCGTTCGGCGCGGTCGGGGCTGGAGAGGATCGCGCCCGCCCATTCGGTTGCGATGAGGCCCGGTGCGATGGCGTTGGCGCGGACGCCCGACGGCCCCCATTCGACCGCCAGATTGCGGGCGAGTTGCGCCAGCGCCGCTTTGGTCATGCCATAATGGCCGAGCATGGCGTTGCCGCGCAGGCCCGCAATGCTGGACAGCAGGACGATGCTGCCGCGTCCGCGCGCGGCCATGCGTGGCGCGATGAGGCCGGTGAGGCGGAGCGGGTGGAGCAGGTTGACGGCGTAGAGCGTGTCGCGGTCGGACTCCGCCATGGCGTGCATCGGCGCTGGCGTTCCGGCGATGCCCGCGTTGCACACCAAGATATCGATGCCGCCGGTTTGGGCTTCGGCCTGGTCCGCCAGGCGGGTGAGCGCTGCGGCGTCGCTGACATCGGTGGGCAGGGACAGGCCGCCCAGAGTCGCCGCGAGCGCGTCGCAGGCCGGGGCGTCGATATCGGCCAGCACCAGCCTGGCCCCTGCGCCCGCGAACAGGCGGGCGATGGCGAGGCCGATGCCGCGCGTCGGGCCGGTGATGAGCGCTGTCTTGCCTTCCAGTCGGAAGGCTGCGAGCGGGTCAGAGGTCTGCAAGCACGGTCTCCACCAATTGGGTCAAGCTGCCGTCATGGCGAAAGCCGAGATCGTCGGCGCGGCGGGTCGTCAGCGGCGGATAGCTGCCAAAGGTGCGGCGGGTGGTGGCGTCCTCTTCGAAGGTCAATTGCTGTACGTCGCCGAAGCGGGCGAGCATATCGACCAGATCGTCGATCCTGACCTGCAAGGCGGGGAGGGTGACGGCTTGTTGCGCGGTCGCATCGCTCAAGGCGGCGGTGACCAGATTCGCGGCGCAGGCGCGGGCGGACAGAAGCCAGCTGGTCGCATCGGGGGCGACGGGGATGGCATAGGGGGTGCCCGCCTTTGCCGCGTGAAAGATGTCGCTGAGGAAGGCCGAGCCGAAGCCGCCAGCGGCTGCCGGGCGGGCGACGATGCCGGGCAGGCGCAGGACCATGCCTTGGATCGCGCCGCGCCGAACGGCATCGGCGAAGGCGATTTCGACCATATATTTGTGCGCGCCATAGACGCTGGCCGGGGCTGGTGGGGTGGCGTCATCGACGGGGGTTGGCAGCGGGCCGCCGAACACCGCGATCGACCCGGCGAGGATCAGGCGGCGGCCCGCCATCGCTTCCATGAGGGCAAGGGACACATCCAGATTGATCGCCCGCGATGCTTGCGGATCGCGTTCCGCTGCGCCGCCGGGGAGGGCGGCGAGATGCAGCAATATGTCGGTTTCGGGGCCGCATAGCGCGCGGACGATCGCCGGGTCGGTCAGGTCGCCCACGAGCGTCGGATAGGCGGACGGGCCGGTGAAGGCCCGATCCGCCAGCAGCAGATCCACATCGGGGCGGCGCTGGCGCAGTTGGCGGAGGACCGCCTGGCCGACGAACCCGGCCGCCCCGGTGATGGCGATCCGCATTACCGCTGCAGATCTGGCTCGAACGTGCCGTCGATCAGGATGAAGGCGATACGGCAATTGCTGTCCGAGCGGTTGGACCAGCCATGGTTGGTGCCGCGCTGAATGACGATGTCGCCGGCGCGGACGGTGGTTTCGCCTTCGTCCATGATCAAGACCAGTTCGCCTTCCAGCACGATGCCATAATCGATGGTTTCGGTGCGGTGCATAAGCGCGTGGCGGGTGGTCTCGCCGCTATGGGCGGAGGCGTCGCTGGCGCCGACTTCGGCGAAATGAGCGCGGGCCTCTTCGGGCGACATGGTGCGGATGGTGTCGCCTTCGGGCGGGATATCCAGCACGCGGATGCGGGTGCCGTTCTTGGGCGGGGCGAGCTTGATGCCGTCTTCGGCCGGTTCGCCCGATGCGGCGTCGATCGGTGCAGGGGTTGCCTGCGTATTCCAGATTTCATAGAACATTGGTCCTGCCGGGCCGCCGACCTGTTGGACGCGCGGCGCGGCGCCATCTTCCTGGATGATGGCCAGGCCTTGGGCATTATGGCCGGTCACGACGCGGCGGACGGGGTTTGTCATCATCTTGCTCCTTGAAGATTTGGCTGCGCTTGTCCGTAGCGCAGCAGGGCGATGCCTGCACCGATCGCCGCGGCTGCGCTGAAGAAGAGGAAGGTGCCTGCCATCCCGCCGAGCAGGCTGGACAAGGCGGTTGCCACGATCGGCGCGATGAACTGGGCCAGGAAGAAGGCGCCGGTCCAAACGCCGGTGCCGCGACCGCGCGTGGCGGGCGGCAGTCGGCGCAATACCCAGGCCAGCATGGTCGGCAGCATCAGCCCATTACCGATGCAGATGACGACGGCGGACGCGACCGTCAGGGCGAAATCCGTGGAGAGGGCGACGCCGACATAGCCGAGCGCCACCAGCGGCAAGCCCCAGGCGAGCAGGTGCGGCGCGGGCCGCGCCTTGACCCGGCCGAATAGCAGCGAGCCGAGCATGACGCCGACATTGGCGGCGGCCCCAGCGACGCCGATCAGCGCGGGCGACGTTACGCCGGTCGCCTCGATCACCGGGCCGAGTTGCACGACGATCGTGTAGAAGAGCAGGCCGATGCCGAAGGTGATCGCAACAAGGCCACCGATACTCCGCAGCACCGATGGGTCGGGCAGTCCAGACCGTGCCTTGGTTACCTTATGTGGTTCGAACAGGATGAGGGCAGCGGCGGCGGCCACCGGCAGCGCCAGCAGATACATCCAGAACGGACCGCGCGAGCCGAAGAGTTCGCCCAGCGCGCCGCCCATGGCGATCAGGGCGATCGCGCTGACGCTGGCGGTTGCGATCTGGATCGACACCCAGCGTTCGCGCAGTTCGCCCTCAAAATAATCGCCGACCATGGCGGTCGCGACGGTCATGATCACTGCTTCGGCCAGCCCCAGCGCAATGCGCACGGCGAAGATGGCGTGGAGGCTTTCGAGCAGGAGCGGGAGCAGGCCAAAGCCCGCATAGCCCAGCAGCGCGCCGATCAGCAGCCGCTTGCGCCCCAGTCGGTCGGACAGCCAGCCCGCAAGTGGCGAGAATAGCGCCACGCAAAGGGCGGGCACGGTCAGCGCCATCGGCACCAGCACCGCTGCGCCCGGCACGTCGGCAAATTCGCGCAGAAGCAAGGGCAGGACGGGGACCAGCGCGATGATCGCCATGGTCGGCATCACCGCCGCCAGCATGAGGATCACGCCATGGCGGGTTGTCGCGTGTCGCATCGGCCTTGCTCCTGCTTCGAGGTCAGATCGGCTGTGCGACGACGTCGAACATTTCCTGCGTCGCCTTGGCATTGTCGACCGGCGGGCCTTTGCCGATCTGGCCCATGCAGATGGCGATGCTGGAACGGACGATATAGGCGCAGCGCTCCAGGCGACGATCATGATAGGCGCTCAAGGCCGCTTCGATATCGTCATGGGTGGCGAGTTCTTCGGCCAGCACCAGGCTGTCTTCGATCGCCATGCCTGCGCCTTGGCCGAGATGCGGCGTGGTGGCGTGGACGGCATCGCCCAGCAGCGCGATCCGGCCCTTGTGCCAGGGCCCGTCGATCATCATCGCTTCGAGCGGGCGATAGACGACGCCTGCATCATCGACGATCTGTTCGGCCAGTTGCTGAATGAAGGGCGCGCAGCCGGTCATCTTCGAGCGCATCAGTGCCGCCTGCCCCTCGCGCGGGTAGCGCGGGTTGCCGGGTTCAGGGGTGGTCACATAGATATACATGAGGTCGTTGGAGATCGGCACCAGTCCGACGCCGGTGGGACCGTTATAGACGTGCAGCGCGTCGAGGTCGGCCGGGCGGGACAGATTGTAGCGCCAGACTGCCTGACCGGTAAATTCGGGGCGCGGGGCGTCGGGGAAGAGCATGGCGCGGGTCTGCGAATAGACGCCATCGGCGCCGATCACCAGGTCATAGCGTTCCGACGAGCCGTTCGAGAAGCGGACGTCGACCCCTTCTCCATCGTCGTTCCATTCGGTCGCGGTGACGCCCAGCAGCACATGCGCGCCGCTGGCGATGGTGCGGTCGCCCAGCATCTTGTGCAGGGCAGGACGGCCGATGCCCATATTGGCGGGATAGCCATCGACCAGCCGGGGGGTGGGGACGCGCGCGACGCGGACGCCAGTGGGGGTGTAGATTTCGACCGCGTCGAAGCCGACGCCTGCGGAGACATATTCGTCGATCAGGCCAAGTTGCGACATGGCGCGGATGACGTTCGATTGCTGGATGATGCCGACGCCATAGACCGACCAGTTGGGATCACGTTCGATCACCGTGACAGCGAAGCCGCGCGCGCGCAGGGCAATGGCGGCGGTCAGGCCACCGATGCCGCCACCGATGACGAGGATATTACAGGCTTGCATGAAGTGCCTTTCAGAAACGGTCGAGATCATTGGCGATGGCGATCGGCCCGCGAAAATGCGTGCGGATCTGGGTGACATAGCTGCGGGTGCGCGCCGGATCGGGCGTGCCTGCGGCGAAATGGGTGACCACCAGCGACTTGACGCCTGCGCCAGCCGCGAGCCGCCCGACCGCGTCGGGGGTCAGATGATGGGTGGAGAGATGCTGTTCGAGCTGTTGCTTGGCGGGGGCTGGCATGTTCGGCGAGTTGCGGGCGACATTGGCCAGCGTACCGTCCATGTCGATCATCTCGCTGACCAGCAGATCCGCGCCCTTGGCCAGCTTTTCCACTGCTGCGCTGGGGCCGGTGTCGCCGGTATAGACGATCGACCGGCCGGGCAGGTCGAAACGCAGCGAGAGCGACTTGTAGTTGCGATCCTCGACGCTGCCGGGGGCGAAGTCATAATGGCTGTTCTGCGCGGCGGTGACGGTCATGCCGTCGACCTTGATACTCTCGCCATCGGTGAGTTCGATCACGTCCACGGTCTGCGCAGGCGGCGTCCAGGGCTTGCCGGGAATGCCATAGCCGACGCGGGCGGCGGGCTGCATCGAGGCGACCATGCCCGCGACCAGTTCGCGCGTGCCGGGCGGGCCATAGACGGTGAGCGGATCGTTGATGTTGGTCTGGTTGCGCAGGCCAAGCACCGCCGACAGGCCGCCGGTGTGATCGACATGGAGGTGGCTGAGGAACACGGCCTTGACCGCTGGCAGGAGGATGCCTGCGCGCGCCAGTTGCTGCACCGTGCCGTCGCCCGCATCGACCAGATAGACGCGCCCGTCATGGGTCAGCGCATTGGCGGGCTGCGACCGGTCCCGGCTGGGGACCGGGCCGCCCATCGTGCCGAGCGTCACGAAGGCGTCTCCCCCGGCAGGCCCAGGCTGCGCGAAGGCGGGAGAGGTCGCCATCAGTGCCGCAAGGGCCAGCCGGGAGAGACGCGCGTGCATCAGAAGTCGAACCCGAGGCGGACGCCATAGGTGCGCGGCGGACGCAGGGTGCCGACCGGGAAGTCGAGGATCGGCCGGGTTCCGGCGCGGGCCAACACTTCCTTGTCAGTGATGTTGTTGATGAAGCCGGTGATATTCCAGCCACCGCGGCTGTCGAG
This sequence comes from Sphingobium sp. KKT206, assembly GCF_055640555.1. NCBI lineage: Bacteria > Pseudomonadati > Pseudomonadota > Alphaproteobacteria > Sphingomonadales > Sphingobiaceae > Sphingobium > Sphingobium sp. KKT206. The sequence continues at coordinate 265,897 of NZ_CM145764.1, forward strand.
CGTCAGGAAGGCATCCGCCATCATGAAGCCGTCCTGCTTTTCTTCCTCGCGATAGTTGGTGTTCATGTAGCGGCTGGATTCGATGTTGGCGCGCGCGCCCGCAACCAGCGACAGTTCGTCCGACAGGGGGAAGGTCCGCTCATAACCGACATTGATCGCCCATTTCGGCGCATTGGCGGTGGGCTTGCCCGAACAGTCGATGTCATAGAAGCGTGCGCCGTTGACGCCGGGATTGGCGAGGCGGCTGCCCAACGTGGTACAACCCGTCGTCACCGGCGCGCCGGTGGGCGAGAAGTTGGCGGTGACCAGCTCGTCATATTTGCCCTTGAGGAACTGGACGTTCAGGTTGAACAGGTCGTTGCGGCTGGGGGCGAAGCGGGCTTCGAATTCGGCACCGTAGATTTTCGACTTGCCCGCGTTGACGGTGGTCGAACCCTGCGCGAACAGGCCGTTGCCGGTGGGCACGCCGCCGACGAAGGTGATCTGCTGATCCTTATAGTCCCAGTAGAAGGCTTCGAAGTTCAGCTGCAGCTTGTTGTCGAAAAAGCGGTTCTTGGCACCGACCGTATAGGCGGTCAGCGTTTCGGGCGCGAAGGTGTTGTTTGGCGGCTGGGCGACGAAGAAACCGCCCGATTTGAAGCCGGTCGCGACATTGGCGTAGACGAGCGAGGCCGGGCCTGCGTCAAACTCTACGCCTGCCTTCCAGGTGAATTTCTCGAAATTCAGGTCGCCGGTGAAGGGCGCGCTGAGCGGCGGGTTGATCGGGCCGGGCAGGCCGCCCGCAGCGGTCGATGTCAACTGCCGCTTGTCTTCGCGGGTGTAGCGACCGCCAGCGACCAGGCGCAACGCATCGGTCACGTCGAAGGTCAGCTGACCGAAGGCGGCGACGCTTTCAGTATCCAACCGGGGCGTGAAGCGGGTGGTCGAGATATTGCCCTGGCGGAAGAAGTTTTCGGTTTCCTGGTTTTCGCCGAAGTAGAAGGCACCCAAGACATAGCGCAGCCGCTGATCTTCCTTCGACGACAAGCGGACCTCGAGCGACGCCTGTTCGGCGAGATCGGTGAAATCACCGGCAAAGCCCGGCAGATAGGTGCGAAACTTCACGTCCGACTTACGGTAGGCGGGAATGACGGTCAGCGTGCCGAAGCCCATGTCGCCGACGATCGTGGCACTGAGGCCGTAGAATTTATTGTCGAGGAACCCGTCGGAGCCTGCTTGCGCGACGCAGCCGCTGCGCACGAAACCGCCAAAGCCACCACAGAAGGGCGGGGCGAAGATGGTGGCGGCATAGCCTGCAATCGCGGCCTGGGCGCGCGGGTCGGACACGCTGACGCGATCATCAAGGTCCGGCACGGCGAAGGCGGCGCTGGGCAGCAGGACGGCACCGGCCCCCTTGCCATGCTGGCGATAATAGTCGGCGACCAGCGTCATCGACCACATGTCGGACGGTTCGATCAGCAGCGAGGCGCGGACGGCTTCGCCCTTGTCGTCATCATAGCCGTCGGAGATATAGCCGTCGCGATCGACGATCTGGCCAGCGACGCGCAGGGCGACGGTGTCGCCGATCGGCACGTTGAGCGCCAGAAAGCCCTTCTTGCTGTCGTAATTGCCATATTCGAACAGGCCTTCAGCCCCGAATTTGCCGAGTTCAGGCTTTTTCGGCAGCACGTTGATGGCGCCGCCGGTGGCGTTGCGGCCATAAAGCGTGCCCTGCGGTCCCTTGACCACTTCTACCCGCTCCAGATCGTAGAAGACGCCCGCTGGTGCCGTCGGGCGGCCGACATAGACGCCGTTGAAATTGAAGGCGATGGCGTTTTCGGAAAAGCTGTTCTGCGAACTAGTGCCGACGCCGCGTAGGAAGAAGCTGGTGGTGCCGCCGGTCGGCTGGACGACCAGCGAGGGGACCAGCTTGCCGAGATTGGCGGTTTCGGTGATGCCCGACTTGGCGAGATCGTCGCCGGTCACGGCCGATACGGCAAGCGCGGCGCGCTGCAGCGATTCCGTGCGGCGCTGGGCAGTGACGACGATGTCGGCCAGGCCGTCATTAGCGGGTTCGGCGCTGTCCTGCACGGCGACATCGGCTTGTTGGGCCGAGGCGCTCTGTGCGATGCCGAACGTCAGGATGGCGGCGGTTCCGGCCAGAAGCAATGTTTTCATGATATCCTCCCATGCGGCGCGTCGTATCGGGCAGCGCCTTCGCATTGACCTGTGGCAAGTTCGGTAAAATTATCATAACGATTTGTTTCAATGCAGTTCCACAAATAGGATTGATGGATGCGGCTCGACCAATTTGATCTGAACTTGCTGATCGCCTTCGACGTGTTGATTCAGGAGCGCGGCGTGACGCGGGCGGCGGAGCGGCTGAACCTGACGCAATCGGCGATGAGCGCAGCGCTGAAACGGCTGCGCGAGGCTTTTTCGGACGACATATTGGTGCAGCATGGCAAGCGGATGGTGCCGACGCCCGGCGCGCTGTCGCTCGCGCCGCATGTCGCGGCGGCCGTGCTGAATTTGCGCGGCATATTGGCGAGCGGGATGCATTTCGATCCGGCGCAGTCGCGGCGGCGGTTTCGGATCGTTGCGTCGGACTATATCACGACCGTCCTGCTCGGTCCGGCGCTGCGGTCTTTGCAGGCGGAAGCGCCGGGGGTGCAGATCGAGATCACGCTGCCGCGATCGGACATATTGGAGCGGCTGGACGATGGTGACATCGACCTCATTATCTCGCCGGAAAAATATCTCAGTCCCATACATCCGCGCGAACTGGTGTTCGAAGAGCGGCATGTGGTGGTGGGGTGCGCCAACAACCCGGTGCTGCACCAGCCGCTGGATGCTGACACCTTTTACAATAGCGGGCATATCGTGGTGAGCGTGTCGCGGGACGGGACGTTTATCGACGATGTGCTGCGCGATCAGGGGCGGCAGCGGCGGATCGAGATCATCTGCGCGGCCTTTACCCAGGTGCCCTGGATGCTGCCCGGCACGACGCGGCTGGCGTTGATGCATGAGCGGTTGGCGCGCGAACTGGCCCCGCAATTATCGTTGATCGTGTGCGAGCCGCCATTCCCGTTGCCGTCGATGCGCGAGATGATGCAGTTTCACAGCGCGCGGGCGGCGGACCGGGGTCTGTCCTGGTTGCGGGCGCGATTGATTGCGACGTCGGGGGGTGAAAATGGCCAGGTGGCTGACGCTGGCTGATCCTTCGCTAGAGAAGGATGTTGGCTCCCTGAGTAGGATTCGAACCTACGGCCATTCGATTAACAGTCGAATGCTCTACCGCTGAGCTATCAGGGAGCAGCCCGGCTCTCACCGGGCAGAGCGCGCCTATAGCAGCGGGTTTTGCGGAATGGCAAGCGTTAATCTGATGATTTTTTTGGCTTGCGATCAGGCGATGAATTGCTCGGCGGCGATGCGGTCGTCGAGCGTATGTTCGGGGTCGAACAGCAGCGTGAGCGGGGTTGCGCGGTCGATGCGGACCTCCACCTGGGCGACGTCGCGCACTTCGCGCTGATCGGCGACGGCGCTGACCGGGCGCTTGACCGGATCGAGCACGGTGAAGCGGATGACGGTGTTTTCGGGCAGGATCGCGCCGCGCCAGCGACGGGGGCGGAAGGGGCTGATCGGGGTCAGCGCGACGAGGCCCGACCCCAGTGGCAGGATGGGGCCATGGGCGGAAAGATTATAGGCGGTGGACCCGGCCGGGGTGGCCACCAGCACGCCGTCGCACACCAGTTCGGGCAGCACCGCGCGGCCGTTGACCTGCACCTCCAGCTTGGCGGTCTGGCGGGTTTCGCGCAGCAGCGAGACTTCGTTGATGGCGGGGATGGAAAATTGTTCGCCATCGACCGTGTCGACGACCATGCGCAGCGGGTGGACCTTGAAGCTCTTGGCCTTTTCCAACCGCTGGTCGAGCCGTTCGAGCCGCCATTCGTTCATCAAGAAGCCGACAGTGCCCAAGTTCATGCCGAAGACGGGGACGATCCGCCGCGCCTCCAGCATGGCGTGGAGGGTTTGGAGCATATAGCCGTCGCCGCCGAGCGCGATGACCATGTCGGCCTGTTCGATGGGCACGAAGTCATAGGCGGCGCGAAGCCGCTCTTCGGCGGCTCTGGCGGCGTGGGTGGGGGACGCGACGAGGGCGCGCCGCGGCTCGTCGATCATCCGCCGGTGACGCTCATGTGGCGACGGGTGGCGGGGGCGGTTTCGCCAGCGCCGATGCGGAAGTCGTGGCGGGCGGGCTTCAGGCGAAGCGCGCGGTCGATGAGCGGTTCGACCGCGTCGAGGCCACCGTCGCGCAGGGCGGCTTTGAAATCCACATGATCCTCATGGCCCAAGCACATGAAGATCTTGCCTTCGCAGGTCATGCGGATGCGGTTGCAGTCGGCGCAGAAATTCTGGGTGAGCGGGGTGATGAGGCCGAGCCGGGCGCCCAGGCCATCGACGCGATGATAGCGGGCCGGGCCGCCGGTGCGGTCGGACACGGGCGTCAGCGGGTGCGCGGCATTTATCGCGGCGGCGACCTGCGTCAGCGGGAGATAATGGTCGGTGCGGTCTTCGCCCGTGTCGCCCAGGGGCATGGTTTCGATGAGGGTGAGGTCCAGCCCTTCCGCATCGCACCAGAGCAGCATGGGGAGGATTTCATCCTCATTGACGTTCCTGAGCGCGACCATGTTGATCTTGATCGCGAGGCCTGCGTCGCGGGCGGTCGTGATGCCGTGCAGGACGGTGGCGATGTCGCCGCCGCGCGTCACATGGGCAAAGCGCGCGGGGTCGCGGCTGTCGAGGCTGACATTGATGCGGCGGACGCCGGCATCGACCAGCGTTGCGGCATGATCGGCGAGGCGGGTGCCGTTGGTGGTCAGCGTGAGTTCGTCCAGCCCATTGCCCAGATGCCGCCCGATCCGCCGCACCAGATCGCCAATGTCGCGGCGGACCAACGGCTCGCCCCCGGTCAGGCGGATGCGGGTGATGCCGCGCGCGATGAACAGGTCGGCGAGCAGCGCGATCTCTTCGAGCGTCAGCACCTGATTCTTGGGGAGGAACTGCATCTTTTCCGCCATGCAATAGCGGCAGCGAAGGTCGCAGCGATCCGTCACCGAAATGCGCAGATAGCTGATCCGGCGACCAAGGCCGTCGGTCAGCGGCGCGCGCGGGAGGGGAGCCGGAAGCATGGGGGATAGGTAGGCGATGGGCAGGAGCGGCGCAAGCGCCCCGGTTGCAGCGGGGGCAAGAGGTCGGTAACGCATTGCTGTTAAGCCGTTTCGATGCGCGGCGCCGGGGGACGAATATAGTGAGCGGAGAAAGTGCCGCAGACGGCCATCGCAGCCTGTTCATCCTGTCACCGGGCGACCGCGACGGGCTGTGCCATGCGGCGCGGCTGGCGGGGTGGCGCGCGATCGGCGCGCGGCGGCCGGGCGATGCGCCGCAGCGCTTTTTGCGCAGCGAGGCGCAGGTGGCGCTGGTCGATATGCGCCAGGGTGGCGATGCCGCGCGCTTGATGGCGCCTTTGGTCCCGGCGATGGAGGCGGGTGGCGGCGCGTTGATCGTGCTGATCGACGGGAGCGACGAGGCGCGGGTGCCCGCGCTGATGGAGGCGGGGGCGACGCATTTCCTGCTGGCCCCCTTTGGCGATGCGGGATTGCGTGCGGTGCTGGCGTCGGCGCATCGGCTGGTCGAACGGCTGGGCGGCGGGGCCAAGCATAGCCAGCGGGCGCAGCGTATCCGCCGGGGGGATGCGCTTTACTGGCAATTGGAGCGCGACGGGCGGCTTAGGCTGAGCGCCGGGCTGATGGCACATCTGGGGCTGGGAGACGCGCTGGTGACGCCTGCCTCGCTGGTGCGGCGCTTGCCGCGCGGGGAGCGGCGGGCGGTGCTGGCGGCGGTGCGGGCGATGTTGCGCAGCGGGACGCCCGATGCGCTGGCGCATGGCCTGCCCGATCGGCCGGGCGATCGGCTGGTCCATCATCTGCGGGTCGAGGAAGGGATGGTCGCGGCCGATGTCGAATGGTTGTCGGAAGGGCATGAGCGCGAGAGTGCGTCGCGCGATTATCTGACCGGGGTGCGATCGCGGCAGGCGGCGCTGGCCTGGCTGGAGCAGCGGCAGGGTTTGCCGACGACCGTGCTGCTGCTGTCGATCAGCCAGTTCGAGCGGATGAACGCCGCCTATGGCCAGGTGGTGGGCGATGCGCTGCTGGGGCGGATTGCGCGGCGGATCGAGCGGTTGGTCGACGATGTCGCGCCCGGCGCGATGGTGGCGCGGATTGCGGGGACGGAATTTCTGGTCGGGCTGACCGGCGAGGCAGCGGGCGGCGACCGGGCGACCTTCCTGGCGCGGCAGCTGATCGGCGCGATCGGGAGGCCATTCAGCGCGGGGGATCATCTCATTCGCCTGATCGCGCGGTGCGGCATCGCTCAGGCGCGCAGCGATGATGATGCGACGCTGATGCTGCGCCGGGCGGGGACAGCGCTGGCCGATGCGCGGCAGGCGGGCGGCGAGGGCATTCGCATATTGTCGGCCGACAAGCAAAGCCGCCAGGTCGATGCAGACCGGCTGGAGACCGACCTGCGGCTGGCGCTGGACCGGGGCGAAATAGGCATCGTGTTCCAGCCGCAATATCCGGTCCATTCAGCGCAGATCAGCGGTGTCGAGGCGCTGGCGCGGTGGAACCACCCCCATTATGGGCCGCTGGGTGCGGGCATATTGTTCGCGACCGCCGAGCGATCCGACTATATGCTGCCGCTGTCGGCGCATATCCAGGCGGAGGCGCTGCGGCAGGCGGCGGCCTGGCCACGGGCGCTGGCGGCACTGCGGCTGTCGATCAATGTGACCGCGGCGGATATCGCCCAGCCCAGTTTCATGAGCGAATTGTTGCGGATGGTCGATGGCAGCGGTTTTCCGCGATCGCGGCTGACGGTCGAGATTACCGAGAGCGGGCTGATCGAGGATATTGGCGCGGCGTCGGCGCTGCTGCGGGCGCTGCGGGCCGAGGGGCTGGCGGTGGCGATCGACGATTTCGGCACGGGCTATTCGAGCTTGGCCTATTTGAAGAACCTGCCGCTTGATTATCTCAAGATCGATAGCGGGCTGGCACAGGATATTGCAGGCACCGCGCGCGACCGGATCATCGTGCGCGGGGTCATCCATATGGCCAAGTCGCTGGGGCTGAAGGTCATCGCCGAGGGGGTGGAGACCGAGCAGCAGCTCGACCTGCTGGCGCGCGAGGGGTGCGACTATTATCAGGGCTTTTTGCGGTCGGCGGGGATTTCGTCGGCCGATCTGGTGAGTTTGTTTTTGAGCTGACATGCAAAAGGGCGCGGGGGTTGGTCCCGCGCCCTTTTTGCCGTTGGTGGCCGGTTGCTTAGAGCCCGGCTGTAATCCCCAATCCGTTCGTCCTGAATAGCCATTGAGCGAAGTCGAAATGGCGTATCGAAGGATCGGGCGCTGCGCCAGATGCTTCGATACGGGCCTTCGACAAGCTCAGTCCCTACTCAGCACGAACGGAGTATCTAGGATGACTTTAAAGGTCAGAGCGCGGCTTTCAGGGCGTCGACCAGGTCGGTCTTTTCCCAGGGGAAGAAGTCGCCTTCAGGCGTACGGCCGAAATGGCCGTAGGCGGCGGTCTTCTGGTAGATGGGCTTGTTGAGGCCGAGATGCGTGCGGATGCCCTTGGGCGTCAGGCGCACGAGGGTTGGCAGCACAGCTTCGATCGCGGCGGCTTCGACGGTGCCGGTGCCATGCAGATCGACATAGAGCGAGAGCGGTTCGGCGACGCCGATGGCGTAGCTGAGCTGAATCGTGCAGCGGCGGGCGAGGCCGGCGGCGACGATGTTCTTGGCGAGGTAGCGGGTGATATAGGCCGCCGAGCGATCGACCTTCGTGGGGTCTTTGCCCGAAAAGGCGCCGCCGCCATGGGGCGAGGCACCGCCATAGGTGTCGACGATGATCTTGCGGCCGGTGAGGCCAGCGTCGCCATCCGGGCCGCCGATTTCGAACAGGCCGGTCGGGTTGACATAGATACTGGCGTCGTCAGGCATCCAGCCGTCGGGCAGGATTTCGGTCATCACGCCCTTGACATAGGCGCGCAGCTTGGCGCGGCTGTCGTCATTGTCCATGCCCTGGGCATGCTGGGTCGACACGACCAGCGCGGTGGCGCGGACCGGCTTTTCATCGATATATTCGAGCGTCACCTGGCTCTTGGCGTCCGGCTCCAGGAAGTCGACCACCTTGTTGTGGCGATCATGGGCCAGGCGTTCGAGGATCTTGTGGCTGTAATAGAGGGTGGCGGGCATGAGGTCGGGGGTTTCGTCCGACGCATAGCCGAACATGATGCCCTGATCGCCAGCGCCTTCATCCTTGTTGCCGCTTTCATCGACGCCCTGGGCGATATGGGCGGACTGGCCGTGGAGGTTGTTTTCGAAGCGGAAGGTTTCCCAATGGAAGCCGTCCTGCTCATAGCCGATGCGCTTGACCGTTTCGCGGACGGTCGCTTCGATCTCTTCCTTGGCGCCCGGCGCCCAGGCACCATCCTCATAGACGCCCTTGCAGCGGATTTCGCCGGCGAGGACGACGAGCTGGGTCGTGGTCAGCGTTTCGCAGGCGATGCGGGCTTCGGGGTCTTTCGACAGGAAGAGATCGACGATGGCGTCGGAAATCTGGTCGGCGACCTTGTCGGGATGGCCTTCGGACACGGATTCCGAGGTGAAGAGAAATTGGTTGCGCATAGGACTCCCGTAAGATGCTGGGCCGATAAACGATATAAAGAATAGTTTATGTGGCTATTAGCTTTTGCTGGGGCGGATGGCAATGGCGAGGGCAAAGAGCGCCAGCATGAAGGCGAAGGGTGCCCAGTTGCCGACCCGTGCGAAAAGCGTGGGCGGGAGCGCGGGGGGCAGGCCGGAGTCGAGGAAACCGGCGCGGTTGAGGCCGAGGGCATGGGCGACGCGGCCACGGGCGTCGATGATCGCCGAGACGCCGGTGGGGGTCGACCGGATGATCGGCAGCCCTTCCTCCAATGCACGGAGGCGGGCTTGGGCGAGATGCTGGACCGGACCCCAAGGGCCGAACCAGGCGTCATTGGAGGGATTGAAGAGGAAGGCGGGGCGATTGGCGCGATCGACCACCTGGCCTGAAAAGACGATCTCGTAGCAGATCTGCACGCCCATGCTGAGGGCAGGGCGGCCGGTGGTGGCGGGGAGCGTCAGGCTTTGCGGGCCGGGGCCGGGCCAGAAGTCGGCATCGCCGGGCACGAGGCGAGAGAGGCCGATGGGTTCGAGGACCGAGCGCAACGGCAGATATTCGCCGAAGGGGACGAGATGCGCCTTGCTGTAGCGGGCGGCGATCGTCGCTTGGGGGGTGACGATCCAGACGCTGTTATTGGCGCCCGCCAGCTTGTTGACGAGGATGCCGTCTTGTTCGACCGGCTTGAAATAGACTTTGTCCGCGCCGGTCAGCAGCAGGTCGCCGGGGCCGAGCAGGGCGGCGAGGCGGGCGCGCCAGTCGGGTTCCATATCGAGATAGGCGGGGATCGCGGCTTCGGGCCAGAAGATGAGGCGTGGGGCGGGGCGCGGTTCACCCGTGAGGGCGGTCAGCTTGCGGAAATTGGCAAATTCGCGCTCGACCGAATATTTTTCGTCCTGGCCGATATTGGGCTGGACGACGCGTATGCGCGGCGCGCCGGGCGGGGTGGCGGGCGCGGGGGAGAGCCAGCCCCATAGCGCAGCGAGGAGGAGCGGGGCGAGCATCGCGGCGGGGGCTGCGACTTGTCGCCGGGCGATCAGGAGCAACGCGGCGCTGGCGAGGATGACCAGGGCGCCGAGGCCATAGGTGCCGACGAGGGTCGCGGCGATCGCCGCTCCGCTGGGCAGCAGGATGATGCCGATCGGGTTCCAGGCGAAGCCGGTGAAGAGGGTCGCGCGGAGATATTCGGTGGCGATCCAGAGGGCGGCGAGGAGGAGGGGGAAGGTGGCTGTGCCTAAAGGTTGATCCTTGCCGCGATGGCGCGCTGTCTTCTCTGCCGCCTTCCCCCGGATGAAGGTTGGGAGATGGGTCCCCGCCTTCGCGGGGATGACGAGGTTGGACAGCCACCACGCCCCTGACGTCGCCAGTGCGGGGAAGAGGGCGAGGTAGAGAGAGAGGAGGATGACGCCGCCATAGCCGAGCCAATGGGGCATGGCGTCCTGAAAGGTGAAGGCGTGGGCGATCCAGTGGAGGGCGAGGGTGAACTGGCCGACGCCGAACAGCCAGCCATAGGTGAAGGCGGCACGGCGGTCGGGGGCGCTCTGGGTCAGGTGGATGAGCAGCGCGAGGGCGAGCAGCGTGACCGGCCAGAGCGACAGCGGGGCAAAGCCGGTGGCCGAGGCGAGGCCCGCCAGCAGCGCGGCCTTCCTGGGGTGGCGGTCGAGCAGGGCGCGCATGGGGGCGGTCAGCCGATGGTTGCCATGGTGGCCTGGCTGCATGTGTCGCCCTTGCCGCCGCCGCCGGTCAGCATCGAGGCGGCGAGGAAGCCGCCGACGATCAGCACCAGGAACAGGGCGGAGAGCCAGCCGAGATATTTTTCGATGAAGGCTTTGATGGGGCGGCCGAATTTCCAGAACAGGAAGCCGACCAACATGAACTGAAAGGCGCGGCTGACGACGCTGGCCCAGAAGAAGGTGAAGAGCGGCAGGCCGACGAAACCCGCGGTGATGGTGATCAGCTTGAACGGGATCGGCGTCGCGCCTTTGATCAGGATGATCTCCGCGCCATATTCGCGCAGATAGCAGGCGGCGACAGGGAACTTGTCGGCGAGGCCGAGCGCGCTCAGCAATTGCTGTCCGACCGTCTCGTAGAGGAAGAAGCCGATCGCATAGCCCAGCATTCCGCCCAGCACCGAGGCGAGGGTGCAGATGAGGCCGAAGCGGATCGCCCGTTCGGGGCGCGCGAGGCACATCAGGCCCAGCAGGGGATGCGGCGGGATGGGGAAGAAGCTCGATTCCAGGAAGGAAATGACGAAGAGCCAGCGTTCGGCATGGGCATGGGCGGCCTTGGCCAGCGTCCATTGATAGAGCCTGTTGAGCATGGCGGCGACCTAGCCGAGATCGGGGCGGGTCGCCAGCGATTTTGGCGGGGTGAAACGGTCAGCGATGCGGACAGTGGTGGCGGGATTTTGGGGTGGGGGGGAGGTTGTACGCTTTGGGGGGGGGGCAATGTACGCTTTGCGGGGGGAGCAAACCCCGCGTCCGTTCGGGCTGAGCTTGTCGAAGCCCTCCACTTCTCCTCAAAGAAAGAGTGCCCTTCGGCAGGCTCAGGGCGAACGGGGGAGGGGGCGGGTGACGGATGCGTGCCGTGCTGAACCGCGCACCCCACTGTACGATAAGGCACCGCCTATCGCGAATTGGTGCGACGGCGTTGACGGGGCGGCACCGTCTGGGCAAGACCCCTTCTCCCCTGTTCGGTTCGGTTCGCGCGTTTGACATTTTCTTCCATTCCCTGGGCCAGGCTGCGGCAGCGCGCGGGCGGTATCGCGTTTGCGCTGGTGCTGAACGCCATCCTGCTGCTGGGGCTGTTCACTTTGTCGCCCTCGTTCGAGCCGAAAAGGGTCGAGGACCGGCTGCCGGTGACGTTCGACGTTGAGACGGGGACCAAGACCGAGCAGGAGCAGAAGCGCGCGCCCAAGGCGGAGAAGCGCGAGCAGGACGAGGCCAGCCCGCCCAAACAGGCCGAGGCCGTGGTGCGCCCGCCCCGGCCGACGGAGCAGCCGGTCGAGGAACCGCCCGCGCCCTTCCCCTTCCTGACGATGAGCCGCGATCAGATGGCGTCGGCGGATATCGGCACTATGCCCAAGGCGGCGCAGGGCGCGGCGGCGGGACAGGGCGACAGTTCGGCGGTCGCCGGGCCGGGCGAGGGGCCGGGCGGGGTGCAATTGTTCAACGCCGAATGGTATCGGCGACCGACCAATAGCGAGCTGTCCACCTATATCCCCGCCAATGCGCCGCCCGAAGGCTGGGGCCTGGTCGCGTGCAAGACGGTCGACCATTATCATGTGGAAAACTGCCAGATATTGGGCGAATCGCCGCTGGGGTCGGGCTATGCCCGCGCGGTGCGGCTGGCCGCCTGGCAATTCCTGGTCCGCCCCCCGCGCGTGAATGGCAAGCCGCAGGTGGGGAGTTGGGTGCGGATACGGATTGATTATACCCGGTCTGGGGTAAGGGTTGGGGGGTAGTGGGGCGTTTTTGGAGCTTTAGTTCGAAGGCAAGGATTAGGCCTTTCAACTATGCAATCATTGGAATTCCGTTTGAATGGCCTTCCATCACATCTCGGTAACGAACGAGATTGGGGAGATTGGCTACGACGTTTGGATCGTCAGCATTGTCCCGATACCATGTTCTCACAGCCTCGATAAGCCGCTGACAAAAAAGTGCGAGATCGAGGGACAGAGTAGTGCCTTTGAAACTACCGCAGTCTGTGCTCATCATCCGGTCGAATACACTTCCACGGCCGTCGGGAAGGCTAAAAGCAACCCGGTCATAGCGGGATTTTGCGTGGCCAAATTGCCCATGATGCACGACGCCACCCCGCAAACTATAGCAATCGTCACCGGTAAATTCAGGGTAATGCAGTTTTGCTACGTGTTCATTGAACCATGCTGCATACTTTTCACGCTTCGACCACCTCTCGTCCTCGGGTCTCTCAAGTAGCGAACAAATGTCGGGCAGAGATAGCGTAACAGTCAGAGCTGCATACCACAAACGAGCGGCTAGAGCTCTTTCTATATCATTAAGAATTATCTCTAATTCACCAGCCCCCGGATTTACCACATTACAGTACCCGATTCCTTTCACTAAACGATACCCTCGCAATGAGACCGATAAATTCAACATTTATAATACAGTACCCTTCCGTTGAGAGCGCAGATTGTCAATGTCGGATGCTAGCCACGATTCCAAAGTCTGGATTAATTTTTCACGGATTAAAATAGCACGTAGTAAAAGAAAATCGGAGGCAGATTCCTGCTTCGCCATCAATGAGGTACTGTTGATTGTTTTGTAACTGTAATTGTTAAGAATGCAAACTACACAAACGTAAAGGAAAGGGCTTCGACAGGCTCAGCCCGAACGGGGTTGTGGTGATGCGCCAGCGTCGAGGCCCCTCTTCCAACTTCGCCTAGGCGGCTGCGCCGCTGAGGCTGCGTATCCTTCTCCCCGTGGGGGAGAAGGTTTGGGGGGTGGGATTTGTCGCCTCGTACTTACAAATGCCCGTTCGTGCTGAGTAGGGGCTGAGCGAAGTCGAAGTTGAACAGGTCGGACCATCCCCCGGATGGTCCTGAACATGCCGGGGGCATGTTCACCTGTTCAAGTATCGAAGCATCCGCGTAGCGCTTATCCTTCGATACGCTATTTCGACAAGCTCAATAGCTACTCAGGACGAACGGAATGAGTGGGGGCAAATTGTTCTACTACACCCGGCGCGCCGATAGCGGCACTTCGTCGGGGCGGAGGGTTAGGACTTCGACGCCGGTGCGGGTGACGGCGACGGTGTGTTCGAATTGGGCGGAGAGTTTGCCGTCGTTGGTGGTGACGGTCCAGCCATCATCCTGGGTCGAGACTTTGCGGCTGCCCTGGTTGAGCATCGGTTCGATGGTGAAGACCATGCCTTCGCGCAAGGGCAGGCCCGTGCCGGGGCGGCCGAAATGGAGGACTTGCGGCTCTTCATGCATTTCGCGGCCGATGCCGTGGCCGCAATAGTCGCGCACGACGCTATAGCCGTTGCGCTTGGCATGGCGCTCGATCGCAAAGCCGATGTCGCCCAGATGCGCGCCGGGGCGGACCTGGGCGATGCCCTGCCATAGCGCTTCCTGCGTGACGCGGACGAGGCGGCGGGCGGCGGGGGCGACGTCGCCGACGAGGTAGGTTTTGCTGGAATCGGCGATGAAGCCGTTTTTTTCCAGCGTGATGTCGAGATTGATGATGTCGCCGTCGCGGATGATCGTGTCGGCATTGGGCACGCCATGGCAGACGACATGGTTGATCGAGCAGTTCAGCACATATTGGAAGCCATATTGGCCCTTGCTCGCCGGGCGGGCGGCGAGGTCCAGGGTGATATAGCGGTCGACCAGATCGTTGACGGCCATGGTCGAGAGGCCCGCGAGCGGCTGCGTGTCGAGCATGGTGAAGACCGCGGCGAGCAACTGGCCCGATTGCCGCATCAGCGCCAGTTCGTCGGGGGTTTTGACCATCTCAGGCGGCGGCCCGTTGCGCCAGTTCGACATGGGCGGCGGCATATTGCTGGCGGACGATGTCGTTGAAGGAGAGGGTGGGATTGGCTTCGGCCAACATGCCGATCTTCATCCAATATTCCGCCTGCGCATTGATGGAGCGGCACATCGGCGCGCTGGCGCGGCGGGCTTGTTCGTGGAGGTCGTCGGCGATTTTTACGATGCCCATGGGGTGTCCTGATATATGAAATGTATATGGATCGTATATGGTTCATATGGTTTGGGGTCAAGGTGGGGGCGGGCGGTTGGCGGCTGGCGCGGAGCCCCCTCTTCCAACTTCGCCTAGGCGGCTGCGCCGCTGAGGCTTCGTATCCTTCTCCCCGTGGGGGAGAAGGTTTGCGGGCCAATGTCTGGGGATCGGATCGGGCGGGGTTGTTGGCGATGGGGTAGGGGCGTTGGATCGACAGGAGGATCTGATGCGGGTTGCGGTTTTGACGTTTGATGGGTTCAATGAGCTGGACAGTTTCGTGGCGCTGGCGTTGCTGAACCGGGTGAAGGGGTGGCGGGCGGAGATATGTGCGCCGGACGCCACGGTCACGTCGATGAACGGGGTCGAGGTGCGGACGCAGCAGCCGCTGGAATGGGCAGCGCAGGCGGATGTGGTGCTGGTCGGCAGCGGGGCGCGGCGGTTGGAGGTGGCCAATGATGCGGCGTTGATGGCGCGCATAAGGCTGGACCCGGCACGGCAGCTGATCGGGTCGCAATGTTCGGGCGCGCTGATATTGGGCGCGCTGGGGCTGGTCGGTGACATGCCGGTCTGCACCGACCGGACGAGCCAGCCGATGGCGATCGCGGCCGGGCTGCGCGTGCTGGAGGCGCCGTTCGTGGCGCGGGGCAATGTGGCGAGCGCGGGCGGATGCATGGCGGCGCATTATCTGGCCGCCTGGGCGATCGCGCGCGGCGCAGGCGTCGAGGCGGCGCGCAGCGTGATCGACTATGTCGCGCCGGTGGGCGAGAAGGACGAGACGGTGGCGCGGGTGATGGCGGTGATCGCGCCGTTCGTGGCGGATGTTTCCCAGGCGGCATGAGGGTTGCGATCTGCTACTGATCTGTCATGGTTCGGCGCAGTGAGTCGAACCAAAGGAGCCGTTTGCATGATTATCCACGGGTCGCGGCCATCGCCCTTTGTGCGCAAGGTGATCGCCTTTGCCGCCGAGAAGGGTATCGAGGTCGAGGTGCAGGCGGCGGGCTTCGGACGCGGTGGCGAAGGCTATCTGAACGGGTCGCCCTTCGGCAAGATTCCGGCGTTGGAGGATGGCGACTTTCTGCTGTGCGATTCGACCGCGATCATAACCTATATGGATGCATTGCGCCCCGGTACGGAGATGATCCCGGCCGAACCCAAAGCGCGGGCGCGGACAATATGGTATGAGGAATTTGGCGATACGGTGGCGCAGCCGGTGGGGGCCAAGATCTTCTTCAACCGGGCGGTGGCCAGAAGGCTGAAGCGCGAGCCGGACCTGGCGGCGGCGGACAAGGCGGAGGCCGAGGAACTGCCGGGCCTGTATGATTATCTGGAGGGGGTGTTGCCGGAAAGCGGCTGGCTGGTAGAGGATCGCTTCACGCTGGCGGATCTGGCGGCGGGCTGTCCGTTGATCAATATCGGCTATGTGTCCGACGCGCTGGATGCGGCGCGCTGGCCCAAGGTGGCGGCGTGGCTGGACAGGGTGAAGGCGCGGCCGAGCGTGGCGGCGGCGATGGCACTGGAAGCGCCGACGATCGCGGCGATGGTGGAGAAGTAACCTATCTGGAACATTATGCTTGACATCGTCACGCTGTTCTGGCACATATCGGGCGATTATGCACTTTACAAACCCACGAATTTAAGACATAAGAGACGCATCAACGGAGCGTGTCACCATGTCGGTTCTTTCTTCCCCTCATTTCCACGACGAAGCTAAGGCTTTCGCTTTTCTGGAAAGCGTAGTTTGGGCCGATGGGGTTAATTGCCCCCATTGCGGCGTGGTTGGCGGCCGGGTTTACGACTTGGCTGGCGTTCGCAGCAAACCGAGCGTGAAGAACCCAGAGGGCGTTGTTCGCCATGGCCTCAAAAAGTGCGGTGAGTGCCGTAAGCAGTTCACCGTCAAGGTTGGAACCGTGTTCGAGCATGCCCGCATGCCGCTGCACAAGATGCTCCAGGCCGTGCATCTGATGGTTTCCAGCAAGAAGGGTATCAGTGCCCACCAACTAAGCCGCGTTCTGGAAGTCCAGTATAAGAGCGCTTGGTTCCTTGCCCACCGTATCCGCGAAGCCATGCGTTCTGGTGATCTTGCCCCGTTCGGCGGCAACGGCACGCCGGTTGAGGTGGACGAAACCTATTTCGGCAACCGCAAGGGCGTCGTTAAGGGCCGTGGCGGTCACGCCCACAAGATGGCCGTTCTGGCGCTGGTTGATCGCGAAACCGGAACCATGCGCTCGTTCGTGTTCGACAAGTATCGTTCCGATGAAATCCACCCGATCGTTCGCGCCAACATCGCCAAAGAAGCGCGCCTAATGACCGATGAAGCGCGCATGTATATCAAGCTGGGCAAGGAATTTGCCGAGCATGGCACGACGTTCCACGGCATCAAGCAGTATGTCCACCCCAAGGATCGCACGATTCACACCAACACCGTGGAAGGCGCGTTCTCGATCTTCAAGCGTGGGATGAAGGGCGTTTACCAGCATTGCGGCGAACAGCATCTGCACCGCTATCTGGCCGAATTTGAGTTCCGCTATAACCACCGCACCGCCAACGGTGTGAATGATCGCCAGCGCGCGATTGAGGGTTTGAAGGGTATCAGCGGCAAGCGCCTAACCTATCAACAAGCTGATAAAGCGAGGTTGACATTTGCCATATAAGGACTCATTTATATGGCAATCCGGTTCGACCGGAGGCACAAGCCAGAATGCTTGGACGGCTCCTGTATCAGGGGCCGTTTAGCGTTTCTGAGGCCTCCATACTCGCCCATAACGATCCGGATTACCTTCGCCATCTCTATAAAATTTATAGGATTCTAAAATGGGCGCTATTTCGCGCGCAAAACCTGCAAGATCGCCGGTTGCTCCTGTGTAAACAGCGCGGCAATGCGCGAAGGCGGGACGCGCAAGTAAATCCGCCATCTGCAGTCCGATCATTCCACGGTCTTTTGAAACAATTTTAATTTCGCGGGATGTAAAAACTGAATTCAACATGTTCGAATTGATATGTTCCGTGCCTCCATCCATGATCGCACGGTATCTTTCTTTTATCGCTGCGTCGGTTCCGGAATTCTGAGCTTCCACAACTACGTCGCCAGTGCCATTTTTTCGCAGAAAATAAAAATATCATTCTACTATATTTTGGAATAAAGTTTCATATACGTCGAGAACGGCTTTGGGATGATGATAATAAAAAGCCACTTTGTCGAGAGATACGGTTATTACTGAATAACTAGCGCGAGTCATCATATCTAAGCATGACGAATTCCAATTTAAGCGCGATGCTGGGTCATGTAGACAGGAAAACGGCCCCTGTTTCGGAGGGCTAATCATTTTGCGCCGATGCAGCACAGGGGGATTCCCCGCTTCATCCAAGCCGAACGTTCGGCCAACCACCTTTCGCCAACCCGGCTCAAATGTGCTAATAAGGTAATCCCGCTCAAAGATTACTCCAGTTAGGCTGGCGAACCGAGTTGATGCGTTATTGGTAGTGCTTGGGGTTACGTCGCCGGTATCATCGACAAACATAGTGAATTGAGGATCAGGCATGGATACTGAACAGAACGGTAATGCGGAGAAGAGTCAACTCGACAAGTTCAAGCAAGCCGCCCGCGACCTAGAGACGGACGACGACCCCGCGCGCTTCAAGGAGCGGCTGGCGAAGGTTGCGAGGCATAAGCCGGTGGAGAAGCCGGAGTGACGCTGCTTGCTTTGATGCTCGCGTTGCAAACTGCGCCTGGGCCTTGGGATCAGTATCGAGCGGCTGACGAATCTGCGCGGATACCTAAAGAGGGCGACACGGCTTCAAACCCCGCCACAGGCGAAAAGCTAATTTTAAGAGATGGCGTTTGGAGGCCAGTGCTAGGCTCTGGGCCGCACACGCTCATAGTCACCGATGGCACTTCAATGACGCGTATGGATTACAAGACTGGCCCGGACTGCCAACATGCGCGAGACACTGTAGAGCGCCAAGTCGCTCCACCTCGCCCGAAGCCGGGGGTTATCTACGGCGCACCCACCACTAGGGCGGTTTGTGTGCCTCGGTAAGTTTATTCACAGTCGAATGCCAGGGTTTGTAAAGTGCATAATCGCCACATATCGGCATAGTGGAAAAATGTGAGTCGCGGATGACGCGGCGAACCAAGGGCTGATCCGGGCGGGTCGGCCCTTTTTGCGTTGCGGGGGCGGCATGGGCGATGAGGCAGGGACGGAATTGCGGCCGGGGCGGCAGGCTGTCGCGGATGGCACGCGCGCGCAACAGCGCAAGCCGCGCAAGGATAGCTGGACCAGGGCGCAGGAAAGGGAGTTTCTGGAGGTGCTGTCCACGACCTGCAACGTCAGCGAGGCGGCGCGGGTGGCGGGTGTGCGGCGCGCGGGCGCCTATGAACGGCGACAGCGCGACGCGCGCTTTGCCGCCGACTGGGACCGGGCGATCGACATCGGCTATGCCGAGATCGAGGCGATGCTGATGCGCGAAGTGCTGTTCGGCAGCGAGAGCGAGGAGATCGTGCTGGACGGCGAGGGCGCGGTGAAGAGCCGCAAGGTCAAGCGCGGGCGCGACCTGAAGCTGGCGCTGCAACTGCTGATCCGGCATCGCGACAAGGTGGCGGCCTATCGCGCGGCGGCAGGCGTGCAGCGGCCCGACAGCCCCGACGCGGTGGCGCGATTGCGCCGCGCGATGGACGAGATTGCGCGCAAGCGGGCGGCGACGGGGACGTGAGGGGCGCCGCCGCCGGGCGGTGTCAGGCGGGTTCGGCGGCGATCAGCGCGCCGATCTGGTCGAGCAGGGCGAGGCGCTGCTTCTTCAATTCCTCCAGCCGTTCGTCCGAGGCGGGGGCGGTGCCGTCCTCGATCGGCGTGATTTCGCCGAGCAGGGCGTGATAGCGATCGGCGAGCGCGCGGAAGTGCGCGTCGTTGAGTTTCAGCTCGTGCAGCCGGTCGGTGGCTTGCGGGAAGAGGCTGTGCAGATCCTGGCCATGTTCGCTCATGCGTCGTCTCCTGATGGGGATGGTTGGCGCGATTATGGGCCGGGGCGGCGGGGTGGTCGTTAGGTAGTTGTCCGGGGGTGGTTTCAGAAAGAAAGAAGGAAGGAAAACCCTCACCCAACCCTCTCCCGCGAAGAGCGGGAGAGGGCTTTAGATGAAAGGGTAAGACGGCTTTACAGTCCGGCGACAGGCGATAGGGTGGCCCTCATGAAAATCCTTTCCTTGTTCGTTGCTGCTTCGGCGCTTTCCACTCCTGCCATCGCCCAGACCCAGGCGCCTGATCCTGCGCGGTTGAAGGCCACCGTCGAGAAATTGGTCAGTTTCGGGACGCGGCATACGCTTTCGTCGGCGAGCGACCCCAAGCGGGGGATTGGGGCGGCGCGGGCTTGGGCGGCGGCGGAGTTTGCGCGCATATCCAAGACGTGCGGCGGGTGTTTGAAGGTGGAGAGCGTGTCGGAGCGCTTTACCGGGCCGCGCGTGCCGAACGGCGCGGATGTGGTGGATGTGTTGGCGATCCAGGCCGGGACGGGTGATCCGAACCAGGTGGTGATCATCGCGGCGCATATCGACAGCCGGGTCAGCGATGTGATGGACTTTACCAGCGATGCGCCGGGCGCGAACGACAATGGGTCGGGCAGCGCGTTGGTGATCGAGGCGGCGCGGGTGCTTGCCGGAGAAAAGTTTGACGGGACGATCGTGTACGCCTTGCTGTCGGGCGAGGAGCAGGGCTTGCTGGGCGGCAAGCTGCTGGCGAACACCGCCAAGGCGCGCGGCTGGCAGGTGCGGGCGATGCTGAACAACGATATCGTCGGCAACACGACCGGGCAGAATGGCCGGATCGTTTCTGACCGGGTGCGGGTGTTTTCCGAAGGGATGCGGTCGGCCGAGGACGCCAAGGCGGGGATGACGCGGCGCGGGATCGGCGGCGAGGATGATGGGCCGTCGCGGGCGCTGGCCAAGGCGATCGATGACATTGCCGAGGCCAATCCGCAGATCGGGCTGGATGTGTTCGCGGTGCGGCGGCCCGATCGCTTCGGGCGGGGTGGCGATCATGCGCCGCTGCTGGAGGCGGGCTATCCCGCCGTGCGTTTTTCGGTAGGGATCGAAAATTATGACCGGCAGCATCAGGATCTGCGGGTCGAAGCGGGCCGCGACTATGGCGATACCGTCAAGGGGATGGACTTTCCCTATCTGGCGAAGGTGACGGCGCTCAATGTCGCGGCGTTGCGGACGCTGGCGAGTGCGCCGGCTGCGCCTGCGGTCGTGTCGCTCGATGGCGCGCTGTCGATGGATACGCGGGTGTTCTGGGACGCAGTGCCGGGGGCGAGCGCGTACAAGGTGTTTTGGCGGCGGGCCGATGCGCAGGATTGGGCGGACAGCCGGGTCGTGACCGGCGCGACCGAGACGGTGCTGCGCGATGTGGTGGTCGATGATCATTTCATCGGCGTGGCGGCGATCGGCAAGGATGGCGCGGCGAGCATCGTGACGTTCGGGGGCATGGCGCCGCGCAAATAGGGGGCGGTGTCGCCGTCCCTGACGAGGGGAGGGCGATGCAGAGTTCGCATATTGAATGGCTGGCCGAGCGGCCGGGCGAGCGCGACCGGCTGCTGCGGTCGCTGGGGCCGGTGGCGAGCGAGGCGCTGGCGCATGATTGGAGCGCGGTGGCGCGGCCGGGGCAGATCGCGCCGCCGGGCGACTGGCGCATCTGGCTGATGATGGCGGGGCGCGGCTTTGGCAAGACGCGGGCCGGGGCGGAATGGGTGCGGGGGATTGCCGAGGGCGATCCGGGTGCGCGGATCGCGCTGGTGGGCGCGACGCTGGGCGAGGCGCGGCGGGTGATGGTGGAAGGGGCGTCGGGCCTGCTGGCGATTGCGCCCTGGTGGTGCCGCCCGGTCTTTGCGCCTGCGCTGCGCAAGCTGATCTGGCCCAATGGCGCGGTGGCGAATTTGTTTGGGGCGGCGGAGCCGGAGAGTTTGCGCGGGCCGCAGTTCAGCCATGGCTGGGCCGATGAGATCGCCAAATGGCCCTTTGCGGAAAGCGCCTGGGATAATCTGATGATGACGATGCGGCTGGGCGATGCGCCGCGCGTGATGGCGACGACGACGCCGCGGCCGGTGGCGCTGGTGCGGCGGCTGGTGGCGGATGGCGATGTGGTGGTGACGCGCGGGCGGACGGTGGAAAATAGCGCGAACCTGGCCGATGGCTTCATCGCGGCGATGACGCGCAGCTATGGCGGCACGCGGCTGGGGCGGCAGGAGCTGGACGGCGAATTGATCGAGGAGGTGACGGGGGCTTTGTGGAGCCGCGACCTGATCGAGCGGTGCCGGGTGGCGCATGTGCCGGGCGGCGCGGGGGACGCTGCGCTGCTGACGCGGGTGGTGGTGGCGGTCGATCCGCCCGCGTCCGCGCATGGCGATGCGTGCGGGATCGTGGTGGTGGGCCTCGGCCGGGACGGGCGCGGCTATGTGATTGCGGATGCGAGTGTCGAGGGTTGCTCGCCCGAAATCTGGGCGCGGGCGGTGGCGGCGGCGGCGCTGGTGCATGGCGCGGACAAGGTGGTGGCCGAGGCGAATAATGGCGGCGCGATGGTGACCAGCGTGCTGCGCGCGGCGGAAGAGGCGCTGCCGGTGCGGCTGGTCCATGCGAGCCGGGGCAAGGTGGCGCGGGCCGAGCCGGTGGCGGCTTTGTACGAAGCCGGGCGGGTGGCGCATCGCGGGGCTTTCCCGGCGCTGGAGGATGAGATGTGCGGGCTGGTACTGGGCGGGGGCTATGAAGGGCCGGGGCGGTCGCCGGACCGGGCGGATGCGCTGGTGTGGGCGCTGAGCGAGTTGATGCTGGGGCGGCAGGGGGTGGCGCAGGTGCGGGGGTTGTGAGCGCGGAACTTGCGGCGGCGCTTGATCGTTTCGGGGGCATCATATCAAGGATTTACGGAGTGATGCGCATGAAGACGGTCAAGATTTTGGGTGCCCTGCTGGGCGTGACGTTGGTGGCGTCCCCGGTGCTGGCGGCGTCCCTGAGCAGCAAGGAGCGGGCGCGGGTGGCGCGGGCTGCGCCGCGCGATCGCGATGATGTGCGCTATTGCCTGCTGCAGGGCAAGAAGGGCCGCGACAAGGGCACGGTGATCGGCGCGGCCGGTGGTGCTGGCGTCGGGTTACTCGCAGGCGGCGGGGTTGGCGAGACGCTGCTGGGTGCGGGCGCGGGTGCGCTGGCCGGGCGGGTGATCGGCAAGAGCGAGGGGACGAATTCGACCTGCGATCGGGTGTTGGCGCGGAATAGGTGAGGGTGGTGTACCCTTGACCCATTCGTTTCGAGCGAAGTCGAGAAACCTGTGCGCAGGTTTCTCGACTTCGCTCGAAACGAACGGCGGTTGGAGGTAAATGAAAGCCATCCTGGTTTGACGTGAGGGGGGAAGCCCCCTCTCCCAGTTTCGGTAGGCGGCTGCGCCGCTAACCTTCACTAGCCCTCTCCCCGTCGGGGTGAGGGTTTTTTGGTATTTGGGGATAGAGCCATGAAATTCTTTGGGATGAAGGCGGCGGCATCTGCGGATGTCCGGCCAGTGTTGGCGCGCGCCTGGGGGACCGGGGCGGTGGCTTTGGGGGAGTGGCCGGCCAGCTATGAGGCGCAGGTGCGTAGCGGGGTGATGGGCAATGCGGTGGCGCAGCGGGCGATGCGGTTGGTGTCCGAGGGGGCGGGCGCCTGTCCGTTGAAGGTTGGCGGGGTTGAGGATGGGGCGCGGGTGTTGGCGCTGGTGGCGCGCGCGTCGGCGGGGCAGGGGTTGGTGGAGACGCTGGCTTGTCATTTGTTGTTGCATGGCAACGCCTATGTCCAGGTAATGACCGGGGCGGATGGGATGCCTGCCGAGCTGTTCGCGCTGCGGCCCGAACGGGTGAGCGTGGAAGCGGATGCGCGGGGGTGGCCTGCGGCTTATCTGTACCGTGTAGGGGAGAGCGTGACGCGGCTGTCGCCCGAAGATGGCGCGGGGCGGCCGAGCGTGTTGCACTTGAAGGCGCTGCATCCGCTCGACGATCATTATGGGCTGGGTTGCGTCGGCGCGGCGGCGGGGCCGGTGGCGATCCACAATGCGGCCAGCGTCTGGAACAAGGCGCTGCTCGACAATGCGGCGCGGCCGAGCGGAGCGATGGTCTATGAGCCGGGCGATGGATCGGTGCTGTCGCCCGACCAGTTCGAACGGGTCAAGCGCGAGATGGAGGTCGCCTTTGCCGGTGCGACCAATGCCGGCCGGCCGATGCTGCTGGAGGGGGGCCTCCGCTGGCAGGCGATGAGCCTGACCCCGGCGGAAATGGATTTCGTGGGGTTGAAGGCGGCGGCGGCGCGGGAGATTGCGCTGGCCTTCGGCGTGCCGCCAATGCTGATGGGGCTGCCCGGCGACAATAGTTACGCCAATTATCGCGAGGCGAACAAGGCGCTGTGGCGGCAGACGATCTTGCCGCTGGTGGCGAAGATCGGCGCGGGGTTGGGGCAGGGGCTGGCCGGATGGTGGCCGGGGCTGCGGATCGAGGCGGATCTGGATGGCGTGGCGGCGCTGAGCGATGAGCGCGCGGCGCTGTGGGACCGGGTGGCGGCGGCGGATTTTCTGAGTGGGGATGAGAAGCGGGCGATGTTGGGGATCGCTTAGTGGTCGCAGGCGCGCGCTTGGTCATTCCAACGGCCGCCGCTGTCGAGGCAGCTATCGATGGCGAACCAGTCTGCACGCCATATCCATAGCGCGCCGATGGCGAGGGCTAGACCGGCAAGGATGAGGGCGGCGCGCATGCGATGTCTTTAGCAGGCGTGCCGACAGAAGGGCAGGGCTTCGACAAGCTCAGCCCGAACGGAAAACCAGGCAGGGTGGGCGCGGAGCCCCCTCTCCCGCTGCGACTAAGGCGGCTACGCCGCCAAGTCTCGCTGCCCTCTCCCCGTTGGGGAGAGGGGGTTAAGAGGAGGATGGGATGACGGCGGATGCGGAGATGCTGGCGCGGTTGGTGGCGCAGGCGCAGGGGGTGCCGGGCGCGGTGGACATGGTGATGATCCGCGCGCTGGTGGAGGAGGCGAGCGAGCTGGGCGCGGGGCGGGCGCTGGAGCGGCTGGGGCTGGCGGATCGGCGGGCCGAGGGCGATGTGCGCGAATTGCGCGAGCTGCTGCGCGCCTGGCGCGACGCGAAGAAGGCGGCGCGCGGGGCGGTGATCGGCTGGGCGGTGCGGATCGGGCTGGCGCTGCTGCTGCTGGGGATGGCGGTGAAGATGGGGTTGTTGGGGTTGGTGCGGGCGTGATGGGGGCGGATGTCGCGCTGGGCGCTTCTCGACTTCGCTCGAAGCGAACGGAGGGGGGAGATGCAGGCGATGTGCGCTTTGCGGGCTATGCGGCGATTTTCGATCGGGTGGATCGGGGCGGTGATGTGGTGCGGGGCGATGGCGGGGTATCGGAGTTTTGCTGCGGCGGTGGGGGAGGGGGTGGCCTTTCCTTATGTGATCATGAGCCTGGTCGATCCCGCGCAATGGGAAGCGGGGACCGGGACGCTGGATGGTGCGGGGCGGCTGGTGCGGGCGCCGGTGGCGTCTTCGGCGGGCGGGGCCGCAGTGGATTTTGCGGTGGGCGAGAAGTCCGTGGCGCTGACCGTGCATGCGGCCTGGCTGGAGGCGGTCGATACGCATGGCCATGGGATTGGCGATATTGCGGGCCTTGGCGATGCGCTGGCGGGGCGGCAGGCGGCGAGCGGGGAATTGGACGCGATCGCTGCGGTGAGCGGGACGGCGTTCGGCCGGGCCTTGCTGGGGCAGGCGGATGGCGCGGCGGTGCGTAGTCATGTGGGCGCGCTGGGTGCGAGCGGCTCGCAGCGGATGCGCGGGGCGGAACTGCATATCAATACGCAGGGCGACGAGGATTATGCGCTGGAAGGGGCGATCGGCAAGGTGTCGGTGCAGACGCAGGCCATGTCGATCTTCATGGATGGCGGGCAGGCGAGCTTTCGCGTGCTGTCGTTCGGATCGCTGTCCAATAATCGGCTCTATCGCGCCAATGGCACGTTCGCGGCGCGCTGCGATGTCGTCACCAACGATGTGATCGGTGACTATAATGTGTGGGGGATGATCGGCGGGACGTTCGCCGAATTGTCGCGCATCCGCACGACGCTGATTGCCGCCGCGCCGGGGCCGACCAATTTAGCGTCGCGCATGAGTTTCCATGTCGGGCGCAACGGGTCGGCGGCGATGCAGGAGGCGTTGCGGCTGGAGCATCAGGCGCTGACCGCGTTCGGATCGGTTGCGCCATCCAATGATAATGGCTTTGCGCTGGGGAGCGCGGCGGCGCGCTGGTCGGTGGTCTATGCCGCGAGCGGGGCGATCAACACGTCCGATGCGCGGGTGAAGAGCGATGTGGCGGCGGTCGGCGATGATCTGCTCGATGCCTGGGGCGCGGTGGCGTGGCGGCAGTTTCGCTTTGCCGATGCGGTGGCGGACAAGGGCGATGACGCGCGCTGGCATATCGGGCTGGTGGCGCAGCAGGTGCGCGACGCGATCGACGCGCGGCTGGGCGATGGCGCGGCGGTGCGGCTGGGGCTGCTGTGCCATGATGTGTGGGACGAGGGCGACCGTTGGGGGTTGCGTTATGACGAGTGCCTGGCGCTGGAGGCGGCGTGGCAGCGGCGGCGGATCGAGCGGATCGAGGCGCGGCTGGCGCTGCTGGAGGCGCGGGATGTTGCAGGGTGAGCCGTTGGGCGCGGGCGCGATCGGCGACTTGCGCGGTGGCGATGCGCCTTGGGGTGGCGCGTGGCGCGGCGGGGTGCGGCCGGGACAGGACATGCGGGTCGCGGCCCGGCCTGCGCCAGACCGACCGGAAGCGTTACGGGGGAGGATGATCCGATGAGCCTGATTGCCAAAGATCCGCAGGCGCGGATCGACTATGTCATCGACTGGTCCGCCTATCTGGCGGGGCAGAGCGTGATTGCGAGTATGTGGAGCGTCAGCCCGGCGGGCGGCCTGACGGTGGAGGATGCGGCGTTCGAGCCGGGGCGGACCAGCGTGCGGGTGAGCGGCGGGGCGGTGGGGCACGTCTATCGGCTGACCAACCGCGTCACTTTGTCCGACGGGCAGGTGGATGAGCGGTCGGTGACGGTCAGGGTGGAGGAACGCTGATGCTGGCGCAGGAGGAGAGCGGGGCGCTGGCGGCGTCGCTGGATGAACTCAAGGCCTATTTGCGGATCGAGACGGATAACGAGGATGCGGTGTTGGCGGGGTTGCTGCGCAGCGCGGCGGCGCTGTGCGAGCAATTTGTCGGCCAGTGGCTGATCGTGCGCGGCGCGCGTGAGATGGTGGCGGCGCGCCAGGGCTGGCAGCGGCTCGGCGCGCGGCCGGTGCTGGCGATCGAGGCGGTCGAGGCGGTGGACGGCGACGGGGTGGTGCAGCCGCTGCCGGTCGATGCCTATGCGATCGACATCGATGCGGCGGGCGATGGATGGGTGCGATCGACGCGGGCGGACGAGCGACGGCGGCTGGCGGTGCGCTATCGCGCGGGCATGGCGGCGGAGATGAACGGCCTTCCGCAAGCCTTGCGGCAGGGGATCGTCCGGCTGGCGGCGGAACATTTCATGGCGCGCGGCAATGAGGGCGGTACGCCGCCCGCGGTGGTGAGCGCGCTGTGGCGGCCGTTCCGGCGGATGCGGCTGGCATGAGGGCGGCGTTGATGCGGCGCGTGGAGGCGCGGGCGGCGCGCAGGCGGGCGACGATCGCGGCGGCGCTGGCAGAGGCGGGCGTTGATGTGGCGATCGACGGTGAGGCGGTGCGGGTGTCGGCGCGGGATTTGCGGGCGCGCTGGTGGCGCGACCTGGCGCTGCGTGGGGCGGGGAGGACGGGGTCATGAGCGCGGAACTGGCGGTGCGGAGCGCGGTGATCGCGGCGTTGCGGGCGGATGGCGCGCTGATGGCGGGGCTGAACGCGCTTTATGATGGCGAGCCGGTGCGGGCGAGTGCGCCCTATGGCCATGTCGGCGAATGTATCGGCACCGAATGGGGCGGCAAGCAGGTCGAGGGGCGTGAAGTGCGGCTGACCATCGGCTTGCAGGACGCGGGCGAGACGCCGGGGCGACTGGCGGGATTGATCGGGCGGATCGAGTCGGCGATCGGTGCGGTGCAGGCGCGTGAGAGGTGGCGGATCGTTACGGCGCGGCTGGTGCGGTCGCGGGTGATGCGCAGCGGCGGGCGACCGCCGAGCGGGTGGCAGGCGGTGATCGACTATCGGCTAAGGGCGGTTTGGGAGGGGGGCTAGGCGTCGCGGGTTTCGGGCGTCGAGCCCCCTCTCAACTGCGGCTAGGCAGCACGCTGCCGAGCCTTCGTATCTCTCCCCGTGAAGGAGAGAGGGAGGTGGTCAGCCTGGGCGGTTATAGTCTTCATATTCGGCGGTGATCTTGTCGATATATTCGGCGGTCTGGTCGTCGGCGTCGGCTTGGGCTTCTTTTTCGGACATGCCGTCGGCCTTGTCGGTGGCGACGATCGCGGCCCGGAAGGCGGCTTCCTTGTCGGCGCAGGTCTTTTTCATCTCGGACTGGAAGTCGCCGAGCGGCAATTTCTTGTCGAGACCGGGTTTGATCTGGGCGGACAGGCATTGGGAATAGGCTTTGCGGCTGAGCCCTACGGCGTCGGCCGACGGGGCGGCAGCGAGCATCGTGACCAGCGACATAATCAGAAACATCGGGACTCTCCTGAACCTGCGTTTTGCACGCTTTGACTGATGAAAGGATGCGCCATGGGCGTCGAAAAAGGAAGTGCGTTTCTGTTGAAAGTGGGGGACGGCAACATCCCCGCAACATATGCGACCGTGGCGGGGATGCGGACTACGCAATTGTCCGTAAATGGCGAGGCGGTGAACATTACGTCCAAGGATTCGGGCGGCTGGCGCGAATTGCTGTCGGGGGCAGGCGTGCGATCGGTCAGCGTGTCGGCGGCCGGGCTGTTCACGGGATCGGCGGCGGAAGTGCGGATTCGCAACCATGCGCTGTCGGGCACGATCGACCACTATGAGCTGAGTTTCGAGAGCGGCGAGCGGATGCGCGGGCGCTTTCTCGTGACGCGGCTCGACTATGCCGGGGATTATAATGGCGAGCGCAATTATGCGCTGAGCCTGGAAAGCTCCGGCGCGGTGGTGTCGGAATGAGCGGGGTTGTGAACCCTGAAAGGGGCGAGGCGGCGCTGGAGATTGGCGGCGACGTGCTGGCGTTGCGGCCGAGTTTCGGGGCGCTGGTGGCGGCCGAGGCGGAACTGGGGCCGTTGTTCGACCTGGTCGAGCGGGCGGCGGACGGGAAATTGTCGCTGGGCGATATGGCGGCTTTGTTCTGGCATTGCCTGGTCGATCGCGAGCGGATGGACCGGGAAGCGCTGGGCGAGGCTATGCTTGTCGTCGGGCTGGCGCGGCTGACGCCGGTGCTCAAGACGCTGTTGCAGCAGATATTGGCGGGAAAATGAGGCGCTTTGCCGAGGGCGCGCGGCGGCTGGCGGGGGTGGCCGGGTGGCTGCTTGGCTGGCGGCCGGAGGAGTTTTGGCGCGCGACGCCGGCGGAGTTGGCGGCGGTGCTGGGCGCGGCGTTGGGGGAGGATGAGGGTGGTGCGGGGGTGGATGGGGGTGAGTTGGCGCGGTTGATGGGGGTGATGCCGGATTGAGGCATCTCGCCGCCACAAATCGGATCGTCATTCCCGCGAAGGCGGGAAACCATCTCTCTACCTCTGTTCGTGGTGATGGGGTGGGAGATGGGTTCCCGCCTTCGCGGGAATGACGTTGTTTTATGGGTGGGGCGTCGAGCCCCCTCTTCCAACTGACCCTAGCCAGCACGCTGGCAAGGCTTCGTATCCTTCTCCCCGCCGGGGAGAAGGTTTTATTTTATCGGGAGGCGCGCCGTGGACGAGGAAATCGAGACGCTGGTGGTGCGGGTTCGGGCGGATAGGCAGGGGTTGAGCCGCGATGTCGAGGCGATGCGGGCGGGGCTGGAGGGGCCGTTGGGCGAGGGGGCCGAGCGGGCCGGGCGGCGGATCGAGCAGGGGCTGATGCGCGCGGTGCGGACCGGCAAGTTCGGGTTCGAGGATTTGCGGCGGATCGCGCTGTCGGTGCTGGACGAGATTGCGGCGGGCGCGGTGCGCGGGGCGGTCGGCGGCGGCGGTAACAGTGGCGGCGGGCTGGTGAGTTTGGGCGCGTCGCTGCTGACGGCGGCGCTGGGGCTGCCGGGGCGGGCGACGGGTGGACCGGTGGTGCCGGGGCGGGCCTATATGGTGGGCGAGCGTGGGCCGGAAATGTTCGTGCCGACCAGCAGCGGCCAGGTGGTCGCGCAGGGTGGCGGCGCGCGCGATGTGCGGGTGAGCATCGCGGTCAACGGGCGGGGGCAGGAGAGCGAACCGCGATTGCTGGCGCGCAGTGCGCGGCAGGTGGCGCGGGCGGTGAAGGGGGCGCTGGGCTGATGGCGGGACTGGAATATTGGCTGGCGGATGTGCGGCGGGGGCAGGAGACGCGCTGGATCAAGCGGTTTGCGCCGACGCATTGGACCGTCAATTTTCCGCGCCCCATGATGGCGAGCGTGGTCACGACTGCGCCGGATGCCGTGCGGGTGGATGCGGTCTTTTATGGGTCGGGCGATCTGGCGGGGCTGATCTGGGACGCGGTGGACGGGTGGAGCCATCCGCTGCTGGCCTATGAGACGGCAAGGGATTTTCGCGACTGTGTGTTGCGCTTTCGCTGGCGCAGCGGGGGTGTGCGCAGGCTGGACGAGACGCATGGGCCGACGCTGACGATCGAGGGGCGGGACGCAAGCGGGGTGGCGCGGGCCTGGTATGTGCGCTTGTGGAATTATGCGAGCGGCGGGCCGGAAGATGCGGAAATCATGCTGGATTTTGCGGCGTTCGAGGGCGGCTATCTGTTGCCCGACGAAAGCGATCCGGTGTGGGCGGGGGATATTGACCGGATGTTCATTTCGCTGGTGCCGCCCGATTATGATGCGGGGGCGACGCCTTTTGTTGGGGCGCAGGAGGGTTGGGCCGAACTGACGGACATACGGTGCGACGGGGCGGGGTCGGTGCTTGTCGTGGGCGATGTGATGTTGCCGGAGCATGGGCTGGGAATCGCGACGGGCTATGATGATTGTTTCAACCAGACGCCGCAGCGGGTGGTCGAGGCGATCCATGCGCTGGGCTATCGCGGGGCGATCAACCATTATGTCGGGATGAGCCATTATTTCCGGCTCGAACGCGTGGGCGACGGGCTATATGTCAGCCTGAGCGGGGGCGCGTTGAATGCGCCCTGCGCGGCGTGGCATCGGGATTTTGCGGGGCAGGCGAAGCGGCTGGGCTTCGATGTCATCTGGTCGCTATCCTATGAATTGTTCGACGCGCATTGCTGGAACGATTGGAAGCAGCGGGCGGGCAATGGCGATCCGGCGCTGACCGGATGGGTGCCGCCATCGACCTTGCTGTCGCCCGCGCATGGCGGGGCGATGGCCTATTTGCAGGCGGTGGCGCTGGCCTTTGTTTCCATAGGGTTGGCGGCGCTATTGCCGATCCGGTTTCAGGTCGGTGAACCCTGGTGGTGGGTGATGCCCGGCGATGGGCGCATATGCCTGTATGACGACGCGGCGCGCGCTGCCTTTGGCGGCGATCCGGTGGCGATCCCCGATGTGCGCGGGGAACTGGATGCGGCCCAATGCGCGCTGCTGGATCAGGCGGGCGCGCTGCTGGCGGCGTCGACGGCAGCGCTGTGCGCGGCGGTGAAGGCGGCGGTGCCGGGGGCGGTGACGCATTTGCTGGCCTATCTGCCGACGATCCTGGACCCGCAGGCGCCGGAGGCCAAGCGGGCGAACATGCCGCTGGGCTGGGCATCGCCTGCGTTCGATGTGCTGCAACTGGAAGATTATGACTGGGTGACCGAGGGGCGGCCCGCGCGGACGGCGCAGGGGGTGGCTCTGGCGACGGCGCGGCTGGGCTATCCGGTGGACGAGCAGCATTATCTGTCGGGTTTCGTGCTGTTGCCGGAACAGGCGGGCCAATGGCGGGAGATCTTGGCGGCGGCGCAGGCGTCGGTGGCGCGGGGGAGCGCGGCGACCTTTATCTGGGCGTTGCCGCAAATATGCCGCGACGGCGTGACGCTTTTCAGGCGGGATGGGGAGGATGCGATGCAAGCCTTTGACGATGTGGTCTTTCCGCTGGGAATAGGGCGGGAGGCGAGCGTGTCGCCCGCCTTTTCGACGCAGATCGTGGAAAGCCCGTCCGGGCATGAGCGGCGCAGCAGCGATTGGGCGGATGCGCGGCTATCCTTCGATGCGGGGCCAGGGGTGCGGAGCGAGGCGGACATTGCCACGCTGATCGCTTTTTTCCGGGCGCGGCGGGGCGCGGCGCGGGGGTTCCGCTTTGCCGATCCCTATGATGATCGTAGCGGCGCGCCGGGGAGCGTGCCGGGGCCGCTGGATCAAAGACTGGGGATGGGCGACGGGGTGCGGACCCGATTCCAGTTGATGCGCCATTATGGGCTGGGCGCGGAGGCGCAGGGGCGGATCATCACCCGGCCGGTGGCGGGGACGATCTGGGTGGCGGCCGATGGGGTCGAGATGAGCAGCGGATGGAGCCATGCCGGGCTGGGGGTGATCGCGTTCGACGCGGCACCGGCGGACGGCGTGCTGCTGACCGCCGGGTTTCGCTTCGACGTGCCGGTGCGCTTTGCCGAGGACCGGATCGACATCAATCGCGCGACCTTTGCGGCGGGGGAAGCGCCGTCGGTGCCGCTGGTGGAGATACGCGAATGAGCGGGGCCGAGAGTTTGGGCCAGCCGCTTTGCACCTTGGCCTTTTGCTGGCGGATCGAACGGCGGGACGGGGTGACGATCGGGCTGACCAGCCATGATCGCGACCTGATGATCGGCGGGCTGCTGTACCGCGCCGCGCCGGGGATGACGCCATCGGCGATCCGCAGCGGCATCGGGCTGGATGGCGAGGATAGCGATGTCGGCGGGGCGCTGACGAGCGAGGCGATCAGCGAGGCGGACCTGATGGCGGGGCGCTGGGACGGGGCGGCGCTGGAATTGCGGCTGACGCAATGGGAGGTGCCGGGGGCGCTGTGGCTGTTGCTGGCATCGGGCGAGATGGGCGCGGTGGCGCGCAAGGGAGCTGCCTTTACCGCCGAGATGGTCGGGGCGGCGGCCGTGCTAGGGGCGGCGGCGGTGCCATCGACCGCGCCAGATTGCCGCGCGCGGCTGGGCGACCGGGCGTGCCAGGTGGATATGGCCGGGCGGCGTCGGGTGGTGCGCGTGACAGGTGTGACCGATGCGGTGGTGGCGATCGGCGGGCTGGTGCCGGGGGACTATGCGTTTGGCGCGCTGCGCTGGCTGGGCGGGGCCAATGCCGGGCTGACGCAGGGGGTGGCGGATAATGATGCGGCGGGTTTGACGCTGACTGATCCGCCTGCTTTTGCGGTGGAGGCGGGGACGCTGGCGCTGCTGACGCAGGGGTGTGATCGGCAGTTGGCGACCTGTGCCGGGCGCTTTGGCAATGCGGTCAATTTTCGTGGCGAGCATTATCTGCCAGGGATGGACCTGTTGACGCGCTACCCCGGCGCATGAGCGGGGCGACACGGATCGTCGCGGCGGCGCGGGCGATGGTGGGGGTGCCGTTCCGGCTGCATGGGCGGAGCGAAGCGGGGGTGGATTGTGTCGGGCTGGCGGTTTTGGCGCTGGGACAGGATGGGGCTGGGCCGGTCGCTTATGGGTTGCGGAGCGGGGATGTCGGGCTGGCCGAGCGATGGCTGGGCGAAGCGGGGCTGGTCCGGGTGGATCAGGGCGCGCCGGGCGACTTGGCGCTGGTGCGGCCGGGGCCGTTGCAACTGCATCTGATGATCATGGTGCCGGGCGGTTTCGTGCATGCCCATGCGGGGTTGCGGCGCGTGGTCGAGATGCCGGGCGCTTTGCCCTGGCCGGTGATGGGCTGGTGGCGGGCGGAGTGGGGCGCGCAACGATAGGGTGACACCCCTCCGTCTGGCCTGCGGCCAGCCACCTCCCCTGCGAGGGGAGGATTTTTAAGGGAAATAATCATGGCGACGGTGGTGCTGACGGCGGTGGGGACAGCGTTGGGTGGCCCGATCGGGGCGGCGATCGGCGCGGTGCTGGGCAATGTGATCGACCGGGAAATCCTGTTCAAGCCCAAGGGGCGCGAGGGGCCGCGCCTGTCCGATTTGCAGATCCAGACATCGACCTATGGCGCGCAAATTCCGCGCCTGTTCGGGACGATGCGGGTGGCGGGGACGGTGATCTGGGCGACCGACCTGAAGGAAGTGCGCAGCAAGAGTGGCGGCGGCAAGGGGCAGTCGAGCGTGGCCAGTTACAGCTATAGCGCGAGTTTCGCGGTGGCGCTGTCGGCGCGGGCGATCGGGTCGATCGGGCGGATCTGGGCCGATGGCAATTTGCTGCGCGGGGCGGCGGCAGATTTCAAGACCGAGCTGTCGACCTTTCGCGTGCATCTGGGCGGCGAGGATCAGCCGGTCGATCCGCTGATCGCGTCGGCGCAAGGGGTGGCGATGACGCCCGCGCATCGCGGGATGGCCTATGTGCTGTTCGAGGATCTGGCGCTGGCCGATTATGGCAATCGGATTCCGTCGCTGACATTCGAGGTGGTGGCGGATGCTGGGCCGGTGTCGGTGGGGGCGATTGCGGCCGATCTGAGCGACGGGGCGCTTGGGGGTGAGGGGCTGCCGGAGGTGGCGGGCTTTGCGGCGAGCGGCGGGGATGTGCGTGAGGCGATTGCGGCGCTGAGCGAGGTGCATGGGTTGGCGTTGCAGGGGGATGCGGGCGGATTGCGGCTGGCGGCGGCGGGCAGTGTGGCAAGTGCGCATGTCGACGCGGCGATGCTGGCGCGGCGGGTCAACGGGCGGGCGATGGATGCGGTCGAGCGGTCGGCGGCGGCGGCCGAGACGGTGCCGGTGGCGCTGTCGCTGCGCCATTATGATGGCGCGCGTGATTATCAGGCGGGGGTGCAGCGGGTGATGCGGCCGGGGCCCGGGCGGGTCGAGCGCGGCGTCGAACTGCCG
This sequence comes from Sphingobium sp. KKT206, assembly GCF_055640555.1. Taxonomy (NCBI): domain Bacteria; kingdom Pseudomonadati; phylum Pseudomonadota; class Alphaproteobacteria; order Sphingomonadales; family Sphingobiaceae; genus Sphingobium; species Sphingobium sp. KKT206. The sequence goes on from NZ_CM145764.1 coordinate 300,350, forward strand.
GCTGTGCTGGAGGCGGGCGCGGCGCGGGCCTTGGCGGGGGCGCGGTTGCAGGCGGGATGGGCCGGGCGGGCGACGATGACGCTGCGGTGCGACTGGTCGGCGTTGGCGCTGGCGGTGGGCGCGGTGGTGAGCGTGGACGATGCGCCGGGACTGTGGCGGATCGAGGAGCGGGAATGGGAGGGCATGGCGGTGCGGCTTGCGCTGCGCCGGGTGCCGGGTGCCGGGCCGGTGATGCCGGGCGCGGCATCCTCCGGCGCGATCGTGCGGCAGGTGGATGCGCCGCATGGGGCCACGCACTTGGTTCTCGCCGAATTGCCGCCGGTCCGCGAGGGGCTGGCCGATGGGCCGTTGATCGTGGCGGCGGCGAGTGGGGGCGCTGGGTGGCGCAACGCGGCGCTGTTCGTGATGAGCGGGACGGGGGAGGCGGTGCCGATCGGGCCGAGCGCGCCGCGCGCGGTGATCGGCGTAGCGGAGACGGCCTTGCCGGTCGGGAGCGCGACGCTGGTGGATGGGCGCCATGCGCTGACGGTGGCGTTGCTGGCCGGTGATATGGATATGTTTCCGGCCGATGAGGCGGGGTTGGCGCAGGGGCGGAACCTGTGCCTGGTCGGGCGGGAGTTGATCCAGTTTGCAGGCGTCGAGGCGCTGGGGGCTGGGCGCTATCGGCTGAGCGGGTTGCGGCGGGGGCTGCGTGGGAGTGAATGGGCGATGGCGGGGCATGAGGCGGGCGAGGCTTTCCTGTTGATCGAGGAGGATCGGCTGGTCGAGCCGCTGACGGCGCTGGGCGGGCAGGGCGAGATCGGCGCGATGGTCGAGGTGCGCGCGGTGGGGCGCGGCGATGCGGTGCCCGTGGCGGCGGCGCTGACGATCGGCGGTGACGCGGTGATGCCGCCGTCGCCGGTGCATCTGACCGCGCGGGCGACGGCGGACGGCTGGGCGTTCGGCTGGACACGGCGCAGCCGCAACGGGTGGCGCTGGGCGAGCGGGGGCGACGTGCCGCTGGGTGAGGAGAGCGAGCGCTATGCGGTGACGGTGCTGGATGGCGGGGCGGTGGTGCGGGCGGCGGAAAGCACGGTGCCGCAATGGCAGTATGACGCGGCGATGATCGCGGCGGACGGGGTGGCCGGGCGTGCGCTGGTGCTGGACGTGCGGCAGGTGGGCACGCGGGCGACCGGGCGGGCGGCGCGGATCGATTTCACCGCCTGACATTGGCGGGACTTTATCGGGAGACGGGATATGGACGGGACGCCGCGATGGGCCTTGCCCTTTTTGTTCGCCGGGCAGGCGCAGAAGGAAATGTTCCACAATGAGGCGCTGGTGCGGATCGACGCGCTGGTCCACGGGGTCGCGCAGAGCGCGGACCTGGCCAGCCCGCCGGTTGCGCCGGAGATCGGCCAATGCTGGATCGTCGCTGAGGAGGCGACGGGGGCGTGGGACGGGAATGACGGGGCGGTGGCGTTATGGACCGACGGCGGATGGCGATTTATCGCTCCGCAGGCGGGATTGCGGCTGTTGGTTGTGGATCGCGATCATGCACTGCAGCATGATGGCAGTGCTTGGCGGGGTGCTGCCGAGCGGGGCGACGGGCTGTATATCGACGAGCTGAAAGTCGTCGGAACGCGGCAGCCGGGAATCGCAGCCCCGACCGGGGGCGAAACGATCGACGCGCAGGCGCGTAATAGCATCGCCCTGATGCTGACTGCTTTGCGGGCACATGGCCTCATTCATTCGTAATTCTGTAACAATCCCATTTTTTTGTTGGGATGTTTACCTTTTAGCATTAGGGGGAGGTTAAATAGCCTGAACCGTCCACGAACAGCGTGCTACTGCGCTATTTTTGCAACGGTTTCTCTATTTGTGGACTTGCCATGAAACCTTCTTCCCGATACAGGGTTTCAGCAGTCCTTCGTGACACTTTTGAAAGGGGAATTCAGATGCGGAAGCTTGCCCTCGCGGCTGCTCTTGCTACCACTGCCTTGGCCACCCCGGCTATGGCACGTGACGACAGCTGGTACATTGGCGTAGACGCCGGTGTGCTCCTGGTCGAAGACCAGAACATGACCTTCTCGGCCGTCCCTCCCGGCGGTTCGGTCGTTCCTTCGATCGACTACCATAAGGGTTATGACGTCGACGCCAACATCGGCTACGACTTTGGTGGTTTCCGCCTGGAGGCCGAAGCGGCCTACAAGCGCGCCAAGATCGATTTCGATCGTACCGACGGCGGCTTCGGCGGCGCAGCTTCGGCTCTGTCGTTCATGCTGAACGGCTTGCTGGACTTCGGTCCCGATGACGGCCTGCAGGGCTTTGTCGGCGGTGGTGTTGGCGTTTCGCGCGCCAAGATCGCTTCGGACATCGTCAACGACAGCGACACCGGTTTTGCATGGCAGGCTCTGGCCGGCGTGCGTTACCCCGTCACCAACAATGTCGACGTTTCGCTCAAGTATCGTTTCTTCAACCAGGACGATATCAAGCTGATCCCGGCTTATCAGAGCATCTATGGCCAGGCCGGTTCGACCGCCGATACCAAGCTGCGCACGCACAGCCTGCTGTTGGGCCTGACCTACAACTTCGGCGCACCGGCTGAAGCGGCTCCTCCGCCGCCCCCGCCGCCGCCCCCGCCGCCCCCGCCGCCGCCTCCTCCGTCGCCTCCGGTCCAGGAATGCAGCCCCGGACCGTACATCGTGTTCTTCGAATGGGACAAGTCGGACGTCACGCCTGACGCCGCCACCATCCTGGACAACGCGGTTTCGGCCTACAGCAACTGCGGCAGCGCCCAGGTCATGCTGGCAGGTTATGCGGACAAGTCGGGTTCGGCTTCGTACAACGTCGGTCTGTCGCAGCGTCGCGCTGACGCCGTTAAGGCATACATGGCGTCGAAGGGTATCCCTGACGGCGTGATGACGACCCAGGCGTTCGGTGAAACGAACCCCCGCGTCGAAACCGCCGACGGCGTTCGCGAACTGCAGAACCGTCGCGTGGAAATCACCTACGGTCCCGGTTCGGGCATGTAAGATTTTCCGTCCTTCGGGATGGAGAATGGATGAGGGGCTGGTCGCAAGACCAGCCCCTTTTTCTTTGTTGGCGAAAGATGTAAGAGTATTGCAGGAAACTTTCTAGTGCAGCACACATGCTTCCACTATGCTGTCTGTCCATATGACATATATTATATGATTGCGGGCAGGGATTGCTTTAGGGGAAGTAAGTGATCGAGATTAGTGATCCTAAGCCTGTTTCATTAGCATGGTCATTAGCATGTATGGCTGCGAGTTTGGTCGTAGCCGTGTCCTTCAACGAAACGATCCTACCTGATAAGGGCAAGGTAGTTTTTTTGGGTTTTTTCGTAACTACGTTCGTTGGTAAATCAATCGTTGGAATGGCAAGCAGAAATACGATCACGATATTTGTTTCGGCCGTTGCTCTGGTTCATATTGCTTTGATTCTAGTCGCGCCTCGCGATAGCCTTTATCCGGGAGGCATTCTCTTTCCGATTGGGATCATAGACATCGGTGTTTGTTATCTAGCTTTCCGCTGGATGCAAAAAGCCCTGGACGTGAGCCGCTAGACTGGTCATCCGCCCATCGCCGCGAAAGGACCATTAGGAAGTGGCGGTCTCGCACCTTGCCTAATGGTGAGGTAGCACCGCTCCATATAATCAGGTTCGCATCGACCGCCCTGTTCGCTGAGCGGCGTCCAGTGGGACGGCAGGCTCTGCGCTCGTCAGTGATGCGGTATTTCCTACCGCAGTTCCACCATTCCGCTATTATTTCGGTTCCGTGATGACAAACGGGAGTCGATCCGCAACAAAAGCCATCCTGTCGCGTTGCTCGATAATCCATATCCCTAGGAGTCTGCCATGCATTTTGCGCCATTTCTTGCCGCCCTGCCTTTAGCTCTGGTCGTTGGCGCTTGCGCAACTACCACGCCTGATGCCGCATCCACGGCCGCGCCGATGGCGGGGGCCAAGCTGATGGCGGGCGACGGCGCCGCGCGGGGCGAGGCGATGATCACGCAGGCGGCCGATGGGCTGCATGTCGTCGTCAAGGCGATGGGCCTGACGCCCGGCACGCATGCCGTTCATATCCACACCACGGGCACTTGCACCGGGCCCGACTTTGCCAGCGCGGGCGGTCATTGGAACCCGACCAATCGCCAGCATGGCAAGGATAATCCTGCGGGCATGCATATGGGCGACATGCCCAATATGCTGGCCGGGCCGGACGGCACGGGCGAGATCGAATATCATGTCGCGGGCGGGATGATCAGCGGCGGGTCGATGCCGTTGGTGGATGCCGATGGCGCGGCGGTCGTGATCCATGCGCAGGCGGACGATAATAAGAGCGATCCGGCCGGTAATGCGGGCGGGCGCATCGCCTGCGGGGTTATCGCAGCGAAATGATTCTGATGGCGCGGCGGGCTTGGCCGGCCGCGCTTCAATCTTGGAAATCGCCTTCGCCGACATGGGCGCCGAAACGGGCGATCGCGTGATAGCTCGCCCCGTCATGGCCAAGATGGCTTTCGAACAGGGCAAAGCTGTCGACCGCAAAGGGCGGGCTGGTCAGGGCGGCGTGGCGGGCGAGGAACGGGTCGAGCAGGCCGCCGCCCCGACCAAAGCGCGCCAACGTGATATGCGGTCGATAGGCGCGGCCTTCGGGCGGCAAGCCGACGGCGACGCAGGCGCGATCGATCTTGCGGTGCAGGCTGGCGAGGGGATCACGCGGTTCGACCCCAGCCCAGAGGGTGTCGACCACGCCCTTGCGATCGAAGATGCCGAACCCCGCGACCCCGACGTCGAAGGGCGTAAAGCGGATGAGCCGAAGCGCATCGACAAGGTCGTTGGCGCGATGGCGATCCACTTCGCCGACGAAGCGCAGGGTGAGATGGAGTTGGGCATCGCTTTGCCACCGGGCTCCGGCCACGCCCGCCATGATGGCGAGCAGCGCGGCGCGATGGCTGGCAGGAGGGCGGACGGCGACGAACAGGCGATGCATAAGACGGTGATAGCGATTAGCGAACGCCCGCGCCAATTGTAACGTTAGAATGCTGCTGCACCCCGGACTTGAATATGCCGGGCAAAAGGGCGATAATAGAGGTGTCGGCATTGGATGACCGACAAAGGAGACGAATTTCATGGCCAACTGGTCCGACCCCCGTTCCGACACCCGTTCGAATATGGCGGGCTTTGGCGGCGCGACCGCTGACCGTAGCGCGGCGTTCGACGCCGGACTGCGCAGCTATATGCTGTCGGTGTATAATTATATGGCGAGCGGCGTCTTGCTGACCGGCGTCGTCGCGATGCTGTTCGCGTCGAGCGGCATGGCCGCGCAGGTGCTGGGCGGTCCCGGCATCTTGAAATATGTCATCATGTTCGCGCCGTTGGTCTTCGTGATGGTGCTGAGCTTTGGCATCAACAAGCTGTCGACGGCGGCTGCGCAGGGGCTTTTCTGGGCCTATGCCGCGGTGATGGGCCTGTCGCTCTCGTCGATCTTCCTGGTCTATACCGGCACGTCGATCGCGCAGACCTTCTTTGCGACCGCCGCCGCTTTCGCGGGTCTCAGCCTGTTCGGCTACACCACCAAGAAGGATCTGTCGGCTTTCGGCACCTTCCTGATCATGGGCGTGGTCGGGCTGTTCGTTGCGATGCTGATCAACCTGTTCCTCCAGTCGAGCGTGATGGATTTGGTCATCAGCGGCGTCGGCGTACTGTTGTTCGCGGGTCTGACGGCCTATGACACGCAGAAGATCAAGAGCATGTACGCCTATGTCCAGGGCACGGACATGATGGGCAAGACGGTCATCATGGGGGCGCTGAACCTCTATCTCGACTTCATCAACATGTTCCTGTTCCTGCTGCGCTTCATGGGCGGCAGCCGCGACTGATCGACTGCGGTGAGAGAATAGAAAAAGGCCCGGCGGAGCGATCCGCCGGGCCTTTTTCGTTTTCAGCCTGCGCGTGGCAGCGTGTCTCGACTTCGGTCGACACGAACGGGATCGATCAGGCTGGCTTCTGCATTTCGGCGATGAGGGCGTTATCGATCGCCTTTTGCCGTTGATAGGCGGGGCGGGTGCGCAGGCGGTCGGCATAGGCGGTCAGCGCGGGTGTTGCGGGCATGGTGCCGAAGGCGAGGCCCCAATCGACCTGGGAGCCGACATAGACGTCGGCGGCGGTGAATTGGTCGCCGCAGATCCATTGGGGCACGGAAACCGCCTGTCCCAAAGCCTGCAGCACGTCGTCGAGCGTGCCATAGCCAGCCGCGCGCTCGCGGCCTTCGGGGACGACGAAGCCCATCGCCTTGTTGGTGATGGCGGATTCGAGCGGCCCGGCGGCGAAGAAGAGCCAGCGATAATAAGTGCCGCGGGCATCGGTGGGCGGAGCGAGATTGGCGGCCGGGAAAGCGTCGGCGAGATAGGCGCAGATAGCGGCGCATTCGGTGACGATGGTATCGCCATGGCGAATTGCGGGCACCTTGCCCATCGGGTTGATGGCGAGATAGTCGGGTGCCTTCATGGTCGTGCCATAGTCGAGAATGACCGTGTCATAGGCGACGCCGGTTTCCTCCAGCATCCAGCGGGCGATCTGCCCGCGCGACATGGGGTTGGTGTAGAAAGTAAGGCTGGTCATGGGATCGACTCCTGATAGGCGGCGACGACTATGCGGCAAGAGCGGCGGCGGAACCAGTCGGGGGGATCGTTGCGCCGTTCAGGATCTATAGGTTTTTCGTCATCCCCGCGAAGGCGGGGATCCATCTCAGGCCCTATCGAAAGACCGAAGGTTGGGAGATGGGTTCCCGCCTTCGCGGGAATGACGATGATTCGTATGCGATCCGCATTTCGCAACGATCCCCAGTCGGCGAACGGGTCATGCGTAATATGTCCGAATTTTCCGATTTTTCCCGGCGCGATTCAGAGATAGGAAAGGGCTGCGCGTTAATAAGTTGCGATATTGCTCATGCTTCATGGTATTCCTTTATGATCCAGGCCCGGCCCGTACCGTCGCAGCAGATGCAGGGGAGACGCATGTTGGAAGATCGGATCGCCAAGCTGTCCGACGTGCAGAAGCAATGCCTGCGCCTCGCCGCGAGCGGACGCAGTTCCAAGGAAATCGCGCCTGAAGTCGGTCTGTCGCACCAGACGGTCGATCAATATATCCACCGCGCCCGCGTCACGCTGGGCGCGGAAAATCGGCGCGATGCGGCCCGTATCCTGATGGATGCGGAGAGCGCGCAGCCGTTCAAACAATTTGAATTAAAGCCGTCCCGCCTTGATGACCCGCAGGATTCCTCCATTGTGGACCTACCGGCTGCCGAGCCAGTGACGTTAGTCGAACGGATCGGCCTGCCGCCCATCGGAGGCAAGACGAATGACCTGACCGTTCAGCAAAGGCTATATGCGATAGCCCGGATTGCCTTTTTCCTGATGATCACCGCGACGGCGATCATCATCATCAGCAAGGGTGCGTTCGTCGTCCTGTCCTGACCCTGACGACGCCGCCTGACCTTTCCATCTTTTCAACCTAGCAACGTGGAGCCATGCGGTTCCGCGAGGGGATATGCCATGCCTGATTATAATCCGATGCTCGCCCGCCGTGTCGTGACCGATATCGGCCGTACGCATAATGCGATCGACGGGGCGCTCAAGAAGCTGTCGATGCTGACGACCGACGTGCTGGAAGCGTTCAGCGACGCGCAGTTGAACGACGCGATGACGCAGCCGGTGCTGGAAGATATCGCCAATGGCTTTTCGACCATCGTGGCGGGCCGCGGCGCGTTCGTCAGCGCGCATCAGAAGCTCATTGAGATGAAGATGGAGTCCAATCTGCGCAAGGTGGAGATTGGTTGCTCGATCGGCCCGATCTGTCCGCTGCCGTTCGTCGAGGAAGCGCAACTGCGTGAGGTTGCCTAACCCGATCCGCAATGATGCGGTGCCTGCGATCATGAAGTGACCCCACGGCCATGCTGCTTCTGACCTATTGGATCATGACTCTTTGCTGCTGCATTTATGCAGCGGCGAAGGGGGGCACGACCGGGCGGGCGGGTGCGGCCATCGTCCTGTTCAAGACGGTGGCCATCGCGCTCGTTACCTATGTCGAGCGCGACTGGCAGATCACGTCCTATTCGCTGTTACAGGTGGATGCGGCGTGTCTGGTCGCCTTTTTATGGCTGAGTTTGCGGAGCGACGAATATTGGCCGCTCTGGTCGACCGCCTGCCAGTTTCTGGCGGTGGCGATCCATGTGACGACATTGGTGCAGCCCGAACTGACGCCGAAAGTCTATCAGGGGCTGCATAGCTTGTGGGCCATACCGATGCAGTTGTTCATGCTGCGCGGGATCGTCCTCGACCGTCGGTTCCGGCGGCGGCGCGGCAGGATGATCGCGGCATGACGCGGCTGCATCCCCTATCTGGAAAGTCCGTGGCGATGAGCCAAAGCTATCGAATATTGCATGTCGATAATGACAGCGACATGCGGCTGGTGGTCGAGATGGCGACGCTGCTGGATACCGGCATGACCATCCGCAGCGTGCCGAGCGGCGCGGCGGCGATCGACCTGTGCCTGGCGCAGCATGCGCGACCGGACATTCTCATGCTGGATTATCGATTGCCGGACATGAGCGGGCCGGAATTATTGCGGCGGTTGCGCCGCGATCCCGCCTTTGCGGACATGCCGGTCATTTTCCTGACCGACAGTTCGGGCCATGAGGCGGAGGAGGAGATGCGCGCGCTCGACCCCGCCGGGGTGTTGAGCAAGCCGTTCAATCCGCTGTCGCTGGCGATCGACATTCGCCTGATGGCCGATCGCTGGAGCGCGATGCACTGATTGCGTGCGGGTCGATCATGGCGCTAGGATGCGGCATGACAGACCCGCTTGCCATCACCCCCGCCGACATTTCCGACGCCGCCTGGATCATCGCGGCGGCGGCCGTCCGCACCCCGCTGATCGAGAATGACCGGCTCAATGCTTTGTGTGGGCGGCGGGTGCTGCTCAAGTTCGAGGGCGCGCAGCGGACGGGATCGTTCAAATTTCGTGGCGCCTATAATCGGCTGGCGCGGCTGAATGCGGAAGAGCGGGCGGCGGGTGTGGTCGCCTGGTCTTCGGGCAATCATGCGCAGGGCGTTGCCGATGCCGCGCAGTTGCTCGGCATTGCGGCGACCATTGTGATGCCTGCCGATGCGCCCTCGATCAAGCTGGCCAATACGCGCGCGCTGGGGGCGGAGGTCGTGACCTATGACCGGCTGCGCGAGAGCCGCGAGGCGATTGCCACCGCGCTCGCGGAGCAACGGGGTGCGACGCTGGTGCCCTCGTTTGACGACCCCTTCATCATCGCCGGGCAAGGGACGGTCGGGCTGGAAATTGTCGAGCAGGTCAAGGATGCTGGCGCGACGCTGGGGCAGGTGCTGGTCTGTTGCGGCGGCGGCGGGCTGACGGCGGGGATTGCGACGGCGGTGAAGGCACAGGCGCCGGAGGTGGCGATCTATACGGTCGAACCGGCGGGGTTCGACGATACGGCCCGGTCGCTGCGCAGTGGCGTGCGCGAGGCGGTGGCGGCGGATGCGCGATCGATCTGCGATGCGTTGCAGGCACCGATGCCGGGCGCGATGACTTTTCCCATTAACAAGGCGCTGGTCACCGGCGGGCTGGTGGTGACTGACCGGCAGGTGCGGGACGCGATGCGCTTTGCCTTTTCGACACTCAAGCTGGTGGTCGAGCCGGGCGGGGCGGTGGCGCTGGCGGCGATGATGCAGGGGCTTGCGCCGCCGACCGACGGGGTCAGCGTGGTGGTGCTGTCGGGGAGCAATGTCGATCCGGTGGATTATGCGGCGATATTGACTGGGACGGATTGAGGTGCGGGCGTTTTGATCCGTTCGTTTCGAGCGAAGTCGAGAAACGTTTGCGCGGGCGTTTCTCGACTTCGCTCGAAACGAACGGGGTTTGAGGGCTGTCGCGTCAGTGGGCGATGACGCGGACGGCGAAGGCCGCGGCGGCGGCGCGGGTTTCGACGCCGAGTTTCTCGAAAATCTGTTCCAGATGCTTGTTCACGGTGCGCGGGCTGATGACCAATATCTCGCTGATGACGCGGTTGGGTTTGCCATAGCTGATCCAGAGCAGCACTTCGGCTTCGCGCTGGGTGAGGCCGAAATGGCTTTGCAGCCGGGCGATGTCGGCCAGCGGGTCGAGATGGTTGAGGCGGATCAGCACTTCGTCGCGGCGGGGGCGGCCGACGATGATGAGTTCGACGGTGTCGCCGCCGGGGCTTTCGGTCTTGACCGTGGTGCCCGATGGCAGGTCGTCGGGCAATAGGCGGGCGACGGGCGCGCGGAGCATGGCGGGAAGCGCGGTGTCGGTGCGCGACCAAGCGGGTTCGAGCGCTTCCATGAGCTTGTCGGCCCCCGGCGTGCGCCAGGAGAGCGCGCCATCCGCGCCAACGGCGATGAGATTGCGGCCCGTCGCGTCGAGCGCATAATGGCCGCCCTGGGTCTGGCGCGCATTGGCCATGTGGACGCGGACGCGGGCGAGCAATTCCTCGACCACGATGGGTTTGCGGACATAATCGACACCGCCTGCTTCGAGCGCGTGGACGACATGCTCGCTTTCGGTGAGGCCGGTCATGAAGATGATCGGCACCGGCGCGCCCTGGGGCAATTGCTTGATCGCGCGGGTGGTTTCAAAGCCGTCGAGGCCGGGCATCACCGCGTCCATCAGGATGAGGTCGGGCACGACGTGGTTCAGCAGTTCGAGCGCCGCTTCGCCACTGGTGGCGATAAGGACGGAGATGTTCGCGGCCTCCAGCGTGTCGGTGAGGAAGCGCAGGGATTCGGGCGTGTCGTCCACGACGAGGACGGTATCGGAGCGCGGCGTCGGGGTGGTCATTTTACGGCCCTTATGATTTTTATCAGCCCCTTGAGGTCGAAACGGTCGAGGTGGGCGAGCATTCGGGCGGCGAGCGGCTGGGCCTGGGGCACGGCTTGTTCCAGCGCGCGGATGCTCGATTCGATGCCGCGCACATGGCCGATGATCGCCTTTTGCTCGATATCGGCCAGGATCGGCAGGGCGTCGTCCGGCAGATCGGGCAACAGAAGGTCGTCGGGCGTGGGGGCTTCGGGTGGCGGCGCGTCGCCGGTCCAGCGGATGTGCAACTGGTCGGCGATCGCGTCCAGCAGCGCGTCGAGATCGACGGGTTTCATGAGGAACATATCATGCGCCGCGCGGCCGTCGCCGCCACGATGATATTCATGCGCGTTGGCCGACACCATGATGATCCGCACCTTGCCCCCCAGCGTTTCGCGTAGCGCTCGGCTGATGTCCCAGCCGGATTCGCCGGGCATGGAGATGTCGAGCAGCACGATGTCGGGCGCATCGCGCGCGGCGATGTCGAGGCCTGCGCGACCGCTGAGCGCTTCCATCACGGTGAAATCAAGCGGTTCGAGCAGGCCGCGCAGCACCGCGACCTGCGATGGATCATCATCGATCAGCAGCACCTTGCGCCGTTCGCCGACATAGCCGGAGATCCGGTCCACCGGGGGCGCGTCCTCGATCGGGTTGGCGACGTGGCCGAGCATCAGGCGGACGGTGAATTGGGTGCCTTTGCCCGTTTCGCTGACGACCGAGAGGTCGCCGCCCAATATTTGGACCAGTGCCTGGGTGATGGAGAGGCCAAGGCCAATGCCCTTTTGCCGTTGCGCGTCGGGGTTGCTGCCGCGCTCGAAGGGGTCGAACACGCGTTTCAAGTCATCGGGCGCGATGCCAAGGCCGGTGTCGATGATGTCGAAGGTCGCCATCTGGCTGCGATAGGCAACGCGGAAGGTGACGGAACCGGTGCGGGTGAATTTGATCGCGTTGGAGAGCAGGTTGATGAGGATCTGGCGCAGGCGTTTCTGGTCGGTGCGGACGAAATCGGGCAGTTTTTCGGGCCGCTCGAACAGAAATTCGATGCCCTTGGACTGGGCCTGCGGGCGGAACATGTTGGCGATCTGATCAACGAAAGGGGCAAGGCGGACGGTTTCGCTGCTGATGCGCAGGACGCCGCTCTCGACCTGGCTGATGTCGAGCAGCCCTTCGACGAGATTGGTCAGATGTTCGGCGCTGCGGCGGATGATCTTGGCGGCTTCGACGGGTGCGATGTCGTGGCCGCGCTCCATCAATTGCGCATAGCCGTAGATGCTGTTGAGCGGCGAACGGATTTCGTGGCTGACGCTGACGAGATAGCGGCTCTTGGCGGCATTGGCGGATTCGGCGGCTTCCTTCGCCTTTTGCAGTTCCGCGCCGGTGACGTCATGGGCGATTACCTCTTCCATCAGCTTTTGCACATGATGCTCGCTTTCCTGCATCGCGGTGCGGCGGCTTTGGTGGGCGAGGACGATCATCCAGGCGATGACCCCGCCGATGAGCGAGAAGAGGAGGAAGAGGCCGAGCATCAGGCTGGACATCTCCGCCGCAATGTCCGGCATCCGGCGGCCGATCTGCCAGTTGATGCCGCCCAGCAAGGCAGCATTGGCGATCGTGATGGCGGCCATGACGGCGATGAAATGGCCGACCGGCGTATGGACATAGCGGGCTATGCGTTGGGGCAGCAGCCGTTCGAGCCAGCGCGCGGCTTGCTGCGTGGCGCGGCTGTCGGATTTGCAACGGTCATGGCAGCGGGCTTCGAGCGTGCAGCAGAGCGAGCAGATCGGCGCGGCATACATGGGGCAATGCGCCATATCGACCGGCTGGAAGGCATTTTCGCAGATGATGCAGCTCTTGGTTTCCGCGCCCTCGGCCCAGTGCGAGCGGCGGGCGATATAATAGCGGCCATGGGTGAGGAGCGCGATCACCGGCGCGGCGGTGAAGGCGACGGCCATGCCGATGACCGGCGCGAACGCTTGGGCCAATTGCCCCAGCAGCCCCAGATGTGCGCTGCCTGATACAAGGATGGACAGCAGCATTGCGCCGATGCCGACGGGGTTGATGTCATAAAGATGGGCGCGCTTGAACTCGATGCCTGCGGGCGAGAGGCCGAGCGGCTTGGAGATCATGAGGTCAGCGGCCAACGCGCCGATCCAGCCCGCCGCGACCGTGGCGTAGAGGATCAGGATCGCCTCAATCGCGTCGAAGATGCCGACTTCCATCAGCAGCAACGCGAGCAGCACGTTGAAGATCAGCCAGACGACGCGACCGGGATGGCTGTGGGTCAGGCGGGCGAAGAAATTGGACCAGGCGATGGACCCGGCATAGGCGTTGGTGACGTTGATCTTGAGCTGGCAGATGATGACGAACAGGCCGGTCAGCACCAGCGACAGACCGGCATGGCCCGACATGGCGGTGAAGATGGTCTGGAACATGACGGTCGGGCTGGCGGCGTCGCTGGCCGAGGCCGCGCCGCCGATCAGATAATGGGCCAGCCAGGAGCCAAGCAGCAGCTTCATGCCGCCGATCAGCGTCCAGCCGGGGCCGCCCGCGAGCATGGCGGCCCACCATTTGCCTTTGCCGATCTTCTTGGCGCTGGGCAGGAAGCGGAGATAATCCGCCTGCTCGCCGATCTGGGGCAGCAGGGACAGGAGGGTGGAGAGGGCGAAGCCGAAATAGAGCAGGCTGACGCTGCCATCGGGCGCGCCAAGCTGGCCGGTGAAGCGCGACCATTCCGCCAGCGCAGACGGGCCGGACCAGAGGATATAGATAATCGGCGCGACTTGCAGCACGATCCAGATGCCCTGGGTCGCGATCTGGAAGCGGGTGATGGCGCTCATGCCGTAGAGCGCGATCGGGATGACGACGAGGGCGCTGACCAGATAGGCGACGCTCATCGGCATGCCGGTCATGGCGGTGAGCGCGACCGCCATGATCGTGGCTTCGACCGAGAAGAGCAGGAAGGTGAAGCTGGCATAGATGAGCGAGGTGAGGGTCGAGCCGAGATAGCCGAACCCTGCGCCACGGGTGAGCAGGTCGATGTCGAGGCCGTGCTTGGCGGCGTGATAGGCGATCGGCAGGCCGATGATGAACATGAGCGCAACGGCGGCGGCGATGGCGGCGACGCTGTTGGCGAAGCCGTAGGTCAGGGTGATGGACGCGCCGATCGCTTCGCAGGCGAGGAAGGCGGTCGCGCCGATGGCGGTATTGGCGACCTGCCCCGCCGACCAGCGCCGGGCGCTGTCGGCGGTGTAGCGCAGGGCATAATCCTCCAATGTCTGGCTGGCGACCCACTTATTGTAGAGCCGCTTTTCGCGCAGGACATAGGCGGCGCGGTCCATCAGAGGGCGGCGGCGTCTGCGGGATAGGGGCGCAGGCCGCCGGTGGCGACGATGAAGTCGATGACGGCGGGCAGGCCGATATTGTCCTTGAGGTTGGTGAAGAGGAAGGGGCGCTGCCCGCGCATTTTCTTTGCGTCCCGGTCCATGACGCCCAGGTCCGCGCCGACCAGCGGGGCAAGGTCGATCTTGTTGATGAGCAGCAGGTCCGAGCGGGTGATGCCGGGGCCGCCCTTGCGCGGGATCTTGTCGCCGGCCGACACGTCGATGACATAGATGGTGATGTCGGCGAGTTCCGGTGAGAAGGTGGCGGCCAGATTGTCGCCGCCGCTTTCGATGAAGATGAGTTCGAGGCCGGGGAATTTGCGGTGCATCGTGTCGACGGCGGCGAGGTTGATGCTGGCGTCCTCGCGGATGGCGGTGTGCGGGCAGCCGCCGGTTTCCACGCCCATGATGCGTTCAGGCACCAGCGCGCCGGAGCGGGTCAGAAACTCCGCATCCTCGCGCGTGTAGATGTCGTTGGTGATGGCGGCGATGTTGTAATGGTCGCGCATCGCCTTGCACAGCCGGTCGGTCAGCGCGGTCTTGCCGGAGCCGACCGGGCCGCCAATGCCGACGCGCAGGGGACCGTTGCTGGAAGTCATGAGCGAAAAAGCCTTGTGTAGAGGGTTTCATGGGACAGGGAGGCGAGTTCGAGGTCGGGCGCTGCGGTGCCGAGGTCTTCGAGCGGGGTGACGAGCGCTTTCTCTGCAATGGCGGGAATGGCGTGGGATAGCGCGGCGAGCGCAAGCTGGCCATCGGTCTGACCGAGCGGCACGAGGCGGACGCCCGCCGAAACAAGATTGGCGGCGGTGGCGTGGAGCCAGCCGTGCAGCGCGGGTTCGAGCGGGATTTGATGGGCGGTGCAAGCGAGCGCCATGACGGTGGCGTGGGCCATGGGGTGATCGCCGTTGCGCGCGGCGAAGGCGTCGAGCGCGGGATGAGGCCAGGCCTTGCGCGTGACCGAGAGGAAGGAGCCGCCCTGCTGACGGCTTTCGAGCGCGGTTTCGCTGCTGCCGCGAAAGGCGGCGGCGAGTTCGGAGAGGGCGTCGAAGGCGTCGTCGTCTGGCGCTGCGCGGTAGGCGTGGACGAACAGCACCGCATCGATCCAGCCGCCGCCGCGCGCCAGCACCGCTTCGACATAGGCGGTGACATGGGCGGCGGTGGTGATGCGGCCATCCTCGACCGCTGTTTCGAGGCCGTGGCTATAGGTGAAGCTGCCCACCGGATAGGAGGGCGAGGTCCAGGCGAGCAGGCGGTGGAGGGCGGCGTCAGCCAGCATGGTCGTGGGCGTGGTGATCGTGGTGGTGATCGTGATCATGGCCGTGATGGTGATGGCCGCCGCCGGAATAGGCACCGCCTTCTGGGGTGAAGGGGGCGTTGATCTTGGTGACGGTCGCGCCCAGCCCTTCGAGCATGGCGTTGATGACATGATCGTCGCGCAGGCGGATGGCGTGGGGGTGCAGTTCGGCGGGCAGATGCCGGTTGCCGATATGCCAGGCGAGGCGGATCATTGCGGACGGGTCTATAGCGGTGACTTCGACCAGCGCTTCGGGCGCAGCGAGCACTTCGACCAGGCGGCCGTCCGACAGTTGCAGCGCATCGCCATGGCCAAGCACTATCGCGCGGGCGAGGTCGAGCAGGAACAGCGTGCCATGGTCGGCGGTATAGACCCAGCGGCGGCGATGGCGCGCATCATGGTCCAGCGTGATGTGATCGGCGGCGGGGCCGGACCAGTGGCCGTGGGGCAGGACTTCGTGGGCGGTCAGCATGATGTAATCACTCCGTCATTCCCGCGACCCGAAGGGCGGCGTAAGCCAACGCGGGAACCCATCTCCCACCCTGTCTCCAGACGCGAGGTCCGGAGATGGGTCCCCGCCTTCGCGGGGATGACGGGTGAAGGGTGGTTAGGGCAGCTTGTCAAAACAGGAAATATCGTTGCGCGAACGGTAGCACGCTGGCTGGTTCGCAGGTGAGCAATTCCCCATCCGCCCTCACTTCGTAGGTTTCGGGATCGACCTCGATATGCGGCATGGCGTCGTTGAGGATCATCGAGGCCTTGCCGATGCCGCCGCGCGTGTTGCGCACTGCCTCCAGAGGCCGCGCCAGTTGCAGGCGTTCGGCGATGCCGTCCGCAATCCCCGCCGCCGACACGAAATGCACCGCCGACAGCGCGCCTGCGCGGCCCATGGCGCCGAACATCGGGCGGTAATGGACCGGCTGGGGCGTGGGGATGCTGGCATTGGGGTCGCCCATCGGCGCGACGGCGATGCTGCCACCCTTGATCACCATGTCGGGCTTGACCGCGAAGAAGGCGGGGGACCACAGGACCAGATCGGCGAGTTTGCCGACCGCGATCGACCCGACAATATGGCTGATGCCATGGGCGATAGCGGGGTTGATCGTATATTTCGCGATATAGCGTTTGGCGCGGAAATTGTCGCTGTCGGCATCGTCGGTGCCAAGGCTGCCGCGCTGCTGCTTCATCTTGTCGGCGGTCTGCCAGCAGCGGATGATGGTTTCGCCTACCCGGCCCATTGCCTGGCTATCCGACGACATCATGGAGAAAGCGCCAAGATCGTGGAGGATATCCTCCGCCGCGATGGTTTCCTTGCGGATGCGGCTGTCGGCGAAGGCGACGTCCTCGGCGATGCGCGGGTCGAGATGGTGGCAGACCATCAGCATGTCGAGATGTTCCTCGATCGTGTTGACGGTGTAGGGCCGGGTCGGGTTGGTGGAGGATGGCAGGACGTTGGGCAGGCCCGCCAATTTGATGATGTCCGGCGCATGGCCGCCGCCCGCGCCCTCGGTATGGAAGGCGTGGATGGTGCGGCCTGCAAACGCGCCGATGGTGCTTTCGACGAAGCCCGCTTCGTTGAGCGTGTCGGTGTGGATCGCGACCTGAATGTCATACTCGTCCGCGACAGACAGGCAGCAGTCGATCGCTGCGGGCGTGGTGCCCCAATCTTCGTGCAGTTTCAGGCCACAGGCGCCCGCGCGGATCATTTCGACCAGGGCGGCGGACTGGCTGGCATTGCCCTTGCCCATCAGGCCGAAATTCATCGGCATGGTTTCCAGCGCCTGAAGCATCCGGCCGATATGCCAGCTGCCCGGCGTGCAGGTGGTCGCGAGTGTGCCGTGCGCCGGGCCAGTGCCGCCGCCCAGCATGGTGGTGATGCCCGCGTTCAGAGCTTCCTCCACCTGTTGCGGGCAGATGAAATGGATATGCGCGTCGATGCCGCCAGCGGTCAGGATGCGCCCTTCGCCCGCGATGATTTCGGTGCCGGGGCCGATGGGGATGGTGACGCCGGGCTGGACGTCCGGGTTGCCGGCCTTGCCGATGGCGGCGATGTAGCCATCGCGGATCGAGACGTCCGCCTTGATGATCCCCCAATGGTCGAGGATCAGCGCGTTGGTGATGACCGTATCCGGCGCGCCGTCCGCGCGGCTCATCTGGCTTTGGCCCATGCCGTCGCGGATCACCTTGCCGCCGCCGAACTTCACTTCCTCGCCATAGACGGTGCGGTCCTCCTCGACGCGGATGAGGAGGGAGGAGTCGCCCAGCCGCACGCGGTCGCCGGTGGTGGGGCCGAACATGCCGGCATAGGCGCGGCGGGACATGGTTATGGGCATGAGGCGGCCTTCCGTTCGTTTCGAGCGAAGTCGAGAAACGGGTGTGCGAGCGTTTCTCGACTTCGCTCGAAACGAACGGCTGATGTGATGCCGTTCATCACAATTCCCCCATCACATCACCGCGGAAACCGATGACGATGCGGTCGCCGGCATAGGGGATGAGCTGCACGTCGCGGCTTTGGCCGGGTTCGAAGCGGACGGCGGTGCCCGAAGGGATGTCGAGGCGATAGCCGCGCGCGGTGTCGCGATCGAACAACAGGGCCGGGTTGGTTTCGGCGAAATGATAATGGCTGCCGACCTGGATCGGCCGGTCGCCGCTATTGGCGATGGTGAGGGTGATGGGGGTGCGCCCTTCGTTGAGGACGATGTCGCCGGAGAGGGGGAGGATTTCGCCGGGGATCATGCTGTCCACCCCCGCAACCGTTCGGGCTGAGCCTGTCGAAGCCCTGCCCTTATCTGCAAGGAAGAAAAGCCCTTCGACAAGCTCAGGGCGAACGGGGTGAAGAGAGGCGTCAGGCCGTTCACCGGATCGGCCTGTGGACAGTCACCAGCTTGGTGCCGTCGGGGAAGGTGGCCTCCACCTGAATATCGTGGATCATCTCGGCTATGCCCTCCATCACCTGATCGCGGGTCAGGACGTGGCCGCCGCTGGCCATCAGCGCGGCGACCGACTGGCCGTCGCGTGCCCCTTCGACCACATGGTCGGTGATCAGCGCGATCGCTTCGGGGTGGTTGAGCTTGACGCCGCGGGCCAGTCGATTGCGCGCGACCATGGCGGCCATCGCGACCAGCAGCTTGTCTTTTTCGCGTCCTGTCAGGTTCATGGGATCAGCAATAGCAGATGGTGGGCATGGAGGGCGATAGGCCGAATATCGCGGCGCGCAACACGCCCGCCGCGCGCATCACATCCTTGCGCAGCGCGTGGGGATCATCGCGGGTGAGGCGCAGGATCAGCAAATCATCGAAGCTGGTCGCGCCGCCGGTCGGCGCTTCGACCAGCGTGCGCGCGAGGTCGAGATAGTCGGCGGCGTCCGGCCCGGCATAGACGAGCGTCGCGACCGCGCTGGCATCGCCAAAGCCAAACGGCGCCCGGCCTGCGGTGGCGAAGTCGCCCTCGATATGGAGCGCGTCGGCCCAGACCAGCCGTCCGCCGCGCCGGATGCGCCAGCTATCGTGGATCAAGCCGCTTTGATAGGTTTCGCCCATCGCGCCGCGCCCCAGCACCAGCATTTCCATCGCCAGCATCCGCGCGTCGGGGGCCATGTCGGCGCTCAGCGTGCGGCGCATCCGGCTGCGGTCGAACAAGATCGCTTCCTGCGCCAGCCATTCGCAGGTCGCGCCCGCGCCGATGGTGATGCTAGTGTCGATGCGGGTGGGTTCATCCTCGTCCAGCGCGCGGTAGAGCTTTTCGGCGGCCTGCGGCACGATGGTCGCGCACACGCCCGGATCTACGATGATGTCGAGCGCCAGCCGATCCCCGCCGGTCAGCCCGCCGCAGGTGGTGACGGTGACGGCAAGCGGAAAGTCGCCATCGCGGCCTTCGGGAAACAGCAGTCGCGCGGGGGCGACCTGCATCATGTCGCGGATGCCGCGCGGCCCGAACGCCACCATGGCGCGACCATCGACGCGCTGGTGCCGGGACTTGGGAGGCACGGTAATGGCGCGTTGCACGGTCATGGACACCATCTGATCAGGCGCGGGTGGTCGGGACATGGGGTATATGACGTATGGGTGATGGCTAGGAGCGATACTGTTCCCCGGCGAAAGCCGGGGCCCAGAGTCCCAAGCGCTGTGTCATATGGCCCTGGACCCCGGCTTTCGCCGGGGAACGGAATTGCGTGTTTGGGCGGTGCGTGATCAGGTGGTCGGACGCGGCGCGCTGCCGCGGCCGTAGCCGGGATCGACCTTTTCGGTCTTGCCGTCCTTGGCGGCCTTTTCGCCGTAGAAGGGCTGGCCATGCTCAGTCGTCAGGTCGGACAGGAAGCCCGGCTGCCGGATGCCCTTCTTGCGCATCGCTACGCCGGTCAGGCAGGCGTGCATGATGAAATTGGCGTTGAGCGCGCTGCGATAGGTGGGGTCCAGCACGGGGGCGAGTTCGACGATTTCGAAGCCGACCAGTTCATTTTCGGCGCAAAGCCGCCGCACGATCGGGATCGCTTCGCGCATCGTCAGGCCGCCGGGGACGGGCGTGCCGGTGCCGGGGATGAAGGCCGGGTCCAGCACATCCACGTCGAAGGAGATGAAGATCTTCTTGCCGCTCTCACGCGCTTCCTTCAGTGCGCGTTCCATCGTCGCGGCCCAGCCATTTTTCTCGATCTCCGGCATCGCATGGTAGCGCACGCCATTGTCGCGCATCCATTCGAAACCTTCCTTTTCGGGCCAGGGACCGCGCAGGCCGACCTGGATATAGTTTTTGCCCAGGACATGGCCTTCCTTGACCGCGCGATAGACGGGCGCGCCATGGGTGATGAAATGCACGCCGCCCTTGCCCGCATCATAATGCGAATCGAAATGGACGACGCCAAAGCTGCCCTTGCCATGGACATCGGCAAGGCCAGCGACATCGCTATATTCGAGGCTATGGTCGCCGCCGACGATGAAGGGCAGCGCACCGGTGCGCGCGATCTCGGCGACGCGCTCGCGGACATGGGCGACGGTGCGTTCGGTCGACATATTGTCGATGGCGATGTCGCCATAATCGACGATCTTCAATTCCTTGGACGGATCGACCATCGTGTACATGTCGATGCCGCCCGCGCCATATTGGGTGCGCATGGCCGATGGGCCACCCTTCGCCCCGCGATAGCCCGACCCCATGTCGAGCGGCGCGCCGACGATGGCGACGTCCACTTTGCCTGCGACCAGATCTTCGGGGAAGATCGCGACGGGTGCGCCGGCGAAGGTGGCGATGCCGCCGCCATAGACGCCGCCGCCGCGCCCGTTGGCGTAATAGCTTAGTTCAAACGGGCCGGCTTCGCGCTTGGGATCGAGGCCGGATGGGCGACGCAGTTTCCAGCCGTTGAAATTCTCATTGTCGGTATCGAGCGGGATCGCCGCCATGTCCGTCTTGGCATTGAATTTCGAGGCCTCGACCGCGTCCATCATCGCCTCGATATAGGCGTCGATTTCCTGCGGGCTCTTGGTCGCCAGCCGCTCGAACAATTTGTCGTAGGAACCGGCGAACATTTCGGCGGGGTCGGATGTCAGGAACTCGCGCTTGGCCTTGGGCAGATCCTTGATCTTGGCTTCCAGCGCGGGGGGGATGGCGGGCTTGTCGGACTGGGCGATCACCGCCGCCGACGAAATTACCGTCGCCATCAGCAATGCGCCCAGCGCCATGCGTTTCATCGTCATCTTATTCCCCCGAACCCTGGTCCATTCTGCCCGGCAGGCTAGGGCAGGGGTGCGCGTCTGGCAAATGGGGTGATTGACGTAGCGGCTGGGTAAAAGACCCGGACCATGCGTGCAAGGTCCGGGTCTTGGCAGCGGCCATGGGAGCGGCGATTATCGTCTGCCTACGTGGTCGGGACTCCTGCGAGCAATCCCGGCCAGGACGATAGCAGCGGGCCGACGCGCGGCCCTACGTCAAACGCCCTATCGAGGCGCTTTGGTGGTTCCGGTAGCGCCGCCTCTATGTTGATCGCGTCGCTGTTCCTGTTGTGGATGGTCGTCATCCTGCTGGTGGTGGCGGTGGTCGCCCTGTCGCGGCAAGTGCGGGCGATGCAGGAGGGGGCCGGGGCGGTTGCGCCCCGCGCCGTGGTGGCCGTGCCTGGCCGCGCTGCCCCGGTGGTGAGCGCGCCGACGCTGGCGGGCGATATGCTGACCATCGGTGGGCCTAGCGCGGATGGCCGCGCGCAATTGCTGTTGTTCATCGCGCCCGGTTGCGCCGCCAGCCGCTCCGCCGTGCGCGACGCGCTGGCGCTGACGAACCGCACGCAGTTGCGGCTGCTGTTCCTGGGCGAAGGGCGGGCGGAGGATTATGCCGACATGCTGCGCCAGCATCGTATCCGTGACACCGACATCATCCTCAATGCGCAGGTCGGCGCGGATTTCCGTATCGGCACGCGCCCCAGCGCCGCGTTGATCGATGCGGGCGGGCGGCTGCTGGCGCGTGGGGCGATCGACGGGCGCGCCCAGCTCGAAGCCTTGTTGGCGCATGGGCAGGCTGACGCGGCTGCCGGGCAGGAGGCGGATACAAAAATTGTGGCGCTGGCGTCATGATCGCGCTGGACAGGGCGCGATGATCGGGCATCTTGGGCGGGGCATGAGAGGGAATGCGGGTATGGCGATCAGTCTGACGGTGAATGGCGTGGCGCGGCAGGTGGAGGGCGACCCCGCCAAGCCACTGCTATGGGTGCTGCGCGAGGATCTGGACATGGTGGGGACCAAGTTCGGATGTGGCGCGGGACTGTGTGGCGCCTGCACCGTCCATGTCGATGGCAATGCCGTGCGGTCCTGCCAGACGCCGCTGGGCGATGTGCAGGGGGCAAAGATCACCACGATCGAGGGCGTGGCGAAGAGTGCGGTGGGCCAGCGTATCGCCGAAAGCTGGATCGCGCAGGACGTGCCGCAATGCGGCTATTGCCAGGCCGGGCAGATCATGAGCGCGACCGCGTTGCTCAGCCAGACGCCCAAGCCCAGCGACGAGGAGATCGATGCGGCGATGATGGGCAATCTGTGCCGCTGCTCCACCTATGTCCGCATCCGCGCCGCGATCAAGGCAGCGGCGGCATGAGCGCCGCGATCCTTTCCCGCCGGGGTTTCATCTCCGCTTCGCTGCTGGCAGGTGGCGGCTTGCTGTTCGACTTGGCTGTGCCGATGGCGCAGGCGGCGGACGGAAGGCCGGTCGTCCTCAATGCCTTCATCCGCATCCTGCCCGACAATCGCGTCATCATCGGCGCGAAAAATGCCGAGATCGGCCAGGGCGCCAAGACGATGCTGCCGATGATGATCGCCGAGGAACTGGACGTCGACTGGGCGCAGGTCACGGTCGAGCAGACCCATGCGGACGCCGCGATCTTCGGTGGCCAGAGCGCGGGCGGCAGTCGCACGACGCCGCGCGAATGGGTTCCCACGCGCCAAGCCGGCGCGGCGGCGCGGGCGATGCTGGTTGCCGCCGCTGCAGCGCAATGGGGCGTTGGGGCGGAAACGCTGACGACCGGCAGCGGCAAGGTGACTGATCCGAAGTCGGGCAAGTCGGTGGCCTATGCGGCGCTGGCGGCCGCGGCGGCGAAGCTGCCTGCGCCTGATCCGGCGACGCTCACATTGAAAGATCCGGCCAGCTTCCGCATCATCGGCCAATCGGTGGTAGGGGTCGATACCCCCGCGATCGTCGCGGGCAAGCCCTTGTTCGGGATCGATTTCAAACTGCCCGGCATGCTGTATGCGGTGCTGGAAACCTGCCCGGCCTTTGGTGGCACGTTCAAGTCGGCCAATCTGGACGCGGTCAAGGCGCTGCCGGGCATCGCCCAGGTGCTGCCGATCACGGGCGATGGCACGGCGGAGTCGGGCTATGATGGCGTGGCGATCCTGTCGACCAGCTGGTGGAGCGCGAACAAGGCGCGCGAGACGCTCAAGGTCGAATGGGACACCAGCGCTGTCGCTGGCTTCTCGACGGAAAGCTATGCCACGCAGGCTGTCGCGCGGGCGAAGGTGAAGGCCGATACCGACATCACGCGGACGGGTGACGTGGACGCGGCTTTTGCGTCGGCGGCGAAAGTCGTCAGCGCAGACTATAGCTACCCCTTCCTCGCCCATGCGACGCTGGAGCCGCAAAATTGCACAGCCCTGTTCACGGATGGCGCGATCGAAATCTGGGCGCCGACGCAGAACCCGGAAAATGGGCGCGGGCTGGTGGCGAAGGCGCTGAACCTGGCGCCGGAGAAGATCCGCATCAATTTCTCGCGCATCGGCGGCGGCTTTGGGCGGCGGCTGATGAATGATTATATGGTGCAGGTGGCCAAGATCGCCGCGCAACTGCCGGGCGTACCGGTCAAGCTGCTCTTCAGCCGTGAAGACGATATGCGCCGCGATTTCTATCGTCCGGCGGGCTGGCATGGATTCCGCGCCGCGCTGGACAAGGGTGGCAAGCTGATCGCGTTTCACGATCATTTCGTGACCTTCGGCAAGGATGGCAAGGCGGTGCGTGGCGGCGATCTGCCCGCGCATGAACTGCCCGCCGGACTGATCGAGCATGTGCTGCTGGAACAGAGTTTCCTGCCCACCAACATGCCAACCGGCTGGCTGCGCGCGCCAGGCTCCAATGCGCTGGGTTTCGTGACGCAGGCCTTCATGGACGAGGTTGCGGTTGCGGCAGGCAAGGATTTGCCCGGCCTCATGCTCGAATTGCTCGCCGAGCCGAAGGAACTGCCGCGCGGCACCAACCAGCCGCCCTTCGTTACGGCGCGCGCCAAGGGCGTGATCGAGAAGGTGGTGGCGATGGCCAACTGGTCCAGCCGCAAGGCGCTGCCCAAGGGGCGGGGCCTGGGCTTTGCTTTCTATTACAGTCACATGGGCTATTTCGCCGAGGTGCTGGACGTGGAGGTCGCCGATGGCGTGCCCAAGGTGAAGACCGTCTGGGTCGCGGGTGATGTCGGCAGTCAGATCATCAACCCGATCAATGCGCTGCATCAGGTGCAGGGATCGGTGATCGAGGGGCTGGGGCAGGCGCTGGCCGGGCAGGCGATCACGCAGGTTGCAGGCGCGGTCGAGCAGGGTAATTTCCATACCCACCCGCTCCAGCGCATCCCCGACACGCCCACCATCATCGTCGAATTCGTGAAGACCGACTATCCGCCGACGGGCCTTGGCGAACCGGCCTTGCCGCCGGTCATCCCCGCCCTGATCAACGCGATCCATGCGGCGACGGGGAAACGGATACGCAGCCTGCCGGTGACGGCGGAGATGCTCGCCTGACATCAAAGCGTGTCCTCCAGGAAGCGCGCCAAACTGGCCCTGCGACGGTGTGAACTTTGGTATTTGGCTGAGGAAGGGCGACTGGCCGCGATGTCGGCCCATGCGTCATTTGACGTAGAGGGGGGATAGGCTGGGGTTGCCATAACCCGATGGTGCCTAGTGAAAGGGTCTTGCGCTGATGCGCCGTCTGTCTGCTTCGCTGCGGGGATTTTTAGCCCGCGATCCGTTCATCCTGTTCCTGGCGGTGTCGGGCGTGATCTTCGTGCTGTACTGGGCGGTGACCGCGCGGAGGGAGACGATCGACGTGCCCTTGTCGGTGCAGAAAAGCCTGTCCGACGATTATGAGATGATGGCGGGCAAGAAGCCGGATGCGGAGGCGCGCGCCAAGCTGATCCATGATTATGTCGCCGACGAATTGCTGTTCCGCGAAGCGGTGGAGCGGGGCATGCACATGACTGACAAGACCACCAAGCAGCGGCTGATTGACCGGGTGCGCTTCATGATTGCGGGCGCGCCGGCCGAGCCGAGCGAGGACCAGTTGATGGGCTATTATGCGGCGCATCGCGACCTGTACCGGGCCGAACCGCGGCTGTCGGTGGATCATGTGTTTTTCGAACAGAGGCCGGCCGATGCGTCTGCTTTGCTGGCGCGATTGCAAGCGGGTGGGACGGTGAAGGGGGATGATTTCTGGATGGGGCATGATCTGCCCGATTATGGCGTGTCAATGCTGCGCGGCATGTTCGGCCAGCCTTTCCTCGATACGCTTAACAAGACGCCGACGGGTCAGTGGATCGGCCCGCTGCAATCCACGCGTGGCTGGCATTTCGCGCGGGTGCGCGATCGTGGACCGGCTGCGATGCTGGCTTATCCCGCGGTGCGTGATCAGGTGAAGCAGGACTTCCTGGCCGAGCAGAGCGGCGCGCTGGTCGAGAAGGAAGTGCAGAAGCTGGAGGATGGCTATCGCGTGCGGGTGGAGCAATAGGATGCTGCGTTGGCTGCTCCTGCTGCTGGCGTTCGTCGCCGCGCCCGCACAGGCCGATGTGTTCCGCGTCGGCGACTATGCGATCCAGCCGGGCATGGAGCCAGGCAGTTTCGACCTGAGCGCTTCCATCCCGTCCGTTCTGGCCAGTAACCACCCGCTGGGCCTGCCCGAAGGATGTCGCGAGACGGCGCGCGAGCGGCTGAACGAGGCGACCGTCACCCGCTATGCGATCAGCATCGATTGCGACCGGGCCATCACCGCAGAGGATGCGATCATTACGCCATGGGCGGTCGATGGCGGCACATTCCTGTCGACCGCCACCGGAACGCGGGTGCAGCAGGCGTTGCAGCCAACGGGCGATACGCTCTCGCTGCCGATCGGGGCTGTGGCGGCGCGGCAGCGGGCGTTGCCGGAGATCGCTGTCGAATATACGTGGCAGGGGATCATCCACATATTGGGCGGGTGGGATCATCTGGCCTTTGTCCTGTGCCTATGCCTGTTGGCGCGGGGGCGCTATCTGTTGGCGCTGGTGACGACCTTCACCATCGGCCATTCGCTTAGCCTGGCGCTGGCCTTCTTCGACATCGTCAAGGTGCCGGTGCCGCCAGTGGAAGCGGTGATTGCGCTGTCGATCGCCTTCATGGCGCGCGAGGCGATCCGGGCACGGGCGGAGGACATGGCAGACCCGCACCGTCGCCGTCGCCAGCTTGCCGTGGTCGCGGGCTTCGGGCTGCTCCATGGCCTGGGCTTTGCCACCGTGCTGCGCGAACTGGGTGTTGCACCGGACGAGCGGCTGTCGGGCCTGCTCTTCTTCAATGGCGGGGTCGAACTGGGGCAGTTGATCTTCGTTGGCTGCGTGCTGGGCGTCATGAAACTGGCGGCGATCTTCGACCGGGATCAGTGGGTGCGGCAGGCGGCGCTCTATGGCGCGGGGATCGTCGGCTGTTTCTGGATGATCGAGCGGGTGGCCGGCTTCACCCTGGGGACGGCATGACGCTGGAGGCGCAGGCGCGCGCGGCGCTGGCGCGGGGCGATCTGGCGCAGGCGGCGCAGGCGGCGCAGCAATTGGCGATGACGCGGCCGGACGATCCGGCGGGCTATTTCCTGCTTGGGCTGGCCGCGGCAGAGGCGGGGCAGGTGGCCAAGGCGCTGCCGATGCTGGAACATGCGGTGGCGCGCGGGCCGGAGGCGGAACATCTCGCCCAATATGCGCGGTTGCTGATCCTGTTGCGGCGCGATGGCGAGGCGGGGCAGGCTGCGCGGCAGGCTTGGGCGATGGGGCCGAGCGACGCACGCACGTTCGACACGATTGGTTGCGTGCTGGCGCGGCTGGGCGATCATGCGGCATCGCTGGCGCCCTTTGAAGCGGCGGTGGCGGACGAGCCGGATAATCTGGACTATCGCTATAATCTGGCAGCGGCCTGCGGTTTTACCGGGCGGGTCGAGGCGGCCGCCAGCCATTATGAGGTCATCCTGACGGCCGATCCCGGCAATGCGCGCGCGCATTATGGGCTGAGCCTGTTGTCGCGCCAGACCGAGGCGGCCAACCCTGTGCCCCGGCTGGAAGCGGCGCTGGCGCGGGCGGATCGACCGGAGGATGCGTTGCGCATCCGCTATGCGCTGGCCAAAAGCCATGAGGATATGGGCCATGCGACCGAGGCCTTCGCGCATCTGTCGGCGGCGAACGCCGCGCACAAGCGGGCCATCGGTTATGATTTTGCGCAGGACGAAGCGATCTTCGATGCGATCGAGCGGTTATTTGGCGATGGTCCGCCCTCCAGATGGGGGGCGGGGCTGGAGAGCGCGGCGGCGCCGATCTTCGTGACCGGCATGCCGCGCACCGGCACCACATTGGTCGATCGTATCCTATCCTCGCATCCGCTCGTCGGATCGGCGGGCGAGTTGCAGGCAATGCCGCTGGCGGTCAAGCAGATGGCGGGCACGCGGTCGCGGCTGGTGATCGACCCGGAGACGATCGCCGCGAGCGCGGCGGCCGATCCGCTAGCGATCGGGCAGGCCTATATGGCGCGGGCGAACCATCATTGGCCGGAGGGCAAGGCGCGCTTCATCGACAAGCTGCCCGCCAATTTCCTGTATATCGGCCATATTCTCCATGCTTTGCCGCACGCGAAGATCATCTGCCTGCGTCGGCATCCGATGGATACGATATGGAGCAATTACAAAAATCTGTTCGCCAGCCAGTCAGCCTATTATGCCTATAGCTATGACCTGATGGATATTGCCCGCTATTATGCGCGCTTCGACCGGTTGATGGCATTGTGGGACAGGCTGTTTCCCCGTCGGGTGCTACAACTCTCCTATGAAGCCTTGGTAGCCGATCAGGAGGGGCAGACCCGGTGCCTGCTCGATCATGCTGGGCTGGAATGGGATGCGGCTTGCCTGTCGTTCCACGAAAATGAGGCGGCGGTCGCCACGCCCAGCGCGGCGCAGGTGCGCCAGCCGCTCAATGCCGATGCGGTTGCGCGGTGGAAGCGGCATGAAACCGCGCTGGCTCCCGCGCGGGACTGGCTGGCGGGGAAGGGAATATCGGTCGATTAAAGGCGGCGGGCGATCGCGCCTGCGGCCCAGCCCATGCCGACTGCCAGCGCGATCGCAACCAGGCCGTAGAGGAAGGACCAGTTTTCCGCGGCGCTCGCCATGAACTGTTCGAACCCCGATTTGCGCACCGTGATGTCGCGCACGGCAGCGGCGACGACCCGGCCATCCTGCACCAGGAAGGTTTCGGCGGTATAATCGCCGACGATCACCCGCGCCGACAAGGGCAGGCGGGCGCGATACAGCACGCCGTCGCTGATTTCGACTGCGCCGGGGCGTTCGACGAACAGGCCGGCACGGTCGCGCAAATCGACCAATCCTGCCTGGAACCGGTCCATCTCGGCACTGTCGTTGAGCGAGGAGGGCGAGAGTTGCAGCTTGTCGACGCCCAGTTCGTAGATCGCCGCCGTGCGTTCATCGACGATCTGGTCGATCGGGCGAGAGGACGCCATGGCGTAGAAAGTGGGGGCGGATTCGAAGCGGGCGCTATCGGCATTGACCCACATGCCCGCGATTTGCTGCTTTTCGCGCATCAGGATGGACTGGTCCGGTCCTTTGAGCACGACGACGATATCGGCGGGCTTTTCCGGGCGGACGCCGCCGGGATAGACGATCGCGCCGAACAGCAGCAGGTTTGCGCCGGTGAAACTATATTGGATGATGACTTCGCGCTGGGAGACGTCAGGCACCAGTTGCGGTTCGTCCGCGCCGCTTAGCATCAGCGCAGCGGGCAGCAGCAGGGCTAAGGCGCGGTTGCGCATCAGCGCACCTCGATCGTGAAAATCTCGTCCGGGCGCCACACCAGCCCCAGCGTCATGCGGGCCGCGACCAGCAGCACGATCGCGGCGAGCAAGACACGCAGATATTCCGGCCGCATCGTCATCGACAACCGGGTGCCGACCTGCGCGCCGGTCACGCTGCCGATCAGGAGCAACATAGCCAGCACCAGATCGACGGCCTTGGTGGTCATGGCGTGCATCATCGTGGTGGCCATGGTGACGAACAAAATCTGGAACAGCGACGTGCCGACGACCGACTGGGTGGTCATGCCGAGTAGATAGAGCATCGCAGGCACCAGGATGAAGCCACCGCCGACGCCCAGCAACATGGTCAATATGCCGGTCGCCATGCCTAGCAACAGCGGCGCAAGCGGCGAAATGTAGAGGCCCGACCCGTAGAAGCGCCAGCGCATCGGCAGCGCTGCCACCAGCGGATGATGCCGCCGTTTGCGCGCCGGGGCGCGCTTGCCGGTCTTGAGCGCGATCAGCGCCTGGATCGATTCCTTGGCCATCAACAGGCCGATACCACCCAGCATCAGGACGTAAAGGAGCCCGATCACCGTATCGATCTGCCCCAGATATTGCAGCAGGCGGAAGATCAGCACGCCAAGGCCCGCACCCACTACGCCGCCCGCGATCAGGACGCCACCCATGCGGAAATCGACGGTGCCGCGCGCAATATGAGTGACCACGCCGGACACCGAAGCACCGGTCACCTGCGAGGCGGCGGACGCGGCGGCGACGGTTGGGGGGATGCCGTAGAAAATCAGCAACGGCGTCGTCAGAAAACCACCGCCCACGCCGAACATGCCCGATAACAGGCCTACGACCCCGCCGAGGCCGATGATGACCAAGGCGTTGACCGACAAATTGGCGATGGGCAGGTAAAGATCCATGGCCTTTGAGGGGTAGAACTAAAGGACGGAGATATAAAGCCGTTGTGGCGCTCCGCCGTCAAAAATCCGCGCCGAGCGTGAGGGCAAGGCCCGACGCGGGTGCAGCGCTTCCGCCAATCCGTTCGCGCCATTCGATCGATAGCCGCGCGGCGACGGGTTGGAGCGGGAGCCGGACCTGTATCTCCGGGCCGATGTCGAGCCGCTCCACGCCGGGCTGCGCCCCACCCGATATAGCCGCGCCGACCCGCAGGGCCGTGTTTTGGACGGGAGCGAGCAGCGACAATTTGCCGTCGATGAAGGCGTCGCGTTGGCGAAAGCCGACGATGCCGGTCTGGGCATAGGCTTGGGCCTCCATGCCCAGGGCGACCGGCGTTGGACCAAAGCCGCCGACGGCCATCACCGCCATCGCATTGCGGGCACCTACGCCAAGGGCGATCCGTCGTTCGACCGCGACGTTGACGGGCAGGGAGGTGAAGGGTTGAAGCGCAATGCCGATGGCCGCCTCCGGGGCGGCGGGACTGTCCAAGGCGCTGCTGGCGCGAGCATAGGCCGTGGCACGGTGACGAGCGGCAGGGTTAAGGACATAATCCAGCCGCGCGCCGACCTGCGAGCCGCCCAGACGCCCAGTCCTCGCAAGATCGGTTTGCGACATGCCACCGCCGCGCCAGAGCATCCAACTGCTGCCATGCCAGCGATCGGGCCGATTTGGAGGGTCGGGTGCGGGCATTGGTAGAGGCAAGGGAAAGGCGTAGGGGCCTTGGGCTGGACCATCCGACTTGGAGGTTATGGGTGATGCGCTACTGTGGGGTGTCGGATCAAGGGCAACATAGACCACATTCCTTGGGAACCGCATGCTGGTATCCCTGAAAGCGGCTGGTTTGATGGCGACGGTGCGCGGTATGACGGCCGTTCTTGTCGGCGGCTTCGCGCTGAATTGTCGGCGCACGATCGCCGCTGTAGCAGGAAGGCCGCGAACCAGCGGGAATGGGTTGAGCGGTGACGACCCGGACTGGACGGCAATGCGTATAGCGACCCAAGCGATCATCAGCAGCGCCAGGAAGCGCAGAGGTTGACCGCTTTTGGCGCGGGTCACGGATCAGCCGTCAGATTGGGGAAATGATGGTGCGTCTTGTCCCAGGATAGCGGCTTGCCGAGCAGTGATCGGGCATAGAGCGAGATGGCGCGCTGGGTCGCCATGATCGCAATGAGGTTGGCGAGAAAGGTGCGCGGGATCGCGCCCAATCCATAGCGCCAGCCATAGGCATGGCCGACGAACATAGCGCGCATCAGGGCCCGCCACATCATCAGGACGAAGTTGAGCCGGAGGAGTGCATCAACGGCGGGCGAGGGTGGGCGATGATAGGCTGGCTGGAACTGGGCCACGATCCACAATAGCGGCCATAGCAAGAAGGCGGTATAGGCCGCGCACAGTATCAGGGCCGCGACCGCCGCCCGCCGATCCCGCAGACGCATCCATAGTTCCGCGGTGCCGCCACGCCAGCCCATGCGGTCCCACCCCGCCAGTGAAATGCCGACGATCCAGCGCGCCTTCTGCTTGATCGCCGCCTCCATCGTGTCGGGGAAATATTCGCGGGTCGCGACCAGATTGCCGTTCGCATCGCGAATACGCACGAAGACGCCATGGCCGCCGCCGTCGCGTATGCGTAATCCTGCTTCATAATCTTCCGTTAAAGACGAAGGGTCGAACGGCCCATGTGCAGGATTGTCGGCCAAAGCAGCCAGCGCATCGCGTTCGAAGGCGCAGGCGACCCCCGCCGACGGGACTGACGCGCCCAGCGCTTCGCGCACGGTCAGATATTTCCCATGGCTCTCGGCAAATTCATCGCAATAATGATTGGCGATGGCACGAGAGAACCAGGAACCCTCGCCGGGCAAGGGCAGGACGGGCAACTGGACCAGCTGAAACCGATCGATCATGAAATCGAACAGGCGAATTTCGTCGGGGTGGACGACATCTTCTGCGTCATGGAGAACGACCGCCTTATAGCGGCGTCCTAACTGCGCTTCGTCGGCCAGCATCGCGCGCCACAGCACGTTGAGGCAGTCCGCCTTTGTGCTGGGGCCGGGCAGCGGATTGACGCCGACCACCACGCGCGGGTCGCCCTCGGCCACAGCGGCGATGGCGTCGATCGTATCGGGATCATTGGGATAGGTGCCGACGAAGATGCGATAGTCGGCATCGCCCCAGCAACCGAGCGCATGGGTCAGCATCGGACCGATCACCTCGACTTCCTTCCACGCCGGGATGAAGATGGCGATCCTGCCCGGACTTGCCGAAGCAGGCAGTGTAGCCGTCGTCATGCGGGGATAGCGGGCGTAGATGACAAGATCGCGCCACATCCGGCGTGACAGGAACAAGATGTCGATGAGCAAGTCGTCAATCCCGCCTATGGCGAGGCCGACGACGGCGAATAGCAGGATTTCATGATGCAGGGTCGCAAGGAAAGCGACCGCCATGTCCCCCAATTTCCCGCCCTTCCCCTGCAAGCGTGATGCAGGATGCCATTGGCGCAGGGGGATGCCAACCCTTTTTACTGTGCGTATCCGGGACGTTATCCCTAACCATCATGGCTGCCTCGCGATCGCGCCTGTTTGGCCGATGGTTGAATGGGCCAGGTCGCCTGTCAATTGCGTCGAATGGCGTGTCGATACTCTACCGCTTACTTCGCGATGATCGCCGACCGTGATATAAGCTGAGTCGCTGCTTCTGCCTATTCCTTGCCAGAGCAGCCAATCGACCAGTCTCATGCAAAGAGAGGACGGCGACATGACTAGGGAGACGGATATCAATTATTTGCTGCATCGGCAGCAAATGTCCCTGATCCGGGCGCAAAGCTGCCCGTCGCGTCAGGCACGTATCGCTTATGAAAATCTGGCGCGCGGTTATATCGACCAGGTGGATGCCTATCGACGGCGCAATGAAAGCATGACCGGCCGGGCGCATTGAGGCTTATCGTCGTTTGAGCAGCCGCTCGATCACGAGATGATAGTCTTCATCGTCCCGGCACTCCTGTTCCAGAACCGCCTTGATACGGTGAAGTTCGGTTTCGGTCAGATGTTCGATGCCGATGAAATCGTTGCGGGCGTTGTCGACAGCGCGGATCAGTTCGTCCAGCTTCGCCTGTATCGCTGACCCATCGCGATTTTGCGCATTCTGGATCAGGAATACCATCAGGAAGGTGATGATGGTGGTTCCGGTATTGATGACCAATTGCCACGTATCGGAATAGCCGAAAAGCGGGCCGGTCGTCAGCCAAATCAGGATTGTGGCACTGGCCAGGATGAAGGCCAGCGGCTGGCCGGTCCAGCCGGCGACGCGATGGGAAAGCCGGGTGAATATCCTGTCCATTTGCCTCTGCTCCCTTATGGCGCGCGATGACCATTGCGCCGGTCATCGCCTGTTGCCATCAGGGGCGGATGACCGCCATCCTCTTTCGCCCCTTGACCGTCGCGCTGTGCCTTCTGCTGCCCGCCTGCGCCAGCCTTTCGCCCGAATCACGGCTGCGCGCCGGATTGGTCGAAGCCGGTTTGGCGCCCAAGCTGGCGGGATGTATGGCCGAAAAGATGACTGACAGGCTCAGCCTCACACAGTTGCGCCGACTGCAATCGCTGGCGTCGGTCCGCAAGTCGCACATCGGGACGCTTGGCGTCGATCAATGGCTGCATAAGGTGCGCGCGCTCGGCGATGCGGAGATATTTTTGGTGACGAGCAAGGCGGCTGTGGGCTGCACTTTTTAACGCCGATTTCGCAATATTTTGGCCGAGGGCTTCGCAAAGGTTTTGCAATTTTGCAAAGTCGTTTTGCGAAATCGCTCTGGCCATCAAAACAGGCCTGTGCTTTATCCGTCTCATCACGGTTCGACGGAAAAGGACGGTACGCCCCATGAATATTCATGAATATCAAGCCAAGGAATTGCTCGCGAAATATGGCGCGCCGATCGCGGCTGGCTATCCCGCTTTCTCCGTCGAAGAGGCAGTCGAAGCCGCCAAGAAGCTGCCTGGGCCACTCTATGTCGTGAAGTCGCAGATCCATGCTGGTGGCCGTGGCAAGGGCAAGTTCAAGGAACTGGCCCCTGAAGCCAAGGGCGGCGTGCGCCTCGCCTTCAACTTGGACGAGGTCAAGGCCCACTCGACCGACATGCTCGGCAACACGCTGGTGACCATCCAGACCGGTGATGCGGGCAAGCAGGTCAACCGTCTCTACATCACCGACGGCGCCGACATCGACAAGGAGTTCTACCTTGCCTTGCTGGTCGATCGTGGCAGCAGCGAAGTGGCCTTCGTCGTGTCGACCGAAGGCGGCATGGACATCGAAGAGGTCGCCCACTCGACGCCTGAAAAGATTCACAGCTTCTCGGTTGATCCCGCCACCGGCTTCATGCCGCACCATGGCCGTTCGATCGCCGCTGCGCTGGGTCTGACCGGCGACCTCGCCAAGCAGGCGTCCAAGGTCGCCTCGTCGCTTTATGCCGCGTTCCTCGATACCGACGCCGAGCAGATCGAAGTCAATCCGCTGGCACTGACCAAGCAGGGTAATTTGCTGGTGCTGGACGCCAAGGTCGGTTTCGACGGTAACGCCATGTTCCGTCACAAGGATATCGCCGAACTGCGCGACCTGACCGAGGAAGATGCGGCCGAAGTTGAAGCCTCCAAATATGACCTCGCTTACATCAAGCTGGACGGCAATATCGGCTGCATGGTCAACGGCGCTGGCCTCGCCATGGCGACGATGGACATCATCAAGCTGAATGGCGAATTCCCGGCCAACTTCCTGGACGTGGGCGGCGGCGCCACGACCGAGAAGGTGACGGCAGCGTTCAAGATCATTCTGCAGGACCCGGCCGTGAAGGGCATCCTGGTCAACATCTTCGGCGGTATCATGAAGTGCGACATCATCGCCGATGGTATCGTTGCCGCGGCCAAGGAAGTGAACCTGTCTGTTCCGCTGGTGGTTCGCCTGGAAGGCACCAATGTCCAGCAGGGCAAGGATATTCTCGCGGCTTCGGGCCTGGCGATCGTCCCCGCGGACGACCTGGGCGATGCAGCACGCAAGATCGTGGCGGAAGTGAGGAAGGCAGCCTGAGGCCGCTTTCAACCTGAACTGACACCATTTGGGTGCGGGTAGTCCGGTAACGGGCTGCCCGCGCCCGTGTTGGCGTTTATAATGGAGGATGTTGAAATGAAGATCCTTGTGCCCGTGAAGCGGGTCATCGATTATAATGTGAAGCCGCGCGTGAAGGCGGACGGTACGGGCGTCGATCTGGCGAACGTCAAGATGAGCATGAACCCGTTCGACGAGATTGCGATCGAGGAAGCCATCCGCCTGAAGGAAAAGGGCGTGGCGACCGAGGTGATCGCCGTGTCGATCGGTGTTGCCAAGGCGCAGGAAACGCTGCGGACGTCGCTCGCCATGGGTGCCGACCGCGCGATCTTGATCCAGACCGATGAAGACGTCGAACCGCTGGCCGTGGCCAAGCTGCTCGCCAAGGTGCAGGAAGAGGAAGGCGCTGGCCTGATCATCCTGGGCAAGCAGGCGATCGACGATGACAGCAACCAGACCGGCCAGATGCTGGCAGCGCTGCTGAACCTGCCGCAGGGCACGTTCGCGTCGAAAGTCGAGGTCGAAGGCGACAGCGTGTCGGTGACGCGCGAAGTCGATGGCGGGCTGGAGACGGTGAAGTTGTCGACCCCGGCGATTATCACCACCGACCTGCGCCTCAACGAGCCGCGCTATGCGTCGCTGCCCAACATC
The DNA here is from genome assembly GCF_055640555.1 of Sphingobium sp. KKT206. Classification (NCBI taxonomy): domain Bacteria; kingdom Pseudomonadati; phylum Pseudomonadota; class Alphaproteobacteria; order Sphingomonadales; family Sphingobiaceae; genus Sphingobium; species Sphingobium sp. KKT206. The sequence continues at coordinate 336,140 of NZ_CM145764.1, forward strand.
ATGAAGGCCAAGTCCAAGCCGCTCGCGCAGAAGACGCCCGCTGACTATGGCGTGGATATTGGCGCACGGTTGGAGACGCTGAAGGTGGTCGAACCGCCCAAGCGCACCGCTGGCATCAAGGTCGCCGATGTCGATGAACTGGTTGCCAAGCTCAAGGCCATGGGAGTTGCCGCATGAAGACGCTTGTATGGGTTGAACATGAGGGCGGCGCGGTCAAGGACGCGACGCTTTCCGCCATCACCGCTGCTGCGAAGCTGGGCGAAGTCCATCTGCTCGTCGCTGGCGAAGGCGTCGATGGCGTTGCCGCCGCCGCTGCGCAGATTGCGGGCGTGGGCAAGGTGCATGTCGCTGACGATGCCGCCTATGGCCATGCGCTTGCCGAGAATATCGCGCCGCTGGTTGTCGAACTGATGGGGCATCATGACGCCTTTATCGCGCCTGCCACCAGCAACGGCAAGAATATCGCGCCGCGCGTCGCGGCTCTGCTCGACGTGATGCAGATCAGCGATATCCTGTCGGTCGAGAGCGAAGACACGTTCACGCGGCCGATCTATGCGGGCAATGCGATTGCTACGGTCAAGAGCAAGGATGCCAAGAAGGTCATCACCGTTCGCGGCACGGCGTTCGAAAAGGCGGCTCGCGAAGGTGGTTCGGGCACGGTGGAAGCGGTGGCGTCGACCGGGGACAAGGGGCTGTCGGCCTTTGTCGGGGCGGAGATCGCCAAGCTGGAGCGGCCGGAACTGACCAGCGCCAAGATCATCGTGTCGGGTGGCCGGGCGCTCAAGGATGGACCGACGTTCGAGGAGGTCATCTATCCGCTCGCCGACAAGCTCGGCGCTGCGGTCGGGGCCAGCCGGGCCGCGGTCGATGCGGGCTATGTGCCCAACGACTATCAGGTCGGGCAGACCGGCAAGATCGTTGCGCCGGAAGTCTATGTTGCGGTTGGTATTTCCGGGGCGATCCAGCATTTGGCGGGGATGAAGGACAGCAAGACCATCATCGCCATCAACAAGGATGAGGATGCGCCGATCTTCCAGGTGGCGGATATCGGTCTGGTGGGCGATCTGTTCAAGATCGTGCCGGAATTGACAGCCAAGCTCTAAGAGCTGGGCAAGACACAGAAAAGGGCGCGGACCATGTGGTTCGCGCCCTTTTTTTGTGCGTCGTCGGCGGGGTTATTCGCAGTTGACGTCGTTCTTGTCTATGGCTCGACCGGCCAGAGCGCCAGCGCCGCCGCCAAGGATGGTGCCGAGCGTCTTGGAGCCGCCGGGGGCGATGACGTTGCCGAGGACGCCGCCAGCCAGGGCACCGACGATGGTGCCGGTGGTGCCGTCGTCGCGCTTGCAATAATAGCGGCCGTCGCGGTCGCGGTAGATTTGGTCATTGTCGCGCAGTGGGCGGCGTTGACCGCGGGGCGGGCCGCGACGGTCGCTGGGACGGTCGTAGCCGTAGCCGCCGCCGCCGTAATTGTCGGTGGCGCAGGCTGCGAGCGGCAGCATGCTGAGGATCGCGGCAGCGAGAATGGGTTTGCGCATGGGGTGGCTCCTTCTTTGGGATGGCCGGGCAGACGGGGATGCCGCCCGTCCGAGCCGCTAGAGGGAGCGGCGGCTCAGGACGGACGGCGACCGGCGGCGAACGGGGGGTGAGCGGCCGCCGGTATCTGAAAAAAATCAGTTGAAGTTGGTCGCCGATGCCACCGAAGGGCTGGTCATGGCAGGCGTCGTCGGGCGAAGCGTGGTGTCGCTCTTGTCGGCCAGTTCCGCCTTGGCTTCGCCATAGCGGGCGACGATGTCGTCCTTAAACTGGGTCAGCTTGCCGTCGTCATACAGCTTCTTGCCGACATAACCTGCGATGGCGCCGAAAATCAGGGTGCGGATCATGATATACTCCTTGGGGATGGGGTTCGCCAGTCATAACCGGCGGCGGCCCCAGGAGTTCCGCAATGATGTGGATTGTCAGGCGGCGTCGAGCGCTTCGGACGCGGTCTTGTCGCGGCGGGCGCGGCCCGCGTCGGTCAGATCCTGGCGGCCGGCCATGGCGAGCCATGCGGCTTCAGCGCGCAGGCAGCGGTCGCGGACATTGTTGAGGGTAGCGGCGTCGGCGTCCGTGCGCGCCTTGGCAGCGAGGGTACGGTAATCAGGGGCGGCCATGTCGGGTCTCCTCTTGGAAAAAGGGAAAGTGGGGCGGGCGCGGCGCTCTTTTGCAAAGCGCCGCGCCCGATCCGAAGGCCGTCTATATTACTCGGCGTGCGAGATATTCACCGCAGCCATCTTGCCGCGCTTGTCCTGCTCCAGGTCATAGGACACGCGGTCCTTTTCACGCAGGGTAGCCAGGCCAGCACGCTCGACGGCGCTGATGTGAACGAACGCGTCCGCGCCGCCATTGTCGGGGGCGATGAAGCCATAGCCCTTGTCGGCGTTGAAGAACTTGACGACGCCAGTGATGCTGCTCATAAATTATTCCTTCTTTGCTGTCGGCGAACCCCGTGTGGACGCGCCGGGTTGCTAAGGGGCAGGGAAAGAAGGAAGTAAGGTGCCGCAAAGCGCCAAAAACCGTCGATTTGCGACTGTAGCCTCCCCTATGTAGGGCAAGGCGCAGCAAATAGCAAATGGCGTGCGCGCGGCCGACCCGATGCCCCCTTTCTTGTGGTCGCAAACACGGCCCGTTCAGCCCCAAACGCCGCGCGTTCAGCCGGATGCTGCGGCCTGGGCGGTGCCGAAATAGGCGTCGCGCGCGCGGGCGGCGGCTTCCTCATAGGGGCGGCGATCGGCGGCGATGCGGGCGTTGACGGCGTCTTCCTCGTCCGGCGTCAGGTCACGCTCATAGGCGTCGATCTCATAGATGCTGTCGCTTTCCTCGCCAACGAAGCCGGGCGGAGGGGGATAATCGGTGCGCCATTGTTCGAGAAATTCATCCCACCAGATGCCGCGCAGATGGGTGACGGCCTCTTCGGGCGGCAGGGTGGTGAGGTCCAGCTCCGGTTCGCGGGGCGGATCGGGCGGAAGTTCACACCGTTCCTGGAAGGCGGAAAAGGGCGGATACGCGGCCTTGGCGGTGCCGGTCATCAGCGTCATGCGCGCGGCGACGAACAAAGCGGCGGAAGCGCCGGGCGACAGGGCGGTGGCGGCAGTCTCGACCGCTTCGGGCGTGGCGGGGCTGGTGCCGTCGAGCAGGCGGGCATCGTCCATGTCGCGCGCCATCGTTTCGGCACCGGGGCGGGGCAGGCCGAGCTGGTCGGCCTCCGCCTGCGCTTCGTCGGCCGGGCAGAGCATGTCGAGATAGGCGGCGAAGTCCTGCGCGACGACGCGGGCGAGCGCGGCGTCGCTGCCCGGTGTCGGGCAGTCGGCCATGCGATCGAGCCGGGCGAGCATCGACATGGCGAGGCGATTGTCATGGCGGTGGCGGGTGACTTCGAAATTCTCTTCATCTTTGCGGATGGTTTCGGTCTGGCCGACGATGGCGCGGGCCATCAGATCATCGGCGAGGCGCGCGCGGGCAATGAGGATGGCCGCGTCCCAGCCGAGGCGAAAGGCCGCGCCGTCCTGACGAATGCGCAGATTATAGGCCGAGCGCGCCGTGATGCGGACCGCTTCGCAGGCGAGGCGGATGACGCCGGTGGCCGCGAGGGTTTCGATAAAGCGGCGTTGGCGCGCGGGGCACCAGCCATCGGCGCGGGTTTCGGGCGACGGGGTGAGGGTGGGGAAGTGGTACGACATGAGTGCGCGCGCCTCCGGCTGTGGGGTTTGCGGCAAGGGTAGGCAGAAAGGGGGGATGTAGGAAAGAACAAAATGGGAACAAGGTGGTGTTCAGGACTTGTTTTTGTGGCGGTCCAAGATGGCCTGCAATTCCTTCATGACCTCTTCATGCGGAATGCCGGGTTCGTTTGATGCCATCGCAGCTTCCACCTCTGCGCGGAACCAAGCATCATATTCGGCGGGGTCTTCCGGCGACATCAGATGAGGCGGCGGGTCGAAGTCTGACTCGGTGAAGGCGTCATCGTCTGGCATAGTGGGGTTATAGCATAGAGAGAAGCGTGCGTGGACAGGCAGTTTTAGGCGCGATATTGTCTTTTGCCTATAATCGGTATAATCCTGATTTTGGTAATAACGCTCACTCGTGTCACGGCAGTCAGGCCAGGCACCCCTTATAGAGGATGGTATGGGCAGGATTGATCACAAGCTGCTGGAGGTTTCCGCGAAGGAGATTGCCGGGAAGCTCGGCTTTTATACCGATGAGGCGATGTTGCGCCCGGTCGGTATTCAGAAACATGGCGTCACGCGGGTCGTGATGCTGTCGCTGATGGAATATGAACGACTGCTGCGCCGGGACCGGCAGGTCATGTTGACGAGAGAGCTTGATGACGAAACGCTCGACGCCATCCTCACCGCAGAGCCGGGGGAACGCGCCAAGGAAGCCGGGCGGCGGCTGGCCAATCCCGACGCCGGGTGATGTCCTCTGCTATGCCTATCTTTGGGCGCGGGAAGCGGCCCAAGGGCAGGAAGAAGGATTAAAGGACAGGCCGGTCGTGGTGGTGCTGGCGGCGACGGATACCGGGTCCGGCATTAAACTGACGGTTGCGCCGATCACCCATCGCGCGCCGGATGGTGCGGGGGATGCCGTCGAGGTGCCGCTGGCCGTGAAGCGCGACCTGGGGCTGGACCGCGATCGTAGCTGGATCGTCGTGACTGAGGTCAACAGCTTCCTGTGGCCGGGGCCGGACGTGCGACCGCTGGCGGATGGCAGTCCCTTTTATGGCGCGATACCGGACTGGCTATTCCTGCGGATGCGGGAAGGGATTGGGGTGCATGCTGGGCGGGTGAGGGTGACGAAACGGACGGAGTGAGGTTTTCGGACTTGTTGAACCGCTCCCGTAGTTGGCCAAAGTTGAAAGTGCTGTCTTATCTATGTCGCAATGGAATAGAAGATACAAAGATTTTTGAATCGGGGTCTTCGATTCCGCAATCTGCTAAGATAGTTCTGAAGGCATGTAGCATAGGCAATTGATTATCTGTCGGGCCGATTATCACCCTATCCAGCAATGATGGAATGTCGACGCCTTCTAATCCCTCGTCCGGGATATTGCTCAATGGAATTTTGCAAACCTGTTGAGGCACACCCCGCACTATTTCTATATCCATTTTAATATGCGAGGATAATTCAAAGTCTGGTGAGTAAATTATACGCCACTCACGTTCCTCGCGAAAGCCTGGATGCTTTGTGCATAATACTGCGAACTTAAATGCGTAAAATAGTCCATCCAGTAAAGCTTGTGATCCCAATGATTTGATGAATTCGGCTTCATATAGTAGTGCGTCTACTGTGTCAGAAAAAATCTCTTCAAATCGACCTTGATCTAAATAGGCTACAGGAGAAGAATAAGCTTTCAAAGCGTCGGTTGGACTCAAAAAAGGCCCATTTTTGAATACTAATGCAACCCCGTTTGAACCACCATATGCTCGCCACATTGAAAGGCGGCCTAAAAAATCTTCGCTATCCCGATGTTCTGAAAAACATGTTATAAAAGTCTTGTATTCCAGATTATTGAGCCATCCATTAAATAAATCCTCTAGTCTTTTGTCAAGATTTTCTTCGATCTCATTCAAAAAATTTCTTAGTTTAATACCTGCATTGCTCTTGTAAGCGGGGAATAAGCAAGATTTTCCATGTTCCACTTCAGCGAAGTCGTTCATCGTCACGAGATTTCGCATCCATACGTTGTTATTGCGTAATATGCTCGCTGCCACTTCAGCGGTTGTGTAGTGTACAAAACGTGCATTTCGTCGACGCATGGATGATTGCCGCTGAACCATATGCGGCATGAGCAAGCCGGTAAATTTCAAGGCTTCAGGGGGAATTTCAATCATAAACTCACTCCGCTGCCACACTCTCCAGCCCCAACAACGGCGCGAGATAGTGCCCGGTAAATGACCGTGGCTCCTTCGCGACCTTTTCCGGCGTGCCCTCGGCCACGACTTCGCCGCCTTTGACGCCGCCCTCTGGACCCATGTCGATGATCCAGTCGGCGGTCTTGATGACATCTAAATTATGTTCGATGACCACGACGCTGTTGCCCTGGTCGACCAGCGCGTGGAGGACTTCGAGCAGTTTGCGGACGTCTTCGAAATGCAGGCCGGTGGTGGGTTCGTCCAATATGTAGAGCGTCTGGCCGGTGGCTCTGCGCGCGAGTTCCTTGGCGAGTTTGACGCGCTGGGCTTCGCCGCCTGAGAGGGTCGTGGCCTGCTGGCCGACCTTGACATAGCCCAGGCCCACTTCGGCGAGCATGGCCATCTTGTCGCGGATGGGGGGGACGGCCTTGAAGAATTCGACGGCGTCCTCGACCGTCATGTCCAGCACGTCGGCGATCGAGTGGCCCTTGAACTTCACCTCCAGCGTTTCGCGATTGTAGCGCGCGCCGTGGCATACGTCGCACGTCACATAGACGTCGGGGAGGAAGTGCATCTCGATCTTGATCAGGCCATCGCCGGTGCAGGCTTCGCAGCGGCCGCCCTTGACGTTGAAGCTGAAGCGGCCGGGTTTGTAGCCGCGCGCCTGGGATTCGGGCAGCCCCGCGAACCAGTCGCGGATGTTGGTGAAGGCGCCGGTATAGGTGGCCGGGTTGGAGCGGGGGGTGCGGCCGATGGGCGACTGGTCGATGTCGATCACCTTGTCGCAATGTTCGAGGCCCGTCACCTTGTCATGCGCGCCGGCCAGGATGCGCGCGCCGTTGAGGGCGCGGGCGGAGGCGGCGTAGAGCGTGTCGATGGTGAAGCTGGACTTGCCGGAGCCGGAGACGCCGGTGATGCAGGTGAAGGTGCCGAGCGGGATCGACGCGGTGACGCCGCGCAGATTATTGGCGCGGGCGTTGTGGACGGTCAGCTTCTTGCCGGTGCCCTTGCGGCGTTTCTTGGGCACTTCGATGCGGCGGGTGCCGTTGAGATAATCGGCGGTGAGGGAGTTTTTGGCTTTGAGGATCTGCTTGAGCGTGCCCTGGGCTACGATCTCGCCGCCGCGAATGCCGGCGCCTGGCCCCATGTCGACGATATAGTCGGCGTGGCGGATGGCGTCTTCGTCATGTTCCACGACGATGACGCTGTTGCCGAGGTCGCGCAGGCGTTTGAGGGTGACGAGCAGGCGGTCATTGTCGCGCTGATGCAGGCCGATCGACGGTTCGTCGAGGACGTAGAGGACGCCGGAGAGGCCGGAGCCGATCTGGGAGGCGAGGCGGATACGTTGGGATTCGCCGCCGGACAGCGTGCCGCTGGTGCGGTCGAGGTTCAGGTAATCGAGGCCGACATTGTTGAGGAAGCCGAGGCGCTCAACGATTTCCTTGAGGATGGCGCGGGCGATCTGGTTCTGCTGGTCGTTGAGCTTGTCGGGCATCGCGGTGAAGAAGGCGAGCGCGTCCACCACCGAGCGGCGGGTGGAGAGGGAAATGTCCTCGCCCGCGATCTTGACGGCGAGCGCTTCGGGCTTGAGGCGGGCGCCGTGGCAGGTTTCGCAGGGCTGGGCGCGCTGGTATTTGCTCAGTTCCTCGCGCATCCAGGCGGACTCAGTTTGCAGGAGGCGGCGGTTGAGGTTGCCGATGACGCCTTCGAACGCCTTTTTGACCTCGTAGCTTTTGCGGCCGTCCATGAATTTGAGCGTGACCGGCTTGCCGCCGGTGCCGTGGAGGATGATGAGCTTCACTTCGCCCGGCAGGTCGGCCCAGGGGGTGTCGAGCGAGAAGCCGAATTCCTTGGCGAGGGAGCCGAGGACTTGCATATAATAGGGGCTGGGCGGGTTGGACTTGGCCCAGGGGACGACCGCGCCCTTTTTGAGCGAGAGGGCTTCGTTGGGGACGACGAGTTCGGGGTCGAACTCCTGCCGCTCGCCCAAGCCATCGCAGGCGGGGCAGGCGCCCATGGGGGCGTTGAAGGAGAAGAGGCGGGGCTCGATCTCGGCAATGGTGAAGCCGCTGACGGGGCAGGCGAATTTTTCGGAAAAGACGATGCGGTTGGCGGGGATGCCGGTGTTTTTCATGCCTTTGGCGGATTTGCCCCCACCGCCGTTCGTGTCGAGCGCAGTCGAGACACCTTGCGCGGCGTCTGGGATCGGTTTCTCGACTTCGCTCGAAACGAACGGACTTTGTTGGGCCACCTCAGCTACCGTGCCATCCGCCAGGTCCACGAACGCCAGCCCGTCCGCCAGTTTCAGCGCCTGTTCGAAACTGTCCGCAAGCCGCGTGCCCATGTCGGGGGCGACGGCGAGGCGGTCTACGACGACTTCGATGTCATGCTTGTACTTCTTGTCGAGCGCGGGGGCGTCTTCGATCAGCATCATTTCGCCGTCGATGCGGACGCGGGTGTAGCCCGCCTTCTGCCATTCAGCGAGTTCCTTGCGATATTCGCCCTTGCGGCCGCGCACGACCGGGGCGAGCAGGTAGAAGCGCGTGCCTTCGGGCAGGAGCATCACGCGGTCGACCATCTGGCTGACGGTCTGCGCGCTGATCGGCAGGCCGGTCGCGGGGCTGTAGGGAATGCCGACGCGCGCCCAGAGCAAGCGCATATAATCGTAGATTTCGGTGACGGTCGCGACGGTGGAGCGGGGATTGCGGCTGGTCGTCTTCTGCTCGATGCTGATCGCGGGGCTGAGGCCTTCGATATGTTCGACATCGGGCTTCTGCATCATCTCAAGGAACTGGCGCGCATAGGCGGAGAGCGATTCCACATAGCGGCGCTGTCCCTCGGCATAGATGGTGTCGAAGGCGAGCGAGGATTTGCCCGACCCCGAAAGCCCGGTGATGACGATCAGGCTGTCGCGGGGCAGATCGACATCGACGCCCTTGAGATTATGTTCACGCGCGCCGCGGACGGATATGTGGGTAAGGCTCATGTGGGGCGTTGTTCCAGATTTGTTCTAATTGGGCAATATCGAAATCGCCCACTGAAATGGCAACGCTGAGCATGTTCGGCAAGGCGTCCAAAGGGCCGACTGGGCGATCATTCATAAAAATGCACGATGCATAGTCCAGGTGAATTTAGTAATAATCATTGACGAATCCGGATCAAAAGATGTTGATTTATTATAATTATTTCATAAAGTAGCACAAAAAAAATATGTGTTCAGGCCTGTTGAGCCGCAAAGGGATTTTTATGGCTACTGCTGATACGACGAAACCAACTTTGACTTCGCTGAGTTTCCCGAAAACTGTGGACGTGAAGAATGGTGGCAAATATCTGACGTTTACAGCAGGTGCCAGTGATGTTGGGCTGGGCGTGGATTATGTCTATGTAGGCTTTACCAAAAGTTGGCAGTCTAGTTCGAGCAGGACATCAGCCTTCGTTGCTTACGATAGCACTGACAGCTACGCCGATGGCGTGTCTTCTCGCGAATATTATATCGACGCGACATCCGGAGCGGGAACATACAGTATTAGCAATGTAACTGTGTATGACAAGGCTGGAAATTATAGATATTATGAAGCCTCTGAGCTGGCAGCCATGGGCATAGCGACCAGTTTTGAGGTCGAGAGCAATCAGCTATCTGATTCGACAAAGCCAGTTTTGACGTCTCTAAGTTTTCCAAGTAGCGTGGATGTAACCGACGGTGGGAAATACCTGACGTTTACAGCAAGTGCCAGCGATGTTGGGTTGGGCGTAGATTATGTTTATGTAGGCTTTAACAAAAGTTGGCAGTCTAGTTCGAGCAGGACGTCAGCCTTCGTTGCTTACGATAGCACTGATAGCTACGCCGATGGCGCTTCTTCTCGCGAATATTATATCGAAGCGACATCCGGAGCGGGAACATACAGTATTAGCAATGTAACTGTGTATGACAAGGCTGGAAATTATAGATATTATGAAGCCTCTGAGCTGTCAGCCATGGGCATAGCGACCAGTTTTGAGATTGAGAGCAACCAGCCGTCTGACTCGACAAAGCCAGTTTTGACGTCTCTGAGTTTTCCAAGTAGCGTGGATGTAACTGACGGTGGTAAATACCTGACGTTTACAGCAAGTGCCAGCGATGTTGGGTTGGGCGTGGATTATGTCTATGTAGGCTTTACCAAAAGTTGGCAGTCTAGTTCGAGCAGGACATCAGCCTTCGTTGCTTACGATAGCACTGATAGCTATGCCGATGGCGCTTCTTCTCGCGAATATTATATCGACGCGACATCCGGAGCAGGAACATACAGTATCGGCAATGTAACTGTGTATGACAAGGCTGGCAATTATAGATATTATGAAGCCTCTGAGCTGTCAGCTATGGGCATAGCGACCAGTTTTGAAATTCTGGACTTCAATGCTGGTGTTACGGCCACAGTTGCAGCATCCGGTGTTGTCGCCGAAGGCACAGGCGCAACGCTAATACCATTGCTGACGCTGAAAAATATCGGAGCTTACACAGGGACTGTAACGCTCGCCTTCGACGCCGAGCAGTCGACCATGACGGCCAGTGAGGTCAATGTTCCGAACTTCAACGGCCTCTACAGTATTTCGCAATCGCCCGCTCGCGATTATGTGATCGATCTGCCGGCGATCGGCGTCATCGACGACCTTCTCATCGAAGGTGATGAAATATTGGCATTCAAGGTGGCAGCCAGTGGGCAGATATTTTCGTCGGGCAGTGACAATATCATCGTGAAGGTCACCATTGCTGATAACGATCGCGTCGGTACGGTCGGCAATGACGTAATGAATGGAGATGAGGGGCATAATCTGTTCGTTGGTCTTGCGGGTAACGATGTGCTGAACGGGTTTGGGGGCGATGACTGGTTGCAAGGTGGTTTAGGCCATGACCGGCTGAATGGTGGCTTTGGCAATGACCGTCTGGACCCTGGCGCGGGGAACAACATCGTCGATGGAGGCGCTGGGAGCGATATGCTGGTGCTGGCCGGGGTCAAGGCGAGCTACAGCTACCTTTTGTCTGGCGGCTGGACCTTTGTGGTGGGCGAAGAAGGCGCCTCGCGAACTGTAAATGTAGAACATGTCGCCTTTGCCAACGGGGCGCTGGGAAGTGCCGATCTGGCGGGTAGCTTGTCGGCGTTCGACGGGTTGCGCTATATCGCTGGTTATGGGGACCTGATCGCTGCCTTCGGATCCGATGCAGATAGCGCGACCGCGCATTATGTGGCGAGCGGCTTTGCCGAAGGGCGCGATGCCAAAGAGTTCGATGTGCTCGATTATATCGCAGGCTATGACGATCTGATCGCAGCTTTTGGCACCGACACGCAAGCGGCGACACGCCATTATATCGATGGCGGCTTTGTGGAGGGCCGCAGCGACGCCTTGTTCGATGGGCTGCAATATATCGCCTCCTATGCCGATCTGATCGAGGCATTCGGAACGGACGCGGACGCCGGGGCGCGCCATTTCATCCAGGACGGTCGTGACGAGGGACGGAGCGACGATCTGTTTGACGGGCTGCAATATGTCGCGTCCCATGGCGATCTGATCGGCGCGATTGGTACGGATGTGGAGGCGGCGGCCGAGCATTTCATCAAAAACGGCTATGGCGAAGGCCGAATGGCAGACGATTTTGACGGCTTGCGTTACATTGCGTCGAACGCGGACCTGATCGTCGCGCTGGGCGATGATGATGACGCGGCTGCGCGCCATTATATTCTGGCAGGGCAGCAAGAAGGCCGGGATGTCGACGGGTTCGATGCGCTGGCCTATGCGGCGGCCAATCCTGATCTGGCGGCAGCTTTCGGCAGCGACGTCGATGCGCTGACCGAACATTATATCGACACGGGCTATTTTGAGCATCGTGTGGTGGCTCCGGGCGCGGATATGTTCATGGCGGCCTAAGCGGATCATCCCGCGAAATGTCTGGCCAAGTGCGTCTTGCTGGCGCACGTTCGGCGTTACCGTGCCTCTGCCTGATCCTGCCATCTGCATCGCCGCTGGGGCGTGGCTGGCGGTGCGCCGATTGAGGATGTGATGCCATGACCGATCCTGTTCCACGCGATATCGTCATCATCGGGGGCGGGCAGATGGGGGTGGCGCTGGGCTATTATCTGCGCCGGGCGGGGGCGGATTTCCTGATTTTGGATGCGGAGGACGGGCCGGGCGGAGCGTGGCGGCATGGGTGGGAGTCGTTGCGGCTGTTTTCGCCCGCTGGCTATAGCTCGCTGCCCGGCTGGCTGATGCCGCCGCCGGCCCATGATGGCTATCCGACGCGCGATGACGTACTGGCCTATTTGCGGGACTATGAGGCGCGCTATGCGCTGCCGATCGAGCGGCCCGTGCGGGTGGCGGCGGTCGAGCGGGCGGGCGATGCTCTGGCGGTCGTGACCGACAAAGGGCGCTTTGCCGCGCGGATGGTGGTCAGCGCGACGGGCACCTGGTCGCATCCCTATATGCCCGACATGGCGGGGCGGGCGCTGTTTGCGGGGGTGCAGGTCCATTCCGCGCATTATGTCGGGCCGGATGCCTATGCGGAGCAGAGCGTGCTGGTGGTCGGCGGCGGCAATAGCGGGGCGCAGATCGTGGCGGAACTGGCGCCGGTGGCGCGCACAAGCTGGGTGACGACGCAGGAACCGTTGTTCCTGCCCGATGATGTCGATGGCCGGGTGCTGTTCGAACGGGCGGTGGCGCGCATGAAGGAGGCCCCAAGCGATGTGCCGGTGGGGGGCATTGGCGATATCGTCATGGTGCCGCCGGTCAAGGCGGCGCGGGCGCGCGGCGACCTCAGCACCCGGCGGCCGTTCACGCGGATGACGGCGACGGGCGTGGTGTGGGCCGACGGGTCGGAGACGGCGGTCGATGCGATCATCTGGTGCACCGGGTTTCGCCCGGCGCTGGCGCATCTGGCGGGGCTGGGCGTGGTGGAGGCGGATGGGCGCGTTCTGGTGGAGCAGCAGCGGTCGATCAAGGTGCCGCGGCTGTGGCTGGCGGGCTATGGCGACTGGTGCGGGGCGGGATCGGCCACGCTGATGGGCGCGGCGCGCACGGCGCGGGATCTGGCGGCGAGGCTGGTCGAGGCGCGGGCGGTTTAGGGGAGGGGGGCTTTGCGGGCGGAGGGGGCGCGCCTGCGCACGCAAGGCCACGGAACGGCACACGGCGATGACCCTGTCTGATCCTCGACATCATAGAGGCCGTAACAGTTGACCTGTCAGGATTTATTGTCCAGTCCATAGCCGAATAAGTCGGAGAAATGCTGTGGCCGTTACATTTGGTTCGCCTGGTGATGATGTATTTAACGGCACGGACGGTGATGACGAAATCTATGGTTGGACCGGTGCCGACATCATTTACGGCAATGGCGGCAACGACAAGCTGTGGTCCGGCACGGTCGACCCCTATGCGGGTGCCACGATAGACTGGACGGGCGTCGATATCGGCCTGGAGCATGACCAGATATTCGGGGGCGACGGCGATGACATCATCGGCGTCGGCACTGGCGACGATGTCGATGGTGGAGCGGGAACGGACCGGCTTTATTATTCCTTCTATGGCGCGACAGACGGGGTTACCATATCGACGTCCCAGTTTCTGGGCGAGGCACCGCGCATCGTCGCCGGTGGCACCATCCGCAACATAGAGATCGTGGTGCAGCTGGAGGGCAGTAGCGCCAGCGATGTGATCGATGCGGCGACTCAAAGCGAGCGGATCACGATCTTTGCCGGAGACGGTTTTGATAGCGTGACGGCGCATGACAGCAGCGTGACGCTCTATGGTGGTGCCGGCGATGACCGGTTTTTCAGTGGGACGGCGGCCGACTTTTTCAGCGGCGGCGAAGGAACCGACACGGTCGATTACAGCCGCTATGGCCAAGGCGTGACCGTCACCCTGGGTCAGTCAAACTGGGGCGAGGGGCCGGACGGCGATCAGTTCGTCGATGTCGAGCAGGTGGTGGGATCGGCCCATGCCGACACGATCTCCGGCAACGACCAGGCCAATAATTTGGAAGGTGGCGACGGCGATGACAGCCTGTCCGGGCTGGGCGGCGATGACCTGATGTTCGGGGGTGCCGGTAACGACCAGATGATGGGCGGAGACGGTGGAGACACGCTGTTCGGCGATGCAGGCGACGACCGCATGTCGGGGGAAGCCGGCAATGATTATCTGGTTGGCGGCAGCGGCAACGACCAGTTGTCCGGTGGCGACGGCGATGACGAACTGTCCGGCGGCCAGGGCAATGACCTGTTGGAAGGTGGGCGCGACAACGACACCATCTACGGCGGCATCGGTGACGATGTGGTCCGCGGCAATGATGGCGATGACAAGCTCTATGGCGACGGCGTCATCAGCAGCACTGGCGATGGCGACGATCTGATCGAAGGCGGAAATGGCAATGACCTGATCCGTGGCGGGGGCGGTGACGACACTCTTTATGGCGATTCGGGCAATGATGATCTTGCCGGGGGTAGTGGCAGCGACGTCATTTATGGCGGCGACGGCGACGACTGGATCGATGGTTTTGGCGAATATGGCTATGGCCTCGACGAGCATCCCGACAGTCTTTTTGGCGGTGCGGGCAACGACCGCATCAGCATATCCTATGGCGACAGCGCCGATGGCGGGATCGGCGACGACAGCCTTTTCGTCAACTTTTATTCCGGCGCTACGAGTGGTGTGTCCGCTGACCTGACGCTGTTGACCAATGGCGGATCCCTGAACATCGGTGGAGGGACACTGTCTGGGTTCGAATATGTTAGCGGTTTGTCGTTGACCCAGTTCGATGATGTCGTCGTGGCGGGCGCGGTACGCAGCGCGGCCGAAGGGATCAGCATCGATGGTTGGGGCGGAAATGATGACCTGACCGGTAGCCTGGGCGTCGATATGATCTATGGCGGCGATGGCGATGACATCCTGCGCGGCGGGCTGGGGCGCAACAGCGAGGTTTCGCCAGGTCTTGATCGTTTGTTCGGCGAAGCGGGTAACGACACTATCCTGATCGATCGCGACGGCGCATTTGCCTTTGGCGGCGAGGGTGACGACCGCATCATCGGCGGCGATGGCGACGATGAGATACAGGGTGACAATGGCGATGACGTTCTGAGTGGCGGCGGCGGGAATGATGCTCTCGCCGGCGGGGACGGTGTCGATTCCTTGCAGGGCGGCTCCGGGGACGACATTTTGGACGGCGGCGCTGGCGACGATCGCCTGTTGCCGGGGACGGGCCACAATATCGTCGACGGCGGGGATGGGTTCGATACGGTGGTTCTTACGGGTGGCGTTGCAAGTTACAGCTATCTCGTGTCGGGCGCTTCGACTTTCGTCATAGGCGAAGAGGGCGCTTCGCGGATCGTGAATGTAGAACATGTCGCTTTTGCCAACGAGGCGCTGGGAAGTGCCGATCTGGCGGGCAGCTTGTCGGCGTTCGATGGGTTGCGCTATATCGCTGGCTATGGGGACTTGATCGCTGCCTTCGGACCCGATGCAGATAGCGCGACCGCGCATTATGTGGCGAGCGGCTTTGCCGAAGGGCGCGATGCCAAAGAGTTCGATGTGCTCGATTATATCGCAGGCTATGACGATCTGATCGCAGCTTTTGGCACCGATACGCAGGCGGCAACACGCCATTATATCGATGGCGGCTTTGTGGAGGGCCGCAGCGACGCGTTGTTTGATGGGCTGCAATATATCGCCTCCTATGGCGATCTGATCGAGGCATTCGGGACGGACGCGGACGCCGGGGCGCGCCATTTCATCCAGGGCGGTCGTGACGAGGGACGGAGCGACGATCTGTTCGACGGGCTGCAATATGTCGCGTCCCATGGCGATCTGATCGGCGCGATTGGTACGGATGTGGAGGCGGCGGCCGAGCATTTCATCAAAAACGGCTATCGCGAAGGCCGAATGGCCGACGATTTTGACGGCTTGCGTTACATTGCGTCGAACGCGGACCTGATCGTCGCCCTGGGCGATGATGATGACGCGGCTGCGCGCCATTATATCCTGGCAGGGCAGCAAGAAGGCCGGGATGTCGACGGGTTTGATGCGCTGGCCTATGCGGCGGCTAATCCTGATCTGGCTGCCGCTTTCGGCAGCGACGTCGATGCGCTGACCGAACATTATATCGACACGGGCTATTTTGAGCATCGTGTGGTGGCTCCTGGCGCGGACATGTTCATGGCGGGCTGAGCGGTAGTGATAGTTCAAGCCGATGACGCTGCTGCGTTATGGGTTTAATGAGTTGAGGAGGGTGAGATGGATTTCACGGGTGGTGCGGGCGACGACATCTATACGGGCGACAATAGTGACGAATATATTTCCGGTTTGGGGGGAAATGACTGGTTGAGCGGCGGAGAGGGCGCTGACAATATTGCCGGTGGCGCAGGGGCAGATCGTCTCAATGGCGGGGACGGCAGCGATGTGCTGTTCTCCTTCGGTCGGACCACCAATATGATGGCACCCTATTTCCCTTTGTTGGCCGGCGTTGTTTCCGATGATATCTTCGCGGATGTCGACACGCTGATCGGTGGTGCGGGGGACGATTTTTTCTTCGCGGGCTATGGCGACCATATTGATGGCGGCAGCTATGATTCCTTCGGCAATCGGCTTTTTATTAGTTTTCAGGGCGCGACGTCCGGCGTGGTTGCGGATTTTCGTCCGCTGCAAAACGGCGAGTCGATAACGATCGGCGGCGGAATCATTTCCAACATCCAGAATATCGGCTTTTTGGAGGGAAGCGAATATGATGATTTCATCGCTTCTATCGACACTTATTATCCCAGCGGTGCTGACATATTCGGCCGCGGTGGTAATGATACCATCATCGCAGACTATTATTCTGGTTGGGGTGGTGCGATCTGGGGTGGTGATGGAGAAGACACCGTCGATGCGACTGGAGCGCAATATGGCGCCAGGGTATATGGGGAGGCCGGCAACGACATTATCCGGATGAACTACGGTACTGCTGATGGCGGTGATGGTGACGACATCATTTATGGCGGTTCGGCCTTTGGCGGTGCGGGCAACGACAGGCTGATCGATGTGATGAGTGGCGATGGCGGCGACGGTAACGACATCATTACCCTGAACTTCAGTTATTATGGCAACGGGGTCGCGACCGGCGGTCGGGGCGACGACCTGATACGAGGCACGGACTATGGTAGCGTGTTGGTCGGTGGAGAAGGTGCCGACGAGCTGTTTGGCGGCGCGGGTGCCGACTTGATCTATACAGGCGGCAGGAATGAGGATGGATCGGCCCTAGCCGATGTCGGCGTAGAAAAAGACTTCGTTTCAGCAGGCGCGGGTGCAGACACCATATGGGCAGGTGTAGGCGACGACGTTGATGGAGGAGATGGCGCTGACACACTCTACTATTCGTTCGGCGGCGCGACGACGGGCGTAGACATTTCTACACACCAGTTCCTCGGCGCAACAGCGCGGGTGATCGGTGGTGGAACGATCATCAGTATCGAGAGCCTAGCCGAATTACGAGCGAGCAGTTTCGACGACAGGATCGTGGCCACAACACAAGATGTCAGGCTGTCAATTTATGGCGGTGCAGGCAATGACGTTGTGACATCAAGTGGCAGTTCTATCACATTTCGGGGCGAGGAAGGGGACGACCGGCTGATCAGCGGCGAAGCGGCCGACATGTTCGTCGGTGGTTTTGGTACCGATACGATAGACTATTCCTTGTACACAAATGGCGTAACCGTAACTCTTGGCCTTTCTGGTGCAATCGGGATCGGCGGCGGCGGCGATAGTCTCATTAGCGTGGAGAATGTGGTCGGCTCTGCGTTCAGTGACGACATTCAGGGCAACGAGCTTGCCAATATGCTGGAGGGCGGTGCAGGTAACGATACAATTCACGGCGGCGCTGGCGATGATCGCCTGCTGCCGGGGACGGGCCACAATATCGTCGACGGCGGGGATGGGTTCGATACGCTGGTTCTTACGGGTGGCGTTGCAAGTTACAACTATCTCGTGTCGGGCGCTTCGACTTTCGTCATAGGCGAAGAGGGCGCTTCGCGGATCGTGAATGTAGAACATGTCGCCTTTGCCAACGAGGCGCTGGGAAGTGCCGATCTGGCGGGCAGCTTGTCGGCGTTCGATGGGTTGCGCTATATCGCTGGCTATGGGGACTTGATCGCTGCCTTCGGACCCGATGCAGATAGCGCGACCGCGCATTATGTGGCGAGCGGCTTTGCCGAAGGGCGCGATGCCAAAGAGTTCGATGTGCTCGATTATATCGCAGGCTATGACGATCTGATCGCAGCTTTTGGCACCGATACGCAGGCGGCAACACGCCATTATATCGATGGCGGCTTTGTCGAGGGCCGCAGCGACGCCTTGTTCGATGGACTCCAATATATCGCCTCCTATGGCGATCTGATCGAGACATTCGGGGCGGACGCGGACGCCGGGGCGCGCCATTTCATCCAGGGCGGTCGTGACGAGGGACGGAGCGACGATCTGTTTGACGGGCTGCAATATGTCGCGTCCCATGGCGATCTGATCGGCGCGATTGGTACGGATGTGGAGGCCGCGGCTGAGCATTTCATCAAAAACGGCTATGGCGAAGGCCGAATGGCCGACGATTTTGACGGCTTGCGTTACATTGCGTCGAACCCGGACCTGATCGTCGCCCTGGGCGATGATGATGACGCGGCTGCGCGCCATTATATCCTGGCAGGGCAGCAAGAAGGCCGGGATGTCGACGGGTTTGATGCGCTGGCCTATGCGGCGGCCAATCCTGATCTGGCGGCAGCTTTCGGCAGCGACGTCGATGCGCTGACCGAACATTATATCGACACGGGCTATTTTGAGCATCGTGTGGTGGCTCCTGGCGCGGATATGTTCATGGCGGGCTGAGCCGCGCCCGCCGCAAAAGGGCTGGCCAAGCGCGCTTGGCTGCGGCACAGCGCGCGCCATTATGCGCCTGCCTGATCCTTCCACCTTCATCGCCGCCGGGGCCAGTGCCGAGGTGTTCCGGCTGGGCGAGGGGCGGGTGTTGAAGCTGTTTCACGACGGGATCGACTCCAGCATCGTCGCGCGCGAATATGCGATCGCGCGGGCGGTGCAGGCGAGCGGGCTGCCGGTGCCGCGCACTTATGGCGTGCAGGAAGCGGGCGGGCGGCAGGGGATCGTCTATGCCGACATGGCGGGGCCGGACCTGCTCGCCTATATGGCGCGCAACCCGCATCGCGGGCGCTGGGCACTGGGCGAGATGGCGCGGTTGCAGCAGCGGATTTCGGAATGCCATGTGCCGACGCTGCGCAGTCGCAAGGCGATATTGCGCGTGGACATAGAGGCGGCACCGGTGGGCGAGCGGCTGCGCGCGGCGGCGGTCGATCGGCTGGACCAGCTGAACGAGGGCGATGCGTTGTCGCATGGCGACCTGCACCCCGCCAATCTGATCGTGACCGAGGAGGGGCTGGCGGTGATCGACTGGTCGCGCGCGGCGCGAGGCATGGCGGCGACCGATGTGGTGCGGACGGAGATGGTGATGCGCTTCGGGCCGGGCGGCGATGTCGGCGGCGAGGGCGGCGCGGCGGTACTGGGTTGGGCGGCGGCGAAGATGCGCGATGCGGCGAGCGCTTATTATGTGCGGCGGCACCGGGCGCTGACCGGGCTGGACCCCGAAGCGCTGGCGGCGTGGCGGGCGCTGGTGGCGCTGGCGTGGATGCGGCAGCGGGCGCCGTCGCGCGAAGCGGCGTTCGAGGCCTATCTGGTGGAGGCGTTGGAGGTGGCGGGGCTGCCGCCGCTGGAGCGGGACGCGGCGCCCATGTCGTTGGTCGGGCCTGATTGACGGTTGATCCCCCGCACATGCCGCCCAGCGGGAGCGGAGGGCCGATTATCGAACGGACGGCGCATCGGGCGTGCGCTGCCCTATAATGGCGGTAAGTTCAGAGACGGTTCAGCCCTGATGGTGTCGTCTCCGGCCTGACAGTTTATCCTGATCCCGGTGTGCCCGACAGCAACCTGGATACGCCCCCGGCCATCCCTTGCGCCGGGGGCGTTTTCTATTGTCCCTCCCATCGTTACGATTCGAGCTTTCCCTTACGGCACATGTCGTTCGTGGCGGCGCGAGATGTCGTTCGTCCTGCGGTTGGTCGGCGCGATTTTGCGCTTCGTCGGTGCAGGCGTCGTTCGCCGATGACGCGGGCTGCCGGTCGAAGCGGGCGGGCATCGGGCGGGGCGCGGGGCTAAACAGAATGGGCGAACGGGGCAGGACGCCGACCCCAAGACCCCGGCTCCCCCCGTTCGCACCCCGGCCCGCCGCGCAGCCCCCCATTTGGCGGCGGACCGGCCAAACCAGATTTTTAAGGAGATAGATGATGTTCCGTTCGACCCTGTTTGCCGCCGCCGCTTCCGCCATCCTGTTCGCTAGCGCCGGTGCCGCTTCCGCCGAGGATTTCGCGTCCAATGGCCGCACCAGCCCGGTCTATCATGGCGACCTCGACCTATCGAACCCCGCGCATCAGGCGCAGTTGCGCAGCCGCATTGCGCGTGCCGCCAAGCGGGTGTGCGCCGCCAGCGACCTCGCCACCGAGCAGGCATGCAAGGCCAAGGCGATCGCCCGCGTCGAAGCGCCGATCAGCGCGGCGATCGCGCGGGCCGAGACGAGCGAGCGCTATGCCGATGCGCGGGGCAAGGACGGGTTGCCGCTGGTCGCGAACTGATTGGTAGCGCGACGTGATAGAGAGAAGGCCCGGTGAATTGCCGGGCCTTTTTTGTGTTTCGGCATCCTCCCCTGGTAGGGGAGGTGGCAGGGCGTAGCCCTGACGGAGGGGTGTCACGCTATCGTGAGGGTGACACCCCTCCACCGCCTTCGGCGGTCCCCCTCCCCTTACAGGGGAGGATTGGACTTGTAACGGTTTTGTGCCGGTCACCTATCTCATTATGCCACCTTGGCTTCGAACGCGAGCGGGCTGATGCCGCCTAGATATGAATGGCGGCGACGGGTGTTGTAGAAGCCATTGATGTACTGAAAGATGGCGGCTTCTGCCTGACGCCGCGTCGGCCAGCTCTGCCGCCAGATGAGTTCCGCCTTCAGGGATTTGAAGAAGGTCTCGACGGACGCATTGAGGCTCCTATATTTGTCAAGCGCTGGTCAGAGATGCTTTTGGGCGACATAGGTGGGTAAAGATTTCGCGAACGATGTATCGCTTAAGGCAGCGTATAATCTCCCGGTTGCTCTTTCCCTCCATTTTTCGTTTGCTGACATAGGCAAGTGTCGGCGGATGGTTGCGCATCCGAACGATTGCAACCCGATATAGCGCGGCATTGGCTTGCCGGTTTCCACCACGGTTGAGTCGGAAGCGGTTGGTCTTGCCACTTGATGCGGGGATGGGACACACCCCGCAGAGCTTGGCGAGTGCAGCTTCGGAGCGGATTCGGGTGGGATCATCGCCGACCAGTATAAGCATTTCTGCCGCCGTCATCGTCGCGATCCCGTGCGATGCCAGCAACGTTGGTGCGTTGGCCATGACCAGTTGCTCGAGCGCCTTGTCGTGCGACTGAATTTCTTCGTGTAGAGCCAGCCAGCGTTGTGCCAAGGCCCGCAAGGCGGTTTTGGCCGATGCGATCGTCGAGGTCATTGCGCCGGGCCTGAGTGCAGCAATATATCGGATCAGCGCGATTTTTCCGTTTATCTGATCGAGCGTGTCGCGCAGCGCCGCAGGTGCGTTGATGATCAGGGTTTTCAGGGTCACCATGGCCTGCGACCGGCATTTGACTGCTGTGTCGCGTGCGATTTTGAGATGCCGGATCATCTCGACGGATCCTGTTTGCGTTTTGGGTTGGGCGATCGCCTGTCCGCCCAGCACCGACCGTGCGGCGCCTTCAGCGTCGAGGCTATCGCTTTTGCCATGTTGATAGCGCAACTGTCGATTAGGTCTGGTGACCTCGATGACTTTATGGCCCTGGGCCAGAAGATGGCGAGACAGCCCGGCTCCGTATGATCCAGTCCCCTCGATGCCAAAGGCTGTGATGGTGCCCAACGCACACGCCCAGTCCTCGAGCAATTTATAGCCCTTTGTTGTCGCTGGAGCCGAAAAGGCCGTCAATCGGCTGCCGTTGTTATCGATTGCCACGGCAACATGGATGGATTTATGGGTATCGACACCGATAATGACGCCGCTGATGTTGGTATTGGTCATGTCCTGTCCTTCTCTGAACGGTGCCCGGGCACCGTTCAGAGAAGGACAGGACTGTGAAGGGGCAAACCCGTCAGGCTCCTATCAAGTCACATCTCGCCCGTTGCCAGGGCGACTTGATGGCCGACACGTCAACGCAATGACACGGGGTCAATCGTAGCATGGGTCAGACCATCAAGCCGCAGCAACATAATCACAGTCGTAGCAATTTCCCTTGCCGCTCATTGATGGACGCAGGCCATAGGCCTGCAGCTTTTTCTGATAGTCGTAGGAGCAATATTGGCTACCGCGATCCGAATGGAAAAGGCAGCCCTCGGGAGGCTGGCGCAGGCGCACCGCCATATCCAGCGCCCTGATCGCCAGGTCTTTCTTCATCCTGTCGTTGACTGCCCAGCCTACGACGCGACGGCTATGCAGATCGAGAATGACGGCAAGGTAGAGCCAGCCTTCGGACGTCCAGATATAGGTGATGTCGCCGGCCCATTTACGGTTGGGCGCATCTGCGGCAAAATCGCCGTCCAGCCAGTTCGCTGCGACACCCAGGCGATGGTGGCTGTCAGTCGTAACCTTGTGCTTGCGCGTGCGGACTGGCGTAAGCGTGGCCTGCGGACCGCGGTGGTTCAGGGTAAGTGCGGTTTGTAGGCCACATTCTGTCATTTTGGCAGAGAGTGTCTGAGTTTGAAAAATTTACGATGTCGCTCGATCGTTTCTATTCCTTTCGCTATTATGCGGTTGGATTAGGGAGAACATGAGTGACTAATGACGAGTTGAAGGTATTGGTCATCGAGGCCGGGGCGATTTTTGACCAGATCGATGATCTCCCGCTGAATGATGATGGAACCCGCGAATTGCCTCCTGGAATGCTGGATCGTGCCAGAGAAATTGCAGCTATAGCATTCAGTTTGCGGTCACCGACATGATCCTTGGCCGGAGTGGCGTAAGAATCTAGCTTTGGCATCTCCACTAGGCAGCTTGAGCAACGTCTTGGTCGGTCAAGCGCCAGTTCCATGGCATGAGTTCATCCCATTTGGCTGCGGGCCAGTTGCCAGCGATCCTGCCCATGACATCGGCGATATAGGCCTGCGGTTCGAGGCCATTGAGCTTTGCAGTCTCGATGATGGAGTAGATGGCGGCGGCCCGATCACCGCCTGCTTTTGAGCCTGCGAACAACCAGTTTTTGCGGCCAAGGGCCACGCAGCGCATGGCGCGCTCGGCTATGTTATTGTCAATCTCCAGTCGGCCATCGTCGAGGAAGCGCGTCAGCGCGATCCAGCGCTTGCGGCCATAAGCGATCGCCTTGGCCATCTCCGACTTGGGCGCAAGACGGCGCAGGGCATCGTCGAGCGCCTGGCGGAGATCGTCGATCAATGGCTTGGTGCGGTCCTGCCGGCTTCGTCGTCGGATATCGGGCTGATGGCCGCGAACCTCTGCTTCGATCTCATAGAGCTGACCGATACGTTCCAGCAGATCAGTGGTGAGCGGCGTCGGCTTGGTCGCATGAATGTCGAATATCTTGCGCCGGAAATGTGCCCAGCAGGCGACTTCGGTGACGCGGTTGGTGTTGTAGAGCTTGTCATAGCCAGCATAGCCATCGGCCTGCAGATAGCCGGTGAAACTGGCCAGCTGGCGTCGGGGATGCGCGCCGGTGCGGTCGGTGGTGAACTCATACCAGACCAGTGGCGGCGAGGTCGCACCAGAGGCGCGATCATCGACGGCGTAGGCCCAGAGCCTGCCAGTCGCTGTCTTGCCACGTCCTGGATCGAGCATAGGCACCGGCGTATCGTCGGTGTGGATCTTTGAGGCGGTCAGGCCGACCTCGCGGATACGATTGATGATTGGATCGAGCAGCACGGATGCTTGGCCGACCCAGCCTGCCAGCGTCGAGCGGTCGATCTCGATGCCCTGCGCGGCCATGATCTCGGCTTGGCGGTAAAGTGGCAGATGATGGTCGAACTTGGAGACGACGACATGGGCCAGGGTGCCGAAGGTCGCCTTGCCCCGCGCTATCGCCTTTACCGGCGCGGGCGCCTGCACGATCTTCTCGCAGGACCGGCAGCTATACTTGGGGCGGATGGTCCGAATGACGCGCCACTGCACGGGCACGGCATCGAGCATCTCGTCGCTATCCTGCCCCAGCGGCCGCAGCGCGCCGCCGCAGTCGGGACAGGTGCAGTTACCCTGATCGGGCTCGATCCGCTGTTCCTCGCGCGGCAGATGGGCGGGCAGCGCCCGAACCGGTGATGGCCGAATGACGGCTACCGGATCGCCTCGACGCACGGCGGCAACGATGGCCTCGCCTTCGAGTTCTTCAAGGGCCAGCTCAAGCTGGGCAATCTGGGTATCGAGCTTCTCGGACGACTTGCCGAACTGCATCCGCTTGAGGCGTGCAATCTGCACGCGCAGCGTATCAATCAGGATGTCGCGGGCGGAAATATCGGCATGGGCGGCGGCCAATGCGGCTTCGAGCTCGGCGATCCGAGCATCTTTATCAGGAGTGAAAAGGCCTGCGTCCGACACCGCGATTATATAGCAGATTGGTGGTGGCAATGCTAATAGAAGTGCCAGAAAATGGGCGTTTTACCCCGCCAATGAAGGGGTGAAAGTGCGTTCA
The DNA here is from genome assembly GCF_055640555.1 of Sphingobium sp. KKT206. Classification (NCBI taxonomy): domain Bacteria; kingdom Pseudomonadati; phylum Pseudomonadota; class Alphaproteobacteria; order Sphingomonadales; family Sphingobiaceae; genus Sphingobium; species Sphingobium sp. KKT206. The sequence goes on from NZ_CM145764.1 coordinate 360,787, forward strand.
GGTCGCCGCCAGTCGATGCCTTCCAATAGCATCGAAAGCTGGGCCGCGGTCATGATCACCGACCCCGTCTTGGTCGACGGCCACACGAAGCGCCCCCGGTCCATCCGCTTGGAAAACAGGCACATGCCCTGGCCGTCATACCAGAGCAGCTTCACCAAATCGCCGCGCTTCCCCCGGAAGGCGAACAGCGCACCGGAATGTGGGCTCTGCTCCAGGATCTGCTGCGTCATCACCGCCAGGCCGTCGAAACCCTTACGCATGTCGGTCGCACCGCAGGCCAGGAAGATCCGCGTCGATGGCGGCAGCGGGATCATCGTGTCAGCGCGCCGATCACCCGCGACAGGGCCTCGGCATCGACCGTGGCGTCCACACTCACTTTGATGCCCGACGGCAGCTCGATCCCGATCACGCCGTTGCTGCGCGCCGCAGCCGTTGGGGCGGGCAAGGCCGGCTGCTCGCTGATCTGCACCTGCGCAAATACAGGCTCGATCGGCTTGCACACCCCGGTCAACTCGCCTGACATCGCCTGTTGCCGCCATGTGTAGATCGAGCCGCTGCCGACGTCGTGGCGCTCACAGGCTGTCCGCACGCAACCGTCGGGGCCGAATGCATCCCGTAATACGGCCAGCTTCTGTTCCACCGTCCAGCGCCGACGGCCCGACACCCGGCTAACGACCTCGATCCGACTACTCATACGATTACTCGTATGATTAATCGCCCGTTCGCTTGCTGAATCCTCGATCTCGTCCGACACCCGCCACCTCGCTCAAAGAGCGGCAATCATCCCGGCGAATGGGCATTACGCAAGGCGGCCCTCAGGCCCCGCTTACGGACTGGCTTGATCCCGTTGATCTTCATCAGCCGCCCGACCCGGCGCTCGCCAACATCGAGCCCTACCTCCTTCAACTCCATCGTCATGCGAGGACGGCCGTAGCTGCCAAGGCTCAGCCTGTACTGTTCCCGGATATGGGCCAGCACTTTCATATCTGTCCGCTCCCGCCTGCTGATCGGGCGCGAGCGCCAGGAACGATAGCCGCGTTCACTGACATCCATGACACGGCAGAGCAGTTCAACGGGCCACCGGTGCCGCCAGCTATGCACAAATGCGAACTTCACGGCCTTTGGCTCGCGAAGAACTGCGTGGCCTTTTTTAGCACTTCCCTCTCCTCCCGCAGCACACGGTTCTCAAGGCGAAGGCGTTCATTCTCACGCGCCAGATCTGCCTGCGGCGCTGAAACCAGATCACTGGGCCGATACTGCGATACCCACTTGCCCAGCGTCGACTTCCCTATCCCCAAATCCGATGCAACCCGATCGCGCGGCAACCCGCTGGTCAGCGCGATCCGTACCGCCTCTTGCTTGAACTCTTCTGTATGCTTGATCATCTCGTCGGTCTCCTGTTGCGAGCTCTAATCGCTCAGGTGACCGGCGCAAAACCGTTACAAGTCCAGATTGGTTAGCGGCCGGTCATGGCTCTGGCGTTGGCGAGGAAGGTGCGGCCGATGCGGATTTCATTGCCGTCGGCGAGCGCCGCGAACCACACGCCGCTGCCGTCATGGCGCAGGCGGGCGATATGGTCGCGGCGGACGATGTGGGAGCGGTGGAGGCGGACGAATTGCTGCGGGTCGAGCCGTTCCTCCAGGCTGCTGATCGTCTGGTGGAGGAGATAGCTGTGGCTGCCGACATGGAGGCGCATATAGTCGCGCTCCGCCTCGATCCGGTCGATCTGGTCGGTGGCGATGCGGATGAGTTCGGAGCGGTGTGGCACCCAGAATTCCTCGGCCCAGTCGGGTTGCGCCTCGGTCGAGATGGCGGGGGCGTCGGTGGGGGCGAGGCTGCGCGCCGCCTCCACCCGGTCGATCGCGCGGGTCAGCCGGTCATGCGCGACGGGCTTGAGCAGATAATCGACGGCGGCCAGATCGAAGGCTTCGACCGCGAAGCCTTCGAAGGCGGTCACGAAGATGATGGCGGGGCGCAGGCCCATGCGGCTGACGGCGCGGGCGACGCCGATGCCGTCGAGCAGCGGCATGGCGATGTCGAGCATGACGAGGTCGGGCTTGAGCGCTTCGATGAGGCGCAGCGCGGCTTCGCCGTCGCTGGCGGTGCCGCAGAGCGTCAGGCGCGGTTCGCGGGCGCACAGCATCTGCAACCGCTCGATCGCGAGCGGTTCGTCATCGACGATCATGGTGCGGATGGACATGGGATCAGCAACTCTGGCGGATGATGGGGAGGGTGATAAGGACGGAGAAGCCGCCGCCCTCACGCGGACCATAAGCGATGCGGCCCTGATCGCCAAAGCGCGCGGTCAGCCGGTCGCGCACATTGGCGAGGCCGATGCCGCTGCCGCGATCGGCGTCGCCGGGCGGCTGGTCGCCATTATCGGTGACGTTGATGTGGAGCAGGTCGCCATCGGCGCGGGCGGTGATGCGGATCTGCACCGGGCTGGACGTGCGCGAAACGCCGTATTTGATCGCATTTTCGACCAGCGGCTGGAGGATGAGGCCGGGGACGCAGGCGGTCATCAGGTCGGCGGGGATGTCGATGACGCTGGTCAGCCGTTCGGGGAAACGGACACCCTCGATATCGAGATAGAGTTGTTGGAGATGGACTTCCTCCGCCAGCGGCACATCGTCGAGCGGATCGCCGGTCAGGCTGGTGCGGTAGAAGTTGGAGAGCGACAGGATCATCTTTTCCGCTTCGTCGGGCTTGTTGCGCATGACGAGGGTCGAGAGGCTGTTGAGCGTGTTGAACAGGAAATGCGGGTTCACCTGATAGCGGAGCGAGCGCAGTTCGGCCTGCTGCGCGGCGCGTTCCAGCCTGGCGGCGCGGCGTTCGGTGCGGTGGACTTCGCTAGCGTAGGACAGAGCGAGGTAGAGCGCGGCCCAGGCGGAGAGGAAGAAATAGCGGCTGATCGCATCCTCGACGATCTGGATCAGCGCGAAATGTTCTTCGCTGCGAAATTTCATCCGGTCGCCATCGGTGAAGATGTTGACCGGGTCATAGACGTTGAACATGTAGAAATTGGCCGACGCCATGGCGAGCGCGAAGGGCGCGGCGAGCGAGAAGGCGGCGACGACGCGGACGCTCAAGGGCTTCGTGTCGAAGCGGCGCAGCATCAGGTAGAAGATCCAGGTCGTGACGATGCCGATGACGGTGACGATGGCCCGGCGGGCGGCCAGCTCATAGGGGGCATCGAAGCCCATGACCGTGGCGCGCAGCGTGACCAGCACGGCATAGAATAACCAGAAGCCGAGAATGGAATAGAGCGCGATCGCAGGCGAAATGCCGCGTTCGCCGTCGTCGGGCGCATATGTCATGGCATCCTGTTTACGCGCGCGTGGGCCGCTTGTCGCCCCATCGCGTGGCTGCTGGTCGAAGCGGTTGGCGCGTTGGTCGAACGGCGCGTGGGAACCGGGATGCGGCCCGGCCCGTTGATCGGGGGAGATGCCTGTGTGGCATCGAGGAGGAGAGACGCATGACCCCGATTGATCATTCCCAGACCAAGGCCCACGAGCAAGCCGACGCGGCGCGCAGCAGCGACGCGCAGGACCATGTTCGCGATGCCGAGGAAAAGCTGGACGAGGAATTGGAGGATTCGATGGACGCATCCGATCCGCCGTCCAGCACGCGACCCGGCGACAAGGGCGAACCCGTGCCATCTTCGGGCTTTACGCCGGAGGATTGATGGTTTTTCGATCCGAACGATGATAGAGTTTGCGGGCGGCAGGTGAAGCCATCGCCGCCCGTAACGAGAGGAGCCTGCACCCCATGCCGACATCCGCAACCCCCGCCGTCGAGCGCATTGCCCGCGTCCTGGCCGGACGGCATCTGAGCCATAATGGCGAAGGCAGCGATCCCCATGCTTCAGGGGCCGTGGATGCGGCGTGGCAGGACCATGTCGAGGACGCCTATGCCATATTGCATACGTTGCGCGAACCGGACGCGCAGATGGCGCAGGCAGGCGATGTGGCGGTGTGGCGCAGCATGATCGGCGCGGTGCTGGCGCGGCGACCGGGAGCGTAACGGGCGACGCGACCAAATGATGATTGTCATCCGATTTACATGTTGCGCTGCACAAGGAAATCTGATCCCTTGTGAACGGCGGCGGAACAGGCGCTTAAGCCTTCAGTAACTATAGAGGGCGCATGTTCTGACGATCGACTACGGGTCGGAGGGCATGAACATGGGTACGAATGCAAAACCTGCGGACGGCGCCATTACCTTGGCGGAACTGCGCGAGTTCGCGAGCTTCTCGTCTGCCACGCAACGCTATATTCGCCGATCGCTCGACATCGGCCTGCATCGCCGCGACGCGATGAAGCTATGGTCGCGCGACATGGTCGAGGAAGCCTCCATCCGGGCGCAGGCGCGCATCTATGGGCGGCTGGACGAGATCAAGGCGCGGGTGCCCGACGATAGCGGGTTGGAGCAGGTGGAGCCGTTCATGGCGCCGCTGGTGACGATCTCCGCCTTCGACCTGGGGCAGGACCGGCTGGCCAGTTTTTCCTCCTATCGTTTCCTGTACGAGCGCTTGCTGGGCGCGGGCGCGCGGCCCTGGCTGCCTGGTGCCTTTTGCGCGGCGGCGAGCCTGCCGCATCTCCACCCTGAAAAGCGGCGCATCTTGTTGCAGTCGATCAGCGAGGCGGCGGCGACGGCGGCGGGCTGGTCCAATCGCGAACCGAGCTTCTACCCCGAATGGGTCGAGAAGGTCGATCTGAGCAAGGCGAACTGACACTGGACGTTGGTGCCCGCATCCGGGGGGAGGCGGGGATTGGCGAAACTGACGGCGCAGCGGACGTGGTTCGCTGCGCCGTTGTCATATCGGGGGTTGGCCTGGTCCGGGTCGGCCATAGGGGAACGAAGTGATGCGGATTATGGGCAAGATCGCGGCTATGGCTTCGATCCTGATCGGGGCGACGGTGCCCTTGTCGGTGGAGGCAGCCCCAGCGGCTGCCGTGCGCAATATCGGCGTCGGCGATCCGCAGCGGCGGGCGGTGCTGGATGCGTTGCGGCCGGAGATTGCGCGCGACCTGGGGCAAGCGGTGCAATTCGTGGTGCGGGCCTTGCGCGTGCAGGGCGACTGGGCCTTCGCCCATGTCGTGCCGCAGACGACGGCCGGTGATGCGATCGATCTTACCCGGACGCGCCATGCCGAGCGGCTGCGCGCCGGGATGCTCGATGGGCCGGATGTTTATGCGCTGTTGCAGCGGACAGGCAGCGCGTGGCGCGTGCGCGAGTTCGTCGTGGGGCCGACAGACGTGGCCTATCTGGCATGGCCCGACGCCCATGGCGCGCCGCCCGCGCTGTTCGACAGGGCGGATTGAGCCTGCGGCTCAGCGCTTGCGATAGCGGAAGTACCAGACTTCATGGCCCAGCCGCCGGGCCTTGGCCTCATAGCGGGTTTCGGGCCAGCCGCCGGGGCGGGTGAGGAAATCCTTGGGGTCGCTTGCCAGCCAGTCGAAATCGGGGTGGCCGTTCATCACCATCAGCGCCCAGCGTAGATAAACGGGATGATCGGTGCCGAAGCGAAATTCGCCGCCGGGTTTGAGCTTGCGCGCGATCATCGCGACCGGGCCGGGGTTCATCATGCGGCGCTTGGCGTGGCGCGCCTTGGGCCAGGGGTCGGGATGGAGCAGATAGACGAAGCTGAGCGATCCGTCGGGGATGCGGTTCAGCACGGTCAGGGCATCGCCCATATGGACGCGGACATTGCCGAGCGCGCCGTCGCGAATATGGCCAAGCGCGGTGACGACGCCGTTGAGGAACGGTTCGCAGCCGATGAAACCATGGTCGGGCAGCAGGTCGGCGCGCCAGGCCATATGCTCGCCGCCGCCGAAGCCGATCTCGAAATGGAGTGGGCGGTCATAGCCGAACAGATCCGCAGCGGTGATCGGCCCTTCGTCCGGCACGGACACGGCGGGCAATAAGGTATCGACCAGTTCTTGCTGCGCCTGGCGCAGCTTATGCCCCGACTGGCGGCCATAGAGGCGGTTGAGCGTGGTCGGATCGCCGGGTTTATGCGCTGTCATGGGGCGGCCGCTTAGCGGGCGCGGGCGCGCGGGGCAAGCGGGGAGGCGGCTACTCCCCCTTCATCGCGTCAGGTGACAGGCTGATCATATTGCCTTTGCCATAGACGCTCGTCGTCGACAGCGGATTTTCGCTTTGCACGATTTCGACGGCCTGTGCCGGTGGAGGCATGGCGTCATAGCTGGGATATTGCACCCATTTGTCGAGCTTCATCACCGTAACCGACCATGGCGTTGCGCCATCATCCTGGGCTGCTTCCCCCAGCAAGATTCCAGCGAGCGAGTCTTTGCCGATATCAAGCAGTTCACCGGAATCCCCCAAGGGAATAAGATAGCCGCCCTCTCCGCCTTCTTTCTGATAGACGGGCAGCCTGCCACTGATCCGTTCGCCGTGGATGCACAGTGCGGGAGACGTGGGTACATCCCCCTTTTTTCGTGCTTCTCTCGCCAAGCTGCCCCTCATCGCACCCAAGAGAACGGCCGCATCATTCGCTTCCATTTTGGCGGCGCGCTGTCCGAAGGCAAGGGGCTGGCTGCAGCGCTTGAGCGGTGTGACAGTGCCCGAAGACGGGAGCTTCTTTGGCCAACCGAGCGAGTCCATGAACTGCGTGATGGCTGCGTCGAGCTGCGCTGGATCAAGATTGGGCGATGTCATGCGAAGTTTCACCACCCATTCGCCGATGGCCACCAACGCGACGCCGCTGCTCCGGCCGATCTTGGTGATAGTGAAACTCTGGCGAAGAGCTGATGCGATGGGGCTACCGGGCAGGGTGAAGACGATCGGATCACCCTGATGCTGCGGTTCGCCGAACTTGCTGTTGGTGGCGATCATCGTCGCTGCCACATCGAACCATAGTGCGGTGGAGGGAACCGCCGCATGGTACAAGTAGACGTTGACGTGGGTGCGGGAGACGGCGTCGTCATAAGCGACCGATACGTCGAGTAGCGGGCCGCCGCTAAGATCCATCACGTCGCCGCGCGCAAAAGTGCCGATGGTGGGCGGCAGGCCGATCTTCGTGGGCTTGTGCGTCCAGCTCTTGCGGGCAGACGCCTCGATGCGGGTAGGTTGCGTCTGGGCATAGCTGCTATGTGCGGCGGATAGTGCGGTTATGACCGCCGCTATCTCGATCAACCTGCGTTTCATGGCTTGTTCTCCCCCGTACCGAGCGGCTTACCCTAGCGCATGGCGTATGGAAGAACAGGCCAATTTATTCGACGATCGCCGCCTTTGACCCACTCGTGTCAGAGACCGAGCAGGGGCCAGAGGACCATGCCGAGGCCGATGATGCTGACGAGGAAGATCAGCGTGCGGATCATGGGGATGCCGAGCGCGTAGACGGGGAGGTAGGCGAGGCGCGCGCCGAGCCAGATCCAGGCGCCGAGCGCGGTCATGTCGCTGGTGCGGCCCGCCAGCACCACGCCGATCAGCGCGACGATGGCGATCGGCAGGGTTTCCTGGAAATTGGCCTGGGCGCGGGTGAGGCGTCCGGCGAGCGGATGGAGTGGCGGGAGTTTTTCGTCGCGCGCGCCCATATTCCAGCGCGGGCCATATTGTTTGGTCTTGAAATGCGCCGCTGCGAAGATGTGGACGAGCAGCAGGACCATCGACCATGCCAAAATCGTCAGTTCGACAGCCATAGCGCGCGCCTCCATTGGGATAAGGGGCGCACGCTATGGCATTGCGGCGGGCGCGACAAGCGCTGGATGTGGCGCGCGCTTAGAGGCTGAAGCCGACGCGGGCGATCAGGCGGTCGCCGGCATGGGTGCGGGCGGGGCCATCGATGCTGCTGCCAGCATAGCGGATGCCGGCGAACCATTGGCCGCGATACCAGTCGAGTGCGACGCCATGGTCCCAATAATTGCCATCGGGGCGCAGGCGGGCGGCGGCGAGGGGATCGCGCACTTTGCCGGACGAGCGGCCGACATGGCCCGACAGGGTGAAGGGCGTGCCGGGGACGGCGACGGCGGCAGCGGCGGAGACATAGAGATTGTCGCCGCCGATCGCCGATTGGCGCGGGGCATAATGAGCGGCGATATCGACGCTGGCCGGGCCGATGAGGAAGCCCGCCTGTGCGCCGACTTCGCCATAGCCCTGATCCGAGGCGCCGGGGAAGAGATGATAGCGGCCCTGGGCGGTCAGCCGCCAGCCGCCAATCTGCTGCGACCAGCTTGGGCCGATGTCGATCGCCGCGTCGGCGCCGCCATGGCGGGTGCTGCCCCATAAAGTGGTGGCTGCGCCATCGAGGCTGAGGCCGGAGGTGACGGGGACGGACAGGGTGCTGCGCAGCACCGGGTCGCCCTCGCTCCAGCTGAGGCCCCGGCGGCGTTCGTCGCTGGCGGCTTCGAGCGTGGCGGAAAGGCCGCGATCCTGCGCGATGGCGGGAAGGGCATGGACGGCGAGCCCGAATGCCGCTGCCCATGCCACCCGCATCCTGATGGGATCAGTTCGACGCAAGCGCGCGCACCGAATCCAGTTCCGCCATCAGCGGCGCACGATCACGCTCCGCCATCGCCACAAGCGTCGACTGGATGCGATCGCCATGCTGGGCCAGCACCCGCTGTTCCAGCCGGTCGTCGCGCGCGCAGGCACCGGCTTCGCTGCCGGAAAAGCGCGTGTCGCTGGCGAGGGTGCGGGCGAGCGCGGGGCCATGGTCGAGCTTGCGATCGACGACGACGGTTGCGGTCCACTTGCACCGCTGCATGTCCATGCGGTTGGGCGTCTTTGCGCCCACGGTACGCGCTTCGACGTCGGCGCGGGCGGTGTAGAGCGCCTGCATCGACGTGCCATGATGATCGAGGGTTACGCTATGCGTGGCGGCAGCGGCCGCCAGCGCGATGAGAGTTAGGCTCATTATCATTCTCCTGCGTTGCGGCGTCGGGCTATGTTGTCCGATCGCCTGCCGCGGATGTAGGTCCGCTCTGTTGCCCGTTCATTGCCAAAGGGCAACAAAGTCCTGCCTGATCAAGCCGCAGCCTTGGCCAGCCCCTTCGACAATTGCAAGGCGCCGTTGAGCCGCGCGGCGGAATCGGCCCAGGCGCGGTTGACGACGATCTTGCTGTCGGGACGCAGGCGGGCGACGCCGTCGAGCCGCTGGACATAGGCGATGAGGCCCGCCGGATTGGGGAAGCTGTCTTCGAAGAAGCTGACGAGCGCGCCCTTTTGGCCGACATCGATCTTGGCGATATTGGCCTTCACGCAATTCTGCTTGATCTCGATGATCTTGAGCAGGTTTTGCGTAGGGGCTGGCAGTTTGCCGAACCGGTCGATCAGTTCGGCGGCGAAGGATTCGAGCGCCTGGCGGTCCTCCAACTCGTTGAGGCGACGGTAGAGGCCCATGCGCAGGTCGAGGTCGGGGACATAATCGTCGGGGATCATGATCGGCGCATCGACGCTGATCTGCGGCGAGAAGCTGTCGCGGCGGATTTCGAGGCCGACGCCGCCCGCCTTGGCATCCATGATCGCTTCTTCCAGCATCGATTGGTAGAGTTCGAAGCCGACTTCGCGGATATGGCCCGACTGTTCGTCGCCGACGAGGTTGCCCGCGCCGCGAATGTCGAGATCGTGGGAGGCGAGCTGGAAGCCTGCGCCGAGCGTGTCGAGGTCGGACAAGACCTTGAGCCGCTTTTCCGCCGTTTCGGTGATGATGCGGTTGGCGGGCGTCGTCATATAGGCATAGGCGCGCGTCTTCGACCGGCCGACGCGCCCGCGCAATTGGTAAAGCTGGGCAAGGCCGAAGCGGTCGGCGCGGTGGATGATGAGCGTGTTGGCGCTGGGGATATCCAGGCCGGATTCGACGATGGTGGTTGAGAGCAGCACATCGTAGCGCTTGTCGTAGAAGGAGGACATGCGTTCTTCCACCTCGGTCGCCGACATCTGGCCATGGGCGACGACGGAGCGGATTTCGGGGACGTCGGTGCGGAGAAACTCCTCGATTTCGGCGAGGTCGGCGATGCGGGGGACGACGAAGAAACTCTGTCCGCCGCGATAATGTTCGCGCAGCAGGGCTTCGCGGATGACGATGCCGTCCCAGGGCATGATATAGGTGCGCACCGCGAGGCGATCGACCGGCGGCGTCTGAATGACCGAGAGTTCGCGCAGGCCCGACATCGCCATTTGCAGCGTGCGCGGGATCGGCGTGGCGGTGAGCGTCAGGACATGGACGTCGGTTTTGAGCGACTTCAACCGTTCCTTGTGGGTGACGCCGAAGCGCTGTTCCTCATCGACGATGACGAGGCCGAGCCGCTTGAAGTCTATACCCTTGGTCAGCAGCGCATGGGTGCCGACAACGATATCGACCGTGCCGTCGGCGAGGCCTGCCTTGACCGCCTTCGCCTCCTTGTCGGTGACGAGGCGGGAGAGGCGACCGATATTGACCGGGAAGCCGCGGAAGCGTTCCTCGAACTGCATATGATGCTGGCGCGCTAGCAGGGTGGTCGGGCAGATGAGGACGACCTGCATCCCCGCCATTGCCGCGACGAAGGCGGCGCGCAGGGCGACTTCGGTCTTGCCGAAGCCCACGTCGCCGCAGACGAGGCGATCCATCGGCTTGCCCGATCCCAGATCCTCGATCACGTCGCTGATCGCGCGGTCCTGGTCCTCGGTTTCCTGATAGGGGAAGCGATCGACAAAGGCAGGGTAGCCCGCGACATCGGGTTCGGCGACGGTGGCGGCGCGCAGCGCGCGTTCGGCGGCGGTTTTCAGCAATTCACCCGCAATTTCGCGGATGCGCTCCTTCATCTTGGCCTTGCGCCGTTGCCAGGCTTCGCCGCCCAGCTTGTCGAGGCCGACGCCATCGCTGTCCGATCCGTAGCGCGAGAGGACTTCGAGATTTTCGACCGGCACGAACAGCTTGTCGCCGCCCGCATAGCTCAAGGCGACGCAATCATGCGCCGTCTTGCTGACCGGAATCTGGGTCAGCCCTTCATAACGGCCGATGCCATGGTCCATGTGGACGACGAGGTCGCCGGGCGACAGGGTGGCGAGTTCCGCGAGGAAGGCGTCGGTATTCTTCTTGCGCTTGGCGCGGCGGACGAGCCGGTCGCCCAGCATATCCTGTTCGGTCAGGACCGCGACGTCGGGCGCGGCAAAGCCATGGTCGAGCGGCAGGACGGTGAGTGTCACGCTGCCATTGGCGGCGATGCCGAGCGCTTCCTGCCAGCCATCGGCGGCGGCGAGGCGCTTGACGCCATGGTCGAGCAGCAGGCCGGACAATCGTTCGCGCGCGCCGCCCGAATAGCTGGCGATCACGACCTTTTTCTTCGCGCGTTGCAGCGCGGCGATATGTTTGCCGACCGCTTCGTAGATGTTGATATTCTGCGCGCGTTCGGGGGCGAAGTCGCGCGGGCCATCGACCGCGAAGTCCAGCACATCGGCGCTGGCGGGTTCGTGGAAGGGGGTGGTGGCGTGCATCGGCCGGGTGGCGACCGCGGCGTTCCATTCGGCGCTGTCGAGATAGAGCAGGTCGGGCTTCAATGGCCGATAGGCACCGGGGTCGGAGGTTTTGGCCTGGACCCGGTTGGCATGATAGTCGCGGATCGCTTCAAACCGGGCATCGGCGGCCCCGGCGACGCCATGGTCGCGGACGATGACGGTGTCCGCGCCGATATGGTCCGCGAGCGGGACCAGCTTCTCCTCGAACAAGGGCAGCCAATGTTCCATGCCCGCGAGGCGTCGGCCTTCGCTGACCGCCTGATAGAGCGGATCGCCGGTGGCGGTCGCGCCGAATGTTTCGCGGTAGCGGCTGCGGAAGCGCTTGATCGTTTCCTCGTCCAGCAGCGCTTCGGAAGCGGGGAGCAGGGTGAAGCCGTCGATGCTGCCGGTGGTGCGCTGGTCGGCTGGGTCGAAGCGGCGGACGGTTTCGATCTCGTCGCCGAAAAAGTCGAGGCGGAGCGGTTGCTCCTCGCCGCCGGGGAACAGATCGACAATGCCGCCGCGTATCGCGAACTCGCCGCGATCATGCACGGTGTCGGTGCGGACATAGCCATTGCCCTGCAGCATGGTGGCGAGGCGCGTGATCGCGATCCGCTCCTTGGGCGCGAGATGGGCGACGAGTTGGCGCACGCGGAAGGGGGTGAGCGTCCGCTGCGTCATGGCGGCCAGCGTGGTGACGACCAGTTGCGGTGCTTTGGGCGTGGCTTGAAGCGCGTGCAGGCCCGCCAGGCGCGCCGAGGCGGCGCGCAGCGAGGGGCTGGCCCGGTCATAGGGCAGACAGTCCCAGGCGGGGATTTCGATGATCCCGATCTCCGGCGCGAAATAATGGGCGGTGTCGGCGATGGCGCGCATCTGCTGCTCATCGGCGGCGATGAACAGCGCGCGGGCCTGACCCGACCCATAGGCGGCGCGGGCGATGTCGGCGAGCAGCCAGGGCTGAAACCCGGCAGGCACGCCCGACAGGGTCAGCGGGGCTTTGGCGCGGAGGATGGTTTGGAGATCGGTCATTGTCACTACTCGTCCCCCTCCCGCTTGCGGGAGGGGTTAGGGGTGGGCTGGTCGAACAGAGGTAGAGCAGGCCCACCCCCGGCCCCTCCCGCAAGCGGGAGGGGAGCAGGTCAGTTCTCGATCTTCACGAAATCGAGTTTCAGGAATTTGTCCATCATCGCGCCTTTCCATTGCTCGGGCACGGGGATGGTGCCCAAGGCCCAGCCGATGATGTCGGCATCCTGTTCGTCCATGAAGCGTTCGAACCAGGCGATGTCGGCTTCGTCCCATTCGGCATGATAGCGTTCGAAATAGCCGCCGACGGTATAGTCCGCTTCGCGCGTGCCACGGTGCCAGGCGCGGAATTTCATGCGGCGCATCTGGGGATTGTCGTTCATGGTCATTCCCATTTCCGTTCGTCCTGAGTAGCCATTGAGCGAAGGCGAAATGGCGTATCGAAGGGCCGGTGCTTCGATACGGGTCTTCGACTTCGCTCAGCCCCTACTCAGCACGAACGGGAGTAGGGTTGAGCAAAAACCGCCGGGCCGAACGTGCGTTTGAGTATATGTCCTGCCTGGAGTAGAGCGCAGCAGATAGACATGCGACCCGATATTCTCAATCCGCTCTTTGCCGAAATCTCTGTCCTTAAGGGCATTGGCCCGGCGCTGGCCCGCCCGCTGGAGCGGCTGGGGCTGGCGCGCGCGGTCGATATCGCCTTTCATTTGCCGGTCAGTTGGGTCGACCGGCACCTGACCGACGAACTGGACATGGCCGATGCGGGGCGGGTGATCGGCATCGAATTGACGCCGGTGGACTATAAGGCCAGCGGCGGCGCGCGCACCCCATTTCGGGTGCAGGCGACCGACCGGTACGGCAATTATGTCTCGCTCGTCTATTTCGGCAAGAATAGCGGTTGGCCGCGCAAGCTGTTGCCGCTGAACGAAGCCAAATTCGTGTCGGGCAAGCTGGAAAGCTATGGCGAGACGCTGCAGATCGTGCATCCCGATGTGCTGCCGCCGGAGGAAGCGGGCAGCGTTCCTGCGCGCGAATCGGTCTATGGCCTGTCCGACGGATTGACCAACAACCGAATGCGCGACCTGGTGGCGCAGGTGCTGGCCCGTGCGCCCGACCTGCCCGAATGGATCGAACCCAGCCTGCTGGCACGCAAGGGCTGGCCGGGGTGGCGCGAAGCGCTGGCGCGCATCCATGCCGATCCGTCCGACGCCCAGGCGCGCGAGCGGCTGGCCTATGACGAGATTTTGGCGGGGCAGTTGGCGTTGATGCTGGTGCGGCAATCGTCGCGGCGGCGGCGGGGCGTGCCGATTGCGGGCGACGGGCGGCTGCGGGCGATGCTGAAATTGCCGTTCGCGCCGACCGGGGCGCAGCGGCGCGCCTTCGGTGAGATCGAGGGCGACATGGCGCAGGCGACGCCGATGCTGCGCCTGCTGCAGGGGGATGTGGGGTCTGGTAAGACGCTGGTGGCGCTGATGGCGCTGCTCAATGCGGTCGAGGCCGGGATGCAGGGGGCGATGCTGGCCCCGACCGAAATATTGGCGCGGCAACATTATGAGACGCTGCGCAAGATGGCGTCGGGCTTGCCAGTCGAGATCGCTATCCTGACCGGGCGCGACAAGGGGAAGGTTCGCGAGGCGACGTTGATGGGGTTGGCCGATGGCAGCATCGACATATTGGTCGGCACCCATGCGATCTTTCAGGAAAAGGTGCAGTATAAGGCGCTGGGGCTGGCTGTGATCGATGAGCAGCATCGCTTTGGCGTGGCGCAGCGGATGATGCTGGCGAACAAGGCGGCGCAGGCCCCGCATCTGCTGGTGATGACGGCGACGCCGATTCCGCGCACGCTGACGCTGACCTATTATGGCGAGATGGAAGTGTCCAAGCTGGACGAGATGCCGCCGGGGCGGCAGCCGATCCAGACGGTGGTGATGGCCGCGACGCGACTGGACGAGGTGGTCGATGCGCTGGCCCGCCATGTGGGGAGCGGGGGGCAGGCCTATTGGGTGTGCCCGCTGGTCGAGGAAAGCGAAACCAGCGATCAGGCAGCGGCCGAGGCGCGGGCGGAATCGCTACGGCTGCGTTTTGGCGAGGCGGTCGGGCTGGTCCATGGCCGGATGAAGGGGCCGGACAAGGATGCCGCCATGGAGGCCTTTGCCGCCAACCGGACGCAGATATTGGTCGCGACCACGGTGATCGAGGTCGGCGTCGATGTGCCCAATAGCAGCCTGATCATCATCGAGGGGGCCGAACGCTTCGGCCTGGCGCAGTTGCACCAGCTGCGCGGGCGGGTGGGGCGCGGCGACAAGCCGTCGGTCTGCCTGCTGATCCGGGGCGGCGGGCTGGGCGAGACATCGCGCGCGAGGCTGGCGTTGATGCGCGAGACCAATGACGGTTTTCTGATCGCCGAGGAGGATTTGCGGCTGCGCGGCGCGGGCGAAGTGCTGGGCACGCGGCAGTCGGGCGAGGCGGCGCTGAAGCTGGCGACGCCCGAACATATGGCCGCGCTGATCGACCCGGCGCGCGATGATGCAAGGCTGCTGATCGATCGCGATGGCGGGCTGGACAGTGCGCGCGGACAGGCGGCGCGGGTGTGCCTGTATCTGTTCGAGAAGGATGCGGCTGTGGGGTTGCTCAGGGGGGGGTGACGGGTCGCGATTATTGCCCTCTCCCGTCTTCGCGGGAGAGGCTACGGAGACTTGGCAGCGTGCTGCCTAGTCGCAGTCGGTGAGGGTCTTCTTCGCTAGGGTTTGCCAGACAGTAAGACAGACCCTCACCCAACCCTCTCCCGCGAAGGCGGGAGAGGGCTAAGAAAAGCAGGCCGCCGGCTGAGCGCGACGGTGGGTTGCAGCGCGCGCGAGCGGGTGGGGAACTCCAAACCTTCGGCAACCATGCTGCACTTGCGAAACAATCGGCCTACTGCCGCGTTTTCGTGGGATGGACCTCAGCCTGACCCATATCACATCGACCGCCGCCGTTTCGATCGCGCTCGCTGTCATCACTGCCTTTCTCGTTCACTGGGCGCTCTACGCGATCGCGTTGCGGCTTGTGCGGCAGCGGATGGACCCGGTGTTGTTGCCGGCGCTGTTTCAGCCGACGCGGTGGCTGGTGGTGTTGCTGGCGCTGGGGGCGGGGGTGCAGCCACTGGAGTTGGGGCCGCGCGTCGAAGGGCTTTGGTCGATCGGGTCGAAGATGGTCTTCGCGCTGCTGGTTGGCTGGCTGCTGTTCCGGCTGATGCGCGCGACCCGCGTGATGATCGAGCGCAGCGCCGATATCAACGCCGAGGATAATCTGAAAGCGCGGCAGCGCCACACCCGCGTCCGCATCCTCTATCGCATCGCGCAGAGCGTCATCGCGGTGCTAGTGATCGCGATGATATTGATGGCGATCCCCGGCGTGCGGACGATCGGCGTGACGCTGGCGGCGTCGGCCGGTCTGGTCGGCCTGGCCGTGGGTGCGGCGGCCCAGCCAGCGCTCAAAAATCTGATCGCGGGCATCCAGATGGCCTTTTCCGAGCCGATCCGGCTGGACGATGTGGTGATCGTCGAGGGCGAATGGGGGCGGATCGAGGATATTACGCTGACCTTCGTCGTGGTGCGAATCTGGGACGATCGGCGCATGGTGGTGCCGGTATCCTATTTCCTCGAAAAGCCGTTTCAGAATTGGACGACCAAGACGTCGGACCTGTTGGGCACCGTGTTCCTCTATGTCGATCCGACCGCCGATGTGGCGCGTATCCGCGAGAAGCTGGTGGAAGTGACGACCGCCAACGCGCGCTGGGACAAGCGGGTCGTGCTGTTGCAGGTGACCGACCATCGCGCCGATGCGCTGGAACTGCGCTGCTTGCTGTCGGCGCGCAATGCCGGGGTGGCGTTCGACCTGCGCTGCGATGTGCGAGAGGCGATGCTGGACTTTTTGCGGACCGAGATGCCCGAAGCGCTAGTGCGCGGGCGGCAGCGGATCGAGACGGCGGAGGGGGCGGCGATGCTGCCCTTTACCAGGCCGTCCGACGCGGCGGGATGAGCGCCATCAACGCGTCATAGATGCGGGGCTTGATAGGCTCGATGAACTCCATGCCGATCCGGCCATCTTCGACCCAGCGAATGTCAGCGGGCATGTCCTGCACCAAGGGGAGCCACACCGTCACGCGCTCGCCCACCGGCACCCTGTCGTCACTGCGGCACATGAGGCCGAGCGGCGACAGGTTGATGATCCGCACACTATGGGCGCGGATGTCCACAGTGACATGGCTGACCAGGTCAACAAGATCGCGGCGCGCCCGGCGCTGATCCACGGCGGGATCGCGGGATTGCAGGACATGGTTCAGACTGGAAAGGAGGTTGGACATGAGCGCAACCTGCCGTTTCCGTTATGAACGGCGTGCTGACAGAAGCGGTTAATGTCAGCCTAAGCCTTTATTCCCCTTCAGGCGACGATAATACCGTGCTTTTTCGCGCCAAAACTCAATTTGTCGCCTGCGTTCAGCATCATGGCCGGATCGGTCACGACCTGACCGTTCACGCGAATCGCGCCCTCGGCCAGCTTGCGCCGCACTTCCTTGTTCGATGGCGCAAAGCCAAGGCCAGCGGTCGCCTGAACGACGGTCAGGCCGTCGGCGCCGAGGCCGACGGTCGGCAGGTTGGCGTCGGACGCGCCTTCCTCGAACGTTTTGCGCGCGGTTTCGGCGGCGGAGGCGGCTGCGTCCGTGCCATGGGCCATTGCCGTGGCGGCATCGGCCAGCAGTTTCTTGGCACGGTTGATTTCCGCGCCGCCAAGCCGTTCAAGTTCGGCAATCTCTTCAAGCGGCAGGTCGGTGAACAGGCGCATGAAGCGGCCGACATCGGCATCCTGCGTGTTGCGCCAGAATTGCCAATAGTCGTAGGGCGAGAGCGCATCGGCATTGAGCCACACCGCGCCCTTGGCGGTCTTGCCCATCTTGCCGCCGTCCGCCGTGGTGATGAGCGGGGAGGTGAGGCCGAAGACCTGGGTGCCATCGACCCGGCGGGCAAGTTCGATGCCGTTGACGATATTGCCCCATTGATCCGACCCGCCCATTTGCAGGCGGCAGGATGCGCGACGCGACAGTTCCAGAAAGTCGTAGGCCTGCAGGATCATGTAATTGAATTCGAGGAAGCTGAGCGATTGCTCGCGGTCGAGCCGCAGCTTGACCGAATCGAAGCTGAGCATCCGGTTGACCGAGAAATGCTGGCCGATGTCGCGCAGGAAGGGGATATATTCGAGCTTGTCGAGCCAGTCGGCATTATCGACCATGATAGCGTCGGTCGGGCCATCGCCGAAGGTCAGGAAGCGTTCGAACACGCGCTTGATGCTAGCGACATTTTCCGCGATCTTTTCGTTGGTCAGCAACGAGCGGGCCTCGTCACGCAGCGAAGGATCGCCGATCTTGCCGGTGCCGCCGCCCATCAGGACGATCGGCTTGTGCCCGGCCTGCTGCATCCGCCGCAGCATCATGATCTGCACCAGGCTGCCGACATGAAGCGAGGGGGCGGTAGGATCGAAGCCGATATAGCCCGGCACCACCTGGCTTACGGCCATGGCGTCGAGGCCGGCCGCGTCGGTTAGCTGGTGGATGTAGCCGCGCGCTTCGAGCAGGCGCAGAAGATCGGACTGATAGTTGCTCATGGGCCGCGCCTGTAGCATTGGCGATGCGTGGCGAAAAGTCCCTCATCCGTTCGGGCTGAGCTTGTCGAAGCCCCTTTCTTGTTTCAGAACGGCCCTTCGACAGGCTCAGGGCGAACGGAGTACGAGGAATGCTGGCAATTGGCCTGATGTCCGGAACGTCGCGCGACGGGATCGACGCGGCGCTGATCGAGACGGATGGGGCGGGGGCGGTGACGCCGGTCGCTTTTCACGCCAAAGCCTATGAGGACGGGTTTCGCGTGCGGCTGGCGGAAAGCTGCACGCGGGCGATGGCGATGGACGCGCCGGGATTCGAGCCGCTGATCGCATCGGTCGAGAGCGAGCTGACCGAGTTGCATGTCGAGGCGGTCGCGGACCTGCTGGGACGCAGCGGGCATGTGGCGCAGGATATTGGCGTGATCGGCTTTCACGGCCATACTGTGGCGCACCGGCCCGATCGGGGCTGGACCTGGCAGATTGGCGACGGGGCGGCACTGGCGGGGGCGTTCGGCATTACGGTGGTGGGCGACCTGCGCAGCGCTGATGTGGCGGCGGGCGGGCAGGGCGCGCCGCTGATGCCGGTCTATCATCGCGCGCTGGCGGAGGGGCTGACGAAGCCCGCCGCGATCCTGAACCTGGGCGGCGTGGCCAATATCACCGCGATCGGGACGGACGGCGATCTGGTCGCGTTCGACACCGGCATGGCGAGCGGGCTGATCGACAATTGGATGCAGGCGCAGGGCGATGCGGCCTATGACGAAGGCGGCGCGGTGGCGGCGCTTGGCCAAGTGGACGAGGCGCGGCTGGCGGCGATGCTGGCCGATCCCTGGTTCGATTTGCCACCGCCCAAGAGCATCGACAGGGAAGCGTTCACGATCGACGCGGTGCTGGGCCTGAGCCTGGAGGACGGCGCGGCGACGCTGACCGCTTTTTCGGCCGCAGCGGTGGCGCGCGCGATCGACCATCTGGCGGTACGCCCCGCCTGCATCCATGTCGCGGGCGGGGGGCGGCATAATGCAACCTTGATGGCGATGCTGCGGGCGCAGACGGGGTTGAACGTGGTGCCGGTCGATGGCCTGGGCTGGGACGGCGACGCACTGGAGGCGCAGGGCTTTGCCTATATGGCGGTGCGTTCGATGCTGGGGCTGCCGATCAGCTTTCCGGGGACGACTGGCGTGCCGGAGCCGATGACGGGTGGGGTGGTGTTCAAGGCGTAAAGGGGCGGTCTCGTCCTTTTGGGAACGAGACCGCCTGCCGCTTCAGGCAATTGTCTTTTCGACCGTCAGTTTCTCGTCCTTTTGCATGGCCGTGACGGCGCTGTCGATCTGCGCAAGGGCGGCATCCCGTTTTGCGATCAGGTCGGACCTGCTCGCCAGCAAGTCCATTGGGGTCGCGCTATCATTTGTGACCACCTTGCTGGGATCAGCCCCATTTTTGCGCATTGTTTCAATGCTGCTATCAAGCGTGTTCAGCGCCGTTTCGAACGTGCCGGCAACCTGAGCGCGTTTTTCCTGCAACGTCGCGAGATGACATTCGAACAAAGCGGCTGTGCGTTGAGCGGCTGTTTCCTTTTGACGAGCCGCCAGCGCCATGGCGTCAGAGCCGAGTTCGTCGCCGCGCGACTTGAGCTTTTCTGCTTCAACTACGAAATTGCGCAGCGTGACTTCGGGGATTTTTACGAACCATTCCTTCCGGTCGGAGTGAATTTCGGGAATATCCAATTTGAAGTCGGTGCGGTCCATTTTCGTTTCGGGAATATGCATTTTGATTTCGCGTCGCTGCATCGTCGTGACCGGGACGTGGGCGATGATATCACTCCACTCCACCTTGCACTTGGGAATCCAGCCTCCGCTGCAGCGAAATTCGGGGTACTGACCTACCTTCTTTGCTACCATCGTAATTACGGGCTCATCCCACGACATCGCCCGCAAATTCATCGTTACCTGTGGCAGGTCGAGCGACATCGCTTTCGTCTTCATCACGACAGTCGGGATATCGAAAATCAATTTCTGCTCGACCATCTTTATGTCGACGGTGCCGGATATTTCGGCCTTGCCTGCATCATTTTTGATGCTTTCAGATCGGCTGGTTATGTTTTCCTGATCTTTGGCGAACAACGCGGTGATTTCGTTGATCGCAGCCTCTTGTGCGGTACATTCATTATCTTGCGCCAGCGCGACCGCTGGAAAGGAAAGAGCAAGTGCAGGAATAATATAGACGGCACGCATGAGTCTTCTCCCACCTGTTATGGCAAGACAAAGGCTGGTCCCATATCGCTAACGTAACAACGAGAGTCTGGACCGTTTCGATGCCAACTGTCGCGCAGCACCGAAACCTATCCGATATGGATCAATCTACCGCTTCCGCGTCAATTCCCGCATCGCTTCGTCTATCCCCTCGATTGTCAGCGGATACATGCGGTCGTTCATCAGGTCGCGGATCAGGCGGGTGGACTGGCTATAGCCCCAATGGGCCTGCGGCGTGGGGTTGAGCCAGACGGTCGCGGGGTAGGTGTGGGCGACACGTTCGAGCCAGACCGCGCCGGATTCCTCGTTCATATGTTCGACCGATCCACCCGGATGGCTGATTTCATAGGGGCTCATCGCCGCGTCGCCGACGAAGATCACTTTATAATCATGGCCATATTTGTGGAGAATGTCCCAGGTCGGCGTGCGCTCGGCGAAGCGGCGGCGGTTGTCCTTCCACACGCCTTCATAGAGGCAATTGTGGAAGTAGAAAAATTCCAGATTCTTGAATTCGCCGGTCGCGGCGGAGAATAATTCTTCGCACAGCGTGACGAACGGGTCCATCGATCCGCCGACGTCGAGGAAGAGCAGCAGCTTGACCGCATTATGCCGTTCGGGGCGCATGCGGATGTCGAGCCAGCCCTGGCGCGCGGTGCCGCGGATGGTTTCGTCGAGGTCGAGTTCGTCGGCTGCGCCCTCGCGCGCGAAACGGCGCAGGCGGCGAAGCGCGACCTTGATGTTGCGGGTGCCCAGTTCCTTGGTGTTGTCGAGATTGGCGAAGTCGCGCTTTTCCCAGACCTTGATCGCGCGCTTGTGGCGCGATTCCCCGCCGATGCGGACGCCTTCGGGATTATAGCCGCCATGGCCGAAGGGCGAGGTGCCGCCGGTGCCGACCCATTTATTGCCGCCCTGATGCCGCCCCTTCTGCTCCTCCAACCGCTTCTTGAGCGTGTCCATGATCTCGTCCCAGTCACCCAGCGACTTGATCTTCTCCATCTCTTCCGCGCTCAGATATTTTTCCGCGACGAGGCGGAGCCATTCTTCGGGGATGTCGGCCTCGACGCCTTCCGCGCTGAACACGCCCTTGAACACCTGCGCGAAGACCTGGTCGAAGCGGTCGAGCAGGCCCTCATCCTTCACATAGGTCGCACGGGCGAGATAATAGAAATCCTCCGGGCGGCGGGCGATGACATCGCGGTCGAGCGCTTCGAGGAGCAGCAGATGCTCCTTGATGCTGGCGGGAATGCCTGCCGCGCGCAGGGCGTCGAGAAAGTTGAGCAACATGGGAAGGCTTGTCGGACAGGGCGCGCGCCGATGCAAGCCGGTCGCGCGATCATAACGGCAGCACAATATTAAGTGTTGCAGTGCAGGGTTAATGCGTCACTATCCAGATATAATTGATGCTGCGGGGCGCGCTTGAAAAACGGGGATTTATTGGCCGATTTGGGCGAAAGGTCGGGCGACATTGCATTGCAATGCAGCGAAACGGCCGGGTTTCTGGGCGCGCTCAATCACCGTATCCAAGGCGATGCCGCGCAACTGACCGATTTGCAGGCGAATATGGATGCGCTGGCGGCCAGCCATGGCGAAAGCGTGACGGCGGCGCAGGAATTGCGTCTGACCGCGCGGCGGGCCGGGCAGATCCTGGCCGAGGGGCATGATGTCATCACCCTTTCGATCGGTGAGCTGACGGGTCTGGTCGAGCATGTCACCGGGCTGGAGGGGCATTTGCGCCAATTTCTCAGTGTGATCGAGGCGGTCGGCGATGTGTCCGACGAACTGGGTGCGATCGCGCGGCAGACGCGGTTGCTCGGCGTCAATGCCGCGATCGAGGCGGCGCGCGGGGGCGCAGCGACGCAGGGCTTTGCCGTTGTGGCGGACGAAATCCGGCGGCTGGCGGGACAGGCTGGGGAATCGGCCGCGTCGGTCGGCGACACGCTGCACCAGCTCGATCGCGATGCGCGTCAACTGATCGGCGGCGTCGAAGCCAATATCGTGCGCGGGCGCGGGGTCGGTACCCATATCGACCGGCTGCGGCTGAGCATGGCCGAAATCGCATCGCTGGTGACGCAATTTGGCGAGCGATCCGAGACGATCGTCGCCTGCACCGATGCGGCCGATGGTGACGTCGCGGCGCTGCGCCACGGGCTGGCGACGTTCCGCCAGTCGGCCAGCGAAAGCGCGGCGCGGGCGGACGAGGCGCGGGTGCAGCTCGAAGGGCTGGAGTCTATGGCCAATGCCATGCTCAACAGCGCGGCGCACGGCCCGCAGCGCACGCGCAACAGCCGCTATATCGCACTGGCTGAGGAGGGCGCGGAGGAGATCGGCGCGCTGATCGAGCAGGGGCTGGCCGACGGACATATCGACATGGCGCAGCTATTTGATGTCGATTATCGCCGCGTCGCGGGGTCGGACCCGGCACAATATCAGACCGGCTTTACCGCCTTTGCCGACGCGATGCTGCGCCCGGCGCTGGACCGGCACACGGCGCAGGACAGCGCGATCGTGGGCTGCTGCCTGATCGACATGAACGGCTATCTGCCGACCCATATCAGTGCGCGTAGCCAGCCGCAGCGGCCCGGCGCGCATGACTGGAATATGGAACATGCGCGCAACCGGCAAATCTTCATGGACAGCCAGACCCGCCGCGCACTGGACGGCGAGGGCGATTTCTTCCTCTACACCTATCGCCAGGATCTGGGCGAAGGCCGCTATCGCGCGCTGCGCAGCGTGTTCGTGCCGCTGCTGTTCGGCGGGCGACGCTGGGGCCTGTATGAGGTGGGTTACCTCATCTGATTGGCCTGCACCAGCGTCACCTCGCCGGTCGCGGTGTAGGCGGCGGTGGCGCTCGCCTTGGCGGTGTGGGGATCGTCGCCGTCGAGGATGGCCGCGACCTGGCGGGGGCTGGGGACGCGGTCGTAGGTGCCGTAGAGGTCGGTCTGGCCGACCATGTGGATCGACAGCTTATAGCCTGCGCCGCTGGTGGCAGGATCGAAGGCGAGGACGGTGCCGCTGTCATCGACGGGCACGATGATCGCGCCGTCGGCGCGGCCGACCTGCTGCAGCATGTCGTAACTGCCCTGCGCGGTGGTGACGGTGCCGCGCACGCAGAGCGCGTCCTTGCCCTCGCGCGGCATGCGTACCTCTTGCGGCACGGCTTCGCCGGACCCGGTCGTGCGGGTCAGGCGCGCGTCCTTGTTGGCGGCGACCGGGCACGCTTCGAACCTGGCAGGGGCGGTGGCGTGAAGCGAGGCCGGATCGTTCAGCGTCATCTGCGCGAGCATGGCGTCCAGCCCGGCCAGCACTTCGGCACGGCGTTCGGTGGGGCCGGTGACGCGGATCTTGGCGATCCAGCGGCCGGCATGGACGAAGCCTGCCGCCGTGGTCAGCGCGCCATCGGCCGCATCATCATAAACGGCGCGGATCGCGCGATCGGCCTGGCCCGCGACAGGCGCGCTGGCATAGGCGGTGCGGCGGGTCTTGGGGCCGAAACGCTCCATCACCGCCTTGTCGGTCATATAGGCAGCGAGCGAGGCATCGGCATAGGTGGGCAGATAGACATAGAGCGTCGCCTGCACCGCGCCGTCCTGCGAGACATATTGCGCATAATTGTCGACACCACGCCCGCCGTTCGAGGCCTCGCCGCTCTTGGTGAGTGAGAGGGTGGCGATGCTGTGCGGCAGGCTGATCCCGGCGGCGCTCGCGCGGATGCTGCTATCGGTCGGGGTCCAGGCTCCGGGCGCGTCTTCGGCTTGCGCGGCAAAGGGTGCGGCCAGACAGAGGGCGGCGGTAAAGAGAAAAAGGGCGCGCTTTGGCATTGGCATCCAGCTCCTGATCCAGACCGTCTTGGCGCGGCGTTGAATAGTTACAGGAAGGCTACAGACAATGCGCGCGGGCGCAAGCGGATTCGCGCGAGATTAGGGGTATCCGCGTTGGGGTGAGCCGTTACCTGCCCTGACGACGCGCCATGAAGGCGAGGCGTTCGAACAGCATGATGTCCTGCTCATTTTTGAGCAGTGCGCCGTGGAGCGGGGGGATAGCCTTGGTCGGGTCGCTATTCTGGAGGACGTCGAGCGGCATATCCTCGTTCAGCAACAGTTTGAGCCAGTCGAGCAATTCGCTGGTTGAGGGCTTTTTCTTGAGGCCCGGAACGTCGCGAATCTCGTAGAAAATATCCATCGCTTTGCTCACCAGGATTTTCTGGATGCCGGGGAAATGGACGTCGACGATCGCCTGCATCGTCTGGCGGTCAGGAAATTTGATATAGTGAAAGAAGCAGCGGCGCAGGAAGGCGTCGGGCAGTTCCTTCTCATTGTTCGAGGTGATGATGACCACGGGGCGGTCGGCGGCGGCGATCGTCTCGCCGGTTTCATAGACGTGGAAGGCCATGCGATCGAGTTCCTGCAACAGATCGTTGGGAAATTCGATGTCGGCCTTGTCGATTTCGTCGATCAGCAGCACGGGCAGGGTGGGGGACGTGAACGCCTCCCACAATTTGCCCTTGCGAATATAGTTGGAGATTTCGTGGACGCGCGGGTCGCCGAGTTGGCCATCGCGCAGGCGGGCGACGGCATCATATTCATACAGGCCCTGATGCGCCTTGGTCGTCGATTTGACGTTCCATTCGATCAATGGGGCGCCAAGTGCGGTCGCGATCTCCTGCGCCAGCACGGTCTTTCCGGTGCCCGGTTCCCCCTTCACCAGCAACGGGCGGCGCAGCAGCACGGCGGCGTTGACCGCGACCTTCAGATCGTCGGTGGCGA
Organism: Sphingobium sp. KKT206; assembly: GCF_055640555.1. Lineage (NCBI taxonomy): Bacteria > Pseudomonadati > Pseudomonadota > Alphaproteobacteria > Sphingomonadales > Sphingobiaceae > Sphingobium > Sphingobium sp. KKT206. The sequence continues at coordinate 385,892 of NZ_CM145764.1, forward strand.
CATAGTCCTGGGTGCCTTCAAAACGCATCATCGTCCGCCTGCTTAGCCTGTCACTGTGGCGGGACTAGGCAAAGCAGAGCGTGGGCGCAAGCCGTGTGGGCGGTATCGGTGGGGTTCAGTCCTGCCGCGCGCGCACATCAGCGCGGGCGGCGAGCAAGTCCCACAGGCCGCGATGCTGGTTGAGCAACTGGCGTGCGCCGAACTGGATGGCCCGGTCCACGCCATCGTCGCCGCCGATCGCGCGGGCGACATCGAGCGTGGCGGCGCGGTCGGGCAGGGTGCAGGCATGGGGTTCGATACCCGCGCGCAGGGCGGCGATATCAAGCACCTGGCGCACGGCGCGCCAGTCGAGCACCAGCGCCATCGCCGCGCCCATGGCGCAGCCGCGCCGGTCGGACTGGGCGAGCATGTCGAGCGCGTGGCGTTGCTGGCTGACGGCGGTTTCGCAATCGGCCTGACCAGCGGTGCTGGGGACGGGACCGGCGGCGACGGTGACCTGGGTGATATAGGCGCGTTCGGCAGCGAAGGCGTCGGCGGCCTCGATCAGCCAGGTGCGCGCGGCATTATCGGCCGAGCGGGTGGCGGCATGATCGATGACGCCGGGATGGCGGCCATGAAGCAGGCAGAGATAATAGGCCGCGTCCGCAAGGTCGCCGAGCGACAGCAGCGTGTCACGGGCAATGCCAGTCCCCGCGCGCAGCGCATAGCTATGCGCTGCGGTGCCATCGGCAGCGACCAGCGCCTCCAATATCCGCGCGATGTCGCCAAATTGGTAGCGGGGTGCCGCTTCACTCATGCCAGGATTCCTTTCTTGCCCGATCCGCCGACGGGTTTCGCAACGCAGGTTAAGCAAAAGGGGGTAAAGAAGCGGTTTACGCCGACATGAAAAAAGGCGACCCGCAGGCCGCCCTTTCTCATGTCGCTGAAAAGCGGCAGATTATTGGTCGAGGAAGCTGCGCATCTTGCGGCTGCGCGAAGGGTGTTTGAGCTTGCGCAGCGCTTTCGCTTCGATCTGGCGGATGCGTTCGCGGGTCACGCTGAACTGCTGGCCGACTTCTTCCAGCGTATGATCGGTGTTCATGCCGATGCCGAAACGCATGCGCAGCACGCGCTCTTCGCGCGGCGTGAGGCTGGCGAGGACGCGGGTGACCGTTTCCTTGAGGTTCGCCTGGATCGCGGCATCCACCGGGATGATCGCATTCTTGTCCTCGATGAAATCGCCCAGATGCGAATCTTCCTCGTCGCCGATCGGCGTTTCGAGGGAGATCGGCTCCTTGGCGATCTTCATCACCTTGCGCACCTTCTCCAGCGGCATGGAGAGGCGCTCCGCCATCTCCTCTGGGGTCGGTTCGCGGCCCTGCTCGTGCAGGAACTGGCGGCTGGTGCGCACCAGCTTGTTGATCGTCTCGATCATATGGACCGGGATGCGGATGGTCCGCGCCTGATCGGCGATCGAGCGGGTGATCGCCTGCCGGATCCACCACGTCGCATAGGTGCTGAACTTGTAGCCACGGCGATATTCGAACTTATCGACCGCCTTCATCAGGCCGATATTGCCTTCCTGAATGAGATCCAGAAATTGCAGGCCGCGATTGGTGTATTTTTTGGCGATGGAGATGACGAGGCGCAGATTGGCTTCGACCATTTCCTTCTTGGCGATGCGCGCCTCGCGCTCGCCCTTTTGCACCATGTTGACGATGCGGCGGAATTCGCCGAGCGACATGCCGGTGGCCTGCGCGATTTCGCTGACTTCGTTACGGATGCGCTCGACTGCGCGCGCTTCGGCGGCGGCGAAGGCGGCCCATTTCTTGTCGATGCCGCTGACCCGGTCGAGCCAGGCATCGTCCAGTTCGAAATTGACGTAGCGGTCGAGGAAGTCCTTGCGGCTCACCTTGTGGCGCTCGGCCAGGCGCAGCATCTGCCCGCCCAGCGCGGTCAGGCGGCGGTTATAGGCATAAAGCTGATCGACCAGATATTCGATCTTCTGCTGATGGAACTGGACGCTTTCGACCTGCGCGGTCAGGCTTTCGCGCAGTTCCTGATAATCATCCTCATCTTTCTGGCTGAGCACTTCGCCGGTGCCCATGGCGAGCATGCGCGAGGATTGAATGGCCGAGAAGGCGCGGAAGATTTCGGTGATGGTGGCGAACTTCTCCAGCGCGATCGGCTTGAGCGTCTCTTCCATCTGGGCGAGGGAGAGGGTGTTGTCCTCCTCCTCTTCCTCTTCGACGCGGCGGGGGCGGCGTTCATTGCCGTCCTCATCCTCATCGGCGTCGGCGGATTCTTCCTCCGGCTCTTCTTCTTCCTTGAAGCTGGGGCCAGCGGTCTTCTCGCTGATCTCGCCATCATCATCCTCGGCGCCTTCCTCCAAGCTTTCCGGGGCAGGGTCTTTAGACAGCATGGCGTCGAGATCGAGTATCTCGCGCAGCTGCATTTCGCCATTGTTGAGCGCGGTCGACCATTCGATGATCGCGTTGAAGGTGGTCGGGCTTTCGCACAGACCCAGGATCATGGTGTCGCGGCCAGCCTCGATCCGCTTGGCGATGGCGATTTCGCCCTCACGGCTGAGCAGTTCCACCGCGCCCATTTCGCGCAGATACATGCGAACGGGATCGTCGGTGCGATCGACCGTTTCCTTCTTCTTTTCGGTGACCAGGCGGGGCGAGCCATCGTCATCGTCCGCCGCTTCGTTGGCGTCGTCGTTGTCGTCCTCGCGCTGCTGGTCCTCGCCATCCTCGCTGGCTTCTTCATTTTCGACGATGTTGACGCCCATGTCGTTGAGCGCGGACATGACATCCTCGATCTGCTCGGACGACATCTGGTCCTGCGGCAGGGCGTTGTTCAGCTCGTCATAGGTGATGTAGCCACGCTTTTTGGCGCGGGCGAGCAGCTTCTTGACCGAGGCTTCGTTGAGGTCGAGCAGGGGCGCATCGCCACCTTCATCCCCACCATCGCCTGCACCCGCCGCATTCTTGCTGTTCGCCTTGGTCGCCATCTATTCGCCTTAACTCCGCCGCTCCCTCTGGCGGGAGCGATCAATTCCAATGCATCGTCCGCCAAAGGGACGTTTCGTTCAAACCTTGCCGCCCCGCGAGGGAACGGCTCGTTCAAACAATGTCTTCGGGCTGCGCCAGTTCCGCCAGTCGACGGTCATGGTCGGCCTTGAGCGCCAGCAAGCGCTGTTGCTCAGCGAGATTTTCCTCGCTGACGTCGCTCTTGAACCGCCGTGTCGCCTCCGCCAGCGCTGCCTCAAGCTCCGGTCCCTGCGCCATCACCCGAATGGCCTCCTCCAGATCGCGCGCAAGGCGATCCGGGTCAGCGGTCATCTTGTGAGGGGTGAGTGTGAACGTGTCGGCCCGGAGCATCCCTTTAGCCATATTATACACTTCACCTGCCCCCAATATGGTAAGGAGGCCCTGTGTTTCAACAGTTTCTTTGCGTAGCGATGCACTAATCATCGAATCGGCCAGCCGGGCGAGGATGGGATCGCCGATCGGCAGGCCCGCCAGCGTCTCACGATGCAGCGCAATCTGGTCCGGATGGCGCAAAAGGCCCGCCAGAATCGCGCGCAAAAGCCGCTGTTCCATGCCGCTGGCACCAATGGCGCGGACCTCATGGCCCGCCGGGCCGATCGGGGCTTTCCAGTTGCCGCGTTTGTCGCGTTGCCAGCGGGCGGTGCCATTGCCGCCGCCGGAGCCGCGCGCCGTGGGGGTGAAGGCGGGGCGAGCGAAGAAGAGCGCGTCATAGCGTTCGCGAAAGGCGTGGGCATAATGCGCGCGGACATCGGGGTCCGCGATCGCATCGGTCAGCGCGCGCAGGCGCTGCTTGAGCGCGGCCTTCTGCTCCGGCGTGTCGAGCGGGGCTGAGCCTTGTTCATGGCTCCACAGTCGCTCGACCAGCGGCTGCGCGGCATCCAGCACCGCGTCCATTGCCGCCGGGCCACTGGCGCGCAGCAGGTCGTCTGGGTCTTGCCCCTGGGGCAGGGTGGCGAAGGCTAGGCTGTAGCCGGGGCGCAGCAGGGGCAGGGCGCGGGTGGCAGCGCGGATGGCGGCTTTCTGCCCCGCCGAATCGCCATCGAAGCAAAGGATAGGCACCTCGACCATCTTCCAAAGTCGCTCGATCTGATGCTCGGTCAGCGCGGTGCCGAGGGGGGCGACGGCATCGTCGAACCCGGCCTGCGCGAGCGCGATCACATCCATATAGCCTTCGACCACGATCACCCGGCCAGTCTGGCGGCTGGCGGGGGAGGCGCGGTCGATATTGTAGAGGGTGCGGCCCTTGTCGAACAGCGGGGTGTCGGGGGAGTTGAGATATTTGGGTTCGCCCTGGCCCAATATCCGTCCGCCAAAGGCAATCGTGCGCCCGCGAATGTCGCGGATCGGCAGCATCAGGCGACCCCGGAACCGATCATAGGGATCGCGCTTCTTGGCCCGGTCACTGTCCGGTTCGGCGGCGTCGGGATCGATCAGCAGGCCCGCTTCGACCAGCATTGGATCGCCGAACTCCTTGAGCGCGGTGCGCAGCCGCCCGCGACTGTCGGGCGAATAGCCAAAGCCGAAGGCGCGGCGGGTGGCGTCGCTGATGCCGCGCTTGCCGAGGTAGGCGCGCGCCTCCGCCCCCTCGATCGCGTCGAGTTGGGCGGCGAAGAAATCCTGCGCGGCGGCCATGGCGTCGTGCAGGCCTTTGGCCGCTTCGGCGCGTTTGGCGGCGCGCGGATCGGGCGCGGGCACATCCATCCCCGCCGCCTGCGCCAATTCCTTCACCGCCTCCATGAAGGGCAGGCCGCGCTGGTCGGTCATCCAGCGGATCGCATCGCCATGCGCCCCGCACCCGAAACAATGATAGAAGCCCTTTTCATCGTTGATCGTGAAACTGGGCGTCTTTTCATTATGGAACGGACAGCAGGCCTTATACTCGCGCCCGGCCTTCTGCACCTTGATGGTGCGGCCGATGAGCGTGGACAGCGACGTGCGCATGCGCAGTTCGTCGAGAAAGGCGGGGGTTAGACTCAAAATCTCCCTTCCCGCGAAGACGCACCAGATCCGTTCGTGTCGAGCGAAGTCGAGACACGCTCGCACTGCGCTTGCAGCTTTTCCAAGTCATCTGGCGTGCGAGATGCATCGCCCACATCCCGCTCTTTCGGCGGTCTGGCGAAGTAGGAGAGTAAGGACCAATTCCCGGCGATCAGTGCTTCCTTCTTGGCGCGCGACCAGCCGCCAACGATGCGTTCGGCTTCCAGCGCTTCGATCCGCGTTCCGAACGTCTCGCTCCATACGAGGGTCACCGGTCGGCGATCGCGGGTGAAGGTGCTGCCCTGGCCGCAATGGTGCTGGGCGATTCGATGATCCAGATTATCGGTGTGGCCCGTATAATAACGGCCGTCAGAACATTTGAGCATATAGGTCCAGAACGCCATTGACGGAATATGCCTGAACCCGCGCCGGTGTCGAGCGGTGTCCCACGCCATCGGTGTCGCTGGCCTTGGCTCTGCCGCGTTTCTCGACTTCGCTCGAAACGAACGGAGGTGGGGAAGGGCGCGTGACCCCTCCCTTCGAAGGGAGGGGCTTTTATCGTGTCACGAAAGCGCTGCCTTCACCATGCCGCTGGCCTTGCTCATGTCGATCACGCTGCCGTGGCGTTCTTTCAGGACGGCCATGACCTTGCCCATATCCTTGAGGCTCGCCGCACCGACTTCCGCTTTGATTGCGTCGATCGCGGCCCTGGTCTCGTCCTCGCTCAATTGCGTCGGCAGGAAGCTTTCGATGACGTCCAGTTCGACCTGTTCCTTGGCCGCCAGTTCGTCGCGGCCGCCATTGGTGAACATCTCGATCGATTCGCGGCGTTGCTTGACCATCTTCTGCAGCACTTCGACCACCGTGGCGTCGTCGTCCGGCACGGTCGATGCGGTGCGCAGTTCGATGTCGCGGTCCTTTAGCTTGGCCAGGATGAGGCGCACGGCGGCGAGGCGTTCCTTGTCGCCTGCTTTCATGGCGGTGATCTGGGCGCTCTTTATCTGCTCGCGAATCATGGCGAAGCGAATCCTCGTGTCTTTGCGGAAAGCGACAGATATAATGTGAAAAGAGATTTTTAACAGACGTTGACCCCAAGCGCACACAGGCATAGGTGACCGGCCGTTTAACCCGCATCAGACGGGTTCCAAAGCCAACGCAAAAAAGGACGCTGATCTCATGGCTGACGCCAAGACCCTTACCGTGCCCAAAGGAGCGACCGGGGTCGTGGTTTTTGCCGATGGCAGCGCCGTGTTCGGGCGCGGTTTCGGCGCGGTGGGCGATGCCGTCGGCGAACTCTGCTTCAACACCGCGATCACCGGCTATCAGGAGATCATGACCGACCCCAGCTATGCGGGCCAGGTCATCACTTTCACCTTCCCCCATATCGGCAATGTCGGCACCAATTTGGACGATGTCGAGGCGACCAGCCCCTATGCGTTGGGCTGCGTGGTGCGTGAGGATGTGACCGCGCCGTCCAATTTCCGCAACGTCATGGCGTTCGACCAGTGGATGGCGGATAATGGCCGCATCGGCCTCGCTGGGGTCGATACCCGCGCGCTGACCCGGATGATCCGCGAAAAGGGCGCGCCTAATGTCGTGATCGCGCATGATCCCAATGGTGCGTTCGACCTTGCCGCGCTGGCGGCGAAGGCGGCGGGTTGGCCGGGGCTGGAGGGCATGGACCTCGCCATCGAAGTCACGGGGCAGGAAACGCGGCTGTGGCAGGATGGCGGCTGGACGCTGGGCAAGGGCTATGGCCTGAACGCCGTGGGCGAAGGCGCGCCGCATGTCGTGGCGATCGATTATGGCGCGAAGAATAATATCTTCCGCAATCTGGTGCAGGCCGGCGCGCGCGTAACCGTGCTGCCCGCGACCGCGACCGTCGAGCAGATCATGGACCTGGCCCCCGATGGCGTGTTCCTCTCCAACGGGCCTGGCGATCCGGCCGCGACCGGCAGCTATGCCGTTCCGGTGATCGCAGCGCTGTTGGCGCGCGACGTGCCGATCTTCGGCATCTGCCTTGGCCATCAATTGCTGGGGCTGGCGGTGGGTGCCAAGACGATCAAGATGCATCAGGGCCATCGCGGTGCCAACCATCCGGTCAAGCGGCTGAGCGATGGCCTGGTGGAGATCACGTCGATGAACCATGGCTTTGCGGTCGATGCCGAGACGCTGCCCGCCAATGTCCGCACGACCCATGTGTCGTTGTTCGACGGCAGCAATTGCGGCATCGAACTGACCGACAAGAACGCCTTTTCGGTGCAATATCACCCCGAAGCCTCGCCGGGGCCGCAGGACAGCTTCTACCTGTTCCAGCGGTTCGTCGATGGCCTGAAAAAGCCGGTGGCGGCATGAGCATCAAACTGCCCCCCGTCGATGAAGCCCGGCTGGCCGCCGAGTGGGAAGCGGACCGCGAAGTCCTCGCCAACCTCGCCGCCAATGGCGACAAGCCGATGATCCCGCGCGCCGTGGACGTCAGCTTCAAGGGCAATGACAAGGATTTCGACCGCGTCCTGGAAATTGCCAGCCAGTTCGGCATGGTCGAACTCGACCGCGAAGAGGATGAGGATGGCGACCTGTTCCTGTTCCTGGAATGCGAACAGGCGGTGGATGAGGCGTCAATCAAGGCGTTGACCAAGAAATGCCTGCAGATCGAGATATTGTGCGGCGTCGAATATGACGGCTGGGGGTGCGAGGCCCGGACGGGGGCGGTGCATTGATGAGCCGGGCGATTCCTTTCGCAGCGCCCATACTTATTGTCGCTTCGGGTTGCAGCGCTGCCTCGAATTCCGTGGAATATATGATTGGGGCGTTCGCAAGTGCCGGTGTCCAGTCAGATGCTGAAGGGGCCATTGTCCCAGATGCTGCTACAAGATTACCTGCTCTTTTGAAAAGGTGCGGGGTGTCGAAATATGAACCTATCGAAGCGTCGGATAGCTTCGTTGGCTTCACGTTTCGGCATTATTCGTCCGATGCACGGACGCTCGACTGCATTAACGCCGCTTTACCAGTGGGCACTACATTGACCGATAACAGGCTGAACTAATGCCTAAACGCACCGAGATCTCAATTATCCGCAGCATCGGCATTGGTCAGATCATCATCGGCCAGGCGTGCGAGATTGATTGTTCGCGCGCGCAGGCGCTCATGGCTCCCAAGGATTGATGATGGCGGCACCTGTCCGGGCGAAGTCTGATACGTTGCGGGTGACGACTGGTATACCGGCTGCAATTGCTTGCGATGCGATCAGCAGGTCCATGTCTGCGATTATCTGTCCGGCGCGTTCCAGTTCGGCCTTCAGGCGTCCCCATACAACGGCTGTTGCCTCATCGGGCTTTATGATCCGGTCGATCAATAGTGTTTCGATCCGGTTTCTGAAGGCGATAAGGCGCGACCGATGCGTGGCGTCGATCGCTTTGGCGATGCCATATTCCATTTCTGCTAATACGATGGTGGATAATGTGCAATTTGCGCGATTGGCGGCCAGAAAGGCGATCACCTTGGGCTCCGGTCTGGGCCGGGCGAGTACGCTCCAGACGTTCGTGTCAATCAGCACCAAAAATCTCGCGATCAGCGGGATGATCTTGCCGAGCCGGCAGTTCCAGCCCTGCGCCGCCTGCAATCGCAATCAGGTCATGAACCCAGTCGTCGCCCGTCAGATCGCGAATTTGCGCGGCATCGGGTGCCGTCGGCGCATAAGTCTGTTCGAGCAAAATTCGCAGTTCGGCTTCCAGCGAACGCCCATTTTTCGCCGCCGACAATCGAGCGCCTTCCTTAACGGCATCATCGATGTTGCGGATCGTAACGCTACCCATCGCCCGTCTCCCATGATTGCATTGCAATCAACCTATTCAATGAGAGCACTCTAAACAATGCCCAAACGCACCGACATCTCCTCCATCCTCATCATCGGCGCTGGCCCGATCATCATCGGCCAGGCGTGCGAGTTCGATTATTCGGGCACGCAGGCGGTCAAGGCGTTGAAGGAGGAGGGCTATCGCATCATCCTCGTCAATTCCAACCCGGCGACGATCATGACCGACCCGGAATTTGCCGACGCGACCTATGTCGAGCCGATCACGCCCGAAATCGTGGCGAAGATCATCGAGAAGGAGCGGCCGGATGCGGTGTTGCCGACGATGGGTGGGCAGACGGCGCTGAACACGGCGCTGGCGCTGTTCAACGACGGGACGCTGGCGAAGTACGGCGTCCAGATGATCGGCGCGGATGCAGAAGCGATCGACAAAGCGGAGGACCGGATCAAGTTCCGCGATGCGATGGACAAGATCGGGCTGGAATCGGCGCGCTCGCGCATTGCGCATACGATGGAAGAGGCGCTGGAAGGGCTGGAATTTACCGGGCTTCCGTCGATCATCCGGCCGAGCTTCACCATGGGCGGCACGGGCGGGGGCATCGCCTATAATCGCGACGAGTTCATGACCATCGTGCGCGGCGGACTGGATGCGTCGCCGACGACCGAAGTGCTGATCGAGGAATCGCTGCTTGGTTGGAAAGAATATGAGATGGAGGTCGTGCGCGACCGCAACGACAATTGCATCATCATCTGTTCGATCGAGAATGTGGACCCGATGGGCGTCCATACCGGCGACAGCATCACCGTCGCCCCGGCGCTGACGCTGACCGACAAGGAATATCAGATCATGCGCAACGCATCCATTGCGGTGCTGCGTGAAATCGGCGTGGAAACAGGCGGTTCCAACGTACAGTTCGCGGTCAATCCCAAGGATGGGCGCCTGGTCGTGATCGAGATGAACCCGCGCGTGTCGCGCTCGTCGGCGCTGGCATCGAAGGCTACTGGCTTCCCGATCGCCAAGGTCGCGGCGAAGCTGGCGGTTGGCTATACGCTCGACGAGATCGAGAATGATATTACCGGGGCGACCCCGGCCTCGTTCGAACCGACGATCGACTATGTCGTGACCAAGATCCCGCGCTTCGCGTTCGAGAAGTTCAAGGGTGCCGAGCCGCTGCTCGGCACCGCGATGAAGTCGGTCGGGGAAGTGATGGCGATCGGCCGCAACATCCATGAATCGATGCAGAAGGCGCTGCGCGGCCTCGAAACCGGGCTGTGCGGCTTCAATGATGTGGATCATCTGGCGGGCGCGCCCAAGGACGACATCGTCGCTGCCCTGGCGCAGCCGACGCCCGACCGGCTGCTGGTCGCGGCGCAGGCGTTGCGCGAAGGGCTGACCGTCGCGGAGATCCACAATATCGCCAAGTTCGATCCCTGGTTCCTGGAACGGATCAAGGAGATCGTCGAGGCCGAAGCGCAGGTGCTGGAGAATGGCCTGCCGCGCGATGCCGATGGCATGCGGCACCTCAAGTCCATGGGCTTTTCCGACAAGCGCCTGGCCTATCTGGCGCTCAAATCCGCCAATCTGCGCGGCATGGAGCGGGGCATTGCGCGTGGGTCGGGCCTGATCCACGAAGCGGTCAAGGCGATGACCGGCGGCGTGACCGAAGCGGAGGTGCGCAAGCTGCGCCATAAGCTCGGCGTGCGACCGGTGTTCAAGCGGATCGACACCTGTGCGGCCGAGTTCGCGGCGAAGACGCCGTACATGTATTCGACCTATGAAGCGCCGATCTTTGGGGAAGCGGAGAATGAATCCGCCCCGACCGATCGCGAGAAGGTCGTGATTCTGGGCGGCGGGCCGAACCGGATCGGGCAGGGGATCGAGTTCGACTATTGCTGCGTCCATGCCTGTTTCGCGCTGTCGGAGGCGGGCTATGAGACGATCATGGTCAACTGCAACCCGGAAACGGTGTCGACCGACTATGACACATCGGACCGCCTCTATTTCGAGCCGCTGACCGCTGAGGATGTGCTGGAAATCTTGGCCATCGAAATGACCAACGGGACGCTCAAGGGCGTGATCGTGCAGTTCGGCGGGCAGACCCCGCTCAAGCTGGCACAGGCGCTGGAGGATGCGGGCATCCCGATCCTGGGCACCTCGCCCGATGCGATCGACCTGGCCGAGGATCGCGAGCGGTTCGCCGCGCTGATCGACAAGCTCAAACTGCGCCAGCCCGCCAACGGCATTGCGCGCAGCCGGGAGGAGGCGATCGCGGTCGCCAACCGCATCGGCTATCCGGTGCTGATGCGGCCGAGCTATGTGCTGGGCGGCCGGGCGATGGAGATTGTCGACGGGCAGGCGCAGCTGGAGGAATATATCACCACCGCCGTCCAGGTCTCGGGCGAATCACCGGTGCTGATCGACCAATATCTGCGCGACGCGATCGAGGTCGATGTCGATGCGCTGTGCGATGGCGAGGATGTCGTCGTCGCTGGCGTGTTGCAGCATATCGAGGAGGCGGGGGTCCATTCGGGCGACAGCGCCTGCTCGCTGCCGCCCTACAGTCTGTCCGACGAGATCATTGCCGAGATCGAACGGCAGACCGAGGTATTGGCCCATGCGCTGTCGGTGCGCGGCCTGATGAACATCCAGTTCGCGGTGAAGGATGGGATGGTCTATCTGATCGAGGTCAACCCGCGCGCCAGCCGCACGGTGCCCTTCGTCGCCAAGGCGATCGGTACGCCGATCGCAAAGATCGCCGCGCGCGTGATGGCGGGCGAGAAGATCCGCGACCTGCCCAAGATCGACCGCAATGCGATCGACCATGTCGCGGTCAAGGAAGCGGTCTTCCCGTTCGGGCGCTTCCCCGGTGTCGATCCCGTCCTGTCGCCGGAAATGAAGAGCACCGGCGAAGTCATGGGAATCGATAGCAATTTTGCTACTGCCTTCGCCAAGGCGCAGATCGGCGCGGGGACGCTGCTGCCGACGAGCGGCACGGTGTTCATCTCGCTCAAGGATAGCGACAAGCCGGTGATCCTGCCCGCCGCGCGCAAGCTGGTCGATATGGGCTTTACGCTCATCGCGACGGGCGGCACGGCCGATTATCTGGCGGACCATGGTATTGCGGTGGAAAAGGTGAACAAGGTCGCCGAGGGGCGTCCGCATATCGTGGACAAGATCACCGATGGCGACGTGCAGTTGATCTTCAACACGACCGAGGGCTGGCAGTCGCTGAAGGACAGCAAGGCGATTCGCACCAGCGCGCTGCGCGGCAAGGTTGCCAGCTTCACCACGGCGGCCGCCAGCGTCGCTGCGGCCGATGCGATCGAGGCTTTGCGGGAGCATCCCCTTGAAGTGCGCTCGCTCCAGTCCTATTATCCCCTGTCGCACGCCTGATCCCCTGCACAAGGAAGCATGCTGCGGGCGGCCCGCTGTTCGGGCCGCCAAAGGGAAGTTTTGACGAAGGATTTGCAAAATGGCGACCGTTGAGAAGATGCCGATGCTGCAGATGGGCTATGACAAGCTCAATGCGCAGCTGCGCGAACTCAAGGCCGAACGGCCCCTCATCGTGGACGCCATCGAGGAAGCGCGCGCCCATGGCGACCTGTCCGAGAATGCGGAATATCACGCCGCCAAGGAACGGCAGGGCCAGGTAGAGGCCACGATCAACGATCTGGAAGACAAGCTGTCGCGCGCGCAGATCATTGATCCCGCGACGCTGTCAGGCAACAAGATCGTGTTCGGCGCGACCGTGACCTTGCTCGATGAAGATGACAAGCCGGTGAAATATCAAATCGTCGGCCAGGCCGAGGCGGATGCCAAGGCGGGCATGATCTCGTACAACAGCCCGCTGGGGCGCGCGCTGATCGGTCGTACCGTCGGCGAAGATGTCGAGGTATCGGTGCCGTCGGGTGACAAATTCTACTCGGTCGAGAAAATCGAGTTCATCTGATCCCGTGAAATTGCCCGCTGGCCCCATGACGAACGGGATCGCGGCGATCAGTTTCGCCGTGTTCCTGATCCTGTATCTGACGGGTCATATCGACAATGCAGCCGTGCTGGGCGGGTTCATCCCCGCGCGCGTGGGCGATCCCGACCTGCTGGCTGGACTGGCGGCGGTGCCGTGGTGGCTAACGCCGCTCACCTGCACGCTCATCCATGCCGGGTGGCTGCATGTCGGCTTCAATATGTTGATGCTCGTCTTTTGCGGGCGGCATGTTGAACATGTGCTGGGCAAGGGACCAACGCTGTTGCTTTATGGCGTGGGCGCTTATGCGGCTTGCGGGGCGCAGTGGCTGATCGATCCGGGTTCGACCGGTCCTATGGTAGGCGCGAGCGGGGCCATTTCGGCTGTCGTGGCGACCTATGCCTTGCTCTATAGCCAGCAACAGGTACGCCGGATCGGGCCGTTTTCGGCCAATATCGTGCGGTTGGCTTGGCTGGCTGGCGGCTGGATCGCGCTGCAACTGATGATCGGATTCGCCACCGCCGGGGGCATGGGCGATCTGGGACAGATTGCGGTCGCCGCGCATATTGGCGGCTTTCTTGCCGGGCTGGCTTTGACTCGGCCGCTGCTCCGCTGGCGCTTCCGCAAAAGGCCGCGCGCGGTTAATTAGTTACTAGAAAATAGCCGTTCCCCGGTTTCATGCGAGGAACGGCTATGGTCAGTTTCAGTCCGCCTTGGGCAGTTCGGGTTCCAGCAGGCGATGCAGATGCACGATCACATAACGCATTTCGGCGTCGTCCACCGTGCGCTGCGCCGCGCCGCGCCAAGCCTTTTCGGCCGAGGCATAGTCGGGAAACACGCCGACCAGGTCGACTTTGCTGAGGTCTTGAAATTCGAGCGTCTGCGGATCGGTTACGCGACCGCCCAGCACCAGATGCATTTTGCTCATGGCGTTTTATTATCTCCCTTGGGTGGGCGGCGACCCTAGCAGCGCCGCACGCCCCATCCAAGGGGGACTAAAGCCGTGTTGGCATGCTTTTCACGTCGTTGCGATTAGCTTTTGGGCAACCGCGCCTTGATCGCATCGCCCAGCGCTTCAATACGGTGCGCCACAAGCGAGGTCACGTCATCGGCTAGCTTCGATGCCTTGGCCGACAGATCGGCCGAAGTGAGATTATCGCGTGCATGCGAAGCGGCGTCGCCCGCGCTGTGCAGGGCATGGGCGGCATTGGTCTTCACCGTTTCAGCGCCCTCGGCTGCCGCCGCGCGGGCGGCGAGCGCCGCTTCGGCAACCCGCGATCCGGCGGTAACGGCAAGACCCGGCAAGGCCTTCATCATCGCGCGGCTCTTGGGGAACATCCACGCCACGACGGCACCAACGGCGATCGCACCAGCAACCGCGGCGACCGGATGGTCCTGCACGATCTGGTTGGCGCGGCTTGCGGCGCGCTGCGTCTTGTCGCGCGCGTCGCCATAGGCCATGCCCGCCTTGTCGCGGCCGGTCTGCACCAGTTCGCCAGCGCCTTCGCGCGCCTTGGCCGTGGTTTCACGGATGCGGTCGGTTGCGGTCGAGGCGGCGTCATTCGCCGCTTCACGGGCACGGTTCACTTGGGCACGAATGTCAGCCATGGTCATTCTCCGGCATATCTGTTGGGGTGTTCCTGAAACGAACGTATAAGCGTTGGAAAAGTGCCGTGATCGGCCCCCGCGCCAGAAAAAGCGCGAACGCGGCAGCGGCTGCTCCAACGGCAACGGGGCGTTGCTGCGCCTTGGCTGCGCCGAGAGCCACCGCGCTCGATACCGCGCCTGAAACGCTGTCGATCGCCTTATCCTTGGCGTCCTGAATCAGAAGTGCAGGCGCGATCCGCGCCTTCGCTTGCGCGGCGCTGATCTTCATCTGCGCGCGGGCCAGGTCGGCGCGGGCGCAGGCCTCTCGATAAGCCAATTCCTGCGTCATGGCGTGATCGCCTTCTTCATGCGGGTGATGCAGCCTTTGGCCATCAGCAGCAGCAGGATCGTCACGAGCAGCCCGCCGCCGGCCACGATCAGCGTCGCCCACAAAGGGTCGAGATGGCGGGACAAGGCCACGACAAGACCGACCAGCAACGCCACGATGCTGGCAAAGGCGAGCATGAGCGCCACTAGTCCCAACACCGCCGCATTGCGAACGCCGACGCCGACGATGCTGAGCCGCAGTTTCTGCTTGTCCGCCTCGGCCGAGGCATAGGCCCGGCCATCGGCGTACAGGCGGGCGAAGGCGTCACGCACGCTTTCGGTGCGTGCGCCCTCTTCCGGACCGCCTGGCTCCAATCCTTCGGCGTGCGGCGTAACCGCCGTTTCCGTTGGCTCTTGTGTCAATAGATCCTCCGCCCCGAAACCGGAGCCTTTCGTTTCAGTGACGGGAAAGCCGGAACGGCAAACCCTCAGGCCTTGTCGTCCGACCCTTTGGCAAGGCGCATCAACACGAAGCCGACAACGGCGGCCGCGCCGATCGCGACAGCCGGGCTCTTACGCACGAAATCGCGCGCTTCGGCCATCAACTGATCGACATCCTTATTGTCGAGGCTGTCTGCTGCACCGGCAACCTGTTCGGCGGCCTGACGGGCATAATCGCCATATTGCGGGCCGAGTTTTGCGTCGACCGTGGCAGCCGTGTCGGCGATCAGCTTGGACAGGCTCTGCATGGCCGTGCCGGTCTTGTCCTTGGCGACGCCCGCGGCGGACTTGGCGGTCTTGCCAGCCTGTTCCTTGATCGGGTCGATATGGGCTTTCCAATCAACCGCGTTCAACTTCTCGGCCGCAGCCTTGGCTGCCTTCTCGGCTTGCTCCTTGATCGGCTTGATCTGTGCGCTCAGACCCTTTGCAGCGCTCTCCACGTCAGCGGCGGCGTCTGAGGCCGCTTCCGTCGCGGCTTTCTTGAGCGGCTCGGCCTTCACGGCGACGGCGCTGGCGGCGGTATCCAGGGTCTTGGCCTTGGGGGGGCGTCCGCGCTTGGCGGCCGGCGTTACCGGGGTATCAACCATCGTCCTCAATCTCCCTCTTGATGCAGCATGGTGCGCCGCGCGAGGCGGCAGGTGGTTATATTCCAAATGCTCCGCAGCGGCATGCAGTTCCGTTGCCGTCACATTTTCGACCATCGGCATTTTTCCGATGCGTGCAAGCCCTGCATTGCCAATAGCCGGGCTGCTGGCTAAGCGGAGCGCGGAAAAACAGGGGAGGGGCCGCCATCAGGGTTGCCCGCCCATTGTCAGTGCAGGGAGCGATCATGACCGCCATTCTCGACATTCACGCCCGCCAGATTTTCGACAGCCGTGGCAACCCCACCGTCGAAGTCGACGTCATGCTGGAGGATGGCAGCTTCGGCCGCGCGGCGGTGCCGTCGGGCGCATCGACTGGTGCCTATGAAGCGGTGGAAAAGCGCGACGGCGACAAGAGCCGCTATATGGGCAAAGGCGTGTTGAAGGCGGTCGATACCGTCAATGACGAGATTGCGGGCGAACTGATCGGCTTCGATGCCGAAGATCAGGGCGAAGTCGATGCCGCGATGATCGCGCTCGACGGCACCGACAATAAGTCGAACCTGGGCGCCAACGCGATCCTGGGCGTCAGCCTGGCGGTGGCAAAAGCCGCTGCCGATGCGCGAGGCCTGCCGTTCTATCGCTATGTCGGCGGCGTGTCGGCGCATGTGCTGCCAGTGCCAATGATGAACATCATCAACGGCGGCGAACATGCCGACAACCCGATCGACTTTCAGGAATTCATGATCATGCCGGTCGGTGCTGAAAGCATCGCCGATGCCGTGCGGATCGGGTCGGAAATCTTCCACACGTTGAAGAAGGGCCTGCACGACAAGGGGCTGGCGACGTCGGTCGGTGATGAAGGCGGCTTCGCGCCCAACATCGCCTCGACCCGCGATGCGCTCGATTTCATCATGCTGTCGGTCGAAAAGGCTGGCTACAAGCCGGGCGACGACGTCATGCTGGCGCTCGATTGCGCCGCGACGGAATTCTTCAAGAACGGCAAGTACGAGATTTCGGGCGAAGGTCTGTCGCTCAGCCCCGTTGAAATGGCCGACTATCTCGCCGCCCTGTGTGCCGACTATCCGATCAAGTCGATCGAGGATGGCATGAGCGAGGATGATTTCGAAGGCTGGAAGGCGCTGACCGACAAGATCGGCGGTTCGGTGCAGCTGGTCGGCGACGACCTGTTCGTAACCAACCCCAAGCGCCTGTCGATGGGCATCGACATGGGCCTGGCCAACTCGCTGCTGGTGAAGGTCAACCAGATCGGCACGCTGACCGAAACGCTGGCGGCCGTCGATATGGCGCACCGCGCCCGCTACACTGCCGTCATGTCGCACCGGTCGGGCGAGACCGAGGACGCGACCATCGCGGACCTCGCCGTCGCCACCAATTGCGGCCAGATCAAGACCGGCTCGCTCGCGCGGTCGGACCGGCTTGCGAAGTATAACCAGCTCATCCGCATCGAGGAAGAACTGGGCGATGTCGCCGTCTATGCCGGACGCTCCATCTTCCGCTGATCGGCTTTCCTTCGGTTGGCCGCAAGTTCGACAAAATTCGCTTGCGGCCGACCTTTTCTTGTGATTCTTGTGGGCGATGGCGCACATCGCGAAGCTACGTCTCCTTTTATTCTCGGCCCTTGGCCCTGCGATCGCGCTGCTTCTGCTGCTGTCCTTCGCGGGCTATGTCGTCGTGGGGTCGAACGGCATCCTCGCCTGGGGCGACTATTCGCGTCAGCTCGGCGCGGCCAACGCTGAACTCAAGCGGGTGCAGCAAGCGCGCGCCGACTTGCGCAACCGGGTCGACCTGCTCAACCCACGCCGTGTCGATCCCGATCTGTCGGACGAACTGATCCGCCGCCAGCTTGGCGTCATTCACCATGATGAAGTGATCGTGCCGCTCAACTGAGCCTTCGCCGCGACCAATATTAGCCCAAGATGATAGCTTTGGCCCGGATTCCGTCGGGTCCGCCGTTGCAATATATGCAACTCTGCCGCTATATCGGGCTTCCTTCCATCCTACCCCACGCAAGAGGATAAGAGCCTTGGCGAAACCAACGACGCCGCGCCCGACCCGCGCAGAGGCCGAGGCGAAAAGCCCGGTCGGCGCGGACCATAACCGGCCTCGCCCCGACACTCCGACCGATTACAAGGCCAGCAAGGAAGAGTTGCTGGAATTCTACCGGCAGATGGTCCTCATCCGCCGCTTCGAAGAGAAAGCGGGCCAGTTGTATGGCCTCGGTCTCATCGGCGGCTTCTGTCACCTCTATATCGGCCAGGAAGCGGTTGCGGTCGGCATCCAGTCGGCACTCGTGCCCGGCAAGGACAGCGTTATCACCGGCTATCGCGACCACGGCCACATGCTGGCCTATGGCATCGATCCCAACGTCATCATGGCCGAACTGACCGGCCGTGGCGCGGGCATTTCGCGCGGCAAGGGCGGTTCGATGCATATGTTCAGCGTCGAACATAAATTTTTCGGCGGCCACGGCATCGTCGGCGCACAGGTATCGCTCGGCGCGGGCCTCGGCTTCGCGCACAAATATAATGGCGATGGCGGCGTGTGCGTCGCCTATTTTGGTGATGGCGCGGCCAACCAGGGCCAGGTCTATGAATCCTTCAACATGGCCGAGCTGTGGAAGCTGCCGATCATTTTCGTTATCGAGAATAATCAATACGCCATGGGCACCAGCGTCAACCGTTCTTCGGCGGAAGACCAGCTCTATCGCCGGGGCGAAAGTTTCCGCATCCCCGGCATCCAGGTCAACGGCATGGACGTGCTGGCCGTGCGCGGCGCAACCGAGGAAGCGTTGAAGTGGGTGCAGGGCGGCAATGGCCCGATCCTGCTGGAAATGAAGACCTACCGCTATCGCGGCCACTCCATGTCCGATCCGGCCAAGTACCGGTCGCGCGAAGAAGTGCAGGCGATGCGCGACAAGTCCGACCCGATCGAGGGCGCCAAGGCCTATCTCGCCGAACATGGCGTGGGTGAGGACGAACTCAAGAAGATCGACCAGGACATCCGCAAGATCGTCAGCGAAGCGGCCGATTTCGCCGAATCTTCGCCTGAGCCGGACATGGCCGAACTCTATACCGACGTGCTGGTGGAGCAATATTAATGGGTATCGAAATCAAGATGCCGGCGCTCTCGCCGACGATGGAAGAGGGCACGTTGGCCAAGTGGCTGGTGAAGGAAGGCGACGAAGTGAAGTCCGGCGATATTTTGGCCGAGATCGAAACCGACAAGGCGACGATGGAATTCGAAGCCGTCGATGAGGGCAAGATCGGCAAGATCATGATCGCCGAAGGGTCCGAAGGCGTGAAGGTCGGCACCGTCATCGCGACGATGGCCGGTGAAGAGGGCGAGGACGAAGCACCCGCGCCCAAGGCGGCGGCTGCGCCTGCCAAGGCTGAAGCCGAAGCGCCCAAAAAGGCCGAAAGCGGCACCGCCAAGCTGGCGTCGGAAGCCAAGGCGACCGTCGCTGACCCGGACCTGCCCGAAGGCACCGAGTTCGTCAAAACGACGGTCCGCGAAGCCCTGCGCGACGCGATGGCCGAAGAAATGCGCGCTGATGAGCGCGTGTTCGTGATCGGCGAGGAAGTGGCCGAATATCAGGGTGCCTACAAAGTAACCCAGGGTCTGCTGGACGAATTTGGTGGCAAGCGCGTCATCGACACGCCGATCACCGAATATGGCTTTGCCGGCATCGGCACGGGCGCGGCTATGGGCGGCCTGCGCCCGATCGTCGAGTTCATGACGTTCAACTTCGCCATGCAGGCGATCGACCACATCATCAACTCGGCGGCCAAGACCAACTATATGTCCGGCGGCCAGATGCGCTGCCCGATCGTGTTCCGTGGTCCCAACGGCGCGGCCAGCCGCGTCGGCGCGCAGCATAGCCAGAATTATGCACCCTGGTATGCCGCCGTCCCCGGCCTGATCGTCATCGCGCCTTATGACGCGGCCGATGCCAAGGGGCTGCTCAAGGCGGCGATTCGCTCGACCGATCCGGTCGTGTTCCTGGAAAACGAACTGCTCTACGGCCGCAGCTTCGACGTGCCCAAGGTCGATGACTATGTCCTGCCGATCGGCAAGGCGCGGATCATGCGGCCGGGCAAGGATGTGACGCTGGTCAGCTATTCGATCGGCGTCGGCCTCGCGCTCGATGCAGCTGAAACGCTGGCCGCAGAGGGTATCGACGCGGAGGTCATCGACCTGCGCACGCTGCGCCCGCTCGACACCGCGACCGTGCTGGAAAGCCTCAAGAAGACCAACCGCATCGTCGTGGTCGAAGAAGGCTGGCCGACCTGCTCGATCGCGTCGGAAATCGCCGCCGTCGTCATGGAAAAGGGCTTCGACGATCTCGACGCCCCGGTGCTGCGCGTCACCAACGAAGACGTGCCGCTCCCCTATGCCGCAAACCTTGAAAAAGCCGCGCTGATCGACGCCGCACGCGTGGTCGAGGCGGCAAAGAAGGTCTGCTATCGCTGAACCAAAATACCTACGCCGCCGTCAGGCGGCGTAGGTAGTGCAGGGCGAATTGGTGCCATTCGTCAATAGATCGTTGGCCGTCCGTTCGCGGACGGCCATAGCGGCATAGGCCGACATTTGCGGCGTGCCGAAGAAAGATGCCGAAATGAGCGGTCGATAGGTATAATAGACCTCGACGAAGATCAGTTCGCTACCCTTCGTGGCGGCGATTTTTCGGTTTTCCGGTCCCATACCGTCGACGCCGATATTGCTGTTCTCTGTGGTCGCGAAGGCCGATGTCTTGACCAACGCCCCGGAACAACGCTGCCAGCGCAGTTTTTGATTGGTGACAGTGTTGGAATTGTCCAGCACCGGCGCGATGCTGGACACGATGATCCGACCATTATTGCGCAGATCGATGCTATCGCCCAATATTTTGATGCCGCCTAGAGCATCGGACACGTCGCCGTTCGAGATGCTGAGCCGAATGCGGGAAATGCTGTCTGCGGTCAGGGTCGCAATGTCGCCTATCTTTTGCGAGGTGTAGGCCATATTCGCCGCCTCGGCACCATAGAGGGTAAGACCCATGAGAACAGGCAGCGCCAGCGCGAACTCAATCGCCGCAACCCCTCTGATATTGCGCCTAATCTCGCGAAAGGACTGGCGAAGCCGCTTGCCGATGGCCATGGTCATGCCTTGCACTTGGGGGTTAGGACGCTCTGCAATTCATAGGGCTGCCGGCGTGTCATTGTAGTCGCTGTCAGCGTGACGCTATTGCCGATCCCGACGAAACGATAGATCGGCACGATGCGATCGTAGGTGACAACGGTGTTGTACCGGACGATGTCGTCCGCGCCGCCGATGCCGGTCTTGCCCTCCGTCACCACATTGCGCTCGCCATTGTCATCGACATCTTCCCAGCAATCGCCGCTGTCGAGCGTGCCATTATTGTTCGAATCCTTGGTCAACCGTTCCATCGCGTTTATCTGGCTATATTGCAGGAAACTGCCCTTGGTCGTGCGGACCGTCGCGTTAGGAGCCAGGCGCTGGACGGTTGCTTTAATGTCGTCCTCAACCGCTGTGCTGTCCACGGTCTGCAATGTCGTGAGGCGGGTCGCGCGCTCCATCGCGCCCAGTAGTACCGACCGCACATAGATTTGATATCCCATGTCCAATCCGCCGAACAGAATCAGGCATAGCGGTATCAGGATGAGCGCGAATTCCGGCACGGACGCGCCCCGCTGATCTTGGGACAGCCTAGGCGAAAGGCGGGAGAAAACGGTCACTGCGCCAACCTCAAAGACCCGATATTTTCGCCGATGTCGCGGAAGACATTGTTCAGATCGGAGGCATTAGCCGCCTCGAACGCATATTCATTTTTTGCGCCGGATGAGCAGTCGATGAGATCCTGACTGAGCGGTGCTCCGGCACCGAAGGAGATGGTATAGATTTTTGTGCTCGCCATATTCTTGATGGCGGCACAGGTGATGAGCATGCGGGCGGTGTGATTAGTGTTGGAAGTCGCTACGGTGCCATTGGCCGCGACCCGCCGCCATGTCGTTTCCTGCGCATATGCACCATAGCCTGTATTACCCGTTTCCATCTGACCATCAGTCATGAAAATGACATAGCGATTCACGGGATAAGTATTGTAGGTGGCTGGATTGTCCGACGCCCAATTGCCATTGCGCGATAGCAGTCGGGCCGCCCACAACAAACCGATGTCGAGATAGGTGCCGCCATTGGCCGCGAAGCCATTTGTCAGACTGAAATAATCGTTGAACTGGGAAGCCGTCATTTGCTGCATTTCGCGCATGGCTTTAGGGCACGCATATTGGGCGGTGCCGACTTTTGAAGGATCGGCAACCGTCCAGCGTGTGGCAGTAGATGTCGGCACCGTATTGTAGTTCATATCGTAGGCCGTCGCAGGAACCGTGCTGGATGTCGATGTGATACTATTGCTGGTGCTTTGTTCTTCGACGCAGCCATCCCAGGTGTCGCGCATCCAAGTGCTGTCGTGGGACACGATATTGTCGGGATAGCTGCAATAATACCAACCGCAGGTGTAGGCGCGATATGTGCCCGTCGTGTTGAACCAACCTGGCTGCCGCGCGTAGAGTGTCGTTCCGGCAGAGCCTTTGCTGAAACCGGGATTGACCATCTGCGAAAAAGGAATGATCGACCAGCGCACGCGTTTGCGCTTGCCCTGTTCGGTCATGTTGAACTGGCTTTCGATCGTTGCCATCTGCGTTTGCAAGTTAGCCAAGGCGGTGCGCAGCGCCTGCATCCGCGAGATATTTGCGCCACTATTCGTTTGTTCGAGGACATAGGTAACGGTCTTGCCGTCCACCGTCATGGTTTTGCCAGCCCGGTTGTTATTGTTGATCCAATTCGAACATTCGGTGGCC
Organism: Sphingobium sp. KKT206; assembly: GCF_055640555.1. Lineage (NCBI taxonomy): Bacteria > Pseudomonadati > Pseudomonadota > Alphaproteobacteria > Sphingomonadales > Sphingobiaceae > Sphingobium > Sphingobium sp. KKT206. The sequence goes on from NZ_CM145764.1 coordinate 408,560, forward strand.
GTGAACTCCGGCTTGCACGCCATTGAACCGGTCGTATCCAGCACCAACACGATATCGATGTTCGAATAATCGTTACGCCCGCTACAGGTGGCGGAAACAGCCATGTCGTCCTTGCCGAACAATTTCATGATGACGGTTGGCACGGTGGTGGAAACGGTCAGGACGATCTGATCGTTCGCGCCCAGTGTCGGGACGATATTGGCGTCTTGAAGCGTCGAACCCAGATAGTTGTCAGGATAGTTGAATTTGACATATTTGCGGACTTCATCGGTCACCGCGCTGGTCAACACGCCGCTGGTACCCATCAATTTGCGTCCTGCCAGTACGCCAGCGTCACAAGCTTGTTGCAGGCGGGTCTGGCCCAGATAGCCACGGCTGATATCAAGGCCACCCCCGATCATCCCTGCAAGCGGGATGAGCGCTGCCGCGACGATCGCCAGCGTATTGCCCGCCTGGTTCTTCGCCAGCCGTGCCAACAACCCTACAGGATGTTCGATCTGCTTGCCCATTTGTCCGCCATCACCCATGTCGTGCCCGTCGCCCCCCATTTCGGGCCGGACAGATTATTTTCGCCTATGCAGGCGCACTCGTTAGAATGTGTATGAGGAAGATGGTTAAAGGACCGATAACCCGCCAATCCCGCCTGCTCTGCGGCTGTGCGCACCGATGAGCGGCCTGGCGCAGGAATTGCCGCCGCTGGTCGATGTGCTGGTAGCCCATGCCGGGCCGGGCGCGGAACGGCACCGGGCGCTCTGGGCGTTCGACGCGCGGCTCGCCCATGTTGCGCGCACGACCAGCGAGCCCGCGATCGGGCAGATGCGGCTCGCCTGGTGGAATGACGTCATCGATGACGCCGACGCGCGCAAGGGGCGGGGTGAGCCTGTGGTCGATGCGCTGCGCGCGACGGGCGCGATGGCCGCGCCGGGGCTGGTCGCGATGATCGATGGCTGGGAAATATTGGTGGTCGAACCGGAGATCGATGTGGAAGGTCTGCGCGCCTATGCCGTGGGCCGGGGCGGCGGACTGTTCCGCGCGCTGGCCGATGTCGCCGACGCGCCGGACTGGCTGGACGCGGCGGGGCAGGTCTGGGCCTTGTGGGATATGGCCGGCCATGTCGGTGACGCCGCGCTGGCCGACGCCGCGCTGGCGCTGGCGCGGGAGATCGCGCCACGGATGGACGGCGCGCGCTGGCCGCGTGCGTGGAAGCCGGTGCGGATAGTGGCCACGCTGGCGCATCAGGATGTGCTGGCCGGACGGCGCGCGCCCACCGGCATGCCGCGTTCGCTCGCCTGGCGGCTGCTGCGGATCGCACTTGTCGGGCGATAGGCAGACGCGATAGGCTGCGCACCGCATGGGCTAGGGAGCAGGCATATGGGGCGATTGCTGGCAGGGGGCATGGCGGCATTGCTGCTGATTGCGGGCGGCCTGTTCTGGTGGTCGGGGCAGGCGAGCAGCGATCCCGCGCCGCAACTGGCAATGGCCGCGCCACCGCCGCCTGCTATGGAGAATCTGCCGGAAGGCAACCCCGATGCCGTGGGGGCCGCGCCGCCCATGCCTGCCGAGGCCAGCCCGCAAAGCCGCGAACAGCGACGCTTTGCCCGCTATGACCGCAATCGCGATGAGTTCATCACCCGCATCGAAATGCTGGGCAGCCGGACCAAGGCGTTCAAGGCGCTCGACACAAATGGCGACAATCTGCTGTCCTTCGAGGAATGGGCCGTGGCGACATCCGACCGCTTCGGCGCGGCGGACAAGGATGGCGACGCCAAACTGACCCCCGCCGAATTTGCCACGACCGCGCCCAAACGCGCCGCCAAAGCCAAATGCCGCTGCTGAGCCGTTCAGGCCTCAGGCCGGGTCCATATCCACGTCCCGCCAATCAAAGCGGCGGCGATCGGGATCAGGAACCAGGGAAAGGGGGAGAAGATCAGCGCCAGCACGACGCTGAAGGCAAAAGCGCCCAACGCCGCCTTCTTGCCCCGCCGACTGATCGCTCCGCCTTCGCGCCAGCGGCGGATATGCGCGCCGAAATGCTTGTGGTCGAGCAGCTTGGCCTCCAGCGTTGGGCTGGACCGGGCAAAGCAAAATGCCGCGAGGATCATGAAGGGGACGGTCGGCAGGAGGGGAAGGAACGCGCCGATCGCGCCGAGGCCCAGCGACGCCCAACCAGCGATGAAATAGAGATATCGTCGCATGATCGGTCCTGTGGGAACGGGGGTGTTTCTAGTGTTTCGCAACCGCGACCCGTGGTGGCAAGGAAAAGATCAGGCCGCAGGTAACCGCAAACGCGCCAGCAACCCGCCCAGATCCTCGCTTTCCTCCAATAGCACCGACCCGCCATAGATTTCCGCGACATCGCGCACGATGGCTAGACCAAGACCGGTGCCGGGCTTGCCCGAATCGAGCCGCACACCGCGATCGAAGATGCGGACGCGCTCCTCCAGTGGGATGCCCATGCCATCATCCTCCACCAAGATCTCGACCATGTCGCCCGCGCGTTTCACCGTCGCAAACACCGATCCGCCGCCATATTTCGCCGCGTTCTCGATGAGGTTGCCGAGCATTTCGTCCAGATCCTGCCGCTCGACACGCACCGCCGCGCCCTTGTCGCCATCCATGTCCACCCGCGCCTGCGGATAAAGGCGCTGCACCGCGCGCTCGACGGCGGTCAGGCTCGCCCAGACCTCCGCCCGGCTCTGCGCCGCGCCGCGCCGTCCGACGGCGCGGGCGCGGGCGAGGTGATGGTCGACCTGCCGCCGCATCGTCGTCGCTTCGCGGATGACGGCTTCGCCCAGGTCGGGCGATTGTGCGGTCGCGGCGTTCATGATGACGGTCAGCGGCGTCTTGAGCGCATGGGCAAGGTTGCCCGCATGGGTGCGCGCCTCCTCCGCCTGCCGCTCATTATGGGCGAGCAGGGCGTTCAATTCCTCGACCATCGGCAGCACTTCGGCGGGCATCGGCTCGGTCAGGCGGCTTTTCTGCCCATCGCGCATCCGCACGATTTCCTGCCGCACCTTGCGCAGTGGCCGCAGCCCGTAAAAGGTCTGCAACGTCGCCAGCACGAACAGCCCTAGCGCCAGCAGTGCAAAGCTCTGGAACAGCGTGGCGCGCAGCGTCTTGATCTGCGCATCCAGCCCGGACCGCGCCTGGCCGACCATGAACAGCCAGCGGCTATCGGAGCCAGGCAGCACCACGGTCCGCTCCATGATGCGCAGATCCTCGCCGGGGAATTGCTTGCTGTCATAGACATGCAGGTGCCGGTCGCGATGCTCCTCCGGCACTTTGAGCGCACGGTCCCACAGCGAGCGCGAGCGCCAATCCTCATGCCCCTTGGCACTGACCTGATAATAAAGCCCGCTATTGGGTTCCAGAAACCGCTGATCGGCGAGTTCGCGGTTGAACAACACCTCGCCTTCCGGCCCGATCTCGGCCGCCGCGATCATCGCGGTAAGCACATAATTCATGCCATCGTCGAAATTGCGGGTGATCGCGTCGCTCAACACCCGGTCCAGCGCCACCCCGCCGCCGATCAGCAACAGGCTGATCCACAGCGCGGCGATACCCATCATCCGGCGGCTGATGGACCCGGTGGAGCGGACGGGGGGAGGGGGCGCAGCGCTATCCATTATTTACTCCCCGTTCGGTTCGAGCAGCTTCGAGCGAAGTCGAGAAGCGCCCGTCGAGAACAGGAGCGCCAAGCCCCGTTCTCGACAGGCTCGAACCGAACGGGTGGAAAGGACCGCGACTATTACCGCCCCGGCTCGTCGAGGCTGTAGCCCAAACCACGAATGGTGGTGATCACATCGGCACCCAGCTTCTTGCGGATGCGCGTCACGAACACTTCGATCGTGTTGGAATCGCGGTCGAAATCCTGGTCGTAAATATGTTCGATCAATTCGGTGCGGCTGACCACCTTGCCCTTGTGATGGAGCAGGTAGGACAGCAATTTATATTCCTGCGCAGTGAGTTTGACCGGATCGCCGGCCAGCGTCACCTTGCCCGACCGCGTGTCGAGGCGCACGTCGCCAGCGGTAAGCTCGCTCGACGCATTGCCCGATGCGCGGCGGATGAGCGCGCGCAGCCGGGCGATCAGTTCCTCGCTCTGGAACGGCTTGGCGAGATAATCGTCCGCGCCTGCGTCCAGGCCCGCCACCTTGTCCGACCAGCTGTCGCGCGCGGTCAGCACCAACACTGGAAAGGCACGGCCTTCCTTGCGCCAGCGGTCCAGCACCGTCAGCCCGTCGATCGTCGGCAGGCCAAGGTCCAGCACGACCGCGTCGTAATTTTCAGTGGAGCCGAGAAAATGGCCGTCCTCGCCATCGGTGGCGAGGTCGATGGCATAGCCTGCGCCCTCCAGCGTGTTCCTGAGCTGCTGGCCCAGATTCGGTTCATCCTCGACGATCAGCAGACGCATGGGCTTTCCGTTTCTATTATAAAGCGAGCGCGGTCAGCGCGCCCAGCCGATGATATCGCCTGTCCGGCCGTCGGCATCAACCCATACCACCTTGCCGTCCTTCACATATTTCAGGCGATAGCGGTTGGCACCGGGGTTGAATTCGCTGCCGACATAGGTAGCCCCGCCCATCTGGGCATCGACCCGCCGCTTGATCATGGAAAAGGGCATGACATGCCCGTCCAGCATCGCACGTCGGGCGGCGTCCTGTTCGTCACGGCGACCGCCCGCCTGCGCGACGGGCATCGTTGCCACCAGCGCGAGCGCCGTGCCGATCCCGATCATCATGGAGGCTAGCCGGATTTTCCACTTCATAAGCATGGGCATGGCATAGGCGCAGGGCATTGAACAGGTGGTGAATGATGGGGATTGTTTCGCGGCGTGCCCGTCACGCCTGCGGATGCAGGCATGACGGGATAGACGAAACCTTATTTATCCAATGCATATTGCACGGTCAGCGTCACCGAAGCGCTGACCTGGCCGGGTTCGACCGGAGTCGCGGCGACCGAATCCGCCTTGAAGCGGGCGCTCTGGAGCATCGGCATGGGCGGCTGGCCACCGCTGTTGCTTTCGCTGATCGCAATCAGCCGCGCGGTGCGGAAACCGGCTGCCTGGGCATAGAAATCCGCCTGCGCCTTGGCGCTCTTCAACGCCTGCCCACGGGCCTGCGCCAGCATCGGCGCGGGATCGTCGATCGCAAAGCTCGGACCATTGACGTTGGTCGCTCCCGCCGCGACCATCGCATCGAGCAGCGAGCCGACCTTCTTCACGTCGCGCAGCTTGACGGTCAGCGTGTTGGACGCTTCATAGCCCATGAAGCGCGGGCCGGTGGGTTCGCCATCGCGCTGATTATAGTCATATTGCGCGTTCAGGTTGATGCCGCTCGTCTGGATGTCCTTCTTGGCGATACCCGCACGGGCCAGCGCCGCGATCAGCTTCTCCGTCTTGGCGGCATTGTCCTGCATTGCGGCCTGCGCGGTCGGCGCGCGGGTCTGGACGCCCGTGCCCACGGTCGCGATGTCGGGCGATCCTTCCACGCTTTCGGTGACGTTCAGCGTCACGACCGGCGCGGTCTCGGCGATGGTCACATTGGTCTGGGCGGCCGCGATGGCGGGCAGGGCGGCACTGGCCAGGGCCAGAAGAACAAGGGCGGATTTCATGAAGGGTAACTCTCCAGTGGGGATGCCGGTCTTTTGTATCGGCTGCGATGAATGGACGCTGACATGCGTTGAAAGCCGTGGGACAGCTTCCGGTTCCTTCGCCCTTGCCCCCCGGCGCGCTAACGCCTAGCTGCACGGCCATGGCAGCACCTCTTCTTTCCTATGAAAATCTTGGCCTCTCCCAGGGCTCCCACTGGTTGTTCGAGGGGATCGACATTCATGTCGGTCAGCGCGACCGATTGGCGCTGATCGGGCGCAACGGCGCGGGCAAGACGACCCTGTTGAAACTGGTCGCGGGCCTGATCGAGCCGGACCGTGGCACGCGATCGGTCCAACCGGGCGCGCGGGTCATCATGCTGGAGCAAGATCCCGACGTCACGCCCTTCGCCACGCTGCATGACTTTGCGCTGGCGGGCGAGTTCGCGCCTGCGCCGCATGAAGTAGAGGCGATCGCCGACCAACTCGGCATCGACCTGTCGCGCGAAGCGAAGACGGCAAGCGGCGGCGAACGGCGGCGCGCCGCCATCGCCCGTGCGCTGGCGAGCGAGCCGGACCTGCTGCTGCTGGACGAGCCGACCAACCATTTGGACATCGCCGCGATCGATTGGCTGGAAAATTGGCTGGCGCGCTATAATGGCGCGTTCGTCGTCATCAGCCATGACCGCGCCTTCCTGACCCGGCTTACCCGCCAGACCCTCTGGCTCGACCGGGGCGTCATGCGTCGCAGCGAAATCGGTTTCGGCGGCTTCGAACAATGGATGGAAGCGGTCTATGCCGAAGAGGCGCGGGCGGCCGAAAAGCTGGACGCGAAACTGAAGATCGAGGCGCATTGGCTGGAACGCGGCGTGACCGCGCGTCGCAAGCGCAACCAGGGGCGGCTCGCCAAGCTATGGGAAATGCGCGAAACCCGCGCCGCGATGCAGGGGCCGCAGGGCACCGCGAAGATCGCCGTGGCCAGCGACGACAGCAAGACCAAGAGCGTCATCAAGGCCGAGCATGTCACGAAGCGCTTTCCTAAATCTCCGTTCGCCTCGAGCGAAGTCGAGAAGCGGCAGCGCGAAGGTGTCTCGACTTCGCTCGACACGAACGGAAGTGATGAAAGGGTCATCATCGACGACTTCACCCTGCGCATCCAGCGCGGCGACCGGATCGGCATCGTCGGCGGCAATGGCGCGGGCAAATCGACGCTGCTCAAGCTGCTGACCGGTGAACTCGCGCCTGACAGCGGCAGCGTGACGCTGGCCCAGACGCTCGACATGATCTTCATCGACCAGCAGCGCAGCCTGATGCAGGGCGACAAGACGGTGCGCGACGTGCTGGCCGAGGGCGGCGACTGGATCGACGTGCGCGGGGTGCGCAAGCATGTCCACGGCTATCTCAAGGACTTTCTGTTCGATCCCAGCCTTGCCGAAGCGAAGGTCGCGACCCTCTCCGGCGGCGAACGCTCGCGCCTGTTGTTCGCGCGCGAATTCGCCCGCGAATCGAACCTTTTGGTGCTGGATGAACCGACCAACGATCTCGACCTCGAAACGCTCGACCTGTTGCAGGAAGTGATCGCCGATTATGACGGCACGGTGCTGATCGTCAGCCATGACCGCGACTTTCTCGACCGCACGGTGACGGTCACGCTGGGGCTGGACGGCACCGGCGTCGTCGATGTGATCGTCGGTGGCTATGCCGACTGGATCGCCAAGCGCGACCCGCGCAAGGCCGCCAAGGCCGAGAAGAAAGCCGCCGCCGCGCCCGCACCACCCAAGCCCGTCTCGGCCAAGCTGACCTATAAGGACCAGCGCGACCTGGAACTGCTACCCAAGCGGGTCGAGGAATTGGAAGCGGCCATCACCCGCGACGAAGAGGCGCTGGCCGACCCGGCGCTCTACTCCCGCGACCCCAAGAAATTCGCCGCGCTGACCGGGGCGATCGACAAGGCGAAGGCGGAGAAAGAGGCGGCGGAAATGCGCTGGCTGGAATTGGCGGAAAAGGCCGAAGGGTTGGCGGGCTAAGCCATCTGTTTCCGTTCGGTTCGAGCGCAGTCGAGAACCCATAGCGCAAACGCTTCTCGACTTCGCTCGAAGCGAACGGCAGTTATGGGAAAAGATTGAAACGGGGACGGACCGATGAACGCACAGACCGACATGGCAATCGACCAGCCCCACCACGCCGTCCATTATGTCAACCGCGTCGGCTGGCTGCGCGCCACGGTGCTGGGGGCCAATGACGGCATCGTGTCCACCGCCAGCCTGATGACGGGCATCGCCGCGTCGGGCGCGAGCAGTCAGACGATATTGCTGACCGGCATCGCCGCCTTGGTCGCCGGTGCCATGTCGATGGCGGCGGGCGAATATGTGTCCGTCAGCGCGCAGTCGGACACCGAACGCGCCGATCTCGCCAAGGAACGCAACGCGCTCGCCACCCAGCCGCACGCCGAATGGATCGAACTGCGCGACATCTATGTCGAACGCGGGCTGACCGCTGATCTGGCCGGGCAGGTGGCGGAGCAATTGATGGCGACCGACGCGCTGGGCGCCCATGCCCGCGACGAATTGGGCATTTCGGACATGGCGACCGCGCGCCCGGTACAGGCGGCGCTGGCCTCGGCCGCGAGCTTTGCCGTGGGGGCCACGCCGCCAGTGCTGGTCTCGGCGATCGTCCCGGCTGGCAGCGCGCTGGTCGCGATCGTGGGCCTGTGCCTGCTTTGCCTGGCGCTGCTCGGCTATGTCGGCGCGCGGCTGGGCGGGGCGAGGCCGCTGCGCTCTATCCTGCGCACCCTGTTGTGGGGCGCGCTGGCGATGGCGATGACCGCCGGCGTAGGCCATCTTTTCGGCGCGACCATATAGTGGCAGGGTTCGTGCCAACCATAGGAGACCAAGCATGACCGACATTCAGCAAATCCCGCTCAAGACGATCAAGGGTGCCGACACCAGCCTCGCCGACTATGCGGGCAAGGTGGTTCTGGCCGTCAATGTCGCCTCCAAATGCGGGCTGACCCCGCAATATGAAGGGCTGGAGCAGCTGTACGCCGCCTACAAGGACAAGGGGTTGGTGGTCGCGGGCTTCCCCGCCAATGATTTCGGCGCGCAGGAGCCGGGCAGCAATGACGAAATCGCCACCTTCTGCACCACCAATTTCGGCGTCGATTTTCCCATGTTCGAAAAGATCGTGGTGACCGGCCCGGACAAGCATCCGCTCTACGCCGCCCTGACCAGCGCGGTGCCGGAAGCGCAGGGCGAGGGCGATGCCTTCCGCGAAAAGCTCAAAGGCTATGGCATGACCCCCAATCCGGTGCCGGAAGTGCTGTGGAATTTCGAGAAATTCCTGATCGCCAAGGATGGCAGCGTCGCCGCCCGCTTTGCGCCAACCACCGCGCCCGACGATGCGGCGCTGGTTGCGGCGATCGAAGCGGAACTCGCTAAGTGATGAAGGCAGGCCTGATCGCGGGCGCGCTGCTGCTGGCGGGCACGCCCGCTATGGCGGCGCTGTCGCCCGCCGAACGCGCCATGACGCAAAGCGTCGAGGCGGGCTATGAGCCCGCGATCGGCCTGCTCGAAACCCTGGTGAACCAGAATAGCGGATCGATGAATTTCGCGGGCGTGAAGGCCGTGGCCGACATGCTGCGCCCGCAGTTCGAGGCGCTGGGCTTCACCGTGACCTGGCAGCCGATGGACGCCGCCAAACGCGCCGGGCACCTGATCGCGGTGCATAAGGGCCGCGCCGGGACCACCAAGATGCTGCTCATCGGCCATCTCGACACGGTGTTCGAACCCGACTCGCCCTTCCAGACATTCGAGCGCAAAGGCGATCTGGCCAAGGGACCGGGCGTGGCGGACGACAAGGGCGGCGTCGTCACGATGCTGCTGGCGTTGAAAGCGATGCAGGCGGCGGGCACGCTCAAAAATGCCAATATCGAAGTCGTGCTGACCGGTGACGAGGAAGATTCGGGCGAACCCATCGACATCGCCCGCGCCGACCTGATCCAGGCGGGCAAGCGCGCGGATGTGGCGCTCGATTTCGAAGGGCTGAGCCAGGAAAATGGCAAGGATATGGGGTCGATCGCGCGGCGATCCTCCAACAGCTGGACGCTGACCGCGACCGGCAAGTCTGGCCATAGTTCAGGCATCTTCTCCGCCAGTGCGGGCGATGGCGCGGTCTATGAACTGGCGCGCATCATCGTCGCCTTCCGCAAGGAACTGCCCGAACCCAATCTGACCTTCAATGTGGGCCTGATCGGCGGCGGACAAAGCGCGGACGTGGACAAGGACGGCGTGCGGATCGCGGTGACGGGCAAGACCAACATCATCCCGCCCATCGCTGTCGCCAAAGGCGATTTCCGCACGCTGAGCGAAGAGCAGACCGCCCGCGTGCGCGCCAAGATGCAGGCGATCGTCGGGGCAGGGCATCTGCCCGGCACCTCGGCCAGCATCGCTTTCGACATGGGCTATCCCTCCATGGCCCCGACGGCGGGCAACCGCGCGCTGCTGGCCAAGCTCAACGGCGTCAACACCGATCTGGGGCTGGCGACGATGCCCGAACTCGACCCGCTCAAACGCGGCGCAGGCGATATCAGTTTCGTCTCGCAGGATGTGGACGGCCTGATCGGCCTCGGCGTCACATCGACCGGCGACCACAGCCCGGCGGAACAGGCCGACCTGTCGAGCATGAAACGCCAGGCCAAGCGCGCCGCGATCCTGATGAGCCGCCTCGCGACCGAAAAAGGGCGGAAATAGACTCTCGAAACCGAACCTCGTCATCCCCGCGAAGGCGGGGACCCATCTCCCAACCTCGCGCCTGACGATAGCGTAGGAGATGGGTTCCCGCCTTCGCGGGAATGACGGAAATATGATGAGGTTCGCTCGACACAAGCGGGTGAGCAGCGTTAGATCGCGCTATGCTTCCCCCCGTCGCCTCACTCGCCACCACCATCGGCCCGGTGCTCGAAACATTGAGCATCGTCGGCACCTTCGTGTTCGCCGCATCCGGGGCGCTGGCCGCTGCGCGGTTGCAGCAGACGCTGGTGACCTTCGCCTTCTTCGCGCTGGTCACCGGCGTCGGCGGCGGCACAGTGCGCGATCTGCTGATCGACGCACCGGTCTTCTGGGTCGCTGACCCCATACCCGCCATCGCCTGCATGGTCGCGGCGCTCATGGTCTGGTTCACCCCCCGCAAATTTTGGAGCGAACGCGCGCTCGACTGGCTCGACGCGATCGGGTTGGCGGCCTTCGCCGTGTTCGGCGCGGCCAAGGCGATGAGCTTTGGCGTGCCGCCCTTCGTCGCCGGGATGATGGGCGTCGTCACCGGCTGCGTCGGCGGCATCATGCGCGATCTGCTGGCGGGCGAACCGTCCATCCTGTTGCGCCCCGAACTCTACGTAACCGCAGCCGCCGTCGCCTCCGGCCTGTTCGTGCTGCTGCGCGCCATCGGTCTGGACGTGCCGGTCGCAGGCCTGATCGCCGCGCTGCTGGGCTTCACGCTACGCGCCGTGGCGATCCGCCGCGGGCTGGGATTGCCGGTGTATCGGGATGGGGAGTAGCCCCAATACCCCTCTCCCTTGAGGGAGAGGGCTGCGAAGACTTGGCAGCTTGCTGCCTAGTCGCAGCTGGGTGAGGGGGCAGCGCCCTCACAGAAGCGCGCTACATCAGCGTCGAACCCCCTCATCCAACTTCGCCTAACCTCACTATGTTCGGCAAGGCTTCGTATCCTTCTCCCCATTGGGGAGAAGGGACTGGGCGTTACCCCCACAACCCCGCCAGCATCGCCATCAGCCCGCGTTCTTCCGCCGCATTGCGCGTCCTCGGCGCGCCATAGCCACGGCATTCCAGGCAATCCGCGCGCACGCCCGCGCCCATGACCAGCGCCTTGACGTCCGCAACCGCCTGCATCGCCCAGCCGCGCTGGACCATCGCCTGGCGCGCCAGCATGTCGCGCGGCGCGTTGGCATCGTCGCTATCGCGCTCCGCCATCGCCTCGATCCATTCGGCCCATTTGTCCGGCGCCTTCTCGATACGATAAGCGCGCGCTGTCTTGGGGTCGATCTTCGCCCGGCGCGCCGCTTCGGCGATCGCGTCCTCCAGCCCGCCGAAGCGATCGACCAGGCCGTTCTGGCGCGCGGTGCCGCCGTCCCAGACGCGACCCTGTGCGATGGCGTCGATCTGCTCGGGTGTTTTGCGGCGCGATTGCGCAACCACGCCGACGAAGCGGCGATAAATATCCTCGACCCCCATCTGCATGATCGCGTCGAACTGCGGCGATGTGCCGCCAGCGAGGTCCGGCTGGCCCGACAGCGGCGTCGTCGCCACGCCATCGGTCGTGACCCCCATCTTGGCGAGCGTCCCTTCAAAGCTCGGCAAAATGCCGAACACGCCGATTGATCCGGTTATCGTGTCCGGCTCGGCAAAGATCATGTCCGCCGGGGTCGACACCCAATAGCCACCGCTGGCCGCGACATTGCCCATCGACACGACGACCGGCAGTCCGTCCGCCTTGGCGGTCATGATGGCGTTGCGGATCTTTTCCGACGCCATGACCGAACCGCCCGGCGAATCGACCCGCACGACCAGCGCCTTCAACTCCTTTTCGTTGAGCGCGGTCAGCAGCAGGTCGGAGATGGTATCCCCCGCCGCCGTGCCGGGGCCAGCCTCGCCATCGACGATATTGCCTGCGATCGTCAGCACGCCGATCTGCCCGTCATTGACGGGCTTGCGCGCCTTCACATAAGCGGCCAGGTCGATCTTCGCGAAACTGCCCGCCTTGGCATCGGACGGCTCACCCGCAATCTCGGCCACGCGCGCACCAAAGGCGGTGGCGTCGCCCAGCTTGTCGACCAGCCCCGACGTCAGCGCAGCCTTGGCCATATTGCCTCCTGCCGCGCGGGCCGCAGCGACCGGGTCGGCGGCATAGGCCGCGATCTTCGCCTTGGGCCGTGCCTTGGCGACATCATCCTGCCAGTTGCGCCACAGTATGTCCGCCAACGCCTGATTTGCTTGCTTGGCTTCGGGCGACTGGTCGGCGCGGATATAGGGTTCGACGAAGCTCTTATAGGTGCCGACGCGATAGACATGGGTGTTGACGCCCAGCTTGTCGATCAGCCCCTTATAATAGAGGCTCGACCCGCCCCGTCCCATGATCGCGACGCCGCCCAGCGGATCGCTCCACGCCTCGCTCGCATGGGCGGCAAGCTGATAGCTGTCATCGGTATAGAGGGTGGCATAGGCCAGCACCGGCTTCTTGGCGGCGCGTAACCCGTCCAGCGCCTCGCCGACCCGCGCGATGGCGACCTGACCCCCGCCCATGAAGCCATCCAGGTCCAGCACCACCGCCTTGACCTTATCATCCGTCCTGGCCGCTTCCAGCGCCGTCACGATGTCCGACAGGCGATATTCCTTCATATCGGGACCGGAACCGGACAGCAGCGAGAAGGGATCGACCTCGGCGGGTTGCTCGACGATCGTGCCATCCAGGTCGAGCAGCAGCGCGCCTGCGCTCACGCTGGCGGCGGGCTTGGGCGAGAAGGAGAGGGCGGCATAAAGCGCGCCGAAGAACAGCAGCAGGAACAGCAGCACCAGCCCGTCCTTGATCGCCACCAAGATGCGCCACGCGCCCTTCACAAATGCCAAATGCCGGTTCCTTCTGCCCTGTGCGCCATGGCTACCCCATCGCCCGATCGACTGCAATGTGGGCGCGATGCGGGCGGCTGCAACCTTGCGCGCCCGATTTTGGTCGCTATGGGGATCGTTGCATAATCGCGGCCTACCTTTCCCCGTTCGCCCTGAGCCTGTCGAAGGGCTGCACTTCTTGAAGAGAAGGACAAGGCTTCGACAAGCTCAGCCCGAACGGGTTTAGGGGGGCGATTTATGCGATAATCCCGTCATGGGACTTACATGTTCGCTCTTGTGCAGGAGACGTGCCCGATGCCCACTCTCGTCCTTATCCGCCACGGCCAGTCGTCGTGGAACCTGGAAAACCGCTTCACCGGCTGGTGGGACGTCGACGTGACCGAAAAGGGCGTGGGCGAAGCGCGCGCCGCGGGCCAGTTGATGAAGGAAAAGGGGCTGGATTTCGATCAATGCTACACCTCGCTCCAGACCCGCGCGATCAAGACGCTCAATCTGGCGCTGGAGGAAATGGGGCGGTTGTGGCTGCCAGTCGAAAAGGACTGGCGCCTGAATGAGCGCCATTATGGCGGCCTCACGGGCCTCAACAAGGCGGAGACGGCGGCCAAGCATGGCGACGATCAGGTGAAGATCTGGCGCCGCAGCTTCGACATTCCGCCGCCGCCGCTGGAAGCGGGCAGCGAATTCGACCTCAGTCAGGACCGCCGCTATGCGGGCATCGCCATTCCCGCGACGGAAAGCCTCAAGGACACGATCGCCCGCGTCCTGCCCTATTGGGACGCGACGATCGCCCCGGACCTCAAGGCCGGCAAGCGCGTACTGATTTCCGCCCACGGCAATTCGCTGCGCGCTTTGGTCAAGCATCTCTCCAACATCCCCGATGACGAGATCACCCATCTGGAAATCCCCACCGGCCAGCCCATCGTCTACGAACTGGCCGACGACCTGAGCGCCATCGACCGCTATTATCTGTCGGAACGGTGATTTTTCTCCATCCTCCCCTGGCAGGGGAGGTGGCTGGCCGTAGGCCAGACGGAGGGGGGTCCCGCTATCGATAGGGTAACACCCCTCCACCACTTCGTGGTCCCCCTCCCCTACCAGGGGAGGATTTGCGGTTTGATCAACGTCTCGACTGCCGCTAAGGGGCTTTGCTTTCCGGGCGGCACCGTAACGGCCGCGCCATGAGGGGAACGCACGGGCATGAGCGGGGCAATCGAGGTCGGCATCATCATGGGCTCGCGGTCCGATTGGGACACGATGCGCCACGCCGCCGACACGCTCGCCGCGCTCGGCGTCGCTCATGAATGCAAGGTGGTGTCGGCGCACCGCACCCCCCAGCGTCTCTATGATTATGCAACCAGCGCCGTCGGTCGTGGCCTCAAGGTCATCATCGCCGGAGCGGGCGGCGCGGCGCATCTGCCGGGAATGTGTGCGTCGATGACGCGGGTGCCGGTGCTGGGCGTGCCGGTCGAATCGAAGGCGCTCAAGGGCATGGATTCGCTGCTGTCGATCGTCCAGATGCCGGGCGGCATCCCTGTGGCGACACTGGCGATCGGCAAGCCCGGCGCGATCAATGCCGGGTTGCTCGCCGCCGCCATTCTCGCCACCAACGATCCGGCGCTCGCCGACCGGCTCGACGCCTGGCGCGCCAAACAGACCGACGCGGTCGCCGAAACGGTCGAGGACTGATCGCACCCATGACGACCATCGCGCCCGGTTCGACCATCGGCATCCTCGGCGGCGGCCAACTCGGCCGGATGATCGCCATCGCCGCCGCGCAGCTTGGCTATCGTACCCATATCTTCGCGCCGGAAGACAGCGGCCCCGCCGCCGACGTGTCGCCGCGCTGGACGCGGGGCGAATATGACGATCCGCACGCGCTGGCGGCCTTTGCCGATGGCGTGGACGTCGTCACTTATGAATTCGAGAATATCGCCCCCTCGGCGGTCGAAACGCTGGCGGGCCATGGACTCGTCCGCCCCGGCGCGCAGGCGCTGCGCGTGGCGCAGGACCGGCTCGCCGAAAAGCGCTTCGTCTGCGACCTGGGCGGGCTGACCGCCCCCTTCGCCCCAGTCGACAGCCTGGACGATCTGGAAGCGGCGATCGCGACGATCGGCAGCCGCGCGATCCTCAAGACCAACCGCATGGGCTATGACGGCAAGGGGCAGGCGCGCCTGAACGAGCCGGGCGACGCGGTCGGCGCCTGGAACGCGATCGATCGTCAAAGCGCGATCCTCGAAGGCTTCGTGACCTTCGCGGAGGAATTTTCGGTCATATTGGTGCGCGGCGTCGATGGCGAAGTGCGCTTCTGGGACAGTTCGGCCAACGTCCATGTCGACGGCATTCTCGATACGTCGATCGCGCCCGCCGGGCCGCTGATCGAGGGGCAGGTGCCCGCCGCCCGCGCCCTGGCGCGCCAGATCGCCGATGCGCTCGACTATGTCGGCGTGCTGACCTGCGAATTTTTCGCCAGCGCCGACGGCCCGGTGTTCAACGAAATGGCCCCGCGCGTCCATAATAGCGGCCACGGCACGATCGAGGGTGCTCTGACCAGCCAGTTCGAAAATCACGTCCGCGCGATTTGCGGCCTGCCGCTTGGCGACACCGCGCTCGCCGCGCGCCGGGTGGAGATGTGCAACCTGATCGGCGACGCCGCGCATGACTGGGCCGCCATCCTCTCCGACCCGGCCAATCATCTGCACCTCTATGGCAAGGACGAGGCGCGGCCGGGCCGCAAGATGGGCCATGTGACACGGCTTAGCCTTTAAAGAAAAGTTATCCCCAATTCATCCACAACAAAATCCGGCTGGGTGAAGGGGGAGGGACGTGTGGGCTATCGGGGGCAAGCCAAGTCTCCTACCCTCGTCATAAATTCGGAAAAGGCCATCATGAAGCGTTTGACCTCTATCGTTGCAGTGAATAGCCAAGGCGCGATTGGCTGTAATAATGAACTGCCATGGCGGATAAAGACCGATTTGCGCTTTTTTAGGGACCAGACCCTAGATCAGGTCGTGATCATGGGGCGTAAGACGCTTGATTCTATGGGTAAGGCACTGCCTAAAAGGCACAACATCGTACTATCACATAACTCTGTTTTATTCCAAAAAACGGATAATAGTGAAGTAGCTACGAATGTTGCTGAGGCTTTGATATTTGCTGAAAAATGCAAAGGCAAAGAGGTATTTGTTGTAGGTGGAGCTGCTACCTATAAATTATTCTCGCCACTTGTAGATCGATACCTGATTACGATGGTTGATAAGTTTGTTCCAAATGCAGATGCATATTTCGACCAAGAAATTTTTAGAAACGAAGACGACTGGATTCTTCGTTGCCGTGATGACGTTAAATTCTCTCCTGAAGACGATGAATCTCCATTTCAAGTTTTCGAAATGTTGCATAAGCGTCCGCGCGAGATCAAAGCAGCACGAGATGCCTTGATACTCGAACACAAATCAAAATCGCTCAATCGTGGCAGAAGCAGTACGAATCATTTCGCTGATTTGATGGCGTCCAAAAATCTTCAAATGCAGTATCGATAAGAATGGGCGATTGCGTTGTGGCGCGCTTGATCCCTAATTGCCACACCCATCCCACCCCCCTATAGGCCGCGCCATGGAGCGGTTGACAAGCAGCGCCCCGGTTCCGGCGCATCTGCGCGGGGCCGTCATGGCGCTGGGCAATTTCGATGGATTTCATGCCGGGCATCAGGCCGTGGTCGGCCACGCCATCGCGCGCGCGCGGGCGGAGGGGCGGCCGGTCATCGTCGCGACTTTCGATCCGCACCCGATGCGCCTGTTCCGGCCCGATACGCCCCATTTCCGCCTGACTACGCTGGACCAGCGGCAGGCGCTGTTCGCCGCCGCCGGGGCCGACGCGATGCTGGTCTTCGCCTTCACGCCGGAGCTTGCCGCACTCGACCCGCAGGCCTTCGTCCGCCTCCTGGCCGATGATATGGGCGTGGCGGGCGTCGTCACCGGACAGGATTTCACCTTCGGCCGTGGCCGCGCCGGATCGGTCGCTGTGCTGGCAGAACTCGGCGCAGCTTCGGGCCTATGGACGCAGGCGGTCGCCCCGGTCGCCGACGCCAGCGGCGACATCATCTCCTCCACCCGCATCCGCACCGCATTGCAGGGGGGCGATTGCGCCACCGCGACCCGGCTGCTGACCCGGCCCTTCATCATCGAAGGCGTGGTCCAGCATGGCGACAAGCTTGGCCGCACTATCGGTTTCCCCACCGCCAATATCGACATGGGCGACTATCTGCGCCCGGCCTATGGCATCTACGCGGTGCGCGGGCTGCTGCCGGACGGGCGAGTGCTGGACGGCGCAGCGAACCTTGGCATCCGGCCTATGTTCGACCCGCCCAAATTGCTGCTGGAACCGCATTTCTTCGATTTCGCCGAAAATCTCTATGACCAGCGGATCGCGGTGCAACTGATCGCCTATCTTCATGCCGAACGCGCCTATGACGGGCTGGACGCCCTGATGAACGGCATTGCCCAGGACTGCGTCGATGCACGGCAAATCCTTGCGGGCCAAAACCTTGCGGGAACGCCCCACCTCGCCTAATGCGGCCAGCTATTCCTAACCCCGTTCGCTTCGAGCGAAGTCGAGAAGCGATACGCGCCGTGCCAGCGTTTCTCGACTGCGCTCGAAACGAACGGATGTTTGCAGATACCGGAACCCCATGACCGACGCACCCGACTATAAGTCCACCGTATTCCTGCCGCAGACGGACTTCCCGATGAAGGCGGGCCTCGCGCAAAAGGAACCGGCGATCGCCGCGCACTGGGAGGCGATGGACCTCTATGGCAAGCTGCGCGAAAAGCGCGCCGGGCGCGAACGTTTCATCCTGCATGACGGCCCGCCCTACGCCAATGGCGACATCCATATGGGCCATGCGATGAACAAGGTGTTGAAGGACATCATCGTCCGCAGCCAGTCGCTGCTCGGCAAGGATGCGCCCTATGTGCCCGGCTGGGACTGCCACGGCCTGCCGATCGAATGGAAGATCGAAAAGGAATATCGCAAGAAGAAGCTGAACAAGGACGAGGTGCCCGCCCAGGAATTCCGCGCTCAATGCCGCGCCTATGCCGACCGCTGGGTGGGCGTGCAAAAGGAACAGTTCAAGCGCCTGGGCGTGATGGGCGACTGGGCCGATCCGTACCTGACCATGAAATTCGACGCCGAAGCGACCATCGTCGGCGAGTTGCTGAAGTTCGCGGAAAGCGGGCAATTGTACCGCGGTGCCAAGCCGGTGATGTGGTCGCCCGTGGAGAAGACCGCGCTGGCCGAAGCCGAGGTCGAATATGAGGACGTGACGAGCACCCAGATCGACGTGGCGTTCGAGATCACGCACGCGCCCAATGCTCCAGAATTGGAGGGGGCTTATGCGGTGATCTGGACTACAACGCCTTGGACGATCCCGGTGAACCAGGCGATCGCTTATGGGGAAGAGATTGAATACCTCGCTATGCGGGCAGGTGACCGAGTTATTCTGACAGCTGCAGAGCTTTGGAATGATTTTGCTGAGCGTGCAGGTAAAACGCCTTGGTTATCGGAAGGCTCTGGTTGGACAGTTGTTTGGACTGGCAAAGGAACCGACTTAGCCGGAGCCATCGCGCGCCACCCCATGGCCAATTCCCTCCGTCATCCCGGCGAAAGCCGGGATCCCGCTTCTTCTTCTGCGCCGACGCCAGAAGGCAGCGGGACCCCGGATCAAGTCCGGGGTGACGATAAGGCGAAACTCGGCTTCTTCGATCGCCCACGTCCTTTCCTCCCCGCCGACCACGTCACCACCGACGCGGGCACCGGCCTTGTCCATATGTCCCCCGACCATGGCGAGGAGGATTTCATCGCGTGCAAGAAGCTCGGCATCGACCCTGTCTTCGCGGTCAATGACGCGGGCTTCTACCGCGACGATTGGGAATGGCTGCCGGGCCAGGGCAGCGTCATCAACACCAAGTTCAACGGCGTGGACGGCCCGATCTGCACCGACCTGCGCGCCGCCGGTGCCTTGCTCTCCGCCAGCGACTTCCGCCACAGCTACCCCCATAGCTGGCGGTCGAAGGCGCGGATCATCTACCGCTGCACCCCGCAATGGTTCATCCCCATGGATAAGCCATCCGGCAACACCATGCCCGACTATCCGCTCCCGCCACTGGAGCCGATCACCGGCGCGCTGGCGACGGCTTTGCCGACCAACGGCCCGACCCTGCGCGGCGTCGCCCTCGACGCGATCCAGAACACCCGCTGGGTGCCGGAACGCTCGCGCAACCGCATCAAAGCGATGGTCAGCGATCGTCCCGACTGGGTGATCAGCCGCCAGCGTGCCTGGGGCGTCCCGATCGCCCTCTATGTCCATCGCAAGAGCGGCGAGTATCTTGTTGATCCGGCAGTCAATGCCCGCATCATCGGCGCCTTCAAGGCGGCGGGTGCCGACGCCTGGTTCGGTGCCGATCATCAGGCGCTGCTCGGCCCCGATTATGATCTGGCGGACTATGAGGTCGTGACCGACATTCTCGACGTCTGGTTCGATAGCGGTTCGACCCATAGTTTCGTCGTGGAAGCCCGCTATGGCGAAGGCACTCGCGCCGACCTCTATGTCGAAGGGTCCGATCAGCATCGCGGCTGGTTCCAATCCTCGCTGCTCGAATCGAGCGGAACGCGCGGCCGCGCACCCTATGACGCGGTCCTGACCCATGGCTTCGCGCTCGACGGCACGGGCAAGAAAATGTCCAAGTCGCTCGGCAATGTGGTCGATCCGCTCAAGATCATGGCCGAAAGCGGCGCTGACATCTTGCGCGTCTGGGTCGCCAGCACCGACTATTTCGACGACGTCCGCATCGGCAAGGAAGTGCTGGCCGGTTCGTCCGACGCCTATCGCAAATTGCGCAATACTTTCCGCTACATGCTTGGCGCTCTTGCCGATTATGATGAGGTGAACGAAGCCGTTTCCTACGCCGAAATGCCCGAACTGGAACGCTATATGCTCCACCGGCTGGCGGCGCTGGATGCGGAATTGAAGTCGGTCGTGGACAAGGCGTCGGACAGCGACAATTGGCTCGAATTCAGCCGCTACACCCGCGCCTTGTTCGACTTCGCCAATAGCGACCTGTCGGCCTTCTTCTTCGACATCCGCAAGGACTGCCTCTACTGCGACGCGCCGTCCGACCCCAAGCGGCGCGCCTATCGCACCCTGCTCGACACGCTGTTCCACGCGCTCGTCCGCTACGCCGCGCCGATCATCCCCTTCACCGCCGAGGAAGTGTGGCAAAGCCGCTTTCCAAGTAACGAAGATAGCGTCCATTTCCTGGAATGGCCTGAGATCGACCATCACTGGCTGGACCGCGATCTCGACGACAAATGGCGCGAATTGCGCACCCAGCGCGAACAGGTCAACGAAGCGATCGAGCCGCTGCGCCGCGAAAAGATCGTCCGGTCCAGCCTCGACGCCGACGTCACCATGGGCGAACTGCTCGCGGTCGGCGATGTCGACTTCGCCGAAGTGGCGATCGTCGCGCGCGTGACCATGGGGCAGGGGGATGGCATCACCGTCCAACCCAGCACATGGCATAAATGCGGCCGCTGCTGGCGCAAACTGCCCGAAGTCACCACCGACGGCACGCTCTGCAACCGCTGCGACGCGGTGCTGGCCGGCTGAGCGATGTTTCCCCATGTCGTCATCCTGAAACAAGTTCAGGATGACGACGGTTTTTTAGGCTAGAGAGCGCAGGCATGCCCACCCCCATCAACCACCGCCCGCTGGGCCTGACCGTGGCGATCGTGACGCTCGCGCTCGATCAGCTCATCAAATATACCGTCACCTATCCGCTCGCGCTGAAAAGTCGCGCGGATATCGGCATCGAAATCCTGCCGATCTTCCGCCTGCGCTGGCTGGAAAATCGCGGTGTCTCGATGGGCTTCTTCCACGCCGATACCGACCTGATGCGCTGGGCGCTGGTGGGCATGACCATCCTGATCGCCGGGTTCGTGGCCGTGTGGATGTGGCGCGAAAAGGCGCGGCAGGATGTCGCCGCGCTGGGGCTGGTGCTGGGCGGGGCGATCGGCAACATCGTTGACCGGATGCGGCTCGGCTACGTCATTGATTATGCCGATTTGCACTTTGGCGAATGGCGGCCCTTCCTGATTTTTAACCTGGCCGACGCGGCCATCACCATCGGGGTGCTGATCCTGCTTGCGCGGGCGTTGCTGCTGCGCGACAAGGACGCAAAGACGGAGACTTTGAAGTAATGCGTAAATTGATCCTCGCCGCTGGTCTGCTCACCACCCTGTCCGCCTGTGGCGGCGGCGGTGGCCTGTTCAACCGCGAGCGCCCCGACGAATTCGCCGTGTCGCGCCAGGCGCCTTTGGTAATCCCGCCTGATTTCGCGCTGGTTCCGCCCGCGCCCGGCTCCCCGTCGGCCGCCTCGGTTGATTCGGGCAAGGCCGCGATGGACGCCATGTTTGGCGGCCCCGCCCAGCGCAGCGCTACCGAAACCGCGACACTCGACGCTGCCGGCCGCGCCAATGCGGCAGCGGGCATCCGCTCCTCGGCCGGTGACCCCGCCACCGAAGTCGTGGAAAAGGGCGCCACCACCCGCGACATCATCGCCGCCCCCGAAGGCGACGGCCAGGACGCCAGGGCGGTAACGCCGCAACCGTAAGCGACAAAAAAAGGGGCCAATCGGCCCCTTTTTCATTGCAGCATGGCGCGGGCGTTAAGCCCGCGCTTCCGTGCCAATCCCCGCACTATTATGCCGCAACGCGGTCAACACCGTGTCAATGATCGCATCGGCATCCAGCCGCGCATCGGCATATTGTTTTTCGGGCTTGTCCTGATCCTGGAAAATGTCGGGCAGGCGCAAGGTGCGGATCTTCAGCCCCGCATCGGTCAGCCCCAGGTCGCTCGCCAGCGTCAGCACATGCGCGCCAAGGCCACCGATCGCACCTTCCTCGATCGTCACGGCAACCTCATGGGTCGCCAGCAACCGGCGGATCATCGCTTCATCGAGCGGCTTGGCGAAGCGCAGGTCGGCAACGGTGGTGGACAGCCCCTTGGCCTCCAGCACCTCGGCGGCCTTGAGTGCCTCCTCCAACCGCGTGCCGAGCGACAGGATCGCCACCTGCCGCCCTTCGCGCATGATCCGGCCCTTGCCGATTTCCAGCCGTTCAGGCGTCTGTGGCATCGCCACCCCGGTCCCATTGCCGCGCGGATAGCGCAGCGCGATCGGCCCGCTATCATGCATCGCGGCGGTATGCGTCATATGCACCAATTCGGCCTCATCCGCCGCCGCCATCACCACCATATTGGGCAGGGTGGCGAGGTAAGTGACGTCGAAACTGCCCGCATGGGTCGATCCATCCGCGCCGACCAGCCCGGCCCGGTCGATCGCGAAACGCACCGGCAGGTTTTGGATCGCGACATCATGCACCACCTGGTCATAGGCGCGCTGCAGGAAGGTCGAATAAATGGCGCAGAAGGGCCGCATCCCCTCCGCCGCAAGCCCCGCCGCGAAGGTCACCGCATGTTGCTCGGCAATGCCGACGTCGAAGATGCGATCGGGGAAGGCGAGGGCGAATTTGTCGAGGCCGGTGCCCGACGGCATGGCCGCGGTAATCGCGCACAACTTCGGGTCACGCTGCGCCTCGGCGATCAACGCTTGGGCAAAGACATTGGTGTAGCTTGGCGGGCCGGGCGGGGCTTTTGCCTGCGTGCCCGTCACCACATCGAACTTTTGCACGCCATGATATTTGTCGTCGGCAGCCTCGGCCGGGGCATAGCCCTTGCCCTTCTTGGTCACGACATGGACTAGGCACGGCCCCTCGGCCGCGTCGCGCACATTTTCCAGCACCGGGATCAACTGGTCGAGATTATGACCGTCGACCGGCCCGACATAATAAAAGCCCAGTTCCTCGAACAAGGTGCCGCCCATCGCCATGCCGCGCGCAAACTCGTCGGTCTTGCGCGCCGCATTGTGCAGCGGCCGGGGCAGCTTGCGTGCCAATTTCTTGGCGAGATCGCGCAGCCCCAGAAACTCCCGACTCGACACCAGCCGCGCGAGATAGCCCGAAAGGCCGCCCACCGGCGGCGCGATCGACATGTCATTATCGTTCAGGATGACGACTAGCCGATTGCCCGCCGCCTGCGCATTGTTCATCGCCTCATAGGCCATGCCCGCCGACATCGCGCCGTCGCCGATGACGGCGATGCCCTTGCCGGGCCGGTCCTGCATCTGATTGGCGATGGCAAAGCCCAAGGCGGCGCTGATCGAGGTCGAGCTATGCGCCGCGCCGAACGGATCATAATCGGATTCGGCCCGCTTGGTGAAGCCCGACAGCCCGCCACCCTGGCGCAAGGTGCGGATGCGGTCGCGCCGCCCGGTCAATATCTTGTGCGGATAGCATTGGTGGCCGACATCCCACACCAGCTTGTCGCGCGGCGTGTCGAACACATAATGGATCGCCGTGGTCAGTTCCACCACGCCCAGCCCCGACCCTAGATGGCCGCCCGTCACACCCACGGCGGAAATCACTTCCTGCCGCAATTCATCGGCCAGCTGCCGCAACTGTTCGGGCTTCAGGGTGCGCAGGTCAGAAGGCCAGATAACCTGGTCGAGCAACGGCGTTTGCGGGCGATCATTCATGAAAGGGATAGACTCATATAGGCGCTGGAGCGGGTGGGCGAACGGCGTAAAGCCGCGGTCACGCCGCGCATTTCGCGCAGGTGCCCAATATCTCGATGACCGGTCGTTCGGGCTTGAAGCCTTCCTGCTCGGCGACGGCACGGACCTGGTTGGTCACCTTGTCGTCATCCAGATGCGTCGCCTGCTTGCAATTGCGGCACACCAGGAAGATGCAGTCGTGATGACAGCCCGGATGCGCGTTGGCGATATAGGCGTTGGCGCTTTCCACCCGCATCGCGATATTGTTCGTCACGAACAGGTCGAGGATGCGATAGACGCTGTTGGGCGCCACCCGCTTGCCCCGCGCCTTAGACACCGTATCGGCAATGTCATAGGCGGATGCGGGCTTTTCCTCGGCCGACAGCGCATCGAAAATGGCGGCGCGCATCGGCGTCCACTGTTCGCTCTGGGCTTCCAGCGTGCGGCGCGCGGCGTCGGCCAATTTGGTGCCGGTCGGCTCAATATGATGATGTTTATGGTCGGCCATCGGACCAATCTAGGCCGGGGCGGGGCCGGGGGCAAGGGCAGGCTGTCAGCGCTGCCCGAACTGCCATGCCGCCCATAGCCAGCCGCCGATCATCAGCACGCCGCCGATCGGCGTGATCGCCCCCAGCCAGCGCGGCGCGCCCAGCGCCATGGCATAGAGCGTCAACGCAAAGATTGCCGCGCCGATCAGCAGCAGCACCGCCGCCCCGCGCGCCACGCCCATGATCGCGATCGCCGCGACGGCATGGATCAATTGATAGGTGCCACCGGTGCGCAGCCATTCCACCGCTTTGGGATCGCTCACGCCATGCGCGCCGAACGCGCCCGCGCCAATGGCGAGCGCAGCGGACAGGGCCGCCAGAACAGCAATCATGTCTTTTCTCCATCGCCGCGGGTCAGCAGCCGCATCCCCTTGCCGGGGCGGTAGATCAGATCCTTGGCCGCGATCAGGTCACCATGCTCGATCTGCAACGCCAGCCGCTGTTCGTCATTGGCGCGATATTGGCGCTCGACCTCCTCGACTTCCTCGTCGGGCACGCCCAGCGCCTGCATCGCCTGCACCCCCATGCAGATCGCCGATTCATAGACTTCGCGCACCACCCCGGCCAGGTCCATATTCTGCAGCGCCAGCAATTGCCTGCGGTCGAACGCCCGCACCATCAGCGCGGCCTGCGGAAAGGCCTCGGCGATCGGCTGCAGCGCGCGGCTGTCGAGCGAAGGATCGTCGATGCAGAAGGCGATCAGCCGGGCATCGTCGGCCCCGGCGCGATGGAGCAGGTCGATGCGCGTGCCATCGCCATAATAGACTTTCGTGTCGAACCGCTGCGACACTTCGATCTGGGCGGGCTTCTTGTCGATCGACACGACGGCAAAGCCATGGCCGATCAGCATTTGCGCCACCGTCTGCCCGAATCGGCCATAGCCAACGATGATCGCGGTGCCGCGCGGTGCCTCGTCCGGGCCGGGCAGGTCAGCGCCATCGCGCGACGCGGCGAACTCGAACCGGCGAGCGAACAGCATCAGGAACGGCGTCGTCGCCATGGAGAAGGTGACGATCGCGCTGAACAGGCTCGACGCTTCGGGCGCGATCAGCATCGCGCTCTGCGCCTGCGCAAACAGCACGAATCCAAATTCGCCGCCCTGCGAGAGTAGCAGCCCCGCGCCCAGCGCCGGTCGCCAGTCCATGCCGAACAATCGCGCGAGGCCAGCGATGATCGCCGCCTTGGTCGCCACCAAAATCAGCGCCATGCCGATGACGAACACCGGATTGGCCGCGACGGTCTTGAGGTCCAGCACCATGCCGACCGCCAGGAAGAAAAGGCCGAGCAGGATCGAGCGGAAGGGTTCGACATCGGCTTCAATCTCATGCCGATAGGGCGAATCGGCCAGCATCACGCCCGCCACGAACGCCCCCAGCGCGGTCGAGAGATGCAGGCTGTGCATCAGCGCCGCCGCCGCCAGCACGGTGAACAGCCCCACCACCACGAACAATTCGCGTTCGCCCAGCCGCCCGACCAGCCCCAGCAAGGGCCGCAGGATGAACCGCCCCGCTAGCACGAGGCCCGCAATCGCCGCGACCGTATAGCCCGCCAACACCCATCCCGGCGGCCCGGCCGCATCGGCAGGATTGCGCGACAGCGCGGCGATGATCGTGATCAGCGGCACGATCGACAGATCCTGAAACAGCAGGATCGAAAAGGCTTTCTCACCAAAGGGCGAGTTGATCCGGCCGCTGGATTTCAACCCCGGCAACACCTGCGCCGTGGACGACAGCGCCAGCGGCAGGCCAAGCGCGATCGCCGCGCCCCAGGTGAAGCCGGTGGAATAGAAGATGATCGCCGTCAGTACGCAACCGCACAACACCACCTGCGCCAGCCCCAGCGCAAAAATGTCGCGCTTCAACCGCCACAGCCGCGCCGGATGCAGTTCCAGGCCGACGAGGAAGAGCAGCAGCACGATGCCGATTTCAGCAATCGCCAGCTTCGATTCGCCGCCGCCGACCAGCCCCAGCCCTTGCGGCCCGACCAGCGCACCCGCCACCAGATAGCCCAACACCGCACCCAGCCCGAACCGGCGGAACAGCAGGACGAACAGGACGGCGGCCCCCAGCAGGATGACGCCTTCCGACAACAGCATGTCGGTGGCGCTGACCGGAACGGGCAGGGGGGCAGGCACGCTCTGCATCAGGCGTCCGCCATCCGCGCGGCTTCGGCTATCGCTTCAAAACCCAGCCGAATGGACGCATGGCGCGCCGGATAGCCGCGCGCCGGGGCCAGCACCGCCAGGCCCGGCCAGAAATCCAGATCCTCGCTCGCGCCCGACAGATAAGCGGTCAACTTGTCGCGCGCCTCGGCGAGTTCATCCGCGCTCATCCCGATCGCCTGCGCCGCCATCAGCGACGCCGAAGCCTGCCCCAGCGCGCAGGCCTTTACGTCCAGCCCTATCTGCGCCAACCGCCCATCCGCCATCGCCACATCGACCACGATCCGCGACCCACAGGTCGGCGACCGCTTCTCCACACTCGCCTGCGGTTCGGCCAAGCGGGCATGGTGCGGGATGCTGGCGGCAAGCCGCAATATGTCTTTGTTATACAGGGGAGCGCTCATCCCATCCCATGTAGGACAGGATCGTCGCGGGGTGAAGGCGGGGAATAGGGATGCGGGAAATAAGCCGGCAACACGCAATCCTGATGGCCCCTTCCAATGTAGGAAAATCCCTGATCTAACCCGCCGGTGCATCAGCCGCCCGCCACCTCCGACCCCAGTCAATCCCTGTCGCGTCACCGCCGCGTCAGAGTGACCCAACCGGCGCGTCACAGGCGCGAACCTGTCGCGTCACCGTCGCGTCGCGGCGGCTTCCCCGTCGCAATTCGCCCGAATCCTCCCCAAAAATCACGCCTGCGACATTGTGAACTTCGCCCTGTCGCGTCAGCGGCGCGCCGCGCACATCCCTTCTTGCCGCCCCCCAAGCAAATCCATCGCTTGCCTGCGCGCCGTCACCGCCTATCTCTCCCCTCACCACGAATCGCAGCCGGAAAGCCCCGTTCATGACCGCCACCCACTCGACCCGCATGCTCATCCTTGGTTCCGGCCCCGCCGGTCTGTCCGCCGCCATCTATGGCGCGCGCGCTGGCCTCGCGCCGATCGTGGTGCAGGGGATGCAGCCGGGCGGTCAGCTCACCATCACCACCGATGTCGAAAATTATCCGGGCTTCAAGGATGTGATCCAGGGGCCATGGCTGATGGAACAGATGCAGGCGCAGGCCGAACATGTCGGCGCCAAGATGATGTATGACCAGATCGTCGATGTCGACCTGTCGCAGCGTCCCTTCCGCCTGACCGGGGATGGCGGCATCGTCTATGTCGCCGACACGCTCGTCATCTGCACCGGCGCGCAGGCGAAATGGCTGGGCGTCGAAGGCGAGGAGCATCTGCAGGGCAAGGGCGTGTCCGCCTGCGCCACCTGCGACGGCTTCTTCTATCGCGGCAAGAAGGTCGTGGTGATCGGCGGCGGCAATACCGCGGTCGAAGAAGCGCTCTACCTCACCAACCACAGCCATGACGTCACCCTGATCCACCGCCGCGACACGCTGCGCGCCGAAAAGATCCTGCAGGAACGGCTCTTCGCCCATCCGAGCATCAAGATATTGTGGAACAAGGCGGTCGACAAATTCGTCGGCGGCGGCACGCCCGAGGGGCTGGTCGGCGTCGACCTCATCGACACCGTCACCGGCGAACGGTCGCATGAACCCACCGACGGCGGTTTCGTCGCGATCGGCCATCACCCCGCGACCGAATTGTTCACCGGCAAGCTGCCGATGGACGAAGGCTATCTGCTGGTCGACAAGGGCACCACCCACACCGCCATCCCCGGCGTCTTCGCTGCGGGCGACGTCACCGATAAAATCTACCGCCAGGCCGTAACCGCCGCCGGCATGGGCTGCATGGCCGCGCTCGATGTCGAGAAGTTCCTGGCCGAAGCGGACTTCGAAGCGATGGCGGCCGAATGAAATGATCTCCGTTCGTTTCGAGCGAAGTCGAGAAACGAGGCAGAGCCGAGTTCAGCGACGCTAAACGCTTCTCGACACGCTCGAAGCGAACGGACCTTATTGGGAGACCTTACCCCGCGCAAAGGCCACCAGCGACCCGAATGTCTCGAACGTATCGCCGTCTATATCGTCATCCTCGATCAGGATATCGAAGCGATCCTCCATCTCGGTCAGCAGCCCCGCGACCGCCATGGAATCCAGTTCCGGCAGCGCGCCGAACAACGGCGTGTCCG
This sequence comes from Sphingobium sp. KKT206, assembly GCF_055640555.1. Classification (NCBI taxonomy): domain Bacteria; kingdom Pseudomonadati; phylum Pseudomonadota; class Alphaproteobacteria; order Sphingomonadales; family Sphingobiaceae; genus Sphingobium; species Sphingobium sp. KKT206. The sequence continues at coordinate 437,232 of NZ_CM145764.1, forward strand.
CCTCGAACGCATCGACCCGCTCCTGGGACAGGCCCAGAACGTCGCGAAGCAATGTCCGCGTCAGACGGTCGATGCTATCGGCCTGATCGACCGGCGAAGGATGATTGGCCCGCATAAGGGCGCTTTCCTAGTCATTCATGCCCTATCCGACAAGCGCGGAAATAGCCGTCCGCGCCGCCGGCAGCCAGCTCGATGCAAAGCGCGGGTTGAAGGCGTCGATCCGGTGCAACGCGATCCGCTCCTCCATCCAGTCGGCCTTATAGCCATTGTCACCAGTGCCATAGTCGATCAGCGCGACCCGATCCTGGTCGATGGCCTGCGCAAACATGGCGTGGCTTAACAAGGTGCCGGGCGACCCGGCATCGTGGGCGCGATCATGGGAGAGTTTGTGAATAAGCGCGACGCCATGCTCCACCGTCCAATATTGCGTCGCCACCGCCCGCCCGTCGAGCCGCGCAAAGCCCAGCCGCAACGTCCCCGCATCGCTCTCCCGTTCCGCAAGCGCGCGCAGGAAGGAAAGCCCCGGTTCCGCCGCCTTCCAGCTACGGTCATGCACATCGACATAGTCCTGCCACAGATCGTCGGTCAGCCGGTCGCTGATGGAGAGCGTATAGGGACTATTGCGCGCCTTGCGCCGCACCAGCGTCCGCAACCGCCCCGGCCGCGCCGCCCAATAGGTCGCGAAATCGCGTCCCGCCGGGCGCAGCAGATAGCGCCCCCCCATCGGCCGCGACAGCGCAAACCAGCCCGCCCGCCGCAAACTGGCGCGCAGTGTGCCACTATCCTCCAGCGGATAAAAATCCATCTGGCCATGCCCTGCCAACAAATGCCGCGACAGCGCATCGAGCAACCGACCCTGTTGCACCGCGTCGGGGTCGCCCAGAAATATCGGCGCCCAGGCAAAACTATACCAATTGGCCAGCGCAGACACGCGCCGCGCTTCCGGCTGCATCAGGACCATCCACGCCTGCACGCCCATATCCTCCGCCACCAGCACGCGCACCGGCGCGGCGGCAAAGCAATGCTGATGCAGCAGCGCATACCAGTCGAACCGGTCGAACAGGGAAGGCATGGCCATCCGATCGGCACGGCCCTGCAGCGCGTGCCCGACTTCGGCCAGGCTGTGATATTCCCTTGTCGTCGGCAACCGACTATCTCCGCAACCAGAAGAGGAACGCTTAGGTGCAAAGTCTGGAAATGGAGTTAAGCCCGACAGGCCCGTCTGCGGGCAGCCTGCCGATCGATCATGTCCTACTGCGTGGCGATTCGCTCCGCCCGGCGCTGGACGGGCGATCGGGCACTTATACTTTCGCCGAACTGGAAGAAACGCTGGGACGGCTGGCGGGCTGGCTGGCCGGGTTCGGGCTGGAACCGGGCGCGCGCGTCGCGAGCTGGATCGCCAAGGGGCCGGTCGCAGCCTTGATGCCGCTCGCCGCGCCCCGCGCGGGCCTCGTCCATGTGCCAATCAACCCGTTGCTCAAACATGCCCAGGTCGCCCATATCCTGTCCGACAGCGGAGCCGCGATGCTGATCGGCACAGCGCCGCGACTCGACAGCCTGTTGCCCAGCGACGTGCCGCCCGATTGCCATCTGCATCGGGAGGAGGACGCCGCCTGCGCCATGAGCGGCGGCGATCCGATCGGCCCGTCCGACGCTGCGCCCGACACGCTGGCCGCCATCCTCTACACCAGCGGATCGACCGGACGGCCCAAGGGCGTGATGCTCAGCCATGCCAATCTCTGGCTGGGCGCGGTCGCTGTGGCCGATTATCTGGGGATGGGCGCGGACGACCGGACCGCCTGTGTCCTGCCGTTCAGCTTCGACTATGGCCAGAACCAGCTCTTCTCGACCTGGACCGCGGGCGGCTGCGTCTATCCGCTCGACTATCTGACCCCGCGCGATGTGATGAAGCTGGTCGACCGACGCGACATCACGACGCTCGCCGGGGTGCCGCCGCTCTGGGTGCAACTGACCGAACTGGACTGGCCGCCGGAGGTCGCCGCCAAGCTCAAGCGCCTGACCAACAGCGGCGGCGCGCTGACCCGGCCGCTGGTGGCGAAGCTGCGCGCCCTGTTCCCCCGCGCTGACCTCTATCCCATGTATGGTCTGACCGAAGCCTTCCGCTCCACCTATCTGCCGCCCGCCCTGGTGGACAGCCACCCTGATTCGATGGGCTGCGCGATCCCCTTTGCCGAAATCCTCGTGCTGCGCCCCGATGGCAGCGTCACGGACGATGACGAGCCGGGCGAGCTTGTCCATTGCGGCCCCTTGGTGGCGCAGGGCTATTGGCGCGACGCCGCCCGCACCGCCGAACGCTTCAAGCCCGCGCCTTCGGCCTCCCGCTATGGCGGCATGGCGGTCTGGTCGGGCGACACGGTGCGGCGCGATGCGCAGGGACTGCTCTATTTCGTCGGTCGCGACGATGCGATGATCAAGTCGGCGGGCAACCGCATCAGCCCGACCGAGATAGAGGAAGCCGCCGTCGCCGTCGCCGGTGTCGCCGAAGCGGTGGCGCTGGGGGTGAAGGATGATCGGTTGGGCCAGGTGGTCCGGCTGCTGCTCCGCGCCGACGATCCGGCGGTCGCGCAGGCGGTCGTCGCCCACCTCAAAAGCGAACTGCCCAATTATATGCAGCCAAGGGACATCCTTGTGCTGAACGAATTTCCCAGCAATCCCAACGGCAAGACCGATCGAGTCGCCCTCACGCACCAACATGGTGCTCCTGCGAAAGCAGGAGCCTAGGGTGAGGCGGGTGACCTATCGCCCTGGACTCCTGCTTTCGCAGGAGCACATATGAAGCTGAGAGGGTTTTACAGATGAAGCCGATGGGACCGATCCCGCCCTGGTTCGCGGGCGAGGAGGGCATGTTGCTGATCGGCGGCTATGGCGCGGCCAGCCTGGTGGATGAGGCAGGCGACACGCCGCTCTTCGCCTATGACATGGCGATCGTTGAGGCGCAGGTCCGGCGCTTCCGTGCCGCGATGCCGTCCGCCTTGCACCTTCATTACGCGATCAAGGCCAACCCCTATGCTCCCTTGCTTGCCCGCATGGCCGAGCAGGTCGACGGCTTCGACATTGCGTCAGGCGGCGAACTCGCCATGGCGCTGGCGGCGGGCATGGACCCGGACCGGATCAGCTTTGCAGGGCCTGGCAAGCGCGACGACGAACTGACCGCTGCTATCTTCGCTGGCGTGACGATCAACCTGGAGTCCGAAGGGGAGGGGCGTCGCGCGCTCGCCATCGGCCAGCGGATCGGCAAGACCCCGCGCGTCGCGGTGCGGGTGAACCCCGACTTCCATCTCAAAGGCTCCGGCATGCGGATGGGCGGCGGGGCCAAGCCGTTCGGCGTCGATGCCGATCGCGCGGCGGCGCTTGCCCACGCGATGATCGACGGCGGAGCCGACTGGCGCGGCTGGCACATTTTCGCGGGCTCGCAAAATCTCGACGCCATGGCGATCATCGAGACGCAGGCCGCCACCCTCGCGCTGGCGGCGCGGCTGTCCGAAGCGGTCGGCGCATCGCCCCCGCTGGTCAATCTGGGCGGCGGCTTTGGCCTTGCCTATTTCCCCGGCGACGTCCCGCTGGACATCCGCCCCATCGGTGTCGCCCTCGACAGCGCGCTCGACACGCTGCCCGATATCCTCAAACCTACCCATTTCGCGATCGAACTGGGCCGGTGGCTGGTCGGGGAGTGCGGCGTCTATCTGACCCGCGTCATCGACGTGAAGGTCAGCCAGGGCGAAACCTTCGTCGTCGTCGATGGCGGCTTGCATCATCAACTTGCCGCCAGCGGCAATTTCGGCACCGTCGTCCGCCGCAACTATCCGATCGCCATCGCCAACCGGTTCGGCGCGGACCCGGCGGCCGATCCCGTGACCGTCGTCGGCTGCCTCTGCACCCCGATCGACCGGCTCGGCGACAAGGTGGCGTTACCCCCGGTACAGGAAGGCGACCTCATTGCCATCTTCCTTGCAGGGGCCTATGGCGCATCGGCCAGTCCAACCGCTTTTCTTGGCCATCCAAGTCCTCGTGAAGTTTTACTTGGCTGAATTACTCTGCACATAACTCCTAACGGTATCTTTACCCTTTGACGGCATGAAGAGGTCCGAAGCCCTGTGCTGAACGGCCTTGCCACCCCTCTTTGGCGGCCGGTCGCGCAAGGCCGCACAAAGAGGTGAGAATATGCGTTTCCTGTCCGTTTCCAGGCTCCTGATCGGTGCATCCTTGCCCGCCGTCGCCCTGTCGGGCTGCGCCACGGTGCCTGCCGGGCCGCAACTGCCCCCGGCATCCTTCGTGTCGACGCAGGAAGGACCGGGCGAGGAATATATCATCGGCCCGCTCGATGACCTCACCATCTTCGTGTGGCGCAATCCTGAACTGGGGGCCAAGGTCCAGGTGCGGCCCGACGGGCGCATCACCACGCCGCTGATCACCGACATGCCGGCCGTGGGCAAGACGCCGCGGATGCTGTCGGACGACATCAAGCTGGCGCTCACCAAATATATCGAAAATCCGCTCGTTTCGGTCATCGTCAACAATTTCAGCGGCACGTTCAGCCAACAGGTGCGGATCGTTGGGGCGACCGACAAGCCCGCTTCCATTCCCTATCGTGCCAACATGACCTTGCTCGACGCGATGATCTCGGTCGGCGGCTTGTCCGAATTTGCCGCAGGCAACCGCGCGCGTCTGGTCCGCTTCGACAAGGATAGCGGCAAGCAAAAGGAATATCAGGTCCGGCTGAACGACCTTCTCAAGAAGGGCGACACGCGCGCCAACGTCATGCTCGCCCCCGGCGACGTCATCATCATCCCTGAAAGCATGTTCTGATATGGCCGGTCTCTACGACGAATTGCTGGTCCTGCTCCATGGCATATGGAGCCGCCGCTGGATCGCGCTGGGCGTCGCTTGGGGCGTGGCCATGCTTGGCTGGCTCGGCGTGGCGCTGATCCCCAACAGCTATGAGTCCAAGGCGCGGGTCTATGTCAGCACCCAGTCGCTGCTTGAGGACAAGGTCGGCATCACCCAGGTCCAGTCGCAGCAAGAACTGGAGCGCGTGCGCAGCACGCTGGCGAGCGCCGAAAATCTCGAAAAGGTCGTGCGCGAAACCGATCTGTCGCAGGGCGTCTCCGGCCCGCGCGATGTCGCCGCCAAGATCACGACGCTGCGGGAAAATATCACCGTGATGGCGCAGGCCGACCCCAGCATGATCGACATCAGCGCCGTATCGGCTGATTCGAGCCTGTCGGACGGTGCGAATGCCCGCATCGCGCAGCAGGTGGCGCAAAAGCTGATCGACATCTTCCAGGAAGAAAATCTCTCCGGCGACCGCACCCAGACCCGGCAGAGCCTCGCCTTCCTCGACCAGCAAATTGCTGCACGCGGCAAGCAGATGGAGGCCGCTGACCAGCGCCGCGTCGAATTTGCCCAGCGTTATGTCGGGCTGTTGCCCGGCGCAGGCTCCATCAGCCAGCGCATGGACGCCGCCCGGACAGAGATCAACCAGATCGATTCGCAGCTGGTGCAGGCGCAAAGCGCTTTGAGTGCGATGAACGGCCAGCTGGCGGGCACCCCGCAAAGCCTGCCGGGCGTCGGCGCGGCGGGCGGCCCCTCGGCGCTTAGCCAGGCCCAGTCGAACCTTGCCGGGATGCGCGCGCGCGGCTGGACCGCGAATCATCCCGACGTGATCGCGGCGCAACGCGAAGTCGATGCCCTGCGCCGTCAGGGTGGCGGCGGCAGCGCGGGCGGCGGCGGTGGCACGCCTAATCCCGCCTATCTGTCGATCAAGTCGATGCAGGCCGAACGCGCCGCCACGGTGCAGGCGCTCTCCACCCGCAAGGCACAGCTCCAGGCCGACCTCAACGCCACGATGGCTAAGCAAGTCGACGAACCCGGCATCGCATCGGAGCAAGAAAAGCTCGACCGCGACTATGAAGTGCTCAAGACCCAATATGACAAGCTGCTCGCCGACCGCGAGGAAATCCGCCTGCGTGGCGAGGTGAAGTCGGAAACCGGATCGGTCCAGTTCCGCGTCATCAACCCGCCCAGCGTCCCCACCGCGCCGACCGCACCCAACCGGCCGCTGCTGCTGCTCGGCGTGCTGATCGTCGGCATCGGCGCGGGTGTCGGCGTCGCCTTCGCCATGGGCCAGCTCAAGGGAACATTCCCCACCGCCGCCCGTCTGGAACGCGCCATCGGCCTGCCGGTCGCCGGATCGATCAGCCAGGCGGTCAGCGCGACGCAGGTCGCCGTCGAAAAGCAGCGGATGAAGTGGTTTGCGGGCGCCAGCGGCGGTCTGGCGGCGGTCTGCCTGCTGCTGATCGTCGTCGAATTTGTCCAGCGCGGCATGGCTTGAGATGTGGGCGTGAAGGAACCAGGAAACATGAACCAGCATAGCCCCATCAAAGGCGGTTCGCTGATCGAGCGCGCCACCGAAATCTATGATTTCAGCGCCGCGCTGCGCGGCCGCGCCGCGCCTGCGGTCGCAATGCCAGCTGATGCCCCGCCGCTGGCCGAGCCGGTCGCCATCGCGCCCGCCGCGCTGGCCCCGGTGCCGACGGGCTTCCGCGCCTTGCCCTGGACCGGCCCCATCCAGCCGATCGACCGCATCGCGCTCGCGGAAGCTGGCCTGCTCCAGCCCGACGGCCCCGTCACTGCGATGAGCGAGGAGTTCCGCCTGCTCAAGCGCGACCTGCTGGCGCAGCTACAGGATAATAAGCGCGGCAACCGCATCCTCGTCTGTTCGCCCCATAGCGGCGATGGCAAGAGCTTCTGCGCGATCAACCTGGCGCTCAGCCTCGCGGCCGAAAAGGACCGTGAAATCCTGCTGATCGACGCCGATTTCGGCAAGCCCGGCATCCCCGCCGCGCTGGGCCTCGATGCTGGCCCTGGCCTCATGGACGCGCTCGCCGATCCGATGGTGGCGATCGAGGATTGCGTGATCCGCACCGATATCCCCTCGCTCTCGATCCTCCCCGCCGGACAGCGCAGCAACGCGGACACCGAATTTCTGTCCTCCGCGCGCACCGAACAATTGCTCGCGCGCCTGACCGAGGGACGGCCCGACCGCATTCTCGTCTTCGATTCGCCGCCGCTGCTCGCGGCCTCGCCCGCTGCCGTACTAGCCAGCCATGTCGCCATTGCCCTGCTGGTGGTGCGCGCCGACAAGACCAGCGAAGCCGCCGTGCGCGATGCCGTCGGCCTGCTCAAAGGCGGGGCGCAGGTCCAGCTTCTGCTAAACGCCGTCCGCTTCACCGGCGGCGGCCGCCGTTTCGGCAGCTATTATGCCAAGGGGGAACCCCGCTCATGACTCGTTTCTGGATTGGCGGCGCATCGCTGGTCGCGCTGGCCACCGCCGCCGCGCCCGCGCTGGCGCAGGATACGGACCGCCGCATGGACGTCACGCCCTATATCGGCATCGATCAGGTCGTGACCGGCCCGCTCAAGGGCGGCGGCGACGTGTTGACCTATACCAATGTCACCGCTGGCCTGACCGCCGAAGTGCAGAACCGCCGGGTTGAGGCGGTGGTCGATGTCCAATATAATCACAGCTTCGGCTGGAGCAGCCAGGCACCCGACCAGGACGTGCTGAGCGGCATCGCCAGCGCGCGCGTCAACCTGGCGCGCGGCCTCTCGCTCAATGCTGGCGGCTTTGCGACGCGGGTGCGGACCGATGGTCTGTCGGGTGCGACCTCGCTCAACGACAATAGCTTCACCAGCCAGGTCTATGCTGGTTATGTCGGCCCGTCCTACACGACGCAGGTCGGCGATTTCACCGTCAACGGCTCCTATCAACTGGGCTATGCGCGGGTCGAAGACAGCGTCAACGCCGATTTCCTGGGCGGGCAGGGCGGCTCCTTCGCCGATAGCTGGACGCACAGCCTGTTGGGGTCGGTCGGCTTTGCCCCCGGCACGCTGCTGCCCGTGGGCCTCACCGCCAGCGCGGGCTATAATCGCGAAGACGCCAGCCAACTCGACCAGCGGTTCGAAAATGCCTGGGGTCGGCTCGACGCCACCCTGCCGGTCTCGCGCACCGTCGCGCTGATCGGCGGCATCGGCTATGAAAAGATCGAGATCAGCCAGCGCTCGCCGCAACGCGCGGACGATGGCACACCGTTCATCCGCAACGGCCGCTATGTCACCGACAAAAGCTCGCCGCGCGCGCTCATCTATAATTTCGACGACATCATCTGGGATGCGGGCGTCCTGTGGCGGCCCAGCCGCCGCACGTCGCTGACCGCGCGGGTCGGCGAACGCTATGGCGGCATGACCTATCAGGGCAGCTTCACCTGGCAGGGTCAGGACAGCAGCTTCGGTGTCATGGTCTTCGACGGCATCGACAGTTTCGGCCGCATGATCATGGCCGATGTCGCCGCCGTTTCGGGCAGCAGCCTCAATGTCGTGCGCAATCCCTTCACCGGCGACCTCACCGGCTGCGCCTTCTCGACCACCGGCGGGGGCCAATGTTTCAACGATTCGCTGTCGGGCATCACTGACGCCAATTTCCGCTATCGCGGTGTCGCGGCGCAATATGCGCTGCGGCGTGGCCCATGGGGCTGGGGCCTTGGCGCTGGCTATTCGCAGCGCAAGTTCATCACGCCGCAGGGCCAGAGCGTGCTGATCAGCGGATCGCGCGACGAAAACTGGTATGGTAACGGTTCGGTCAGCTACATGTTCAACGACAGCGACAGCATGGATCTGGTCACCTACATCAACTATTTCGATGCCAGCGGCGATCGGCCGGACGTGCTGAACTTCGGCGCGTTCACCAGCTATTATAAGAGCCTGACCCGGCGCTTGTCGGCCTCGGCCTCGGTCGGTGTGGACGGCGTTCAAGCGGACGATTTCGAAACCATCATCAGCGCGTTGGGCCAGGTCGGCCTGCGCTACAGCTTCTAACGGGTCGGCCTGGGGAGACGAAGATATGTATGATCAATTCTACGGATTGCAGGGTCGCCCGTTCCAGCTGACGCCGGACCCGCATTATTATTTCGAAAGCGCCACCCATCGCAAGGCGCTGTCCTATCTCGGCTATGGCCTGGCGCAGGGCGAAGGCTTCATCGTCATCACCGGCGACATCGGCGCGGGCAAGACCACGTTGGTCGGCCATCTGATGCAGACGATCGACCCTTCGCGTCTCACCGCGGTCAAGATCGTCTCGACCCAGGTGCAGGGCGACGACATGCTGCGCCTCGCCGCGCAGAGCTTCGGCCTCGCGACCGAAGGCATGACCAAGGCGGCGACGCTGCAACAGGTCGAAGCCTATCTCCACATGCAGGCGCGCGCCGGACGGCGCACCCTGCTGATCGTGGATGAGGCGCAGAATCTCGCCGTCTCGGCGATAGAGGAACTGCGGATGCTGTCCAATTTCCAGTTGGGCGGCCAGTCGCTGCTGCAGATTTTCCTGCTCGGCCAGCCCGAATTTCGCGACCTGCTCAAATCGCCGCAGCTCGAACAATTGCGCCAGCGGGTCATCGCGACCCATCATCTCGAACCGATGATGGCCAATGAAGTCGAACCCTATGTCATTCACCGCCTGACCGTGGCGGGCTGGGACGGTCGCCCGATCTTCAGCCGCGACGCCTTTGCCGCACTCTATGCCGCGACCGGCGGCGTGCCCCGTCGCCTCAACGCACTGGTCAGCCGCGTCCTGCTGATGGGCGCGATCGAGCAGTTGGAAGCGATCGACGCCGATGTGGTGCAGGCGGTCGTCGCCGATATGGGTCTCGACATCGACGTCACGCCAACGGCGATGACGCCCTCCGCGCTGGACGACGTCGAAGATGTCGAGAACGACAGCACCCCAATCGCGCCGGAAGTCGAAGCAGAAGCCGAAGCGGACGTGGCAGACGACATCGCACCGCTCGAATTGGAAACAGTCGAAGAAGCGAACGAGATCGTCGCCGAAGTCGAGGAAGAGCAAGATATGATCGACGCGACTTGGCCCTTGGCCTCCGACCCACAGGATGCCGAGATCGAAGACGCGCCGATCGCGCTCGAAGACAGCCCCGCACAGGATGACGCTACCCTTGGCGACTTCACCTCGCCCTACGACCAGCAGGACTGGTCGATGCAGCGTGCGCCTTTCGCGCCGCCTGTTGGGGTGGAAGCCATCGAAGAGGATGACGATCAGCTCGAAGCCGACGTCGTCGAAGAATTGGCCGACGAACTCGACGCCAAGATCGCCGACCTGCACGAAGCCGAAGCGGAACAGCCCGACACCATCGACGCCCAGGCCGTCGAAACGCTGCGCCACGACATGCTGGGCGAGATCGAAGCGCTGCGCGCCGAAATCGCCTCGCTGCGCGCGGTGCAGGCGCATGTCCCCTTCGTCCCCGCCCAGACCATCGATCCCGAAGCGCTCAAGGATTGCTTCACCCTGATCGAGGAGCGGCTGTCGTCGCTGGAATTCCGCGCAGAAGAACAGGACACCGCACTGCGCCGCGTCCTGACCCTGCTGGTCGATTGGGTCGAACGCGAAGATCGCATGGCGGGGGTGACGCAGGACAGCGTCGCCGCCTGACTGCAAGACGCGCTGGGATCACCGGAATGATGCAGAACGCCCTGTCGGTCGATGTCGAGGACTGGTTCCAGGTCGGGGCGTTCGAGCGCACGATCCGTCGCGCCGATTGGGACGGGCTGACTCACCGGGTCGAGGGCAATACCGACGCCGTGCTGGACCTGTTCGCGCAGGCGGACGTCAGGGCGACCTTCTTCACCCTGGGCTGGGTGGCGGAACGCTATCCAGCTTTGATGCGGCGCATCGCCGACGCGGGGCATGAAGTCGCCAGCCATGGCTATGACCATGCCCGCGTCTTCACCTTCACTCCCGAAGCCTTCCGCGCCGACCTGCGCAAGGCGCGCGCCATATTGGAGGATGCCAGCGGTCAGGCCGTGACCGGCTATCGTGCGCCGAGTTTCTCGATCGACACGCGCACCCCTTGGGCGCATCCCATATTGGCGGAGGAAGGCTATCGCTATTCCTCCAGCGTCGCGCCGATCCGGCATGATCATTATGGCTGGCCGGAATCGCCGCGCTTCGCCTGGAAACCCGTGTCGGGGTCCGATCTGGTCGAACTGCCGGTGACGACGGCTAAACTGGGCAATCGCACACTGGCCGCGGGGGGAGGCGGCTTTTTTCGTCTGCTGCCCTATGGCTTTTCGCGCTGGGCGATCCGGCAAGTCAATCATCAGGCCGGGCGACCTGCGATCATCTATTTCCACCCGTGGGAAATCGACCCGGACCAGCCGCGCGTCGCTGACGCACCGCTGCGCTCTCGCCTACGCCATTACAGCAACCTGTCCGTCATGGCGGCCAAGCTGCGCAGCCTGACGCGCGACTTCGCCTGGACGCGGGTCGATGCGCTGGCCGACGCCGAAGCGGCACGCGCGTCCTGACCATGGGGCAGTCCGCCACCCTCTTCGTCACGATCATGGACCTGGCCGACCCGGCACAGGCGCGGGCGGTTGACGCCTATGTCATGGCTCATGCCGACGGCACCCCCTTTCACCGCCCGGCCTGGTTGCTGGCCGTGCAGGACGGCACCGCCAATCCGGCCCTGCTACTCGCAGCGGTCGGCCCTTCGGGCGGCATCAGCGGGCTCTTGCCGCTGCATCATGTGCGCAGCCGCCTGTTCGGCCAAGCGCTCGTTTCGACCGCCTTCGCCGTCGATGGTGGTATATTGGCTGACAATGATCGCGCCGCCACGGCCCTCGTCAGGGCGGCGGAAGATCTGGCGCGCGATCGCGGCGGCCTGTCGCTGGAACTGCGCGGCGGCCCGGTGCCCGGCGGAGCCTGGGAACAGCGCGCCGACCAGCATGTCGGCTTCGTCCGGCCGATCGCCGCCGACGACGACGCGGAACTGCTCGCCATACCGCGCAAGCATCGCGCCGAACTGCGCAAGGCGCTGGCGAACCCCGCCTTGGCGATCGACATCGGCCGCAGCCGCCAACATCTGCGCGACCATTATCGCGTTTACGCCACCAGCGTCCGCAACCTCGGCACCCCGGTCTTCCCCGCGCGCCTGTTCCGCGCCGTGCTGGAGCGGTTCGGCGAGGATGCGGACATATTGATCGTGCGCAATGGCGACCGGCCGGTATCCGCCGTGCTGACTCTCTATCATCGGGGGCGGGTGATGCCCTATTGGGGCGGTGGCGTCGCCGACGCACGGCGGCTGCGCTCGAACGAAATCATGTATTATCGCCTGATGGGCCATGGCCGCGCACGCGGCATGACGATGTTCGATTTTGGCCGGTCAAAGGTCGGCAGCGGGCAGGCGGCCTGGAAAAAAAGCTTCGGTTTCGCGCCCCATCCTCTGGTCTATCATGAATGGGCACCCGATGGCGCGCGGCGGGACGTGAACCCGCATAGCGAAAAATATCAGCGCCGCATCGCGCTGTGGAAACGGCTGCCGTTGCCGGTCGCCAATCTGGTCGGCCCGCTCATCGCGCGCGGCCTGGGATGATATCTGGGATTTATGCTATGCCGGTCCATGGGGTCGGCTGGGGTCGGGGGGATTAGGACGCCGTGTTCATGCAAGGGATAACCGAGGTCGGCCTCATCGTGGAAGAGGCGCGCCTTACCGACACGGCGGAGGTCGCCGCGATCGACGCCTGGGTGCGCGCGCATCCGGCATCGACGCCGTTCCAGCGCCCCGGCTGGATCATGGGGGTCGAACATGGCACGGGTCAGAAAGCCCGGATGCTGGTCGCACGGCTCGGCAGTCAGATCGTCGGCGTCTTGCCGCTCACCTATATCCGCTCGATGTTGTTCGGCCGCGCCCTCGTCGGCAGCGGCTTCGCGGTCGATGGCGGCATCCTCACCACCCATCGCAAGGCCGGTGAGATGCTGGCCGACGCCGCTTGGACGCTGGCCGAAAAGCTCGGTTGCGCCACGCTCGAACTGCGCGGCGGCGAAGCGCCAGCCGGTCTCGCCTGGCAGGCAAAGGCCGACGCCTATCTCGGCTTCTCGCGTCCGCTCGCTGCCGACGATGAAGCGGAACTCAAGGCTGTCCCCAAGCGCCACCGCGCCGAAATCCGCAAAGGCCTAGCCAACGACCTGACCTTCGAGAGTGGCCGCGACAGGCGGCTGCGCGACATCCATTACCGTCTCTACGCCCATAGCGTTCATCATCTGGGCACCCCGGTCTTTCCCCGCGCCCTGTTCGACGGTGTGCTGGATCGCCTTGGCGATGACGCCGACATCGCCCTCGTGTCGAAGGACGGCACGCCCCTGTCGGCGGTCATCAGCCTCTATCATGGCGGCGCGTGCATGCCCTATTGGCATGGCGCGGCGGAAGGCGCGCGGACGATGCGCTCGAACGAAGCACTCTATTTCCTGCTGATGCGCCAGGCGCGCGAACGCGGCTGCACGACCTTCGATTTCGGCCGGTCAAAGGTCGGCACCGGCCCCGCCGCCTGGAAAAAGACCTGGGGCTTCGAAGGCGAACCGCTCGGTTATCATCTTCGCACCGCGCCGGGCAAGGAGACGCGCGACGTCAATCCGCTCTCGCCCCAATATCGGCGCAAGGTCGAATATTGGAAGAAACTGCCCGAAAGCCTCGCCACGCTCATCGGCCCGCATATCGCGCGGGGCCTTGGATGACGGGCGACATCCTCTTCCTCTGCCATCGCATCCCCTTTCCTCCGGACAGGGGCGACAAGATCCGCTCGTGCAACCTGCTCAAGCGCTTGGCGCAGGTCGCCCCCGTCCATGTCGGCTGCTTCGCCGATGATGATCGCGACATGGGCTTTGCCGGAGAACTAGCCGCCATCGCGCAGAGCCACTGCCTGCTGCGGCGCGACAGGTCCAGGATCGTGGCGGGCCTTACCGGCCTCGCCAAGCGCGAACCCTTGCTCGTGTCGCTGTTCGACCATCCCGGCCTGCACCAATGGGTCGCCCAAACGCTCACCGACCGCCCGATCCGCGCGGTCGTCGCCTATTCGGCGCAGATGGCGCATTTCGTCCCCGCTCTCCCGCCAGGCACCCGCTTCCTGATGGATTTCGTGGATTTCGATTCGGCCAAATATGCCGCCTATGGCGCGCAGGGGTCCGGCCCAATGGGCTGGATCAACCGGCGCGAAGGCCGCGTGCTGCTCGACTTCGAACGCAGCGTCGCCGCCCGCGCCGACATCTCCACCTTCGTCAGCGAAGCAGAGGCAGCGCTGTTCCGCGCCGCCAGCGGCCTTGGCCCCGACCGGATCGTGCCGCTCGAAAATGGCGTCGCACTCGACTATTTCGACCCCGCCGCTGATTTTCCCCCGGTGGATCATGGCGACGGCCCCTTGCTCGTCTTCACCGGCCAAATGGACTATCGCCCCAATGTCGAGGCGGTCGAAAGTTTCGCGCGCCAGACCTTGCCCGCCATCCGCACTGTTCATCCCAACGCCCGCTTCGCCATCGTCGGTCGCAACCCGTCCAAGGCCGTCGAAGCGCTTGCCGCCCTGCCCGGCGTGATCGTCACCGGCGGCGTGCCCGATGTGCGCGGCTGGCTGGCGGCGGCCGATATCGTCGTCGCCCCCTTGCGCATCGCGCGCGGCATCCAGAACAAGGTGCTGGAAGCGATGGCGATGGCCCGCCCGGTCGTCGCCTCGCCTCAAGCCGCCGAAGGAATCGACGCGCAGGATGAAATGCACTTCCTGATCGCCGCCAACCCGGCCGAAGAAGCCGCGAAGATCAACGCCTTGCTCGCCGATCCCGCCCGCGCCGCGCAACTCGGCATCGCCGCCCGCGCCGGGATGGAGGCCCGCTACCGCTGGTCTGCCACGCTCGCGGACCTGCCCGACCTGCTGTTCGGTCCCCAAGCGGACAGCCGCGCCGCATGACCGGACAGACGCTGTCGATGGCGCGCACCCCACTTGTTGATCTGACCGGATGGCGTGGCCATTTGACCGCGCTCGGCGTCGTCGCCTTCGCGATCCTGGCGCTGTTCTTTGACGATGTGCATTCGATGGTGTCGATCTGGTGGCATTCCTCCACCTTCGGCCATTGCCTCTTCATCCCGCCGCTCATCGCCTGGCTGGTCCAGCAACGCCTGCCCGGCCTGCGCCAGATGGAGCCGGTAGCCTGGACGCCGGGCCTCCTCTGGCTGGGCCTTGGCGCGCTCGCCTGGCTGCTAGGTGCGGCGGCGGGCGTGGCGATGGTTCGCCATGGCGCGCTGATCCTGATGCTCCAAGGCGCGACCGTCGCGCTACTTGGCCCAGCGGTGGCGCGCGCACTCATCTTCCCACTCTTCTACGCTTTCTTCATGGTGCCTTTTGGCGAAGAACTCGTGCCGCCGCTGCAATTGGTGACAGCGCAACTCACGATGCTCTTCCTCGACCTGTCCGGCGTGCCCGCGCATATGGAAGGCATCTTCATCACCACGCCGACGGGCTATTTCGAAGTGGCGGAGGCCTGTTCTGGCGCGAAATTCCTCATCGCCATGACCGCCTATGGCGTTCTCGTCTGTAATGTCTGTTTCAAAAGCTGGCCGCGCCGCATCATCTTCTTGGGCGGCGCGCTGCTGCTCTCCATCCTCGCCAACGGCGTGCGCGCCTTCGCCACTATCTTGGTCGCGCATTTGACCACCATCGATGCGGCGGTCGGCTTCGATCATGTCGTCTATGGCTGGGTCTTCTTCGCGATCATCATGGTCGTGGTGATGGCCACCGCCTGGCCCTTTTTCGATCGCAAGCCCGGCGACCCCTGGTTCGACCCGCAGCGCCTGCAAAGCCCCGTCGCTCAAACCGGATCGGCAGGGCGGATTGCGGGCGTTGCACTGGCCCTGATCGTCGCCGCGCCGCTGTGGCTCGCCGCCACCGCCGCCAATGCCGATCCCTTGCCCGCGCGCATCGACCTGCCCTCGGTGCCCGGCTGGACGCGCAGCGCGACGCCGATGGCCTATCCGTGGAAGCCGCGCTTCGACGGCGCGGACCATGCCACCCTAGGCCGCTATCGCAATGCTGACGGCCAGATCGTCGATCTCGCCATCATCGCCTATGAACGGCAGGACGAAGGCCGCGAACTGGTCGGCTTCGGCCAGGGCGCGGCTGATCCCGATGGCCAATGGGTCTGGTCCTCGCCCGCACCTGCGCCACGGGGCGCGCGCGGTGAACAGGTCACCGCCCCCGGCCCGGTCGTGCGTCAGGTGGTGAGCTATTATGTCGTGGGCGGCAATGCGCCGACTGGCAGCCGCCCGCAGGTCAAGATCGCCACGATGAAAGCCCGGCTGATGGGCCAGGACCAGCGCGCCGTCGCCATCCTCATCTCCGCCGAAGAAGGGCAGGGGCGTCCCGCCGATGCGGCAATCCGCGCCTTCCTGACCAATATCGGCGACATACAGCTTTTGGCTGACCGCAGCGCGGGCATCCGCTAGGGAGGTTCGCATGTGCGGCATAGCGGGTATCTTTCATCTGGAAACGGCCAAGCCGGTCGATCCCGCGCGGGTCCGCGCCATGCTCGATGCGATGCCGCATCGTGGCCCGGATGGCAGCGGCATCTGGACCGCGCCAGGCGTAGGTCTGGGCCATCTGCGCCTGTCGATCATCGATCTGGAATCGGGCGCGCAGCCGATGCTGACCGACGACGAGGCGCTGGCGGTCATATTTAACGGCGAAATCTATAATTTCGCCGAAGTGCGCGCCGAACTGGAGGCGAAGGGCCATGTCTTTCGCACCCATAGCGACACGGAAGTCATCCTTCACGGCTATCGCCAATGGGGCGAGGAGTGCGTCCACCGCTTCAACGGCATGTTCGCCTTCGCCCTGTTCGACGCGCGCGCGCAGTCGCTCTGGCTGGTGCGCGACCGGCTGGGGGTCAAGCCGCTCCATTATGCCTTGCTGTCCGATGGCAGCCTGATCTTCGGATCGGAACTCAAAAGCCTGCTCGCCCATCCGCTGCTGCGCCGCGCGCCGGACCTGTCCGCGCTCGAAGATTATATGGCCTATGGCTATGTTCCCGACGATGCCTGCCTGGTCGCGGGCGTGCGCAAGTTGGGCGCTGGCGAAACGCTCCGCCTCGTGCGCGGCCGCCCCTTGCCCCAGCCGCATCGCTATTGGGACGTCAGCTTCGCCGACCGCACCAAATCCTCCCCCCAGGAATCGGAAGAGGAACTGGTCGCCCTGATGCGGCAGGCCGTCCGCTCGCGCATGGTCGCCGACGTGCCGCTGGGTGCCTTCCTGTCGGGTGGCGTGGACAGCAGCAGCGTCGTCGCGTTGATGGCCGAGGCGTCGAGCCAAGCCGTCAAGACCTGCACCATCGGCTTCGATGTCGCCGCGCTCGACGAAACCGCCTATGCCGATCGCATCGCCCGCCGCTTCGCCACCGATCATCGCAGCCGTATCGTCTCGCCCGACGATTATGGCCTGATCGACCGGCTCGCCTTCCATTTCGACGAACCCTTTGCCGATGCCTCCGCGCTGCCGACCTTCCGCGTTTGCGAACTGGCGCGCGAGCAGGTGACCGTCGCGCTGTCGGGCGACGGCGCGGACGAAGCCTTTGCCGGCTATCGCCGCCACCGTTTCCAGATGCAGGGCGAACGCATCCGCGGCCTCATCCCCGCCTCGGTCCGCGAACCGCTGTTCGGGACGCTCGGCAAATATTATCCCAAGGCAGATTGGGCACCGCGCGCGCTGCGGGCCAAATCGACCTTCCTCGAACTGGCGGGCAGCGGCGGCGAAGCCTATGCCGCGTCGGTCGGCATCACCCCCCACGCCCTGCGCCAGCGCCTCTTCACGCAGGAGGTGAAGGGACGGCTCGGCGGCTATCGCGCCGAAGATCGCTATATAAAGGCGATGGCCAACGCGCCCGCGCGCGACGCACTCGACCGCGCCCAATATGCCGACATCAAATATTGGCTACCCGGCGACATCCTGACCAAGACCGACCGGATGAGCATGGCCGTCAGTCTGGAAGCGCGCGAACCCCTGCTCGACCATCGCCTCGTCGAATTTGCCGCGCGCTTGCCGGTCAGCCAGCGCATTCGCGGCAATAGCGGCAAATATTTGCTGAAAAAGGCGATGGAGCCTTATCTGCCGCAGGACATACTCTATCGCCAGAAAATGGGCTTCGTCACGCCCATCAGCGCCTGGTTCCGTGGCGCGCTCGCGGGCGAAGCCACCGCCATCGCGGGCGGATCGGCCCTGGCCCGCACCGAATGGTTCGACAGCGCCATGCTCGCCCGCATCGCCACCGACCACCGCTCCGGCGTCGCCGACCATGGCCGCCTGCTGTGGCAATTGCTCATGCTCGACAAGTCGCTGACGCGCCTGTTCGGGGTGTAAAATTATTTTCTTCCCTGAAGCGGAGTTCCCAGATTTCGTCATCCCCGCGAAGGCGGGGACCCATCTCCCAACCTAAAATCAAGGGGATAAGGCGGGAGATGGATTGCCGCCTTCGCGGCAATGACGTAGTTAAATGAAGTTCGTTCCCCATATGGTCCTCCCCTGCAAGGGGAGGATGAACACAGGCAGACTCCTAACCCACCCCCTTGCAACCCGCGCCGCCCGGTGCCAACGGAGCGCATGGCGATGATCAGGGCGCAACAGTGACAGTTTCCAAGGAAATCGTGCGGTTCCGGCTTTACGCGCTGTGTCTGGGCGGGGACATGGCCGGGCTGTTCTGCGCCTTCCTCGCCGCCAACTGGTTCGTGCTGGGCGCGCTGTGGGGCGAACCAGGCAAGCCGCACGGCCTCGTCATGTTCGCGATGATCGCGCCGCTCTATGCGCTGCTGGCAGTGCAGGGCGGCGGCTATGGCATTCAAAGCATCAACAATGTCCGGCGCGGCATCGTCCGCGCGCTCTGGGCGTTGGTCCAGGCGGCGCTGCTGATGCTGCTGATCGTCTATCTCGGCAAGATGGCCGAACAATTGTCGCGCCTCACCTTCGTAACCGGCCTTGGCCTCGGCGGTCTTGCCGTCGCACTGGTGCGCCTCGCGATCGCGCGGCTGGCGAGCCAGGTGCTGGGCGCCGTGCCCGACCTCACCGTCGTCATCATGGATGGCGTAATGATCGCCACCGGGCCGCACATGACCGTCATCGAAGCCGCCGCCATCGACCTTCGCCCCGAACGCCATGATGCCGACATGGCGGCGCGGCTGGCGAGCGCGGTCGGCATGGCCGAACGGGTGATCGTCGCCTGTCCGCTCGACCGGATGGCCGACTGGTCGGCGGCGCTCAAATCGCTGTCCGCCCGTGGCGAGATTGTCGTGCCCGAACTGCTGCGTTTCGCGCCCGCGCGGGTCGCCGAATTTGACGGCCAGCCGACCATCATCGTCGCGGGCGGCCCGCTGCAATTCCGCGACCGGCTGATCAAGCGGCTGTTCGACCTGATCGTCGCCACCGTTGCCACCATCCTGCTCTCACCCATCCTGATCGGCGCGGCGCTGGCGGTGAAACTGACCAGCCCTGGTCCCATCCTCTTCCGCCAGCCGCGTATCGGCAAGGATGGCCGCTCCTTCTCCATCTACAAATTCCGTTCGATGCGGACAGAGGCCAGCGACGCGAAGGCCGCAACGCTAACCAAGCGGGACGATGACCGCGTGACCCCGATCGGCGCCTTCCTGCGTAGGACGAGCATTGACGAATTACCTCAACTTTTCAATGTGTTAGAAGGTGATATGAGCATCGTTGGCCCGCGCCCCCATGCCGCCGCCGCGCGGGCAGGGGACAGCCTCTATTGGGAAGTCGATCCCCGCTATTGGGCGCGCCACTGCATCAAGCCCGGCATGACCGGTCTCGCCCAGGTGCGCGGCCATCGCGGCTCGACCGACCATCATCAGGATCTGATCGACCGGCTCCAATCGGACCTGGAATATGTCAGCGACTGGTCGGTCTGGCGCGACCTGCGCATCATCGTCGCGACTCTGGGCGTCCTCGTCCACCACAAGGCCTATTGAGCATGACCGACCTGCTGATAGGCGCTCTACTGTCCGCTTCGCTGTTCGCTTTGCTATGGCCCTTCCTCTTCTACCCCCTGATTCTGCGCGCTTTACCGACTTTTCCCGAAGCCCCGGTGGCGACCCAGCCGCCCAGCGCCTCGCTGCTCTTCTGCGCCTATAATGAAGCCCATGCGATGCCGGAAAAGCTCGCCAATATCGCCATGCTCAAGGCGCGCGATACGGACCTTGAATGCCTGGCCTTCGACGATGGCTCGTCGGACGGCACCGGCGACCTGATCGCGGCGCAAGGCGATCTCGTCACCCTGATCCGTGGCCCCGGCCGCAGCGGCAAGGCGCATGGCATGAAGCAACTCGCCGCCCGCGCCACGGGCGACGTGCTGATCTTCACCGACGCCAATGTCCTGCTGGACGGCGACGGGATCGACAATCTGCTCGCCCGCTATGCCGACCCGGATGTCGGCGGCGTGTTGGGGTCGCTCCACTATATAGGCGCGGACGAAAGCGCGACCGCGTCGGTCGGCTCGCTCTACTGGCGGATCGAGGAACGGCTAAAAGACGAAGAGTCGCGCACCGGCAACGTGCTGGGCGCCGACGGCTCGATCTTCTCGATCCGCCGCAGCCTCTATCCCGATTTCCCCGACAGCGTGCTGGATGACCTTACCGTCTCGATGGCCGTGGTGTTCGCGGGTAAGCGCTTGATCAAGGCCAAGGACGTCATCGCCCGCGAACGGCTGGTTACGGCCCGCAAGGATGAATATCGCCGCAAGGTACGGATCGCCGCCCGCGCCTGGCACACCCATGTCCATCTGCGCCCGCAACTGCGCCGAATGCGTGCCATCGACCGCTTCAAATATGCCTCGCGCAAGATCGTTCGCTGGTTTGGCGGCATCTTCATCCTGACCGGCGCGGTCGCGGCGGGGACGCTGGCGATGCGGATTTCCCCCATGCTCTATATGGTCGGCGCACTGGCTGTCGCCCTGACCATCTGGGCCGGGGTCCGCGCGAAAAGCGGCCCGTTCGCGGCGCTGGTCGACATACTGATCGCCTATGCCGCCACCCTGCAGGGCGTGATCAAGGCTATGACCGGCCGCACCGTCACGACCTGGAATCCGGCCAAGTCACGCTGATCAATAAATCTTCCCTCGCCAAGGAGGATATTTGGACGTCGCCACCTCTTCCCAGCAGGCGGAACTACAAAGCGGCGGTTGCCCCCGCGTCGCTTCGTCGCTATGTGCCCGGCAACGCCCTCCTTACCCGGACAGAAACCCGTCGCATGTTCACTTTTCTTCTCGTCGTGCAGGCCATCGTGGCCGCCCTGCTGGTCACCGTCATCCTGATGCAGAAGTCGGAAGGCGGCGGGCTGGGCGTGGGTGGTAGCCCGGCTGGCTTCATGTCGGCGCGCGGCGCGGCGGATTTCCTCACCCGGTCCACCTCCATCCTGGCGACGGTCTTCGTGCTGTTGTCGATCGCCATGGCGGTGATCGCGGCGGTGCGCCATGCCCCGACCGACATCGACACCTCCCTGGTGCGGCAGGCACCGACGAGTCAAGGCGCGCCCGCGACGGGCACCGTCGATCCGTTGACCGGTGCGGCCGATTCGGTCGGCAATGGTGCGGCGGCCAATGGCGCGGTTCCCCTCGCCAACTAAACCGTTCATCGACATCGCTGATCTTTTTTAAGCGCGCGTGGATTCGCGCGCTTGCCCTTTGTTGTTCCGAAAGGCTAACCCTTCTCTCCCATGGCGCGGTATATATTCATCACCGGCGGCGTGGTCTCCTCGCTCGGAAAAGGCCTCATGGCCGCATCCCTTGCAGCGCTGCTGCAAGCGAGGGGCTATCGCGTCCGCATTCGGAAATTCGACCCCTATCTCAACGTCGATCCGGGGACCATGTCCCCCTATCAGCATGGCGAAGTCTATGTGACCGACGATGGTGCGGAAACCGACCTCGATCTTGGCCATTATGAACGCTTTACCGGCGTTTCCGCGCGCCAGTCGGACAATGTCACGCAGGGCCGCGTCTATCAGACGATCATCCAGCGCGAACGGCGCGGCGATTATCTGGGCGCAACCGTACAGGTCATTCCACACGTCACGGACGAGATCAAGGCGTTCGCCCTCGCCGATACCGACGGTCTCGACTTCGTCCTGTGCGAGATCGGCGGCACCGTGGGCGATATCGAATCGCTGCCCTTCATGGAGGCGATTCGCCAGCTGCATAACGACCTTGATCGTGGCCAGTCGATCTTCGTCCATGTGACGCTGGTGCCGTACATCGCGGCGGCCGGCGAACTGAAGACCAAGCCGACCCAGCATAGCGTCCGCGAACTGACGTCGCTCGGCATCCAGCCGGACATCTTGCTGTGCCGCTGCGAACATCCCTTGCCCGAAAGCGAGCGCAAGAAGATCGCGCTGTTCTGCAACGTGCGCCCCGAAGCGGTCATCCCCGCGCTCGACGCCTCCAGCATCTATGCCGTGCCCCAGCAATATCATGCCGAAGGGCTGGACGCCGAAGTCCTGCGCGCCTTTGGCATCGATGAAGCGCCTGAGCCCTCGATGGAGCGGTGGGACGACATCATGGACCGGCAGAAGAACCCGGAAGGCGAAGTGACGATCGGCGTGGTCGGCAAATATGTCGGCCTGCTCGACGCCTATAAATCGCTGCACGAAGCGCTCCACCATGGCGGCCTTGCCAATCGGGTAAAGGTCAACATCAAGTGGATCGACGCGGAACTGTTCGAGGAAGCGGATTCGGACATCACCGCGCGGCTGGAACCGATGCACGGCATCCTGGTCCCCGGCGGCTTCGGCGTGCGCGGGTCGGAAGGCAAGATCGCTTCGGTCCAGTTCGCGCGCGAACGCGGCGTGCCCTTCTTCGGCATCTGCCTCGGCATGCAGATGGCCTGTATCGAAGGCGCGCGGAACACCGCGGGCATCGCCAGTGCTTCGACCACTGAATTTGGCGAAACCAGCGAGCCGGTCGTCGGCCTCATCACCGAATGGATGAGCACCGAAGGCTTGCAGAAGCGCACCGCCGAAACCGACCTTGGCGGCACGATGCGGCTGGGCGCTTATCCCGCCAAACTGACGGGCAACAGCGTTGTCGCAGGCGTCTATGGCACCACCGAAATCAGCGAACGGCACCGCCATCGCTATGAAGTCAACGCCGGCTATCGCGAGCCGCTGGAAAAGGGCGGTCTGCTCTTCTCCGGCATGTCGCCCGACGGCACGCTGCCCGAAATCGTCGAGCGGCCTGACCATCCCTGGTTCGTCGGCGTCCAGTTCCACCCGGAACTGAAATCCAAACCCTTCGACCCGCATCCCTTGTTCGCCAGCTTCATCGAAGCGGCGGTCAAGCAGAGCCGGTTGGTATAAGGAAAAAGGGAGCGCTTCGACGCTCCCTTTTTTTTTGGCGTTCAGGGACGCGCGGCGTCGAACAGGTGGCGATATTGGCGCGGCTGGCACCGCAGATATTGGTTGGGCGCCTTGACGGTCGCACCCAGATGCGCCGCCGCATGCCATGGCCAGCGTGGATCGTAGAGAATCGTCCGCGCGATCGCGATCATATCCGCGTCCCCCGTCCCGACAATCGCCTCGGCCTGCTCGAAATCAGTGATCAGCCCTACGGCGACAACGGGGATCGACACGGCCTGCTTGACGGCACGCGCCAGCGGCACCTGATAGCTCGGCCCGACCGGTATCGCCTGATCGGGATGCAGCCCGCCGCTCGACACATGGATGGCCGCGCAACCCCGCGCCTCCAACGCTTTGGCGAAGGCGATGGTCTGCTCGATATCCCATCCGCCCTCTACCCAGTCCGTGCCGGAGACGCGCATCGTCACCGGCTTATCGGCAGGGAAGGCCGCGCGGACGGCATCGAAGATTTCCAGCGGCAGGCGCATCCGGTTTTCCAGACTTCCCCCATAATCATCGTCCCGCTGGTTGGAGAGGGGCGAGAGAAATTGATGCAGCAGATAACCATGCGCGCCGTGTAATTGGATGGCGTCGATGCCCAGATGATGCGCGCGTTTCGCTGCGCTCACAAACGCCTCGATCAGCTTGGCAATGCCATCGCGATCCAGAGCGCGCGGCGCAACGCTACCGGGCGTGAAGGGCAGGGCTGACGGAGCAACGGTCTGCCAGCCATTGACCGCGTCCGGCGCAATTTGCTTGCCCCCCTGCCAGGGGACGTGCGTCGATGCCTTGCGACCGGCATGGCCCAACTGAATCGCAATCGGCATGTCGGAATGGCGGCGCACGCTGTCCAGCACCTGTTGCATCGCCGCCTGGGTCGCATCATCCCATAACCCGACATCGGCATGGCTGATCCGGCCTTCGGGCAGGACGGCACTGGCCTCGATCGTCAGCAATCCCGCGCCGGACAGCGCCAACTGCCCCAGATGGATTTGATGCCAATCATTCATCTGGCCATCGACGGCCGAATAATGGCACATCGGCGCGATGACGATGCGGTTGTCCAGTGTCAGGCCGCCGACCGTGATCGGCTCGAATAATTTTGGTCCGCTCATGCGCTACCTTTCGAACGGTGAAACCTTCTGGCACGATACCCTCGACCGAAACGCTCGTCGATCAAGGGCACCGCGGCTCTATTCAGCGCTTGGGCGTCAGTTTCAACAACCGGCCTTGTGAGCCATCGCCGCCATCCTCCAGCACCCACAGCGCGCCGTCCGGCCCCTGGTCGACATCGCGGATGCGCGCGCCCATGTCCCATTGATCGCCCTTGGCTGCATTGTCGCCGTCCAGCTTGACCCGGACCAACGCCTTGCTCGACAGGCCGCCGATGAACAGCGATCCCTTCCAGGCCGGGAACATATCGCCCGAATAATAGAGCAGGCCGCCCGGCGAGATGACCGGATTCCAGCTCACCTTGGGCGCTTCAAAGCCATCGCCAGGCTTGTGATCGGGAATGTCGCGGCCGTCATAATGGCTGCCGTTCGACACGGTGGGATAGCCATAGTTGAGGCCCGGCTTGATGAGGTTCACCTCGTCGCCGCCCTTCGGCCCCATTTCCTGCTCCCACAGGCGGCCATCGGCGTCAAAGGCGATGCCGAGCAGATTGCGATGGCCATAGGACCAGATGGCGGGATGAAAACCCTTGGCGGCCAGCGGATTGCCCGCCGCCGGGGTGCCGTCGGGATTGAGGCGCAGCACTTTGCCCAGGGTCGATTTGGGGTCTTGGGCCGGATCGAATTTCTGCCGCTCGCCATTGGTGAAGAACAGATATTTGCCGTCGGGCGAAAAGGCGATGCGCCCGGAATAATGGCCATTGCCCTCGACATAGGGGCTGGCGCGGAAAATCACCTGCACATCGGTCAGGCTGGTCGTCCCGTCGCTCGCTTGGGCAAACGCCCCCTTGGCCAGTGCGACGCCCTTGCCGCCGTCACGGCTTTCGGAAAAGCTGAAATAGACCATCTTGTCCTGCGCGAAGCCGGGCGACAGGACGACGTCCATCAATCCGCCTTGTCCGGCGCTATCGACGGTCGGGATGCCCGCGATCGGGATTTTCGTGCCATTCTTGGGATCGAACAACAGCATTTCGCCCGCCTTTTCCGTCACCAGCGCGCGGCCGTCGGGCAGGAAGGTCATCGCCCATGGCGAATCGAAATCCGCGATCGTGGCGGTGGCAAAGGGCTTGTCGACAGGCGCGGCCGCATTCTGGCCCGTGGCGTTTTCGGCCGAACAGGCCATGAGGATGAGGGGCAGGGCGGTCATGGCTATACGGCGCATCGCGATCTCCGGTTATGAGCGTTCACAGGTGGGTCTTGAGCGATAGAATGAGTGGCGACGATTAATGTTGCAGATTTAATGGTGTCCGCCTATATCGGCATTGCTTCCTTACATCGTCAAACATGTCAGGGTCGCAGGCTACCAGCCTGCGGCAGCGAAAGCGCGCATATATCTGGATTTGGAGATCGCATGGCGGACATCGCCGCACTGACAGCTTTGATCGAACCTGAGGCGAAGGCTTTGGGTTTTGACCTTGTGCGGATCAAGCTGTTCGGATCGGGCGATGATCGCACGCTCCAGATCATGGCCGAACGCCCCGAAACCAAGCAGTTGGTGATCGAGGATTGCGCCGCTTTGTCGCGCCGCCTGTCCGATTTGCTCGACGAGGTCGATCCGATCGAGGAGGCCTATCGCCTCGAAGTCAGTTCGCCCGGCATCGACCGTCCGCTCACCCGCCTGCACGACTTTGTCGAATGGGGCGGGTTCGAAGCGCGCATCACCGTGACCGAGGCGATCGAGGGCCGCAAGACCTTCAAGGGCATCCTTGGCGGGGTCGAGGGCGAGGATATCCAGTTTCGCGATACCAAGGCTGGCGATGTCGTCATCCCCTTCGGCCTGATCGATGGTGCCAAGCTGGTGCTGACCGACGCGCTGATTTCTGCTACCATGCCGCTTTCCTCCGATGGGGCGGATGAATTTGAAACCGAAGAATAAGGGTTCATAAGTCATGGCCAACGCCATTTCCGCCAACCGGGCAGAACTGATCGCCATCGCCAATTCGGTGGCGTCGGAAAAGATGATCGACAAGGCCATCGTCATCGAGGCGATGGAGGATGCGATCCAGCGCGCCGCGCGTGCGCGCTATGGCGCTGAAAACGACATCCGTGCCAAGCTGGACCCGGAAACCGGCGACCTGCGCTTGTGGCGCGTGGTCGAGGTGGTCGACACGGTCGAGGATTATTTCAAGCAGGTCGATCTGAAGGCCGCGCAGAAGCTCAAGGCAGACTCGGTCGTCGGCGACTTCATCGTCGATCCGCTGCCCGCCATCGACTTGGGCCGCATCGATGCCCAGTCGGCCAAGCAGGTGATCTTCCAGAAGGTCCGCGATGCCGAGCGCGAGCGTCAGCATGAAGAATTCAAGGACCGGGTGGGGGAGATCATCACCGGCGTCGTCAAGTCGGTCGAATTCGGCCATGTCGTCGTGAACCTCGGCCGGGCCGAAGGCGTCATCCGCCGCGACCAGCAGATCCCGCGCGAAGTCGTCCGCGTCGGTGACCGCATCCGTTCGGTCGTGCTGAACGTCCGCCGCGAAAATCGCGGACCGCAGATTTTCCTGTCCCGCGCCCATCCCGAATTCATGAAGAAGCTGTTCGCGCAGGAAGTCCCCGAAATCTATGACGGCGTCATCACCATCATGGCCGCCGCCCGCGATCCGGGCAGCCGCGCCAAGATCGGCGTCATCAGCCGCGACAGCAGCATTGATCCGGTCGGTGCCTGCGTCGGCATGAAGGGCAGCCGCGTGCAGGCCGTCGTGCAGGAAATGCAGGGCGAAAAGATCGACATCATCCCCTGGTCGGAAGATACCGCGACCTTCGTCGTCAACGCGCTCCAGCCGGCCCAGGTCAGCCGCGTCGTCATCGATGAGGAAGAAGAGCGGATCGAAGTGGTCGTCCCCGACGATCAGCTCAGCCTCGCCATCGGCCGTCGCGGCCAGAATGTCCGCCTCGCCAGCCAATTGACCGGCAAGGCGATCGACATCATGACCGAAGCCGACGCCAGCGAGAAGCGCCAGAAGGAATTCGTGTCGCGCTCCGAACTGTTCCAGAACGAACTGGACGTGGACGAAACGCTGTCGCAGCTGCTGGTCGCCGAAGGCTTTGGCGAGCTGGAAGAAGTCGCCTATGTCAGCGTCGAGGAACTGGCCGGGATCGAAGGTTTCGACGAAGACCTCGCCGCCGAGCTGCAGAACCGCGCGCAGGAAGCGCTCGATCGTCGCGAAGCCGCCGCGCGCGAAGAGCGTCAGGCACTGGGCGTCGAAGATGCGTTGGCCGACATGCCGCACCTCACCGAAGCCATGCTGGTGACGCTGGGCAAGGCGGGCATCAAGACGCTCGATGATCTGGCCGACCTGGCCACCGACGAGCTGGTGCAGAAGAAGCGCGTTGACCAACGCCGCCGCAAGAGCGAAACGACCGAGGACAAGGGCGGCATCCTGGCCGCCTATGGCCTGTCGGACGAGCAGGGCAATGAGATCATCATGGCCGCCCGTGCGCATTGGTTTGAAGACGAGGAAGCTTAAGCCAAGATGCCATTTGTCGATATCCGTCTGGCCGGCACGGCAACCCGCGCGCAAAAAGCCGCGATCGTTGCCGACGTCACCCAGTCGCTCGTTGAGCGGCTGGGAAAGCCTGCGGCTGCCGTGCAGGTGGTGATTTCGGAGATTTCGACCGAGAATTATGGCGCGGCGGGTCAGCTTCTGGCTGACCGCGCGCCGGTTGTCCCTTTATCAAGGGAGGACGCCAATGTTGCGGACACTCCCCGATGAGCGTTTAGGCCTATCCAATAGCGTTGGGGTTGCCAGTTCATCCGTTTTGGCGGAGGGGCAGGCATGACCGAACGCAAATGCATATTGACCGGCGATCGCGCCGACCCCGACCATCTCATCCGCCTGGCCATCGGCCCGGAGGATCAGTTGCTTCCCGACCTGCGCGCCAAGGCGCCGGGCCGCGGTGCCTGGATCGGGGTATCGCGCGCCGAACTGGAAGTGGCGCTGGCCAAGGGCAAGTTGCGCGGCGCCATCGCCCGCGCTTTCAAGACATGCGAACTGGCGATCCCCGACGATCTGGCGGAGCAAATCGAAACCGGGCTGCGCCGCGCGCTGCTTGACCGGCTGGGGCTGGAATCGCGCGCGTCGATGCTGCTGACCGGATCGGAAAAGATTGACGTCGCCTGCCGCAAGGGCCAGGTGCGGTTGCTGCTCCACGCAATGGATGCGGCGCCCGACGGCAACCGCAAACTGGACCAGGCGCTGCGCGTCGGACAGGAAGCGGAAGGCACGGATCTTGCGGGCATCGTCTTGCCTGTGGACCGCAACGCCCTATCTATGGCAATGGGGCGCGACAATGTCGTCCATATCGCAGTGACCGACTCGCGTGCGGCGTCGCGTCTGCGTGCGGCCATCGGCCGATTGGAAAGCTATCTGGGTTGCGCTGCTGAGGCGCCTGTGCATGGGGAGCCACGCTCCACCGATGCGCCGGGCGTCCAGGCAAACGTATAAATAAGGCGTCGGCGGGCCTATCCGGCCGAAGCGGAAGTGAAGGGTTAAGTTCGATCGTATGAGTGACAGCAAGGAAGACAAGCCGGTTCTGGGCCGCAAGCCACTGGGCATCAAGCGGACCGTGGAATCCGGTCAGGTGCAGCAGCAGTTCAGCCATGGCCGCAAGAATACGGTCGTGGTCGAAGTGAAGCGGCGCCGCGTCCTGGGCAAGCCGGGCGAAAGCACCGGTGGTGCGCCCGCTGCCACGCCGCAGGCCGATCCCGCGCCGACGGCCGCCGCTGCGCCCGCCGCGCCGCGTCCGGCTGCGCCGCCTCCGCCGCGCCAGCAACAGCCGGTGCGCACCGCCCCGCCGCAGAGCCTGATGTCGCGTCAGGAATTGCAGGCCAAGCTGCTGCGTGAAGCCGAAGAAGCCCGTATGAACGCGCAGGAAGATGCGCGTCGTCGTGAAGACGCCGCGCGTCTCGCCGCGATCGAAGCCGAAAAGCGCCGCGCCGAAGAAAATCGCCAGGCCGCCGAAACCGCCGCGTCCGCGCCAGCGGTCGAGGAAGCGCCTGCGCCCGAACCCACGCCCGTCGCCGAAACGCCCGCCGCGCCGCAGGAAGCCGCCGCTCAGCCCGCTGAAGCGCCGGTCGAGGCCGACGCTGGTGCCGCTGCTGCGCCGACCACGGCCGCTCCGCCGCCGCCGCGCCGCTTCACCCCGGTTACGCCGGTCAAGCGTCCCGAACCGACCAAGCCGGAACGGGCGAAGAAGGGCGAGGATAATCGTCGCCAGGCGGGCAAGCTCACCGTCACCAAGGCGCTGGCCGATGACGACAGCGCCCGCGCCCGCAGCCTTGCAGCGCTCAAGCGTGCCCGTGAAAAGGAACGCCGCGCTCATTATGCCGGTGGCTCCAAGACGCGCGAGAAACAGTCGCGCGACGTGATCGTGCCCGAAGTCATCACCGTGCAGGAACTGGCCAACCGTATGGCCGAAAAGGGCGCGGATCTGGTCAAGTCGCTGTTCAAGATGGGGCAGGCGGTCACGCTCAACCAGTCGATCGATCAGGATACCGCCGAATTGCTGGTCGAGGAATTCGGCCACCGCATTCAGCGCGTGTCGGACGCCGACATCGAAATCGGGATCGAGGGTGAGGCCGATGCGGTCGAAGCGCTCAAGCCCCGTGCGCCCGTGGTCACGATCATGGGTCATGTCGATCATGGCAAGACGTCGCTGCTCGACGCTCTGCGCGGCACCAGTGTCGTGTCGGGCGAAAGCGGTGGCATCACCCAGCATATCGGCGCCTATCAGGTGACGACGAAGAAGGGCGATGTCATCACCTTCCTCGACACGCCGGGCCATGAAGCCTTCTCTGAAATGCGCGCCCGTGGCGCAAACGTCACCGATATCGTCATCCTGGTGGTGGCGGCCGACGACGGGCTGATGCCGCAGACGATCGAAGCGATCAACCACACCAAGGCGGCCGGCGTGCCGATGATCGTGGCGATCAACAAGGTCGATAAGCCTGACGCGAACCCGCAAAAGGTGCGTGAGCGCCTGTTGAGCGAAGAAATCGTGGTCGAGGATATGGGCGGCGACGTTCAGGACGTGGAGGTTTCGGCGCTCAAGAAGACCGGCCTTGATGAGCTGATCGAAAAGATCCTGCTCCAGGCCGAACTGATGGAGTTGACCGCCAACCCCGATCGCGCGGCCGAAGGCAATGTGATCGAGGCGCAGCTCGACCGGGGCCGTGGTGCGGTCGCGACCGTGCTGGTGCGCAAGGGCACGCTCAAGGTCGGTGACACCTTCGTCATCGGCGCGGAAAGCGGCAAGGTGCGTGCGCTGATCAACGACAAGGGCCAGCAGGTCAAATCGGCCGGACCATCGACCCCGGTCGAGATATTGGGCCTGTCGGGCGTGCCGATGGCGGGCGACCAGATGACGGTCGTGGAGAATGAGGCGCGTGCCCGTGAGGTCGCCGCCTATCGTCAGGAACAGATCACCCGCAAGCGGACGGCATCGGTGCCGACCAATTTCGAAAATATGTTCTCGGCGCTCAGCACCAAGGTCATCGAATATCCGGTGGTCATCCGCGGCGACGTGCAGGGATCGGTCGAAGCGATCGTCAGTGCGCTGAACCGCATTTCGACCGACGAGATCAAGGTGCGTATCTTGAGTTCTGGCGTCGGTGCGATCACCGAAAGCGATGTCACCCTGGCGTCCGCCAGCCGTGCCCCGCTGATCGGCTTCAACGTCCGTCCCAATGCCAAGGCGCGTCCGCTGGCGATCCGCGAGAAGATCTCGTTGCGCTATTATGATGTGATCTACGATCTGCTCGAAGAAGTGCGCAACGAAATGGCGGGCCAGCTCGCGCCGGAACGCATCGAAACGATCGTCGGTCGCGCCGAAGTCCTGCAGGTCTTCCCGGCCGGCAAGAAGGACAAGGCGGCAGGCCTGCTCGTCATGGAAGGCATCATCCGCAAGGGGCTTAATGCGCGCCTCACCCGCGACGATGTCATCGTGTCGAAAACGGTCATCCACTCGCTGCGGCGCTTCAAGGACGATGTGTCCGAAGTCCGCGCGGGCATGGAATGTGGTGCGGTGTTGCAGGACACCAACGACATCAAGGCCGGCGACACGCTCGAACTGTTCGAGGTCGAGGAACGCGTCCGTACGCTGTGATCATAAGGGGATGCGTGTCAAATGGCGCGCATCCCTGCGGCCGGTAGGTATGGTAATCAGTTTATGGCTCTTTCACAAATCCAGATCATCCAATCTCTCGCAGAGGCGCTGAACTGGTTTGAGAAAGAATTGGATTGGGGTGTTGCGGCAGGCGAACTTAATCACCTTACTGGTCGCATTGGCGAGCTTTATGCAGCGATGATTACCCGTGGCCAGATGGCTTCGATGACAAATCAGCGAGGCTATGACGTAGTCAGCCTAGAAGGTGAACGCATTTCTGTAAAAACGGTTACAACAAGCGTGCGAGCGAGTTTCAACCGGTCCACTTTGGATTTGGTCGACCGTATCATGATTTTGCGTTTGAATGTTGACGACGAGGAAGGCTTGTCAGTCGAAACGCTGCTGGACATAGGAAAGCCGTATTTTGGTGATCATCTCCGTTATCTTGCAAATGGGGATATTGATTATCCCATCAGGGGCAAGCGTGTTGCCATCTCATCGTTGCAAGGCCTGAATGTTCGTGAAGAGGGCCATTTTGGCGAATTTGTCATCCGGGAATATGAAAACGGATCGATCGGGATTACGGAAAATTCTGTTCCAGTGGCAGTCGTCAAGCCGGTTCTGCGCAAGATTGCCGCTGAACTGGGCGTCGATATCTTAAATGGCAGTGGCAAAGCTAAGAACACTAGGCAGTTGGGTGCCGGAATTATCAAGGCGTTGACGAGTATGAGCAGTGAGTAACGAT
This sequence comes from Sphingobium sp. KKT206, assembly GCF_055640555.1. NCBI lineage: Bacteria > Pseudomonadati > Pseudomonadota > Alphaproteobacteria > Sphingomonadales > Sphingobiaceae > Sphingobium > Sphingobium sp. KKT206. Next base: position 469,533 of record NZ_CM145764.1, read on the forward strand.
ACAGGTAGCGCACCCGTCCGCGCGTTGCGCGTGGGCGAACAGGTGCGGCACATCTTGTCCGAAATCCTGCAGCGCGGCGACGTGCATGACGATGTGCTGGCCAAGCATGTCGTGAGCGTCACCGAAGTCCGCATGTCGCCGGACCTGCGCCACGCCACGGTTTTCATCAAACCGCTGCTGGGCCGGGAAGAGGAGGCGGTGCTAAAGGCGCTGCGCACCAACACCGCCTATTTCCAACGCGAAGTCGCATCGCGCACCCGGCTCAAATATGCCGCCAAGATCAAGTTCCTGGCCGACGACAGCTTCGACGAAGGCAGTCACATCGACAAGCTGCTGCGCGATCCCAAGGTTGCGCAGGATTTGGTCAAGGATGACGCGGACGAGGATTGACTTGGCTAACGGTAAGACGCATCTTACCGCCATGAACGCCAAAACGACTCTTTCGGCCAAGGGCCAGATTGTCATCCCTAAGGATGTGCGGGACCAACTCGGCTTTACGTCGGGGCAGGTGTTCGACGTCGTGCCGATGGGCGGGGGGGTGCTGTTGAATCCCCAGCACAAAAAGTCCGGTCGCAGCTTCGAAGACATCATGGTGGGTATCAAGGCCCGTTACCAGCATCAAGGGCCGCCCGTTTCTATTCAAGACATGGACCAGGCCATCACGCAGATGTTCCGCGACCGCCAGGACTGATGGCAGCGGCGATCGATACAAATGTGCTGGTGCGCTTCCTGACGGGCGACGACTTGGCGCAAGCGGCTGTCGCGGCTGACCGGATCAGGCAGGGGTTTATCTTATTGCCGACCGTATTGGTCGAAACGGAGTGGGTATTGCGCGCGAGCTACGGATGGCCGCGCGAGCGTATCGCGGCAGCCTTGCTTGATGTAATCGATTTACCGGAAGCGTTGGGGCAACCGGCCCGCATAGACTGGGTTCTGGATCGCTTTGCCGCTGGTGCTGATTTTGCTGATATGATGCATTTATCTATGGCTGCCGAGGCGGACATGTTTTTGACATTCGACCGGCGGATAGAGCGGACGGTAGGGGATTCGCCTCCCGTCGCCGTCATGACGTTGACATGATATCGGGGAATCCAACCATGCGGGCGTTGCTGCTGTCCTGTGCACTTCTGTCGTGTGCCTTTGTCCCGACCAACGCCAAAGAACCCGCCATCCACCCCGCCGTCACCAGCGATCCCGCCCCAGACGCAGCGTATCCCGCAGGCATGAGCGCCTTCGTCATCCCTTCGGGCGATGGCGCGATGAACGCGGCTCTCTACACCGCTGCGGGCGGCGGGTTGCACCCCACCTTGCTGCTCCTCCACGGCTTCCCCGGCAACGAACAAAATCTGGATCTCGCCCAAGCCGCGCGCCGGGCCGGGTGGCATGTGCTGACGCTCCATTATCGCGGATCATGGGGCAGTCCCGGCGCATTCTCCTTCGGCGGTGCGTCGGACGACGCCTTCGCCGCGCTCCAATTTCTGCAACAGCCCGCCACAGTCGCGAAATATCGCATCGACACCAGCGCGATCGTGGTGGCCGGGCACAGCATGGGCGGCTTCATGGCCGCCGATGTCGCCGCCGCCGAACCGCGCGTCGCTGGCCTGTTCCTTATCGACCCATGGGACCCTGCGCAAACGGTCGCCTCGCTCGCCACGGCGGAGGGCGCGGCAGCCTGGCAGGCGGAGGTGGCCAGCGACCTGCCGCCACTCCACGGCGCGACCTACGACGGGCTGACGGCCGAAATCCGCGATCGCGGCGACAAGTTCGACCTTGGCCGCCGCATGGCCGCCTATGGCCGCCGCCCGCTCAGCATCATCGGCGCGGAAAAGGGCATCGGCGATCAGGCGCGCAAGGCGGCGGCGGATGCGCAGGGCGCTAATCCGCAGGCACGGCTGACCGTGTGGCCGACCGATCATAGTTTTTCCGACAAGCGGATCGCGCTCGCCGATGCACTGGTGCGCTTCCTGTCGCGCGTCGCTCCGACGATCCGGTAAGCGACCATGGCGAAGCTCTATTTCTATTATAGCTCGATGAATGCGGGCAAATCGACGACGCTGCTGCAATCGGACTTCAACTATCGCGAACGCGGCATGGAAACGATGCTGTGGACCGCCGCGGTGGACGATCGCTATGGCCGAGGGCGGATCGTGTCGCGGATCGGGCTAGAGGCGCAGGCGCATCTGTTCGAGGCTGACACCGATATGTTCGCCGCCATCGCCGCGCGCCATCACGACACGCACCTCTCCTGCGTGCTGGTGGACGAAGCGCAATTTCTAAGCCGCGCGCAGGTCTGGGCATTGGGGCGGGTGTGCGACGAACTGGGCGTGCCCGTGCTGTGCTACGGCCTGCGCACCGATTTCCAGGGTGAATTATTCGAAGGCAGCGCGCAGCTCTTGGGGCTGGCCGACAGTCTGAGCGAGATCAAGACGGTGTGCGATTGCGGGCGCAAGGCGACCATGAACCTGCGCGTGGACGGGGAGGGGCGGCCGATCCGGCGCGGCGAACAGACGCAGATCGGCGGCAATGACCGCTATGTCGCGCTGTGCCGCCGTCACTTCATGGCGCAGATGCGGGGCTGACAGCGCGCGCGCTGCCCTATAGGGGCGCACAATGCACGGCTGGATCATTCTCGACAAACCTCATGGCCTTGGCTCGACGCAGGCCGTCGCCGCGGTCAAGCGCGCCCTGCGCGACAGCGGCGCTGGCAAATGCAAGGTCGGCCATGGCGGCACGCTCGATCCGCTGGCGACCGGCGTGCTGCCGATCGCGATCGGCGAAGCGACCAAACTCGCCGGACGGATGCTCGATAGCGACAAGATCTACGACTTCACGATTACCTTCGGTACGCAGACCGACACGCTCGACCTAGAAGGCGCGGTGATCGCGACCAGCGCCGTGCGGCCGACGCTGGCGCAAGTCGAAGCGGTGCTGCCCCGCTTCACCGGCCCGATCGACCAGGCCCCGCCCGCCTATAGCGCCATCCTGATCGACGGCCAGCGCGCTTATGATCTCGCCCGCAAGGGGGAAGAGGTCGAGATGAAGACGCGGTCGGTGACGATCTATTCAATCCTCCCCGGCACGGGGAGGGGGACCGTCGCCGAAGGCGATGGTGGAGGGGGCGGTCCACTGGACGCCTCCTCGCGTCAAGACGCCAACCCCCTCCACCAGCCTGCGGCTGGTCCCCCTCCCCTGCCAGGGGAGGAACTGGACAGCATCACCCTCCGCGCCCATGTCTCCAAGGGCACCTATATCCGCAGCCTCGCCCGCGACATCGCGCTGGCGCTCGGCACGGTCGGCCATGTCACCATGCTCCGCCGCATCAAGGCCGGTCCCTTCACCCTGGAATCCGCGATTTCGCTGGACAAATTGCGTCATGCTGCTAACGAGCGCGGCATCGGTGGGCTTATGCTGCCGCTGACGGCGGGGCTGGACGACATCCCGGCTCTCCCCGTCTCTCCCGATCAAGCCCTTATGCTCCGCCAGGGGAAGGTATTGACCGGGATCACTGCCACCACCGGCCTGTATCTGGCGACGCAAGGGGACATCCCCGTCGCGCTGGTCCGGTCGGATGATCAAGAGATCATCGTGGTGCGCGGTTTCAACCTGATGTCGAGGGAAGACGATTAGATGACGATTACTGCCGAGCGCAAGGAAGCGCTGATCAAGGAATATGCCCGCGCTGAGGGTGACACGGGTTCGCCAGAGGTCCAGGTTTCGATCCTGACCGAGCGGATCACCAACCTCACCGAGCATTTCAAGGGTCACCACAAGGATAATCACAGCCGTCGTGGTCTGCTGATGATGGTCAACAAGCGTCGTTCGCTGCTGGACTATCTCAAGAAGAAGGATCAGGCGCGTTACACCGACCTGATCGGCAAGCTGGGCCTGCGCAAGTAAGCCTGTTAAAAGTGACGGCCCCCATGCGGGGCCGTTTCTGATTCTGAAACATGGCGTCGGGCAATTCGGCACGGCGCTCATGATATAGGGGACATTTCCCCACACCGTTCGGGCTGAGCTTGTCGAAGCCTTCTACTGAGCGAAGCGAAGTGTACTTCGCCTCCGCTCAGCAAAGCCCTTCGACTTCGCTCAGGGCGAACGGATAGGAGGAGTTCGCTCCTCACCTCATGGGTCGACACGACCCACCAAAGGCCCCGCCCGGCAATAGGGCCGATGCGGGCGAAGGAAAAAATCTATGTTTGACGTCAAGAAAGTATCGATCGAGCTGGCCGGCAAGACGCTGACCCTCGAAACCGGCCGCATCGCGCGCCAGGCTGACGCCGCCGTGCTGGCGACCTATGGCGAAACCGTGGTGCTGTGCGCCGTGACCGCCGCCAAGAGCGTGAAGGAAGGCCAGGACTTTTTCCCGCTGACCGTTCACTATCAGGAAAAATATTCCGCCGCCGGCCGCATCCCCGGTGGCTTCTTCAAGCGTGAGCGCGGTGCGACCGAAAAGGAAACGCTGGTTTCCCGCCTGATCGACCGTCCGCTCCGCCCGCTGTTCCCTGAAGGCTTCTACAACGAAATCAACGTCATCGCCCAGGTGCTGTCGTTCGATGGCGAAAGCGAGCCGGACATGGTGGCGATGATTGCCGCGTCGGCTGCCCTGACCCTGTCGGGCGTGCCCTTCATGGGCCCGATCGGCGCCGCGCGCGTCGGTTACAAGGATGGCGAATATCAGCTCAACCCGTCGCTGGACGAAGTGAAGACCGGCGAACTCGACCTGGTCGTCGCCGCCACCTACGACGCGGTGATGATGGTCGAATCCGAAGCCAAGGAGCTGTCGGAGGAAGTCATGCTGGGCGCCGTCCTGTTCGCGCATGACGCCAGCAAGAAGATCGTCGACGCCATCATCAGCCTCGCTGAAAAGGCCGCCAAGGATCCTTGGGACATGGCCAAGAGCGATGATCTGGGCGACCTGAAGGCCAAGCTCAAGAAGCTGATCGGCAAGGACATCACCGCCGCCTACAAGCTGACCGACAAGTCGGCCCGCTCGAACGCGCTGAACGAAGCCCGCGCCAAGGCGAAGGCACAATTGGCCGCCGATGGCCTGGACGCCCAGACCGTGATGGCCGGCATCAAGCTGACCAAGAAGCTGGAAGCGGAAATCGTGCGCGGCGCCATCCTCAAGGACGGCAAGCGTATCGACGGCCGTACCACCACGCAGATCCGTCCGATCGAAGCGATGGTCGGCTTCCTGCCCCGCACCCATGGTTCGGCGCTGTTCACGCGCGGCGAAACCCAGTCGATCTGCACCACGACGCTGGGCACCAAGGACGCCGAGCAGATGATCGACGGCCTCACTGGCCTGCATTATGAAAACTTCATGCTGCACTATAACTTCCCGCCCTATTCGGTCGGTGAAGTCGGCCGCTTCGGCGCGCCGGGTCGTCGCGAAGTGGGTCATGGCAAGCTCGCATGGCGTGCGCTGCACCCCGTGCTGCCGAGCAAGGACGAGTTCCCCTATACGATCCGCGTTCTTTCGGACATTACCGAATCGAACGGTTCCTCCTCGATGGCGACCGTCTGCGGCGGTTCGCTCTCGATGATGGATGCAGGCGTCCCCCTGAAGCGTCCGGTCTCCGGCATCGCCATGGGCCTGATCCTGGAAGGCAAGAATTTTGCCGTCCTGTCCGATATCCTGGGTGATGAAGATCATCTGGGCGACATGGACTTCAAGGTTGCCGGCACGTCCGAAGGCATCACCACGATGCAGATGGACATCAAGATTGCGGGCATCACCCGCGAAATCTTCGAAGCCGCTCTGCATCAGGCCAAGGAAGGCCGCGCGCACATCCTGGGCGAAATGGCCAAGGCGCTCGACAGCACGCGCAGCGAATTGTCGGCCCATGCCCCGCGCATCGAGACGCTGCAGATCGACAAGTCGAAGATCCGCGAAGTCATCGGCACCGGCGGCAAGGTCATCCGTGAAATCGTCGCCGAAACCGGCGCGAAGGTCGACATTGACGACGAAGGTCTGATCAAGATCAGCTCGTCCGATCCGGCGCAGATCGAGGCCGCGCGCAAGTGGATCCTTGGCATCACGCAGGAAGCGGAAGTCGGCAAGATCTACGACGGCAAGGTCGTCAACATCGTCGACTTCGGTGCTTTCGTGAACTTCATGGGTGGCAAGGACGGTCTCGTCCACGTCTCCGAAATGAAGAATGAGCGCGTCGAAAAGCCGACCGACGTCGTGTCGGAAGGCCAGGAAGTGAAGGTCAAGGTTCTCGAAATCGATCCGCGCGGCAAGGTTCGCTTGTCGATGCGCGTCGTCGATCAGGAAACCGGCGAAGAGCTGGAGGACACCCGTCCTGCCCGTGAAGCGCGCGAACCCCGCGCCGGTGGCGAAGGCCGTGGCGATCGTGGCCGTGGTCCGCGTCGTGATGGCGGCGGTGGCCGTGGTGGCGAACGTAGCGAAGGCCGTGGTGGTGAAGGTCGGGGCGATCGTGGCCCGCGCCGCGACCGTGGCCCGCGCGACGACGCAGCCAAGGACGATGGCAAGGATGATGGCTCGAACGCCGGCCTGCCCGACTTCCTGACCCAGGACTGATCGTCCGCTCTTCGGAGCAACCAAGAAAAAGAAGGCGTCCGGTTTGACCGGGCGCCTTTTTTTATATCAGCGTTCGCCGACTGATTTCGATCAATGCACTGGCATGAAGTTCTGCTAGTGTAACGACATGGATATCGGAACATGGCATGCAGCGTAGCAACGCGCGGTTCGTCGAACGGCTACCGCTCGTTCTTAACCGACCAGTCTATGCCTATATATTGACGCTGTCTTTCTGTGGGCTGGCGCTGCTGTTGCGCTTCGCGGCCGAACCGCTGTTGCCCGACGGCTATCCGTTCGTGACATTCTTTCCCGCGGTCATTCTGGCGTCTTTTCTGTTCGGGGTCCGGCCGGGTCTGTTCGCCGCAATCCTGTGTGCGGCTGCGTCCTGGTATTTCTTCATCGCCCCCCGCAACAGCTTCGTCCTCAATCCGGGCGTGGCCGCAGCGATGATCTTTTACACCGGTGTCGTGCTTGTCGATATCGTGCTGATCCACTTCATGCAGCGCGCCAATTTCCACCTGGCGATCGAGCGGGAACGCAGCGCGGCGCTCGCTGAAAATCGCGAATTGCTGTTCCACGAATTGCAGCATCGTGTGTCCAACAATCTGCAGGTCGTGGCCGCGATGCTCGCGCTGCAACGCCGCCATGTCGACCATGATGTCGCCCGCCGCGCATTGGATGACGCCTCCGAACGATTGGCGCTGATCGGCCGGATCAGCCGGGCGCTCTACGATCCGTCCGGCGCGGGGCAGGGGGTGCGGGCCTTTTTGACGACGCTGACGGCCGATGTCATCGAGGCCAGCGGCCGCACCGACATCGCAATCAGCGTCGATGCGCCCGAAGAGGTGCAGCTCGAACCCGGCATCACCGTGCCTCTGGCGCTGGTTGTGGCCGAAGCGGTCAGCAACGCCATCGAACATGGCCTGCCGCATCGAGGCGGGACTATTGCCGTGGTGTTGGACCATCATGCAGGGGAGCTATGCCTGCGCGTGTCCGACGATGGCGACGGCGTCTCGCCCGATTTCTCGGTGGAACATAGCAAATCCTTAGGGCTCCGCATCGCCAACACGCTGGCGGCGCAGATCGGCGGGCGCTTTACCCTGGCGCCGGGCGCGCATGGCGGTGCCGTCGCACAACTTATCCTGCCGCCACGCGCCGCCTGTTGATCGTGCGACAATTCTGCCGCTTGGCGGCAGCGATCCGCTCGGCTATGACCCGCATCATGCTGACGAAAACACTGACGCGCATCGGCGCGGCCACCACCCCGGTCCTGCTTGCTGCCGTTCTGCTTACGGGCTGCTCGACATCGAAAAACAAGGCCGACACCCAATATGTCGCCCGCGACGTGTCGACGCTGTATAATAGCGGCAAGGACCGGCTTGATCGCGGCCAGTATAAGCTCGCCGCCGCGCTGTTTGACGAGGTTGAGCGCCAGCATCCCTATTCGCCCTGGGCGCGCCGGGCGCAGCTCATGTCGGCGTTCAGCTATTATATGAACACCGACTATGCCGAATCCGTTTCCGCAGCGCAGCGTTTCCTGGCGATCCACACCGGCAACAAGGACGCCCCCTACGCTTATTATCTGATCGCGCTCTGCTATTATGAGCAGATCGCTGACGTCACCCGCGACCAGAAGATCACGCAGCAGGCGCTGGCGGCGCTAGGCGAACTGATCCGTCGCTATCCCGACACCCGCTATGCCGCCGATGCGCGGTTGAAGGTTGATCTGGTGAACGACCATCTGGCGGGCAAGGAAATGGAAGTCGGCCGCTTCTATCAGCGCCGTGGCCAATGGATCGCCGCCACGCTCCGCTTCCGGACCGTGGTCGACAAATATCAGACCACCACCCACACGCCCGAAGCGCTGGAGCGGCTGGTCGAATCCTATCTCTCGCTGGGCGTCCCCGCCGAAGCGCAAAAGGCCGCCGCCGTATTGGGTGCCAACTATCCCGGCTCCGAATGGTATGAACGCTCCTACAAGCTGATGCAGCAACATGGCGGCAAGGCGTAACATTTCTTGTCCCCCTCCCGCCTGCGGGAGGGGCTAGGGGTGGGCTGCGAGCGTAGCGAGCATCCGGCCCCGGCGTTGCCATACGCCGCTGCGCGACGCGCCCACCCCCAACCCCTCCCGCAAGCGGGAGGGGAGAGTCCTTTGATTTGCTAACCGCCCTGTCCATCCGCAATGTCGTGCTGATCGAAGCGCTGGACCTGGAGTTCGGCGCTGGCCTGTCCGTGCTGACCGGCGAAACCGGCGCGGGCAAATCGATCCTGCTCGATTCGCTGGGGCTGACGCTGGGCGCGCGCGCCGATAGCGGCCTCGTCCGCAATGGCGAGGCGCAGGCCAGCGTCATCGCGACCTTCGATCCGCCGACCGGCGACCATCGCGCCGCCGCGCTGCTGGCCGACAATGGCGTGGAGATGGAGCCGGGCGAACCGCTCATCATCCGCCGCATGGTCAAGGCCGACGGCGGCAGTCGCGCTTTCGTCAACGACCAGCCCTGCTCGGCCGCGTTGCTGCGCGAACTGGGCGGCTCGCTGGTCGAAATTCACGGCCAGCATGACGATCGCGGCCTGCTCAACGCGCGCGGCCACCGCGCCTTGCTCGACGCCTATGGCCGCTGTGATACCGGCGCGGTCGGCACGGCGCATGGCGCGTGGCGCAAGGCCGCTGCCGCGCTCGCCGAAGCGCGCGCCACGGTCGAAACTGCCGCGCGCGACCGCGATTATCTCGCCCACGCCGTCGAAGAACTGCGCAGCTTCGCGCCCGAACCCGGCGAGGAAGCGACGCTTGCCGAGGAACGCGCGACGATGCAGAAGGGCGCGCGCCTGACCGATGATCTCACCACCATCAGCGAGTGCCTGACCGGCTCCGATGGCGGCCTCGCGCAATTGCGCCAGGCCGCTCGGCGGCTGGACCGGATCGCGGGCGAGGAGCCGCTGCTGACCGCTGTCCTCGAAGCGCTGGACCGCGCCGTGGTGGAAGCGGGCGAGGCCGAGGATCGGCTGGCCGAAGCCGCCGAAGCATTGAGCTTCGATCCCGCCCGGCTCGACAGCATCGAAACCCGCCTGTTCGACCTGCGCGGCCTCGCCCGCAAGCATCAGGTGCAACCCGATGACTTGGCCGCCCTATGCGAAGAGATGGCGGCAAAGCTGGCCGCGATCGAAGGCGGCGAAGAGCATATCGCGGTGCTGGAAACGGAGGTCGCGACCAAGGCCGCCGCCTATCGCGCCGCGGCGCAGGCGCTGTCGGGCGAACGCCAACTGGCAGCCGGTCGCCTCGACGCGGCGGTGGCGGGCGAGCTTGCGCCCTTGAAACTCGACGCCGCCCGCTTCCGCACCGTGGTCGCGCCGCTGGACGAGGGGCAATGGACCGCGCAGGGCATGGACCGGGTCGAGTTCGAGATTTCGACGAACCCCGGCGCGCCCTTCGCCCCGCTGACCAAGATCGCTTCGGGCGGCGAACTCTCCCGCTTCATCCTCGCGCTCAAGGTCGCGCTGGCAGAACAGGGCGGGGCGGACACGCTGATCTTCGACGAAATCGACCGGGGCGTCGGCGGCGCGGTGGCATCGGCCATCGGCGAACGGCTCGCCCGCCTCGCCCAAAGCAACCAGATCCTGGTCGTCACCCACAGCCCGCAAGTCGCGGCGCGCGGGGCGGGCCATCTGCTGATCGCCAAATCCAGCGACGGCACCGTCACCCGCACCGGCGTCCACGCGCTGGACGACCAGGAACGCCGCGAAGAAATCGCGCGCATGCTCTCCGGCGCGGAAATCACCGCCGAAGCCCGCGCCCAGGCGGATAGGCTGCTCGAAACGCTGTAGAAGCAGATTACGGCCGCGCGTCCCGACGGAATTGGCCGTTGCGCAGGAAATGCACGACCTGATCAACCACCGGACGAGTGTAGATCATCGCCGTATGCGCAACGGGCAAGATCAGGTGATCAGCCTGTCCAGCAAGATGGGTGGCCGCGACGCTGACCTTGCCATCATTGGCCGCGCGAAACACCAGGCCGGGAAGCCAGGCCTGCATCGGCCTGTCACCGGCAATGATGCCCAAGGGATAATCGACGGTGCCAAAGGCCTGGTCCACGCTGGCCTGCCGCCGCGTGCGCAATGCGTCCCCGGCGCGATGCAGGATGGGACCATGGAGGCGCAGCCGATAGAGGAGATCGGCGATTTCGCTGCCACCATTGGGTGTCCCTAACATCACGACGCGACCGAGATTGGGCGGGCGATGGCGCGCCAGATAAGCGCGCAGGACAAGGCCACCCATCGAGTGGCCGATGCAATGGACCGGGCCAGCTTGCGCCTTGGCAAAAGGCGCGATCCGCGCATGGATATGCTCAACGATGCGATCGATCGGCCAACGCCACGAGGGGTAGCCGATATTGCACACGGCAAAACCAGCGCGACGCAGACGACGGGCGAGCAGCGCAGTCTGGACCGGATGGCCACCAAAGCCGTGCAGCAATATGATCGCTTCGGGCGATGACGTGGACTGGGCCATGCTGTCGTTCCATATTAGCGCGAGCAGTATAAGAAAAAGGCGACCCTCGCAGGCCGCCCTTTCCGTCGCACATCTAAGCGCGGTTACTTCGTGCCTTCGGCCGCCTTGGCCCTGCCACCCTTCTTGCCCTTTTTGGGGGCCGCCGGGGTGATCTCGAAGGCGAGTGCCTCGTCCTTCATATGGACATGCACTTCGCCGCCATGGACCAGCTTGCCGAACAGCAGTTCCTCGGCCAGCGGCTGCTTGACCTTTTCCTGCATCAGGCGACCCATCGGACGCGCACCATAGAGCTTGTCATAGCCCTTCTTGGTGAGCCAGGCCTTGGCCTCTTCATCCAGCGTGATGTGGACGTCGCGGTCGGCCAGTTGCAGTTCGAGCTGCAGCACGAACTTGTCGATGACGCGGGCGACCACTTCGGGCGGCAGGTAGCCGAACGGCACGATCGCATCGAGGCGGTTGCGGAATTCAGGCGTGAAGAGCTTCTTCACCGCATCCTCCTGCACATCCTCGCGCGTCAGTTCGCCAAAGCCGATGCTTTCCTTCGCCATGTCCGAAGCACCCGCATTGGTGGTCATGATGAGGATGGTGTTGCGGAAATCGACGGTCTTGCCGTGATGGTCGGTCAGGCGGCCATTATCCATCACCTGCAACAATATGTTGAACAGGTCGGGATGCGCCTTTTCGATTTCGTCGAGCAGCAGGACGCTATGCGGCTGCTGGTCCACGGCATCGGTCAGCAAGCCACCCTGGTCATAGCCGACATAGCCCGGAGGCGCACCGATCAGGCGGCTGACCGAATGACGTTCCATATATTCCGACATGTCGAACCGCTGCAGCGGGATGCCGAGCAACGTCGCCAACTGGCGCGCCACCTCCGTCTTGCCGACGCCGGTGGGGCCGGAGAAGAGATAGTTGCCGATTGGCTTGTCGGGATCGCGCAAGCCCGCCCGCGACAGCTTGATCGCCGACGACAGCGTCTCGATCGCCTTGTCCTGGCCGAACACCACGCGCTTCAAATCGGTGGTCAGGCTTTCCAGCACGCTCTTGTCGTCGGACGACACTGTCTTGGGGGGGATGCGCGCCATGGTCGCGATGACCTGCTCGATCTCCTTGGGCGTGATCACCTTCTTGCGCTTGGATGGCACCACCAGCATCTGCATCGCGCCGACTTCGTCGATCACGTCGATCGCCTTGTCCGGCAGCTTGCGGTCGTTGATGTAGCGCGCCGACAATTCCACCGCCGCCTTGATCGCGTCGGGGGTATATTTGACGTGATGATGATCCTCGAACGCGGAGCGCAGCCCTGCGAGAATCTTGATCGTGTCCTCGATCGTTGGTTCGTTGACGTCGATCTTCTGGAAGCGCCGGAGCAGCGCCCGGTCCTTCTCGAAATGGTTGCGGAATTCCTTGTAGGTGGTCGACCCGATGCAGCGGATCGTCCCGCCCGACAAAGCGGGCTTCAACAGGTTGCTCGCATCCATCGCGCCGCCGCTGGTCGCACCAGCGCCGATGACGGTGTGGATCTCATCGATGAACAGAACGGCATGGGGCAGCTTTTCCAGCTCGGTGACAACCGCCTTCAACCGTTCCTCGAAATCGCCGCGATAGCGGGTGCCGGCCAGCAGCGCGCCCATGTCGAGCGAATAGATGACCGCTTCCTTCAACACGTCGGGCACTTCGCCCTCGACGATTTTGCGCGCCAGCCCTTCGGCGATGGCAGTCTTGCCGACGCCAGGATCGCCGACATAAAGCGGATTGTTCTTCGAGCGGCGGCACAGGATCTGGATCGTCCGGTCCACCTCCGACGCGCGGCCGATCAACGGATCGACCTTGCCGCGTTCCGCTTTCTCATTGAGGTTGACGGTGAACTGATCGAGGGCGCTGTCCTTCTTTCCCTTGCCGTCCTGCACCTTCTTTTCCTCCTCGGCTGACCCCTTGGTCTCCTGACGCTCGGGCGCGGGCGTGCCCTTGCCGACGCCATGGCTGATGAAGCTCACGGCATCGAGGCGGCTCATATCCTGCTGTTGCAGGAAATAGACGGCGTAGCTTTCGCGTTCGGAAAAGAGCGCGACGAGGACATTGGCGCCCGTCACTTCATCCTTGCCGGAGGATTGCACATGGAGGATGGCGCGCTGAACTACGCGCTGGAAGCCGCTGGTGGGGGAGGGGTCGCTTGCCCCCTCGACCTTGAGGCTGTCGAGTTCGGTGTCGAGATATTGGGTGACCACGTCGCCCAGTTCGCCGACTTCCACGCCGCACGCCTGCATCACTTTTGACGCATGTTCGTCATCAATCAGTGCCAGGAGGAGATGCTCCAGCGTGGCATATTCATGTTTGCGCTCCGATGCGTGGGTCAACGCATTGTGCAGCGTGGTTTCCAGAGCGGGCGCGAATGAAGGCATATCTACTCTACTCCTGACCCCAATGAAGGGTGATGGTGAACCCTATGTCGGCATTGCTCGACGGCGGATCAAGGCGCAGCGCCCGATCGCCGGAATTGCCAGACTGTCCATGCCCTAATATGCCCTTGAACGGGGCGCTTGGGGCTTGACGTGGGGTCATCGATTAAATAGCGCCTCGGCACTTGCCTTATGGTTAACGGCGCTTTGCATTTTTGCTCTGGTGCGGGCAATTTCCGCTTCTAGGGCGGACATGCGGGCTTCCAGTTCAATCACGGACAGCGGGCCTAGATCCTGTTGGATAAGCCGGGTCAGAAGATCGTCGCCCTTGCGGGGGAGGTCGTCATCCATGTCCATGGTTGCCAATGTTGACCCTGTTGCTCACGGTGTCAATATGGGTGGATGCTGGATGAGGCAATTTTGATGCATCGCAGCATCTGGGGTTTTTAGGGGGAATCTATGGCGGACGTTGAGGCCTTGCCCAAGGAGATGATGGCGATAGGTATCGCCGCGCCCGGTGGTCCCGACGCGCTGGTGCCGATGCGCCGCCCCTTGCCCGTCCCCGGCGATGACGAGGTGCTGATCCGTGTCGCCGCTGCCGGCGTCAACCGGCCCGATGTATTGCAGCGGCAGGGAAAATATCCGCCACCGCCCGGCGCTTCGGACATTCCGGGGCTGGAAGTCTCCGGCACGATCGTCGCGGCGGGGCGCAGTTCGGACATGCTGGTCGGGCAGCGCGTATGCGCCTTGCTGGCGGGCGGGGGCTATGCCGAATATGCGGTGGCGCCTGCGGGCCAATGCCTGCCGGTCCCGGCGGACTATGACATGGTGGAGGCGGCTGCGCTGCCCGAAACCCTCTTCACCGTATGGACCAACCTGTTCGAGCGCGCCTATGCGGTGGGTGGCGACACGGTGCTGGTCCATGGCGGCACCAGCGGGATCGGCACGATGGCGATCCGCCTGTGCAACCTGTTCGACGTCAAGGTCATCGTGACCTGCGGGTCGGACGAGAAATGCGCTCAGGCGAAGGGCTGGGGCGCGGACGAAGCGATCAACTACCGCACCCAGGATTATGTCGAGCAGGTCCAACGCATAACCGGCGGGCAGGGGGTGCAGGCCGTGCTGGACATGGTCGGCGGCGACTATGTACCGCGTAACCTCGAATGCCTGGCTGAAGACGGACGGCATGTGTCGATCGCCGTGCTGGGCGGCGCGAAGGCCAGCATCTTCATCCCGACCATCATGCAAAAGCGTCTGACCCTCACCGGCTCGACCCTGCGCGCGCGCTCGGTCGGTTTCAAAAGCCTGGTCGCCGACGAACTGGTCCGCAACGTCTGGCCCTTCGTCGACGAAGCCAAGCTCCGCCCGGCCATGGACCAACGCTTCGCCCTGGCGGATGCCGCGAAGGCGCACGCCCGGATGGACGCCGGCGAGCATTTCGGGAAAATCGTGCTGGTGGTGTGAGGGGCTGAACTGAATGAGGCCGAAAGCGGTCCCGACTCACGTCCCGTCATCCTGACGAAAGTCAGGATCCATTGGCTCTGCGTTTAGTTTCGGCACGACATGCCTTCCCCCCGTCATCCCCGCGAAGGCGGGGATCCATCTCCCACCATTTCCCACAGAACAGAGGTCGGGAGATGGGTTCCCGCCTTCGCGGGAATGACGGCGTAAAATGAACGTGCAGCGATCATTCAGTCGCATCGACTAAGCCAAAAACCCCTGCAAAACGTAGCATTTCCGTCATATTCGGTGCGGACTTGTAACAATGGCGCGCTAAGGACTCGGTCCCAAGGATAGACGTCTTTGGGGACCGTACCATGAACGCCATTACGCGCTTGCCCTTCCTGGGTGAGATGGAACAGGGCATTGACGACCCGTTCCACATCCCGGAGCGGGCGGGGCAGCGTCGCCGCTATCGCACCATTTGGATCTCGGACATTCACCTCGGCACGCGCGGCTGTAACGCCAAGATGCTGATCGATTTCCTCGACAGCGTCGACAGCGACACCATCTACCTTGTCGGCGACATCATCGATGGCTGGCGGTTGAAGCGCCGCTTCTACTGGCCCCAGACCCACAATGACGTGGTGTGGCGGCTGATGAAGCGTGCCAAGCGCGGCACGCGCGTCGTCTACATCCCCGGCAATCATGACGAAATGTTCCGCCAGTTCACCGGCATGAGCTTTGGCGGCGTCGAAATCCGGCGCAAGGCGATCCACCAGACCGCCGATGGGCGTAAGCTGCTGGTGTTGCATGGTGACGAGTTCGACACGATCATGCTCGCGCATCGCTGGCTCGCCTTCGTCGGTGACGCCGCCTACACGACGCTGATGCGCCTCAATGTGGTGGTTAATGCGGTGCGGCAGCGCATGGGCCTGCCCTATTGGTCGCTCAGCAAGATGGCCAAGCATAAGGTCAAGAATGCCGTGTCCTTCATTTCCCGTTTCGAGGAAGTGGTGGCCCACGAAGCCGGGTCGCGCGGCGTCGACGGCGTCGTGTGCGGCCATATCCACAATGCCGAAATGCGCGAAATCGACGGCATAGAATATTATAATGACGGCGACTGGGTGGAAGGCTGCACCGCGCTGGTCGAACATGATGACGGACAGATGCAGGTGCTGCACTGGGCCGACGAGATTGCGAAACGCACCGCCGCAGAGGGCGTGCAGCCATCGGCGCGGATGGCGGCCTAAGGGGGCAGGGGACATGCGGATAGCGATCGTCACCGATGCCTGGACCCCGCAGGTCAATGGCGTCGTCCGCACGCTCCAGACGATCCAGGTCGAACTGGAACAGATGGGGCATGAGATCATGGTGATCTCGCCCGATCTCTACGGTTCCATTCCCTGTCCGACCTATCCCGAAATACGCCTCGCGCTGGTGCGTCCCGCCGTCGTGGGCCAGGCGATCGCCGCCTTCCGCCCCGATGCGGTGCATCTGGCGACCGAAGGGCCGCTCTGCGTCGCGGCGCGGCGCTGGTGCCTGCGCAGCGCTGTGCCGTTCACCACCGCCTATCACACCCATTTCCCCGATTATGTCGCCCAGCGCACTGGGCTGCCGGCGGCCTGGTTCTGGCGCTATATCCGCTGGTTCCACGGCCCGGCGCAGGCGGTGCTGGTTTCCACCAAGTCGGTGCGCGATCAGTTGCGCGCGCATGGCGTCGCCAATGTGCGCCCGTGGGGCCGGGGGGTGGACCTCACCGCCTTCACCCCCGACGCGGTGCCGCCCGCCCTGTTCGCGGACCTGCCCCGTCCGATCCAGCTCTATGTCGGCCGGGTCGCGGTGGAAAAGAATATCGAGGCCTTCCTCGCGACCGACCATCCCGGCACCAAGGTCATCGTCGGCGATGGTCCCACCCGCGCGGCGCTCGAACGCGCCTATCCGCAGGCGCGCTTCCTGGGCGCGCTGTTCGGCGCGGACCTCGCCGGGGCCTATGCGGGCGCGGACGTCTTTGTCTTTCCCAGCCGCACTGACACATTCGGCCTGGTGATGATCGAGGCGCTGGCCTGCGGCACGCCGGTCGCGGGCTATCCCGTCACCGGGCCGATCGATATCGTCACGCCCGAAACCGGCGCGCTGTCCGACGATCTGGGCACCGCCATCGCGCAGGCCCTGCCGTGCGACCGCGCGGCCTGCGCCGCTTATGGCCGCAGTTTCAGCTGGGAACGCAGCGCGCAGGAATTTCTCTCTGGCCTGCACGCCATAGACCCGCTGTTGATCGACAGCGCCGCCTGACGCTTTTCCTTGCCGAACGGGGCGGGATGGACTATCTGCCAACGGTCGCGGCCGCCCTGCTTGGGCGGCCCTTATCGTTTTTACGTGCCGGAGAAGCCCCGTGTCCCAGCCTCTTATGCCCCACGCGACCGCCAGTTGGCTGATCGACAATAGCGCTCTGAGCTTTGACCAGATCGCCGAATTTTGCGGGCTGCACATCCTCGAAGTGCAGGCGATCGCCGATGACACCGCCAGCATCAAATATACCGGCCGCGATCCCGTCCGCGCCCATGAAATCACGATGGAAGAAATCCACAAGGGCGAACAGAACCCCGATTATCGCCTCAAGATGCTCAAGGGGCCAGAGCCGGTGCGCCGGACCAAGGGGCCGCGCTACACCCCGGTCAGCAAGCGGCAGGACAAGCCCGATGGCATCGCCTGGATCTTGCGCAACCACCCCGAAATCTCGGACGGCGCGATCGGCAAGCTGATCGGCACCACCCGCACCACCATCGCCGCGATCCGCGACCGCACCCACTGGAACATCTCCAACATCACGCCCAAGGATCCGGTAACGCTGGGCCTGTGTTCGCAACGTGAACTCGACGCGCTGGTGGCCAAGGCGGCGAAGAAGCTCGGCATCGAAGCGCCGACCGATTCGCGCCTGGATGGCGACCGCGAAGCGCTGATCGAAGAGCTGCGCCGTGAACGGAAGGACGCGTTGCAGCGCGCCGAAGACGCGCTCAAGAGCGAGACGGACCTGATTTCGAGCGTCGCCACGATCATCGATCCGTTCAGCAACAACAAGGGCGAGGTGTGATGCCGTAGCGTCACGCGGCGACCTCAGCAGGTCGTTGCAATGCAGCATTTTTTCAGGGTCGCGCCGGGCTTTCGGCGCGGCCCTTTTTGCTGTGCTTGACGCTTGCGTAAAGCGGGCGATGGCCATACACTTTGGGCCATGGAGAACATAGAAAAGCTCTGGAGAGAGAATTACCGCCACCCCGCTTTGTGGGACCAGACCTTCCCGCCATTATCGATGGGGGACATGGTCACCGACAGCGCGCTGGCCCATCCCGACGCCATCATGATTGATTTCATGGGCCGAAAATTCACCTATGCGGAGGTGTTCGGCCAGATCAAGCGCATCGCCTGCGGCCTGCAGGCGATGGGGGTCAAGAAGGGCGACCGGGTCGGCCTGTATCTGCCCAACACGCCTCATTATGTTGCGGCCTATTATGGCGCGCTGATGGCCGGCGCGATCGTCGTCAACTTCTCCCCGCTCTACACCGCCGCCGAACTCGAACATCAGGTCGAAGATAGCGGAACCAAGATCCTCTTCACTTTGTCGGCCAAAGCGCTGCTGCCGACCGCGCTCAAGGTGCTGGACCATAGCAGCCTCGAAAAGCTGGTGGTCGGTTCGGTCGCCGAAATGCTCTCGCCGTTCAAATCGCTGCTGTTCCGCTGGTTCAAGGCAGCGGAGACGGCCACCCTGCCGCATGATCCCCGCGTGCTGCGCTATGACAAGCTCATCGCCAATCCGGGTGCCTGCACCGTGGCGGACATCAACCCGGAGCAGGACATCGCCCTGCTGCAATATACCGGCGGCACGACCGGCACGCCCAAGGGCGCGATGCTGACGCACCAGAATCTGACCGCCAATGCGCGCCAGGCGCAGGTGATCGACCCGCACGCCAACGAGCCGGATCGCATCATCGCAGTGCTGCCCTTTTTCCATGTCTTCGCCAATACCTGTACCTTGAACCGTACAGTGCTGAACGGCGGCGAGATGGTGATGCTGCCGCGCTTCGACGCGGCGCAGGTGCTGGCCGCCGTACAAAGGGTCAAGGCGACCTCGCTGCCCGGCGTGCCGACCATGTTCCAGGCGCTGCTCGATCATCCCGCGATCCGCAACATCGACTTCTCCTCGCTGCGCGCCTGTATTTCGGGCGGCGCGCCGCTGCCGCTGGAAGTGCGGCAACGCTTCGAGGAAGCCACCGGGGCCAAGCTGATCGAAGGCTATGGCCTCACCGAAACCAGTCCGATTGTCTGCACCAACCCCTATGAAGGGCTGAACAAGACCGGCACGGTCGGCCAGCCCGTGCCGGGCACGCGGGTCAAGATCGTCGATCGCGAAGACCCGACCAAGCCGCCGCCGCCGGGCGAGCCGGGCGAATTGCTGTTCGCCGGGCCGCAGGTGATGAAAGGCTATTGGAACCGCCCCGATGCGGACGCCGAAGTGTTCATGGGGGACTTCATCCGCACCGGCGATGTCGGCGAAATCGACGAGGACGGCTATGTCCGCATCGTTGACCGGCTAAAGGACATGATCTCGGTCGGCGGGTTCAAGGTTTTCCCCAGCCAGGTGGAATCGGTCCTCTATCACCACCCCGCGGTCAAGGAGGCGCTGGTGATCGGCGTGCCAGACCATTATCGCGGCGAACAGCCCAAGGCCTTCGTCACCCTCAATGACGGGTTCGATATCGATGACGAAGCGCTCAAGGCCTGGCTCAACCCGCAACTGGGCAAGCATGAGCGGGTGAAGGCCGTCGAAGTGCGGCTGACACTGCCCAAGACGCTGGTGGGCAAATTGTCGCGCAAGGAACTGGTTGCCGAAGAACGGGCGAAGGCGGCTGAATTGGCGACTGGAAGCGGCGCCTGACCCTTCCTATCTATGGCATCGAACATGGATAGGAATGACGATATGACGCAGGAAGTCGCAACGCTGGCCGGTGGATGCTTCTGGTGTACCGAGGCGGTGTACCAGAATTTGAAGGGCGTCAGTGGCGTCGAAAGCGGCTATATCGGCGGCGCGCGCCCGAACCCGACCTATGAACAGGTTTGTTCGGGAACAACCGGCCATGCCGAAGCGATCCGCATCAGCTTCGACCCTTCGGTCATCAGCTATGCCGACCTGCTGGATATCTTCTTCGCCACGCACAATCCGACGACGCTGAACCGCCAGGGCAATGATGTCGGCACCCAATATCGCTCCGCCATCTTCCCCCATTCGCCGCAGCAGGCCGAGGAGGCGCGCGCCGCCATCGACCGCGCCCAGGCCGATCAGACCGACCCGATCGTCACCACGATCGAGGAGGATGCGCCCTGGTATCCGGCGGAGGATTATCATCAGAAATATTGGGAGCGGGTCGGCGAGAGCAATCCCTATTGCGTGGCGGTGATCCCGCCCAAGCTCGCCAAGCTGCGCAAGGGTTTCGCCGAGCGCATCGAAGCGTAATCGGCTCGCGACGGTTCATTGCGCTTTGCTTCGTCCTTAGGCTGCGGTTAATGTGCGCTATGCCATGTCGGCGGCGAAACAAATCGGGGGCTGAAAGATGACGAAGCTATTATGGATCGCCGCGCCGCTGATGCTGGTCGGTTTGACCGGCTGCGTGGCAAAGGCCGCGCTGGACGTCGTGACCCTGCCCGTGCGCGCTGGCGCGCAGGCCGCGGACTGGGCCACGACCAGCCAGGACGAATCCGACCGCAACTACGGCCGCAAGATGCGCGAACAGGAAGCCCGCGAAGGCAAGGCGCGCAAGAAAGCCGACAAGGAACGGCGCAAAAAATGCCGCGAGGCCGGCTACGATAATTGCGGGTAGTGCCAGCAGACCTATAGGTCGCGTTACCCGACCTGTGTCGGGGAATAACGCCCATGGGCCGTTATGTTTGCGCGCTGGTACAGTACGAACGACTCCCCTCCCCGGCGGGGAGGGGTCGGGGGAGGGGGAGCGAGGCGAAGCCGAGCGTCCACGCTGGCGGCGGCGCACCCCCACACAACCTCCCCCTCAAGGGGGAGGAGCCTTATGGGTCGCAATCATTGCATCTCGGTATAAGGCAATGAGCTTGCAGCGCCTCACGCCGCCGCGCGTTTCAACCTGTCGTTGATCGCCGCGCCGATCCCCTCCATCGGGACGGGCGCAACCGCGATCTTCACCGCGGCGCTCGCATCAGCGATGTGAAGCGCCGCGAACAGGCTGGCGGCGGCCTCCCGCACATTGGCGTCGGGGCTTAGGTTGATGTGGCAAGGCATCAGGCCGAAGCCGATCAGATATTCATCCTTCTCCGCCCGCAACGCATTCAATCGCACCGGTTTGGACGGCGCATAATGGCTCTCTAGCTGGCCGGGCGCCTCGATCTTGTGCGCGCCAGTGCCGATGACAACGGGAAGCCCGCTTGCCTCCTCCAGCATCGCGGCGGTGACAGGGCCGGGGCGCAGCAGCCGTACTTGGTCGGCGTCCGGCGCGGCGATGGTCGATTCCACGCCTTCGCTGGTCGGCCCCTCGTCCAATATCATCCGCACCTTGCCATTCAGGCTGGCCAGCACATGCTCGGCGCGCGTCGGGCTGATCGACCCGCTGCGATTGGCGGACGGTGCGGCGAGTGGCCGCCCACTCTCGCGGATCAGCGCGCGCATCGCCGGATGCGCGGGCAGCCGCAGCGCGACGGTGGGCAAGCCTGCCATCACCAACGGCGACAACCCGCTATCCGCCCGCACCGGCAGCACCAATGTCAGCGGCCCCGGCCAGAAACGGTCGGCAAGGCGCATGGCGACCGGGGAGAAATCCGCCAGCCGCTCGGCCATGGCCCGATCAGAAACGTGGACGATCAAGGGGTTGAAGCTAGGCCGACCCTTGGCGCTGTAGATCGCGGCGACGGCATGGCTGTCGGTGGCATCGGCGGCCAAGCCATAGACCGTCTCGGTGGGGACCGCCACGGGTTCCCCCGCACGGATCAATAGCGCTGCCTCCCGCAGCGCTTCGGCACCATAACGGCAGGATTTGGTGGAATAGGCTGGATTGGCGATGGTCACGGCCCCCGCGATATAGACCTCGGTAGCTTCAAGTAAAAGTCCATTGCGACAGGAGAATGACATTGGTGGACCTGCGCTTGCCGCAGCGATCATCGCTGGCTAAGCCCGGCGCATGAACGACGCCCTCCTGACCCGCATCGCCGACGCGCTCGACCGGCTCGCCCCGCCACCAGCCGCTAGCGCCGATCTCGCCGCATCGCCCGCCTATATGTGGGACGGCCACGCCATCCAGGCGGTGGATGCCTTCGCCCCGGTCGATTACGACCTGCTCACCGGCATCGACGCGCAGAAAGGCGCTTTGCTCGAAAACAGCCGCCGCTTGGCCGCTGGCCATGCCGCGCATGACGTGCTGCTGTGGGGCGCGCGCGGCACGGGCAAGTCGGCGGCGGTGGCGTCGGTTGTCGGCCGGTTGCAGCGCGAAGGGCAAGACATCGCCCTGCTGCAATGCGCGACCGATGCGCTGGCCAGCCTGCCTGCGCTGTTCGCGCTGTTGCGCGGCACTGACCGGCCGTTCATCCTGTTCCTCGATGACCTCGGCTTCGACGAGGGCGTGGGCGACGCCCGGACGTTGCGCTCATTGCTGCAGGGCGGGACGGCAGCGCGCCCGGCGCATGTCCGCCTCTATGTTACCTCCAACCGCCGCCACATCGTCCCCCGGCATCTGTCGGAACAGGATGACCCGATCAACCCGCGCGACGTTGTGGACGACCGGATGGCGCTGTCCGACCGCTTCGGCCTCAGCCTCGGCTTCCATGCGCTCGACCAGGACGCCTATGTCGCGATCGTGCGCGGCTATGCAGCCAAGCTGGGCGTCGCATTCGACCCACTGGAAGCGATCCAATGGTCGACCCAGCGCGGCAGCCGATCAGGCCGCGTGGCCTGGCAATATGTCGTCGAACTGGCCGGGCGGCACGGGCTGACAGTCTAGAAGTAAAACCATCCTCCCCTTGTAGGGGAGGTGGCTGGCCGAAGGCCAGACGGAGGGGTGTCACCGCTCTCGATAGGGCGATACCCCTCCGTCATCGCTACGCGCTGACACCTCCCCTGCCAGGGGAGGATGCGGAACCGTGCAGGGCGGTCCATCTTAACGACTGCTGGGCGGCATGGGCTGAAAGTCTGAAGCCGTCAGTTGGCCTTCGTCACCCGCCACACCACGCCGCCGACATCGTCGCTGACCAGCAGCGCGCCCTTGGCGTCGGCGGTCACATCGACTGGACGACCGCGGGCATTGCCATCGGCATCCAGAAAGCCGGTCAACACATCGACCGGCTTGGCCTTGCCCGCTTCGCCATCGGCAAAGCCCACGAACACGACCTTGTAGCCCGCCGCCGGCTTGCGGTTCCAACTGCCATGCAGGCCGACGAATGCGCCCTGGGCATAAGGCGCGCCCAGCGTAACCTTGTCGGCAAAGGTCAACCCCAGCGGCGCGACATGATTGCCCAGCGCATAGTCCGGCCGCTTGGTATATTCGCGCAATTGCGGCCGCTGCGGCTGGACCCGGCGATCCTCATAACCGCCCCAATAATTCCACGGCCAGCCATAAAAGCCGCCAAATTCCACCCGCGTCAGATAATCGGGCACCAGATCGGCACCCAGCATGTCGCGTTCATTGACCACGCCCCACAGCGCGCCGCTGGTGGGTTCGAAAGCGAGGCCGACCGGATTGCGCAGGCCCGACGCGAAGATGCGATAGCTGCCATCCTTGGGATTGACCTCCAGCACCGAAGCGCGGTTGGTCTCGGTCTCCATCCCGTTCTCGCCGATATTGCTGTTGGACCCGACACCGACATAGAGCAGCCCATCAGGTCCAGCCGTCAGGCTGCGGGTCCAGTGCATATTGGGGGCCTGGGCAGGCAGGTTCAGGATTTTCCGGCCCGCGACGCTGATCTTCAGGTCGCCCGGCTTATAGGGAAAGGCCATCAGCGCGTCGCTATTCGCGACATAGAGCATGTCGCCGACCAGTGCCATGCCATAGGGCGAGTTCAGCCCGGTCAGGAACGCCGTCTTCGTTTCCGCGCGGCCATCGCCATCGGCGTCGCGTAACAGGGTGATGCGGTTGGCGGACGGATCGCCCGCGCCCGCCTTCGCCATCAGATAATTCATCACCCGCTGGACGATGCCGTCCTTGGGCCGGGGCGGGCTGTTGGTTTCGGCCACCAATATGTCGCCATTGGGCAGGCGTAGCATGGAGCGGGGATGGACAAGGCCATCGGCAAAGCGCGCCACGGCAAGCCCCTTTGCGGCAACCGGCTGTTCACCGCCGGTCCACGGCTTCACTTCGGCGATGTTGATCGTGGGGATCATTTCGCTGCGCGGCTTGGTGAAGACCGGTTCGCGCCCCGTATCCGCGCCGGGCGGCAGTTGCGACGTGTCTCCCTGCGCAAGGTAGAGGAACGCGCCGCCGGCTACGACGATGGCGATGAGGGGGAGGGCGATGACATGCTTGTTCATGCCATCCCATCTATGTCGCCGTGCCGCGCCGGGCAAGGCGGATGGACGGGCTTATTTGCCGCGTTCACGCAGCCATAGCAGCAGGGCGATGAGGATGCCGAGCGCCAGGCCCGACAGCAGGCCGATGCTGGGCTGTCCCATCAATCCGCCGGTGATCGCGCCGCCCAGGATCAGGAAAGCGATGATGGCGCCCGCGCCGGTGGGGTCTTTCTTGCGCTTCGTCATGCCCCGCCCTTGCCACGGCGTGGCGGCCAATGCCAGCGGCTTTGCGCGGCGATCCCGCCGGGACCGTTTCGGGACAGGCTGTGCCAGAGTGGCGCAGCCTGTCCCGCTCTGGGACTTGGCTAACGGATCGTTCACGCTGCTAACCCGCCTCCCATGGCAAAGCGGGGAAATGGCACGGCAATTGAAGCACTTGCCTGAACAGCCTATCGCTAAAATCGTCGGGGGATCATCATGCAGCTACCATATCTTTCGGATCGAAAGAGCTATGACGATGCGACCGAGCTGATGGCGATATTCGGGGCCGATGCAGGCTATGAAGCCGCCGCGCGAGCCGACCGCAGCCTCGACCTTGGCAATCACATCCATTTTTGCCACTGGCGTCAGATCGAGCGGCTGATCGTCCTGTTGGCGGATGACCAGCCGGTCGGCACCATTCACTGATAGACGGCGTTAGAGGCGCAGGCCCGCCGTTTCGGGCAGGCCCGCCAATATGTTGAGATTCTGCACCGCCGCACCGGCCGCGCCCTTGCCCAGATTATCGAGCGCCGCCACCAGCCGCGCCTGACCACTATCGGCATTGCCGAACACGAACAGCGCCAGCCGGTCGGTCGCGCCGACATGCTCCAGTTCGACCTGCCCCATCGCCGCGCTCTCGCTCAAGGACGCTACGCTGACCAGCGGCGACCCCGCATAGGCGTCCGCCAGAGCAGTATGCACCTTCTCCAGCGACGGCGCACCCGGCATGGCACGCAGTTGCAGCGGCACTTCCACCACCATGCCGCGATAGCCATTGGCGACGGCCGGCGCGAACAGCGGGGGATGGACCAGGCCCGAATAGCGGGTCATTTCCGGCACATGCTTATGCCCCAGGCCAAGGCCATAGGCGCGGAATGCGGTGGGCGCGCCGTCCGCGCCCTCATATTCGGCGATCATCGCCTTGCCGCCGCCCGAATAGCCCGATGCGCCTGACACGGTCACCGGCCAGTCGGCAGGCACCAGTCCCGCGAGCGTCAGCGGCCGGACCAGCGCCAGAAAACCGGTCGGCCAGCAACCCGGATTGGCGACGAAGCGCGAGGCTGCGAGCTTTTCGCGATGGCCCGGCTCCAGTTCGGGGAAGCCATAGGTCCACCCGTCCGCCACGCGATGCGCCGTCGACGCGTCGATCACCCGCGTATGATCATTGTCGATCAGCGCCACGGCCTCGCGCGCGGCGTCGTCGGGCAGGCACAGGATGACGATATCGGCCGCGTTCAGCGCATCGCGCCGCGCCGCCGCATCCTTGCGGTCCTTCTCATCCAGCGTGATCAGCGACAATTCGGGGCGTCCCGCCAACCGGTCGCCGATTTCGATGCCGGTCGTACCGACGCCGCCATCGATGAAGATAGTGTGGCTCATGCGCCGATCCTCCGCCGTGCGATAATGGGTTGGGCATGGTCGTCGGCCAATCGCGCGACGACATCGGCCAGCGGCTCCTTGACCACCGCCATCCAGTGCGCATTGGCGTGCAGCAACGTCTTGCCATCGGTCATGATGCCGACATGGCCCGGAAAGAAAATCAGGTCGCCCCGCCGCAACGCCGCGTCGCTTTCGATCGGCAGGCCGATGCCCTCGCATTGCAGGTCGGTGTCGCGCGGTACGGCGATGCCGCATTGGCCCAGTGCCGCCTGCACCAGCCCCGAACAGTCGATCCCGCGATGACCGCGTCCGCCCCACACATAGGGCTGGCCGAGATAGGCTTCGGCGACCGCGACCCAATCGCTGTCCGCTTCGCTGATCGCTTTGGCATGGCAGCTATGGATATAGCCTTCGGCGCAACTGATGAACGCGCCTTCGACTTCGCCGGTAAACTGCGCGCCCATCGGCCAATAGTCGAGCACCTGCGCCTTGATATCGGGCTTGCGAAACAGCGGCGCGGTCTGCGCGGTGATGCGGTGGGTCACCGTTTCGGCGACGTCCAGCGCCTCGCGCCGGATATAGCCGACATAGCCGTCATGACCGCAAAAGCCCCAGGCCCAGTCGGTCATTACGTCGAGCGCATGGAATGTCTCGCCGCGCAACAATTCGGTCACGGCTTCGGCGCTGGGGGAGGGGGCCGACAGGATTGGCGTGCCCGGCATCACGCAGGTAAAGGGCACCGCGCGCGCATAATGGGCGGAAAAGAGAATACCCGCCAAAGCCAGGTCGGCGAGATCGCCGCGCGCGGCGTGGATACGGCGGTCAAGCGCGACCGAACGGCCATCCAGCTTGAACCGGCTTCTTTCAGGCGGTGCGTTCCGCTTTGCTGTTGTCGTGCCTATCATCGCGCGCGGTTCCTGCGATGAAATGATGAAAGGCGTCAAGGAATTCCGCCCCTTTGGGGGTCCGGGTGATGAAAATATTGCGTCGATCGGCCACATCGCGCTCACGGCGGAGATAGCCCAGCGCCGATAATTTGTTCAACGCGCGGGTGATGACGGGCTTGGACACATGCAGCGCTTCGGCAAGGCCGCGCACCGTATGCGGCCCGGCACCGATATAGACGGTCATCATCAGCGCCATTTGCCGGTTGGTGAGGTCCGGTTTGCCCGACCGGACATAATCCACCAGCGTCCGCATCCATTGGCGAAGCGGCTGAACTCCGGGGCGTTCAATGGCGGCAACCTGATCTTGTGCTGTGTGGACGTTCATGCGGGCTTAACGCACGATGCCCAATCGGGTTGCGTAACGGTCCTGCGGAATGTGACGCTTTACTTAGCGGGCTGGTAACGCTGCTGTAACAGCTTGAATGCCGCGCGCAGCCCCAGCGCCTCGCCGCCTTTGGGACGACCGGGCTTGGCCGACGGCCGCCAGGCAAAGGTGTCGAGATGCAGCCAGGGTGTCCCTTCGGGCACGAAGCGCTGCAGAAACAGAGCGGCGGTGATCGCCCCGGCAAAGCCGCCTTCGCCCGCATTGTTGATATCGGCGATGTCGGACTTCAACATATCGGCATAGCCCTCCCACAAAGGCAGCCGCCAGGTCGGATCATCCACGTCCGTCCCCGCCTGCGCCATATCGGCGGCCAGCCGGTCATCATTGGCGAACAGGGCGGGCAGGTCCGGCCCCACCGCGACTCGCGCAGCGCCCGTCAGCGTCGCGAAATCGACGATCAATTCCGGCTTCTCCTCCGCCGCGCGCGCCAGCGCGTCGCCCAGCACCAGCCGCCCCTCTGCATCGGTATTGCCGATCTCGACCGTCAGCCCCTTGCGGCTGCGCAATATGTCACCGGGACGAAAAGCATTGCCGCTGATCGCATTTTCCGCCGCCGGGATCAGCAGGTGCAACCGCACCGGCAGCCGCGCCGCCATGATAAGCTGCGCCAGCGCCAGCGCATGCGCCGCGCCGCCCATATCCTTTTTCATCAGGCGCATGCCTGACGAGGGTTTGATGTCCAGGCCACCGCTGTCGAAGCTGATGCCCTTGCCGATAATGGCGATGCGCGGCGCAGCCAGATCGCCCCAGGTGAGTTCAATGAGGCGCGGCGCGAAATGCCGGTCGGCGGCGCGCCCGACGGCGTGGATCATCGGATAGCCATGCGCCAGCGCATCGCCGCGCGTCACCACGACCGTCGCGTCAGAGGGCTTGGCGACCGCTTCGGTTGCCGCTTCCAGCTCGGCCGGCCCCATGTCAGCGGCGGGCGTATTGACCAGATCCCGCACCAGTGCGACCGCCCGCGCCAGCTCGACCGCAGGCGCGATCCGCGCAACGTCGCCGGTCAGCAATTGGCGCGTCCCGACCTGAACATCCTCGCGGCGGTAGCGGTCGAACCGATGCTGCCCCAGCATCCATCCCAGCATCGCCGCACCGGGCGATCCTTCCGCCAGGCGATAGCGTCCTTCGGGCAACGTCTCGGCGAGGCGCGCCAGGCACCAGGGACCAAGCGCCGCCTTGTCCGCCACCCCGGCCACGACCATCCAGTCGCCGTCCCGCTCACCCGGCAGGATCGCCGTCTCCTGCGGCTTGGCCCGGAATTTCTGCGCCGCCAGCAGCGCGCGACTCTGTTCCGGGCGGCTCGCGAGCCAAGCGTCCAGCGCCTTGGCCTCGACCAGATGGATCGGATGGGCGGGCTGCCCCGTGTCGGCTTTGATGCAGTAGGCAAAATCGGTCATGGCAGGCATGTAAGGGAAAGCGCCGAGCCAAGGGAAGGCGTAATTTATTCGTCGCCCCAACCGCACGGTCGGCCCTTTCTTCCTTTGCACTATCGCGCGCGCGCGCTTAGTTTCGAAGTCATAACCACAGCCAAGGAGAGAGACGATGCTTCATGCAGACGATCGTGGCCTACAGGCCCTTCGCGCGCGCGCCTACACGCTCGCGGAAACAGGACATTTTGAGAATATCCGCGCCGTCGAACAGGCGCTGATCGCAGAGGGCTGGCCCAATGCCGCCCAGGCGCTGGACAGCGAATATGCGCGCAAGGCGGTCGGCGAACGCTGCCGCATGGCAAAGGCGCATTGATGCGGCGGGCGCACGCACCAAGTGGCCTGATCGCGCTGCTGCTGGTTGCAGCCTGCGCCCCGTCGTCCGACGCCCCCGTCGGCAATGCTGCCGAGAATGAAGCGGCCGCCCGCTATGCCGATCGCATGGCGGGCACGCCGCCCCCCGCGCCACCATCCAAGCCCTTTGCGGTCAAGGAAACGGCAGGCGGCCTGGAATTTTCTTACGCCTACCCGGCAGAGGCCGCCGCCGTCCCCGCGCTGGTCGACAAGTTCGCGCGCGACATGGCCGCGACCAAGGCCGACGCGCTGAAAATGGCGATGGAAGACAGCGCGGCCGCAAAAGAGTCCGGCTATCCCTTCCGCCCGCACAGCCTGGAAACAGAGTGGAGCGTCGCGGCCGACACGCCCCGCTTCCTCGCACTCCAATCGCAAACCTATGTCTATACCGGCGGCGCCCATGGGATGACCGGCTATGACGCCGTGCTGTGGGACAAGGCGCGGAAACAGGAAAGCAGCGTCAAGGCGCTGATGACCGCGCCCGCCGCCTTCTCCACCGCCATCCGCGACCGTTTCTGCGCGATACTCGACCAGCAACGCGCTGAAAAGCGCGGCGCCCCCGTCGTGCGCGGCGACGATGACTTCACCCAATGTATCGACCCGATGGAACAGGTGCTGGTGCCGACATCGAAGGATGGCAAGCTGATCGACGGCCTGACCGTGGTGGTCGGCCCCTATAGCGCCGGTCCCTATGCGGAAGGCAGCTATGAAGTCGCCTTGCCGGTCGACGCTGCGATGCGCGACGCGATCAAACCGGACTATCGCGATGCCTTCGTGGCGGTAGATTAGGCTAGCGCCCTTCCCAATCCTCCCCTGGCAGGGGAGGTGTCAGCGCGTAGCGATGACGGAGGGGTGTTGCCCTCTCGATAGGGTGACACCCCTCCGGCTGGCCTTCGGCCATCCACCTCCCCTTAAAGGGGAGGATTGGCATGGTTGGCTAAACCCTAAACCGGCACGCCATAAAGATCATGCTCGTCGGCATCCTCGATCAGTACGTCAAAGATATCGCCCGCCTTCCGCCCTTCGCCGACATCGCGCAAAAACACATTGCCGTCGATTTCCGGCGCATCGGCCTGGCTCCGCGCGGTGGCGCCAATGCTGCCATCCTCCTCGTCCGCTTCGCCCACTTCATCGACGATCACCGGCAGCACGCGCCCGACCTTGGCCGCCAGCTTGGCGGCGCTGATCGCGGCGGTCTTTTCCATGATCCGCTGATAGCGTTCTTCCTTGACCGCTTCGGGCACCGCGCCCGGCAGGGCGTTGGCCGCAGCCCCCTCGACCGGTTCGAAGCGGAACGCGCCGACGCGGTCGAGCTGCGCTTCATCCAGCCAGTCGAGCAGATATTGAAAATCGGCTTCCGTCTCGCCCGGAAAGCCCACGACGAAGCTCGACCGGATCGTGATGTCGGGGCAGATGGCGCGCCATTTATGGATGCGGTCCAGCACCTTGGCTTCATTGGCCGGGCGCTTCATCGCTTTGAGCACCGACGGCGATGCGTGCTGGAACGGGATGTCGAGATAGGGCGTCAGCAGCCCCTCCGCCATCAACGGAATGACCTGATCCACATGGGGGTAGGGGTAGACATAATGCAGCCGGACCCAGGGGGCTTTCCCATCCGCGTCGCGCAACTGCCCCAGTTCGCGCGCCATGTCTGTCATGTGCGCGCGTACCTCGCGGCCCTTCCACTGGCGCGGCTCATGCCGGGTGTCGACGCCATAGGCCGACGTATCCTGGCTGATGACCAGCAATTCCTTGGTCCCCGCCGACACCAGCTTTTCCGCCTCGCGCAGCACCGCGTCGATCCGCCGCGACACCAGGTCGCCGCGGATCGAGGGGATGATGCAGAAGGAGCAGCGATGGTTGCAGCCTTCGCTGATCTTCAAATAGCTATAATGACGCGGCGTCAGTTTGAGGCCACCTTCGGGCACCAGATCGACAAAGGCGTTGGGGATCGGCGGCGATGCATCATGCACCGCATTGACCACCTGCTCATATTGATGCGCGCCGGTGACGGCCAGAACCTGCGGGAATTTCGCGCGGATCAGGTCCGCCTCGTCGCCCATGCAGCCCGTGACGATGACGCGGCCATTCTCGGCCATCGCCTCGCCGATCGCCTCCAGCGATTCTTCCTTCGCCGAATCGAGAAAGCCGCAGGTGTTGACCAGCACGACATCGGCCCCGGCATAATCCGCCGACATCTGATAGCCGTCCGACCGCAGTTTGGTGAGGATGCGTTCGGAGTCGACCAGGTTTTTCGGACAGCCGAGCGAAACCATGCCGATCTTCGGCGCGTCAGGAAATTTGGTTGCCATGATGGTCGCGCACATAGGGATTTGCGCGCCAAATGTCACGCGCCGCCATCAACCTGCCGGGTTATGGCCGGTCCTGGCCGTCGCCCTCGGCGATTTCGATGATCAGGTCACCACTCTGCAGGCTCTTGGCCTCCGGCTCCCAAAAGCCGATCGGCCGGTCGTCGCGATAGATGCGCACGCCAAGCCCGGTGGTAACGGCGGAGAGCGGCTTGCCGATTTCCTCCGGAAACACCGGCCGTTCGTTCAACCGCACGCGCCCGCCCGATGCCGCCAGATCGGCCATATAATCGGCGATATGCTTGCCGCTGGTGCTGCCCGCCATCAATAGTCCGGCAAAGCTGACCGGGTTGATGACGGTGGTCGCGCCAGCCTGACGCGCGGGCAATTCATTATCCTCGTTGCGCACCACGATGCTGATCGGGATGCGCGGGGCCAGATGCCGCGCCGTCAGCGTGATGAGGATCGACGTATCGTCGCGCCCGGCCGACACGATCATGCTGCGCGCCCGGTGGATCGCCACATCCTTCAACACGCTGTCGCGGGTCGAATCGCCGCACAACACATTGCACCCCTTGGACTCGGCCAGTTCCAGCGCCTTGTCGCTGCCGTCGATCACCACGATCTCGCGCGGATTGGTGCCGCGCGCCAGCAATTCGCGCACCGCTTCTTGGCCACTGGTGCCGAAACCGGTGACGACGATATGATTGTGCAGATCGGCCTGAATACGTGCCATGCGCCACCTGTAGAGGATATTGCGGAGGAAGAGATTATAGGCCGTGCCCAGAAAGATGAGCCAGACGAACAGTCGGATCGGCGTAACGAACAAGGCTTCGAACAGCCGCGCTTCGGGCGTGACCGGGACGATGTCGCCATAGCCAACGGTCGTCACGGTGACCGTCGTGAAATACAGCACGTCGATGAAGCTGATATGATCGTCGAGATTGTCCTTCAACCCATCGCGGCCGATCCAGTGCAGCCCCAGTACGAGCGTGATCAGCCCGAACACCAGCCCGACGCGCCAGCTGATATCGACCCACATCGGCATCGACGAACGCCGTCGCAGGAAACCCTCGGTACTGGGGGAGGCGGCGCGGGGCTTGACGTTCATGGCGTCGGCAACTGGGTGAGGGGGTTCACGGGCACCCGGTCCTTGCGCAATTCGAAATGCAGCTTGGGCTGGCTGGCATAGCCGGTATCGCCGGTCAAGCCGATGACCTGGCCGCGCGTCACCTTCTGCCCGCGCACGACATCGACGCGCGACGCATGGCCATAGGCGCTGACCCAGCCGCTGCCATGGTTGATCAGCACCAGCCCGCCGAACACCGCCACCTTGTCCCCGGCATAGGCGACCACGCCATCGGCGCTCGCCTTGATAGGGGTGCCATCGGCCACGCCGATGTCGATGCCGTTATTCTTTGCGCCACTGGCACCGGGGCCGAAGCGCGAGACGATGCTGCCCTTGACCGGCCAGGCGAAGCGGCCGTTCAGGCGGCTTGGCTGGGCGATCGGCACATTGCTCGGCAGCGGGCGCGGCGCAGCGGACGCCACCGCCACCGGCGCATTCTCCGCCGCCGCAGGCTGGCCCCCGGTCAGCACATCATCAATGTCGATGCGAAAGGCGGCGGCGCGCTGTTCCAGGTCGGGCGCGCTTGCAGGCGTATTGCCGGGCAGCAGCAGGCGGCGTCCGCGCCGCAGCATATAGGGCTCTTCCAGCCCGTTCACCGCGACGATCTGGCTCCACGGCACACCATAGGCAGCGGCGATCGCAATCCCCGTTTCGCCCTCCGCCACCAGATGATAGCGGCCACCGGGAATGGACAAAGCCTGTCCCACGCGCAGGGCGAAGGGCGGAGTCAGCCCATTGACCCGCGCGATCATTTCCGACCCCGCGCCGGTGCGGTTGCCGATGCCGCGCAACGTATCGCCGGGCTGCACGACATAGCGCGATGCCGCAACCGTCTGCGCATTGGCGACCACTTGCTGCGCGGTCCATACCGGTTCCTGCTCGACCAGTTCCACGCTCGACGCATCGGCGTCCAGCCGCGGCGGGAGCGTGTCGCCGCCCGTGCGGGTGCTTTCAGTCGGGATGCAGCCGCTCAGCAGCAAGAGGACAAAAGATAATCGCGCGCGAGACATCGCCGCCTGTCTATCGCAATAGTGCGAACTTGCCACCCCCCTGTTCTGGCCGCGTCCAGTCAGGCGGGGAAGGCGGCCGCCGTCACCGCCATGGCGCTGTCCTGCGTCAGGTCATAATGCAGCGGCGTCACCGTGATATAGCCCTCCGCAATCGCCGCCAGGTCGCTGCCTTCGGGCACCGCGTCGCTGCTGCCCAGCGAGAACCAATAATAGCGATAGCCGCGCGGGTCGGTGCCCTCGACGATCTTGGTGCGATCGACATCATGAAAGCCCTGCCGCACTACGCGGATGCCCTTGATCGCGTCGGGGTCGATCGCCGGGAAATTGACGTTGAACAACATGCGCGGGGTCACGGGCAGCGCGATCAGCGGGCGCAGCACCTTCTCACCCCAGGCTTCCGCCGCGGCGAACGGCACATCGTCGCCCATGCCCGATCGGGCATAGACCTGGCTCAGCGCGATGGATCTTATGCCCGAAATCGTCCCCTCCATCGCGGCGGCGACCGTGCCCGAATAGGTCACGTCCTCGGCCAGATTGGCCCCGCGATTGACGCCCGACAATATGAGGTCGGGCTTGGCATCCTTCATCAGATGCCCCACCGCCATCATCACCGCGTCGGTCGGGGTGCCAGTGACGCTATAATGGCGCTCGCCATGTTTGCGGATGCGCAGCGGCCGGGTCAGCGTCAGGCTATGCCCGGCCCCCGACTGCTCCTCGCTCGGCGCGACGATCCAGATATCATCGGACAGGGTCCGCGCGATTGCCTCTAGCACCTTGAGGCCGGGCGCATGCACGCCATCATCATTGGTCAAAAGGATACGCATAGCCAAAAAAACTCCGTTCGCCCTGAGCCTGTCGAAGGGCATTCCTTCTTGAAGAAAAGAACGGGGCTTCGACAGGCTCAGCCCGAACGGAATCTTATTTCGGGGTAAGCACCGTCACCCCACCCATATACGGCACCAACACCTCCGGCACGATCACGCTGCCATCGGCCTGCTGATAATTTTCCAGCACCGCGACCAGCGTCCGCCCGACCGCCAGCCCCGACCCGTTCAGCGTATGCAGGAAGCGCGTCTGCTTCTCACCCTCCGGCTTGTAGCGCGCATTCATGCGCCGCGCCTGGAAGTCGCCGCAGTTGGAGACGGAGCTGATCTCGCGATAGGTTTCCTGGCTTGGCAGCCAGACTTCCAGATCCCATGTCTTGCGCGCGCCAAAGCCCATGTCGCCGGTGCACAGCAGCATCTTGCGATAGGGCAGGGCAAGCGCCTGGAGGATGCCCTCGGCCGCCGCACACATGCGTTCATGCTCGGCTTCCGACTCGTCGGGCGCGCAGATGGTGACCAGTTCGACCTTCTCGAACTGATGCTGGCGAATAAACCCGCGCGTATCGCGCCCCGCCGAACCCGCTTCGGACCGAAAACAGGGGGTCAGCGCCGTCAGCCGCACCGGCAACTCTGCCAGCGGCACGATCTGGTTCGCGACAAGGTTGGTCAGCGAGACTTCGGCGGTGGGGATCAGCCAGCGTCGGTCCTCTTTGGCTTCCCCACGCATAATCATGAACATTTCTGTGAGGACAGTCGCGGATTGCTCTGGATCATGCACACCCATCGCATGAATGATCTTTAAACAACGAGCACGAACGTCTTCCAACTTTAAAACAATTTCAGTCTGAAAGAGATCATCTTCAAACTTGGGCAATTGCCCGGTGCCGAACAACGCTTGGTCCTTGACCAGCAACGGCGGATTGGTCTCCTCATACCCATTCACGCCGGTTTGCGTGTCGAGCATAAACTGCGCCAATGCCCGATGCAGCCGCGCCATCTGGCCCCGCAACGCGGTGAAGCGCGCGCCCGACAGCTTCGCACCGCCCTCGAAATCCAGCCCCAGCGCCGGGCCGAAATCCGCATGGTCCTGCGGCGCGAACTCGAACACGCGGGGCGTGCCCCAACGGCTCACCTCGACATTGGCGTCCTCGTCCGCCCCCTCCGGCACATCGTCGGCGGGCAGGTTGGGGATCGCCGCCAACATCGCCGTCAGCGCATCGCCCAATTCGCGCTCCTGCGCTTCCAGCGCAGGCGTGCCATCCTTGAGCGCCGCCACTTCGGCTTTCAGCGCCTCGGCCTTGTCTTTGTCGCCAGCCGCCATGGCCTGGCCGATCAGTTTGCTCGCCTCGTTGCGGCGGGCCTGGCCGACCTGCAACTGCGTCTTGATCGCTCGGCTCTGCTCGTCGAGGGCCAAGATTTCGGCGGACAGGGGGGCGGCTCCGCGCCGGGCAAGGCCAGCGTCGAAAGCGGCGGGATTTTCGCGGATGAAACGGATGTCATGCATGGCCAGTCCTATGCCGCCCTGCGATCGGCCACGCAACCCTGCGCGCTGTCATCCGTTACACACCTATCCCCTGAAAAAGAGAGAAGGAAAAGGCGATGCAAATAGATCCAGGCGCACTTGTGCTGGTAGCCGACGGCCGCAAGATGTTGTTTTTCCGTAACAAGGGCGATGCCGCCATTCCGAACCTGGAAACGGAACAGGTCGAAAAGCAGGATAATCCTGCCGATCGCGATCAGGGCACCGACACGCCCGGCCGCGCCTTCAATTCGGTCGGCGGTCATCGCAGCGCCATGTCGGAAACCAATTTCCACGATCTGGAGGAAGACCGGTTCGCCGCGCAGGCCGCCGACATCCTCAAGCATCGCGCTTTTGCCAACGACTATGAAAAGCTGATCATCGTCGCACCACCCGGCACGCTGGGCGAAATGCGCAAACATTATCACAAGGAAGTCCAGGACCGCTTGGCCGGCGAGATCGCCAAGGATCTGGTCAACCATCCGATCGCCGACATCGAAAAGATCATCGCGGACAATTGATCCCGCGCTGACAAAGCACAAACGAAAAGGGCGGCCTCCGATACCGGAAGCCGCCCTTTCTTCGTGACCTGTGTTGAAAGCGTCAGGCGGCGGCCTGCGCCTTGCGATCGGCAAAGCGGCGACGGGCGACCAGCGCCACGGCCGCCGCACCGAACAGCAACACCATCGGCGGGGCTGGGACATCGGTGCCACCCGAACTGCTCGTGCCACCGCTCGATGAAGAACTGCTCGAAGACGCGCTGCTCGACGATGTCGAGGACGACGTGCTGCCGGTGCTGCCGAAGCTGGACGAACCGCCCGACGAGGAGCTGCTCGAAGACCCGCTGCTGCCACCCGTCGAACCGGGATGATCCGGCTTGTCGGGCTTGCCGCCGCTCGAAGACGAGGACGAGCTGGACGAGGAGGAAGACGAGCTGGAACTGGACGAAGACGAGCTGCTGCTGCTGACGCCCGACGAGGTCGAAACATTGCCGCTCGACGTGGACACATTGCCGCTGGACGTCGACACGCCACCGGTGGAGGTTGAAACGCCTCCGGTCGATGTGGACACACCGCCCGTAGACGTAGACACGCCGCCGGTCGTCGAACTGGTCGAGCTACTGATGCCGCCGGTCGAGCTGCTGGTCGAAGAGATCACGACCGAACCCCCGCCGCTGCCGCCACCACCGCCGCCAAAGAAGCCGCCCGCGAAACCGCCGCCAAATCCGCCGCCGCCGCCCATGACGATCGGCACGGCACCACCGCCACCGCCGGACATCATCGGCATTTCCGCCGGTGCCATCGGGATGGGCATGGGCAGGGGGATGGGGGCTTGCTGGCTGGTGACGGTCACCGTCTGGGGCGCGCAGGTCATGGCGGTTTTCACCACCTTGCGCTTCACCGTCCGCACGGCATAGCGCTTCTTGGGCGCAGCCTTGGTGCTTTTGGAGCTATGGACCACTGCCGGGCGCGCGCTTTCGGCCACATGGACGGCACCGCCGCCAATGATCGCGCCGCCGCAGGTGCAGGCGCATAATTTAGCCAATGCCATCCGTACCGACATAGGTTCCACTCTTCTTTTATGTTGCCTTGCCGCCCGCTACCGGCAAATCCGGAAAACAGGCTGGCGGGTATTCCCTATCCGCAACAACGCAAAATAAAGCGTTAACTGCAACGGCGTTAACCCTCAATAGCAGCCGCCTGTCGAGCGGTAATCGATATTTTTCCGAAGCGATATGGTTAACGTCCCACTATGGAACGGCGCTTGAGGGATGGGTAAAGAGCGAGGCGGGGGCGCCCTGCGTCCGCCCATGCGCAAAAATCCGCCCTCCCGCATGCGAGTCTCTGGAATGGCCGCTTGTGTCGCTGCCAGCCGATGGCTATGAGCGCCCGCACTGCATTATCACGGGCGACCGGTCGTTGAAACGCCGGGGCCTTGCGAGTCGGAGAGCCAACATGGCATCGGTCCTAAATTCCGATAAAGACGGTGAAAAACCGCCAAAATCGACTGTAACGCTTCCCGCCGACTATCGTCCTTCGCCCGACGAAGAGTTTATGAATCCACTCCAGCTGGAATATTTCCGCCAGCGGCTGTGGAGTTGGAAGAAGCAGATTTTGGCCGATTCCGAAGGCACGCTCGCCGTCCTTCAGAACGAACCGCTCCGCGAACCCGACCTCAACGACCGCGCATCGAGCGAGACCGACTGGTCGATCGAACTGCGCACCCGCGACCGCCAGCGCAAGCTCATTTCGAAGATCGAAGCGGCGCTCCGCCGGATCGACGATGGCGAATATGGTTACTGCGAAGTCACGGGCGAGCCGATCTCGCTGGGCCGCCTGGAAGCGCGGCCGATCGCGACGATGACGGTCGAAGCGCAGGAACGGCATGAACGCCACGAAAAAATCTCCCGCGACGATTAACGGTTTTTCCATCCCTCGCGCGTAGACATTTGTCATTCTACTGACATTTTACGCGCAGGTTGGATGATGAACGACGAACGGAATATCGCTGATCGGGGGCCGGCACGCACAGCGCCGCGCGACAGCCTGTTCCTGCTCACCAGCTTTGCCACGCCCGAAGGCGCGCCGCTGGGCAAGGCCCGCATCCGCAATCTCTCCGCCACCGGCCTGATGGCCGATTGCGAGCGCGCCATACCGGCCGATGCCAGGGTCGAATTTGAATTGCGCGGCGTCGGCAAGGTCAGCGGCGTGGTCGCCTGGTCGCGCGACGACAAGATCGGCATCGCCTTCGACGCGCCGATCGATCCGCAACTGGCGCGCAAGCCGGTATCGACCAGCAATCAGCAGGGCTTGCCCGACTATCTGCGCACCAACCCGCTCCTGCGCCGTTGACGTCCCCGCGCCCCACGGCGCGCCTGAACATCGCATAAAATAGCCCCGATCATCCTCATGGATGCGGGGCGTTTTGCGTCATAGGCTCGTGGCCTGGGGTGAGGTCGGATCGGCAGTCGGACGCTGCCGGATCCTGACCTCCTCCCTGGCGAAGATGCGGCTTAATGCTTGGCCGACATCTCCTCCTTCAGCCGCAATTTCTGCTTTTTGAGCGAAGCCACCAACGTGGCGTCGGGCATGGGCCGACTCGTTTCGGCCTTGATTCGGGCATCAAGGCCGGCATGCTTTGCCGAAAGAGCGGAAATATGGCTGTTCTCCATGACATTCTCCTTACGAGGGGTGATGGACGTAGAAGTAAATCATGATTCGTCCGCCTTGTCTCGCGTCGATTCGGGCTTTGCGATGGTCGCGCGAAAATTTGCGATGGCCCGCATGGGTTCGCCCCGCTATCAGTCCACCATCTGCCACGTTTTGGATGCAAGGGAGCGCCGTGAGCCGGGAAGACATCATGCGCCGACTGGAACTGTTGCGGGTGGAGCATCGCGATCTCGACACGGCCATCGCCGCGCTGGTCGATAGCGGCGGCGGCGACCAGATGCAGATCGCCCGGCTGAAAAAGCGCAAGCTGCGGCTGCGCGACGAAATCGCCCAACTGGAAGACGAACTGGTGCCCGACATCATCGCCTGACCCGGCGATCATGGTTAACGTCGCGCTAACCGATCTTAAATGGGACAGGACGCCAAAACGGGCGCAATGTCGGGCCTGACAAGGTTGCAAATTCATGTCAGTGATCGCCCATGCCCAGTGCAATATCTCTTGATCGCGGCCTGCATCGCGGCCTCGTTGACGGCCTCTATCTCGAAGCCATGCTGATGGCCGACGAGGCGCGATCCTATTTCGACGGCCGTGACGTAGCGGAAGACGGCATGGACGATCCGCTCCGCCGGGTCGCCTTCGCCTGCGAATCGCTCAAGGTGACGACGCGGCTGATGCACATCATCGCCTGGCTGCTCAGCCAGCGCGCCTGGCAACGCGGTGAAATCAGCGATGCGGACCTCTCCGATGAGAAATATCGGCTGGGCCGGGCCAGCGAAAGCGATCCGCTGCTGGTGGCGACCTTCCCCTTCGCCGCCCGCGCGCTGATCGAGGCGAGCCATGATCTTTACGACCGGGTGGCGCGGTTGCAGGATCGGCTCGACCGCATGACTGGTTCGCTCGCCATGCCGATGATCAACCCCGCGCGCGCCTTGCTGGATCGTCTCAACACCGCCTTCTGACGCCGGCCATCGCTGCGGCCCGATCCCGGCCCGGCGCAATTCGCGATAAATAGCGACGAATCCCCGCTTTATCGGCGCTATGGGACTGGCGCTTGGGCCAGCATCTGGTCTAGACCCGCGCTATGACCCATGGTTTGCGGACCCGACGCCGCTTTGCTGGCCGCCCGCAAGCCGCCCGGCTCCTTCTTGCGCCACTGCTGCTCGCCGCGCCCTGCGGCGTGTGGGCGCAGGATGCGTCGCCGCCGCCCGCCACGCCCGACGGCACCATGTCCGATGTCGATACCCAGCTCGACGCCATGCCCGACATCGGTCTCGACTGGCCGGACATGGGGCAGGCCGATACCGTCGTACCGCTGCCCGCCGACCCCGCCGATGTGCAGACCGCCGCGCCGGACATGCCCGTCCCCATCGTCGCCCCCGATGCCGAACCGGAAGAAGCCGTCGCGGCCTTTGCCGAAATCGGCGAGGAACGCCGCTATACCGTCACACTGAACGGCATCGACGCCATCAGCGACGCGCAGTTCAAGCTGCGCTTCGATGAACTGTCGGTCCTGCGCCAGGGCGAGAACAAGGCCGCCAACCTTGCCCAGATCAACCGCCGCATCAAGGAAGATAGCGACCTGCTCGACCGGCTGTTGCGGGCAAAGGGCTATTATGCCGCGCGCATCCGCGGTGCCGTCTCCGCGCCGCCAGCGGGCAGCGATCGGCTCGCCGTGCGGTTCGCCATCACGCCCGGCACCCAATATCTGCTTGCCTCGGTGGACGTCGCGGGCCTCGCCGAAACCGCCAGCCGCGAACCGACGCTGCGCGCCGCCTTCCCGCCCAAGGTCGGCGACCCGGTCGATGCTGACAAAATCCTCGAAGGGCGCGACGCGCTCGCCACCGCTTTGTCGGAAAGCGGCTATCCCTTCGCCAAGGTGGACGAACCCGAAGTGCGGATCGACCATGAAGAGCGGCAGGGCGACCTCGACCTCATCGTCACGCCCGGCGGCTATCGCACCTTCGGCGCGATCCGCCTGAGCAATGCGGAATTGTTCAGCGCCCGCCATGTCCAGAATATCGCCCGCTTCGATCCGGGCGACCCTTATATGGCCTCCGATGTGGAGGATCTGCGCCGCGCCATCGTCGCGACGGGCCTCGTGTCATCGGTGACGTTGAAGCCAACCGATGCCGGTGATGGCGACCATGTCGACCTGGCGATCGACGTCCGCCCCGCACCGCTGCGCACGATCGCGGGGGAACTGGGCTATGGCACGGGCGAAGGCTATCGCGCCGAAGTCAGCTGGCAGCATCGCAATTTCTTCCCGCCCGAAGGGGCCGTCACGGTGCGCGGGGTCGTTGGCACGCAGGAACAGACCGCCTCCTTCACCTATCGCCGCAATAATTTCCGCCGCCGCGACAATGTGCTGACCGGCCTGCTGTCGGTCAGCAATATCCGCCGCGAAGCCTTTGATGCGCGGACCATCACGCTGGGTGGGGCGCTGGAGCGCACGACCAACATCCTGTTCCAGAAAAATTGGGTCTGGCGCGTCGGCGCGGAAGTCATAGCGTCGGATGAAGCCGATGCCTTTTCGGGCGGTTCCCGCCGCACCTTCCTCATCGGCGCAGTGCCGCTCAGCCTCACCTATGACGGCAGCGACGACTTGCTCAACCCGACCAAGGGCTTTCGCCTCGGCGGCCGGATCAGCCCCGAACTCTCCTTTCAAAACGAAACCTTCGGCTATGCCAAGGTGCAACTCGACGGCAGCGTCTATCAACCAGTGGGCGAAAAGCTGGTGGTCGCCGCGCGCGCGCGCTTCGGCAGCATCCTTGGCTCGACCGTTGAGCAGATCGCGCCGTCGCGCCGTTTCTACGCGGGCGGCGGCGCATCGGTGCGCGGCTATGGCTATCAGGCGATCGGCCCGCGATTTGGCGAGGATGACAACCCCGTCGGCGGCAAGAGCCTCGCCGAATTTTCGCTAGAGGCGCGCGTGCGCTTTGGCAATTTCGGCGTCGTGCCCTTCATCGACGCGGGCAATATCTCAACGAGCTTCCTGCCACGCTTCCGCGACCTGCGCATCGGCACCGGGCTTGGCTTGCGCTATTACAGCAATTTCGGCCCGATCCGCGTCGATGTCGGCACGCCC
Organism: Sphingobium sp. KKT206; assembly: GCF_055640555.1. NCBI lineage: Bacteria > Pseudomonadati > Pseudomonadota > Alphaproteobacteria > Sphingomonadales > Sphingobiaceae > Sphingobium > Sphingobium sp. KKT206. Next base: position 511,741 of record NZ_CM145764.1, read on the forward strand.
ATCAATCCGCAATCGGGTGATCCCAAGATCGCCGTCTATGTCTCGCTCGGTCAGGCCTTCTGATGACGGACGAAGCTCCCACCCCCATCCCCATCACCGCTGCGCCGATCCGCCGCCGTGCCTGGGACGGGCGCTGGCAACGCTGGGTCGCGGGGCTGCTCGCCGCGCTGCTGCTGATCGTGGCGGGATCGCTCGCCTGGCTCGATACGGGGTCGGGGCACCGCTTCCTCGTGTCGCGCATCGCGACCATCAAGTCCCGGTCGGGCCTGCAGATCAGCGTCGGCCGGATCGACGGCAGCATCTATCGCAAGGCGGTCCTGCATGACCTGGTCCTGTCCGACCCCAAGGGCCGCTTCTTCGACGCGCCCAGGGTCGAACTGGAGTGGTGGCCTTTCGCCTGGCTGTCCAACCGGCTCGATATCGACCGGCTGGTGATCCCGCGCGCCACCCTGCACAAATTGCCCAAACTCAATCCGACCCAGCGGCAGGGACCGATCCTGCCCGGCTTCGACATCCGGCTGATGCAATTTTCGGTCGGCCAGCTGGCGATCGCGCCCGGTATCACGGGCCGCGCCCAGACCGCGACCATCGCGGGCGACGCCGATATTCGCGGCGGCCGCGCGATCATCGATCTGGCCGCGCGCACGCTCGATGGCCGCGACGCGCTCAGTATCGCGCTCGACAGCCGCCCCGACGATGATCGCTTCCGCCTCGACGTCACCGTCAACGCGCCCAAGGGCGGCGTGCTGGCGACGATGGCGGGTCTCACACAGGATGGCAATCTGCGCATCGGCGGCAAGGGCAGCTGGACCCAGTGGGACGGCCGCCTGTCCGCCACGCTGGACGCTGCGCCCGCCGCCGACTTCGTCCTCGCCGCGCGCAGCGGCGCTTATTCGGCGCGTGGCACGGTCGAGGGGTCGGCCATCGCCGGGGGCAGCCTGATCCAGCGCCTGTCCTCGCCCCGCCTGACGGTGCGCGCCAACGGCACTTTGGTTGATCGGGTGATCGACGGCACCGCCTCGCTGCGTTCCGCCGCGATCGACCTGAGCGCCGACGGCGCGATCGACCTGCGCAATAATGCGCTCGACAATATGCGGCTCGACCTCACACTCGCCCGCCCCGAAGCCTTGCTCAAGACGATGCGCGGGCGCGATGTCGTGGCCAAGATCCGCCTCGATGGCCCGCTGTCGCAGCTTGGCTATGAATATCTCCTCACCGCGCGCGAACTGACGTTCGACAAGGCCCGCATCAGCGACGTGCGCGCCGAGGGCAAGGGGCGCACCGCCGGCTCCGGCCCGACCTTGATCCCGCTGCGCCTGCGCGCCCGCCGCCTGGACGGGCAGGGCGATCTGGTCGAAGGCATCGTGCGCAATTTCGCGCTCGACGGCATGCTGCAACTCAACGGGCAGCAGATCGTCAGCAACCCGATGGACCTGCGCTCCGACAAGCTGCGCGGCAAGCTGACCGTCCTCGCTGATCTCAAGACCGGCCGCTATAATATGGGCCTGGATGGCCAGATCGTCGGCCTCGCGATCCGCGGCTTCGGGGTGGTCGATGTCACCTCCAAATTGCGCGCCATGCCACGCGCCGACGGCGGCTTTGGCCTTAGCGGCAGCGCGGCGGCGCGGGTGCGGCGGCTGGACAATGATTTCCTGCGCACATTGGGCGGCGGCCTGCCCACGGCGCGCAGCGACCTGACGCTGCGGCCGGATGGCACGCTGGCGCTCACCAACATGCGCCTCGCCGCGCCATTGCTGACGCTGGCGGGCAATGGCGTGCGCTTCCGCGACGGCACGCTCCATCTGGAGGGCAAGGGGCAGCATAATCAATATGGCCCGCTCACCCTGACGCTCGACGGCAATATCGAACGGCCGACGATCGACCTGATGCTCACCCGGCCGATGGATGCGCTTGGCCTGCGCGATGTCCATGCCCACCTCATTCCCGACGCCAATGGCTATAGCTACACGGCGGAGGGCGGATCGACGCTTGGCCCCTTCACCGGGCGCGGCGTCATCCTGCTGCCCCAGGGGGGGCAGGCGGTGGTGCGCGTCGCCAATCTCGCCGTGTCGGGCGTCACCGCCAGCGGCGACATCCGCCCCGTCACCGGCGGCCTCGATGGCCAATTGGCGGTCAGCGGCCCCGTCACCGGCTATGTCGGCTTCAAGCCGGTGGGCGACATCCAGCAAGTCCAGCTCAAACTGACCGCCAACGGCGCCAGTTTCGAAGGGCCGACGATCATCACCGTGCGGCGCGGCACGCTCGACGCGACGATCCTGCTCGATCCGTCGGGCACCACGCTCAAGGCGACGGCGCAGGCGCGCGGGCTGCGCGTCGGCGGCGTGCTGGTCGGCCGCTTCGCCGCCAATGCCGATCTGGTCGATGGGCGCGGCACCATCCGGGGCAGCCTGTCGGGTCAGCGCGGCCGCCTGTTCGAACTGCAGGGGGAGGCGCAGGTCGATGCCGATCGCATCCGCCTCACCGCTGGCGGCACCATCGACAAGCGGCCCATCCGCCTGACCCGCGCGGCGTTGCTGACCCGCACCGACGATGGCTGGCGCCTGTCGCCCGCGACGATCAGCTATGCGGGCGGATCGTTACAGCTTTCGGGCGAACTGGGCGCGACCGCCAACCATATCGAAGCGCGCATGGACAAGCTGCCGCTCGGCCTGCTCGACATCGCCTATGACAATCTGGGGCTGGGCGGCATCGCCACCGGCTCGCTCAGCTATGCGCAGCCGCGCGGTGGCCTGCCCACCGGCACGGCGGAACTGCGCCTGCGCGGCCTGTCGCGCTCCGGCCTGTCGCTCAGCTCGCGTCCGGTCGATGTCGGCGTCAACGCGGCGCTGGGCGCGGATCGCCTCGCCACCCGCATGGTGTTCGTCGCCGATGGCAAGACGATCGGCCGGGGGCAGGCGCTGCTCACCCCGCTTGGCCGCACCGGCAACCTGGTCGAACGGCTGAACGCCGCGCCCCTGTTCGCGCAGCTACGCTATAGCGGAGCGGCCGATACCCTGTGGCGGCTGACCGGGGTGGAGATTGTCGACATGGGCGGGCCGGTCAACGTCTCCGCCGACATGCGCGGGACGCTTGGCGATCCCCGCATCACCGGCACCTTCGCGACCGACAACAGCACGATCAACAGCCCGGTCACCGGCATGCGCCTCGCCAAGGTCAAGGCGCGCGGCCGCTTCTCCGGCGCGCAGCTCGTCATTTCCAGCTTCGCCGCCGCCTCGCAAAATGGCGGGTCAGTGACCGGCACCGGCCGCTTCACCTTCAACGGCATAGCGGGCGTCGGCATGGATCTGGCGATGCAGGCGGACAATGCCGCACTGCTGGAGCGCGACGATATCGCCGCGACCGTCACCGGCCCCATCACCCTGCGATCCGATGGCACTGGCGGGACGATCGGCGGCGATGTCATCCTCAACAAAAGCCGCTTCACGCTGGGCCGTGCCGCCGCCGTCGCCGCCATCCCCGAATTGCGCGTCGTTGAAATCAACCGGCGCGGCGAGGAAATCGAAACGCTCCGCACTACCGTCCCCTGGGCGTTGGCGATCAAGGCGCGCGCGCGCAACCGCCTGACCGTCACTGGCCTTGGCCTCGACAGCGAATGGCGCGCGGATCTGGACCTGGGCGGCACCGTCACCAACCCGGCCATCGCCGGGCGTGCCGAGCTGGTGCGCGGCAATTATGAATTTGCCGGCCGCCGCTTCGAACTGCGCGAAGGCCGCATCCAGTTCGACGGCAGGACGCCGACCAACCCGACGCTCGACATCGACGCCGTCGCCGATGTCAGCGACCTGACCGCCACCATCCATGTCGGCGGCACCGGCCTCAAACCCGACATCACTTTCAACAGCATCCCCGCTTTGCCGCAGGACGAACTGCTCTCGCGCATCCTGTTCGGCACCTCGATCACCAACCTGTCCGCCCCCGAAGCGCTGCAACTCGCCTCGGCGGTCGGCTCGCTGCAGGGCGGCGGCGGGCTCGACCCGATCAACGCCGTGCGCAAGGCGGCGGGGCTGGACCGCTTGCGCATCATCGCCGCCGATCCGACCCAGGGGCAGGGGACGTCGATCGCGGCGGGCAAATATCTCACGCGCAAAACCTATGTCGAGTTGATTACCGACGGGCAGGGCTATAGCGCCACCCGCATCGAATATCAGGTCACGCGCTGGCTTTCGCTATTGGGAGCCATCTCGACGCTCGGCCGCCAGAGCGCCAACGTCCGCGTGTCGCGGGATTATTAAGCCATGACCAAGTCCCGCATCGACGCTGCCGCTGCGATCAGCGTCATGGACCTGTTCACCATCGGCATCGGCCCGTCCAGCTCGCATACGGTCGGCCCGATGCGCGCCGCGCGCCTGTTCATGGACTCTCTCCCCGCGCAACCGGTGCGGGTGTCGTGCGATCTCTACGGCTCGCTCGCGCTGACCGGGCGCGGCCATGCCACCGACACCGCGATCCTGCTCGGCCTGTCGGGCTACAGCCCCGAAGCGCTCGACCCCGACACCATCCCCGCCATCCTCGCCGCCATCCGCAGCGATGGCCGCATCCGCGCGGGCAGCGCCCATGACCAATGGATCGCGTTCGAGGAAGCGCGCGACCTCATCTTCCACATGGGCGAGTTTCTCGAAGCCCACAGCAACGGCATGCGCTTCACCGCCTGGCTCGACGGGCACAGCGAACCGCTGGTGCGCGACTATTATTCCATCGGCGGCGGCGCGGTGCTGCCCGGCGAGCGCGTCACTGACGACGCCCCGCTCGGCCATAATGTCGTCCAGCCCTATCCCTTCTCGTCGGGCGCAGAGATGCTGGCGCAGGGCGAGGCGACTGGCCTCTCTATCGCCACCCTCGTCCTGCGCAACGAGGGCGCCTGGCGCACCCAGGCGGAAACCGACGCCTTCCTCGACAGCGTGATTGACGCCATGAGCGCCTCGATCGATCGCGGCCTCCAGCAGGAGGGACTACTCCCCGGCGGCCTCAAGGTCCGCCGCCGCGCCCGCGCCATCCATCAACGCTTGCGCCTGCAACAGGACGCGCTTGGCCCGGCGCAGATTTTCGAATGGGTCAGCCTGTTCGCGCTGGCGGTGAATGAGGAAAATGCCGCCGGTGGCCGCGTCGTCACTGCGCCGACCAATGGCGCGGCGGGCGTCATCCCAGCGGTGCTGCATTATTATCGCCACTTCGTCCCCGGCGCGGATCGCGATGGCGAGCGCCGCTTCCTGCTCACCGCCGCCGCCATCGGCTTCCTCTACAAGAAGCGCGCCTCCATCTCCGCCGCCGAAATGGGGTGCCAGGGCGAAGTCGGCGTCGCCTGCTCCATGGCCGCCGCTGGCCTTGCCGCCGTGCTGGGCGGAACCAACGGCCAGGTCGAAAATGCCGCCGAGATCGGCATGGAACATAATCTCGGCCTCACCTGTGATCCCATCGGCGGCCTGGTCCAGATCCCCTGCATCGAACGCAACACCATGGGCGCGGTCAAGGCGATCAACGCCGCCTATCTGGCTCTCCAAGGCGATGGCCATCATATCGTCAGCCTCGACGCCGTCATCGAAACGATGCGCCAGACCGGCGAGGATATGGCCAGCCGCTACAAGGAAACCTCGCTTGGCGGCTTGGCCGTCAACGTCGTGGAGTGCTGAGGCGGTTCCCTTCCATTCGTCGCTTTGCACCGTCAAATCTGCGATGAAACGACAGTATTTGTGTCATATCTGCAACATAAGTCCTTGTTTATCTTAGGTTCATGAAACTTACGGCTCTGCGCGGCTTTCAGCGTCTCTCCCCTGCAGGGGGATGACAATGGAGTTTAGAATATGCGTAAGTTGATGGTCGCAACCCTTCTCGGCAGCGCCGCAGTCGCCGCCCCCGCCATGGCACAGGATGTCGGCCCGACCTTCACCGGTCCCCGCGTCGAAGCGATCCTGGGCTATGACCATGTCGGCGCCGGCAGCGATGTCGACAATAATAACGACCGCGATGACCAGTCGATCGACGGTCTGCTCTACGGCATCGGCGCCGGTTACGACGTGAACCTCGGCAGCGCCGTCGTCGGCGTCGAAGGCGAGTGGACCGATTCCACCGCCAAGTCCGATCGTCGCGATCCCACCGACCAGTTCGGTTTCGGCCGCGTCAGCCAGGGCCGTGACCTCTATGTCGGCGCGCGCGCCGGTATCCTCGCCAACCCCTCGACGCTCGTCTACGTCAAGGGCGGCTATACCAACAGCAAGCTCAACGTGCTGGCTGGCAACACCGACGAAACCACCGACACCGCGTTCAAGCTGGACGGCTGGCGCATCGGTGGCGGCGTGGAACGCGCGATCAACACCAACACCTTTGCCAAGGTGGAATATCGCTATTCCAAATATAGCGATGCCAATATCGAGTTCGCCAATGGCGCGACCACCGAAGATTTCGGCATCGACACCGACCGGCATCAGGTCGTCGCCAGCGTCGGCTGGCGCTTCTAAAGTTCGCTGAGTAGGGGAGGGGGCCGGTTCACAAGACCGGCCCCTTTCACCATTTTACGACACTATCGTTCAGCCCTTCTGCACTATGTCCAGAAACCGCTTGTAGATGGTAATGACCTGATCTTCGATCGGCTTGGTCGGATCGGGCTTCTTCACCCCGGACCGGATCGCCCACGCCTGGGTCAATTGCGCAGCCACCTGGGCCGCCGTGTCGCTCGTGATCGCCATGATGATTCCCTCCATCATTTCGGTCCCGTCAGGATGAAGATTAGCCCGCCCAAGTCAACGCCATTTGCTGCAATGCAGCATAAGCCGGTGAAGCAGGGGGACAATTTCTCAGCGCCGCGCAGCATTGCCGTTCAAAGTTGCATCCCCCTAGCGCGACGGGCGCAAGGATGATATTGACATTAATGTGAGTAACGCGATTCCCCATCAATATCCCATCGGCATCGATGCCGCCGACATCGACTTCATGGGTCATGTCAACAATGCCAGCTACCTTAAATGGGTGCAGGAAGCGGTGCTGGACCATTGGCGCGCCCTGGCCCCGTCGGAAGCCGTCGCCGGGCATCTATGGGTCGCGCTCAAGCATGAAATCACCTATCGCAAACCCACCTTCCTCGACGACGATGTGATCGCCACCGTACTGCTGGAAAAGGTGCAGGGCGCCCGCGCCTTCTACGAAACCATCATCCGCCGCGGTGAAGAAGTGCTGGCCGAAGTCAAATCCAGTTGGTGCTGCATCGACGCCAGCAGCCTGCGCCCCGCGAGACTGACCCGCGACGTCATCGACCACTTCTTCGCCCCGGACGAAAAAGCCGCACAATAGGCACGGGTGTCGGGGAAAGCCAAACGGCGGCGACCCACACCCCCGTCATTCCCCTCGTCATTCCCGCGAAAGCGGGAATGTGGATTCACGTTTGAAGTGCAACGGTTGGACGCGGCTGACCGTGCTCAGGACGGGCGGGGTAGGCGTCCCGCCAACCATAATCGAGCTTTTGTATGAGGACGTCACCGCCAAGGCGAAGTCCATTGCCCTGTCCACCAAGTTCGGCCCGTACTGCGAGGGCGGGATCAAGTTTGTGGAGGATCAGCTTGCTAAGCAAGGCGACGACTTGACGGCCTGCCGTGCCACATTGGCACGCATAATGGGAGCGAACGATCCCAAACGATCCCAATCGCCTCGGCTTCGCCGCGCCGTCTTAATTGCCGCCCCTCTAAGAAGGTGGCCCCAGCATGGGTAAGCAAACCTGTTGAAAATATGGTGGACGCACTTGGGCTCGAACCAAGGACCCGCTGATTAAGAGTTTGGCCCTGACGGCGTTAGCAGAAATTAGCGCGGGTATGCACAGGTGCATAAACCCCTGGAAATTAGCCCTTTGTTGATGCTGGGCTGTTAGTGTAAGCTAGCGTAAGTTTGCGGTGCACTCTTACATGGGTCTTACACAGGGAATTTTATGCCCAAGCTCAAGCTCACCAAGACCAGCATCGACCGGGTTCGCAAGCCTGGCACTGGCACCGTCATCTACTTCGACACCGAGACGAAGGGGTTCGGCCTGCGCGTCACCGCGTCGGGGGCTGCGAGCTTCATCGTGCAGGGCATGGTGTCAGGGCAGAGCAAGGAGGCCCGGCTCACCATCGGCACCTATGGGGCTTGGACGCTGGACGACGCGCGCCGTCGCGCGGAGCAGTACAAGCACCAGTTCGAAGACGGCATCGACCCGCGCGATGTGAAGAAGCAGGACGAGGCAATGCGCGTCACGCTGATGGACGTATGCACCGCCTACACCACTCGCCCCGGCAAGCTGAAAGCCAGCACGGCGGCTGAGTATAAGCGCCACGTCGAGAAGGTGTTTGCGACGTGGAAGGACAAGCCCATCATCAGCATCACCCGCGACATGGTGCAGGAGCGCCACCGGGAACTGGTTGAAAACGGGCTGGAAGGAAAGAAGGGTGCACCCGCTAGCGCCAACGCCGCGTTCGTGACGCTCCGTATCCTCATCAACTTCGCCATGGACGAATATCGCCGCCCGGACGGTGACCCCCTCATTGCCCACAACCCGGTCGCCGCCCTCAAGCGTCATTGGGCGCCCACAGGTGATCGCACCGAACGCTATATCGACAAGAGGAAGGTTGGCGAGGTTTGGAACATGTTGACGGAGGCACGCGCGGACCCGCGGAGCCGTGACGCGCTTGCCGGTATCGACCTGACAATCTTCCTCCTGCTGACCGGTGCGCGCCGTGACGAAGCTGCCGCGTTGACGTGGGACCGCGTGGTTATCGATGACCACGAGCCTGCGAATTCCCGGTGGCATCTGACCGAGCGGAAACGCGGCACGCCCATCTGGCTGCCCTTGTCGTCGCAGGCCGTGGCGCTGCTCAAGCTGCGAATGCCGAAGCCGAAGGTGAACGACGACGATCCCAAGCCTAGTCCGTTCGTATTCCCGTCATGGAGCAAGGCCGGTCGAATTATGGATGCGCGCGCTGCGATGGAGTCGGTCAGCGAGGTAGTTGGTAAGCACCTGTCGCTCCACGATCTGCGCCGCACCTTCTCGAATATCGCCATGCGCGAGTGCCGCGTGGAGAAGTTCAGAACCGACCTGCTCACTGGGCATAAGCCGAGCAAAGAGGACGTGACCGCGACCAATTATCTCGACCTGACAAACCTCGGATGGTTGCACCCCGAGGTGCAGCAGATCGGTGACTGGATCGAGGAGCAGGGGTTGATTGCTGCGGCTGGCAACGTGGTGGCGCTGCCCCAGCGAGCGTGATGCGCGCGACGGGCCGCGCAGCCTCGCGCACAGCCCCGATCGCAGCGCGCCGCCGGGTAAGGGGCGGCAGGGTAGCGATCGCGCCCCACGCCGCCTTACAGCGAGAGCCAGTCTCGCTCGGTCAAATCGAACCATTCCGGTCAAATCGGTGAAGGCTAGCCGATATGCGGTTTGCCCCCTCCCTCGGCTTCGAGAGAGAAAAAAATCTCGGCGCGATTCTGTCGAGCTTTCGCACTCCCGGATCGGCACACCGGACCCAGCATTTTATCCAACATTGGCCTGTTAGCTTGTGCTAACAATGCCGCTACGGTGCCGGAAACGGGGCACTCAAATCTACTGTTTCCGCAGCCGTTGGAGTAAGGCGTAAGCCCCAGGACACGGACACTTTGTCGGAGGGGGTTCCTCTGGCGCTGGTGACCACAGCTCATCGACGCTCTGCTTGACGGTCTAGGACCGTGCAGGGTGATGCTGGAGTCACCGTCATGGCCGCATCGGTCAAAGTCCTGAACAACAACGAAGCCGCCGCTCTGATCGGCATCACGCCCGGAACGCTCAAGTTCTGGCGCTGCAAGGGCAAAGGCCCTCGTTACATAAAACTCGGAAGCTCCCCGCGTGCTGGCGTCGCATACGACCCGGCAGACGTGGATGCATGGGTATCTGCGCGCAAGTTCGACAGCACCAGCGCCGCAACCGTCAGCCACCCCGGCGATGCGTAGTGGTGAAAAGCGGCCGGATGCACCGCACACCCGACCGCCTCATCCGAAAGCTCCCGATCCCTGTCCGAGGACCAGCAACATGCATACTGTGCGACGGGCCGCCGAAGGTCCGCAATCCCCGAGCGTTTTCCCGCAAAATGTCGCGCCGCGTAAAAATTCGCCGGATGCGATGGGCGTTGCGGACAGATTGACTACCGCCCCCACCCTCGGCGGGGAGGCTCGTCATGGCTGACAAATCTGTTGATGGCGTGACCTTTAGCGCAAGCTTCCTCAATGGCGGGGAAGCAGACCGACAGCGAGTACAGGCTGAGGTTGAAGCGGAGCACAGAGCGAACCTCGCTGCGGTGACAGAGCGCGCGCACAATGGTGGCGCGTATGTCGCTGACGGTCCCCCGCTGCCGGTGCAAGGTGCGCTCCCTATGCCTCCGGGCTTCGTCGGGGACATGGCGCGCTTCATTTATCAGAGCGCAATTCTGCCAGTCCCCGAGGTCGCCATCACCGCCGCCCTCGGTCTCATGGCGGGTATCTGCGGGAAAGTCTGGGTGATCCCTAACAGTGGCTTGAACCTGTATTGGACTTGTAACGGTTTTGTGCCGGTCACCTATCTCATTATGCCACCTTGGCTTCGAACGCGAGCGGGCTGATGCCGCCTAGATATGAATGGCGGCGACGGATGTTGTAGAAGCCATTGATGTACTGAAAGATGGCGGCTTCTGCCTGACGCCGCGTCGGCCAGCTCTGCCGCCAGATGAGTTCCGCCTTCAGGGATTTGAAGAAGGTCTCGACGGACGCATTGAGGCTCCTATATTTGTCAAGCGCTGGTCAGAGATGCTTTTGGGCGACATAGGTGGGTAAAGATTTCGCGAACGATGTATCGCTTAAGGCAGCGTATAATCTCCCGGTTGCTCTTTCCCTCCATTTTTCGTTTGCTGACATAGGCAAGTGTCGGCGGATGGTTGCGCATCCGAACGATTGCAACCCGATATAGCGCGGCATTGGCTTGCCGGTTTCCACCACGGTTGAGTCGGAAGCGGTTGGTCTTGCCACTTGATGCGGGGATGGGACACACCCCGCAGAGCTTGGCGAGTGCAGCTTCGGAGCGGATTCGGGTGGGATCATCGCCGACCAGTATAAGCATTTCTGCCGCCGTCATCGTCGCGATCCCGTGCGATGCCAGCAACGTTGGTGCGTTGGCCATGACCAGTTGCTCGAGCGCCTTGTCGTGCGACTGAATTTCTTCGTGTAGAGCCAGCCAGCGTTGTGCCAAGGCCCGCAAGGCGGTTTTGGCCGATGCGATCGTCGAGGTCATTGCGCCGGGCCTGAGTGCAGCAATATATCGGATCAGCGCGATTTTTCCGTTTATCTGATCGAGCGTGTCGCGCAGCGCCGCAGGTGCGTTGATGATCAGGGTTTTCAGGGTCACCATGGCCTGCGACCGGCATTTGACTGCTGTGTCGCGTGCGATTTTGAGATGCCGGATCATCTCGACGGATCCTGTTTGCGTTTTGGGTTGGGCGATCGCCTGTCCGCCCAGCACCGACCGTGCGGCGCCTTCAGCGTCGAGGCTATCGCTTTTGCCATGTTGATAGCGCAACTGTCGATTAGGTCTGGTGACCTCGATGACTTTATGGCCCTGGGCCAGAAGATGGCGAGACAGCCCGGCTCCGTATGATCCAGTCCCCTCGATGCCAAAGGCTGTGATGGTGCCCAACGCACACGCCCAGTCCTCGAGCAATTTATAGCCCTTTGTTGTCGCTGGAGCCGAAAAGGCCGTCAATCGGCTGCCGTTGTTATCGATTGCCACGGCAACATGGATGGATTTATGGGTATCGACACCGATAATGACGCCGCTGATGTTGGTATTGGTCATGTCCTGTCCTTCTCTGAACGGTGCCCGGGCACCGTTCAGAGAAGGACAGGACTGTGAAGGGGCAAACCCGTCAGGCTCCTATCAAGTCACATCTCGCCCGTTGCCAGGGCGACTTGATGGCCGACACGTCAACGCAATGACACGGGGTCAATCGTAGCATGGGTCAGACCATCAAGCCGCAGCAACATAATCACAGTCGTAGCAATTTCCCTTGCCGCTCATTGATGGACGCAGGCCATAGGCCTGCAGCTTTTCTGATAGTCGTAGGAGCAATATTGGCTACCGCGATCCGAATGGAAAAGGCAGCCCTCGGGAGGCTGGCGCAGGCGCACCGCCATATCCAGCGCCCTGATCGCCAGGTCTTTCTTCATCCTGTCGTTGACTGCCCAGCCTACGACGCGACGGCTATGCAGATCGAGAATGACGGCAAGGTAGAGCCAGCCTTCGGACGTCCAGATATAGGTGATGTCGCCGGCCCATTTACGGTTGGGCGCATCTGCGGCAAAATCGCCGTCCAGCCAGTTCGCTGCGACACCCAGGCGATGGTGGCTGTCAGTCGTAACCTTGTGCTTGCGCGTGCGGACTGGCTTGATCCCGTTGATCTTCATCAGCCGCCCGACCCGGCGCTCGCCAACATCGAGCCCTACCTCCTTCAACTCCATCGTCATGCGAGGACGGCCGTAGCTGCCAAGGCTCAGCCTGTACTGTTCCCGGATATGGGCCAGCACTTTCATATCTGTCCGCTCCCGCCTGCTGATCGGGCGCGAGCGCCAGGAACGATAGCCGCGTTCACTGACATCCATGACACGGCAGAGCAGTTCAACGGGCCACCGGTGCCGCCAGCTATGCACAAATGCGAACTTCACGGCCTTTGGCTCGCGAAGAACTGCGTGGCCTTTTTTAGCACTTCCCTCTCCTCCCGCAGCACACGGTTCTCAAGGCGAAGGCGTTCATTCTCACGCGCCAGATCTGCCTGCGGCGCTGAAACCAGATCACTGGGCCGATACTGCGATACCCACTTGCCCAGCGTCGACTTCCCTATCCCCAAATCCGATGCAACCCGATCGCGCGGCAACCCGCTGGTCAGCGCGATCCGTACCGCCTCTTGCTTGAACTCTTCTGTATGCTTGATCATCTCGTCGGTCTCCTGTTGCGAGCTCTAATCGCTCAGGTGACCGGCGCAAAACCGTTACAAGTCCAACATGCTGATCGAAGCCAACGCTCAAGGGATCGAATATGACCATGACCCCCGGCAACTGACCACAGTCACGCGGGACGGGATGCCTCTCAGGACCCTGGCCCGTCGAATCGACGGTGCCTTTCCAACGCCCATCAATCCCATCGCCGTTTGGGAGATCAAAGAATATTACCACACGACAACTTTCGGAAGCCGAGTGGCAGATGGCGTATATGAGACGCTTCTGGACGGTATGGAACTTGAGGAAATGCGTCTCGAGACCGGCGTTGAGGTCGAGCACATTCTCATCGCCGACGCTCACTACACTTGGTGGGAGTGCGGGCGTTCCTACCTGTGCCGCATGATTGACATGCTTCATATGGGGTATGTGGATGAAATCTTGTTCGGCACAGAGATTGAGGATCGCCTTCCGGCTATGGTAACGGAGTGGGTTGAGAAAACGCGAGCGAGGCAGGCCGAGGCAGAGGTTGTTCTGCCGGATGAGACGCCGCTTCTCTGAGGAGGCGGGGTTTCGCTCTGTAGTCGCTTGCATCATGTAGCGGCAGTCAAGCGGATTTAGAACAAAATAGCAACGACGAACCAGCTCTCGTTTGAAATCATCGGTGGCCAATTTTAGGCATTTTTGCCGCGCGCGTAAATTTTCATGGGGCGTTCGGGCCGACGCTCCCGAAATCCCTACATACCCCCACGGCGCGCCCCTAGTCAGCGCATAGGTGCAGGGTAGGGCGCACGCAGCGCACTCTTACACTGCTCTTACACGACCCTCACGGATGACGTGTAAGACCTATCGCTGCGTGTGGTAAGTGGCTGTATTTTCAATGAAAAAATGGTGGACGCACTTGGGCTCGAACCAAGGACCCGCTGATTAAGAGTCCCCAAATGTGAGAATATTGTGCAGTAAATTCAAGCGCTTGATTGCATCCGTTCGGTAGCCGCTGCACAATATTCCACTGCATTTATCGTTACACAACAGGGGCCGATAGCTCAAATTTGGACACAAGCTATTGGCTTTAGCCCAATCCGTGTAACGCAGTACAGCTTCAGGCGGCCTTCCCGAAGCAAAGCCGTGCTCCAGCTGTGTGTGGGGGAGCACAAAAGAGACCAGTGGACGTGCTCGACATCCTTTAATTCAATAAGTTCGCAGCCGTGCTATGAGGACCGCTCTCCAATCTTATTTGCTCGGGCATTTGACGCCCGAACCTGGTGCATCTTTTATGCCCATTTGACTACAACAAACCACAGTCTTTCCGCTGCCATGGCTATGACCTCCATCTGGCCCGAGCCGACCGCGATTTCCGCGGCGGGCGGCACAACATCATCCTGCGATCCATGGATCAGCAGGATCGGCGGCTTGTACCATGTCTCAGACCGCAAGTCCGCCGTGCCGGCGAGTATGTCCGAATAGCTCACGATCGCGGCTACCTGGCCCGGACGTCGAAGGCCCACATGCAGCGCCAACATCGTTCCCTGGCTAAACCCTGTAAGGGCCAGATCAGCCTCGGACAGGCCATATCGGTAAAGCTTTCGATCGATGAATACGTCGATAGCGGGCGCTGCCGATGCTGCACCGGTCGCGAGCGCAGCAGGCGAAAGTCCACCGAGCGGCCACCATTCGCCAGGCCCATGCATTGGGCCGCGCTGTGGCGCATGCGGCGAAAGGAACAATGTCTCCTGCATTGCCTGCTAGGCTGGCGCCAGCGCGATCCTGTCTGCGCCGCTTGACCCAAATCCGTGAAGCAGAAGCACGATCCGCTTGGGCCGCTCCACCGAAAATGGCTGCAGGGGCCGGGCCTCCCCCTGGTGTTCAACCTCGTGTTGGGTCGATCAGAAACTTCTCGCCTGTTGCCTTTCGTTCATAAGCGCGCAGCACGTCCGGTTCGAGCGCTTCGGCCAGGCCTATGATGCGGGTATAGTGGCTGGAGAATGTTGTCGTCAGTTCATCCACCACGCGCTGGCGCATGTTTTGAACGACCTGCGGATCAGTCTTCTGCAGGAACGGAAAGAGCAGCCAGCCCGATGCACTCCACTGGAAACCGAACGCCAGCCGGTTGAGCGTGGTCGGTGACGGATCGAGCGCCCCATAGATGTAGAGCTGTTTGAATTCGGTGGAGCCGTAGCGGTTATAGTCCGCCATGCGCCCAACCGCGGCGCGTTCCATGGCCTGCATGATCTCGCTGCCAATCGTGCCGCCGCCGATCGCGTCGAAAGCAATGGTCGCGCCCGTCTCCTCGACCGCTTTTGTCAGGCTGGCGGTGAAGGCCGCATCCTTGCTGTTGACCAGATGGGTGGCGCCAACGCCGCGTAATATCTCGGCCTGTTCCTGCGACCGGACGATGTTCACGAGAGGGATGCCATCGGCCAAGCAAATCTTCTGGAGCATCTGCCCAAGGTTGGAGGCTGCTGCGGTGTGTACGATCGCTTTGTGGCCTTCCTGCCGCGCCGTCTCGACAAAGCCAAGCGCGGTCAGCGGGTTCACGAACATGGAGGCGCCTTGCGCAGCCGTCGCGCCATCAGGCAGGGGAATTACGTCTCGCGCTCTGATGCGCCGATAATCGGCGTACATGCCGCCTCCGATCATCCCTACGCGCTTGCCGTTCAGGTGAGCGGCGTCCTTGCCTGCGGCCAGGACCAGGCCGGCCCCCTCATTGCCGACGGGCATAGACTGACCTAGCCTGCCGACGACGCTTTGCAATCGGTTCGTTGGCACCCGGAAAGTCAGTCCATGCTCGTCGCGAGATGCCAGCGTCGACAGATCCGCCGGCCCTAGAAGCAGGCCGAGATCGCTCGGATTTATGGGCGCTGCCTCGATACTGACGACTATCTCGTCGTCCGCCGGATCTTCCACTCGGACCCGCTCCAGTGACAGTGAGAGTCTGCCATCGTCGTCGATCTTCGATCTTAGCTCGCGTCCGGTGAAACCCATGATCATCTCCGCTCATTCGGCATAGCTGCAACATGGGGTGCAATAGGCCCAGCGCAAGGAAGATGGCGTACCGTGAATCAATGTCGGTCAGTCCATCATTTGGGCAGTTGGCGACCAATGTGGGTCCTTCCCCACCGCGGACATGAATGTCCACTCCTACCAGAAGCTCCCGATTGGCCGTCTTGAAACGAACGTGCGGCAAGCGCTCTAACCCGTCATTTCGCCGATTGCATACGGTGAACAAAAGCGGGCGTTGCTAACAGAGGGTCGCAGGCATAGTTTATCGCCGAGCGCAGATGGAACATGGCACTCACACAGTCCGACGCGGACATCAGGAGTTGCAGCCTTGTGCATCATCGCCACTCTTGGCAAAGCAGGGCGGCCCCAAGGTTTGCAAGAAGAGACAGAGTGAAAAAAGCGAGCGTTACGTCGCATGCACATAGCGTTGCGAGCAGATGGGCGGTCGTGGGGCTAGTTGTTGGTGTCGCCTTTTTTGTGATTAGTGCAGCCGTGGCGTATCTGAACATCGAGAATGTGCGCGCCAGCGAGCGTGAAATCCGGCGCACGCACGGCGTTCTCACCACGCTCGACGATGTGCTGTCTGCCATGCTCGATGCCGAGACCGGGCAGCGCGGATATCTGCTGACGGGGCGGGACGTCTATCTTGAACCTTATGCCGAGGGGATCGCGCGTGCCGATGACGAATTGCGCAAGCTCGATGGCCTGACACACGCCAATCCCGTTCAGAAGGAAACCTTCGCCGCGCTGGAAAACAGGGTCATGGCCAGAATGCGGATCATGACCGATGTTATCAAGTTGCGTCGAGTCGGCGGTGTCGAGGCTGCAATAGACGCGTTGAACACTGATCGCGGCAAGAATGTCATGGACGATATTCGCGAAGAGATCGCGCGCATGACGCGTGAAGAACAGCGGATTCGCCAAACCCGGCTCGTCGCAATGGCAGCCGCCTCGCAGGCGGCGATTGTCAGTTCCGTCATTGCCAGCCTCAGCGGCATTGGGCTGACGATCGCCATTTTCATCCTGTTCATGCGCAACACGCGCAGTCGCGAACGCAAACAGTGGCTTCAGGCAGCACAGGCCGATCTCGCCAAGGCGATGATGGGCGACAAGACCATCTTGGAGCTCGCCGCAGCCATCCTGTCCCTCCTGCACGAGCGGACCGGCAGTCCAGCGGGCGCTCTGTTCAAGGGGGAAGGCGGCAGCTTCCGGCGCGTCGGCATGCTGGGCGTGCCCGGCGATGCCGAAATCCCTGACCAATTTGCGCTCAACGAGGGGCTGATGGGGCAGGTTGCGGTCGATGGTCGCATCATGGTCCTGAACGATGTCCCTCCGGGCTATCTCACGATCGGCTCGTCGCTGGGGCGCTCCGCACCGCGGCATCTGGTCATCGCGCCGGCAAAGTCCGACGATACGGTCAATGCAGTGATCGAGCTCGGCTTTTTTGAACCCGTTGATCCCTTGGTGCTCGAACTGCTCGATGAGGCGTCCGGCGCCATCGGCATTGCGCTGCGCTCAGCCCGGTTTCGCGAACGCCTGCAGGATGCGCTCGAGGAAACCCAGCATCAGGCCAGCGAGTTGCAGGCGCAGTCCGAAGAACTTCGGGTTTCGAACGAGGAGCTCGAAGAGCAGGGGGCCGCACTGCGCGAATCGCAGGCGCGGTTGGAGTTGCAGCAGGTCGAACTCGAGCAGACCAACAGCCAACTGGAAGAACAGGCACAGGCGCTGGAAACTCAGCGCGACGAGCTAGAGCGGGCCAGCGCCACCTTGCAGCTCAAGGCGCGCGAACTGGAACAGGCGAGCCAGTACAAGACCGACTTCCTAGCGAACATGAGCCACGAGCTGCGCACCCCGCTTAACTCGCTGCTGATCCTGTCGAAGCTGCTCGGCGACAATGTCGATGGCAATCTGTCGCCCGAGCAGGAGCGTTTTGCACAAACGATCCAGTCGTCGGGCAACGACCTGCTCAACCTGATTAACGACATTCTCGACCTTTCCAAGATCGAGGCGGGGCATATCGAAATCCAGCCGGCGGCGGTGCCGGTGGACCGGCTGCTGAACGATCTGCAGAAGGTCTTCCAGCCCATCGCCGACGAGCGGGCTCTGACATTGGCGTTGGAGCTCTCCGACGATTGCCCGCGCACACTCCTCACCGATCGCATGCGCCTGGAACAGATTCTCAAGAACCTGATGTCAAATGCGCTCAAGTTCACCGAGCGTGGCAGCGTGTGCCTGACGGTAGCGTCGGCGGCCGACAACACCGTGACGCTGACGGTCGCGGATACGGGCATCGGCATTACCCAGGAGCAGAAGGACAGCATTTTTGACGCGTTCCGACAGGCCGACGGCTCGATCAGTCGGCGCTATGGCGGGACGGGTTTGGGCCTGTCGATTTCGCGCGAACTTGCCCGGCTACTTGGCGGCGCGATCACGGTTGAAAGCAAGGTCGGCGCGGGCAGCCGGTTCATGTTGACCATTCCTGCGACGTACGATCCGTCCAAGGTTCCCGTGCGCGAACAGGCGCGGGCCGCGTCGCAGGCAGCGGTCGCCAGCCCGCAACCGGCCAAGCGCCGTGCCGCGGCCAATCCTCGCCCTTCCGGGGTCGAGGATGATCGCAACGCACTTGATACCGCCAAGCGGCTGCTGCTGGTGATCGAGGACGATCCCACCTTTGCTTCGATCGTGTGCGATCTGTCGCACGAGCTGGGCTTTCAGTGCATCGTCGCCGGGACTGCGCATGAGGCCATCGATATCGCGCGTGACTACAAGCCCAAGGCGATCGTGCTCGATATTGGTCTGCCCGATCAGTCGGGGCTGACCGTGCTCGACCATCTCAAGCATCAGGACGAGACCCGGCACATCCCGATTCATGTGATCTCCGGCGCCGACCAGAGCCACACCGCGCTGGCGCTGGGGGCGATCGGCTATCTGGAAAAGCCGGTCCAGCGCGAACGGCTGGCCGAGGTATTGGCCGGGCTACAGCAAAAGCTCGCATCCTCGATGCGGCGGGTGCTGATCGTCGAGGACAACGAAGTCCAGCGTGATGCCGTGTCCGAACTGCTCAAGTCGCAGGATGTTGAGACCGTGGGGGTGGGCACGGTGGCCAGCTGCCTCGAACTGCTGCGGAGCGAGCCGTTCGACTGTATGGTGCTCGATCTGGCGCTGCCCGATGCGTCGGGTTTTTCCCTGTTGGAAGAGCTGAGCCAAGACAGAGAACGCGCCTATCCGCCAGTGATCATCTATACCGGGCGCGATCTGACGAGCGAGGAGGAGCAGCGTCTGCGCCGCTATTCCAGCTCCATCATCATCAAGGGCGCAAAGTCGCCCGAACGGTTGCTCGACGAAGTATCGCTGTTCCTTCATCAGGTCGTTGCTGACATGCCGCTCGAGCAGCGTCGGATGCTTGAAAAGGCGCGGCATCGCGATGCCGCGCTGGAGGGGCGGCACGTGCTGATCGTCGAAGATGACGTGAGGAACGTATATTCGCTCACCAGTGTGCTGGAACCGCGCGGCGTGATTGCCAAGATCGCGCGCAACGGCCAAGAGGCCCTTGATATGCTTGGGGCAGACGCCGACGGGACCGAAAATCGCATCGACCTTGTGCTTATGGATGTGATGATGCCCGTAATGGACGGTCTGACTGCGGTGCGCGCGATACGCAGCAACCCTAAATGGGCCAAGCTGCCGGTCATCATGCTCACCGCCAAGGCGATGCCGGATGACCAGCAGAACTGCCTCGATGCCGGTGCCAACGACTATATGGCCAAGCCCATCGACGTAGATAAGCTGCTGTCGCTGGTGCGGGTATGGATGCCGCGCTAGTGGCCGGGTCGATCGAGGACATCGAGATCCAGCTGCTGCTGGAAGCGCTGTACCAGCATTATCATTATGACTTCAGGCACTATGCCCGCGCGTCAATCAAGCGTCGGCTGGTGCAGGCGCGTGTGCAGCTGGGATATGACAGCATCTCCGAAATCCAGGCTGCGGTGCTGCGCGACGCAAATTTGCTGCCTCGGTTGCTCGATTTTCTGACGGTGCAGGTCAGCGAGATGTTCCGCGATCCGTCCTATTTCCGGGCATTGCGCGATAAGGTCATCCCGCATCTGCGGACCTATCCCTCGCTCAAGGTCTGGGTGGCAGGGTGCAGCAATGGCGAGGAACTCTACTCGCTTGCCATCCTGCTCCATGAGGAAGGGCTAGCCAGGAAGACGCTGTTCTATGCCACCGACATCAATCCGTCCGCGCTCAAAACGGCGCAGGCCGGAGTGTATTCGCTCGACCGGATCCGGCTCTTCACTGAAAACCACCAGCAGTCGGGTGGGCGCTCCTCGCTATCGGACTATTACACCGCCAATTACGGGCGTGCAGTGTTCGACAAATCGCTGTGCAGCCAGGTCGTGTTTTCCGATCACAGCCTGGTCACAGATGCGGCGTTTGGCGAGATGCACCTGATCTCCTGTCGCAACGTGCTGATCTATTTCGACCGCGAACTGCAGGACCGCGCTGTCGGGCTGTTTCGCGATTCGCTCGCGCGTCGAGGCTTTCTTGGGCTCGGGTCGAAGGAGAGCCTGCGGTTTTCCTCGCACGCTGCTGCCTTTGGCGACTTCGTGCGCGAGGAAAAAATCTACCAGCGGACCGGGCCATGACGCGGGCGATCGTCATTGGTGCATCCGCAGGCGGGGTGCAGGCGCTGTCGTTGATCCTGACCGCGCTGCCGCCGCATTTCGCCTCCCCGATCCTGATTGTCCTTCATGTACCTCAACGCAATGAAAATCGCCTGGTGGATTTGTTGCGGGCAAGGTGCCTCCTTGATGTCAAGGAAGCTGAGGATAAGGAAACGCTACGCCCAGGAACGGTCTATTTTGCGCCACCGGGCTATCATTTGCTGCTAGAGAAAAACATGTCGATTGCCTTGTCTTCCGATGAACCTGTCAATTATTCGCGCCCTGCGATCGATGTGCTTTTCGAAACGGCCGCCGATGCTCTGGGACAGGATGTGACCGCCATCATCCTCACCGGTGCCAACCATGACGGCGCCCAGGGTCTTCGTGCGATCGGTGCGGCGGGCGGAACGGTGATCGTCCAGGACCCGGCGACCGCTGAAATGCCGACGATGCCGCTGGCCGCGCTGGAGGCCTGCCCGACGGCTCGCTCGCTAAGCATCGACGAGATTGTGCACTATCTTCGGCAAGAGGCGGCGTGATGACGATGACTGACGAAACGGTCCGCATCCTGCTGGTCGATGATCTCGAGGAAAACCTGATCGCGCTCAATGCGCTCCTGCGCCGCGAGGGGCTAAGCTGCGACACTGCGCGCAGCGGTGAGGAGGCGCTCGAGCTGTTGCTGGTCAAGGACTATGCGCTGGCGTTCCTCGACGTCCAGATGCCCGGCATGGATGGCTTCGAACTGGCGGAGTTCATGCGCAACAGCGAACGCTCACGGCACATCCCGATCATCTTCGTCACCGCAGGCGCGGGCGACGGCACGCGGCGCTTCAAGGGCTATGAGGCCGGAGCGGTCGACTTCATCCAAAAGCCGATCGAGGCCGATATCCTGCGGTCCAAGGCGCGGGTGTTTCTCGAGCTCTACACCCAGCGCCGACAGCTGGCAGCACAGCGCGATGAACTCGCCGCATTGACCGAATCGCTCAAACAGGCCGACATCCAGAAGAACCGGTTTCTCGCCGTTCTAGGGCATGAGCTGCGCAACCCTATCATGGCGCTGAACGCCGGGCTGATCATGCTTGAACGAAAGAAAGGGCAACCAGTCGAGGGCGAAATCCGCACCTCTATGAGTCGCTATCTGACGCACATGACACGGCTGGTGGAGGATTTGCTCGATATCGCGCGGATCGAGCAAGGCAAGATATCGCTGCAGCGCGAGCGGGTGGACCTGAACGACATACTGGCGTTTGCGGTCGAAACATCCCGGCCGGCGATCGACGAAGCGGGCCACGCTCTGCACGTCGAGCTTTCGCCCCCGCCCGTGTGGGTGGACGCCGACCATGCCCGCATGGCGCAGATCATCGGCAATCTGGTCAGCAATGCCGCCAAATATACGCCGGCAGGGGGCGAGATCCGGGTGATTGCGCGGGTCGAGGACGGGACAGCCTGGATCGAGGTCAGCGACAATGGCATCGGCATCGCGCCCGATCAGCAGGGCCGGATTTTCGGGATTTTCGAACAGGCCGATGTCAACGGCAAGGTCAAGCAGGACGGCCTCGGGATCGGGCTCGCGCTGGTGAAGCAGCTGGTCGAGCTGCACGGCGGCACCATCCGGCTGAAACACAGCGCGCCGGGGGAAGGCAGCACGTTCGAGGTGTGCCTTCCCACGGTCGAAGTGTGACAGCGATAGGCGTTAGGCTCCCGCGGGCGAGCCTGTATCCTGGTTTTCGGGCACCGCGATCGGGGTAGCCGCGCAACTGGTACGCAGCGCCTGTTTGAACCCTTCCTCGATCGTCGGGTGATAGAAGGGCATTTCGAGCAGCTGCGTCGCGGTCATCTTCTGCTGGATCGCCCACGCCAGCAGATGCCCCAGATGCTCGCCCGCCGGGGCAACCAGATCCGTAACCGTCCGGCCTGACCCGCTTGCCGAAGCGCAGAGGAGTGCGCAGGACGTCCTTAAGGTCGCACATAAGGACGCGCTTAAGGACAGCCATGACGCAGGTGACGGTGTTGACGGGGGCTGCTCGCCGCCGGGATTGGTCGGATGAGGAACGGCTCGAGATTCTTCGTGAGGCGTTTTCGCCTGGTGCCAAGGTCCAGCACGTTGCGCGGCGGTACGACGTCTCTCGTAGCCTGATCTATCAGTGGCGTCGTGCGGCTCTGCGCCGGGTGCAAGAGGCGTTCGTCCCGGCGGTGATCGACAATACGCCGGAGCCGGCCGTGGTCCCCACCGCACCGACCGAGCCGGAAGCGGCGATCGTGCTGGAGCTGACCGATGGTCGGCGGATGCGCATTTCGGCATCGACGCCGCCGGCGTTGGCAGCGGCTGCGCTGAGGGCGGTGCGATGATCCCGTCGGGTGCGCGGGTGTGGATCGCGATGGGCCATACCGATATGCGGCGCGGGATGCAGAGCCTGGCGGCGATGGTCCAGCAGCACTTCACCAGGGACCCGTTCGCCGGCGATCTCTGGGTCTTCCGGGGCCGCTCCGGATCGCTGATAAAGATTATCTGGCATGATGGGATTGCCATGTCGCTGTACACACGGCGGCTCGAGAAGGGTAAGTTCATCTGGCCCTCCGCGAAGGACGGCGTGGTGTCGCTGACGAGTTCGCAATTGGCCTGCCTGCTCGACGGGATCGACTGGCGCAACCCGCAGTATAGCTGGCGTCCGCAGAGTGCCGGATAACTTCACAAGACCGCGCATTTTCGGCTTGCCCTCGGGGCCTGGGGATGATTCACTTCGTTCATGGAAGCCGCCGTTTCGCCCTTTCCGGACGACGCCGATGCGCTCAAGGCGCTCCTCGCAACGGCGCTTCTGAGGGCTGACGAGGCTGAGCAACGCGCCGCAAGCGTCGAGGCCGAGCTGGCCAACGCCCGCGCCCTCGCGAGCGCCACCGAAGCGCTGATCGCACACCTCAAGCTGCAGAACGCCAAGCTGAGGCGTGAGCAGTTCGGCCCCAGTGCCGAACGCACGGAGCGGCTGCTCGCGCAGTTTGAGCTCCGGCTCGAAGACCTCGAAGCCGACGCGGCCGAGGACGAACTCGCCGCCGAAGCCGCCGCGGCAATGACGGCAACCGTTTCCGCTTTCCAGCGCAGGAAGCCGGTCAGGAAGCCATTTCCCGACCACCTGCCGCGCGAGCGCGTCGTCGTGCCCGCGCCGTGCTCGTGCCCGGCTTGTGGGGGCGGGCGCCTGTCGAAGCTCGGCGAAGATATAACCGAGACGCTCGAGGTGATCCCGCGTTCGTGGAAGGTCATCCAGACGGTGCGTGAGAAGTTCGCCTGCCGGGATTGCGAGAAGATCACGCAGCCGCCCGCACCCTTCCACGTCACCCCGCGCGGATGGGCTGGCCCCAGCTTCCTCGCCATGCTGCTGTTCGACAAGTACGGCCAGCATCAGCCGCTCCACCGCCAGGCCGAGCGCTTCGCCAGCGAAGGCGTGCCGCTCAGCGTGTCAACACTGGCTGACCAGATCGGTGCGGCCTGTCAGGCGCTCATGCCAGTCTTCCACCTGATGGAGGGCCACACCTTCGCCGCCGAGCGCCTGCACGGCGACGATACCACCGTGCCGGTCATGGCCAAGGGCAAGACCGTCACCGGTCGATTATGGAACTATGTGCATGACGATCGACCCTTCGGGGGCAATGATCCGCCCTCGGTCGTCTTCTACTATTCCCGCGACCGATGCGGCGACCATCCACGGCGCCACCTCACGGCCTGGTCAGGGATTCTGCAAGCCGACGCCTATAGCGGCTACAATGAGCTCTATGCGCCCAACCGGCAGCCCGGGCCGATCCTCGAGGCGGGATGCTTCGCGCACGCGCGGAGGAAGTTTTTCGAGCTCGCCGACGTCGAGGGCGCGGCACGCAAGAAGAGCCGCGGCAAGAAGGCGCCGATCGTCTATCCGATCGCGCTCGAGGCCGTGCAGAAGCTCGACGCCCTGTTCGCGATCGAGCGCGACATCAATGGCAAGAGCCCGGCCGAGCGCCTCGCCGTCCGTCAGGAACTCAGCGCGCCGTTGATGGCCGAGCTCCACAAATGGCTGAACGCGCAGCTGGCCCGGATCTCGCGCAACCACGACCTCGCCAAGGCCATCAACTATATGCTGCGCCGCTGGGACGCGTTCACCCGCTTCCTCAGCGATGGCAAGGTCTGTCTCTCAAACAACGCCGCCGAGCGTTCACTGCGCTGCGTGCCTCTCGGGCGCAAGTCGTGGCTGTTTTGCGGCTCGGATCGCGGTGGCCAGCGGGCGGCGGTCGCCTATTCGCTGATCCTGACCTGTCGACTCAACAACGTCGATCCGCAGGCATGGCTCGCCTACGTCCTCGCCCGCATCGCCGACCATCCCGTCAGCCGCCTCGACGAACTGCTCCCGTGGAATTGGAAGGCCGCCCAAGTCGCGCTCGCCGCCTGATCCAAACTGCGCCGCGGTACTCGGCGTATGCTTACCCAGATCCGCGCCGATCAGCACGCCGTCGGGTGCGGCCGCGTACAGCGTGAGCGCGCCTTCGTTGCGCGCCTCCACCCGTGCGCGGCCCTGATCGGTGAAATCGGCGGTGCCGCTCCGTGCGCCGTCCTCTTGATTCAACATGGCGAACAGTTGGAGTTTTGCCATGCCGATCCCTCTTCGTCCCGATTTTGACGCCGCCGCGACTAGGGCAGCGGCTCGTAGATCGAAAGATGGGGACCAGGCCCGGCGGTTGCTTGCGCTGGCGTCGATCTATGAGGGAGCGAGCCGAACGGAGGCGGCGCGGATCGGCGGGGTGACGTTGCAGATCATCCGCGACTGGGTTGTGAAGTTCAACGCAACCGGGCCCGACGGATTGATTGACCGCAAAGCCCCTGGGCAGCCGTCGATCCTGAATGCGACCCATCGCGCGGCTCTGGTAGAGGCAATCGAAAGCGGTCCTATCCCGGCGGCTCATGGGGTGGTCCGGTGGCGGATCATCGATCTGGCACAATTGCTTTGGGACGAATTTGGTGTGTCAGTCTCAAGGCCAACATTGAGCCGCGAACTACGAGCGCTTGGCTACCGCAAACTTTCGGCACGGCCCAAACATCATGCTCAGGATCCAGAGGCGATCGAGGCCTTCAAAAGATCCCATGATGAGAGTTGGATAGCGGTCTGAGGGAGCTCAGAGTCGGTTTGCTACCAACCACTCTGAAAGGATTTGCCATGTCAGCAGACCCCATCTCGCAGCTTGCCGCCATCCGAGTTGATCTTGGCGCAATTTTCGTTTCGCTGGAACTGTCGAAATCGACCTGGCTGGTGACCTCGCTGTCGCCGAGCACCGAGAAGATGTCCCGTCACTCCGTGCCAGGCGGCGATATGCCAGCGCTGCTCGCATGTTTGGATGCCTTGCGCGACAAGGCAGAAGCCCGCGAGGGCCAGCGCTACCCGGTGATCGCTATTCAGGAAGCGGGGCTCGATGGCTTTTGGATTCATCGCGCCCTGGCGTCGGAGGATTGGGTCACCAGCCATGTAGTCGACGCCGCTTCGATTGCGGTCTCGCGCCGGCACCGGCGGGCATAGGCCCAGAGTTTGCGAATGTCCTCGCCAGCGAAGGGCTGTTCCGGCATTTCGACAACCGGCGCCAGATCGCAGCTTATGCCGGTCTTGCTCCCTCGCCATGGCGCAGCGGCTCGATCGATCGCGAGCAGGGCGTCTCGAAGTCTGGCAATCCACGCTTGCGCACGACGATGGTTCAAGCCGCATGGCTGTGGCTGCGCTATCAGCCGGACTCGGCTTTGTCCCGCTGGTTCCAGGAACGCGTCAGCCGCAACGGCGGACGCGGCAAGAAGGTCGCCATCATCGCACTGGCACGCAAGCTGCTCGTGGCCTTCTGGAAGTACGCCATGAGCGGTGTCGTGATCGAGGGCGCCGTCATGACGAAGGCCTGATCAACATACTTCATGTGCCCCAATCCCCGGGGCACTGATCAGCCCCGATGGATCCAGGCGAACGGACCGTAAGCCCCCCTGGCCGCAACAGCCGTCTCAAAAGAATGGTCCCGTTCTCCTGAGCCCTGCCCCGAACGCGGGATTATGGTGCTGCCGTCTCGAACGGCGACCGGATGTGAGGTTGTACAGGCGAGGCGTGTTCGCCGGTACTCGTAACTCGGCTCAGCTGGATATCATTGGCAATTGGACGGACTGCTAAAATGCTTTGTCACCCCATTGACCGGAGAAACATCATGTGAGGGGGGCTTCGCCGCCGAGTTGGACAAGGTCAGAGCGTCCCTCCCGCGCGGTACACCTGTAGAAATTTGGTTCACGGACGAGGCCCGTATCGGACAAAAGAACAAGATCACGCGGCGATGGGCGAAACGGGGGACACGCCCCTCGGCGCCACAGGATCAGCGCACGAAAAGGGCGGCCAAGATGCATTCCTTTTCGGATGGAGGAAAACGGAACATTCTGACAGACACCTGTCTCCCGGCGCGCCTAAGTCGCTCTGCAGCGATCAGAAAGTCGCGGCGTCCTGTTGCCTCAGGGTTTGATCACGAGAGACTGGGTTTATGCCTATCGAGCGGATCACTAAGGCAAAGCGAGTCGCCGGAGGCGTTTCAACAACCTTTGCCTGGCAAGCGGAGACATAGACCAGGAGGATCGAACTGCGGCGATCCTCGCATTTGGATGCACGTCAGGCAGGAATATGGGTCGCTTGTCCCTGGGCTTTTGCAATCCGAACGGCATCGGCATCAAAGCTGACGAACATCTGTCCGCCCAGCCAGTTGCCCTCATGCACGATTACGCCGTCGGCAAAGTCACCGCCGGCGTCGAGAAATGCGAGACCAGCATCCGCCGAGGCTTGTTCGAGTTTTACGTTATCGGCAGCGCAGAGACGGCGCAGCATCGCGGCGAGATCGATGCGAGAAATTTTGTAGCTGCGGCTCAGGACCCAGGCAAGTTCACACAGTGTAGGCAACGTGATGGCTACGATCTCAGCCTGGTTGAGCTGCGCCTGCGCCAGCGGGCTCTGCACAGGATGATCGTCAGTAATCGCGCGCACCAGAATGTTGGTGTCGGCGATGATCTTCACAGTGCGCCGGCCCAGCCCTTGGCGATAACCTCATTCATCTCCTCGATAGACACCGGCCGTTGGCCTTGGCGTTTGAGCATGCCGAACACCTCGGAAATCTTGCCCGTAGGCTTTACGGGCCTGATCTCGATGCGCCCGTCGGCAAGTTTTTCTACCGCGACTTTGTCACCCGGATGGATGCCCAGATGCCGCATTATTTCCTTTTTAAGGGTGATCTGGCCTTTTGCCGTGACGGTCAGCGCGTTCATGTGAGCGATCCTTTCGTACGTCATTGTAAGGCATTTTAACCTTACGTTCAAGTCGATTTCAATCTGCCTCACGGCCGGCCTTCCCAGCTTCATATTCCTGGCAGACTCCAGCAGGGCCGCCATCCCAGCCAGCGAAGGGGCAGCAGTCCAACTACCACCGACCTTAAGACGTGGCCTGCCCGAGTACCGCAAACCAAAGCCTTCCCGCCCGATTTCGCAGAGACGCTGCATGGCGGAGCTATGCTTTTCACGCTCGAGATGACGACTGCGCCACAATGCCTTCCCTGCGACGACCTTTGGTCGCGCTTGCTCCGCTTCGCCCGGCTTTATGGCTGGCAGGTCCGCGTTATACCGCAGGGCGAGGCAATGATGCGATCTGGACGACTGGGACTATCATGGATTGGACATCCCGTCCTTTGGATCCGGCCGCGATCTGACGAGAACCACATCGTACCTGCGGCGATCGGGACCGATCATGACGCGAACCTCCAGCGCAACATCTATCTTGGGGTCACGATGCTGGGCGGCGTCCGACCTACCGTCTGCCTTCGAGCCATGTCCAAATTTACAGGCATCGTCGGCGCTCAGCGATGACCGACATCCTCACAGTGGTGGATCGTCCCTCCCGATTGGCAGGGATAAATTCCCTCACCTTGCGCCATCGACCGACGGCGACTGCTCGTTGCGGCCTTTGACCTTCTTGCCAGCATCAAAGCCCGAAATTCCGCCACTTTCCGTGGTCTTCACCGATTGGCTATCGATCACTCCAGCGCTGGGCGGGGCTTCCCGTCCTTCGATTTCCCGCAAGTTCATAACCAACACGGTGTTGATGGCTTCGAACAGACTGGCATTGCGCCAGGCGTAGAAGTAGCGCCGGACAGTCGACACCGGAGGAAAGCATTTCGGTAGAAGTCGCCACGCGCACCCGCTCGCAGCTACATACAACATCGCGTTGAGGACTTCGCGCATGTCTGCCGTTCGAGGTCGGCCTCCACGCCTTGCCGGAGGTACGAACGGCGCTGCCAACGCCCACTCAACATCGGTCATATCCGATGGATATCGCAGTCCCTCCCGGTTATGCTCGCGCCGGGCAATACGGTGCGCAAGCTTCTCTACGAGGCAGCCAACTCGATCCTGTCCCGGTGCCAGCAGACGTTCGCCCTGAAAACATGGGCCATGAAGATCGCTAAGCGCCGTGGCTTCAAGAAGGCCCGCGTTGCGCTTGCCCGTCGGCTCGCAGTCATCATGCACGCCATGCTGCGCGATGGCACTTTGTTCCAGGCATGAGATGAGGTAAAAGCAGTTTGCCAGCGGTGAGGCACCAAAGCTGATCCGAGGGCGGTGTCCCGCGAGGGAACGCAGGGACGAACGATCTGCGAAGTAGTCCGATGGGCCCCATAGCCCGCTTCGAATCAATGCAACGTTCGTTCTTGTGAGACCCGATACAGCACGACCGAACTTGTGTTCGGCCAGTGCGGACAGATCCATGAAACCCTCAAGGGATCACACCGCCAGAGCTCTGCAATTACAGATCGGGCTCTAAAAGACGCATGGCTCAATTACAAGACCCCGCCAGCGGGGGATGCTGGCGGGGTCAATCGGACGGCTTATAAGTGGGGGAAAATTCGCCGTCTGATACTACGATAACACCCTTCTGCTGCTGATGATCCCAGGCTTATCGCTTTCGTGTCGCCCGGCAGTGATTCCCGCTCACCATCAGTCGATCTTGTGGCGCGCTGTCGTCAAATATCGCCACCGCACAAGGAGCTCGTTTGAATGCCGTGGGGCAATACCGTGCCGTCCCATGGCAGAGGCTGTATTCCCGCGCTTTATCTGATCAAGCAGGTTCGGCCACCGCTTGCTCCTTCGGCTTTCTGCCACGCTTGGTAGGCATGTCTGCTTTAGGTGCGGCTGTCGGCGTCCGGCGCTTCTGGCCCAAGCCAATCCGAAGCGCCATATCCTTGCGCTGTTGCGCGTAGTTTGGTGCCACCATTGGATAATCGCTAGGCAAACTCCACTTGGCCCGATACTCCGCTGGCGTCATCTGATAATGTGTCATCAGGTGGCGCTTGAGCAACTTGAGCTTCTTCCCGTCTTCAAGGCAGACGATATAGTCGGGCTTTATTGACGCGCGGACGGCGACGGCAGGCTCCTGTTTCGGGGTCTCCGGCGTGCTGGGTGTACCAAGAGCGAAGAGAGCAGCGTGAACATTGCCAATCAATGCTGCAACGTCACCCACCGACACCGAATTATTGGAAACATGTGCCGCGACAATGTCGGCGGTGAGGGTAACAAGCGTATCTTGTTCGAAGATTGTGCCAGTCATACGACCCATTCTTTCTCGTTTTCAAGCAGGTTATGATGCCTCGATCAAGAGGCTGCGATATCCTATATATAAGATGCATGAGTAAATATTACAAACCAGAAGTGAGTGGAGATTTATGAGTTAACTGAAACGGATGATGTTTCTAGCAATCTTAAATAAATTGCGAATCCGGTAGATGTATAAGTTTTTCTAAAATTAATTTATAATAGTAAATTAAAAAATATAAATTTTTACAAGATGGTAATTAATTTAAAATTGTGAAATAACTATAATGTAAATGTCTAAAATATTTAAATACTGAATATGGTAAAAATTCAAGATCGTAGTTTATGCACTATTTTCACTGTATTATGAATTAATGATATTTTATCGTAGCCATTTTTAATAGCTCATGGTCAAAAGGCGTAGGCGAACCTTCCTGATGGCGCAGCCACCGTCATCCACTAGCGGCTCGGAGGGGAACGGCTCGCACCGAAGGTGACGACCAGGGGTCTGTAAGTGCTATCTGACCTCAAAATAATCAACTGCGGGTGACGCTGCATCGCCCAGGCAAGCTGAGTATCTTGTATGAGCCAATCGCCGCCATGGTCGAGAAGCAGGGCAGGCGGCTGATGCTGGCCGACAGGGATGGCGAGAGGATCTAGGATCGCCCGCGCGGATCGGCCCATACTGCGCACCGACCCGTCTTTCCCTGGTGATGAAATGCCGCCAAGGAACAGCCATGCGTATATTCTCCCTTCTCGCCATCCCATTCCTTGCATGCACACCCGCACAGGCTTGGGGTCCTGTCGGCCACCGCATAACCGGTGCCATCGCCGATGAAAATCTGAGCGGTGTTGCACGCGCTCATGTCCGGCTTTTACTTGGTGCCGAGGATCTAGCCGAGGCGGCGACCTGGCCCGATGACATGAAGTCCGACCCCGCTGAATATTGGCAGAAAAAGGCTGGCCCCTGGCACTATGTAACGGTCAGGCAAGGGAACAGCTATCAAAGCAAGGACGCGCCGCCAGAGGGCGATGCCATGAGCGCGCTGGATGGTTTTACGGCTACATTGCGCAATCACAAATCGTCGATCGAGGACAAGCGGCTTGCCTTGCGCTTCATCATCCACATTATTGGCGATCTCCATCAGCCATTGCACGCGGGCGGTGGGGATGATCGGGGCGGCAATGATGTCAAAGTGACCTGGTTCGGGCGCGCGACCAACCTTCATTCGGTCTGGTACACAGCGATGATCGAGCAACGGTCTTTGTCCTATTCCGAATATGCGCAATGGCTGTCGCGCACGATCTCGCCTGAGCAGATGATCGATTGGAGCGATCCTGCGCCTTCGGTGTGGATTGCGGAGAGCATCGCGCTCCGCAAGACGGTCTACCCCGCCGACCCCGCAATCTCCTGGGACTATGCTTATAAGCATCGCTTGGCGATGGACGATCGGTTGAAACGCGGGGGCATCAGGATTGCCGCCTATCTCAATTGGCTGTTCGAGCCTCGGCGCGGCGCTGTTCCCACCGCGACGCCCAAATGACATAGGCTGGTCAGCACGATCGCACGTTGGACGCCATGACATGGCCTACCGCGATCGCCTGAAGGTCACGCCTTGCCTATTTGAGGTGGCGGCAACACACCGGACGATCAAAGTCATGTTTTAATGCCAGCACATCTTCCTGTTCGAGCCTCATGTTTTGTGGTGGCGGTTCGAGCGCCTGGGCTCTCGCAAATGACTTCCGGGACGCACGACAGCGCATCTATTACCGGTTGTATCGAGAGCAGCATGGACGAAAGGTTCGACCGGTGGCAATCGAGATGACGAATGACGCCGCCCGCATTCATCTCAGCCTGCCGAAAGAACGAGTGTGGAAGCGGCCGTCGACCAGTTTCGAGGATAGGACGCCACATGGAATTAGATGCCCGTGATACGACGATCACTTCGAAAGAACAGGCGATGGTCAAGGCCATTCTCCGACCATTGATGGAGGCAATCGCCGCATCAAACTCAGAGGGGCTGATTGGCACCCGTGATCTCACTAAGCTTCTGGCCTTCGCTACGGCAGCGATCGTCGACAGCGATGAGGAAGTGGTAACGCCGCGCGCCATACGGCAGGCAGGAGAATATTTCGGGAAGCTGGTCGCCCATCATGCCAAGGCATTGCGGGCCGAAAGGACGCAATCGGGATCGGGCTTCATGGCTGAGTTCGTAGCCGGCAGTTGATCGCCCTAGAACGGTGGACGGGCAGCCTAGTCTGATAGGGCTACGGCAAATTACTTATTCTTAGCGGCGTCGGACAGGGCACCTTGCTGAGCGTGTAGCTGGCGAAGGGATTTTCCTTCCCTTTCGCGTCGCGGGCTGTGACCTGCCACGTCAGGCCTCTGGTGGTCGTCCGCCATCGATTGATGAAGGTGCTGTTCTCATACTGATATTTGATGTCGAACCCGCCCACCACGCTTTCGCCGCTTCCGACCCGTGGCCGTGCCACCAAAGCTGTCTGCCCAGAAACCCGTGATGGCGTCTATCGACGCTTCCGCCTGCGTCCCGGCGCCGCCAAAGATCAGGTGGGCGGCATATCGGTCGCGGTGGTTGGCTACAGCAGTGCTTTCGGCGTCCAACGCAAACATCGCGTCGTGCAGGAGTGGTCGCGCAATGATCGTCACGGAGGCGGGTTTCTCCATGACATCGCCGCGTCCCTTCCAGCATCCTTTGAGGGTTGCTAGTGGATTGATTCCAACACTTGGTGCCCGCGCCGCACAGCGGCGATAATGTCGACTGGATCGGCCTTCCAGACGAAGGGGCGCGGGTCCTGATTATGTTCTTTGATGAAGCGATTGATGGCCGCCTGTAGATCGACGACGGAATGAAAGACGCCATTCTTCAGGCGCCGCCTTGTGAGCTTGGCGAAGAAGCCCTCGACGGCGTTGAGCCACGAGCAGGATGTCGGAACAAAGTGAAAGGTCCAGCGCGGATGTCTGGCCAACCAGGCACGGACCTTAGCAGCCCGCTGCCGAAGTCGGTTTTTCGGGACGGCGCTCAGTGCGGCTCCGCAGACATGGTGATAAGCAGGACGCCGGTTTCGGCTGCGACTTGGCCGACGAAGGCGAAGATCAGCGCATTTTCGGTCTGAGCGATCAAGAAATACGCCTGGGAGCCGCTGACGGCCTCCCTCGGCGTCCCGTATCCGAACAATGCGCGCATGACGATGCTCAGATTGAAACCAGCGACATGGATCAGATACCTCTTGTGAAGGTTTTCACGCCCGCGCAGCCACGCGCGGCGCATGCCGCCCCGATCCAGAACGTGCGCAAAGCTGCGTTCCACCATCTCGCCGCGTTTTCGCATGGCCTTGCGCCCGACCCCGGATTTGAGACGGGCTCGGTTGGCGTAGACCGCCTTCTGGGCAGCATCGTCGCCGCGCCAGCGCAAGACGCCTTTTGCCGGCAAGGGCTCGGATAGGCGGGTCTTCCACTCACCGCCTGCAAGCGCCTTGAGCCCCTCGCGAGAATGGTAGCCCTTGTCGGTCACCAGGTCACAGGGGTTTTCCTGTGTTGGCTCCAGGCCGATGGCTGCCAGGTTGCGCGCAGCCGCCTTCAGCGTCGGGTCGAGGGTGTTCGTATCGCCCTTGTCCGCAGGATGGATTGGCGCTGCGACGATTACGCCCGTGTCGAGGTCGACCGCATGCTCGGGCTTGTAGCCAAGCCGGGTGGAACCGTTCTTCATCCGGGTGACCTTGGCGTCGGGATCAGTCGGGCTCTCCCAATCCGCGTTCGACAGCTTCTTGCCCGTGCGCTTGCGATCGAGGCGCACCAAGTCGTCGGCCGAGGGCGTTTCAATGCCGCTTTCCTTGGCCATCCGCGTCAGCATTTCGCGGTACGTCTCGCCGGTGTCGCGCTTTACGATCGTGCGCAGCGCCGCATTGGCTTCCATCGTCGAGCCATCCACGCCGATCCGTTCTGCCTTCACCAGCTCATGATTTGCCACAAGCCCCAGAACCCAGGCAAATATCTGGTCGTGAACCTCGTGCGGCAGCCGGCTGCGGATCTTCGACATCCAGCTATGGTCGGGGACTTTCTCCCGCGTCGTCAGCCGCAGAAACTCGCGCAGCGACAGCGAGTCCGAACACCGCCACACAATCCCGCGCTCGGAGTGAATGCCTTCGAAATAGCCGATCAGCAGCATCCGAAAGTAGCGGCCGGGCGGCACCGATGGCGCCCCCATCCGGGGCGCGTAGTATGCTTGGCAGGCCTCTTCCACAAAGTGGTCGAACCCAGCATCCACCAGCAGCTTCTGAAGCTTGTCGTAAAAGGCGTGCCCGGGAGAGCGCGGTATATCGGACCACGACACGATCAGATCCGGCTGCACATCACCATCACGCCTCATCGCCATCGCTACCGTCCGCTCGCCTCGCCCTGACAAGGCTGAATCAGATCACCCCGACTTCGTCAACGGGCTGATATGGCGGCCGATCTCGTTTTCGGGCGCACATTGTCTTTATCCGCTTTCTTCGCTGCTACCAATGTCGTTGGGTCCTTCACGGCCACGATATTGCTGCGCCGCCTCGACCCACGAGATCTGGCGTTAAGGCGGGTTCATTCCGTGATCCGAATCCTCGCATGCCTGATCCCGGCCTGTTTCGCCGCCGCGATCTGTGGCGCGCTGCTCGTCAGGGTCCAGTTTCATGGGTCAATGAGCCAGGCACTCATGACCTGGTCGGCGAGCGAACTTGTCAACTATCTGATCATGCTTCCCGCCATGCTGACCGTAGGGTGGAAGGACATCGCACGACGCATATCGCAGAGCAATTCGATCAACAGCATCGGCAAGCTCGGCCCGGCAGTTTTCCTCATAGTTTCTTGTGCTGCGGCGACAATCTTTGATGGTCCAGGCAGCATAATTTTCCCGCTGCCAGGCCTGCTGCTTTGCGCTCTTGTCTATTCTCTTCCGGTGACAGCTCTGTTGTCTATGTTCGTTGGTACTGCATTTCTTATGATGCTTGGTCTTGGCGTGATAGATATCGGTCAGAACATGGCGATCCCTTATATGGTCGTCTCGGTCCGTATAGCCGTCGCCTTTTTGGTCATGGTGCCGTTGACCATCAGTAGCGCAATGGCCGTTCGCGACGATTTGTTGGGAGAATTGCGCAAGGCGGCAGATCATGATGGTCTGACAGGGCTTCTTAACCGCCGGGCATTCGAACAACGGCTGGACACGCAACTGGCCGTTCCCCTGCGACAGGGTTCGAGCCTTCTCATTCTTTGGATCGACATCGATTTTTTCAAGTTGATCAATGACCGCCATGGCCATCCGGCAGGCGATGCGGTCTTGCAGGCCTTCGCCGCTACGGCACGTTCCTGTTGTAGGGCGAATGATTTTGTAGGACGATTGGGAGGGGAAGAATTCGCTTTGGTAGCGCAGGTGTCGAGCGCCGATGACGCCCAGGAGATAGCCAATAGGCTACGTGAAGCGTTCGCAGCGCAGACCCTCATATGGGAAGGTGCCGCAATCCGGGCAACCGTCAGTATTGGCGCTTGTTATCTAAATTGCGTGCACCAGGATATGGCGACCCTCATTCGTGATCTCGACACGGCTCTTTATGAGGCAAAGCGCAACGGCCGCAATCGTATCGAGTGGCTTGAACAGGATGTTTCGCGACGGGATAGGGTTATACGGCCAAGACTGGCAAGGGCCTGATGCTTCCGAGTATAGAGCTGGAGATGCTCAGCGATTTACGCGTCCTATCCATTCGGCAAGGCCTGTGGCCTGGTCGTAGCTGCTATCCCCACATGCGTCTGGCTATTTTGAAGCCATTGATCAAGCTCATCATATCCCAGGGTGTGACTGAAATGAAGGCCGGCCTCATTGTCTCTGATCCAGGCCAGTCGGGCTTCCCGGCGACCTAGTCCCTGCAACTCGACGAGCAGCAGATCCCCGATATGAAGCCATGGCGCAACACCGCGGATTTTCATCCCGCCAAGCGATATATCAACACTCAGGCACAAATGGGTCGCGCGGGGGCCGAGAATCTGCACGGGTCTTTCCAATTGCAACCGAACCGACTCCTGTCCGCCATGGGCGCGTTTGCCCGCTTCGACCACATCCGACGGATTGACGGGACGATCGAACAAGACAGGAATGAGAGGGCCAGCAATGTTCCCCACCTGACCTGGTAGAAGATAATTTCCTCGTAAACCTATGCGAACGATCATGCCTGGCTCAAGCAAAAGACGGCTCGCGATCATGACATGACTGGTCGACAATTTGCGCACGATGCATAGAGCTTGCGCATGATCAGTTTGAACGCTGCCAATGTGGAGCAGCGACACGCCGCGATTTACCAGCATAGCTTCATCATTCCTCACCAGCGTCTACCGCTACCATCCTCATTCGATGAGCTTGAGCACGTCACGTTGACTGGCATTGGCCTGCGCGAGCATGGCGGTCGACGCCTGGGAAAGGATCTGGTTCTTGGCGAGATTGGTTGTCTCGGCTGAAAAATCCGCATCCTCAATGCGGGATCGCGCCTCGGTTAGATTGATCATCCCATTCTGCATATGCGCGGAAACAGATTCAAGGCGCCGCTGCATGGCACCAAGTGCGACGCGACCGTTGGAAATCTGCTCGATCGCCGCATCGATCACATCGAGCCCATGGGCGGCCGTGACGCCGATATCGGCATAGCTCTTATAGTCGGAATCGGTGTATTGCACATAGCCTGAAGGATCACCCCAGGCGTGAACCCCGCCACTATCATAGTCGCAGGTCCGGGCAACATCGACATCGGCATCAAGCGTAAGATCGATATTGGCGATTCCGACAAAGCGCATCGTGCCACCGACGGCCGTTTCAGTGCCGAGCAGCGTGAATTGATCTTCGCTGCTCCGGAGCGTCGGCAGTGCGAGCATCACGACGTCAGTCGCATTTGCCCCGGTTTGTATCTTGATTGACTTGCCACCTGCACGGTGGACCGTCTCATCCTGACCCACATGGTAGACCGCCGTATCGCGCAGATCGCCATCGCGATTATGATCGATGGCCAAAATGCCATTGGAGGTATCTGAAAAAAGCTTGGTCCCGTTAAATTGGGCCGTTTCCAACAAATCATCGATCTGGGCGACCGTTTGTACAAATTCGGCCTGAAGTGCGGCGCGATCATTGGCATTATTGGTGCCGTTGGCCCCTAAGAGCGCGAGTTCCCGCAGCCTTTGCAAGCTTGCTTCGACCTGTGCGAGCGTGGATTCAGCCGTCTGAGCCAGCGAAATGCCGTCCAACGCATTGCGCTGACCTACCTCCATTCCCCTGATCTGGCTGGTCATGCCGGTCACAATGGCAAGACCTGCAGCATCGTCCTTGGCAGAATTGATGCGCTTGCCCGTCGAAAGACGCTCGCTCGCCTGCCCCAGCGCGGTGTTGGCGGACTCTATGGCGCGCTGCGCGCGCAAAGCGGCGCTGTTCGTCCCAATGACGGTCATCGACTTGTCTCCTTGGCTATAATCCGGGCGGCACGGGTCGCATAGCGCCGCCCGGACATCGGAGCCTATTGGGGTCCGATCAGAGCGTGATGCCGCCGCAGCGGCGCCAAGCCTATCCGGGCAAATCCCGGACTGGATGCAAAGGCCAGGGAAAATTCCGGCTTGGCTGTGTGGCCCCAGGCGATAGAAGCTGCCCAATGCAGATATGGGCCATTCATCAGCATCTTATCGAACGGGTCAGCCATGTTCGCGGCGAGACCTGGTTGATGCTTCTCATCTATCCGCTTGCGTTCAAAGCCGCGCATATGGCGGCGAGCCCGTGGGGCGGCGCGCATTTCTTCAGTCTCTGGTTTCCCGCAGCCGGCGTCCGATTTGCGCTGTTGTGGCGTGTGGGTGCACGATTTACGCCCCTGATCATGATCGAGGAATGCCTTGTCCAGGTCGCGACAGGCACGGTGGAACTTCATCATCCTGAGTTCCTGAACCATCTGGGTGGTGTTGCTCGCGCCCCTCTGGCCTACGGAGCGATGGTGGCCCTGGTCCGCTTCATTGAAGCCAAGGGTCGGTCGGAACTGGCAATCGCCCCAATGCCTTTTGGCCTGGCTACGGTGCTTTCGCCGACCTTGGCCGCATTCGTGGCCGGCCTGTGGGAATGGATATGGCCAGGCTTATCGACCGACCTTTCCACGCAACCTTTTGCAACAATGATCGCTGCCTTCCTGATCGGTGATCTTCTGGGCGTCCTGCTGCTGGCGCCAGCGCTGCTATGGCTGTTTGCCCCCTCAGACCGCTGGGGTCTGGGGATATTGAGCGGGACCCGCGCGATTGAAGCCGCGATCATTTTTCTCGCTGGATGGCTCCTGGCGGCAGGGCTAGCGTCGGTCCAGCCTCAGATCGCTGTCATGCCGGCGCTGATCGCCGCCATATGGGCCGGGATCAGATGTGGACGCCATGGCGCCTGGGCGGCCATCATTGTGTCGGCAGCCATCATCCTTCCCTGGTCTGCTGCCGTGCAATCTGTTTCCACCAGGCTGGCACTCCATATGACCCTCGCTGCTATGGCCATAGCAGCCTATCTGGCCGGCAGCTTTGCCGAAGCGCAACTCACCGCACGAAGGGATATTGGACGGCGCGATCGCATGTTGTTCCAGGCTGAGCGCCTCAAGACCCTGCGTGCCATGTCGGTGGCCATCATTCATGAAATCAGTCAACCCTTATCGACCCTGGCGATTGAGACGCGACATTTGTCGAAACTGGCCAATGACGGTGACTGGGACCGCGCCGACATGGCCCAAAGTATTGAACTGATTCATCGCAAGACGGCATTGATTGCAGATATGGTCCGCCGCTTGCGAAGCTTTGGCGGGAGAAGCGTTGATGAGCCGTCGACCATTTCGGTGGCGCAGCTTCTGCGCGACTGTGTCACCATTCTCGAACGCGAAGCGCTGGACAAACAGTGTCAGATCAGGCTGGAACGAGTGGACAGCCAGCTTGTCGTGATGGGACACGAAATCGAACTCATGCAGATACTGATCAATCTGTTGCGCAATGCTATCGCAGCCTCTCCTGGAACGAGTATCAGCATTTGCGTGACATGTGCCAAGGGGGAGGTCGCCATTGCGGTGGAAAACAGGCTCGTCCAGCCGGGTCGGGACCCGGGCGGCATGGGCATTGGTCTTATGGTTGCCAGAGCGATAGCCAATGCCCACGGTGGCGACTTGGTACGCGAAAAGGACAGCGACAAGGTGCGGCATACGGTCCAGCTGCCGTTCGAAATGATGTCTCATGGCTGAGCCAGGCCCTGTCACTATAGTCCATGTTGTTGACGATGATCATGATCTGGGACGGGCTGTCGCCCGCCTGCTGACCCGCCTTGGCCACAGAGCTACCGCGTTTGATAATCCGGTTGATATGATGAACCATCAGAGCGTCGAACAGGCCCACTGCTTGGTGACAGACATCATGATGGCAGAGCAGGACGGATTTGCCTTTGCTGAACAGGTCCGGGCACAGGATCCAGCAATCGCCATCATCTTCATGACGGCTTGGCCATCAACGGCGAACGCGGTTGATGCCGTTCGGCTCTATGGCGGCCTGGACTATCTTGAGAAGCCACTTGACGAAGTGCGCTTGGCTGCAGCTGTAGCCGAGGGGGTGGGCTGGAGCTTGAAACGACGCGACGCGCTTGGGCGTATCGGCATGCTGACACCGCGTGAGCGCGAAGTCTTTGCCTGCCTAGGCGAGGGAATGAGTAACAAGTTGGTTGCCTCCACGCTGGGCCTTAGCCCTAAAACGATTGAGGATCATCGGGCTGCGATCATTATGAAAACCGGAGCTGCCAGTCCCGCAGCGCTCATTGCTTTGTTCAGAGCTACTCAAGGCGCATAGGGAAAGGGACAGCACGCGGGCGCAAGAGATCGCGCGATAACGAGCTGTAGGATCTGTCATTCAGACTGCAGTTGCGCCGTGGCGCAACGCGTGACGTCACCTGCTCATTCGCACAGTAGGCCGCGCGACCTAGACATAATGGCGAATTCAACGCAATCGATAATCCCCAATCTCCCTCGACCTGTAGATAATCTTATCAGGCGAGCATAGATGAGATATGCCTATGTTGCATGATTTTGGTGTTACGCCAATCTATAGTTTGAATTTCTGCACGAGAGCCGGTTCAGGCGTCATCGTCTTTTGAGCTCACTTCATCGATCTCATCGGCACCCCTGCTTTTTTAAACATCTCGTTAACCATTAAACCCTATCTTTGCCGCTGCGGAACATGGGGATATGTTTATGCGATCGGATGCTGAAACTCTCCTGGCCCGGCTGGGGCGCACGGACTTTCGTTATAGAGAGTTTAGCGACTCCTTTGCCGACATGGAATTATGGCCTATTTTCGAGGCGTTGTTGAAGGATGAACGCGTGGTGGGCAGGCGGCTTTCGCCACTCGAT
The DNA here is from genome assembly GCF_055640555.1 of Sphingobium sp. KKT206. Taxonomy (NCBI): domain Bacteria; kingdom Pseudomonadati; phylum Pseudomonadota; class Alphaproteobacteria; order Sphingomonadales; family Sphingobiaceae; genus Sphingobium; species Sphingobium sp. KKT206. The sequence continues at coordinate 552,397 of NZ_CM145764.1, forward strand.
ACGCGCGACGACAGCAATATCATTACAGATGCGCGACAGCGCGCTGCAACGCCGTCGCCACCAGGTACAGGAACAGCAGGCATATTTGGTGCTTATGCACCAGCTCAAGGCGGCCGCGATCAGCGTCCGTCTGTCGATGTACGCAATTTTCTGGCCGGTCTTTCGGCCAACAAAGCAGATCGGCAAGACTGATGGCATTGATCCTATGCCATTCGCCAAAGGGCGGCGTGGGCACCAGCTTCATAGCGGCCCAACTCGCCATCGCCCTAGCCGGGCAGGGGCATGATGTCACAGCCGTTGATTTTACCTATCAGGATGCACTCAAGCTTTTCTTCGGACTGCTGCCAACACAGCCGTTGATGGAAATGGGGCAGGCGACCAGCCAATCGATGGTCGTTTCCGGCGTGGAGTTGCTCAGTGCCCATAGCCTGAGCAGGGATCCGCATTTTCGCGAGCTATTGGCTCGGCCTGGACACTCGCCCTTTGAGAGCGAGAAGCTGTTCATCGCCGACGTTGCTGCTGGCGATCGCGAAACCAAAGAGCTTTTGCTGCCCCACGCGATGTTGCACATCTGCACCTTGCTGCCACGCCCCGGTTCTCTCGCTGCCCTCACCAAGGTACAGCCAGGAACGCCGACGATCGAGTTGCCGCGCACTGTCTTCGTTCTGAACCAGCTTGACGATACCCATCGCCTCTCGCGCCACAGCCATGTCTTCATTCGAGAGCTGTTTGGAGACAAACTCATTGGCACCGTCCGGCGTGATGAAGGCGTCAACGAGGCGGCGGCTATGTTCGAGCCGACCGCCAAGTTCGCTCCGGCGAGTGCGGCTCTCACCGATTTGAAGATGTTGGCATTGGCCGTCGAAGCGCGTTGTGGCTTGGTTCAGACCGATGGGGATCAGCCGTGAGGGCGCTTGGGTCTGGCATCGCAAAATGGGCCTTCATCCTGAGCGTGACCCTTTTGAGCATTCTCTTTGTGGGTGTGCCGCTTGACCTTGGGCCACAATGGATTTGCGCTGGCATCACCATAATGGGTGCCATCATCATCGGGCGCAAGAACACGCGTAAGGCGAACCTGACCCTGGCGATATTGTCGGTTTTGGTTTCATCCCGTTATATGTTCTGGCGTACAACCCAGACGCTGGAATTCGGCTCGGTTCCCGAATTCCTGCTGGGTAGCGGCCTCTATCTGGCCGAACTTTATGCCTGGGTCATTCTCATTTTGGGGTTTCTCCAGACCGGCTGGCCGCTCGATCGACCGGTGGTGGAAATTCAGGGCGAGCCTGAGCAATGGCCAATCGTCGATGTTTATATCCCGACCTATAATGAAAGCCTGGAGATCGTCAGCAACACTGTGTTCGCAGCGATGGACATGGATTATCCGGCAGACAGGTTTCGGGTGTTCATCCTCGACGACGGACGTCGACCGGAATTTCGCGCCTTTGCGCGGCAGGCAGGCTGCGGCTATCTCACGCGCGCCGACAATCTTCATGCCAAGGCCGGCAATCTGAACGCCGCGATGAAGAAGACCGAAGGCAGCCTGATCGCCATTTTCGACTGCGACCATGTGCCGACCCGCGCCTTTCTTCAGATGACGGTGGGCTGGTTCCAGCAGGACGCCAAGCTGGCGATGCTCCAGACCCCGCACCATTTCTACTCTCCCGATCCAGCCCAGCGTAATCTTGGCACGGTGCGCGACCTGCCTGGTGAAGGTGACCTGTTTTACGGCGCGGTGCAGGCCGGCAACGACCTGTGGAACGCGACCTTCTTCTGCGGCTCCTGCGCGGTCATTCGTCGGGAGGCATTGGCGCAGACCAACGGTTTTGCGGGCGAGACCGTTACCGAAGACGCCCATACCGCGCTCAAACTGCAGCGGATGGGCTGGAACACCGCCTATATTGGCGCCCGTCTTTCGGCCGGGCTCGCGACCGAGCGGCTCGTTTTGCATATCGGCCAGCGCATTCGCTGGGCGCGCGGGATGACGCAGATTCTGCGGATCGACAATCCCTTGTTGGGACGCGGGCTGAACTGGCAGCAGCGGCTTTGCTATCTCAATGCGATGCTGCACTTTCAGTTTCCGCTGCCCCGGATCGTGTTCCTGACATCACCACTGGCCTATCTGATCTTTGGCCAGAACATCATTCATGCTTCGGCTTCGCTGATCTTCGCTTATGCTTTGCCACATCTCTATTGCTCGATGGTATCAGGTACGCGAGCCCAGGGTGGCGACCGCCGACCGCTGTGGGGTGAGATCTATGAGACGATCCTTGCTTTCCATCTCGTATCACCAACCGTCCTGACGCTATTTCAGCCGCGCAAAGGCAAGTTCAACGTCACCGATAAAGGCAGCTTGCTTGACCGCACCTATTTCGATCTTGGGACGGTCAAGCCACATCTGATCTGCATTGGATTGATCCTGTTCGGTGTCGCGCTCGCCGTGGTGAAGCGAATATTCTTTTCGCATCTGTTCAACATTCAGACCGATACGTTGTTGCTCAACGCAGCATGGGCGCTGTTCAGCGTCATCATTCTCTTGGCAGCGGTGTCGGTAGCGCGCGAAACCAGGCAGTCGCGCGAGCATATTCGCATCGGCGCACAGCTTCCGGTCACGATCTATATGCAGGACGGCTATGTTATCGATGCCTGCACCACGGACATTTCCATGGGTGGGGCCGGGATCTTGGTCCCGTCAGATTTCACGCTGGCTGGCCGCACGATAACCCATGTGTCCTTGCCCATGGGTGATGAGAAGCTGACTATTCCGGTTGAGACCATCAGGATCGTAGGCGGGCAGGCCTATCTGCGCTTCCAGCCGCTCGACATGACGCTTTCGCGCCAACTGGTTCGCGCCGTCCTTGGCCGCGCCGACGCCTGGCAACCCGCAGCGCCGCGTGCGCCGGTATCGGGTTTACGCTCACTTTGGGACATTATCGTGGTGGATTACACAACGCTCAAACGCTTGTTCCGACTCAACCGCAGCGAGCGTCGAGCGCTCCGTCAGGCACAGGTGCCAGCGCCCTCCAAGGGCAAGCAGGCCATAGCGGCGGTCGCCGTCATGCTGGCGCTTTTACCGGCCGGCTTCTCAGAACGCGCTCAAGCCCAGTCTCCCGTCGCCACCACTGCGGCGTTGGCTCAGAGCGCAGGCGCACGACGCGAGCGGCTGACCTTCCGCGACCTGCAGGTCAAATCACCCATTCGTCTGGCCGGTACGCGCGGTGAGATTGGTATTCCCTTCGGGGTCCGGCGCAACGACGTTGTGACCCAGGCCAATCTCACTCTCAATTTCGCCTGGTCGCCAGCGTTGCTGGGTGACCTCAGCCAATTGGTCGTGCTGCTCAATGGCGAGGTGGTGCAGACCATTGCCCTGCGCCCAACGGAGGCTGCCGGTCAAAATCTTGTCATTCCTGTTAATCCGGCGCTGTTCCTGCCGGGCGACAACAGGTTGAACCTTCGTCTGATCGGCCATTATGCGCGCGATTGCGAAGATCCTTTCCACAGCTCTCTATGGGCAAACATCAGCAATGTGCGGTCCTGGTTCGACATGACCGTCCAGACCCTGCCGCTTGGTCCCGATCTCGCGCGTCTGCCGGGGCCTTTCTTCGACAAGAATGATAACCGGCCGCTACGCCTGCCTTTCGTGTTCGCGGGTCAACCAGGCAACGGCGAATTGGAGGCGGCGGCAAGCATGGCGTCCTGGTTCGGTAGTCTGGCGAGCTATCGCGGCTTTTCGTTCAAGCCGCTCTACAATCAGATCCCGCAGGGCAATGCCATTGTGTTCCTCAAGGCGGGCAGGCCGCTTGCGGGTCTGACGATGGCCGTGACCGGTCCGTCGGTCAGCGTCGTTCGCAATCCCCGCGATGGCTTTGGCGAATTGCTCGTCGTCATGGGGCGCAGCGATCAGGAACTCAAGCTCGCCGCAGGGGCGATCGCAGCAGGGCGAGGCGTGTTGGGCGGATCGCGCATGGCCTTTGATGGTGTGCGCATTCCCACCTATGCCCGCTATGCTGCGCCCCGCTGGCTGCAAACGGATCGGCCCGTCCGCCTTGGCGAAATGATGGACGCCTACGCCCTTCAGGGCATGGGGCTTCCGCCTGGCCCGCTCAGTGCCCGCTTTCGCGTCGCGCCCGACCTCTTCTTCTGGCCGCGGAGCGGCGGCACGCTCAACCTGCACTATCGCTACCCTTCAGCGCCCTGGCTCGACAAGCGGGCATCGCGCCTCGATGTGTCGATCAACAATCAGTATCTTCGCACGTTGCCCTTGTCAGGCGCGGGCTGGTGGTACCAGTTGTTTGGTAGCAGAGGGGCATCGTCGCAGGACGGCAGAGCCTCCGTTGTGCTCCCCCGCTACAATTTGTTCGGCCAGAATGAGCTGACCTTCGATTATAATCTGATCATCGCCGACAAGAAGCGGTGTGAAGGCACGTTGCCGGACAATGTTCGGGTCAGCATCGAACCCACCAGTATGATAGATCTGACCCACGCCTATCATGCCCTGCAAATGCCGGACCTCGCGACCTTTGCCGGTGCAGGCTATCCGTTCACCATACGTCCTGACCTGACGGAAACGACCGTGCTTGTGGGGCAAAGGGCAACGCCGGGCGCGATTGAAGCATTTTTGACGTTGATGGGGCGCTTTGGCGATTCGACCGGCGCGCCCACCACCGGGGTCACAGTGGCCAGTACGATCGATCCTTCGCGGCTGAGTGGCAAGGACATCTTGGTGATCGGTGCCAGCAGCGTTGCGGCATCGGCCCAGTTGTTCGGCGACGCGCCCGTTCATTTTCAAAACGGCCAGTTGCAGGTAAAGGAACGCACGCCTGTTGATCGCGTCTTTGGCATGATGTCCCCCTATAGCCGCGCAAGCCAGGACGATGTCGAACAGGCGCTGTACGCCGCCAACGGCTTCCAGGGCATTGTCGGATTTGAGTCGCCTTTCGAAAAGGGACGCAGCGTCGTTGCGCTGCTCGCGGATGATCCGCGCGCCTTGCCGCAACTGGTGGGGGGGATGGCCGAGCCCAAGATCAATGCCCAGATCCAGGGTGACCTATCCGTTGCCAGCGGCGATGGCATGAACAGCTTTGCCGTTGGCTCTGGCTATTGGGTCGGCTCCATGCCGTTCTGGATGAAGATTGCCTATTGGTTCAGCCAGCGGCCGCTGTTGATGGCCATGGCCGGGCTGCTCATTGCGGTCCTGCTGGCCGGGCCTGCCTATCTCTATTTCAGTCGCCAGGCAAAACGGCGCTTGGGCGAAGGTGACGCGGAATGACCAAGGGCAAAATTCTTTCCCTGCGACTGCTTTTGACCGCAGCAATGGCCACAACCATCGTTCCGACGAGGGCACAGGCCGAGGTGCCCGGTGTGTCTACGCTGATCCAGCAGGGACAATATTGGCAGTCGAAGGGACGGCAGGATCTGGCAAACCAAGCCTTCCGCCGGGCACTGATCCTCGATCCTACCAATGGGGAAGCGCGTCGTGGTCTGGCTGGTCAGGGTGCCCGCACAAATGCCAAGCCTGCGGCTCCAACGCCCGCCATTGTCGCCCGGCCTGCTGCTACGCCGCAGCCAGCGCAGCCGACGCCACGCGTCGCGCAACCAGCGCGGACCGGGAATGACGCCCGCGCAGCGGGATTTCGAGCGCTCGATGATAATCAACTGGATGAAGCCGAGGAGCTGTTCACGCGCGCGATTTCCCGCAATCGCGGCGACGCGGATGCACAAGGGGGTCTTGGACTGGTGCGTTTGCGCCAGGGGCGTTTTGGTGAAGCGCGAGATTTGCTCAATCAGGCCACGCGACTGGGCGGGCCGGCCAAATGGAGCGAGGCGCTGGCGTCGGCTCAATTCTATGGAGGGCTGGCAGATGCCCGCGCGTTGCTGGCTGATGGCCGGATCGACCAATCCCAGGCCCAGGCAGAGGGTCTCGCCCGATCGGGCTTTGCCCAGCGTGGTCCCGCGCTTGAGCTTCTGGCGGAGATTTATGAACGGCAGGGCCGTTATGCCGATGCTGCCGATATTTATCGTCAGGCTAGCGAAGGCAGCCCCGAGGGTGGCAATCGTTTGCGCAGCCGGGCAGCGCGCGATCGGGCCCTTCAGGCGGCCGCTCAGGGGGACGACTTCAGGGCCGAGCAGGAATTTCAAGCGGGCTTATTGCTGGATCAAAATGATCCGTGGATCCGGTACGAATTTGCACGCTATCTGATCTCCAAGGGGCGGCTGCCAGAAACCGAGTCCCAGATCAATTCGCTCACCAACCTGGCAACCCCAGATTCGCTTTACGCAGCCGCGCTGATCAATGCGGATCTGGGCCGTCTGGCAGCAGCCGACAAGCTCATCGGGCGTATTCCGCAAGCGCAGCGTAGCGTCCAGATGCGCAACTTCGCGATCGGCCTGAAAACCGACAGCGCCATCGAGCGTGCCAAGGCGATGGCGAGCCAAGGGCAGCAAGGCGAAGCACTGGCGGTGCTGCGGCAATTGGGCGCGACGCCGGGTATGCCTGCCGTCAAGCAAGCTGCGATCGCCGATGCCCTATATGAACTGGGCGACGGCGAAGCGGCGGCGTCACTGGCGCAGCAAGCGATGGCGGGTGAGATCGGCAGCGCCGAAGGCTATGAACCTATTGTGCGCGTGCTCGCCAAGACCGGGCGTGACGGCTTTGCCAATGCGGCTGTGCAGCGCGCAACGCAGATGGCGGGGTCTTCTGTGGATGGGCAACGCACGGTTGCGCGCCTGAACGGCATTATGGCCGCTTCGCAGGCCGACAGGTTGCGTATGGCCGGCCAATATGCGCCTGCCTTCGATCAGTTGCAGGCAGCCTGGAACGCTGCGCCTGGCAATCAGGAAGTGCTTGCCGCGCTCGCGCGCTTATACCAGTCAGGCGGCTTGCATGTGCAGGCAGCGCAGACATATCAGCTGATTTTGGCACAGTCGCCCGACAATAAGGGCGCGCTCATCGGCCTCATCGAGACCGCCGGTGCGGCGGGCGATAAGGGGCTGGCACGGCAGACGATAGACCGGGCGATCAAGGTTGCACCCGATGATCATGAAATCTACATGGCCGCAGCCCGAATGGAACAGGCCCGCGGCGATGAGGGGGCCGCCGTCAAATATCTCAAGCGCGCCAGGGAGATATATGCGCGCCAATCCAACAGCGGTAGTGGCCAACTGACATCAGCCAACCCCTTTGCGGCAAACATGCAGGGCAATAATCCGTTCCGCAATCAAGCGCCCGCAGCCGCTGCGCCGACCATCAATCCCTTCGCTCTTCAAGGGGGTGCGCGTATGCCGATCGCCGTGCCGACGCCTGCGCCCCTCTATCGCGATCAGGCGTACGAGAGCGCGAACAATACAGGACAGCAGCCTGTTCCCTATCAAGTCACCGCTAGTCCCCCGACAGCCTTTCCCGGACAGGCATGGCAAGGTTCCGGGGCCCAAGAGAGCCGCAGCCCATCAGTCGACAGCTATGGCATGGTGAGCAGCGATCCGGTTCTGGCCTCCATCCAGACCGACATCAATGCTTTGACACGGCGTTCGGGACCGCGGGCCGATGTCCAGACCGGCTATCGCGAGCGGTCGGGCGAAACCGGACTGAGCGCGCTCAAGGAGGTTACCGGTTCGGCCGAAATTTCGACAGGGCTTGGCAATGGCCGCATTGGAGCAAAGGTCGATGCGGTCGTACTCGACAGCGGGCGTCCAACCGGGTCGGCACTCGCGCGCTTTGGTCGCAACGGCACGGCCGAGGCACAGGCTATCGTCGATGAAGAGGAAGCTTCCCTGACGCAGGCTGCGACGCAGCATGCTTCGGGCGTTGCGATCTCGGCCAGCTACACGAGCCCGATCCTGCAACTTGAGGTGGGCGTCACTCCGCTTGGTTTTGAAGATACAGAAGTGACCTGGCGCGCCGCCATCAGTCCGCGTTTCTCGCCTAACGCCACGGCAAGACTATGGGCAGAAAGCAAAGCTGTGACTGACAGCGTCATATCCTATGCCGGTACGCGCGATCCGGTAACGGGGCAATTGTGGGGGCAGGTGATGCGGACGGGCGGCGGACTGTCCTTCTCCTATGATCGTGAGGGAGCGGGGGTTTATGGCGATGCCGCCTATAGTCGCTATGACGGGACGAATGTGCGCCGCAACAGCGGGGTGCAGGTCAATCTGGGCGGCTATATGCCTTTCTATCGAGGCGATCATTCGGTGCTGACCGGGGGCGTGAACGTCAACTATCAAAGCTTCGACAATAACCAGAATTTCTTCACCTTTGGTCATGGCGGCTATTTCAGCCCGCAAAGCTTTCTCAGCGTCAGCTTCCCGGTCCGCTACAGCTATGAAAAGGACAAGCTGCAGATCCGCGCCAATGCCGCGCCGGGCTATCAATCCTTTAGCCAGGACCAGGTGGCGCTCTATCCCACCGATCCGTCCGGTCAGGGTCTTCTCGACAGCTTGAAGGCTCGAAATAGCGACGTCCGATCCTTCTATGATAGCATCAGCAAGACCGGCTTTGCTCTCTCTGCAGATGGATCAATCTATTACCGCGTGTCTCCTGGCACGCGTGTTGGGGGCGAGATTGGGATCAACACGTTCGGGACATATGACGAGTTCAAATCGTTGATCGGCATCAGACAGTCATTAGGGGGCGCAAAATGAGAGAGGACTTCATGGAAACGCCAATCGCAGCGCCGCATGCGCCCGATGTGGCTGGACTGTCTCTCCTGACCGCATTGACGGCCAGCGAGATTTTCAAGAGTGCGACGGCAGCGCAAGCGCGAGGCTTTTATGTTGCTGTGGGAAAAAGGATCGCGTCCCTCGCTCCAGTGGAGGATATCTCTGACCTTGACGCGTTGACGCAACGGATTAATCGGGTCTGGCACGCTATGCATTGGGGAGAAGCGTCGTTATCGATGGATGATGAAGGCATTATCGTTCATCATCATGGTATGCCCCACGCATTGGAAGGCGATCTCGAAGGTCATTGGCCAGACGTCAAAAACGCTATCCTCGAAGGCGCTTATGATGGGTGGTTCCGTACTTTGGGCAGTGGCCCGCAACTAAAGACTTGGATAGTTCACACGCATGAAGGCCAAATCGAGTTGCGTCATGGGCGTTGATCGACGCACCGCCTGCCTGAGCCTTTTGTTCGCGGCCACGGCTGGCTGCGCCCAGGCGGGGGGCAGCAAAATCGTGGCGGGCGCTATCAGTTGGCCAAATTTCAAGGCTGCATTTCTCGATCCCTCGGGACGGATCATCGATAACGGCAATGGCGGGATCAGCCATAGTGAAGGACAGGGCTATGGCATGGCTCTGGCACTGCGGGGAGGGGATCAAGCTGCGTTTGACACCATTTTTCGCTGGTCCGAGGCTAATCTGGCAAATCGCGATACCGGGCTTTATGCGTGGCGATATGATCCGCGCCAGCCAAATCCCGTAGGTGATCAGAATAATGCTTCGGACGGTGATATTTTTATTGCCTGGGCTTTGGCCGACGCCGCACGCAAATGGAAGAACCCTTCCTACGCGTCGCGCTCGGCTGAGATCCGGCGTGCGATAAGGTCGAGCCTTGTTCTCGAACGTTATGGCAGATCGCTGCTGTTGCCCGGGGTACAAGGGTTCGTGAAGCCTGACGCGGTTACACTTAATCCCGCCTATTTTATTTGGCCCGCGCTCGATGCCTTTCGCCTGTTGGATGGCGATGCTGTATGGGGTAAAGTCATCGCTGACAGTGAAGCGATCGCCAGTGCTTCACGTTTTGGGCCATTGCACCTACCGACCGACTGGATAGATATTAGCGGGCCTGCCATCGTGTCGCCCGCTTCTGGACGTCCAGCGCGGTTTGGATTTGATGCCATCCGCGTGCCTCTTTATGCAAAATCGGGCAGGCGCACCAGCTTGCTGGCACCTGTCGCGAACTTTTGGCAAGCTTATGTCGGCAAAGGCAAGCCGATCCCGGCATGGATTGACGTCGAGTCAGGTGAGGAGGCACCTTATGCATTGTCATCGGGTGGCATGGCTGTTGCAAGTCGCACGCTCGGGCTGCAGGAGCCGTTGGACTTAAGCGCAGACTATTATGCTGCAGTGTTGCAGATGCTCGCGCGCTTCCTTCCCTGATTTAAAGTAACGCTATTCATTTATGCATAGCGATCCGGCATTATGCGGGTGATAGTAACAGGTGGTGCGCTACGCGATGTCATCGGTCGAATGGCATGCGTCCGGATGAACGTTACTGGATCGACCCGCTGCTCAAGCAGTACACCGCACTTTTCGCGCCCCAGCCAAATTACTCTCGCGCACAGTTCCAAACCCTCTGCCACCAGCGTCATAGGCGTTCCGATCGGTGGAAAACAGCTGCCGCTAAGCTGTGCACCATAGATTGAGATATTCTTGATTGTTGCAGCTTCGCATTTTCCGTCCCACCAAATGAGGCAGTCGACATCGGTGGCCGAGCGCGGCTGTTGGCGGCGTTCGTTAGAGGGTAAGTCGTCCATTATTTAGCTTTCCTGTCACCACATCCTCTTCAAACATTGGTGATAATCAATAGTGATCAATGAACAGACAGGGTAACTTTTGCGTTCACCCAAAGAAGACAGATGGAAGGCCTGACCAGAAATGGCAGACAAGCTGTAATTCCCACGTTCTGCCGGGCGATCTGCGAAGGCTAATTGGCTCGTGGCCACCGATGCGGCTTATGCTATCGACCCCTGTCTCAAGGATTTCCTAATCGTTCATTCACCGAGATATTTTCTCTGTGATTGACGCCCATTGCGGACGTGCATATCATGGGAACATCCAAAGGTGGTTGGAGCCCAGCTTTGATAAAATTTCTCCGAAATTGTGCATGCACAAGCATATTGCAGGCGGGACTATATTGCTCTTGAAACAGCAAGATAATGGTCCGCGCCTCGAGTGGATTGATGTTGCCAAGGGCGTATGCATTGCGCTCGTGGTCCTGGGACATACCGTCGAATGGTATCTGCGCAATTTCATCGTCGATGAAACCGAAATATGGGATTTCCTTCTGATCGGCATGCGACCACTGCGCATGCCTTTATTCTTCATGATTTCCGGAATGCTCGCCGCGAGCAAGATTGAACGGCCTTTGTCAAACCTGTGGAGCAAAACGGGCGGCCTATATCTTCTTTATTGCCTCTGGACCTTCATCTACTGCTTGAAGTTAGCGCTGCCTGCAGGACGTGAGGGTTTACCTTTTCCCGATGTCGGACAGATCCTTGGAGCATTCATGCTACCAACGATATTGTGGTATATTTGGGCCTTACCCGTCTTCTATCTGATCGCCTGGATCCTCGAAAGGATATTGGGGGCGAACAGCGTCTATGCGCTTTTGCCGATGATCGTCATTTCCGCCATGGCGAGTCAGATCGGCCAGGACACAGAAGACATGCTCGGTACGCCCCTGTTCATTGTGCACGGTCAGTCAATTTCAGCAAATTTATTATGGTTCTATATCGGCCTCAAAGGGAAGAAGAAGATCATAGCGATCGCTGCAGGCGCTCAATGGACGTACCTGATGGCTGCATCAACGGTTGCGGCCGTCATGACCGGGGTGGCGTGGCGGTGGGGCATTGATAGACTGGCGATCATAGCCACGCCGTTCCTCTTATGGGCGGCATTGCAATGGTTGGGGAAAGTCCACGTCGGTTCAACGTGGGCGAGGGCTTTTGCGGCAATCGGTCGTTCGACCCTGCCTATTTACGTACTGCATACATTCGTCCTCACCGCCATGTCATTCGCCGTGGGAGTCCTCCAGCTTCAAACCATATTGCCCTATTCCTGGTTGCCGATGCAGTTGGCAGGGCCCTTGGTGATCGCAGGCTTTCTCACATATGCGTGCATGCTGGCAGGCACAGCATTGGCCATGATAAAGCTCGGCTTCCTGGTAGAGCCAATTCCTTCACCATGCCGTTAGAGCAGACGTCCAGCCCCTGCGGGGAAGCTGTCTGATTAGAGGCACTTACGCGGTTTTGAAGGTAGGGGCAGGGGCATCGAGCGATGCAGGCAGCAGATAGTCCTGCCGGCGGTCTTCCCCCTGAACGAAACGGCCCATACCAAACCTCCCGAAACGCAAGAGAACCATAGCATATTCGGGCGTTTTTACACAGCCTCGGGACTAAGCCGCCGTTTTAGAACGATCTTTCGAGCGGCGGGTACCGTCAGTGGCCGCCATCCAGCCTTTGCCAAACCGGCATCGCCTGAGCGACAGAAGTTGGGCCAATTGCAATCTGGCAGCATTCGGGCGCGGACCGGCGATCCACTATCTGGCCGATTTATGCCTATTGCGATGATGAGTGGACGGAAAAGGATATTCGCCCGACCAACCATCTCATCGCCGACCTGCTCGACGGTCCGGCCAGCAAGCCGGTGGTCAATGCCTTCTCGCGCGGAGCTGTGCTCTGGGAGCCGGTAGATTTCAACCGCCCCGTGAGCCCACGACGATGCCGCGTCTCGCATGTAACCATGGAAACGCGGCATCCGCCCAGAAGCCTGAAAGGCGGCAAGACCGTACAAGCGCGCGCATCGTCTACGAGGACTGAAAGTCGCCCGCTAGATCCGCAGCTCATTCGAGACCTGCGGCACGCAGACCCGGGTCCACAAAGGGTCCTGAGCCACACGCCGCAAGAACGGCGTTGATCCGGGTCCTCGAGGTGGGACCGGACGGGCCGCACAGCGCGAGCGCGACCGGGCCGAGGCCAAGTTCGAAAACTGGGTTGCGCTTGCCGACTGGAGTAGCCGGAATGACTGCTTTTGTCAGATTGCGGCGTTTGCGGCGACAGAACCTAACGTCGCAATCTGGTCGGAGTTTCGCAAATCCGCATTCACGGAACTCGAGTTTCACAACCATGTTGCGTTTATTGCGAATATTCGCTATTGAATAATGCCATCTGCGGAGAAAACCGATTACCTTGCCAGCCAATGCCTTGCCTTTTGGCAACAGGTTGCCCTCTGCCGACGATCGGCAGATCGCTAACCAGCTTCGCCGGATACTCGCCTCGCAGAAGGACGGTGCGGCCAAGCTGCGGGTGCCCGATCCGAAGACTAGGAAACCAGTCGAGATCACACTGACTCCGGCGATGTCGGACCTGTTTCTAGAACTGCTACGTCACATCGGTAGTGGTGATGCCGTCACGCTGGTGCCAATCCAGCAGATGCTGACGACGCAGCAAGCAGCAGACCTGCTCAACATGTCGCGCCCGTACCTTATCAAGCTCATCGAGAAGGGCGATATCCCGCACAGCATGGTGGGGCGGCACCGGCGTCTTAAGGCTGAGGACGTATTCGCCTACAAAACTGCACGCGACAAAATCCGATCGAAGGCGATGGACGAACTGATTGCATACGGCGCAGACCTCTATTGATCTGACTCAACCATGTTCGCCAATCGATACACCGCACTGGTTGATGCCTGCACACTGGTCAGCGCTCCGCGGCGTGACCTGCTCCTCACCTTGGCCGACGCGGAATTCTTTCGTGTGCGATGGTCGCAGCGCATCCTCGATGAAACGCGTTCTGCGCTGGACAAGATCTTTACCGAGCGCAAAATTGAGAGCGCGTCCGCGCGAGCGGGCCGATCAGTCGATGCCATGCATCGCGCGTTCCCCGAAGCTCTGGTAGATGCACATGCATCCGTCGCGGCTATGACATTCGGTCTGCCGGATCCCAAGGACGAGCACGTTCTGACAGCGGCGGTCCAGACCCAGGCACAAGCTGTCGTGACGGAAAACACCAGCGATTTTCCGGCAAGAATTCTCGCACCCCTAAATTTGGAAGCGCGAACTGCAGACGAGTTCATTGCCGATACCATCGCGCTCGACGAAGGCAAGGCGGTGGCAGCGATCCGAGCTCTGCGCGTTCGGCTGAAGCGTCCCGAAATGTCGGCAGAAGATTACCTACGGTCGCTAGAGGCCCATGGGCTGTTCGTCACCGCTTCGATCCTGAGTGGCCACGCCGATTCCATCTGAAGGGTTTTCCCAGCGCGCCGCTAGGTTTGCTGACAGTCCGCTCCCAAGCATCGAAAATTGACAGTTGGATGGCGGAAATGGGTCGGTTTTGCCGGCAGGCGAACGCCGCGTTGTGGGACATTCTTGCCGTTCCCAGCTCGCCACTCGACCGACCGCTTTTGACGACAGCGGACGTTCGTGGCTTACGAGGGAGCCATGGTCGCTTGACCGCCTCTGGGCCGGAAGCGGATGGTCGGCTTATGGATGCCTAGATCGCTAAAGCCGCCGTTCGGCACCGCGACTGCGATCGCCAATGCGATCTATCATGCGACCGGTAAGCGGGTGCGGTCCTTGCCGATCACGATAGACAAAATTCTGGATTGATTAGCCGATGTGAGCATCCGCCGTGCCGGGTCTATAGCCGGTCTCAGCCATTCTCCGGTTCTTGACCCGGCTTGTAGATGGGTTTTGCTGGCGGAACGATATAGCTCAACGTAACGATCCCCGCGACGATAAGTCCAGCACGCCAATCCCAGAAAGCCAAAGCGAAGGAAGCCGAATAGGCTCCGGCAGTGATGCCGAGTTTGAGGGTTGTTCGCCTGAGGTAGGCGTCCGTCAGGCGCGGGTCTGGAAGACCTCTCGCAGTGGCGTATACCCAACGAAGAAACCACCAGGTCGCCGGTGTCGCTGCTACGCCCAGATACCAAAGGGCGGCGGTGGTATTCTCCGCATCTCCGCTGAGGTGTTCGACCAACGGGCGCGCGGGAAATGGAGTGATGCTGACGACAGCCAGAAAGCCAATGCTGAGCAGATTGTAGCCGTGATCGGTCTTCTCCAGCAGCTTGCCGCTGAAATGGCTGTGCGCCCAGTAGAGGCTGATCAAAACCACGCTAAGGGCGTAGGCCGCATATTCCGGTGCCAGCTTTAGGTATGCCCTGCCAGGTCGCCGTCGGTTGGCTCTGGTGCGTGTAGTTCGGTCACCGGGAGGGTGATGGCAATTGCCAGCACCGCGTCCATGAATGCCTCGAGGCGGTCCGATTTGCGTTCGGTTGCTTTGAGAGAGGATGTCGCCATCTGACGCTACAGCATTTCGAGTGGGCGACGGCCCGCTGGCCGGGGAAATGCCGCATCGAGTGTCGCAAGGGCGGCGTCGGAGAGGACGATATCTGCGGCCGCGCGGTTCTCCCGCACATGTGCAATCGAACTCGCTTTCGGGATGGCGATGAGGCCATCGTGGCGCAACGTCCAGGCAAGCGCGACCTGCGCAGGGGTTGCGCCAACCTTGGCCGCTACTTTGTCGAGGGCGGGATGGCTTGTGAGGCGTCCCTGCTCGACGGGACTATACGCCATCACTGGCACTTTGTGCTGGGCGAGCCACGGTAACAGGTCCAACTCGGGGCCTCGACGCACGAGATTGTAGAGGATCTGATCGGTCACGCAGCCATCCCCACCGGCAGCGACAAGCTCGTCCATATCGTCGGTATCGAGGTTGCTGACACCCCAATGCCGAATCTTTCCTGCCGACTTCAGCGCCTCCATTGCCTCTATCGTTTCGGCGAGCGGCACCGATCCCCGCCAGTGGAGCAGGTAGAGGTCGAGCCGATCGGTGCCGAGCCGCTTCAGGCTCGCCTCGCACGCACTGGCAAGGCGGGAGCGCGATGCGTTCTGTGGATACGCCTTGCTGACGAGGAATAACTGGTCGCGACGGTCGCCAAGCGCTTCGCAGATCAGCGTTTCCGCCGCACCATCGCCGTACATTTCAGCGGTATCGACGAGCGTCATGCCCAACTCGACACCGACGCGTAGCGCAGCGATTTCATCGGATCGCCGCTCGGCACGCTCACCCATCTTCCAGGTGCCTTGACCCATTGAAGGAACCACTTCCCCGCCGGGCAATGTCACGTGTTTCATGTGCTTTCGTCCTATGCGATGAGTTCGACTGTTCGGTCGCGGGAGGCGGATTGGCAGATGACGACCATGTAACGATCATATTGCGGCCGGCCATCGATCGAGTGCCATTTTGGCGATGGAGAGCAGTTCGTTGAGCGTAGCGCCGTCGCGCGCTTGAAGGGACATGCCTTCCATGACCGTATTGATGAATTTGCCTAGCACGGCCGGATCGGTGTTGGCCGCAAGCTCGCCCTGCGCGGCGCCGCGTTGCAGACGCTCGACCAGGAGGGCCTCCGCCGCGATACGCTTGTCGCGCAGCAGGCATTCGATGGCGGCGGACGCCGGCGAAACGGCTGCCGCTGCTGAATACATGAAGCAGCCGGCCGGCGTTCCGGGTTCCGAGAATGATGACGCCGCCCGTTCCAGCAGGCCTTTGACGGCCTCGTAGGTGGACAACGCCGGATCGTTGATGGGTGCATAGAGGTGGACGCTGAACGTCGCGGCGTAGCGCTCGATCACCGCCGCAAACAGCCCCGCCTTGTTGTCAAACGCTGCATAGAGACTGGCGGCGGCGACGCCAGTCTCCGCCACCAGATCGGCCATCGATGTCGCCTCGTAGCCGCGCTGCCAGAACAGCCGCACCGCCTTGTCGAGCGCAGCGTCAGTGTCGAACACACGAGGGCGACCTGCGCGGCGACGGGCTTTCGTCTCTGTCATCTCTGATGCACGATATGGAACGATCGATAAATAATATCTTGAAACGGGTGGTCCGCTCCCTTACAGAACGATCATTAAATAATCAAGGAGTCTCCAATGAGCCGCATCGTCCGTATCCACGAATATGGCGACGCCAGCGTCCTCAGGATTGAAGATGTGGCAGTCCCCGCTCCCGCGGCCGACGAAGTGCAGATCGCGGTGAAGGCGATAGGCATAAACCGCGCCGAGGTGATGTTCCGCAACCATGCCTACCTTCAGGAAGCCGAGTTCCCGAGCCGCCTTGGCTATGAGGCTGCCGGCACTGTCGTTACTGTCGGCGCGGACGTGACCGGGTTTGCGGAAGGCGAAGCCGTCAGCGTCATCCCCCCGCTCGATATCGCGCGTTGGGGCACCTATGGCGAGGTCGCCAACGTGCCCGCCCGCCTCGTCGTCAAGCATCCGGCGGCGCTGTCGTTCGAGGAAGCGGCGGCCGTGTGGATGCAGTATGTCACAGCCTGGGGTGCACTGGTGGAGCAGGCGAAACTCGGCGAGGGCGATTTCGTCATCGTCACAGCTGCCTCCAGCAGCGTCGGCCTTGCGGCCTTCCAGATTGCGCGGATGGTCGGCGCGACGGTAATCGCGACGACGCGTACCGGCGCCAAGCGCCAGGCCCTGATCGATGCCGGTGCACATCATGTCGTCGCGACCGGGGAAGAGGACCTGGTAGCGAGGGTGATGGAGATAACCGATGGTCAGGGTGCGCGCGTGGTACTCGATCCGGTCGGAGGCCCGTCGTTCGAGCCGCTGACCGAGAGCATGGCACGCGGCGGCATCCTGCTCGAATATGGCGCGCTCAGCGGCGAACCGACGCCTTTCCCGTTGTTCTCTGTGCTGGGCAAGAGCCTCACGCTCAAGGGGTATCTCTACAGCGAGATCGTCTCGGACGATGCCGCCCTAGATCGCGCCAAGGCGTTCATCGTGGCGGGTCTGGAATCGGGCGCGCTCAAGCCGCGGATCGCGCGCACTTTCCCGCTCGACGCCATCCAGGACGCTCACCGCTTCCTCGAATCGAACGACCAGATCGGCAAGGTCGTCGTTACGGTCTGACCGGTATACCGGGGGGAGTGAGCGATCGCCCCCCCTTCCCCGACAGAGGATCGGACCCTCGGCGCCCATGCCAAGGCTGCTCGTGGCGCAGGCTCGAGGGCATGACCGGAACCTCGCCCGATAAGAAAAACGCCCGGCTCTGTGCAGGATTGAAACTCCCCCCCTGTATAGTATGATGGAGCGATTTCTCGGGAAAACGCGATGCCACATTCATCAGAGGACAAGAAGCGAGCCATCACACGCTTGCGGCGTATCAAGGGTCAGGCGGACGCTCTGGAACGCGCGATCGAAGCGGGGGCCGATTGCGCTCCCCTGCTGCAGCAAATTGTCGCCATGCGTGGTGCGACAAATGGACTGATGGCAGAAGTGATGCAGAGTCATCTCAGGGAAACATTCGGTGCGGGCGCAGATCGGGCCGTCGGAGGCGCAAGTGGCGATCATGATGACGGCGTGGAGGGCGTAATGAAGATTCTGCGTACTTATCTTAAATGACAATTTCAGGCTCATTTTCTTGCCCGTGTTCTCCCGCACTTAGAGCCGTGCCCGGTCACGTAGCGACGGCCAAGTCGGTATCGTAGCCGGCAGCAGCAAGGGAGTTGCGGCACTCATCTGCCGTGAAGCGAGCCAAAGCCTGCCGGATGGCGTGCCACAGATCAGGGACGGTGCGGGCCGCCGCCGTCCGGAGCAGAGCCATCAGCTTGGCGAAGATCTGCTCGATGGGATTGAAGTCCGGGCTGTAGGGCGGGAGGTAGAGCAGCCTCGCCCCGGCGTCCTCGATGGTCTCACGCACACCTGCCACCTTGTGGGCCTGCAGGTTGTCGAGGATGACGGTGTCACCGGGCTTGAGCGCGGGCACAAGCGTGTCGGCGACGTAGGTCCGGAAGCGTGCGCCGTTGGTGGCGCCGTCGAACAGGGAAGTGGCGCACAGGCCATCCCTGCGCAGGGGTATGCATCCGGCAAGACGCGCCTTGTCTTGAGGTAGGGGCCTGCTCTTAAGAACGCTCTCGAGAGCACGCTTAGGAGCAGTGGATGCGGCAGATCACGGTGATGACCGGGCCGGAACGGCGGCGGCGCTGGAGCGACGAGGAACGGCTCCAGATTTTGGCAGAAGCCTTTGCGCCTGGGGCCAGCGTTTTGGCTGTGGCGCGGCGGCACGATATTTCCACGGCGCGCATTTACACGTGGCGCAACAAGCTGCGGCAGCCGCCCGCCCTGACGGAGTTCGCCGAGGCGGTGGTTGACGATGGCGAACAGCAGAATGCGCACCAGGCCGCAATGCCGGTGATCATCGTGGATCTGGGTGGCAAAGGGCGCGTGAGCATATCTGCGTCGGCACCAGCTGCCTTGGTGTCGGCAGCGCTCAAGGCCCTGCGATGATCCCAGCTGGCGCGCGGGTGTGGATTGCGATGGGCCACACAGATATGCGGCGCGGCATGCAGAGCTTGGCAGCAATGGTGCAGCAGAGCTTCTCGCGAGACCCATTTGCCGGCGATCTTTGGGTCTTTCGCGGGCGCAGCGGGGCGCTTGTGAAGATAATCTGGCACGACGGCCTCGGGATGTCGTTATATTCGAAGCGATTGGAACGAGGGAAGTTCATTTGGCCCGCCGCGAAGGACGGCGTGGTGTCGCTGACGAGCTCACAGCTGGCCTGTCTGCTTGACGGAGTGGACTGGCGGAACCCGCAATATAGCTGGCGCCCACAGAGCGCAGGATAGGCGCAGATTTTCTCGGCGGAGGCTGCATTTTCCGCTTCATCCGGGAGGTTTTCTATGATTCCATCCAAGTTGTGGACGCCGCCGTTTCGCCCCTGCCTGACGATATCGAAGCGCTCAAGGCGTTGGTACGGCTCAGTGCGCAGCGCGCCGATGAAGCCGAACAGCGGGCCACGAGCGCTGAAGCCGAACTGGCCAATGCCCGTGCCCGGGAGAGCGCCACCGAGGCGTTGACTACAAGTTGCAGATCGCCAAGCTCAGGCGCGAGCAGTACGGCCCCAGCGCCGAACGCACCCGCCGGCTTCTTGCGCAGATGGAGTTTGAGCTCGAAGATTTGGAGGCCGACGCCGCCGAAGATGATCTGGCCGCCGAGACCGCCGCGACAAAGGCGACGAACGTCACCGCCTTTGAGCGCAAGAGGCCAGTTAAAAAACCGTTCCCCGACCATTTGCCCCGCGACCGCGTCGTCGTTCCGGCGCCCTGTTCCTGTCCGGCCTGCGGCGGCATGCGCCTGTCGAAGCTGGGCGAGGATGTAACCGAGACGCTGGAGGTAATCCCGCGTGCCTAGAAGGTCATCCAGACCGTACGCGAGAAGTTCTCCTGCCGTGACTGCGAGAAGATCACGCAGCCGCCCGCGCCATTCCATGTCGTGCCGCGTGGCTGGGCAGGGCCAAGCTTCCTCGCCATGCTGCTGTTCGAGAAGTATGGGCAGCACCAGCCGCTCAACCGCCAGGCGGAGCGCTTCGCTCGCGAAGGCGTGCCGCTGAGCGTCTCCACGCTTGCCGATCAGGTTGGTGCGGCGTCCTTCGCCTTGATGCCCATCTTTCGGCTGATCGAGGCCCATGTCTTTGCCGCCGAGCGCGTGCATGGCGACGATACCACCGTGCCGGTCATGGCCAAGGGCAAGACCGATACCGGTAGATTATGGGATTATGTCCGGGATGACCGCCCGTTCGGCGGCGCCGATCCGCCGGCGGTGGTTTTCTATTATTCGCGCGACCGGCGCGGGGAACATCCCCAGGCGCACCTCGCGTCCTGGTCCGGGATTCTGCAGGCTGATGCCTATGCGGGCTATTTCGAGCTGTACGCTCCCAACCGCCAGCCTGGTCTCATCCTGGAGGCAGGGTGCTTTGCTCACGCGCGCAGGAAGTTCTTCGAACTTGCTGACGTCGAGGGCGCTGCGCGCAAGAAGAGCCGCGGCGAGCGGACTGGCCCGATCTATCCGATTGCGCTGGAGGCGGTGCAGAAGCTGGACGCCCTATTCGACGTTGAGCGCGGTATCAACGGCAAGACACCAGCGGAGCGGCTTGCCGCCCGTCAGGAGTTGAGCGCGCCACTGATCGCCGAACTGCACGACTGGTTGAACGCCCAACTCGCCAAGCTGTCGCGTAACCATGATCTCGCCAAGGCTATCAACTATATGCTCCGGCGCTGGGACTCCTTCACCCGCTTCCTCGTCGATGGCAGGGTATGCCTCACGAACAACGCAGCGGAACGGGCGCTACGCTGTGTGCCACTCGGGCGGAAAGCATGGCTATTTTGCGGCTCCGATCGCGGCGGTCAGCGCGCCGCCATCATGTTTTCACTCATTCAAAGCTGTCGCCTCAACGACCTCGATCCCCAGGCTTGGCTCGCCGACGTCCTTGCCCGCATCGCCGGTCATCCGGCTAATCGGCTTGGCGATCTGCTCCCATGGAATTGGAAACCAACAGCGTTGAAGCTGGAGCCGTGATCTCATAGCATCACGGCATGGAATTTGACCCGCAACCCGAACTGATTGAATCCTCTCTCTGCCGGTCCATCGAACAGGCGGGCGTACGGCTGACCATCAACATCGTGCGGCTCGCCACCGAACGTGGTTGGTCCCTCGAGGTCGTCAACGAGCACGGCACCTCGACGGTCTGGGACAATCTATTCCCCACCGACCGCGATGCCGATGCTGCATTCCGCGATGTGCTCGCTCAAGAAGGCGTCGAGGCCTTCCTCGGCAAGTAAGATGCCAAAACCCCCAGCAAACCGTCAGTAGCCGCGGTCCTCGCCGGATGCGTACGCGCAGGGCGGCAGTGATCGTGGTGGTCTTGTAGTGCCCGTGCGGGACAGCCAGCCGGCAGCGCTCGCCTCGCGGAGCCCGACCGTAGCGGCGTGCCATGTTGGTGGCCGCGGCAGTCTCGTCGAGGAAAACCAGCCTGTCGGGATCGAGGGCGTCCTGGTTCTCGAACCAAGCCTCGCGGGCTGCCCTTACGTCCTCGCGCGCCTGCTCGGCGGCGTGGATCGCCCCTTTTTACGGGTGATGCCACGCCGGGCGAAGAAGCGGGATAGGCTGCTCGTACTGGTCTGCAGGCCGCGCTCGGCCAAAGCGTCACGCAGTTCGCGCAGAAAGATCGCCGGCCGCGCCTCGTAGATCGTCAGGATCAGGTCGGCCTGCGCCTCGATCCGGTGCGAGGCATGATCGCCGCCCGACGGCTTGGGCGCAAGCTGTCCCTCCTGGCGAAACCGATCCGACCAGCGGCTGGCGCTGGAAACGCTGACCCCAAACCGGGCTGCAGCCTGATGACAGGACGCGACCGCAGCTACGGCCGACACGACACGCTCGCGTAAATCGACGGACAAAGGTGAAGGCATCGCCATCCTCCTTCACCCCTCAACGTCCCGACCCTCCAGCCGTCCCAAACCGCTCGGGCACGGCTCTAATCCTGCACTCCTAAATGGTTCGTCCGGCGAATTTCTGAGGCGGTGCGGCCAGTCTTACGACGTAGCAGAGTGCGGAGAGTGGCTGCATTATCATAGCCGGTGCGGGCTGCGATCTCATCCATTCCCAATTTGGTCGTCCTCAGGAGATAAGCCGCTCGTTCAACGCGCAGGCTCTGGAAATAAGACAATGGAGAGCGGCCCAGCACCATATTGATTCTGCGGGACAGAGTTCGTTCACTTGTCCCGACAAAGGCCGCGGCCTGCTCCAAGGAAAAGCCCGTATCGAGGTTTTCACGCGCCCACTTCTCGAAGAGCATCACCAGGTGGTCGGCGTGGCGCAAATGATCCGGGATGGCATAGGTGGCTTGAGGCGAGCGAGGATCGAGCATTAGGTAGCGAGCGACGGTGTCGGCCAGTTCGGGGCTCCGCTGACGAACGAACCAGAGCGCCAAATCGAAATGTGCAAGCACCGCGCCTGCGGTAACGACCCTGTCGTTACCCACCAGCGCACGGCTGTCATCGAGTGCAACGCTGGGATACCGGGCTCTAAAAAAAGGTGCGAGCCACCAACTGGTGGCGGCCTCTTGTTTGTCTAACAATCCCGTCTCGGCGAGGACGAATGTCCCCGTACAAGCAGCAGCGATAGTCGCACCATTTGCCTGCCAGGTTCGCAATAGTTCGACAGCTCGCTTTACATCGGGATGAGCAAGGGCGTCGGCAATGCCTTCCTCCGTCTTCGCTCCCAATGCCGGCACGAAAACAAAGCCGGGAGTCGGGAGGGCGTCGGCCCGAACCGTAGGGATTGCGAGGCCGTGCGCTGTATGTGTTGCGCGACGAATGCTGGAAACCGACGAGTTCAAACTTTCACGCAAGG
Organism: Sphingobium sp. KKT206; assembly: GCF_055640555.1. Lineage (NCBI taxonomy): Bacteria > Pseudomonadati > Pseudomonadota > Alphaproteobacteria > Sphingomonadales > Sphingobiaceae > Sphingobium > Sphingobium sp. KKT206. Next base: position 575,307 of record NZ_CM145764.1, read on the forward strand.
CGGGGGGCGCCAAGTCGCGCGCCGTCGCTAAGGTGTCCTGAAACGCCGCAAGCCCAGTATCGAACACCCCATCAAGCGCTAAAATTGTCGTAGCTGTGCTCATGGCGAGAATGGTATCAGGTTTGTCAATTCTGCCAAGCGCTAACGCTCCGCTGCGATGATAGTCTAGCGACGCGGCCGACGATGGCGCGATCAAATTGGGAAGAAAATGAGGACCATTAAAGTGTTCCTGCTCACGGCGGCCCTCGTTGTCGCCACCGGCGCGACAAGCGCAATGGCGGATACGACAGGCAGCTCGAAGTCAACCCAACCACACCCAAAGATGGAGACGATGAAGATGACACATATGGGCTTATTCGTGCGGCTCGACGCCAAGCCTGGCAAAGAAGCGGCTTTGGAAAAGTTTCTGAAGGACGCGCTGCCGTTGGCACAAGCCGAAACGGGTACTCCGGTCTGGTATGCTGTAAAGTTCGGACCAAGCAGTTTCGCGATCTTTGACGCCTTTCAGAATGATGGCGACAGAACCGCACATCTCAACGGTCCGATCGCGGCGGCACTCATGCAGAACGCCGATGAGCTTCTGGCCACGCCGCCGGTCATCGAGCGCTGGGATGTTCTCGCGGTCAAGTAAGCTAGACAGAGCGGTATGTGGCATCGCTGCGACCGCTCTGCCGCCATCGTCGTGGTGAGTTTCTTCTTCCACGTAAGCGATGTCGCGCTAGTCTAGAAGCCAGCCCCTGCTGCCTTCTCTGGTTTGAGATCCTCGTTAGGACACCTCTTGTATACTGGCAGGGAGTATACTAAAGGTACTCCCTGCCAATATGAGAATGTCGACGAATTTGCGCTGACGCAACGGCCTCGCACCAGCAATCAGTTTAACTCAACGAGGGTGTCCCAACATGAAATCTCGCGCCGCTGTAGCCTTCGAGGCGGGCAAGCCACTCGAAATCGTCGAGATCGATGTCGCCCCACCCCGGAAAGGCGAAGTCCTCATACGGGTGACGCACACCGGTGTGTGCCACACCGACGCGTACACGCTGGCGGGGAGTGATCCGGAGGGTGTTTTCCCGGTGGTTCTGGGCCACGAGGGCGCGGGCATCGTTGTCGAGGTCGGTGAAGGCGTCACCAGCGTCGGACCGGGCGATCACGTGATTCCGCTCTACACTGCCGAGTGCGGCAAGTGCGACTTCTGCCTGTCGGGCAAGACCAACCTGTGCGTCGCGGTCCGCGAAACGCAGGGCAAGGGCTTGATGCCCGATGGGACCACCCGCTTCTCGTATAATGGTCAGCCCCTCTATCATTACATGGGCTGTTCAACCTTCAGTGAATATACTGTCGTCGCCGAAGTCTCGCTCGCCAAGATCAATCCCGAGGCAAACCCCGAACATGTCTGCCTGCTCGGCTGCGGCGTCACGACCGGCATCGGCGCAGTCCACAATACCGCCAAGGTCCAGCCCGGAGACTCGGTCGCCGTGTTCGGCCTCGGCGGCATCGGCCTCGCGGCGATTCAGGGTGCGCGCCAGGCGAAGGCGGGTCGCATCATCGCCATCGACACCAATCCATCCAAGTTCGAGCTGGCACGCCAGTTCGGTGCGACCGAGTGCATCAACCCCAAGGACCATGACAAGCCTATCCAGCAAGTGCTGATCGAGATGACGGGCTGGGGCATCGATCATACCTTCGAGTGCATCGGCAACGTCCACGTCATGCGCGCCGCGCTTGAATCAGCGCACCGTGGCTGGGGTCAGTCGATCGTTATTGGCGTTGCCGGCGCGGGCGAGGAAATCTCCACCCGACCATTCCAGCTCGTCACGGGCCGCGTATGGAAGGGGTCCGCTTTCGGTGGCGTCAAGGGACGGACACAGCTTCCCGGCATGGTCGAGGATGCGATGAGAGGCGATATCGATCTGGCCCCATTCGTAACCCACACGATGGGTTTGGAGGAGATCAACGAGGCCTTCGAACTGATGCACGAAGGCAAGTCGATCCGCACGGTCATTCACTACTGACCCGCCGATCCGAAGCGGCGCGAGGCGCTCGGATCGACAACTCGGCCGTCATCATGGCCCGACCCGGGCCATGATGAAGCGCGCTCTGGCAAATGGGCAAAGCGTCGCGATGCGGTAACAAGCGCCGAAGTGCGGTCGTTAAATGCCGATAGCGGCACGGACCAGGGCCGCCTGGCCCAAGCGCTTACCAGCGGAGTGTGTGTGGCCTTGCCGCGCGACCCAACGGGAAAAATGGTTTTGTCGTAACCTTTGTCTGATGCTGGAGAAATATTTCAAAGGTGCCGAACATCGGGCCAGTCTGGCCGTTGGATGTATTGCGTCGGAAATGCATTCATCTGCTACCCGACTGTGATGAACCACGGGCCGCACGGGCGTATAAGGCAGGAAGACTGAATTGAAGAGCAAGGACATTCACGCGACGACGCCGGCCACCGATCATGGGCATTCGGGGCCGCCCGCTTGCGTGCAGGTTCGCGGCGCGCGCCAGAATAACCTCAAGAATATTGACGTCGATGTACCGCGCGACGCCTTCGTGGTGTTCACCGGCATATCGGGCTCGGGCAAGTCATCGCTCGCGTTCGGCACCCTCTATGCCGAAGCCCAGCGGCGTTATCTGGAATCGGTTGCGCCCTATGCCCGTCGCCTGATCGACCAGGCCGGGGTTCCAGAAGTCGACGCGATCGACGGTTTGCCGCCTGCGGTCGCGTTGCAGCAGCAGCGCGGCTCGGCCAACGCGCGATCCTCGGTCGGCAGCGTGACGACGCTCTCCAGCCTGGTGCGGATGCTCTATTCCCGCGTCGGCGATTATCCGCGCCATCAGCCGATGCTCTTTGCGGAGGATTTCTCCCCCAACACGGTCGCCGGCGCCTGTCCGACCTGTCACGGCATCGGGCGCGTCTATGACGCGACCGAAGAGACGATGGTTCCTGACGACAGCCTCACCATTCGCGAGCGAGCGATTGCCGCCTGGCCGACCGCCTGGCATGGGCAGAACCTGCGCGATATCCTCGTTTCGCTCGGCTATGACGTCGATACGCCGTGGCGCGACCTGCCGAAAAAGGATCGCGACTGGATCCTCTTCACTGAAGAGGCGCCGACGGTGCCGGTCTATGCGGGCCTGACGCCCGAACAGACCCGGACGGCGCTCAAGCGCCGCATGGAGCCGAGCTACCAGGGCACCTTCACCGGCGCGCGCCGCTATGTGCTGGAAACCTTCGCCAACACTAAAAGCGCGCTGATGAAGAAGCGCGTCTCGCAATATATCATCGGCCGCGATTGCCCGACCTGCGACGGCAAGCGCCTGAAGCGCGAAGCCTTGTCGGTGAAGTTCGCGGGCCTCGACATCGCCGAGTTCGGCGATCTGACGGTGTTGAAACTCCGGGACTTGCTCACGCCCGTCGCGCATGGCGAATATGGGGGCGCCGCGGCGGTCCCGAAGGGCCATGTCCTCGGCAAGGCGGCCCGCGATGCGGCGGTCGAACGGCGGGTCGCGGCAGGAGGTTCGGCGCACAAGGCTGCGCCCGACGTGCGCCGCACGCCCAATCTTTCCGATGAAAAGCGGGTCGCCGCACAGCGCCTCGCCTGCGAATTGCTCGAACGGCTCGAGCCGCTGATCGATCTTGGCCTTGGCTATATCTCGCTCGACCGCAGCACGCCGACGCTCTCCTCCGGGGAGCTGCAACGCCTGCGCCTCGCCACCCAATTGTCGTCGCAGCTTTTCGGCGTGGTCTATGTGCTGGACGAGCCCTCGGCGGGGCTGCACCCGGCAGACGGCGAAGCCCTGCTGACCATCCTTCAGCGGCTGAAGGCGGCGGGCAACTCGCTGTTCGTCGTCGAACATGATCTCGACGTCATCCGCCATGCCGAATGGCTGGTCGATGTCGGCCCGGGTGCCGGCGAAAAGGGCGGCGAAGTGCTTTACAGCGGGCCGATCGCGGGACTGGCCGATGTCGAGGAATCGATCACCCGCCGCTATCTGTTCGCAGAGCCCGTCGCCCATGATCGGACCCCGCGTAAAGCCAAGGCATGGCTTTGTCTCGAAGGCGTGACGCGCAACAATCTTCACAGCCTCGACGTCGAGCTTCCGATAGGCTGCTTCACCGCCGTCACAGGGGTCTCCGGATCGGGCAAGTCCAGTCTGGTCAGCCAAGCGCTACCGGAGCTTGTCGCGGAACAGCTCGGCAGCTCGGCAGCCGTTGAAGAGGATGAGGTCGATCCGCTGCTCGATGTCGCGCAGGACGATACCGAAGGCCGCATCGTGGCCGGCATGGAGCATGTCCAAAGGCTGGTGCGGGTCGATCAGCGGCCGATCGGCCGCACCCCGCGCTCGAACCTCGCCACCTACAGCGGCCTGTTCGATCATGTCCGCAAGATCTTCGCCGACACGCCGCTTGCCCGCCGGCGCCACTACAGCCCGGGCAGGTTCTCGTTCAACGTCGCACAGGGCCGCTGCCCGGTATGTGACGGCGAGGGCTTCGTCATGGTGGAGCTGCTGTTCCTGCCGAGCGTCTATGCGCCTTGCTCGACCTGCCACGGCAGTCGCTACAATCCGCAAACGCTCGAAGTCGAATGGAACGGCCGCAACATCGCTCAGGTGCTAGAGCTGACGGTGGACGAAGCGTGCGACTTCTTCGCAAGCGAGGCATCCGTCATGCGCTCGCTCGATGTGCTGCGGGAAATCGGTCTTGGCTATCTGCGGCTCGGGCAGCCGGCGACGGAACTGTCAGGCGGCGAGGCGCAGCGCATCAAGCTCGCGACGGAGCTGCAACGCGCGCAGCGGGGGAACACGATCTACATTCTCGACGAGCCGACGTCGGGGCTTCACCCCTCCGATGCGGATCGGCTGATGCGGCACCTGCAGGGTCTTGTCGATGTCGGAAATACGGTCGTGGTGGTCGAACATGACATGCGCGCCATCGCACGGGTCGATTGGGTCATCGATCTGGGGCCGGGGGCCGGGGAAGAGGGTGGCCAAATCATCGCCAGCGGCGTCCCTAGCGATGTTGCGGAGGCGGAAGGCAGCCTGACCGCCCCCTATCTCAAAACGGCCCTGTAGCCGCCTGTAAGCCCGCCACAGGGGAGGGGGTGGACATGATAAGCCTCGTGGGTTGGATCGCCACGATCGCGACGATGATCGCGGCCATGATGACAGCTTCCAATCTCGGCGCGCGCGTGACGGGTTGGGGCTTCGTCGTGTTCAGCGTCAGCTCGGTTTGCTGGACGACGCTCGGCTATGCGACGGGGCAGACGGCCTTGGTCGCCACCAACGGATTTCTGATGGTGACGAACCTCGTCGGTATCTGGCGATGGCTGGGGCAGCAGACCAAATATGAAGATGGCGGCCGATCGGCCGAAACCGCCAGCCAACGATCGGAAACCCCGAACCTGTTCACTGCGACCGGACTGATCGGCATGGCCGTCGACGACAAGGCCGGCATGAACCTGGGCCGGGTCGTCGAGGCGCTGATCGAGTGCGCGACCGGCAGGATCAATTATGTGGTGGTGTCGGACGAGCGCTATGCCGGTCTCGAGGAGACGTTGCGAGCGGTGCCGCTCGATCAGCTCAAGATCGGTTACACCCGCATAACAATGCTGCTCGATGGCCCAAGCTATCTGGCGTTGCCCGGCCTGAAAAATCGCGATTGGCCCGCTTACGCCCCGGTCAATCCGCAATAGGGTTGGGATCACACCAACTGTAGTGCGCGGTAATGATCCTGGCCGGGGCCAAGAAAGCGCAGGACAAGGATGCGCTCGGGCTCTGGACGATAAAGGATGCCATAGCGCCGATAGGAACGGCGCCGGATGCCGTAGCGCTCATATCGCGGCACCAGAGGGAAGCCTTGGGAAAGATCGGCGAGGCGACGGGCTACCTCGCGCAGCTCCTCCACGAAGCTGATCGCGCGTGCGGGATTGTCCGCTTCGATATGCTCGGCGATGCGATCGAGATCGGCCAACGCATCCGGCGTCAGGATGAGGGCATAGCGTGGAAGGTACGCTAAACAACGCTAAGAGCGAACAATCGGCGAACGCTTAGGCGACGCGGCTATCGGGCGGCAGATTGAGGGCCTTTCGACCAGCGGAGGCGGCTGCGCGATCCCAGAGGGAATCGCCGGAAAAAGCAATATGCTCCCAGCCTACCGGGGACGTGTGGGCGAGGAGATCGTCAGGCACCGGGACCGATGTCGATCGTAGGTGCTGGGCGGCGGCGTCCATGTAGATCGTGTTCCAATAGACGATCGCCGCGATGACTAGGTTGAGGCCGGATGCCCGATATTGCTGCGTAAGCGGTGTTTTCCACCCACCTTGCACGGTGTGGTGATTGAGGGAGAGGGTGGGCGTTATGGAAGCCCACAACCTTACGAGTGCACTGGACACCCGCACTGGAGTTGGTCTGGAGCCTGTCCGCCGCCCTGAACGCCTACGCCGGCACACAGAACGTGACGGGCCACAGCGTCGCTCAACTGGCACGATTGAATGCAGTCTGGTCGGCAACGCCCAACCTGCCATTCACGCTGCGGACCGAATATCTGCGCGCCGGCAAGGTCTTGACACGCGCCGGCTACACGGATTCGTTGTTCAACGGAGTGTGGGCGACCTTTTTCGGTTCTGAAAAGTCGCCTTGAGTATCGAGGAGGCCCGAAGCGATCCCTCTCACCACTGATGTGAGCAACTCGCCTATCAGCATCGTCAGCCATGATTTTGCCCGTGATTGACGTGCTCCTTCGCTCCACCTCCGTCCGGATATGGCGGCGATGAGCTTAATGCACTAACAAACCAATCGGTCCACTCGGTGGGGGCAGACCAAGGTGCCACCCTTTCGATAATCGAAGAAACGGGGCACCTCATTCCGTTGGAGCGACCTCAACAGCTATTGAGTGTCTTGAAGGCCAAACTGTTCAACTGATTGGATGCCATGAATCCCTGTCTGACATTAAACGAACTTGCCGAATTTCTCGATGGCGCGTTTCCGAGCGAAACGCGCGCGTCCCTTGGCGCCGTGGTCGATGTTCAAGCTGGGCATGTCCGCATGACCCTTGATCCTAACCCAAGCATGGTTCGGCCCGGAGGGATCGTATCGGGGCCAACGCTCATGGCACTTACCGATGTTGCGGCTTATGCGGTGGTTATCGCTCATCATGGGCGAAAGGAGATGGCAGTAACAAACGGTCTGTCCATCTCCTTCCTCCGCGCCTGCAAAATGGAGACGATCATTGCAGACGCCCGCTTGTTGAGGCTGGGCCGCCGCCTGACCACGGTCGATGTTCGGTTATGGCAACAAGACGAAAATTATCTCGTAGCCCAATCTACCGTCAGTTACTCCCTTCCATAGCCCCTATTTTCCCAAGGATTATCGTTCGAGATCCTTTGCAGTCTTCTCGGCCGCTGCGCGATGCCGATCCTGCGTCTCGCCCCGGCGCTGTTCGACTTCGCGGACGCGCGGTGCGCGGACCTCGCCGCCACGCTCTAGCGTCTGTGCCACCGCCTCGCGCGCTGCTGCCTTCATGCGTGTGAGAACGGCGGAGCAATATTCGGCCACGCTAGCGGCGGGATAGTCCTGCTGCGGGCGGCGTAAAAGTCGTCCACCTTGAAGCCTTTCTGCCAAGTCAGGGAGGTGTGGGGATCTACAGCGTGGAACTTTATCTTCAGGTCCGTTTGTCTTGCGCGGATGGCATGAGCCAGCGGGCTCCGGCGAAGCGTTTCAATGTGTCGCGCGATACGGTGCGCAAGATGCTATCGTTTTCATCGCCGCCGGGTTACCGGCGTCAGTCTGAACCGCAGCGCCCGAAGCTGGACGGGTTTGTGGGGATCATCGATGGATGGTTTGAGAGGGATCGCGGTGTCCCGCGCAAGCAGCGCCATACGGCGAAGCGGGTATCTTCGCCCCACTCCACTATCTCCCGCTGATCGAGCAGAAGATCAACGCATTCGACCAGGCCGCCCCTTTGCAGGGCTGGGATTTGCCCGAAGCGTTCGGGACGCTGCAGCGGTTGATGGAAGGGCGCATGCACAAACATGGCAGGCGCGAATATGTGCAGGTGCTGCGCCTACTGGAAACGTTCACCCTCGCCGATCTCCAGGCGGCGGTGGAACAGGCCATAGCCCTTGGCGCCATCGGCTTCGATGCCGTCAAGCACCTCGTCCTGTGCCGGGTCGAACGCGTACCGCCCAGACTGGACCTGGACGTCTATCGCTTCCTGCCTCGCACCACGGTCGAGAAGACCGTTGCTAGAGCCTATCTGAGCCTGCTCTGCGACAGGCAGGAGGCCGCATGAGCGATCAGGCACCGGAGATTCTTCTCGCTCACCATCTCAAGGCCCTCAAGCTGCCTACGTGCCTGCGAGAGCATCACAGGCTCGCCCGGCAATGTGCCGCTGAAGGCGTCGATCATATCCGCTTCCTCGCCCGTCTCGTCGAGATGGAGATGATCGACAGGGAGCGTCGTATGGTCGAGCGGCGCATCAAGGCCGCGCGCTTCCCCGCCGTCAAAAGCCTCGACAGCTTCGACTTCGCCGTCATCCCCAGGCTCAACAAGATGCAGGTGCTCGAGATGGCGCGCTGCGAGTGGATCGAGCGGCGTGAGAACGCCATCGCTCTGGGGCCATCGGGCACCGGGAAGGCGCACGTAGCTTTGGAGCTCGGACTGGCAGCATGCCAGAAAGGACTGTCGGTGGGCTTCACCACTGCGGCGGCGCTGGTCGAGATGATGGAGGCGCGCGACGAGCGGCGTCTCCTGCGCTTCCAGAAGCAGATGGCCGGATACAAGCTACTCATCATTGACGAACTGGGCTTCGTACCGCTCTCCAAGACCGGTGCCGAACTGTGGACTTGTAACGGTTTTGCGCCGGTCACCTGAGCGATTAGAGCTCGCAACAGGAGACCGACGAGATGATCAAGCATACAGAAGAGTTCAAGCAAGAGGCGGTACGGATCGCGCTGACCAGCGGGTTGCCGCGCGATCGGGTTGCATCGGATTTGGGGATAGGGAAGTCGACGCTGGGCAAGTGGGTATCGCAGTATCGGCCCAGTGATCTGGTTTCAGCGCCGCAGGCAGATCTGGCGCGTGAGAATGAACGCCTTCGCCTTGAGAACCGTGTGCTGCGGGAGGAGAGGGAAGTGCTAAAAAACCGTCGCCGGCTGAGCCCGCCTGTGCGCGGTAGAAACGGGTCGTGCTATGGTGCGGTCGGGAGGGTCGCGGCCGATGGCTTATTGGAGGCATGATACCCCGTTAAAAAACGTGGCCCGTGGGTGTTTGCGTACTTGAGAGTGGTGACGCCGTTCTGCGGTGATCCCGGTTAGGAAGATGACTTTTAGCATCGCCCATACCCTCCTGTTTTAAAGGAGGACTTGGAATGGAACGATCAAAATCCGGCGCGTTGTCTATGGTCAATCCACGCGCCGCTGCCATCGACATCGGATCGACCATGCATATGGCGGCCATAAATCCGAACGCCGATGATAATCCGGTACGAGCGTTCGGGACATTCACCGGCGATCTCCATGATATGGCCCGCTGGTTCAAGGCATATGGCGTCACGACTGTCGCGATGGAATCGACCGGTGTTTACTGGATTCCGGCCTATGAAGTGCTTGAAGGGCACGGCTTTGAGGTGATCCTGGTCAATGCGCGATATGCCAAGAATGTACCGGGTCGCAAAACCGACGTCAGCGACGCTGCATGGTTGCAACGCCTGCACAGCTACGGGCTGCTGCGGGGAAGTTTCCGTCCCGAGGCGGGCGTGGCGACCATGCGTGCCTATCTGCGGCAGCGCGAGCGGCTGATCGAATATGCCGCCTCACATATTCAGCACATGCAGAAGGCGCTGATGGAAATGAATGTGCAACTCCATCACGTCGTCTCCGACATCACCGGCGTGACGGGCATGCGGATCATCAGGGCCATTGTGAGCGGGGAACGTACGCCCAACGCACTGGCGCAAATGCGCGACGTCCGCTGCCACGCGACTATTGAGACCATCTGTGCGGCATTATCGGGGAACTGGCGCGACGAGCATATCTTCGCGCTTGGCCAGTCTCTGGCCTTGTTCGACTTCTACCAAACCAAAGTTCTCGAATGTGATCGAAAGCTTGAGGTTGCACTCAAGGCGCTCGAAATCGACGAGGGACATGACGTTCGCCACCTCCCAAAAGTCCGGACCAAAGGGCGACAGGTGAACACGCCTGACTTCGAGGTCCGGTCAGCGCTCTATCGCGTGCTGGGCGTGGACCTGACGCAGATCCACGGAATCGGCCCGTCGCTCGCACTCAAGCTGGTTGGCGAGTGCGGGACCGATCTTGCCGCATGGCCCAGTTCAAAGCATTTTACGTCCTGGTTGTGCCTGGCACCGGGCAACAAGATATCGGGCGGTAAATTGCTGTCGTCCAAAACCCGACGCTCATCAAGCCGGGCTGCAGCACTCCTGCGTCTGGCCGCAACCACCATCGGTCGAAGTGACACCGCGCTGGGCGCTTTTTACCGAAGGCTGTCGGCGCGCGCTGGAAAAGCAAAAGCGGTCACCGCAACTGCACGCAAAATAGCGGTGCTGTTCTATAACAGCCTGCGCCACGGCATGGCGTATCATGATCCCGGTGCCTCACAATATGAGGAGCGCTATCGCAGCCGGGTGATCGGAAATCTGCAGCGCCGCGCCAAGGCCTTCGGCTTCATCCTGCATGAAAGGCCTGCGGAACCTGATACGGCTGTTTCTTAGGAAGGCCACGCAGTTCTTCGCGAGCCAAAGGCCGTGAAGTTCGCATTTGTGCATAGCTGGCGGCACCGGTGGCCCGTTGAACTGCTCTGCCGTGTCATGGATGTCAGTGAACGCGGCTATCGTTCCTGGCGCTCGCGCCCGATCAGCAGGCGGGAGCGGACAGATATGAAAGTGCTGGCCCATATCCGGGAACAGTACAGGCTGAGCCTTGGCAGCTACGGCCGTCCTCGCATGACGATGGAGTTGAAGGAGGTAGGGCTCGATGTTGGCGAGCGCCGGGTCGGGCGGCTGATGAAGATCAACGGGATCAAGCCAGTCCGCACGCGCAAGCACAAGGTTACGACTGACAGCCACCATCGCCTGGGTGTCGCAGCGAACTGGCTGGACGGCGATTTTGCCGCAGATGCGCCCAACCGTAAATGGGCCGGCGACATCACCTATATCTGGACGTCCGAAGGCTGGCTCTACCTTGCCGTCATTCTCGATCTGCATAGCCGTCGCGTCGTAGGCTGGGCAGTCAGCGACAGGATGAAGAAAGACCTGGCGATCAGGGCGCTGGATATGGCGGTGCGCCTGCGCCAGCCTCCCGAGGGCTGCCTTTTCCATTCGGATCGCGGTAGCCAATATTGCTCCTACGACTATCAGAAAAAGCTGCAGGCCTATGGCCTGCGTCCATCAATGAGCGGCAAGGGAAATTGCTACGACTGTGATTATGTTGCTGCGGCTTGATGGTCTGACCCATGCTACGATTGACCCCGTGTCATTGCGTTGACGTGTCGGCCATCAAGTCGCCCTGGCAACGGGCGAGATGTGACTTGATAGGAGCCTGACGGGTTTGCCCCTTCACAGTCCTGTCCTTCTCTGAACGGTGCCCGGGCACCGTTCAGAGAAGGACAGGACATGACCAATACCAACATCAGCGGCGTCATTATCGGTGTCGATACCCATAAATCCATCCATGTTGCCGTGGCAATCGATAACAACGGCAGCCGATTGACGGCCTTTTCGGCTCCAGCGACAACAAAGGGCTATAAATTGCTCGAGGACTGGGCGTGTGCGTTGGGCACCATCACAGCCTTTGGCATCGAGGGGACTGGATCATACGGAGCCGGGCTGTCTCGCCATCTTCTGGCCCAGGGCCATAAAGTCATCGAGGTCACCAGACCTAATCGACAGTTGCGCTATCAACATGGCAAAAGCGATAGCCTCGACGCTGAAGGCGCCGCACGGTCGGTGCTGGGCGGACAGGCGATCGCCCAACCCAAAACGCAAACAGGATCCGTCGAGATGATCCGGCATCTCAAAATCGCACGCGACACAGCAGTCAAATGCCGGTCGCAGGCCATGGTGACCCTGAAAACCCTGATCATCAACGCACCTGCGGCGCTGCGCGACACGCTCGATCAGATAAACGGAAAAATCGCGCTGATCCGATATATTGCTGCACTCAGGCCCGGCGCAATGACCTCGACGATCGCATCGGCCAAAACCGCCTTGCGGGCCTTGGCACAACGCTGGCTGGCTCTACACGAAGAAATTCAGTCGCACGACAAGGCGCTCGAGCAACTGGTCATGGCCAACGCACCAACGTTGCTGGCATCGCACGGGATCGCGACGATGACGGCGGCAGAAATGCTTATACTGGTCGGCGATGATCCCACCCGAATCCGCTCCGAAGCTGCACTCGCCAAGCTCTGCGGGGTGTGTCCCATCCCCGCATCAAGTGGCAAGACCAACCGCTTCCGACTCAACCGTGGTGGAAACCGGCAAGCCAATGCCGCGCTATATCGGGTTGCAATCGTTCGGATGCGCAACCATCCGCCGACACTTGCCTATGTCAGCAAACGAAAAATGGAGGGAAAGAGCAACCGGGAGATTATACGCTGCCTTAAGCGATACATCGTTCGCGAAATCTTTACCCACCTATGTCGCCCAAAAGCATCTCTGACCAGCGCTTGACAAATATAGGAGCCTCAATGCGTCCGTCGAGACCTTCTTCAAATCCCTGAAGGCGGAACTCATCTGGCGGCAGAGCTGGCCGACGCGGCGTCAGGCAGAAGCCGCCATCTTTCAGTACATCAATGGCTTCTACAACACCCGTCGCCGCCATTCATATCTAGGCGGCATCAGCCCGCTCGCGTTCGAAGCCAAGGTGGCATAATGAGATAGGTGACCGGCACAAAACCGTTACAAGTCCACGATCTCCGGCCCGGAAGTCGGGATGGCTGGATATCTCGACCACCCCGGCGCAGTCGATGCCGGGGATCATGGGAAAGCGTCGCACGACCGGGCTTTTTCCGGTCAAGGCAAGGCCGTCCTTGTAGTTTACCGTCGAATGCGTCACTCGGAGAGTGACATCACCCTCCATCAGGTCGGCTTCGCTGAAATCTTTCAGCGTGACGGTTTGGCCCGTGTCGTTCTTCTCAATCACGACCGCACGAAATAAGCTCATGGTTGGGTTCCTTCCTAATAATTAGACCGATCGACTAGTATTATTCAAAAAAAGGGTCACGTTCGGATCATTGTGAAGAACCCCTCTGCGAATGTTTGAAGCGGGCTGCCGCTGCGTTCGAGTTTGGCTCGCAGCACAGCGCCTTCCCAACCGATCCAGAAGAACGCGGCAAGGTTATCGGCATTGTGAAGAGAGCCGATTTCGCCTGCGGCTTGCGCGGCCCGCAGGCACCCGGCTGTGCGATGCTGCCAGTCGGCGAAAACGTCGCAGAGTTGCTGGCGGAAGGGTTCGGGCAGCGCCCCCATCTCCTGTCCGAGATTGCCGACAAGGCAACCGCGCGAATAGGCAAAGCGTTCCATGGCCGCTTCCGCATCGGCTATGAAGGCTTCAATCCGCGCCAATGGGGAACGGGAATGATCGTTGAAGAACCGTTCCAGCTTGCCGGCGAAATACGCCCCATATCGGTCGATGAGCTCTGTGCCAAAGGCCTCCTTGCTATCGAAATAATGATAGAATGAGCCCTTGGGTACACCAGCCACCTTCAGGATCTCATCCAGCCCAGTGGCGGTGAAGCCTTTCTCGGTCAGCCTGACCAGCCCCGCACGCACCAACGACGCGCGGGTCTCGCTAAAACCTGCCGCAGCTTTCGGGGGTCGTCCACGGCGACGGGGAACATTGGCAACATCCATGTTGATTTAATAGACCGATCGTCTAATAAATGTAAGAGCATGTGATGTCGGAACTATCTCTTTAGGAATCGTAGCTCCAAGTCCTATGGCTTCATTTTATGCCATCGCCAACCTAGGGTCAGGACCCATTGATCAGATCGAGCCGGTTATATCAATGGGTCCTGACCCTAGGGTTTGAGTGCCCGTCAGGTGCGCCGTGTTCGTGTGAGACGCGGCGTGGCGGACGGCCAATCGCTGGCCATCCGCCACGCCCCGTCTTAACAGCCCGTTGACGAAGTCGGGGTGATCTGATTCAGCCTTGTCAGGGCGAGGCGAGCGGACGGTAGCGATGGCGATGAGGCGTGATGGTGATGTGCAGCCGGATCTGATCGTGTCGTGGTCCGATATACCGCGCTCTCCCGGGCACGCCTTTTACGACAAGCTTCAGAAGCTGCTGGTGGATGCTGGGTTCGACCACTTTGTGGAAGAGGCCTGCCAAGCATACTACGCGCCCCGGATGGGGGCGCCATCGGTGCCGCCCGGCCGCTACTTTCGGATGCTGCTGATCGGCTATTTCGAAGGCATTCACTCCGAGCGCGGGATTGTGTGGCGGTGTTCGGACTCGCTGTCGCTGCGCGAGTTTCTGCGGCTGACGACGCGGGAGAAAGTCCCCGACCATAGCTGGATGTCGAAGATCCGCAGCCGGCTGCCGCACGAGGTTCACGACCAGATATTTGCCTGGGTTCTGGGGCTTGTGGCAAATCATGAGCTGGTGAAGGCAGAACGGATCGGCGTGGATGGCTCGACGATGGAAGCCAATGCGGCGCTGCGCACGATCGTAAAGCGCGACACCGGCGAGACGTACCGCGAAATGCTGACGCGGATGGCCAAGGAAAGCGGCATTGAAACGCCCTCGGCCGACGACTTGGTGCGCCTCGATCGCAAGCGCACGGGCAAGAAGCTGTCGAACGCGGATTGGGAGAGCCCGACTGATCCCGACGCCAAGGTCACCCGGATGAAGAACGGTTCCACCCGGCTTGGCTACAAGCCCGAGCATGCGGTCGACCTCGACACGGGCGTAATCGTCGCAGCGCCAATCCATCCTGCGGACAAGGGCGATACGAACACCCTCGACCCGACGCTGAAGGCGGCTGCGCGCAACCTGGCAGCCATCGGCCTGGAGCCAACACAGGAAAACCCCTGTGACCTGGTGACCGACAAGGGCTACCATTCTCGCGAGGGGCTCAAGGCGCTTGCAGGCGGTGAGTGGAAGACCCGCCTATCCGAGCCCTTGCCGGCAAAAGGCGTCTTGCGCTGGCGCGGCGACGATGCTGCCCAGAAGGCGGTCTACGCCAACCGAGCCCGTCTCAAATCCGGGGTCGGGCGCAAGGCCATGCGAAAACGCGGCGAGATGGTGGAACGCAGCTTTGCGCACGTTCTGGATCGGGGCGGCATGCGCCGCGCGTGGCTGCGCGGGCGTGAAAACCTTCACAAGAGGTATCTGATCCATGTCGCTGGTTTCAATCTGAGCATCGTCATGCGCGCATTGTTCGGATACGGGACGCCGAGGGAGGCCGTCAGCGGCTCCCAGGCGTATTTCTTGATCGCTCAGACCGAAAATGCGCTGATCTTCGCCTTCGTCGGCCAAGTCGCAGCCGAAACCGGCGTCCTGCTTATCACCATGTCTGCGGAGCCGCACTGAGCGCCGTCCCGAAAAACCGACTTCGGCAGCGGGCTGTTAACAGCCCGTTGACGAAGTCGGGGTGATCTGATTCAGCCTTGTCAGGGCGAGGCGAGCGGACGGTAGCGATGGCGATGAGGCGTGATGGTGATGTGCAGCCGGATCTGATCGTGTCGTGGTCCGATATACCGCGCTCTCCCGGGCACGCCTTTTACGACAAGCTTCAGAAGCTGCTGGTGGATGCTGGGTTCGACCACTTTGTGGAAGAGGCCTGCCAAGCATACTACGCGCCCCGGATGGGGGCGCCATCGGTGCCGCCCGGCCGCTACTTTCGGATGCTGCTGATCGGCTATTTCGAAGGCATTCACTCCGAGCGCGGGATTGTGTGGCGGTGTTCGGACTCGCTGTCGCTGCGCGAGTTTCTGCGGCTGACGACGCGGGAGAAAGTCCCCGACCATAGCTGGATGTCGAAGATCCGCAGCCGGCTGCCGCACGAGGTTCACGACCAGATATTTGCCTGGGTTCTGGGGCTTGTGGCAAATCATGAGCTGGTGAAGGCAGAACGGATCGGCGTGGATGGCTCGACGATGGAAGCCAATGCGGCGCTGCGCACGATCGTAAAGCGCGACACCGGCGAGACGTACCGCGAAATGCTGACGCGGATGGCCAAGGAAAGCGGCATTGAAACGCCCTCGGCCGACGACTTGGTGCGCCTCGATCGCAAGCGCACGGGCAAGAAGCTGTCGAACGCGGATTGGGAGAGCCCGACTGATCCCGACGCCAAGGTCACCCGGATGAAGAACGGTTCCACCCGGCTTGGCTACAAGCCCGAGCATGCGGTCGACCTCGACACGGGCGTAATCGTCGCAGCGCCAATCCATCCTGCGGACAAGGGCGATACGAACACCCTCGACCCGACGCTGAAGGCGGCTGCGCGCAACCTGGCAGCCATCGGCCTGGAGCCAACACAGGAAAACCCCTGTGACCTGGTGACCGACAAGGGCTACCATTCTCGCGAGGGGCTCAAGGCGCTTGCAGGCGGTGAGTGGAAGACCCGCCTATCCGAGCCCTTGCCGGCAAAAGGCGTCTTGCGCTGGCGCGGCGACGATGCTGCCCAGAAGGCGGTCTACGCCAACCGAGCCCGTCTCAAATCCGGGGTCGGGCGCAAGGCCATGCGAAAACGCGGCGAGATGGTGGAACGCAGCTTTGCGCACGTTCTGGATCGGGGCGGCATGCGCCGCGCGTGGCTGCGCGGGCGTGAAAACCTTCACAAGAGGTATCTGATCCATGTCGCTGGT
Organism: Sphingobium sp. KKT206; assembly: GCF_055640555.1. Taxonomy (NCBI): domain Bacteria; kingdom Pseudomonadati; phylum Pseudomonadota; class Alphaproteobacteria; order Sphingomonadales; family Sphingobiaceae; genus Sphingobium; species Sphingobium sp. KKT206. Next base: position 592,123 of record NZ_CM145764.1, read on the forward strand.
TTCAATCTGAGCATCGTCATGCGCGCATTGTTCGGATACGGGACGCCGAGGGAGGCCGTCAGCGGCTCCCAGGCGTATTTCTTGATCGCTCAGACCGAAAATGCGCTGATCTTCGCCTTCGTCGGCCAAGTCGCAGCCGAAACCGGCGTCCTGCTTATCACCATGTCTGCGGAGCCGCACTGAGCGCCGTCCCGAAAAACCGACTTCGGCAGCGGGCTGTTAATTCCCTGCTGCGATTTACTCGACGAGTTTGGCACAGAAGGCGGGCAAATCATTGGGATCGCGGCTGGTAACAAGGCCGTTGTCGACCACGACTTCCTCATTGGTCCATGCACCGCCGGCGTTCTCGATATCGACCTTCAGCGTCGGGTAGGACGTCAAGGTGCGGCCCTCAAGCACGCCCGCCTCGATCAATGTCCAAGGTGCATGGCATATAGCCGCAACAGGTTTTTTCTGATCGAAGAAAGCCCGGATGAAAGCAATTGCCTCGACGCTGCCGCGCAGCTTGTCGGCACCGACAGTCCCTCCGGGCACAACAAGTCCGTCAAAATCGTCGGCTTTCACCTCGGAAAACGTCTTGTCGATAGTATAGCTGGCGCCCTCGTCAAGATCGCCATTGACTGTGCGAGCCTTGCCCGGTTCAAAACTGACCACGGTCACTTTGCCACCAGCGTCCTCGACAGCTTGCGTGGGCTTCGAGAATTCTGGTTCTTCCGTCCCACGGGGTGCGATCAGAATGGCAACCGATTTGCCTTCCAAAGTCATAATTTATTTCCTATTCCGTCGAAGACTAAGGTCAGGTGCCCGGCTTGAGCACGACCTTCGTCCAGCCAGCGTCGCGATCGTCAAAATGCTTGTAGGCGTCTGGTGCCTGATCAAGCGGCAGTCGGTGCGAGATGATTTGGGCAGGATTGGCCCGGCCTTGCTCGATAAGCTTCATCAGTCGCCGGTTGTAGTGCTTTACATTGCACTGGCCGGTGCCGATCTTCTGGCCCTTGAACCAGAAGTTGCCGAAGTCGAACGCCATCTTGCCTTCCTTCTGGAGATCGTCGGGCGCGTTCGGGTCTTCCGGAATGAACACGCCGACGACGCCGATTCCGCCGGTGGCCTTCGTGCTTTTGACGAGGCAGTTCATCGTGTAATTGCTGCGCTCCTTGCCGTGGCGATCGCAACACTGATACCCGACCGCCTCGACCCCGCGGTCGGTCCCGAGGCCGCCGGTCGCGTCAAGGATCTGCTGGGCGGGATCGCCCTTGCGCATGTCGATCGGAATAGCGCCCATCGCCTCGGCCAGTTTCAGGCGGTCATCGTGAGAATCGACCACGAAGATCTGAGAGGCACCGCGGATCTCGGCTGAGTGCGCGGCCATCAAACCGACCGGACCGGCGCCGTAGATCGCGATGCTTTCGCCAGGCAGGAAACCCGACAGTTCAACGCCATGCCAACCGGTGGGGAAGATGTCGGAGAGCATGACATAGTCATCCTCCTTCTCCTCAGCGTCCTCAGGCAGCTTCAGACAATTGAAGTCCGCGTAAGGAACGCGCATCAACTCGGCCTGACCACCTTGCCACGGACCCATCTCGGCAAAGCCATACGCTGCGCCGGCGGTTCCAGGGTTGGTCGTGAGGCAGAAACCCGTCAAACCGCGTTCGCAATTTTCGCAGAAACCGCAACCGACATTGAACGGCATGCACACGCGATCGCCCTTCTTGATACGATCTACGGCAGCGCCGACTTCGATGACCTCGCCAAGGTTTTCGTGACCGAAGACCCTGCCCTTCTCGAAGCTGGTACGGCCCTCATACATGTGAAGGTCCGACCCGCAGATATTGGTGGTGGTCAGCCGGATGATAACATCGGTCTGCTTTTCGATCTTGGGATCATCGATGGTATTGACAGAAACATCTTTGGGCCCGTTGTACACGACAGCTTTCACGGATCTTTTCCTTTCGCAGCTCTTCTCAACGCGTCATCAAATCGACAGCTTGGTGATCCGGTCCATCGCAACGGCGGACGATATCGCACCCTTCCAAGTGATCTCAGTTTCCTGAACCTTCTCCTACCTGAGGGGGTCCTTCCCGCAGGGACATCCTGGGATCGATTCACGGCGGTTTTCTGAATGACTGGGCCAGAACGGCCGAATAACGCGCCAAATTGATGTGCTCAAGAACCTCCCGCGAACCAATGGTGCCGTTACTTCGCGACCCATCGATGGCTTTATCAGTAATTTCAAAGCTGTGATAAGCGCAAAAGACAAGGTCATCCACTATCGCGGATGACCTTTCGTATTCATTTATTCATTTCCCGATTCGGCCGGGCCATCCATTCCGGATGGAAACGCGAGCCTTACCCTGCAGTCAAACGGCAGTTTAGGGTGCCGACCGCTCCGCTATTTCGCGGCGAGCAGGGTGAACTTGTGAATCTGCGGCGGTTCAGAAAACAGTTCTTCTGCCTTCTCCATCAGTGCGGCGGCAACCTTGCCGTCAAGATGGGCCTGCCGATCCTCCTCCGTGTCGAACGTATCGAAGATCGCGTACGCACCGGGGCCTTCCTCGATCGCATACCAGGTCAGAGTGCCCGGCTCAGCTTGAACGAGCGGCAATGCCGAGGTCAGAAAATCGGCGACATCGCGCTCTTTTCCGGGCTTGGCCTTCAGTGGTACATACAGGGCAAGTTTGGGCATTGATGACTCCTCAAATGAAACGGGCAGATATCATTCCGCAAAGTAACGGACGAACGGGCCGGTCGTTCCCCTAGAGGCGGAGCACATGCGGCCCCGCCTCCTCGTCGAAATCAGAACTGCTGTGCGGTCGGCCGGATGACGATCGCGTTGACGTCGACGTCATCAGGTTGTTCGACAGCGAACGCGATAGCACGAGCCACGGATGCCGCCGGGATGGCCTGCTTGTAGAAGTCGAGCACCGTCTCGGCAGCAGTGCCCGACGTCGTGAACTTCAAATCGCTTTCGACAGCTCCAGGCTCGATTGACGTGACCCGAACCTTTTCACCCACCTCGTGGCGCAAGCCCTCGCTGATCGCGCTGACCGCGAACTTGGTGCCGGAGTAAACCGTGCCGCCCGGTGCGAAGACCTTGATGCCCGCAACCGAGCTCAAGTTGATGATGTGACCGCTGCCCTGCTCGAGGAAGCCGGGAAGGGCCGCCGCGATGCCGTAGAGCGTACCCTTCAGATTGACGTCGATCATCTGGTCCCACTCGTCGGTGTTGACCTCGGCCATCGGACGGATCGGCATCAGCCCGGCGTTGTTGATCAGCACGTCGAGGCGGCCGAAGTCGGCAATGATTGCGGCGACGACGGACTGGACCGCCGACTTGTCGGTCACGTCCAGCGCGTAGCTACGTGCGGTGCCGCCCGTTGCGGCAATGTCCGCGACGACCTCGTCGAGCCTGTCCTTGCGCCGCGCGGCGATGGCCACCTTGGCGCCGCGTTCCGCGAGAAGACGAGCGGTTTCCGCGCCGATGCCGGTGCTGCCGCCGGTAATGAGAACGACCTTGCCTTCGATACCCTTGGTCATGACTGTATTCCTTCAAGTTAGTTGTTGATTTTTCGCCGGATCGCGGCCCCGCGCGAGCCCGCCCGGCCTGATGGGGTCACCGCGAGCGCAACAGGACGGGAGCGGCGCCCACCTTGATGCGGAGCAACTCGTAGGGCTTGCGGCGCAAGTCCCGCCCGCCGTGGAAGCCTGGCTGGCGGTGAAGCTGGTTGGCAGTGAAGTAGAGATAGCCGTCGGTGCCGATCGACAGCGTGTCGGGCCAGCTGATGCGCGGGTCGCTGACCACCGTCGTCCAGCGGCCTTGGTCGAGCACGCGGATCGCGTTGTTCTCGTAATCGCCGGCGAACACGCGGCCCCGGTCGTCTTCGGCAATCCCGTCCGAGGCGCCTTTGCGCCCCAGGCTGCGGACCGCGCGGCTCAACTCCTCCTCGGACACCGCGGGATCGCGCAGCATCGCCGTGGGCACCGCGTGCAGCGTGCGGCCCGACAGTGGACCGTAATACAGCAGGCTGCCGTCGGCGCTGAGCGCAATCGCGTCGCTTGCGATCGTGACCGGCGTCGCGGGGCCGTCAGCCGGGCGGTTCATGAGCACCGCGCCGTCGACAACCGGGGTGAAGCCGGGCTCGGGGTTGGTCGTCGCATGGTTCGACAGGCGCCGGATCGCACGCCCGCTGGCGATATCGACGACGATGATGCCGCCGATCCCCTCGTTGCTGCTGTCGGTGATGTAGGCGACGCCCTCGGCGCCCTGACGCAGATCGAAGCGCACGTCGTTGAGGTAGGTCGTGGGCAGCACCACGCTAGGCGGCAGGACGATCGTCTTCACCACCCGGTCGGTCGCAAGGTCGATTGCCACCAGCTTTGCACCGCCGGCCTGTGGTTGAGAGAAATTGGGCGCAGCCGTGTCGAGCACCCAGAGGCGATTGGCGCCGTCTGCCACCACGCTCTGCACCGAGATGAAATGCCCCGCCGGGTCGGCCGGATCGGGCCGGTTGGTCGTGGCGTCGGGATAAGGCACCGCCTTGCCGTCGACCAACTCGGCCACGGTGAACGGCGCGTTGTCGCCCCATTGCGGGAAGTTGACGAAGATGCGCCCGTTGGGGGCGACGGTCACGCCCGTCGGCATCGCGCCATCGAAGGTAGCGATCTGTTCGATCTGGGGCGCGGATGCACCCTCGCGGGTCGTCGCGCAGGCGGCGAGCGAGAGGGCAGCGCTAGCGGCCAGAAGCAGTTTGACGGAGATTTTCATGACGTCATCTCCTTGAGAATGCGGCCCGCTTCGTGGGGCTCGGACCGGAGATATTGCGGGGGCGCCTTTACCGATGCGCCAAGCGCGGCGGCGGCGTGCCAGGGCCAACGCGGATCCCACAGCGCAGCGCGGGCAATCGCTATGGCGTCGGCATGCCCGTCTTCGAGGATGCGCTCTGCCTGCTGCGGATCGGTGATCATTCCGACCGCCACGACAGGCATGGCGACCGCGTCCTTGACCGTTCGCGCCAGCGACACCTGATAGCCGGGGCCGACCGGGATCTGCTGGCGCGGGTCGAGCCCGCCGCTGGAAACGTGGATCGCCGCGCAACCGCGCCGCTCCAGTTCCTGCGCAAACCTTGCGGTTTCTTCCGCTGTCCAGCCGCCTTCAACCCAGTCGGTCCCGGAAACGCGAACGGTCGCCGGGCGGTCGGCCGGAAACGCTTCGCGCACGGCATCGAACACTTCGAGCGGGAACCGCATCCGGTTGTCGAGGCTGCCGCCGTATTCGTCGCCGCGCCGGTTGGAGATCGGCGAAAGAAACTCGTGGAGCAGATAGCCATGCGCGACGTGGATCTGGATGGCTTCGATGCCGAGCCTGCCGGCGCGCCGGGCGGCATCCGCGAACGCCTGCCGGATGCGGGCAAGCCCTGACTTGTCCAGTTCGACAGGGGGATGGTCGTCCGGAGCGAAGGGAATGGCGCTGGGTGCCACGGTCTGCCAGCCATTCTCCGCATCGGGGGCGATCTGCGTGTCGCCTTGCCACGGCTTGGCGCAGCTCGCCTTGCGGCCGGCATGGGCCAGCTGGATGATCAGCGGCATGTCCGACCAACGGCGCACGCTTTCGAGCACGCTTCGCATCGCCGCTTCGGTACGGTCATCGTACAGGCCGACGTCACCGTAGGTGATGCGCCCTTCCGGGCTGACCGCGGTCGCCTCTATCGTCAGCGCGCCCGCGCCCGAGAGCGCCAACTGGCCGAGATGCATCTGGTGCCAGTCGGTCATCGCGCCGTCGACTGCCGAATACTGGCACATCGGCGCGATGACGATGCGGTTGGCGAGCCGCAGCCCGCCAACCTCAATGGGTTCGAACAATTTCGCCATCACCATTCGCCCGTGTTGGGCATGGAGGCCCAGGGTTCGGCCGGAGCCTTGTGTTCGCCCTTCTGCAGCAGTTCGATCGAGATCCCGTCCGGCGAGCGGACGAACGCCATGTATCCGTCACGCGGGGGGCGATTGATCGTCACGCCGCCCGCCTGCAGCCGCGCGCACGTTTCGTAGATGTCGTCGACCCCGTAGGCGAGGTGGCCGAAGTTGCGGCCCCCGGTATAAGTCTCGGCAGGGCTGCCGTCCTCGGGCGGCCAGTTGTACGTCAGCTCGACCTCGGCATCGCCCTGCTCGCCGTCGCCGCGGAAATCCTCGTCGGCGGCAAGGTAGATCAGCGTGTAACGCCCGGCTTGGTTCTCCATGCGCCGGGTCTCCTTGAGACCCAGCAGCGTGAAGAAACGGATCGCCGCCTCGGGATCGGCGACGCGCAGCATGGTGTGGAGATAGCGCATGATCAGGCGACCTTGTCCTTGAGGGCTTCCATTACGAGCTCCGCGGTGCGGGTAGCGCTGGCGGGGTTCTGGCCGGTCACCAGATTGCCGTCGCGCAGGGCGAAGGGGGCAAAATCGGGGCCGCCCTCGTGCTTGCCCCCAAGTTCCTTGAGGCGCGTTTCGAGCAGGAACGGCACCGCCTGATCGAGGCCGACCGCGCGTTCCTCGCTGTCGGTGAAGCCCGCGACACGGCGGCCAGCCACGAGGGGCGTGCCATCGGCCTTCTTCGCCGAGACCAGCCCTGCCGGTCCATGGCAGACGGCGGCGACGATCTTGCCTTCGCGGTCGAAGCGTTCGACCAGGCGGGCCAGTTCGTCGCTGCCGGGGTAATCGAACATGGTGCCGTGGCCGCCGGGCAGGAACAGCGCGTCGTAGCTGGCGGGATCGATGCTTGTGAATACAGGGGTGCTGGCAACCTCGGCCTTCAGGGCCTCGTCCTTCAGATAGCGTTCGACCGAAGCGTCGTTCTCGCCGTCGGCGTTGACGCTGCGCTGGTCGACGGGGATGGCGCCGCCCTTGATCGAGGCCAGCGTCACCTCGGCGCCCGCATCGCGGAAGGCATAATACGGGGTGGTAAGTTCCTCGAGCCAGACACCCGTCGGTTCGGTGCCGGGGGTCATGCGGTCGGCGGAGGTGGTCACCATAAGTATGCGGCTCATCGTCAATTGTCCTTTTCCATTAATGCTGGGAGCACGAGCGAACACACCCGATGCAGCCGAAACTGCCGCAATTGTGGCGGTGAGTGTCTGCAGCAGTTGGCGGCGATTTTGCATTCGATCATTCTTTTCGGCGACCTAAATACGCATGGAACGGCATCATGAAATCCAAAGGGAATGGCGGGCCGCCATAAATCTGCTTATGGAACCGGAATGTCCCTCCTGCAGTTGCGCACTTTCGTCGAAGTCTACCGCCGTCGTTCATTGAGCGAAGCGGCACGGGCGATCGGCATCACCCAGCCTGCGGCCTCGCAACACATCGCCTCGCTCGAGGCGCAACTGGGCCATCCCTTGTTCGATCGACATTCGCGGGGTGTTCGACCAACGGCGATTGCCGACGATCTAGCGGCTTCGGTCGGAAGCAGCCTCGACACAGCGGAATCGGCGCTGGCCAGCGCGCGGGCCCGATCGTCCCGCCTTTCCGGCACGGTCCACATCGCCGCGCCGTCCGACCTGCTGGGCGAAATGATCACGCCCCGGCTGGCCCCGCTGCTGGATGCGGGGCTAGACCTGCGCCTGCATATCGGCGGGCGCGAGGCGCTCTACGCCCTGCTGCTCGAGGACAAGGTGCACCTGGCCGTCACCGCCTCGCAACCCGAAGAACCGCGGCTGGCCTTCCATGCGCTGGGCGAAGAAGAGCTGCGCGCCGTCGCCTCGCCCGCCATGGCGAGGCGGATTGCCGAATTGCCGCTTGCCGACGGGCTCAACCGGACGGCCCACCTCGCCTACGACCTCGACCGGCCGCTGCTGCGAACCTGGCTCCATGCAAACCAGATCGAGCTGACGAGCCAGCCCGCGTTGACCGCGCCCGATTTGAGAGTATTGCGATCGGGATTGTGCGCGGGTCTCGGCTGGACGGTGATGCCCGGCTATCTCACCCGCAGCGAACGCGCTGCCTGCACGCTGATCGAGATACCCGCCCCGGTCACGGTGCCGCGCAACGCTTACTACCTCGTCTGGGCACGCTCATCGCTGCGACACCCGCGCGTGGCGATGGCTCGGGACGCCCTGATTGCTGCACTCCGAACATAATTATGGCCACGCCTGTTGGGCCGTGAGCGCAATGTCGGGTCTGAACCAGTTGAGCGCTGGCGGAACGAATGGCGGCTTTCGGGCTCGTCGGCGACAAGGCCGAACGACCGAATTTGGGGCGCGTACCTGCTCGACCGCTGTATGGCCCTCTGATGACCGGTTCTGGCGTGACCCGACACTCCGAGGCTTCTCCGGAACGACTTGAAGTGGTCGTAGGCCGCCAGGCGGAGTCTAGCGACCGTGCAGGAGCAAGTCAGTTTGCTCGCCCCCGCCAGCCTGGAGGCCTCAGCGTTTCTCCGTAAGGCGACGGATCCACCTTCTGTGAGATTAAAGCGATCCGACGCCGAAGGCTCCTTGATGGCCCAGTTTGAAGCGGTCCGCTCTGGCAGGGCATCAATTAGGTCGAAGGAGCATATGTTTGGAGATCGATATTCACATATAGTCGTCGATAGTGATTGAAATTCACAGCCAGTGATCCATATTCGCAGTTGGTCTAGACCGCAGTGAGCGGTTTTTACGGGATCGTTTATGGGTGAGTGGCCTTCGCAAGCAGTGATGGATTTTCGCGGACGGCGCTTGCCTGAGTCCGCGATCCCGCAGGGCTATGCTGCGCTCATAGCGAGATATGATCTGTCGCTGCCCCTGCCGCCGCACCTTGCTGCCATCGCCGAGCGCCATCATCCCGCCTCAACCGACGACTGGACGCTCCTGACGCCGAGACATTTTGCCGAAGCGACTCTCGCGGGTCAGTTGGTATTTGCCCTCAAATGGGAGGGTGTCGACCTTAGCGTCCTTGCACGCCTCTTTGCGACCATTGGCGCGCAGACCATAAGTGACTTCATTCTCGCGACGCCAACGGGCGCGTTCGCCCGTCGTATCTGGTTCCTCTACGAATGGATCACCGGCGAGGCGCTTGATCTTCCCGACCCCGGCAAGGTCAAGGCCGTTCCGATCATCGACGACAAGCTACAGTTTGCGTTGGCGAAAGGCCGGGTGTCATCGCGCCACAAGGTCATCGACAACCTCCCTGGAACGCCTGCCTTCTGTCCGATGGTCCGGCGTACCAATGCCCTCGAAACCGTCGCAGCCAAGCAGCTCGACCAACTCGCCCGCGCGGAGATTGGCAGGGTCCGTGGCGACGTCATCGCCCGGGCTGCCGCCTTTCTCCTTCTCAATGATTCCAAATCATCCTTCGCCATCGAGGGCGAACGCCCCTCCGGAACACGCGCGGCGCGCTGGGGGCAGGCAATCGCGCAGGCAGGGACGCACCCGCTCACGATCGCCGAGTTCGAACGCCTTCAGCGCGTCGTCATCGGCGAGGATACCCGCTTTGTTCGGCTCGGCCTGCGAACCGAGGGCGGCTTCGTCGGCGTCCATGATCGCGAGACAGGGGAACCGCTGCCCGATCACATCAGCGCCCGCCATGAAGACATCGAAAGCCTGCTGACGGGTCTTGTCGCTTATGCCGAACGGACCTTGGATGGTGGCCTTGATGCCGTCGTTACCGCGGCCGCCATGGCCTTTGGCTTCGTCTATATCCACCCCTTCGTGGACGGGAACGGCCGCATCCATCGCTGGCTGATCCACCACGCACTGGCCTCGGCTCACTACAATCCGACAGGGCTCGTGTTTCCCATCAGCGCCGCGATCCTGCGTCAGCTCGACGGCTATCGCTCCGTTCTCGAGACTTATTCGCGTCCCCTCCTTCCTGAGATCGAATGGCAGCGAACCAAGGAAGGCAATGTCGAGGTACTCAACCAGACGATCGACTTCTACCGCTATTTCGATGCCACCGCGCATACCGAGTTTCTCTATGCGTGCGTGGAACAGACCATCGTGGAAGACCTTCCGCGCGAGGTCCGCTTCCTAGAAGCATTCGACCAGTTCAGCGATGCTGTGCAGGAGATCGTCGATATGCCTGCGGCCCGTATCGAGCTGCTGCAGAAGTTTCTTGAGCAAAATGCCGGCCGCTTCTCCCAGCGGGCGCGGACCCGAGAGTTCGGTGCCCTGACCGACGAGGAATCCAGCCAGATCGAGCAATTCTACGCAGAAGCCTTCGGAGAGGTCGAATGACGTTTTCCCTCCTCGACCAACGCCGCTTGGCGATTGAAATCCTCGCCACGCTCGTGAACATCAAACGCACAGCCGCAGACCAGCTCTTGCGGCGTGCGAATGTTCCGGAACCCCTGATCGGTCGCTTTCTGAGTGCCCGCGACCCGGCAACCGGCACAAAGCTGTCGAAACGCGTGGTGGGCGCGATGGTGCTCGACGCACATGCTACCGAAGGTCGCGAAGCCACGGTCATCGACGCGCTCAGCAGCATTGCCGCCAATTGGGGTGCCTACCATCTCGCTGCCGACCAATATCAGGCCGCGACGGTTCAGAAAGCGCGCGAGGTCAGACCTGAGCTTGCTGAGCAGCGCGAACAGGAAGACGATCAGGCCGCACTGTGTCCTGAACGGCGTGTGTGGGCGACGACGATGCGTTCACGCCCGGCTTCCTTTGCGCGAAGCAGGGCGGCATCTGCCGTTTTGACGAGCGTGTCGAACGGGCAATGGAGCGGCGCGCAGGCCATGCCAATCGAGACGGTGATCGGTCCCAGTTCGCGTCCGTCATGCTGCAGCCGCAACGCATTGACGCGGGCGCGGATGTCTTCAGCGCGTTGGCTGGCTTGCTCGACGTCGAGTTCCGGCATCAGCAGCAAGAACTCCTCGCCGCCAAAGCGGAAGGCAAGCCCGTGCTCGCGCGTCAAGGTCAGCAGGATCTTGCCAAGAGCGCGGAGCACGGCGTCGCCCGCGTCGTGGCCGAACTGATCGTTGAACCGCTTGAAATGGTCGACATCAAGCATCAGGCAGCTGATCGGTCGTCCGAGCCGATCAGCCTCTGCCAGTTGAACTTCGAGTACCATGTCGAGCTGGCGGCGGTTGGCGAGACCCGTCAGCGGATCGGCCATCGCCATCTCGCGAAGCGCATCGCGCAAGCGCAGGTTTCCAAGAGCCAGGCCGATATTTTCCGCAAGCACCCTCAGATAGGTTTCGCCGACCTCTCTCGCGGGTTCAGGAAGGTCCGTCCGGGGCTCCAGATAGAGCAGGCCGAGCGTGACGCGCTGGGCGATTAGCGGCAGGCAGAGCGAAGCCACGCGAGTGTCGCCTTGAGGATCGACATGGTCGCAGGGGATATCGATCAATTGTCCGCATGGCCGATGCAGATCGCTTCGCTGCAAAGCCCAGCAAGCCATCGGCGAAAACTCGGCTCGTGAATGAGTCGGTGCCAGCCACGCGCATCGTTCGACCATGACGTTGCGTGATTCGTCGAGGCGATAGAGACGGCCGGCGTGCCCAGGCGCGATCTCGGGCACGAACCCCGAGACGACCCGTTCGAGATCGTACAAAGTATCGCAGCCCTGCATCCGCTGGGTCATCCGCGACAGCAAGGCACGCATGGTTTGATCCCCGGCGCGCTCGGCCTCGAGCCGTTGGCGTTCGAGCCCGTTTTCGCGAAATATGCGGATGGCCTGGGCCATGTCGCCGATCTCGTCGATCTGGTCGTAATCCGGGGCTTCGACGGCATAGTCCTGCCTGGCGAGCCGGCTGACGACGTCGCTCAGCCGCACCACCGGATGCAACACCCGCCGCTTGAAGATGAAGTAGAGCACGCACAGCGACAGGAAGCCGGTAAGCCCCAGCACGATCTCCGAACTTGTCTTCCAGATCTGAGCTATCGTCGTTGCGGCCGCGACCTCGGCATCGGTACGCTGGTCGAGGCGATACTGGAAGCGCTCGATATTGCCAGCGACGCGGTCGAGGCCCCTTGAATATTCGGCACCGAACAGGATTTCACGGGCAAGGTCATCTTCGCCACGCTGGCGGGCAGCGATCGCGTCAACCTGCTCGTCCTGAAGGCTATCGGCCAAACGTATCGCTTCGGTGAGCGCCGTCAACTCGTCCGCCGAGGCGCCATTGTCCTTCAGGTGACGAACGCGGTTCTCAACCGACCGCAGGGCTTCGACCTCGCGACGGTAGGCGGCAAGGTGGGCCTCTTGGCCAGTGATGACGAAATCCCGCGCCTGGTCACTCGATGCGGATACTTCGGCAGCAATCTTCGAGGTGGCTTGATCAAGCTGATAGCGCTGCGCGACCGCCGCACGCTCCTTCTCCTGCGCGCCGGACGCCAGCAGCATCGTCGTTGCCGAGGCGAGCGTCAGCAGGACGGTCGCGCCGTAGGCCCAGTTCGTGATCGTCGCTAATCGCATAGTGCGCGTGATAGGAACAAGTCTGCTATAATTCGTTAACCTAGCGGGGCGTGAGCAAGCACAAGTCCCGTAACTCGCCATTTCCGACGCGAGGCGAGGGGCATGCCATTCACGCTTCGTGGCTTGCGAACCGCCACGGGTTCGCTGAGGAGGTGGGCGAGATGACATTTCGACAGCCCCTGCCGTCTGGCGCGGCTGCCTTCTGCGCCATTTTGGATATCTTGAACTTGCAGCTGCCATCGGTCAGGTGAAGCGGCTTCTTAATATTTTGTCCCTAGGCTTGAGATAGTTGCACGACGGCCTGTCGTTTAACGCGCGCTGATATGGCCCCGGTCATGCTTGTTTCGCGAAAGCTTAGGGCCAGTTCGCGCGCGTAACATATATCGCTCCTTTGGTTTTAGATGGAAGCCAGTCATGCCATTCGAAACGCCCGCGTTCCAAACCCCTGCAACGACAAGGCTGCAACGGCGCATGGTGCAGCATTTGCTGGGTGCCGCGAGCCTGGGTGCCATAGCTTTCGTCGCGACCGCCACTGAGGCGCGAGCGCAGGTGGTCGTCAATTACGGCAACCCCGCCTATCTCGAAGGGCAGCACGGTGCCGATGGCGCTGCGGGCAAGGACAACCGGCAGAACAACAGCTGTGGCACAGGCCCCGGCGGCGATGGTGCCACCGGTCCGATCGCCAATCACGGCGGTAACCCGCTGACCTATGCACCGGCGAGCCCGACCGCAACCCGCAACGGATCAATCGCGATTGTCGGCAGTCGCGGCGGCGCGGGCGGGCACGGCGGCAACGACATCTACGATGACGGTTGCGTTTATGACGGCGGCAATGGCGGTAAAGGCGGCAATGGCGGCACTGTGAACCTGACCATCAATCCGGGCGCGAACCAGCCGGCCGGTGGTTATACGGCGAGCAATACGGGTATTCTGGTATATAATTATGGCGGCAATGGCGGGACGGGCGGCAATACTCGGCGCAAGACATTTTCCGGGGGTGACGGCGGCCTGGGCGGCAATGCGGGCTTCATTTCGCTCGTCAACAATGTCAGCCTCAATATCGTAGGCGGGCCGACGGCGTTCGGCATCGTCGCGCAAAGTGGCGGCGGCCTAGGCGGCGAAGGCGGCTATGCCGATAACGGCAACAAGAATTCATCCGGCGGCAACGGTCTGCCCGGTGGTTCGGGCGGTGATATCTATATCACGAACAATGGGGCCATCCGAACCAATGGCGGCATGGGCATCGTCGCGCAGAGCATCGGCGGCTTTGGCGGCAATGCGGGCACCAGCGTCAGTGGTTATGGCGGCGGCGGGGGCTATGGCGGCCATGCGGGCGTCGTCGGTATCGCCAACTATGGCGCGATCACCATCGGCAGCGCATCGGTTCGTGATTGCGAAAGTTCGGGCCTTAGTGGTTGCAATCCGGTCAGCATCGCGGCGATCGCCGGCCAGTCGGTCGGCGGCGGCGGCGGCGATGCGGGCGGCGACGCCGGACGACATGCGCTGGGTGCCGATGGCGGGAAGGCGGGCAATGGCAACATCGTCAACATCACTAATACGGGCACGGTCAGCATCTTCGGTTCGTCGTCTGTCGGCGTATTCGCGCAATCGGTCGGCGGCGGCGGAGGCAAGGCAGGTTTTGCCACGGCTAGCGGGCGCCGGTCAGTGGCGGTTGGCGGCAGCGGCGGCGATGGCGGCGTGGGCGGCGGCGTCTTCCTGTTTAACAGCGGAGACATTTGCACCGGCAATGCGTGCCTTGCAGGCCTGAGCACGACGCCGAACAATGACGACAGCGCTGGCGGGGCGTTCGGCCTGTTCGCCCAGTCGATTGGCGGCGGTGGCGGCAGCGGTGGCTATGCCAAGGCGAAGTCGAAGACGATCTTTGGCGGGTCGGCACATGCCACGGGCGGCAGCGGCGGCGGCGGCGGCAATGGCGGCGAGATCGCGCTACTTAACGGCGGCTCGATCCACACCGTAGAGATCAGTTCGGCGGCTATCTTCACCCAGTCGGTGGGCGGCGGCGGCGGCAATGCCGGCGGCGCGATGGCGATGGCGACGTCATTCCTAGGCGAGGCAACCTCGGTTGCGCACGGCGGAACGGGCGGCGGAGGCGGCAATGGCAACATCATCACCGTCAACTGCAACACCTTCAGCACGAACTCGTACCGGCCTGCAATCTGCGGCAACAGCGGACGCGGCAGCCTGACCACGCCGGCGACCGGCAAGATCCTGTCGACGGCGGGCCTGTCGTCGCAGGGTATTCTCGCCCAGTCGGTCGGCGGGGGCGGTGGCAGCGGCGGTTATGCCGTAGCGCTGTCGGCGGGCTTTTTCGGCGCGTTTTCCGTGGCGCTGGGCGGATCCGGCGGCAACGGCGGCACTGGCGCTGAGGTGTTTGCCAGCACTGGCGGCGCCTCCATCGCGACCCGCGGGTTGAGCTCGCAGGGCATATTGGCGCAGTCGATCGGCGGCGGCGGCGGTAGCGGCGGAACGGCGATCGATGCTGCGCTGGCAGGAACCGTAGCCATCGGCATCGGCATTGGCGGCACGGGCGGATTGGGCGGATCGGCAGCGGCGGTCACGGTGGAAAATCAGGGTGGGCTGATAACGACACAGGGCGATTTTTCCCAAGGCCTGATGGCGCAGTCGATCGGCGGCGGCGGCGGTGCGGGCGGATCGGCAATCAGCGGCGCGGCAGGTATCGGCGGGTTGGCCGTAACGCTGTCGGTCGGTGGCAAGGGGGGTACCGGCGGCGTCGGCGGCGGGGCATTGGTCTATAACCTGACCGATGCTGGCGCGGCTTCTATCACCACCAGCGGCTATGGCTCGAACGCGATCCTGGCGCAGTCGATCGGCGGCGGCGGCGGCAATGGCGGCTATGCGACGGCAACCTCAGTCTCGATGGGCGTCGGCAGTTCCAACAGCATCGGCGGCGGCGGTGGTGGTGGTGGCCTGTCCAGCGCAGTCAGCGTGGTGAATGGCGGCGCGCTGGCGACGACGGGCGGTGGCGCTGCGGCATTGCAGGCGCAGTCCATCGGCGGTGGCGGCGGCAGCGGCGGCTTTGCGGTGGCGGGCAGCTATGGCGGCACGCTTGCGGCCAGCATCGGGCTTGGCGGTTCGGGCGGCATCGGTGGCGGAGCCGGCACCGTCGATGTCTGGAGTTCGGGGGACATCACCACGAAGGCCGCGACGACCGGTAATGCCGGCGGCATACTGGCGCAATCGATCGGCGGATCGGGCGGCAGCGGCGGCTTCGCCATTGCGGGCGGCTACAGCCCCGTCGTTGCGGGGTCGCTCTCGCTCGGCGGCAATGGGGGCTTTGGTGGGCGTGCGAGCGCCGTCACCGTCGCCCAATCCGGCAGCACGACGATCACCGGCGACATGTCCTCGGCCATCGTGGCGCAAAGCCTGGGCGGGCATGGCGGCAATGGCGGCTTTGCGATCGCCGGCGGCTTTAGCGGCACGCTGGGCCTGAGCGCCGCGATCGGCGGCGATGGCGGCGTTGGCGGCTTTGCAGGCAATGTCATGCTGTCGCTGGCAGAGCGCAGCCGCGCGGTCGTCACCACGGGCAATCAGTCCAACGGCGCGGTCGCCCAGTCTATCGGCGGCAATGGTGGCAATGGCGGCTGGGCGTTCTCCGGCGCGATCGGCGCATTGAGTGCGGTGTCGGTCTCGCTCGGCGGGTCGGGTGGCGCAGGCGGGCGTGCCGGGAACGTCAAGCTGATCTCGGACCAGTCGGTTACCACCAATGGATCGCTCTCGGTTGGCCTGTTGGCGCAATCGATCGGCGGCAATGGCGGCAGCGGCGGGTTCAGCGCTGCGCTCGCCGGGGCGGCCGTTGTCGCGCCCGCGATCTCGGTCGGTGGAGCAGGCGGCAACGGCAGCATCGCCGGGTCGGTCAGCCTGATCAGCAATGGCAAGATCGTCACCAAGGGGGATCTTTCGACCGGCATTCTCGCGCAATCGATCGGCGGCAGCGGCGGCAATGGCGGATCGGCGCTCTCGGGCGCGATCGCCACGGGCTTTCCGCGTGTCCCGCTGTCGGTCGGCGCAGCCGGAGCGACCGGCGGCAGCGGCGGCACGGGTCAGGCGGCAAAGGCGGTTGCCGTCCAAAGCACCGGCGACATCGTCACATCGGGTCTGTCCTCGATCGGGATTATCGCGCAATCGATCGGCGGCGGCGGCGGCAATGGCGGCAACGCCGCGGCCTTCAGCGTCACTGCGGGCGGCGGCAACAGCAAGAACACATCGGTTTCGGCCTCGGTCGCGATCGGCGGCGCGGGCGCGGCAGGCGGCGATGCTGCCAGTGTCACGGTCAACCAGTTCGGCAACATCGTGACGGGCGCGCCGGTCACGCCGGGCAGCATCAGCAGCGGCGACCAGTCGATCGGCATCCTGGCGCAATCGATCGGCGGCAGCGGCGGCAATGGCGGATCGGCCTATGCCAATTCGATTGCGGGCACCGGATCTGTTTCAGTGTCGGTGGGCGGCGGCGGCGGCGTGGGCGGCAATGGCGGCACGGTCGCGGTCAATTTCAACCCGTATGAATATATCGCGTCGTGGAGCGACCTGGTCCGCAATATCGGCGACAATCCGACTTATGGATTCGAGCATTTCCTCACCAGCAGCATCCGTGAGGGAAGAAACGCAAACGGCTTCAACGTCCGCCAATATCTGGCGAACTATTCCGACGTGAGCGCGAAGTTCGGCGATGACCTCACCGCTGCCGCGAGGGATTATGTGACATCTGGCTATGCGGCAGGCCGCACCGACAAGCCGCTGGCCGGCGTGGCCTCGATTGCGATGCCCAATTCGGGCTCGATCACCACTTATGGCAACGCAGCGTCCGCGATTTATGCGCAGTCGGTCGGCGGCGGCGGCGGCAATGGCGGCTGGTCCGATGCGAGCGCGTCGAGCAACAAATATGCTGTAGCGGTCGCGATCGGCGGCTATGGCGGCGGTGGCGGCCACGGCAGCGATGTGATCGTGACGCAGACCGGCGGCACACTCACAACGCACGGCGCCCAATCGAATGGCATCTTCGCGCAATCGGTGGGCGGCGGCGGCGGCAATGGCGGCGCGGCCAGCGCATCGGCGACGGGCGAAGCAGGCGGCGCGCTCAATGGCGGTGCGGCTTCGTACAGCGGCAGCGGCTTTGCCCAGCAGACCAACAGCGGTGCATCCGTCTCGACCGCAGCGCAGCTTGCGACCTCCGGCCCGCCCGCTTCGGACGAGAAGGCCGATAACGGCGCTGGCGCATCGCTCAGTATCGGCGGCAGTGGTGGGACGGGTGGCCAGGGTGGCCGGGTGCTCGTCAACAATGCGGCCCGCATCGCGACCAGTGGCGACCTGTCCAATGGCGTGTTCGCGCAGTCGGTCGGCGGCGGCGGCGGCAATGGCGGATCAAGCACAGCCAATGCGTCCGGCGGCAACTATTCCGGCGCGATCAGCCTGGGCGGCGCAGGCGGCGTCGGCGGCAATAGCGGCGACGTGTCCGTGGTCAGCACCCACGCGATCAGCACTGGCGGCAATGTTTCGTCCGGTATCTTCGCCCAGTCGGTGGGCGGCGGTGGCGGCAATGGCGGCTCGACATCGACTTCGGCAACCTCTGGCGGCGCTGCAGCGCTCAGCTTCGCGCTGGGCGGTTCGGGCGGTGGCGGTGGCACCACCGGGGCCGTGCTGGTCAAGAATAGCGGCGCGATCACCACGCTGGCGAGCAATTCGGCGGGCATCTTCGCCCAGTCGGTCGGCGGCGGCGGCGGCAATGGCGGCGCGGCCTATAGCTCGGCCGAAGCGGCTCCCGCCAGCAGCGGGTCGTCCAGCTCGACCC
The DNA here is from genome assembly GCF_055640555.1 of Sphingobium sp. KKT206. Lineage (NCBI taxonomy): Bacteria > Pseudomonadati > Pseudomonadota > Alphaproteobacteria > Sphingomonadales > Sphingobiaceae > Sphingobium > Sphingobium sp. KKT206. Next base: position 610,309 of record NZ_CM145764.1, read on the forward strand.
AGGCGAGCGTTCGCACGGGCGGGACGGCCTATACCTCCGCCAATAACGCCACATCCTCGTCCGCTGGCCACAATAGCAGCGGCGGCCAGGGCGGCGCGGGCGGCGACGGCGGCTATGCGGTTGGCATGAGCCTGGGCGGCGCTGGCGGTTCTGGAAGCGCGGGCAACGCGGTGTCCGTGGCGAACAGCGGTTCGATCACCACCGGCAGCGCGTCCACGGCATTCCTCGCGTCGGGATCGGCGGCGATCTTCGCCCAGTCGGTCGGCGGCGGTGGCGGCAATGGCGGGTCGAGCAGCACCAATGCCAATGCGGGGAAGGCTAGCGTCTCGATGTCGATGGGCGGCAACGGCGCGGGCGCGGGCGCAGGCGGCGCGGTGCAGGTGACGCAAAGTGGCGGCCTGCTCACCACCTATGCGGCGGGCAGCAGCGCGATCTTCGCGCAATCCGTCGGCGGTGGCGGCGGCAATGGTGGCTCGACCAGCTCGACAACCGGTTCGGGCGGTTCCGCGTCGGTGGCGATCGGCCTGTCCGGTACGGGTGCCGGCGGCGGCGCGGGCGGCGCTGTGCTGGTCTGCGGCACGACCAGCGGTGGCCACTGCGCCACGGCGACCAGTGGACAGGGCATCGTTACCTTCGGCACTGGCTCCTACGGCATCTTCGCACAGTCAGTCGGTGGCGGTGGCGGCAACGGCGGCGCGTTCAGTGCGGCGGCAACCGCCGGATCGGGCAGCGGCGGCGGCAGCGCTTCAAGCAACACGACCTATGCTGGCAATGCCGACGCGAACACGGCCAGCGGCATGGCAGTGGCAATGGGCCTTGGCGGCAATGGCGGCGCGGGCGGCGGCGGTTCCGCCGTCGAAGTGGCCAATCAGCTCGCGATCACCACCGCAGGCGATCAAGCGACGGCGATTCAGGCGCAATCGGTTGGCGGCGGCGGCGGCAATGGTGGATCGGCGACCAGCAACGCCAATGGCGGTTCCTATGCGATTGCAGCGGTACTCGGTGGATCGGGCGGTGTCGGAGGTTTGGGTGGCGCGGTATCGCTCACCAATGCGGGCGCGATCAAGACATCGGGTGCGCTGGCTTACGGGATGTTCGCGCAATCGGTGGGTGGCGGCGGCGGTTCGGCCTCGACCTCCAGCGCGACCAGCGCGGGCGGCGGTACGGCCAATGTCGGTCTGACGCTCGGCGGTTCGGCGGGCAGCGGCCAGCATGGCAGCGCAGTCACGCTGACCAGCTATGGTCAGGTCGCCACCAGCGGCGCAGGCGCGTTCAGCCTTATCGCGCAGTCGATCGGCGGCGGCGGCGGCATCGGCGGCGCCAGCAGGCTCAGCGGATCGACCGGCGGGATCACCGCATCGTTGAACCTGGGCGCGACAGGCAATATCAGCGGCGATGGTGGCGCGGTTGCGGCGAGCTATTCGGCTAGCCTCTCCACCACCGGCGCCAATGCCGTCGCACTGCTGGCGCAGTCGGTCGGCGGCGGTGGCGGTGTCGCCAGCTTCACCGATCAATCCACGGGCACCAACAGCGGGAGCGCCAACGGGCGGCTCGGCCAGCTAAACGGCTCCGGCGCCGCAGGCAATGTAGCGGTAACCGGCACGTCCAACATCACAACGAGCGGCGCGCAGGCAGTGGGCATCCTTGCCCAAAGCGTATCAGGTGGCGGCGGTCTGGCAAGCTTGTCCGCGTCGCCGGCGAGCAGCTTTTCCGGGACCATGACCCTTGGCTCCGCCGGCACCTCCGCCGGGACGAGCGGCACCGTGAATGTTTCGGCTACCAGCGGCGCCATCGCTACACGCGGCAATTTCGCCCATGCTATTGTCGCGCAATCGATTGCGGGCGGCGGCGGCATGAGCCAGGTGATTGCCAGCAATGCCGTGCTCGGCGGCAAGCCCGGCGGCACTGCAACGGATGTCGCCATATCCTCAAATGCTACTATCACCACCAGCGGTGTGGGCGCGATCGGCATCGTTGCACAGAGCATCGGCGGCGGCGGCGGTCTCGCCATCTCGTCGGGAAGCGCAAGTCTTGGCGGGTCGATGGCTTCGCCATTCGTCACCACATACGTTCCGGCTTCCGTTTCGCGGACTGGGTCGGGGTATGTCTACACGCCCGCAACATTCGTCACCACCGGGACTGGCTCCAATGCCAACAGCGCCAACGTTACCATCGCCAGCAATGCAGCGATCTCCACCACTGGCGTCAACGCGATCGGCATCCTTGCCCAAAGCGTGGGCGGTGGCGGCGGCGCGGTCCTCTCCAGCGGCAATGCCGTATCGGCGACCCCCATCGCCGGCACGTCTGCCAATTCCGGCAACGTCACCGTCAATGTGAATGCCTCGATCTCCACCACGGGCGCGGGTGCTTACGGCGTCGTGGCCCAATCGGTCGCAGGCGGTGGCGGATTGGTGATGAACGGTAACTCTGCGCGTCTGATCAGCGCAGGCGCAGGCGGCGTATCCGGTGTCGTCACGGTGAACCTGCGCAGCGGTGTGTCGATCAAGGCCACGGGTGCCGGGGCGAGCGCCATCTATGCCTTCTCCTCGACTGACCCCATCCTCAATATCGAAGAAGGGGCAAGCGTCTTGGGCGGCGCAGGCGGCCATGCAGCGCTGCTAGATTCGCCCATCAACCTCATCAACAACAGCGGCACCATGTCCACCATGGACGGCGATGCGGGAATGGCCATCAAGAGCCTGTCCGGCGACACCACCATCGCCAACTACGGCACCATGCTGGGGAGCATCGCGCTGAAGGACGGTGGGACGAACCTTCTCCACAATCTGGCGGGAGGCACGATCCAGTCGGGGTCATCGATTGATCTGGGTAGTGTCGGCCACTTCCGCAATGACGGCGTCCTTGGCAATGCATCAGGCGTCGGCAGCGTCCTTATCAACGGTGCGTTCACGCAATCTGCGACCGGATCGATCCAGATCGGGGTCGATCATCATAGCGGGCGTTCCGATACTTTCCATATCCTTGGCGCTGCGCAACTGGACGGCACGCTGGCGATCAAGACGCTCAACGCCGGGTCGGTCCGGCCGGGCAGCTTCAAGCTCGGCGGGGTCGTTTCGGCCGTCGGCGGGCTGGCTGCGCAGGGCATGACGCTCAGCACCGCCAGGAGCGCGATCCTCAGCTATGCGCTCACGAACGAGAGCGGCGTGCTGAGCCTTGTATCGACCGCGAATTTTGCCCCCGAAGGCCTTAGTGATGCCGGGGTTGAGATCGGCAATGCGTTCGGCGCGATTCAGGATCGGGGCGGATCGGCACTGTCACGCCTGTTGACGGCACGACTGGTCGGACTCGATAGCACCCACAAGCTGGAAAGCGCCTATAAGACGCTCGGTGCTGGCGGGGTGACGATCGTGCCCAGGCAAGTCCTGTCCGCAGCACAGCGATCTGTCCAGTCGGTTACCGATCGCCTTGATGGTTGGCGTGTCGAACCCATGCAACCCGGCGCAAACCGGTTCTGGCTGACGCCCACCGCATCTGCGGGGAGCGGGGCAGGACTGTCCAGCCAGCTACGCGGCGTAACCGTCGGCATCGATGGTGAAACGGGAGCAGACCCCATCCTGCTCGGCGCCGCGTTCACCTATATGGATGCGTCCTCGAGCCTGGTGGCGCCCCATTCGAACGCGCAGGGCGACCATTATTCGCTGAGCCTATACGGCATCGGCCATATCGGTTCGGCTTATGTGTCGGCACTGGCCCAGGTCGGCACCGGCACCACCCGTTTTACCCGCCGACTGGATGCGCTGGGTGTCAGCGTGGCAGGTTCGCTCAAGCTGAACACCAAAACCGTCGGCGCGCGGTTCGAAACCGGCTATGCGTTCGACCTTGGCGGACCGGCAGCGCATATCGTGCCGTTCGTTTCTATCGAGCCGATGCGATTGTATCAGGGTTCCGCGACGGAGAACCTGTCCAACGCCCGTGAAAGCGCGATCACTTTCCACAAAAAGACGATCACCGCCCTGCCGATGTCGCTTGGCGTGCGGGTCGATGGCCGGTGGAGCACTTCTGGCGGCGGCAGCTTCTCGCCACTGTTGCAACTGGCCTGGATTCACGACTTCCAGACCGATCGCAGCGTGGCACGCAGCTTTGCGGAGCTTCCGTCGATTCAGATCAGCCGGACGACTCTGCCGGCCGACGCCAACGCCGCATTGGTTCGGTTCGGCGGGCAGTGGAGTGCAGCGCGGTCATGGTCGGTGAGCGCATCCGGCGATGCCCGGCTATCGCGCAACTACAGCACTATCGGGGGAACCATCAGCCTGCGCTATGCCTGGTAAGGCTCGGCGCGAACGGCCAGACTGCAATAGGGCGGCCCGGTCTGGTCGCTGCGGTCGGTAACGCGGGTCATGGCAATTGCATGCCAACCGTAAGCCGCGGCGCGAGACGGTATCTGCTGTTCCACATGTTCCCATTTCGAACGGATGTCATTTTGCAGCCGTTTGTGCAGGATCTGTTGAACTGCTTGGTCGAGCGATGTTGGGGGGAGGGTGATCGTCCCGGTTCACGGCCAGATCGGCACCCTTTGAAAGAGCCGCAAATTCATCGCGTCCTATGGTGAAGACCAGCTCGGGTCGGAAGCAGGGCAGGGAGGATTGAATGCTGACATTGATGTTAGCTGGGGAAAGACATAGTCGCAGAAAATGAGACCGTTACAATAAGCGTCTGATGTTTCAGTTTTGCCGTCTGCCCAGCAGCCCTGCGCCCTCAAAATCCGAACATGCTGATGCAAACCAGCCAGGCATAGGTCTGAGGGTCAGCCGAAGTTTGCCGCCGTCCCAGCTGGCCACTGGTCGGTAGGGTTCATAGGCTAGGCTATTATCATAGATCTCGGCCTCGTCGGAGATGACGATCGCCGCAGATAGATTTTCCAAGCTTTTGTAGTAGCGACGTCGGGACTGTCAGGATTTCCGTGTGTGGCCGGGCATAATGGGTAACAAGGAGTCCCACTATGTCACGACGCAAAGAACCCGTTATTCCCAATGCGCTTCTCGACCAGCTTTTGGCCGGAGGCGCTGCCAGTGCCGCATTTGAACAAGGTGGCTTGCTGGATTCGCTGAAGAAGGCGCTGACGGAGCGCGCGTTAAACGCGGAGATGGATCACCATCTTGCGACAGGCGAAGGTGCCGGCAACACGCGCAACGGCTATGGCCGGAAGACCGTAATGACCGAGACCGGCAAGCTGGAGATTGATGTCCCGCGCGACCGCCAGTCCAGCTTCGACCCGCAGCTGATAGCCAAGTATCAGCGCCGCTTTCCGGGCTTCGATGAGAAGATTGTGTCGATGTATGCGCGGGGCATGAGCACGCGGGAGATCACCGGGCACCTGCGCGATCTGTACGGTATCGACGTATCGTCGGATCTGATCAGCACGGTGACCGATGCTGTCCTCGACGAAGTTGCCACCTGGCAGCAAAGGCCGCTCGGCCCGGTTTATCCGTTGGTTTTCTTCGACGCGATCCGGGTCAAGATCCGCGATGAAGGCATGGTCCGCAACAAGGCGATCCATATCGCGCTGGGCGTCCGTGCTGATGGCGCCAAGGAGGTTCTGGGTCTGTGGCTGGAGCAAAACGAAGGCGCCAAGTTCTGGCTGCGGGTGATGAACGAACTGCGGAACCGCGGCGTCGAAGATATCCTTCTCGCTGTCGTCGATGGCTTGAAGGGCTTCCCTGATGCGATCACCGCCGTGTTCCCGGAGGCAATTGTTCAAACGTGCATTGTCCATCTGCTGCGCAACTCCATGGACTTCGTATCCTGGAAAGACCGCAAAGGGCTGGCAACCGCGCTCAAGGAGATTTACCGCGCCACAGATGCTGACGCTGCCGAAAAGGCGCTGACGGCGTTCGAGGCCAGTCCCTGGGGCCAGCGCTATCCCGCGATCGGCCAGAGCTGGCGGCGTGCCTGGGGTGAGGTCATCCCGTTCTTCGCCTTCCCAGACGACGTGCGGCGCATCATTTACACGACGAACGCGATCGAGGCGCTGAACTCGAAGCTCAGGCGCGCGGTCCGGGCCAGGGGCCACTTCCCCAGCGACGATGCCGCTACAAAACTGCTCTATCTGATCTTGAACCGATCGGAAAAAGAGTGGAAAATGCCGCCGCGTGAGTGGACCATGGCCAAGACCCAGTTCGCCGTAATCTTCGGCGAGCGCTTCATCAGGGCCATGGCGGCGTAATGTTCAACCGCCCGGCCGCACACGGAAATCCTGACAGTCCCCGACTCAAATTGTCGCAAACATAGATGCGCGTTGCCGATGACACTGCGTGGCACCCAGGTCGTTTCATCGCTTGGGATGAAGAGGTGAAACTTTATCTCTTTCTGGCTCCGGTATCTCTCAAGGTAAAAGCTGCGCTCCTTATCGTAGTTGACGGTATGCGCCGTCGCGCAAAGTGTGGAAGGCAGATATGGGGTTTTGACAAAGCCCGCTTCAGTGACAAAGATCTCACCGAAAATCCCTTGGCTTCACCTTGATGCCTTCGGTCGGCCGCCCTGGAATGATGCCCGATCCCAGCCTCAGGTCAGGGATGTATATCTCGCGTGCCTTACGACCGAGCAATTTGCTGTCCGGGTCCCGAGGATCAGGTCCGCCCCCGTTGTTTGCGCCGTCACCGCGCGCCGGGCGGAAGACGTTGGCAAGATCGCTCCGTTCGCCCACGCTTGCCAGCAACCCCGACAGATTTTCTAGCCGTTGGGCAATGACGTGAATGACCTCGCCTTCTTTCTGAACCTGACCGCGCACGCCCAGCATGGATGCGCCAAGGACAGTCCCGCGATTGGCTTCGAATATTTTGGTCCAGACGACAAGATTTGCGATCCCGGTTTCATCCTCGATAGTGATGAACATGATGCCCTTGGCAGAGCCGGGGCGCTGCCGCACCATGATGATCCCTGCAAGATTGACCCAGCGACCATCGCGGATGTCAGAAAGCGCCGCGCACGGGACCATCTTCCTCGCTGCCAAATCCTCCCTGAGAAAGGTTACCGGATGGGCGCGGAGCGATAGCGCGAAGCTGCGATAGTCTTCCACTACCTCCTGGCCTTCCGCCATCGGCGAGAGCGCGACCTCGGGTTCGACCGCTTCAGCGCGGAGCTTCCCCTCGCGCTCGTCTGCTGCGGCAAAAAGGGGTAGGGGGCTGTCTCGCAACCCTTTCACATCCCACAGGCCAGTGCGACGGCTGTGCCGGAGCGACCCGAAGCCATCAGCATCGCCGATCCGATCGAGCGCACCAGCACCCACGCCGGCTCTGCGCTGGATTTCTTCCACTGAAGCATAGGGCTCTGCGCCACGGGCCGAGACGATCGCCGCGCCGTCCAGATTGGCAAGATCGCGGACCATGCGCAGCCCAAGGCGCACGGCCTTGTACCGCCGGTTCCCCTCTTCAAGCGTGCAGTCCCAGCGACTATGGTTCACATCGACCGGACGGACCTCAACGCCATGTTCGCGTGCGTCGCGGACGATTTGGGCTGGCGCATAGAAGCCCATGGGCTGAGCGTTCAGCAACGCCGCACAGAATACATCTGGATGATGGCATTTGAGCCAGGAGGAGGCATAGGCGATGAGCGCGAAGCTGGCCGCATGGCTTTCGGGGAATCCATAGGAGCCAAAGCCTTCGATCTGCTTGAAGGTCTGTTCGGCAAAAGCCTGCTCATAGCCGCGCTCGACCATGCCGCCGATGAGCTTGTTGCGAAAATGGCTGACCCCGCCGGTCAGCTTGAACGTCGCCATCGCCCGCCGCAAAAGATCCGCCTCGCTAGCGGTAAAACCGGCGCACTCAATTGCGACCCGCATCGCCTGCTCCTGAAAGAGCGGGACGCCGAGCGTCTTTTCGAGGACCCGGCGCAGCTCCGGCTTGGGATAGCTGACCTCTTCCTTGCCTTCGCGGCGCCTGAGATAAGGGTGGACCATGTCGCCCTGGATGGGGCCAGGCCGCACGATGGCGACCTCGACGACCAGGTCATAGAATGTCCTTGGCTTGATCCGCGGCAGCATCGCCATTTGCGCCCGGCTCTCGATCTGGAAGACGCCAAGCGTGTCAGCCTTGCGGATCATCGCATAGGTTGCAGGATCTTCTGCCGGTATCGTGGCGAGGTCGAGATGGATGCCCTTCTCCGCGCGCAGAATATCGAAGCCGCGTCGCATGCAGCTGAGCATCCCCAGCGCCAGCACATCGACCTTCATAAACCCCATGAGGTCGATATCATCCTTGTCCCATTCGATGATCTGGCGATCATCCATGCGGGCAGGTTCGATCGGCACCAACTCGTCGAGCCGATCGCGCGTCAGCACAAAGCCGCCAGGATGCTGCGAGGAATGGCGCGGCGTATCTATGAGCAGACGCGACAGGTCGAGCGTCAGCGCAAGACGGCGATCGGACATATCAAGATTGAGCTCGGCGACATGGCGGTCTTGCACACCCTCGCGGCTCCACCCCCAGACCTGCCCTGACAGTGCATCGGTGACGTCGGTCGAAAGCCCGAGCGCCTTGCCCACCTCGCGGATCGCGCCTTTGGTGCGGAAGCGGGAGATGACGGCAGTCAGCGCGCTATGGTTGCGGCCATAGGTCTCGTAGATCCACTGGATCACTTCCTCTCGCCGCTCATGCTCAAAATCGACATCGATATCGGGGGGCTCGCGTCGCTCAGCGCTCACGAACCGTTCGAACAGCAGTTCGGTGCGCACCGGATCGATCGAGGTGATGCCAAGGCAGTAGCAGACCGCCGAGTTCGCGGCCGATCCCCGGCCCTGGCACAAAATGTCTTTCGAGCGCGCAAAATTGACGATCGCGTGGACCGTCAGAAAATAGGGTGCGTAATCGAGCTGGGCGATGAGACGCAGCTCATGCTCCAGCTGGGCTCTTGTCTTGTCGTCAATGCCGTCTGGATAGCGGGCAGGGGCTTTTGCCCAGGTAAGGCGCTCCAGTTCCTGCTGCGGTGTACGCCCGCTTTTACCGATTTCATCAGGATATTGATAACGCAACTCCTCAAGGGAGAAGCGGCATTGCTCGGCGATAGCGACACTTCGCCGAACTGGCTCTGTGTCCCCAAGATAGCGCTCGAACAGCCGGTCCAGCTCGTCGGCGTCCTTGAGGTGCCGGTCTGCGATCTGCTCGCGTCGCTCGCCCAGATCGTCGATCGTGCATTTCTCGCGGATACAGGTCAGGACATCCTGCAGCATTCGGCGCTCGGGGGTGTGGTAGAGGACATTGCCGGTGGCGACGGTCGCGACGTGCGCCTGCTGTGCCATCTGTGTCAGGCGCCGCAACCGTAACGCGTCGCCGGGCTGCCGCTGCAGGGTCAGCGCGAGATAGCTGCGTTCCTGAAAGATGGATGAGAGGCTGACGAGGTTCGCTTGCGTTTTTGCGTCGTCGCTATCGGGGATAAGGATGGCGATCAGTCCCTCGCTCCATGTCGCGACATCATCCCAATGGAGTGCGCAGCCCCCTTTGCCGGCGCGTGATTTGCCGAGCGTCAGCAGACGACAAAGGCGACCATAGGCAGCGCGGTCTGTGGGATAGACAAGCAGACCAGTGCCACAGTAAAGATCCAGCCTGCAGCCGTTGATGACGCGCACGCCCGTCGAACGGCCAGCGTCCCAGGCGCGCACCAATCCCGCCAGACTGTTGCGGTCCACGATGCCGATCGCCGGCAGGCCCAGCATGGCGGCGGCGGTCAGGAGTTCCTCAGGCGAGGATGCACCCCGCAGGAAGCTGAAATGGCTCGTCACCTGCAACTCGACATAGCGCTGATCGGCAAGGCTCATGCGAAGGCGCCATGGATGAACCAGGCCATCGGCCCGGTCGACGACCATTGGCCGTCGCCCAAGCGAAACAGCCAGTAGCGCCCGCCGCCCTCGACCTCGACCTGGAAATAGTCGCGCACGAGATAGGGGGTATCGGCTTCCAGCCCCTTGTCGCGCCACCATTCGCCCTGGAGGCGTTCGGGGCCATCGGCCTGGACGACTTTGCGCCGCTTGCCCCGCCAGACGAACTGGGCAGGCGGATGGTCGGGCATCATCGCGATCACCTGGATTGGCTCGGGCGGTTCTATCATGCGGCCCGGGCGCGGCAGGACAGCGTTCCAGCGCCGATCCGCGCCCTCGCGCAGCGCCATTGTGCGCTTGACCGTTCGTTCGGGCATGGCGGACGAGCAGGGCGTCGTGCCGTACAGCCGGTCTCGGCCGAAACGGTTCGCCAGCGCGTCGATAAGGGCACCAAGGTCCGGGCCGCGACGCGCATCGCCTGCAAGATCAGCCTGTGCGCTGCGGAGCGGTTCAACGATCGGCGCGATCAGGATCATGGTCTCGATTCCAAGGCCTGGATTAATCCGCTCGATCCTGGGAACCAGGAGCTTTGTCAGATGGCGAGCATCCCTTGTAGGAGACGCCATCCCGATCCTGACAGACTGATATCGGCCATCGACCCGTTCGCAATGGAGGTCGAGGCGCCGCGCGCCGGTGCCGTCCCGCATCAACGCAGCGCAAATGTCCTCGGTGAGATCGCTGATGACCTTCGCGATGGCGTCGGCCGTACCGATGGGTTCAAGAAGCCCGCGGCGCGCCTGGGGCAGTGATGGCGGGAAGATCGGCGCCATCGCCTCTGGCGCATGGCCAAGCGCCTGGTCGAGGCGGCAGTAGAGTTCATGTCCGTAGCGGCGCGCAATGGGACCGCGCGGCTCGGCAATGAGTTGCTCGATCCGGGTGAAGCCCATCTTGTGCAGATCGCTTGCCACTTTTGCCGGGATGCGCAGGGCGGCAAGGGGTAGAAGGCCGACCGCCTTCTTCTGGTCTCCAGGAACAATGATAACCGGGCGACCGGCAGGGACATGGCGAGCGACCGCATGCGCGCAGCCCGCCGTGTCAGCAACAGCGATCTGTGCTGTAAGGCCCGAGCCGTTCACCCGGCGGAACAGGTCCTTGACCAGCGCTTCCTCGCCGCCGAACAGTTCGCCGCATCCGCTGATGTCGAGCCATAGGCCATCGGGGTAATCGACCGCGACGAAGGGGGCGTAGCGCTGCCCTGCCCATAGAGCTAGCCGCTCAAGCCCTTGCGCGTCGGCCGCTTCGTCTGCATCGAGCACGTCAAGATCGGGCACGATGGTCCTTGCCTTGGTGACGCTCATGCCGGGCATGATGCCAAGGCTGCGGCCAAGCACGTCCACCGCCGCGATCAGCTTGCGACCGTGCGATTCTATGGCCGTGACAAGCGGCGGCCGGGATGGCGCTGCGTTCGCCTCAGACGGCGATACGCCACGCTTCCTGCTGATCCGGTCTGTCGACCAGTATGGCAGGTAGAGCGAGACGACCCTGCGCATCGCAGGCCTCCACTATCCAGCTTTTAGGTTCTGCGCCGCGGACGCGCTCGAGCGCGACCGACCAGCGCGGGCGGGCAAGGGCAGGAATGCCCAGATCTGTGCTCGGTGACGCCGTAACGCGCCATCGTGTCTGCGCTGCTGAGCCCTCGATCAGTGCGTCCGCCTTGGCGGCGCGACGCAGGATGAACGCAGTCACCCCGGACCCTTCGGCAGCAAGCTGAAGCCGTTTCGACGCGGTCGTCGAGAGCTTTGAAACCTCGCCCACAACGCCGGCGATGCCAGCCACGCGCAGGCAATCTTCCATCGCAATGAGCGCGCCCTTGTCATCGCCAGGCTCGACGATGGTCAGGCGGTCAGGATGAAGGCCTGCAAGGTCGAGGGCAGGGGTGAACAAATCGCGCCAGCGCAGACACCAGAAAACCGGGCCTTCCATGCGCGCCAATATGCCTGCGATGAATATCGTTGCGGCTGCGTCGTCGCAAATGTCGGGAGAGCCCAGAACCTCATGCAGTGCGCCGGTTGCAAGACCATTTCCGGGCAGATGATCGTCGATGTCGTCAAGGCCGAAAGGATGGACGCCATGACGGTGCCCATCGCCCGTCACATGGGCGATCGACGAACGCAAATCCTCGAGGATGGCATTGCGGGGCATTCCTTGGTCTCATCGGTCTAATAGAGTGTTCTCTTTCTGTTCTCCATGACTCCCCCGACTGTCAAGTTAGTCGAGCGCCTGTGTCGGGGTGAACGAGGTCCTGCTTGGGGCATCCGACGGATCCAACGTCATGGATTCCCTGGATCGTTTCGCGACGCGATCGTGCGTTCACAAAATATTGAGCGCGAGAGAGCATCGAGGGGCGATGCCCGGATCGATATCGCCAAATCATTCGGTCGCTGTTCGCCGTGTCCGCATTCCGAATCGGGGACGATCAAAGAGATGCAGATGTCTGTTTCCCAGCACTTGAAACAGGAGAGATCAGGCTGGTGACGAGTTCATCCGGCGTTCAAAAGCTAGGAACCAGGCGGGTTCACCCGGCAGTTTCGAAAATCGATATCGTTATCGAGTACCAAAGCGACCATCTCGCCATCTATGATCAGGGCAGCGCCTGTTGCTTCAAACCGTCGCCCAAGCGATGAGTCCCTTGGCCTGAGCGCGACCGTCCGTCTCCCGATCGTTACGAGCGCGCCATCCGGGCTGATCTTGGCAAGGAAGGTTCGACCGCCGTCGCAATATATGGTCAGCTGTTCGCTGTCCGATGCGCAGGCTGCGGTCGGAACAGCGGCGACAAGCAGGGCGGGAAGGAGAAGGCGTCCCATCGAAACAGATGCTCCATGGGAGGGTCCCACGCGAAGCTTAACCTTCCGGCTCCAGCGGCGTTCCGTGCGACAGCGCATCGACGATCATGGCGGCGAGTGTTTCTTCGGCCCGTCCACGGGCGTTGAGGTCCTTTGACGACAGGTCGTGGCGAAGCCATTGCGGCGCGCGCGCGATGACACGCATGATGAGCTCGGAAGTCTCTTGGTCCATTTGGACCCTCTGGGTGGTCGCGTGCAGACAAGCAATCATCAAGGTGACACCCAAAAGGCGATCGTGATGAAAGCAGGGGACGCATAAAAAAAGCCCCGCCAGAGCAAGGCTCGCGGCGGGACCGAAGTTCAGGGAGGTGCCGCTCCAAAGGGGGGAAGAAGCGACAGAAAATGAAATAGCATGTTGCGATGAATGACGGGTGAAGCTGCTGTTCATGAGCGCTGCAGCTCGGCTTTTCCAGCAAGGCTTGTGGCTGCCACGGCATCGGAACGCAAAGGCCAGGCCGCATTCGTCAGCAGACAGCTCTAGCGGAACCTCACCATTGTCCAGCTGTTCGATCTATCGACCGGCTCTGCGAAAATCGCCGATGCATAGACCTGAAAGAAAGAGGAACCGAGCATGGCTGAGACGCAGGACGTCCGCGATAATGAAGGCGAGAGCCGCTATGAACTCAAGGTCGATGGTGGCACGGCTATTGCGGCCTATGAACGGCGCGATGGCGCATTGGTCTTCACGCATACGCAGGTTCCTGAGGCGCTTGAAGGGCAAGGCATTGCCAGCAAGCTGATCGCCGGCGCGTTGGCGGACGTGCGGGAGAAGGGATTGAAGGTCGTGCCGCTATGCGAATTCGTCGCCGGCTATTTTGAACGCCATCCAGAGGAGCAGGATTTGTTGGCGCTCGACGCGCCAGGCTGATCGCAGGGATGTGTGGATCATCCATGACTTATAACCATTCCCATGCCTCTCCCGCGCCAGCTAGGTCAACGCAACGATGAAGATCGCGACCTATAATGTGAACGGGATTAACGGGCGCCTGCCTGTCCTGCTAAGATGGCTGGGCGAAGCCGAGCCCGACATCGTCTGTCTGCAGGAATTGAAGGCGCCACAGGATAAATTTCCTGAAACCGCGATCCGCGACGCAGGATATGACGCGGTCTGGCACGGGCAAAGCCAGTGGAACGGCGTTGCGATCCTGAGCCGTGTCGGTGAAATTCACGAGACGCGCCGCGGGCTGCCCGGCGATCCGGACGATACGCAAAGCCGCTACATCGAAGCGGCGGTTGCCGGGGTTCTGGTGGCTGGTCTTTATCTGCCCAACGGCAATCCACGCCCTGGACCCAAGTTCGACTTCAAATTGCGCTGGTTCGAGCGACTTCACGACCATCTCGCCTCGCTCGTCGCTATAGATGCGCCGGTGGTCATCGCCGGTGATTTCAACGTCATGCCAACCGATCTGGATGTTTATGCGCCCGAGCGGTGGCGTGATGATGCGCTCTTCGCGCCGGAGGTGAGGGAAGCTTACCGCCATGTGCTGGAGCAGGGATGGAGCGATGCTCTGCGCGAATTGCATCCTGATGAGACCATCTACACCTTCTGGAAATATTGGCGCGGGGCGTTCGAGCGCAACGCGGGCCTTCGGATCGACCATATTCTGCTCAACGCAAAGGCACGCAGCAGGCTTGAATGGGCGCAGGTCGATACAGCGCCGCGCGGATGGGAAAAGACCAGTGATCATGCCCCGGTCTGGATCAAGCTCAACGACAAGCCGGTACGCAAAGCCCGTCAGTCAAGAGCGGCAAACCAGTCAGCATAGGGCGTATTGCGCGCCATATGGCGGTTATAGTCAGGTGTGCCGTCGGCCCACCAGACAGGGCCACGCTCGCCAAGTCCGCGTTTGGCAATGTCCACCGCCGCATGGGCTTCACGCTCGGCCGATACATCGCCGTTTTTACGGGCGTCGCGCACGGCTCTACGCGCCTGCATCAGATCCGATACCAGGGCAGCGCGAACGTCTTCATCCAACGCGGGATTGGCCAGCCGCCACAGGCGGCCGCGCACGACAAAATAACGGCCATCGGGCGTTGCCGGGTGGGTGGCGGGCTCCCGGCTCACGCCGGTCGTGCCGCCTCGCGCGCCCATGCAACGATGGCCTGTTGCGGCATAGCGCCCGATTGCCGCGCAATCTCGCGGCCACCCCGAAACAGGATCATCGTGGGAATGGACCGGATGGCATAGCGACCCGCGATCGCCTGATGCGCCTCGGTATCGAGTTTCCCAAGGCGCATATAGGGTTCGAGTTGTCCGGCTGCAGCGCTGAAGGCGGGGGCCATCTGACGACAGGGACCACACCAGCTCGCCCAGAAATCGACGAGCAGGGGAATATCGGACCGCGCGGCATGCGCGTCGAAATTATCTGCTGTCAGTATGACCGGCTCCCCGGAGAATAGGGGGCGCTTGCATCGGCCGCAGGTTCCGCCCTTGGCCAGCCTATCGCGGGGCAACCGGTTCGCCGTTGCGCAAGCCGGACATAGGACAATCAGGGCATCATTGGGCGCCGTAGCCATTCTGGTCTCCATCATACATCGTCTTGGATGGCATAGATGACATAGATGGGATCAGGCAGCCCGAATGTCAGGCCCCTCGAAGGCGAGCACGTCCTGGCTGGACGTTGGCTTGCGCGTTCGAAAGTCGAGGACGTCGATTGTTGCGGTGGATGGGGTGGCGCTTCCCACGCCTGACCCGCGACATACGCGGCCATGGCTATCATCTTCAGCGACAGGGGTTGGTCGCCGATCTCACCAATCCCATGTGAGAGATATGGTCGTGGACCCACGCTATCGCTGCCTCATTGTCCTTACCGACTTCGCCAATCCTGACGGCATGCCCGGCCACAAGACGAGAACCTGGTTCTCGGTCAAACATGCGCCCGTCATGGCCTGGGCCGGCTTTTGCCGGAACTGCCCGACTACGGACCGGTCTATGCCGGATGACCATGGCCGCCAACGCCGCGGTCATGCCGACCAACGCCAGGATGCCGGTCCTTCTCGATTCCCATGAATATGACGCCTGGCTGCACGGCGGCATCAGGGACCTCACCGGATTCCAGCATCGCGCGCCCTTTGCTGCTGAGCGCATGGTCGTCGAGCAGACAGAAGATCTCTGACGCAGCGGAAAATTGCGGGCAAAGGCGCAGCCGCAGCTTGCCTTGCTCTGAGCGTTGCGCAATAATCGCAGTCGGGCGGCGCAACAGGCAGATGCGACGATGTGCAACCTCTATACTGAGCGACTAAGCGCAGCCGAGGTGGCGGCGCATTTCGGCGTCGAGCCGCCTGATATCGCTGCCATGAACGTGCCGGACGAAGTCTATCCCGGCTATCCTGGCATGGTGGTGCGCGAGGCAGAAGGAAAGCGGATCCTTCAATCCATGGTCTGGGGGTTTCCGCTGGTCCTGCGCGGCATGAAGCCTGTATCCAAGCCCAAGCCTGTCAATAACATCGCTGACCTGCGCAAACCCATGTGGGTCGGCCTCGCGCAAAAGCCGCACTGGCGTTGCCTCATTCCGCTGACCTCCTTCGCAGAAGCGGAGGGCGAGAAGGGGAGCAAGACCCGCACCTGGTTCAATCTGAAGGATCGCCCCGTCTTCGCCTGGGCCGGGCTTTGGCGGGAAAGTCAGGAATGGGGCGCGGTCTATTCAGGCGTCATGACCGACTGTAATGAAGCGATCCGTCCCGTGCGTGATCGCATGCCTGTGCTTGTCCATGAGGATGAATATGACCAATGGCTCGGCGGATCGTTCGACGAGGCGATCGCTTTCCAGGATCGCTGCTTCCCCGACGATCTGATCGAGATGACGCGCACCAGCGATCCCTGGAACAAGCCGCGGGCAGCAGCATCTGCGCCGTCGCTGCTGTGAGGGCCGATCTTGAACGTTGGGCTGAAGCGCTGGCGGTCGAGCAGGAACATGGCGCGAATGCAGGCGACTATATTGCAGAAAGGGTAGGAACGCTGGCGCTGGCGGGCGATCAGGCCGGTGTTGCGCGTTGGCTCGCCATTGCGACGCGCCTGGACCAGCTTCTCGATGCGGGCGCCATGGCGCATTGACGGTGGGCAGCTATCTGATCATGTTCCGGCCCGCGAGTTTCTCAGCGAGCGTACGGAAGGTGATCGACCAGCGGGTCTCTTCCATTTCGCCTATGCTATGTTCCCATTGGTACCGCGCTTCGCCATGAAGATGATAGATCGAACGCGGTGCCAGCGGGACGGTGACGCGATCGAACCCGCCGGCCTTGCGTCGCCGAAAACGTAACGGGGCAGATACGCCCAGTGAAATGCCAACGACATGGTCGAAGACCGGGCGATCGCGGTGCCAGCCAATGCCTGCGCCGGGATCATATCGGATCAAAAGTGCCTGGGCGAGGCTGGCGGGCTCGAGGCCAGCAAAGGCGGCGGCTTTGTCGCGTATAGGCAGCAGCCAATCAGGCATGGGATCCGTCGGCCCGAAGCGGGCATCGTCGAAATCATAGCGCCAGCCAAAGGAACTGGTCAGGCGTTTGCCAAGCCAGCCTTGAAAGCGGAATGGCTCGAGTGCGGTAGCATTGATCCCGGCTATCAGGGTCAATTCCTCCTCTCGCGAGAGGAGGTCTTCACGATAGGAAAGGCCCGGGATTGCCGGGGTCGCAAACAGATCGGGAAACAGGCTAACCATCCACACCTAGATGGGAGACTTCGGGCTCAAGGCAACCCGACGAAAAGATGCGTCCCGTGATGGGCATCAATGCGATCTGCTAGACCGAAATGTGCGGGCGTGTATCGCGCAGTTAACAGCGTCATCACTCTGAGTCGTGGCGGTCGTTCTTTGGACAATCGTCCAGACACAATCGACTTCGCGTTTAAACGGATGGCGTAGTTGCGGGGAAAAGATCGATCCGTTCGGCACCTGGCATTATGGCGTCGATCAGAAGAGAGCGGTGGCAGCCGCCCGGCTCGCGCTCAAAACAAAGGAGGGCGGTAGGCTTATCTTGCGCCATTTCGATCAATTGGGCACCCTGGACGATAGCTTCGGGCAGGTAGAGCTGCCCGGCGTAGATCGCAGCGAGGCGGGCATGATTGCCTTTGCGCGCTGCCTCGCGACCCTCGGGCGGCGTGCCCAGCGCCTTGAGACCGACATAGTCGATACCTGCCTCCTTGAGACCTGCGGCAAGGATATTCTTGGAGAAGCCGGGCCTGCGCGAGAGCGGAACGGCACGCACGTCTGCCAGCAGGGTCACGCCGACCGCTTTCAACGCCGTGATGAGTTCGGCCTGGGTCGCGCCTTCATATCCGATGGTGAATATTTGCATGGCATCGCAGATAGGGTCACCACCGGCGAATTGCACGATCCGGCGCGGCCGATTTAGGTAATTAGGGAATTAGGGGGCGGTACAGCCCTTCTTGGGAACCGTGCGTTGTCCAATCATTGCGATAGAATATCTAAACTGATGCGTCGGTTGCGCGTGGCCGTCCTTGCCGCCGAAAGGCTGTGGATCATCTGCGCTCATCCTAGCCGCCGTTTTTAGGCGTCACCCAAACTTCGACCGGCGCTACAAACTTGCCAGGTGCGGGCTTTCCCACATGGACGCGATCGGCGGTCACCAGTTCGCCGCTCTCCAGGTTGAAGCTGGCCCAGGGTTTGGGCATCCGCCCGAAGGTCATTTTCTGGATGGGCTGGCCGGTGGCCGAATTCATGATGGTTGCGACGATAGTCATGGCGGCGCGATAGCTGCCGTAGACAGCGCCTGTCCAGAGCCATGAAAATTGGTCATCGTGGCTGTGACGATGCCGCCGCTTGCGCAAGATCGCAGGCAGTGGCTAGAGGTGCAGCGCTCATTTCTAGAAAGGTGGCTGGCGCGGCCAACCCGGTGGTGGTCTAGGCATGCCATGAAATAATGGCGATCTCGCCGATGCGATTGCGAGCGAACTGGGTTTTAGAAGGCCGACGCCCGCAAAGCTGTCGACACGCTGTTTTTGGCCATTGCCGATGCCGGCGCCAAGGGCGATGAAATCTCCCTAAACGGCTTTGGCAAGCTCAAAGTGAAGGGAAGTGACGCGCGCGAAGGCCGCAATCCCTCAACTGGCCCCACAATCCAGATCGCTGCGGCGAAAAAGCTTGGGTTCACGTCGGCAAAAGCGCTGAAGGACAAGCTGAATGGCTGACCTTCACAATGCGCCGCCAGTTCGGGGCGTAGAATTGGCAAGCCAGACGGTGGGTCTTAAAGAGCCCAGGCTGCTGGTGCCTGTATTTGAGTATAAGAGGGTGGCGACCGTTTCGGGAGGCCCTCCCGGCGCGATGATGGAACGCCCGCACTTTGCGACCGCAAAGCCTGGCTTAGCAATTGGAGGACATCGATGTCTGACGAGATGACCGACGAAGAGAAGATCTTCTTCACCCTCGCGCTAGTAGAACAATGTTTCCGCAACACGCAGCTAGAGGATCTCCATGCTGGCGCGGCCGTGCACAGCGAAGCGGGGGACTATAGCGACGTCAAGGTCGTGACACCTTATGGTGACATCTCCTGGACCCGGGTGTCGCGCATTTCCCAAGAGGAAATGAAAGCCTTGATGATCGAGGTGACGAACAAGGTCTTTACGTTTTTGACCCACGCCGATGATTTGATGGTGGTCGGCGCTGCTCAGCGCTGGAACAAGCCGGAGCTTGATCCTGGGATGGTACGATATGCACGGCGCCGGGCCGCCGCGCGGTCAGGCAATCCTCTCGAAGACCTCGACTAGAATTTCGAGGACGGAGTTGGATAAGCGAAGGAGCTTGACAGTGGGGAGGGCGGCAGTGGCGAAAAGATGCGCTGTTCATCCAGATTTATTTTCAGGTGTGCGTTTGTTCGCTGTGGAAAATTCTCATCTTTCCCACGCCATGTACTTTGAAAGTGGAGGGAGAGAGGGTAGATTTGGCCGGGAAATCGCGTTGGAAAGCCTAGATCGAAGGGCTGATTGACGTTCGGAGAAGCCGTCATGATGATCGATCTCAAGGAAGGCGCTGCCTCAGGCGCTCCCGAATTTAGGCAGAGCCGAATACGCGATTGGGCCTGGTCGCCGCGCTATGCCAAAATATGGTGGGCGCTAGCCGTGGTCTTTTGGGCTGCAAAGGTGGCATCTTACAGTGTGGCCGACCTCGACTGGCTGAACGAGCCAGGCGTCGCTGGCTATCTTACGGTAGCGTTCTTTCCCCCGATGATGCTTCTGATTCTCGGGTTTGGGCGGGTGAAAGGAGGGCTATGCAATCCCTCTCTGCACGCAGCCTGCGTGGATACGAACGGCGATCATCAGTCTCGAAGGAAGGGGCCTTCCGGTCTGCCTAGCGAGATTGATCCCCTTGATGCGCGCTCAGGCTTTTATTGGGTCTCGGGTTCTATGAACCCTTATAACGTGACGCGCCTCAATCGCGAGCCTTGAAAGCCTCATCGCCGTCGGAAATTCCTTTTGCAGGATCCGTAGATAAGCGCCCTTTGGATAACACGGAAGATTGTTCGAGCGAGGTCACTGGGGCGTTGATGTCGAAAGTGCCACGACCACTGTCTGCCTCGCGCAGATAGCGGTTGCGCAGCCCCCCTTTGCCAAGAATCTGCTTAGAAAGTTCAACGGAAAATGCGCTGCCGGGTGAGATCGAACTTGCCGCGGCCTGTTCGGCATTTGCTATGGCTTGTCGAACGTCATAGTTGACGATGTTGAGTTCGGATGTCGCAATTTCGCTAGTTGCCCCGCTCTCGAGACTTGAAATACCAAGAGAACCTGTCGTTTTTCCACTTGCATTACTTGTTCTGCGGCCCCTTCCTCCGTTGATGCTCTCCACTGAGCCCGACACGTCGCCTTGTGCAGTAATGGTGAAGCTATTCTGATCCTGTGCATTTCTTGCGATGCCGCGTTGCCACCCCGTCTGAACCATGATTGCTTGAACATCACGCTGTAGCGTATCGGCGACCTGGGGTTTGAGACGCCACTGGCCCTTTCGGTCCATCTCGAAGCCGCCACGCAGCCAGTTCGCCATTGAGGCTTGGCCCTCGGCACCGCCGCCCATGAAATGCTCGATTGTGTCTGGCCCAGCCTGCTTTCCAGCTTCAAAGCGTGTGCTCGTGTCATTGCGCGCAGACTTCTCAAAGCCTGTGCTGCTCGAGACCAACAGGTCGTTGTGCGCGAGGCTGAAGCGCGCATGGCCGCCATTGGCCACGGCGCCGAGCTGACTTTCGTTGAGAAGACCTGCCTTCCACATCTGAGCCGCCGTCTGTGGGGTCAGATTGAGTCCAAAGTCGCCATTCTGGTCCATCGCGATCTGCCGCTTTGTAAGGTCGATGCCGTTAGCGCGCAGCAGTCCCTGCATCCGGGAAAGACGCTCCTTCTCAACGATCGAGGTCATCCGCGCATTGCCCGCGCGATCAGCGACGCCCTTTGCTCCACCCTCAGCCATTTCGACCTGGTTCCCCGACGTGTCGGCGAGCGTCCGGATGAAACTATCGAGGCGGGCTGCCTCGCGCGTCGAGACCCCCGCAGCTGCGGCGCCTTGCGCAAAGCCGAAATTCTCCGACTGCCGTCGTTGCTCGCCGATCCGCGCAGCGCTGCGCGTTCCGTCAAGACCGACCTCGCGCTGGGCGTCGAGCTTCCCAGCCCGTTCGGCAAAATCATAGCCAGCACTCTCGCGCGCCCTGCCATAGACGCTTATTCCTTCCCTGGCCGCTTCAGAGGTTGCGCCGTCGGCCGTACCCAGCTGGGTTGCGGCCGAATAGGTGGCCAAAGCCCTTTCGACCTGCGCTTCATTCCTCCCGGTGGCCCGGGCGAGCTGCGTGATGGACGACGAGCGCGCCTCTCCTGAAAGAGTATTGATGAAGGCGATCCGGCGACTGGTTTCCTGCAGCGGCAGGCCGAGCATGGCAGAGGCATCGCGCTGCCCCTGGTTCGAGCCGGTGCGGTGCGCCTGTTCGGTCGAGACGTTGACCCGCTCGATCCCGGCGACGCTATCGCCGGCGAAGTCGCGGCGTCCTTCCATCGCGCCCACCTGGACCTGGGCACCGGTGAGGTCGTTTCTGAGCATTTGTTCCTGATCCCAGGCATTTGCGATGAGTTTGGCAAAGGTCGGATCGGCCGACGCCTCCCCAATAACGCTCGCCGCCTTGAGGTCAGCATCCCTGGCATTGTAGCCCCCGCGCTCGAAATGGCGCGTCGCCGCCTGTTTCATCATCGCATAGGCATTCTGGTCGCCGAAAGCCTTCCACTGCGCCATTGTCTGGGCGAATGCCGCAAGGGCCTGCTCGCCTTGCTGGCCCTCGCCGAAATAGCGGGTCCCCAGCGATCTGAGAGCGTCTTTTTCTGCAAACTGGTGAATGGCCGCAGTGGCCGCATTCGCCCGGACGGCCTGAGCTGCGGCAGGACTTGTCAGGTCGCCTTTTGCAAGGGCCGGCGCAAGGCTGCCCAGTTCGCGCTGCGCATCGATGCCGCCAAGGGCAAGGGCGGTCTTTCCCGGCGCCCCGCCAGCGCCTTCGCCGATGATCGAGCCTGCCTCTCCAAATGAACGGGAGGAGGAGAAGGAGGCACGCTCGCCAAAATCGCCAAAACTGGAAGAGGCCGCCCTGCGATGACCTGTCCCGATCGCCGCGCCTTGTGCCTCAAGGGCGGACGCATAGCCCTCGCTGGTGGCCATCGGCGCGCCTGCGCCAGCGGCGCTGGCCTGGATACTGGCCGAACCGCCGGTCAGGGAGCTGAAAATATTCCCGGAGAAGCGAAAGACGGTGAACACGAATGCGCCGGCAAGACCCGCTGCCGCCGTCCGAAAGGTCCCAAAGATCGCCAGTGCCTTCATGGCCGACGAAGGGGCAAGCATCCAGGCATTGGCCGCCACATGATTGGCGCGCATCTCGGCGAGTACGTCCATCGCCCGGCCGAGCGTCAACTGGTAGATGCCCGCGTCGATCACGCCCCACAGTGCGACGAAAATGAACAGACCAAAGGCATAGGAGAGCACGCGCAGGTTGATCGGCGTCAACAGGAAGAGCAGGGCAACCGGCACCATGAAGAGCATGATCGCAAATATGGTGGAGCGGATCGTGGGCATCCATTCATTGACGGCCGACATGGTCGAAAGCCCATTTGATATGACTGCGCGATTGGCCATCACTCTTGCCGCGGTCGCGGGCGAATCCTCGAAAAGGACATCGCCTACCGCGTTGCCAAGCATGACGTCGGTCATGAAGGCCTGAAGGGAAAGGGGTGTGCCCATCATCATCTGGCCCATTTCCCCCAGCTGGCTTTTGCAGCGGGCAAGCTGGTTGGCATCTGCGACATTGAATCCGGTCCGCGTGCAGGTCTGGCGCGCATAGGCTTCGAAAAGCGCAGGATCAGCAACCTGCCCGGAGATATGCGCCCACGCATCCGCGCAGCTTACCGTCTCGCCTCCCTTGTTTTGGGAGCTATAGACCGTCGAGAAGGTGGCGGGGCCAGCCATGGCTGCAAAGGCGGCGGGAAGATCGGTCGATGTCCGAAAGAGCATGTCGTCGTCCACGCCGTAAGCGGGTGACACTCTTGCCACCGGATAACATTGGCGCACATAATCCTTGAGGGTAGCATCAAGGAAGGTGTCGGTCATGGGGCCCCGAGGCGAGGCGGCGTTGAAGAACAGGTCGAAGGCGTGGCCGCCCGCGCCGAATTCAAGCTTGGCGCCAGGATCGAGGCTATTGTCGTCTATGGTCTCGGCAAGAGCGCGCTCGATGAGGTTGGTCGTGCCTGCCACCAGAACAAGAAGATTGGGCACATCTCCTACGGCCTGATAGGCGTTTCGGACCCGGTCGTAGACATGGATCGTGCCGGTGGTCGCCACGAAGCCGACGAAGAGCCCGACGCCCATCAGCATCTGAAAGCCGAAGGCGACGAGCCCCATGCCCTGGCCCCTGATGCTGGCGAGAACCGCGCCCAAGGCCACACCCGCGACCGCCATGATCAGCACGAGCGTCTCGTAACGCGGGTCGGCAAATATCATAGAGACTAGGCGGAAGGCATCGACCGTTTCCTCAAAACCGTCATAGCTGTGATAGCTTGCTTCCAGCGCCATTGCGGTGTCCGGGACCGCTACTGCAGCTGCAGCTGCAGCTGCTACGCAGAAAAGGTGGCGGATCGAAAAAGGTCCAGGGGATATCCTCATCGAAGGTCTTTCCCCCCTAGCGATTGGCCGAAGCCGCAACACCTGCGGCATTGCGTGCATCGAGGTCGCGCTGGCGAAGGAGGCCCGCATAATTGGCCGAGAGGTTGGCCTGGTTCAGCGCCGCCATGTAGGATTGTCGCATCTGCGCGCGCTGGCGCAGCACCTCTTCACGCAGATCGCGCAATTGTTCGAGGCCTTTGGTGAGAATCCGCGTTTGGCAGATATTGGCGCTCGCGCCATCGGCGGCACCCGCAGCGTTTGTGCCGCGCTCGGCGTTGGTCAGGGCGAAATCGATGGTACGGGTGAGATCGTTGAGCATCTGATAGGCGAGCGTGAGCGCGACCAGTTCGTCGGTGTCGCCGATCACGGAGTCGACCACGCCCTGGCGCACACCCCATTCCAGCATGCGATAGACGGGAAGCGTTCGAACATTGGCAACGAATTGCCTCTCCTCAGAGGAAAGGGCAGATTTCGTGCGGATCTTACCAGCAATCGCGCCCAAGCGCTCACGCGCCAGTACGAGCGCGCCTTTTTCTCCGTCGCGCGAGCAATCCTGTGCGGTCGCCGGTATGTTGAGCGCTCGTTTCTGGACCTTGCCGGTCAGAAAGTCGTCAGGTCCTTCGCTATCCTGCGCCGGGCAGGCCGGTATCGCGGAGAATAGCGGAACCTTGTCGGCTTCATTCCACCGCATGTAGACGTCGCCGACCCGTGCGCGCATCACGCCCGCCCAATTGCCCGCGCCCACGCGTTGGGCGGCATGGGCGAGCAGCGAGCCGGTCCTGAAGATGTCGGTAACCTCGGTCGGGCAGTTGGCGAGCGCGCCCTTGAGATCCTCGGTCGGACTGTTGCCGTTGGACTGAATTTTCTCGCGGCTTTGCTGGTAGCTTTTGGCAAATCCCTCTTTCACCGATTTGTAGCCGGTCATCTCCTCGATGATGCCCGACATAGTATCGTCTCCTCGAGCAATCTGGACCGTGCGGTTGGCCAGGCGACAGTCGTTGACCTGGATCGAATTGAGGAAATTGGTGGCGGCCTCCATCTTCGAGATGATGTTCCCCATTTTCTCGTCGAGCGTCTCAAGCAGATATTGGAACGCCACTGCCGGGGCCGCCTGGAGGATGCTCTCGAGCTTCTGGACCAGATAGTCCGGGTCAAGGAAGGACATGCCCCCAAGGAACATGTCGATACCACCGCAACCAGCTTTCACCTTGGGAAGCGTGAGCGACATCAGATAGTCGTTATGAACATCGACCCGGCCCGACATTCCGCCCGCCGTGACATAGCCGCGCGTCTGGTCCTCGAAACTCCCGGGGCTGGTGTAAGTGACATTGTCGAACCAGCTTTCCGCCCAGCTCTGGGCATTCGCTGGATTGCCATAGAGAGCCAGACCGCCCGCGCAGCAAAAGGTCAGAAGATGACGACGGGTCAAGGCAGGCATGGCGGGTTCCTTGTGCTTGAAAGAGGGGAAGAGGCTGAGATCCGCCATGGTCAGTCCTTCCTGATCGATTGTGTGCGGATGGCCGTGGGCGCGACGATGCCGGTAAACTTCGCCATGGCGCGCAAGCCAATGCCTGGGCGCACGCCGCTGAGCATCTTGGTCGCGAGATAGATGTTGCGTGCGAGATTGACCTCATGGTCGGTGCCGATCGCGACCGGGATCGTCCTGTTTGGATCTGCAGTTGGTCGTACCCAGAGGACCGGATGCCCGATCCAGGGAAGGCCCAGGCGGCCGGATCGCTCAAGCGCCTGGCGCGCGTCGATCGTTTGTATCGTCCAGCCGTAGCGCGTGCGCAGTCGGTGAAGGCTCTTCCACATATCCCCGCAGGGCAGGCAGCCAGGCGCTGTACTCATTTCGACCGAGATGAGCGGCGCATGTCCGCGCAGCGTTTCGGCAAAATCAGGCGGGAAGTTCCGGGTAAGCGGAACGCGGGCGAGCCAAGCGTGCATCTGGGTGGCTGAACCGACCGGATGGACAGCGGCGCGTTCAGCCTCCCTGACCGCAGCGCTTCGCGCACCTTCGCTCATGCCGCTCGCCAGGCCAATCGCCACAGCGGCCAAGATAAGAGGCTTCATCACCCTCGTAGCGCCTGCAGCGGCGATGGGATTGTGGATTCCAGCGCTCATGGCAATGGCGCCTTGCCCGGAAGCTCGACCGCAACCGACGCTGGAGAAACAGGGCCGTTGGCAAGCGCGTCGAAAAAGCCATCCTCCTCGCCAGCGCCGGTCAGAAACTGTTCTGGGCGGATGTCGCCACGCAGCAGGCGGATGGCCTGATAGGCTGTCTGGGCAAGATTGGGGAAGCTTTCCACACCGGTGGCGATGACCATCCGCTGGGCGCTGCCTCGACGGATGACCATGGTTGTCGGCGTTGCCTCGATACCGAAGCGCTCGCCCATGCCGGGATGGCCGTCGAGGTCCTGTCGCGTCACCTGCCAGCCATATTCGTCCTGGAAGCGTTGGAGGATCGGCCACTGGACACGGCAATAGCCGCAGCTTTCCCGCGAGAACATGACGAGCGCGAACTGCTGCGCGTGCGCGCGCAGATAATTGCGGCGCACAGACTCTTTTTGCGCACCCAATATGGCGCGCGCATCGCCCACCATCGGATTGGCGGACTTGGCGTTGAGTTCGGGATGCGCGAGCATGGCCAGTTGGGTGACGCCGGCGAAAGCACGGGCTTTGCGGCGCGCAAAATCCTGCAGCCGCCAGAAGTCCGATACGGCCTCGATGCTGAGCACGGTCGCGGCATAATCGCGCTGCGCCTCAATGAGCTTGGCGATGCGTGGCGGCGTCCAGCGCGCAAGCTCCTTCATGGGTGGAATGACGGGCTTATCGAGGACGGGCTCGTCTGCCTCGGACTTGGTCTTGGGAGGTGCCTGATACCACCAATAGCCCCGGGCCTGGTCAACGGATGTCTGGGCGTGACCGGATATGGGCGCGAGCGCGTACACTATCGAGACGGCGAGGCGAAGGCGGGCCATCACAGCACCCGCTCCATACGTGTGAGACGCTCGATCGCGATCAGACCATAATAGCGGCTGTCGAATCCGTCGTCATGATCAGACCCAAGATAGACCTGTCCCGGCGGGATAGGGTGATCGCCCCAAGGATAGGGCGCGAGGGCTTGTCCGTTGCGCCCGAATGCCCGTGATACGCCAACCAACCTGCCGTCGCACAAATAGGCAGAACGCGCATTGCGATGTCTGGCGTCGATCGAAAGCGCGATCTGGCGCAGCTTCTCTCCGCCCACGCACATGACCCGCTTCGTCACGCGCACCGGCACCGGGCCTGCAAGCGAATGAACGAGGTCGAACGAGACAAGGTCGCCCTTTGCGATCAAGCCCGGCGCGGGTCGCACAACCCACGCGTTGACCGATGGGCTCATCACCAGAACATAGTGATGAAGGGCGAACCAGACCAGCCAGGCGAGCGGAAGGATGACGGCATTGGCGATCCACAGACGGCGAGGGCTTGGCGGTTGATCGGCAACCGCCCCGCCAAGGGCGATCGCCGCTTCGCGCGGAAGCGCTGCAAGACGGATCGACCCAGCCTTACCGAGATGAAAGGCGAGCTTGAGCATCGCGAACCTCCCTTCCGCCGCCAATCCGGCCATATTCTTCAAGAAGCCCCGACAGCGCCGCGTCGCCAAGGACAAGATGGTTGGCGCGCGCGGGCAGATCATCCTCGCGCTCGCAATAGGGTCTGGTCGGGTCGCCTGCGATCATGGCGAGAGCGGGCACGCGCGCAATGCCTTGCTGTCGGAAGAGGAGCGGGTCGACGATGAGCTCGACGTCGCGCATCGCACAGGCCGGACCTTCGCAGCCTGGATCGCGCCGCAAAATCCGCGCGGATAGCCTCGCCATAGGTTCGATCCGGGCAAGGCCACCTGGCACGCCGCGAAAGGCAAGCACGCCGCGAGCGCGCTCGAGCTGACCGGCATAGGTCCGCAACGTTTCAATTGGCATGGACGAGGATACAAACAGAACCGGCACCCATGTGGCGGATGTCGAGCGCGCACCTGCTCTGCCATCCTGCGCAGATCTCGTTGCTGGCGAAGGCTCGGGCGGCGCAAGGCCAAGCGCCTGATGGAGGCGCGCGGTCATGGCCTCGCGCTGCGTTTCGAGCTGCGTGGCGGCCCTGTCCCTTGCCGAACGGGCCCGGCTCTCGAGATCGGGCGATGCGCTGCGTGCTTTGA
Source organism: Sphingobium sp. KKT206 (assembly GCF_055640555.1). Taxonomy (NCBI): domain Bacteria; kingdom Pseudomonadati; phylum Pseudomonadota; class Alphaproteobacteria; order Sphingomonadales; family Sphingobiaceae; genus Sphingobium; species Sphingobium sp. KKT206. The sequence goes on from NZ_CM145764.1 coordinate 638,305, forward strand.
GGCGCTCAAATGTTCGGGAGCGTTCCTCATGCGGGATGTCGGGGATGGAAGCGGGCCCTTTCGTGGAGGCGGGCCTTCGCGCATCCATGGCAGCCTTCAGCCGATCGGATGCATTGGGCTCGTTGGTCAAAGTCCGATGCGCGCCCGTTTCCTGCGGTCCGGGGTGACTGATTTCCAGCGCACAGACAGGCGCGGCTGGCGCAGCCAGGATAAGGCAAGCCAACAGACGCTTGAGGGCGTCAGGGATTGATGACGCGCATATAGGCATCGACATTATCCTTCATGTAGTTCTGGATGAGTTCGGCCGGGCGGGCCTCGATCTCGCTATAATATTCGGAGAGATCCATGCGGCTGAAGTCGAGCGCCTGAAACTCCTGGGGCGTAAAGCCCCGGCAGTTTGGCGATTTGACCTCGCCCCAACCGCTGGCGAACGACTTTAACTGAGGACGTCCCTGCTCCTGGATGATGCGGCCGAGCTTGGAATTGAAGCAGCACTGGCTTCTGGCCTTCTGAACGCATGTCCCCAGGATCTTCGATGAACAGTAGGTGCCGACCTCATGGCACATGCCAGAACCGCGCAGCATGCCTGCTTCCATATCCTGTTGGTCGCAGCCCTGCAGCAGCACCTCCATCATGAAGTTGATGGCAAGGCTGATCGCAATCGATGTAGGATCAATGCCGACGATCAGCGCGTTGGCGCCCGCACTTGCGGCCTGCCCCGCCGTCGCCCCAGCGCGAAATGCCGTGTAGGCCGCCTTGACGCCCGTGAAGACGCCCTTGGCGACGGCGATCTTGGTACCGATAGAACTGATGGACGAGCCCATGCCGTCCTTGACTATTTTGCCCTTGTCCTTGCAGCAGTTCTGGAAGGTGACGCTCAGACCCGGCGGACGGCATCTGAGTTTGCGGCCACCGAATATCTCGATCGTGCCGAGACAATTGCCATCAGCATCAACCGCGCCATCGGCCAGCGTGCCTGGATCGTCGACGGGAACATCTGTTTCCACAGGATTAATGCGCGTATCGATGCAGGCATGAGGCGAACAGCTGGGCGGTGACACGCCGTCTGGCGACAGGCACGCGAACTGGCTTCCCAAGGGGCAGCTATATCGATGGTCGATCCCAAGCAGGCAGGCGGTCCGGCCGATGGGACAGGCATGCCCGCCGCCAGCAACAGTGGCACAGCTGGCGACCTCGCCTTCATCCGCGGCATCGTCATTGCCGTTGCGATCTACGGCGCAGAGCCACTTGTAGCTATCGTGCGTTTGCGCGAACGAAACCTGCGTATGACCGCAGGTAGCAAGCAGCAGTAGCCCTGCGCCGGCGAAGAGTGTTGCAAGCTGCTTCATCGGCGGCTGGCCGTGCAGACAAGGTCGGCGCCAGCGAGGCGGACCGTCTGCATCATGGCGACGGCTTCGGGGAAATCGTCGAGGCAGCCGCAGGCCGACACCAGTTCCTCGCCGTCACCTGCCGGACAAAGGGAATCCGCCGTGCAACTATGGTAGAAGACGTCCCACCCTTGCGGGTCGTTCTGAAGCGACCCCACCACGCCTTCTGGCGCTACATCACTGTTCACCCGGGGTTTGCGCGTCTTGCAGATGGGCTCGCAGGCCGCAACCGCGCCCCGGTCGGGCATCATGAAGGGGCGGCGGCTCTCCTGGTAACTGCCCTTGGCGCTGCGCGCCCGGTCGGCCAGAAGGGTCTCGGTCGAGCGATCGATAATGTAGGCGCCGCGCGTCAGGTCAGGCGGGGGCAGGCTTGCGGTATCTACTGCGCACGCATAGCGGCGATCGCGCCGGAAGAAGTCGCGGGTGATCTGGACCTGGCAAGCGGGCGTCCCGAGCGTGCGGGTCTGGGGCAGCGGGGCAAGGCCGGTCCCTGCGCCAATCCGGAACGTGACGACGTCATCGACTGTTTCATCGCGCAGGCGGCATTGCTGCTGGCCTGCGATGCCCGCACACAGATCGACGATCCGTTCGGTCGCCCGGCAGCCAAGATCAAGGTCAGCCACGATCCTTGCTTGTGCTTCACCTTCGTTCGCCACGGCAACGCGCATCCATATCTCATGGGTGCCCTTCGTCATGGCGGAGCTGATGTCCAGCTCAGGCGCTGCATGAAAGCTACTGCGCTTTTCGCATTTGCCTGGAGGTGGCCCCATGCCGGTCCAGGCTGTGGGGCCCGATGCGACGAGCGTCCCGTCCACCCGTATTTGCGCCCAGTCATCGGCAAAATAGCTCGCAATCCTGACCGCTCGCAGGCGATCGGCTTCGCCGACATCGAGCGTCATGCGAAAATCGAAGATACTGCATGCCCCGCCCTTGAGAGAATCGTCGGTAGGCGAGCCGATAAGGAAGGCCAGTTGCGCAGGTCCCGACTGGACGGTCGCATAGCCGCCAGCCGAGCGCTTGATGATCGCCTCGGTGTCTGGCTGGCTGATGGTGATGTCCCGCATGACCGTGCAGGCCGATATTTGTTCGGCTTTGCCTGTCCCGGCCGGGGAGGCTTTGACCGCCTGGAAGATGGAACTGGAGGCAGCAACGCTCTGTGCATCGCTTGCCAGTGCAGTCGGGGACGCCCTATATCGGGTCTGATCGATCGTCGGGTTTGCCGAGCAGGCCGTGGTCTGAGCGCCGGTATAGCGGATGACCGGTCCCCCCACCTGCGCCTGGGCAACGCCGATCCGCGGATCTGCGCTCGTCAGGGCACCGATGACACCGCCGCCCAAATCCTTGAGCAGGCCGGTCATATTTCCCCAGGCAAGGTTCGACCCGCAGCTATTGTTGAGGCAGTAGCAACCCGACAACTGCGTCATGTCAGTCTGCGCAAGGCCGATGTTCAGGCTGGCATCAACGTTCCACCTGTAGGATCGGCACCCTTCCCAGGTGCCTGGCATACAGGCGATTACGCCATTGGCGCAGACGCCTGATACTAGGATCGGCAGCAACGTCTGGCTGTCGAAGGCGCCATCGAAGTCGCGATCATGCGAAATGCGGACCTGGGTTAAGTCTCCGGTCGAGCCAGGCTGAACCATGAGTTCCAGCAGGGTCGCCGTTTTCTGGCAACTGAGCGACGGCGTGAAGCGCGTCTTATTGTCCACGGTCGTGAGCGATTGCCCGGCAAGACCCGGCGTCACATAGTTGGACTGCAGCGCGTCGCTGTCGCTTGACCTGGCGCGCGAGGCTGCTGCTGCGGCACGGGCACGATCCTCGGGACTGCGCGCGCCCTCCTGCGCCAGGGCACAGGGCCCTAGCAACAGGGCCCCGACGGCGAGGAAAGGCAGCAGATGGTCGGCACCGCACATCACCGTGTCTCCTCAATATGCTGCGCGGCCACGGCGAGAGTCTGGGCGCATGGCGCGTGCTCCTCGCTCCTATGGTTCTCCAGCGGACGGCGCGGTGTCCGCCGCATTGAAAGGATCAGCGCGGCCGTCGGACAAGCACGGCCAGAAGGGGCTGGCCGTTGCTGCCCAGAGGATGGGACGGCCGCGCTGATCAAGGTTGGAGCGACGCCGTCTGGGGGCGTCGGCGCCGCTCCTGCATCATGCGCATCCGCTTTGCCGTTCGGCCTGCGGCGGGCAGACCTTGGGATGTGCTCTTGGTCGCGCACGATGCATCTGGTGGACGATCTGCTCATGGCGTCGAGATTCCGGCGCAGCAGATCACCTTTTCGAAGAGCATGAACTGGGCATTGTCTTTGCCCGGCGCATGCTTGGCCGACGACCAGAGCGCGCCGGGCCGACCGATATTGACGCATTTTCCGCCTTTGACCGGCTCCATGATCTGGAGCTTGTATCGGCTCTTGGTCCAGATGGGCTGCGGCTTAAACGAACAGCCATCGGCTGATGAAATGGTAAGGGCACCCAGACGACCCATCATGAAGGTCCCGCGCGCAGCGAGCCCGGCCCAGGCTTCCACGCTGTCACCAAAATGAATGTCGCCCGCGATCGGGTAGGTCGCGCCCCAGCTGCCCATGCACCAGAAGAGCGGATCGATGACCTTGCCTGCAGCAGCGGCAGCGCTGTCGGCCATGCAGGCAAGCCCGGCGGCGGGATTGCCGAACAATATGCCTTCCGGCTGGATGATGGCGCCAAGCGTGCCTGACTGCCAGGTTGGCAGGACCTCGGTGATCATCGCGACGTCGAACCCGTCATCCTCGATGCAGGGCAGGTCGGTGAACATGTCGAGCATCTTCCAGACCGGGGCGATATAATAGTGCATCTGGGCGAACATCTTCTGGCTGTTCGTGCCGTCGGCGATAGAGCTTTGACTGCCCTGAAGGCGTCCGCCCGTCGGCAGCAGATCAGCGCCCAGCGCCATCATACAGCCAGGCTCCGTCACAACATCGATCATGCGATTGGGCGACCAGAAGCTGACCTTGACGCCGAACCAGAAGGTCGCGCCCTTGCGGCAGGCGCAAAGTGGCTTCGACGCAGACTGCGCGTCCAGTTCCTTGTCGAGCTTGTCGAAGCTCCCGACCTTCACCCCGCCGATCGTTATCGGGAATATGCAGTTCCAGCGGACCTTCGTGATCGGGTTGAAGATGGTGCCAGCCTCGCATTTGGAGGCATAGGCCGGCGTCGCCAAGCAGAATGCAGCGGCAGCCAGGAAGGGCGTCAGGCACGCAAGGGTGAAGCGCTTGGTCACAGCCCTTTGCCCAACCGACGGTCGTTGCTCAGATCATATTCGCGCAGGACAAGCGCCTTGCCCTCCTGAGCGACGATGACCGGTGCGACTGTAAGGCCGAGCCTTGCTTTGACCCGTTCCTCGAGGATGAAAAGCGGTCGTCCGGTCCGCTCGGAAAGTTCGAGCGCATCGCCCGCCGTCAGCAGGATGAAATCGGTGAGACGCGCCGTCTTCAAAGCCCAACGCAGATTGCGGGGATGGACGATGACGAGCCGTTGGGGCAGCGCGACATAATCGAGCGGATTGAAGGTGAAGCCCCTGGGATAGAGTATCTTCCCATCTGGAAGCGCAATATCCTGCTCCAGCGTATAGAAGGGCACCACCTTGCGCATGCGGGTTTCCGCAGCGTTGCCAAGCGTTGCCGCGCGCATCGCCGACCAAGAGGCGCGCGGCCCCAGCTGTGAGGCAAGGCCGGGGGCGCGCGCCGCGCGCCCTTCGATCTCCATCATCGCGTCAGGCTCGGCAATCGGCCAGGTTCGGCCGATGGTCGATGTCGCCGCGCTGGCGGTTCCCGCACTCAGTGCGGCCACAAGCGCGCCAACCAGGGCATGGCGCGCCAGGGCATGCAGCCGTCTTGGATCGGCGTCATCGCCATCGCCAGTCAGGCGAGCAACAGGACGACGCGGCCGATCCGCTGGCATCGTTGCGAGACACGTCATGGCCGCCGCCCCAGGAGCTTGAGGCGTTTCCATGCGGAGTTGGTCGCATTGCTCAGGCCAATCAGCAGCATGCCGCTGGCAAGGCACCCTGCAGCGATAATGATCGCGGCACGCAGCACCAGTTTGACCGGCTCGCCGATAATCAGCCCAGCGATAAGAACGAGCGTTCCCAAAAGCAGCGTCTCGATGCAGACGAGACGGATACGCCAGTAAAGCGCGTCGGCATGCGCTTTCTCCGCCGAGCGCGCCTCAACCAGCTCTTCGATCTGCTTTGACGTATAAGCAAATGTCTGCCGCTGTCGGTCCGAAGGAGGCGCGCCGTTCATAGCTTCCCTCCCTGCTGCTGGACGGGCAGGCCCAATATCTCCTGCGCCTCGACGCCCGAGAGGTCGCAAATCGCTTCGAGCGGTGAGCGCCCCATCTTGAGGCGAGCCTCGAATGCCGCGACTTCCTGAGGTGCCGAGGTGTTGATCCAATAGGAAAAGGGATCGACCACGAGGCGGGCGATGCCGAGACCAAGCGGAGAATCGATGAAAACTTCCGAGTAGAAAGGCTTGTTATTCCTAACAGATTTCAGCAAATCCAGAACGAAGCCGGAATAGTCGAGGATCTTGTTCTCGACGGCTCGATCGTAAGTGGATCCCTGAAGGAGAAAGCGGGTCGCGGCATTTTCGAGGATCACCTGCCCCGTGCCTCCAAATAGCAGCAGGTCGTTCATCGACTGGAGCACGACGCCGAAGCTTCCCTGATATTTGCGCGCGCGCCGATAGCCCTGGCCGAACACTTCGGCGAGGCGCGAGAGGTCCTGACCCTCGGTTCGCGTCATGAACTGCGCTGCCTCGTCGCACAGGACGAAGCGTGGCCTGTCGCGCGCGGACAGATAGAGTTCCTGCGTCACCGCATTCACCACGACCATGACGATGACGTTGAAAAGGTCGGGGATGGATTTGAGGCGTTCGAGCTCGAGCACGACGAATTCATCTGCCGAGATGTCGAAGGTGGAAGGCCCGTTGAAATACTGGCCATAGACCCCGTCACTTGCAAAATCGCGCAGGTTGAAGGCGATCTCACGTGCCATCGGCACAAGATGATCGACCTTATCGAGGTCGCTTGCGGCGTCGGCGGGATAGTTGCCGAGCCAGTCCCGTACTGCGTCGATGCCGCGGATCGAACGGCCGCTGTCGATCGTCCATTGGACGGCGGACTTGATGAGATTCCACTGCGAAGTGGAGACGCCGCTCCTGGTGGCAGCGTTCGCCATCTCGGCGACGATCGCGACTGCGACGCCGATGGCGGACTGCCTGTCGTCACCGTCGAGCGCGAGGCCCATATCGAAGGGATTGAGGACGAGTTGCTCCTCGCCGATATCAATATAGCGCCCAGAGCAGAGGGTGCAAAGCTTGCGGTAGCTGCCGCCGATATCGATGATCCGCACCAGCGCGCCCTGGGCATAATATTGCTGGCACAGGTTATTGAGGAGGAAGCTCTTGCCAGCACCGGACTCTGCAGAGACGATGAAATTATAATTGTTGATGCGCGGATCGAACAGATCGAGCGTCACCAGCTGTCCCTTGCGGCCGGCATAGAGAAGGGCGGGGCGGCCGCCGCCTCGAAAGTCGGTCTGGACAGGTGCAAGCAGGGCGGCCGCCTTCACCGGCATCGGCAGGTGACGCTCGAGCATGCGCATGGTCGGCCGGTCGGGATAGAGTCCAAAGGGCAGGCTCATCGGCAGGAGAATGGGATTGAGATAGCTCTCCTCCTGCATCATCCAGGGCAGGGGTTCGCTTTCCCATAGGCGCTTGGCGCGCGCCGCCATGTCGCGCGCATGGGCGCTATCGCGACCAAAGACCCAGACCGTGGGAATGACCGAGACGAAGCGAGCATTGCCGGCCTCATCGAGGATCCAGCTGATCTCCTCGATTTGCTTGCCCACCTCGATCGCGAAGCTTCCCGCCGCCTTTTGCGCGGAGAGGATCTGGGCGCGCTTGTGCATCTCGAAGATGCTGTGATCAAAGAGGATGGCAAGGCTGTAGAGGAACGGGCCGCCGATCTGATCGCTGTCCTCTGCGCTTCCCCGCATGCCGCCCATCAACCGGTTGCAGCGCTCGGCCGTGACGCGGCGCGCAGGGGATTTGGGCGTGAGGCAGCGCGCCACCTGATTGCCCAGATGCAATTCTGGTCCATCGAAGAAAAGATCAGGCCCTGCGTCGATGATCTGCTTGCGAACGGGACGGGCCGCGATCTCACCTTCCTGCATGGCGAATATGCCCGGCGCGTCGGCGAAGACGCCATTGAATATCCGGCGATAGAAGGTGACCAGGGCCTCAGGTGCCAACCGTTCGATACCTAGCCTGGCCAATTGCTCTTCGATCTGGCGGCGCAGGTCCGCCCCAAGAGGCCGACGGGTTTTGACCGACAGCAGCAGCCGGAAATTCCGCATCGGAATACCGTGCAGGGCCGCAAGGCCCGCGGTACCCTCGCGCAGATAATCGCGCGTCCTGCGCGCCGAGGCCTGGATCAGGGGATCTGGCCTCGTTTTCAGATCCAGAAAGGCGTCGAGTGCCCCATCGATCAGCGGATCGGCAAAGCAATGAATCTGCACCACGGTACCCGGTTCGAAATGGATGTTGAGGAGACCGATCAGCGCCTGATGGACGTGCGCGAAGAGATAGGGCGAGGGCACCAGCTCCCAGGCCTGCCCCCAGCCATCGTCGATGCACAGAAAAGCTTCCTCCTCTGGCACCCAGGAAACCATCGGCAGAAAGTCGGAATAGGCATCGCGCGAGACGGCACGCCGCAACCTGCCAAGCGTCATCCCGCCGCCATGTCTGGTGCCCGCCACGCTCATGGCTCCACCGCCCGGGCTAGTCCGGCAGGCTCGCCATAGGCTCCGCCCGGCTTTTCCTTGCTCTGTTCAAGAACAGGAACGCGCGCGGCGGATTCGATGGGATTGACGAGATAGTCGGCAATGACCCAGCGGGGCGTCTCGACCATCGAGTAGATGTAGCGTGGCATGTAGAGCCGGTCGGGCCGTTCCCGGTCGGCATAGGGAAGGATGAGCGTGCGGACGCTGCGTCCCTCACGCAGCATTGGTGTCACCGGCGCGTCGAGTAGTCCCTGAAGCTCGCGATAGACGCTGTCGCGATATCCAAGAAACGGCAGCTGGGCGGGCGAAGCCGTCTGCCCGCCGCGCGATGGGACGGGCAAGGGGCCCTTGCTGCCGGGCTCGCGCAACATGGCCTTGTCGAGCGTGACTGCGGGGTCGGACCGGGAAGGGCGACCGGCCTTGGCATCGGCATACGCCTTGTCGGGATGGATGCACTGCCCATGGTCGCTGTTCTTGCAGCTGAACTTTTCGGGATAAGGTGAGAGGGCAGAGCCGATCGCCGTGCAGGCGGGCAGGGCAGCTAGCAGCGCGAGCAGCGGCGCGACCCTGGCCTGACGCGTATATCGAGACGAAATTTGGGATGACATGGTTTTGATCTCCAAAAAAGGGGACATCAGAATTGGGTCGTCGCGGCAGGCTTGATCTCGAGCGTCACGCCCTCCTGGATCACCACGACGACATCCTTTGCGGCGCCGACCTCGACGACGGGGCCGGCCTGGCGCGCGAGGTCGAGATAGAAGTCGGTCAGCTTCTCCGAGGATTTCGAAAGCCCGCCCGCAATCCCGGATCTGGCGGCATCGGCGGGATCGAAGGACCGTACAGAACCCAGAGCCGACGTCGAGGTCTCGCCAAACGTCGTCTCCACGCTTTGCGACATGCCGCTGATGGTTCCGGCGATGAAGCTGCGTGCCAGCGCCGCGCCGGCTCTTGTCACGACCTTACCTGAAAGACCCTTCTTGCCGTCTGTGTCGACGAAGAAGCCCTTGATCGGCTGATCCACGACTGAACGTTCATTGAAGTCGACGCAGGATAGGGAGACCAGCTGGACTTCGACCCGTTCCTTGGCGAGGCTGCCGGTCGCGTTTCCGATGACGAAGCATCCAGAAAGGTTCGCCTTGACGTCATTGGGAAGGACGGCAGGAGCCTGGACCCTGGCGATCAGCGGCTCGGGATTACTGGTTGCGTCCCTGCTTGCCAGCGCGTCGATGCCGGTCAGCAGCCGCGCCTTCATGAAACCAGGCGGCAAATAGATCGTCCTCGACTTTTTTTTAGAGCCATTTGCTCCATCGGGGGCACCGTTCTCCGCTGGCGCAATCGACGCCGTCGCGGTGCCGATGGCGCCGACCTGTCGCTCAACGGGAGGAGCGGGCGGCGCTGCGGGCGCTGTAGGCGGCGGGGGCGGGAGGCTCCCGTCGGCGTTGGCAATATCCTGCGGTAATGGCGGCTCGGGAAAGGCAGGCATCGCGCCGGTCATGGCGGGCGGGAGAGCGCCCTCTTCGAGCGTTTCGTCCTGATTTGCTCCTGCGCCTGGCGAGAGGCGTCCCTCTTCGATGGCGGTGATGCGATCGCCAAGCAGGCTCTGCCCATCAAGGACTTTTTGAAGGTCGCCCCGCACCTTGATCTCGAGATTGTCGCCGCGAAGCCCGGCGCCCATATCCATTTGGGACACGTTCGGGGCAGGAGCCTCCTCCTCGTCGGAACTATGGGATGCGGCATAGATGGCATAACCAAGAACCGCTATCACAAGCGCGATCGCCGCCTGCTTCGCGCGAAGCTGCCGCCTGGGATCAAGCGCGAGCCAATGCGACCTGAGATCGAGAAGGGCGGGCCCTCGAGGGCGAATATCGCTCGAGGCGATGGGCCGGCGGCTTGTCCGACTGCGCCTCCCCTGCGGCCTTTCCTCGCCTTGCGGTCCTTCGCCCTTTGTGGGCTCATGTGGCGCGATGCTCACAGCATGTCCTCCCGGCGGATCACGATAACGCGCGCGGTCTCGCCCTCGCGCAGATCGAGCCTGTCGATGGTGACGCTAAAGATGCGCTCGCCAAGCGCACGATCGAGGAACAACCGTTCATCGAGCGTCACCGGCCTCTCTGTCCTGACAAGATATTCCGAGGCGGATAGCGAGGCACCCTCAATGATGATCGCACGACGTTCGACGATGCTGAGGGCAGGATCTGCCTTGAACGCGATCGGCCCTGCTCGCGGCGCGCGCTCGGCGAAGCTTGCAGGCACCTGGTCCTGCAGCAGCGCGAGCGTCACGGATACGGCGCGCTCTTCCTCCACCAGCGGAGCAAGAAGTTCCTCGTTAGCGCGCGCGCGCTGGCTCGCGCCTGCCGCAAGTCGAACCGTCTGGGCCGGCATTTCGGTGGGCTCGGCGTAGAGCGGATAGACTGCGCCATTGCACGTCACGAAGAATTCCGAGGGGGTGGTCGCATAGCTGCGCGTCACAGCCCCGCCATCGTCTGTTTCCCGCACAGTAAACTTGATCCAGGCGTCAGCGCCGGCGCGCTCCACGGCGATGCCTTTCTCGGTGGAGAAGCGCACATCCTCAATCTCGCCATGCTCGCACACGAGATGATTGATGTCCCTGTTGGAGAGGCGGATCATGTTGGTATGTTCGGGCAGCGCGATGATCATCTGCGCAGCGGCACCTTGATGCCATGCAAGGCAGGCTGCCAGGATAAGGGCACCATGAGGCCTATTGAGCTTCGCCATCGAAATTCTCCTCGGTGAGCTGGGTGAGCCAGAAGCGGCCGGCATCGACGGCGTAGCCGATGCGCAGATTGCCCCTGAATTTGCGGATGACGCCGCCTATGACGCGGACTTTCTCCACCGGCACGATGATCTGCCGATCAGTCCAGCTGACAGGCTGGTCCTGGCGAATATAGGTCGCAATCGAGAGCGTCGGGCTTTGCTCGAGCTCGTCGAGGATGCGGTTGAGGCTGTCGCGCACCCCATTATAGGCGGACGGGTGGACGATGCTGAGCAGTTCCTGGAACTGGCGATCGGCAGAGAAAGGCGAATAGGTTCCAGAGAGCGCGACGACATGACGCGTCATGGTGCGAAGATAGGTCTCCGAGGGCTTGCTTCCGGTCACATAGAGGTCGCCGCCCGATCCGAACGGAATTACCACCGTTCGCTGGTTCTGCGCCGTCGAATAAATGACCACGCCAAGCACGCAGGTGATGCCGAAAAGGCCGGTAATCGCGAACTTGAGCAGCCGGTTTTCTTCGAACAGATTGGAAGATCCCTGCAGATAGCGGTGGATGCCAAAGCTGGCGGGCTTATCCAGCAGAGGGTCGATCGGGGCTGAGGAGGCGCTTTTGCGGAACATGGTGCAATCTCACTCGTAAAAGCGGATCTGGGTGGGCCCCGGGTAATGGGGCAGGCGCAGCAGGCCCCAGCGCCACGCAAGATGCGGCATGAAGCCGCGCGGTTTGGTGCGCTTCCAGGGGATGAAGAGGAGAAGGGCGCCGACCAGGCACCAGCCCGCATAGCCACCCAGGATGACGGCGACGAAAACGGTCGATACCACGACGATGAACTCCTGCGCGTCGAACCAGAGGATCTGGACCGGCTTGTGCAGGAATTGCGGAAGTCTCTCGTCCACGTCCTTCTCCCTTGCTTCATCACGCGATCAAGCGTGATTTCCAAAGGGCGCCATTGCCCTCCGGCCGACCCGGCCCGACGATGAAAAGGGCTCGGGTTTTCGTGTTCGGATCGCTCAGATGAGCATCCCGAAGGTGCGCAGGATCGAGTCCGCCTTGATGAGACAGACCGCCGCCACGATGGTGGGAATGCCGATCATGATGTTGGAAAAGAGGCGCGACACGCCAAAGAGAAAGGCTGCGACCCCGCCGACAAAGCCGAGGGGACCCTTGACGCCCTTGTTCACGACGATGTCGTAAATGTCGTAGCCAAGGTCGGTCGTGGTGGGTGCCTTGAAGGCATGGGCTGCGCTGGCAAGCAGCGTGCCCAGAAGCAAGGCGAGAAGCGCGTCGCCGATCGCGAAGCGATAGGCAAAGAGGCGGTCGATCAGATAATATTTGCGCATGGGGTTACTCCGGTGAAATGGGACCCGTCCGAACGAGAGGGTGCCGGCATCGACTTTGAGGATCGCTGTCGGCTAACGACCTGACCGGACGGCTCCAGGCGAGCCAGGACGTCGGCATTTGGAACCCGGCCCGGCGCACGGGGCGCTTGCTGCCAGGAGGCCCGCCAAAGGAAGGGCGGCAGATCGGTCAGGGGGAAGCCTGGGATCTGCGTTTCTCGTCGAGAAAGGCCTCGATTTCGGCCTGTTGGAAGCCCGAGAGCATCTTGCCCTCGAGGAACAGGGTGGGCGTGCCTGATATGCCCAGGGCCTTGACAGCTTCGGCGTCGGCGGCGACCTTGTCGGCGCCCGCCTTGCATTGCAGCAGCACGTCTGGTGTTTGCCCGGCATAGAGGGCGCGTTGCGCTGCCTCCGGGTCCGGCGAGCAGAGGATATGTTCGGCTTTGGCGGCTGCCTGCGGGTGGATGCCGCTCACGAAATAGAGGAGCCGCCGAACCCGCTTTCCTTCCGTCGCCTTTGTCTGCCAGAACCGATCGAGGGCCCGGCAATAGGGGCAATCGGGGTCGGTGAATTCTATAACCACTGGCGCATCGGTTGGTCCGATCGCGAGCGCCTTGGCCGGATCGATGGCGGCAAGGCGGCGGCGTGCCAGCTCCTCTTGCGCAAGCGCGGTCATATTGACGCCGGCACGATCGTAGACCGTTGCGAACAGGATATGTTCGCTTTCCGGCGCATAATAGAGGATCCGGCCTCCAGCGTTGGCCTGATAGATTGGCCCCTTGATGGGGGACGGCCTGAAGTCCTCGAAGCTCAGATTAGTGAAATTCTGCCTCAGGCTTTCTTCGGCCTGGCGCGCGGCCTGGGTGAGCAGCGCAGTGTCGTTCTGTTCTGCGGCAAGCGCGGCTGCCCCTGTGAGATTGATGGCCATGCCGATGGCAAACGCGCGCAGGGATAGCGATACATGTCTCACGGGCGGCCTCCAATGGTGGGCAGGGGATGCAGGGTGCCGGGCAAGCGGTCGAGGAAGACGCCGATGCCGAGCGGGACGAGATTACCCCGCAGGCTCTGAGGTTCTGGCGCGCGCGTCACGATGATGAAGCCGGCGGCTTGGGTCTGGCGCACGACCGCTAGGGGGGCAGGCGATGTCACGATGCTGGGGACCATTATTTGGGCAGAAGGCGTCGCGCTCAGCCCGGCCGCGTTTAACAGGGCCACCGGCCCCAGGATCATGCTCATGGTCTAGCTCCCTATGGTTCATGCGGCACATGTGCGTGCCTGGATCGGCGGCGGTGGAGGCGCTGGGACCGGTCATCATGCCGGTTCCATTTCGTTGCCTTCCGCCTGGCGTCTGAGCCTTGGGTGCTGCCTGACGCGTGCCTTCGCAACGGGTGGGGAAGTGAAGTGCCGGAAGGAGGAAGCGGAGTTCCGGAAACCGGCATTCCAGTTCCTCAAACCGGCAGTGAAGTGCCGGTTTGGCAGGGACGCTGGCGCGCGGCGCGCGCTGGATCACGAACCATAGTATCGAGAATCGGTGAAGGAGCGGATCGAGAGCCTATCCTTATGGGCGCTGGCAGCCGCAAGATGGACATCTTGAGGATGATTGGGACGGCTGTGTCCGTCCTCGCACCAGGCCGTATATCATGTCTCGATCCGGCAGTCCTGGGATGGCGGTGCGGAAGGATATCAGCCTGTCATGATAAGCAACTGGACCTCAGTTTTGCGTCAAATAGTCTCGATTTCGAGAGTGAATGGGTTTGACCTGCAGCTGCAATGACAGCAAATTTTCCTGATCGGGGTTATGCATTTGAATTTCTTTGAGCCAGTGTCAGGGAGACCTGCACATGCCGCCTCAAAGCTCATCGGCGCTCGACGACGCCGAGACCTTCGCGTTGATCAAGATGCTGTCGGGCAGGCGCATCGAGCAGCGCCGTCGGCGCGAAGGGATTTCGCAGCCGCAGCTGGCTTCCGCTATCGGCCGCAGCGAACGCTGGATCCGCGAAATGGAGGCTGGGATACCCACCGCCACGATTGAAGATCACATCCGATGCGCGCATTGGCTTGGTCTGTCGACCACGCATATTTTCATACCGCTACTGTGCCTCGAACATGGGATCGCCGTCCCGCGCGAATTGCTGGCCAATGACGACCTGTGGGGCATAGAGGAGCCCTGCCTCGACATCATAGTGCGTGAACAAGCAAGTGCGCAACGGCGCCGGGCCGCGCGATCGATCCGGGGCAGGGGGAAGGGCGCGTCCGACCAGTAAAGATATGCAGGAGATGCTTTGAGATGCGCCAGGGCCATTGCAGGCCGTCGTTCGGTGTGCAGAAGGATATGCGCTTCCCCACCCGATGCACCCCAACTTCTAAAGACTGGTCATCTCGTCCATGAGTCCGTCGAGTGCCTGTCGCGCTTTCATGGTGAGACTGACCGTCTTGCGGCGGTGATCGCGAGGGTCGACGATACAGACCGCAACGCCGTGCCGAACCAGAAGCGCTGCATGTCTATGAGCGCTGGCCCGAGAGGCATCGCTCTCGATGCTGGACTGGCATAGCGCACGGCCTTCGAGCTCAGCGGCATACAAAACCAACAACATATCGAGGAGCGGGGGGCCGCGAAGCGCCTCACCCAGGATCCTGATAGCCCCGCGCCGAAGCCGGATCAGCGCGCGACAACGATTAAGACGCGTCAGCCTCTCTGATGACGCGGGGCCGGCCGCAATCATAGAGCCCGTAGCTGTGCAAGTCGGCCGGCTGGTACCGGGAATCGCGCACCGATGCGGGCCTGTGAGCGCGCTGTCCACAAGATGACGCTCAGACCGCCGCTCAGCTGTCGAGATCCGTCGCATCGCTACCGCGAAGGTAAAGCATGATACTAAGCAAGAGAGCGTTGATCCGCCGATGGAGATTGTCTTCAATCGAAAGGAAGAAACGCCGACCATCGGCCGGGTCTGCTGTGCGCATGATGATGCCCTTCCTTGTCAATTCGGCCGCGATGCCCAGCGCCGTGCTGCGGGGGATCCCTTCGATCAATCCGATGTCGGTGACGGCGGTTTTGCGCCCCTCCTCGATCGCAACGAAGAGCTCGAGCAGTATCTGCCATTCTCCCGGTGAGAAATGTTCCTCCAACAGACGGTGCCGCAACTGTTCTGCCCGGATCAGTTGTCGAGCAAAGGCAACCGTCGCTGGCGCTGCGATGGGCCCAGCGTCCACTCAGCTTCTCCATGGCGCTGGGAGGCGAGGCGCCTGGCGCACATCGGGGCGCATTGCCGGCGAAGTTTCATCGTGCGTCCTTGCGCATCTCGCCGGCCGGCTCAGCCCGCTGTCGTCGAAGCCTTTGCAATTGGATAGCGCTGCCACGTAACATAGGCGAGCTGGGCGAGGATGAACCACGACCAGAGCTGCTCGCTCACGGCGAAGGGGACCGCGATATGGGCATTGCGCAATAGTGGTCCGATATGCGCGAGGACGGACAGGAGCTGCGCTGCGGTTGTCCAGATCGGCCAGAAGCGATCGCTTTTGATCATGACCGCCACAAAGATCGCCAGCATGATGACATCGATCACAAAGACGCCCGGTTCGCTGCCCTGCCAGAGTTCGGATGTCTGATCGATCAGCATAGCAGACAATAGTGATCCAAAGATCACGGTTGTCGCAACGACCTTGGCCGATGGATCGCCGCGAAGAAGCGCGTAGCCACAGGCCCCGGCCATGAGCAATGCAAACAATAGCGCCATGACGTGACTTGTTTACCGGCAGGGGCCTGTGGTCAAGCAAGGGATGAGGCCTTTCTTAGGCTGCGTGATTGGTCACCACATGCAACTCGGCATGGGTCGGGCAGCCGGTCAGGCTGCCAAAGCCCTTTTCCGTGATCCGAAGGTCATCCCGGGTCGCTGCGAAAGCGGCATGAGCCGCGAGAATTTCACCGCGGGCCTGGGCGATCGAGTTCAAGGAGGCGAGCACCCGCATCATTGCGTCATGTCCAGTGGAGACGGGCAGTCGAGCGGCGGTCCTAGCTTCGGGCAGGAACGCAAGCAGCCTTGCGGTCTTGGCAAAGCTGTCGTCGATCGCCGCTTCGATCGGCGCGATACGGTCCGCCACTCCATGGGCGGCGGCGTGCAGGGCATGTGCGTTGAGCATAAGGGTCTCCGTGCGCAAAATCGGGGCGCATTATTTGTGAGCCAGAAATGTTGGTGAGGTGCGGTCAGGAACCGCTGATGAAGAGATGCTGGAGGCTGACCAGGACGTCCTGGAAGCCGATGCAAAGCAGCGCCAGCATCATCGCAGCTGCGAGCAGACAGGCGGCCACCGGCAAGACCAGCGCAATCCTCGCCCAGGTCGAGAGACGATTGTCGGGCGCCGCGCGCGTCTTGAACGGCCATGGGGTGAGCCGATCAGACGGTTCGACCGTGACCGGCAATGCCGGTTCGGGGCTGTCCACCCTGTTGTCGTCCCCTGCGCCATCGTCCGTTCCCGTCACGGTTGCGGCTCCAGTTGAGGGGGTAGCGGGCTGGAAGGGAATAGTAGAAAGTTGATATGAAGAAAGACTATATAGGCCAATCTGCTCTTCATAGCGCACGAGCCACTTGGCGGCTGCGCGGCTGTTGAGCGTGCCCAGGATCCTGCGGCACTGCGTGAGGCGCTGATTGACAGTCGACTCGGCTATGCCAAGTTCCTGCGCGATCTCCTTGATCTGGAGATGCAGATACAGACGCAAAGTGTCGCGCTGGGCCTCGGTCAGCCGCCCATATTTTTCCAAGCTCATGGGCAGTGAGTATGCCGACGCTGCATATGCGAAGAAATAAGAAATATGACAAATTTGCGACAACGTGCTGCGTGGGACGATATTTTCGCAATGGTCGAAAGGGTTTGGACGGCTTGCAGCCGACATGCGCGCGTCGCCAATAGCGCCCGGAATGCGCTTTGCGCCATATGCTTGGTTGCGCGATCGTTCGCCGTCGCAGCACCTTTGTCTCCCGACTTCGTGATCTGATCCGGCTTCAACGTAGCAAAGTGCGTTCACCCTAAATCCTGCACGAGAAAGATATGCCGAGCTGGCACCAGGGCTCGATCGGCAAGGGGAGGGGGAAAGGAAAAATGGGGGTTGCAGGCAAACGCCCCCCTCAATCTTTCCCTCTGGAGTCTTGTTCCAATGTCGCAGTCATCAGCACTGGCGCTTCTGTGCGCCGCGCGAAATCTCATCGCACGCTTTCCCCTCTGGCGTCTGACAGCATCGGATCGGGCAGGGGTTAGGGACATGGTTGCCCGAATCGACGAGTTGCTCAAAGCAGCGGAAATCGTGGATGTTTCGGTTGAACGCGCGGTTGGGCTGCCATCCCACTGGCAGGAGACGCCCGACGTTCGGCTAGACGATGGACCGATGGTCCGCGCCAATTCCCAAGGATTTTGGATAAGCGCGTGGCTTCTGGTAGGTCCTGCTCGCGAAAGCCCGACGACGGAGCAGGTCGAGGATGCCTTGGCCTTACTGCCGGTCATGGCTCGCGAGGTCTACATGTTGCATCGCGTCGAAGGCTTGGCGCTCAAAAACGTGGCACGGCGGCTAGGCTTGCGCTTGGAGGAGGTCGAACTGCAGCTGAGCGAGGCGCTGCGATGCCTCCACCGCTTGCTGTACTAAGAATGCGAGGCCGCTCGATCCGTTCTTGAACGGCCGCGCGCGCGGCGTCATAGATGACGGGGACTTATGAAGACAGATCTCTCCCATCTCCCGCAGGCAAAGCAGCGCGAACTTGCGCGAATCGTCCGGTTTATCTTCGAGGAATTTGCGGATACGATCGTCATGGCGGAGGGAAAGCGCAAAGCGGGTCGGATCCTCAAGGTCATCCTTTTTGGGTCGCATGCGCGGGGCGACTGGGTCGATGAGCCGCATACGGCCAAAGGCTATGTATCGGATTATGATCTGCTTATCATCGTGAACCAGCAGGGCCTGACCGATCTTGATCTATGGCACAATGCCGAGGAGCGATTGATCCGGGAGACCCAGATCACCAAGGTATTGCGGACGCCGGCCAATTTCATAGTGCACAGCCTCAAAGAGGTGAACGATGCGTTGGCTCAGGGGCGTTTTTTCTTCATGGATATCGCCCGCGACGGGATTGCGCTCTATCAGTCGAGTGAAACGGAACTACATCGGCCCAAACCGAAGGAGCCGGGCGATGCGCTGGATATGGCGCAGGAATATTTTGATGAGTGGTTTCCGACGGCGGCTCAGTTCTTTCGCCAATATCAGCATGCCCACGCCGATGGCGCGCCTAAAATCGCGGTTTTCGATCTGCACCAAGCAGCGGAGCGGATGTATCACTGCGTTCTTTTAGTGCTGACCTATTACACCCCCCACCGCCATAACATCGCTTTTCTAAGGTCGATTGCTGATACGCTGGATGCAAGGCTTGTTGATGTGTGGCCTCGGAATGATCGTCGGTCACGGGCACTGTTCACGAAACTGCGCGATGCTTATGTGAAAGCGCGGTACTCCAAGCATTATGCGGTCACCACGGAGGAACTGGAATGGCTCGCTGAGCGCGTCCAAGAGCTCAGCAAAGTCGTGAATCAGATATGCTCTGAACGGATTTCAGAGCTTCAGCGCACGGCAGGTGTGGTTAGGTAAGCGATTTTCTCAAACTGACGTGACGTGACGGATGTGTGGCAAGGCCGCAGCGTCCAAAAGTGGGACATTCGCGACAGTCCGGTTTCGGATAGCGATCCGAGGAATGCGGACGTTCATGATGGAGGTGATGATGACCTCTGCCGCCGATATTGCGGGCGCCAAACATCTTTTCGGTATTCCCTATGCCGGCTAAAAGCCGCTTGTTGCAGGCAGGGTCAGCATTCAGTGTTCGAGACGAGTTGTCGCTGATCTGAGATTCTTCAGAACATGGGTGACGTCATCACGATATCTTGCGTTCCGGGTCGCCCATAGCCGCCGCAGGAGCGCTTCATCGACGAAGTCGTCGAGCTTCGCTGTTCGGAGGCCCGCGACGAAGTCCGATAGATCCTCCATAGGTGGGCAATCGCCCGCTTGACGTAGAACTGAAGCCAGTTGCTCAGGTGTGACGTCCACTGCGGTCACGCCGACGTCGTGGACAGCGACCTCGATGCCTGCGCTCATGAGAACGATCGACAGCACCGAATTTACAGCCGTACCGCGCCAGGTGATGACATGGGTGTCGCGCGCCGCTGGAAGGAGTGCGCGCCGATCAAGGCCGAGTTCGCGGAATGCAACCCGCCCCTGCAGAAGGAACTCCTTTCCGGTCGCGTCGAGGTATGCCGGGACCTCGTGCTCGGACAGCACCTCCAACATCGTCGCAGTGACGCGGTCATGCAGCTGCTCGTTCGCGGGTCGGTCGAAACGGGGCAGCTTGCCGGATCGATGGGGAACGACGTCGAGCACCTTGGCGCGGTCGTCGACCACTTCCACCCGCCACCTCCGCCCTGCGAAGCCGACCAGCGATCCTATTCCGAGGACATTGGTGAGCGGAACGGTTCCGAGTGTCCGACCGCTTGAAATTAGGCGCCATTCCTCGTCAGTTTTGAAGACCGCATAGAAGTCTCGCGCTTGGACCAATTCCTCTCCGGTCTTCCCAAGCATAAGGATCCCGTCTGGCGATTGCTCGAGAAGGTCGGAGCCCTGGGGGCCGGCTCCTCGCAGGAGGTCGGCGTAATCCGCAGGCGCGAAAGCTAGGTAGCTGTCCTGGCCGAACAGGAGCTTGTGCGCAGCGGCTGCTCGGACCCCGCCCTGCGATGCAATGAGTGACAGGGTCTGATGCAGCGCCACCGTAGCGAGCGAGGAGTCCTCAGTTGATGGCTCGACCCAGTTTGCCTGCAGGAGCCGGACGCAGGCGACAGCCCTCACCGTTTCCAGCCGCAACTTGTCCAGAGGATCAGAATCCGGATCGAGATGATCCTCGCGGACATAGATCCGAAGCACTGCCGGGGTTCCGCGGCGACCGCTCCGGCCAAGACGCTGCTTCAGACTTGAAAGCGATCTGGGCGCCCCCACCTGTGCGACCGACTGGACACTGCCAAGATCTATGCCGAGCTCGAGCGTCGTCGTCGCTACGGCGGTGGTTGGCTGGTCGCCGGCCTTGAGGCGCGTCTCAAGCGTCTCGCGCAGCTCTTTTGAAAGACTGCCGTGATGGGGAAAAAACTCCTTCGGCACGTTGTCGCGCTCCGACCGCTCGCGCAGACGGTCGGCAAGGGCCTCGACCGTGCGGCGTGATGCAGCGAACGCGAGATTGTTCGATCCGCGCAGGTTTGAGAAGATATGGTCGGCAATCTGGCTGAGCGCATCGCTCGCACCATTATCTGCGATCTCATCGATCGCTGTTCCCTCGGGCGGCTCCTCATAGCCGCGAATCTGCAGCCTGACACCCGGACCGGTTTGCGGCGCGCGAAGCACATCGACGCTCAGTGGGTTTGCCGCGTTCATCCATCGACAGGCGGCGTCGGCATCGCCAAGCGTGGCGGAGAGCCCTACTCGTCGCGGGCGGCCGGACGCTATCCTGTCGAGGCGACGGAGAAGGGACGCCAGGTGCAGCCCGCGCGGTCCTTGCAGAAATGCATGGAGCTCATCGACGACGATCCCATGCACGCCACGAAACAGCTTCCCGGCATCAGCGGGGCGACGGAGGAGAAGCGCCTCGATAGATTCAGGCGTAATCAGGGCTACGCCGGCTGGCGTTTTGAGCAGCCGCGTCTTCGGTCCCTGCGGCGCGTCCCCATGCCAACGGGTAATCGGCAGGCCCAGACGATCGCACAGCGGTTCCAAGCGCCGAAACTGGTCGTTGATGAGAGCCTTGAGGGGACTGATGTAAAGGAGGCGAAGGCCATCCCCCGTCATCTCGGCTGCTTCGGTTAGCAGCGGCAGGAACGCGGCCTCGGTTTTGCCCGACGCCGTGCCCGCCATGATGATCACGTCGCTATCTGACCCCAGGATCGAGCGGATCGCGGTGTCCTGTATCTCACGCAGGCCGGTCCATCCCTCGTCGCGAACCCAGCGGCGGATTTGAGGATGGAGCCGATCATAAGAAGGGAGGTCAGATGCGGAGATCGACAAGTTCGTCGTCCGCCTCTGGCTCCTCGGGCTCCTCCCTGTCAGGCGATACCGCGCCGATCAGTTCGTGCCAGTGCGTGTCGGGGTTCTGCTCAAGGACCGATAGGAACTGGACGAACGCCTTGATCGTGTTTCGGGGTGTGCGGAAGTAGGCTTCGCCGATCCGCTTGTTGCAATGCTCCATGAACGCGGTCTTAGCCTCGTCGGGCACGATAAAGGCCGACGCGTCTCCGAGTGCGAAAACCGACCTGATGTTCCCTAGAAGCACGAGGAGATCTTCGGGCGAGAGGCTCTGCAGCCGTATCACTGGGCCGCTGAGGTCGATCCGCCCCTCGGTTGCGAAGCTGTTCTCCTCCAGACGCGACTGGAGCGCCTTGTAGCTGTAGAGGCCGCGTCGGCTGTCGAGCAGAAATTCTGGCGTTCCCCCGAACACGAAGCCGAGCCCTTCGACATTGCCCTGCAGGACGTCGTTGAGCATCCTGAGAAGCTGCTCGTAGTTCTGGTTTCGCGCCTGGGAGCTCTGGAGCTTGTAGAGGTTGACCATCTCGTCGAACACCACGAGCAGTCCAGAATACCCGGCTACACGGACGAATGCGGAGAGCAGTTTGAAGGTGTCGTAGACGTCAGCGTCGTCGATGATGCTGCGGACGGGAAGGGCCTGCCGCGCTTCTGTCTTGGTCGGGTATTCCGCTCTGAGCCAGCGAATCGAGGCCGCCTTCAGGCTGTCGTCCCCATCCTCGTGAGCGCGCCAGTAGGTCTTGAGCACTGTCGAAAAGTCGTGCCCGCCGAGCATTTCCAGCAGAGGTGTGAGGCGCCGGTCGATGACGCGCTCGACAGGCGATCCGCCGTCCTCGGCTTCGCGGACGCATTCCGTCACAAAGCGTTCAACGATGCTGGGAAGCGCGCCGCCCTCCGGCTTGGTGCGCGTGGCCATGTTTCGGACGGCCTCGGCGTAGAGGCCGCGAGCCTGCCCTCCGGTAGCGTGCAGCCTGCGATCCGGAGCCAAGTCAGCATGGATCGTCACGCATTTTCGTTCGAGCGCGATGAGGCGCACGAGGTTAAGGAAGAAGGTCTTGCCAGCCCCGTAATCGCCGATGACGAAGCGCACCGCCGATCCGGCGTCCGCGATACGGTCGATGTCGCGCACGAGCGCGCCGACCTCCTGTGAGCGTCCCACTTGGATGTGCTGGAGGCCTATCCGCGGCACAACGCCGGCGGAGAGAGCCTGAATGATGAGGTCCCGATCCTTGCGTCGGATTGTGCTCAAGCGGCAACTCCCATTGGTTCAATTTGATCAATGACTTCGGAGGAGACGCGCACGTCGTCGTCGTCCTCGACTATGGGCTCGCCGAGGGTGTCGAAGCCCCATTCGTTGAGAGTCTCGATGGCTCCGTCCGGCATCAGGCGCAGCTCAGTCGCGAGCGCGTCGAAGTCGATTCTAGCCATGGGTCCGGAAAGGAGACGAACGAGAAGGTCGGAATGCGGGCCATCCAAGCCATCGAAGGTGGATGCGGTGGCCTTTTCCTTGGGCGGCGGAGCGGGGGCCGGTTCGGGTTCGTCCTCGACGAAGATGGACGCGAGCATGGCGGACACCTGCGTCGTCTCGCCCCTGATCCTCTCGAGCCGCGCGATGTCGATGGACAGGCCAGATCGCTTCGGTTCATCTGGCAGTGGCACTGTTCGCTCGTCGATGGCCGATACCACTTCGACCGGTCCGACATCCTCGCCGCTACGATGCAGCGCCGAATAGAGCGCGCTTGCGGGAAGTCCGAGGGCGGCGTGGAGGGCCTCGAGAAATCTTACCTCGTCCGGCAGGACACGACCGTCCGCCAGCACCGCCTCGACCGCCGAGGCTGCAAGCGCCGCCCGGCTCTCCGGCGCGACGTCCGCCAGCTTCTTCAGCGCTGCGCGGACCTTTGGCGGATCCGCCGCAAGCGCGCGCCCGCAAGCGAGGAGCCGGGTGATCTCATCGTCCGTGAGTTCGGGTGTCGAGCGGAGCCGGCGCTCGATTGCGTCCATCTCCGATGAGGTGACTGTCCCGTCGGATATTGCGGCCAGCATGGCGACCTCGACCATTCCGCGGGCAGCTGCATACGGTCCACGGTCGGGATCGACCGCCCCGCCAAGACTT
This sequence comes from Sphingobium sp. KKT206, assembly GCF_055640555.1. NCBI lineage: Bacteria > Pseudomonadati > Pseudomonadota > Alphaproteobacteria > Sphingomonadales > Sphingobiaceae > Sphingobium > Sphingobium sp. KKT206. Next base: position 661,782 of record NZ_CM145764.1, read on the forward strand.
GCTGGGAACAGAGCGATGCGCCCGTCTGTCCTCAGAGCGGCAGCCGGACCGTAGCGACGATCCGGCTCGAACCCGAGATCGAGTGCATCGAGGGCGACGCCGATTTGTCGGACGGTTGCCGCCGGGAGCTTCTCGGCGCCGGTTTCCAGCTCTAGACCAAGCACGCGAGCCACATCGACAACTGCCGCGAGACCACTGACTGTGGAAAGGTCGAGAGCGCTCCGACATTCGGCGAAGGACAACCGCCCCCGCCGCAGTTCAAGCGGTAGCAGGAGGTCGCCGCGCAGCGTTCCACGCGACGTCGGATCGCGACCCAGGAGTCGGCTGTAGGTCGAGAGATCCTCGATGCAGCCGTCAAGTATCGTGCGGAGGCCTGCAAGCGGTGCCTGCGTCCCAGAAATGTCAGGAAGGTCCATTGCGACCGGGGTGGAGAAGGTGCTGCTGGCCGAATTATACTGGGACCGGATCTTGGCCTTGGGCCGCCGGACCCGAAGGCCTTCCGTGTTGCGGACGGCGAACCGCACGCGCCAGAGTTCGAGGAGCTCGGCGAAGCACCGTTGTCCCGGCGTGCGGAGATATACGTCAGGGAGCGAGAGCACCCAAAGCAGGCAGTCGTCCGCGTCGAAGGGCTCATTGCGTTCGATGCGGGTGCCCAGCCGCACGCGCACGTTGAGTGGCAGCTCCATTTCGTAGTTGTGTGGCGGAGCGGAAGTGATCGGATCGTCGCTTACCTCGCCGTAAAGGCAGGAGAGTGCCAACAGCTTCGAGGCATAGGCGGCGAACGAGTAGTCCTCTCCATGTATCGCGAGGAGACGCCGGACTTCCTCGAAGATCGCATGGGCCTCCTCCTTGGCTTCATCTACCAGCAGGCGCTGCTCCAGGCCGTAGAAGAATACGAAGACGTAGCCGATTGGAACGGTGGGATCCGTTCGGCCAGCTTCCAGCCAGTCGAGGTAGGTCCAGCGCGCACGCGGGTCGAGCCGGTCGTAGCTCTGCCAGTATGTGAGGGTGTCGCCCGAGCGATCTCCTCGGGGATCGATCGGAAGCGTGGGATCGATCCGGCTCTTGTCACGGGCGGGGTCATGCCGGCCAGGAGTGCCATAGTAGACCATGTCGACGGCGACGTTCCGCGTCCCCACCATGACTGATGTCGCCTTGTCGACCCAGCAGGCGGGAGCGCGTTGTCCCTTAGATGTCAAAGGGGCTGGCTGTGAAGGTCGAGCGGGAGCAATGGCAACCGTCGGCGCTGCCGGCTTGGTCATCCGTTTGGCGTAGTCGGATGCCTGCTCGAGCGTCGAGAACGAATATCCACCGAATAGGTATCGGCCGTTGGCGCTCAGGCTGATGCCTGGTGGCGCCCTATCGAAATTCGTCGGCGGGGTGGGCGCAGCCGCTAGGGTGAGGGCGGTCGCTCGTGGATGCGGAGTCGAAGTCGGCGCATCGGTGTCAGAGGCCGGGACGCCAGACATCATCTCGCCGAATCGGCGCCCGACTCTAGAGAGCCAACCTTCTGACTGGGCCATCACTCTTCCCCCCAATCCAGGTATACTGTCGCAAAGTCGTGCGGATTGCCAGAGGCTTACGCTTCCCAAAAAGTGGCAAGCTGATCTGAATCAGTCGATGTTAGCCGTAGAATAATAAATGCAGATATAGCAGCATGACGCGTCGAGCCGCCCGTGCGTGGGAATCATGGGAGTTTCTCGGCGGTTGGGGGAATGAGCGAAATGACGTTGTTCGGAATTCCGGTGATACCGGTGCTTGTGTCTGTGATTCTCGTTGCTCTGGCGATCGCATTTTTCCGGTATTTCTTCATTCCCGCGAATCGGCTCGACGCCAACCTCAAGCTGATCATCGCGAACGTGGAGGCTGCGCGAGCAAAGGGCCTGAACGACCTTTCCAAGTGCTTCGAGCCAGACCGTGCGATCGCGGCCATCTTCAACGAGTATCGCGAGACGCTCCATGTCCAGAAGGATCTGGACGTCCAGACTGGCGAGATGGTTGTGCGCGCCATCCGCTCGACGGTGCCCGCGGAGATGTTCCTCTCGCCACACGCCGTCGTGGACAACCGCGTCCACGCTGAGTTCTTCAAGCATCTTCCCGGCATTTTCACCGGCATCGGCATCATCGGGACCTTCACCGGTCTACTAACCGGCTTGAGCTCCTTTCAGATCTCGGATGACTCCGGTGTGGTCCGGAACAGCCTGACCGCCCTGCTGCATGGAGTCAGCGAGGCCTTCATCGTCTCGGCCTTCGCGATCATCCTCGCGATGTTCACTACCGGCCTCGAGAAGTTCCGGCTGAATAGCCTCTACCGCAAGGTGACGCAGCTCGCCCACGAGATTGATGCGACCTACGAGGCAGGCGCGGGCGAGGAGTATCTTGCCCGGCTGGTCAACTCCTCGGAGGACGCGGCCAGTCAGACCAAGATCCTGAAAGACGCACTTGTTGCCGACCTAAGAGAAATCCTCACCGAACTCGCGGACCGACAGATCAACGCGACCGTCCAGCGTTCCAACGAGCTCGGGACCACCATCGCGGGTGCCCTGACCGAGGCACTCAAGGGGCCATTGGACCAGATCGCCGGCGCGGTCGGCCAAGTCAGCCAGGATCAGTCCTCCGCAGTGACGAAGCTCCTGACCGACGTGCTCGCCAGCTTTAGCGACCGCCTCGAGAACATGTTCGGCACCCAGCTGTCCGGCATCGGCGACATGCAGCAGCGCACTATCGAAGCGATGCAGACGGCGGTCTCTAAGCTGCAGGACCTGACCGACAACGTGGAAGCGGCCGGAACGCGGGCTTCCGACGCGATGTCGACAAAGCTCCTTGAGGTCGTCCAGGCGGTGGAGGCAAAGCAGGCAGCGATGTCGGAGGAGCTCCGCACCGTGATCGAAGAGATCCGATCGTCGACGGGCGAGATGCAGGAAGCTACCCAGACCCGCGTTCAGGGCATGCTGACTGCCCTTGGCGAAGGCATGGCACAGGCGATCTCGGCGATCGAGAGGCAGGCTGCGGACCGCTCGAGGCTGCAGGCGGAAGAGGACGGCAGGCGTGCCGAGGCGGCGGCTGGCCATGTCGGGCAGATGCGTGAATCCGTCGGCACGATCTCGTCCAATGTGGATAGCCTTGTGGAGGCGATCCGGGAGATGACGGTGGGCGTCCAGACCGCGACGCGAGATGCATTCGTCCGGCTCAACGGCGGGGCCGACACGCTTCTTGCCGCCGCGAACAAGCTCGAGAACTCGGGTCGCGAAGTCGTTGGGGGCTTCGACCGGATTGCGAACGTCACAACGGGCCTTTCCGAAGCGGCTGGCAGCGTTGCCGGAGCAGCGAGGGGGCTCGATTCTGTTGTGGCAGATTACCGCTCGGCGCGGGACGCCGTTGCCACCATGGTTCAGGATCTGCGCGCAACTGTCGAGAATGCGTCCCGTGAGGCAAGCCTCACGGCGGATGTCCTCGGTCGAATCGAGGGCGCCACGCAGAAGCTCGTCGCAGCGCAAACCGAGGCGGACGGCTTCCTCGACGAGGTTGCCGATGTCATCGGCCAGTCGCACGAGAAATTCTCGGAGGGCATGCGCGGTGTCGTCGTCGAGGCGAACCGCGAGTTTCACACCCAGCTTTCGCGTGCCACTGGCATGCTCAAGGAGGCGATCCAGGAGCTGGAGGCGTCTCTTCCATCCTCCGGCCGGCAGGCGGCGTGATCTGAATGTTCCAGCGTGTGACCATGGGGCATCGGGGTCGCGAGGAGGGCGAGAAGCCCTTCTGGATCTCGTTTGCCGATCTCATGACCGCCCTGATGGTGCTCTTTCTGCTCGTGATGAGCGTAGCGCTCCTAGCGGTCACCCGCACCATCTCGGAGCGCGAGCAGCTTGAAGCCGAGAGGCAGGCGGAGATCGTCAAGCTGCTGGACCGCATCGACCAGGCTGCGAAGAAGCAGGGTATCCGTGTCGATCGGAACCGCGCCGTCATCGACTTCGGCGACCGCGCCCGCTTTGACTCGGCAAGCAACGCGCTCAGTCCGGAACAGGAGCAGCTCCTTCGGTCCTTCGTTCCCGAGGTGCTTGCTATCGCCCGGGACAAGGGTGGGCAACGATGGCTGAAGCGGATCGTTGTCGAAGGGTTCACGGATCGCAGGGGTAGCTATCTCTACAACCTGAACCTCAGCCTCCAGCGCAGCCAGCGGGTTCTTTGCGCCCTAATGTCCCGGCCGCAGGCAGGGGAGCGGCCCATGGATCGGCGTGAGCTGGAGGAGATACGCAGGCTCTTTCTCGTCGGCGGCTATTCCTCGAACTCTGCGAAGGCATCGCTGGATGCTAGTCGGCGCATCGAGCTCCGCCTCGAATTCTTCGGAGTTGATGAGCCTGTGGCCGCGCCAGCTAATGCGTTTGAAGGCGAGTTTGGCACATGCGCCCTCTGAGCCCGAGGATGACGAAGCTGCAGCAGCGGCTGACCGACGTCGGCGCTGCGGTGTTACGAGATATGCCGGAACCGGATCTCCGGGTTCTGAGGGGGCATGTGCAGTCGCTCCAGGCGATGCTCAGCGGAACGGGGGCGGGTGCCGGTGCTTCGAACGATCGCATCCAGACGGAGCTTGTGAGGTTCCGCGAGACGGGGAAGCTCCATGATGTTCGGTCTGCACGTCTTGTGAGCTGGGGCACCCGTCTACGATCGGTGGGCCAGCCTGCCCTAATCGAGGACGGTGAACGGTTCGATCCGCTCCTCAGCGAGATCGACTCCTTCCGAACGATGCCTCGGCCCTACAGGCGATGCTGGCGCGGACTCTTGGATGGCTACGTGAATTACGACCCCGGTAGCGCTCGTGGCGCTGGTGACCGAAATTGGCGGGTCCTTAGGGAGTATCTGAACGACAACCTGCCGCAGCTCGAGCGCTCCGGGCAGGCACCGGATTGGCTCGCCGCGATCGACGACCACGCCAATCTGCTGACCGAAGACCCCTGCACCCGATATGGCGCCGAACTGCTGACCGGGGAGGGTGATCCTCTCGAGGTCCTTCGCCGCGATCTTTCCGCCGGCGATACGTCATGGATCGGACAGCGAATATTCGAGGCGCAGATCGAAGCCGCGGTGAGGTTCGATGACCGGAAGTTTCGTGATGTTCTCCCGCGCGTCATCGGATTGATTGAGGAGCATGATGTGCTTGCTGATCAGGGGCTCTCCCGGGTGCTTGACCGCTATTCCGAATGCGCGTCGATCAACGTTGATCTGGCGCTCTGCGAGACGTCTGTCAGCCGGTGGGGCAATCCGTGGCTTGAGCGGAGCGATACGCTCTGGACGTTGGTCCGTCCGAATACGAGGAGAATGGTGTCCTCCTGGCACAAGCTCCGGCTGATCGAGGACTTTTTCAACCTGCTCTCTGCCGACGGGATCAACGACCAGCGGCGCATCAACTTCTGGAAGCGCTACGTCGATCAGATCAGCGACATGCACTTCGCGCTTGGCGACGCCGCCGATCGCGATCCGCGCCCGAGCTTCAAGGCACTCCGGCAGATGATGAAGGGGCGCAAGCTGACCCTTGCGAGCGGGGGCGCATCAAGCAACAACGCCTTTATCATGCGCATCGCGGGCCACGTCTATGTGGAGTTTGGAGAGGAGGGCAATGCGATGTTCGCCTTCGACGCGGCGAAGCTGCCATTCGACCTGTCGAAGTTGCAGGTGGCCGGCAACAAGACGGCGCTGAAGCACCCGAGCAATGTCGCGCGCATCATCCACAAGGATGGAGCCGGTGAGCGGTGGGAGCGTAAGGCCGACCGTCTCATCGCTTCCCTCTCATCCGCAAGAGGTGGCCCACAGGCTGGTCACGTTTCGCCGTCTTACGGCGCACGTCCTTCCGCCCCTCCACAGCCCAGTGCAATGTCTTCTAGATTATCATCGACAGCTTCAAGCGTCGGCAGCGATGCTGAGCTCTTCGCCTTCCTCGTCAAGCACGGCATCAGGACTGCCGATTCACGCGAAAAGGGAGGTTCGCTCTGGGCCTACGCACCGCGTTCGGGTCCCGCGGCAAGCGAACTCACCCGTAGGAACTTCGCGTGGGCAGAGCGCCGTGGCGCCTGGTATCTTCGCTCATGATCTGGGGCAGGAAGAAGGCCAAGCCGAAAGTCGCTCAGGTGGCCGCGCCATCGCCCGTCGTCGAGGACGGGGGCATACTCCTGCCCATTGGCGGTGAGCTGACGCCGGAGTCGAAGGCCGCAGCTGCACTCCTCGACCAGTTGGCCGACGAGGGGCTCGCAGAGCGGGTCGATGGTGGTCATCGCTTACAGTGGGCGCAGCTATTCGTGCTCCTTGAAGACGAGGAAGCCGCAGGCGAGCTTGAGATACTGCATCTTCCACCGCCCACCAGAGCGGTTCCGAAGATCGTGAGCCAAAACTCGCTGACGGACCGCGACTTCTCGGTCGCAGTGGATGGCTGGTTCGATGTTGACCGCCGACCGATATCCGGCGCCAAGCTGAAGGGCGGTGCGCTCGAAGCAGACGGCGGCCTTCAGCTTGTTTCTCCTAGAGTGTGGAGTTTGCTGAAACACATTCGGTGGTTCGCCCGTCGGCCAGACGAAGAGCGCAACGAAGCCGATCAGCGTCGCGCCTGGGGAGGGATCCGTCAGTTGGCGGTTGCGGCCGGGGCATCGCTTGATGACTTCCTCTACCGGACGGTGGTGCTAACCCCGGACCGATTGCAGATGGCGCTTCGTCGTTCGGAAGGACTGGGGCTGGTAGAGGTCGAGCCGTGGTTCGAGGGCGCGCCTGCCGACTGGCTCGAAGCGTTCGACAGGTCGGGGCAGGTGCGTGATCGATACGACCTGCCTACGCCGGACGGAATAATTCAGGTGATGATCTCGCCCGAGGTCGGGACTGTTCTGCGCGAGGTCAAGCGCATGCCTGGTCGTCGCGTTGCTGGCGAGCGTGCCGAGGCTTTTCTCCTTAACCCGATCGCGGCGCTCGGACCAGACGCGGCCGCAGTCATCGACGAGCATCAGTTCGAGGAGGCCAAGCAGAAGGCGGGCATCATGTTCGAGCGGTTTGCCGCCGTGACGCCGGAGACCCATGGTGAGGGTGCCTTGGGTCTGCTCGTCACGAGTGGGGCAGACAAGGCGATCGAGACGCGCGAGGTTATGCTCGAGGAAGGCGACGTGATCGAGTTCGTCGAAGGCGTCGAGCGAAACCTTGATCGCGGCCTTCAGCTATTCGCCTGGGACGAATATGAGTTCGAGCTCGACGGCGACAGCAGGCTGCATTGCGAAGCCCTTCGTCGGGCGCTCGGCCGTCGTGAAGACGGCGTCATCACGCATGGGCAGGTCTACGACCTCTCAGGCTACTCGGAGCGTGTCGAGGGCATCGGCCAGGAGAAGTCCTTCTACTCCCCACACATCGCCAAGCGCGACGACGGGGAGGGCTGGTTCCCCGAGAACCTGGTTCCGATGATCGGATGGACCGATCCGGAAACCGACCAACCCTGCATCCTACCGCTGACAGACGAACTGTCGGCAGAGATGCGTGAGGGGCTGGAGAGCGCAAAGGCAACCGGAGCATCGTCGGTTCCTTTGACAGGGTGCCCGACGCCCATCCCGGTCCGTGAGGCCGAGGCCATTGTATCCACCTTCGGACAGGTGAAGAACCAGGCTGCGAAGGGGACATTCAAGCCGGAAGCTCCTACGCGCCGCAGCAAGAGACCTACGCTGATCCTCAAGAGCAACATAGGACAGGTTGATTACAGGGAGGAGCGGATTGCCGCGCTCGCAGAGAAGCCCGCTCCAGCCAGGCTTCCATCCAGTCTCCGTCCCGGCGTCGCGCTGAAGAACCACCAGCTTGAAGGGCTGGCTTGGATGCAGCACCTTCTGGCGCTGGCACCCGACAAGTGTAGGGGCGCCCTGCTGGCCGATGACATGGGTCTTGGGAAGACGCTTCAGATACTCAGCCTGGTAGCCCGGGCTAGAGAAGAAGACCCCGAAACCCCACCGGCACTTGTGGTGGCGCCTCTCTCTCTTCTCGAGAATTGGAAGGAGGAGGCGGAGAAATTCCTGGAGCGCGGGACACTGAAGATCCTGACGGCCTATGGCGAGGGCCTCGATGGTCTGCGCGTCGATCGGGCCTCGGTCGATGAGCAGCTCCGCCGAGAGGGCCTGGTGCGGTTCCTTCGCCCGGACTGGCGCGGCGATGCCGACCTCGTCCTCACGACCTATGAGACGCTCCGCGATCTCGAGTTCTCGTTCGCGCGCGAGAAGTGGTCGGTGATGGTCTGCGACGAGGCGCAGAAGATGAAGAACCCGAACGCGGCGATGACCCGGGCTGCCAAGAAGCAGCAGGCAAAGTTCCGTATCGCCTGCACCGGGACGCCGGTCGAGAACAGTCTGGTCGATCTGTGGTGCCTGTTCGACTTCGTGCAACCTGGCCTGCTCGGCGCGCTGAGCGAGTTCGGTGCGACATACCGTCGGCCGATTGAAGCGAAGAGCGAGGACGACAGGGCCAAGGTCGAGGAGCTTCGGGGCGTCATCACGCCCCAGCTGCTCCGACGCATGAAGGCAGATATTGCGACCGACCTGAAGGCGAAGGTCGTGGACGAGTCCAGCCGAAATCTCGATATGAGCCCGTTTCAGCGCGGCCTCTACGTTGGCGCCATTGAGGTGTTCAGGCGGGCGGGGGCGGCGCCGGGGAGCCATCTGGCACTCCTCCACAAGCTAAGGCTATTGTGTTCGGACCCGGATGAGAGCGCCGGCAGCACCTATGATCCGGTCGACAAGTATCGGGCACGATCGCCGAAGCTCGATTGGCTGATCGAGATTCTTGAGGGGATCCGCGATCGAGAAGAGAAGGCGATCATCTTCTGCGAATTCAAGGCGATCCAGCGCCTGATCAAACATTACGTACAGGAGACGTTCGGCGTCCCCGTCAAGATCATCAACGGCGACACGACAGCTCTGGCGAGCGCCGTCGACAACCGGCAGAAGATGATACGGTCCTTCCAGGAGCAGCCGGGTTTCAGTGTCATCGTGCTGTCACCTGTAGCCGTGGGCTTCGGCGTTAACATGCAGGCGGCCAACCACGTTATCCATTTTACCCGGACCTGGAATCCCGCGAAGGAGGATCAGGCGACCGACCGGGCATACCGCATGGGCCAGACAAAGGATGTGTTCGTCTACTATCCCACCGTGTCTGCAGGAGACTTCAAGACGTTCGACGTGAAGCTGGACGAGCTTCTCGAACGGAAACGCTCGTTGGCGAGCGACATGCTTAATGGTAGCGGTGAGATCGGCCTCCGCGAATTCGACGTCGACGAGATACGCCCAGTTGAATAGGCGGCAGGCTTGGCTGGTAGATTGGTCGAAAAAGACCGTGGCGTTCGTTCGTCAGAGAAATGACGAACTTGGGGGATAAATGGGCAGCTTCCGATTTCTGCATGCGGCGGACGTGCACTTGGATAGTCCGCTTCACGGCCTCGCGCGCTACGAGGGCATTCCGCTTGAAGACGTCCGCGGCGCAACCCGTGCGGCCTTCGACAACCTGATCGACCTGGCGGTCCGGGAGCATGTCGACTTCCTGTTGATCGCCGGAGACCTATACGATGGCGACTGGAAGCACATGGGGACGGGGCTCTACTTCGCCCACGCCATGGGCCGACTGGACCGAGAAGGTATCCCAGTCTTTCTGCTCGCGGGCAATCACGACGCGGCCTCGGTGATAACCCGCCAGATACCGTGGCCCGCCAACGTGCGGCTTTTCAGCAGCCGCCAGCCTCAGACCCACCTGCTGGAAGATCTCGGCGTGGCGGTGCATGGCCAGAGTTTCGCCACGCCTGCGGTCACGGACAACCTCGTGGCGAAATACCCCGATGCCATCCCGCACGCCTTCAACGTCGGCGTGCTCCACACCGCTCTTTCCGGAGCTCCTGGGCACGCGCCCTACGCACCCTGCGACGTTCCCGACCTGAGGGCGAAGGGCTACGACTATTGGGCCCTGGGACACGTCCACGCCCAGCAGATCGTCGCCACCGAACCGCACGTCGTCTACCCTGGCAACCTTCAGGGGCGAAACATCCGCGAGACTGGTCCGAAGGGCGCGGTGCTCGTGGAGGTGGCCGACAGGCAGGTGACCTCCGTTGTGCCCGTTGAGCTGGACGTGCTTCGCTGGAGCAAGATCGAGGTGGACTGCACGGATGCCCGGATTAACTCTGTTACCGACCTGATCCGTTCCGCTCTGGGGTCCGCCTTGCCAACCGAAGGCGCAGGCCGACCGCTGATCGTCCGTGTGGCGCTTCACGGTTCTTCGGAGATCGCGGGCACGCTGAAGGACCGCGCGGCAGAACTCCGCGACGAGGTTTGCGCGATCGCGACATCCATCTCGCCCGATCTCTGGATCGAGAAGGTTGTCAGCGAGGTAACCTCGCCGCATGCCGCCCAAGAGCCGGAAGCTGGTCTCGACTTCGCCGAGATCATCGAAGAGGCGCATTCGGATCCCGAACTCATGGCGGAGCTGAGGATGGAGCTCGAGCCGTTCCTCGTCTCGGCCAGGTCCTCTCTTGGAGCGCCCGAGGAGGACGAACTGCGTGCGCTTGCCGAAGCTGGCAGCTGGGACCGCATTCTCGAAGCGAGCGCGACCGCACTGCGGACTCGTTTGGTGGGGGACGCCTGATGCGGTTCGCCAAGCTCAGTTTGGAGAAGTATGGCCACTTCGAGGATCGCGTCCTCGAGTTTCGATCGGGCGCCTCCGACCTCCATCTCATCTACGGCGCGAACGAGGCCGGCAAGAGCACGTCGATGGCCGCAGTCACGGATCTTCTGTTCGGCATTCCCATGCGGTCGCCCTACAACTTCCGCTTCGACTATCCCCTGCTTCGAATTGGCGCCCTGTTGGAGGAGGATGATCGACAGATCGCCGCCCGCAGACGGAAGGGCGGCAGCGGGACGCTGGTCGATGCCGACGACAAGCCGATGGACGAGGCGCCACTCCTTGGCATGCTGCGCGGTCAGACAAGGGAGACGTTCGGCCGGTCCTTCAGCCTTGATCAGGCCGCACTGCGCGAAGGGGGCGAAGCGATGGTGAGGGCGAAGGACGACGCCGGGCAGGCGCTCTTCGCCGCGGGATCGAACCTGACGGCGGTCGCCTCGGTGCTGGACAAGCTCGAGGACGATGCTGACGGCATCTGGGGCAAGCGTGCCAAGGCCAGCCGCACCTACACCGCCGCCGAGCGCAACCTAGAGGCCAGCCTCCGCACGGTTCGAGACGCCAGCCTAAAGCCGAAGGCGTGGTCGGATGCGCGCGCAGCCTCAGATGAAGCAAACGCGGCACTGAAGAAGCTTGAGGGTGAGCGGCTGGCACTGAAGAAGGAGCTGCGCTCCCTCGATCGCCTCCGAGGCGTTGCCAGTCTGGTCGAAGCCCGCGCCCGGACGCTGCAGGAGCTTGGCGAACTCGCGGACGTCATCGTTGTCGGCGAGCAGATCGAGGCCCAAGCACGGGAGTGCCTTGACGCACTCGAACGGGCGGAACGCGATCGCACAACGGCGAAGCGGCTCCTGTCGGAGGCCGAAGAGAGAATAGGCAGCGTCGATCTTGACGATGCGGTGCTCGACGCCTCGGAACAGATCGAACGGCTTCTGGAACGGCGCGGAGCCGAGACCAAGGCTGCCGAAGATCTGCCGAGGCTCGCCGCGAAGCGTGAGCAGCTCGAAATTCAGGTGAGAAACCTTCACAAAGAATTCGGATCCGCGATTGCGGTCGTGCCAACACGCACTCAGGTAACCGAGCTCCGGCAGGTCTTCAATGGCATCGCGTCCGCGCGCGCAGCTGCCGATCAGGCGGAATCGGAGCTTGGGGACGTCCGCTCCAGGCTCGCGCGCCTGGAGCAAAAGCTCATCGAACTGCCCGCGGACGCGACCCTGACCACGCTCGTCTCCGCGGTCGATGCGGCCCGGCAGCTTGGCGCCGATTTTGACGAGCGCTGCGACGCGGCAACCGAAACCTTGAACCGGACCGCTGCCCGGCGGAATGCGTTGCTCGCCCAACTGAAGCCTTGGAGCGGTTTGGCCGTCGAGCTGCTCGGGCTACCTTCGCTGTCGGAAGCGGAACTGCAGCAGGCGCGGGATCGCCTCGCAGAACTGGAGGCCGACCTTAAAAAGGCATCCACCACTGCCACACGGCTTCGGAACGACGCCGAGACCCTATCGCATCAGATCGAGCGCGGAAGCGCTTCGGATGGAGCGGTGACGATGGAGGCGCTCGCAGCTGCCAGGCAGGTCCGGGACGCGGATTGGGATTTCATCCGGGAGGGACTGACGGCCGGAACGGTCATTGAGGACGGTCAACGGCGAGCAGCCGCATACGACGATCTCGTCGAGAAAGCGGACACGCTCGCCGATAGGCGCTACTCGTCGGCCGAGGCATCCGGCCGCCTCGCGGAGATGGGCGACCTGCGCGATCGGCTTCTCTTAGAGTCAGAACAAGCCGGCCGCGCCGTGACAGTGGCTGAGGCAGCTCTGAGCGACTTCAGGCGCGGGTGGGACGACCGTCTCGCGCGCGCGGGACTTCCGCTTCTCGCGCCGCTCGCGATGGCTGCGTGGCAAGCGGCTCGTACCGAAGCGATCGAGGCATTCGAAGCCGTAGCCGGTGCCGAAGGCGAACTTGCACGTGCTCAATCTCGCCGGCGGGACGCGTTGGCGGCTCTGTGTCGGGCTCTGGACATCGAAGCTCCGACGAATTCGATGATCTTGCCGATCCTCACAGCAGCGGAAGCCGCGCGGACGACACGCGAGGAACAGGCGCTCGCGAGGAGGGAACTCGAACAGGAGATCGCGAGGCTCGTCGACGAGGCAGACGCCCTGACCAAATCGATGACCTCCCGCAAGGGGGAGGAGCAGAGGGGCCGTAGGGCCTGGAAGGCCGTGTCGGAGCGCGCCGGGGTCGATCTGCCTGTTGAAGGCGCCGACCTGCGCTTCGAGATCATCGACGAGCTTCGCAGCGCCTCCGAGGAACTGGCCACCCTTCGAACCCGCGTCGCCGGGATCGAGCGCGACGCGAACGGCTTCAAGTCCGCCGTGGCGGAACTTTCGGCCAAGCTCGACTGCGCCCCAGGCGGCAGCGACCCGCTCGGCGTCCTAAAAAGTCGTCTTGCGAAGGCCCGGGCATCCGAGGCTCAGGCCCGGGAACTCGAGGGCGAGGTGTCGCGTCGATCGGCCGAAGAGGGCGAGGCCGACGCAAAGTCACAAGCGGCCAGAAGCGGCCTCGGGGAAGTCGTGAAACAACTCGCGATCGAGGACACCGACCTCCTCCCGGATCGCCTCGACGCATCATCGCAGGTGCGCGCTTTGCGTGCCAAGGTTCGAGAACTCGAGACGGAGATCGTCGCCAAGGGTGACGGATACGGGCTTGAACAGCTGATCGAAGCGCTCGCCGAGACCACGCCCGACGAGATCGCGTCGCGCAGGGAACAGGCCAGCAGCGAGGCCGACGCGCTCGACGACACGATCTCCGATGCAGCCAGAACCTACGGCGACACGCGCCGCAGGTTCGAGGACCTCGACGTCGACGGCCACTCAGCCGCAGACGCGCAGGCGGACGCCGAGGCGGCGCGTGCCGAGATGGCGGTGCAGGCCGAGGCCTATCTGATGAAGCGCACCCAGGCCGTCATGCTGCGGTGGGCGATCGAAAAGTATCGCAAGAGGCACCAGGACCCGCTGCTCGCCCGTGCGAGCACGATCTTCGAGACGCTGACGCTGGGCCGCTACAAGGGTCTGGATGCCGACATGCAGGACTCGACACCCAGACTGATCGGCCTCTGCGAAGACGGCAAGACGGTCGTGGAAGTTGGACAGATGAGCGAAGGAACGACTGATCAGCTGTTCCTGGCGCTGCGCATCGCGGCGCTTGAACAGTCTGTGGACGCCGGCGTGCGGCTCCCCTTCCTCGCCGACGACCTCTTCGTCAACTTCGACGACGATCGCTCTCGCGCCGGATTTCGCGTGCTAGCGGACTTGTCGCGATCAACGCAGGTCCTGTTCTTCACGCACCACGAGCACTTGGCGGCAATCGCCAAGGAGGTGCTTGGCAAGGAGGGATATTCGGAAATCAGGCTCGCCTAGAGGAGCGTCGCGCCGACCGGATTCTCGAGGGCGGAACGCGCCGCGGACGTCGCCTTCCGCCGTTTGCCGAGCTCTATCCTAAAGTCGTCGAGCACCTTCAGGTCGGCTTCCATCTCGTCAGGGGACGGCTGCGGGATGTCCCGGCCGGCCGACATGTCGTGGCCTGAGCGTTCAGAGGCTCGCTTCATTGCGAAGAAGATTGTCCGATAATCGTCATCGGTGACGCTGACCTCCTTGAGCCTGCCCGTCATGACATCCGGCACGAACCTTACGACCGTCTTCGCGAAGACGACCTCCTCGACCGCACGTTCCCAGGATTCGCGCAGGTCCGAGTAGAAGTCCTTCGCCTGTCGCCGATATTGGTCCGTGTCAAAGTCGGTTACGCCCTTAAGCTCCTTCGCGCGCGTCCGCAGCGTCTCGATCCGCGCGTTGAGGTCGGCGACCCAGGGCTCGCAATTCTCGCGGATCACGCCGAAGCCCTCAGACTGCGTCTTGGCGACGAGTGACTTGATCAGCGGCGCGGCGTCTCCTGCCCTGGCGGCCTCCGATACAACTTCGTTGAAGAATACAAGGTTGTGCGTGAAGATGATCACCTGCCGCCCTTTCTTCGCCTCGGCGACAAGACGGTGCGCGACCTTGCGGATGCGCAGGTGGTCAAGCGAGGATACGGGGTCGTCGACGATGATTCCGTAGCGTGCGTCATCGCCTCCGATCTCGGCGAGGAAGCATGCAAGCGCGAGCGCCCGCTGCTCGCCCTCCGAGAGCACCTGGTTGTTCTTCACAGCGCCAGCGCCGTGCAGGCCGACCGAGAACAGGCTCTTGCCGCCTGAGCTGGAGTCGCTGACCTTGAACGGAAGATGGGTGAGGTCGAGCGCGCCGATCTCCTCCGTGATCCTCCGTTCAAGCTCCTCGGTGACGAGCTGCTTGCGCAGAGCGGTGATCTGCGTCGAGATCGACCGTGTGGCCACCTGGGCCTGGCATCCCGTCAGCGACCGTTGCTCCGTAACGTCCCGCAGGCGCTGCACGACCGTCTCCAGGTCATTGGCGAGCTTGGCCCGGTCCTTGAGTTCGGCAAGCCGCGTCCTCTTGGCGTCCAGCGCCTCGGTGTGCGAGGCGCTTAGCTGAAGCGAAGCCGCCTCGTCCTCGAGGCGCGTGAGTTCAGCCGCGACCGTCTCCGCGAGCGCAATCACGTCCGGCGTCGGTGCAGGCGTCGCTGTTTCGTCCAGCAGTGCGGCGCGCATCGCCTCGAACCCGGCCAGCGCCTTGAGGATGTCGGCCACGGTCATGGCCCGGGTCACATCGAGCTGTCCGTATCCGGCCAAGGTCTCCTCGACCAAGGATGCTTCCGGCACCTTGAACTGCTCGACCTGCGTCAGGAGCGCCTTGAGGGCGTCGCGCGCGCCGTCGGCGCGCTTCGTGGCCTCGCCACTGACGAAGTCGTTGAACCGCGCCAGCCGGGCGGAGCCCGTCGGGGTGAGCGGCTCGAGGCAAAGGACGCACAGGTCGCCGGTTGCCTCAGGCAGACGCGCGGGCGGGGGTTCCACTCCGGCGGCGACGAAGCGACGCGCCGCCTCGAACAGGATCCGCCAGGCCTCGCCGCCGATGTTCGCGACGGGCTCGCCGGCGAAACTGGCGGTGGCCGCGATCCTCTCCGCCTCCACCGCCTGGGCCAGCTCGCGCCGCGCCGACGCGATCGTCTCACCGACCCTGTCCGAGAGTCCGTCTCGGAGGGTGGCCAGCACCTCGCCCACGCGCTTCAACACGGTGATGGCGCGGCGGCGGGTAGCCGCAAGCGCGACCGGATCCGCGGCGAGCTCGGCTTCGAGCCGGGCGAGTTCGGCGAGTTCCGGTTCGCTCAGCTCGGACAGCCTGCGGATTTCGTCCTCGGTAGGTAGCAAGGGGGCCTTGGGATCCAGCTTAGCAAGGGTCAGCGCGACCGTGCAACCTGGGGTGTATCCGGCCGGCAGCGCCACCCGCAGCCGCGGCGCGAGCGTCTTCTCGTCCGCCGAGAACCTCGTAGCCATCCGTTGGCACAACTCGCCGTGGTGCTCGAGGATCGCGAGCTCGCGAGGCAGGTAGGCGATCCGGTTACCGCTATCGACGTAGAGCCGGGCGTTGTGGCTGTCGAACACCGAGATCTGACGGAGCTGCGAGGGAGGTGGCGTTGCGGGATCCCAATCGATCTCGGTCACCGCGTCGTCGCCGACCTGGTAGCGCACCTGCACCCGCATCGGCCCGCCGCCGGCGTCGAACACGTTCCCCCGCAGCTGGTCCGAGGTCAGGCTTCGGCAAAGTCGCTTGGCGATGCGGGTGTATCCGCTCTTCCCGCTCCCGTTTTCTCCGTAAACCAACGTGATGCCCACACCGGCCAGGCGCAGCTTCTGGCCACCGGCGAGGCGGTCGATGTTCTGCACGGGACCGAGCTGAGCGAGCACGGTTCGCCGCGCATCGCCTGAGCCGCCACCAAGATACGAAGCGTCGATCGCGGTTATGGGGTGAGGTGAAGAGCCGGCACCGGCCGCGGCACGCACGTTGTCGAGGATGCAGTCGGCGTCCTCCGGCTTGAGGGAGTGATCCGGTGCGACGGCGATCCGCCGCAGGCTGTCCTTCACCCAGTTAGGCTGCTCGGAAGCCCAATCCATTAGATTCTTGGCCATTTCCCATCCCCCGTCGGTCCAGAATGATTAACTCTCGTGACGGACGCAAGCGGGTTTTCGCCCGTTGCGCCGGAAAGCGCTCTCGCGTTCAGCGAAGCGCGGCCGGTCTATTGAACGGCAGCTCGCGGAAGCGCTTCGCGTCCTCTGGAGCGGCCGCTTTGGGTCGTTCACGGCGAGCTACCGATTTGCGCCGCTTGGATGACTTACGCCAATCATCTCAACACGGAGCGCGCGCTATAGGTGTGACGTCAGCTGTGTCCGATGTGTTGGAGTTTCGCGGCTAGATTTTGGGCCCGGGGCCTTGCTCATTGAACTCGGAGCGTTCTCGCTGCGAGGATTCCTTTCGATGACATAGTGGACATCGCCGGAATTTGCGACAAAACCCCTTAAAAGACAATCGCACCTGAGCGGTACAATTCGAGCACCCGCCGCTGATCGATAAATCTCGGGTTTTCCAAAACAACCTGCTCCGGAAACGTTTCGAAGAATGAGTGCTGTTCCACACCGAGGATCGGCCGGCGACCAGAGAATTGATGTGCGGTCAGATCATAAAGAAGGCCGTAGCATCTAACCCAGAAGTGATGCTCATTCTTGCGCGGCTTCGTGCCCTTGATGACCTCCGCAGTAAGGCCGTACTTCTCAGCTATGAGGTAACTGAACATCCGAGAGGCTCCTTCGCAGCAGTTGTGCGGGTAGGAGTATGCAAACGGAAACCGGATCCGCCGCGTCGACCGATTGACTTCGAGAAAGCCAATCAGCGCCGCGGCCGACGCTGCGAGCTCTTCTGGCCTATGCATTTGAACGAAACCTATAGGCGCCGCGGATCGACCAGCCATGGAAGGCATCGACCTGTTTGGGATTGTGAGGGGCAAAATCCATCAGCACAGGCTCATCAGGATGCCCAAGTTTGCCCGCTGGATCGGAACAGAAAATGCTCGCCCACGGCAAAAGCTTGGCCGCGATGCCGCTATGCCAGTTGGCACGCGATCCATGATGCATCACCTGGAAAAACCCGGCGCGCTGCAGACGGCCATGAGGTCTGTAAAAGCCCTCGAAGCCTTGCCACTGTTTAGCTGTCTTGAGGTAGCCGTCGCCGGTGAAGATCTGCCCGAACCGATCTGACGTGAGCCATTCTGCAGGAACGGAGCTGCGCACGGGATCGAGCCGGTGACGCAGGGTATACTGCGCCGCCCATTCCAGTTCGACGTCGCCAATCGGCCCGCTGTAAAGGAAAAGCGATATCTTGTTGCGCCGTTCAGCGGAGATCTTCTTCGATCTTGGCGTCTTGAATTGGGCATCGTAGATTGTCGTCAGCCCATCCAGCGCCGCCTTGCGGCCGGCATCGGTTTTTGCAGCGAGAAGCTGCCCCGCCAGGTCCTGCGCGTCGGACTTGAATTTGATCGTAGCGAGACCTGCAAGGCTGGCATCGTTATAGGGCACAAACTCCCAGGCACGATCAACCGTGATCACCTGGCCAGGGCGCAGAACCTCGACATTACCGTAGGATGGCTGCAACTCTCCTGCGAGACTATCATCGATCGCATTGGGATCTTCGTATTCTTTGAGCGGGTCGGCTTTCCACACGACCTCTGAGAAACCAGATGACGAGCCGTCCGGATCAGTGTCTTCGGAAGGTGGGAGCGGTTCCGCTGCAGGCCCCTCTCCTGTGGGTGGAACCATGAGTATCCGCTCGATCTCCACGCCCTCAATGCCCCTGAGGAAACCAGAAGGATCAAGCAGGAACCCGAGCAGATCACTCCCCGCGCCCGCGCCCTCTTCCAGCGCGACGACGATGCTGTCCCAGCGGGACAGATAGGGAAGCAGGAATGTGTCGACGGAAAATGTTCTCAACAAGTCGACCATCCCGCTGAGATGATCCTCGTCGAAGTGGGACAGCGCAACAAGATCCAGACGTGGTCGGGTTCCAGAGGACCCGGGACTGGCTTGCTCTGATGCCAGGGCCATGATTTCACGGCGTACCCTGTCCCCGTTTTTCGTACTCGACTTGCCGCGTTCGGTACCGCAGTCGAAGACCCAGCGGTATGGATCCTTCCCCTTGCGCGTAATGAACCCTGAACAGAAGATGCCCTGCCCAACCGGATGGTAGGAATAGCGGAAGCGTAGGTAGGGATCATCAAGCCAGGACCAGATGGATTTGTCGATCCAATCCAGGCGCTTTTCCCAACCACCACAGAACATGAATTCAAGCAACTCTGGTACCTTGGTCACAGGATACTTGGCCTCGTCACCATATCGCACACCACGGGCGATGTCGGAGATCAAGTTGTGATGGATGGTGCGCGACGGATGCGAAAATGCCGCGATGACTTCCTGCTGGCTACAACCAAGGCTCAATAGACCCTTTATCAGCCCGATCTCACTACGGCTTAGCGACAACCTGTCCCCCTATCGACGCCTCAACCATCGCGAGTTGAATGATCCGTGCAGAGATGTCACTGACCATCTGCCTGTAATAGTGAAAAAATCCTCCTTTATTTTAGTAGTTACGCCTTGCGACCGAGAACAAATCGTCACGCGCCGGACCGGCAATTCCGGTCCGTCGCCAGTCATCCGTCCTGCTTTGCAGTACCTTGAAGTCGAAGCCATGGCGCAGACCAGAGGTGCCAGAAAAGCGGAAGGTCTGCATCTGGCGAGCAGAAGTTGGCGGCTGAATGACTGACTAGGGTCGATTAAACGAGTTGCGTGCTTCGCCTCAGCAAAGGGTTGCGTGAGGAGGCAGCTTGCAGCCTAGTTTGCGGTTGCCTCCTTCGAAGGTTCGGCCTGAAAACCGGCCAGGATGTCGGGATAGCGGTCCAGAATCGCGCTGGCGACCCCGTTGGTCCAACCGAATCCATCCTGCAGCGGATATTCGCCGCCGCCGCCCGGCCGCCGCTCCTCTACATCATATTTTTCCAGCATCTTGCCGGTTTGGGCATAGGCTGCCGCAACCGTGCCCATCCAGCGGCCAGCGATATCGCGTGCGAGCGCTGTTTCGCCATTGCGGGCCAGGCCATCGATCGCCACCCATTGCAGCGGCGCCCAGCCATTGGGGCTGTCCCACTGCTGACCGGTACGGATGGGCGTGGTGCGAAGACCTCCGCTGGCGAGCAGCGTCGTGCGGACGGTGGCCGAAATGGCCTTCACCTGGTCCGGCGAGGCCGCCCCTACGAACAGCGGATAGAGGGTGGCGGCCGAAACGATGGCGGTCGGCTTTCTGGCTATGCGGTCCCAGTCCGCATAGCGACCCTCATGCCCGACCCAGAGATAGCGGTTGATCGCTGCCTTTCGGCGCTTGGCCATCGCGGCATAATTCCCCGCGCAAACGGTGTCATTCGCTGCGCGGCAACGCGCCTCGATCCGCTGTTCCATTGCCAGCATCAGGCTGTTGAGGTCGACTGGCACGATGCTGGTGGTGTGGATGGTCGAAATCTTCTGCGGGTTGGCGAACCAGCGTGCGCTGAAGTCCCAGCCGCTCTCGGCGCCGGCACGCAGATGGCGATAGGTGACGGCCTTGGGCGCATGCGCCTGCGCAGCGGTGGCGACATCTTCTGCCCAACTTTCATCGCGCGGCGTATCGAGATCGTCCCAATAACGATTGAGCAGGCTGCCGTCGGGCATCTTCACCACGCGGGCGCAGGCGCGATCCGCATCAAGGCAGGATGCGCCCTTCATCCAGAAATCATGTTCCTTGCGCAGCGCGGCCAAGCGACGGGCGGCCAGCGCGGGACTGTCGTCTTTCGACAGATCGAGCATCAGCGCATAGAAAGGCGGTTGAGAGCGACTGAGATAATAGGTCCGCATACCGTTTGGGATATGGCCCTGCGTTTCGATGGTCGCGGTGAAATCCACCAGCATCGATTCGATCAGCGGCTGCTGACCGTCCACCGCCAGGCCCAGCATGGTGAAATAGCTGTCCCAGTAATACATCTCGCGGAAGCGGCCGCCTGGAACGACGAAGGGCGCGGGCATCGGCAGCGCCGAACTGCCGACCTTGGGCTCGACCGGCTGGCGGACAAGCGTGGGCCAGAGATTGCGGACATGGTCGCGCAGACCCGCCGCATCATGATCATTGATGCCTGGAACGACGAAATGCGCGAGTATGAAGGCGCGGAGCGCTTCCTTATCGCGTGGCTGCTGCTGGCGATAGGCGGCCATGATCGTATCCGGATCGGAACGGGGCGTCGCATCCACGAAGGTCTTGCCGTCGGAGAACAGCTTTTCCATCTGTACCCGCTCGAACAGCGGTCCATAGACCTCAGCCGGGGAAGGTTGCGCCTGCGCTACGCACACCAGCATCAGACATGCGGCGGAGGCCGAAACGAACGAATGGATTTTCATCATCTACCACCTCTCTTGCCCTGTATCGGACGCCCTGCCGTGATGGGGGCATCGTATTATAGGGTTGCAAGCTCAACCTCATCTACGACACCGTACACGCTTTGTAAGCAGCGCCGCTTCAGCGCCAGCCAACGGTTTTATGGAAAGGGGTGACGGACGTTGCTGCATATATTCGCGTCGTTGCGAGGCTGCTTCCCGGCATTTGGTAACGAATTGTCTCATTGTCAGCGCGGCGTGACAGCTAATTTTGCGGGTCATCCGGTTACGGCGAGACGGAGCGCTGAATGCTAAGATGAACAAGCGGCAGATGCCGGTAACGCGAATTTTGCTCCGGAACGACCGCCACGAGCCGAAACCCACCCACTGCTTATCGGTTCACCGTGCGAAATGAGCTGGCCATGCCCCTGAGGAGGCGAGACCGCGCCACTTTTAGGCCGTTCTGCCACACATTCCACGCGCGCCCGGGCTTATGCTTGACGCCGGTTTACGCGGTTTCTAGCATCCGCCACAGGCTGGTGGTACATTTGGAGGCTGCGCCGATGGACGACATTGCCAAGGAGCGCCCGCCTGGTTATCGCTATTCGCGCCGGGGCACCTTGCCGCTTATCAGGCAATTGTCCGTCATCAACAACCGCCGCAATGCGCTGCTGCTTGCATTCCAATGGGTGATCATTGTCGCGGCCATGGCCGTCGCGATCCAGATCGACAGCGTACCGGTCTATCTGGTGGCAGGTTTCATCATAGGAACCCGCATTCAGTGTCTGGCGGTGATGATGCATGATGCCTGTCACAGCCTGCTGTTCAGCAATCGCCGCATGAACGATCTGGTGGGGGATATTTTTGTCGCCTATCCACTGATGCTCAGCCTCGACCTGTATCGTGCCAACCATTTGCAGCATCACCGCCACACCAACACCCACCATGATTATGACCATCGCATCCAGCGACGCGACCCGGACCAGCATTTTCCCAAATCCCCGCGCGCAATGTTCTGGCTGCTGGTGCGTAGCATGACCGGTCTCAACTATTATCGGGTGGCGCGCGCTGGACGCATCTGGGCACCCATCGCCAATTTCCACAATCCCAAACGCTTCGGGTTCGATTACCGCCTGCCCCTGCGACTACGCTATGTCGCGTGGGCCTTGCTGGTCTATGGCGCGATATTGTGGTCGCCTTTCCGCTGGCAGATATTGGGCCTCATTCTCATCCCGCAATTTTTCTGGGTCAATGTCTTCAATCGCATCCGCGCCATGGCCGAACATAACGGCCTTCCCGACGACCACGAACTCAACGGCACCCGCACCGTTATCCCGACCCTGCTCGACCGGCTCCTCATCGGGCCTTTCAACGTCAGCTATCATCTGGAGCATCACCTATTCCCGTCAGTCCCCTGGCACAATCTGCGCCGCCTGCACGTCCATCTGATGACCGACCCGACCTATGCGGCGGACGCGCATGTTACGCGCGGATATTGGGGCATGATCAGGGAACTCATGCCGACGCGTGGCGTGAGCGGGAGTGACGGGGGCGTGTGTGACGCGGCTGCCCAAACATCTCGCTGACGCGACTGCGCCATCCTTTTGCCGGTGGATAGAGCAAACATGATTGCCACACGCAGACGTTTCCACGATCGCGAAGGCGGCATCAATGGTATGTTTGTAAACATCAAAAAACTCTCAAACATTCTTTGCCGCATATTCCAACAAAGCGCCGATATTTGTTGCCTATTTTCCAGAGTCTATGGATATGATTGGGCAGGCGAAGTCTGGTACAACAAGCCCAGATTAAGGGATTTTTGGTTTTGGAAAAGCAATTTTACCTGGAGCAGTTGGTGGCCTTGAGGCGCGCATACCTACCTACTCACAGAGGGGGCATAGTTAGTGTTGCAAGCGCAGTACGGCCGTGTGAGAGCCCAGCTTGATGGGTCCGTTTTCCGTTCACTGTACCAGCCTTTCCTTGTTGCCTCGTTCCCTCAACCACATGCCGTTTTGAGTTGGTCGCTGACGCGGCCAGGTTTCGCCGTAGTCAGCAGTGTCGCATGGCTATATGTCCGGGATGATGATCTGAGCATGGATGTCGATCCAGCCTTGCTGCTTGAAAAAGCATGCAGTCGGCGGGATTGACGGATGCGGTCCACCTCATGACATCTCGAGATATCACCAAGCATCACAAGTCTCAGGCGTCCTTCGGGCGGGCTACGGCCACCTGCCTTGCGACCGTCGGCCTTGGTAATGCGGTGCGCATCGGTTCTGCACCCCTCGCTCATCAAGGTGTCGGGACGATCAACCTCCTCGTTCATGTCGATCGCCCTTTGTCACAAGCGGCGCTCGTGGAGACCATTTCAATTGTTGCCCAGGCGCGCACGGTTGCAATGATCGACCTTCCCTGGAAACCATCTGGAGTGGCCGTGACGGGCACTGGGACCGACTGCATCGTCGTCGCAACTCCTGTGCATACAGACATGGAAGGGTTTGCTGGCCTGCACACCGACATAGGCGCAGCTGTCGGTCGGGCCGTCTATGACGCAGTCTGGTCGGGTGGAAATGTCTGGATCGCCGAACAGCAGCGGCCCGAATTGCGATCTACATGCGCATTGGCGCCCGCTGATTGACTTTGACAAGAAAGACTTGGCCAAACGAAAAAACTGCCCCGCGCGGCATCAGTTTTCCCGGCGTGCCGTTACGGCATTTTCGATTGAACTGCTTAGGGACAGCGCTGCGACGCCATTGCAAAGCGCCGAACTGCAAGTGGCGCAGGCACGCAGGGGGCGAAGCTTACATATAGGGTGTATTGCGCGGCGTGCGCCGGGCGCCATCAAAACCGACAACGTATCATTCTGGTCGGCGCGCTCATAAGCGCCCCTTCGCAACCGGCCGGTCTTGCGCCGTCGATGAGGGAAAGCCGACAGGCCGCAGCTGAGGATGAGAAGTCAAAGGCTGAACGTCGCATAAGGGTCGACGGCGGGACGTCAGCTACGCGCCCTATCCGGTTGTCGAGCTGGTTGTAAGTGATTCCCAATCGCCGACCGGCAGGTTCCGCATGGCGCATCTAGCGCCGAGTTAATTCGCTGATGATGCCCGGGCAGCTTCCGCCGTTTGCACGGCGATGAAGCGCGCTAGTGGAATCTGGCTCAGAGGTCGTTCCGAAGCCATCTCCCGAGCGACGAGCGCCATGCAGATCCAGTCCGAATCATTTCCATCACTGCGCTGTGCAAATGCACTCCAAGCGACGACGCTGGCCCAATAGGTCCGCTTCGGTTCCAGCACCGTCTCGATAATCGCGACAATTCGGTCTTCGATCTTGCGCTTGCCTTTGATCGCTACGGCGACGTCATCGCCATTCTCAAACCAGGAATTGAGCTGAGGGTTGGTCGCCAGCCACCGGCCCGAGGCGCGCACTGCCCTTTCTACCGCCTTGGCATCGGTTACCGCAGCTTCGGCTTCCGAGAGCATCAAGGCAACGAGATCATCCACCGATACAAACTTGGACGCGACATCCGAGAGCCCGATAAGCGTGATAGCCTGAATGAGGCCGAACGGGGGTGGCGAGCTAGCCGGGCCGTCCGCCAGGGCGCTGCTCAGGATCAAGGCCGCGTCCTCGGCTGTCGTTTCATGGACCGACATCTCGGACGCAATATGGTCAAGCATGTCTTCGATCTCGGGCCTGCTTAGTGAGCCCGCTACCCAGGCGTCCCGCACACCATGGCCCTGCTTGATCAGAATCGATACCAACGCGTTCTTTCTGCCCTGCTTGATCGATGCGAATATGCTTTGCGCTCCCGCCCCATCGCGCTCGGATATAAGAAGTTCCCTGACCTGAATTACGGGACGCTTCTCTTGCACCGACCCGACAGCGCGCGCGGCTCTGATGATCGCGTCGATCGCACGGCGACGATCTTCCGATACCCAGTTACGGATCAGCATGAGGTTCGTGACCGACATTGCGGATACAAGCCCTTGTCTGGCCGTCTCTTCGATCATGGAGGCTAACGGCGTAGCGATCGCAGATTCTGCAAGAAGCCAACCGATAGCGGCCTCGCGCAGACTGGAATCGTCGGCGAGGACGAGTCCTTCCAGCAGACTGAGTTGCAGCGCGGCAGGAAGGGCTGCCGTCATTTCGGCGAACTGGCTCTGGATCAGGAACGGGTCACCCTCACAGGCTTTCACCAAGTCCTGCAACATCTCGTCGACATCGGGCGTCGGGAGAGTCTGCTGGCCAGCTCCGGTCTGGATCATCGCCTGATCCATTGCGCTGCGTATCTCCTCCCCCACCTCGATCCCGGCCCGTGAAAATGCCGAGACAAGGGCCATCGCTGCGGTCGGCACGAGCTTGCCAATACGCATCTGCTGAGCGATCGCGGTTCTGACATTCTTTATGGCCATGGTCGCATGGCCGTTGCCGGCTTCGCTTCGCTGACGTAGCTGCTCGAGAGTCTGGTCAAGCATGAACGAATATGCGTGATGCATCATTGCGTCAGGGCGCTTCTTGCGACCTTCGGCTCCGGTGAGATCGACGATCAGCAGTAAGGCTTCGGGTTGCGCCGCTAACATATCTCCGACGCTGTGGGCTCCAGGCGACAGTTCACCCGAGCGGATATCGTCCCGAACCATGCGTGCAATCTGCTGGATGGCGGCACGTGGCGTCACGATTGATGTTCCTTTCTCGCACGGCGTTTGCGTGACCGGTACAACTAGCGGCGGCGCGACGACAACCCCACAGTATCCGATGGGATATCATACTACTCGATCCACAGGCCACCTCGTCAACAGCCGATTGCCAGTCAGCAGCCCGGATGAACCTTCCCCAAGATCCGCAGGTGATGACTGCTTCCTTCGTTGGAGCGCCCGGATGCTCCCGTCCGCTAGCTGCCATCTTGCGCCAGCGGGATGGAAAAGCGGCCTGTCTGAACTTGATGAGAGGAAATCGGCGGCTGAACGTCTTGGAAGAGTCGGCTGCCGCCGGAATGCCAAGAGGTCCACACCTCGACGGCGAAAATTGGTCGCTGAGTGATCATTAGGGTCGCTTTGGGCTCAAACGGGCGCTGAAACGTTAACCGAATGGGGCGGATTTTTCCAAACGCCGCCATGACGATCGCCGCCGTCGACCGCCTCGTCCATCATGCCACCATCCTTGAGTTCAACGCCGGGAGCTATCGCCGCCGGACCGCCGCCAAAAACGCCGAGCTCATGCCGTAATTGTCGCGGATTATGTCGCAGGGTAATTGTCGTCGACAGTTGCCGTCGCGCCAGCATCGCGTCATGCTATTCTCATGTTCGAACCCAACGACATCATCATCCAAGCCGATATCCATATAGTCGATATCCAGCCTGTCATCAGCCGCCGGTTCGAGCTCCCTGGCACCCTCAACCTGGCTCAACTCCATGAGGTAATACAGGCCTCATTCGAATGGACAGACAGCCACCTTCATCAGTTTGATATCGGTGGCCTGACCTACGGTGCACCCGAGTTCGATGAAGGTGATTGGTCCGATCGGCGTACCTTTGAAGCGAGCGATGTACGTCTGTGCGATTTCGCCGCTTATGGCCCCGCGCCGATAATCATCTTCTACGAATATGATTTCGGAGACAGCTGGGTGCACGCCGTCGAACTAACCCGCAAAACCAAGGAACCAGGCGTCAAATACCCGCGCTGTGTCGCTGGATCCCGCCGCGCTCCGCCCGAAGACGTTGGAGGGCCTTCGGGCTATTTCGACTTCCTCGAAGCCTGGCACGATTCGCGCCATGACGAACATAAAGATATGCGCCGATGGGCCGGACGGTCGTTCCACCCTGAACGCTTCGACCTCGACGCCAACAACAAGGCCATCACCAAGGCAATCCGACGCTCAAAAGGTAGCTATCGCTTCCGCTTCGAACCCTGAATTTCCGGGCATCTCATTTGTGGTCAACCGGCTATCGAATTGGTCGTTGCACAGACAATCGCGCACCCGGCGATTGCAGTCAGCTTGGCCTTGTCGTTTCGACCGCCGAGCCGGTCAACGGCAGCGGTAACGATGTCGCGCTTTATGCCGCGCATCGCCGCATCCGCGCCGGCGCCGCTGGCTGTCGCGGTATCCGCGTCGATGCCCGCCAGAAGGTGCGTCACGCAGGCGGCGGCGGCGGTGTTGCCAATGCCCGTCTCGCCTGCGATCAGCAGCCGATGGCCAGCATCAATGGCGACCTGCGCTTCTGCCGCGCCTAGCGCCCGGGCCATGTCGAACTGCTCTACGGTCATCGCCGGAGCCTGTCTGAGGTCCGCCGTCCCGGGGGCAACGGGTTGCGCAACGAAATGACCGGGCCAGGGCTTGCGCGGGGACTGGATCGTTCCCGCATCGACCATCCGCACATCGACGTCGTGCGCGTTGGCCAGCGCGGTACTGCTCGCCTTGCCACTCAGGATCAGCTCGACCATCGCCGTTGGCACCGACGAGGGCCGGGGCGTCACCCCTTGAGCAATGTTCCGTGGTCGGTAGCAAACAGGATAACGCGGCGTGGCCGGGTGGCCGG
This sequence comes from Sphingobium sp. KKT206, assembly GCF_055640555.1. Lineage (NCBI taxonomy): Bacteria > Pseudomonadati > Pseudomonadota > Alphaproteobacteria > Sphingomonadales > Sphingobiaceae > Sphingobium > Sphingobium sp. KKT206. The sequence goes on from NZ_CM145764.1 coordinate 689,361, forward strand.
GGTAAGCGACTGGCCTGCCACCGCCAGTTCCACCGCCCGCGCTTCCAATTGCCCGAGGCTTCCCATCGGCTTGGCCAAGGCATCGAGCTTAGCCTGAACGTCACAGCGAGTGATCATCAGCGTTCCAGCCGTGTTGTTGCCGGAGGTAACCGGTCCTGCCAGCCATGCCGAACCAGTTCCGGCGTGTCGGTCTCGCGCTCTGGATAGCCCAAGCACAGCAGCGCGATAAAGCGCCAGTGTTCGGGCACATCCAGGAGTGCGTTGATGCTGTGCGGATCGACGATCGACACCCACCCCAGGCCAATTCCGTTCGCGCGGGCAGCCAGCCATACGGTGTGCACCGCCGTCACCACCGACCAGCACAAAGTCTCGGGCATCGTAACGCGGCCAAGCCCCTGGCCAGCTTCGCCCTGCTGATCGCAGAACACCGCGACGATTTCGGGCGCTTCGCGCAGGCCGTGGAGTTTCAGGCCCTCGTACAGCGCCTTGCGCTCCCCCGAATACTGCTCGCCTGCAGCGCGTTTGTGCGCATCGACCTGAACGGCCAGCGCCTCGCGCCGCCCGGGCGAGAGGATGCGCACAAATCGCCAGGGCTGGGCATTGCCCACCGACGGGCCGCGGCATGCGGCTTCGATCAGCGTGTCGAGCGATCCTTCAGGCAAGGCGCGTGTCTGAAAGTGCCGCACATCCCGCCGCCATGCCAGCAGGTTGTCCAGTTGGTCGCGGAAGGCGGGCCCGAAAGTCGGCTCAGTCATGGCTATGCCGCGCAATGGCAAGCAAGCGGTCAATATCGACATAGTCTTCGAGCGAGGCGGCCAGCGCATCGAGCGCCTGATCGACGCGATGGTCCTGCGCGACGCCATCGCCCTGCGCGCCTAGCCGAGCGAGCCACGCACCGCGCTGGGCAGGGTGATCGAACAGCCGGTGGATATAGCATCCAGCGATCCGGCCGTCGGGGCTGACCGCGCCATCATGTTCTCCGCTGTCCAACCGCAGCAACGGCTGAACCTGAGGGAGCGCGCGGGTCTGGCCGACATGGATTTCATAGCCTGTAAACGGCTGATCATCGCGCAGGCTGGTGCCGGTCACATCGACCACGCGCTTGTCCGCGGTCAGCCGGGTGGCGACGGGCAGATAGCCCAATCCCGCCACGGTTTCCGGCGCGCCTTCCACGCCATCGGGGTCTTCGATCGCCTGCCCCAGCATCTGGTATCCGCCGCAGATGCCCAGCAGCGCACCTCCGCGCCGGACATGTGCGGCGATATCGATATCCCAGCCCTGCGCGCGCAGGAATGCAAGGTCGGCGATCGTCGCCTTGGTCCCCGGCAAAATGATCAGCGCCGCATCGCCGGGCAGGGGCTGGCCCGGCGGCACCATCGTCAGCCGCACGCCCGGTTCGTGCGCTAGCGGATCGAAATCGTCGAAATTGGCTATCCGTGACAGCATCGGTACTGCAATGGTGATCGCGCCATCGGTGGCGGCTGCCGCATCCAGTACCACCGCGTCTTCGGCCGGCAGCTGCCGGGCGGCCGCGAGCCATGGGATAACGCCAAGTCCTGACCAGCCGGTGAGCTGTTCGATCTGCGCATAACCATCATCGAACAGCCGCACATCACCGCGAAACTTGTTGATCACGAACCCGTGGATCATCGCGGCGTCGGCCTCGTCGATCACCGCCTTGGTGCCGACGATTGATGCGATCACGCCGCCCCGGTCGATATCGCCGACCAGCACCACCGGAACCACTGCCGCGCGGGCAAAGCCCATATTGGCGATGTCGCCAGCGCGCAGGTTGATTTCCGCCGGGCTGCCTGCACCTTCGACGATGACCATATCCGCTCCAGCGCGCAGCCGGTCCCAGGATTGCATCACCGCCGACAGCAGCTCGCCCTTGCGGTGCTGATAATCCGCTGCGCCCAGTGTGCCAATGACCATACCGTGCACCACCACCTGCGCGCCGGTGTCTGACTGCGGCTTGATCAGCACCGGGTTCATGTCGATGCTGGGTACGGCGCGGCACGCCATGGCTTGTAAGGCCTGCGCCCGGCCGATCTCGCCGCAGTGCGCCACCGCCGCGTTGTTCGACATATTCTGCGGCTTGAACGGAACGACCTTCAGCCCGCGATTGGTGAGCAACCGGCACAGGCCCGCGACCAGCACCGATTTGCCGACGTCCGAGCCTGTTCCCTGCAACATCACAGCAGCCATGCAAGCGCTCCTAAACTGGCCCACATCAAAAGGCACGCCCGGCGATAGACCCACAACGCGCGCTGCAGATCGGCAGCATGAGGCGCAGAACCATCGCCCAGCCAGGCGCGGGGAGCCGGTTCGCCGTCATAGCACACTGGCCCACCCAGTTTGCGCCGTAAAACGCCCGCCATCGCCGCCTCCGGCCAGCCGCCATTGGGTGAAGCATGAAACGGGGCATCGCGCAGCATGATGCGCCAACCGCCCCATCCTGCAAGGCAAATGAGCAGCCCGGATATCCGCGCTGGAATGAAGTTCACGACGTCATCGGTGCGCGCAGCTGCCCAGCCGAAATGGAGATAATGCGTATCGCGGTGCCCGATCATCGAATCAGCGGTGTTCACGGCCTTGCAGATCATCAGGCCCGGTAGCCCGGCGACAAGAAACCAGAATGCGGGCGCGACCACGCCATCGCAAAAGCTTTCCGCCAGACTCTCAGTGGCGGCAACCGCGATGTCGCTTTCATCCAGCCCGCGGGTATCGCGGCCCACGATCCGGGCGACCGCGATGCGCGCCGCCCCCACGTCTCCCTGCATCAGGGGCCGGGAGACGGCACGGACATGATCGTCGAGGCTGCGCTGCGCCATGCCCGTGGTTGCGACCGCGATAATAAGCACCAGCGCGATACTGCCTGACGCCCAATATTCGATCAGCCAAGCGGCCGTGCCGACACCGCCTGCGACCACCATCAGCAGCGTCAACCCCATCGCCCGGCGGCGCAGCACGCTACCCGCGTTCCATCGCTGTTCCAGCTTAGCGATAGCGGCACCGATCCACATCACCGGATGGCCGATCACCGCCAACATAACAGCGGGGTAACCGATCGCAGCCTCCCCGATCAGGGCCAGCAGCAATTGATCGGGCCGCGCGAGCATATCCTAACGTGCCATCGGAGTGGTCACGATGAACCGCAGGCCGTCCGGGGTCGTGCCGATATGCGAGGATACTCCATAGGTCGTTGCGATACTCTGCGGAGTCAGCACGTCTTCGAGCGCACCCTGCGCGACGATGCGGCCATCGCACATCAGCAGCACCTCGTCTGCCACCCGGATCGCGTGGTTGAGGTCGTGCAGCACGACGATCACCCCCGCGCCGCTGCGAGCGACATCGCGCAGGCACTCAAGTGTATCGAGCTGGTGCGCAGGATCGAGATTGGCCAGCGGTTCATCGGCCAGCAGCCATTGCGGTTCGCCCGCCAGCACGCGCGCCAGCAATACGCGGGCGCGCTCGCCCCCCGACAGGGCGGTCATCGGACGGGCAGCAAACTGTGCGACATCGGTCGCGGCCATGGCGCTTGCCACAGCGATGCGATCCGCCTGGGTCTCGCCCCATCGAGTTCGGTGCGGATAGCGTCCCAGCGCCACAAGTGTTGCGACATCCACATCCCAATGGACATCGGCTCCCTGCGGCAGCAGGCCGATCTGCCTGGCCAGATCGCGCAGACCCAGCGTGGCGCGCGGACGACCACCGACCATTACATGGCCCTCATCGGGCGTGTGCAGACCGGCAAGGCACGAAAGCAAAGTGGATTTGCCCGCACCATTCGGCCCCAGCACCGCCGTCACCTGTCCGGGCGTAAACGTAGCGCTGACTGCATCGAGCACGGTGCGCCCGCTCAGCCTGAGCGAAATACCTTCGGCTTTCAGCACGCTCATGCCAGCCCTCGGCGCATGCGCAGCAGAAGGAACAGGAAGAACGGCCCGCCCAGCATCGACATCGCAATCCCCAACCGCAATTCGCTGACCGTCGGCATAGCGCGTACCAAACAGTCTGCCACCAGCAACAGCAAGGCGCCCGCCAGTGCGGACGGCAGCAGCACCGCCGAGGGCCGGTTGCCTACAAAGGGCCGGACGAGATGCGGCACGATCAGGCCGATAAAGCCGATGATGCCTGCCGTCGCCACAGATGCGCCGACACACAGGGCCACGCCGATGACGATCAGCAACTGCAACCGCAGCGGGTCGACGCCCATCGACCGGGCAGCGGATTCGCCCAGCGTCAGTGCGTCAAGCGTGCGTCCCGTGAAGGCCAGCAGCACGCACCCCAGCGCCAGCAGCGGCAGCGCCAGCGTCACATCGTCCCAGCTGCGGTCGGTAAGCGCGCCCATCAGCCAGGTAACGATTTGCGATGTCGCAAACGGCGTGGGTGCGAGGCTGATCGCCAGCGCGGTCATCGATCCCGCCACACTGGAAAGGATGACGCCTGCGAGCGTGAACAGGATGACGCTGCCCGACCGGCCCACCAGCAGTGCCAGGATGGTCATGGTCACCGCCGCTCCGGTCAACGCAAAAGCAGGCAGCAGCCAGGGTGCGGCAGCATAACCGAAATACAACGAGATCACCGCGCCCAGCGCCGCGCCCGACGACACGCCGAACAATCCGGGATCGGCCAACGGATTGCGCAGATAGCCCTGCATCGCCGCACCCGAAAGGCCAAGCGCCGCACCGACCATCGCCGCCAGCACCGTGCGCGGCAGACGAAGCTCGGCAATGATCGGCCAGCGCGGATCGCCCACAGACCAGGCATCCAGCGGGATCCACACCTTGCCTGCCAGCAGTGACAGCACAAAGGCGGCAGCGATGCCCGCAAGCAACGCAAGATTGAGGTTCAGCGCGCGGTTCACAGTGTCCCCCTTATGCTGGCCAGATGTGCGACCGCATCGATGATCGTAGGCCCGCCGCAATGCAGCAGCCGCTCAGGGTAACGGCGCACCGCGATCTTCCGGGTCAGCCCCGCCAGCACCGGATGGCCGAGCATCCGGTCGCTGCGGTCCTGTGCGCCAACCGACAGAAGTACGCGCGGCGGACGCGCAACGAGATGCTCAAGCGGCAGCACATCCCAGCGTTTCAGGCCATAATTCGCGCTCATGTTGCGATAGCCAGTCACGCGGAGCAACTCGCTGGCGAGCGTGCCTTCGCCGGGCACCAGTCCGCTCCCTTGCCAGATCAGCGCGCCGGGGGCTGTGCTGCGGGCCGCGTCGCTTGCGGGCGTTGCCGCGCGCACTGCGTTGTCGATCCGGGACACGAGCGCCTCGCCGCGTGCGGGCTGGTTGATGGCGGCTGCAATCGTGCGAACCTGTGCGATGCTTTCGGCAACGCTCTCGGGCACACTGATCTGGACCAGCGGAATACGCATGCGGTGCAATGCGGATATCGTCGAAGGGGCGACATGGGCACCGGCGATCACGAGGTCAGGCGCCAGCGCGACGACCTCCTCGGCTGTTCCAGATGTCGCTGCAAAGCGCCGCGCCTGATCGAGGGGGATCGAGGTCGCGCGCTCGTCCTGCGAATAATGGCTGATCGCTGCAATCTGCTGCGGTTGGGCAATCTGCATCAGCACCGCATCGACGCACGGGTTGATCGATGCAACGCGGGGCAGGGCCGATGGCTCGGACGACGGGCGCTCCACCAATCGGTCAGCGGCCTGCGATGAGCAGCCCGCGACCAAAAGGCCAAGGGCAAAGGCGGCAGCGCGGATCAATACTCGACGCCCTTCTGCGCCTTGAACCCGGCCTTGAATGGATGCTTCACTTCTTCGAACTCGGTAACCAGATCGGCTATCTCGATCAGCTCTGGCTTGGCGTTCCGTCCGGTGATGCAGATGTGCTTGGTCAGCGGGCGGTCCTTCAGAAAGGCAACGATCTCGTCGATCGGCAGAATATCCTGCCGCAGGGCGATGTTGAGTTCATCCAGGATGATGAAATCATAGGCAGGGTCAAGAATGAGCGCCTTCGACCGCTCCCACGCAGCACGCGCTGCTTCGATGTCACGGGCTCGGTCTTGCGTGTCCCAGGTAAAGCCTTCACCCATCACCTCAAATGTCAGCAAATCGGGATTGGCATGAAAGAAGTTCTTCTCGCCCGTCTCCCACGCACCTTTGACATACTGGACGATACCGACCTTCATTCCCCAGCCCAGCGAGCGGATGGCCATGCCGAAGGCGGAAGACGATTTGCCCTTGCCGCTGCCGGTGTGGACGATCAGCAATCCGCGCTCGAGCGTGCGGCGTGCCTGCATCCGCTCGCGTGCGACCTGTACCCGCTTCATGCGGGCGTTGTGGCGGGCAAAGTCTTCTGGCGTCTCGGTCATTGCGTGCTCCCTGTGGTCTTCCAAGCGGCATTCCATGTGGCCAGCGCATCATCCAGCCTGGTCCAGTCGCTGTCTTCGCGCGGCAATCCGATCCGCAGCCAGCCCGGCGCATAATCAAACGGGCGAGTCAGAATGCCAGCCAGCGCCAGATGCACGAACAGCGCGTCGCGGCGCTCCGCTGAAATCAGAATGAAGAAGGCGGTGCGGCCGACGATCTCGATGCCATGGTCGCAAAGCATCTGCGCGAGACGCTGCGATGCTTCGTGCAGTCGCGCCCGTTGTTCCCTATGCCAAGCCGTATCGCTGCAGGCGGCAAGGCCCGTCGCCAGAGCCGGGCCGGATATCGGCCAGTAGCCGATCAGTGTGCGCAGCCGTTCGCCAATTTGCGGCGGTGCGATAACAAAGCCCAATCGCAATCCGGCCAGCCCGAAGAACTTGCCGAAAGATCGCAGCACGATCAGTCCCGGCCAATCGCAGCTGGCCAGGCTGTCGTGCGGGTCGGCATCAGCAAACGCCTCATCGACGATCAGATATCCGCCACGCTCCGCCAACAGCGCCGCCGCTGAGTGCATCTGCGTGGAATCGGCAACCAGTCCATCGGGATTGTTGGGCCGGGCGAGCACTAGCGCATCGTGCGTCTTCGCCATTGCCAGCAGCGCATCGGCGGTGCACTCGGTGGCAGCGCTTTCGCCCCACATTGTCAGATGACCGGAATAGCCGGGGCGCACCACAGCGGCTGACCTGTTGCCCAGATGTCCGCCCAGCATCGCGCCCAGCAACCGCAGCGCCAGATCGCTACCCGGCACCGCCACCAAGCGCGTCGCATCGACACCGAAGAATGCGGCAGCGGCAGTTTCCAACGCAGATAAGTCAAGCGGATCGGGCAGGCGCTCTGCGGCGCCCGCAACATGTCCAACCGGATAGGGCCAGGGCGCAATGCCGGTGGACAGATCGGTCCACCGGGCAACCTGCGGAAACGCAGCGCGCGCAATATCGATACGTCCGCCGTGTCGGGCGAAATCATTGATCAAGGCGCGCGCTGCGGCCTTCATCAGTAGCGCATCCGCACACCGGCATAGCCCGCCCGGTCCGGCGAGCCATAACGGAACACCGTCTCGTAACGTTCGTCGAAGAGGTTTTCGACCCGGGCATAGATGTCGATCCGGTCGGTCAGCGGGAACGAGGCGCGCAGGTCCGCCAGCACATAGCCTTCAACCTTGCGGCTGTTGTTGGCATTGTCGAAGTTCGACCCGACATGCGTGAGCGTGACGCCGGTCTCCAACCCGAAACCCCAGCGATAGTCGATCAGCGCGGTGACGCTGTGCTGCGGCCGCCGTACCAGTTGCCGCCCGAAGTTGACATTGCCAGGCGACCGGTTGGTGGCATCTGTATAGGTATAGTTCGCCTGCAGCCGCAGCGCATCGACCGGCTGCATCGTCAGGCCGATTTCAACGCCTTTAGCCCGCGCCTTCGAGACGTTGTCATACGTGCCCGAAGGCCGTCCAGCGCAGATGCCTGTGCGTGGCAGCGGGCAGGATATGAAGATGATGAGATCGTCTGAGTCGCGCCGGAAGAAGGTGGCACTGGCCTGCAACCGCCCGTTGACGAGATTCTGGGTGACCCCGGCGTCCCAGCCCTTCGAGCTTTCCGGCTGGAGCAGCTGATTGCCGAAGTCGCTTTGCAGCTGGAACAGCGACGGTGCCTTGAACCCCTCGGCATAGCTGGCGCGCACTGTCGTGCCGGTCTGGCTCACCGTGTAAACGCCGCTCGCCCCAAAGGTGGTGGCTCCGCCAAAGCGGTTGTGGTCATCATGCCGAACGCCGCCGGTCAGGGTCAGGCCCGTCACCGGTGTCGCCACGATCTGCCCGTAAACGCTGTCGATCCGGGCCCGTCCGATGGAAGGACGCGCACCAAAACTGCTGCTGGAAAAGCGCGATGTCTCGCGTTCCAGTCCACCCGTCAGCTGCCAGCCTTCTGCGATATCGAACATGCCCTGATATTCGATACGTTCGTTGCGGCCATTGCCGACAAAGGTCTCGGCAGGCAGGCCGACAAGGCTGAAGTTGCGGCGACGGGTGTCGGTGTACGCATAGCCCAGCCGGTTACGGAAGCGACCGTCGAACAGCGTGGCGTTAACTCCGGTATAGCCGACGATTTCGCGGGTGCGCGATTCCTCGTTCACATCACCAAAGGCAAAGGTTGGTGGAGGGAAGCCATCGATATTCACCCGGCCTTCCGAATACCAGCCGCGCGCATCGAGCGACAACCAGTCGCTCAGCGCCAGATTGAAACTACCGTTGGCACCGTAATTTTCATAGCCATCCTTTTCGATGCCGCCGCGCGCTTCGCTGAATGAGGAGATGCCATCGGTGCGGAAGTATCCTGCGCCCACGCTGGCCGAAAACGGACCGGCTTTTCCGGCAATGTTGCCAACCAGCTGTCCAGTATCGCGATAGCCATATTCGCCGCGTACGTTGACTGTCAGGGCGTCCGTCGGCTGGCGAGTGATCATGTTGATAACCCCGCCGATCGCTTGGCTGCCCCAAAGCACCGACGATGGTCCGCGCAAAACCTCAATTCGCTCGATGTTGCCGATCAGCAGATTGCCGAAGTTGAAGCCGCCCCCCGGCGACGAAGGGTCGTTGAGCTTGATGCCATCGACCAGCGCCACGGTCTGATCGCTCTCTGCACCGCGAATGAACACCGATGTGGATGTCCCGACGCCGCCGTTGCGCGTGATGCTGACACCCGGCACGGTTCGCAGGATATCGGCGACGGTTTGGGTCTGCCGCCGCTCGATTTCGGCCGAATCGATCACCGTGATGGATTGGCCGACCCTTTCGACGGGCTGGGCGCTGCGGTTGGCGGTGACGACGATGACCGGTTCGTGCGGCGACATGGTGCGGACATCATCCTGCGCGTGCGCAATGAAGGTGCCGCAAAGCCCGAGAGCTGCGGTGGAAACGGTCACTTTTAAGAACAGATTTTGCATGTGTATCCCCTGTCAAACAACAAGGGGTTGCTCGCACCAATGGCACGACAGAGCGTTCGCTGGCTTGTCACCCGCGCGCGCCACCCCAATCGATGTCGTCACGCGAGGATTGACCTCGATCACGCTGAACACCCCGTCCGCGCAAAGGACCGACTACAACAGGCAGGTCTCCTGGCTCCCGGGTCAACACGCTCGCCCCGCCTTCCCAAGTGCAAATGCACCCAGTGGCATGAAGGGGCGACCGCTCTCCGGTCACAGTTGCGGGGACAGCCACGGATTACAGGGGTAGATACCTGCTTCCGCGTTCCCTATTAATCCCATCTCTGGGAACCTGTTGCGGCGTCGCAATATGGCGAGCAAAACCGCATTGCAAGGAAAATGCTGTGCTGACCTTCATTACTGGCGGGTCCCGCTCGGGCAAAAGCGCGCCCGCCACACCAACACCATCCATGATTGTGACCAACGTATCCAGCGGCGCGACCCGGACCAGCATTTTCCCAAATCTCCGCGCGCAATGTTCTGGCTGCTGGTCCGCAGCATCACCGGTCTCAACTATTATCGGGTGGCGCGCGCTGGACGCATCTGGGCACCCATCGCCAATTTCCACAATCCCAAACGCTTCGGTTTCGATTACCGCCTGTCGCTGCGCCTACGCTATGTCGCATGGGCCGTGCTGGTCTATGGCGCGATATTGTGGTCGCCCTTTCGCTGGCAGATACTGGGCCTGATCCTCATCCCGCAATTTTTCTGGGTCAATGTCTTCAACCGCATCCGCGCCATGGCCGAGCATAACGGCCTCCCCGATAATCACGAACTCAACGGCACCCGCACCGTCATCCCGACCTTGCTCGACAGGCTCCTCATCGGGCCGCTCAACATCAGCTATCATCTGGAACATCACCTCTTCCGGTCCGTCCCCTGGCATAATCTGCGCCGCCTGCACCTCCATCTGATGGCCAACCCAACCTGTGCGGCGAACGCGCATGTGTCGCGCGGATATTGGGGCATGATCCGGGAGCTCATGCCGACGCGTGGCGTGAGCGGGAGTGACGGGGGATTGGGTGAGGCGGCAGCCCAAAGATCTCCCGGACGCTATTGCGCCATCCTTTTGCAGGTGGATGGAGCAGACATGATTGCCACACGCAGACGTCTCCACGATTGCGAAGGCTGCATCAACGGTATGTTTGCAAAAATCGAAAAACCGTCGAGCATTCTTTGTCGTATACTCGAATAAAGCACCAATATTTCTTACCAATTTTCCAGAGCTCATGGATATGATCGGGCAGAGATATTCTGGTGCAGCAAAACCAGATTAACGGATGCTTAGTTTTGGGAGAGTATTTTTACTTGTAGCAGTTGTTAGCCTTGAGCCGCGTGTACATACCTACGCACAGAGGCGCATGGTTAGTGTTGCAAGCGCAGTGATATCGTGCGAGGCAGGTCTTGATGAATCCATTTTCCGTTCACTGTGCCAGCCCTTTCCTTGTTGCCTCGTTCCCTCAACCACAAGCTGTTTTGAGTTGGTCGCTGACGCGGCCAGGCTTCGCAGAAGTCAGCAGTGTCGCATGGCTCTATGTCCGGGATGCCGATCTGAGCATGGATGTCGATCCAGCCTTGCTGCTTAGAAAAAGCATGCAGTCGGCGGGATTGACGGATGCGGTCCACCTCATGACATCTCGAGATATCACCAAGCATCACATGTCTCAGGCGTCCTTCGGGCGGGCTACGGCCAGCTGCCTGGCGACCGTCGGTCTTGGTAATGCGGTGCGCGTCGGTTCTGCACCCGTTGCTCATCAGGATGTCGGGACGATCAACCTCCTCGTGCATGTCGATCGCCCTCTGTCACAAGCGGCGCTCGTGGAGACCATTTCAATTGTTGCCCAGGCGCGTACGGTTGCAATGATCGACCTTCCCTGGAAGCCATCTGGATTGGCCGTGACGGGAACTGGGACCGACTGCATCGTCGTCGCAACTCCTATCCATCCAGACATGGAACAGTTTGCTGGCCTGCATACCGACATAGGCGCAGCTGTCGGTCGGGCCGTCTATGACGCAGTCTGGTCGGGTGGACATGTCTGGATCGCCGAACAGCAGCGTACTGAAGCGCGATCTACATGCGCGTTGGCGCCCCCTGACTGACTTTGACAGGAAGGACCGCGCCAGACGAAAAAAAACTCCCCGCGCGGCATCATGTTGCTCCGGCGCGCCGTTACGGCATTTTCGTTTGAACTGCTTAGCGGACAGCGCTGCGACGCCTTGGCAAAGCGACGAAGTGCAAGGAGCGCGCCGGGGGCCATCAAAACCGTCAACGTTTCGTTCGGGTCGGCGCAGTCATAAGGGCCCTTTCGCAACCGGCCAGTGTTACGCAGCCGATGAAGGAAAGCCGACGGGCAGCAGCTGAGGATGAGACAATCGAAGGCTTAACGTCGCATAAGGCGCGACGGCAGATGGCCTCCCTCCTAGGCCGCCACCGGGTTTGCGCCAGGCAGCGGACTGGGATGCTCCTCACGGGATTGCGGCTTGATCTTGAACCACAGGGCATACAGCGCGGGCAGGAACACCAAGGTCAGGATCGTGCCGCCGAGCGTCCCACCGATCAGGGTCACCGCCATCGATCCCCAAAAGACTGAACTGATGAGAGGCACAAATGCGAGCACCGCCGCCAGAGCGGTAAGAATTACCGGTCTGGACCGTTGCACAGTCGCCTCGACCACGGCGTGGTAGGGATGCATCCCTTCCTTCTCATGGTCATGGATTTGGCCGATCAGGATGAGCGTATTGCGCATTAGGATGCCGGCGAGGGCGATCAGGCCCAAAATAGCGTTGAAGCCGAACGGTTGGCCGCTGATCAGCAACGTAGGAACGACTCCGATCAGCCCCAGAGGCGCGGTCAGCAGCACGATCGCCATGGCCGACAGGCTGCGCACCTGGAGAATGATGACGATCATCATCAGAACGATCATGATCGGGAAGATCGGCGCGAGTGCCGAATTGGCTTTCGCGGCCTCCTCGATCGAACCAGCCATATCGATATGATAGCCCGATGGCAGATCCTTGATGATGGGGTGAAGCTTTTTGAGCATCGCGGTCGAGACGTCGGGCGGTTGCAGTCCCTCAGCGATGTCGCCACGAACGGTGATCGTCGGCAACCGATCGCGACGCTGAAGGATCGGGTCCTCCATCCGCACTTCCAGTTTGCCGATCTGGCTCACCGGCACGCGCTCGCCATTAGCGCCAGTCAGCATATAGTCGCCGATCCGCGCCGGATCGAGCCGGTCACTGCCGCTTGAGCGCGCGATGACATCGACGGTGCGGATATCCTCACGCGCCTGGCTGACGGTAACCCCGGTCAGCAAAAACTGAAGCTGCTGCGCAACGTCGCTGGATGTCAGGCCGAGCGCGCGCAGTCGATCCTGATCGAGCACGAAATGCAACGCGGGGGCACGGTCGCCCCAATCGGCGTTCACGGTTCGCATCATCGGATCGTCCTGCATGATCTTCTGCGCTTTGGCTGCGACGGTGCGGACCGTCGCCACATCAGGGCCGCTGACCCGGAAAGCGACCGGGAAGGGCGAATAGGGACCAAAAACAAGCTGGGTCGCGCGCACCCGTGCCTGCGGCGCGAGGCCGTCGGCCGCGGCCTGGCGTAGCTTAACCTTCAGGGCATCACGTGCTTCTTCGTCTGCGGTGAGTACGATGATCTTTGCAAAGGAAGGGTCGGGTAGTTCGGGCGACAGAGACATGAAGAAGCGCGGGGCGCCCTGGCCGACATAAGCGGTCACGATTCTGGCTTCGGGCTGTTTACGCAGCCAGGCCTCGACTTGCTTTGCGGCCTCGCTGGTGCGGGCGATCGCTGTTCCCTTGGGCATCTGCACCTCGACCAACACTTCGGGCCGATCGGACGCGGGGAAGAATTGTTTGTTGACGAACGGCATGCTGGCGCCCGCAATCAGGAACGCGCCGAGTGTCGCGAGCGCGACAAGTTTCTTGCGCCGCACTGCCCAGGCGATGACGCTGCGCACTTTCTCATAGCGTGGCGTCTGGTAGATTGCGGCATGCCCCCCTTCCACCGGCTTGATGTGCGGCAGCATCTTCACGCCCATATATGGCGTGAAGATCACCGCGACGAACCAGGAGGCGATCAGGGCGAAGCCAACGACCCAGAAGATGTTGCCGGCATATTCGCCGGCGGTCGATTGCGCGAACCCTACCGGCATTAACCCGATCACCGTCACCAGCGTTCCGGCCAGCATCGGCGAGGCGGTATGGCTCCAGGCGTAGGCGGACGCGCGGATGCGGTCGTAGCCCTCCTCCATCTTCACGACCATCATTTCGATCGCGATGATCGCATCATCAACCAGCAGGCCGAGCGCCAGGATCAGTGCGCCGAGCGTGATCCGGTCAAGAACGCGGCCGGTGGCCCACATGATGACGAGCACGATAGCGAGCGTCAGCGGCACCGCCGCCGCCACGACGATGCCGACCCGCCAGCCCAGGCTCACAAGACTGACGATCATCACGATTGCCAGCGCTTCCAGGAAAGTGTGCATGAACTGGTTGACCGCCTCGGAGATATTGACCGACTGATCGGTGACCGGGGTCAGGCTCATGCCGAGGGGTAGTTCGTCTGTGATCTTCTCAATTTCCGTCTTCAGCGATTTGCCCAGGTCAAGGCCGTTCCATCCCTCGCGCATGACGACGCCGAGCAGCAATGCAGGCTCGCCCTGGCTGCGGATCAGGAAGGCGGCGGGGTCTTCGTAACCACGCTTGACCGTGGCGATTTCGGACAGGCGCAGCGTGACACCGTTTGCGACGATGGGCAGGTCACGGATCTTCGACAGGTCGTCGAATGCACCGTCGAGGCGCACGATCACCTGCTGTGCCTTGGTTTCGATCGAGCCTGCGGGCGTGATCATATTCTGCGCCGCCAGCGCAGCGAAGATGTCGCGTGGCGAGACGCCAAGCGTCGCCAGCCGCTCCTGGGCGAATTCGACATAGATGCGCTCAGGGCGCTCGCCCACGATATTAATTTTGTTGACGCCAGGAACATGCAGTAGGCGCTGGCGCAAGGTCTCGGCTTCACGTGCGAGCAACCGCTGCGGCTCGCCCTTAGCCTTGAGGGCATAAAGGGCGAAGGTGACTTCGCCATATTCGTCGTTCACGAATGGCCCGACCGCTCCGCGCGGCAGGTTAGGCGCTTCGTCCGACATCTTCTTGCGCGCTTGATAAAATTGGTCCGGCACGTCCTTGGGCGGCGTCGTGTCCCGCAAGGTCAATGTGGTGAAGGCCAGACCGGGCCGTGTGAAGGTTTCGCTGCGATCATACCAGCGCAGTTCCTGCAAACGCTTTTCCAGTCGCTCGGCGACCTGATCCTGCATCTCCTGAGCTGTCGCGCCGGGCCAGGCGGTGACGACCGTCATCACCTTGATGGTGAAGCCCGGATCCTCCGCCCGTCCCAACTTCAGGAACGCGACGGTGCCCGCCAGAATGATCGCGATCAGGAAGAACAAAGTGACTGATCGCTCGCGGACAGCCAGCGCGGATAGATTGAACCGGCTCGGCTTACCGGGCTCATTTCCGGGCAGATCGTGCTGCCCGCTCATCGGGCTGCACCTGCGGCTTGCGCAGCGATTCTAACCTGCTGACCCTGATGCAACATATGGGCGCCCATCGCGACGAAGCGGTCGCCAGACTTAAGTCCCGATGTCACATTTGCAGTCTCTTCACCAAGAGCAGAGACGCGAACCGGCCGCCACGCGACCGTTGGCTTGGTACCCCCGCTGACAATCCAGACGCCTGGACCTCGCCCGGTGTCGTGCAGTGCGCCAAGCGGCACTTGGGTCGTAACCTCTTCGCCTGGCGTAGCAAGGGTCACAGTGACAGTGGATCCGAGCGGCGCTCGAGCGACCGCGCCTGCAAGGACATAGCGGGCTTCGAACGTGCGCGAGGCTGGATTGGCGGAGTCAGCGAGCTGGCGCAGGGTGGCGCTGCCGGTCGCACCGTCGTAGGTGCGGGCCCGGGCGACAGAGTTCAGTGAGGGCCGCACCGTTTCGGGCAATTGCACCAGGGCTTCGCGCGGTCCTGACCGTGCTAATCGTATCACGGTCTGTCCGGCCGCAACCACCTGTCCAGGTTCTGCCAGCGTCTCGACGACTGTGCCGTCGGCATCGGCGAGCAGGACACCATAGTTGGTTTCGTTACGCGCCACATTGGCCTGCGCCTGTGCTGCGGTGAGCTGAGCGCGCGCCGAATCGGCAGCTGCCTTGGCCTGGTCGTAAGCCGAGGCCGATACGGCGCCCGCGCCCACCAGATCGCGGTAACGCCTCTCATCGGCTGCAGTCTGCAATGCGCGCGCGCGGGCGGCTTCGACGGTGCCTTGTGACGCGCGGCTCGCGAGCGCGAGGTCGGCAAGGTCGATCCGCATCAGCGGCTGTCCGCGGCGAACGACCTGTCCGGCGTCAACCAGACGCTCGATCACCTTTCCGCCGACCCGAAAGCCCAGATCGCTCTGCACGCGTGCCGCAACGATGCCGGTAAACTCGCGTGTCGCAGCATTGGCCAGGCTCGAGGTGGTTACCCTGACGAGTGGTGGCTGTGTCCGTGGATCGGATTGGGTGCGGTCGCACCCGGCCAGTGCGATCGAAAGCAGGATGGGCAGGCCAAGGGCAAAATGACGATAGCGATGGGACACGCACGATTCCTCCGAAGTATGGAGGATCGATAAGTGTCTAGTGACCATATTGTCAATAGGTCACATAAATCTGATCTGGCCGGGTTTAGGGTGCTAGGCTGCGCAGGATGAGGCCCATAACCTCGCTTTGTGCGTCGGGAAGCAGGTCCAGATTCCGCTCGAGATGAAGTGGATCGATAAAGGGGGTCATCGCGTAGAATATCGATCGGCAGATTTCGTCGATCGGTGTCTTGCGTTCGAACTCCCCATTTTCGCGGCCATCCCGGATGATCTCCTCCAGCATCGCTTTGAGGGCATCGGCATAGACTTGCGTCGATGACCAGCGCTCCTTCGCCGATAGCGCCGCAATCTCAAAGATCTTTCGATCATCGAAAAACAGGGCGACGCTGAGCGCAGTAACGCTTTTGAACATACGACGGAGCCGGTCGGTCGCGCTGCCGCCTTCATCGATGGCGGCACGCGCCTCGCTGAGGATTTGCACGAGGCGGGCGCTACAGATGGCTTCGCCGATCGCCTGTTTCGATTCAAAGAAGCGATAGATATAGGCTTTCGAGAAGCCGATCTCGCGCGCCAGGTCAGAGACCGCGGTTTTGCCATAGCCGTAGCGCGCAAAACATTCATTCGCGGCTTCGACGATCTGATCACGTACGCTGTGTTCGGCCGGCCCGCGGGTCGAGGCCGTTGGAGTGGATGGTTTCATCATGCTCGCTCCTTAAACGCTCCAGCCAGCATTGACAAATCGTGACCATAAGGAACATTAGTCATATATTGAACTCAATCTCTCGAGGCTTGAACATGCGACACCGTCGATCCGCATTCCTGTTGTCAGCTACGGCCGCGCTTCTGGGCGGCTGTGCTGTCGGGCCTCGCTACGTCGCGCCGGTTTCCTCGGCGCCGACTGCTTTTGTCGGCGCTCCCGCCGTCGATTCGCGAACTGCGGCAACGCAGATGGCGGACCTGGTCAATTGGTGGCGGGCGTTCCAAGACCCGCTGCTGACCAGTCTCGTCGAGCGCGCGCTCGCCCAGAATCTGGATCTGCAGCGGGCGAGCGCGCGCGTCGTTCAGGCGCGCGCCGCGCTGAAGAATGCCAACGCCGCGCTCCTGCCATCCGGGCAGATGAGCGGTCAGGGTGGCGAAACCTATCAGTCGCTGGAAACTCCGATCGGACGGATTGGCAGCGCATTCCCGCAATTCGAGCGTTCAACCGAAACCTATGAGTTTAATCTTGGCGCCAGTTGGGAAATTGACCTGTTCGGTGGCCGTGACGCCGCTCGCGACGCGGCCCGCGCGGATTGGCAGGCATCGGCGGCGGCAGCAGTCGCCGCACGCCTTGCAGTGGCTGCGCAGACTGCGGATACCTATATCGCCATCCGGACCTTGCAGGCGCGCCTCGACGTGGCGCGCGCGCAAACCGACACCCAGCAGAAACTCGTCGATCTGATCACCCTTCAATATCGCAAAGGCGTCGCGGCCGAGCTACAGGTTCGCCAGGCCGAAGGCGCGCTGGCGCAGGTGCGCGCCTCGATCCCGGCTTTACAGAACGAACTCGACATGGCGATGAATGCCCTCGATGTGCTGATCGGCGTTCAGCCCGGCACAACGCGATCTGAACTGGCGACGCTCTCCCCGATACCGCTGTCCCCTGCTGTATCGACGGCGGGCGGGCCGGCAGCGCTTTTGCGGCGTCGGCCCGATATCATTGCGGCGGAACGGACGCTTGCCGCTTCCAACGCCCGGATCGGGGTCGCCGTCTCTGAATATTATCCCAAAATCTCGCTAAGCGGTCTGCTTGGCACGGCGACGACGGCGGCAGGTGGTCTGTTCACTGGCAATGCGACGCAAGCCAACGGCGTGTTGGGCTTGCGCTGGCGCCTGTTCGATTTTGGTCGTGTCGATGCGGAGATCAAGGCTGCCAAGGGCCGTAATGCCGAGGCGCTGGCTGCGTATCGCCTGACCGTCCTGCGTGCGTCGCAGGATGTCGAGGATGCCTTCTCGACATTGGTCCAGCAGGAGGCGCGTGCGGCAGCTTTGTCACAAGGTGAAATAGCATTGACGCGCGCGCGGACATCCTCGTTTGCCGCTTACAAGGGTGGGGCGGTCAGCTTGATCGAAGTGCTCGATGCTGACCGTAGGCTGCTCGAAACCCGAGATGGTGCGATCCAGGCTCGCGCCGCCGCAAGCCGCGGCGCGGTCGCCTCGTTCCGCGCGCTGGGTGGGGGCTGGGATCCGGTTCCGGCGACGAACTGAAAGACTGGCAAGATGATGCGATTCTGGGGGTGCACTGTTGCAGTATATCATGGTCCCCCGCTCGCCAAAGCCAGGGACGTGATCTAACATAGGTCACTTCTAAGTGAAAATTACGGGCCTCCCCGGGTCACTTCTCTGCGCAAATCAATAGTTAGGCCCTTCTCACGAGAAGAGAAGGGCTCATGGCGGATCAGCCGTTCAGCTTATCTTTTAGTGCCTTGGCTGGCGTGAAGCCCAGCTTCTTCGACGCAGCAATGCTGATCGTTTCGCCGGTTGCTGGGTTGCGGCCATCGCGCGCAGCACTGTGCTTGACCTTGAACTTGCCAAAGCCTGGAACCGAGACCTCCTCATCCTTACCGGCCGCATCCGCAATTTTTGCGAACAGCCCGTCGATGACCTTCTTCACATCGGACTTGGCAAGCCCTTCATCGGTAGCGATCGAAGCGATGATATCGGTCACGGTCATAGGTCATAGTCCAGCTGTGATAAGGAGGGGCTTGAATGCCCAATCCGTCGGCTTCTGTCGAGAGGGGGAGCCAGGGAGAATTTACGACAAACAAGCGTTCGCGCGGCCGAGCGTCGAAGAAAATATGTTTCACCGAGCATGATCCCTCCGCAATCCCGGTTCGCAAGATGATCGTGCGGAACGAATGCGAGGCTTTGTCCGATTTTCGGACTTGTTCCGATGGCTTCGCGCGCCCGAGGCTGCGATCCGTGAGGCAGGCCAAGCGACCCTTTGCCGGGAGGCTGTACATCTCACGGAGGAAGCAATGTCTGCGCTGGCCCTCATGTTTCGCCTCACGCAAATGATGGTCGACAAGCGCTTGGGCGTCCGCGACGCAGTCTTTATCGGGATGGCAGGCGAGGGGGTCGGTATCCTCCTCCTTGTTGCGGGCCCTCTGCTGCTCAAGCTTCTTGTCGATCGCCTCTCCCAGCCACATGCGCCTTCGGCGCCGATGGTTGTCGCCGTGATCCTCTTTGCACTTACGGCCGCTGCCGCCGGCTTGATCGCTGCTTTGCGTCATCACAGCACGACCCGCATCGTCGAGGCGATTGCCGGCGACCTGGCGGTGCAGCTTCTTGCCGCTCGCCTTCCCATCATGGCGAGGAACCCTGACGCCATGGGGGGGAGGCTGCTCGGGCAGATCGAACGACTGCCGTTCAGCCTCCATCTCTTGATCGACGGCTTTTTATGGCAGGCCGTTCCCCTCATGGTTCAGATGGCGGTGGCTTTCTGCGTGATCCTGGCGGTCGTTCCCTGGATCTATGCGGTACTGATCGGCTTGACACTCGCAGGCTATTGCTTCGTCACCATGGTGGGGGCCGAGCGCTACCAGCATCAGGCTGTGACAGCGAATGAGCGGTCTGCAAGCCTGACGGCATGTGTCGCCGATCTTCTGCGCAATGCTCCGCGCGTCATATTCAATGGCAATATGGACGCCGAGCTTGCGCGCGCAGCCCTGGTCGCCGGCGAGCGAGCAAAGGAGGCTGGCCGCGGCACCCGGTCCCTTGTCTTGATGGCGGCCGTGCAATGCAGCGCCGTAACGCTGGGTCTCGTCCTCCTTCTTGGTCTCGCAGTCCGTGACGTGCTGGCTTTCCGGCTGACAGTAGGGGACCTCATTTTGTTGCAGGCTTACGCGTTACGCCTTGTCCTGCCGCTTGGCGGCTTTGGCTTCCTGCTGAGGCAGGCGGGACGGGCCGTCGCGCAGATCCGCGAAACATTGGCCTTGATCGATGGTCATGCGCGATCGCCTTCATGTCCAGGCCCACTGCCCGATGGTCCGGCGCGGGTCCAGCTCGCCGACATCAGCTTCGCTTTTGACGGTATCAGGCACGTTGTTCGTGATGTCAGCGCCACCATCGAAGCTGGAAGCCTCACTGTCCTGGTTGGCGCTAACGGTTCGGGCAAATCGACTCTTGCTCGTCTCATCGCGGGATTGCTGGATCCTTTGGCAGGCAATGTGGATGTCAACGGCATCATCCTTGCAGATGTGCCGCGCGAGCACCGGCACCGGCATATCCTCTATGTCCCGCAGCATATTGGGCTGTTTGCGCGTTCGCTTGGCGAAAATGGCCTCTATCCCCCGGCAGCATCACAAGCGCAGTGCCTGCAGCGACGGCTACAGGCGCTTCGCTTCTACCCAGATGACCGTATGCCCGAACTCGACATGCCGGTCGGAGAAGGCGGTCACGGACTGTCTGGCGGCCAGATTCAAAAGCTCGAACTCGCGCGGCTGGCGAGCGCGGCGGTGCCGGTCCTCATCCTCGACGAGGCGACCTCAGCGCTCGATCTGCAGAGTGAGACTGCTGCGATCGAGACATTGCGGCGCGAGCGTGCCCAGAGCACGATCATTCTTGTGACCCATCGTCGGCATATTGCCCGTATGGCCGACCAAGTTCTCTTCCTCGTTGATGGCGCGCTACGTTGTGCAGGGACAGATGAGGCCTTGGCGCAGCGAGCCGATTATCGGAATTTCTGGCATCGAGCCAAAGGTGCCTGAGCTCTCTTCGGGGATGATTGACAGGGGAATGCGAAAAGGCAAAGAATTAGGCCATGCACCATGGCTGTCCATCGGACGGCCCGCTTGCTCCGCGAGACGGCTTCGTCTCCAGGCACGGCACCGATCAATGCAATGGAACCGGCACGTCCCGGATTCCATATTTGTGTCCGGGCCTATTTTCGTATGTCGTTTTCACAGCATCGCCGCGCAGTCTGCCGCGCGCCTGGCAGTTCACCATATGCCACGCAGTGATGGCGGGAAGGCCAGCGCCGAGGGAGCGCAGCAAACACGCAGACGCATTCTCGAGCGGCTTTTCCGGTCCGAGGCACCTGGTCTTGCGCGTTTCGTTCGAAGTCGGATCGGGCGGACCGAAGATGTCCACGACCTTGTACAGGAGGCCTTCGTCAGTCTGGCTGCCGCGCGCCCGCAGATCCTGCTCGAGCGGCCGGAAGCCTATCTGCAACGGGTCACACGCAATCTCGTGTTCGAGCGTTTCCGCCGCGGCGCGCGGCCAGGACGACTGGTGCAAGCAGATCTGGACGAGGCGCTAGGCGTGGCCGTTCCCCCCGAACAGGAATGGGCTCTGGAGGCCGATGACGCGACCAGTCGCTATGTAGCCGTGCTTGATACGCTTGGCCCCCAAACCCGCGAGATATTCCTCCTCCACAGGGTGGACGGACTGACCTACGGCGAAATTGCCGATCGGGTGAACCTCTCGATCAAGTCGGTCGAATATCATATGGGTCGCGCCTTGGCGCGGCTCCATCAGGCATTTTACGGGTCATGAGCAAAAAATCCACAGCGCAGCGGGGAGAGCCGACACCCAACCCATTGCTTGACGAGGCGATCAGCTGGTGCCTGCGCATGCACGGCGAGGATGCCGACCAGCACAGGGCTGCCTTCGAAGCTTGGCTCTCCCTCGGGGGCGTGCACCG
Source organism: Sphingobium sp. KKT206 (assembly GCF_055640555.1). Taxonomy (NCBI): domain Bacteria; kingdom Pseudomonadati; phylum Pseudomonadota; class Alphaproteobacteria; order Sphingomonadales; family Sphingobiaceae; genus Sphingobium; species Sphingobium sp. KKT206. Next base: position 711,062 of record NZ_CM145764.1, read on the forward strand.
TCAGGTCTATAGCGAGGTGAGCGAACTCTATGGTTTTGGCGAGAAGCTGCGCGGGGTCGATCTTGACCGGACCGCTGACCAAACGCAGGAACCCAGGCATGCATTTCACGCGTCCCGATGGAAGGGGCCTGCTCTGACGGCGGCACTCGCCATCTTCATGGGCATTGGTGTTTTCTACTTTGAGGGAAAGCGGGAGGCAGCTCCCGACCGACTGGCAAGACGTGCGCTTGGCGCGCCAGGGCAACTGCAGACAGCGCTGGGCGAGATTCGAACGATCCGGCTCGATGACGGGTCGATGGTGACGCTTGACACGGACAGCCTGGTCACCTTCGAGCCGGGGCGCTCGAACAGGCGGCTGCGCCTCGAGCGCGGCCGTATCCGCCTGGCCGTTGCAACAGCTTCCAGACCGTTCGTGGTCGCAGCTGGCGCGGGGACGATCACCACGCTTGGCTCCTTGGTCGACATTGGCTTGTCGCGCTATCAGGAGGTTGACATGTCATTCTTGCGGGGCACGGCTGAGCTTCGGACCGCAGGCAAATGGTCGGCTTTGAGACCCTCTAATGCTACCCGGGTCGCCAAAGGCTATCGCGCTAGCTACGGCCCGGATGGGCGAACGGCTATTGCGAAGATGGCGAGTGACGAGCTTGCGGCCACCAACTGGCCAAGCGGGCTCATGTCTTTTGACGGCGTGCCGCTGGCGCAGGTGTTGGGCCATGCCAACCGCTATGGCGTGGTGAAGATCATCCTCGCCGATCCCGCGCTTGGCCAGCGGCGTTTCTACGGCACGGTGCGCCTCAACGACACCCGTCGGCTCGCGGCCGTCATTGCGCACGCCTTATCCCTGCAGCTGCTCGAAGAGGGCGGGACGATCCGTTTGTCCCCGACATAAAAATCTTTCGTCCGGTTTAGGGTAGGGCCGGACTTTCACAATGTCCCCGTCAGAGCCCGCCAACACCGGGCCTGCCACAACTGGGGGACATTCCATGCATAACGCCCGTCATTGGGTGGCAAGCAGCCTGCTTGCCATCGCGGTCGCTCATACCCTTCCAAAGGCATCCGCGCGCGACGAGGTCAGCGCCCCTGTCATGATCGATTTGCCAGCGCAGCCGCTTACCAAGACATTGCTGGCGATCGGGACACTGACAGGAAGGCAGATCATTTTCCCAGGAGATGCGATGGCTGGCCTCTCCGCGCCTGGGATTGAGGGGCGTCTCACAGCACCGCAGGCATTGGCTCGTGCCCTGATGGGGACGGGTTTTAAGGTCGAAATGGGTTCCGACGCCATTTACATTCGCCTTCCCTCCGGGGCTGCCGGGGGACAGGGAGCCGAGCAAAGGGGCGAAGCCATTGTCGTGACAGGATCGCGCATAAGGGGCGTGGCATCAGCTTCGCAGGTCTACAGCTATGAGACCGCACAGGCGCGAGACCAGGGGATCACAGACATGCGCGGTCTCGCAGCCGCAATCCCGCAGAATTTCACCGGTGGTCAAAGCCCAGGGGTCGGCAACGGCGCCGAGGCATCGGGAAGCAGAAACACGGATTCCTCAACCGCGCTCAACCTGCGCGGGCTTGGACCCGGCTCCACATTGACGCTGCTCAACGGTCACCGGCTCGCCTATAATCTCAGCAATCAGTCGGTGGATTTCTCCAGCATCCCTTTCGCGGCGGTAGAACGGGTCGAAATCATGCCTGATGGTGCGTCCGCGCTCTATGGTTCCGATGCGATCGGCGGCGTTGCGAACATCGTGCTCAAAAAGGATCTTCGCGGCGTAACGGCCAACGCCGTGCTGGGTGCGGCGACGGACGGAGGCTATTCCACCCAGAATTACAATGTCGCCGCCGGCACGCTCTGGCGATCCGGCGGCGTGCTGCTGACGGGCAATTATGACCGCAACACGGAGATTCTGGCGGGGGACCGCAGCTTCGCTTCCGGCGTGAACGAACATCTCACCCTGTATCCCAAGATCGAAAGCTACGCCGTCGTCGGCAGTGGCCATCAGGATGTTGGCGAAAATCTGGTCCTCGCGCTCGATGCCCTCTATGCACACCGGGACGCCGTGCGCTCCAGCCCCTACACCAATAACGCGCCGGTCGAGGTGTCGGGGATCGTCTTTTCGACGTCTAGCTGGAATTTGAGTGTCGCGCCCTCAGCGACGCTTCGCATGAGCGATTGGCAATTCTCGTTAGTCGGCATCTATGGGCGTAGTCATCTCAGGAGCCGCTCGCACATTTTCCCCAGCTATTTCAGCAGCGCGGTACTGGAAAATGAGACGATCGGAAGCGAAATCGCGGGCGATGGGCCACTGGTCGCCATTCCTGGCGGCGACATCCGCCTCGCTTTTGGAGGCGGCTATCGGCGGGACGCCTTCATCTCGCGTGCGGCGAGCAATCCGATTGATGCACATCAGGAGAATATATTCGGCTATGCCGAACTCAGCATCCCACTGTCTTCGCCAGACCAGGAGATCCCTGGCTTCTATCGCACCTCGCTTTCAGCGGCCGTTCGTTATGAGGACTATCCCGGCATCGGAAGGCTCGCGACGCCAAAGCTGGGTTTCGTCTGGTCACCCAATGCGGATGTCGACTTCAAACTGAGCTGGGGCCGCTCTTTCAAGTCGCCGACCCTCTATCAGCGGCTCAATCCCGTTACCGTCTATCTGTTTCCCGGAAACCTCTACGGCGAGCGGCCGGGCGCTCCAGCGGGTCAGACGATATTGGCCGTCTATGGCGGCAATAGCGAACTGAAACCCGAAAAGGCGGACAACCTTTCCGCGAGCCTCGTCTTCCATCCAAGTCGGATACCTGGTCTCGATCTCTCGCTCAGCTATTTCAGGGTCAACTACCGGAATAGAATCGTCGACCCGATCTCGTCGCTGAACCGCGTGCTGATCGATCCGGTGTTTGGAAACCTTGTCCAATTCTCACCCACGCCCCAAGAGATAGCCGCGACGATCGCCATGGCACCGCTGGGCCTTGAAAATCAGACCGGATCCGGTGCTCCGTTCGACCCTGCAAGCGTCTACGCCACTATCGATGGTCGTTCGCAGAATGTAGCGAAGGACCAGATTTCAGGCGTCGATCTTAGCTTGAGCTATCGCTTCGATGCCGGAAGCCTGGGAACGCTCTCCCTCTTTAGCAACGCAACTTATCTGCGCTCCAGCCGCATCCTCATCGCGGGGATGCCGAAGATCGACCTTGCAGGCACCATTTTCAATCCTCCCCATTTCAAGCTGCGCGGCGGTGTGGGCTGGTCGCGCGACAGCCTGCTCGTGAATGCCGTGATCAACTATATCGGAGGCGTGAACGATAATCGGCGCGTTGACACCGTCGAACTCAAGGGCATGGCCAGCGTCGATCTGTCGGTCAAATATCATGTTGATGTCGCAGGTGGCGTCGATGTGCAGGTGAGCGCTCTCAACATCCTCAATGCCAAGCCTGATATCATCCGGAACTCGGGCAATTATATGCCAGTCGACAGCACCAACTACCCTACCATCGGCCGCTACATGAGCCTCTCGCTCACCAAGAGCTTCTGACGGTGCTGGCTCTTATGGCTGTCGCCGCGCTCGCCCTGTCCCAAGCGGCACCGCCGCCGCAGGCAGATCGATGCACAGAACGTCTGCACTGGCGTTCGGCTGCAGGCTCGACGCGACCTTCCGATATCGATGTCCTAGTGGAACTGCGCGATATCGGCGGACAGGCGGATGTCGAAGCGCCCTTCACCGTCTCGCCCGATGGAAGGAAGATCGCTCTGACTCTACGACGCGCAGACGCAGGACGGAATGACTTTTGCCAGGGCATTGTGATCCTCGATATCCGGTCCGGGGAGGTTAGTGCGCCCATCCTCATAGGAGGCGGCGTTGCGCTTAATCGTTACGATCTTCCCGAAATTCCCGATTTTTCAGGCGGGGTCATAGCTGCCGTCATACCGCGCTGGTCACCTGATGGAAAATGGCTGGCCTATACCGAGCGGCACGATGGCATCGTTCAGATCATGCGGGTGGCAGTGGCCGGTGGAGAGCCTCTGCAGGTGACGCACTCGCCGGTGGACGTTCGGGATTTTTCCTGGAGCAAGGACGGCAAGGAGATCGAATATGCCACGCGGCCGGATGACCCATCCGCCGCTCAGGCTGTGATTGAAGAAGGAAAGGACGGCTATCGCTTTGACGAGCGTTGGATGCCCGAATGGCGCTTCTCGCCTTTCCCCAGGCCAACGGCGACCAGGCGCTTTGCCGTAGCGCTATCTTCAGGGGCCATAAGGGCGGCCGATGCTGCCACTGCGGGAAGCGTCGGACCAGGAAGCGCGATCAATGCGTCAGGCTTCGAGGCGCGCATCGCTTTTCGGACCACGGGTCTTATCAACGGGCCGAAATTTATCACGGCGTCCAGGAAGGGTGGCGAACGAGTTGAATGCCGTGACGCCACTTGCGCCAAGGCGCGCCAGCTCTGGTGGCGCGATGAGCGCAGACTGCTGTTCTCCAGCGAAACCGGACCTGCCGACAGCCTGACCGAGATTGTAAGTTGGGACCTCACCACGAACAAGAGGCGCCGCCTGCTCCTGACATCTGATCGCGTGGATGGCTGTCGGCCCTCCGCGGAAGGTCTGGTTTGCGCTGTAGAAAGCTCGACGGTTCCGCGTCGGTTGATGGCTATCGACTATGACACGGGCGCCGAGCGAGAGCTGCTCGACCCAAATCCCGAGTGGCGGGCGATCGCGCTGGGCGAGGTTCGTCGTCTCCACTGGAAAAACGATATCGGCCTCGAAAGCTTTGGCGATCTTGTCCTTCCACCGGGCGTGACCAAGGCGGCTGGCTTGCCGCTCGTCGTCGTGGGCTATCAGTCGCGCGGCTTTCTGCGCGGAGGCACGGGCGACCTATTCCCCATATTCCCTTTGGCCGCCAGAGGGTTTGCCGTGCTCGTCTACACGCGCCCTGCGTTTTTTGGCTATTTGAAGCCAGTGGAGACTCAAGCCGAGGCCGATCGCCGAGGCTTTGACGGATGGGCGGACAAGAAGAGCGGCGCCTCCTCGATCCTGGCCGCAATTGCGATGCTGGAGAAGGAGGGTGTCGTTGATCCGAACCGCATCGGTCTTACCGGCTTTAGCGACGGCGTCGACAAGGCGACCTATCTGCTCATCCATCATAATGTCTTTCGCGCAGTCGCCATGGCCGGCTGCTGCAGCGATCCTTTAATGGTAAACGCCTCAATTGGCCCCTATCTCGCGAAAGTCGCCACGGCGGCAGGCTTTCCCGCCTATAAGGACCGCAACAGCGAGCGCGTTCGGGAATATTCCCTTGCGGCCAATGCTGCCCATGTCGACACGCCGATCCTGATCCAGTCGGCCGACCGCGAATATATGCATTCACTCGAGGTCGAGGCCGCATTTCGGCAGGAGGGCAAGCCGCTCAGCCTATATGTTTTTCCAGACGAATATCATATATTCTGGCAACCCGCGCATCGCAGGGCTGCCTATGCCCGCAATATCGATTGGTTCGAATATCATCTGCTTGCAGACGGCAAAGGTCCGCTGCCGCGCTCGCTTGCTCCGCTGGTGCAGCCGTAACAGGCGAGCTATCCGCGCTGATAGCGGCACCAGATTTCGGCATCGACAAGCTCTAACAGGCGCAGATAGTCCAGGTCTCGAACGGGAGGTTCGCGCTCGCAATAGCGTCTAACGGCGTCTGCATCGAGAATCTGTTTTTCGACGAGCATACCCTCGATGAGGAACGCCTTCAGGTCGTGGCGGTAGGTCTCGAAATAGCGGGCATGCATCTCGAGCGGCGACCCCTTGCTCCGTCGTTCTGCGATTTCGGGCGGGAGGGTGGACGCGGCCTGGCGGGCGATGGACCTGTCGATGCCGCCGTCACACCACATCCAGCTGGGGATGCTCAGACACGCCTCAACGATCGGTGCCAGGAGAAGGGGAGACAGGCCGACCGTCGATGCTGATCGCGGAAAGCGCTCGAGATAATTATGCGCCCTGATGATCACGGCGATATGGGCTGTCGATCCGCGAAGCGCATCGCAAGGCGCATCTAGCCAGGGATGGAGCTTTTGGGGAGCGGTCCGCTCCGCGACCGCGGCGGTGAGAAAGACCGGCTCGCGCGGCCAGGCATAGGCGTTCACTGGTTGAAACCGCGTGCGCAGCGTTCTTGCGACATGGCGTGCAAGATCCATATAGGAGGCCGATGTGATCCGTCTGAGGTCGGCAAGCATCTGCCAGACGCCAGCCAGAGAGGGACGAGCCTGGAGCAGATCGCCAAGCGCATAGGGCGGTGCCATGCCGCAAAAACTATTGTCTCCCCCAAATCCGCCCAAGACGGCGCCATGCCCGCCTAGATAGCTCTGATCGAGCAGCCTTGCGTTGATCAGCCCAGCGATCGTTCGATAGGTCGGCCGCGGCAGAAACATGTCAGACCGGCAACTGGTCGGAAAATCTGGCGCTCGATAAGGGACCGCTGTCAACGGTGCTTCGCATGTCCTGGCGACGATCGCGGCGAAGGCGCGTTCATCTCCATATGGATCGCCGTCGGTGTAGAATGTAAGAAGCCGCGCGTCCTTCGTGAACTGCGCTATCTGTGTGGCAACGATGGAGGAATCGAGGCCGCCCGAGACCGTGATGAGGGGGTGTGAATATCTGGCCGCAAGCGCCTGATGCACAAGGGTGAATGCGCTTTCGAGACGGTCGACCGCTTCCTCCACCGTCTCCACCGGTGACATTGCAGGATCCCAAGGAGTCCATGCGGCTTTTGTCTCGATCCCCTGCGCTGTGACGGTCATTTCTTCACCAGCGAGCAGTTCGTAGACCCCGGTCAGCCCCGTTCGGGCCGTGAAATGGTTGATGAACAGAAGCTCTTCGGCAACTTCCGTCCAGTCGATGTCCAGGGGACGTCGATCATAGAGGCGCAGCAGATCGACATCGGAGGCGACTATCCAGCCACCCTCATGTCGTCGATAATAGCAGGGCAGTTGTCCGGATGGATCGCGAACAAGGCTGACCTGTCCAGGCTCTGTGGCGTTGATGGCGACAAAAGCACCCCAGTGTCGGGCCAGAAGAGCTTTGGCCGGGTCATTCGTGTCGCACTCATTCGCCGTCATCTCTCTTGGGAAGGCAAGGCCGAGGATGACATAGTCTCCTTCCGCTGGCTTTGGCACCTCGATCGGTCCGCTCACATGCAGGGAAAGTCCTTGTGCTTCAAGGACAGGGCGGAAGCCCGAAGGCGCCTTTTGGGGGATCGTTCCGACAGATCCTGTGTCCATCGCCATATCGATAAAGCAGATATAACGGCCGCCCATATCAGACCGCCAGTATCGGCGAGAAGCTGCGCGCAGTCTCGAGATTGTCATTGACCAGCAGCCCGTCGAGCTGGACCCAGCAATGGGCCGAGAATGGGGCCGTTCGCACGCCAATGACCAGCGTTGCGGGAATGTCCCGGTCGAGCATGGCCATCATGAGGGCTGTTGAAATCGAGAGGCAGCGATCGTCAGTCGGGAAAAAGGGGCCAGTGCGTGCGAATGCCTGCGCCACCAGTCCCGCTTTGACCTGATCAATGCGCGATTTTTGGAGGTTCCGTTTTCTTGCTTCCAGGCGGCCGATCACCCGATCGAGAGGCGCGATGCGGAGCCAGGCAATGGCATAGGCGCGCAGAAGAAGGGCGCGCGCAAAAAGCGCCCCCCCGGCTGACTGTTGTTGGCATGGGAGTTTGCCCTCCACCGCCTGGAGCCTGTCGGTCCTGGAATCGGCTTGAGGCGAACCCGGCTGCAGGCCAGCAGGGCCGAGCAGGTCGGCAAGTGCGGCCAGGTCAGCGGCATTCTGCTCCCCAGCCGCCACGACACGCAGGAAGCTTCCATGCAAGACCCGTGGGACAGCAAAATAGCGGTCCTGTTCGAGGTCGAGAAGGATGATATCATCCTGGCAGATGGCGTGAACCAGGCCGGGCCGTAATTGCATGGACATGGAGAGCCTCCCCCTAGCCGGACGCGCGCGGACGCGCGTCCGGTGCCGATCACTCGGCGTTGAGGCCCATCTGGAAAATGCGCTGGGACGAGGGATCGTCCTGCGGTCCATTATTGTTGAGGCCCTTGGTCACGATCGTCGCCGCGCCGAGGTCGATGAGCCGGTGGCTGTCCTGATCCTTCTTCGTCATGTCATGCTCCTTGGTTGTACCGCCGAATCGCGGTTTCCAGAGCATCGCGCCAGAAGCGATTTTGATAAAATGGAGATGGTCCGAAAGTCGGACAATGTTCCGCGAATATTTCGCAAATATCATCTGGTATCAGTAGTTTTTGGAACATGGCTAATATTTGATGGAAGCCGTTTGAGGGGAAGGGTGAGCGGCTTGCATATAGATTTTTGCAGGCGCTTTCCCATGACTATCAGTTCTCTTGGCCTCGCAGCGGCGAGGCTCGTCCATCGGCTTGGCGGCAAGTGGCAGACGCACGGCGCGATGTGTCACTGCCCCGCGCATGACGACAGGATCCCAAGCCTCTCGATCCGTGTCGGCCACAGCAGCCTCCTGTTCAAATGCTTTGCAGGATGCGACACGCTCGATGTCCTGCGGGCGATCAGGCGCCTTGACTTGCGCGTGCCCGTGGAAAGGTCCGCGGCCTTTGACATGGCGCGCGCGATCGCGCCAAGGACGGGCGAGCTTGCCCGGTCGCTCTGGAACTGCGGCCACGGACTCGCCGACACGCCGGGCGACATCTATCTGCGCGCGCGGGGTATCGATGCCTGCTCGCAGGCGCTGCGCTGGCATCCACGAACGCCATTGGGCCGCGGCAGGGATGTGCAGTTTCGGCCAGCGCTCCTGGCGGGGATCGAGGCGCAAGAGAGGATCGTTGCGGTGCAACGGCTCTTCCTGGAGCGCGATGGCCGCGCGCTCGCACATGATCTCAGCCGACCAAAACGGACCCTGGGCCGTCCCCTCTGCGGCGCTGTCCGCCTGTGCGAAGCAGGGCCGCGCCTCGGACTTGCCGAGGGTATAGAGAGCGCCCAGTCCGCGTCGATCCTTCTTGGGCTCCCCGTTTGGGCCGTCCTCGGCGCAGAGCGGCTTCACCAGATTCGCGTGCCCCCGGCGGTGGAGGAGATACTGCTTCTCCCCGACTATGATGCTGCAGGCCAGAGAGCCGAACGCCTGGCTCGTGCAACCTATCTTTCCCAGGGCTTCGCAGTCGAGACCCTATGGCCCTGGCGCGGCCATAACGACTGGAACGACGTGCTGCGGGAAGGGGGGAGGGAGAAAGTGAGCCGGGCGCGGATAGCGGTCTGACAGGCAGGCGGCTGCGCGTTCACGGAGAAACAGGATGACGACACCCTCCATCGCTTATGTGCTCGCGCGCGACTGCTTCAAATCGCCCGACAATGTGCGCACGCACAGCGACCCCTCGGCCGATGCCGAGCTCAAAGCCAATATCGCTGCCAGCGGCTTCCTGCTGGAAAATCTGATCGGCGTGCGTGTGAGCCGCGGCGCGCGCAAGGGGCAGGTCGAAATCTATGGCGGCGGCCGCCGACTCGATGCGACCCGCGCCAATATCGACGAGGGCGCGCTCCATCCCGACTTCATGGTCCCCGTCCTTATCGCGAAAAATGCGAGGGACGCGATCGAGATGAGCCTTGCTGAAAATTTCTACCAGCTGCCGATGAATCCGGCGGACGAGTGCTGCGCCTTCCGGATGATCATCGAGCGCGAGAAGAAGTCGCCCGCCGAGGTCGCAAAGCGCTTTGGCAAGACTGAAACCTTCGTGCTTGGGCGCCTGCGCCTCGCTAACCTGGCCGATCCCGTCTTTGCCGCCCTGCGCGCGCTCGAGATCACGATCGACGTCGCCAAGGCCTATGGGAGCACGGCGGACAAGGAACGGCAGGCCCGGGTCTTCGAGCAGGTGCAGGCGAGCTATCATCGCAACAATCCAAACGAGATTCGTCGGCTACTCGCCACAGGTTCATTCTGCGGTGCCGATCCCAAGGCGATGCTGGTCGGGCGCGACGCCTATATCGCGGCCGGCGGACGGATCGAGGAGGATCTGTTCACCGACGCCGGCAGCGAAATCTGGCGCGACGGCGAGATCGTCGAGAGACTAGCGCAAGAGGCGCTTGAGACAGCCGCGCAGGCGATCCGGGCGCGCGAAGGCTTTGCCGAGGTGCGCGTCGTTCCAGCGACCATGATCCCCTACAGCATGACCTATCAATTGCCGTGTGCGATCGAACCCGAGCCCGGTCCGCTCAGCCCCGATGCCGCCGAGCGACAGGTCGAGATCGAGGCCGAACTGGCGACGATTGAGGAAGCAGCGCAAGGCGCTGATGACTATTCGCCAGAGCAAGTCGAGCGCATCGAGGCGCTCCATGCCGAGCTCGACGCCATGATGCCACAGGAGGCCGCCCTGACGCCTGCCCAAAAGGCCGGTGCCATCGCCTTTGTGATGATCGATGCGGACGGTAAGCCCCGGCTACACGACAGTTTCTATGCGCTCGAGGACCTGTCCGCCGAAGACGACGGTCTCGATGATGACGATATGACGGACGAGGCCGGTGAGGATGACGCTGGCGGGCGCGATCCCGGCGCGGGGGACGAGGAAGGCGAGGCCGACGGGGCCATCGCCTATAGCGGACGGCTTCGCGATGAGCTTGCGATGATGAAGACCGAACTGCTTGCGCTGCACGTCGCCAACGATCCCCAATTCGCGCTCAACCTCGCCATCTTCATCATGGTCGACAAGGCGCTCGGTACCGGCTGGACGGGCATGCCAAGCGAACTTTCCGCCCGGGCCGCGACAGCGCGGGTCCATGGCTATGAAAGCGACACCGCGGCCGCCAGGGGTTGGACGCAATTCGAGCAGGGGCTTGAACGGGCATGGCATGATCATGACACGCTCGAGGCGCGCTACGACGCCTTCTGCGCGCTCGATGATGCGGCGCGCGCTGCCTGGCTCGGCTGGGCGGTCGCCCGCACGATCAATGCGGTTCCCGACGGCCACAGCGGCAGCAGCTTCCTCACCCATCTGGGTGCCAAGCTTGGTATCGACGCGGTGCGCTGGTGGCGGCCGACCGCGCGCAACTTTTTCGATCGGCTGACCAAGCCGATGATCCTTGGCCTATTCGAGTTGATCGGCGGCCTTGCCCTCAAGAGCCGCTATGCCAGCTCGCGCAAGTTCGATCTCGCCGTCTCGGCCGAGAAGCTCTTCGCAGGAGACGTCATCGCGGACGCCGACGTCAAGGCGCGTGCCTTGTCCTGGCTTCCAGACGAGATGCGGTTCGGACCCGACGCGGGGCCGCCCAGCGACGATGCACTGACAGGTGGGTTCGATGACGAGGGTGCCCGGGAGCCTGAAGCGGCGGCGCAATCGGGCGATGACGCCGCTTCGCCAGCAATACCGCAGGCGGCCTGAGCATCGAGACGAACCAGGGACCGCGCGCCATCACGGTCCCTGGCGCTTTATAGCCCTCAGCAGCGGTGACGTCCGCTCAACCCATCGCCGGGAGGAAGGGGGGAGAGCGTCAGGCGAGGGCGCCTGCGTCCTCTGTCCCCAATTCGGAGAAGATCATGACCCTGCCTCTATCCGCTGCGCCCATTGACGTGCCTTGTTCCGATCCCATGGCCCCGGCGCTTTTTGCGGCCGCCCGAATCCTCGCCGAGCGGCTCGGCCAGGGCGGTGCGATCAGCCGCAAGGCCCTATCCAGCCTGATGCGTGCGCATGTCGGCGGTTCGGACGCCTGCGGCGACTGGTCGATGCGCGACGCCTATGATGCGCTCGAGATCGCGCAGGTCCTGCGCGTGCTCGACGTGGGGAGCAGCCTTGTCGCGTGGGACGACCCGGCAAGCGCGTTCGCCGCTCGTGCGGCGCTTGGCCATCAGCTTCCGACCCAGCGCTATCGGTCCGAGCGACAGATCGACCTCCAGCAATTCTCGACCCCGCTTGGCCTCGCCTGGCTCGTCGCCTGCGCCGCAGGGATCGAGCCCACCGATCTTGTGCTTGAACCCTCGGCCGGAACGGGCATGCTCGTGGTCCATGCCAAGGCTTGCGGTGCACGGATGCTCCTCAACGAGCGGGACCCGCGCCGCGCAGCCCTGCTTTCGCTCGCCTTTGGGCAGCCCGTCACGCAGCATGACGGCGAGCATATCGATGCGCTGCTTGGCCAAGGCGAGCGTCCGAACCTCATCCTCATCAACCCGCCCTTCGCGCGGTCGCAAAGCCGGGGCCAAGACCCCCATGCCGGCGCGCGTCATCTTCACGCGGCCCTCGAGTGCCTAGCGCCCGGTGGGCGCTGCGTCGCGATCATGCCGCCCGGCTTTGCAAGGAACGGGTCGGGCGCCAAAGACTATGGAACCGTTGCAGAGCGCGTGCCACCCAGATGGGAATGCACGATCGACGGCCAGACCTTTGCCGCCCACGGAACCTCGATTTCGGTACGGATCATTCTCTTCGACAAGGGTTGGCACGGCAGTGCCCTGCGGCACCATGTAGACAGCCTTGGCGAGGCCGAGGCGCTGCTCGCGACAATCCCTTCGCGACTGAGTGGTCCTGGAGCGACGGTATCGCCGCCGTTGCCGAGGCCCGGCGTGCCGGCCCTGCCACGCGGCTCGGGCGGCGTTTTTGCAGGGCTTAGCGCCACGCGGCCGATCGCACCTACCGCAGCGGTTGATGACGGCGGCGAGCCTGTGCTTCTATCCTACGACATCACCGAAGAGGCGCCCGCGGCGCAGGAACCGATCGGCATCTATGTCCCCTGGCAAATGAAGCGCATGCGCATTCCTGGCGCTGCGCCGCATCCCGATCGCCTTGTCGAGTCGATGGCGATGTCGTCGATACTGCCGCCCGTTCCAAGCTACCGGCCGATGCTTCCGCCGCGCGCGGTCGGGACCCTGTCGGACGCGCAGCTCGAGACCGTCATCTATGCAGGCCAGGCCTTCGAGCGCGATTTGCCCGGGCGCTTTGCGCCCAATGAAGCTGGCACGCTGCTACACGCCCATGCCGAGGGCGCGACCTACCGCGCGGGGTTCATGGTCGGCGACGGGACCGGCGTCGGCAAGGGACGGCAGATTGCAGCCTGTATCATGGACCAGTGGTGCAGGGGTCGGCGGCGCGCGGTCTGGATCTCGAAGAGTGCGAGCCTCCTTGAAGATGCGCGGCGCGACTGGACCGCGCTTGGCGGCCTCGCGATCGACATCCAGCCGCTTGATGCCACACCGGTCGGGGATCGTCTTAAAATGGAGAGCGGCATCCTCTTTCTCACCTATGCGACGCTGCGATCGCAGCGCGACGATCGTCAGTCGCGGCTCCAGCAGATCCTCGCTTGGCTGGGAACCGATTTCGAAGGCGTCATCGCCTTCGACGAGGCCCATGAGATGGCGAACGCGGCGGGGACGCAGACGATATTCGGGGGGCAGAAGGGCTCCGAACAGGGGCTTGCGGGCGTGCGCCTCCAGAACCTCCAGCCGCGCGCGCGGATCCTCTACAACAGCGCGACCGGCGCCACCGATCCGGCCAATCTCTGCTACGCCGCACGGCTTGGTCTCTGGGGCAATGCTGCGTTCCCAACGCGCGAGGCGTTCATGGCTGCGATCAGCGACGGCGGGATCGCGGCGATGGAGATTGTCGCGCGCGATCTCAAAGCCATGGCTTCTATACAGCGCGTGCGCTGACCTTCGAGGGCGTCGAATATGATCCGCTCGAGCATCGCCTGACGAGCGAGCAGATCGAGATCTATGACGCCTATGCGGACGCCTGGGCGCTCATCCACCGCAATCTCGATGAGGCGCTCAAGGCCACCGCGATCACCGACCGCATGACCGGCAAGTCTCTGAACGCGCAGGCCAAGGGCGCTGCGCTGTCACGCTTTGAAAGCGCGAAACAGCGTTTCTTCGCCCAGCTCCTCATCGCGATGAAGCTGCCGACGCTAATCGAAGCGGTCGAGTCCGATATGGCAAGCGGCCGACAGGCGGTGATGCAGCTGGTGACCACCGCCCAGGCCATGCTCGACCGGCATCTGGCCAGCCTGTCGGCACAGGAGCGCGCCCATCTCGATATCGAGCTCAGCCCGCGCGAGCTCATGGTTCACTATGTGCAGGCCGCCTTTCCGACCCGGCAGATGAAGATATTCAAGGATCCGGACGGGGAGGCCCGCTCCGAGCCGATGACGGATGCGGCCGGCAATGCGGTTCATTCCCCCACTGCGCTGCGGGCCCGCGACGATCTTGTCGAGCAGCTGTGCGCCATGCCCGCCATTCCCGGCGCGCTCGATGCCCTTATCGCGCATTTTGGTCCCGACCAGATCGCCGAGGTCACCGGTCGGTCCCGCCGGATCCTGCGCGATGGTAAGGGCCGACAAAGGCTCGATCGCCGCACACCAGCCAGCAATATCTCTGAAACCAACGCCTTCATGGCAGGCCTAAAGCCCGGCCTCATCTTCTCCGATGCAGGCGGGACGGGCCGAAGCTATCATGCCGACCGCAGCTGCGGCTCGGCGCACAAGCGGCGGGTCCATTACCTCCTCGAGCCGGGCTGGCGCGCCGCTGCTGCGATCCAGGGACTTGGACGCACGAACCGGACCAACCAGGTGACGGCGCCCATCTTCCGGCCAGTGACGACCGACTGCAGGGGCGAGCGACGCTTTATCAGTACGATCGCCCGCCGGCTCGACAGTCTGGGGGCGCTCACGCGCGGACAGCGACAGACCGGGGGCCAGAATCTTTTCGATCCGATGGATAATCTGGAAAGCGACTATGCCCGCGAAGCGCTCCTGCAATGGTATTCGCTGCTGTATCGCGGCAAGCTCAAGAGCACGACCCTCGAGCGCTTCGTCGAAATGACGGGATTGAAGCTGCTGTCCGACGAGGGTGGCGGCCTGCTTGACGACCTGCCGCCAATCCAGCGCTGGCTCAACCGCCTGCTGGCGCTGCGGATCGGGACCCAGAACGCCATCTTCGAGGAATATATGGCGCTCATCCAGGCGCGCATCGATGCGGCGCGCGAGCGCGGCACCCTCGATGTCGGCGTCGAGACCATCATCGTCGAGAAGATCGTGGCGGTCGAGCAGCTGCTCCTGCGCCGCGATCCTGGTACCGGGGCTGAGACCTGGCTTTCCCGCCTCGAACTCCATCGTCGGCGCCGGCCGACCGTGCTGGCCGATGTCCAGGCACGCTGGGAGACGTCGCAGCGTGTGGCGTATCTTCGCAATGCGCGGTCCGGGCGGGTGGCGCTGCGGGTCCCATCTTGGTCGATCCTCGACAATGAGGGCGAGGAGATATGCGTCTGGGAGCTGGTGCGACCCGGGGGTGCCGAACGCGTGCGCGACGACCGGCTTGCCGAGACCGCATGGGAACCGGTCGGGCGGAGTGAGTTTGCAGCCGCCTGGGCCGTTGAAGTCTCAGAACTGGGCAGCCGCATCGACGTCGAATCAATCAATATCGCTACCGGTCTTCTTCTCCCGGTCTGGAACCGGCTGCCCGACGATGATCTAAGGGTCTGGCGGATCGCGGATGCTGAAGGCAAGTCGGTTCTGGGCCGCATCATCTCGCCAGCGGGCCTTGCCAAGCTGGCCTCGGCCTTTGGCATCGACATGGCCCTCGCTTTGTCGCCTGGCGAACTGATCGCGGGTGCGCGAGGGGTGCATGGTGTTCCCATCCCCTGGCTCTCGGGCGCGCGTCTGGCACGGGTGCATGTGAATGATGCGATCCGCCTCGAGATCAAGGACTATCCGACCGCGCAGCTCTCCGCGCTCAAGGCGCTCGGCTGCTTTACCGAGATCATTCAATATCGCACCCGTCTGTTCGTGCCAGCGAACCGCGCTGCAGAGGTGCTGGGCAGCATGCAGGCAGCGCTGGACGAAGGACCAGCCAGCGCGGCAGCCTGACCGCCCAATCGTTGCGGGCTGCCCGCACTGATCGTCGCACGACCATGCAGGCAAAGGCCTCATCGCCAATCGCAGGAGAGCTGTATGAACGACCCCAGCATCGAGCAGTGGCGCGCGCTGCTCCTCTTTCGCCAGCGCCATGGCCGGACCTGGAAATCGGCGCTTAGCCTGCACTGGATGAACGGGACCGACGAAAATGAGCCCTTGGGCGCTGCGTTGCGCATGGTGCGCAACCAGTTCGGGCCGAGCTGGCTCCACGCGCTGCGGCCCAAGGCGTTTGCAGAGGCCGAGCAGCGTATCGCCTTGCTCGACCGGTTGCCGGTGATGTGCGCGACCTATCATGGAGAGACGGGCGATCCCATCATCCTCAAACGCGGCGAGAGCGGTCACTGGCGGATGCCGGGCGATATGACAGTGGAGCAATTCAACGCGACCTTCTTGCCTACACCCGGCCAGATTGCCGCTATGGAAGCCGGATCGGTCTTGGGGTGGGACATGCCTGCCGCGGATCCGGCGAATTACGACGCTGCCGGGCGACTGAAGTGCAATTCCTGAAAAGCTGCGCCGCCTGTGCAACGCAATGCCGCCGTCTGCTTGGGCATTGTTGAATTTGTTCATCAAGCCTGTTATAGAAAACAAGTTCAACGAGGAGGATCGGGATGACCCGCGCTGTTGCCAAATCGGGTGTCGATATCGATCAGATCCTGCGCGATCGGATTTTGGCAAGCACCGACCGAATCATCAAGATGATGCCGCTCGCAGCCAAGACGGCTGCGGCAAGCAGCGTCGATATCGCCTCGCTCGTCTTCAATATTGCAAGGAGCATCCCGGCGGTCGAAGCCGGTGATCCGGGTGAGGCTGAGGATATCACCAATGCCATCGCCTTCAAGCGGCGGATGATCGAGGGGGCCGGCGGCGCGTTCGATGCCGAGGCTGTCCGCAGGCTCCTTGGCCACAAGACCGTGCAGGCGGTCTACAAGGCGGCGCGCGAGCATCGGCTCCTTATGGTCGATGACAATGGATCCAAGCTCTTTCCGGCCTGCCAGTTCGACGGCAATGCGGTTCGCCCAGCCATAGGGCGCATTCTCGCCGCGTCCGCCGATCTTGGCGGCTGGGCGGTGCTCCAGTTCCTGGTCTGTGGTGACGAGGCCCTGGGCGATGCGCGGCCGCTCGACCTCCTGGCCGGAAGCGAGGCCGATATCGCGCGGCTTGTGCGCGCGGCGCAGGCGCGCGCGGACTGACGATGGCCGGCTCGACCATGCCGCCGGTTTCGCGCATCGCGGCAGGCCAGCGTCTCTTCCGCGTCCATGCTCTTTCCCGCGGCGCGCACTGGTATGGGCGCAAGGATGCGCAATGGCGCTGGGACGATCCGGACCGGCGCTATGGTGTGCTCTATCTCGGCAAAAGCCTTGTCGGACCCTTTGCCGAGACGATCCTGCGCACGCCAGCCGAGCGCGACATTCTCTGGGATGTCATAGCGAGCAAGCGCTTTTCCACGTTCATGACCACGCGCGCGCTTCGGCTGGCACGCGTCCATGGTCCAGGTCTCGCCTGGTTCCGGACCACATCTGCCACCGTCTCCGCAGACTTTGATCCGGCCTTGCCGGGAACGCCCTATGAGGCGACCCAGCGTATCTCGGCGATGGCCCATGCCCTTGGCGGGCTCGACGGCATTCAATATCGCTCGCGCCTGGATTCCGACGCGCTTTGCGTCGCGCTGTTCGACCGCGCCGATGATGCGATCAGGCTCGAGACGGAAGGGTGCAGGCTCGAGAAAGACTGGGTGCGCGCGATCCTCCGACCGCGCGGCTATCGTCTGATCGAGTGCTAAGAGGCGGTATCGGGGCAGGGAGGAAGGGGGAGTGCTGACGTTGGGCTCGCAAGGAAGCGGGTCCAATCTGTCAGCAGGAGACCTCCATGACCGCACTTTCCTCGCTCGACCGGCCCGCCACCGGGGGCTTCAAGGTTGATATCAGCCGCGGCCACAATATCGGCCGCGTCTCGTCCGAATGGTTCAACCGTCCCGACGACGAGCGTTTCCTCTCGCTCGAGACGCTCTACAATCGCGTCCGTGCCCGCGCGGACGTCGCCTCGACACGCATCGTCGAGAGCCGCGCCATCCGTGTCCAGGCGCAGAGCGACAACTCCGAGCGTCTGGCGCTTGTCTCGCCAGGCTCGTCGGCCCCGGTTGCGCCGACCCACTGGTCCTTCGGCCAGCTCTGCAGCCTGGTCGGCGCGCCGGCAGGCTATCTGCGCGACCTTCCCGCCGCCCTTGCCGGCATCAATCTCCAGCATGGCCTCATTGCCCATAGGGGTGAGCATGTGAAGCTGCTCGAGACCAGCGATGGCAGGACGGAACTGCGCGCCGTCACCGGTCCCGACTATGGCCGCATCTGGGACCATGAGCTGGTCGAGGCCGTCATGCGTTTTGCCGGAAACGGCACGGGCGACACGCGCTGGAAGGTGCCCGGCGTCCTCGACTGGGGCAGCATGGTCTACAACCCCCATGTCGATATCAGCGCCGAGACGACGACCCTTTATGCCTCGGACCGCGACGTCTTCCTCTTCCTCGTCGACGACACCCACCCGATCGAGGCGGGCAAGCTGCCCAATGGCGATCCCGATCTCTATTTTCGGGGCTTTTACTGCTGGAACAGCGAGGTCGGTGCCAAGTCGCTGGGGATCGCGACCTTCTATCTCCGGGCTGTTTGCATGAACCGCAATCTTTGGGGCGTCGAGAGTTTCGAGGAGATCAGCATCCGCCATTCGAAATTCGCCGCGAACCGGTTCGCCGCTCAGGCAGCGCCCGCTCTCACGCAGTTCGCAGACTCTTCGCCCGGCGATTTCATCCAGGGCATCCGCGCCGCTCGGGACCGGATCGTCGCGCGCAAGGACGAGGACCGCGAGAGCTTCCTGCGGACCCAGGGGTTTTCGAAGGGCGACACGGCAAGGATCATCGCCCAGGTCCTGGACGAAGAAGGCCACCCGCCCGCCAGCGTCTATGATTTCGTGCAGGGGATCACCGCGCTCGCCCGCACGCGCGCCAACCAGGATTCCCGTCTCGAACTGGAAGGCAAGGCGAAGCGGCTCCTCCAGAAGGTCAACTGAACCAGCGGTACCCGAACCCGTTGTCCGGGCGCCAGCGCATCTCAGACAACCCTAACATCAGGAGAATGGCGATGACCCATCAGCTGCACCAGCATCCGTGCACCTATATCGTATCGGTCCGGTTCGAGACCGACGGCATTAATTTCGCGCAGGAGCGTTACCGGATCGAGGCATCCGACCCTTGTGAGGCCGCGCGCCTAGGCCGGGCCCGGGCGCGCGACAGCGTCTATCATGATGAGCGCATTCCTGGCCTTCGCCTTGTCGCGCAGGTTGAGGAAGGGGGCCGCACGAGCCGGATGACGATCCCGATCATGATCCAGGCGGGACGCCTGCGGCGCCGGCTTCAGGTGCCCCGGGGCGTAGCGGAAGACGGCGATCTTCGCGGGCCTTGTGCAGGATGAGCGGGATGCCCAGATTTACCTATTCGCGCTGGCGCCATGGCGGCTGATATGTCCACGGCATCCTCTATCCTGGCGGCGCTATCGGCTGCGTGTCGCGCAACTATGCCGATCGACGCTGGCGCATCGTCTGTGACCCGCGTCCGTTCAAACTGCGCCCGACCTTCAGGAGAAGGGGCGATGCGGCGCTTGCCGAATGGCGTCTGGCGGCTGCCGAACGCCAGTCCGGCGCCGGGTTCTGCACGGACTGAGGTGGCGCGACCTTGGTAAAGGGGAGGGGGCGATAGTGGGGCGCCGCAGGCTATGGCGCCTTTCGGTTGCCTGGGAGATTGTCCATGGAACTTGTCACCCCTGAAATTACGCAAATGCTGCTGGAGAATGGCGCGCGGCTCGTGCGCGAGCCGGATTTCGATCCCTGTCCTGTCGTGAAGTTCTTTACGCCGGACGCGGCATGTACCTGGCTCATCGCCTGGGCCGAGGCTGACGGGCAAGATCTCATGCTTTGGGGGCTTTGCGATCTGGGCCTTGGCTATCCCGAACTCGGGCCTGTCCTCCTCTCCGAGCTGCTGGCAGTGCGCGGACATATTGGACTGGGCGTCGAGCGCGACCCCAGTTTTTGCGCGCGCAAGCCGCTCAGCGACTATTGCGCGCAGGCGATCATCGCCGGGGCGATCCGCACATGAGGCGGGAAGCTGCCAATGACGAGGGCGCGCCGGACCTCTTGTGCAACGCTGCGCATAGTGCGCCCTTCGCGCATGCGGCCCGGGCCCGGCTCGCCTCCTTCCCTCACGCCTATGCGGTTGCGGTCCGTTTGCGCGAGAGCAGCGGCGACAGGCAATATGTGATCCGCACCGCCTGTCCCCTGCAGCCGGTGCGGGTGAGCGTCTCGCCGCCAGCTATGCATGAAGTGCTGATTGCGCTTGTGGTCTGAGCGATGGGGTTGGCTTAATCGCCGGTTTTCAGCCCTGCAGCCTCGAGCGCGTCCCAAAATCGCGTGACAAATTTCTCTGCCCTTCGCGCCGACATCACCGCCAGAGCGTCTATGGGCGTGAGGTGGGTCGTTTGCATGAGCCGCGGCGGCAACAGCCTGCGGTTGAATGCACGGGTCTGAATATGTTGGGCGGCGGCCCTGGCAGCGCCCATGAATGCGCGCAGATGTTCCGCGCGACCAAGCTCGCCGGCGACCTCGAACACCAGATTGGGGAAGATGACAGCCCGGGCGATGCCGGCGATCTGGCTGGAATTGAGCAACAGCTCGGCCATGACCATCGCGGCATGGGTCTGGTCGAGCGTCTCGCTCGTCAGCAGGCGGGCATAGTCGCGCAGGCGGTCATTGGCCGTCCACGCGCTGTCCTGCAGTTCACCTATGACATCGGCGGCGTTGAACTGGACGAAGGCATGATTGGCATCGAAGAGGGCATCTATGATCTGCCGATATTCTGGATGGGTGATCGCCTGCAAACTCAGCGCCACCTGGGCCAGCGGCTGCGTCCAGCAGACCTGTGCGCCGGCCGCCTGCGCGATCACCCGCAAGCCCAGATCATCGGTCAGGAGCGCGCGTCTGGGCGCCAGGGCCGCGATCAGGCTGTCATGATAGGCTGGGTCGAGGTCGGCAATCAGTTCGGCGACACCCTCAGGCAGGGCCTGATCGGATTCGGCGGCCACGAGCGGAAGGCTTCGGGCGAGATCGAGCGCGGACCTGGCGTCGGCGAGCTGCTGCGCAGCGGCCTCCGGCGTCATCTCGATAAAGAAATATCGCTCGCCATCATAACCGAACGTGCCCGTTTTGCGGCCGCGACGGCCTTCGCGTTCCTCGACCAGCTGCCGCAGCGAATCGATGGTGGACTGAACGATGGCGAGGCGATTGGAGAGCTTGGCGATCACCGCGCCAAGACCCATGCGCGCCCAGGCATAGACGCAGAGTGGGGCCACCACCGCGATGCCAGCCTGTGCTCCCGCCCGTCCGGTCGCGAACTCGTCTTCCACGCCCATCGCGACTTTGAGACCAAGGCTGTTCTTCTGCCTGAAATTCTCCCAAATTTCGAAAATATCCGCCCCGCTCAGCCGCGCGAACATGGGGATCGGGATCACGCCGTCGCGATAAAGGGTCTCGAGCTGCTGCCCCTTCGCGGCCCGGTTGCGGGCCATGGCGAACATCTCCTCGAACCGGTCATCGCCCTTGCTCTCGTCGATCGTGAACGAGCCGAACGCAGGATTGTCGGGGAAGAGGGTCGGAAACTGCCGCATGGTTCGGCGAAACGCGAACAGGGAGGGGGTCTGGACCTCGGCCACCCGATAGCTTTGCGGTCCGACGCCCAGCTTTGTAAACGCGATGCTGTCGCCCACTCGCAGTCCCAGCAGCCTTTTTGCAAATAGCTCGTCGGGGGAGAGCTCGTCCCGTTCCACAGCCGGGGCCGGCCCCGTCTCGATGATCCTGTGCAGTTCCTCACCCGTCGCGTCATTGATGAGGACGACGCCCGCGCCGGCTTGGATCACCTGGGGCGCCGCCATCGTCACGCTGCTGGCGCGGCCGCCGACGATCAGGCCCAGGGCGTAAGCAAGGTGGATCCTTGGATGCCCATAGCCGGTTCGCAAGGCACGATAGCCCAGCGACAGCGCCTTGGTTGCATTACTCAGATAGCGGTCGACCAGCTGGGCGAGGGCGATGAGCTCGATCGGCGCACCCTCGATATCTTCAGATACCCGGTCCAGCCAGTCGCGCATCTCGTCGGAGCGGCCGAGGCGAACGAGAAGCTGGATCCAGATGAGCCTGTTGCGCAGCACGTCATGCTGCTGGAGCGCGCTCTCCAAAAGCTTAAGCGCCGGCTTCAAAAGCCCGGCGCTTTCGTAAATGGCGACGCCGACAGGAAGATAGCCATCCGAGGCGCGCTGCGCAGGTGGGAGCGTTTCGAACAGCCTGCGTGCCTCTGCCCGCCGGTCCGCAAGGTTGAGCGCCTGGAGCCGGCGTCGCAGCGCGTAATTATCCTGCCCTCCGTGCACGGCCGCATAAAGATCCGCGGCCATGCCATAATGGCCCTGCGCATAAAGGGTCTCGGCCGCGTGCATGCGCTCGCGCAGGCTCAGGTCACCCTGCGCAAGACTGCTGATTTCGCTCGCCAGCTTTGCGCGCAGAGGATCCTCCGCCTCAAGGGCATCGTACAGCACGGATCGCACGACGATCGATCCTGGTCGTTTCGCAATGGCGTCGGTAATGAGCGCAGCAGCATCGGCGCTGCCCAGCATAGCGGCATGGACCTGCATCGCCTCGACGAGTTCGGCCCGTTCGGCCATCGCGGGCTGCCCGACATCGGCCGATTGCATCCGCCCGGCCCAGAGGACAGCGCCGGCGCCATCCTTCAACTGGAGCGCGGCGTGGGTCCTCAACAAGAAAGCGTCGAAGGTCAGCGCGTCCTGCGGCAGCGCATCGAGCGTGGCCGCGACTGCGCGCCAGTCGTCATTGGCTGCAGATCGGCGAGCCGCGAATATAGCGAGCGGCTCATAATGGGGAAAAGCGCCAAGCGCTTCATCGAGAGTCTGATCAGCCTCCGCCTCGCGCCCGACGATGCCGAGCAGGCTGATAAGGTTCGCCGAAACATGCCGCCCCTGAAAGCTGGAATCCTGGTCTAGAAGCTTCCTCCATGCTGTCTTGAGGAGCCCGATCGCGCGTTCCACGTCTGCGTGGAGATGCGCAGGCACATCATGGGTGATCCCCAGCCCGTCGAGCGCGGAGAGCGGCTGGACCAGCGCTTCTCCCAGCGTCGCCAGGGCGCGCCAGTCCTCCGGCGCGATCGCAAGAGCCGCCTGCGCATGGGCAAGGTGGCGATCGGCATCGCCAATTTCACCCGACCGCAGCGCCAGACGAAGCTGGATGTCGAGCGTCTCGACAAGCGCGGGCGGGAGCGCGGTTTCGATCTGCGCTATGGGCCGCTCGAGCGGCATCGTGTCGATCCAGATGCCTGCATTGCCGACAGACGTCCGGTCGTCCTCGAAAGCGGCGCTGGCGATCGGCTCGGCCTCCTCGCGCTTGCCCTCCAGGAGAAGCGCCATCGCCCTGGTTGCCCTGGCGTTGGAGAAATCCGGATGTGCCTCGAAGGCTGCATGGAACAGTGCGATCGCATGGTCTTCCTCGCCCAGCGCATAATGGGCATTGCCGAGGCTTGCGAGGAGGCGATAGCGCGCGAGCGGGCTGGCGGTTGCGTCATGGTCTGCCTGTATCCGCTCAAGCGCCCGGATGGCGGCGCGCGGCGACCCGTCGCTGATGAGCTTGCCGATCTCCATGACATGCGCGGCGAGGGGATCGTCAGGGCTGGTCGCTTCCCGGGATTGCGTGAGCATCCGCGTAGCGCTGCGTATCAGCATGTCCATCTGTGCGAAGCCCGCGGCATTCTGCTCGGCGCCTGCGGCGATCTGGCCAATCACGTCGACGGGCGCGAGATCCCGATAATATTTGAGCAGCACTTCTTGATCGTCGGCGACAAAGCTGCGCAGCGTCGTCCAGCCCGTGACCCTGACCTCGAACAGGCCAAGTCTGGCATGAGCTTGGCTAATCTCACGCGCGATTCTCTGGATCGCCTGGTCATTGGGCGCGGTGGTCGCCAGGATGAAGACGTCGAGCGGCGGCTGGAACGTCCGCGCCTTTGCAACCTCGTCCCGCAGCTCGGTTGCCGTGACCGCCGCGCGCAGGTCGCCATCCTTCCCCTTGCACTGGACACCGGTATATTTCTGCTCAACCCTGTCGGTGCCATAGACATCGACGCCCGCCTGCGGCTGCCCCTGGCGCCCATGCAACTCGGCATCGTTGGTCTTCCACAATCTTCGATAGACGTCGAAGGCCAGATTCTCAAAATCCTGCCAGCTTTTAGGCGCTGGCAATTCTCGCGATATGACGGACATCGGCCGAGCCTATATGTTCGCGCTTTGATCTGGAAGCGCGGATTGCCGTCGCATGCCTCAGCAATGCGGAAAGGGCGTGGCGAACAGGCCATGTGCTGGCGTGGGAGAAGGGCAATGGGTGGCGGCTGCCCGCTGCCCGCTGCGCGGGCACCGCGGCTCTTATCTCCGCTGCGCTCCGACCGAGCGCCGGCTTCGCCGGATCTCGGCCCTGCCGGGTTGCGATCCGCTGCCGGAAAGGCAGGGCGCGGGCGAGAAAGGAGAGATGAGTCAGCGCGGGCGTGCGAACGGCTTTGGGTGCGTCGGCGCTTGCATCGAGGTCGGCCTCCCGTGCGCTGCGCGCCGGCGCTGGCGCGCGTGGGCGGCGATCGTCCTGACTGTATCGCGTTCATGGCCGCTCGAACTGCCTGCAAAATAGCTTGTGACCGGCGGTATTTACTGGAGGCCAAGACCGTCCTGTCGATGCGGCAGCGTGTCTGGAACAGGCTGAGCGCAGGAGAGTGGAGGGGGCCTTTGGCGGGTGTCGTTTCGGATTGGCCGAGCGACATAGTGTCGAAGGAAAGTCTCATGAACATCGGTGAATTCAAGATCGTCAACGGCCGCATCATCGGCTGGATCGCCACGCGGACGATCGACCTCCCCAAGCTTGGTCTCCGCAAGGTCGACAGCGCCCACGCCATGGCGCCCGTCTTCGAGATACTCGCGCTCAATGTCGGCAACCGCTGGGTACAGATCGGCGCGCTCTGGGAGGCGGTCGCCAAGAACACGACCGGCGAACTGTTCCTCCAGGGATCGATCGACGATCCGAGCCTGGGCGAGCCGCTCCCGATCGCGCTCTTTGGCAATGAGGAGGAAGGCTATCGCGTCGCCTGGCGGCGCAAGCAGCCGCGCGATGCCTTCGGTCCGAGCCGGAGCGCGGACAGCGGCCGTGACTATGCGCCGCGGGGCGAGGGCGGCTTTGGCGGCAGCACCGCGGGCGATGACGGCGGCCTGATGGAGGCGGGCACCTCCCTCGATCAGGAAATCCCGTTCGCCTGATGGCGTGTCCCCGGGGAGGCCCAGGCCTCCCCGGGGCCTTTCTTCTCATGCCCATGGAGCATCGTCATGACCAGTATCGCAGCGCAGAGCGTGCACCGCTTCGCTGACTTGAGCCAGCTATATTCAGAGATGACCGCCAGCCCGGAGTTCCAGGCCGTGTTCGGTGAGCCGCTTGGCCTCACTGTCTCCCGGCCGGGCGAAGCGCCCGCCGAACTCGACATGCCCGAACCGCTCGCGGTCCAGGCCGATTGCGGGGGCGTCATTGCCTGTCTATTTGATCTTCTTGGCGACACCCGGCTCGAAGCGCTCGCGCCCGAGATCGCCTGGGGGTTCGTCAACTCCTTCCACTTTGTTGCCAGCAAGCTCGAGCGGCGCGAAGACGGCCTTGCGCGGGAACTGGGCGACCTTGCCCGTTCCTATGATCCAAGCGAGGTCTATGCGCGCGAGCTCGAGGAAAAGCAGCTGCTGTGCCAGACCGTGGCCGAGCAGCGCGCCGCAGTCGAGACGATGCGCGATTTCGCTGCGGAAACCTATCGCGCGCTCTCGGGCTGGCCCTGGTCACCGTCCCGTGGCAGCAAGCCCACGGCGCGCGGCGCAAGCCAGATCGACGCGCTCGATTTCCTGCGCGCCCGGCAGCTTGCGGCCCGTGAACGGCACATGCCCCAGGGCCCCATCGTGGTCTTTTCAGGACCCGCGCTCTGGCATGATTTCCAGCAGATCTGGGACAGGCTCGATGCAATCCACGCGCGCGTGCCGAACATGACGCTCGTCACGACAGGGCAGCGCAAAGGAGCTGACGCGATCGCCGCGGCCTGGGCAGCGCGGCCCGAAAAGCGGGTTCCGCTAGTGACCTACGGGCTCTACGGCACTGGTTCCAAGGTCGCCTTTGCGCGCAACCGCAAGCTGGTCGATCTCGCGCCCGTCGAGGCGCTCCTGTGCGAGGGATCGGGGCTTCAGGCCAATCTCTACCAGCTCCTGCGCGAGGCGGGCGTCCCGATCCACGCCTTCAGGCGCGAGGGCCAGGCACCCGACATAAAGCTGCGCCGGCGCAACGCGGCATAAGGAGGCGGATATGGCTATTCCCGAAGGATATAGGCGCAATTTCGAGACCCTGCTCCGCGCGGCGGAGCAGGGCGATCTGGCGCTGCTCGAATGCAGGGACGCTGCAACAGGCGTCCCGCGCTATGTGATCTGTGCGGTCGGACGAGAGGAAAGGGATTATGTGATGACGCCCTTCGGGCATCTTCACGACGGCAATCCCTACGATGCCTATGTACCGCCCGCCTGAGCCGCCCTCAAGCAGGCCTCAGGACCCGGGCAAAGCGCCGCTTGAATTTGGAAGGCATCTTGTCCTTAGCACCGCTCATGTGAGCCTTGCAACCTCACAGCTTCTGGCGAACTGGGCCAGTCTGCCGGTCGAATTCCAACCCCTCACGGTCGCCGCCACCTGGTATGGATGGTTCGTCTCGACCTTTGTGGTCGAGGGCGATGATGCTGCGCGCATACCGTCAGAGCTTGCCGAGGTTCAGCGGTTCGCCCGGTCGCTGGACTGTGCCTACATCCTGTTCGACTGCGATGCTGATGAGGTGGACGGGTTGCAGAGGTTCAACTGGTAAGCTCGGCCATTCTCTGGGACGACAGGAGAAGGCCAGAGGCGCCCGGGGCGAGCGCGGTGCCCTCCACATTACCCTGCGGGGGGCATCGAGCCCCCCGCAGGGTAGCTCTTCCTCTCTCTCAAGACGTCCGATTGTGGCACGGGACCGCGTCGGCCTCAAGGACGGCGGGGCCCCACCATTTTCCCTGGCGGAGCGGACGTCGGCGTTTCCTTCCTTGCTCCGCGGCCGCCAGAGAAAATCGTTGCCCCCACCGCCGCGGAGCGGCCGCTTCGCGGTCCTTGACCCCGCCGCTCGGAGCCCGTGCAGGGGGACAAACCTCTTCAGAAAAAGGAGGTTTTCATGACGACCGATACCACCACCGCCGCCCGCTTTGCCGATATCGCCGGGTTCTTCGCCGAAGAGACGAGGCAAGCATCAGACCGCTTCGCCGCCGCCTTTGCCCAAACCGCCGACGCGGTGCGGCTGGGGAGCAGCGACGAGGCTATCACAGCCGACATGCCTGACCCGCTGGCGATGCAACTTGGGGTCGAGTTGATGGTGACGACGCTGTTCGATCTGCTGCGGGACACGCGGCTCGAAGCCCTGTCCGAACGGCTCGCCTGGGGTTTGGTGCACAGCTTCCACAGGCTCGCCGATCAGCTGGATGGCGAGGCCGACAGGGCCGCGCGACAGGTGGGCCAGCTCATCCGCGAAAGCGACGGCGGCGAGATTGCCACGGCCAATCTGGAGGAGGCGCAGGCGCTCTGCCACGGACTCGACGAGGCGCGCGAGGCTATCGCCTGCATGCGCGACCATGGCGCCGATCTCTTCCGGGTCGAGACCGGACGGCCCTGGTCGGCACCACGCGGCACGCTGGTCTCGAGCAAACGCACCGCTTCGGTGATCGCCGCCACCGACTTCCTGGCCGCACGCCGCAACAGGCGCAACGAAGCGCTGGCGCCGCAAGGTCCGGTTGTCATATTCTCCGGGGGACAGCAATGGGAGGATCACGCCCAGCTCTGGGAGCGGCTCGACCAGATCAAGGCACGGGTCCCCTCGATGCTTCTTGCGACGACGGCCCAGGCCAAGGGCTGCGACGCGATCGCCGCTGCGTGGGCCGCGAGCCGGAAGGTGAAGCTCATCGCCTTCACGCTCAATCACCGGCTGGGACAGCGGGCCGGGTTCGCGCGCAACGAGGCGCTGCTACGGTTGAAGCCGGTCGAAGCGATCGTCTGCGAGGGATCGGGAATACAGTCGAACCTCGCGCGGATGGTGCGGGAGGCTGGGGTGCCGGCGCATTTCTTCACGTTGGCAGGCCAGCAACGCCGGGCAGGTTGACGAACGGGGCAGTGGCGCTGGTGGAAGGGTTCGGCCCTCCGCCAGCGCCCTTTTTTTGTGCCTGGGGAGAGTATCGCCGGGCTCAGGGAGCCGGCCTGCTGCCGGCCCCGTCGCCCGGCGATCCGGCGCTTGGAGGAAGCGCTGGCCTCCTGCGCGCGGCTCCGCCGTGCTCGTCGCTGGGACGCCGTTCCGGCGACGTCTGGGTTATGGCGGCGGTGATGGGCAACGCCTTGAGGGCCGTGATAGCGGCCGCGCCGCCGACCCGGATTGCATGTGTGAGCAGGTCCTTGAACTCGCGCTCGCTCAACTGTTCGACGGCAATCTGGGATATGTGCGCGGCATATTGGGCGCGAAGGGATTGCCGCACGGTGTCGGCTTCCTCGTCGAGTTTGCGGCGACCGGCTTCGATCTTCGCGAGCCGCTCGCGATCGGTCATTTTGGGCATGATGTTTATCCTTCAGCTGAAGGTCTGCCCGCCACGCTCCACTATTCACATCGGGAGGATATCTGCAATGCAATTTTGGGGCCGGCTGGTGCCGGCGAAGAAAAAGAGCCCCCTGCCGGGGGCAGCCCGCCCTTGCCTGGACGCGGCTGCGCAGCGCGCAAGGCGCTGCGAAGAAAAGACGCACGGCTCGTGGCCGTTTGTAATGCACCGTACGCACGGGTGCTGCGGGTGCGAATCGCCAGCCTTTCTGCTGTTTTTCATAAATTTCCGGTATGACGAGCGGTGGCACAACTGGGTGCCACCGGCACGCTCTGGCTGACCACAAAGGTCGGCGTCCAGCCAAGCGCCTGATCTTCTTTGGCAACCTTTGGCTGCCGTAGACATGACGCATATTGTCTTGAGATCAGGGCGAAATAGCTTTATTTACGGACCCGCTTCATCACCCCGATCAGGCGTCGAACAGGAGTTCGGCGTGTGGCAAGGGTTACCATCAGATTCAAAGATGCGCTCTATGAGCGTCTCGTTCTCGGCGCACGTGCCACCGATACCAGCGTTGCCGACTATGTTCGCGGCATTCTCGATCGCTATGAAGGCATGGACGCGGGCGGCTATCATGGCCGTTTCGATGAACTGCATGCGACAAACATCCAGGTGTTCGCGATCCTTGCTGCCTATGTGAGCGCCCGTCATCCCGACCTCCTGGCCCGCGGTACGGCCGACGCCCGCAAACTCCTCCTCGAGCGGGGCCTTATCGATCCCGTGGAGATAAGCTCATGAGCATCTTCCGCAACGACACGCTCGGGTCCTGGACAAGGGGCGGACAGGCCATCGTCCATAATGTGCGCATGACGACCCAGGTGTTTATTCAGACCGTGGCGGCAGGGCTCGTCCTGTGGGTCGGCGGCACGCTCTGGTATGTTCTGGAGAAAGCGAACGACTATCAGCGCTATGTCGCGTTCAAGATCGTTGAAGCGACCCTTAAAAGTGACGTGCCTGGTGGAGCGCCGCTCCTGTTCAGGGGACCGGAGGGGCCGGAATATTGGACCAACTCCGATACGCTGCTGGAGTCTGGCGTCGCCAAGCAGGCGCTTCGGGCGATGGAGCATCATCTCCTTGTCGGGGCGGCGCTGGTCGGCTGCTTCTCGCTTCTCATGCTATTTTGGGCATGGTTTTATTTTACGAGGACTGGGCGTGGGCTTGGATCCAACCAGTTCCTACGCGGTGCCCGTTTCGGGACCCCTCGACAGCTACGGCGCCTGCTTTGGCGAAGCCGAAAGGGTAGCTTTGAGATCGGCGGCGTGCCGGTTCCTGACGCGTTCGAGCCCGAACATATTCTGATTTGCGGCGCGCCCGGGACGGGCAAGACTAACATCATCGTCAAGATGCTGGCCGGCATCCGCAAGCAGGGCCGCAGGGCGATCGTCTATGACGCCGCCGGAACGTTCGTCGAGAAATTCTACAGGCCCGGGCACGACATTCTGCTGAACCCGCTTGATGCCAGGGCCGACAGCTGGTCGCCCTGGGTCGATGTGCCGCGCGACTATCATTATGACCAAATCGCCGAGTCGACCATTCCCGACAAGTCCGGCGATCCCTTCTGGGCGAAGGCCGCCAGAGGCACGCTCGTAGCTGTCTTCCGGAAACTCGCGCGCGACAATAGTATGCTCGTTTCGGTGTTGCTCGATACGATCTTGCGTTCCCCCTTGAAGGACCTCGCGACTTTTGCGGAGGGGACCGATGCTGCCGCTTTCATCTCGACGGAGGGCGATCGGACGTCGGCCGGCATCCGCGCCGAGCTGGCGTCGGTCATGCGCAGTTTCTCCTATCTCGATGACACGCTCGACGGCTTCTCGATCCGCGACTGGGTCGCCAATGAGGAGGATGACAGCTGGCTTTTCATCACTGTGAAAGCCGATCAGTTGCCCTCGCTTCGACCACTGATCACGGTCTGGCTCGACATCGCCATCAGCGCGATCATGAGCCTCGCGCCCGATCGCGCCCGGCGTCTCTATTGCGTGATCGACGAACTGCCGACCCTTCAGAAGCTGCCTTCGCTTTCAGACTTTCTTGCTCGTGCCCGCAAATATGGTGGGTGCGGCATATTGGGGTTTCAGAGCTACCCGCAGCTCGAGGCGACCTACGGCATTCAGGATGCAGCCGCGATCACCGGATATTGCTCGACATGGGTCGCACTGCGGGCGAACGACACGCCGACAGCCAAGCATGTCTCGGAAAATCTGGGACAGGTCGAACAGGTCGAGGCCAATGAAGGCATGTCCTACGGCGTGAACGATATGCGCGACGGGGTGAACCTTTCGCGCATGCAGGTGACTCGCCCGCTCGTCATGCACACGGAGGTGACCAATCTTCCCAACCTGACCGGCTTCCTGCGCTTTGGTCGCGACCTTCCGGTTGCCCGCTTCAAGGACAGTTACAACCGATCTCCTACCTGCTTTCCAGCGTTCGAGGAGCGGACCGCCCCCGCCGTGCGATTGTCGCCAGTCTTGGCGGCTCAAGCGCGGGACGCCCCCAAAGACGCGAAGAAGAAGCTGCGACCTCCCAGCAAGGCCGTCGCGTCGCCCGAACTTCCTCTCGATGCCGAGATACCGCTGCGCGCAGAGGTTCCGCCTGCATCTGCACCAGGGGCCGCATCGCAGGAACATCTGCCATCCACATCGGGACCGGAGCTTTTGGGGCGTTCCTCCGGCTTTGGCCTCTCCCAGCATGGCCGCAGGGGCGGCATGCGTAGCGCGTCGAGGCCGGCATGATGCATCCCAGGCGTTTGACCGGAACGGCCGGCAACATAGCGCGCTATTATGCGATCGGCGATTATTACACCAAGGGCGGGACGGAAGGCTCCCAATGGGGCGGCGTCCTCGCAGAGGAGCTTGGGCTTTCCGGCGAGGTCGATCCGAATACCTTCGAGAGTCTCCTTCGCGGTGCGGTTGCGGGCCAGCAACTGGGCCGACACCGCGAGGGCGGGATCGAGCATCACCCGGGTTGGGACTTCGCTCTGAGCGCGCCAAAATCGGTATCGGTGATGGCCCTTGCGGTAGGGGATTCGCGGATCGCCGATGCCCACGAACAGGCGGTCAGCGTCGCGCTCTCCTGGCTTGAGGAGCAGGCGCAACTTCGTCGGCGAGAGGATGGCCGCGTGCTGCACGAAACGACCGGTCGGCTCCTGTGGGCGCGCTTTACCGAACATGCGAGCCGGGAGCTCGATCCGCATCTCCATACCCATGTGGTGGTCCTCAACATGACCAACCGGCAGCGCGACGCCCCCATGGCGAGCCTGGAAACGCGGGCCATGTATAGCGAGCAGATGAGCGCAGGGCAGATCTACCGTAACGAGCTCGCCCAGGGCCTGCGAACGCTCGGCTACGAAATCGCCGCCGACCCCCGCCGGGGCCTGTTCGAGATCCGGGGTGTACGCCCAGAGTTGATCGTGGACATGTCGCAGCGTGCCGAACAGATCGATGCCCATGCCCGTGAGCACGGTCTGGAAGGACAGGCTGCGCGGCGAAAGTCCTTCTATGCGACACGCGGGCCAAAGGAGAAGATCGGCCTTGAGACGCTGCATCTCCAGTGGCGAACGCGGCTGGGCGAACATGCGCCCGCGCTCGACAGCCTGCGGGCGGAAGCGGAAAAGGGTGGCGAACGCATCCTCCTTCTCGCACCTGCAGAAGCGGCACGCGCGGCCCTGTTCGGTGTCCGACAGACCGAAGGTCGAGAGGCGGTCAATCCGCTTGGCCGGTTGATCACAAAGGCTCTTGCGCCTCATGTCGGCGAGGTCCGCTTTGGCGACGTTCGCCCGCTCCTCGAAGGGCATGAGGCGCGCCGCAAATTGCTCGCGACCCGGGAGCAGACCGGCGATCAGATCCTGAATCGCGGACGGACGACGCGCCGCTCAGTCCGCTTCGAGCAGGCCCTGGCGCAGCATCTCGCTCTCTCGATCGAAGATGGCCGACCAATCGCATCTTCCGATCGCCTGCTGGGCGTGCTGGAAACGGCCGGACTGTCGCCCCTTCAGGAGCGAGCGCTCGTGGACCTGGCGTTGAGCCGCGACCGGGTCACAGGCCTTCACGGCGTAGCGGGTGCGGGTAAATCGATGCTGATTGCCACACTGCATCGGGCTGCCGAACCGGGGGCAACGCTCCATGCCCTGGCGCCCACCTCATCAGCTGCGGCGAACCTTGGCGACACGGCCGGCATCAAATCCCGGACCGTTGCGAGCCTTCTAGCCGAGGGCGGCTATGGCCTGTCTGGGCGCGACGTCCTGGTGCTGGACGAAGCGGGGCAGCTCGGTAACCGACAGGCGCTGCGGGTTCTGGAGATCAGCCGCAGAACTGGCGCCCGGCTCATCCTCCTGGGTGACAACAAACAGACCGGCGCCATCGAGCAGGGCAAAGCTTTCTGGTTGATGCAGCAGCTCGGCATGCCAACGGCGCAGCTCACCGAATCGCGGCGTCAGGAAACGGCGCGGATGAAAGATGCCGTCACAAGAGCACGGGCGGGCGACTATGCTGGCTCGCTCGAACAGCTCGACAAAATAGTGTCTGGCGGAGACGCGGAATCGCTCGCTAAAGGCTTGGTGGCCGAGTGGACGCGCCTGCGGCCAGAGACCCGAGCCAGCACCAACATCCTCGTTCTGGACAATGCGACCAGGCTGATCGTCAATACGCAGGTACGGGAGACGTTGCAGCGTGAGGGGGTGGTGGCTGCGCAGGATGCCCGGCTCAATATCCTTTCGCCTGCCGGCCTCACCGAGCAGGAGAAGCATCTCGCCCGCTTCTACACATCCGGTCAGGTTGTCACATTCGGTCGCGATCAGGCCGAGGCCGGGCTCGCCCGCGACACCGAATATCGGGTGCTGGGCATCGTGCGCGATGAGCGCGGCCGACCGCAGGTCCGTCTCGTCGATGAACAGGGTCGCATCGTTCGCTGGGATCCGCGGCTCACCAAGGGCGGACAGGCCAACATCTTCGTCTCCGAAACGCGAAGCCTTGCCGAAGGCGATCGCATTCAATGGCGGCTTGTCTCCCATGAATTGGGCATCAAGAACGCCCAACGCGGTACGGTCGAAGCACTGGATGGAAGTTTTGCCACCATTCAATGGGACAAAGGTGATCGCGCCCAAACGATCGATCTCTCGCGGCACAAGAGTTGGGATCATGGTTACGCCGAAACAATCTATGCGGCGCAGTCCAGAACCTATGCGCGGGTCTATGTTCTGGCCCCGCTCGGATCACCACTGGTTACCGGCCAGAACTATTATACGGCAATCACCCGTGCGCGGCTGGGCGTCAAATTGTGGACCCAGGACAAGGACAGGCTCGTTGAAAAACTCGAGCGGTCCTCTGGCGAGAAGACCTCTGCGCTGGAAGGACTGGGCCGGATTGATCGCGACAGGGCGGACCGGTTCACTGAACGGGAACCGGCGCGGATCGAGGAGATGCGACAGGCGCAACAGCAAGAGCGACAGCAGAATAGCGATCGCTTGCTGAGCGCGAGGCTGCACAGGCGAGCGAGCGGCAGGAGCGGGCTTGGGGTTCGGCTCGCCACAAACGCCAGAAGCCTGGCGGAGGCGCTGGACCGGCACCTTAACAGCTTGCTGGATCGCACGGGGCCTGCCGAACGGCAAGCGGATCGCAGCGAGGCCAAGCTGCCTCAGGGAGGTCGTCATGGGATCGATCGCTAGAAACTGGCTCAACTCTGCGGGCCTGCTGTTTACGATTTTAGCTACCGTCGCGCCCGCCCATTCACGATCCCACTTTCCCGACGAAGCCGTCCGGATTGGCGCTTGCATCAAATCAGCATCGCGAGGCGCTCAGTGGCTTGAACGCACTTTGTGGGCCCTGCGCGATCAGGAAGGCGGCTGGATCGGAGCCGCGGTCGCAAATACCAATGGAACCCATGATCTGGGACCACTACAGATCAATAGCTGGTGGGTGCCCAGGATTGCCAAAGCGATCGGCCGCCATGATGCGCAGGTTCGTATCTGGTTGCAATTCGATGCCTGTTTCAATGTCGAGGCGGCGCGCTGGATATTCTTGTCCGGGCTGACCGTCACCGGCAATTACTGGAAGGCCGTCGGCATCTATCATAGCCCGATCGACTGGCGGCAGCGCCGTTATGCGCTTAGTGTGTCAGAGCATCTGCGTCGACGTTTTGGCGAAAATTGTTTTGCACGGCAGGCGTCAAAGATCCAGCAAGTGCCGTGACGCAAAAGGGGCATCAACGGGGCGCCGAGTGGAGGGAGCTCTTTTCTCCGACGCAAATTAGGGTATCTTGAGAGAGCTTCATCACGCGCCGAGTTCGATTCGGGAACATCGGTGCATGCAATATCCTCACGACAGCCCTGGCGCGGCCAGCGGTGCCCCAGATGCCGCTCCGGCTCGCATCCTGAGCCTTCAGGAAGCCGCCGCTTTCCTGGGAATTCACGCAAATACGCTGCGCAGTTACGCGAAAGCCGGGGTCGTTCCTGGCGCGAAATTCGGTCGTGACTGGCGCTTTTTGGAAGCGGACCTTGTCGCCTCCCTGCGCGCTCGATATTCTGGGCGCGCACGGATGCAGTCGAGTGCCGACGAAAGGCAGGCAACATGGCACTCTACAAGCGTGCAAGCACCTATTATGTCAAATGCACAGCACCTGACGGAACGACAGTTAGACGCTCTACTGGAACCTCCGACAGGAAAAAGGCGCAAGAATATCACGACAAGTTGAAGGCCCAGCTGTGGGATCTTGCCAGGTTGAAGCAGAAGCCGAAGCGCACATGGGACGAGGCGGCTTTGCGGTGGCTGAAGGAAATGACGCACAAGAAGTCCTATAGGGACGATGTGAGCCGGATCCGATGGTTTACCAAGCACCTGCGTGGCAAGACAATGGAACAGGTGAGCAGGGACATGATCGACGCGATCATCACCCGACACCATGTCCGATCGAGCAATCGCACGAAGGATCTCTATGTGGCGCTTATCCGCGCCATCTTCCGGAAGGCGCAGCGCGAGTGGGAATGGATCGACCAGATACCGGCGTTCAAGACCTATGAGAAGAGCGGCAAGGTCAGGGTGCGATGCCTCACACACGATCAGGCCAGGGCGCTCATGGATAAGCTACCTGCTCATCAGCGCGAGGTTGTCCTGTTCGCTTTGTCGACGGGCCTTCGCCAGGGAAACATACTCAACCTGACCTGGGACCGGGTCGATATGAACCGGGCCATAGCGACGATTGAGCATGGCGATACGAAGAATGGTGCAGCGCTCGGTGTACCGCTCAACGCGATCGCTCTTGGCGTTTTGGGACGGCAGCAAGGCAAGCATGATACCCATGTGTTTACCTATCGCGGCAATCCGCTGCGGTGCGCGAACAACAGGGCCTGGCGCGCCGCCTTGAAGGCCTGCGGGATCGAGAATTTCCGCTGGCACGATCTGCGGCACACCTGGGCCAGCTGGCTCCGGCAGAATGACGTGCCCACCTGGGTGCTCCAGGAACTCGGGGGCTGGAAGTCGGAATCGATGGTGCGGCGCTACGCCCACATGTCGGTGAAGCATCTGGCACCCTATGCTGACCAGCTGATTTTTCCGGACACATCCGGGAAGATCGAAAAGCCTAGGGAAAGCGTGACCGACACTGGACACAAAAATGGACACAGTCAGAACCGACCACGGCTCTATCTTGTCTCAAATGAGTGATAAGTTGTTGAAAAATATGGTGGACGCACTTGGGCTCGAACCAAGGACCCGCTGATTAAGAGTCAGCTGCTCTACCAACTGAGCTATGCGTCCACACCGGCATCGGACTGTCTGGAAGAGCCAGTGTCCGTTGGCGTGGGCGGGCAATTAGCAGCGTCGGCCGGATTCGCAAACCCTAAATTGCGTTGCGGCGCAAAAAGTTTCAGCGCCATGACATCGCACCGGCCTCACGCCCAGTTTCTATGCCCGCTGCTGCGGCGGTTGCTGCGGTCGATGGCCATGATGATGCCCACGCACAGCATGACCGTCAGCATCGACGACCCGCCATAGGACATGAAGGGCAGGGGGATACCGACGACCGGTGCCAGGCCCATCACCATCATCAGGTTGATCGCGACATAGAAGAAAATGGTGGTGGTCAGCCCCGCCGCGACCAGGCGCGCGAACTTGTCGGGGGTCCGCATCGCCACGCGCAGGCCCCAGCGGAACAGCAGCATGAAGGCACCGATCATGACGATGCCGCCAACCAGGCCCCATTCTTCCGCCATGGTGGCGAAAACGAAATCGGTATGGCCTTCGGGCAGATAGTCGAGATGGCTTTGTGAGCCCTGCAGGAAGCCCTTGCCCCAGATGCCGCCGGAACCGATCGCGATCTTCGACTGGCTGATATGATAGCCGGCACCCAAAGGATCGCTTTCAGGGTCCAGGAAGATCAGGACGCGCTTTTGCTGATAGTCGTGCAGGAAGCTGAAGGCGATCGGGACGATGGCGGCCACTACCAGCCCAGAGCCGACGAACAGGCGTAGCGGCAGTCCGGCGAGGAACATGACCGTCACGCCGCCTGCCAGGATCATCGTGGCGGTGCCGAGATCCGGCTGGATCAGTACCAGCGACCATGGCAGGCCGATCAACAGCAGGGCGGGCCAGATGGCGTTCCAGCGGCGAATCTCTCCCACAGGCAGCCTGGCGTAGAATTGTGCGACGGCCAGCACGATGATCGGCTTCATGAACTCCGACGGCTGGAGCAGCATGAAGCCAAGGTTGATCCAGCGCTGGCTGCCGCCCCTGACCCCGCCGATCAACTCGACCAGGATCAAGGCGACGAGCACGCTGCCATAGGCGGGAAAGGCGAAGCGCGAGAATAGCTCGATCGGAATGCGGCTTAGAACTAGCGCCATGGCCGAGAAGATGCAGAA
Source organism: Sphingobium sp. KKT206 (assembly GCF_055640555.1). Taxonomy (NCBI): domain Bacteria; kingdom Pseudomonadati; phylum Pseudomonadota; class Alphaproteobacteria; order Sphingomonadales; family Sphingobiaceae; genus Sphingobium; species Sphingobium sp. KKT206. The sequence continues at coordinate 748,608 of NZ_CM145764.1, forward strand.
GCGCACAGACTGGTTGACGGCCCAGGGGAAGATATTGCCGTCTGCAGCGCTGTAGAGCACCAGGGTGCCGAAGGTCGCGATCGCGAGCAGCAAAGCCATGACGCGCCAGGGAAATTGGGTCAGCGGCTGCGGCACGAGGCTCATGGTGCATCGCTCTCATTGCTGACGGGTGAGGGTGCGGCGACGGCACCATTATCCGCATCGGCAGCATTGCTGCCATTGTCGGCGACCGGCGGGGGCACTTCGCCGCGTTCGATCGCGCGCGCCAAGCGAAAAGCCGCCATCTGCCGCGCCTGCCGTTCGGTCGGCGTCCCGCCCCAGCCTTTTTCCAGCGTTTCCAGCTTCTCCGTCGCCTTCTTGGGGTCGAACAAATAAGAGAGGGTGTCGCTGGCGATCATCGGCGCATCCTCGTTGCGGATCATATGGCCGCCATGTTCGATGATGCAGGCCACGGCATAGCGCGGATTATCGAACGGCGCGAAGCCCTGGAACAGGGCATGGTCGCGCAGTTTGAAGGCGAGCGACGCGTCGCGCCGCACACCGCCCGCGCGCTCGGCCATGGTGATGCGGCGGACCTGCGCGGTGCCGGTCTTGCCCGCGATCAGTACGTCGGGAATCGCCATCCGCGCCGCGCCGCCTGTACCGCCGCCATTGACCACCGCGCTCATCGCGTCGCGGATCACGGCCAGATGCTCTTCGGATGCGCCCACGGAGGCGGGCGCGGGGCGCTTCGCGCCATGCAGGAAGTTGGGCATCAACTGCTTGCCCGTCGCCAGTCGTGCTGCCATCACCGCCATCTGGAGCGGGTTGATAAGCATATAACCCTGGCCGATGGTGGCATTTACCGTGTCATAGACCTGCCATTTCTGGTCATATTTCTTTTCCTTCCACGCCGGGTCCGGCACGGTGCCATAGCTCTGGCTGGGGAAGGGCAGGTCGAAGCGCTGGCCCATGCCGCACCGCCGCGCCATTTCGGCAATGCGGTTCATGCCGATACGCTGGGCCATCTGGTAAAAATAGATGTCGCAGCTTTGGGCGATCGCCGTGCGCATGTTGACGGCGCCATGACCGCGCCGCTTGTGGCAGTGGAACAGCGTGTTGCCGACCCGGATGGCACCGGAACAGCCCACAGTCTCCTGCGGGCCCACGCCGGCCTCCAGCAGCGCCAGCGCCACCATAGGCTTGACGGTCGATCCTGGGGGATAGAGACCCTGCAACGTCTTGTTGCGCAGCGGCACATGGTCGTCCTGCGACAGCATCGCCCATTCCAACTGGCTGATGCCGTCGGAAAAGCTGTTGGGATCGAAACTGGGCATCGATGCCATCGCCAGCACGTCGCCATTGGCGCAGTCGATCACGACCACCGACCCGCTTTGGGTCGCGAGACGACGGCCCGCATATTCCTGCAAGCCTGCATCGATCGTCAGTTTGATCGGATTGCCCGGCATGTCGGGGCGGGTGGTCAGTTCTCGCACGATCTTGCCACGCGCGGTCACTTCCACCCGCTTGGCACCGGGCTTACCGGTCAGATGCTGGTCGAACGCCTTTTCCAGCCCGTCTTTGCCGACCTTGAATCCCGGTGTGATCAGCAGCGGATCGCGCCGTTCCTTATAATCCTCCGCCGTCGCGGGACCGACATAGCCCAGCAGATGACCGACAGTGGAGCCGGCCGGATAATAGCGCGAAAAACCCTGGCTGGGCGCGACGCCGGGCAAGTCGGGCAGGCGGACGCTGACCGCGGCATATTGCTCGTAGGTCAACTTGTCGGATACCTGGACGGGGCGGAAACGCGCCGACTTGTCCAGTTCCTCGCGAATACGCTCGACCTCGTCCGATTCCAGGCTGAGCAATTGGGCCAGGTGGCGGATCGTGCCTTCGGCATCGACCACCCGTTGCGGGATGAGATCGACACGAAAATCGGTGCGGTTGTTGGCAAGCGGGCGACCGTTGCGGTCTATGATCCAGCCCCGACGCGGCGGAATGAGCGTCAGATTGACGCGATTGCTTTCCGACAGCATCGCATATTTTTCATTTTCCGCGACGCTGATCCAGGCCATGCGCGCCGCCAGCATCGCGCCGATGCCACCCTGGATCGCCCCCAGCACCATCGTCCGTCGCGAAAAGGTGAAGGTCTGGCTGGCTTCGGTGACGCTCTTGGGCTTGAGCAGGGGAAATTTCATGCCATCACGCGCCAGCGGTCGATCCGGGCGCATTGCCGGACGACGAAGGGAAATAACAATATCGTCCAGAGCATCTGCGGCGCGACCAACAGCAACCTCACTTCGCCGCCACCTGTAATCCGCGCGAAAAACAGACCGGTGGCGATGCAGAAGATAATGGCGATGGCCGCAATTAACCAGTCCTGCCGATAACTGCGCCACACCATGCGATGTTCGACCGCATCGATCATCAGCAGCGTCACCGTCCACAGGAACATAGCCGACCCGATCGGCTGGCCGCTGACCATGTCGTCGAACAAGCCAAGCGGCAGGCCGATCCAGGCGCGCCACAGTTCAGGGCGCAGCAAGCGCCAGGACAGGAGCAGCAACAGGCCAAAGGGCGGCATGACCGGCGACTGCGCGATCAGCGGCAGCGCGGCCGCCAGCGACCCGATCATCACCGTTATCACCGGCGTCCCGGCCAAGCGGAAACGCGAGGGATGTTTGCCCAGGCGCGACACATGGCGAAGATGGCGGTCGATCATGGCGCGGCCGTGCTGCTGGGTGCGGCGTCCTCCGGCGGCAATGCTTCGGCGGCAGGATCGGGCCGGGTCACAACATCCTCGAACGGGCGTTCGACCACCACCGCATCGACGCGCGAGGGGTTGGCGAGCGGGAAGCCCCAAGCGATCTCACCCTGGACCCGCACGACCACGGCGACCGGGATATTGGGCTGATAGATGCCACCGATGCCGGATGTGACCAGCAGGTCGCCCGGCTTGAACGGATTGCGTCCCGCGGACAGTGCGCGGATCTCCACCGATCCGTCACCCGCACCAGTGGAAATGGCGGGCACGCTGTCATTTGCGCGGCGGACTGGTACGATATTGCCGGTGTCGGTCAGCAACAAGACTTCGGCGGTGTTGGGCGTGGTGCTGTGGACACGGCCGATCAACCCTTCGGCGGCGCGCACCGGCATGCCAGGCCGCACGCTTTGCCAACGCCCGGCGTTGAGCCGCGCGAAACGACGCGCGCTGCTGGACGAGGAACTGATGAGCCGTGCGGTCAATAGGCTGCTCTGGTCGGCATCGACCAGACGCAGCAACTTCTTGAGCCGGGCATTTTCCTGGGCGATCGCCTTTGCTTCGATGATGCGATTGCGATCGGCTTCCACCTGCCGCCGCAGCGCGACATTCTGCGATCCCGCCCGCCAATAGGAGGCCAGCACCTCGTCCACCGAGCTGACGCCGCTGACCATATTGCGCAGGCCCGATGAGAGCGGTCGGGTCAGTTCCGCCGTCGCGGTGCGCAGGCCAGCAAAGCCGGTGGGATCGAATATGGCGACCACGACCAGCAGCAGGGCGGCCGCAGCGCCGCCGACCGCCACGACATAGCCGAAGAACAGGCTATATTGCGCCCTTCGGTTGATGCCGGGGCGTAGGCTGGGTGGCCGCGCCATCTACGCGTCCCTTTCGAAAAAGCCCGTCGGATCAGGCGGTTTGCAAGACGCCTCGGAACATCGGATCTTCCATAGCGCGGCCAGTGCCGATCGCGACGCAGGTCAGCGGATCTTCGGCAATCGTCACCGGCAGGCCGGTTTCGTCGCGCAATTCATCGTCCAGCCCCTTGAGCAGCGCGCCGCCGCCAGTCAGGACGATACCCTGATCGACAATATCAGCCGCCAGTTCGGGCGCGGTGTTTTCCAGCGCGATCCGCACGCCTTCAACGATCGTGCTGATCGGCTCGGCCAGCGCGTCGGCGATCTGACCCTGGTTGATCGAGATTTCCTTGGGCACGCCATTCACCAGGTCGCGACCCTTGATATGGATCGTCTCACCAACGCCATCGGCGGGCGACTGGGCGATGCCATATTGCTTCTTGATGCGCTCGGCGGTGGCTTCGCCGATCAGCAAATTATGATGACGACGCACGAAGGAGACGATCGCTTCGTCCATCTTGTCACCACCCACGCGGACGCTGGTGGTGTAAGCGAGGCCACGCAGAGATAGCACCGCGACTTCGGTCGTACCACCACCAATATCGACGACCATCGAACCGATCGGCTCGGTCACCGGCATGTCGGCGCCGATTGCGGCGGCCATCGGCTCCTCGATCAGGAACACCTGGCGCGCGCCGGCATTGCTGGCCGCGTCACGGATGGCGCGGCGCTCGACGCTGGTCGAACCCGAAGGCACGCAGATCACGATCTCCGGCGCGCGCCAAGGGCTATGCTTGCCGCCATGGACCTTGGTGATGAAATGCTTGATCATCTGTTCGGCGACGTCGATGTCGGCGATCACGCCATCGCGTAAGGGGCGGATGGCCTCGATCGAATCCGGGGTCTTGCCCATCATCAGCTTGGCGTCTACGCCCACGGCTTTCACCCGCTTGACGCCGTTCAGCGTCTCGACCGCCACCACCGACGGTTCGTTCAGCACGATGCCGCGACCGCGAACATAGACCACCGTATTGGCGGTGCCGAGGTCGATGGCCATATCCTGCGAGGTGAATTTGAAGAGACGCGAGAAGATCGACATGCCTTATCCTGTATCGCCCGCCGTCCCCGCGACGCGACAGGGGACCGGTCGGAAAGCTGTTCCGCTCGTCCGCTGCGCCGCATGGCTTTTGCCCTGTTCAGTCATCCTGTGCAGTGCAAAATATTTGGCGTCGCGGGTCGCGGAAAGCGACCGATTGGGCTAGTCCCTAATCAATGTCAATACGCCGCCTGCCCGAACATCTGGTCAATCGTATCGCTGCCGGTGAAGTGGTCGAAAGACCCGCCAGCGCGCTCAAGGAAATCGTCGAAAACGCTTTGGACGCGGGCGCGACTCGGCTCTCCATCCGCCTGTCGGGCGGGGGGCTGGACCGGATCGAGGTGAGCGACGATGGCTGCGGCATGGATTCGGCGGACATGGCGCTGGCGCTGGAACGCCATGCCACGTCGAAGATGCCCGACGACGATGCCATTGAAAATGTGGCGACTCTCGGTTTCCGGGGGGAGGCGCTGCCTTCCATTGCGAGCGTCGCGCGGCTGACCATCGACAGCCGGGTTGCGGGTGCGGACGGGTGGAGCCGCACCGTCGATAATGGCCAGCTAGTCGCCGAAGGGCCGGCGGCGCTGCCCCCCGGCACTCGCGTCACCGTCGAGCAACTCTTCGCCAAAGTGCCCGCCCGGCGCAAATTCCTGCGCTCGGCCAAGGCGGAATATGCCGCCTGTCTCGACATCGTCCGCCGTCTCGCAATGGCACATCCCGCGGTTGCGTTCGCACTCGAACATGATGGTCGCCGCACGCTGGGCGTGCAGGCGGGTGAGGCGCGGGAGGAACGGGTGGCCGCGCTGACCGATCGAGCCTTGGCCGACAATCATGTGATCGTCAGCCTGGAACGCGAAGGCGTGCGCCTGTCCGGCGTTGCCTCAATCCCCACCTACAATCGGGGGGTGGGTGATCATCAATATCTGTTCGTCAATGGACGCCCGGTAAAGGATCGGCTGTTGATCGGCGCGCTGCGCGGGGCCTATGCCGACATGCTGGCGCGGGACCGGCATCCCGTGGTCGCGCTATTCCTCGACGTGCCGCCGCTCGACGTGGACGTCAATGTTCATCCCGCCAAGACCGAGGTGCGCTTCCGCGATCCGACGATGATCCGGGGCATGATCGTATCCGGCCTGCGCCGCGCGCTCGATGCGGAGGGTTTTCGCGCGGTCCAGAATGCCGATCCGGCCGCCCTGTCCGCCTGGCGCGCCGAGCCGGTCTCGCCAACGCCGATCGGCGCGATGCCGATTTTCGACGCCGTATCGGTCAGCTATAATCCTTTGGCCTCGTCGTCTTTCGGCGATCGCCGGTCGAGTTTCCTGACGCCGCCACCCCAGGCTCGCGCCGAACCCGCCGCTGCTCCGGCACCGGAGGGCCAGAGCTTCCCGCTCGGCGTCGCGCGCGGGCAGGTCGCCCGCACCTATATCGTTGCGGAGGCGGAGGACGGCCTCGTCATCGTCGATCAGCATGCCGCGCATGAACGGCTGACGCTGGAACGGATGCGCCGGGAGATGGAAGGGCAGGGGGTTGCCAGCCAAGCGCTGTTGTTGCCCGAAGTCGTCGAACTGGAAGAGCCCGCCTGCGACCGTCTGGAGGCTCGCGCGGCGGAACTGCGCGACTTCGGGCTGGAATTGGAACGCTTTGGGTCATCGGCCATGCTGGTGCGTGCGGTTCCTGCGATGCTCGGCCAGTCAGACGTGCAGGGATTGGTCACGGACCTTGCCGATGATCTCGCTGCCTATGACAGCGCCTTGTCATTGAAAGAACGGCTCGACCTCGTCGCCGCGACCATGGCCTGTCACGGATCGGTCCGCGCAGGCCGCGTGCTGAGCGTCGCGGAAATGAACGCACTACTCAGAGAGATGGAAGTGACGCCGCGATCGGGCCAGTGCAACCATGGGCGACCGACTTGGGTGAAACTGGGCCATGGGGATATCGAGAAGCTTTTTGGTAGGAAGTGATCCGAACCCGACTGTCCCTTATCGAGCCGTAATCACACCGGGCGCGTGCGCCACATCGCGATCGGTATCATGGTTAGAACTGGCTGATCGTCCTGGTTGAGGATCGTCACCTTGCTGCGCACGATCCCCATTTCCGGGCGGCTTTTCGAGGCTTTCTTGTCGATCACTTCGCTGGTGCCGCGCACGGTGTCGCCGGGACGCAGCGGGCGGAGCCAGCGCAGTTCATCGACGCCGATCGCGCCCAGGCTCGCGGCCTGACGCGCAGGATTTTTTTGCATCTCGGTCACGAACATCTTCATGAACAGGGCGGTGGTGTGCCACCCGCTGGCCGACAAGGTGCCGAAATGGGTGGTCGCCGCTGCCTCGTCGGACAGGTGGAAGGGCTGGGCGTCGAACTCGGTAGCGAAGGCAATCGTTTCCTCGCGCGTGACCGTCAGTGGTCCGAAGGCGAAGCTGTCGCCGACCTCTATGTCCTCGAAATAGAGAATGTCATCCATCGCCATGCCTATCCTTTTGCAATAGATGCCGTTCTATCACCGCTTACGTTTACGTCAATGTCAGCTGATTTGCAGCGAAGGCTGGCCGCGCGGGACGGTCATGGTCGCGCGCGTGCTGATCGCGCCGCCCGGCGTCGACACCTGATCCATCACGCGCGCCTGCGTCGTCCAGGCGTCGGGTGTGACTTCGCAGACCAGATAGCCGCGCTGATCGTTGATGAATTTCAGCTCCGCATTATTCTTCAACATGACATCGCTGCCGGTGCGCAGGTTCGACCCATCGCCGCCCGACGAGATGGAGGTGGACACGAACTCAACCGCCACGGTCTTGTCGCCATTGTCGAGCAGCCCCGCGAAATTCTGATGCTCGTCGCCGGTCAGCACCACGACATTATCGAGGCCACGCATCTTGGCCAGCAACCGGCTGCGCTGCGCCGTATAGGCGGCCCAAGTGTCAATATTATAGATTTTCTGGGTCTCATCCGCATAGCGGCGGCGGTCGAGCGACATCATCATCACCTGCTGCGCCACGCAGTTCCATTGGGTCTGGCCGCGCTTCAAATTCTGGACCAGCCAGCTTTCCTCTTCTGGGGAAATGACCTGAGCCTTGCTGTCGTCGATGCCGGGGCAATAGGGTTTGAAGCCGTCGTCGCAGGGCTGTTTCGACCGGAAAGAGCGGGTGTCGAGAAAATCGATTGAGAGCAGATCGCCATAGCGAGCCTCGCGATACATGTTGGTGATGATCCCGTTGCGCGGCAGCATGGCAGCACGCACGGGCATATATTCATACCAGGCGTGTAGACCGGCCTGACGGCGCAGGCGGAAAATCTCCGGCGGCACCGCTTTCCAGTTTTCATCCTGCACCCAATTATTCTCCACCTCATGATCGTCGAAGGTGGGGAACCATGTATGCTTGGCGCGTGCAGCCTGCAGGTCATAATCGCTCAGATATTGGGCGTAGCGCAGCCGATAGTCCGCGACGTCGAGACAATCCTGGCCGATATGGTTGCGCACATGGGGTACGGGCAGTCCATCCTTGTCATAATCCGGTCCGCGCTGCTTATACTCATAGATGAAGTCGCCATAATGATAGACGAAGGCGAGGTCATCCTCGCGTGCGAGATGGCGGAAAGCGGTGAAGAACCCATCTTCATAATTCTGGCACCCGGCCACACCGAATTTCAGCGCCTTGGGGCTGGCCGAGGCCAGCGGCAACGTCCGTGCCCGGCCGCGCGGCGACTGGTCGCCTGCCAGCGCGAAGCGATACCAATAAGGACGATCAGCCTGCAACCCCGCGACCTCGACATGGACGCTGTGCGCCAGTTCAGGCCGCGCGGTCGCTTCGCCTGACGCCACGATCGTCTTGAAACGTTCGTCGCTGGCCACTTCCCATTTCACCGGCAGTGGGACCGTCGGCATGCCGCCATGCGGCTCGAACGGCTTGGGCGCCAGCTTGGTCCAGATGACAAAGCCGTCCGCCGCCGGATCGCCCGACGTCACCCCCAGCGAAAAGGGATAGCCCGCATACCAGCTTTGAGCCTTTACTATAGCAGGCGCGCCGATCAAGGGCGCGGCGGTGGCAACGGTCAGCAATTGACGGCGGGTGAACATGGCGGCGACCTTTATGGATGCGATGATTTTATGGCTGTCTCTTAGCGCTTCGCCCTAGCCGCGCAATATGACACACAGATGCAATACGGTCAGACCACCCACGACCGCAGGGCGGCCCAGCGCTCCGCCTTTTGCGCGCGCGACAGGCTGGCATAGGCGCCGCTGGAGGAGGGGAGGTCGATCAGCGTCAGGCCCGGCCGGTCACCTAACTGCCGCCGCCCGTGCATCGCGGAGGTCTTGCCATTGAAGCCGATCGCCACCAATTTCGGCAGCCGGGCGACGAACGCCCCCAGATCGCGCAGTTCGGCCGCGCGAATGGCCCCGTCGAGGCTCCCCTCACGCTGCGCGCTTTCGATCACATCCCATAGGCCGACGCCCCGTGCTCGTAACCGCTTGAGCCGCATGGCATAGGGGTGGCCGCGTAAATCCTCGCCCAGCACATCGCCCATCAGCATCCAGAAGGCATTGCCGCGATGGGCATAATATTCCCCCTGCCGGATCGACGCATCGCCGGGCAGGCTGCCCAGGATCAGCAGCCTTGTGTCCGCATCGATGCTGGGCGGGAAGGCGGCCTTGCGCTGCGCAGGCGATGGGCCGGGACGCAGCGCCAAGGGTTAGACGTTGAAGCGGAACAGCATGATGTCGCCGTCCTGCGTCACATATTCCTTGCCTTCCGACCGCCACTTGCCCGCTTCCTTGGCTCCGGCTTCGCCGTTGAACTGGACATAATCGCCAAAGGCCATGGTTTCGGCGCGGATGAAGCCTTTTTCGAAATCGGTATGGATCGCGCCAGCCGCCTGCGGCGCCTTTGATCCGCGCGCCACGGTCCAGGCGCGTGCTTCCTTGGGGCCGACGGTGAAGAAGGTGATGAGGCCGAGCAGTTCATAGCCTGCCTGGATGATCCGAGCGAGACCGGCTTCGGCAAGACACAGCGCGTCGAGATATTCCGCCCGTTCCTCGACCGGCATGGTGACGAGTTCGGCCTCGATCGCGGCGGAGACGATAACGGCCTTAGCATTTTCCGCCGCTGCCTTCTCGAACACGCGTGCCGAATGGGCGTTGCCGCTGGACGCGCTGTCCTCCTCGACATTGCAGACATAGAGGACGGGCTTGGCGGTCAGCAATTGCGCCTGCGCGAACAGCCTTGCTTCTTCCTCGTCGCGCGGCACCGTCAATCGTGCGGGCTTGCCGTCGCGCAGCAGGTCTAGCGCCTGGCCCAGAACGGCGGCGGCCGCCTTGGCTTCCTTGTCGCCCTGCGCGCCTTTTTTCAACAGGTTGGGAACGCGCTTTTCCAGGCTTTCGAGGTCGGCCAGCATCAATTCCGTCTCGACCGTTTCGGCGTCGGCGATCGGATCGACTTTATTTTCGACATGGGTGATGTCGTCATCTTCGAAACAGCGCAGCACATGGACAATCGCGTCGGTCTCGCGGATATTGGCCAGGAACTGGTTGCCCAGCCCTTCACCCTTGGACGCGCCACGCACCAGACCCGCAATGTCCACGAAGGCCAATTGCGTTTCGATGATCTTGGCCGACCCGCCGATCTTCGCGATCGTCTCCAGCCGGGGATCGGGCACGGCCACGCGCCCCTCGTTCGGTTCGATCGTGCAGAAGGGATAGTTCGCCGCCTGCGCCGCCTGCGTCTCGGTCAACGCGTTGAACAGGGTGGACTTGCCCACATTGGGAAGACCGACGATACCACAACGAAAACCCATTTGACTGCCTTTGAAGATCGGAAGGATTGGCGCGCGCGATAGCGCCTTGTGCGCCCCTTGGCCAGTGGCGCGCAAAGGGGTAGGACAAAAGGGCCAATTGCAATGCGCTTCGCACGCGCCACATGGAGTGTCATGACAGACACGCAAAGCCAGGCCCATTGGGTTGACGAGATCGGCCGCCAATGGCCCAAGCGCCCGGCGCATGAGACGGGTGTACTCGGTCGCTGTCCCCGCTGCGGCGAAGGGCATATTTTCAACGGCTTCCTGACCATGCGCGATCGTTGCGAAGTCTGTGGCCTTGATTACAGCTTTGCCGACCCTGCCGATGGCCCCGCCGTGTTCGTGCAATTATTCGCCTGCGTGCCCGGCGTCATTTTCATCATCATGCTCGAAATCATGGCGCGGCCGGGCGTTTGGGTCCATCTGGCCGTTGGCGTGCCGGTGCTGATCCTGACCACCATTTTGCCCATGCGCCCGATCAAGGGCTGGCTGGTCGCCGCGCAGTTCACGATGAAGGCGCAGGAAGCGGGCACGGCGGGCTTGTGGGCGAAACTACATGACGGCCAAGGGACCAAGCCCTAACCCTATCGCTTACCCAATCCAGTAAGGGACGATCTGCCGATTGTCCGGGTCGACATGGATCGGCCGATCGGCCGGCGGAAAGGCGCGCTGGTCGCAGCTTTGGCGCGAACAGAGGCGACAGGTGATGCCGATCGGCGTCGCTGCGCCTTCGACGTCCAGTTGCAGCCCGTCGGCATAGACGAAGTTCGCCGCATGCGCCGTCTCGCACCCCAGTACCACGGCAAAGCGGCGCGGCGTCCGGCTGTAGCTGCCCGATGGCTTTACCAGCCCCTTGGCCATGGAGACGTAGCGCACGCCGTCGGGCGTTTCGCCCAGTTGCACGTTGATCCGGTCGGGAATCGCGACTGCCTCATGCACGTTCCATAAAGGGCAAGCGCCGCCAAACCGCGCGAACTGCAAGCGGGTGGCGCTGTGCCGCTTGGTGATATTGCCCGCCATGTCGACGCGGCAGAAGAAGAAGGGGATGCCGCGCAGCCCCGGTCGCTGAAGCGTCGAAAGCCGGTGGCAGGCCTGCTCGAAACTCACGCCGAAGGTGCGGGCGAGCCGGTCGATGTCGTGGCGCATCGTGCGGGCGGCTTCGCGGAAGGCGGCATAGGGCATCAGCAGCGCGCCTGCCGCATAATTGCCAAGGCCGATTGCCAAAAGCCGATCCGCGCCGGCGACGGGCAGCCCCGCCTTGCTCACCACATCGGCGATAACGGCCTGCCCCTCCAGCATCATGAGCTGGTGCGCCAGCATGAATTTGCGGCTCTCGGTCGGCAGCGCCGCGTTGACGAACAGCCGCTTGGTGCTGCTGGTATAGGATCGCAGCGCGCTGTCGGGCGTGTCGGCGATCAGCGTTTCGATGCCATGCCGCCGCGCCAGCGCTTCGACCAGCATGCCTTCGTCCAGTGTCTGTCCGGCGGTAAAGCTCGCGGCCATATCTTCGGCCAGGCAATCGATGCTGTGGACATAATTGCCCGCCTCATGAAACCAGTCGCGCGCCGCCTCCCATGGCAGCCGCGCCTGCACCGTGCTGTCGTTGGCGATCGCTTCCTCGATCATGTTGATGCGCTCGTTCGCCCGCAGATGCGCGTTATAAAGGTCGAGATAGCGCGCTGCGAATTCAGGGAATTGCAGATGCAATTTCTCGATCCGCTCCGGCTCCAGCGCGACACCGGGCAATTCGGGATGGCTAAGCGCGAAGGTGAAGGCGCCGAGCATCTGCTCATCCTCGCGCGCATCGAAGCTGGCCCAATCGGTCGGAAAGGCATTGGCGAGTGCGGCCTTGACCTTGGCGGTCAGGGGACGGTCGTCATTCTCCATCTGGGAGAGGTAGGACACGGAAATGCCCAACGCCTGCGCCATCGTCGCCTGGTCCATGCGATGGTCGAGGCGCAACTGGCGCAGCCTTGGTCCTGCAAAGATACGGTTGCCGCGTGCCATGTCTGCGTTCCCTCCTCAGTAGCTCCCAACCGCCGTTCGTTTCGAGCGAAGTCGAGAAACCTGTACGCCCGTTTCTCGACTTCGCTCGAAACGAACGGATGGTGGGGTGTTCGACACTAATTTGCGAAGTCGTGATTTGCAAATTAGCAAATTTACATTTGCGAAAAGTCGCAAAGCTTGGGACAGAGCCGCTATAAGACGTCCGCGCAATGACCGGAGAGATATGCCTATGTCGAAGCTCGCCATTATCGAACAGCTTGAAGCCAAGCGCGAAGGTGCGCGCATGGGCGGCGGCCAACGCCGCATTGATGCCCAGCATGGTAAGGGCAAGCTGACCGCGCGCGAGCGGATCGAGGTGTTGCTGGACGAGGACAGCTTTGAAGAGCTGGACATGTATGTCGAGCATAATTGCGTCGATTTCGGCATGGACGAAGCGCATATCCCCGGCGACGGCGTGGTCACCGGATCGGGTACGATCAACGGGCGGCTGGTGTTCGTCTTTAGCCAGGACTTCACCGTCTATGGCGGCGCGGTGTCCGAACGGCACGCGATGAAAATCTGCAAGATCATGGACATGGCGCTGAAGGTCGGCGCGCCGGTGATCGGGCTGAACGACAGCGGCGGGGCGCGGATTCAGGAGGGCGTTGCATCGCTCGCGGGCTATGCCGAGATTTTCCAGCGCAATGTGCTGGCGTCGGGCGTGGTGCCGCAGATCAGCGTCATCATGGGGCCATGCGCGGGCGGCGCGGTTTATTCGCCGGCCATGACCGACTTCATCTTCATGGTGAAGGATAGCAGTTTCATGTTCGTGACTGGGCCGGACGTGGTCAAGACGGTGACGAACGAGGTGGTGACGCAGGAGGAACTGGGCGGCGCGGTGACGCACACGACCAAGTCGGGCGTCGCGGACGTGGCGTTTGAGAATGATATCGAAGCGCTGCTGGCGGTGCGCGATTTCGTCGATTTCCTGCCCGCGTCGAACAAGGAGCCGGTGCCGGAGCGTCCGAGCGCGGACCCGTGGGACCGGATCGAGCCGAGCCTCGACACGCTGATCCCCGCCAACGCGAACCAGCCCTATGACATGCACGAACTGATCAAGAAGATCGTGGATGAAGGCGATTTCTTCGAGGTGCAGCCCGCTCATGCGGGCAACATCATCTGCGGCTTTGGCCGGGTGGAGGGCCGCACGGTCGGCATTGTAGCCAACCAGCCCTTCGTGCTGGCAGGGGTGCTCGATATCAACTCATCCAAAAAGGCCGGGCGTTTCGTGCGCTTCTGCGATGCGTTCGAAATTCCGATCGTGACGTTGGTGGACGTGCCGGGCTTCCTGCCGGGAACCGCGCAAGAGCATAACGGCATCATCAAACATGGCGCGAAACTGCTATTCGCTTATGCCGAAGCGACGGTGCCCAAGATCACCATCATCACGCGCAAGGCCTATGGCGGCGCCTATGACGTGATGGCGTCCAAGCATCTGCGTGGCGATCTGAACTACGCCTGGCCGACGGCCGAAATCGCGGTGATGGGGGCCAAGGGCGCGGTGGAGATCATCTTCCGGGGTAAGACGGCAGACGAGATTGCCGAGCGGACGGCGGAATATGAAGCGCGCTTCGCCAACCCGTTCGTGGCCGCGTCAAAGGGCTTCATCGACGAGGTGATCCAGCCGCATTCGACGCGCAAGCGGATCGCGCTGGGCCTGCGGAAACTGCGCAACAAGGCGCTGGAGAATCCGTGGAAGAAGCATGACAATATTCCGCTTTAACTAAGACCCGTCATCCCCGCGAAGGCGGGGAGCCATCTCCGGGCCTCGCGCCTTGGGATGGGGTGGGAGATGGGTTCCCGCCTGCGCGGCAATGACGAAGTTTAGGAACGCATGATGAAACTCGGCCGTCTCAACCATATCGGTGTCGCTACGCCCAGCTTGGAAAAGAGCATCGCATATTATCGCGATGTTATGGGCGCGACGAAGATCCACGACCCGTTCGACCTGCCTGCGCAGGGAGTGAAGGTGTGTTTTATCGATACGCCGGAGGAGAATGGCACGGCCGGGACGCAGATCGAGTTGATCGAGCCGTTCGATGAAAGCTCGCCGATCACGGCGTTCATCGCCAAGAACCCGGCCGGGGGGCAGCATCATATGTGCTACGAAGTACCCGACATTCTCGAAGCCAAGGCTTGGTTCGAGGCGAAGGGCGCGCGGGTGCTGGGTGAGCCGCGCATCGGGGCGCATGGGACGCCGATCTTCTTCGTGCATCCCAAGGATATGAACGGGGTGCTGACCGAGATCATGGAGACGCCGAAGGAGGCGCATTGATATTAAGTCCTCTCCCGCAAGCGGGAGAGGATACGGAGCCTTGGCGGCTTGTCCGCCTAGGCGAAGTTGGTGAGGGCATGCGACGCGCGATACCCTCACCACTGCGACTAAGGCCCGCTACGCGGACCTAAGTCTCGTTGCCTCTCCCGCTTGCGGGAGAGGGGTAGAAGGTAAGGTGAAAAATGACCGACAAGCCGACGCTGGATCAATGGGCCGCCGCTGCCGCCAAGGAAGTGAAGGGCAAGGATTTGACCTGGGCGACCCCGGAAGGGATCGCGGTCAAGCCGCTCTACACGGCTGAGGACGTGACCGTCGATCCGGGCCTGCCGGGCTTTGCGCCGTTCACGCGGGGGGTACGCGCGTCCATGTATGCCGGGCGACCCTGGACCATCCGCCAATATGCGGGCTTCTCCACCGCCGAGGAATCCAACGCCTTCTACCGCCGCAACCTCGCCGCTGGGCAGAAAGGATTGTCGGTCGCCTTCGATCTCGCCACCCATCGCGGTTATGACAGCGACCATCCGCGCGTCACCGGCGACGTCGGCAAGGCGGGCGTGGCGATCGATACGATCGAGGACATGAAGATCCTGTTCGACGGCATCCCGCTCGACCAGATGTCGGTTTCCATGACCATGAACGGCGCGGTGATCCCGATCTTGGCCTTCTTCATCGTCGCGGGCGAGGAGCAGGGCGTCGATCGCAAATTGCTCGACGGGACCATCCAGAACGACATCCTCAAGGAGTTCATGGTCCGCAACACGTACATCTACCCGCCCGAACCCTCGATGCGGATCATCAGCGACATTTTCGGCTATACGTCGCGTGAGATGCCCAAATTCAACAGCATCTCCATTTCCGGCTATCATATGCAGGAAGCCGGCGCGACGCAGGTGCAGGAACTGGCCTTCACCATCGCCGACGGCATGGAATATGTGAAATATGGCGTCGCGTCGGGCCTCGATATCGACAAGTTCGCGGGACGGCTGAGCTTCTTTTTCGCCATCGGCATGAACTTCTTCATGGAGATCGCCAAGCTGCGGGCCGCGCGGGTGTTGTGGCACCGGGCGATGACGGAACTGGGCGCGAAGGACGAGCGGTCCAAGATGCTGCGGACGCATTGCCAGACCAGCGGCGTGTCGCTGACCGAACAAGACCCTTATAACAACGTCATGCGCACCACGATCGAGGCGATGGCCGCGATGCTGGGCGGCACCCAGTCGCTTCACACCAATGCGCTGGACGAGGCCATTGCGCTCCCCACTGACTTTTCCGCCCGGATCGCGCGCAATACGCAGATCGTGATCCAGGAAGAGACGGGGATGACCAAGGTGGTCGATCCGCTGGGCGGCTCCTATTATGTCGAAGCGCTGACGCAGCAACTGGTCGATGAAGCCTGGGCCATCATCGAGAAGGTGCAGGCCGATGGCGGCATGGCCAAGGCCGTGGCGGCAGGCTGGCCCAAGGCGATGATCGAGACGGCCGCCGCCGCGCGGCAGGCGCGGGTCGATCGCGGCGACGACGTGATTGTGGGCGTGAACAAATATCGGCTGGCGAGCGAGGATTTCCTCGAAACGCTCGACATCGACAATGCCAAGGTGCGCGAAGGCCAGATCGCACGCATCAACCGGGTGAAAGCGGAGCGTGATGGCGCCGCATGTGAAGCCGCTTTGCAGGCGCTGCGCGACGGTGCTGCGAAGCCCTCCAGTCTCGACAATAATCTTCTCGCCCTTGCCGTCGAGGCGGCCCGCGCCCGCGCGACGCTGGGCGAAATCTCCTCCGCCATGGAGGAAAGCTTTGATCGCTACGGCACGCAGCCGACGCCGGTAAAGGGCGTCTACAGCGCGCCTTATGCGGGTGACAGCCGCTGGCAACAGGTTCTTGACGGCGTGCAGGCCGTCGAGCGGCGCCTCGGTCGCAAACCCAAACTCCTCGTCGCCAAAATGGGGCAGGATGGGCATGATCGAGGCGCCAACGTGATCGCGTCGGCATTCGGCGACATGGGCTTCGACGTGGTGTCGGGACCGTTGTTCCAGACGCCCGAAGAAACCGTCGTGCTGGCGCTGGAAAGCGACGTGGATGTGGTGGGTGCGTCGTCGCTGGCGGCGGGTCACAAGACGCTGATCCCCGATCTCATCGCCAAGTTGCGTGAAGCAGGCCGCAACGACATCAAGGTGATCGCGGGTGGTGTCATCCCGCCGCAGGATTATGACTTCCTCCGTGACGCGGGCGTTCAGGGCATTTATGGACCGGGTTCCAATGTCGTGGAATGCGCCGCCGACGTGCTGCGCCTCCTCGGCCACAACATGCCCCCCGCTGGGCTGGAGGACGCCGCTTGACTACCCTCTTCATCCTGACCCGCACCCAACAGCCGTTCGTTTCGAGCGTAGTCGAGAAACGTTGGCACCGTCCTTGCCGCTTCTCGACTTCGCTCGAAGCGAACGGAGGTGGTAAGTGACCATGACCGATACCACCGCCCGCACCGACTGGACCCGTGCCGAAATCGCCGCGCTGTTCGACCTGCCGTTCGCCGACCTGATGTTCGAGGCGCAGACCATCCACCGCGCCAATTTTCCGCGCAACGAAGTGCAACTCTCCACCCTGCTGTCGATCAAGACCGGCGGTTGTCCGGAGGATTGCGGCTATTGCAACCAGTCGGCCTCGGCGGAAAGCGGTCTCAAGGCCGAAAAGCTGATGAGCGTGCAGGCCGTGATGCAGGCGGCGGCGCAGGCGAAGGACGCGGGGTCATCGCGCTTCTGCATGGGCGCGGCGTGGCGCAATCCTAAGGAGCGCGACATGCCCGCCATCGTCCAGATGGTGCAGGGCGTGCGCCAGATGGGCATGGAAACCTGCATGACGCTGGGGATGCTCAACGAAAGCCAGGCCAAGGTTCTGGCCGATGCGGGCCTCGACTATTACAACCATAATATCGATACCTCGCCTGAACATTATGAGAAGGTGATCACCACCCGTACTTTTGATGACCGGCTGGAAACGCTGGAGAATGTCCGCAATTCGGGGATCAATGTCTGCTCCGGCGGGATCGTCGGCATGGGTGAGACGCGCGAAGATCGCGTCGGCTTCCTGCACGCGCTGGCCGTGCTGCCACAGCATCCGCAGAGCGTGCCGATCAATGCGCTCGTGCCAGTCAAGGGCACCGTGCTGGGCAATATGCTGGCCGACACGCCGCTCGCGAAGATCGACGAGATCGAGTTTGTGCGGACGGTGGCGGTGGCGCGGATCGTGATGCCGGAGAGCATGGTGCGGCTGAGTGCGGGGCGCGAAAGCATGTCGGATGCGTGCCAGGCTTTGTGTTTCATGGCGGGCGCGAACAGCATCTTCACCGGCGACAAGTTGCTGACCACGGCCAATGCGGGCGACAATGCCGATGCAGCGCTGTTCGCCAAGCTGGGCGTGGTGCCGATGCAGGCCGAGGTGAAGGTTGCGATGGAGGCGGCGGAGTGAGTTTCGCACTCACCTCCGTCACCCCGGACTTGATCCGGGGTCTCGCTTTTTCTCCGGCGATACGCGTGAAGAAAGCGGGATGCCGGATCAAGTCCGGCATGACGGATTATTGCGTGGAGGCAATGGGTTGATCCAAGATTGGGAAACTTGGCTGGTCGAGGATGCCGGTCATTCGATCATCGAGAAGAAGGCGTCTGTTGGTTTGGATTCGTTGTCGCCTGCTGAGCGGCTCACATACTGCCTCTGGGTAACGGATTACAGCATGAGAAATGCTGGTGATCTGCAAACGGCATCTGACCTTTATCCAGCGTTTCAGGTTGAGGCTGCCAACCTTGCCAGAAATCTTCACCTGCAGATGACATCTGAGATTTTTCAGATGGAAACGGCAGAATTGGAAAGTTCGTATTTTAATCGCTTTGATGCCGTCTGTGCTGAAGTTTCGAGAGCACTCACAGCAACTTAACACCACTACTTCCGTTCGCCCTGAGCTTGTCGAAGGGCTGCTTTTCTCCTTGAGAGGAAGAACGGGGCTTCGACAGGCTCAGCCCGAACGGCTGATAGGATAGGACTGGGACAGGGAATAATATGGCAATCACCAAGATCCTGATCGCGAACCGTGGCGAAATTGCGTGTCGTGTCATGCGCACGGCCAAGAAGATGGGCATCAAGACCGTCGCGGTCTATTCCGATGCCGATGCGCGCGCGCCGCATGTCCTCATGGCGGATGAAGCCGTGCACATCGGCCCGTCGCCCGCCGCCCAATCCTATCTGATTGCCGACAAGATCATCGAAGCGTGCAAACAGACCGGTGCCGACGCCGTCCACCCCGGCTACGGCTTCCTCTCCGAACGCGAGAGCTTCCGTACGGCGCTGGACGCGGAAGGCATCATCTTCGTCGGCCCGCCCGCCAATGCCATCGCGGCGATGGGTGACAAGATCGAGTCCAAGAAGCTCGCGCTGGAAGCGGGCGTCAATGTCGTACCGGGCTTCGTCGGCGTCATTGACGACACCGAACATGCCGTAAAAATCTCCAACGAGATCGGCTATCCGGTCATGATGAAGGCATCTGCCGGTGGCGGTGGCAAGGGGATGCGCCTCGCTTATAATGAGCAGGATGTCCGCGAAGGCTTTGAAGCGACCAAGCGCGAAGGCCTGGCCAGCTTCGGCGACGATCGCGTCTTCATCGAGAAGTTCATCGAAAGCCCGCGCCATATCGAAATCCAGATATTGGGCGATCAGCATGGCAATATCGTCTATTTGAACGAGCGCGAATGTTCGATCCAGCGCCGGCACCAGAAGGTGGTCGAGGAAGCGCCGTCGCCCTTCGTCACGCCCAAGATGCGCAAGGCGATGGGCGAGCAATGTGTCGCGCTCGCCCGCGCGGTCGGCTATTTCAGCGCCGGGACCGTCGAACTGATCGTCAGCGGCGCGGACACGACCGGGGAGGGTTTCTATTTCCTCGAAATGAACACCCGGTTGCAGGTCGAACATCCTGTGACCGAAGAAATCACCGGCGTCGATCTGGTCGAGCAGATGATCCGCGTCGCCAATGGCGAGGCGCTGGCGTTCACGCAGGATGACGTCAAAATCAACGGCTGGGCGATCGAGAACCGCGTCTATGCCGAAGACCCTTATCGTGGTTTCCTGCCGTCGACCGGTCGGCTCGTCCGCTACAATCCGCCCGAAACCGGCACCGACGAAAGCGGCGCGCTCATCCGCGTCGATGACGGCGTGGTCGAAGGCGGTGAAGTCTCCATGTTCTACGACCCGATGATTGCCAAGCTGATCACCTGGGCCCCCACGCGGCTGGAAGCGATCGACAAGCAGATCGAGGCACTCGACAAGTTCGAGATCGAGGGACCGGGCCATAATATCGATTTCGTGTCTGCCCTGATGCAGCATGAGCGCTTCCGCTCCGGCAACATTACGACCGGCTTCATCGCGGAGGAATATCCCGATGGTTTCCAGGGCGCGCCTGCTTCGCCCGAATTGCTGCAGCGGCTCGCCGCGATCGGTGCCTTTGCCGCCATGGCCCAGGCCGACCGCGCCCGCCGCATCGACGGCCAGTTGGGCAAACGCTTGCCGCCGCCCACTGGCTGGCAGGTCAAGATCGGCGACAGCGTCCATGATGTGGAAATCGACGGCGACGATGTCACCGTCGATGGCGTGGGCGTAGACATGGCGCTCGAATATACGCCCGGCGATCGGCTGATCGAAGCGGAGTTCGGCGACGAGGAATTGGCGGTGAAGATCGCCCCGACCCGCGCCGGCTTCGTCCTGACCGCCCATGGTGCCAGCCACAAGCTGCGTATCCTGCCCGCCCATGCTGCCCCCTATGCTGCGCACATGATCGAAAAAATCCCCCCAGACCTGTCGCGCTACCTGATCTGCCCGATGCCGGGCTTGCTGGTCGCGTTGCATGTGGCTGCGGGCGACAACGTCGAGGCCGGGCAGCCGCTCGCGGTGATCGAGGCGATGAAGATGGAAAATATCCTGCGCGCGCAAAAGGCGGGCGTAGTGAAAAGCGTCTCCGCGGCGCAAGGCGACAGCCTGGCCGTCGACGCGGTCATATTGGAGATGGAGTGACGCGCTTGATAGCGCTGTCGCTTACGAGGCCGACCTGAACCAGATATAATAAAAAAGGGCCGCCGCTCCGGTTTGGAGCGGCTGCCCTTTTTTACACCTACACCGACATCAGCGCTCGATACACATCGCCACGCCCATGCCGCCGCCGATGCACAGGGTCGCCAGACCCTTTTTCGCATCGCGCTTGGCCATCTCGTACAGCAACGTCGTCAGGACGCGCGCGCCCGAAGCACCGATCGGATGGCCGATGGCGATCGCGCCGCCATTGACGTTGACCTTCTCCGCATCCCAGCCCAGTTCCTGGCCGACCGACAGCGCCTGCGCCGCGAAGGCTTCATTGGCTTCGATCAGGTCGAGATCGGCAACGGACCAGCCCGCTTTCTCCAGCGCCTTGCGGCTTGCTGGGGCCGGGCCGATGCCCATGATCGAGGGATCGACGCCGCAGGTCGCGAAACCGGCGATCCGCCCCAGGATCGTCGCACCGCGCTTGGCGGCGGCATCGGCGGTCATCAGGACGAGCGCGGCGGCACCATCGTTCAGGCCGCTCGCATTGCCGGCGGTCACGCTGCCATCCTTCTTGAAGGCCGGACGCAGCGCCTGCATGCCTTCAATCGTGGCACCCGCGCGGATATATTCGTCGGCATCGACGATGGTGTCGCCCTTGCGGCCCTTGATCGTGATCGGCACGATTTCGTCGGCAAAGCGACCCGAAGCGCGCGCCGCTTCCGCCTTGTTCTGGCTGGCGACGGCGAAAGCGTCCTGCGCTTCCCGGCTGATCTGATATTTTTCCGCCAGATTTTCGGCGGTGATGCCCATATGGTAATTGTTGAAAGCGTCGGTCAGGCCGTCGTGAATCATCGTGTCGATCAGGCTGACATTGCCCATCTTGCTACCGCCACGCAGATATTGCGCATGGGGGGCGAGCGACATGCTTTCCTGCCCACCCGCGACCATGATGTTGGCGTCACCCGCACGGATCGCCTGAGCCGCCAAGGCGACAGCGCGCAGGCCTGAACCGCACAACTGATTGATGCCGATCGCGGTGCGCTCAACCGGAATGCCCGCATTGACGGCCGCCTGGCGCGCCGGGTTCTGGCCCTGGCCTGCGCTCAGCACCTGGCCCAGGATCACTTCGTCCACTTCGTCCGGCGCGACGCCAGCTTGCGCCAATGCAGCGAGGATCGCCTGACGACCCAGTTCATGCGCAGGGGTCGATCCGAACGCGCCCATGAAGCTGCCGACGGCGGTGCGCTTGGCGGCGGTAATCACGATGTCTGACAAAGGCCTGATCCTCTAATGACAGGGGTTGTTTTCGCCCGCGCCCATAGCATCATCCGCCATGGCTGGAAACCCAATCGGACAGCGGATCCCATAGTAGCGTGCGTGCCCGGCCGCCCACGACCATGCCGACATGGCCAAGCGCCAGGCTGCGTTGCTCGGCAAGATCAGGAGCAGCCGCGGCGGGCACGATGCGGTCGGTTGTCGATCGGATCGAAAGACTGGGGCAGTGCAGGGCTTTGGGATCGATCAACTGGCCGCCTACCGACCACCGCCCTTCGCCGGTTGCATCGCCCGCATAGAGATCATCGAACAAGTCGCGGGCCGCAGCGTAGGTCAGCGGTGCGCCTTCATTCGCCCAATCCTCGACCGCCAGGAACGCGCGGGCAGCATCCGATCCTTTTTCCATATCGGCGAAGGCGGCATATTTCTGGATCGTGCGCTTGGGGTCCATCGCCCAGAAGCCTGATTGCAGCACTTCCATCGGCACATAACCCAGCCGTTCGCAGATCGCCTTGGCGTCGCGCCACAGCACGCTGATTTCCTGTCGATCGGCATCGGCGAAACCGTCGAAGGTCCAGGGCGACGCGATCGCGACGACGGCCGTTACCTCGCGCAGCATGGCCGCAGCAATCGCGAACGTGCCGCCAAGGCAATAGCCCGCCAGAATGGGCGGGCGCGGTAGATCGGCGAGCAATGGCAGTAATCGCTCCGTTATATGCGCATCCAGGCCCATCGCTGCATCGCGGTGCGTCGGGGCGCCCCAATCGACCAGATAAGCGTCATGCCCCGCTGCGCACATGTGGCGCAGCATCGATCGGCTCTCCGACAGGTCCAATACTTGCGGCGGATTGATCAGCGAGGGGATGAACACCACCGGCGCCCGCCCATTTTCAACGCCATAGCGCAGCAGTCGAGCGCTGCCCGCCACGGCCACGCAATCGGGGGCAGGGGGAGCAGGCGGGCGCTGCGCCTCCTGATAGCGGCGCAGGCCTGTGAACGCGCGGCGGCGCAGTTCAGGATCGCCCTGCGTCTCGCGCCATAAAATATTGAGAAAAAGGGGTAATGGGCGCGGTCCATGTTGCGGTGCGACATGGCCTTGTGCTAGTGCAGAATGAGGTTCTGAGGGAGAGGCTTTCATGTCCAAATCTAAAGTGGTCAACGAATCCGATCCGGTCGTTATCAAGAAGTACGCCAACCGGCGTCTCTATAATACCGAAACTTCCAGCTACATCACGCTCGACCTGTTGTCGCAGATGACCCGCGAAGGACGCGAGTTCACCGTGGTCGATGCCAAGTCCGGCGAGGACATCACGCACAACGTCCTGACCCAGATCATCATGGAGGAAGAACAGCGCGGCACTAACATGCTGCCCGTCAACTTCCTGCGTCAGCTGATTTCCATGTATGGCGATTCGATGCAATCGATGGTGCCGCAATATCTGGAATCGTCGATGGACGCGTTCCGCAAGAACCAGCAGCAATTTCAGGAAGCCATGAAGGGCGCTTTTGGCGGCGGCCCGCTGGCCGAGATCGCCAAGCGCAACCTGCAGATGTTCGAAGCGGCGGCCAGCGCCTTTGGCAATGGCGTGCCGGGGATGCCAGGCGTTCCGGGTGCAGCACCTGCACCCGCTGCAACGGACGGCAGCAAGGATGACGAGATCGCGGCGCTCAAGGCGCAACTGGCGGCGTTGAACGCAAAGATCGACAAGCTGAGCTGAATAACAGGATCGGACGGGACCATGGCGAAGGCGGATCGGTTAGAGCGGCTCGACGTTCACCGCGAGGAACTGGAACTCGCCTATCGCGAGGCGCTGATCGCGGCGCTCCAGACGACCGCCAGTGGCAAATGGGGCCTGTTCGATCATCAGAAGGACAAGGCGGCGCGGGCCAAGGCTGCGCCGATCGTCGCCGACCTGTGCGACACAGCCAACGAGATTGACGATCTGCGCGCCACTTTGGGCCTGGAGCCGTTCGCCCTGCATCAGGATTTCATGGCCGCGCGCGGGCCGGTATCGTCCGACGCTGTCGGCGAACCCAAACAGGCGCGCGCCTGGCTCGATCGGCTGGGCGTTCCGGCCTGACTTCATTGCCATGCTCAGGGGTCGACAGGCGTAGCGCGCTTGCCCTATGGCGCGCCATTCCTTTCCGTTTCTAGCCTAAGGCCCGACCCCGTGAAGCACGCCCTTTCCGTCACCCGCGAACAGGATTTTTCCGCCTGGTATCAGGCCGTCATTACCGAGGCCGACCTGGCCGAGGAAAGCGGCGTGCGCGGCTGCATGGTCATCCGGCCATGGGGCTATGGCATCTGGGAACGTATCCAGAAACTGCTGGACGAACGGATCAAGGCGACCGGCCATGAAAATTGCTATTTTCCGCTGTTCATCCCGCTGTCCTATTTCGAGAAGGAAGCCGAGCATGTCGACGGTTTCGCCAAGGAAATGGCGGTCGTCACCCATCACCGGCTGATCCAGAAGGATGGCAAGCTGGTGCCCGATCCTGACGCGAAGCTGGAAGAGCCGCTGGTCGTGCGTCCCACATCGGAAACGGTGATTGGCGCGGCGTTCAGCCGTTGGGTCCAGTCGTGGCGCGACCTGCCTGTCCTCATCAACCAGTGGGCCAATGTCGTGCGCTGGGAAATGCGCACCCGCATGTTCCTGCGCACCACCGAATTTCTCTGGCAGGAAGGGCATACGGCCCATGCCAGCGTGGACGAGGCGCTGGAAGAAACGATGAAGATGCTCGAAGTCTATCGCAGCTTCGCCGAAGAATGCGTCGCCATGCCGGTGATCGCGGGCGAAAAGCCCGAAAATGAGCGTTTCCCCGGTGCCGTTGCCACCTATTCGATCGAAGCGATGATGCAGGATGGCAAGGCGCTGCAGGCCGGCACCTCGCATTTTCTGGGCACGACCTTTTCTGCGGCGCAGAATATCAAGTTCCAAAATGCCGAAGGGCAGCAGGAACTGGCCCAGACCACCAGCTGGGGCATGTCGACGCGGATGATCGGTGGCCTTATCATGGTCCATGGCGACGATGACGGCCTGCGCGTGCCGCCGCGTGTCGCGCCCTATCAGATCGTGGTCGTGCCCATGTTGCGCGACAATGACGAAGATGCCGCGATCGTCGATTATTGCACCGATCTGGTCAGCCAGTTGAATGCGCTCGACCTGTTCCGCGAGCCAGTTCGCGCGCTGCTCGACAAGCGCCCGGCCAAGGCCGCTACCAAGCGCTGGGGCTGGGTAAAGAAGGGCGCGCCGATCGTGATCGAGGTTGGTGGCCGCGATGTGGCGGGCGGTAATGTCTCGGTCATCCGCCGCGACCGGCTCTATCGCGAGGATGGCAAGCTCGACAGCCAGATCGTGGCGAAGGGGGACTTCGTCGCGGGGGCCACGTCGATCCTGACCGATATTCAGCAAGCGCTGTTCGCCGATGCCAAGGGACGGCTCGACAGCAATATCGAAAGCTCGATCAGTTCGTTGGATGCGCTCAAGGCCTATT
Source organism: Sphingobium sp. KKT206 (assembly GCF_055640555.1). Classification (NCBI taxonomy): domain Bacteria; kingdom Pseudomonadati; phylum Pseudomonadota; class Alphaproteobacteria; order Sphingomonadales; family Sphingobiaceae; genus Sphingobium; species Sphingobium sp. KKT206. The sequence goes on from NZ_CM145764.1 coordinate 774,230, forward strand.
TCGATGCCAGCGCCAAGCCGGGCTGGGCGCTGGTGCAGTGGAGCAAGCCAACCGGCGATGCGCTCGACAAGGTCGTGCAATGGCTCAAGGGCGAGAAGCTGACACTCCGCAACATACCGAGCGACGCGGCGGCGGCGGATGGCGCGTGTATCTTCACGGGCGACACCGCTGTGGAACGGGTGCTGGTCGGCCGCTCCTACTGAGCGGCCGCTTCAGGCGAGGGTGAGGTAAATCTCCGCCTCGATCAGCCAGTTTTCGCCGCTTTGCCGCCATTTGGCGGTATAGATGCCTGATGCCTGCGGCTCGCCTGTCGAGGCAAGGACGCCCTGCCATTGGCCATGCTCCATCGCGATCGGCTCGACGGCCGACGCGATAATCGTGCCCGGCGTCCGGGTGTAGATCAGCCGCTCAGCTGCGGCGAACTCGCGCCGCCACGCCAACATCTGCGCCTTGCGCCCGGCCAGCACCGCACTGTCCGTCCCCGCGACGAGAATGGCGTCTCGCGCCAGCAGCGTTTCGATCATGCGCAGGTCGGCTTGCGCCAGCGCCCGGTTGAAGCTGGCGCGGCGCAGGCGGATGGCAAGGTCGGGGGTGGTGGTCATGGAAAGCGGTCGTAGGTCGTGCCACCCGCCGATGCAATTGGCAGACCGACGTCAGGCGGCCAGGCGGTCGCCCGACAGCTTCTCCAGCAACGCCGCCACCCGACCCGCCGGGATCGGACGACTGAAGAAATAGCCCTGGATCTGGTTGCACCCTTCGGCGCGCAATATTTCCAGTTGCTCGCTACTTTCCACACCTTCGGCGGTGGTTTCGATGCCGAGCGCGTCAGCCAGCGTGGTGATGGCGCGGATGATGGCGGTCGCGCCATCATGTTCCAGCAGATCGATGATGAAACTGCGATCGATCTTCAATTTGTCGAAGGGGAAGCTGCGCAAATAGCTGAGCGACGAATAGCCCGTGCCGAAATCATCGAGCGCGATCCGCACGCCCAAGGCGCGCAGCGAATGGAGCGAGCCGAGCGTCGCTTCGACATTGTCGATGAACAGGCTTTCAGTGATTTCCAGTTCCAGCCGGTTCGGTGCCAGGCCCGACCGCGCGAGCGCCTGCAACACGATGCTGTTGAGCGTCGAACTGCGGAACTGCACCGGCGAGATGTTGACCGCGATGCGGATGTCGTCGGTCCATGTCGCGGCAATGCGGCAGGCTTCGTGCAGCGCCCATTCGCCGATCGGGACGATCAGGCCAGTTTCCTCCGCCAGCGGGATGAACTGCACGGGCGACACCATGCCATGTTCCGGGTGGTTCCAGCGCAGCAGCGCCTCGAACGCGGTCACACGGTTCTGCGACAGGCCAAACAGGGGTTGGAAATAGAGTTCCAACTCGCCTTTGCGCAGCGCATCATGCAGATCGATCTCCATCGCGCGCCGGGCCTGTGCTTCAGCATCCATCGCGCTTTCGAAAAAGCGATGGCTGCCCTTGCCGTCATCCTTGGCGCGGTGCAGCGCGAGGTCGGCATTTTTGAGCAGTTCCGTCGCGTCCCGGCCATCCTGTGGCGCGAAGACGATACCGATGCTGGTACCGGTCACAATCCGATGGCCATTGACGTCGAACGGTTGCGCCAGCGCCTTGACGAGCGCGCGACCAGTCTGGTCGGCGCTGCCGCTGCCATCGGGCAGGATCACCGCAAATTCATCGCCGCCCAGCCGCGCCACAAAGCCCTGCGGACAGGTTTCGCCCAGCCGCGTTGCCACTTCGCATAGCAGGGCGTCGCCGGTCGGGTGGCCCAGCGTATCGTTCACAGACTTGAAATTGTCGAGGTCGAGGCAGAAAATCGCGAAGTTGGCACCGCCATGACGGCTGAGCGCGAGCGCAATCTGTTCGCGCAACAGGGTACGGTTGGGCAAGCCCGTCAGCGAATCGTGAAAGGCCATATGGGCGATCTGCCGCTCGCGTTCCTCGACAGCATTGACCATGCGATTGAAGCTACGTGCCAGTTGGCCGATTTCGTCGCGTGTTTCCACCGCCACCTCGGCATGCTGGCCTGCACTGACCTTGCGCGCGGCGGCCTCCAGCGCCACGATCGGGCGGGCCAATCGGCGCGATGCGACGAAGGTACCGGCGATCGCCAACACCGCGCCCAACGCGCCAAATCCGAGCAGCGCCCACAGGATCGGCGCATAGTCCCGCAACGCGCGCGTGAGGCTATATTCCAGGACGAGTATCTGCGGCGCCGATTCGACCAGGGTCGGCACGCTGCGGGCTTGCATCAGGATGCGTTCGCCATTGCGTGCGACTTCCTTGACGGTGCCTGCGCCGATGTCCGATCCGGTCTGCGGCAGGATGCGGGGATGCAGGTCGATGGAGGACAGGCGCGCAATCTGCCTGAGGTCGGCCGGACCCATCGTCCGCGCAAAGATCACCCATCCCGTGAGGATCGGGGCACGCACCGGAGAGGCGGCGACCATGTAATTTTCCCCGCCCCAATGGGCGACGCCGCGCTCCCGGCCCATGTCCAGTGCGTCGAACAACTGATTCTTCTCACCGACCGACATGCCCGGCACATGGCCGACGACAGTGCCATCGACGCCCACGAACAAGGCGTGCTGCAGGTCGAAGCGACCTTGGAGACTTTCGAGCGCAGATATGATGGTCGGCGCATCGCTCGTGCCGACGGCCTCGCGGAACCCGAAGTCGCTTGCCAGCACATTGCCGGCCTGCGCCATCTGGCTGACCTGCATTGCGGCAATGCGATCGAACAGCGCGCTGCCGACGGCCATTTCGCGCCGGATCGACTTTTCGGCATAGGTTTCGATCGCCATGCGTGTGCCATAGAGCGCCAGCATCGACACACCCACGAACAGCGTCCCGTAGAAGAGGGTCATCCGCAGAGTCAGCGTCGATTGCAGCCGCCAGACCCACCGCTGCCATAGCCCCGTCAAGGCAGTTGCGCCCTTCACCGCGCGGCGCGCAGCGTCAGCGGCACCGTCTTGCTGGCGGCACCGCTACCGGGAATGGGGATGTTCATCACCAGTTCGTTATCCTTGGCGCGCAGCAGCGGATGCCAGATCGTCACCTGTGCCGTGCCGGTCGCCATGCCGGTGATCCGCGCCGTGCCTGCCGCGTCGCTCTTGGCGGCAAAGGGCGTCTCGACGACTTTGATGAAGCCCGTCATCTGATCGTGGATATTGCATCCCACCGCGACGGCACCCGGCGTCTTGAAAGTATAGCTGCGGGTTTCATCCTGGCCGAATAACTTGATCTCGAACTTGGCCGGACGCGAAAAGGAATAGACGTGGTGGCGCACCTTATCCTTGTTGGGAAAGCGCACTGTAGCCCCTACCGGCACGATCAGGACATGCGGCACGAAGGCGACATTCTGCTGGATCATGGTGGTGGGCCAGGGAAAGCGGATGGGGCCTTCGGGGATGCCGCCAGCGGGCCGGACGGAAACGACGGCATCGCTCACCGGGCGCCCCGCCGCATCGACCAGTTTGAGATTGAGATCCCCGGCCACGACTGGGCTGGCCGTGCAGGACAACAGAATGAGCGCAAGGCGTAAGTTAGGCATGCCGCTGTGTTTAGCGGTAAATATTGAACAATTGCTTATGATCCGCGTGGATCGCCAGAACCCGCTCTCTTCCCCGGCATCACGCTGAATATTTTTTTAACCAGGTCCGTCTATGTCGCTGAACATGACTCGACTTCTCCTCGCCGCCATTATGGCGCTCTTCGCTACCCTATCCCTGTCTCCCACGGCGAGCGCCCGACCGCTTCGCCATGGTGGCAAGCTCCTGCTTACCAATGGCATTGCTTCGCTTGAGGGCGCGAGTGGCGGCGGCCTTACGCCCTGGGCGGTGATTGCGGGCAACGAAACGGACGAAGGTATCGGCCTGTCCGGCCATGGCACGATGGTCGAGGTGAAGGATTATGATTATTGGAGCGCGGGCGTAGCCGTCGGCTTTCGCGATCGCCTCGAACTCAGCTACGCCCATCAGAATTTCAACACCAACAACATCGGCACCGTGCTGGGCCTGGGCAAGGACTATGCTTTTTCGCAGGACATCATAGGGGCGAAGCTGCGGGTCGCGGGCGATCTCGTCTATGACCGGCTGCCCGCTATCGCGATCGGCGCGCAATATAAGAAGAACGGGCAGGGCGCTGTCGTCCGCGCAATTGGCGCGCAGGATGACGAGGGCGTGGACTATTACGCCTCGGTCAGCAAATTATTCCTGTCGCGCTCGATCCTGCTGTCCGGCACCGCCCGGCTGACCAAGGCGAACCAGATGGGCCTGCTCGGTTTCGGCGGCGATAAAAAGGATAGCTATGGCCTGCAGTTCGAAGGGTCGGCCGCGTGGCAATTGTCGCGCCGCGTCGCGATCGGCGGCGAATTTCGCAGCAAGCCCGACAATCTGGGGATCGCGCGAGAGGATGACTGGTTCGACCTCTTCGCGGCGGTCGCGGTGCATCGCAACCTGACTGCCACGGTCGCCTATGCCGACCTCGGCTCCATCGCCACCGTCAAGGGCCAGCGCGGCCTGCTCCTGTCACTCCAGGCCGCTTTCTAAGGACGTCATCATGTCTCTGCTCCTCTCGCTGCTCCTGCTGCAAGCCGCACCCCATACCATGCCCGGCGAAGACGCGGTCGATCCCTATGTGCCCAATGCGGCCCATGCCGGCGGCGAACCCTTCACAGGGGATGCCATGGCACGGGCATTTCACGGCCAGGACGGCATCAGGCGTGTGGTCGATGGCATGGTTGTCCGCGCTTATGCCGATCCCGTCATTGGCGAGATTTTCGTGGGACATGACAAGGTGCGCCTGACCCGGACGCTGTTCGAGCAATTTTGCTACCTGCTAAACGCTGGCTGTTCCTACAGCGGTCGCGACATGGCGAGCGCGCATAAGGATCTGGGGGTGCAGCGCAAGGACATGAACCGCTTGGTCGAGCTGCTTCAGGAAGCGATGCGCGCGGAAAAGATCGATTTCCAGACGCAAAACCGCTTCCTGTCGAAACTCGCGCCGATGCATCATGATGTGGTGAAGCAATAAGCCAGCCGCCGTCGGCGGTAGTGGTGCACCCAACTGGATTCGAACCAGTGGCCTTTGCCTTCGGAGCTAGAACCACAACGCTACGACAGGCTTACCAATCCAACGCTAGAGTACGATAACACGCTGTTTATACAGCATTTTATTGATCGTAAGGGTTCTCTGTGCTACGCCAACGACACCCACAGTTTTCGATACGGTGGTGAGATTTTGGTGAGTTTTTGAGCCCGCACTAGCGAGGTACTTATGTCGAAACTTACGAAAACCGTCGTGGACAAGTCCGAACCACGCGACCGTCAATACACCGTTTGGTGCGGCGAGCTGAAGGGCTTTGGCGTCTTCGTCCTGCCCTCCGGCACCCGGACCTACTTCGTCGATTATCGAAACGCCAACAATGTGCGGCGGCGGATGAAGCTGGGCCGGCACGGACAGATCACCGCCGAGCAAGCGCGCACGCTGGCCATTCAAGCCCTGGCCGAAGTCTCCAAGGGGAACGATCCCCTCGAAAACCGGAACAGCGCGCGCAAGGCGATCTCGGTAAAGGAGCTTTGCGAGCTGTATATCGCGGAACTCGAAGCCGGCCGCATCCTCGGCAAGGGCGGGCGGCCGAAGAAGGCCAGCACCAAGATCACCGACCTCGGCCGGATCAACCGCCACATCATCCCACTCCTGGGCAAGAAGCGCGTCACCCACGTCACCAAGGCCGACGTGACGACCATGATGAAGGACATCATGGCGGGCAAGACGCGCGGGATCGAGAAGACGGAGAAACTGCGCGGTAAGTCGATCGTACGGGGCGGCATCGGCGTCGCTAGCCGCACCGTCGGTCTCCTGGGTGGCATCTTCACCTATGCACGGGATGACCTGGGCATCATCGAGGTCAATCCGGCGCATGGCATCCGCAAGCCCAAGGACGCCGTGCGCCAGCGCCGTCTGAACGAGGACGAGTATCGCGCCCTCGGGCGCATCCTTGCCAATGCCGCCGAGGATGAACGCTACACGCGCACCGTGGAGATGATCCGTCAGATCGCCATGTCGGGTTGCCGGCGCAGTGAGGTCATCAAGCTGCGCAAAACGGAACTCGACACCGTGGGGAGTTGCTTCCGGTTCGAGGATACGAAGGAAGGTCAGTCCGTGCGGCCGATGGGCTTGCCGGTGCTGGAGTATTTCGACGAGCGGGACATGAGCGGCGACAGCCCCTATGTGTTTCCCGGCGAGCGGAACCTGGCCAAGCCGTTCGGCAGCTTCCCTCGGCATTGGGAAAAGATCTTCGCCGGGACGGAGCTGGCGGACATCACCGCTCATGTACTGCGCCACAGCTTCGCCAGCCTGGCGAACGACCTTGGTTTCACCGAGATCACCATCGCGGCGCTTCTCGGCCATGCCACCGGCTCTATCACCAGCCGTTATGTGCATACGCTCGATGCAGCCCTCGTCATGGCGGCCGATACGGTGTCCGGCTACATCCATGCGCTGCTCAATGGTGCTGAGCTGACACATACACATTATGCGCTTGATCGGGGCTCGCGTAAGGCTGCGTTGGTTCGGTTTCTGACGCCCCATCAAGACTCAACAGCACAAGCTGAAACGTCACAACGGCTGGCCGCCTGACAATTGCACACGATGGTATGGGATGCAGGCCGCTCCTAGACCGATGCGGCTTTCATCCCCAAAACTGTCTAAAGAACAAGAGGTCGGCCGGGTCATTATCCATCGGCACATAGGCATATTGACATACATTATATGAACACATATTGATGTGTTTAATGTATATGTCATGAAAGCTCGATAATGGCCCACTCGCACGCCGACCATGGTCATGGCCACGATCACGACCACGATCATTCGCACACGCCGACCATCACCAGCGACAATGAGCGCAAGGTGCTGCTGTCGTTCGGCCTGATCTTCACCTTCATGGCGGTCGAGGTCGTGGGCGGTCTGCTTTCAGGGTCGCTGGCGCTGCTGGCGGACGCCGGCCATATGATGACCGACGCGGCGGCGCTGGCGCTCGCCTATGCCGCCTTCCGTTTCGGCCAGCGCGCGGCTGATTCCAAACGCACCTTCGGCTATCTGCGTTTCGAGGTGATCGCCGGCTTCGTCAACGCCGTCACCCTGTTCGCGATCGTCGGCTGGATCGTCTATGAAGCCTGGCAGCGCTTTCAGGAGCCGCAGCCGATCCTTGCCGGCCCGATGTTCGGGGTCGCGATCGCGGGGCTGCTGGTCAATATCCTCGTCTTCTGGATTCTGACGCGCGGCGACAGCGAGCATGTCAACATCAAGGGCGCGGCGCTCCACGTCATGGGCGACCTGCTCGGCTCGGTCGGCGCCGTGGGCGCGGCGATCGTGATCTACCTGACGGGCTGGACGCCGATCGACCCCATCCTGTCGGTGGTCGTCTCCCTGCTGGTACTGCGTAGCGCATGGAAACTGGCGGGCAAGTCGCTGCACATCCTGCTCGAAGGCGCGCCCGACGGCGCGGCGCCGGAGAAGATCGAGCGCCATATTCTGGAGCATGTGCCGGGCGTGGCTGCGGTCGGCCATATCCATGTCTGGTCGATCACGTCGGGCCGCACGCTGGCGACGATGCACGTCCGACCGGCGAACGACACCGAGGCCCGCGTAGTGGTGCGTGCAGTGGAACGCGAGTTGGAGAGCCATTTCGAGATCGAGCACGCCACTGTAGCGGTGGATTGGAACGAGGAAGGCGAGACGTGCAGCCTCGCTCCCGGCAGCAAGCGGGATGAGGGACGCGGACCTGGGCACGACCATCCCAGCCACAGCCACGGCGGCGTGAAACACGCTTGCTCCCACTGATAGGCGGACGTTGGTGCAGCCTATCTGAAATGCTCTGTCAGACTGCCTCCCGGTGCCTGAAGGTGGCTCTTGGCAATGAACGGGAACCAAACGCCCGCAGGAACATCGCTGTTCTCACTGCCGCGCAAGCCTTGGGCGGCGCCAGCCCGCCGATCGTGATGTCGCTCGGCGGGCTGGTCGGTCAGCAACTCTCGCCCGATCCCGCCTGGGTTACCTTCCCCGTCAGCCTGTTCGGACTCGGCCTTCGCGACCACAGCGGCTGTTTCCTTTCTTGCCGGCACGATCTTGCACAGCTCGGGTTGGATGGCGATCAATTGGCTGATTTTCCCGGTAATCGCGACGAGCCTCATTCCGCTGCTGCTCCGGCAAGCCGGTTCCACAAGTGCAAGGGGATGATCGAGGAAAACCGGCAATTGGTTGGCTAGCGGGTGGTCAAGGCTGGCCCTAGAAGGATCATAAATCTACACATCGTCATATATTCACGTATAAGAGGCTCCTGATGTCCGACACCACCAACTCTGACGATCATGGCAATCCTAAGCATTCTCAGGGACTGTCGAGCCACGACGTAACGATCCTGGCCGAAACTTTCCGCTTGCTGGGCGATCCCTCCCGCCTGCGTATTCTGCTCTATTGCCTGCAAACGCCGCGATCGGTGGGCGACATCGCCGAAAGCCTCGATCTGTCGCAAACGCTGGTCAGCCACCATCTGCGCCTCCTGCGCGGCGCGCGCCTCGTCCGTAGCGAGCGACACGGCAAGCAGATATTCTATGAAGTGGCGGATGCCCATGTGAGCACCATGCTCATCGACATGGCCAGCCATATGGATGAGGATCACGACGACGAATGATCGCGCCCAGTAATATTTGTTCACAGAAAGACAGGAGGACCGGCGCACCTCGATCAGGCCCGCCGGTCCGATAACCATATCCCTCAGAACCAGGACCGGATTCCGATCAGGAAATTCCACCCACCTCTGCTTTCAGCGCGGGCGCGGCGAAAATCCGCCGTGTCGCCAAAGGCGCGTTCATATTTCACGCCGATATAGGGCGCGAACTCCGGCACGAACTGGTAGCGCAGACGCAACCCCAACTCGGCGGTGGACAGCCCGGAACCGATGCCCAGCTCGGGAACGTCCTGCGCGGAGAAGTTCAGTTCGGCGGTTGGCTGGAGGATCAGCTTCTGGGTCAGGCGCTGGTCATATTCCGCTTCGATTCGCGCGGTGACGTCACCCTTGTCGGACAGGAACAGCGCACTGTCGATCTCGAACCAGTAAGGGGCAAGGCCCTGAACGCCGATGACAGCGTAGGTGCGGTCCGGTCCGGACCGAAAATCGTGGCGTATGCCGGCCTGGAGGTTCCACCACGGATCGAGCGCGTGGCTCCAGAGCGCCTGCGCCTCGACACTTTCCGGGCTGTCGTCGAAGTGGCTTTCGCCTTCGGTCTTGAGCCAGAGCTTGTCGATATCGCCGCCATACCAGCCCTGCACGTCCCAGGCATAGCCGTCCTTGCCCTTGCCGATCACGGCTTCGAGCTGATCGATCAGGATATTGTGGCTTTTGATATCGCCATGTTCGCGGCGCACGATTTCGCGCGCCGGAGCCATGGCCGCCGCGCCGAATATGGCATCGGCGGCGTGATCGGGGCCGCCCATGGCCGCCGCCGATGGCCCGCGCACCGGCGGGTCGGGAATGCCCGGTTCATGGCCTGCATGGGCCTGGTGCGCTTCCATCGGCGCGGCTGAAGGCATGGCGTGGCCGGCATGAGGATCGGGCGCTGCGGAGGGTTCCGGCGGCATGTCGTGCCCCGCATGGGGATTGCCTTCGGCACCGTCCATACGATGCCCCGCATGGGAATCGGCCGGGTCCTGCTGTGAGGCGCCAGCATGACTCCGGTGATCGTGTTGCGCCCAAGCGGGAGTCGCGACGGCGAGGAGAGCGATGCCCACGAGCCGCATCATGCCGCGTCTCCGTCGAGCGGACGGACGGTGACGACGCGAAACATCCCGGCGTGCATGTGGAGCAGCAGATGGCAGTGAAACGCCCAGTCGCCGGGCGCATCGGCGGTCAGGTCGAAGCTGACCTTGCCGCCCGGCAGCACATTGACGGTGTGCTTGCGCGGATAGCTGCCGGTATGACCGTTCACCAGTTCGAAGAAATGGCCGTGCAGGTGGATGGGATGGGTCATCATCGTGTCGTTGATGAGGGTAACGCGGGCGCGTTCATTGCGCTCGAAGCGGATCGGTTCCACGCCCTCGCTGAACTTCTCGCCATCGAACGACCACATGAACCGTTCCATGTTGCCGGTGAGGTGGACCTCGACCGTGCGCTGCGGCGGGCGCGTGTCGGGATTGGGCGTCAAGGACATCAGATCGCGATAGGTCAGCACCTTATGGCCGACATCTTCGAGGCCCAGCCCCGGATCGCCGGTGCGATCGACCGGCGCCATGGCGATGGCGTCCACGCCCACACCGACCTTGACGCTGTCGGGAACCAAAGACTTGTCACGCATGTTCATGCCGCCCATCGAATGGGAACCGCCATGATCCATGCCGCTGTGATCCATCCCGCCATGGTCTGCTGTCACCGCGTCTGCCCCGGCCGCCATCGCGCCATGGCCCATGGCACTATGGTCCATTCCCGCCATTGATCCGTGGTCCATGCCGCCCATGCCCATGTCCTTCATGGTGAGCGTGGGACGCGGGCGCAGCGGCGGAATCGGCGCCGTCATCCCCATACGGGATGCGAGCGTGGCGCTCGCCATGCCGGAACGATCGATCGATTCCGCCACCAGCGTGAACGCCTTGTCCTCGGCGGGTTCGATGATGGCGTCATAAGTTTCGGCATTGCCGATCTGGAACTCGTCGACCGTTACGGGTCGGACATTCTGGCCATCGGCGCTGACCACCGTCATCGGCAGGCCGGGGATACGGATATTGAAGATCGTCATGGTGGCGGCATTGATGAAGCGCAGCCGCACCCGCTCGCCGGGACGGAACAGGCCGGTCCAGTTCTCCTGCGGGCCATGACCGTTGATGAGATAGGTGTAGGTGACGGCCGTCACGTCGGAAATGTCGGTGGGGTCCATCCGCATCTGCGCCCACATGGCGCGGTCCGATGCCGACATTTCCTCCTCGGGGCCGCCCTTCATCATGCCGAACAATGTCTGTTTCTGGCGATTGAAGTAGCCGCCTTCCGCCTTGAGCTTGGTGATGAGAGCGTGCGGATGCAGGAACGTCCAGTCGCTCAGCACGATCACATGCTCGCGATCATAAGCGATCGGATCGGGCTCGGCGGGATCGATCACGATCGGACCATAATGGCCCTGTTGTTCCTGAAGGCCGCTATGGCTGTGATACCAATAGGTGCCGCTTTGCAGCAACGGAAAGTCATAGACGAAGGTCGAACGCGGCTTGATCCCCGGAAAGCTGAGGCCGGGCACGCCGTCCATCTGGAATGGCACGAGCAGCCCGTGCCAGTGGATCGAGCTGTCCTCGTCGAGCGTGTTCTCGACGTGCAACCGCACATTCTGCCCCTCGCGCAGCCGGATCAGCGGCGCGGGCAATACACCATTCATAGTCACGGCGTGACCGGTCCGCCCGCCTACGGTGAAAGGCGTATTGGCAATCCTGAGGTGAATATCCTCGCCCGAGAGTGTGGGCAGGGTCGGTACAAGCCCGGTCGAGCCGGTTCTGGCCCAGGCGGGAACAAGCCCCGTGATGCCGAGTCCGGCTATGCCGATGGCTCCCGCTCGTAAAAACGACCTGCGCTCAATGAATGGTGTCATGTCTCTATGTCCTGCAGGTGCCCGATTTTCGGAAACGGGAACAAGGGCCGGAAATGCCGGACGGACGACAGCCGTCATCCGCCCGGTCGGACCTGGTGGTATGGCTACGCCTCCCTATGCCACTTCAATAGCGCGCGCGGGATAGCCGTCCTCGGCGAGCGCGACTTCGATAGCTTGCGCGCTAGCCACGGTATCGACCGTGACCTTCTTGTCCGCGATACTCACCTCGACCTTCGCATTGGCGTCGATCGCGGTGATCGCTTGCGCGATGTGCTTGATGCATGAACCGCAGCTCATGTTTTCGACGTGGAATTGCATGGGAAATCTCCATTGTTCCTGACAACGGATCACAAGCTAATCTTTCCCATCGTTGGAGGGTCAAGGCCGTTTTTCGCGGTCGCTATCGGAAAGGAGATCACGGCCCTACCGTTGAGCCATGTGCTTGCGAGGGCGGCTTGCTCTCATCAGGTCAGGATATATTTTGCCCTTGACCTTCCCATCATTGGAACCTGCATCTTGCGACAAATTCCAATCGTGAAGTGTGGAGTATCGAGCCATGATAGCCGCAGAAACCCTGAGAGATTCGGACGAATCCATCGATTCGGCGATCAGCTTGCCGATTGAGGGCATGACCTGCGCGTCCTGTGTGGCCCGCATCGAACGGTCGCTGAGCAAGGTCGAGGGCGTACAGTCCGTCAGCGTCAATCTGGCGACCGAACGCGCCGACATTCGAGCAAACGCCGACATTCGAGCAAACGCCGCCGTCGACCGAAAGGCGCTGGTGCGGGCCGTCGAGGCCGCCGGCTACAGCGTGCCATCTGTCGCCGGCATCGAACTGGCGGTGGAGGGAATGACCTGCGCATCCTGCGTCGGTCGCGTGGAGCGGGCGCTCAAAGCTGTCCCCGGCGTCACCGAGGCGATAGTCAACCTAGCGACCGAACGCGCGAGCGTGCGCGGCGCGGCCGATGTTGAGGCGCTCATCGCAGCGATCGCGGGCGCGGGCTATACAGCGCGCCCAATTGAGGCCAGCGTTTCTGGCGACGAGGAAGCGGCCGAGCGGAAGGACGCCGAGCGCCGGGCGCTGAAGCGCGATCTCACCCTTGCGACCGTACTGGCGCTGCCGGTGTTCCTGCTCGAAATGGGCAGCCACGTCATTCCCGGCGTCCATGGCTTGATCGACCGCACGATCGGCATGCAGGCAAGCTGGTATCTCCAGTTCGTCCTGACGACGCTGGTGCTCGCCTTCCCCGGCATCCGTTTCTACAAGGCGGGCCTGCCCGCGCTGGCGCGGCTGGCGCCGGACATGAACTCGCTGGTTGCCGTCGGCACGCTGGCCGCCTACGGCTATTCGCTGGTCGCGACTTTCGCGCCCGGTCTGCTGCCCGCCGGGACGGTCAACGTCTATTATGAAGCGGCGGCGGTCATCGTTGCGCTGATCCTGTTGGGCCGTTACCTCGAAGCCCGTGCCAAGGGCCGCACCTCCGAAGCGATCAAGCGGCTGGTGGGATTGCAGGCCAAGACCGCCCGCGTGCGCCGCGACAGCGCGGTGTTCGAGGTTTCCATTAGCGAGGTCATCACCGGCGACATTATCGAAGTGCGTCCCGGCGAGCGCATCCCCGTCGATGGCGAAGTGACCGAGGGCGAGAGCTATGTCGACGAGTCGATGATCACCGGCGAACCCATCCCGGTCGCCAAGGCTGAGGGCGCCACGCTGGTCGGCGGCACCGTCAATCAGCAGGGCGCGCTGGCGTTCCGCGCCACCGCCGTTGGCGGCGCGACGATGCTGGCGCAGATCATCCGCATGGTCGAGCAGGCGCAGGGATCGAAGCTGCCGATTCAGGCGCTGGTCGACAAGGTGACGATGTGGTTCGTCCCCGCCGTGTTCGGTGTGGCGGCGCTGACTTTCGCAGCCTGGCTGTGGTTCGGCCCGTCGCCCGCACTGACCTTTGCACTGGTGAATGCGGTCGCCGTGCTCATCATCGCCTGCCCCTGCGCTATGGGGCTGGCGACGCCGACCGCCATCATGGTCGGCACCGGGCGCGGAGCGGAACTGGGTATCTTGTTCCGCAAGGGCGAGGCGCTGCAACTGCTGAAGGACGCCAGGGTTGTCGCGGTCGACAAGACCGGCACGCTGACCGAAGGTCGTCCCGCGCTCACCGACCTGCAAGTGACGGACGGCTTCGACCGGGCGGCGGTGCTGGGTCTGGTCGCCGCTGTCGAGGACAAGTCGGAGCATCCGATCGCCCGCGCAATCGTCGACGCGGCCAAGGCGGAAGGTATTGCGCTGCCCGCGATTACCGACTTCGACTCTATCACCGGCTTCGGTGTCAAGGCGGTGGCGGGTGGCGAGCTGGTCCAGATCGGTGCCGATCGCTACATGCGCGAGCTTGGGCTGGACGTGGCCGCCTTTGCGGAGACAGCACAGCGGTTGGGGCAGGAAGGCAAGTCGCCGCTCTATGCCGCCATTGGCGGGCGGCTTGCCGCGATCATCGCGGTGGCCGATCCGATCAAGGCGACCACGCCGGCAGCCATCGCGGCGCTGCACGCGCTCGGCCTCAAGGTTGCGATGCTGACCGGCGACAACCGCATGACGGCCGAGGCTATCGCCCGCCAGCTCGGTATCGACGAAGTGGTCGCCGAAGTCCTGCCCGAAGGGAAGGTGGAGGCGATAGCCCGGCTCAAGGCCGAGCATGGCCGCGTCGCCTTCGTCGGGGATGGCATCAACGATGCGCCCGCGCTGGCGGCTGCCGATATCGGCCTAGCGGTCGGCACCGGCACGGATATCGCGATCGAGGCGGCCGATGTCGTGCTGATGTCGGGCCATCTGAACGGTGTGGCGACGGCCATCGCCCTGTCGCGCGCGACGATTGGCAATATCCGCCAGAACCTGTTCTGGGCGTTCGCCTACAACACGGCGCTGATCCCGGTCGCGGCAGGCGTGCTCTATCCGAGCCTGGGCATCCTGTTCTCGCCGGTGTTCGCGGCGGGTGCTATGGCGATGTCGAGCATCTTCGTCTTGGGTAATTCGTTGCGCCTGCGCGGTTTTCAGCCACGCGAGACAGGAGGAACGGCATGAACATCGGACAAGCCTCCAAGGCGTCGGGCGTCTCCGCCAAGATGATCCGCTATTACGAGCAGACCGGCCTCATTCCGAAAGCCGATCGCAAGGACTCCGGCTATCGCGATTACTCGCCATCGGATGTTCATATGCTGCGGTTCATCCGGCGGGCGCGTGATCTCGGTTTCTCGGTCGCGGAGATCAACGATCTTCTGAGCCTCTGGCGGGACAAGGCCCGCCAGAGCGCCGATGTGAAGCGGATCGCGCAGGCCCATATCGCCCAGCTTCAGGAGCGGATCGAAAATCTGAACCAGATGGCCGCGACGCTCGGAACGCTGGTGGATTGCTGCGCGGGCGATGATCGGCCTGACTGCCCGATCCTTGCCGATCTGGAGGAACCCGGCGCCGCGCCAGCATCCGTGCCGGCGGCAACGGGCCGCCTTCGGCACCGACCGTAAACGAATCAGATATTCGACACCGCTCCACGATGCGGCGCCGCTCCCGCTAAGCCGTGGTCAACAAGTCCGACAACAAGCGGACGCGTTGATCCCGAGTGGTGCGGTCGCCTTCAGAAAAACGCTGACGCCATAACCTATGGCGACCACCCCGCCGATTTGCAGTAGGTCTCGTCGTGAAGGGCGGCGCTTCTCCGTCATGTGTCGTCCGGGGTCGCGCCTCCCAGCGCCCGGATCAAGGCGATTGCCGTTCGGGCGCGATCATATTCGACCGTGATGCTGGCGCGTTGCGCGGCGAGCGCGGCGGTTTGGGCCGTCGTCACCTCCAGATAGTCGGCCGCGCCGTCGCGATAGCGATCAAGCGCCAGGCTCTCAGCCCGCGCCGCCGCTTGGGCGGCTATGCGCTGCTCGCGATCCTGACCCGTCAAGGCATCCATGCGAGACAGGGCATCCTCCACCTCCCGGAACGCATCCAGCACGGTCTGGCGGTAGCCCGCGGCGAGTTCTTCATAGTCCGTCCGGCTGATGGCCAGCCGCGCTCGCCGTCCGCCACCGTCGAACAGATTGAAGATCGTGGTGATCGGCCCGAGCGCCCAGAAACCAGTATCCGCGCTGACGATCGGCGCCTCGACCGCCTGATACCCCGCGCCGAGCCCGAGGCTGATGCGCGGATAGAAGGCGGCCCGCGCGACGCCGATCCGCGCATTGGCGGCGACCAGGCGGCGCTGCGCCTCGGCGATGTCGGGACGGCGCTGAAGAAGTTCGGAGGGCAGGGACGGCGGCAGGTCAGGCAGCGCAAGGCTTCGTTGCGCGGGATCGATGGCGAAAACAGAGGCGCTCTCGCCAACCAGCGCCGCGATCCGGTTCTCGATCCCCGCGCGCTGCGCCCGTAGCGCCTCCAGACGGGCGCGGGCATCGGCGAGCTGGGCCGTCGATCGGCTACGGTCCACGCCAGAGGCAATGCCGCCTTCGTGGCGGGTGCGGATCAAATCATCGGCGCGCGCATAGGCGGCCACGGTCCTGGTCAGCAGGACCTGCTCGGCATCGACGGCGCGAAGTTGGACATAGAGATCGGCGACCGAAGCCTGAAGGCTGAGCCGCGCCGAGCGCAAGGCGGCCTCCTGCGCTTCGGCATCCGCCGTAGCGGCGCGCACGCTGTTGCGGACCCGGCCCCAAAGGTCCAACTCATAATCGAGACCAACACCGAAGAGGATCTGGTTCGCGATTACGGGCTCGCCAGCTCCGATCGATCGTCCGGCTGAAAGCCGCTCGCGCGAAGCCCCGCCGGTCAGATCGACATTCGGCAACTGGTTGGAGCGGTCGAGCCGTGCCGCCGCCAACGCCCGGTCGTAACGGGCAAGCGCGGCCGCGAGCGTCGGGGTCCGCTCGTCCAGCCGCGCCATCAGCTCGTCGAGCACCGGGTCCGCGAATCCGCGCCACCACTCGCCACGGTCTAGATGATCGCCGGGCGCGGCCGTCGTCCATCCTTCCACATGGCGGAAGCTTGCCGGGGTCTCGATTGCCGGCGTTTGCATCGGCGGCAGGGTGGCGCAGCCGCCGAGGCCGATCGCGGCGACGAATGCTATCCTAGCGCTGCGCATTCGGAGCCGCCGGTTGCCGTGCGGGAACTACCCGGACCTTGTCGCCGGTGGCCAGCGCGTCGGGAGGGGTCTGAACGATGCGGTCGGTTGGACGTAGCCCCGAGATAATCTCGATGGTCGCGCCCTGGTCGCGACCCACCGCAACCTCCCGAAGCGCGACCTGACCCTGGCCATCGACCACGGCGACCCGCGCGCCGTCGGAACCGAGGATCAGGGCGCTCGCCGGCACCTGGACCGTTTCGGCGCCGCCAGGCACGGACACCCGCACCTCCGCGTAGCTGCCGGGTCTCAGGCGTCGAGCGCCGTTATCGACCAGAAATTCCACCAGCATTGCGCCGGATTGGCGGTCCACCGCCTCGGAGAGACGGGACAGTGTGGCCTCGAACACCTCGCCCGGTCTGTCAGGCACGGTGAACATCGCTTGCGTGCCGCGCACCAGCCTTCCCGAAAAAGCTTGCGGTACGCGCACATAGAGGCGCAGGCGGCTGACGTCGGCAACGGTGAACAAGGGTTCCACCCCCGGCGCGCCCGTCTGGACCAAGGCGCCGAGCTGGGCCGAGCGGCTGGTGACGACGCCATCGAACGGCGCCGTCAGCCGCGTAAATCCGGTCAGCGCCCTCAGCCGGCCGACGTCCGCCTGAGCGGCCCGTGCGCGCGCATCGGCAGCGGCAAACTGCCCCTGCCGCTCATCGGCTTCCTGCCGGGACACGGCGTCCTTTTCGAGCAGATTGTTCCAGCGCGCCGCCGTGGTTTCGGCCAGCCCGCGATCAGCGGCCGCGGTCTGATAGGCCGCCTGGGCCTGCGCGAGCTGCTGGTCGATCTCGGGCGCATCGAGGATGGCGAGCGTTTGCCCGCGCCGCACCCGGTCCCCGATGTCCGCGCGCCATTCGCGCACATAGCCGCTCACCCGCGCGTTGATCGCGGCGCGATTATAGGGATCGAGACTGCCCGGCAGCACGATCTCGCCTCCCTCGGACACGCGGGGCTGAACCAGGCTGACGGTGGGCAGCGCGTTCTCGGCCGCGATGGCTGCCTGTTCGCGTTCGGCCATGCCGCGCGAAACGAGGCCGCCTCCGACCAGTGCGGCAATCACGAGACCGGCCGCGCCGAGATAAAGGCCGGTGCGCTTCTTTGGGGTTGGATCAGACATGCTGGAGTTCAAGCTCCCTTGCGGGTGAGGAAGGCGCGCCCTTGCGATGGGCGATGCTGAACAGCGCCGGCACGAGCAGCAGTGTCGCCACGGTTGCGAAGATCAGGCCGCCGATCACCGCGCGGCCGAGCGGAGCGTTCTGCTCGGCGCCCTCGCCGATACCGAGCGCGATGGGGGTCATGCCGATGATGATCGCGAGCGCGGTCATCAGCACGGGGCGGAAGCGGACCACCGCCGCCTCGATCGCGGCGCGGGTGGCGTCGCCGGTCTCGGCTAGACGCTCGCGCGCGAAGCTGACCACCAGGATGGAGTTGGCGGTGGCGACGCCCATGCACATGATCGCGCCGGTGAGCGCGGGCACGGAGATGGTCGTGCCGGTCACGAAGAGCATCCAGACGATGCCGGCGAAGGCGGCCGGCAGCGCGCCGATGATGACTAGAGGGTCGATCCAGCTCTGGAAGGTCACGACGATGACGAGGTAGATGAGGATGATCGCGCCGATCAGCCCGAAAGCGAGACCGGAGAAGGCGTGATTCATCGTCTCATATTGTCCCGCCAGCGTGACGGTCACGCCGGCCGGGCGCTCGGCATCCATCTCGGCAATGATGCGCTGGATGTCACCGGCCACGGCGCCCAGGTCACGAGCTTGCGGCGTGGCGTAGATGTTTATGACCGGCTGGATGTCTGCTCGGCTCGCCACGTTGATGGTCGTATCGCGAGTCACGGCTCCCAGACCGCCCAGCGTCTGGGCATTCCCGGCGCCCGTCGCCGAAACCGGCAGCGCTTCCAGCGCAGCGATCGTGTCGACCTCCAGTTCGGGGACTTGCGCCACGACAGGATAGGACACCCCGTTTTCGGGATTGAGCCAGTAAACCGGCGCAGACTGCTGCGTGCCGGCTAGGGCGGTCGCGACGCTGGTGGTTACGTCACGCTGGTTGAGCCCGTATTGCGCGATCCGCGAGCGATCGATGTCGATGTTGAGCTGCGGCGCGCGCGAGGATTGCTGGAGTCGGGCGTCGGCGAGGCCGGGCACGGTCCGAACGCGTTTGAGGATCGCTTGCGCATAAGCTTCGTTCGCCGCGAGATTCCGGCCGCGCACCTGGATATCGATCGGCGCTGGCGAGCCGAAGTTCAGGATTTGGCTGGTGATGTCGGCAGGCAGGAAGGAGAAATCAACGCCCGGAAAGCTCACGGGCAGCTCGCGCCGCAAAGTGGCGACATGCGTGTCCGTCGCGGTTCGGTTCCGCCCGAGCGAGATGAGGATATCGCCCTCGTTCAGTCCCACCGTCCCCGTATTGTTGTAGATGACGTTGAGCAGCGCGGAGGACATTCCGACATTGGCGACGACCGATTCAACCTGCTCGGCGGGGATCAATTCGCGCACCCGCGTCTGCACCCGCGAGATCAGCGCCGTGCTGTCCTCGATGCGCGTGCCTGCCGGCGCGCGCACATGCAGGGTGATTTGCCCAGCATCCACAGTGGGAAAGAAGTCGCGGCCAAGTGTGGGAATGAGCAGCAGCGACGCCACCATCGCGCCGAGGAACGCCGGGATGAAGATGCGCCGTGCGGACATCACGCGGGAAAGCACCCGCCCGAAGCGGTCCTTCTGCCTGTCGAACCCGGTCGAAAAGCGATGCTGGAACCGGACGAGTGGATTGCGCGAGCGGGCGCGCTCGGCCTCTTCGCCCTCCCGATGCGGGCGTAGCAGATACATCGCCATCGTCGGGATGAGCGTGCGCGACAGGATGAACGAGGCGATCATCGAGAAGATCACCGCCAGTGCCAGCGGCACGAACAGATAGCCTGCGACGCCCGGCAGGAAGAACATCGGCACGAAGACGATGCAGATGCACGTCACGATCACGAAGGCGGGCGTCACGATCTGCGCCGCGCCGTCCATGATCGAGCGTAGAACCGGCTTCCCTTTCTCAAGGTGCCAGTTGATGTTCTCGATCGTGACCATCGCGTCGTCGACCAATATGCCGATGGCCAGAGCCAAGCCGCTCAGCGTCATGATGTTGATCGTCTGGCCGGTCGCGCTCAGCGCCAACAACGCGGCGAGGATCGCCAAGGGTATCGTGGTCACGATGATGATCGTCGATCGCCACGATCCCAGAAACAGCAGGATCATCAGCGAGGTCAGCACGGCGGCCAACACACCCTCATAGGCCACGGTGGAGACGGCCGCCTTCACCAGCACCGACTGGTCGCCGATAAGCTGGACGCGCAGCGTTTCCGGGAGGCCCTCGGTGATCTGTGGGATACGCTCGCGAACCGTATTGACGATATCGATGGTTGAGGCCGCACCGCTCTTGAGCACGGTCATCAGGACTGACCGCTGGCCTTCGACTTGGACGATGTTCATTTGCGGCGGCGCGCCGTCGCGGACTTGGGCGATGTCGCGCATGGTGATCGTCGCGCCGTCGACCACGCGAACTGGCAGATTGTTCAACTGCTCGACCGAGCCCGGCGCATTGTTGAGCCTGACGGTGTATTGCAGGCCGCCGACCTTGGCGAAGCCCGCCGGGATGATTTGGGTTTGCGCGGCAATCGCCGCCGCGACGTCGCCGGCGGACAGGCCGCGAGCGCGCAGCGCCTCAGGGTCGATGTCGATCTGTATCTGACGCTGCTTGCCGCCGGATGGGAAGGGCATGGCGACGCCCGGCACGGTGATGAGCTGCGGGCGGATTTGATTGACGCCGAGATCGTAGAGCTGCTGTTCGCTCAGCCCTTCGCCGGAGAGGGCGAGCTGGACGATCGGCACGGTCGAGGCGTCATAGTTGACGATGAACGGCGGAGAGATGCCCGGCGGAAGCTGACGCAAAATGAACTGCGAGATCGACGTGACCTGCGCGGTCGCGGTGCGAATGTCCGCGCCTGGCTGGAAGTAAATCCGCACGACGCCAACGCCGTTCATCGACTGGCTCTCGATCCGGTCGATGTCGTTGACGGTCGTGGTCAGCACGCGTTCGAACGGATTGATGATCCGTCCGGCCATGTCCTCGGGCGACAGCCCATTATAGGTCCAGGCGGTCGCGATCACCGGCACGCCGATGCGCGGGAAGATGTCGACCGGCATCCTCAGAACGGACAGGATGCCGAGGCCAAAGATCAGCACGGCCATCACGATGAAGGTCAGCGGTCGCGTTAGCGCGACCCGCACGAGCGCCATCATCGTGGCTGGTTCCGAAACATAGGTGACTTGCTAGGCATCGCACGTCCTCCCGCGAGATCGCGAAAATGGGCATGCTCCCGTCTTGCGTGATCGTGATCGTGGTGGCTGTGGGAATGGGGCATGTCGATCTCAAACGGAGCCATAAGATGTGCACATGAATATGTGTTCATTTGTTTGATGTCAACTCGATGCAGTCAAGCACCACCATGAGCTGGCCGTGGCGATGACGAGCAAATGGCAGCGTCATTTTTGCGCTCGGAGAAGCCGATGACGGCGTCGGCGGTTGAGGGACGGCTTCAGGAATCCGGGAATTCCTGACTTTCCGCATTGATTCGTTTGTTGCCGCAGACCGATGCTTCTTCCAACGTTTGGAAGGTCAAGGGATGAATCACTTCGGGCTCACGTCGGACCTACGCCGCCGGTACGTTGCTCGATGACTATGTGCAGTCGGGCACCATGGCCGCCGACCAAGCGGCGCTTCTAGCCGAAGTCGCCAAGGGTCCCGACCGCGTCGTCATCATTGAGGACACGCGCGAGCTTCAATGCGCCGCGCCTAATCTCGTCGCGATGCGCACCAAGGATGGCATTGCGACGCTCGACGCGCCATGCCGGCGTGCCCCTTCGACCTATCGCCTATCCTTTCATATTTATCTATATTCATATGAATGATTGTTGAAAATAATCCTTGACCTTGCCAACGCTGGAAGCCGCAAAGCGAACAGGAATCGATCAGACGCCGCGGAACGGATGAACAAGGCGCGGCACAGTTGAAAGGCAATATCATGCCGACAAAAAGCGCACTTCTCCTGGCTTCCATAGCCTTGGCTATTGGCGGCCTTACGTCAGCTTGTAGCAAATCGGGCGGCGATCAGGGCGCACAAGCGGCGGCAGCGCCGCAAGTGCCAGTAGCGCAAGTTGTCGTGCGCGAGCTTGCCCCCTCGGCCGAGTTCAACGGTTCGCTATCGGCGCCCCAGAGCGTCGAGTTGCGGCCCCGCGTCAGCGGCGCAATCGTCTCCGTCCATGTCCCCGAAGGCGTGCTCGTCAGGAAGGGGCAGCTTCTGTTCCGCATTGATCCGCGACCATTCCAGGTCGCGCTCGATCAGGCGCAGGCGCAGCTTCGTCAGGCGCAAGCCTCCGCAACGCTCGCCGAAAGCAATTTCACCCGCTCGGAACAACTCGTCGCGACCGGCGCAATCTCGCGCAAGACTTATGACGACGCGCTGGCGCAGCGGAACGCCGCACGCGCACAGGTGCAGGCCGGTAGCGCGGCCGTAGCCGCCGCACGGCTCGACCTTTCCTTTACGCAGGTCACGGCGCCGGTCGGCGGCCGGGTCGATCGCGTGCCCTCGGACCTTCTGGCGCGCCGACCCGACATCCGCGCGGTCGAACATACGCTGCGCGCCGCCAACGCGAATATCGGCGCTGCCCGCTCAGCGTTCTTCCCGACGATCAGTCTGACCGGCTCGGCGGGAACGGCGAGCGCGAGCCTCGACGATCTGTTCTCATCGGGGTCGGGCGCATGGAGCTTCATGCCGCGCATCACCCTGCCGCTTCCAATCTTCGGCGGCAGCGCGCTGAGAGCCAACCTCGATCGCGCGGACGTGCAGAAACGGATCGAAATCGCCAACTATGAGAAGGCGATCCAATCCGCCTTCCGCGACGTGGCTGACGGGCTCGCCGGCAAAGGAACCTTGGACGCCCAAATCCGATCGGAAACGCAGCGGGTCGATGCCAGCCGCAATGCCTACAGGCTCGCGGAACAGCGGCTCAACTCAGGCGAGGATGACAACCTCGCCCTGCTCGACGCGCAGCGCACGCTTTACGGGTCACAGCAAGCCTTGGTCCGCTCCAAGCTGGTGCGGCTCAGTAATCTCATCAATCTCTACAAGGCGCTGGGTGGCGGCTGGACGGAGTTCACGACACCGCCTGATGATCCGTTAGCCCGGTGATTGAGCTGCGCCAGCTCCGCTACCTGATTGCGGCGGCCGAGGCCGGTAGCTTCAGTCGCGCGGCGCGCAGCATAAATATCAAGCAAGCAACGCTCAGCCGACACGTCCTCGAAATCGAGAAGCGGCTAGGCATGGCGCTGTTCGACCGCAAGACCCGCGGTGCCACTCTGACTCCGAATGGCAGAACCTATCTGCGAACGGCACAGCGCATCGTGAAGGAGTTCGAGGAACTGAACAACTGGGTCCGCGCCACGAACAACGGCCACGTCGGCAAGCTGGCCGTAGGCTTCTATACGTCCTTCTCCGCCGGCAACTTGCGGGCAACGCTCAGCGAGTTCGGCGAACGCCACCCCGAGGTCAAAGTATCCGGCTTTGAACGCGATCGGGATATGCTGTTGGCCGGGATCGAGAATGGCCTGCTCGATATCGCGATCATGATTGGGGAGGCCTCCTATCGGGGTCTGATGAGCCGTTCTTTCTGGAGTGAGCGCATATTTGTAGCAATGCCGGCAGGCCATCCACTCACCCAATGCGAACGCATCCATTGGCCCGACCTGACCGGCGAACACTTTTTGCTGACCGAACGAGATCCCGGCCCAGAGACCCGAAACATCCTCATGGGCAAACTTGGGGTCCCCGGTTGCATGCCAGAGATCGACATGCAGGATATCGGACGCGAGACAATGTTGAGCGCCATTGCGCTCGGTGGGCGTCTCTCGATTGTCGCCGAATCCGCCTTGGGTATCCAAGTGCCAGGCGTAACGTTCAGCGAAATCCACGACAGTCATGGACATATGCGGATCGGCTTCTCGGGCTATTGGCGTGAAGACAATGACAACCCCGTCTTGCTGCGCTTCCTTGATCTCGTGGCCGGTCGCTATTCGCTGCCGCCCATTCTGATGCCGCAGCCATCACATCACCAACCGGAAAAGAAATAGCCATGACACGAAGCAAGACACTCTTCATCGTGCTGGTCGCGCTGGTCATCGGATTCGGCGTGGGCTTCGTGCTGCGCCCGGTGATCATGCCCGTCGAGCGTGCGCCGGCCCTCGCGAGTCCGGCCCCCGCCGCACCGGAGCCGGCCGAACCGCGCGGGACGCAGTATTTCGCGGCGCATCTCGATGAAGCACGGGAGATCGTGGGGCAATGCGCGGAAGGCTCGGTGCGGGGCAGCGAGTGCGCCAATGCCGAGCAGGCCGTGATCGAGGCGGAAGGCCGCGACCGCTTCAAGAAGTTCATGGGCAACTGACGGCAGGCGGCGCGCTCTCACTTCCCCTGCGCGCGGTGCCGGCGAAAGGCGCGGTCGGTTTCCATGAACCGGGCGAGCATCGGCGCGACCAGCTTGTCGGGCGGGACCGGCGCTCCCCCGGTCTCGGCTGCGAGCGCGGCGGCATAGGCGACGAGATCGCGATGCACGGCGGCGGGCAGCTCCACGGAGAGCTTGACCGGCCGATCGTCGGCCAGCGGCCCCAACTTCAATTTCGTCATCGTGTCGCTCCGATCGGTTCAAGCACCAGGTCGCGCGTGATGACCACGCGCAACGGATGCCCCGGCCGGATGGTGAGCGTCGGCTGCACATTGAGCTGCCGACGCACGATCTGCTGGCCGGTCTGGTTGATGGTGTCCTGCGAGCCGCGACGCAGTGCGCGAGTAAGTTCGTCCTCGCTATCCGCGCCCAATTCGGCGCCGACGCCGAGCAGTGTCGAAACGGCGGCGGCTTTCAGCAGATTGCCCCAATGCTGGTTTACGCGATCCTGTAGGCCAGCATATCCGGCCGCATCAGCGCCGGGCTGGCGCTCGAGAACGATCGAGCGGCCGTCCGGCAATATCAGCCGATCCCATGCCAGCAGCACGCGCGCCTGCCCGGCGGCGATCTCGCTGTCATATTCGCCGATCAGCCGCGTGCCCTGCGGGATGAGCAGGATGCGGCCCGTAGGGCTGTCATAGACGTTTGCCGTTACCTGGGCGGTGATCTGGCCGGGAAGGTCCGAACGGATGCCGGTGATGAGCGCGGCAGGGATGATGCTGCCGGCCTGCACGATGTTGGGCGAGGCCGGCGCCACGAGGCGTTCGACGCTGACCGTCCGCTGATTAGACGCCTGCGCCAAGAAGGCTCGCTTGGCGGCCTGGTCGCCCTGCGCCGTCTCGGCAGGTTGCGGTGAGGCAGGAGCACCAGGCGCTGCCGTCGCGAGGTTCGGCAAAGACGGCATCGCAGCGGCCCCGGCGCTGCTGCCACCCAAGAACACGCCGCTCATGCGGGCGGCGTCGCGCTCCTGCTGCGCGCGCTG
Source organism: Sphingobium sp. KKT206 (assembly GCF_055640555.1). Classification (NCBI taxonomy): domain Bacteria; kingdom Pseudomonadati; phylum Pseudomonadota; class Alphaproteobacteria; order Sphingomonadales; family Sphingobiaceae; genus Sphingobium; species Sphingobium sp. KKT206. The sequence continues at coordinate 799,554 of NZ_CM145764.1, forward strand.
GCGGGCGGCTTCCTCAGCCTGCGCGCGCGGATCGGGCTGGGCGCCGACCGGCGGGACCTGGACATTCTCCCCGCGCTGCTGGGCCGAGACGATCGGGCCGCCGAGGTCGCCGGGAAGCGGCGGGCCGAGTTTCGGCGCTTGGCTATAGTCGCGCGGTCCCGACGTGATGGTCTCGGACGTGGCGCGGCTGTCGGTGTTGTAAAGCTCCTTGGCCTCCTTCTCGCCGGCCGGCTTGAGCGCATAGATCAGTGAGCCGCCGATCCCGAGGCCGGCGACGACGCCGAGGGCGGCCAGCGCCTTGCGCGACAGGCGCATGACGCGCGGCGGGTTGCCGCGAAGCTGGAAGGCTTGCGGATCGGGGCGCGGCGCTTGCGGTGCGGCCGCCTCGGGCGGGGAATTGTCGGCGGGATCGGTCACGGCCGCCCCCTGCGCCCATTGTCGCGCACGATGCGGACGCGCTGCTCGCCGCGCCGGTCGCCCAGGCGCAGCTCGGCGGCGGCGAACAGCCGGTCCACCACCATGTAGCGGCCCTGCACGCGGTAATTAACTAACTCGGCATCGCCGGCCGCGCCGGTCACGAACAGCGGCGGCATCTCGCCCTGCGAGATCCCGGCCGGAAACTCGATGAACACCTGGGCGGAATCGTCGAAGGCGCGAACGGGCTTCCACGGCACGCGGTCGCCCTCGATCCGGTAACGGAAGTTGAGCGCCGCGAGGTCGAGGCCGGTCGCGACGGGGGCCGAGGCGGCGGCTTCGGCATTGGCGCCGCGCAGCGCGATGAGCTGGTCCTGCGGATAGGTCCACGAGACCGACGCCATGTAGGTCGAAGCCGTCGCGCGCAGCTCCAGATGATAGGTGCGCCGGGAAGTGTTGATGATGAGGTTCGTGGAAAGGTCGGGCCGCGTCGGCTTCACGAGGATATGCACGCGCGCCGTCGCGCCGCTGCCGCTCACCGTGTCGCCAATGATCCACCTGACCGTATCGCCGGCCGCGACCGGCCCCGACCCCACGAGCTGCTCGCCTTCCTGCAAGGCGATGTCCGTTACCTGTCCGGGCGCGGTATAGACCTGATAGAGCGCGCCGTCCGTCCAGGGATATTGCTGGATGGCGTTGAGGAAACCGTCACGCACCGGCTGCACGCGGGCGGCGGCGTTGGCGGCCCCGACGCGGCGGCGCGGATCGGCGGGCTCGGAAGTCGCCGCTCCGGCCGCGACCGGCTTCAATTGGCCGGGGAGCGGCAGGGGTTCGGGGATCGTCACCACCTCGACGGGGCGCGGCGGTTCCGCAGCCGGCGTCGCCGCGATCTCGCGCGGCGGATCGTCGTAGGCGATGGCGGGCGGCTTCGCCGAGGTGGTGGCGCAGCCGGCGAGCGCGGTGGCGGAGACAAGCAGGACCGCCGAGGCGGAACGGCGAAATGGCGTGTGCGTCATTGCGACAGCTCCCTTGACCAATTCAAAGCGTTGACGAAGACGCCGAGCGGGTTCTTGCGCAGGGCGTCGGGCGTGCGCGGCGGCTGCACGACGATGGTGAGGATCGCGGACCAGCGTTCGGTGGCGGCGAGGCTACCGTCCTGATAGCGCCGCTCGGTCCATGCGACGCGGAAGCTGTCGGGCGATGCCCGGATCACGCTCGACACGTCCACCGCGACCTGCACCCGGCCGACATTGGCGAAGGGGTCGTTGGCGCGGGCGTAGTCGTTGAGCGCCACCGCGCCCCGATCGGTCGTGAAGTCGTAGGCGCGCAGCCAGTTCTGGCGGACGATCACCGGATCGGCCGGGATCGCCCTGACCTGCTCGATGAAGCGGGCGAGATGGAACGCAATTTGCGGATCGGTCGGGCGATAGCCCGCCTCGGCGGGGGCGACGGCCTGGGCCTCGCCGAGCCGATCGACCTGCACCACCCAGGGCACGATATGCCCACGCGCCGATTGCCAGACGAGACCGGCGGAAAGGCCGCCCGAGAGCGCCAGCGCGCCGAAGAAGGCGAGGCGCCAGTTCTTCGCCTGCACGCGCGCGGAGCCGATGCGGTCGTCCCATTGCTGGGCTGCGCGCTGATAGGGTGTCGTGGGTTCGGGCGTCTGGCCGTAGCGGATGGTGGGGCGTCGGAACATGGGAGGTCAGTCCTTCTCTTTGATGTCGGGACCGGCGCCGCCGCCGTGGCTGTCGCCAGCCTTCATGGTGTGGGCGAGGACGGTCGCGCCGTGGCTGACGGCCTGGCGGCGTTTCATCGCGGCGGCCCATTCAGGCTGGGCGGATGCGCCGGCCGACGCGGAACCGCCAGCGGTTGCAGCCGCCGGGGCGGCGGATGCCGGCCCGCCGGTGATCGTGCCGCCGGTTGCGGTGAATCCGGCACGGGCGCCGGAGCGGAAATTGGACTTGATCGCCTCGCCGCCCTTGGCGGCCGCCTTGCGCAAGGGCGAAAGGACGGCGTTCGCCGCGCTTCCCGCCGCCGCTTGGCCGACAGCGGCCATGCCGCCCGCAACAGCGCCTGCACCGCTCTTGCCGAACGAGCCGAGGCTGTAGGCGCTGGTGGCACCGCCTGCCATCTGAGCGCCACCACGCGCGGCGGCGCCGGTCATCCGGCCGGCCGCACCGACTGCGGACCCGGCCGCGCCCACGCCAAGGCGTGCGGCGGCGGCGCCTCCGATCAGCGCGCCGCCTGCCGCCAGCGCGGTCCCGGCCGCCGTACCCGCGCCGAGCTGCGGGCCGCCCGAGACGATGCCGTTCGCAATGCTGGGGCCGAAGATCGACAGGCCCAGCAGCGACAGCGCGGCAAGCGCGATGGCCATGACCTGATTGATGTCGGGCGCGGGGCCGAGGGCAGCGCCGGTGAACTGGCTGAACAAGGTGGTGCCGATGCCGGTGATGACGGCGAGCACCAGCACCTTGATGCCGGTCGAGACGACATGGCCCAGCACCTTCTCGGCCATGAAGGCGGTCTTGTTGAAGAAGGCGAAGGGCAGCAGGACGAAGCCGGCCAGCGTCACCAGCTTGAACTCGATCAGCGTGATGAAGACCTGCACGGCGATGATGAAGAAGGCGAGCACCACGATCACCCAGGCGAGCAGCAGCACGAGGATCAGCGCGAGGTTGGAGAACACGGCCCAAAGGCTGGAGAACTGGCCCGCCGCATCGAGCAGCGGCTTGGCGGCTTCGAGCCCCTTCGCCGCGATCGTGCCGGGCTTCATGAACTCGTCGATCGTCATCGCCCCGCCGCTGGCCTGGAGGCCGAGCCCGGCGAAGCTCTCGAACACGATGGTCGCGAGCAGCGAGAAATTGCCGATGATGAAAGCGAAGGTGCCGATGTAGAGCGTCTTCTTGACGAGGCGCTGAAGCACGTCCTCGTCCGCGCCCCAGGCCCAGAACAGGCCGGCGAGCGTTACGTCGATGGCGATCAGCGTGGTCGAGAGGAACGCGACCTCGCCGCCGAGCAGGCCGAAGCCTGAGTCGATGTAGCCGGTGAAGATGTTGAGGAAATTGTCGATAACGCCGGTGTCGTTCATGGCCGGGTGCCTTCATCCGGCGCCGTGTCGCTGCCGCGCTCGATCTCGGGCGGGGGCTCGTCCTGGCGGAAGAAGCGGCGGCGGTTGACGGCCCAGGCCGCCTCGCAGCCACTATCCGGCTTGGTGAGCGAGGCGCAGCGATCCAGCTCGCGGGCGAGCCTGGCCTGGCCTTCGTCCGCCGGCAGGAAGAGCGGGGGCGCGGGCGCAGGCTCATCGGGCTGGACGGCGGCGACGATCGCCACCGTCATCATCAGCCCGGCCAGCGCCGCCACCCCTGCGATCTTCGCCGTGCGCGACATCGGGCGTCTCAGTTGCCCATGAAGCGGCGGAACCGCTCGCGCCCTTCGGCCTCCTCGGCCGCCTGGCGGGCGGATTGCAGCGCCTGCGCCCGGCCCTGCGCCGCGACCGCGGCGGTGAGGTCGGCGAGCTGCTGCGATTGCAGCGCGAGGAGCTCGTTGCCCGCCTGCGTCGCCTGGAGCGCGCCGGTCGCCGACTGGCTGGCCGAGACCAGGCTGTACATCGTCGTGCGGGCGCCTTCGATGTTGCCGACGACGCCGGCCTGCACCTGCAAGGCATCCTGAAAGGCGCCGACGCTATCCTCCCAGCGGGCATTGGCGTTGGCGACCATCTGCGCGTGGGTGCCGGTGAGCGCCGCGCCCTTGTAGCGGCCGTTGAACACCTGCTGGACGTTCTGCACGTCATAAGCGATGCGCTGCGCCTCGCCGAGAAGCTGCTGGGTGCGCTGCACCTGCTGCTGCAACTGCTGGAGCGAGCTGAACGGCAGCGAAGCCAGGTTGCGCGCCTCGTTGACGAGACTGGTCGCCTGCTGCTGGATTTGCTGAATCTGGTTGTTGACCTGCTGGAGCGACCGCGCGGCCGTCAGCACGTTCTGCGCATAATTGGTCGGGTCATAGACGATCCCGCCGAACTGAGCGTGCGCCGGCGTGGCGGCGGTGATGCCGATCATGCTCGATGTGGCGATGGCGCCGGCCAGCATGGCGCGGCGCAGGATATTGGGTTTCATGGGGTCGTGTCCTTCAAGGCAAGGGGGAGCTGGCCGGCATCTTCCCGGCGACCGGCCAGCGGATCGAGTTGGGGTTCGGGAAGAAGATCGACCGCCCAGGCCAGGCCGCGATGGCGCAGCCATTCGGCGGCGAAGCGCTCGCGGCCGTGGGTCTCGACCAGTTCGGCGATGCGGAGCTGATCGGTCTTGGAAGACGCGGCGGCGAAGGCCAACGCGACCTCGCCTAGCCCCAGCTCGAACAGCCGGTTGCCGCGCCGCGACTGGCAGTAATAGTCGCGCTTGGGCGTGGCCCGGCTGAGGATTTCGATCTGGCGAGCGTTGAGGCCGAACCGTTCGTAGATGGCGGCGATCTGCGGCTCGGCGGCGCGCTCGTTCGGCAGGAAGATGCGCGTCGGGCAGCTCTCGATGATGGCCGGCGCGATGTTAGAGGTTTCGATGTCGGCCAGGCTCTGCGTGGCGAAAACGACGCTGGCGTTCTTCTTCCGCAAGGTCTTAAGCCATTCGCGGAGCTGGGCTGCGAAGTCGGGGGTGTCGAGAACCAGCCAGCCCTCGTCGATGATGATGAGCGTCGGCGAGCCGTCCAGCCGGCCTTCGATCCGGTGGAACAGGTAGGACAGGACGGAGGCGGCTGATCCGCCGCCAACCAGGCCCTCCGTCTCGAACGCCTGCACCGACGCTTCGCCGAGCCGTTCGACCTCGGCATCGAGCAGCCGGCCCCACGGTCCACCAAGGCAATAGGGGGCGAGCGCCTGCTTGAGCTGCTGGCTCTGGAGCAGAACCGCGAGCCCGGTCAGCGTGCGTTCCGGCACGGGCGCACTGGCAAGGGAGCCGAGCGCCGACCACAGATGCTCCTTGGCCTGCGGATCGACGGGGACGCCTTCGCTGGCGAGGATCGCCGCCAGCCATTCGGCCGCCCATGCGCGCTCGGCCGGATCGTCGATACGGGCGAGCGGCTGTAGCTGGACGCTGCCGTCGCCGTCGTCGGACAGCCCGAGATCCTGCCAGTCTCCGCCCGCCGCCAGCGTGGCGGCGCGGATCGAGCCACCGAAGTCGAACGCGAAGACCTGGGCGTTCTCGTAGCGGCGGAACTGCATCGCCATTAGCGCGAGCAGCACCGACTTGCCCGCGCCGGTCGGGCCGACGATCAGCGTGTGGCCGACATCGCTGCCATCGGGGTGAAGGGAAAACCGGAACGGGGTCGAGCCTTCGGTCCTGCCATAGAGCAAGGGGGGTTCACCGAAATGCTCGTCCCGTTCCGGCCCCGCCCATACTGCTGACAGGGGGATCAGATGGGCGAGATTGATGGTGGAGATCGGCGGTTGCCGGACGTTGGCGTAGGTGTGGCCGGGCAGGCTCCCCAGCCATGCCTCGATCGCGTTCATCCCCTCGGGGATCACGGTGAAGTCGCGGCCCTGGATGACCTTCTCGACCAGCCGCAGCTTCTCGGCCGCAATGGCGGGATCGCCGTCCCACACCGTCACCGTCGCGGTGACATAGGCCATGCCGGCATAGTCGGAGCCCAGCTCTTGCAAGGCGGTGTCGGCGTCGGCGGCCTTGTTCGAGGCGTCGCTGTCGAGCAGCGTGGACGCCTCGTTGGTCATGACTTCCTTGAGGATGGCCGCGACCGATTTGCGCTTGGCGAACCATTGCCGCCTGATCCTGGTCAGCAGCTTGGTCGCGTCGGTCTTGTCGAGCATCAGCGCGCGGGTGGACCAGCGATACTCGAAGGCGAGCCGGTTCAGCTCGTCGAGCAGGCCGGGGAAGGTCACGCTCGGGAAGCCGACGATGGTGAGCGTGCGCAGATGGTGCTCGCCGAGCTTCGGTTCGAGCCCGCCGGTCAGCGGCTCGTCGGCGAGTAGCGCGTCGAGGTGCATCGGAGTTTCCGGCACGCGCACGCGCTGGCGGCGGGTTGAGGTGGTGCTGTGCAGGTAGGTCAGCGTCTCGCCGTCATCGAGCCAGCGGACCTCGGGCACGAAGCCCTCGACCAGATTGAGAACGCGGTCGCTGCGGTCGGCGAAGCCCTTGAGCAGTTCCCACGGATCGACGCCGCTGGTGGACCGGCCCTCGTAGAGCCACCCTTCCGCGCGCGCCGCTTCCTCGGCCGGCGGCATCCACAGCAGGGTGAGATAATAGGCGCTCTCGAAATGCGCGCCTTCCTCGCGGAACTGTTCGCGGCGCTCCATGTCCACGAGCGCCGAGACCGAATCGGGAAAATCGGAATCGGGGTAGTCGAGCGCGGGACTGCGCTGCGCCTCGACAAAGATCGCCCAGCCCGAGCCGAGACGCCGGAGCGCGTTGTTGAGCCGCGCGGTGGTGGCGACCAGCTCGGCGGGTGTGGCGCTGTCGAGATCGGGGCCACGGAAACGCGCCGTGCGCTGAAAGCTGCCGTCCTTGTTGAGAACGACGCCCTCGCCGACCAGCGCGGCCCAGGGCAGGAAGTCGGCCAGGTGGGCGGCGCGATTCCTGTATTCGCGCAGGCCCATCATGGCCGCATCCACGCCGGATAGCGGAGGTGCCGCCGGGCCACGTCCACGAACTGCGGATCACGGCGCGCGGCCCAAACCGACAACGCATGACCGATTGCCCAAATCGCCAGCCCGGCGATCCAGAGGCGAAGGCCGAGGCCGATCGCGCCGGCGAGCGTGCCGTTGACGATGGCGAGCGAGCGCGGGGCGCCGCCGAGCAGGATCGGCTCGGTCAGCGCCCGATGGACCGGCGCATAGAAGCCGGCGATCGGCTCGACGGGATCGGCCGCGCCCGTCATGCGATCAGCGCCCCGCCGCCGAACGAGAAGAACGACAAAAAGAAGCTCGACGCGGCGAAGGCGATCGACAGGCCGAAGACGATCTGGATCAGCCGGCGAAAGCCGCCCGAGGTGTCGCCGAAGGCCAAGGTGAGGCCGGTCACGATGATGATGATGACCGCGATGATCTTCGCGACCGGCCCCTCGATGCTTTCGAGGATGGATTGCAGCGGGGCTTCCCACGGCATCGACGACCCGCCCGCGTGGGCGGGCGCCGAGATGGTGAGCGCGATGACGCTGGCGGTGGCGGCGAGCATGGCGCGGCGTGCGCCATGCCGAAGGGCATGGATCATGGTGCGTCTCCGAGGTTGGGGGGTGCGAGGGGGGTCAGGCGGTAATCGCCGGTCTCGGCGTCGATCCCCTCGACGCGAGCCAGCTCGGCGAGGCGGCGACCGTGCCCGTCGCGAACCAGCACGGCGATCAGGTCGATGGTCTCGGCGAGCAGCGCGCGGGGAACCGTGACGACGGCCTCCTGAATGAGCTGCTCCATGCGGCGCAGCGCCCCGAGCGCGGTCCCGGCGTGGATGGTGCCGATGCCGCCGGGGTGGCCAGTGCCCCAGGCTTTGAGGAGGTCGAGCGCCTCGGCGCCGCGCACCTCGCCGATGGGGATGCGGTCGGGGCGCAGCCGCAGGCTGGACCGCACGAGATCGGACAGCGTGACGACGCCATCCTTGGTCCGCATGGCGACGAGGTTCGGCGCGGCGCACTGAAGCTCGCGCGTGTCTTCGATCAGGACGATGCGGTCGGTGGTCTTGGCGACTTCGGCCAGGAGCGCATTGACCAGCGTGGTCTTGCCGCTGCCGGTCCCGCCTGCCACGAGGATGTTGGCGCGGGCGGCGACGCCATCACGCAGCGCCGCGGCCTCGGCCGGCGACATGATCCCGGCCGCCGCGTATTCATCGAGCGTGAAGACGGCGACGGCGGGCTTGCGGATCGCGAAGGCGGGCGCGACGACGACGGGGGGCAGCAACCCCTCGAACCGCTCCCCTCCTTCGGGCAGCTCGGCCGAGACGCGCGGGGACCGGGCATGAACCTCGACGCCGACATGGTGCGCGACCAAGCGAACGATGCGCTCGCCGTCCGCGGCGGCCAGCTTCATGCCGGTGTCGCTGATGCCTTCGCCGAGCCGATCGACCCACAGCCGGCCGTCCGGGTTCAGCATCACCTCGATGACGGCGGCATCGTCGAGCCAGGCCGCGATCGACGGGCCGAGCGCCGTGCGCAGCATCCGCGCGCCGCGTGTCTTCGCCTCGGAACGGATCGGATGGACGGTCAAAAAAAAGCCCCTGATGAGGGCCGGGCGAGCCGCCGCCCGGCGTCAGGGGCACATCAAGAGAGGCAGAAAAGACCGTGCTTCAATAAGTAAATGTGGTCGTCGTAGTCTGGCGTAGAGATACAAGAACTGGCGTAGTCAGCTCATTCTTCTTGGAGCGGAAAGTCCTCGCCAATTTCTTGCCTGACCTTCGAACCCTTCGCGAGTCGGCGGCCGAGCGCATCCATGAAGGCGTCGTAGCGGTCGCCGCCCTGGCGACGCATCGCGGCCCGCTCGCTCTCGGGCGGCGGCGGAGTGTTCGACAGCCAGAAGCGCACGAACAGCGCGATCATCTCGACACCGATCCCCGTGTCGCGCTCCAGCCGGGTGATGCGGCGGTCCAGCTTGTCGAGACGCTTGGCGATGGCGGCCTCGCGCTGCTCGTCGGCGTCGGGCGACAGGAAGGATGCGATGGCCGCCTCGGCGATCAGCGACCGGGACTTGTCCCTGCGGTCGGCATAGGCGGCGAGCGCGCGCATCAGCTCGGGGTCAAGATAGACCGACAGCGGCGTCTTGGTGCTCATAGCTCGATGCCGTCCTCGGGATCGAGCGACGCCTGCCGGGCCACGCGCTGCATCTGGCGGCGCACCGTCGCCTGCCGCGCCGCATCGCTATCGGGGTCCGGCTCGTCCAGCTCGAACTCGTTGGCGGGCGCGGGCCGGGGCGTCGGCGCGATGTCGATGTGGGGCTCCAGCGCCGGCTCGCGGCGCAGGTCCCCGTTCGCGGCATCGTCCTCAGCACCCGCCTTCTTGGCGGCCTTTTTCTTCATCGGCTTCTTGGGCGATTCATGCTCGATCGGCTCGGGCATCGGCGGCGCCTCGATCGGCGCCAGGCCGCTCCAGTCGTCGGGGCGCGGCGGGCCGCCTCCGACATTCATGTCAGGCGGCGACATCACCCGCTGCGTGAACCGCCGGTCCTTGAAGTAGCGGGCCTTCTTTGCCCGGATCGGCGGGATGCCCGCGACCATGACGATCTCGTCGTCGGGCGGTAGCTGCATGATCTCGCCGGGGGTGAGGAGTTGGCGGGCGGTCTCAGAGCGCGACACCATCAAATGCCCGAGCCAGGGCGAAAGCCGGTGGCCGGCGTAGTTCTTCATCGCCCGCATCTCGGTCGCGGTGCCGAGCGCGTCCGAGATGCGCTTGGCGGTGCGCTCGTCGTTGGTGGCGAAGCTCACGCGCACATGGCAATTGTCGAGGATCGCGTTGTTCGGCCCGTAAGCCTTCTCGATCTGGTTGAGGCTCTGGGCGATGAGGAAGCTCTGGATGCCGTAGCCGGCCATGAACGCCAGCGCGCTCTCGAAGAAGTCGAGTCGGCCGAGCGCCGGAAACTCGTCGAGCATCAACAGCAGCCGGTGGCGCGATTGCCGCGCCTTCAGGTCCTCAGTGAGCCGGCGCCCGATCTGGTTGAGGATGAGGCGAATGAGCGGCTTGGTGCGTGAGATGTCGCTGGGCGGCACGACGAGGTAGAGCGTGACCGGCAGCTCGCCCTCGACCAGATCCTTGATGCGCCATTCGCAGGTGCGCGTGACCTGCGCGACGACGGGATCGCGATAGAGGCCGAGGAACGACATGGCGGTCGAGAGCACGCCCGATCGCTCGTTGGCCGATTTGTTGAGCAGCTCGCGCGCGGCCGAGGCGACGACGGGATGGACGCCGGCCTCCCCCAAATGCGGCGTCGTCATCATCGCCCATAGCGTGCTCTCGATCGGGCGGCGGGGATCGGACAGGAAGGCGGCGACGCCCGCCAGCGTCTTGTCGGCCTCGGCGTAGAGGACATGGAGGATCGTGCCGACCAGTAGGGCATGGGAGGTCTTCTCCCAGTGGTTGCGCTTCTCCAGCGAACCTTCCGGGTCCACCAGCACGTCGGCGACGTTCTGCACGTCGCGCACTTCCCAGGCGCCCTTGCGGATTTCGAGCAGGGGGTTGTAGGCGGCCGACGCGCCGTTGGTCGGATCGAACAGCAGCACCCGCGCGTGCCGGGCGCGAAAGCCGGCGGTGAGCTGCCAATTCTCGCCCTTGATGTCATGCACGATCGCCGAGCCCGGCCAGGTGAGCAGCGTCGGCACGACCAGGCCGACGCCCTTGCCGCTCCGGGTCGGCGCGAAGCACAGCACATGCTCGGGGCCGTCGTGGCGCAGGTAGTCGCGCCCGAGCCGACCGAGCATGACGCCGCTGTCGCCCAGCAGCCCAGCGGCGGCGATCTCCCCGCGCGTCGCCCAGCGCGCCGAGCCATAGGTCTCGGCGTTCTTCAGCTCGCGCGCACGCCAGACCGACATGCCGATGGCGACGACGATCGCGGCGAACCCGCCCGACACAGCGATGAACGCGCCGGTCTGGAATATCTCCGGCGCGTAGGCGTCAAACGAAAACCACCACCAGAAGAAGGCCGGCGGCGGATAGATCGGCCAGTCGCCGAGCATGAACCAGGGCGCCCCAAGCTGGGGCTGATAGGCGAGCGCTGCGGCCGTCCATTGCGTCGCGGCCCAAATGGCTGCGAGCACGATCAGGAAGACCGTGAAGACCTGACCCCAAAGGATTTTGGTTGCCGACATGGCACCGAGGTCGATGCGTACCGGACATCAAATCAAGTCACTGTTATTGTTGAGGGAAGTCTAGCGTAGAAATACAGGGAGTAGCGTAGTTTAGTCTGCTATGTTTTCGACGGTGATCGATTGAACGGTCCCGTATGTCGCGCGCTATCAGAGCGGACAGATCGAGAACAAGGTGCTTTACCAACCAGAATGGGTATGATACCCGATCCAAGTTCGGGCATCATACCCGAACCGGAGAAAAATGGTGCGTCTAATCGGATCGCGGGATGTCCTGAAGCTGACCGGGCTTTCGGCTGATCAGCTGCGCGAATGGACCGTGCGGCGCAGGCTCATTCATCCGGACGTCCCGGCATCACGCCAGGGTCAGCAGGCTCAATTCGGCTGGCAGACAGTGCTGTTGCTCCGGCTCGCCGTCGTTATGCGCAGCCGGTTCCATGTCGAACTCCAAGTCCATCGCGACCTGCTGCTTCGCGCACGCGAGCTATTGAACGGCCGGTCCTTTCCGGGCCTGTGGAACCACCGGCTCGTTATCTTTGGACTCGATAGCTGTGCGCTGCTCGGTGGTAGCGATCCGTTGCCGGCCGACCAGGATGCAATCCTGCTTCGGCTCAACGCCCATCTTGAGGCGCTGTCGCAGGGCTTCGGCGTCTCCGAGCCGATCGCGCAACTCCCTCTCTTTCCGGCGGTGGGATTGCGCCGAAGCGAAGCGCCGGCTGACGCAGAGGGCGGCATCATGCTGCGCACTGCCGAAGGTGACGCGGCGTGACCGCGCTCGCCAGAATCGAAGCGGGACTGCGTGCGATCGGCTATCGACCGGAATCGCTCATCCACGACTATAGCTTCGCCGATGTGCTGTCGGAGGCGGGCGAGGAACAGTGCGTCGCACTTGCCGCGTTCACACAAGTTCCCGAATCCTATCGCTCGGCCGCCTTTGGCGTGATTACCGGCACGCACGATGCGGACGCCGTGCTACGCCGCCGGGCGCTCGGTGCGCCGATCTTGTTCTCGATCAGCCCTGAAGATGTCGGGGTCTGGCGGGTCGGCGCGGAAGGCAAGCCACGTCTGAGCGAACGGGTTCCGCTCGACCAGCTGGACGCGCTGTTCGAGCGCAATGCCGACAATTGGAACCCACACGCGGTTCACCGCGCCAAGTCGCTGGCCCAGACCCAGACGGCCTATCAGCTCGACTTCGTCGATCTGGGACTGATGCCGGCGATCGAACATGAGATCGAAGTGAAGCTCGATCGGCTGCTCGGCGAAGTCATTGCCCAACTGCTGTCCGGGATCGACGATCCGCAACGCGAAGAAGCGGTTTTCCGCACCACCTTCAGGCTCCTTGCCGCCAAAATCCTGATCGATCGCCAGCATCCTGACGCGACATCATGGACCCATGCGCCGGTGCGCGATGTGCTCGCCGGCATCGAGACCTATTATCATCTCGATCATATGCTGCGGCCCGCGGTCGATGCCCTTCCGTCGTCGGCCGTGGAGACTGCATGGACGACGCTTCGCGGCGCCATCACCTTCCGGAACATTTCGTCGGACAGTTTGGCATTCGTTTACGAAAACACGCTGGTGACGGCTGACACGCGCAAACGCTTCGGCACGCACTCTACCCCCAGACAAGTGGCTGAATATGTCGTTGGCCAACTCGATCTCGGCCGCTTCGATCTTGAGGACATAACGATCTACGAGCCGTTCGCTGGCGCGGGTATGTTCCTCGTCGCGGCACTGCGGCACCTGCGCGATCAGCTTCCCGATACGCTCACCGGCGAGGAGCGGCACGCTTTTCTCGTCAAGCGGATCAGCGGTGCGGAACTCGACAGCTTCGCCTGTGAAGTCGCGACGCTATCGCTGATCCTTGCTGATTACCCCAACGCAAATGGCTGGAAAATCGCATCCAAGGACTTGTTCGAGAAAGACGCGCTTCGAGCAGATGCCGCTGGCAAGCGCATCGTCCTGTGCAACCCACCCTGGGAGGACTTCGACAGCGAAGAGCGCCAGCGCTATCCCGAGATGGCGGCAAAGTCGTTCTCGAAGCCGATGGCGGTGCTGCGGACGCTCATCGAAGCCAAGCCCCAAGCGCTGGGTTTCGTTTTGCCGCAAGGCTTTCTCCGCCAGAAGCAATATGGCGAACTGCGCCAGCTGCTCGCTGACACATATGACCGGATCGAGCTGACATCGCTTCCTGACCGCATCTTTCAGCGTGCCGGGCTGGAGGCGGCCGTGATCATCGCCACCGGCCAGCGCGACGCTGATGCGAAGAATCTTCCGAGCCAGTTGCGCTCCGTCGAAGTCACCGACCGAGGCCGTCCGGATTTTCTCATGACGGGTAAGGTCACCACCGAGCGCCGCCGCACCAAGCTGGTATGTTCGGGGGACCTTTGGATTGGTGCGCTCGACGAGGTCTGGGAATATCTGGCGGACTATCCCGTGCTTGGTGGTCAAGCCGAAGTTCATCGCGGCCTTCAGTGGATCAGCCAGTCTGCCGGCTGGAGCGCAGTTCCTCGGGAGGGCTTTGCCAGAGGAATTTTCAAGCCCGCGGACTCGCTTCTTCAATTTAGTATCACCACGACCGGCTTCGTCGATATGCGCGAGGAATCCGCATATCGGTTCGGTCCACTCACGCGCGCCTGGGACAAACCCAAAATACTGGTCAACGTGGCGCGCCGGTCGCGTGGCCCCTGGCGGCTGGATGGCGCGCTAGACGCGAGCGGGCTCGTGCCGTCGCAGGCGTTCTTTGGCATCTGGCCGACCACATCAGACCTGCCAGTGGAAGCGATCGAAGCGCTGATCAACAGCCCGCTGGCGAGCGCCTTCGTCCTCGAGCGGGCCTCGAACCAGCATCTCACCAATGTTGTTATGAAGCAGCTGCCGTTGCCAAAGCGGGGCGCGCTTGGTGACGTGGTCGCCGCAGTGTGGCGCTACCGCGACGCGCTTGGCGCCGCCGCAGCCCATGCGCTACGCACGCCCGAGATCGACGAGCGGTTGGAAGGGTTGCTGATCGATATCGACGCGCAGCTCTTGAAGGCCTTCGATCTGCCTCCTCGTCTGGAGCGACGATTGCTCGAAGCGTTTCGTGGACATGAAGCTGAACGGCGTGTCGCACATACCTTCAAGGGCTGGTTCCCAGAGGACTTTACCGCCTACCTCCCGCTGCACGAATATGTCGGCCCGCTGCTACGCGAAAACACTGGCGCCTGGGCGCTCGAAGTCTTCACGCCGGCACCGGAGCACGAGGTTGAGCGGCTCAGGCGCTACGTCCAGTAGCGGATGGACACCTATCTGCTCGATACGAACCTTGTGTCCGTGCTCTATGACGCGCGGAGGCCCAATCATATCGCCGTCCGCCAGGCAGTCGCCGACTTACCGGCGCAAGCCGCGCAGCTCGTATCGGTAGTAACGGTCGGCGAGCTCAGGTTCGGGTTAGCGCTCGCGCGCGCCGCAAGCCAGCCGCTCACGCACATTGAAGCGTGCCTCGTCAGCACCGAGGCACACCCGTTGGCCGAAGTCACACGGCACACGGCAGATGCCTTCGCGACCGTTAAATCGAGCGTCGCGCTGGCGCGGATCGACATCAGGCGCCGTATTCCACGCTGGGTCGAGGCCTGGACCGATCGTGTGAGCGGCCAGCTTCTGCAGATCGATGAGAATGATCTCTGGATTGCGGCACAAGCGCTTGAACGAAACTATGTCGTCGTCACCTCCGACCGGGATTTCACTCAAGTGATTGCGCCGGTGGTTCCGGACCTTCGCGTTCTTCTCGTCTGAGCGACTCCTTCTTTTGCTTCAGCTCGCTCTCGGCCCCAAACCCTTCCGCTAAAGGCCCAGCCCTCGGCCGCGCCCGAACGACCAATCTACCCCGCCGCCCGTACGCATGACGCCGGAGATGTGCTTGCCGATCTGGCGGTCGAGCGAGGGCGACCAGGGCACGAGCTGGAAGCTCAGGCCATTGTCGATCATGGCGAAGCGCCCCGAGGCGAGCGTGATCCGCTGGCGCACCGTGCCCGCGACATACTCCCCGGCCTTGGACGGCGCGTGCGGCTGGCCGATCTCGGCCGACAAGTCCTTGGCGGCCGCGTCCAGCTCGCGGCGGCGGAGCGTGTCGAGCAGGTTGCGCGCGAAGATGATCCGCTGTCCCTGCCGCCGCGCGAGCCCCTCGTCGGCGAGATGCTCGGCGCGGGCCTCCATCGCGGCGCGCACTTCGGTCCCGAACCCGCCGCCGAGATCATGGCCGTCGCCTGACAGGTTGCGCCGGTCGAGCCAGGTCGCACCCGGCGCGCGGACCTGCGCCTCAAGGTCCATGTCGGAGCGCACGGCCAGCGCCACCCGCTGCCGGCCTTTCCGGTCCTCGAAGCGGCGCAGCTCGACGATCGCGCCGGGCCGGCAATCGCCGGTCGCCTCGATGTCGGGAAGCTGGACATGGTGGGTGCGGCCGTCGATCCCGTCCACGATCGCATAGGCTTTGCCGGTCAGCTCGTCATGCAGGCCGCGATCGACCAGCCGGCCGATAACGGGCTGAGCGGGATCGGCGTCGAGGACATAGCTGCCGGCGCCCCGGTCGATGCCGCGGTCGCTCATCGCCTTGTGCATTCGCTTGATGATGTCGTCGCGCTCGCCGAGTTCGCGCAGCGCCGCCTGGGCATCGCCGGCCAACGTCCACTGGCCGGGCGCGATCTCGCTGGCGAGGCCGAGCCGCTCCAGCTTGCGCAGCCGTCCCATCCTCAGCACATGGTCGCCGTCCGGCCGGACGCTGGGCTCGGGCGCCATGTCGATCAGGCCGTTGCGCTGCATGGTCCGCGACAGGTCGCGGTCGATCTCGGTCCAGCGCTCGGCTTCGATCTGCCGCTCCAGCGATTGCCGGATTTCAAGGTCGGTGCGCGGGCCGAGTTCTTGGGTGACGATCTCGCGCGCCTGCGCCCGCATCCCTTCGCGGATATAGTCGCGCGAGATGATGAGGTTCTGCCCGTCCTCGCCGACGCCCCGCACTATGATGTGGATGTGGGGATTGTCGGTGTTCCAGTGCTCGACGGCCCGCCAGTCCAGGCGGGTGCCGAGATCCTTTTCCATGCGGGTCATCAGCTCGCGGGTGAAACCCTTGAGGTCGCGCATCTGCTCGGCATCCTCGGGCGAGACGATGAACCGGAAATGATGCCGGTCGTCCTCGCAGCGGGCGGCGAACTCGTTGCGGTCGAGGCCGTCTGCGTCGGCGCCGAACAGCACGCCCCGCTCGCCGTCGCGGGTGACGCCATCGCGTTGCAGGTAGTTGAGATGAGCCGCGAGCGAGGCGCGGCCGCCATGCCGGACCACGCGCGCCTTGACGATGACCTGGCGCGATCGGTGGCCGAGCCGATGGGTCGCGCGGACGCTCGCCACGCGGCCCCGACCGAAGGTCGAGCGGCCCGGCGCGACGATCTGGCCGCGGCGCGAGACATGGCCGCCGGCCCGCTGCGCGGCGGCGAGCGCTTGGACGATGATCGGCAGCGCCCGCTGGCTACCGCGCGAGCGGATACGGCCTGGCCGGAGGCGGAAATCGTCGTCGCGGCTCATGCCGGGACAGGCCGCAATGTGCGGCAAACCCTGCGCGCTGCTGGTTTCCAGCCAGCGCCGCACAGTGCGGGATTTCCGCACACATTGCGCAGCAATGCCCGAAAGCCTTGAGAATCAAGGCCACAACCGAGGCGCAGGGGCTCCGCACATTGCCGCCCTTTATCTTGCCCTCGACCTTCCCCCTTCAGAAAGACAGCCCTGCTCCCTTCCGGCGCTGCGAAAGCCTGCGCCGAAACCCGCCAGAGCGCGCGAAAGCCGCTCACGGCGGAGGCCGCCCGGAAAGCGGGACGAACAGGCCGTTGGAGGGAGACGCGGCATCGGCCATGACAAGCCCGGCGCGGTCGTCGGCCGGCCCTTCCGGCGGCACCTGGGATACCGTGCGATCGGCGGATCGCGGCGCAGGCGAAACCGCGCCCGGCCGCACCGCGAACAGCGCAGCGCGGCGCCAAGCGAAGGGATCGGGCAGCGGCGCGGCGGCAAGCCGAGTGTCGTCCGAACCACCGGTGATCGACGCCAGCTTTGCGAGATAGGCGCGGGTCTCGACGGGCAGCGGACGACCGCGCGACAGATATTCGTCGTAGCGGCCCGGCCCCGCGTTATAGGCTGCCAGCATCGCCGTCGCGTTGCCGTAGCGGTCGTGCATCGCGCGCAGATAGGCCGCGCCCGCCATGATGTTGTCGCGCACGTCGTAGGGGTCAGCCCCAAGCCCATAGCGTGCGCGCAGGCTGGCCCATGTCGCGGGCATGATCTGCATCAGGCCCATCGCTCCGGCCGACGAAACGGCGCGGACATCGCCGTTGCTCTCGACGCGCATGACCGCCCATATCCAGCGTTCGGGGATTCCGAAGCGCCCTGCTGCGTCGGCGACATGGGCGGCATAGGGATGGCGCGCGGCCGCTCTCTCGGCGGGCGCGTCCTGCGCCCGCGCGGCGACGGGCGCAGCGCTCGGTGCGAGCAGCAGCAGGACCGCGAGCAAGGCGGCCGACACGCCCCGGCTCCGCCGCCAGCCTGCCAGCGTGCTCGCTCCGGTAAAGGGTGCGCGCGAAGCGCCGGCCGAGGGCCGCCCTTGACCTTCGCTGCGCGCGCCGGCCGGCCTGCGACCGAGCGGGACGGAGGGATGAGGCGGTCTTTCCGCGAACAGAGGGATGATCGGGGAAGGCACTGATCAGCTCCGATCGTCGCGGGGCCGGGGGCGTTTCCACGACAGCCTGAACGTCCGTCCATCATCATCGGCACGGAACAGCACCGGCCGGAACGCCGCCGGGAACAGCGGGCTGTCGATCTCCAACGCGATATAGTCGCCGGCACGTTCGCCGACCCGTTTCCACGCGCCGCCGACCTCGGGGCCATCCTCGTCGTCGAGGTGGACGCGGTAGTCGGGCGCATTTTCGGCGTCGCTCGGATCGAGCGCGACAAGCACGATCGCCTCGTTGATACCGAATAGTCGGACGCGGCCGGCATAGCCGTCGGCGGTGGATTCAAAGATATTGGTTTGCATGGCCGATCTCCTTGGCTTCGGGGGTGGAAGGCGATGGGGACGGCGCGCGCAGATAGAGCGGCGTCGCGCGTCCGATGACGGCGGAAGCCGGCAGCGGGCCGAAGTAGCGGCCGTCCAGACTGTCGGGATGGGCGGGATTGAGCAGCAGCAGCTCGCCCGATCGCAGCGTGCGGCACCCCTGCCAGACCGGAAGCGGACGGCCCTGGCCATCACGCGCGCGGGCGATGGCGACGCGCCGGCCATCGACGCTCACCGCATCGCCGATCCGGCATGTCCGCTGCCCGGCTTTAGCCGCGACATGCTTCAAGAGCGGCACACCCTCGGGCAGATAGCCGCGCGTCGAAAGCCAATGCGCCAGCCGTTCGGGCGGCGCGACGGCGACCAGCGCGCCGATGGCGGGATCGCGGTCGGGATGGATGCGGTAGAGGCCGATGGGCGCGCTGGCGCTGGCGTTCCAGATGGCGCGCGGGAGCGGATTGGCGACGGCGATAGCGACGAACGCCGCGGCGAAGGCGGATGCGGCGATGGCCGTCGCCATGACGTAGCGGCGGCGTGTCATCCCTCGATCTCCCGGCGCTTGAGCCAGGCGTGATGGCGCTCGATCGTGTAGAGGCGCGACGGCTGGCCGACGGCGATGCGGTTGTGGACGTGGCGCCAATGGTCGGCCGCCGCGTCGCAGGGATCGACGCCGGCCGCCTCCACCGCGTCGATCGCCGCGAGCACTTGTTGGACCTTGGGCCAGCCTTCGATCTTGAGCAGGATGTCCCCGCCCGGCCGCACGAACGGCAACGTCGTGTAGGCTTCGTTGGCCGCGACCGCGCGCACCACGTCGATGCGCGAGACGATCGTGCCGAAGTCGTTCGACGCCCAGCGGACGAAGGCGAAGACGGCGCCCGGTCGGAAGCCGACCACGCGGGTTCGGCGGGTCAGGATGCGGTCCTGGGCGACGCGGCCGAAGCGTATCCAGTGCTCCAGCTTCTTCTCGATCCAGGTCAGCTCGACATGGGTGAGGCCGTCGCGGGCGAGCGCGCTGAACGCGCCGCCGCCGCGCACGGCGGGGGGCTGATCGTCGATCATGGGAGGTCTCCGGGGATGAGGCTCGCGACGGGGGCGGTGCGAGGGCGGCGACCTGGCCGCTGCGCGAGCGTCGAGCCGGCGAGCAAGGCCGCGCTGTCCACAGCCGCGCGCGCCGTTAGCAAGAATCCGAAGGATTCTTTTCTATTAGCACCGTTAGAAGTGGTGCGATTCCGCGAGGATTTCTGCGGGTTTGCGAGGCCCGCGCGTTCTCGAAAGTCCGTGTCCGGCGTTCTTGATCGTCCGAATCCGGCTGTTCCCGATAGTCCGAACCTCATGGCCAGTTCTCCACAGGCTTGAGGCCGACGCGGCGCATGGCGGCGTCGAACGGATCGACGGGGACGGGAGCGAAGTTCAGCCGGTCGCGGCCGAGCGCATGTTCGAGCGTGAGGACGTAGCCGGGGAGCGGCTGGCGCGCGACGATGGCGCGCAGCTCGAACGCGAACCGGCGCAGCGGCGAGAGCACGCCGGATTTGAGGTAAAGGTGCGGAACGTCGAAGCTCCAGCCGCCGCTCTGCCGTCCGCCATGCTTGCGCACGATGCGGTAGAGCCAGCGTTCGAGGCCGCCCGTCAGGTCGAAATAGGCGCGGTCGATGGTCAGCACGAGCGCGCGGTCGAGCACGCCGGCATAGAACCAATCGGGCAGGATCAGCTCGATCCCGAGCGCACGGCCGTTGCCGTCCGCCAGCTCGCGCCATTCGTTGATCCACGAGAAACGATGGCGGCGGCGCTGGTGCTGCTGCCGGATCGAGGTGGCGACGGTGGTGGATTGCAGGCGGTCGAGCGCGGCCTTCAGCCGCTCGTAGCTCGCCTTGCCGGTGCCGCGCCGGGTGAACGCCAGTATCTCGTGCGGCGTCGTCACCATAAGGCGCGAGGTCGGCCGTCCGGCGTCGCGCGCCTCGATGAGCTGGCTCGCCGCCCATATCAGCACGTCGGCGTCCCAAATAGTCGCCATGCCATGCTCGGGCACGGCCTCGACCGAGATCCACGTCGCGCCCATGCGGAAGTCGATGGGCGCGGTGCGGCGGGATTTGGCGAGGCTGAAGAACGGCCAGGCCATCAAGTCCTGCGCGTCGCGGGCCGCAAGGTCGCCGGGGACCGAGCGGAACAGCTCAAGCTGCGTGCGCTCGGCGCTGGACCGGCCGGAGAGGGAGCGTGCAGTGGGCATCGGCGCTCAGCGGCGCACGCAATCGGTGGGGAGGCGCTTGGCGGGATAGACGACGCCGTTGCCCGGATCGGAGGTCGAGCGGCGGGTGCCGAGCGCGGCCCAGGAGTCGAGGTCGTCGATCGCATAGACGATCCGGCCGCCGAGCCTGCGGAACACCGGGCCGGTGCCGTAGCAGCGGTGCTTCTCCAGCGTGCGGGCCGAGAGACCGAGATGGATCGCCGCGTCGGGCGTCTTGAGATAGCGTGGCGTTGTGGCGGCGACAGGCTCGGCCATGATGATCCTCCTGATGATGGCCGGCCCCGAAAAAGGGGTCCGGCGGACAGGAGGTGATCCTGGCGAAATGACCCCGGCGCGGAGAAGGGACAGCGCCGAGGGGAGCGGCAATGTCCCCTGTCAGCCGCCGCGCAGCAGGCGGAGATAGCCGCCGTCCCGCAGCTCGACGGCTTCGGCCAGCCAGCGGCGGACGCGCTTGCGCTCCTTGCTTTCAACCCATTCGGCGGCGCTGTAGCGGCGGACCCTGCGATGGATCAGCGAGGCGGCCAGCTCGCGTTGAGTGGCGCCTGCCTGGTGGCCGTCGAGCACTTGCAGCAAGGTGACGAGGTGCAGGCGCCGGAAGGGCGGCGGGCGCCACGCTGGCGGGCCGGCCGCCATGCCGTTGAGGCGGCGGCACAGGCGCTCGACCGACGCGAGGCGTGCGAAGGGGTTAGGTCCGATCGGCAGCATCACGGCCATCGGTCCGTGACACGGACCGCACATGCAAAGATGCTCGTCGCCATCGGGATCGGCGAGGATGATATGAAGGAAGTCGCCCATCCTGATCCGCGCGCGAACGTCGCCGAGCGCTCGCATGTCGAGAGGTTGCGCGCCGATTCCGGCAAGCGCGGGCGCGAGGACGATGCTGGCCGGCGACAGGTCTGGGCGCGCGACCGCCAGCTTGCGGTCGAAGGCCGAGCCGGGGGCGGCGTGGTAGCTGATGCCCCAGCGCTGCACGAGGTTGGCGGTCGCATTGTCGGCGGAGATCGTGCCGCGTTTCACGCGGCCGAGCGCACGGCGGTAGTCGGAGCGATAGCGCACGTTGCGGCTGAGATAGCCGATGGCGATATCCGAATATTGCAGCGCGTCGTCCCCGGCCTCGTCCGGGGGCGCGCGCCAGTCCTTCTCAGGCGGCATCGAGACCCTCCCAAGCATGGCCCTCTGCGGAGCGCGTTGGAAGATTTTCTCAGTCGCGGGGGCATGGAGAAGCCCTGCCGAATGGGTGGGCGCATAGCCGATTCAAGTCAGCGATTTGGCCTGATTTCTGCGCTTTTGCGATGCTGACAGAATGGTCGTTATGAGCCAGATGGACGTAGATAATGGCGATATCCGGTCTCAGACATCCATCTCGCGCGCGCAAGATGGGAGTCGTAGACCAACTGGGCGCGTTCGGGTTCCCTCTCCGGGTCAATCCCGAAAATGATCCGCACGGCCTCGCGCCAATCGGCTTTTTCCGCTGCCGCGTCTAACAGTCGCCAGTAGGTGCGGTGATGGCGTTCGTCATACTCGGTGACGTGCGGCGCATCAGGCGCGCTGTCCTCGAAAGCAGTTATGGCCATTGCCTCGCTTCGCTTTCAGCAATTGCTCCCTGCGCCCGCAGATTGGCAGGCTATACACCATAATGGACCGAAGCAATTACACTGTCTTCGCTATGGCGGCACGATGCTGAGAGCATAATAAAGCGAACATCGACGCCCATTACTTCCTCGATTTCTCTGCCGCGCCGCGCACCAGCATGACGCCTTCGCCGCGTTCCGAATCAAGGAAGACGATGCCTGCGTCCTCCAGCGCCTTGACCACCTGATGGCGGGTATCTTCGCGCACGGGCAGGTTATTCTCGGATTCGAGACGTTTGAGCGCAGTCAACGCAACAAGGGCCTCGTCGGCAAGCATCTCCTGGGTCCAATTGAGAAGCGCGCGAGCGGCCCGCACCTGGCGGGAAGTGATCATACGCGATCACGTTCACGAGGCCGGGCCTATGCGCCATGAAAACGACTATTATAGTCGCCTTGGTATAAGGGGAACCGACAAACGCGAGCCGAGCGAACGTCCGGCGAGCGCGCCTTTTCCAGCGGCCGCGCGGACCATCGGGCCGCGCGGCCGCTGCCGATACGGGCATCCGAGTCGGCGGCGTTATGCCGGCGACAGGAAGCGAAGCCGCAGGGCCGGACGGTCCAGCCCTGCGGCAATGGGCGTCAACCTGTCTTGAGGCGTTGCATCCCTTCGGCCAGCGTCCAGAGCGCGCGGTTGAGCGTCACATTCTGGTCGATGCCGTTGATCGGTCGCGAACGGCTGCGACGGATATGGCCTTCGGCATTGCGCTTGCTGCCATGCAGCCCGCCCCGAATGATGTTCTCCTGTATCACGTTGAAGGTGGTCCACAGGCTGCTGTCCCGATCCTCGTGACGGCGCGGCTCGATGATCTGCTCGGGGGTAAGCGGGCTTTCATCATCGCCATAGCGGGCGACAAGGCTGACCTCGCCAAGCAAGCGCTGCTCATCTTCGGAAAGCCGAACCTCCTTCATCGTCTCGCTGGCGTCGATCAGCCGGGGGAAGTCCTCCGCCACGGTGTAAACGCCTTCGATGATGTCGTGCTGGATATTGCCCTTATGCGGCACGCGGACTTCCTCGAACCGCTCGCCCGCGATCATGCTGTTGGTGCAGACAAACCGCAGCATCCCGGCGAACATCTGATAGGCGCTAGTCCCGTCATGGCTGTTGACGATGATGACCTCGGCGGCCTCGGGCTTGCCGATGCCTCCGTCCCGGCGCAGCCGCAGCATATGCTTGGCGTGGCCGTGGCGGCTGCCGTCACGCGGGACCGACTGGACGGCGAAGAACGGGAACCATCCCTCTCGGCGCAGCCCCTCCACGATGTCGATGGTCGGGACATAGACATAGCGCTCCGAACGGCTGTCGTGCGCCTCGTTGGCGAAGATGGATGGGACGTGGCGATAGAGCGCCTCGTTGTCGAGCGGCTCGCGCCCGCTGATCTGATGGGCGTTGCGGCCGAACCGGGTGGCGAGGTGGTGGATGCTCATGGTCTTTCCTTCCGTGGGCTTGGGTTTCCGCGCAGCGGAGCGCCGCGCTGAAACCCTGCCCGTCGGCGAGACCGGGGGTGCAACCGGAGTGGGCGGCTTCGCGGGGAACCGGCTGCACGGAACGCGAAGCGTGGAGGAAGCTGGGCGGAAGCCGCTCCGAAGGGCGCTGGGGGCAGAGCCCCTCCATGTCCTTTTGCAAGTGCTTAGACGTGAGAAAACATCTCCGCGCCGCAGGCGCGGAGATGGGCTGTCTGGTCTTGCTGTTGGGTCGAAGGCGGGATGGCGAAGGCGACGGTCGATCAGACTTCCATACGCGGGTTGGGTACCGCATGAACGTGTGTCGTCGCGGGCTGCCTCTCACTAAGCACGGGCGTCAGCCAAAGGCTGGCCCAAGGGGCTCTCGAGGATCACCCTGACCTCCATCCCGCCCCCGGCCGAACAGCCCGGTGGGCGTGGGCGCCTCAGGGCGCGGCCGGCTTGACCTGCTGTCCGATCGCCCAGGCAAAGCCTGCCAGTTCACGGGCAATGGCAGTGACCACCACCGTGGGCTTCTTCCCCGCATGGGTGAGCTTCCGATAGCGGTCGCAGAGCCGGACCTGGGCCTTCCAGGCGATGTCACGCACGGGCTTGGGCAGGCGCACCAGCACCTCCACCTTCTCCTGCGCCACGCGCGGCGGGTAGCGATAGCTCCAGGCCGCTTCCACCAACATCCGCCGCGCCTCGCCGTTGCCGGTCTTGGTGATGCCGCCGCGACGGACGTGATCGCCGCTGGAGCGCTCCGAGGGGACCAAGCCGAGATAGGCCATGAGCTGGCTGGGACTATCGAACCGGCTGAGGTCGCCAATGCCGGCGACGAAGGTGACGGCCGAGATCGTATCCAGGCCGCGAAGCCCACGCAGCGCCTCGACCACGGCGCCCATCGACCAAGTCGGGATGAGCGAGGTGATCCGCGCCACCAGCTGGTCGCGCCGATCCTGAGCGGTGAAGATCGCCTCGACATAGTCCTGGAAGACGATCTGGTGGACGGGCTGGTCGAACACCTGGCCCGCCAGCCACACGCGATGGCGCTGAGTCCAATTCTTGCCCTTCTCGTAGGTGCGCCCATGGCGCAGGAGGAACGCCAAGAGCTGCTGGCGGGCCCGCATCAACGCCATCACGGCGTCAAGCCGGGCTCGCACGAGATCCCGCATGGCTTCATGCACAGGATCGGGCACCCACACCCGCGTGAGATCTCCCGACCGATGGAGCACCGCTAGCTTCTGGGCGTCGCGACGGTCGGTCTTCACCCTATCCCCCGGCTTCCGCGGGATCAGCGTCGGCGCGACGACCGTGCAGCCATGACCAAGCTCGGTCAGCTGCCGATAGATTCCGTAGCCGCAGCAGCCGGCCTCGTAACAGAACTCCAACCGGCTCCCGTCCTTCGCCAGCCGCTTGGCCAGCTTGGCGACGTCTGTTGGCGTGTTGGGAATCTCACCCAAGAACCGGACGGCGCCGTCCCGGCCATCCTCTGCAATACTGACCGAGATGCTGACCTTGTGAACGTCCAGGCCGATATAGAGCGTGCCCATGCCTTCCTCCGATGGTGCTGCATCGACTGAAGATGCAGCATCCTGCGGCCGACGGCGCAGCGCCGGCGGAAAAGGACATACGGACTAAGCAACCGCGCCGCCCCGGCGACGCATGACGGGCCTGCGGCTCGCGGCGTTCGGGGGCGCGAGCGCGCAACGTCGCGCCGAGGAATGAACGGCGGCAGCCGTCGACTGCGAGGTTCTCAGCGCCATCCGCCGGAAGCCGGCCGGGCTATACGATCACGCATGGCCCCCGGTCGCTTTTTCGGAGGCTGGAGAAGGTGCGCCCCGCCGTGTGGCGGGGCGCCGGTGGGATCAGTCGGACACCAGCTCGTAGTCGCCAGTGGTCTCGTTCTCGAACAGCCGGAGATAGACCGGCGTGCCGCCGGGAAGGGTCAGCTTGAACGAGACGTAATCGCGCTGCTCCTTGCTGGTCTTCTTCCAGGCGGCGCCGAACTCGATGCGCTCGTCGTCGGCCGCCACGATGCGGAAGTCGGGAGCCTTGTCATTGTCCTTGCCGTCGATCGGGCGAAGCTCGACCTGCTCGCGCGTGCCGAAGAAGCGGATTTCGCCGGTGTAGCCGCGATTGGTGGTGGTGAAGATGCCGCGGATCATATCGTCAGTCCTTTCTTGCCTCGGGACCACGCCATTGCGGCCTCGATGGCTGTCGACCGGACGGGGGACGACTGACCTGCACCCGAAGGGCGGAACGAAGTGGCTGGCGGTGGCGGACGGCTTTTTTGCTTCGCGATGCAAAGCCGGCAGGGCCGGCGGCGGAAAAAAGCCGTGCGACGCCGTTGCGGGGAGGCAGGCGGACCTCGGCCAGACAAGCCTTTTCAGAGGCCGTGTGGCGGCGTGCCGAGAGCAGATGCGGGGAAGACGACGTTGCGGCATCCCTGACGCCACCTCATGTCGCGCCAAGGCGAACCGATCACATCAGAGAAGCGTGCTTTGGAGAATGAGCAGGACGACGCAGTAATAAATGACGATCCCGGTGACATCGACCAGCGTGGCGACGAACGGCGCGGTCGCGCTCGCCGGATCGAAGCCCAAGCGCGTCTGGAGCATCCGATCAGCCACCGTCGGACTGGCCCATTCGGCCAGCGCTATTCGATGAAGGCGGCGAGGTTGCGCAGCGTCGATGCCATTCCGGCCTGGTGGTCGTCGGCGCTGATACCCGGCGGCACGTTCGCGCAGAGGATGGTGACGCGGGTGCCATCGGCAACGGGCGTCAGCGTCGTCGTCACCCGCATCGTTCCGGCGAAGGCAGGATCGTCGGAAGCGAACACCACATCTTCCACGATGCGCTCGTAGGGGAGCAGCTCGACGAACTGGCCGGCGAAGCGGTCCTCCCGTTCGGAGGACTTTCCGACCACGCCGGGCGCGGGATCGTCATAGATGAAGGCCATGCGATAGCCGCCGCCAGCGCGTGCGTCGAACGACTCGATGCGCGCGTGCATCCCCTTTGGCGGCCGCCAGGACGCCACCGATTCGGCGTCGGTCATGGCCCGGAAGATGTCGCGCGGCGGAGCCAGGATCGTGCGTGAGGCCGTGTCGATTCGCGCGCTGTCCGATGCTATCGCCATGCCGGATGATTAGCGGGAAGCGGGGCCAGCCGCCAACGCATCGCGAGCCGGGCCACGCCCGGCGAGCGCATTTTTCCTGAACGCCAGAGCGGCCGCGCCCGGACAAGAGCGCGGCCGCGAATTATCCGGCCTTCACGAAGGGAAAGGCCGGAACCGCTCGCGCGGTCCCGGCCCGTCACCTATTCGGCCGCAACCGCATAATGCGGCTGACCCTCGTCCTCCGGTTCCGGCGCGATGGCGTCCGCCTCGATCCCGGTCGGCTGCGCCACGGCGTCCGCGCCGTCCTGCGCTTCGGTGTCGGGGGCCTCCGCTTCGGACGGCTGCGCGTCCGCTGCGAAATCCTCCGCCTCCACCGCCTCGGGTTCACCCTCCGGCGCGCGCAACAGGACGGGAAGCCAGCCCGTCCCGGCGACAAGCTGCTCCGCCGCGTCGGCCATGTCCGCCTTCTTCATCGGCAGGATGCGCTCGGCTGCCTCGACCGAAACGGCCTCGCTGACGGCCTGCCCGATATGGGCCTTGGTGACGCGCCCGAAATAGCTGCGGGCGGTCGCGGTCCACGTCGCGGTCATGTCGAGGTCAACGGCCTTGGCCAGTCCGTCCGCCGCCTCGATGCGGGCGGTGGAACGCTCCCAAGGCACCTTCACCGCATTGACGGTGAGCGACACGCAATGCGCCAGAAGCTCGGTGCGGCTGTCGCCGTCCAGCGCCGCGAGAAACGGCCACAGGTCCGCCGTATCGTCGGGAAGCTGCGCGCCCCATTGATCGTGCCGCGCCGCGAGCGCTTCGCCCGCGCCGCTGTCCGCGATGCCCTCGGCATGGCTGGCGATGTCTTCGCTCTTGGCGGTGATGGCGAGGCAGGACTTGCCGAACCCATGATAGAACAGGTCCAGCACCAGCGCGTGGGTGAGGGCCACCATCGCCATGTCGGGCTGCGCGCCCAACGCGAGACGGAGGCCGAGCGTCCGGTGGGCCGTGAGGTCACGAACGAGGCTGTCCGAAATGGGCTTGCCCGCGTCGGCCTCGTCCACCTCTTCTTCCTCGTCGGCGTCCTCGTCGTCCTCCACGGCTTCGCCGTCCTCCGCGATGTCATCGCCCTCGTCCTCGGTGGCAACCTCGGGCTGCGGCTCGTCCTCGGCGCGGACATAGCCGCGCTCGATCTTCACCTCGCCATTGGAGCCGAGGGAGACGAACACGCCGCCACGCTCGATGATGGCGGGATCGTAGGCCGAGCGCTTGGCGCTGATCGCGTCGATCTCGTTGCTCAACGCCTGCGCCTTCACCGCCACGTCCTCGGGCATGTCCTCGTAGGAGTCATAGCCTTCGATCAGGGCGTCGTGTGCCGCCGCCGCCTCGGACAGCCGCGCCTCGTCCTCGTCGGACAGGCCAACAGGTTGCGGATAGTAGCGCCGCATCCCATGACCGTGCGGATAGTCGATACTCGCCTCGGCCCATTTCCAGCCCTCGGCCAATATCTCCCCGGCGATCTCGCGCAACCGCTCCACGGCAAGCGTGTCGAGCAAGCCCGCATCCCCGAAGAAACCGCCGTCATCCTCGGTGAACAGGTCGCGAATGACATTGCCCCCGGCCTCGGCGTAGGCATCGGCGCCGATGAACACGGCCCGCCGGTCGCTCGCGGGCACGTTGCTCGCGGTGAGGTCGCGCCGGATGATCCACGGCTCCTTGTTCCACGACAGGTTATCGAAAACCTGCTCCTGACGGGCATGGTCGTCGGTGATGACGAACGCCGCCAACTGGTCGAGCGTCAACCCGTCCTGCCGATAGACGTCCATCAGCTTCGGGCTGACCGCGCCGAGCCGCAGCCGCCGCTTGACGATCTCGGGCGACACGCCGAACCGCGCGCCGATTTCCTCCGCGCCCCATCCCTTGTCGCGGGAAAGCTCGTGGAAGCGCTCGAACTGATCGGCCGGATGAAGCTGCTCCCGATTGTAGTTCTCATCCAAGCTCACCTCGGCCGGATCGTTCTCGGTGTCGAGCCAGCAGCGGACAAGGTGGTTCTTCCTGATCTCCTTGCGCTTGGCGCGCAGCAGATAGGCGAGCCTGCGCCCTTCGCCAGCGGTGACGAGATAGCAGCCGGTCGGCTTGCCGTTCTTCACCTCCGGCTCGACGACGAGGTTCTGATAAAGCCCCTTGGCCGCGACGGACGCGGCGAGCGCTGCAATGAACTCGTCGGTATGCGGCACCTTGCGGACGTTCTTCGGGGACTTCTTGAGCTTGTTCAGGGGGACGAACACGGTCTGACCGTCTTGCGCGCTCTGCTCGGTCGCCACGGTTTCGATGGTATTGGTCATTTCCTTACTCCTTGGGCTTAGGTTTCCGCGCAGCGGAAGCGCCGCGCTGAAACCCTGCCCGTCGGCGAGACCGGGGGTGCAAACGGAGGGACGGCTTCGCGGGGAACCGGCTGCACGGAGCGAAGCGGAGGAAGCTGGGCGGAAGACGTTCCGAAGTGCGCCAGGGGCGGAGTCCCAAGCTCCGCGCCGCTCGCGGCGCCACAAACGACGCACCCTTGCGGCGGACGGCCGGCGCGGCGGCGTGCGCGCGGGCCTGGGGGCCAGCCGTCGCCGCGCCCTCCGGCCAGAGCAAGTGTGCAAACGCGGGCAGATAAAAACGCGCGACCCCTGCGCGGCTTCAGCCGCCAGTGTGCGCTCCCTAGATCCCCGCGTGCTATCTGGGGCGTTGCGGGGTGTCCCCGCTCGAAGGGGTCCGGCGAGACCTGTCAGGGACTCGACGGTAGGGGAAGGCTTTCCCCCTCAAACCGTTTGGGATGAAGACGGAAACAGCACGATCCGCACGCTGGAAGCGCGTTGCGAAGGCTTCAGGCTGTGGCTAGAAATAAAGTGCCCCGGCGGTATGCAAAGCAGGGACCACCGGGGGATACGGGCTCCATGTAGTCGATCCTGGCGGAAAAATCGAGGAGCACGCGGCCCGCGTCATGGGATTGCAGCCGATTGGCCGCGACGGACCCCGTCAAGCGACGCCATACCTATTCTTGCCGTTGCATCGGTGCTTCCGGGAGAAAGATTGCAGCGCTAGGCATATGTGATGAGCAGCGCCTACTTAAACGCGATTCTGGCTAGGGAGGCCGTTGATACCAGCGCGTTCTCACCTGTTCGGCAGGTCCAGACAATAATCGCGCCTGTGCTTCAGCAATGGGCAAACCGTTTCTTACTGTCGATTTCTCCGAGCGGCTCGTTTGCCAAAGGCACGGCCAACCGAAGCGGCACTGACATCGACCTTTTCATTTCGCTGCACGAAGACACGCCCGAGACTTTGAAGGATATTTACGGCTCGCTCTTCAACGCCATTGCAGGCGCCGGCTATGTGCCAAAGCGGCAGAATGCGTCGATCAACGCGACGATCGGCGGCTTCGATGTCGATCTCGTCCCCGGCAAGCGGCAGTCCGCCTGGACGACGGATCACAGCCTCTACCGGCGCACGGCCGATACCTGGACGAAGACAAATGTGACGACACATATCAACACCGTCGTCATGGCGGGCCATCAGCGCGAGTCGCGGCTCCTGAAACTGTGGCGCAACCAGAAGCGGCTCGAATTCCCATCTTTCTATCTTGAGCTGACCGTGATCGCAGCCTTGAGCGGGAGGACATCGCCTGACTTGGCGGAGAATGTCGTGACGGTGCTGGAGTATCTCAGGGACAAGTTCACTGCAGCACGGGTGATCGATCCCGCCAATGGAAACAATGTCATATCGGATGATCTCACCGGCACGGAGAAGCAAGCGGTGCGGCGGTTGGCGGAAGCTGCGCTGGGCGGCAATTGGAGCGGCTTCGTGCAATGACCGAATGGTCCCTCAAAACTTTGCTGCAAAGCCTGCACGACGAGATCGAAGCGAAGCTGGGCATCGCGCGCGGCAGCTTCGGTCACGGCGGAACGAAGGGTGACGCCAGCGAAGCTGTGTGGCTGGAGCTATTGCAGGGCTATTTGCCCGAACGGTATCGCGCTGCCGGCGCACATGTGGTCGACAGCAAGGGCGCCTTCAGCCACCAGATCGATATCGTCATCTTCGATCGCCAATATTCGCCCTTTATCTTCAATTTCAAAGATCAGTTCATCGTACCGGCAGAGAGCGTCTATGCTGTGTTCGAGACCAAGCAGGCGATCAATGCGCAGCATGTCGCCTATGCGGCGGACAAGGTGGCCAGCGTTCGCGCACTCCATCGGACGAGCCTGCCGATACCGCACGCGGGCGGCATCTACGATCCGCGACCATTGCCGGCCATTATCGGCGGACTGCTCACGTTCGAGAGCGAATGGAATCCACCGCTCGGCCAGCCGCTGACCGATGCGCTCGCAGCGCTCGATGGGCAGCACCGCCTCGATATCGGATGCGTCGCAGCGCACGGAGTGTTCGGCTGCGACACGGACGGTTGCTCGCAGGCGCAGGTCGGCGTGCGAGCGGCGACGCGGTTCCTGCTCGACCTCATCTCCCGCCTTCAGGCGAGCGCGACCGTCCCGATGATCGACGTGGGCGCTTATGCCGCTTGGCTCGACTGACCGCTAAGCCGCCGGGATCGGGACCGCGATCTGATTGGCGATGGCGGTATAGAGGTCGATGTCGGCCTCGGGCGCGCGGATCGACACACACAATGCGTAGCGGGCGGAACGATCCCAGCGCTGGAGCGAAGGCTTCTCCTTCCACCATCCGCTGACGGGGAAGACTCCGATCGCGTCGCGCTCGGCGAGGGCGGCCGCGCTGCCACGCCAAATGTCGCTATGGATCGAACCGCGGTCACGGATCGTACCCAGAACCCAGGAGTCACCGCCCGCGGCAGCGCCGACAGCGCCAGCCTCTTCGTCCTGAGCCGCCTTGTTGATCCGCTGCCGGAACGCTTCCAAGCCTTCGAGCGACCGCTTCACCGCAAAGCGGAGATTGTGCGAAGCGTAGCGGTGGCGCCGCGTCCAGCCCCGTTCACCGGGATTGGGCTCAACGAAATAGGACAGGGTGATCCGCAGCTCCACATCGAGATCGCCAAGCGCAGCCAGTTCGGCGCGCGGCCAGGGCAGTCGATGCAGATTCATATCGCGTGTTTTGATCGTCGAGCCGTCCTTGCGGAATGGCAACAGGGCGTCCTCGACCATCAAAGTCGCGTCGTTGGACGCGCTCATCAGCGCCCGGCCAAGGTCAGGCACGCCCCAGCCGTAGCGGCGTAGCATGGCCAGCTTCTGAGCTTGCGAGCCGGCCGCGTCGAAGCGCTGGCGCATCGCCGGCGTCCATTCGGCGGAATGGACAATGAGCGCGCGCACCGTTTCCGGCCAGAGTGTCGGACGGGCTGCGATAACGCCGGCGGCGAGGTTCGCGCCGAGCGCGGCAGCGCCGCTAGTGTCGCCGAACGCTTCGAACAGGCGCATGTTGGGACGATAGTGGGTCGTGAGGAGTTGGAGGTCGTCGATCGCCGAGGCCGGGTTGGCACCGTCATGCGCGAAGTTGCCGCCTTCGAACACGACATCCGGACGGATCGGCCATTGCCGATCCCAGATGGCCGACGTTCGGCTTGCCGGCGAGAGGTCGCCGGCCGGGGCGACGGGCGTCCATCCGTCATAGTCGGGATGGGTGATCGTGATCTTGTCGGTGCTGGCCCCGACGACGAGCGGATTCCAAGCCTGCGCCGGGCTTTCGACCTCTTCGAGGTCGTTGCGGTCAGGATAGTCGGCCGGATTGATGTCGCCGCGAAGATTGCCCGCCGCTAGGACCATCAGGCGTCGCCTGTCACCGCCGCCATAGCAGAGCTGATCCATTGACGAGGACCAGGAGGACGGCCGGCCCCGGCGCAAGCCGACGTCGCTGGTCACGGCCATGCAGAACACGCGCCGGCGACGGGGAGCATGGTCTTCGGCACGAGCGATACCGGTGGCCGTGATCGCTCCGTAAAGTCGCGGCTCGTTCTGCCCGGTTGGCGGCAGGATCTTCACCGTTTCGAGGCGATGACCAAGTGCGACCGGCTCGCCGTGGGAAAGCGCCGCTTCGAGATCGCCATAAAGCGCGACGCCAGCCATCGACGTGCCGTGACCATTCCAGAAGGCGCTGTCGCCGACGCCCCAGTCACCGTCGTAGCTATGCTGATCGGCAGGATCGAGGCCCGGCGCGAGCAGGGGGTGGGCCTGGGTCGCTCCGCTGTCCAGTATGCAGACTGCCGGTGCCAAGGGGGGCGGCGGTGCGATCCGATCAGCCAAGTCGTTCGCCCAAGCGGCCTGATCGACCGTGCGCATTTCGAGAAAGAGGGATGGAGTGTCCTTGGCGAGACGCAGTTCAGCCACGGCGTCGGAATTGCGTATCAGCCGATCCATCGTCGCTTCATCGGCGAGCGCCAACGCGACATCGCGCTCGGGAAAGCTGATGACGTGCTCCTTGATCGCGACATCGAGCTTGGCGGCGACAGACTGGAAGATCGCGAGACCGCCATCCCGAAGCCAGACTTCCCACCACACCTGACGGCCGTCGGCGGGAAAGTGCTGCGCTTCATCGGTAAATAGCGAGCGTGCGACCGCGACCCTGATGTCGTCGATCCGAGCGATCAGGGCCTCGTTCTTGGGCTTGCCGGTGCGCGTCTCCTCATCGCGATAGGCTTCGATCTTCTTGACGAAGAAATCGGCAGCAGCTTCCGGAACGAATACAGTGGCCGAGACCATCTCGTCGCCCTCCGCCGTAGGTCGAACCGCTACCAGCTCGATAGCCTTGGGCTTATTCTCCAAGGCTTCGACTGCGGCGCGCTCGGCTACGGGGATATCGAACTCCAGATAGAAGCCTGGCTTGCCCTCGGCGACGCCGTCTTCCCGCTCTGCGAGCCGTTGGCGGCCGGCGGCGAGCGCCGTTCCGATTGCCTGTTCCAACCGTGCAGCGTGCGCGGCACGCGCCCGCGCCGGAGGGAGGCCGCTGATGACCAGGCGGGGTGACGTGTACGCCTCGCTTTGGCCGCCGCCTTCGACGTGGAAATGGGGGCGGTCGCGGGGAGGTACAGCCATCGGGCCTCGTTGCTTAGAGGATGGCCGCGCGCCGCTCCGTCAGAGCGGTCAGCAGCGTCGCGGTCGTCACGCCATCGTGGCCATCCAGCACCGCGACTTTTGCCGCCTCGTCGGCAGCTCTGGCGACTTCGGCTTGGGAGAGATGGGCGGCGGATTCGAGAACAGGCGCCCATTCGATCGGCTTGAGATCGAAGGTCGCGAGCCGGGCTTCGAGGATGCCCTGCACAACCGAGGGATCAGGAAGATCGTAGCTGATGACATCGTCGAACCGTCGATAGAGCGCCTTGTCGAGCAATTCGGGGTGATTGGTCGCGGCAACGATGAGGCTCGGGCCATCGTCATTTTCGAGAAACTGGAGGAAGGAATTGAGCACCCGGCGAATTTCCCCAACGTCGTTCGGCCCGGCCCGTTGCGCGCCGATCGCGTCGAACTCGTCGAAGAAGTATACACCGCGCTGCATGGCAACGGCGTCGAAGACAAGCCGAAGCCGTGTGGCGGTCTCGCCCATGAGCTTGCCGATCAATCCATCGTAAAGAACCGTGAAAAGGGGCAGCTTCAACTCACCGGCCAAGGCGGCGGCGGTCATTGTCTTGCCTGCGCCAGGAGGGCCGACAAGCAAGAGCTTGCGGCGCGGGGCGAGCCCCCGCGCGCGGAGCCGCTCCTGCTGGCGCTGTTCCCGAAGGACGCGCGCAAGCCGCTCATCAAGTTCGGGCTTGAGCACCATGCTGGACAGCCGGACATCGGAATAGCGGGCTTCCAGAAGCCCTGCGAGTTCGCCCTTCGGCTGCGCCAACGGCACGGGGCCGGCTCCGCGCCGCGCCACCGTCGCGCTTTTGCCCTTGGCGGCATCGACCAACTCGCGCAGTTCCTGCGCGAGCTTCCCATGACCCTGCCTCGCCTCGTGCGCGGCTAGTTGCGTCGCCACGGAGAGGAAGCGGTCCTCATCCCCGTCTATATGGCTTTGCAGCAGTGCAACGATGTGGCGCGCGGTTGTCATAGGTCAGTTCAATGTTCCGGCCTCGGGTTGGAGAACTTTTCGGGAATCTAGCGTCGGTGATTCGCTGTGTAACGCGAATTCGTACAAGGGGTCGTTACTGCCCTCTCTGCCCTTCGCCAACACAGCATTTAGCCGGCGTCGATGGTCCGCTTGGCCGGCCGCAATCCGCGGGGTCTCGATTGCCGATGACCATGCGTTTCATCCAGCCCGGAATTAGGACGCCCCCATCGGATCATCACAGCCGCGAAAGGGCGTGGTGAGTTCGGTTCGACAAGTTTTCCGCGGAAATGCAGGGGCTTCGCGTCGCGCCGCCGCCAGCGTGGTGAGTTTTGGACTTCGAGAGGCGGCGCACCAAGGCTGCTGCGACAGTCTTAACTCACTGATTTCATTGGGAGTTTTGGCGCACCCAAGAGGATTCGAACCTCTGGCCTTCGCCTTCGGAGGGCGACGCTCTATCCAGCTGAGCTATGGGTGCGTATGGCTTGGAGCCGTAAGATTTGCGCCGGGGTAGGTCAATCCGCGATCGAATCCGACAGTCCGAGCGCGGTGAGAATTTGGTGAGTTTTTTCGTCCGTCCTTTCTTCCGTCTTCCTAAACCCTCGTAAATACTGTATAAAATCGCTGCTCTCGCGTTGGACGCGAGCCTTCGGAGGGCAACGCTCTATCCAGCTGAGCTATGGGTGCATGACGCTGGTCGGACATGGCGCTTAGCAAAGGCCATGGGCCTGCGCCAGCCTCAATTCACCCGCGCCCCATCTTATTTCGCCGCCTTTTCCATCGGCTGGAATTTGCCCAGGCCACAGCTTGCGCCCGGTTGCAGGCCTGGCCCAGCGTTCCACAACACCGTGATGATATCGACCGAACAAAGCTGCGAAATGCTGGTCTGGTAGGAGAATCGCTTTTCGAAGCCCAGGCTGGGGCAGCTGTTGGGCAGCGTGTTGCGGTAGAGTTTGCGGCCGTTCATAATGAAGTCGATGGTCCGATCGTCGCGCACATTGGTCGATCGGATCGACCGGATCGGGATGCAAGTGACCGCTTCGCCCTTTGCCACATAGGGGTCGGGCCTGTCCTTGGCGATGGCCGGTGTCGCGGCAGCCGCCAAAGCGAGGCCGAAGGCGAGGGGATAGGCTCGCGAAATGATCATGCTGTCTCTCCATGGCTTTTGCCGAATCGACGTTCTGGCAGGCGCTGTTCCGTCCCTTTATTCGCTGTCTGCTGAACTGGGCGATAACGGCAAGGCGGCAGGGGGTGGTTTTGGTGCGGGCGTCTTGGGCTTGAACCGGCACAGGTCGGCGACGATGCAGCGCCAGCATTCGGGGCGGCGCGCCTTGCACACATAGCGGCCATGCAGGATCAGCCAATGATGCGCGTCGCGCCGGAATGGTGCCGGCACGCGCTTTTCGAGTTTCAGCTCGACCGCCAGCACCGTCTTGCCGGGGGCGAGGCCAGTGCGGTTGCCGACGCGGAAGATATGGGTATCGACGGCGAAGGCTTCCTGCCCGAACGCGGTGTTGACCACGACATTGGCGGTTTTGCGCCCGACGCCGGGGAGGGTGGTCAACGTGTCGCGATCCTGCGGCACTTCTCCGCCGAAATCGCGGACCAGTATCTCCGACAGGGCGATGACATTCTTCGCCTTGCCGTTGAACAGGCCGATCGTCTTGATATGCTGCTTGAGCGCGTCTTCGCCTAGATCGACCATTTGCTGGGGCGTTTGGACGTCGCGGAACAGGGCACGGGTCGCCTTGTTGACGCCGACATCGGTGGCCTGCGCGGACAGCACGACGGCGACCAGCAACTGATAGTCGTTGCCATATTCCAGTTCGGTGACCGGCGCCGGATTGGCTTCGGCCAGGCGGCTGAAAAAGTCGAAGATCTGCGCCTTATTCATGGCGGTCAGAGGCCCAGCACGCCCTTCATGTCGTAACGCCCGGCGGGCTGATCGACGAGCCACTGCGCGCCCTTGATCGCGCCGCGCGCGAAGATGGAGCGGTTCTCGGCGCGGTGGCCGATTTCGATCCGCTCGCCTTCGCTGGCGAAAATGACCTGATGGTCGCCCGCCACCGATCCGCCGCGCAAGGCGGCAAAGCCGATCGCGCCCTTGGCCCGTGCGCCTGTAATGCCATCGCGGCCGCGTTCGCTATGGTCGGCAAGGTCGATACCGCGTCCGCGCGCTGCCGCCTCACCGAGCAGCAGGGCGGTGCCGGAAGGGGCATCGACTTTGTGCCGGTGGTGCATCTCCACGATTTCGATATCCCAGTCGTCCCCCAGCCCAGCGGCGGCTTGTTCCACGAGGGCGGCGAGCAGGTTGACGCCGAGCGATGTATTGCCGGTCTGGAGCACGGGAATGACCAGCGCCGCCTGATCGATCAGCGCGTGATGGACAGGCTCCAGCCCGGTCGTGCCGATCAGGATCGGCTTGTGGGCGGCGATGCAGGCATCGAGATGGGCGGACAGCGCGCCGGGGACGGAGAAATCGATAAGCACGTCGCTTGCCTGGGCCAGTGCTGCGACATCGGTCGTGATCGGGATACCCGGCGCGATCTCGCCGCTGCCTGCGCGGTCGGTGCCGCCCGCCAGGCCCAAGCCCGCTTCCGTCGCGACTGCGGCGATTGTCTGCCCCATGCGGCCTGCGGCCCCGAAAATTCCGATGCTGATCATGAAGACGCCGTCCCTGTTGTGCTGGGAAGCGCGGATGCCAGAGCGACGCGCTTTTGTCATCCCCGCACGGCAGGGAAGGGGCGTCTCAGCGCTCGTTGAGGCGCGGCATCAGTTCGACAAAATTGCAGGGACGAAACCGGCTGTCGAGTTGGGTGATCAATATGCCGTCCCAGGCATCCTTCACCGCGCCGGTGGAGCCGGGCAGGGCGAAGATATAGGTGCCGCGCGCGACGCAGGCGGTGGCGCGGGACTGGATCGTGGAGGTGCCGATCTTCTGGTAGCTGAGCCAACGGAACAGTTCGCCGAAACCCGGAATTTCCTTGTCCTGCACCTGCGCCACCGCTTCGGGGGTCACGTCGCGCCCGGTAACGCCGGTGCCGCCGGTGGTCAGGATCACGTCGACCTTCGGGTCGTCGATCCAGGTGTGCAGTCGTGCCACGATCGCCGCCTTGTCGTCGCGTTCGACATAGCGACCGGCGAGGATATGGCCCGCTTTTTCCAGCCGTTCGACCAGCGCGTCGCCGGAGCGATCATCGGCCAGTCCGCGCGTGTCCGACACTGTCAGTACAGCGATGCGTACAGGGATGAAGGCCCGGCTTTCATCGATCGGCATCAGTCCGAACCGCCACCCATGCTGCCACGCCCATCGGCCTTGCTCAGCCGCACCAGCTTCATGCCCTTGGAAGTCGGGAAGGTCGGCCACAAGCCCTGGGCCATGCCGGTCAGGCAATCGGCGCTGCCCTTGCCCTGGATCTGATACATCCAGTAATTGCGCATGACGATGTTCACATAGGCGCGGGTTTCATAATAGGGTAGCGATTCCATGAAGAGCAGCGGGTCGCCCTTGTCCTTCACTTCGCTGTTCCAGCGTTCGACAGGCATCGGCCCGGCATTATACGCCGCCATGACCTTGGGCAGCAGTCCGCCGGTCGCGCTCATGTCGCGCAGCGCTTCGAGATAGCGCTGGCCAAATTCCATGTTGGTCGACGGCACGAACAATTGGTCAGCCGAGGCGAGGCCCATGTCGCTGCCGGTGCCGGGCCGCACCTGCATCAGGCCGCGCGCGCCTGCGCTCGAAACGACCTGCGATCGGAAGCCCGATTCCTGCAAGGTGTGGGCGTAGATCAGCGCCGGGTCGACGCGCCAGCCGCCATCGGGCTGCCAGTTGGGGGCGGGGAAGCGGGCGAAACTTTCGGGCTGCTTGCCAGCGGGGCCGTTATG
The DNA here is from genome assembly GCF_055640555.1 of Sphingobium sp. KKT206. Classification (NCBI taxonomy): domain Bacteria; kingdom Pseudomonadati; phylum Pseudomonadota; class Alphaproteobacteria; order Sphingomonadales; family Sphingobiaceae; genus Sphingobium; species Sphingobium sp. KKT206. Next base: position 838,141 of record NZ_CM145764.1, read on the forward strand.
GGCGAGCCATAATTGGGTTTCGGGCAGGCTGAGCGCGCTGGCGAGGCGGATCAGTGCGTCATAATGGCCGGTGCCACCAATCTTCGCCTGATGGCGCAGCAATTCTTCGGCACGGGCGTTTTCGCCGATGGCGCTCAGCGCAATGGCGGCGCGGGCATTGGGGCTGTCCTTGAGCAATTGCCATTCGGACGCGCCGAACCGGTTGGTGACAGGCGCAGCGCCGAGTGGCAGGCCAAGCGATTCGCGGGCCAGCAGACCGTAAAAGGTCTCTTCCGACCGGCTGGCGAGCTTGAGATAATTTTGGACCTTGTCCGCTTCGCCGCACACCATATAGGCGCGCGACGCCCAATAGGCACCGGCCGCGCGCATGTCGTTGTTACCGGCCAGCGCCGCGACATTGGCGAAGGACGGGGCGGCGGCGCGACAGTCATTCTGACGCCAGGCGGCAAGGCCAGCGGTCCAGTGGGCCTGTACGCTCCAGTCGCCGCCAGCCCGCGCTTCCAACGCGCGCGCGGCCATGCGCCGGGCATTGCTATCGTCGCTTTCGATATAATAGGCCCAGGCAACCCGCTGGCGTACCTCAGTCAGGCCTTCAGGCGTCAGGCCCGCTTCGCCGCTTGCCAGCAGCGCTTCGGCGCCGATGGGGTTGTCCGCTTTGATGTACGTTTGAATTTGGCCCGCGAGCGCCTGGGCCAGCATGTCGGTCTTGACCGCGGCGACATATTCGCGGCGGGGGGCGGCGCCCAGCCAGACCATCTTCTGCACTTGCGGCAGGATCGGCAGGATGGTCGCGCCGCGCTTTTGCGCCAGGCGGGAAAGTTGGTCGGCCTTGGGGAGCCAGGCGGCTTTGTTCACCAGGTCGAGCAGGTCGAACAGTTCGACCCTGGGCGATCCCTTTGCGAGATAGAGTTCGGACAACGCCAGCGGCTGCATAGCATCCTTCGCGTCCAGCGCGTCGATCATCGCGCGGGCGTCGGACCATTTCTGATCGCGCAGGGCGACGAAGATGCTGCGATAGCGGGCCTTGTCCCCGTCCGACAGGACAAGCGGGGAGTTGCTGACCAAAGCCGCCGATGCCGGCGGCAAGGTGCCGGTCGTTTCCGCCGACACGGGCAGCGCGGCGGCAACACCCATTGCGAACAGGGCCAGGCAGGACAGGCGCGTCGCGGCTCTAGTCATGGTCGGTTTCCTCGATAAGGCTTTGCAAAGCGCGCCAGCATTGCGCCTTGGCCGCTGGTTGCGTGAGCAGCAGGCGGGGGTGAAATGTGGCGACGACGGGCACAATGCCGCCATCATGGTTAAAGCCGGGTAAAGCAGTAGACGCCTCGCCACCGCCCGTCTGCATCAGCGCACGGATCGTCCGATCGCCGAGCAGAAGCAGGCGGCGGGGCCGGGCGAGATGGACATGGGTGGCCATGCGCGTGGCGGCGCTCGCGATGTCGCTTGCCTCCACCATGCCGCCGGGCGGGCGGGCAAAAAACAGGGAGGCGATATAGCAATGTGCCCGGTCGAGGCCGATGGCGCGCAGCATCGAATCGAACAAGGCACCCGCCCGATCGGCCAATAGCATTCCTTGCTCGATATCGGCGGGATCGGGCATGTCGGTGACGATCATCAAGGGCGCATCGATCGGCCCGGTCGGCAGAATCGCGCGGCCCGCCCAGCGTTGTTCGGGCTGCCCCGCATCGCTTGCGAGCCACGTCTGAAACGCCTGCAAATCCTGCGGTTTGGCGACTGGGGGAGCAATCGGGACGCTCGATTGCGCCGCTGATGCCGTAGCGGCCAAGACCGGACGCAACCAGTTGACGGGCGTTTCCGCCACCGCGCCTTCCACGCCGGCAAGCTGCCACCACGCCAGATAGGCGTCGGCACCCAGCGCCGCATTGTCCTGCATTGATCCCCGCATATGCTCCTAAGGGCCAGAGGTTGACGAGGGGGTCAAGGTGCTTCATCGCCTGTGATGGTAGAGTGTTGGAGTAATAAGGCGATCGGAAGATCGGGGTGCAGCCCGCCGGACGCCGATATGGAGGGACTATGAGCGAACGGGAATCGATGCCCTATGACATCGTCATCGTCGGCGGTGGACCAGCTGGACTGTCTGCGGCGATCCGGCTGAAACAGCTTGCCACTGACGCGGGCCAGGAGCTGGCCGTATGCGTACTGGAAAAAGGCTCCGAAATCGGGGCGCATATCCTGTCGGGCGCGGTGATCGATCCCAAGGCGCTCGATGAGTTGCTGCCGCAATGGCGCGACATGGATTGTTCGCTGGCGCAGACGCCGGTGACCGACAACCAGCATTGGTTCCTGACCAAGTCCGGCAAAATGGCCATGCCGCACATCATGACGCCGGGCTGGATGCATAATAAGGGCACCTATACCGGATCGCTCGGCAATCTGTGCCGCTGGCTGGCCGAGCAGGCCGAGGGGCTGGGTGTCGAAATCTTCCCCGGCTTTGCCGCCGCCGAAATCCTCTATCATGAAGATGGCAGCGTGAAGGGTGTCGCCACCGGCGACATGGGCGTCGATCGCGAAGGCAAGCATAAGGGCGATTATCAGCCCGGCCTAGAACTCCACGCCAAATATACCTTCTTCGCCGAAGGTGCGCGCGGGCACCTCACTAAGATATTGAAGCGCCAGTTTGCGCTGGACGCGGACAGCGAGCCGCAGGTCTATGGCCTGGGCATGAAGGAATTGTGGGACATTGATCCGGCGCTGCATCAGCCCGGCCTGGTGATCCACAGTCAGGGCTGGCCGCTGACCGATGCCTATGGCGGCGGCTTCCTCTATCATCAGGCCAATGGCCAGGTGGCATTGGGCTTCGTTGTGGGACTGGGTTACCGCAACCCGCATCTCTACCCGTTCGAAGAATTTCAGCGCTGGAAACAGCATCCCGACATCCGCAAGTTTCTCGAAGGCGGTCGTCGTGTGTCCTATGGTGCGCGCGCAATCAACGAAGGCGGCTGGCAGTCAGTGCCCAAGCTGGACTTCCCCGGCGGCGCGCTGATCGGCTGTTCTGCTGGCTTTGTTAACGTGCCCCGCATCAAGGGCACGCATACGGCGATGAAGTCGGGCATGCTGGCGGCCGAAGCCGCCTTTGCCGCTGTGCAGGCGGGACGGACGAGTGACAGCCTTACCGACTATGACGCCGCCGTGCGGTCGAGCTGGATCGCCGACGAATTGAAGCTTGTCAAAAATGCCGAACCGCTGCTGTCCAAATTTGGCGGCACGACCGGCACGCTGCTGGCGGGCATCGACATGTGGATGCGGACGCTCAAGATCGGCCTGCCCTTCACGATGAAACACAAGCCCGACAATGAGAAGATCTGGCACAAGGACGCCTGCGCCAAGATCGCCTATCCCAAGCCCGATGGCGTGGTCAGCTTCGATCGCCTGTCCTCGGTGTTCCTGTCGAACACCAATCATGAGGAGGACCAGCCGGTCCATCTGCAGCTGAAGGACCCGGCGATCCCGATCAGCTATAATCTGCCCCTTTATGACGAACCGGCGCAGCGTTATTGTCCGGCAGGCGTCTATGAAGTGGTGGGTGAGGAAGAGGGCAATCCCCGTTTCCAGATCAACGCGCAGAATTGCGTCCACTGCAAGACGTGCGATATCAAGGACCCGACCCAGAATATCAATTGGGTCGTACCCGAAGGCGGCGGAGGACCGAATTATCCCAATATGTAAGCGCCTGATCCTGTCTCTCTCGCTGATGATCCCGGCCGCCGCCGGGGCATCGGTCGATCCGCAAAGCGCGCTGCACACTTACGCGCAGGCGCGGTTGGCGGATAGCGACGGCGCGCTGGCGCTCGCCGTCGCCCATTATGGCGAGGCGCTGGCACTCGACCCCGACCGGGTCGAGATCGCCGAACGCGCCTATGTTCAGGCGCTGGAGAGCGGGGACAAGGCGCTGGCGCTGCGATCAGCGGCTTTGCTGGACCAGGCGGGCTTGTTGCCGCGCGATGGCACCTTGTTGCGGATCGGCGAGGCGCTGGAGCAGCGCAACTGGGTTGCCGCCGCGACGCTGGCCGACCGGATGGAAGAGGAGGGCAATTTCGCCTTTCTCGGCCCGATTTTGCGGAGCTGGATCGCGATGGGCGAAGGTGGTTCCGTGCCGCTCGCCATTGATGCGAAGGATCGATTCGCGGCGTTAGCGCAGCGTTATGTCGATGAACATCAGGCGCTGCTGGCGTTGAACGCGGGGGACATCGAAGGCGCGAAGCCGCCGCTGCGTCGCGCGATCGCATTGCGGCCCGCCGATGCCGGGTTGCGCCTGTCCTTCGCCACCCAATTGGCGGGGCGCAAGGCCAAGGCGGAAGCGCTGCTGCTGTTGCCACCGGGCCAGGCGCATTTCAGACAGGCGCGGGCCGAGATCGAGCGACGCAGGATCAAGGCTGCGCCACTGACCCCGGCGCAGGGCTATGCGCGGTTGCTGGCGCGGTTGGCGGTGGATATCGGGTCGGATCGGGAGGGCGTTGGGCTGGCGCTGCGGCTGGCGCGGATCGCGACCTTTGCCGATCCTGATTCGCCGGAAAATCATATCATTGCCGCGCGGCTGTTGACGGTCGCGGGTTTTGCCAAAGCCGCGATCGCGCAAGTGGACAAGGTGCCGCCTGCCGGTTGGTATGGCGCGCTGGCGCAAGCGGAGCGGGTGGACGCGCTGGCGGCCGATGGCCAGATGGACGCGGCGCTGACGCTCGCGCGCACGCTGGCGGTGGAGCCTGACGCGGAGGCGGAGCGCCATGTGCGGCTGGGCCGCCTGCTCGCCGAGCAGAAGGATTTCGATGGCGCAGCAGGCGCGTTTCGCGCGGCGCAGGCGCGTTTTGGCGATGCGGCCCCGCCCTGGTCGCTGCTGCTGTTCGAAGGCAGTGCGCTGGAACAGGGCAAGCGCTGGGACGAAGCGCGCGCGGTGCTGGAACGGGCTGCGGCGCTGGCGCCCAATGAGCCGGTCATCCTCAATTATCTGGGCTATGCGCAGATCGAGCGGCGTCAGAATGTCGCGGCGGCGCTCGACATGCTCAAAAAGGCAAGTGCGCTCAAGCCGCAAGACCCGTCCATTACCGATTCGCTGGGATGGGCGCAGTTCGTCACGGGCGACGTCAAAGCCGCCGTCCCCGTGCTGGAACGGGCGGCAGCGGGCGCCCCGGCCGACGTGACCATCAACGAGCATCTGGGCGACGCGCTGTGGACCGCCGGGCGACGCTATGAAGCGCGCTATGCCTGGGCCGCGGCGTCGATCCATGCGGAGGGCGACGTGGCGACGCGGATTGCCGCCAAGACCAAGGAAGGATTGAAGCCCGAATATGCCGCACCCTGACGCGGAACTGGAGGCCGATAGCTTCGTCGAAACCGCTTATGCCAAGGTCAATGTCGCGCTGCATGTGCGGGCGCGGCGGGACGATGGCTATCATGCGCTGGAAAGCCTGTTCGTTTTTGCCGAGCATGGCGACCGGCTGATCGGCCAGGCGACGGATGATGGCGCGATCGACCTGATGATCGACGGGCCGTTCGGCGGCGCGCTGGATGCGGGGCCGGGCAATCTGGTGGTGAAGGCGGCGCGGGCGTTGCAATCCTATCTCGGTGAACAGCGGGGTGCGGCGATCCGGTTGACCAAGATCTTGCCGGTGGCGTCCGGAATTGGTGGCGGATCGGCCGATGCCGCCGCGACCTTGCGACTGCTGGTGTGGCTGTGGGATGTCCGCATCGAGGAGCGGGAACTGGCGGCGCTGGCGCTCGATCTGGGATCGGACGTGCCGGCTTGCATCGCCAGCGTGACGCAACTGGTCACGGGGCGGGGCGAGGGACTTGCTCGGCATGCGGTCGAGGGGCTGGCGGGCATGGCGATGCTGCTGGTCAATCCGGGCGTTGCCGTGCCAACGGGGCAGGTCTTTGCCGGGTGGGACAGGCAGGATCGTGGGCCGCTTGATGCCGGGAGCTTGGATGCGCTGACAGGTTCGGGCCGCAATGATCTGGAATCACCGGCGATTGCGGTGGCTCCGGTGATTGCGGAGGTGCTAGATTGTCTCAACGCGCAACCGGGGCTGGTCCTTGCCCGTATGTCGGGATCGGGCGCGACCTGCTTTGCCTTGTTCGCGGATGACGCCGCTTTGGCCGACGCAGCAATGGCGGTGCGCATCGCCCATCCCGATTGGTGGGTGATGGAAACACGGATCGGCGTGGCATGAGCGAGGCCTTTACCCTGGTCGAAGCGGGTGGGCTGGACCTGCTGATCGTTACCGATCATGCGTCGGCGCATGTGCCGAAGGATATCGATCTTGGCATCGACCCGGTGCTGCGTGCCAACCATATTGCGATCGACATTGGCGTGGCGGCGGTCAGTCGGCTGCTCGCTGCGCAATTGGGTGGCACGGCAATATTGGGCGGCGTGTCGCGGCTGGTGATCGACCTCAACCGCGAAGAGGATGCGCCCGGCCTGTTGCCGGTGATGAGCGATGGCCATGTGATATCAGGCAACCGCGCTGCTGACCTGTCCGACCGGATGCGGCGCTTTTATCATCCCTATCATCATGCGATCGGGCAGCGACTGGCCATGATGGCCTCGCCCTTCATCCTGTCCGTCCACAGTTTCACCCCCCGGCTGGCGAGCGACCCGGAGCAGCGGCCGTGGGAGATCGGCATCCTCTATGGCGAGGATGATCGCGCAGCGCGAATCGCCATTCCCTTGCTGGAGGCGGCAGGGCTGATCGTCGGCGACCAGCAGCCCTATTCGGGCAAGCTGCTCAATGCGACGATGAACCGCCATGCCGAAGCCAATGGCATCCCGTATCTGGGTATCGAGATGCGGCAGGATTTGGTCGCGGACCCGGCGGGGCAGCGACGCTTTGCCGATCTGCTGGGACCGGTGGTGCTGGCTTGCCGGAGTGCGCTGACATGAGGCGTCACGGCTATTGGGGGCTGTTGCTGAGCCTTTCGGCGTGCGGGGCCGACCCCTCGGTGTTGGGAAATGGGCCGGACGCGCGCGTTGATGACGGCATGGCGGAATGTGCGATCGGGCCTGATGCGGCCTGGGCGCGGGATTGTGCGGTGGAGCGGGCGGGCAGTAAGCTGACGATCCGGCATCCCGATGGCGGGTTTCGCCGCTTCACGGTGCTGGACGATGGCCGGGGGCTTGAGGCCGCTGACGGCGCCGAGGAAGCCAAGCTCCAGTTGATCGACAAGGATCAGATCGAAATCCGCATCGGCGGTGACCGCTACCGCATGCCGGTTCAAGTGGCGGGGGCCGCGCCCCGATGACGGGCACGCCGATCCTGACCGCTGCGCAGATGCGGGCGGCGGAGCAGGCGGTGTTTGCGTCGGGTGTCCCGGACTATGCGCTGATGGAGCGCGCAGGCGCGGCGGCTGCCGCGATCATCTGGCGGGCAGGTGGACTGCGCGACACGCTGGTCTTGTGCGGGCCGGGCAATAATGGCGGCGATGGCTATGTGATTGCGCGGTTGCTGCGCGAACGGGGCGTGGCGGTGCGGGTGGCGGCGCTGGGCGAGAGCCGCACGCCGTCGAGCCAGCGCGCCCGCGCCGAATGGGGCGGGCCGGTCGAGGAGTTGGCGATGGCCGCACCTGCGAGCCAGCTGGTGGATGCGCTGTTCGGCACCGGCCTGTCGCGCGGAATGGACGGGGCGGCTGTCGCGCGATTGGCTGAACTGACCAACGCGGCGAGCCATAGCTATGCCATCGACCTGCCGAGCGGGGTGGAGACGGATAGCGGTGCGCTTCTTTCCGCCGTGCCGCGCTTTGGGCTTTGCATCGCGTTAGGTGCGCTCAAGCCCGCGCATCTTCTCTATCCGGCGGCGGGCTGTTTCGAGCGGCTGATCACTGCGCCGATTGGCATTTCTGCGCCGGATCAGGTTCACCGGCTGGGGCCGCCCCGGCTCATGGCTCCGGGGGCGGATACGCATAAATATACACGCGGCCTGGTGGCGGTGGTCGGTGGATCCATGCCCGGCGCGGCGCGGCTGGCGGCGCGATCGGCGGCGATGTCGGGTGCTGGCATGATTCGACTGTTCGCCATGGATGGGGCGATGGCCGGGCCGGATGCCATCATTCATCAACAGGCGCAGACGGCGGCGGACGTAGCGAAGGCACTGAACGATGACCGAATCGCCGTCGTGCTGGTCGGGCCGGGGTTGGGACGCGATGCAGGTGCGCGCGACCGGCTGGCGGCAGCGGTGGGGGCCAGCCATCGGCTGGTGCTGGATGCCGATGCGCTGACGCTGTTGGCGGTCGATGCCATTCCGCACGGCTCAGTCCTGACGCCGCATGAAGGCGAGTTTCGACGGCTGTTCGGCGATCTGCCCGGCAGCAAGATCGATCGCGCGCGGGCAGCGGCAGCGCAATGCGGCGCGGTGGTGATCTACAAGGGCGCGGACAGCGTGATCGCCGCGCCGGACGGACGGGTGGCGGTGGCGGCGGGGGCTTCGAGCTGGCTGTCGACGGCGGGGACCGGCGATGTGTTGGCCGGGCTAGTCGCCGGGCGGCTGGCGGTGACGGGCGATCCGTTTCGTGCCGCAAGCGAGGCGGTGTGGCTGCATGGCGATGCTGCGCGGCGGTCGGGTGCGGCGTTTGTTGCCGATGATTTGCCTGATGCGCTGCCAGCGGCTATCGCCGCGCGATTGTGACAGACAGCGACCCAGACATCATCATCCGTATCGCCGCCAGGGGCGATGGCATCACCGCCGATGACCGCCACGCGGCGCTGACCGCACCGGGCGACCGGCTTCTGCCCGATGGCACCATCGAACGCGGACCCCATCATGTCGCGCCGCCCTGCGTCCATTTTCCGGCCTGTGGCGGTTGCGAGTTGCAGCATCTCGATGACACCAGTCTGTCCGATTTCGTGACTGGGCGGGTAGTCGGGGCGCTCGCCGGACAAGGGGTGGCGGCGCAGACGGTGCTGCCCGCCCATCTGTCGCCGCCGATGACGCGACGGCGCGCATCGCTGCGCGCGGCGCGATCGGGGCGCAAGATCACCATCGGCTTTGCCGAGGCGGGCAGCCACACGCTCATCGACCTCACCATGTGTACGGTTCTCGACCCGCGCCTGTTCGCTTTGCTGGCACCGTTGCGGGACTTGCTGGCGCTGATCCTGCCGGACAAGCGGGCCGCGCATGTCCGCATGTCGTTGATAGACCAAGGTGTCGATCTGCTGCTCGAAGGCGTGCGGGTAGAGGGGCTGGCGGCGGATGAAGGGCTTGGCGATTTCGCGCGGACGCATGAGCTTGCCCGTCTGACGATCGACGAAGGCGACGGGCCGCAAACACGCTGGGAGCCTGAAGCGGCCACGGTGACGTTCGGTGGCGTGGCGGTCGGCTTTCCGACTTTCTCCTTCCTGCAGGCGACGCCCGATGGCGAAGCGGCGCTGGTCGCGGCGGTGCGCGATGCGATGCCGGAGACGGGGGCGATCGCCGACTTGTTCAGTGGCCTCGGCACCTTTGCGCTGGCGCTGGGCGCGGCGCGGCCGGTCTATGCGGCGGAGGGCGCGCGCGATGTGGTGCTGGCGCTCAAGCTGGCGGGCCAGCGGGCGCAGCGGCGGATGGTGGCGGATCATCGCGACCTGTTCCGACGTCCGCTGACGCCGGAGGAACTCAACCGTTTTGCCGCCGTCGTGCTGGACCCGCCGCGCGCGGGTGCGCGCGAGCAGGTGATGCAACTGGCGGCCTCGACCGTGCCGGTGATCGCCTATGTCTCCTGCAATCCGGCAAGCTTCGCGCGCGACGCGGTGCATCTGGTCGCGGGCGGCTATCGCCTGGAGAGCGTGCGCCCGGTCGGGCAATTCCGCTGGTCCACCCATGTCGAGATGGTCGGCATCTTCCGCCGATAAAAAATCCCTCGCCGCAGGGGGAAGCGGCGAGGGACTGGCATCCTCTCCAACAGGGAAACCGGGGTCGGTTTAGCCCAGCTTGATGACGGTTGCGCGACGGCGGGCGGGTACGGCTTCGGCATAGAGGCTGGCCATCGGCGCATCCTCCACTTCGATCGTCGCTTCCGACGTGAAGCCGTTGAAGCCGGTCCGCATCGCTGCGCCATAGGCGCCCAGCATGCCGATCTCGATATAGTCGCCGACGCCGACATCGGCGGGCAGCATGAACGGACCGACCATATGGTCCATATCGTCGCAGGTCGGGCCGTAGAAGGAGAAGCCGGTCTGCTCCGCCATGCTATCCTCTTCGCGCAGCAGCGCGACGGGGAAGCGCCAGCCGATATGCGCCGCATCGAACAAGGCACCATAGGCACCGTCGTTGATGTAGAGTTCGGTGCCGCGACGGCGCTCTACCCGGACGATGATGGAGCTATACTCGGCGGACAAGGCCCGGCCGGGTTCGCACCACAATTCGGACGAATAGCTGACCGGCAGGCTTTCAAAGCCACGGTGGATCGCATCGAAATAATTTTCGAGCGCGACCGGCTCCATGCCGGGATAGATGGACGGAAAGCCGCCGCCGACATCGATGATGTCGACCGTGACCGCCGCATCGACGATCGCCGCACGGACGCGTTCGATGGCGTCGCTATAGGCCTGCGGGCTCATCGCCTGGCTGCCGACATGGAAGCAGATGCCCAGGGCATCGGCAGCCTGGCGGGTGGCCATCAGCAGATCGCGGGTCTCGCCCAGTTCCGCGCCGAATTTCGACGCGAGGGACAGTTCGCTATGCTCGGACGATACGCGCAGGCGGACGCACAGTTCAAGATCGGTCGCGTCATTGGTGGCGCGCATGATCTTTTCCAGCTCGTCGATCGTGTCGAGCGAGAAGGTGCGCACGCCATGGACGGCATAGGCTTCGGCAATGGCTTCTTCAGCCTTGACCGGATGCATGAAGCAAAGCTTCGCGTCCGGCAGCGTTTCGGCGACGAGGCGCACTTCCGCGATGGAAGCAACGTCATAGTGCGAGATACCGCTGTCCCACAATGTCCGAAGCAAATCGGGCGAGGGGTTCGCCTTCACCGCATAGAGCGAGCGCCCCGGAAACTTCTCGACGAAGAATCGGGCTGCCCGAGCCGCAGCTTGGGGACGAATAAGCGTTACCGGTGCTGCCGGTGTGAGGGCGGTTGCTACCCCCAGCGCGCTAGGATGCTTGTGCAATTCAAGGGACCTCCAGTGTAGTCAAGGTGAAAGAAGCTGCCTTGCGGTGGAAGTCCCATGGGGCAGCGGACGGCCGCTATATGCGGAGGGGTCCCCCCTGTAAAGCGCATATGAAAATTTTGTTGCGCAAGGTCGCACGAAGCGTGCGTCAGGAGAGACGGGCCTTGAAGTCCTGATAGGAAAAGGCCCGGATTTGCCGGAGATCGTCAGTGGACGAGTTCCACAGCCAGATGGCGGGCAGGGGCACGCCGTTGAAGCTATTGGTCTTGACCATCGAATAATGGGCCTGGTCAAGGAAGGCGATACGCGCACCCGGTTCCGCGCCACCAGGCACATGATAGTCGCCAATAATGTCCCCGGCAAGGCAGGAGGGACCACCGAGTCGGACTAGCGGGCCTTCGCTCGGCTCATGCAGCATCGCGGGGCGATAGGGCGCCTCGATCACGTCGGGCATGTGGCAGGTCGCGGAGATGTCGGTGATGGCGACGGGCATGCCATTGTCGATCACGTCGAGAATTTCGCCGACCAATATGCCTGCGTCGAGCGCCATCGCTTCGCCTGGTTCCAGATAGAGGGTGAGGCCAGTCTTGGCCTTCACGCCCTGGAGAAAGGCGACGAGATCGTCGCGCTGATAATCGGCGCGGGTGATGTGGTGGCCGCCGCCGAAATTCAGCCATTTGAGGGTCGAGAGATGCGGCAGGATATGCGGTTCAACCGCCGCCCAGGTGCGTTCCAGCGGTGCCAAATCCTGTTCGCACAGATTATGGAAATGGATGCCGTCGACACCCGACAGATGATCGGGCGTCAACTGGCTGACGGGAAAGCCAAGGCGGCTGTGCGGCTGCGACGGGTCATATTTGGCGACCTCGCCCTCCGGGTTTTGCGGGTTGATGCGCAGGCCGATGTCGAAATCATGCCCGGCGGCGCGGGCAGCGTCGATCTGAGGCTTGAAACGGGCGATCTGGCCGGGGCTGTTGAAGATGACATGGTCGGAAATCTTGAGGATTTCGGCCAGGTCGTCGGGCTTGTAGGCGGCGCAATAGGTGGCGACTTCGCCGCTATATTCCTCGCGGCCAAGGCGCGCTTCGTACAGGCCCGACGCGCAGACGCCGTCGAGATATTCGCCCACGACGCTGCCCAGCGACCACATGGAAAAGGCCTTGAGCGCGCCCAGCACTTTGATGCCCGCGCGGTCGCGGACATCGGCGAGGATCGCCAGATTGCGCCGGATCGCGGCCTCATCCACCACGAAGGCGGGCGAGGGGACGCGATACAGATCGAAATGCGCGAAGGCGGCGGGATCGCCGGCTTTGGTTTCCATAGTAGAACCTCGTCATTCCCGCGAAGGCGGGAATCTATTTCCCGACGTCACATCTAGGGCTTGGGCAGGAGATGGATCCCCGCCTGCGCGGGGATGACGGAGTCAGGCTGGGATGCCCGCGCGTTAGAAATTCAGCGGTGCGTCCAGTTCCTTCACCTGCCAGGGCAGTCCATGCTTGTTGAGCATGTCCATGAAGGGATCGGGATCGAACTGTTCGATATTGAACACGCCTTCGCCTTTCCACGCGCCCGTCAGCATCATGGCGGCACCGATCATCGCGGGAACGCCGGTGGTGTAGCTGACTGCCTGGTTGCCGGTTTCGGCATAGGCGTCCTCATGATCGCACACCTGATAGAGATAGACGGTCTTGGCCTCGCCATCCTTCACGCCGGTCGCGATGTCGCCGATATTGGTCTTGCCCTTGGTGGTCGAGCCAAGGCTGGACGGTTCGGGCAGCACGGCCTTGAGGAACTGGAGCGGGATGATCTCCTTGCCCTCATACATGACCGGGTCGATGCGGGTCATGCCGACATTCTGCAGCACTTCGAGATGCTTCAAATAGGCGTCGCCAAAGGTCATCCAAAAGCGGATGCGTTTGATTTCGGGATAGAATTTGGCGAGGCTTTCCAATTCCTCATGATACATGAGGTACATATTCTTCTCGCCGACCTGATCGAAGTCGAACGTCTGCTTGTGGCTGAGCGCCGGGCCTTCGACCCATTCGCCCGCTTCCCAGTGACGCGATGGCGCGGTCACTTCGCGGATGTTGATTTCCGGGTTGAAGTTGGTCGCGAAATGCTGGCCATGGTCGCCGCCATTGCAATCGAGAATGTCGAGCGTGTCGATCGTATCGAGCAGATGCTTCTTGATGTAGCTGGCGAAGACGCTGGTCACGCCGGGGTCGAATCCCGAACCCAGCAACGCCATGATGCCTGCTTCCTTAAAGCGATCCTGATAGGCCCACTGCCAGCCATATTCGAACTTGGGCGTGTCGCGCGGTTCGTAATTGGCTGTGTCGAGATAGTCGGTCTTGGTCGCGAGGCATGCGTCCATGATGTTTAGGTCCTGATAGGGCAGGGCCAGGTTGACGACCAGCTTGGGCTGCACCTTCTCAATGAGCGCGATGGTGGCCGCGACATCATCGGCATCGACCTGCGCCACGTCGATGGTGACGCCGGTGCGGGCCAGAACCGATTCGGCGACCTTCTCGCAACTCACGATGCGGCGGCTGGCCAGCGTGATGTGCGAGAAAATATCGGGGTTCATCGCCATCTTGTGAACTGCGACAGACCCGACGCCGCCTGCGCCGATGACCAGAACCTTGCTCAATCTCGTCTCCATATCCTGTACGCGGCATGCGCGCTAAAAGGGTCATATAGGGGCTTGGCGTGACAGCGCAAAGTCAGATGCTTGGGCAGAGCGCACAGCACATGCCTTAAGGGGCAGTGGCGCAACCTTATCCAGTCCGCAAGCGTAAGGGCATCGCATCCCTATCAAGCCGATGCGTGGAAGAGGAAGTAAGCCCATGAAATTCTCGAACGTCTCGCTGGCGCTGGCCGCGACCCTGTTGTCCGTCAGTGGCGCGGCCCTGGCCAATCACCATATGGGAAAGAACCCGATGGTCGGCGGCGCGGCCATGTATCCGACCAAGGATATCGTCGATAACGCCGTCAATTCGAAGGATCACACGACGCTGGTCGCCGCCGTCAAGGCCGCTGGCCTTGTCGATACGCTCAAGAGCGCCGGGCCGTTCACCGTGTTCACGCCGACCAACGCCGCCTTTGCCAAGCTGCCCGCCGGTACGGTCGATACGCTGGTGAAGCCGGAAAATAAGGCGACGCTGACGAAGATCCTGACCTACCATGTTGTCGCGGGCAAGATGAACGCTGCCGACATCATCGCCGCCGCACAGGCCGCCGGTGGCAAGGCAACGCTGACCACGGTGGAAGGCCAGCCACTTACCGCATGGAAGGATGGCGATGCCGTGTATCTGCAGGATGCCAAGGGCGGCACGTCCAAGGTGACCATCGCCGACGTCAACCAGTCCAACGGCGTCATTCATGTCATCGACACGGTCTTGATGCCCTGATCCCTGTCGGGTGACATGAATGACGGCGGGCCAGCGGCGGGACAGTCCCGTTGCTGGCCCGTTTGTGTTGGTGAAGCAGGCTCAGCGCACCAGCTTCTTCAACTCCTCCACCGTATCCGCCTCTGCCGCAGGCTTGTCGCGCCGGATCCGGGCGATGCGGGGAAAGCGCATGGCAAGGCCCGATTTGTGCCGCTTGCTGTCGTGGATGCTGTCGAACGCGACTTCCAGCACCAGCGACTTTTCGACTTCCCGCACCGGGCCGAAGCGCGCCACCGTATTCTGGCGAACGAAGCAGTCGAGCATCTTGAGTTCCTCGTCGGTAAAGCCGCTATAGGCCTTGCCGACCGGATGCAGTTCGCCGTCCGCCGTCCAGCAGCCGAACGTATAGTCGGAATAAAAGGACGAGCGTTTGCCGTGTCCGCGCTGGGCGTACATCATCACGCAATCGGCGGTCAGCGGATCGCGCTTCCATTTATACCAGAGCGCGGCCTTGCGCCCGGCGACATAGGGGCTATCGCGGCGCTTGAGCATCACCCCTTCGATCGCGGCGTCGCGGGCACCGGCGCGGATGTCGGCGAGCGCGTCGAAATCGGCGGCGTCGATGATGGCGGACAGATCGAAGCGGGTGGCGTCGAGCTGCGGCATATAGGCTTCGAGCCGGGCGCGGCGGTCGGTCCAGGGCAGGGCGCGTAAATCCTCGTCGCCTTCGAGCAGCAGGTCGTAGAGGCGGACGAAAGCGGGGTAATCGGCCTGCATCTTGGCACTGACGACCTTGCGGCCAAGCCGTTGTTGCAGGGCGTTGAAACTGGCCGCTTCGCCGCCCTGAAACTCGCCGCGCACCAGCAATTCGCCGTCCAGCACGGCATGGCCGGTGAAGGCGGCGGCGATTTCGGGGAAGCTGGCGGAAATATCGTCGCCCGCACGGCTGTAGAGGCGGGTGTCGTTGCCCGTGCCGACGATCTGGATGCGGATGCCGTCCCATTTCCATTCGGCGACATAGTCGCTGAGGTCAACGCTGTCGGCTTCGAGCGGGTGGGCGAGCATGAAAGGGCGGAAGAAGGGCGTACCCGACGGGTCGGGGCGTTCGGTGCGGCCCTCCGCCCAGTCGAACAATGCGGCATAGGGCGGGGTCAGGGAATGCCAGACCTGTTCGACATCATCGACGTCTAGTCCGAACGCCTGTGCGAAACCCGTCTTGGCGAGGCGGGCGGAAATGCCGACGCGCAAGCCCCCGGTCGCGAGTTTGAGCAGGGCGAAGCGGCCGGACGCATCGAGATGGTTCATCATCTGCGCCAAAACGTCGGGCGCGGCGGCGCGGCTGGTGGCGTGAAGGCGATCGACCACGGTAGCGAGTGTCAGCGTGCCATCGTCCAGGTCGGGCGGTTCATTGGGTGGCGGGGGCCAGAGCAAGGCGACGGTTTCGGCCAGATCGCCGACATAGTCGCGGCTCATTTCATAGAGGACGGGATCGACGCGGGCGCGGATCATCTCGCCAATGGCGGAGGATTTGACCGCCTTGAGGTCGAGATTGCCGGTGAGGGCAGCGAGCGCCCAGCCGCGATCCGGGTCCGGCGCGGCGCTGAGATAAGCGGCGATCAGCGCCAGCTTGCCATTGCGCGAGCGGGTGTAGACGAGCGCGTCGAGCAGTTGGGAGAAGGATCTCATGATGTGACTTTGATTGCCGTTCGCCCTGAGCCTGTCGAAGGGCTTTTC
Source organism: Sphingobium sp. KKT206 (assembly GCF_055640555.1). Lineage (NCBI taxonomy): Bacteria > Pseudomonadati > Pseudomonadota > Alphaproteobacteria > Sphingomonadales > Sphingobiaceae > Sphingobium > Sphingobium sp. KKT206. The sequence goes on from NZ_CM145764.1 coordinate 854,359, forward strand.
TTCTTCTGAGGAAAAGAGAAGGGCTTCGACAGGCTCAGCCCGAACGGATGAAAGGTGGCGCTATTCATGTTCACCCTTCCTCCTCCTCGTCATCGCGTCCGACCAGCGCCAGCGCGCGGGCGCGGATCTGGTGGGTCATGCACCAGTGGAGCAGCGCTTCCTCGCGGCCATGGGTGATCCAGGTTTCGGTGGGGGCGACCTCGCGAATCGTGTCGGTCAACTCATCCCAGTCGGCATGGTCGGACAGGATCAGCGGCAGTTCGACATTCTTCTGCCGCGCCCGCTGACGCACGCGCATCCAGCCTGACGCCATGGCCGTGATCGGGTCGGGCAGGCGGCGGCTCCAGCGGTCGTTGAGCGCGGAGGGTGGCGCGACGACGATCGCGCCGCGCATATCCTTGGCCGCGACGCCGGTGGCAGGGCGCAGGTCGCCCATCTCGACGCCGAGTTCGGCATAGAGCGCACACATGCGTTCCATCGCGCCATGGAGGTAGATGGGGTCGCTATGCCCGCGCGCGCGCAGTTCGCAGATGACCCGCTGCGCCTTGCCTAGCGCATAGGCCCCGACCAAAACGCTCCGGTCAGGGTTGGCGTGGAGCGCGGCGAGCAGCCGGTCGATCTCGCTGCCGGTATCGGGATGGCGGAAGACGGGCAGACCGAAGGTCGCTTCGGTGACGAAAATGTCGCAGGGCACCGGCTCGAACGGGGGACAAGTGGGGTCGGGACGGCGCTTGTAATCGCCGGTCACGACGACGCGCTCGCCCGCATGGGTCAGCACGATCTGCGCCGATCCCAGCACATGACCCGCAGGCACATAGCGGATGGTGACGCCGCCCAGCCGGATTTCCTCGCCATAGCCTACCGCCGTGCCCGACGCGGTGCCATAGCGCAGCCCCATGATCGCCAGCGTTTCGCGCGTGGCCCAGACATGGCCATGGCCGCCGCGCGCATGATCGGCATGGCCATGGGTCACCAGCGCGCGTTCGCGCGGCATCGACGGGTCGATCCAGGCATCGGCGGGGCGGACATAGATGCCGGTGGGGTGGGGTTCGATCCAGTGAGCCATTCCCTCCAGAAGATGTGAGCGCGCCTGCGGTTCCGCAAGCTGGTCACAAGGACGTAACGCCATCGTCACGGCCACGACACGCATCTGCCCTATGCGCCGCCCACGACCCGACTGCGAGGAGGCTTAACGACATGGCGGCACCGGCACATCAGAACGTCACGCGCGCGGTGCATCGCCACCGGCATCTGTCCAAACAGGGGCTGCTGGAACGGGCCTTCACCTTTGCCTTCCGCGGCCTCGTCTATGCGCAGATATGGGAAGATCCCGCCGTTGACATGGAAGCGCTGGCGATCACGCCCGATTGCCATGTCGTGACGATCGCGTCGGGGGGCTGCAACGTGCTGTCCTACCTGACCGCTGATCCGGCGAAGATCACCGCCGTCGATCTCAACACCGCGCATATCGCGCTCAACAAATTGAAGCTGATGGCCGCTCGGACCTTGCCCGACCATGCCGCCTTCCACCGGTTCTTCGCGCAGGCGGACAGCAAGGAGAATATTGCGGCCTATCGCGACATCGTCGCGCCGCACCTGGATGAAGCGACGCGCCGCTATTGGGAAGGGCGCGACCTGATCGGGCGGCGGCGGATCGGCGGGTTTGCGCGCGGCATCTACAAACATGGCCTGCTGGGCCGCTTCATCGGCGCGGCGCATTTGCTGGCGCGGGTGCATGGGGTGGACCTGCGGCGAATGCTGGCGGCAACGTCGCGCGCCGAACAGCGCGAGATTTTCGAGCGGGAGGTCGCGCCGATCTTCGACCGCGCTTTTGTCCGCTGGCTCACCAGCCAGCCCGCCTCGCTCTTCGGCCTGGGTATCCCGCCCGCGCAGTTTGAAGCGCTGGCCGGTGACGCACGCATGGACGTGGTGTTGAAGGCCCGGTTGGAGAAACTGGCCTGCGACTTTGACCTGAAGGATAATTATTTCGCGGTGCAGGCGTTCGGCCGCGGCTATGACGGCGGGGAGGGCCCATTACCGCCCTATTTGCAGGCTGCCAATCATGACGCCGTCCGGGCACGGGCGGACCGCGTCGATGTGCGCCATGCTAATTTCACCGATTTCCTGCGCGAACAGCCCGATGCGTCGGCGGATCGCTACATCCTGCTCGATGCGCAGGACTGGATGGATGACGAGCAGTTGAACGCGCTCTGGGCGCAGATCACGCGGACGGCCAAGCCTGGCGCACGGGTGCTGTTCCGCACCGCTGGCGAACCCAGCATCTTGCCGGGCCGGGTTGTCGATGCGGTGCTAGACCTCTGGGTGTATCGCGCCGAAGCGTCGCTCGACTATACTGCGCGCGACCGGTCGGCCATTTATGGCGGCGTGCATCTTTATGTGCTGAAGGACGCGCTGTGAGCGACCATGGGCGGCTAATGGACGGGACCTATCGCTGGCAGCGCCACATCTATGACATCACCCGCAAATATTATCTGCTGGGTCGGGACGGCCTGATCGCCGACCTCGCGCCGCCATCGGGTGGCAGCGTGCTGGAGATTGGCTGCGGCACGGGGCGCAATTTGATCGCGGTGGGCAAGGCCTGGCCCCATGCGCGGCTGTACGGCGTCGATATTTCGCAGGCGATGCTCGACACCGCGCAATTGTCGGTCGAACGAGTCGGCATGGCGCGCTGCGTCCGCTTGGCACAGGGCGATGCCGTCGATTTCGATCCGATGGCGCTGTTCGGTCAAGCCACGTTCGACCGGGTGTTCATCAGCTATGCGCTATCGATGATCCCGCAATGGGAGGCGGCGCTGACGCAAGCCGCGCGCTGCGTTGCGCCGGGCGGTCGGTTGGAAGTCGTCGATTTCGGGCAGCAGGAAGGCTGGCCGGGCGTGTGGCGGCGGGTGCTGTTCGGGTGGCTGGCGCGGTTCCATGTGACGCCGCGCCATGTGCTGGGAGCGGCAATCGAGAAAGTGGCTGGGGACGTTGGCGGTGAAGCCAGCGTTCGGCCGCTTTATCGCGGCTATGCGCTGCGGGGTGGCGTGGCGTTGGGTTAATACGACCTCTCCCTGCAGGGAGAACTACCCATGTCGCACTGAACCCTCGCCCGTTCGGGCTGAGCCTGTCGAAGCCTTTTTCTTCACGGATAGAAATAAGGCCCTTCGACAAGCTCAGGGCGAACGGATGAAGTGGTCTTGCGGCGAGAATTCAAGCCGCGCGCCGCGCCGCCTTCTCCAAATCCAGCCGATCCCAAATCTCGACCAGCGCGTTCACCAGGTCGCGCATCATCGCTTCGGTGTGCGCCGGGCCGGGCGTGAAACGCAGCCGTTCGGTGCCGCGCGGGACGGTGGGATAGTTGATGGGCTGCACATAGGCGCCATATTCGGCGAGCAGGATATCGCTGATCCGCTTGGCCTTGACCGGATCGCCGACCATCAGCGGAACGATATGCGTCACCGACGGCATGACCGGCAGGCCAGCGTCCGCCATCATCGTCTTGAGCATCGCGGCAGCGGCCTGCTGGCCCTCGCGCTCTTCGCTCGATGCCTTGAGGTGGCGCACGCTCGCCAGCACGCCGGCGACCAGCACGGGCGACAGCGAGGTGGTGAAGATGAAGCCGGGTGCATAGCTGCGGATCACATCGACGATCATCTGGTCGGCCGCAATATAGCCGCCCATGACGCCGAACGCCTTGCCAAGCGTGCCTTCGATGATGGTCAGCCGATCCGCGACGTCATCGCGTTCCGAAATGCCGCCGCCGCGCGTGCCATACATGCCCACGGCATGGACTTCGTCGAGGTAGGTGAGCGCGTTGAACTCGTCGGCCAGGTCGCAGATTTCCGCGATCGGCGCGACGTCGCCATCCATCGAATAGACGCTTTCGAAGGCGATGAGCTTGGGCGCTTCGGGGTCTTCGGCAGCCAGTAATTCGCGCAGATGCTCGACATCATTGTGGCGGAAGACGCGCTTTTCGCAGCCCGAATTGCGGATGCCCGCGATCATGCTGGCATGGTTGAGTTCATCGGAAAAGATGATGCAGCCGGGCAGCAGACGCGCCAGCGTCGCCAGCGTCGCTTCGTTCGAGACATAGCCCGACGTGAACAGCAGGGCGGCTTCCTTGCCATGCAGGTCGGCCAGTTCGCCTTCCAGATCGACATGATAATGGGTGTTGCCGCCGATATTGCGGGTGCCGCCCGACCCGGCGCCGACATCATGCAGCGCCTCTTCCATCGCAGCGATCACCTTGGGATGCTGACCCATGGCGAGATAGTCGTTGGAGCACCAGACGGCGATCGGCTTGGGGCCGTTATGGCCGTGGAAGCAGCGCGCATTGGGGTAGGAACCGCGATTGCGGAGGATGTCGATGAACACCCGATACCGGCCTTCTTCATGAAGACGGTCGATCGCCTGCGCAAAGATATGCTTGTAGTTCACGCTCGCCCTATCCCTTGATGGCCCGCATCCTCTGGGTGCGGCGTTTACCGGTAGATGGCGCGCATTACCAGCGCTAACCGCTCGCAGACATAGGGGGAAATACCGATCAGTGATATCGGACCTTTTGTCCAAGCCCCTATATTATAGCTGTTCTAGGCGGGAAAGACCGTAGCGGGCGAGCGCCGGGACGAGGGCGCGGACCTTGTCATCGACGCGCGTGAATACCGCTGTGCCCGGCGGCGGCGTGTCGGGCCAGAGCTGGCCCTGCGTCAGAAAAGCGATGCGCCGGGCGATGCCGTCGCCGCCGTGGACGAAGGTGAGCGGACGGGGCGCGGCGGCGGCCAGTTCGGCCTCGACCAGCGGAAAATGGGTGCAGGCGAGCGCCACCACATCCATCCGATCGCCGCCGGGCTGCTCGGTCAGCCCCGCCAGCGCGGTGCGGGCAATGGCGGGATCGAGCGGTTCGCCGCGCAACTTCGCCTCGGCCAGTTCGACCAGCGTCGCGCTGCCATGGCGCAGCATGATGCAGTCCGCGCCATGTTCGGCGGCGAGCCGATCGACATAGGGCTGGCGCACGGTGGCCGCGGTGCCGAGCACGCCGAACACGCGGTTTTTGGATGCGAGGGCAGCGGGCTTTATCGCCGGGACAGTGCCGACGACCGGAATGTCGAGCGCGGCGCGCACATGCTGGAGCGCGATGGTGGACGCGGTGTTGCAGGCGATGACGGCCAAGCGTGGCCGATAGCGTTCCACCAACCGACCCAGCAACGCCGGCACCCGCGCAGCAATCTCCGCCTCGCTTTTGGTCCCATAGGGAAAGCCTGCGCTGTCGGCGGCGTAAATGACCGGCGCGGTTGGTATCAGCGCGCGGGCAGGGGCGAGGATGGACAGCCCTCCCACGCCGGAATCGAAAAACAGGATCGGGGCGGAGGATGCGACGGTCATTATGCCGACCATGTCGCGGGATCGGACGAGGGTGTCAACACACCCATTGCCCGTGCCGTTCGTCACGCTATGGTCGCGCTTTCCTTCTATCGGCGAGATCATGACACTTCCCTGGCTGCTTCCGCTCTTCGTGCTGGCCCTTGGCTATCTGCTTGGCTCCATCCCCTTTGGCCTGGTGCTGACGCGCCTCACCGGAGCGGGAGATTTGCGGCAGATCGGGTCGGGCAATATCGGTGCGACCAATGTGCTGCGGACCGGGCGCAAGGGGCTGGCGGCGGCGACCTTGCTGCTGGATCTGCTCAAGGGGGCGGTGGCGGTGCTGATCGGCGCGGCGCTCATTGAGGGGGGCGGGCCGATGGCGGGTGCGATGGCCTTCATTGGCCATTGCTATCCGGTGTGGCTGCGTTTTGCCGGCGGTAAGGGCGTGGCGACGATGATGGGCGTGGTGACCGCGCTCCACTGGCCCGCCGGGTGCATCTTTGCGGCGGTTTGGCTGGCTGCGCTGTTCGGGACCAGATGGTCGTCGGTCGGTGGCATGGCGGCGGCGGTCAGCGCGCCGATCGCTTTGTGGTTCATGGGGCGGATCGACTTGGTGCCGGTGACGCTGGCGCTGACGCTGATCCTGCTGTGGCGGCACCGCGCCAATATCGCGCGGCTGATGCAGGGCACAGAGCCTAAGATCGGGGCCGCGAAGGAATGAGCGAGGGGGAGCGGTTCGACCGGCTGCGGCTGATCCGATCGCCCCGGATCGGCCCGGTCAGCTATCGGCAATTGCTCGCCCGCTTCGGCACGGCCGGGGCAGCGTTGCGTGCCATTCCTGATCTCGCGGCGCGCGGTGGCGGCAAGGCCAGCGTCGCGGACGCGGGCGCGGTGGAACGGGAGATTGCGGCGTCGCAGGCTTTGGGCGCGCGCTATCTGATGATGGGCGATGCGGATTATCCCGCGCTGCTCGACCAGATGGAGGGCGCGCCGCCCGCATTGATCGTGCGCGGCAATGCGGCACTGGCCGAGGGCCAATGTATCGCGATGGTCGGCGCGCGCAATGCGTCGGCAGCGGCGGTGCGCTTTGCACGGGTGTTGGCGCAGGATCTGGGGCAGCGCGGCGCAGTGGTCGTATCGGGCCTGGCGCGCGGCATCGACACAGCGGCGCATCAGGGATCTGTGGCGAGCGGGACGATCGGCGTCATCGCCTGTGGGCTGGACGTCGTATTCCCGCCGGAAAATCGCGACCTGCAGGCGCAGATTGGGACGCAAGGCCTGCTGGTGACCGAGCATCCCCCCGGCACCCAGCCGCTGGCGCGGCATTTCCCGGCGCGCAATCGCATCATTGCCGGACTGGCGCTGGGCACCGTGGTGGTGGAGGCCGCGCCCAAGTCCGGCTCGCTCATCACCGCGCGGCTTGCGGGCGAAGCCGGGCGCGAGGTGATGGCCGTGCCCGGCTCCCCGCTCGACCCGCGCGCGCAGGGGTGCAACCAGTTGATCCGCGACGGCGCGACGCTGATCCAGAATGCGGCCGACGTGCTCGAAGCGGTCGGCCAGATCGACCCGCGCATGGTTCGGCAGGGCAGCTTCGACTTTGCGGGCGAACCCGTGTCGAGCGACGTCGCTGCGAGCGAGCGCGACGCGGTGATCGCGCTGCTCAGCCATGCGCCCGCGCCGGTCGATGACCTAATCCGGCTGAGCGGCTTTAGTCCGGCGGTCGTGCAGACGGTCCTGCTGGAACTGGAACTTGCCGAGCGGCTTGATCGGTTGGCGGGCGGACGGGTGAGTTTGCGATAGGCAAGGCTGCCATCCGCGCTACCCATGGTTGCCAAATTTTGCCAAATTCGCTACACCGCATGCCATGAGTACGATGAACATTTCCCTGCCTGAAACCCTCAAGACATTTGTCGATCAGCAGGTGTCAGGCCGGGGCTTTGGCACCAGCAGCGAATATGTGCGGGAACTAATACGCAAGGATCAGGACCGGCAGAATTTGCGCCGTCTGCTGCTCGATGGTGCCGCCAGTGCCCCGACCCAAGCTGTCGATGAAAGCTATTTTGCGGATTTGCGTGATCGCGCTCGCCACTCACGCTCAAAATGAGCGCCAAGCTGGTGGTGCCCCGCGCCCTGGCGAGAAGGGATGTCGAGGAAGCGGTAGATTATTACCGCGATGAGGCCGGGGAGGATGTCGCGCTGCGCTTCATCGAAGCATTGAGCCAAGCCTACAAGATGATAGCGGCCCGTCCGGGTAGTGGATCGGCGCGTTATGGCTATGATCTGGACCTGCCGGGTTTGCGGACCCGCAAGCTCGTTCGGTTCCCCTACCTCATCTTTTATATGGAGCAGCCAGGCCATATCGATGTCTGGCGCATACTGTATGCCCAACGGGATATTCCGCGTTCGATGAGCCAAGCGGATTAGGATCGGCGGTCATCTTTAGGTAGCCCGTCAGTCGCGCCTTCGCTCCCAACGCGGCAGTAGGGGCTGGCCATCCCCCGTCATCTCCCCTAATCACACGCACCGCTTGACGCCCGCCGTCATCGCCTTCCAGACTCGCGCGCACGTGTGAGGCATCAAAGTTCGGGGCCGTAAATGCAGCTTGTCATCGTTGAATCGCCGGCCAAGGCGAAGACTATCGAAAAATATCTGGGCGGGGATTTCCATGTGCTCGCCAGCTATGGCCATATTCGCGACCTGCCTGCCAAGGACGGGTCGGTGGACCCGGACGACGGCTTTGCGATGTCGTGGGAAAATTATGGCGACAAGGGCAAGCAGCTCAAGGCCATCAGCGATGCCGCCAAGAAGGCGACGCGCCTCATCCTCGCGACTGACCCTGATCGCGAAGGGGAAGCGATCAGCTGGCATGTGCAGGAAGTGCTGCGCGCCAAGAAGGCGCTGCCCGCGGTCGTGGACCGGGTCACGTTCAACGCGATCACCAAGACGGCAGTGCTGGACGCGATGGCCAAGCCGCGCGCGCTGGACGAGGATCTGATCGATGCCTATCGCGCACGCCGGGCGCTCGACTATCTGGTGGGCTTCACCCTGTCGCCCGTGCTGTGGCGCAAGCTGCCCGGTGCCAAGTCGGCGGGCCGGGTGCAATCGGTCGCGCTGCGGCTGGTGGTCGAGCGCGAGCGCGAGATCGAATCCTTTAACCCGCAAGAATATTGGTCGGTCGTGGCCGAGATGGAGCAGGATGGCACGGCCTTCACCGCGCGCCTCGTCCGGTGGAAGGGCGAGAAGATCGAGCGGCTGACGATCGGCAAGGAAGGCGACGCGATGGCCGCCAAGGCCGATGTCGAAGCCGGACGCTTCACCGTCGAACGGGTCGAGACCAAGCCGCTTACCCGCAACCCGCCGCCGCCTTTCACCACTTCGACGATTCAGCAGGAAGCGGCGCGCAAGCTCGGCTTCTCGGCCAGCCATACGATGCGGATCGCGCAGCAGCTCTACGAAGATGGCGCGATCACCTATATGCGAACCGATGGCGTGCAGATGGACGGCAGCGCCATTTCCGCCGCGCGCGCCGCGATCGCGCAGCGCTATGATGGCGGCTATGTGCCGGACAAGCCGCGCATCTACCAGACCAAGGCGAAGAATGCGCAGGAAGCGCATGAAGCCATCCGCCCGACCGATTTTTCGCGCGACAAGGTGGGCAGCGGCGACCATGCGCGCCTCTACGACCTGGTGTTCAAGCGCGCGCTGGCCAGCCAGATGGCGTCGGCACGGCTGGAACGCACCACCATCGACATGAACGACGCCACCGGCACGCATACGCTGCGCGCGACAGGCCAGGTGGTGATCTTCCCCGGCTTCCTCGCTTTGTATGAGGAAGGCCGTGACGACAGCGATGACGAGGACGGCAAGCTGCTGCCTCGCATCGCGGAAGGCGATGCGCCTGCGAAGAAGAAGGTCATGGCGGATCAGCATTTCACCCAGCCGCCGCCACGCTATTCCGAAGCCAGCCTCGTCAAGCGGCTGGAGGAGCTGGGGATCGGACGTCCGTCCACCTATGCCTCGACGCTCCAGGTGCTCAAGGACCGCGACTATGTGCGGATCGAAAAGAACCGCTTTTTCGCCGAGGAAAGTGGGCGGCTGGTAACGGCCTTTCTGGAGCGTTTCTTCGAACGCTATGTGTCTTACGACTTCACTGCAGGCCTAGAGGACGAGCTGGACGATATTTCCGGCGGTCGTGCCCAGTGGCAGGAAGTGCTCGAAGCCTTTTGGCGCGATTTCAAGCCCAAGACGGCGGAAATCATGGAGCAGAAGCCGTCGGACATTACCGCCGAGTTGGACAAGTTCCTCGAACCCATGCTGTTCCCGCCCAAGGCCGATGGCAGCAATCCGCGCGCCTGCCCACTGTGCGCGGACGGGCAATTGTCGCTGCGCGGTGGGCGGTTCGGGGCGTTCATTGCCTGCTCCAACTATCCCGAATGTAAATTCACGCGGAAATTCGGTCAGCCCGGCGGCAAGGATGGCGAAGATACAGGGCCAGAGGTGCTGGGCCAGCATCCCGAAACCGGGCAGGACATCGTCAAGAAAGTCGGTCGCTTCGGCCCCTATATCGAGATGGGCGAGGGCAAGGAAGCCAAGCGCGGATCGATCCCCAAGGATCTGCCCGATGGCGAATTGACGCTCGATTGGGGCATCAAACTGCTCAGCCTGCCGCGCGAAGTCGGTTTGCACCCCGAAACCGGCCTGCCGATCGTGGCCAATATTGGGCGCTTCGGTCCTTATCTGCTGCATGACGGCAAATATGGACGCTTGGCCAATACTGCCGAGATTTTCGAGGTCGGCATGAACAGCGCGGTCGTGAAACTGGCCGAGGCGGCGACGCGCGGACCACGCAGCGCCGGGCGCGAGCCTTTGAAGGTGCTGGGTGCCCATCCGCGCACCGAGCTGGAAATCAAGCTGATGGAAGGGCGCTATGGTGTCTATGTCACCGACGGCACGACCAATGCGACCCTGCCCAAGACGATGGACAAGGATGCACTGACGCTGGAGGAAGCCGCACAGTTGATCGACGCCCGCGCGGCGGCGGCTCCGGCGAAGAAGGGCGCGAAGAAGAAAGCTCCGGCCAAGAAGGCAGCGCCCAAAAAGGATGCGGCCAAGAAGGACGGGGCAGCGAAGAAGCCTGCCGCCAAGAAGGCACCGGCCAAGAAGAAAGCGGCTGCGGCGGAATAAGCGCGCACCGTCAGGCGGCGAGGCGCACCTGGTTGCGCCCACCGGTCTTGGCGGCATACATGGCCATGTCCGCGCGATGGAGGCTGACCTCGATCGCCGCCGCCGGATCGCCCGCGCTCAGGCCAATGCTGGCGGTCGCGCGCACAATCCGGCCCGATGGCGCACGCACGCGCAGCGCCTGGATCGATGCGCGGACATATTCCGCGCGCCTTGCCGCCTGGGCGCTGTCACACCCGGTCAGGCAAATGGCAAATTCCTCACCCCCCAATCGGCCACAGATCGCGTCGGGGTGCAGCGATTCGCGGATCGCGTGGCCGACCGCTTGCAGCACCGCGTCGCCAGCCTGATGGCCATGATCGTCGTTGAATTGTTTGAAATGGTCGATGTCGATCAACAGATACCAATTGCCCGGCTGACCATGGGCGACGCTCGCCTGATCGAAAAAGGCATTGCGCGTCAGCAACCCGGTCAGCCCGTCAATCTGCGCCAGGCGGGCCAGTTCGGCGACGCGCTGCTCCAATTGTTCGCGCAGATGCCGGTTCTCCTCCGCCTGACGGGTCAGGAGCAGGCAGACCGGCGTCGATAGGCTGCTGGAACAGAATATGCCGACCAAGAAATAGCGCGCCGGAATGAACATGCCGGGGATCGCCGAGACCAACGCCATGATGACCACCGTGCCGACGACCGAGATGATGACGCAGCAGGCTATTTTTTGTTTCGGACCCATGAACGGGTGCGTAACGACAGAAAGTAAAGAAGCGATTTCTGGTTGTTGCGAAATCTATTCCACCCAGTCGAGGCCGATATCGCGATAGATGCCGCGATCATTTTCCCAGTCTTCCTTGACCTTCACATGCAGATACAAGTGGACCTTGACGCCCAACAACGCCGCCAGTTCCTCGCGCGCCTTCGACCCGATTTCTTTCAATCGCTGGCCGCCCTTGCCCAGCACGATCGCGCGCTGCGTCGGCCGGCCGACCAGAATTTGTTGGTGGATTTCGACCGACCCGTCGGGACGTTCCTTATATTGTTCGGTATCGACGGCCGTGGCGTAGGGCAGTTCGGCGTGGAGCTGGTGATAGAGTTGTTCGCGCGTGATTTCAGCCGCGAGCATCCGGTCTGTGGCATCGGACACCTGGTCTTCGGGGAAATGCCATGGACCTTCGGGCATGGCGGCGGCGAAGGCTGCCTTGAGTTCGGGCAGGCCGTCGCCGGTCGCGGCCGACACGAAGAAGATTTCGTCAAAGCCCAGCGTTTCGTTGAGCTTCTCGGTATGGACAAGCAGCTTTTCCTTGATGGCAATATCGACCTTGTTCAGGATCAGCCACTTGCGTTCGCTGCGATGCTTGAGCGATTCGATGATCGGCTCCAGCTTGGGCCCCCGCCCAGCCTTGCCATCCACCACCATCGCGATCAGGTCCGCGCCCTGCGCGCCGCCCCAGGCGGCCTGCACCATCGCGCGGTCCAGCCTGCGCTTGGGCGCAAAGATGCCGGGCGTGTCGACCAGCACGATCTGCGCATTGCCCTCGATCGCGACGCCCATGACGCGGGTGCGCGTCGTCTGCGCCTTGGGACTGGTGATCGCCACCTTCTGCCCCACCAGCGCATTGACCAGCGTAGACTTGCCCGCATTGGGCGCGCCGACAACGGCGATGACGCCACAGCGCTGATTGGTTTCTGAAACTTCCAAGCCGTCCAAAATATACTCCGTTCGCCCTGAGCCTGTCGAAGGGCTTTACTTGTCTATCTTTGATCGCGCCAAGGTGGAGATCAAAGACCAATCTTCACGGATCAGCGCTAGCTTCTTTGCTCGGCTCCAACCCTTGATCTGCCGCTCGGCTTCCAACGCCTCTATACGTGTGCCGAACGATTGCGACCAGACCAGTTTCACTGGCAGGCGCGTTTGGGTGTATCCGGTGATCTGGCCTGCTTCATGCTGCCCGATGAGTGTCTCCAGATTATCCGTATGACCCACATAAAAGCTGCGGTCGGCGCAATGGAGCATGTAGGTCCAAAAGGGCATCGGAACATCAAGCCTTCAAAAGAGACCGTTCAGGCTGAGCTTGTCGAAGCCCTCTTTTAACTTCAAGAAGAGGAGCCCTTCGACAGGCTCAGGGTGAACGGGCTTTTTAGATTTCTCTACCCCGCCAACTTCTCCAGCAGCGCCGCCGCTGCCGCGGTTTCCGCTTCCTGCTTCGACCCGCCGGTGGCGCTTGCCTCGCCCGCGCCCTTGATGCTGACGGTCACGGTGAAGCGCAGCGCGTGGTGCGGGCCGGAGCGGTCCATCATCACATATTCGGGCGGCTTGCGCTTGTTGGCGGCGGCCCATTCCTGGAGTGCCGACTTGGGATGACGCGGCGCGGCGGTCTGGGTATCGACCCGGTCGGCCCACAGGCGGCGGACCAGCGTGCGCGCTTCCTCCAGCCCGCCCTCCAGATAGAGCGCGCCGATCAGCGCTTCCATCACGTCGCCCAGCACATTGTCGCTATTGGCTGCGCCATCGTCGCGCGCCTGCTTGCCGAGCACCAGATGCGTCGGCACGCCCGCCGCGCGCGCCACCTCGGCGCAGGTTTCGCCCGACACCAAAGCGTTGAACCGGCGCGACAGCTTGCCTTCAGGCTCACCGGCAAAGCGTTCATAGACCCATTCTGACACGAGCAGGCCCAACACCCGGTCGCCCAGAAATTCCAGCCGCTCATAATTGTCCGGCTTGGCGCTGCCATGGGTGAGCGCCTGGTGGAAGGGCGCGGGATCGCGCGGCGCGCGGCCGATCAGCGCCTTTAGCCAGCCCGTCGTATCAGGCCCATGGACGCTCAATTTCAAAAGCCTTCCCCGATGCGGCTCCAGCGCGCGGCGGAAATCCAGGTCCAGGGCAGCAGCCAATTGGCGCTGCCGTCGGTGGAGAAGACCGAAATCATCGCCTTGCCGACCAGATTTTCCTCCGGCACCAGCCCGATGCCGCCGCCTTCGACCGCCGGGAAGCGGCTGTCGGCGCTGCGATCGCGATTGTCGCCCATCATGAAGAGATGGCCTTCGGGCACCAGCACCGTGTCGCGATCGTCCGCCGCGCCGTCGGGCACGAGGTCGAGGACATTATAGCTGCGCGCGGGATAATCCTTGCCCGCAGGCAGCGTCTCGCGGAATTGGGGGTAACGGCACTGCTTGCCGCCGCCCGCCGCCGGTTCCTCGAAATCGGGCCGATAGCAAGGCGAGACCGCGCCTTCCTTGGCAGCGGCCTCGATCATGTTCGGGGTCACCGGGATGACGAGGTCGGCGACCTTCTGCTTCGGGACAGCCGCGCCGTTCAGATAGACCGTACCGCCGCGCACGGCGATCATGTCACCGGGCAGGCCGATGACGCGCTTGATATAGTCGTTCTTCTGGGTCGGGGGGGCCTTGAACACCACCACATCGCCGCGTTCGGGCGTGGAGGCGAAGATGCGGCCGGGAATCAGCGGGACGCTGAACGGCAGCGAATAGCGCGAATAGCCATAGGGCCATTTCGCGACCAGCAGATAGTCGCCGATCAGCAGGCGGGGCTGCATCGATTCCGATGGAATGTTGAACGGCGAAATGATGAAGCTGCGCAGGATGAAGACGAACAGGCCCAGCCTGGCGAGGAACCATAGGAAGTCCCGCGTTTCCGATTTTGCAGTCATGGGTGGTCGTCTTGTCCCTTGGATGCGCCGACAACGCGGCCGTGGCGGCTTGTGAAGCCTGGCGTCGGGGACGTCAAGCATGTCCTTGACCATGCAAAGCGCGCAAAAATTGGGTAAGGACAGGAAGAATCGACCGGTGCAGCGTCGATCTCGACCAACGTCATAGGGGACCATCGCATGCCCAGCACTGCACTGGCGGCCATCGCCGCACTGCCTATCGCCGATCTCAAGTCCATTTTCACGACCGATCCCGACCGCCTGTCCAAACTGGTCCTGTCGCAGGGACCGATCCGGTTCGACTGGTCCAAGACCCATCTGACCGACGAGCTGATGGCGCACTATCTCGATCTGGCGCAGGATCAGGGCTTCGCCGCGCGCCGCGATGCGCTGTTTGCGGGTGAGGCGGTCAACAACACCGAAGGCCGCGCGGCCGAACATACCGCCGAGCGGGGCGAGGGCAATGCCGACAGTGTGGCGCAGGCCAAGGCGCTGCAGAACCGCATGCGCGCGCTGATCGACGCGATCGAGGCGGGTGCGCTGGGCGAAATCCGCCACATATTGCATATCGGCATTGGCGGGTCGGCGCTTGGCCCCAAGCTGATCGTCGACGCGCTCGATGGTGATGGCGTGCGTTATGATGTGGGGATCGTCTCCAACGTCGATGGCACAGCGCTGGAGCGGGCGATCGAGGGCTTCGACCCGCACACTACGCTGATCGCGATCGCCTCCAAGACCTTCACGACCAGCGAAACCCTGCTGAACGCGGCGAGCGCGATCAACTGGATGGTCGAAGGCGGCGTGGAAGACCCCTATGGCCGCGTGATCGCGCTGACCGCCGCGCCCGACAAGGCGATCGAATGGGGCGTCGATGAAACCCGCATCCTGCCCTTCGCCGAGTCGGTGGGCGGGCGCTATTCGCTCTGGTCTTCGATCGGCTTTCCCGCCGCGCTGGCGCTGGGCTGGGATGCGTTCGAAAGCCTGCTGGAGGGCGCGGCCGAAATGGACCGCCATTTCCGGCTTTCCGCTCCGAATGAGAATATCCCGCTGATCGCCGCCTTCGTCGATCAATATTATAGCCGCGTCATGCACTGCCAGACCCGCGCTCTGTTCGCCTATGACGAACGGCTGGCGCTCTTGCCCTCCTACCTCCAGCAACTGGAGATGGAGAGCAACGGCAAGGCGGTGCAGCTTGACGGATCGCCGGTGGACGGTCCCACCGCTGCCATCACCTGGGGCGGGGTCGGCACCGATGCCCAGCATGCGGTGTTCCAGTTGCTGCACCAGGGGACGATCCTCTCGCCGGTCGAATTCATCGCCTCGATCGAGCCGGGCCATGCGCTCGACCCGGCGCATCATCGCGCGCTGCTGGTCAACTGTTTCGCGCAGGGCGCAGCGTTGATGCGCGGCAAGGACAATGACGCCGACCCGGCCCGCGCCTATCCCGGCAACCGGCCATCGACCACGATCCTGCTCGAAGACGTCACGCCCCATGCGCTGGGCGCGCTAATCGCCTTCTACGAGCATCGCACCTTCGCCAACGCCGTGCTGATGGGCATCAACCCGTTCGACCAGTTCGGCGTGGAACTGGGCAAGGAAATCGCCAAGTCGATCGAGGCCGACGGTGCCAAGGGGTTCGACCCCTCGACCATGGCGCTGATCGAACTGGCGCTGGGCGGGGACTAGACGAGTAGATCCGTTCGTTTCGAGCGAAGTCGAGAAACGCTGACGCAGCGCTTCTCGCTTCTCGACTTCGCTCGAAGCGAACGGCATTGGTTTGCTCAAAAGAAGCAAGATTCCCGTTTGTAACTCAGGTGCCCACCCGCCATATCTCCCGCAACCAAGCGGAGGCCAGGCATGAGCGACTATGATTTCGACCTTTTCGTCATCGGTGCAGGATCGGGCGGCGTGCGCGCCTCCCGCGTGGCAGCGGGGCATGGCGCGAAGGTCGCGGTGGCCGAGGAGTTTCGCGTCGGCGGCACCTGCGTCATTCGCGGCTGCGTGCCCAAAAAGCTGCTTATCTATGGCGCGCATTTCGCCGAAGATTTGAAGGACGCGCGCCGCTTCGGCTGGAACGTGCCCGATTGCGGGTTCGAATGGGCGACGCTGCGCGACAATGTGCTGGGCGAGGTCGACCGGCTCGAAGGCCTCTACAAAAATACGCTCAGCAGCCACAAGGTCGAGATGATCCCCGAACGCGCGACCGTGACCGGCCCGCACAGCGTCAAGCTCGCCAGCGGCCGCGAAGTCACGGCGAAATATATCCTCATCGCCACCGGTGCCTGGCCGATCCTGCCGGATATCGAAGGCGCGGAACATGGCATCACCTCCAACGAGGTGTTCCATCTCGACCAATGCCCTAAGCGCATCGTCATCGTCGGCGGCGGCTATATCGCCAATGAATTTGCCGGCATCTTCCATCAGTTCGGCAGCCTTGTGACCATCGTCAATCGCTCCGGCACGCTGCTGCGCGGCTATGATGAACAGATTCGCGACCGATTGCTCCAGATTTCCATGACCAAGGGGATTAATTTCCGCTTCAATGCGAAGATGGAGAAGATTGAGAAGAATGAAGACGGCACGCTCTGCGTCCGCTTCAAGGATGGTGATCCGGTCCCGGCCGATGTCGTGCTGTTCGCCACCGGGCGCAGGCCGCACACCGAAGGGTTGGGGCTGGATAGCGCGGGCGTCGATCTGGCCGACAATGGCGCGATCAAGGTCGACGAGTATAGCCGGTCGAGTTGCGAGAGCATCTATGCGGTGGGCGATGTGACCGACCGGCTGCAACTGACCCCGGTTGCGATCCGCGAGGGCCATGCCTTTGCCGACACGGTGTTCGGCGACAATCCGCGCACGGTGGATTATGACTGCGTGCCCTCGGCCGTGTTCAGCCACCCACCCTTGGCAGGCGTTGGCCTCACCGAAGCGCAGGCCAAGAACAAGCTCGGAACGGTGCGGGTCTACACGTCCGACTTCCGGCCGATGAAATATGTGCTTGCAGGCCGTGAGGAGCGGGCGCTCTACAAGATGATCGTGGACGCCACGACGAACAAGGTGGTCGGCCTGCACATGATCGGTCCGGATGCGCCGGAGATATTGCAGGCGGCTGCAGTGGCGGTGAAAGCGGGGCTTACTAAGCAGGATTTCGACGACACCGTTGCACTGCACCCCAGCATGGCCGAAGAATTGGTGCTGTTGAAATAATCAGTTCGCGCTGAGCGTAGCGAAGCCACTTCACCTCGATCAGTGGAGGGCTTCGACAAGCTCAGCCCGAACGGATTTTTCAGATTGCAGCGAAGGTCACCACCAGCGCGTCGCGCCAGGCGGGGCGGGCGGGGTCGTGCGGGTGGATTTCGGTTACGCCATGCAGGATGCGGCGATCGTCGATCAGCATGGCGTCGCCCGGCTGCGCCAGCATGAATTCGCCGAGCGGCGTGCCGTCGGGCGCGCCGATGCGGGTAACGCCTTCGCGCACATTGTTGCGCTCGACCAGCATGACGAAGACATGATCGACGCCGTCGCGGTGCAGCCCTTCGGGGGTCGGGCGGCCGACTTCATCGGGCTTCGCCTCGATGCGGAACTGGTGCATTTCGACATGCCAGCGACTCTGCGCCGCTGGGTCGAACTGCGCCGCGCACAAGGCGAAGATCGCCTGGCAGACCGGATTGTCGATAACCGCCTGTTCGACCGGATCGAACCAGCGCTGCACGTCGCCGTTCAGCCGATTATAGTCGCGGCTTTGATAATGGGGCTGGTGCGGCATCCGCGCGAACGCGCCATGGTCGCACAGGAAGACGGCATGGCGGCGGCGGCGATAGCGGCCGCCATCGGCCATGTAGAGATCGGGGCCGAGGTCGTTCCAACTGGCGGCGAAGGCGCGCCAATCGGCGGCATCGGCATGCAGCTGCGCGATCGTGTCGTGCCCCTCCAGCCGGGCATAGCCGATGGCGGTCATGCTGTCGCTAAGGGTGCTATCGGGCAAAGGCGGGTGATTGGTCATGCAAGGGGCCATAGTGCCCCCCGTCAACGAACGACAGGGCCATTTGCCCCCAGCCGGATCGTGCGCGTCAATGGCGGAAGAAGAGCGTCAGCGAGGCGACATGATTGACGGCGGTGCGCCCGCCGCGCTGATCGACCACTTGCGCGAGATAGCCGACCTCCGCCGTGGAGGCGCCGGGCAGGCCCAATTCCACCCCGACGAAGCCGCGCGCCTGATCGAAGCCGCCTTTGACGCCCCAGTCGGTGTCGTTGAGTGCGACGAAGCCTTCGGCATAGACCAGCGCGTTGACCGCATCGCTGCCCGGCCGCAGCGGCTTTTCGTAGCGGAGCATTTCACGAACCCGCCAGCCCATATCATCGCCGTCCGATCGCCAGCGCTGTTCCAGCCGGGTGCGCGACATGAGTTCGCCGCCCCAGGGCTTGCCGAGCGTCCAGTTGAGTTGCTGGAAGCTGCGATCCTCGTTCACATCCGCGCCGTTTTCGACCGGCGAGACGATATGGGCATAGCCCTGATAGACGGTGACGGTGGGGGATAATTTCCAGCCCAGCGCGCCGCGAAAGATCGCCTGATTGACCCGCGACACGCCATCGCCGATGCGCGGCTGGATTTCGGCGAAATAGACGAGGTCGCCCTTTACCGATCCCATCGCGGTCAGGTTGAGCCAGACCTGTTCATCCTGGCTGGTCTGTGCCTGGGCCGGTGTCGCCGCGGCGATGAATAGCGCGGACAGGATGAGGGGTAGGCGGCGCATCGGCGCTCCTTTATTAAAATTGGCGCTGGGTCAGCGTCAGGTAATGACGCTGGGCTGGTCCATGCCGGTATAGCCTGCAATGTCCGCCACTTCCTGCGCGGCGGCGATCAGCGGGGCGAGGGCGTCGCCCGTCGCCATGCCAAGGTCGCCATCGGTGCCGACATAGCGTTCGAGATAGACGCGCAGGGTTGCGCCTTCGGTGCCGGTGCCCGACAGGCGGAACACGACGCGCGATCCGTCGGTGAACAGGATGCGGACGCCTTGGTTGCGGCTGACCGACTGATCGGTGGGATCGGTATAGGCGAAATCGTCGGCGCTCTTGATCGTGCCGCCGCTGTTGGTGGTGCCGGGCAGGCTGTCGAGCGAGGCGCGCAACGCCGCCATCAGCGCGTCGGCCTTGTCCTTGGCGATGGCTTCATAGTCGTGGCGGGCATAGTAATTGCGGCCATAGGTCGCCCAATGATCGGCCATGATCGCAGCGACGCTTTCGCCGCGCACGGCCAGGATGTTGAGCCATAGCAATACCGCCCAGATGCCGTCCTTTTCGCGAACATGGTCAGAGCCAGTGCCCGCGCTTTCCTCGCCGCAGATGGTCGCCATGCCCGCGTCGAGCAGGTTGCCGAAGAATTTCCAGCCGGTGGGCGTCTCATAGAGCGGCACGCCCAGCTTCTCGGCCACCCGGTCGGCCGCGCCGCTGGTCGGCATGGAGCGGGCGATGCCCTTGAGGCCCGCCGCATAGCCGGGCGCGAGATGGGCGTTGGCTGCGAGGACCGCGAGCGAATCCGACGGCGTCACATAGCAATGCCGCCCGATGATGAGATTGCGGTCGCCATCGCCGTCCGATGCTGCGCCGAAATCGGGCGCGTCCGGGGCCATCATCCGGTCGTATAATTGCTTGGCATGGACCAGGTTCGGGTCGGGATGATGATGGCCAAAGTCCGGCAAGGGCGTGCCGTTCATCACCGTGCCCTGCGGCGCGCCGAGGCGCTTTTCGAAGATCTCGACAGCGTAAGGCCCGGTAACCGCGCTCATCGAATCGAAGGCGAGGGTGAATCCGTCCGCAATCTTCGCGCGGATCGCGGCGAAATCGAACAGGCTTTCCATCAGGTCGGCATAAGCGGCGACCGGATCGACCACGTCGACGGTCATGCCGCCCAGCGTGGACGTGCCGATCGTGTCGAGATCCATGTCGGGGGCGTCGAGGATCTTGTAGCTTTCTATCGACAGGGTGCGCTCGATGATCGCGTCGGTCACTTTTTCAGGCGCTGGGCCGCCATTGCCGATATTATATTTGATGCCGAAATCTTCGTCCGGGCCGCCCGGATTGTGGCTGGCCGACAGGACGAGACCGCCAAAGGCCCCCGATGCGCGAATGAGGTGCGAGGCGGCGGGGGTGGATAATATGCCGCCCTGGCCCACCAGCACGCGGCCAAAGCCATTGGCCGCCGCCATTTTCAGCACGATCTGGATGACTTCGCGATTGAGATAGCGCCCGTCGCCGCCGACGACCAGGGTCTGCCCCGCAAAACCGTCGAGGCTGTCGAACACCGACTGGACGAAATTTTCGGCATAATGGGGCTGCGCGAAGATACGCACTTTCTTGCGCAGGCCTGACGTGCCGGGCTTCTGGTCCATGAAAGGCTGGGTCGAAACGGTCTGGATCACGCGGGCATCCCTTTAGTGTCGGTTCTTGTCTCTATGGCCCGGCTGGACGGACCTTTTCAATCCAGCATGTTCAACGCTTTTGTGCAAACCAGATGACATGGCGTGGCCCCTTGCCATTGTCGCGCGCGCGCACGGCGACTTCATCGACGGCAAATCCGGCGCTGGCCAGCCGGCGGGTGAAGGCATCGTCGGACCCGGCCGACCAGACCGCCAGGATGCCGCCGGGCGTCAACGCCGCCCGCGCCGCCGCCAGCCCGGTCGCGCTGTAGAGCCGGTCGTTGGCGGCGGCGGTCAGGCCGTCCGGGCCATTGTCGACATCGAGCAGGATGGCGTCATAACAGGCGCGTCCCGCGGCGATGACGGGGACGACATCGCCCATCCGCAGATCGACGCGCGGGTCATCGAGGCAGCCATCGGCCAATTCCGCCATCGGCCCGCGTGCCCAGTCGATGATTTCGGGCACCAGTTCGGCGAGCGTGATGCGCGCATCCTGCCCCAATACGCCGAGCGCCGCGCGCAGGGTGAAGCCCATGCCATAGCCGCCGATCAGCAGATGGGGGGCTTTGCGCCCCGCCAGCCGCTCGATCGTCATCAGCGCCAGCGCCTTTTCGGAGCCGCTCATCCGGCTGCTCATCAATTCATTGCGGTCGAGCACGATCATGAAATCGCCACCACGCCGGTACAGCATCAGTTCCTGCCCCCCAGGCACGGCGGCGGACCCCAGAAATTCGCGCGGCGTCATGATCGATCCTTTGGTGATGGCGTTGTGGCGCGCATGGCAGCTTGGCGTGCGTCGCGCAAATGCTACGGCGCGTCGCACGGCATGGCATGTGGGCGGCGGCGATGCTATCGGCCCTGTCCTATCGGACACGGACAAGGCAGTTCTTCTTTTCATGCGCTATTTTCTCGACACCGAATTTAACGGCTTTGGCGGCGTGCTGATCAGCGTCGCGCTGGTGCCCGAACATGCGGATGACGAGGAATTCTATGTCTCGCTGCCGCTGCCCGATGATGTCGAACCCTGGGTCGCGCAGCATGTCGTCCCCTATCTGCGCCATGTGCCGCCGGGCATCGATCTGGAATTGAACCGGGTGGAGGCGGCCGACCATGTCGCGGCCTATCTGGAAGGGGATAGCGATCCCGTCATCATCGCCGATTGGCCCGAAGATCTCGCGCATTTCTGTGCGTTGCTGGTGACGGGGCCAGGACAGATGGCGGGGGTCGATTTCGGGCTGCGGCTTGAACTGATAAACGCGGCGGGGTTCAGCGCGGCGGCCAACAGCCGGGTGCCGCACAACGCCCTGCATGATGCGCGGGCGTTGCGCGATTTCTACATGGCCGACTGACGACCGCGACGCGCGCGTTCCAATAGCCAGAGCAAGGCGCTGGCGATCAGCCAGGCGAGGGCGAAGGGCCAGGACGGGCCGGGTGCGCTGTCGCCCGCCCGGTCGGTTGCGGTTGGCGGGCGCAGCGCGAGCATGGCGGCCCGATCGCGCGCGGCGCGCATCGCGGGCAGGGCTTGGGCGGGATAAATATAGAAGGACTGGCCGGTGCCGGTCCGATGCCAGCCTGTGCTATCGGGCCAGAAGGCCGCGCATCCCTGTACTGGCAATAGGGTGGACCGCCGCCCATCGGGGCGCTCGACCGGCGTCGGGGCGGATAGGCCGCACAGGGTCAGGCGCGCGTTCGCCCAGCCGATCAGGCCAGACTGTTGCACGCCGGATGCCGGGCGGATGACGGTGCGCAGCAAGGCGTTCCACCAATCATTATGCAGCGCGCGATGGCCGGTCAGGGTCAGCGCATAGCTGTCCACGCCCGCGAACAGGGCGATGCGTCCAGTGCCCATCGCGCGCCATTGGGCGAGGGGGGCGTCACTGGCGTCCTGCAACAATGTGGGTGCCTGCGCAGCGGGGGCGAGGGGCAGGCGGCTGACATCGGGCAGCAGATCGTCAGGCGTGGCGATATCGACCGGCGCGTCCGTGCTGCCGATGCCAAGACGGGTGCTGCTCAGCGCGGGCGCGGCGACTTTGGGCAGGGCAATGGGGGCAAGATCGCCGCCGCCAATGCCGAAGCCCAAGGCGCGCCATTGGCCGCGTGTCGCGCCATCGATCGGCCCGCTGGGGCGCAGCACCAAGCCCAATCCTTCGCGCGCTGCCCCGGTCAGGACGCCGCGCTGCGCCGCCCAACTGCGATCATCGACGATGGCGAGGTCGAACCGCCGCAGCGTTGCGCCGTTGATGGCGATGGTGGGATCGCCGAGCGCAATGCCGCCGCCCGCACTCATCTGCGTCGTGACCGTGAAGCCTGCGTCGGTGGCCCAGCGGCGCAGATATTTGACCTCTGGCCCCGGTGCTGCGGCCAGGATCAACAGTCGCGGGGCGGGGCTATCGGTTACCAGCAGCGGGACGGCGGCTTGCTCGACCACGCGCTGTCCATCCCGCACGCGCAGGGTGAAGGCGGTGGTTCCGGCGGCGCGGGCGGTGCCGGTCAGGGTGAAATAGCCGTCCGCATCGGGCGTGGCGCTGTCGGTGACGCGCCCGGCGGGATCGACCAGGTCGATGGTCGCGCGGGGCAGGGCGGTTAGCTGGCCACCCACGCGGAACGCTTCGCCCGGCGCGACGCTGCGGGGCGGGGCGATATGGCTGATGCCGGGACGGGGCGAGGGCGGGGTGAAGCGAACCGCGACGGCGCGCGCAGCTTCCAGATCGCGGGGGGGCAAGCCTTCGCCCAGCACGGTGATGGTGCCGACAGCGGGATGACGGCGCAGGGCGGTGGCAAAGTCGGGGGCGCTTTCGTCGCCGCTGATGGCGCCGGCTTCGGGGAGGATGACGAGCGGCGCGCCCGGCGTCGCCGCAGCCAATCGCGGCGTTCCGGCGGTCGCGATGCGCAGCGTGTCGCCCGTCGTCGGGGTCGGCGGTGGGAAGAGCGTCAGGAATAGGAGGCCTGCGCAGAGCGGCTGCAGCAGGAGCAAGGCCGCCAGTCGCCATGGCGCGGATGGACTGGACCGCTGCCACAGGATCAGGCGCAGCGAGGCCATCAGCACGGCGAGGATCAAAAGGGCGGCGACGATCCGTTCGATGGTCATGGCGCGGCTCCCTCGATCGCGCGGAGATAGCGCGTGCCATTGGCGTCGGGTGTGGCGCGGCGGGCCGGGCGGGCGGGCGGGCGTTCCATCGCCGTCCATAACAATCCCCGCAGCTTCGTCCGGCAGGGGGCACAATCGGGGTCGCGCCGCACCGCGTCGAGCGCGCCCGACAGGGCCAGTGGGTCGGGCAAGCGGGCGGCTTCGCTGCGCACCCAGCGGTCCAGCGCATCGAGCGCGATCGGTCCCCGGATCGCGCCCGGTCCATCGCCCAGCGCGCGCCAAGCGGCGGCGGCTGGGCCATCGCCGCGCTCGACCGGCGCGACCGCCAGCGTGCGGCTGGCCACGCCGTCGCGCTTGCCGGTCATGCGGCGGCTGGGGTCGATCGGCGGCAATTCCGGCCCGACGCGCGACAGGAAGATGCGGGTCGCTTGCTGCACCTCCTTGATGAAGCGGAGCGCGCGATAGGCGAAGGGGAGGGCGAGATCGGGATGCCCTTGCCGCAAATGCACTTCGGATTGCCACATTTCATCGACGGCATTTTTGAGGATGGCGCGGGTTTCGGGGTCGAGGCTGGACGCTGCGCTGTCGTCATGGGGATGGCCATAATCGGCCAGCACATCTTCGGCGACGCCAAAGCCCGGTGCGGGTTGGCGCGGGGGACCATGATCATGGCCGTCGCCGTCATGATGGGTTTCCGCGTCGGCGGTGGGGAGTTGCGGCTGGGCCGATTCCTCGCCGCCCAGAAACTGGCTGTAGCGGCCGCGCAAAATCTGCTGATCGGTGCCGATGCTGGCGGAACGGGCGAGATAGCGGTCGGCGCTGAGGCGGGACTTTTGTTTGAGCAGCGCTTCGGCGTCGATGATGATCTGCCGCTCGCTGCGGAAATAGGCGGGCAGGACGGTGTTGACCATGCCCTCCAGCCCGCTGCCGTCGGGTTGCTGCGCCGATGGCCAGCGCAGGATGAGGCTGGGGCTGCGCGCTTCCTGCGGGCCGGGGCTGCGATTGTCGCGGACGATGAGTTGTACGACCATGTCGCTGCCGGGACCAAAGCCCAGCGTTCCGAAATCGAGGCGGGGGGCGAAACGGCGGTCGCGCGCCGGGCCGCTGCCGCTGACGGCAATTTCGCGCTCGGTGAAGGTGACATTTTCGCCCTCGCCGATGGCCAGCGTGATGCGGAGCCTGGCGCTGGCGGCCACGCCATAATCGTCGGTCGCGGTAAAGACCGGCGACCAGCTGCGCTGTCCGCGCGTCACCAGGGTCAGGCTGGCCTTCGGGTTGATGGCTTTGACCTGTGGCACGGCGTCGGCGATGGCATCGATACGGTGGAGCGGCGGGGTCGGGCCGCGTCCGGTGGCGGGATCGACGCGGTAGAGGAAGGCGGCGTCGGCCGTGCGGCTGGCGATCCAGTCTTCGCCGTCGCGGCGCAGCGCGAGTGGCTGGCCGCCCAGCATCAGCAGGCGCGGGACGCTGGCTTGCGGATCGAAGTGTAACGTCCATTCGAGCCGCGATCCCTGCGGCACGCGGGCGTCGAGCGATTGGGAGTCGCGCACGGGCAGGCCGGTGTAAGCGGGCGGGAGGATGCGGAGATTTTGTGCGACGAGGCGGGGGATGCCGGGCGTTGCCGCGACGCCTTCGCTGGCGGGGGCGAGGGTGGGCGGACCTTCGCCGGGCCGAGGCCAGAGGAAGGCGAGCGCGACGATGATCAGGGCGGCGATCGCCGTTAGGGCGATGCTGCGTCGATGCCAGTCGGGGGCCAGTTGGTCGGGCGTGTCTGCGTCGATCCGGGCGGTGAGGCGCGCGCGCTGGAGTCGCTGGAGCGGGCCGAGGGTGGCATCGTCCGCGAACAGAAGCGCGGCGCTGTCTTCCATGTCGGGGCGGCGGGCATCGAGCGTGCGGATCAGCCAGTCCTGGTCGAACCGCGCCGCCAGTCGCAGCGCGATGAGCAGCGATAGGGTCAGGCCGATGGCGATGGCAGCGATCGCCGTGCCCATTCCCACCAGCCGCCACGCCAGCGCACACGCGGCTATCGACAGCGGCACGCCGATGGCGGCGGCGTTGAGGAACGCGCGTGTGCGGGCGGGCGCCGTCCATGGACGGGTGAGGGCGGAAGCGCTCATGGCGATACGCCCCGGCTGCGGCGGGCGGCGAGCCAGCGTTCGGCGATCAGCATCAGCGCGATGACCAGCGCCAGCCAGGGGCGGAGCGGTTCGGGTTGCTGGTCATAGGCGCGTCCGCCGGGGAGCGGCGCATAGTCGGTAGCGGCGACGCGTGTAGGCGGCGAGAGAGCAGGCGCGAGTTGGCGGCGCAGTTGCGCGGGGAAATCGCCATCCAGCAAGACCGGCATGTCGGCGGGGCGCAGCGGCTGGGTGAAGCGGAGCCATCGGCCCGCGCCCAGCGGTGCGCCCTCGACCAGCGGTATGCCGAGCGCATCGCGCCACTGCGGCGTCGGGGTGGCTTTCGGCGCGGTGGCATCGCTGGCGATCAGGGCCGTGCCGCCTTGGGTGATCCAGTCTGTGACGCTGTCGGGCAGGGTGCCGCCTGCGAGCCAGATCAGCACATGCTGGCGGTCGGACAAGGGGCTGTCGAGCGGGGCGCTGTCGAGGGTGCGCTCGGTCGGCTGCCAGCTCATCGCGGCGGCGCGCAGATAGCGCAAGGCGGGGCGATGCGCGGCATCGTAGCGAATGGAGACGGTTGGAGCGGGGGCGGCTGCCGTGGTGGGCGCGGGCATGGTGCCGGGCACGATGCGCCAGTCGACCTTGTGCGACAGGTGCAGGCGGGCGGCATCCGCGCCGTCGATGACTTGCGGCGTGAGGATGGTGAGCGGCGTTCCGGTGGGCAGATCGGCGTCGAGCTGGCGGATCAGGCTGGCGAGCGGCAGGGGGCCGGTGGGTGCGGCCTCCTCGATCGGCGGAAAGCCGGGGGCGAGCCAATGGACTCGCGCATCGGCAAATGGCGCGCGATCGATCTGCGCGCCGGGCACGACCGCGACATAGGGCGTGTCGTCGCCTGCGCCGGACAGGACCGGCTGCGCCAGCCATAGCGCGACCAGCGCCAGCAGCAGGAGGCGGAGCAGCAGCAGCGGCCATTCGTCGAAGCGCAGGCGCGACCGGGGGCGGGGTTTCGACCGCAGCCAGCGCAATGCGGCGAAGTCGGTCGGCAACTGTTCGCTCTTGCGCGCGATGTGGATGGCGAGCGGCACCAGCAGGGCCAGCAACGCCGTCAGTGCGGCGGGAAAGAGCAGGCTCAAGCCCATGGTCAGACTGCCGCGAACAGGCGGCGCAGCGGCAGATCGACCGGCTCGTCCAGCATATGCGCGACATGGACCACGCCCGCTGCGTCCAGCCGGGCATGGAGCGCAGCGCGCGCTTCGCCGAAGCGGGCCAGAAATTCGGCGCGCAGGGCGACGCCATCGGCGAGCAGTTCCTCGCCGGTTTCGGGATCGCGAAAGCGATAGCCGCCGGTGAAGGGGAAATCGCGCTCGGCGAGCGTCAGCATCTCGACCACCAGCGTCTCGCGTCCGGCGGCGGCCAGTTTCTCGACCAGCGCGACCGCGCCCTCGTCGAAACAATCGCTCAGCAAGATGACCAGATCATGCGCGCCGATCCGCTCCCACACCGGGGCAAGCTGGTCTTCGGGCGGGAAGCCGGTCGCGGTGCGCAGCGCCAGCAGGTCGAGCAGCAGCCGGTCGCGCTGGCGCAGGCCCGTGGCGGGGGGGAGCAAAGTGAGGCCGCTGTCGCCCAAGGCCATCAGGCCGAACCGGTCGCCCTGCTGCATCGCCAGTTCGCCGATCGATGCGGCCATCGCCTTGGCAGCGTCGAAGCGGCTATAGTCGGGGCGGCCCGCATCGGCCTGGCCCATCGATGCGCTGGCGTCGATGAGAATCCAGACCGCCACCGGGCTTTCGCGCTCGGCTTCGCGCACGAAGAATTTGTCCGACCGCGCATAGAGTTTCCAGTCGATCTGGCGCAGCTCGTCGCCCGGTTCATAGGCGCGATATTGGGCGAATTCCAAACCCGCGCCGCGGCTGTGGCTTTGGTGCAGGCCGATGCCATGCTGCCCGACCGCGCGCCGCGTGACGAGGCGCAGGCCTTTCAGCCTGCGGCGAACATCGGCGGGGATCAGGTCGGCCATGCTACGCAATCAGGCGAGCGGCACGGCGCGCAGCAGCGAGGCGATGACGTCGTCGGCGCTGCGTCCCTCGGCCTCGGCCGCGAAGGACAGCAGCAAGCGATGGCGCATCACCGGCGCGGCCAGCGCGACAATATCGTCGCGTGTGGCGGCGAGGCGACCTTGCAGCAGCGCGCGCGCCTTGGCGGCCAGGATCAGAGACTGGCCCGCGCGCGGCCCGGCGCCCCATTTGACATAGCGGGCGATGTCATCGGGCGCGCCGTCGCCGGGGCGGCTGGCGCGGATGATCCGCGTCACCCAGTCGAGCAGCTCGTCGCCGAAATGCACGTCGCGTACCAGCTTCTGCAGCGCCAGCACTTCCTCGCCCGCCATCACGGCGGGGACGGTGCCGGGCTTGGACCCGGTGGTTTGCGCCAGGATTGCGCGCTCCTCCGCTTCGCTCGGATAATCGACGCGGATATGCAGCAGGAAGCGGTCGAGCTGGGCTTCGGGCAGGGGGTAGGTGCCTGCCTGCTCCAGCGGGTTCTGCGTCGCCAGCACGAAGAAGGGGGCGGGCAGGCGGTGGGTGACGCCGGCATAGCTGACCGTCTTTTCCTGCATCGCCTCCAGCAGTGCCGCCTGCGTCTTGGGCGGGGTGCGGTTGAGTTCGTCGGCGAGCAGCAGATTGGTGAAGACCGGGCCGGGCTGGAAGCGGAAGCTGCGATGGCCGGTGCCATGGTCTTCCTCCAGCAATTCGGTGCCCAAAATGTCGCTGGGCATCAGGTCGGGCGTGAACTGGACGCGACGAAAGTCGAGCTTCAACGCTTCGCCGAGCGAGCGGACGAGCAGGGTCTTGCCCAGGCCCGGCACGCCTTCGAGCAGGCAATGGCCACCGGCGAGCAGGCCGATCAGCAATTGTTCGACGACATCGGCCTGGCCCACGATCGCCTGGCCGATCGCCGCGCGCAATTGGGTGAGCGCGGCCAGGCGCGTCTGGATGTCGGCTTCGGTGAGGTCGGTCATTGGGCTTCCTAACTTAAAGGCCGTCATCCCCGCGCAGGCGGGGATCCATCTCCGGCGCTATCTCCTGGCGCGCTGGTGGGAGATGGGTTCCCGCCTGCGCGGGAATGACGAAGGCAAAGGGCAGAACGAGGATCAAACCGACAGCGCATACATCACGATATTGACCGCGAATTTGGTGTTGTCTTCGGCCAGGAAGCGTTTGTTGCGCCAGTCATAGTCCCATTCGCAGCCATAATCCTTGTTGCTGTAGAGAACGCCCAGTCGGCCATTTACCTCTATCCCCTTGAGATAATCATGGACCAGATCGTCGCCCCAGCCATTGAGTTCGAGGCCGGTATTGGGTGGCCCGTCGAACGTGAAGAAGCTGCGATAGAGGCCATGATTTTTGGGCAGCGTCTTCATCGCCTTGGCCCCGAAAATCCTGGCCATCTGCGCTTCGAACGAGCGGGCGAACAGGCCGTCAATGTCGTGATTGCAATCATCCACCAGAACGAAGCCGCCATTGCGGACATAGCGTTCGAAATTGCGCCGCTCGGCGGGTGAAAATTCGACCAGCTTGTGCCCGGCGAGGTAACAGAAGGGCGCGGTCAGCATCTTGGGGTCCGACAGGGCAAGGACATGCTCCTTCGGATCGACCCGTAAGGTCGTATAGTCGATCAGCGAGGTGATGACGTTGGACGGCATCCGCTGATCGACATCCCAGTCGCCTGAATCATAGCGCAGGCGGGTGAACCAGAAATCATAGCCCCCGGCGGCAGCGAGTGGCCGGGCCAGCAATGCGCTGGCCAAGCCGCCTGCCATTAGCCGGAGGAAATCGCTGCGGGTCATGCGTCGAACATTACCGATCCTCCCCTGGAAGGGGAGGTGTCTGGCGTAGCCAGACGGAGGGGTGTCACGCTATCGATAGGGTGACACCCCTCCGTCAGCACTTCGTGCCGCCACCTCCCCCGCCGGGGGAGGATCGTCCATCTGGTAACCGTCAACGCCAATATTACACCGCGTCCGACAGCGAGGTGAAGGTGAAGTCGCGCAGTTTCATCGGCGGGACCATGATGTTCATCGACACTTCGTCTGGTGGCACGCGGACGGGCTTGCCGAGTTCTTCGACATTGTTGAGCATGATCACCGGGCTTTCGTTGAACCGGAAATTCTTGATCGGATATTTGATCTGCCCGTTTTCGATATAGAAAGTGCCGTCGCGGGTCAGGCCGGTCAGCAACACCGTCTGCGGATCGACCATGCGGATATACCAGGTGCGGGTGACCAGCACGCCGCGCTGGGTCGATCGCACCAGTTCGGCGGTCGACTTGGTGCCGCCCGTCATCAGGATATTACCCATCTGGCCGACAGGTGCCTTGCCCTGCTTCTGCGCCCAATAGCGGCTATAATCCAGCGCGACGACTTTGCCGTCCTTGACCAGGTCCATGCGCTTGCGCGGGACGCCGTCTTCGTCCCAGGGCAGGCTTGGTGCTACCGGATCCCAGGGGTCGGTGTAGAAATTGACCTGCGGCCCGAACACCTGCTGGCCGATCTTGTTGCCGCCGCCTGCCTTCGACAGGAAGCTGCGGCCTTCGTCCGCTTCGCGGGCGCCGAAGAAGTTGAACATGAAGCCGATCAGACCGGCGGCCGCCATCGGTTCCAGGATGACGGTATATTTGCCCGGCTCCAGCGCCCTGGCTTCGGACGAGGCCGATGCCTTGCGCATCGCGATCTGGATATCATCCTCGACCTTGAAGCGGGTGGCGTCCTGCGTATCGGTGCCGACCCAGCCGGACCCGCGCCCGTCTTCGGTGCGGACGGTGCAGGTATAGTCCAGCACGGTCGAGCGCTGATAGCCGAAATTGCCCTTGCTGTTGGCGAAGGCGACGAAGCTCTGGCCATCCTCCAGAAAACCGGCGGCGATCAGATTCTGCGCCTTGCACGCCGTGATCGAGGCGGCGGCGACCTTGGCCCGATAAACGGGGGTGATCGCGGCGGTCGCTTCGCTGAAGGTCGGGCTGGTCTTATAGACCTGCTTGTCCACGGCCGGCATGAATTCCGGGTTTTCCGGGGCGAGCTTGGCCAATTCTTCGGCGCGGCGCACGACTCGTTCGAGCGAGGCGTCGTCAAACTGGTTGATCGTGGCGATGCCGACCCGCTTGCCATAGGCGACCTGGACCTGCAGGTCGGTGTCGTCGGTCAGGCCGGCGGTCGAGACATTGTTGAGCGCAAAGCGCACATTGCCCTGAATCTGGCCGGTCAGTTGCGCGGTGCATTCGTCGGCTTTCGACATGGCGACCACTTTGGTCAGAATGTCCTTCGCCTGTGCTTCGGTAAAGATGCCCATTATACTAACTCCCCTGAGCGATCAGCCGAGCGAACGCGCGGTGTTGATGACGTTGATGCCGTCGAAGCGGGTGGTCGATGACCCGTGCGACACGGCGGAAACCTGCGAAGGCTGTCCCTTGCCGTCGAAGAAGGAGCCGAACATGCGATAGTCGCTGGAATCGCAGATCGCCGAGCAGGCGGCCCAGAATTCGGGCGTCCTGATCTGATAGGCGACATCCTCCAGCGGTTGCGTGATCTTGCCGTTCTTGATCTCGTAGAAGAGCGTGCCGCCGAACTGGGCGTTGTAGCGCTGCTGATCGATCGAGAAGGAACCGCGGCCCAGGATATAGATGCCATCCTCGACATTGCTGATCATGTCGGCGACGCTCATCTTGTCCTTGCCGGGTTCCAGCGAGATGTTGGCCATGCGCTGGAACTGCACATTGGACCAGCTATCGGCGTAGGAGCAGCCGTCGCTTTCGCTCTTGCCCTCGATATGCGCCTGATCGCGGGTGGCCTGATAACCGACCAGCTTGCCGTTGCGGATCAGATCCCACTTCTTGGTCTTCACGCCTTCATCATCATAGGCGACCGCGCCCAGGCTGCCTGGCTGCGTCTTGTCGGCGACGATGTTGACCTTGTCGCTGCCATATTGGAAATTGGCCTTGAGCTTGTCCATCGTCGCGAAGCTGGTGCCGGCATAATTGGCTTCATAGCCCAGCACGCGATCCAGTTCGAGCGGATGGCCGACCGTTTCATGGATGGTGAGGCCGAGATGATTGGGGTCGAGCACCAGATCATATTTGCCCGGCTTCACCGATTTGGCGGTCAGCTTCTCGCGCGCCTGTTTGGTCGCGGCGATCGCGTCTTCCTTCATGTCGTAGGACATGCCGTAGCTGATGATGCCGTTGGGACCGACGGTCTTATCCGCCGCGCGCCCGTCAAGATATTCAAAGCCCAGGCCCATGGGCGCGGACAGGCCGTCGCGGACGCGGAACTTGCCGGTCTTCTTGTCGACGGCGGTGACTTCCATCGGTGCCCAGATGCGGTGGACATCCTGGTCGATATAGCTGCCATCGGTGCTGGCGAAATATTTCTGCTCGTTGACCAGGAACAGGATGGAGCTGATGAAGTCCGCGCCTGCATCCATGGCGGCGGCGTTGACGCCCATCAGCAGGTCGACCTTGTCCTTGATCGGCACGGTCATGCTGTTCTTGGCGATCGGCGTGCGCCAGGATACTTCGCCGACGCCCTTGACCGGGGCAAGCTGAACAGGCGCGGTCTGGGTCGGTGCGTTCGCCTTGGCGATGGCGACCGCCTGCTGCGCGGCCTTGGCCACGGCATCGGTGGTCATCGCATTGGTGGCGGCAAAGCCCCAGGCGCCGTCGGCCAGCACGCGGATGCCGACGCCGCTCGATTCGGTGTTGACGACATTTTCGACATTGCGTTCGCGGGTGATGACGAACTGGCGCAGGTAGCGGCCGACGCGCACGTCGCAATAGGATGCGCCCGCGCTTTTGGCCGCGTTCATCGCGGCGTCGGCCAGCGCCTTCTTGACGGCGACGTCGATCGCGCTGTTCAATTCCTCGGCGGCAATAACCTTGCCGAACATCGATGGGAGGACAAGCCCCCCGACACCCATGGCCCCAAAAGCCAGAAAATCACGTCTGTGCAAGGTTCGTCTCCCACCTGCGGAACGCCCGCATGATGCGGGTCGGATAGTGATTGGGAAGCGGCCGGTCGGCCGTCCGATGCGGGGGATCATCGCCGGGTGGACGCGGCGGGTCAAATATCTTTTACATTCGAACAACATGGGGGTCGCCGCTTTCGACATATGACATCTGTCGAAAGCGGCTGGCCAGAGGGATGCAAGCGCCCCAGTCGCGCGGGTGCGCGAAACGAAAGACGCGCGCGGAAAGGCGTTCCCCCGCAAGGGGTTGATCTGTTCGAAGCTGTGAAGAAATGTGGTCGGGGAAAGAGGATTCGAACCTCCGGCCCCTGCCTCCCGAAGACAGTGCTCTACCAGGCTGAGCTATTCCCCGACCGATGCCGACGCCGCCGTGAAGCGACCCCGTAAGGCAGGCCGCAGCCTATAGAGACGGGTTTTCGGGCTGGCAAGCGGCGAGCGACGCTTTTTTTACGGCCGTAGCGATGCCCCGATGCGCTAAAGCCTGTGGATCACAGATTCGATTCCGACAGGACCAGCACCTTGCCCGATACGCCCCATTATGAGCAGCAATATCTCGACCTGATGCGGTATATCTGGCGGCATGGCGACGAGCGGATCGACCGTACCGGGGTCGGCACCCGGTCGATCCTGGGCGCGACGATGCGCTTTTCCCTGGCCGACGATGCGGTGCCGCTGCTCACCACCAAGCGGGTCTATTGGAAGGCGGCGGCGCGCGAGATGCTGTGGTTCCTGACCGGCGACACCAATATCCGCGAACTGGTGCGGCAGGGGGTGCATATCTGGACCGACTGGCCGCTCGACGCCTATCGCAAGGCGACGGGCGAGACGATCGACCGGGAGGCGTTCGAGGCGCGGATCATCGCGGATGAAGGCTTTGCGCTGGAGTGGGGCGATCTGGGGCCGGTCTATGGCGCGCAATGGGTCAACTGGCCGCGCTACGAACCGGCGGGCGAGGGGCTGTATCGCCGGGCGGAGAAGGGGCACAACCAGATCGCCGCGCTGGTCGATGCGATCCGCGCGACGCCGGGATCGCGGCGCTTGCTGTTCACCGGCTGGAATGTCGCTGAAGTGGCGCAGATGGCGCTGCCGCCCTGCCACATGACCTATCAGTTCCAGGTGTCGAACGGAAAGCTCAACGGCCTGTTGTTTCAGCGCAGTTGCGACCTGGGTCTGGGCTTTGCCTTCAACATTTTCGGCCTGTCGATGATCACCCGGATGCTGGCGCAGCAATGCGATCTGGAGCCGGGCGAGGTGGTCTGGCAGGGGGGCGATGTGCATCTTTATCTGAACCACGCCGCACTGGTGGAGGAACAGATGAGTCGCATTCCGTCGGGCGCGCCGAAATTGCGGATCAAAAGCCGACCTTCATCCATTTTCGATTATGCCATCGAGGATTTCGAGGTGGTCGATTATGCGCCGCAATCCCACATTTCCGCGCCCGTCGCCGTCTGAAGCGGACAGCGAGGCGGACATAGATTTTGGAAAAATTGGGTAAGGGAGGCTTGCCTTTCTCGGCGTTGTAATTTAATATCCAAGCCAAGCAATATTATTGCAACGCAGCATAGGAGGCAGGATGACCGATCCGCATGATATCGGAGCCGCGCAAGGCGAACCGGGGCGCAATCTGCCCCCGTTGCGCCTGCATGTGCCAGAGCCGCCAGCCCGGCCGGGTGAGAGCGCCGACTTCACCCATTTCGACATCCCCGCCGCCGACGCGGCACCCCGCCCGGACGAGGCGGCGCAGCCCGCGACCATGCGCGACATGGCCTATGGCCTGGTGCGTGTGCTGGACGAAGAGGGCGGAGCCGTGGGGGCGTGGAACCCCAAGCTGCCGCCCGAAACGCTGCTGCGGATGCTGCGCGCAATGGCGCTGACCCGCGCGTTCGATGCGCGCATGTTCCGTGCCCAGCGGCAGGGCAAGACCAGTTTCTACATGAAGTCGACCGGCGAGGAGGCGGTGTCGATCGGCGCGGCACTGGCGCTGTCACGCGACGACATGTGTTTTCCAAGCTATCGCCAGCAGGGCATATTGATCGCGCGCGACTGGCCCATCATCGACATGATGAACCAGATTTATTCCAACAAGGGCGACAGGCTGAAGGGCCGCCAACTGCCGATCATGTATTCGGCGCGTGACGCGGGTTTCTTCTCCATCTCCGGCAACCTGACCACCCAATATCCGCAAGCGGTCGGTTGGGCGATGGCGAGCGCGGCGCGGGGTGACACCCGGATCGCGGCGACCTGGTGCGGTGAGGGATCGACGGCGGAAGGCGATTTCCATTCGGCCTGCACCTTTGCCAGCGTCTATCGCGCGCCGGTTATCCTGAATGTCGTTAATAATCAGTGGGCTATTAGCAGCTTTTCAGGTTTTGCAGGAGCCGAGTCCACGACCTTCGCGGCGCGCGCGATCGGCTATGGCATTGCCGGCCTGCGGGTCGATGGCAATGACGTGCTGGCGGTCTATGCCGCCACGCGCTGGGCCGCCGACCGGGCACGCGCCAATGCCGGTCCGACACTGATCGAACATTTCACCTATCGCGTCGAAGGGCATAGCACGTCGGACGATCCGACCGCTTATCGTTCGGCCGAGGAAAGCAGCCTGTGGCCGCTGGGCGACCCGATCGCGCGGTTGAAGCAGCATTGCATCGGCCTGGGGATCTGGGACGAGGAGCGGCACGCCGCGATGGACAAGGAACTGGCCGAATATGTCCGCGACGCTGCGCGCCAGGCGGAGAAGAACGGCATTCTTGGCCACGGCCTGCATCATCACCCGATGGAATCGATGTTCGAGGACGTGTTCGAGGACATGCCCCGGCATTTGAAGGACCAGCAACAACAGATGCTGGACGAATGGAAGGCGGCCGGGTTGTGATGGCGCAGCTTCTTCACCTCTCCCCGGCGGGGAGAGGATATCGTAGCTTGGCGGCTTGCCGCCTAGCGAAGATTGGGGAGGGGGCTATGCCTTTGCCCTTCATAGCCGCCGTTCCCCCTCTCCCAGCTCCGACTAGGCAGCAAGCTGCCAAGTCTGCGCAACCCTCTCCCCGCCGGGGCGAGGGAAGGAAGTGCCATGACTGACACATCAGATATGCAACAAATGACCATGATCCAGGCGATCAACAGCGCCATGGACGTGATGATGGAGCGCGACCCCACTGTCGTGGTGATGGGCGAGGATGTCGGCTTTTTCGGCGGGGTGTTTCGCGCGACCGCGGGCTTGCAGGATAAATATGGCAAGAACCGCGTGTTCGACACGCCAATCACCGAATGCGGGATCATCGGCGTGGCGGTGGGCATGGGGGCCTATGGGCTGCGGCCGGTGCCGGAGATCCAGTTTGCCGACTATATCTATCCCGCGCTCGACCAACTGGTGTCGGAAGCGGCGCGGTTGCGTTATCGGTCGGCGGGCGAGTTCACCGCGCCGATGACGGTGCGGTCGCCGTTCGGCGGCGGCATCTTTGGCGGGCAGACGCATAGCCAAAGCCCCGAAGGCATCTTCACCCATTGTTCGGGGATCAAGACTGTGATCCCGTCCACCCCCTATGACGCCAAGGGGCTGTTGATCGCGGCGATCGAGGATAATGATCCGACGCTCTTCTTCGAGCCGAAGCGCATCTATAATGGCCCGTTCGATGGCCATTATGATACGCCGGCCAAAAGCTGGGCCGGGCATCCCGATGCACAGGTGCCGACCGGCTATTATCGCATTCCGCTGGGCACCGCGCGCATCGTGCGGCCGGGCGAGGCGCTGACCATCCTGTGCTATGGCACGATGGTCCATGTCGTCGAAGATACGGTGAAGGCGATGGGCATCGACGCGGACATTGTCGACCTGCGCAGCCTGATCCCGCTCGACATCGACACGATCGAGGCGTCGGTGAAGAAGACGGGTCGCTGCCTGATCGTCCATGAAGCCACGCGGACCAGCGGCTTTGGCGCGGAATTGTTGGCCCAGGCGCAGGAGCGTTGCTTCTATCATCTCGAAGCGCCGATCGAGCGCGTCACCGGCTTCGACACGCCCTATCCGCACAGTCTGGAATGGGCCTATTTCCCCGGCCCGGTGCGTATCCGCGAAGCCATTACCAAGATCATGAAGGACTAAGCCTTCACCCAGCTTCCGTTCGTTTCGAGCGAAGTCGAGAAACGGAAGCGCAGTTTCAAGTCAAGTGTCTCGACTTTGCTCGACACGAACGGAGCTTTTTATGGCCCTTTTTACATTCAAGCTGCCCGACATTGGAGAAGGCATTTCGGAAGCCGAGATCGTCGGCTGGCATGTCGCGGTCGGGGATCGGGTCGAGGAAGACCAGCCGATCGCCGACATGATGACCGACAAGGCGACGGTCGAGATGGAAAGCCCGGTGGCGGGCGTCGTCGTCCGCCTGGCGGGCGAGCCGGGTGACCAGATTCCGATTGGCGCGATGCTGGTGGAGATCGAGGTGGAGGGTGACGACGTGGCTGCGCCGCCGCCGCCTTCGGTCGAGGCGATCGAGGCGGAGGTTCCGGGTGAAGCGGTCATCGACCCGACACCCTCTCAATCCGTTCGCCCTGAGCCTGTCGAAGGGCCGACCTTTTCTTCCGCGCCAATCGCCAAGGAAGAAGGGCAGGGCTTCGACAAGCTCAGCCCGAACGGACCTGTAAGTTCCGTGGAGTCGCACGCCTCGCCCATCCTCGCCTCCCCCGCCGTGCGTGCCCGCGCGAAGGATTTGGGCATCGACCTGGCGCAGGTGAAGGCGAGTGGCGAGCATGTTCGTCATGCCGATCTCGATGCGTTCCTGCTCTATGGCGAGGGGCAGGGCTATCGCCCGGCGGGGCGGTCCGCCACGCGGCCGGACGAGCAGATCAAGGTCATCGGGATGCGTCGCCGCATCGCCGAGAATATGGCGGCGTCCAAGCGCCATATTCCCCACTTCACCTATGTCGAGGAAATCGACGTGACCGCGCTGGAAGAGTTGCGCGCGCAGTTGAACGACGGGCGGGGGGATCGGCCCAAGCTGACCATGTTGCCGCTGCTGATCGTCGCTTTGTGCAAGGCGTTGCCCGATTTTCCGATGCTCAATGCCCGTTATGATGATGAAGCGGGCGTGGTCACACGCCATGGATCGGTGCATCTTGGCCTCGCGACGCAGACCGATGCGGGGTTGATGGTGCCCGTGATCCGCGATGCGCAGAACCGCAATGTCTGGCAGCTCGCCAGCGAAATCCGCCGCCTTGCCGACGCCGCGCGCACCGGCAAGGCGAAGTCGGAGGAATTGTCCGGCTCCACGCTGACGCTGACATCGTTGGGGCCGTTGGGCGGCATCGCCACGACGCCGGTCATCAATCGGCCCGAAGTCGCGATCATCGGTCCCAATCGGGTGATCGAACGGCCCATGTTTAGGGGCAAGGAGATCGTCGCGGCGAAGCTGATGAACCTGTCGATCAGTTGCGACCATCGCGTGGTCGATGGCTTCGACGCGGCGAGCTTCGTCCAGGCGGTGCGCAAGCTGCTGGAAGCGCCCGCTTTCCTGTTCGTGGATTGATAAAGGGGCAGGGTGCCTATTTCGTCAGGACGACGATGGCACCCTGTTTCACATCCGGGCTGAACAGCATCCGCACCGCGCGCTGCATCATCTTCCAGCGCCGCTTGCTGAGCCAGCGGCCCGAATAGTCGCGTTCCTGATAGAAGGTGCTGTGGAGCAGCGCGGGGATCGGCAGCACGCGATGGCTGGTAAAGCCCGCCTCGCGGCCGCGCGCGATGATGAGGTGGGGCGGCATGTCGCGTTCGGCGACGCCGAATTTGGCCATCGCCTCGATCGATTCGGGCGACTGGCTATGGCCTTCGCCCGGTTCGTGGGTGATCAGCATTCCGCCCGGCTTCAAGGCGCGATAGGCGCTGCGGATCGCCAGCGCTTCGTCATCGGCATGATGGAGCGCATCGAAGAAGAGCGCGGCGTCGAACTGGCCGTCGAGGTCGAGATTCTCGAAATCGCTGCATATGAAATTCGTGCGGTCGCCGACGCCATTGATCCGGGCATTCTCCTGCGCCAGCGCGATCATGTCCGGCGCGATGTCCTGCCCGGTCACGCTATAGCCCGCGCGGGCGAGGAACTGGCTGGTCCAGCCGCCGCCGCAGCCCAGGTCCAGCACGGCGGCCGGGGCCGGGGGCAGCAGGCTGATGATGAAGCCGATCGACGCCAGTTGGATGCCGCATTGCGGATCGGAAAAGGGCTTGTTCAGCGAATGATCGGCACCGCCTTCCCCCAGATTGGCGAGATAGGCGCGCTCGGCGTCTTTGGACATCAATGGGGTCTCCGGTCGAGCCGACGGCCCTAGACCGTGGCGTCGCCCTGCTCAAGCGCGCTTGTCGCTACCCTTGTTCCATTCACCGTATCGTCGCGCGGTAGCTGAGCCGTCCGGCCTGGCCCGGTGGGACACCGTCAGGCAGTGTCCAGCGGACATGGGTGATGTCGGCCGGGACGGCGCGGCGCACGCCGCCTAGCGGCGTCGGCAGCCAGAGTTGCGCCATGCGCCCCCATCGTACGCCGCCATCGACGGAGACTTGCAGGGCGGGGTCGGAGGGATCGAGTTCCACCCCCTTGGGCAGCGGGCGAACCAGCGCATAGTCGCGCAGCGGTTCGCCGCCCTGGTTGCGCCAATGGACCATGACGATCAGTTGGTCGCCCGGTGCGACGCGGTTCGCGCTGGCCAGCACGCGGCGGGTGCGGCCGTTGACGTCGGTGCTGACGCGCTCGACGAACATCTGCGTATCGACCCGCACGGCGGGTTGCGCCTGCGCCGCCTGCGCGCCGATGATGATCGCCAGCGCGCCCAGCGCTGATCCAGTGGCTGTCTTCATGCCGAACCCCGTTGTCGCATCCCCGATAGCGGACATAGACCCTGCGGCCCAATATTTGGTTAAGAGGCTGAATTTGCGGCGTGGGCGCGCGCATCGCTTTGCAAATTGACGGCCCGTGACGGGCAGCGCACATCTGGGCGAAACTATTGGCGAATCGGACAAAAGTGAGAGTCGGCGAACAACAGGAAATCAACCGCAGGCGCGATCGGCTGCTGGCGTCGATCGCGCTGACGGCGGGCATTGGCCTGATCATCGCGCTGCCTTTTGCGTTGCGGGCGGGGGCGGAGTTCTTCCTGCCGCTGACCGCCGCGCTGGTGATCGCGATCGCGCTGGTGCCGTTGCTGGAGTGGATGGAGCGACGCCGTTTGCCATCGGGGCTGGCGGCGCTGCTGGCGCTGATCGGCTTTCTGCTGGTCGCCAATACGGCGCTGGTGCTGATCATCGTGCCGGCGACCGACTGGTTCCGCATATTGCCCGAACGATTGCCGCAGATTCAGGCCAATCTCGCGCCGCTCATCGACTTCTACGCCAATTTGCAGCGGTTCGTGGATGAAACCGTGCGGATGCTGGCGACCGGGCCGGTGGCGGCGGCGCAGACGGCGGCGATCGACACGCCGCGCTCGTTGCTGCAATTTGCTGCCGCCTCCGCGCCGTCCGCCATCGTCCAGATGGTGTTCGCGCTGCTCATCATCTATTTCTTCCTTGCCGGATGGACGCGCCTGCGCCGTCGCACGATCAACAGCCGCGACAGTTTCGACGGCGCGCTGGCGGTCGCGCGGGTGATACAGAATGTGGTCGATGCGACGTCGGCCTATGTCATCACCATCGCGACGATCAACCTGGGGCTGGGGCTGGCGGTCGCCGTTTCGCTCTGGCTGATCGGGATGCCGTCGCCCTGGATGTGGGGTGGCATCGTCGCGTTGTTGAACTTCATTCCCTATTTCGGGCCGATGCTCGCGGCCGTGCTGCTGGGGCTGGGCGGCCTGATGGTGTTCGACGATATCTGGGTGGCGTTGCTGCCTGCGGCCTTGCAGGTCGGTTTCCACATGGTCGAGGCCAATGTGGTGACGCCGACCGTGCTGGGGCGGCGGTTGACGATGAATCCGCTGCTGATCCTGGTGTCGCTGGCCTTTTGGGGATGGGTGTGGGGGACGCCCGGCGCGTTACTGGGCGTGCCGCTGCTGATCATCATCCAGACCGTGGTGCAGGCAGCGGGAACGCCCGATATTGCCGGTTTCCTGTTCGAGCAGGGGACGCTGACGGTTGCGCCGCGCAAAGAAAATGACGAGAATGGCAAAACAGCCGAAACGGACGGTTGACAGTTTTGGCGCGCGCCCATAGACGGCGCTTCCACACCGAACGCGGGTGTAGCTCAGTTGGTTAGAGTGCCGGCCTGTCACGCCGGAGGTCGCGGGTTCGAGCCCCGTCACTCGCGCCACTTTCCTTGACCGGAAGGTGGAAAGGTTCCCGGATCAGCATCGTCTGGCGAACTTGGTGTGGAAATAGATGTCACCCTGCGCGGGTGTAGCTCAGTTGGTTAGAGTGCCGGCCTGTCACGCCGGAGGTCGCGGGTTCGAGCCCCGTCACTCGCGCCACTTACCTGCTGGATGCAGGAAGTGGCGCAGACCGCGCAGAGAATCGGGCCGACGCACAAGGCACCGACCCTTTTCTCTAAATCTACAGATTATCGCCCACAATGTCAGGGGCCAGCGGGGATTGAGCGAGCCAGCGATAGGTGACGCCTGCAACCAGCGCGCCGATCATCGGTGCCAGCCAGAACAGCCATAATTGCTGCACCGCCAGCCCGCCGACCAGTAGCGCCGGACCCGTGCTGCGCGCCGGATTGACCGATGTGTTGGTCACTGGAATGCTGATCAGGTGGATGAGGGTCAGCGCCAGCCCGATCGCGATCGGCGCAAATCCCGCAGGCGCACGGCTGTCGGTCGATCCCAGGATGACCATAAGGAAGCCGAAGGTCAGCAGGATTTCGATCAGCAACCCGGCCGACAGCGCATAACCACCGGGCGATTGGGCATCATAGCCATTCACCGCCAAGCCGGTGCCGGTCAGGGCATAACCCGGCTGGCCGCTCGCAATATAGAGCAGCACCGCCGCAGCGATCACCGCGCCGACCAGTTGCGCGACGATATAGGGCGCGATGTCGCGCACGGGAAGGCGCCCGCCCGCCCACAGCCCGACCGTCACTGCCGGATTGAGATGACAGCCCGAAATATGACCGACCGAATAGGCCATGGTCAGGACGGTCAGGCCAAAGGCCAGGCTAACGCCCAGCAGGCCGATCCCGACGTCGGGAAAGCCCGCAGCCAGCACGGCGCTGCCGCATCCGCCGAAGACGAGCCAGAATGTGCCGAATGTTTCGGCGAAGAGCCGTTTGCTCAAGGGAACCATCGCATCCTCCTGTCAGCATGTGCATCCGCCACCGGCCTGCAACCGCGCCTTGGCGGGGTGGCACCGCCCGGCAACGTCAGGAAAGGGTTCGACAGGGGCGTGGGCGTGCAACGCTCGGCGCGCGCTTGCAGGGCTGATGGCCGGCACATGGACATGGCTCGCCTCCCGTCGTCGGCAGCCGTTCGCAGCCCCGCTTTCAGGGCCGTCCGTTACGGTTACTCAACGGTTAGGGGATAACGGCAAATAAACGTCCTGTCACCGCTTATCCGCGACGCCAGCGGCCGGTTTCCATCCAGGCGAGCAGGCGCCGCAGTGGCAAGACCCAGATCCATATGATACCGAGCGCCAGATAGATGGGCACCTGCACCCACATCGGCAGCAGGCCGATCTGGCCCGACAGGCTGCCCACCATCACCGCCCACAGCGTGATCAGGCCGACGATCGCCAGCATCCCCACGGGCTTGCGCCAACTGGGCTGGTGATAATGGCGCGGGTCGATGCTCATGCGTCCGGTCCTTCGATCAGTTCCGCTTCGGTCAGGATGATGTCGAGCGGCAAGTCCCATGGGTCGGCGGGCACATCGTCCAGTTCCTGCGCCGACCAGGCAAGGCCGATGCGCAGCGCGTCGGGATAGCGGGCGAAGGCGCGATCATAATAGCCGCCGCCCTGGCCCAGCCGGTTGAGCGCGCGGTCGAACCCCACCAGCGGCGCGATGATCGCGTCGGGCGTCACTGGACCATCGCCCGGTTCTGGATGGCTGGTGCGGAAGGGGCCGGGGATGAGCGGGGCATCCGGCGTCCACGGCAGGAAATCCATCGATCCCAGCCGGTCCAGCACGCGCGGCAGCGCCACCCGCTTGCCCATGGCAATCACCGGGGCCGCAAGGCGCTGCGCCGGGGCTTCATCGTCCAGCCCCATATAGAGGGCGACGGTGCGGGCATCGGCCAGACGCCGGGCGAGCGGGGAAGGCAGCACCTTGAACGCCAGTCGATGGGCGAGCGGATCAAGCGTGGCGACGAAGGCGCGCCGCTGATCGCGGGCGAGGGCGCGCAGGTCGGCTTTGTCGGCGCTGTCGCTATTCACTCAAATGTCTGCCTGGTCATTGCGGTGTTCCCCTGCCTCAAACAATCCTCCCCCTGTGGGGGAGGTGGATGGCCGTAGGCCAGCCGGAGGGGTGTCACCCCCTCGATAGGGTGACACCCCTCCGTCAGGGCTTCGCCCTGCCACCTCCCCTTCCAGGGGAGGATGGGCGTGTATCGAATAGGTCAGGGGCATCATCACCAAATCATTAAGCGCATTTGGCAGGGGTGACGGGACCACCTTGGCCGTGTGCTGGAAGATCCTCTGACGCCTCAACGTCAGGTGGGGACCATGTAGATCGGGCCGGAACCCGCCCAGGGACAGCCCCCTAGGATGTGCTTATCGCCTCAGGGATGTTCGCTAAAGCTCGTACCAGGCAGTACCCGTCATCCCCAATCTAGGCGTCCGCGTGCGGCGCGGCA
This sequence comes from Sphingobium sp. KKT206, assembly GCF_055640555.1. Classification (NCBI taxonomy): domain Bacteria; kingdom Pseudomonadati; phylum Pseudomonadota; class Alphaproteobacteria; order Sphingomonadales; family Sphingobiaceae; genus Sphingobium; species Sphingobium sp. KKT206. The sequence goes on from NZ_CM145764.1 coordinate 897,931, forward strand.
AGTCTCTCGCGCAGCTTTTCTATCCGGGCCGCCAGTGCCTCGACCGCGTGCGCCGCATCGTCATCCTGCGTTTCCAGCGCCAGTCTCTCCTGCCGCCCGGCGACCTCGCGACGCAGGTCGGTCACCTCGTCGGCCAGGAAGAGCGCGGCGAAGAGCAGGTTGCGCACTTCGGTCATGCCCGGCATGCCCTGCTGCGCGGCGCGGGCCTTGCCATCGATCATCGCCGCAAGCTGCGCCAGATGCGCTTCCTCGCCATCGCGGCAGCGTATGTCATAGTGCCGCCCGGCAATGTGCAGCGTGGTTTCAGCCATGGGCCTTGGCTTTCAGGTCATCGATCAACTGATCGAGCGAGCGCAGGGCTTCGCGGGCGGCGGGCAGGTCGATCTGGGGTGCGTCCGGCGGCGCAGGGGGCGGGATGGCCGCGACGAAATGGGTCACATCCTGTTCCAGCCGACCGATCGCCCGCTCCAGCGTGCCGATCGCCAGCATCATGCGCTCGCTTGCCATGGCCCAAGCATAGCCCGATTCGCGCGCCTACAAAAGCGGTCTTTGGGCCTAAGCGACGGGCATTGCGCCCCGCTATGGTTGACGCATGGGGCTTGACGCGACAAAGGAAGCGCGATCTCGACTCGTTCGCCCGCCCGCAAACGATCCGCCCTATTCGTTCAGGAAAGACGCCCGCCCATAATGACCGTCACTGATAAGTCGCTCGCCAACGCCATTCGCGCGCTTTCCATGGACGCGGTGCAGGCCGCCAATAGCGGTCATCCGGGGATGCCGATGGGGATGGCCGATGTCGCGACGGTGTTGTTCAGCGATTATCTGAAATTCGATCCGACCCAGCCCAAATGGGCCGACCGCGACCGGTTCGTCCTGTCGGCCGGCCATGGCTCGATGCTGATCTACAGCCTGCTGCACCTGACCGGCTATGCGCGGCCCACGATTGAGGACATCGCCAATTTCCGCCAGTTGCACAGCCCTTGCGCCGGGCATCCTGAGAATTTCGAGCTGGCGGGCGTGGAAGCGACCACTGGCCCGCTTGGTTCGGGCCTTGCCACCGCTGTCGGCATGGCGATTGCCGAGCGCCATCTGAATGCGCAGTTCGGCGACGACCTGGTCGATCACCGGACCTGGGTGATTGCGGGCGACGGTTGCCTGATGGAAGGCATCAACCATGAGGCAATCGGCCTTGCGGGCCACCTGAACCTCGGTCGCCTGATCGTGCTGTGGGACGACAACAAGATCACGATCGACGGCGCGGTCGACCTGTCGAGCAGCGAAGATGTGCGCGCGCGCTATGCCGCCACTGGCTGGCATGTCGTGTCGTGCGATGGCCATGACGTTGCCGATGTGCGCCGTGCGCTGGCCGAAGCGATCGCCGATCCGCGTCCCTCGCTCGTCGCCTGTGCGACCAAGATCGGCTATGGTTCGCCCAACAAGGCGGGCACATCGGGCGTGCATGGCTCCGCGCTGGGTACGGACGAAGTCGCGGCCGCGCGCGAATTTCTGGGCTGGACCGCCGAACCCTTCGTCATCCCCGAAGATATTGCCGCGGCCTGGAAGGCGATCGGTGCCAAGGGCGGCGACGCGCGCACCGCATGGGAAGCCCGGCTTGCAAGTGCCGAGAAGGGCGGCGAATTTTCCCGTCGCATGGGCGGCGACCTGCCTGCCGATTTCTCGCTTGAGGCCTATATCGACAGCCTGATCGCCGCGCCGCAGAAGGTCGCGACGCGCAAGGCCAGCGAGTTGGCGCTGGGCGCGATCAACGACCTGTTGCCCGAAACGCTGGGTGGTTCGGCGGATCTGACCGGCTCGAACAATACCAAGACCAAGTCGACCCGCCCGCTGACCAAGGATGATTATGCGGGTCGCTATGTCTATTATGGCATTCGCGAATTCGGCATGGCCTGCGCGATGAACGGCATGGCGCTGCATGGCGGCGTGATCCCCTATGGCGGCACCTTCCTGGTTTTCTCGGACTATATGCGCGGTGGCATCCGCCTCGCCGCGTTGCAGCAGCAGCGCGTCATTCATGTGCTGACCCATGACAGCATCGGCTTGGGCGAAGATGGCCCGACCCATCAGCCGATCGAGCATGTCATGTCGCTGCGCATGATCCCGAACCTGGACGTCTATCGTCCGGCCGACATCGTCGAGACGGCGGAATGCTGGGAACTGGCCTTGAAGGACGCGACCGGCCCATCGGTGCTGGCGCTGACCCGCCAGAACCTGCCGCAGTTGCGCACCGAAAAGACCGAAAATTTGTGTGCCAAGGGTGCCTATCGCCTGCGCGCCGCGACCGGCGACCGCCGGGTGGTGATCATGGCCACGGGTTCGGAAGTCGAGATCGCCGTCGACACCGCCAAGCTGCTGGAAGAACAGGGCATCGGCGCCGATGTCGTGTCGATGCCGAGCTGGGCGCATTTCGAGGCGCAGCCGCAATCCTACAAGGATGACGTGCTGCCCTATGATGTGCTGCGCGTGTCGATCGAGGCGGGGACGACCTTCGGCTGGGAACGGCATACCGGTATTGGTGGGCTGCGCTTTGGCATCGACAGCTTCGGCGCGTCCGCGCCGGCCGAAGCGCTGTACGACCATTTCGGCCTGACCGCCGTGAAGATCGCGCCGCAGATCGTGGCCGCGCTCGACAATTAATCGACAATCAACACCTTAAGGGAGGCTAGTGCAGTGGCAACGAAGGTAGCAATTAACGGTTTCGGACGTATCGGCCGCCTGGTGGCGCGCGCCATCCTCTCGCGCACCGACCATGACCTGGAACTGGTCAGCATCAACGATTTGGGCGATGCCAAGGCGAACGCGCTGCTGTTCAAGCGCGACTCAGTCCATGGCAATTGGAAGGGCGACGTCAGCGTCGATGGCGACTTCCTGGTCATCGACGGCAAGCGCATTGCCGTGACCGCCGAACGCGATCCTGCCAATCTGCCCCACGCGGCGCAGGGCGTCGAAATCGCGCTCGAATGCACCGGCATTTTCGCCGACAAGGGCAAGGCCAGCGCGCACCTGACTGCTGGTGCCAAGCGCGTCATCATCTCCGCGCCCGCGACCGGCGTCGACAAGACGATCGTGTTCGGCGTCAACCATGATGCGCTGACCGCCGACGACATCGTCATCTCGAACGCCAGCTGCACCACCAACTGTCTGGCCCCGCTCGCCAAGGTGCTGCACGATGCGATCGGCATCGAGCGCGGTTTCATGACGACGATCCACAGCTATACCAACGACCAGAACACGCTGGACCAGATCCACAAGGATATGCGCCGCGCCCGCGCCGCCGCCCTGTCGATGATCCCGACCACCACGGGCGCTGCCCGTGCCGTGGGTGAGGTTATGCCCGAACTCAAGGGCAAGCTGGACGGCTCGTCGGTTCGCGTGCCGACCCCGAATGTGTCGGTGGTTGATTTGAAGTTCGACGCCAAGCGCGCCACGAGCGTCGAGGAAGTCAACGCGCTGCTCAAGGCCGCTTCGGAAGCAGGGCCGCTCAAGGGCGTGTTGGGCTATTCCGACGAACCGCTGGTCTCGATCGACTATAATGGCGATCCGCGCAGCTCGACCGTCGACAGCCTGGAAACCGCCGTCATCGACGGCACGCTGGTCCGTGTGCTCAGCTGGTACGACAATGAATGGGGCTTCTCCAACCGCATGATCGACACCAGCGGCGTGGTGGCGAAGTTCCTGTAAGATACTGAGGGGGCAGGGTGACTTGCCCCCTTTTCGTCATCCCGGCGAACGCCGGGATCCCGCTTTTCTTCTCTTCGGCGATACAGGAAGAGTGATCCCAGCTTTCGCTGGGATGACGGATGCATCAGGAAGCCAACATGACCAAGCCGTTCAAGACACTCGACGATATGGGCGACATCAGCGGCAAGGCCGTGCTGGTGCGCGAAGACCTCAACGTGCCGATGCACGAAGGGTCGGTCAGCGACGACACGCGCCTGCGTTCGGCGATGCCGACCGTGCTGGAACTGGCCGATCGCGGCGCGAAGGTGCTGATCCTCGCCCATTTCGGTCGCCCCAAGGGCCAGAAGAACCCCGAATTTTCGCTGTCGAAGATCACCCGGCCCTTGAGCCAGGTTCTGGGCCGCGAAGTGCAGTTCATTCCCGATTGCGCTGGTCAGGCAGCGATCGATGGCATTGCGGTGATGCGCCCCGGCGACATTGCGATCCTGGAGAATACCCGTTTCCATGCGGGTGAAGAACAGAATGACCCCGCGCTGGCCGATGCGATGGCGGCGATCGCCGACATGTATGTCAACGACGCCTTTTCCGCCGCGCACCGCGCCCATGCCTCGACCGAGGGCATCGCCCACAAGCTGCCCGCCTTTGCCGGACGCGCGATGGAGCGCGAGCTGGATGCGTTACAGGCGGCGCTCGGCACGCCGGTCAAGCCGGTTGCAGCGGTCGTTGGCGGGGCCAAGGTCTCGACCAAGCTCGATGTGCTGAACCATCTCGTCACCAAGGTCGATCATCTGATCATCGGTGGCGGCATGGCCAATACCTTCCTGCACGCGCGCGGAGTCGATGTCGGCAAGTCGCTGTGCGAAAAGGATCTGGCCGACACGGCGGAGGCCATTTTCGACAAGGCGGAAGCGGCCGGTTGCACCATCCATCTGCCCTATGATGTGGTGGTGGCCAAGGAATTCGCCGCCAACCCGCCATCGGTGCGGACGTGCAACGTGCATGAAGTTGCGGCGGACGAGATGATCCTCGACGTCGGCCCGGCCGCTGTCGAGGCGCTCGCCGATGTGCTGAAAAATTGCCGGACATTGGTATGGAACGGCCCGCTCGGCGCGTTCGAGATCGCGCCGTTCGACACCGCCACGGTCGCGCTGGCACGGACGGCGGCGGCACTGACCAAGGAAGGCCAGTTGACGTCGGTCGCCGGTGGCGGCGATACCGTTGCCGCGCTCAACCATGCGGGCGCAGCGGCTGACTTCACGTTCGTTTCGACGGCGGGCGGCGCGTTCCTGGAATGGATGGAAGGCAAGGACTTGCCTGGCGTCAAGGCGCTGATGGCCTGACGACAGGCTGATAGCCAGCGCCCGCCCATGGAGAGGGGCGGGGCGCTGGCGCAGGATTGACCAGGTGCCGCCGAGGGGGCGGGGCCTCTATCATGAAGAAGGTATGTGCAGATGCTGGATCAGACCATGAAGCAGAAGATCGCCGACGGGGAGGGCTTCATCGCCGCGCTCGACCAGAGCGGTGGATCGACGCCCAAGGCGCTCAAGGGCTATGGCATCGAAGAGGGTGCCTGGGCCAATGACGAGGAAATGTTCGGCCTGATCCACGCGATGCGCAGCCGCATCATCGCCTCGCCCGTATTCACCGGCGACAAGGTGCTGGGCGCGATCCTGTTCGAGCGCACCATGGACGGGACCGTCGATGGCAAGCCGACCCCGCAGGCGTTGATCGACAAGGGCGTCGTGCCCTTCATCAAGATCGACAAGGGGCTGGAAGACGAAGCCAATGGCGTCCAGTTGATGAAGCCGAACCCCGATCTCGATGTGCTGCTGCACCGCGCCAAGGCGCTGGGCGTATTCGGCACCAAGGAGCGTTCGGTCGTCAACCTCGCCAACCGCGAAGGCATCGCCGCCGTCGTCAAGCAGCAGTTCGAAACCGGGCAGCAGGTGTTGGCCGCCGGGCTGATGCCGATCATCGAGCCCGAAGTGAGCATCAAGTCGCCCGAACGCGCCGAAGCCGACGCGATCCTGCTCGACGAACTGGTCAAGGCGCTCGACGCGCTGCCGGAAGACCAGCAGGTGATGCTGAAATTGTCGCTGCCGACCAAGGCTGGCCTGTTCGATCCGCTGGTCGATCATCCCCGCGTGCTGCGCGTCGTCGCGCTGTCGGGTGGCTTTGCCCGTCCCGAAGCCTGCGTCGAACTGGCCAAGAATCGTGGCATCATCGCCAGCTTCAGCCGCGCGCTGCTCAACGACCTGCGCCACCAGATGAGCGATGATGAGTTCAACGCGGCGCTCGGCGAAGCGATCGACGAAATCCACGGCGCATCGGTCGCCAAGACGCCGGTTACGGCCTGAACCGGATCGGCCGGGCGGGCTTTGCGCCTGCCCGGCACCCCTTCCCCGGATCGGCGGGATCGGTTAGGGCATCGGCCATGACCGATTTTACCGATGAAGAACTGGCGCTCGATCCGCATTTTGCCGATCAGTTCCAGACGGGCTTTCGCCCCGCTTGCCAACTTTACCTGATCTCGCCCCCCGCGATCGACGCGGATTTTGCGCCGCGCCTGGCGCAAGCGTTGGAAGGCGGCAAGGTTGCGGCATTTCAGTTGCGGCTCAAGGGGCTGGACGATCACGCCATCGCCGCGCTCGCGCCGCCGCTGCAGGCGATCTGCGCCGAGCATGAAGTTGCCTTCATCGTCAACGACAGCATTGGCCTCGCCAAGCGGTTAGGCGCGGATGGCGTGCATCTGGGGCAGGAGGATGGCGACCCGCGCGATGCACGCAAGCAGCTTGGTCCGAATGTCCAGATCGGTGTGACCTGTCATGACAGCCGTCACCTGGCGATGGAAGCGGGCGAGGCGGGGGCCGACTATGTCGCCTTTGGCGCATTTTTTCCGACCACGACTAAGGAAACGCAGCATCGTGCCGAACCCTCGATCCTGGGCTGGTGGACGACTTTGTTCGAACTGCCCTGCGTCGCTATCGGCGGCGTGACGGCGGAGAATGCCGGGCCGCTGGTGATGGCGGGCGCGGATTTCCTGGCGGTCAGCAGCGCGGTATGGGATCATCCCGAAGGCCCGAAGGCGGGCGTCGCCGCGTTCGCCGAGGTGCTGGCGAGCAAGCCCCCGCCGCCGCGTTGAGCCGCGTCGGTCCAAATCCACGCCCAACGCAGCTTTCCGCGCCATCATGCGTTTCTCGCCCATAGTCCGGGAGAGAATTGCCTTGAACCACCACCGCCTGTTGCCTCGCCATATGCTTTTGCTCTCCGCGCTGTTGTGCAGTGCGTGCAATGTGTCCGTCACCGACGCCAATGACAGCGCGCCAGCGGCCAACACTACCGCGCCGGTCAACGGCACGGCCGCAGCACCGGCTGCTGCTAACGAAGCCTATGATTTTCAGGTCGTAAGGGAGCAGAATGCCTGGCAGGCCGACCGCATATTCCAGGCGCAGGTTCAGCTCGACCGCTGGGGCTTCTCGCCCGGCGTACTGGATGGCAAGGATGGCATGTCGTTCAAGGCCGCCCTTCGTGGGTTTCAGGAAGCGAACAAACTGGCGGTGACGGGCGACTATGACCAGAAGACTGCGATCGCGCTGTTGGAAGGCGAAGCGCGGCCGACCACCTGGCTGGTGCGCATTCCTGCCGACTTTGCGCGTGGTCCTTTTTTCGACATGCCCAAGGGGATGAACGAAAAGGCGGGGCTTCCGGCGCTCACCTACCGTAATTTGCTCGAAAAGCTCGCCGAGCGTTTCCACACCACGCCGGAGTTCCTCGTGTCAATCAATGCGCCGGGCACGAAGGTCGGGGCCGGGACCACCATCCGCGTGCCCGCGATCGAGAATCAGCCGGTTGCGCAGATCGAGGGTGACGAACGCGGCTGGGGCGCGACGCTCGCCAGCCTTGGCGTCGCGAAGGACCAGCCGCAGGCCGACCATGTCGTCGTCGACAAGTCCGAAGGGCTGCTCAAAGTCTATGCCGCCGACAATCGCCTGATCGCGCAATTCCCCGCCACCATGGGGTCGCAATATGACCCGCTGCCGCTGGGCGAATGGACGATCAAGGGCGTCAGCCGCAACCCCGACTATCATTATAACCCTGCGCTCTTCTGGGACGCTGGGGCAAAGGATGAGAAGGCGGTGTTGAAACCCGGCCCCAACGGCCCGGTCGGCGTCGTGTGGATCGACCTGTCCAAGGATCATTATGGCATCCACGGCACGCCCGAACCCCAGACGATCGGCCGCAGCGAAAGCCATGGCTGTGTCCGGCTGACCAACTGGGATGCGGCGCGGCTGGCGCAGATGGTCAAGCCGGGGACCAAAGCGAAGTTCCAGGCGTAAGGCCATGCCGACGACCTTTCCATGGCGTCGGTGGCTTTGGGGCGCGGGGGCGGTCGTGCTGTGCGTCGCCTTCGCGCACTATTGCGTGCAGATCGTCCCAGCCGATGCGCCGCTGCCCGCTGATAAAGCTCCTGCTGCCAAGTCGGCATCGGGCGCGCTGCTGATCCCGGTCGAAGGCGTGCCCGCGTCGGCGTTGACCGACACCTTCACCCAGGCCCGCGCTTTGGGCGAAAGATCGCATGACGCTATCGACATTATGGCGGCGCGGGGCAGGGCGGTGCTGGCTGTTGCCGATGGCCGGATCGATAAAATCCATTGGAGCGAAGAGGGCGGGCGCACCGTCTATCAGCGCGCGCCCGATGGACGCACACTCTATTATTACGCGCATCTCGATCGCTACGCGCCGGGGCTGCGCGAAGGACAGATGGTGCGGCGTGGCCAGCGGATCGCGACCGTGGGCAGCACCGGCAATGCCGACCCAGGCGCGCCGCACCTGCATTTCGCCATCCACCGAGCCAGCCCGAACACGCCTTGGCACGGCGGCAACCCTATCAATCCCTATCCGTTGCTGGCCAAGCCCTGATCCGCTCTGATCGCCCTCTTGCCCTTCGCGCCGTCCCGCTGTAAACGGCCGCCCAGCCTCCCGCGAGGCCGGCTCTTTCACTCTTGGACATATAGGCAGGCTCTTCCCATGAAGATCAGCGGCGTGGACATTCGTCCCGGCAACAATATCGAATATGAGGGCGGCCTGTGGCGCGCTGTCAAGATTCAGCACACCCAGCCCGGCAAGGGCGGCGCCTATATGCAGGTGGAGTTGAAGAACCTCATCGACGGCCGCAAGAACAACGTCCGCTTCCGCTCCGCCGAAAGCGTCGAGCGTATCCGGCTCGATACCAAGGATTTCCAATATCTCTATGCCGAAGGCGACATGCTCGTCTTCATGGACAATGAGACCTATGAGCAGATCAACCTGCCCAAGGAACTACTCGGCGACGCCGCCGACTTCCTGCAGGATGGCATGGAAGTGACGCTGGAAATGTATGAGGAACGGCCGATTTCGGTGCAGTTGCCCGACACCATCGAAGCGACGGTTGTGGAAGCCGACGCCGTGGTCAAGGGCCAGACCGCCTCGGCCAGCTACAAGCCCGCGATCCTCGACAATGGCGTCCGCGTCATGGTCCCCCCGCATATCGTCAGCGGCACCCGCATCGTCGTCGATGTGTACGCCCGCGAATATGTAAAGCGCGCGGACTGATGACCGACAAGCGGTTCCAGGCTCAGATGAAGGAGGTTATCAATCGAAACCTCCTTGTTTCTGAGCTGATCCGCCTTGGATACAACGCTTATCTTCCAGTCTATGATCGTGGTGTCGATCTTATTGCGTATCGAAATGATGGCGCATCTATCGTTCCCATTCAGTTGAAGGGAAGATGGATGATCGACAAGAAATACATTGCCCAAAATGTATGGATGGCATTTCCGGAAGATGGTGACTGGTATCTAGCGCCGCATGATGACATGGTCCGCATCGGTGAGGAAATGGGCTATTGTGCCACACCCTCTTGGAATGATGGCGGTGCCTACAGTTGTCCGAGTTTTAGCAAAAAATTGAGTTTGGCGATGGCGTCATGGCGCTTGTGTTCGGCTCATTCAGTAGCAATCGAGAGTTAGTAATGGCATCCCATTCAGGCCTTCTCACCGTCATGGAACGCGCCGCGCGCAAGGCGGGCGGCAAGCTGCGTCGCGACTTCGGCGAGGTCGAGCATCTTCAGGTGTCCCGCAAGGGACCGGCCGACTTCGTGTCGAAGGCGGACGAGCAAGCGGAAAAAACGCTGGTCGAGGAATTGCAGCGCGCCCGGCCCGACTGGGGCTTCCTGCTCGAAGAAGGCGGCGTGATCGAGGGCGACCCGACCAAGCCGCGCTGGATCATCGACCCGCTCGATGGCACCACCAATTTCCTGCACGGCATCCCGCATTTCGCCATCTCGATCGCGGTCGAGGAGCCGCTTTATGGCGGCAAGCGCGAGATTACGACCGGTTTGATCTATCAGCCCTTCACCGACGAGAGCTATTGGGCAGAAAAGAATCGCGGCGCGTGGCGCCATGACCAGCGGCTACGCGTCTCGGCGCGTCGTGACTTGGCCGACTGCGTCATAGCCACCGGCATTCCCTTCATGGGCCATGGCGACATGGGGCAGTGGGTGCGTATCTTCGGCGCGGTCGCGCCGTCGATTGCGGGCATCCGCCGTTTCGGGGCCGCCTCGCTCGATCTCGCCCATGTGGCGTCGGGCCGCTATGACGGCTTCTGGGAAAGCGGCCTGCAACCCTGGGACGTGGCAGCCGGCATGCTGCTGGTGCGCGAAGCGGGCGGTTTCGTCAGCGATTTTCGCGGTGGCGAGCAGATGATCGAGCGCCGCGAAGTGATTGCGGGTAATGACGCCATCCACAGCAAATTGCACAAGCTGGTGGCAAACGCCCTGCGCTAAGGTGCAGCTAGGCCAAGGGCTTCAAGCACTTGGCCTTTTTGCGATTCATTCTCACAGCCTTGGCCCCTTGCTTCGCATATGCAGCAGGCCTAAAGCGCCCCGACAACCTTTTCGCCCAGGGGATACCATTGGTCGATCTTGCCCAATATCTGCCGATCCTGCTCTTTTTGGGGATCGCTTTGCTGCTGTCCGGCACGTTCGTTTTCCTGCCGATGCTGGTCGGTCGCCTGACCGGCGCGCATAAGCCGGACCCGGCCAAGCTCAGCGAATATGAATGCGGCTTTCCCGCTTTCGAAGAGCCGCGCAGCCAATATGACGTGCGCTTCTATCTGGTGGCGATCCTCTTTATCATCTTCGATCTTGAAGCGGCATTCCTGTTTCCTTGGGCGGTGAGCCTCGACCAGATCGGCTGGGCCGGATGGGCGACGATGATGATTTTCATAGCGGAACTGGTGCTCGGTCTCGTCTATGCGTGGAAGAAGGGAGCGCTCGATTGGGAGTAGAACTCTATAACCCGGCGCCCGGCACCTTGCCGCCCGTCGGGACTCAGCCCGATCAGGATTTCTTCAACTCGCTCAACAGCGAAGTGAATGACAAGGGCTTCCTCGTCACCTCGACGGAGGATCTGTTCACTTGGGCGCGTACCGGTTCGCTGTGGTGGATGACGTTCGGTCTCGCTTGCTGCGCGGTCGAGATGATCCACGTCAACATGCCGCGTTACGACATGGAGCGTTTCGGCGCTGCGCCGCGCGCCTCGCCGCGGCAGAGCGACGTGATGATCGTCGCGGGAACGCTGTGCAACAAGATGGCTCCTGCGTTGCGCAAAGTTTACGATCAGATGTCTGAACCGAAATATGTCATTTCCATGGGCAGCTGTGCCAATGGTGGGGGCTATTATCATTACAGCTATTCTGTAGTGCGCGGGTGCGACCGGATCGTGCCGGTCGACATCTATGTACCGGGTTGCCCGCCGACTGCCGAAGCGCTGCTCTATGGCGTGATGCAGTTGCAGCGGAAGATCCGCCGGATCGGGACGATTGAACGGTAATGACAGGCATGACGTCTCTTTTCCACCGTTCGTTTCGAGCGAAGTCGAGAAACCTGTTCCTGGCACAGTGCGAGCGTATCTCGACTGCGCTCGATACGAACGGAGGTCTGTAATGGGCCATTCCGCACCCCGGATCGCGACCATCGATGGGATCGCGCAGGAAATCGAGGCCCTGCTGGGTTCGATGCTGATCGAAACCGTCGATCATGCCGATGAACTGACCTTCACCGTGTTGCGCGACGCGCTGCCGCAGGCGCTGACGCTATTGCGGGATCAGGCGCAGTATCAGCAGCTGATGGAGATTGCGGGCGTTGATTATCCCGACCGTCCCGAACGGTTCGAGGTCGTCTATCACTTGCTATCCGTGACCCGGAACCATCGCGTACGCGTGAAGGTGTCGACGGACGAGGATATGCCGGTGCCGACCGTCACGCACCTCTGGCCGGTCGCCGGCTGGTTGGAGCGCGAAGTGTTCGACATGTATGGCGTCGTGTTCGACGGCAATACCGACCTGCGCCGCATTCTGACCGATTACGGGTTCAAGGGGCATCCGCAGCGCAAGGACTTCCCGCTGACCGGCTATGTCGAATTGCGCTATTCCGAGGAAGATAAGCGCGTCGTCTATGAGCCAGTGAAGCTGGCGCAGGATTTCCGCAGCTTCGACTTCATGTCGCCGTGGGAAGGCGCGGAATATATATTGCCCGGCGACGAAAAGGCGCCACAGGCCCCCGGCGCGCCGACGCCCGCACCCGCTGCCCCGCCGCCGCCTGCTGCGCCCAAGGGCGATCCGGCAGCGTCGACGCCCAAGACGACCGAAAAGGCATCCGACACCGGCGCTGGCGCAGCGGCGAACAAGGCGGCGGAAACCAAGTCCGCCGACGCGCCGACCAAGGCGGCTTCGGCCACCGATGAAGGCGAAGGCGTCGCCAAGCCGGAGGATAAGGCATGAGCGCCGCTACCACCGTCGTCATCCCAGCGAAGGCTGGGATCTCCCTTTTCTTGAGCGCTGCGCCAAAGGCCAGTGAGACCCCAGCGTTCGCTGGGGTGACGGGGATGTATCATGGCTGATTATCTCGACGAACTGGAGCATCGCACCGATGCGTCGGACCCGACTTACGGCGATACCGAAATCCAGAACTACACGATCAATTTCGGGCCGCAGCATCCCGCGGCGCACGGCGTTCTCCGCCTCGTCATGGAACTGGAAGGCGAGATCGTCGAACGCTGCGACCCCCATGTGGGCCTGCTGCATCGCGGCACCGAAAAGCTGATCGAATATAAGACCTATCTCCAGGCGCTGCCCTATTTCGACCGGCTCGATTATTGCTCGCCCCTCGGCATGGAGCATAGCTATGTGCTGGCGATCGAGAAGCTGCTGAACCTGGAAGTGCCTCTGCGCGCGCAATATCTGCGCGTGTTCTTCGCGGAGCTGACCCGCATATGCAATCATATGCTGAACCTCGGCTCGCACGTCATGGACGTCGGCGCGATGACGCCGAACCTGTGGATGTTCGAAATCCGCGAGGACTGCCTTAACTTCTTCGAGCGCGCGTCGGGTGCGCGGATGCACAGCGCCTATTTCCGTCCCGGCGGCGTGCATCAGGATGTGCCGCTCAAGCTGCTGACCGACATTGCCGACTGGCTCGACACCCGCCTGCCGCGCCTGTTCGAGGATGCGATCAGCCTTGTCGCCGACAACCGCATCTTCAAGCAGCGCAATGTCGACATCGCCGTGGTCAGCAAGGAAGACGCGCTGAAATGGGGCTTTTCTGGTCCCATGATCCGCGGCTCCGGCATCCCCTGGGACATCCGCAAGTCGCAGCCTTATGACGTCTATGATCGCGTCGATTTCGACGTGCCCGTCGGCACCAATTTCGACTGCTATGACCGGTTCATGGTCCGCGTCGAAGAGGTCCGCCAGTCCGCGCGCATCATGAAACAGTGCCTCAATGACATGCCCGAAGGCCCGATCGCCAGTTTCGACCGCAAGGTCTCGCCGCCCAAGCGTGGCGAGATGAAGCGGTCGATGGAAGCGCTGATCCATCACTTCAAGCTGTATACCGAGGGCTTCCACGTTCCGGCGGGCGAAGTCTATGTCGCGACCGAAAGCCCCAAGGGCGAATTCGGCGTCTATCTGGTCGCGGACGGCAGCAACAAACCCTATCGCTGCAAGATCCGCCCGACCGCTTTCTCGCACCTGCAGGCGATGGACTTCATGATGAAGGGCCACATGCTCGCCGACACCACCGCCGTGCTGGGCGCGATGGACATCGTGTTCGGGGAGTGTGACCGGTGACGCGAGTTTGGACTCCTTTGGAAGCCAATCGTGCAGTCTTGGTCGCAATATTGGTTGTTTTGATTGCAGCAACGAATTTGTCTAATGGCCTTACACAGATCCGTGTGATGGCTAGTGGACTTGCTTTCTTAGTTGCAGTCTTCCTGGCGATTAAGATCGTTGAGGCCAAGCGTAGCGGAATAGAGAAGAATGGCTGACGCACCCCATATCCCCGATGAAGCCGAAACCCGCGCGCGCTGGGGCAATTTCGCGTGGACGGCGGAAAATGCCGAACAGGTAAAGACCATCATCGCGCGCTATCCAGCCGGTCGCCAGCAATCGGCGGTCATGCCGCTGCTCGATCTCGCTCAGCGGCAGGTCGGCGCGGAGACGCAGGCACAAGGCTGGCTGCCCGTGCCGGTGATGGAATATATCGGCGATCAGCTCGATATGCCCTATATGCGCGTCTACGAAGTCGCGACCTTCTACACCATGTACAATCTCGCGCCCGTGGGCCGCTACCATGTGCAGGTGTGCGGCACGACGCCCTGCATGTTGCGCGGCTCCGACGATGTGTTTGCGGCCTGCAAGAATAAGGGTCTGGTCAAGGGCGCGACCACCCCGGACGGCTTGTTCACCCTGACCGAAGTCGAGTGCCTGGGCGCCTGCGCCAATGCGCCGATGGTTCAGATCAACGACGATAATTTCGAAGACCTGACCTATGACAGCATGAGCGCGGTGCTGGAAACGCTGGCCGCTGGCGGGCAACCAAAGATTGGGCCGCAGATCGAGCGCCAGACGAGTTGCCCGGAGGGTGGCCCGACGGCGTTGAAGGACATGGTCGCTGAAAATCATGATTATCGGGGGGAGTGGGCGTGATCCGTTTGGCTTTCCCCCAATGTCCGTTCGCTTCGAGCGTAGTCGAGAAGCGGCTAGCGCTGCGCGGGCGTGTCTCGACTTCGCTCGACACGAACGGATGTGGTGTATCGGGGGCCGCCGCATGAGCGCTCTCGTCGCCATCATTCTGGGCCTCATCGTCTTCGTGATCGCGCTCAAGATCATCGGCGCGGTGTTGGGGCTGGTCATCGGGCTGGGCCTCGCCGTTGTCGCATATTTCGTGGCTGAAAAACTGATCGGAAAGGGCCGCTGATGGCCGACGACACCGCAATTGCTGCGCCGCCTCCTCCGCCGCCGTTCGTCGGCCCGCTGGAGGACAAGGACCGCATCTTCACCAACGTCCATGGTTTCCAGGATTGGGCCATCGACGCGGCGATGAAACGCGGCGATTGGGACAATACCAAGGATCTGCTGAGCCTGGGCCAAGACGCGATCATCGACATCATCAAGGCGTCGAACCTGCGCGGCCGTGGCGGCGCGGGCTTCCCGACCGGCATGAAGTGGAGCTTCATGCCCAAGGAAAGCAAGGATGGTCGTCCAAGCTTCCTGGTCATCAACGCCGACGAATCCGAGCCGGGTAGCTGCAAGGACCGCGAAATCGTCCGCCACGATCCGCACAAGCTGATCGAAGGCGCGCTGATCGCCGGTTTCGCGATGCGCGCGCGCGCCGCCTATATCTATATCCGTGGCGAGTTCATCTACGAAGCCAAGGTGTTGTTCGCCGCGGTCGAGCAGGCCTATGCCAAGGGCTTCATCGGCAAGAATGCCTGCGGCTCCGGCTATGATTTCGACGTCTTCGTCCATCGCGGCGCGGGCGCCTATATTTGCGGCGAGGAAACCGCGCAGATCGAAAGCCTGGAGGGCAAGAAGGGTCAACCCCGTCTCAAGCCGCCTTTCCCGGCGGGTGCGGGCCTCTATGGCTGCCCCACCACGGTCAACAATGTCGAAAGCATCGCGGTAACGCCGACGATCCTGCGGCGCGGCGCGGCCTGGTTCAACCGCTTCGGGCGCGAAGGCAATCGCGGCACCAAGCTGTTCCAGATCAGCGGCCATGTGAACAAGCCCTGCGTGGTCGAGGAATCGATGTCGATCCCGTTCCGCGAACTGATCGACCGCCATTGCGGTGGCATCCGTGGCGGTTGGGACAATCTGCTGGCGGTCATCCCCGGCGGCTCTTCGGTCCCCCTGGTCCCCGCGCGCGAAATCATGGACGCGCCGATGGACTTCGACGGGTTGAAGGCGCTCGGCTCCGGCCTCGGCACTGCCGCCGTCATCGTCATGGACAAGTCCACCGACATCGTCCGCGCCATTTCGCGGCTGTCCTATTTCTACAAGCATGAGTCCTGCGGCCAATGCACCCCCTGCCGCGAAGGCACGGGCTGGATGTGGCGCGTGATGGAACGGCTGCGCACGGGCGAGGCGGAACTGTCCGAAATCGACATGCTGCATCAAGTCACCAAGCAGGTCGAAGGCCACACCATCTGCGCGCTGGGGGACGCGGCGGCCTGGCCGATCCAGGGGTTGATCAAGCATTTCCGGCCGGAGATCGAACGCCGGATCAATGAGCGCGGCATGCCTGTGATGGAGGCGGCGGAGTGAGCGATGACCGCACAGACCTGATGCTGGAAATCCTGAAATCCATTCAGGGTGACATTTCCGCGATCAAGCGTGAACAGGCGTCGCAGGGCATTCGCCTCCATGCGATGGAGGATCACCAACGCGGTATCATGACGTCAATTTACGGTATGCAATCCGATATTGCGGATCTGAAAATTCGGGTCGATCTGATCGAGAAGCGCCTTGGCCTTCAGGATACGGAACACTGATATGCCTAAAGTCAAAGTAGACGGCGTAGAACTGGAAGTCCCGGCGGGCGCGACTGTCCTCCAGGCGTGCGAACTGGCGGGGAAGGAAATTCCGCGTTTCTGCTATCATGAGCGGCTGTCCATTGCGGGCAATTGCCGCATGTGCCTCGTTGAAGTGAAGCCTGGTCCGCCCAAGCCGCAGGCGTCGTGCGCGCTGCCCGCTGCCGAGGGGCAGGACATCCGCACCGACAGCGAAATGGTCAAGAAGGCGCGCGAAGGGGTGATGGAGTTTCTCCTCATCAACCATCCGCTCGATTGCCCGATCTGCGATCAGGGCGGCGAATGCGATTTGCAGGACCAATCGGTTGCTTATGGTCGCGGCGCGTCGCGCTATGACGAAAATAAGCGCGCGGTGACCGAGAAGAATATGGGGCCGATCGTCAAGACGGTCATGACTCGCTGCATCCAATGCACGCGCTGCGTGCGCTTTGCTGAGGAAGTGGCGGGTGTGCCGGAAATCGGCGCCATCTATCGCGGCGAAAATATGCAGATCACCACCTATCTGGAACATGCCGCCAAGAGCGAGCTGTCCGGCAATGTGGTCGATCTCTGCCCGGTCGGTGCGCTGACCAGCAAGCCCTATGCGTTCGAAGCGCGGCCATGGGAGTTGAAGAAGACCCACGCCATCGACGTGATGGATGCGGTCGGCACCAACATCCGCCTCGACAGCCGAGGCCGTCAGGTTCTGCGTGCGGTGCCGCGCATCAATGATGACGTGAACGAGGAATGGGCGTCGGACAAGACCCGGCACAATGTCGATGGTTTGGTCCGCAAGCGGCTCGACAAGCCCTATGTCCGCAAGGACGGCAAGCTGGTGCCCGCGACCTGGAACGAAGCGTTCGCCGCGATCGCAGCGGTTCAGCATGGTGGCAGCGCTGCGGCGATCGCGGGCGATTTGCTCGATTGCGAAACCATGTTCGCGGGTAAGGCACTGGTCGAAAAGCTCGGCGGCACGATGCTCGAAGGGCGTCAGACGGGCCTGGCCTATGACGTGTCGAGCCTGTCGTCGGTGGTGTTCAATACGCCGCTCGCTGATCTGGAAGATGCGGACGTCATCCTGCTGGTGGGCACCAATTTGCGCTGGGAAGCGCCGCTGGTGAACACGCGTATCCGCAAGGCGATCAAGAAGGGTGCGAAGGTCTTTGCCGTCGGCCCTGAATTTGATCTGACCTATAAGGTGCAGTGGCTGGGCAATGATGCGTCGCTGCTCGGCAAGCTGCCGGAAGCAGTGGTCGAGGCATTCGGCAAGGCTGCGCGGCCCGCGATGATCGTCGGCGGTGGCGTGCTGGCCAAGGACGGCGCGCATGGCGACACGCTGGCGTTGGTCGAGACGCTGGGCCTCATCAAGGACGGCTGGAACGGCTATAATGTCCTGCATTTCGCGGCGGCGCGTATGGGCGGGCTGATGCTCGGCTTCGCAACCGCTGGCGGGATCAAGGCGATCGCGGCGGCCAAGCCGAAGCTGCTCTTCGCGCTGGGCGCCGACGAAGTCGATTATGCGGCGTTCGGTGATAGCTTCAAAGTCTATGTCGGCCATCATGGCGACAAGGGCGCGCATGCCGCGGACGTGATCCTGCCGGGGGCGAGCTATGCCGAAAAGGCAGGCACTTATGTCAATCTGGAAGGTCGCGTGCAGCGGGGCGAAAAGGCCGTGTTCGCGCCGGGCGACGCCCGCGAGGATTGGTCTATCCTGCGCGCCTTGTCCGACGTGATGGGCGTCAAGCTACCCTTCGACAGCTTCGATGCGTTGCGGGCGGAAATGGCCAAGGCCGTGCCGGCGCTGGGTGTCGAGGGTCTTGCCGATTATGGCTGGTCCATGCCATCGCTGCCGACTGGCGCGACCGGCGAATTCGGATCGCCGATCAAGGATTTCTACCTCACCAACGCCATCTGCCGCGCCAGCCCGACGATGCAGCAATGCTCGGCCGAACTGGTCCATGGCGTCGAATTTGCGGAGGCGGCGGAATGAGGATCGCAATTACCACTCCGTTCGCCCTGAGCCTGTCGAAGGGCTCCACCGAGCGTAGCGAGGTGCCTTCACGTCGTTCAGGCGAGGGCTTCGACAAGCTCAGCCCGAACGGTTTTGAGGTTCAGGAATAATGACCGCTTTCTTCCAAAATCTGGGTATGCCGTTCGAGGGTGCCTGGCTGCTGTCGACCATCATTGGCATCCTCGTCATCGCCCTGCCGCTGATGCTGGCGGTCGCGATGATCATCTATGCCGATCGCAAGATCTGGGCGGCGATGGCGCTGCGCCGTGGTCCCAACGTCGTCGGCCCGTTCGGCCTGCTGCAATCCTTTGCGGATGGCCTCAAGGTCTTCCTGCAGGAAACCATCATCCCGTCGGCGTCGAACAAAGCCTTGTTCCTGATCGCGCCGATCATCACCTTCACCGTCGCGCTGATGGCCTGGGCGGTGGTGCCGTTCGATGTCGGCGTCGTGCTCGCGGACATCAATGTCGGCCTGCTCTACATTTTGGCGATCAGTTCGCTCGGCGTGTACGGGATCATCCTGGCGGGTTGGGCCTCCAACTCCAAATATCCCTTCTATTCCGCGATCCGCGCCAGCGCGCAGATGATCAGCTATGAAGTCTCGATCGGCTTCATCATCATCACCGTGGTCTTGTGGGCGGGCAGCTTCAATCTGAGCGCCATCGTCGAGAGCCAGAAGGGCTATTATGGCTTCATCAACGGCAATGGCTTCAACCCGCTGCTCTTCCCGATGGCGGTCATGTTCCTGATCTCCGCGCTGGCCGAAACCGCGCGCGCACCCTTCGATCTGACCGAAGCGGAAAGCGAGCTGGTCGCGGGCTATCAGACCGAATATTCGTCCATGTCGTTCGCGCTCTACTGGCTTGGCGAATATGCCAACGTCATCCTGATGTGCGCGCTCAACGCCATTCTCTTCTGGGGTGGCTATCTGCCCCCGTTCGACTGGGCGCCGCTTTATTATGTGCCCGGCATCATCTGGCTGTTCGCCAAGATCCTGTTCTTCTTCTTCGTCTTCTCCTGGGTGAAGGCGACGGTGCCCCGCTACCGTTATGACCAGCTGATGCGGCTGGGTTGGAAAATCTTCCTGCCCACCTCGCTCTTCTTCGTCTTCCTGGTGTCGGGCTTCCTCATGCTGACGCGCTATGGAGGCGCACAATGAGCCTCGGATATTACGTCAAGAGCTTCACCCTCTGGGAGTTTGTGAAGGCGCATGCCCTGACCTTGAAATATTTTTTCAAGCCCAAGGCGACGATCAACTACCCCTATGAGAAGAACCCGATTTCGCCGCGGTTCCGGGGCGAGCATGCGCTTCGTCGCTACCCCAATGGGGAAGAGCGGTGCATCGCGTGCAAGCTGTGCGAAGCTGTGTGCCCGGCGCAGGCGATCACCATCGAAGCGCAGCCGCGCGAGGATGGCAGCCGCCGCACCACGCGCTACGACATCGACATGACCAAGTGCATCTATTGCGGCTTCTGCCAGGAAGCCTGCCCGGTGGACGCGGTCGTCGAAGGCCCGAATTTTGAATTCGCGACGGAAACCCGCGAGGAGCTGATCTACGATAAGGCCAAGCTTCTTGAAAATGGTGACAAGTGGGAACGGGCGATCGCCGCGAACCTTGCCGCCGACGCACCCTATCGTTAAGCCGCGCGGCCTAAGGGGATATTGATCCAGTGATTCACGTGCTTGCCTTTTACCTGTTCGCCATTTTGGTGGTGTGCAGCGGCGCGCTCACCATCCTGTCGCGCAATCCGGTCCATTCGGTGCTGTGGCTGATCCTGGCGTTTTTCAACGCGGCGGGTCTGATGATCCTGATCGGCGCTGAATTCATCGCGATGCTGCTCGTCATCGTTTATGTCGGCGCGGTCGCGGTGTTGTTCCTGTTCGTGGTCATGATGCTCGATATCGACTTTGCCGAATTGCGCGCCGGGTTCGTCAGCTATCTGCCGTTCGGCCTGCTGATCGCGCTGGTGCTGCTGGCGGAGATCGTGCTGGGCATCGGCCTGTGGAGCGCTGGTCCGATCGAGCTGGCGCAGCGCGCCGCACCGACCGACCCGGATATGTCGAACATCAAGGCGGTGGGGACGTTGCTCTATACCCGCTACATCTTCCTGTTCGAAGCGGCGGGCCTCGTCCTGCTGGTCGCCATGATCGGCGCGATCGTTTTGACCCACCGTGCCCGTGGCGGCGTGAAGGGCCAGAATATCGCCAAGCAGAACCGTCGCCGTCCGCAGGATGCGGTCCGCAATATCAATCAGCCCATAGGGCAGGGGGTGGAGCTGTGATCGGCCTTCAACATTATCTGGTGGTCAGCGCCATCCTGTTCGTGATGGGGGTGCTGGGCATCTTCATCAACCGCAAGAACATCATCATCATCCTGATGGCGATCGAACTGGTCCTGCTGAGCGTGAACATCAACCTCGTCGCCTTCAGCGTTTTCCTGGGCGATATGGTGGGACAGGTGTTCAGCATGTTCGTGCTGACTGTCGCGGCGGGTGAGGCGGCCATCGGCCTTGCCATCCTTGTCATTTACTTCCGTGGTCGCGGCACCATCGCCGTCGACGATGTCAACCGGATGAAGGGCTGAGCCTTACAACATGATCCAGCTTATCGTCCTTCTTCCGCTGCTCGCAGCCATCATCGCCGGTCTTGGCAACAAGATGCTCGGCAAGCTGCCGGCCAAGATCATCACCACCGGCGCGCTCTTTGCCATTTGCGCGATGAGCTGGTCGATCTTCATCCCATTCGTGATGGGCAATGGCGAGGCTTATGTCGCGCCGCTCTTCACCTGGATCCAGTCGGGCAGCTTCGACGCCCAATGGGCACTGCGGGTCGACACGATGACCGCGGTCATGCTGGTGGTCATCACCAGCGTCTCCAGCCTCGTCCACCTCTATAGCTGGGGCTATATGGATGAAGAGCCGGATCAGCCGCGCTTCTTCGCCTATCTCTCGCTCTTCACCTTCGCGATGCTGATGCTCGTGACCGCGAACAATCTGCTGCAGATGTTCTTCGGTTGGGAAGGCGTGGGCCTCGCTTCCTATCTCCTCATCGGTTTCTGGTTCCGCAAGCCCAGCGCCAATGCCGCCGCGATCAAGGCATTCGTCGTCAACCGCGTTGGCGATCTTGGCTTCATGATGGGTATCTTCGGCACCTATCTGGTGTTCAACACCATCTCGATCCCCGAAATTCTGGAAATGGCCCCGTCGATGGCGGGCTCGACCATCGGCTTCCTTGGTGCGCGCTTCGACACGATGACCGTGCTGTGCCTGCTGCTGTTCATCGGCGCGATGGGCAAGTCAGCGCAGCTTGGCCTGCACACCTGGTTGCCGGACGCGATGGAAGGCCCGACGCCTGTGTCGGCGCTGATCCACGCTGCAACCATGGTGACCGCAGGCGTGTTCATGGTGTGCCGCCTGTCGCCGATGTTCGAAACCTCGGAAACGGCGCTGACCGTCGTCACCTATGTCGGCGCGGCGACCTGTCTGTTCGCGGCGACCGTTGGCACGGTGCAGACCGACATCAAGCGCGTCATCGCCTATTCGACCTGCTCGCAGCTGGGCTATATGTTCTTTGCCGCGGGCGTCGGCGCTTATGGCGCGGCGATGTTCCACCTCTTCACCCACGCCTTCTTCAAGGCGTTGCTGTTCCTGGGCGCTGGCTCGGTCATCCACGCGATGCACCATGAACAGGATATGCGCTATTATGGTGGCCTGCGTAAAAGCATCCCCATCACCTTCTGGACGATGACGCTGGGCACGCTCGCCATCACCGGCGTAGGCCTGCCGCTGGTCGGCATCGGTTTTGCGGGCTTCTATTCGAAGGACGGCATCCTCGAAGCGGCCTATGCCGCTGGCGGGGCGGGGACCGGGGCGTTCCTGGTCGGCGTGTTCGCCGCCTTGCTCACCAGCTTCTACAGTTGGCGCCTGGTATTCCTGACCTTCTTCGGCAAGCCGCGCTGGGCCGCATCCGAACATATCCAGCATGCGTTGCATGACGCGCACGGGCATGACTCCCACGCCCATGACGCTCGTCATGACGATCACGCGCATGATGATCACCACCATGCGCCCGCAACCGGGACTGGCGGCTATCATCCGCATGAAAGCCCCTGGGTCATGCTGGTGCCGTTGATCGTGCTGAGCATCGGCGCGGTGTTCGCGGGCCTAGTCTTCCACGACCAGTTCATCGGATCGGAAGGCGGCATCGCTTTCTGGCAGGGGTCGCTGGCGTTCGACAGCCATCTGATGCACGCCGCGCATGAAGTGCCGACCTGGGTCAAATTCTCGCCGTTCACGGTGATGCTGACCGGCCTTGCCATCGCGTGGCTTGCCTATATCAAGAACACCGACTGGCCGCAGCGCTTCGTCGCGCAGTTCGGCGTCCTCTACACCTTCCTGCTCAACAAATGGTATTTCGACGAGCTGTACAATCTGCTCTTCGTGAAGCCTGCCTTCGCCATCGGCCGCTTCTTCTGGAAGTTCGGTGACGTCGGTTTCATCGACCGCTTCGGACCCAATGGTCTGGCTGCGCTGGTCGTGCAGGGCAATAAAGTGACCCGTCGGCTCCAGTCCGGCTATCTTTACACCTACGCGCTGGTGATGCTGATTGGCCTCGCCGCTGCCGCAACCTGGGCGATGACACGATAATGGACGGCTTCCCCATCCTTTCGCTGATGATGGCAGTGCCGATGGCGGGGGCCATCGCCTGTCTGTTCGTGGGCGCGAACAACGCGCGCTGGATCGCGCTGATCGCGACCCTCATTGATTTCGTGCTGGGCATGGCTCTGTGGGCGAATTTCGACCAGTCGGGCAGCGGCGCGCAGTGGCAGTTTCAGGAATATGCGCCGATCTTCGGCAAATTCGCCTGGGCGCTCGGCATCGATGGCATCGCGCTGATGCTGATCGCGCTCACCGTCTTCCTGATGCCGATCTGTATCGGTGCCAGCTGGCGCGCGATCGAAAAGCGCGTCGGCGAATATATGGCGGCCTTCCTGTTCATGGAGGTGCTGATGATCGGCGTCTTCGCGGCGCAGGATCTCTACCTCTTCTACATCATGTTCGAAGCCGGCCTCATCCCGATGTATCTCATCATCGGCATCTGGGGCGGTGCGGATCGCATCTACGCCAGCTATAAATTCTTCCTCTACACGTTGCTCGGCTCGGTCCTGATGCTGATCGCGATGATGTGGATGGTGCATGAAGCAGGGACGACCGAAATCCCGGCGCTTATGGCCTATAATTTCGATCCTGCTGTCCAGACTTGGCTGTTCCTTGCCTTCTTCGCGAGCTTCGCGGTCAAGATGCCGATGTGGCCGGTCCACACCTGGCTGCCCGACGCGCACGTTCAGGCACCGACGGCAGGCTCCGTCATCCTGGCGGGCGTGCTGCTGAAGATGGGTGGCTATGGCTTCATCCGCTTCTCGCTGCCGATGTTCCCCGAAGCCTCGGCGCAGCTTGCGCCTTTGGTCTGGGGCCTGTCGATGGTGGCGGTGGTCTACACCAGCCTCGTCGCGCTGGTGCAGTCGGACATGAAGAAGCTGATCGCTTATTCCTCGGTCGCGCATATGGCGATCGTGACCGTCGGCCTGTTCGCCTTCAACCAGGCGGGCATCGAAGGCGCGATGATGGTGATGCTGGGCCATGGTCTGGTCGCGGGCGCGCTGTTCCTGTGCGTCGGCGTCATCTATGACCGACTGCATACCCGTGAGATCGCGCGCTATGGTGGCCTGTCGATCAACATGCCGCGCTATGCGCTGCTGTTCCTCTTCTTCACCATGGCGTCGGTCGGCCTGCCCGGCACGTCCAACTTCGTCGGCGAATTTCTGGCGCTGATGGGCATTTATCAGGCATCGACCTGGGTTGCGCTGGTCTGCACCACGGGCATCATCCTTGGCGCGGCCTATATGCTCTACCTCTACCGCCGCATCTGCTATGGCGAGCAGGTCAATGCCGACGCGGCCGCCATGCCCGACCTGTCGGCGCGCGAATTGTGGCTGCTGGCTCCGATTGCTGCCGTCGTCTTGTGGATGGGCATCTATCCCGAAAGCTTCCTCGCTCCGATGCGTCCTGACATCGTTGCGCTCGAAGCCCGCCTCGCGCCCGCCGCACCGGCAGGCGATGCTCAGATCAAGCTGGGCGCGCCCAAGCCTGCTGGCGAAGCCCATCATGGAGACGCCTCTGCGCCCTCACATTCAGCGTCGGGGGAGGCGCACTGATGATTGACTCCACTTCCCTCCTGGCGGTCATGCCGGAACTCGTGCTGACCGTTGGTGGCCTGATCCTGTTGATGATCGCCGCTTTCGGCGGAGACGGCACTGCGCGCCTGGTCAACAGCCTGTCGGTGGTGACGCTGATCGGCGCTGGCTTTGCGCTGCTTTGCTCGCTGGCTCACGGCCCCGATGCGTTTGATGGGCTGTATCGCGCGGACGCCTTCTCGGTTTACGCCAAGGCGTTGATCTATGGCGCGGCCGCCTCCGCTATTCTGCTGGCACCGCGTTTCTTCTCGACCGATGGCATGTTGCGTCCCGAATATCCGATCCTGATCGTCTTTGCCGCCGTTGGCATGGGCATGATGGTGTCGGCGGGCGACATGTTGACGCTCTATGTCGGCCTCGAAATGAACAGCCTGGCCTCCTATGTCCTTGCCAGCTTCATGCGGCAGGATGGGCGCTCGTCCGAAGCGGGCCTCAAATATTTCGTGCTGGGTTCGCTTGCGAGCGGCATCCTGCTCTATGGCATCTCGCTGCTCTATGGCTTCACCGGCAGCACCACCTTCGACGGCATCGCCGTTGCGCTGGATGGCGGTGTCAGCAAGGGAGCATTGTTCGGCTTGGTGTTCGTGCTCGCGGGCCTCGCCTTCAAGATCAGCGCCGTGCCGTTCCATATGTGGACGCCCGACGTCTATGAAGGCGCGCCGACCCCGGTCACGACCTTCTTCGCCAGCGCGCCCAAGGTTGCGGCCATCGCCCTGACCGTGCGCGTCGCGATCGAGGCGCTCGGCCCGGCCGGGTTGGATTGGCAGCAGATCGTGATCTTCGTGGCGCTGACCTCGATCATCTTCGGTGCGGTCGCCGCCATCGGTCAGAGCAATATCAAGCGTCTGATGGCCTATTCGTCGATCAACAATGTCGGCTTCGCGCTAATCGGCCTCGCCTGCGGCACACCCGCCGGTGTCGCCGCGACGATGAGCTATATGGCGATCTACGTCATCATGACGATCGGTGCCTTCGCCTGCATCCTCCAGATGCGCGATGCCGACGGCAAGCCGGTCGAGACGATCGCCAGCCTCGCGGGCCTGTCGCAATCGCGCAAGGGTCTGGCCGCGGCCTTCGCCATCTTCATGTTCTCGATGGCCGGTATTCCGCCGCTCTTCGGTTTCTGGGCCAAGTTCCTGGTGTTCGATGCCGCCGTCGCGGCGGGCCTGACGGCGCTGGCCGCCGTCGGCATTGCGGCTTCGGTGATCGGCGCTTTCTATTATCTCAAGATTATCAAGACGATCTATTTCGACGAGCCCACCGCTGCCTATGAGGCAAAGGGTGGCGCGGTCGAGAATATCATCCTGACCGCTTGCGCTGCCGTCATCGTGCTGGGCTATCTGCTCAACCCCATGCTGGATCAGGCGAGCGCTGCCGCGGCGGCGTCCTTGTTCTGACCGACATACGCCTCGTCGAGGATACCATATCGACCAATGCCGACATGCTGGCATTGGTCGATACCGGCATCAGCGAAGGCAGCTGGCTGCGTGCCCGTCGGCAGAGCGGGGGCAGGGGGCGTATGGGCCGCACATGGGACAGCCCGGTCGGCAATCTCTATTGCTCCACCCTGGTCCGCCTGCAGCCAAGCGACCCGCTACCCCATACGTTGGCACTGGTCGCGGCTAACGCCGTTCATGCCCTTGTTGCGCCGCTATGTGCCGGACAAGCGCGGATCAAATGGCCCAATGACATATTGGTCGACGGCGCGAAGATCGCGGGCATCCTGCTCGAACGCACCGGTGACGCCATCATCGTCGGCATCGGTATCAACGTCACCGACCATCCGGTCAATCTCGACCGTCCCGTCACCAGCCTGAGCGCTCAGGGCGTGGTCGATTCCGATGCCGGGGCGCTGCTCGACCGACTGGCCCAGATTTTCGCTCATTGGCTCGCCATCTGGCGCGCGCAGGGCTTAGACCCGGTGCGTACCCATTGGCTGCTCAACGCCCACCCCACCGGTACGCCGATGCGTGTGCAACAACCCGACGGCATTACGGTGGAAGGCGCGTTCGATACGCTCGATCGCCAGGGCATGCTCATCCTGCGCTTGGCGAACGGGCAGAGCCGTGCCATTTACGCCGGTGACATCTTTCTCATCTGACCCAAGGACCGGCCATGCTCCTCGCGATCGACGCGGGCAATACCAATGTGGTTTTCGCGCTGCTCGACGGGCGGGACATCCGCGCGCGCTGGCGCATCGCGACCGACGCGCGTCGCACCGCCGACGAATATGCCGTCTGGCTCAACCAGTTGCTGATGCTCGAAGGCTATAAGATCGCCGACGTCAACACCGTTATCATCGCAACCGTCGTGCCCCGCGCGCTCCATAACCTGCAGGTCTTGGCCGAAAAATATTTCCGCACCACCGCGCTGATCGCGGGGCAATCCCCGCTCGACTGGGGTATCGAACTCGACGTGGCGGAGCCGGGATCGGTGGGTGCCGACCGGGTTGTAAACGCCATCGCCGCGCACCATCTTTATAGCGGCGACTTGATCGTCATCGATTTCGGCACCGCGACCACGTTCGACGTGATCGACTATAGTGGAGCCTATAAGGGCGGCATCATCGCGCCGGGTATCAATCTCTCGCTCGATGCGCTAGTAGCAGCCGCCGCGAAGCTGCCCCGGATCGCGATCGCCCCACCGGAAAATCGTTCGGTGATCGGGCGGACGACCGAGGCGCAGATGCATATTGGCGTATTTTGGGGCTATGTAGCCATGATGGAGGGGCTGGTCGCCCGCATGAGGGCCGAAATTGGCCGCCCGACCAGGGTTATTTCGACGGGGGGCTTAGCGGTCCTCTTCAACGACAACAGCGATATTTTCGATGCGATCGCGCCGGATCTGACGATTCAGGGCCTCGCGCTGATGCACGAACGGAGTTTACAAGCATAATGACACCCAAGGATGAGCTGCTCTTCCTGGCCCTCGGTGGGTCGGGCGAGATCGGCATGAACGTCAATCTTTACGGCTGCCAGGGCAAATGGGTCATGGTCGACCTCGGCATGACCTTCGGCGACCCCACCTATCCCGGCATCGAACTGATCCTGCCTGATCTCACCTTCATCGAGGAACGGCGCAAGGATCTGCTCGGCATCGTGCTGACGCACGGGCATGAGGATCATATCGGCGCGATCCCCTATCTCGCCGCGGACTTGGGCGTGCCGCTCTATGCGACGCCCTTCACCGCAGGCCTCATCCGCCTGAAGTTGGAGGAAGAAGGCCTCACCAAGGAGGTCAAACTCCATGTGATCCAGAATGAAGGCAGCTTCAATCTGGGGCCATTCGGCTTCCGCTATGTGCCGCTCGCCCACTCGATCCCGGAGGGCAATGCCCTGCTGATCGACACGCCGCACGGCAAGATTTTCCACACCGGCGACTGGAAGCTCGACGAGCGCCCGTTGCTCGGCGAACCGGCGACCCCCAAGGAACTGACTGCCATCGGCGACGAAGGCATCCTCGCCATGGTCTGCGACAGCACCAATGTCTTTAATGACAAGGCCAGCGGTTCCGAAGGCGATGTGCGCGAAGGGTTGATGGAAACGATCGCCGGGGCCAAGGGCCGCGTCCTCGTCACCACCTTCGCCTCCAACGCCGCCCGCGTGCAGACGCTGGGCGAAGTCGCGACCGCGACGGGCCGCAAGGTGTGCGTCGCCGGACGCTCGCTCGACCGTATCATCGGCATGGCCAAGGCCAGCGGCTATCTCAAGGATTTCCCGCCCACCGTCGATTGGGACGATGCGATGGCACTGCCCCGCAACGAGGTGATGATCATCGCGACCGGCGGGCAGGGCGAAGCGCGCGCCGCGCTTGCCCGCGTGGCGTTCGACAGCCATCCGATCAAGCTGGCGGAGGGCGACCTGGTCGTCTTCTCTTCCAAGCAGATACCCGGCAATGAAATCGCCATCGGCCGCATCCAAAATGCACTCGCCATGTCCGGCGTGCTGATGGTCACCGATCGTCAGGCCGAAGTCCATGTGTCGGGCCATCCCGGTCGCCCGGAACTTGAAGCCATGTATCGCTGGATACGGCCCGAAATCCTGCTCCCCGTCCATGGCGAACGCCGCCATATGGCGGAGCAGGCCCGGTTGGCGCTGGCCAGCGGCATCCGCCACGCGCCGGTCCAGTCCAATGGCGACCTGCTGCGCCTCGCCCCCGGCGCGCCGGAGATTATCGGCAAGCAGGACACCGGACGCTTGGTGCTGGATGGCGACGTCATCCTGCCGGCCGATGGCGCGACCATCAACGAACGGCGCAAACTCGGCCTGCATGGCCAGATCAGCGTCGCTGTGGCGATCGACCGCAAGGGCAAGATGATCGGCAAGCCGACGCTGCGCACGCAGGGCGTGCCGGTCGAGGAAGACAAGGCCGCCTTCCTTGCCGAAGCATCGAATGATGCCGCCGCGGTGATCCCCAAGGGGTCGCTGGAGGACGACGCCGTGCGCGAGCGGGTTCGCCTCGCCGTGCGCCGGACGGCGACACGCTGGACCGGCAAGAAGCCGATAGTGGACGTACTGCTCATTCGCGCCTAAATAGGCGGGCATGAATCTCTACGCCATCTTCGCCATCTATTTTCTGATGTGGGTCGTCTGCGCCTTCGTCATGCTTCCCTTCGGCATCCGCACGCCCGACGAAACGGGCGAGGTGATGCTGAAGGGGCAGGCGGACAGCGCCCCCAGCAACTTCCGCCCCGGCCGCGTCGCCCTACGCGCGACGATCCTGGCGTCGATCCTGTTCGGCCTTTATTATGCCAATTATGTGCAGGGTTGGGTCACGGCGGACATGCTGCCCAAATATAGCGGCACGCGCTGAGCCAAGGCCATTCCCCGGCGCAGGCCGGGGAACGTCATCCCGCCTTATTGCCGCAGCCGCTCGATCGCCTGCGCAAGCGCGACATAGAGCTTGCCCATGTCGGACGACAGCACCGCAACGCCCAGCGCATTGCCGTCGCGCGCCGACAGAATGATCCGCAGCATCGATTCGAAATCGTGGATGTAGCGGTTCACATGATCGCGGAACTCGGCATCATCGTCATAATGCAGCGCGATTTCCCGCGACTCGCCCGCATCCAGCAGCTTGACCGCGCGCCGCGTGAATACGCCCCGATCGCCCTTTAGATAGGCCGACCAGGCCGTATCGGTCACGTCGTTGGACAATATCTTGGCGACGTCGATCGCGGTGCTGTTGAGCGATTCGATCAAGGCGGCGGAGCGACGCGCGAAATGGTCGCGGTCGCGATCCTCCGATGCTTGTTCGGCCTGCGCGATGCGCTGCTCTATCGTCGCGCTGGTGTCGGCGATGGTCAGCAACTGACGGGTCAGCCGTTCCGATGCCTGATGCGCGGCCTTGATCGCTTCTTCGGCCACCTTGGCGACCTGTTCGATCTGTTCGGCGACCCTGTCGCCCAACGCCCGCTGCATTGCCGCTTCGCTGGCATCGCCCAATTGCTGGGCGGCGTCGGGAATGGCGCGCGACAATGCCTGCCGCGCGCGCTCGGCGGCCTGATCGGCGGTGTCCTTGACCCGCAACAAGGCGGTGACGAGCAGTGGTCCGGCCCCTTCGGTGATCCGCGTCGCATCCTGATGCGCGCCGTCCAGCGCAACGCGCAGCCGATCGACCAATTGCCGATTGGCCTCCAATCCGCTCTGCGTGCTTTCCAGCCATTCGGTCAGGCGGCTGCCTTGTCCGCGCAGCAGCGACTCGGCCTCTTCTGCGCGGCCGGCCAACGCCTGCGAAATTGCCTCCAGTCGTTCCAGTTCGGGTGTCGCGCTGCCCAGCAGGGCACGGCTCTGTTCCATCCGCGCATCGAACCGATCCAGTGCGGCCGGATAGGTTTCATCCAGTTCTCGCACGCTCGAATCCAGCGCCACGAGCAAGGTTTCGGCGCTACCGATCAGCTTGTCCGCCGTCAGGCCACCGGCCGTCAGCGCACTGTCGATCCGCTGTGTCTCGCCCGTCAGGCGAGTCAGTGCGTCGGTCATCCGTTCGCTGCGTGCCAGCGCTGCTTCTTCCAGCGTCGCGAACTTGCCTTCGGTTCCAGCGATAGTGTCGTTCAGCCCGTCATGCAGGCTGTTCATCAACGCCTTCTGCCCTTCCACCAAATCGTTGATCTGGTGGAGGCGCCCTTCGACTTCACCGATCGAGTCGCTCAGGCCGATGATCGTATCGCTGCCGATCGCATCGAGGCTTTCGCGCGACCGGGCGATCAGGGCATCGAGTGCCGCAGCCTGGTTCGATAGGCTGGCATCGGTCTGGCTCAAGGCGGCCTGCGCCCGATCGAGCGCATCGCCCATCCGTTCGCGCAGATCCTGTTCGATCTTGTCCATGTCGCGCGTCAGGACGGCCATCGCGCCTTCGCTGGCGCTGCCAATCCCGGCCTCCGCTGCGGTGACCAGCGCGCTTAGCGTATCGGCCCGGCGAGACAAGCCTTCGTCGGCTGTCGCCATGGCCGTCTCGACCTGCGCCAGCAGCCCGTCCAGCCGCTCCTGCAAATTGGCTTGGGCATGGTCCAGATCCGCGCCCAAAGTCTGACGGACGGTTTCACTGGCGGTAGCCGCGCCAGCCTGCGCCGAATCGACCATGGCGACCAGCGCCAGCGATTGTGCTTCGATGTCGGCGCGCGTGCGATCCATCGCCTGCCGGGCGGCATCCAGCCTGACCTGCAACGCAGCCTGAGCATGGTCCAGATCCGCGACCAAAGACTGGCGGACGACATCGCTGGTGCTGGCCACGCCAGCCTGCGCCGAATCGACCATGGCGACCAACGCCACCGATTGCGCTTCGATATCGGCGCGGGTCAGATCCATCGCCTGCTTGGCGGCATCCAGCCGGACCTGCAATGCGGCGTGGGCATGGTCCAATTCTTCGATCAGGGTCTGGCGGACGCCAGCGCTGGTGCTGCTAACACCGGCTTGCGCCGTATCGATCAACGTCGCCAGTGCTGCAGTCTGTGCATCGACATCAGCACGGGTGCGATCCATCGCCTGCCTGACGATGGACAGCCGCTCTTCCAGCGCAGCCTGGGCATGATCCAGTTCCGCGATGAGCGCGTTACGGGCGGTTTCACTGGTGCTGCTGACACCGGCCTGGGCCGTGTCGACCAGCGCCACCAGCGCCGCCGATTGCGCTTCCACATCCTGGCGCGTGCGATCCATTGCCTGGCGCGCGGTTTGTGCGGTGGCGTCGATCCGCCCGGCGGCGATCTCCGCCATGCCGGTGACTTCTTCGCTCGCTGAGCGGGTCGCTTCCTGCAACTGGGTCAACTGGCTCGACAGGCTCTTGGTCGCCGACAAGGTGCGCGTCCGCGCCTCATCCGACAATTCGCCCAGCGCATGCAATCGCGCTTCCAGCGTGTCGATCCGGTCGCCCAGGGCATGGCTATTGTCCATGATCTGCGCTGCCATGCGGCCCGTGCGATCCTCCAGTTCGGGGATCGCGCCCATCAGCGCGTGCATCTGCGCCATCAAGGCGGCACCGGCGCGTTCTGCGACTTCGGCGCGCGCGGCACTGGCATGCGCCCGGCTGGCGATCAATTCGGCCGATGCTTCCATGTTGCTGCTGGCGGCGGCGCCATAGCTGTCGAGCAGTTCGGCCTGGTCCTGCATCTTCTTGCGCGCGGTTTCCAACTGGGTCGCGATCCGGCCCAGCCGTATTTCCAGCAGGTCGGCCTCGGTCCGCAGCGCGCGCGCCGTATCGAGATAGCGACGCGATTCGGACCGGCTGTTGCGCACTAGCAGCAGATAAATGAGGGCGAGCAGGGTCAGCGGCACGAGCAGCGTTGCTATGGCACTGGCCCAGGCCGACGGCCCGGCGCGCAAATCGCCCGACGCGATCATCGCCCAGCCGGCAAAGCCGATCCACGCCACCGCCGCGCCCATCAAGATGATACGAACCCGCTTTATCCCGGCCTCGCCCGACTCTGCGTCCGGTTCATCGTCTTCGATGTCCAGCACGGCTTGGTTCAAAAGCAGGATATCGTCTGCTTGCGCAGGCGTCTCCGATGGTTCGTCGCGCCAGAACTCGACGATTGTGCTGCCCCCTGTCATATCCTCATCCTAGCATCTTTTTTGCGTGCGGGAATGCCCCGTTACCAAAACTTAACCCGTGTTCGATAGTGTTGGTCGCCATGTCCTATGATCCTGGTGCCCTTGACGCTGCTTTGGCAGCCGCCGTTGGCGACGACCGTGCGTTGATCGCCGATTTGCGGGTCGCCTTCATGGAAAGCGCGGCGCGTCAGGTCGATCTGCTCGGTCGGGCCCGCTGCGATGCCAATTGGGCGCTGGCGGCCTGGCGGTTGAAGGGGCTGGCGGCCAGTTTCGGCCTCACATCGTTGATGGCACTTGCGGACGAAGCGGCGCAGGCGGCGCCCGGCGACCCGCGCGCCCTGCGCCGGTTGCGCCATGCCCTGGCGGGCCTTGAACAGGACATTCCGCACAGCTGATACGGCTTTGCTTGCGTCAAACCCTTTGCCTTGCGAAAAGGTCGTCCCAACAGCCAACGGGTCGACAAGCATAAAAGAATGAGTTTTTCCGCGATTCTCAGCGCCAGCCGCACGACGGCCGATACGCCCGCCGGTCTGCGCGCCAGCCTGCATTTCGCGGGCCAGACGCTGATCGAATATCAGGCGCGGCAGGCGGCGCGCGCCGGTGCCGACCGAATCATGATCCTGGTCAGCGTCATCACCCCCGCCGTGTCGCAGGCTGTCGATCGCCTCAGCGCGGACGGCATTGCCGTGGCGTTGGTCCGCGACATGGTATCGATGGTGCGCGATGTGCCGCGCGATGCCGACGTATTGCTCGTCGCCGACGGCGCGATCGTGGCGCAGGCGCATGTCGATGCGCTGGGCGCGAGCAAGGGCAACACGCTGCTCGTCGCCGACGACACCCGCGCCAGTGCCCCGTTCGAACGGATTGATGCAGGCCAGCGCTGGGCGGGCGTGGCCCGGATCAGCCCCGCTTTGATGTTCGACACGCTCGACATGATCGGTGACTGGGACTTGTCGCTGACGCTGGTGCGGGCCGCGGTGCAAAAGGGTGCCCGCCGCATCACCGCGCCGCAGGACGACCTGCTCGAAGGCCGCGTCGCCATCGTCGATAGCCAGCAACAGGCCGATCTGGTGGCGCAGGCGGTCACCGCCGCCGGTGTCGCGTGCACGCCGACGCGCGGCGGCATCGAACATTATGTCCTCGCGCCGCTCGCCCGCATGGCCAGCGCCCCGCTGATGCGGATGCAGGTGCCCGCTTTTCAGGTCCGGGTCAGTGCCATCGCGCTCGCCGCCGTCGCGCTCGTGCCGATCGAACTGCTCTGGCCATTGACCGGCTTCTGCATGCTATTGATCGCCTTGCTGCTCGCCGAACTCGCCGATCGGCTCGACGCCATGGCGTTGCGGCCGCCGCCTGCGGGCGTGCTCGCTTTCGCCACGCCCGTCCTGGCGCTGATCGGCATCGTCCTTGCTGGCCGCAGTCCGCTCGCGGTCGATCTTGCGCTGCTGCTGGCGATCATCCTGGTCGCCGACCGGCAGGGCCGCAGCGGCGAGGCGCGGCCGTGGATGATCTTCACCCCCGCCAGTGCGCTGCTGCTGATGGTCGCGACCGGCCTGTTCGGCGTGCTGGCGCAGGGATTGCGCGTCGCCATGCTGCTCGCCATCGCCTCGATCGGCGCGATCATTTTACGACGACGTGCATAAAGATTTCCTGCGGACGGTTTAGTGCATTTTAAGGACGTGCGATTATGCTGCACCGCATGAGCGTCTTTTCGTCCCTTGCCGGTTCGACAATGACGGATAGCTGGCCGATGACGCGAGTCATGGCGGGCATGTCCGCCGTGCCGGTTGGTCATGCCATCGACCTGGCCTTTTTCTTTCCGACGGACGAACGCCCGCGCCACGACGCGCTGATAGCAGAGACGCGGCGGCATTTGGGCGGCTGCCTGACCGCGATCGAAATGGCGCTGCGCGTGTCGCTCGATCATGCCCCGGCCATCGCCACCGCGCTGTCGCCTTGGCCCGACCCCGTCTGCTGGCGCATGCTCTGCGATCAGCCCGCCATGCTCAGCCCGGCCTTGCTCGCCCACATGCAGATGCGCGCGGGCGTTACGCTGATGCTGCGCCAGTTCGGCCAGCCCGGTGCCGACCACATGACCGAGGAAAAGGGCGAACCGCTGTTGCGCGCCGACGATCCCCTGATCGGCAATGCCGTCTCGGCGCTCACTTTGGCCGAGGGCCGCTGGATCGCGCGCGGGGGAGAGGATCAGCCGATGCGGCCGGATCTGCCCGCCGAACATCATGCCGAACTGGTCTGGACCGCCGCCGCCTGCCTCGCATCGATCGCGCGGCGCGGGGCGGGGGAGGCGGGCGATGCACTGCTCGTTGCGTTCGAGCGATCCGGCTGGGCCTTGCTCGCCGACCATGACGAAAGCGTCAGCCCGATTGCCGAAGCCGAACGGCTGGTGCGCGGCATGGGCGCGGCGGCCGATGCGCCCGACCTGCTCGGCGCAGCGCTCGACCAGCGGCGCTTCCTGCTGTTCGCCGCGCTTGCCGCGCGTCGGCTGCGGATGCGCGCGATGCAGGTCATCGACATATTGGTGATGGGTCCGGTGGCGCAGATCGCGACTTTGTGCCGGGCGCTGGGCGGGGCGGATGCCGATTATCGCCACCTGCTGCTGTCGCTCCGCCCGATTCGCCCCGCTCTGTCGGACCTCGCCATCGTCGAGGCATCCGCTCACTATCGCGATCTGCCCGAAATGGCGGCCGATGCGGCGGTCAGCGCCCTGCGCACGCCCGCGCCCTTCCGCGCCAAGCTCGACCATCTGCTGCAAGTCACCGCCCGTTGAACATGCCGCACCATCCGGCCATCGTGCGCGCATCCGTCGCCAGTGACGGCCGGTTGCTGAGCGCTGATGCGCCGTTGCTGGCGTTGCAGGAAGAGGCGGGGGGCAGCCTCGGCACCCTGCTCGTCATCCCCCAGCTTGCCGCCATCGCCCGGTTGACCCAGCGCCTTGGCGTGCCAGTCTCGCGGCCCGTCGCTGCCGCCGCCGAGCGTGGCGACATCGACATGTGGGTGCGCGCCAAGCCTGATGGCGCGTGCGTGTCGCTGTCGATCATCGACTGGCAGGAACGGCCGATCCCGCTCGCCCCGGTCGAACAGATCGACCGCGAAGCCGACATCGCCACCCTGGCCGAAGGTTGGACCTGGCAGGTCGACACCCAGTTGCGCTTTCAAATGGCGATGGACAATGGCGGGCCGCAGGGCACGCTGCCGCGCGATCCGCCGCTGCCGGGCAGTCGCTTTTCCGCCTATTTCGACCTGCGCCCCGATGCCGATGGCGACATGGCGATGCTGCGCGGCTTTGCCCAGCGGCGCGCCTTCCGCGATCAGGACGCCGCGCTGGTCGGCGATCCCGACCGCCTGTTCCGTCTGTCAGCCATTCCTCTGTTCGACCTTGCGGGCCAGCTCCTGGGCTATCGCGGCACGGCGCTACCGCTGGAGCGCGCGGTCGCAGCGCCGCAGATACAGGAAGCGCCTGTCACGCTCTATCCCGGCGAATTTGGCAAGCGGCTTGACCGCTCGCTGCGCCAGCCGCTGGGGCGGATCATCGCCAATGCCGATACCATCAGCGCGCAACGCGATGGGCCGCTCCGCCCCGATTATGCGGGTTATGCCAAGGATATCGCTTCGGCCGGGCGGCACCTGATGGCGCTGGTCGATGATCTCGCCGATCTTCAGGCGATCGACCGACCGGACTTCGCGGTCATCGCCGAAGAGGTCGACCTGGCCGATCTCGGACGGCGCGCGGCGGGGCTGCTGACCGTCAAGGCGCTCGATCGCCGCATCACCCTCCTGCCGCCGCAGGAGGATCAGAGTCTGCTCGCCACCGGCGAATTTCGCCGCGTGCTGCAAATCCTCGTCAACCTCATCGGCAACGCCGTGCGCTATGCGCCCGAAGACACGCAGGTCCGCATCGTCACCGAATCCGCGCCCGGCGAAGCGCGGATCATGGTGATCGATCAGGGACAGGGCGTGGCGCTGGCCGACCGCGAACGCATATTCGAGAAGTTCGAACGGCTTGGCCGCGACGATGCGGGCGGATCGGGTCTCGGCCTCTATATCTCGCGCCGCCTCGCACGCGCAATGCACGGCGACATCCGCATCGGCGGCGCACCGGGCGAAGGCGCCCGCTTCATCCTGTCGCTCCCCCGCGCCGAGTAACCGCTCAGGGCAGCGAGACGAAGCTGTCCATCACCCGCTTGCGCCCCGCCGTCTCGAAATCGATCTCCAACTTGTTGCCCTCGATCTCCGCGACGATGCCATAGCCGAATTTCTGGTGAAAGACGCGCAGGCCGACCGCCATGTCGCTGCGCCCCTTATTGCCGATCGACACAGCCGACGCGCGCGCCTCGACGATCCGCACGGGTTCGCGGCTGAACTGCCCGGACGATTGCGCCCGTTGCCAGCCCGGCCCGCGCCCGGTGCCGCGTTCGACATGGGCGAAGGGGTCTTCCCGTTCCGACCAATTGGCCCGCCACAGCGACGCACCACCCGTCATGCTGCTTTCTTCGTCAACATGCTCCGGCGGCAATTCGCCCACGAAACGCGACGGGATCGAACTCGTCCACTGACCATAGATGCGCCGATTGGCGGCATGCAGGATGGTGCAACGCTTGCGCGCCCGGGTGATCGCGACATAGGCCAGCCGCCGCTCTTCCTCCAGACTGTTGAGCCCGCCTTCGTCCAGCGCCCGTTGCGAGGGGAAAATGCCTTCCTCCCACCCGACCAGAAAGGTCGAATCGAATTCCAGCCCCTTGGCGGCATGGATGGTCATGATGGTGATCTTGGCGGACTCGGCCTGCGCCTCATTATCCATAACCAGCGAGACATGCTCCAGGAACGCGCCCAGCGTCTCATATTCTTCCATCGCGCGCGCAAGCTCGGACAGATTCTCCAGCCGCCCCGCGCTCTCGGTGCTGCGTTCGGCCTGCAACATCGCGGTATAGCCGCTCTCGTCCAATATCTGCCGCGCGAGTTCCGCATGCGGCAATTGCGCCGCCCGGTCGCGCCAGCGCGCCAGATCGCCGACGAAACTGCCGAGCGACCGCCGCGCCTGCGGTGTCAATTCGTCCGTGTCCAATATCCGCGCGGCGGCATGGAGCAGGGGGATGCCCTCGGCCCGCGCCAGCCGGTGCAATTTCTCCACCGCCTTGTCGCCCAGCCCGCGCTTGGGCACATTGACGATCCGCTCGAACGCCAGATCGTCGGCAGGCTGGTTCACCAGCCGCAAATAGGCCAGCGCATCGCGGATTTCGGCGCGCTCATAGAAGCGGAAGCCGCCGACGATGCGATAGGGC
This sequence comes from Sphingobium sp. KKT206, assembly GCF_055640555.1. NCBI lineage: Bacteria > Pseudomonadati > Pseudomonadota > Alphaproteobacteria > Sphingomonadales > Sphingobiaceae > Sphingobium > Sphingobium sp. KKT206. The sequence goes on from NZ_CM145764.1 coordinate 936,123, forward strand.
AGGCCGATCTGGATGAAGCGATCCTCGAACTCGCGGGTCTGGTGCTGCGCGCGCACCAATATGGCGACCTCGTCCAGCGAACCGCCATCGCGCTGGATCGTCTCGATTTCGTCGCCGACCCGCCGCGCTTCCTCCGGCCCGTCCCAAATGCCAACGACGCGCACCTTCTCGCCGACGTCGATGTCGGTCCACAATGTCTTGCCCAGCCGCGTGCCATTTTCGGCAATCACCCCGGATGCCGCCCCCAAAATATGCGGGGTCGATCGATAATTCTGCTCCAGTTTGATGATCGTCGCGCCCGGAAAATCCTTTTCGAACCGCAGGATATTGGCGACTTCTGCGCCGCGCCATGAATAGATGGACTGGTCGTCATCGCCGACGCAGCAGATATTCTTGCGCGTCTGGGCGAGCAGTCGCAGCCACAGATATTGGCTGCTATTGGTGTCCTGATATTCGTCCACTAGGATATAGCGAAACCGCTCCTGATAGCTTTGCAGCACATCGCGATGCTTCTTCAAAATCGTCAGAACATGGAGCAGCAAGTCACCGAAATCACACGCATTAACCGCGCGCAACCGGGCCTGATAGGCGGCATAGAGCTTCTGCCCCTGGCCATTGGCATAGCCTTCGCTCTCGCCCGCGCCGACATCTTCCGGGGTCCAGCCCTTATTCTTCCACTGGTCGATCAAGCCGCCCAATTGCCGCGCGGGCCAGCGCTTCTCGTCAATCCCTTCGGCTTGAATCAACTGCTTCATCAGCCGCAATTGATCGTCGGTGTCGAGGATGGTGAAATTGGATTGTAGCCCCACCAGTTCGGCATGGCGGCGCAGCATCTTGGCCGCGATGGAATGGAAGGTGCCGAGCCATGGCATCCCCTCCACCGCCGGGCCGATCATCTTGCCGACCCGCTCGCGCATTTCGCGCGCGGCCTTGTTGGTGAAGGTGACCGACAGGATTTGCGAGGGATAGGCGCGGCCCGTGGCCACCAGATGCGCCAACCGCGCGGTCAGTGCCGCGGTCTTCCCCGTGCCCGCGCCCGCCAGCACCAGCACCGGCCCTTCGGTCGTCAACACGGCTTCGCGCTGGGGCGGGTTCAACCCCCGCAAATAGGGCGGATCATGGGGTGAGGGCAATGGAAGAGTCATGGAGGACAACTAGGGACAGGGGGCGGCAGGGGCAAGGCATGACCCTTGCGGCGAAGCGCCTTCTATGAGAACAAAAGGCGAATCATGCAAGGGAGGACGCGCGATGTTGACAGGGGGATGCCATTGCGGCGCGATCCGGTACGAAGCCCAAGGCGAACCCGCCCATAGCGCGCTGTGCCATTGCAAGGATTGCCGCACCAGTGCGGGAGCGCCCATGGTCGGCTGGGCGCTATTCCCGCAGGATGCGGTGACGATCAGCGGCACGCCGGTCGAATATCGCTCGTCGGAACATGCGATCCGCCATTTCTGCGGAACGTGCGGGTCGGGGCTGTTCTATACCAACGCGACCATCTTCCCCGGCCAGATCGATATTCAAACCGGCACGCTGGACGATATCAGCGCCCTGCCGCCGCAAGCCCATATCCAGATGGCCGAAGCCGCCGACTGGATGGCCAACGCCCATCTGCTGCCCAAATTCGATCGCTTCCCCGGCGAATAGCGCCGACCTTCCTCTCGCGGCATTCCCGCCTCCTTTCGTCGCCAGCGGCGGAACGGAGGCGACGGGGTGCCGGTTCTCTGCCTCGCCCACGCAGCAGAACGGGGCAGAGACAAGAATAGGAAGGATCACCCCATGAAATCCATCATGCTTGCCGGAGCCGCCCTGATGGGCATCGCCTCGATCGGCAGCACCGCCATCGCGCAGCAAATTCCCGCCAACCAAGCCCCCGGTGACGCCATGACGCCGCCGACCGACCCGTCCATGGCCCCGCCGCCGCCACCCGCCAATGATCCCAATGCCGACATACCAACCGGATCGGTGCCAAGCGATCCCGGCATGGTCCCGGCACCGCCCGGCGCGCCCAGCGATCCCGCTGCGCCGATGGGATCATCGTCCAATCCGGTGACGGTGGGCGGCAACATGACGCCACCGCCCGCCGAGGCCAAGGACTATCCGGTCTGCTCGAAGACAGTGACCGACAGTTGCATTAATCCGAGTGAAGCGGGGAAGATGCGCAAGCGCTGACCCTGTCGGCGGGAGCGGGCAGGGCGGCGATCAGCGCCGCCAGCCCGCTTCGGTCGTGCGCCGCGTCGGTCAGCGTGGCCTCATCCAGCACGGTCAGGAACGCGGCGGTCGCCTGCGACAGCAAAGCGGACAGGCCACAGGCACCGCGAATGACGCAGGCGGGACAGTCCGCCATCCGCATATCCGGTTCGCAATGGCGGACGACCGCGCCGATGCTGATCGCCTCCGCAGGTCTGGCGAGCAGAAACCCACCCCCGCGACCCCGCTGAGTCGCGATGAATCCCCCCTTCGCCAGATGGTGGACCACTTTTATCAGATGGTTGCGCGACAGAAGATGCGCGTCCGCTACTTCGCTGATCGTGGCGCGGCCCGTCGGCGACACCGCCAGATGGATCAAGACGCGCAGCGCGTAATCGGTGTGGCGGGTTAATTGCATGCCTGATGGCGTTAGCGGCGATGCGCACGCACAAAAACATATATATTATTTACATCTTAAAAGATGCGGATTAGATACACCTTATTCCCTCCTGAAAAAGGCGTTTCCTATGTCCGCTTCGCTGTCCGATTCGACGATCGCCATCGTGAAATCCACCGGTCCCGCGCTCCGCCAGCACGGCGTCGCGATCACTACGGCCATGTATGCGCGACTGTTTCAGGATGCCGAGGTGAAGAAGATGTTCGACCAGGCCGCACAGGTTAGCGGCGAACAGCCCAAGCGGCTGGCCGCCGCGATCCTTGGCTATGCGGAAAATATCGACAAGCTGGGCGCGCTGGACGGGGCCGTCAGCCGCATGGTCGCGCGCCATGTCCAGACCGGTGTTAAACCCGAACATTATCCCAAGGTCGCCGCCGCGCTGCTCCCCGCCATTCGCGAGGTGCTGGGCGAACAGGTCGCAACCGACGCCGTTTTGGACGCCTGGGAGGAGGCCTATCAGTTCCTGGCCGACATATTGATCGCCAAGGAAAAGGACGCCTATCAGGCTGCGGCCTGAACCTCCGCGCGGAGCAGGGTGATCCGGGCCTTGCCCACATCGCGCACCGTGTCGATGGTAAAGCCCTTCACCGCCACATCCTCGCGCTTGTCGGTTTCGATGCTGATCCAGCTGGCCGGACTGGTCCAGCCCAGCCGTGACAGCTTGTCGAGCGCGACCTGTCCCGCGCCAGTGCCATAGGGCGGGTCCATGAAGATGAGGTCGAGCGGCTTGGCGGCCTGCCCCAGCGTCAGCACGCTTGCCGCGCGAATGTCGGGACGGATGCCCAGACGCTCGGCATTCGCGCGGATCGCGTCGAGCGCAGGCTTGTCCTGTTCCACGAACAGGCAGGAGGCCGCACCGCGCGACAGCGCCTCGAACCCCAAGGCGCCGGAGCCTGCGAAGAAATCCGCCACCGCCAGTCCCTCGAACGATCCGATCCGGCTGGTCAGCATCGAAAACAGCGCCTCGCGCGTCCGGTCGCCGGTGGGACGGGTGGCATCGCCCTTGGGCGCGGTCAGCGGACGGCCGCGCCATTGGCCCGAAATGATCCTCATTTCGCGTCCTTCAAAGTCTTGCGGAATATCGCCAGATCCTGTTCGCTGACTTCGGCCACCATGCCGATCGGCAAGTCAGCGAGGACGAACGGACCATAGCTGGTGCGGATCAGGCGGTTGACCTGCAACCCCAGATGTTCAAGCACGCGCCGCACTTCGCGATTCTTGCCTTCGGTCAGCGTCATTTCGATCCACTGGTTGCGCCCGGTGCGCCGCTCCAGATTGGCTTCGATCGGGCCATAGCGAACGCCATCGACTTCCAGCCCGTCGAACAAATCTTCCAACTGCGCCTGGCTGATCTCGCCAAAGGCGCGCGCCCGATAGGTGCGCGGCACGCCGGTCGAGGGCAATTCCATCTGCCGCTTGAACCCGCCATCGGTGGTGAGCAGCAACAGCCCTTCGGTATTCATGTCGAGCCGCCCGATCGGGATGACGCGGGGCAGGTCGGCGGGCAGCCGGTCGTAGATGGTCGGCCGTCCGACCGGATCGCGCTCGGCCGTCAGGCAGCCGCTCGGCTTGTGGAACAGGAACAGCCGGGTCGGGGCAGGGGCCGCGACCGCCACGCCATCCACCGCCACGCCCGCAAGCGATGCGAGCAAAGTGGCGGGCGTCTCGACCGTCGCGCCGTCCAGCGTGACGCGGCCTTCCTCGATCATCCGTTCGACTTCCCGGCGCGAGGCAATGCCCGCGCGCGCCAGCAGCTTGGCGATACGCTGCGGCTCGCCTTTGCCATCGCTGGCGGCAGCATGGGCAGGGTGCGGGTTGGCGGTGGTCTTGGGGCCAGTGCCCGACCTGCGTGGCGGCTTGTTCGCCCAGGGCTTGGCGGCAGCGCCAAAGGCTGCGCCGCGCGGATTGCCACCGTCATTGCGGCGGGGAGGGCGCGCGGGCGCATCGGCCTTGGCAGTCGCAGGCCGGGTGCGGTCGCGTCCTGTGCGGTCCCCACTGGGAGCGGCATCGGGCCGTGGGCCACGACCCGGCTGGGCACGTTCGCCCGGCTTGGCAAAGCGCGGCTTGCCGCCCGCTCCCTCATCGCGCCCCGGCGCAAAGCCCGGCCGCTTGCCGGGGCCACCGGGGCGTTTAGGGCCGCCGGGGCCGGACCGGCGCGGCGGTCCCGATTTTTTCGGCGGTTCCACGGATAAGTTCCTTTGCGTAGGCTCTGGCTCTCCCCATATGGGCAATAAGCCAGCAACAGGCTGAAATGTGCCGTCCCGGCGCTTGAGCGGGGGGAAAAACCCATCGCTCCGGCAACCCGGCGCGGGGGCGCGGCGTTTGTTCGGTTGCATGGCGGAAACAGGGCGGACTTGGCAAATGTTTTTCGGGCTTTTGAATAGCGGGAGCGTGCGCCTCCCGCGCCGCAAGGCAATCCGCACCGTGTTGGTGGTGGAGGATGAGCCGCTGGTCGCGTTCGACAATGAACATGCGCTGGAACAGGCCGGATACAGCATTGCCGCGACCGTCGATGATTATGACCATGCCGTCGCGGTGATCGACGGCGGGGAACTGGATCTCGTCATCGCCGATGTCGCGCTTCATGGCCCCAAGAGCGGTATCGATGTCGCCCGCCACGCCCATGCCAAGGGATTGCCGGTGCTGTTCGTGACCGGCCATTGCCCGATCGACGCCCGCGAACTGGCGGTCGGATGCCTTGCCAAACCCTATGCCCCCCGCGACCTAGTCGCCGCGATCCGGGTGATCGACGCCCGGCTGCGCGGCGCACGTCCGCCACGCTTGCCGGTAGGCCTCAGCCTGTTCGAGCCGAACTGACCCCACGCAGCGCTTGCCAGCCCGGCGCGAGGCCATATGGTGGCGCGCAACAGGACGAGACCGGGGGAATGAAGTGACTGACGCCATTGCGGGCCGAAAAAGCTGGCTCGACGCCGTGAAACCCTATGTGGAAAAAGCGCCGCTGGCTGCCTTCTTCCTGGGGGTGTCGTCGGGCTTCCCCTTTGCCATGATCGGCGCGACGCTGACGACCCGGCTGGCGCAGGATGGCATCGACAAGAAAGCCGTCACCGCCTTCACGCTCGCGTTCCTCGTCTACAACCTCAAATGGCTTTGGGCCTGGCTGGTCGATGGCGTCCGCTTGCCGCTGCTCGGCCGATTGGGCCAGCGCGTCTCCTGGCTGGTCTTTGCCGGACTGCTGGTCATGGCGGCGGTCGTCAATCTGGCGCTGGTCGATCCCTCCGCCAGTCTGATCCAGACCGCCTATGCCGCGATTCTGGTCGGGGTGACAGGGGCCACGTTCGATATCGTGATCGACGCCTATCGCATCGAAACGTTGAAGCCCGAACAATTGGGCGTCGGGTCGGGCATGTCGCAATATGGCTGGCGCATCGGATCGGTCGCGGCGGGTGCCTTGGCACTGGTGCTGGCGGCGCGGATCGGCTGGCAGGGGGCCTATATGGCCTGCGCCATATTCGCGTTGCCCGCCATGCTGACCGGCCTGTTACTGGGCGAACCGGAACGGCATCGCGATCCGCTGGCGCGCCGGGGCGCGAGCGAGTTGTGGCAATCCATTTCAGGACCGCTGCTCGAATTTTTCCGCCGACGCGGGGCGATGCTCGTGCTGCTGTTCATTCTGCTCCACAAGATCGGCGACACGCTCGCCAATCTGACATTCCGCCTGCTGTTCGACGACATGGGCTACAGCAATGACGAAATCGCCATCTACGACATCGGCATTGGTTTCTGGGCCTATCTGATCGGCATCTTCATCGGCGGCATCCTCTATGCCCGGATCGGCATGAAGCGATCGGTGCTGCTCAGTCTGATCCTGATGGGCGTGTCCAACCTCAGCTTCGCGGCACTGGCGGCGCTGGGCAAAAGCAATTGGGGCATGGCGGGCGCGATCGGGTTCGAGAATTTCGCGAGCGGGATCGGGGGCGTCACCGTGGTCGCCTATTTCTCGGCCTTGTGCGACCTGCGCTTCACGGCGGCGCAATATGCCCTGATCTCGGCGGCGGCGAGCATCGTCGGACGGTTCCTGACCGGCACGACGGCAGGCGGCCTGATCGAACAGTTCGGCTATGTGGATTTCTACCTGTTCACCACCGCCGCGGCGTTGCCCGGCATCGCCCTGTTCTGGCTTATGATGCGCGCCGGTCTGATCGATGCCAGCGTCGGCACGGCCGCGACGGATCGCACAGCTCAGCCGCCCGAATAGAGTTCGAGCGGCCGCCCCAGATCGGCATGGGCCTGCGCGACCGCCTGCATGCAGGTGAGCGCGCCCAATGCATGGTCATTGCCGAGCAGGTCGCTCAATTGCTCATAAGCGGCGTTGGGGTCACGCAGCGCTTCGCCTGTCGCCTGCATCAACATCCCTTCATCCGCCGTCATGCGGGCGCAGCAGCAGGGGGCCACCAATATCTTGCGGCTGGAGGCGCGCGCGAGTTCCAGCATCATCGCCCGCATCAGCACCAGCGGGCGACGATAGCTGCGCCCGAACGCGCCCAGCATGGCGTTGGCGGCATGGGCGTCGTTGACCCCCGCGCTGGCCATGCGGCGCATGACGAACAGGAATAGCCGGTTGCCATAGCCCGTCGGCATGGGCCGGGGCAGATCGATGGGGGAGGTCTCTCCATGAGCCATGATGATACGCCTTCTGCGGTGATTGCTCTCCGCAGACTACGCTATTGCGAGTTAGTCGCAAGTATAATCAGTCGGGCAATTGCGCGTTTAGTCGCAAAATTTCGCCCGCCAGATAGAGCGAGCCGCCGATCAGCAGCTTAGGCGCGGGGTCGCCCTGCGCGGCTATGGCCGAGATAGCGCCTTGCGCATCATCATGTGCCGTGCAGCCGATGCCCCATTGCGCGGCGATCGCGGCGAAACGTTCCGCCGGATGATGATCATGACCCGGTACGGGCAGCGCATGGATATGGGCGATCCGTCCGGCAAAGGGTGCAAGGAAGGCATCGACATCCTTGTTGGCCAGCATGCCGATAACGAGCTGCAACTTGTGACCTTCCAGCCGGTCCGGCGTGAAGAAGGCGCTGATCGCCTCGCCTGCGCCCGCATTATGCCCGCCATCGAGCCAGGCGGTGGCACCGGCGGGCAATAGCGCCAGCAGCGGGCCATGGTCGAGCCGCTGGAGTCGCGCGGGCCAATGCGCCCAGAGCGGCGCGGCCTTGAGTGCGGCATCGGAGAGTGGGACAGCGTTTTGATGGCGCAGCATGGCAAAGGCCAAAGCGGCATTCTGGACCTGATGCGCGCCCGCCAAGCGGGGGAGCGGCGCGTCAATCCGACCCTGATCATCGCGATAATGGAGCCGGTCGCGATAGACCGCCGCGTCCCAGCCATCGCCTTGGGCGATCCAGGTGGTGCGCGCCTTGGCGACGGCGTCGATCATCACCGGGAAGAGCGATTCGGCATAGCGCTGCGTCACCAAAGGCGCGCCGGGCTTGGCGATCCCCGCCTTCTCCGCCGCGATCTGGGCCAGCGTGTCGCCCAAAAAGGCCTGGTGATCGATGCCAAGCTGGGCAATGCCGCAGACGACCGGATCGGTAATGATGTTGGTCGCGTCGAGTCGACCACCCAGGCCAACCTCGATGATGCAGGCGTCGGCGGGATGTTCGGCGAAGGCCAGGAACGCGGCTGCCGTGGTGACTTCGAAGAAGCTGGCCCCGATCCCCTCGGCAATGTCCAATACGCGCGCGAGATAAAGGGCGAGCGCTTCGTCGCTGATCAACTGCCCCGACACGCGGATGCGTTCGTTGAAACGCACCAGATGCGGCGAGGTGAAGACATGGACGGTCTTGCCATCCGCTTCCATCGCGGCGCGCAGGAAGGCGCAGGTCGACCCCTTGCCGTTGGTGCCCGCCACATGGAAAACCGGGGGCAGGGCGCGATGGGGATTGTCGAGCCGCGTCATCAATTGGGTGATGCGCTCCAGCCCCAATATGTCGGCGCCCGGCGATAGCGACCAGAGCCGGTCAAGCTGCGCCTGAACCTGCGGGTCGTCCGAAACGGCATGATCGGCCATAAGCGCGTCCCCCCGGCGCGTTGGTTCAGGCAGCGATGCGCGGCGTAAGATAGCCGATCACGCGCGCCAGCGTATCGCGCAGTTCATGACGATGGACCACCATGTCGATCATGCCATGGTCGAGCAGATATTCAGCGCGCTGGAACCCTTCGGGCAGCGTCTCGCGGATCGTGCTTTCAATGACGCGCTGGCCCGCAAAGCCGATCAGGGCATTGGGTTCGGCGATCTGCACGTCGCCTAGCATCGCATAGCTGGCCGTCACGCCGCCGGTGGTCGGATCGGTCAGCACGACGATATAGGGCAGGCCCGCCGCGTGCAGCTTCTGGATCGCCACGGTGGAGCGGGGCATCTGCATCAGCGACAAAATGCCCTCCTGCATCCGCGCGCCGCCGGCGGCCGTGAAGATGACATAGGGGCAATGATGGGCGATGGCGTCATTGACGCCCTGGATGAAGGCCGCGCCCACGCCCATGCCCATGGAGCCGCCCATGAAGGCGAAATTCTGCACGCCCAGAACCAGCGGCACATCATCGATCGCGCCGCGCGCGTTGATCAGCGCGTCCTGATCGCCGGTCGCGGCGCGTGCCGCGCGGATGCGATCGGGATAGCGTTTGGTGTCGCGGAATTTGAGCGGGTCTTCCTGCACCTGTGGCGTCGGCAACAGGATGAAACCGGCGTCCAATATCTGCTCGAAACGCTCCGCCGGACCGATGCGGCCATGATGGTCGCAGCGCGGGCAGACGGAGAGATTATCCTCCCATTCCTTGATGAACAGCATCTCCGAACAGGATGGGCATTTATGCCATAATGTCTCGGCGGTCTGTTCCTTCCGGGCGATGAAGGGGATGGCCTTGCGGACGCGGTTGATCCAGCTCATGCAGCAGTCTCTTGGATTTTGGGGGTGAGCGCGCCGGACAAGGCGGCGACAAATTGCTGAACGAAAGGCGCAGCGGCATCGCCATGGCTGCCGACGATATCGACGATGGCCGAGCCGACCACGACGCCGTCGGCGATCCGGCCGATGGCGGCGGCCTGTTCGGGGGTACGGACGCCGAAACCGACCGCAACCGGCAGGTCCGTGGCGGCTTTCAGACGACCGACGGCCATGTCGATATTGGCCTGGGCCGCCTGCTGCTTGCCGGTGATCCCGGCGACGGAGACATAATAGAGGAAACCGCTTGCGCCTTGAAGCACTGCAGGCAGGCGCGCGGTATCGGTCGTCGGGGTGGCGAGGCGGATGAGGTGAACGCCCGCGCCGCGCAGCGCCGGGCCGATCTCGGCATCTTCCTCCGGCGGCGCATCGACGCAGATGACACCATCGACGCCAGCGGCCTTGCACTGGTCGGCAAACCAGTCGGAGCCGCGCACCAGCATCGGATTGGCATAGCCCATCAGCACCAGCGGCGTATCGGGATGCCGCGCACGAAACTCGGAGGCGAGCGCGAAGATATGCTTCGTCTTCGTGCCCGACCCCAGGCTGCGCAAATTGGCCAGTTCGATCGCGGGGCCATCGGCCATCGGATCGGTAAAGGGCATCCCCAGTTCGATGATGTCCGCGCCGCCCGCGACCAGCGCGTCGAGGATGGCGGGCGTCGCCGCGACATCGGGATCACCGGCTGTGACGAAGGTGATCAGCGCGGCGCGGCCCTGCGCCTTGCAGTTGGCGAAGCGGGTAGAGAGGCGGTCGGTCATGCTCACATTTCCACTCCCAACGCTTCGGCGACGGTGAAGATGTCCTTGTCGCCCCGGCCGGACAGGTTGATGACGATGATCTTGTCCGCATCCATTGTCGGCGCGACCTGTTCGGCAGCGGCGATGGCATGGGCGGATTCGAGCGCGGGGATGATGCCCTCAAGCGCAGACAGCTTCTGGAAGCTCGCAAGCGCCTCATCGTCCGTGATGGGCATATACTTAACCCGGCCGATCTCATGCAACCAGCTATGCTCCGGGCCGATGCCGGGATAGTCCAGGCCCGCCGAAATGCTGTGCGCTTCGGTAATCTGGCCGTCTTCGTCCTGCAGCAGATAGGTACGATTGCCGTGGAGGATGCCCGACGCGCCCCCGGCCAGCGACGCCGCGTGCTTGCCCGTCAGGCCTTCGCCCGCCGCTTCCACGCCGATCATCGCAACGTCGGGATCGTCCAGGAAGGGGTGGAACATGCCGATGGCGTTCGATCCACCACCGACCGGGGCAATCAGCATGTCGGGAAGGCGCCCTTCGGCTTCCATGATCTGGGCACGGGTTTCCTTGCCGATGATCGACTGAAAATCGCGCACCATTTCAGGATAGGGGTGCGGACCCGCCGCCGTGCCGATGATGTAGAATGTGTCATGCACATTCGACACCCAATGGCGCAGCGCATCGTTCATCGAATCTTTGAGCGTCGCCGACCCGGAGGTGACGGGAATGACCTCTGCCCCCAGCAGCTTCATGCGGAAGACGTTGGGGCGCTGGCGCTCGACATCCTTGGCGCCCATGAAGATCTTGCATTCCATGCCGAACAGCGCAGCGACGGTTGCGGTGGCGACGCCGTGCTGGCCAGCGCCGGTTTCCGCGATGACCTTCTTCTTGCCCATGCGGCGGGCCAGCAGCGCCTGGCCGATGCAATTGTTGATCTTGTGCGCCCCGGTGTGGTTGAGTTCCTCGCGCTTCAGATAGATTTTCGCGCCCTTGCCCGTGGGCGCATTGGCGCGCAGCGCTTCGGTCAGGCGGCTGGCATAATAAAGCGGGTTGGGGCGGCCGACATAATGTTTGAGGAGGTGGTCATATTCCTCCTCGAACGCCTGATCTTCCTTCGCTGCCTTATAGACTTTTTCCAGGTCCAGGATCAGCGGCATCAGCGTTTCGGCGACATAGCGGCCACCAAAGGCACCGAAATGGCCATTGGCATCGGGCTGCGATCGCAGGCTGTTGGGCAAGGTCATCGTATCGGTCATGATTTCAATCTTTCAGGCATGCAGGGCGGTTCGCTTCGATCAGGGGAGAAGCGATCAGCGCCATCGTATCCCGATGCGCTCGACAGGAGCGATGAGCGTCAACATGCGGATACCGCTTTGCAGAAGGCCATGATCTTGTCCACACTCTTGATGCCGGGCGCGCTTTCCACGCCGGAAGATACGTCGATCAGCGGGGCGTCGGTAACGCGGACAGCTTCGGCTGCATTGTCGGCTGACAAGCCGCCCGACAGGCCCCAGGGCATCGGAATCGAAAGGCCACGCAGCAGTGTCCAGTCGAAGCGCAGGCCCATGCCACCGGGCAACGCTGCGCCATCGGGCGTCTTGGCATCGAACAGCAAGAGATCGACCGCGTCGACATAGGCGGTGGCGGCATCGATATCGGCGCGGGTCTTGACCGAGATCGCCTTCCAGACGGGCAGGCCGAAGCGCTGGCGGATGGCGGCGGCGCGTTGTGGGCTTTCCTTGCCATGGAGCTGCAGCGCGGTGAGCGCGCCGCCGCTGGTCACATCGACCAGTTGATCGTCGGTGGGATCGACCACCACGCCGACCTTGTCCACATGACCGGGCGCGATGGCGGCGAGCGCGGCGATCTGGGCCGCATCGACATGGCGCGGGCTTTTGGCGAAGTGGACGAAGCCGATATGGCTCGCCCCCGCGCGCACGGCCGCGCCGACGGTGTCGGGCGTGGAAAGGCCGCAGATTTTGATCGCGAGTCGGGACATGCAGGGGCTTTAGCGGGCAAGTGCGCCCAAGTCACATGACCGGTGGGGCAGTGGGGGCATGGCCCGGCTGCGTCAGGTCCATATCATGGAGCGCCAGCCATTCGTCGGCATGGGTAATGCAGGCCTGCCCCAGAAAGGCGTCGGCCGCCGCGACAATCTCTTCGTCGCTCATTGTCTGCGGGTCGAGGGGCGGATGCCAGTGCAGCCGGAAGTGGGGTCCGTTCGTCCGCGCGAGATAGAAGGGCAGGAAGCGGGCATTGACCTTGCGCCCCAGGCGCAACGCGACGGACAGATTGCCCGACGGTGGAAGGGTACGCCCCAATTTGGGAAACCAGACCTGAAAATCGCGTCGTTCGTCGAGCAGGATATAGAGGCTGGCGCGCGTATGGCTGGTCAGATGCTTCAATATCCGGCGCGCCGCGCCATCGCCGGTGATCGTTTCACCCATATAGCTTTGCCGCGCCTTTTGCAGCTGCGCGGCCGTCCGTTCGTCGCGCGGCGGCGCATAGACGCCGAGGCCCGGTCGGTCGGTCAGCGCCTTGCCATGCGCGCCCAGCAAATCCCAATTGCCCAGATGCAGCGACAAGGCGAGCAAGGGGCGTGGCCCGTCCAGCACGGCCTGATAGCCCGCGCGATCGACGACCTCGACATGCGCGTCGTTCACCAGCCGGTCGACATTGGCGAGTTCAGCCAGCGTCCGCCCGATGTTGCGCCAGCGGCGGGTGAGCATCGCTTCCTGCGCGGCCTCGTCCAGATCAGGGCGGAGCAGCGCGAGATTGGCGCGGGCACGGGCATCGCGCAGCTTCATGCGCGGGCGCGCGACATGGACGGACAGCCATCCGCCAAGCCAGGAGGCCGACCGGGCGGGCAGCATGCGCATCAGGGAAAAAAGAAAGGGGTTGGATAGCATAAGCCTGCCGTCATACAGCAGGCGGCGAGACGGTAAAGAGGTGCGCGGCGGTCATGATCTGGGTCTGGATTGTCCTTCAGGGACTGACGCTGCTGGGGGTCGTCAATTATTGGCGACATCTGCCCCTCGATCGCCGGGAGGAAAGGCCCGATGGCGTAGTCGTGATCCTGAGCGTGCGCGACGATTGGGACGGCGGTGCGGCGTTGATGGGGCGGTTGGCGGCGCAAAGCGCCCCGTTTCGACTGCTGATCGCGACTTCGGGGGCTTGCCCTGCTGCGGAGGCGCTGGTCGGGGACAATGTGCAGGTCGTGCATGCCGGTGTGGCGACGGACGAGGGGCAGAAGGTCCATAAACTCCGCGCTGCCTTGCGAGCTTTGCGACCCGATGACCGGTGGCTGGTCTTCATCGACGCCGATATTGAACCGCCCCCGCGGCTGGTCGGTCGGCTGCTCTTTCCGCTGGTGCGCGACAAGGCGGACATCGTGACGGGCTATCGACTGTTGCTACCGGGGCGAGGATTGATGGCCGCAATGGTCGGCGCGGTCGAGATGCAATTGGCAACGCTGCCGCGTGCCGCGAGTGCGACCATGCCTTGGGGTGGGGCAATGGCGCTGTCTCGCGCGGTGGCGGAGCGACTGGACCTGGATGCGGTGCTGGCCGGGCGCCTGTCCGACGATATGGCGATGGGCCTGGCAGGCTGGCGCGCGAAGCTACGGCTGCGGCCAGTACGCGATCTGCTGGTCGCGAGTCCGCTTGACGGACGTGCGGGTGACCTGTTCGGTTTCGGGATAAGGCAATATCGTCATATCGCCACCAACAATCTAGGCATGTGGGCGCTGGCGACGGCGGTGGTGGCGGTGCAGGCGGGCGCATGGGTGTGGGCGCTGGGCTGGGGCGGCTCAGGAGCGATCGCGATCGGCTATGCCGCGGCCTGGGGCAGGGCAATGGTGCGGCTGCGGATCATCGGTGCGGTGCTGGAGCCGGACCAGGCGAAGCGCGCCGCGCGCTCGCTTTGGTGGGATGCTATCGCGCCCTTTGCTGTCAGCTGGGCGCATCTGATCGTGCAGGTGGCGGCAGTGGCGTCCAACCATATACGCTGGGGCGGTTGGGACTATTGGATGCAGCGCGGGAAGGTAGCGCGGATGGCGCGGGTCGCGCGCTAAAAGCCTGCGGGAAAGGAATGGGTGCCATCGTCGCCGATACGCAGCACCACCTTGCCCGCAACGGCCGTGATCGGCAGATCGGCATAGAGATGGGGGAAGAGCGCGCCGCCGCGTGATGGCTCCCAACGGATCGCCTCGCCGAAGGGGGCGAGGTCGACCATCACCATGACCAGGCGGTCCTGTCCGGCGAAATGTTTGGCGACCGTTTCGGCCGCCTGATCGCGGGTCGACAAGTGGATATAGCCATCGGCCAGGTCAACCGGTGCGCCCTTGAAGACGCCATCGGCCTTGAACTGATCATATTGCTCGGCGGTCAATATCTTATAGGCGAAGAGGTCGCTCACGCCTCTTCGGCCTCCGGTGTATCTTCGGCTTCCTCGATCTTGGCGGCGCTGACGACATGCTCGTCCTTGGCGACATCGAACAGGCGCACGCCCGCCGAATTGCGGCCGATGACGCGCAGGCTATCCAGCCCCATGCGGATCAGCTTGGCCTGATCGGTGACCAGCATCAACTGGTCGCCCTGGGTTGCGGCGAAGCTGGCGACCACGAGTCCGTTGCGGCCGATATTGTCGATATTGGTGATGCCCTGACCGCCGCGTCCGGTGCGGCGATAGTCATAGGCGGACGACAATTTGCCATAGCCATTGGCGCAGACGGTCAGGATGAACTGCTCCCGCTCACGCATCAGCGCGAACATCGCCTGATCGGCCATCTCGCCTTCCTTCTCCGGCTTCCAAGGAGCGAAGCGCAGATATTCTTCACGCTGTTCCTGATCGGCGCCGGAGCGGTGGAGGATGGAGAGGGAGATGACTTCGTCATCGCCCTTGAGCGTCATGCCGCGCACACCGGTCGAGGTGCGGCTCTGGAATTCGCGCACGTCGGTCGAGGCGAAGCGGATCGCCTTGCCCTGACGGGTGGCGAGCAGCACGTCGTCGTCTTCCGACAGAAGCGCCACGCCGATCAGCCGATCGTCGCTGCCTTCATCGAAGCGCATGGCGAGCTTGCCGTTGCTCGGCACATTGGCGAAGGCATCCATGCTGTTGCGGCGCACCGTGCCGTTCGCCGTCGCGAACATGACGTGCAGATCCTTCCAGCTTTCCTCATCCTCCGGCAGAGGCAGGACGGTCTGGATGGTTTCCCCGGCGGCCAGCGGCAGCAGATTAACCATAGGCCGTCCGCGCGTCGCCGGACCGCCTTCCGGCAGGCGCCAGACCTTCATGCGATAGACTTTGCCCGCGGTCGAGAAGAAGAGGACCGGCGTGTGGGTCGAGGTCACTAACAATTCGGTGATCGCGTCCTCATCCTTGGTCGCCATGCCCGAACGGCCCTTGCCGCCGCGTGCCTGCGCCCGGAAACTCTCAAGCGGCGTGCGCTTGATATAGCCCTGCACGGTGACGGTGACGACCATCTCCTCGCGTTCGATCAGATCCTCGTCATCGATGCCGTCAGCAGCCGCCGTTATTTCGGACAGGCGAGGGGTCGCAAATTCGCGTTCAATCGCTTCCAGTTCTTCGCGCATTACGGCGTAGAGCTTCACCCGGTCTCCCAGGATGGCGAGATATTCGGCGATGGCTTCGGCCAGACCAGCCAGTTCCTTGCCGATTTCGTCGCGGCCGAGCGCGGTCAGGCGATGCAGGCGCAGGTCGAGGATGGCGCGGACCTGCACTTCCGACAGCTTGTAGACTTCACCCGAAATCTCGGTGTCGATGGCTTCGACCAGGCGGATATAATGGGCGATCTCGCTGATCGGCCATTCGCGCGCCAGCAGCTTTTCGCGGGCCTCGGCGGGGCTGGACGAACCGCGGATGATCTTGACCATCTCATCGAGGTTGGTGACCGCAACGACCAGGCCGAGCAAGATGTGCGCCCGTTCTCGCGCCTTGTTCAGCTCGAACTTGGTGCGGCGGGTGATGATCTCTTCGCGGAATTTGATGAAGGCATCGATGATCTCGCGCAGGCCCAGCAATTCGGGGCGACCGCCGCGAATGGCGAGCATGTTGGCAGGGAAGCTCGACTGGGCAGGCGTGTTGCGCCACAGCTGGTTCAGCACCACTTCGGGCGTCGCGTCGCGCTTCAAGTCCATGACGATCCGCACGCCTTCGCGGCTGGATTCATCGCGAATGTCGCTGATGCCTTCGATCCGCTTTTCCTTGGCGGCTTCGGCGATCTTCTCGACGAGGCCGTTCTTGCCGACCTGATAGGGGATTGCGGTCAGGACGATGGATTCGCGATCCCCGCGCCCGCTTTCGATCACATAGCGCGAGCGCATCATGATCGAGCCGCGACCGGTATGATAGGCCGACTTCGCGCCCGACTGGCCCAGGATCAGCGGGGCGGTGGGGAAATCGGGACCGGGGACGATGGCGATCAGTTCGTCGGTCGTGATGCCGGGATTGTCGATATAGGCAAGGCAGGCGCGCAGCACTTCGCCCAGATTATGCGGCGGGATATTGGTCGCCATGCCGACGGCAATGCCGCCCGCGCCATTGACGAGCAGATTGGGGAAGCGGGCGGGCAGAACCTGCGGCTCATGTTCCGACGCATCATAGTTGGGCGTGAAATCGACGGTATCCTTGTCGAGATCTTCCAGCAGCGCGCCGGCCACCTTGGCCAATCGCGCTTCGGTGTAGCGCATGGCGGCTGGCGGATCGGGGTCCATCGATCCAAAATTGCCCTGACCGTCGATCAGCGGCACGCGCATCGACCAGTCCTGCGTCATCCGCGCCAAGGCGTCGTAAATCGAACTATCGCCATGCGGGTGATATTTACCCATCACCTCGCCGACGAGGCGGGCGGACTTGCGATAGGGGCGGTTGTAGAGAAAGCCCGATTCCTGGGCGGAAAAGAGAATGCGGCGATGAACCGGCTTCAACCCGTCGCGCACGTCCGGCAGGGCGCGCGAAACGATGACGGACATCGCATAGTCGAGATAGCTGGTCTTCATCTCCTCGACGATGGAGACGGGGCTGATGTCCGAAGGGTCGGCGAGGACAGTCTCGTCGGTCAATGCGATTCTCTTTTTTCGATGATATTGGCTGTGTCCCGCGATCTCTAGCCGAGCGAAACAAATCTGTCACCCCTCGCGCGCAGACACGCGCTCGCGCGGGGGATCAACAAGCCGGGCTGCTATCGCATTGACCTTGCTGGAACGAAGCTGCGGGCATGACAGTTGCAAAATCAGCCGATATAGGCTTGTTCAATGCCCATTCACGCGCCGACCCCTAATCGGCGTTCAACCCCAAAACGCGCCTCTAGCCATCGGCCAGGCGTGCATAGGAGAT
Organism: Sphingobium sp. KKT206; assembly: GCF_055640555.1. Lineage (NCBI taxonomy): Bacteria > Pseudomonadati > Pseudomonadota > Alphaproteobacteria > Sphingomonadales > Sphingobiaceae > Sphingobium > Sphingobium sp. KKT206. The sequence continues at coordinate 953,834 of NZ_CM145764.1, forward strand.
GAGGATTATGCGTTTTGTTACCCCGTTCGCGCTCGTACTGGCTCTGGCCGTAACCGGCGGCGCCGTTTCGGCGCCTGCTTTCGCCGCCAAGAAGGACAAGAAGGAAGAAAAGGCAACTGGTCCCAAGCTGAACGTCACGCCCGACGTCATCAAGTCGCTGCAGACCGCGCAGAAGGCCGCCGAAGCGCAGGATTTCGCCGGTGCCAAGGCTGCGCTGGCGGAAGCCGACAGCAAGGCCGTTTCGAACGATGACAAATATCAGATCGGTGCCATCAAGCTGAACACGTCGATCGCGTCCAAGGATGCGGCGATGCAGAGCGAAGCGCTGACCCAGATGCTGGACAGCGGTCTGACGCCACCGGAACAGGCCGGGCAGTTCAACTCGATCGCGGCGAACCAGGCACTTGATGCCAAGAATTACGACCTCGCCATCCAGCGCGCTCAGGCGGCGCTGGCAGCAGGCGCGAAGTCGGAAAGCGTCAACCCGACCCTGGCGCAGGCTTATTTCGGCAAGGCCGGCACGACCAACGCCTCGGCAGAACCGGCCCGTGGCTTCAATGTGCAGGGTCTCGCTGCGCTCAAGGCGGCTGCTGAGGCGATGAAGGCATCGGGACAGCAGGTGCCAGCGCAATGGTATCAGATCGGCGTTGGCCGGGCCGAAGCTGCCAAGCTGCCGGACGTCACCGAATGGGCGAAGATGGCCTATCAGGCTGAACCCAGCGGCACTAATTTGCGGACGCTGGTACGCCTGTTCCAGCGCGCCAACCCGAACATTACCAACCGCGAAAATCTGGACGTATTGCGCCTCTTGGCGGCGTCGGATGGTTTGGTTGTCGCGGGTGACTATCTGGAATTCGCCGAAATGGCATCGAAGACGGGCATCTATGGCGAGGTCAAGTCCTCAATCGACCTGGGCCGTTCCAAGAATGTCCTGAACGCCACGCAGGGCGCTGATCTCTATCAGACCGCGACCGGCCGCATCGCGGGTGACAAGAGCACGCTGGGCGCGGCGGAAGCCGATGCTCGCAAGGCTGCCAATGGCAAGATCGCGGCGGCCACGGCCGACGCGTATCTTGGCTATGGCGACTATGCCAAGGCGGCATCGATGTTCGAACTCGCCAAGGAAAAGGGCGGCGTCGATGCCGACGAAGTCAACACCCGCATGGGCATCGCCAAGATGAAGGCGGGCGACAATGCCGCAGCCAAGGCCGCTTTCGAAGCGGTACAGGGTGGCGCGCGCAAGCAGATCGCCGGTCTGTGGCTGGCCTATCTGGGCAGCAAGGGCGCCTGACCGACGGGCGCGCCATCTCTTGGGGTGGCGCGCCGATCCGGCTTGATGCATAGACGGGATTGAGGCCGGGGATCATCCCGGCAGTGCATGTGGGGAGGCCTGTAAGGCCATGCGGCGATTGACTATTTTGACCTCCGGCCTGTCGGTGGCCCTGACGGCTACCCTATTGGTCGCAGCACCTGCCATGGCGAAGAAGAAGCTGGTTGTGGCAGGGCCGCCCATCACCATGTCCGACACGTTTCGCGCGGCGCTGCAGTCGGCTGATGCCGCCGTCAAGGCGCGCGATGTGAGCACCGCCAGCGCGCGGATCGGTGCCCTGGTCCCGACCAATGATTTCGAATCCTATGCGACGGCCAGCTTGCGCTATCAGTTGGCAGTGATGCGGGCGGATGTGCAGGCGCAGCGCATCGCGTTGACCGATCTGTTCAAGACCAGCGCCTTGCCTGCAACGGCTGCCCCGCGTTTGCGCTTTGTCGCCGCCTATCTGTCCTATCAGGTCGGCAATTATGACGATGCCACCGCACAACTCGATTATGCCAAGACGCTGGGTTACGCCGGTGTCGATGCGACCATGTTGCGCGCCGACATCGCTTTGCGCCGTAACAAGCCCAAGGATGCCCGCCGTTTCGTGCAGGAGGCGATCGCCCAGCAGCGCGCATCGGGGCAGCCCGTGCCGATCGCCTGGACGGATCGCGCCTTGTCGATGGCCTATCAGGCGCGCGATTGGGCCGAAGTGGGCCAACTCTATCGCGATCGTCTGGGGCAGGCGGGCGACAAGGAAGAATGGCGCTCGGCGCTGACCAATTATCTGGCGGCCGGTGACGTCGAGCCGCAATTGCAACTGGACCTCTATCGTCTGCAAGCCGCAAATGGCGCGATGGCGAGCGAGCGGGATTATCAGTCCTATGCGCAATTGGCCGAAAAGGCGGGCTATTATGCCGAAGCCAAGGCGATTATCGAAGCGGGGCGCAAGGGCGGCAAGCTGACGCCGACACAGGCAACCACCAGCAAGTTGCTGACCAGCGTCACGCCCAAGGCGACCAAGGAAATTGCTGGCCTGCCCGTGCTGGCCAAGAAAGCCGCCAACGCATCGAGCGGCAAGGATGCGGCCTCGCTGGCCGACAGCTATTTCGCGCTGGGCCAGTATCCCCAGGCGGTGGAACATTATCGTATCGCGCTCACCAAGGGCGGTGTCGATGCCGGGCGCATCAATGCGCGGCTGGGCGTTGCGCTTGCCCGTTCGGGCGATCTGCCGGGCGCGCAAGCCGCGCTTGGACAGGCGACCGGGGATTGGGCGAGCGTTGCCGGATTCTGGCTGGTATGGGTGGAGCAGCAGAGCCGCAAAGCGGCGTGATCGCGCGCTGCCGGGTCAGACCGGCAGCGGCACCCCCGGCAGATTCTTCGACGTGCGAATGGTCAACGACGTCTTGACGCTCACGACATTGGGCGCGGGCGTCAGTTTCGATGTCAGAAATTGCTGGAAGCTCTGCAAATCCTTGGCAACGACCTTCAGGATGAAGTCGATCTCGCCATTCAGCATATGGCATTCGCGCACTTCGGGCAGCAAGGCGATATGGTCCTGAAATGCCATCAGGTCGGCCTCGGCCTGGCTCTTGAGGCTGACCATGGCGAAGACGGTGATGGTGTAGCCCAGCATGCCGGGATCGACCACCGCATGATAGGAGGTGATGGCTCCGGCTTCCTCCAGCGCGCGGACACGGCGCAGGCATGGCGGCGCGGTCAAGCCCACTTTGCGCGCCAGTTCCACATTGGTCATCCTGCCATCCTCCTGCAGCTCTCCAAGGATCTGCAAGTCGATGTCGTCGATATTCGGCCCGGCCATTATTGTGCTTATTTCCTGTCTTGTTCGAAGCACCCATCATAATAATGTTTCAGAGCAATGCAATTGTCCCACTATGCGACGATCCTTTTTGATCGCGCTGCGTCCCGTCCTTTCCCTTGCGGGGAGGAACGCCTAACGATAGGTCGGATGGACCGCGCGACGCGGATGATGAGGATTTTCGGTGCGTTTTAACGATCTCATGCAAACAGTGCTGGCGGCGGATGACCGTGCGGGACTGGGTGCGGTGACATCCTGGCGCCAATGTGTCGACCTGATGGCGCAGCATGATCGTGCCGACCGTGTGCCCATGGCGGCATCGGACCGGGACATGTTGCTCGACCGGCTGGAAGGGTTACGCCCTGCCATATCCGAAACGCAGCGGATCGCGACGGTCGTGGAACTTGGGCGACGGCTCCGGTCTGCCAGCCTGGTCGTATTCTTTGCCAAGGACCGCCCCGCGATTGCGGCAGCGGCGATGGCGCGGGCGCAATTGCCCGATGCGACTTGGGCGGAACTGCTACCCCGGCTGACCCCGACCGCACGGGGGGTCTTGCGCGGACGCCGGGATGTCGGCCCGCTGGCGCGCAAGGCGCTGGAAGCCTTCGGCTCGGTCGATTTGGTTCTGACCACCGAACGGCAGGACATGGTCGGTGAGGCCGATATGCTGTTGACCCAGGAGATGGAGGCGGAACCGGTGGCGCCGCAGCCATCGGCGGTCGTCACGCCGCTGCGTCCACCCGCGCAGGATCAGGACCAGATCCGCAATCTGGTCGATCGGATCGCGCATTTCACCAGCACGCGCCGACCCATCGGCGTCGCCTCCGCACCCGAAGACGCCCATGCCATCGAAGCGCCGCGCCAATTCGCGTTTGAAACGGACGCATCGGGCATTCTGCTGTGGGTTGACCAAGGTCCACGCGCCGCGCTGATCGGGCTGTCATTGGGGGACGTGGCGCTGGATGGCGGAAGCGGGCCGGATGGACATGTCGCGGGTGCTTTTGCCCGGCGTAGCGGTTTTCAAAACGGCCGCTTCACCATCGTTGGGGGACGGATGGACGGCGAATGGCGTTTGTCCGCTACCCCCTTTTTCGATCCGCGTTCCGGCCGTTTTCAGGGCTATCGCGGACAGGCGCGGCGACCCTATCTGCACGAAGTTGCGGCCCAGCCCGAACAGGCCGCCATTAGCGGTCTGTCCTCCGATTCCCTGCGGCAGTTGGTCCACGAACTGCGCACACCCCTGAACGCGATCCTGGGCTTTGCCGAGATTATCGAGCAGGAATTATTTGGCGCGGCCGGGGTCGAATATCGCGACATGGCGGGCAAGATCGCCGTCGATGCCCGGCATTTGCTGGCCGCGTTCGACGATCTGGACCTTGCCGCCCGCGTATCGCGTGGCGATGGTTCGAGCGCGCCTGAACTGATGGACCCCGACCAGCTGGTGACCCAGATTGCGGCCCGGTTCGATGATCAGGCGATAGCGGGGGGATCGGCCATCGACATCGCTATCGCCGCCGCCTTGCCGCCAGTGCGGATAGACCCGGTGCAGGGCGAACGCATGGTGCAGCATCTGTTACGCACGCTGATCTCCGTCGCACCTGCGGGGGAAACGGTGACCGGTGCCTGCTGGTTTCAGCCCGATGGCGGCGCGGGGCGCGTGGTGCTGGCGATCGATCGGCCGTCGAGCCTGACCGGGCTGGACGAAGGGCAACTGCTCGATCCCGGCTATGGGGCCGATGGCGATTGGGCCGATGGGCCGCTGCTGGGCCTGGGCTTTTCCCTGCGGTTGATCCGCAGTCTGGCCGCAAGTTGCAACGGCAGCCTGGAGATCGAACCGGGTCGGCTGCTGCTGGCGATTCCGGCGGCGGCGATGGCTGACGATGCGGCCGACCTCGGCTGATCGATCAGGGCAGGGGAAACCCTATGGCAACCATTGGCTGGTAAAGCGAAGGGCATGAACGCTCATCCCTTCGACGGTAACCTGCTGGATTCACCGCAACCTCAGGACCGGATTGCGCTGACGCCGGATTTCGGCACGCGCTTCATGCTGTTCGTCGATACCGAAGAGGAATTCGACTGGAACGCGCCGTTCAGCCGGACGGGGCATGGCGTCACGGCATTGGCCGGCATGGCGCGGGGCCAAGGCTATTTTGCGGACGCTGGGGTGAAGCCCGTCTATGTCACCGACTATCCAGTGGTCGATTGCGATGCGGCGGCCGCGATGATGGGCCAATGGGCGAGCGACGGTGCGGCCGACATCGGCGCGCATCTTCATCCCTGGGTCAATCCGCCGCATGTCGAGGAGGTGACGGCCGCCAACAGCTATGCCGGTTCGCTGCCCGAAGCGGTCGAACTGGCCAAGCTGGAAGCGCTGTGCCGCCGAATCGAACAGCGATTCGGACAGCGACCGATCGCCTATCGGGCCGGGCGCTATGGCGTCGGTCCGAACAGTGCGCGCCTGTTGGAAGCAGCAGGGTTTCGGCTCGACAGTTCGGTACGAAGCCGGTTTGATTATAGCGGCCAGCATGGCCCGGATTTTCGCGGGATGCCGTTGACACCCTATTGGGCGGGGCCGAACCGGACGTTGGTGGAATTGCCGCTTTCGACCGCTTTCGTCGGGTTGTTGCGGGGGGCGGGGGAGCGGCTGTATCGTGCGGCGCAGACGATGGGGGCATTGGCGGGCGCGATGGCGCGGGCGCGATTGCTGAGCCGCGTGCCGCTGACGCCGGAAGGGGTGTCCGCGCAGGAGGCGATGATGGCCATCGACGCCTTGATGGAAGAAGGCGTGCCATTGCTCAATTTCAGCTTTCACTCGCCCACGCTGGAGCCTGGCCATACGCCCTATGTGCGCGACGAGGCGGATCGGACTGCCTTTTACCGGTGGTGGGACGCCGTGTTGAACCATCTGGCGCATCGCGGGGTTCGCCCGGCGAGCCTGAATCAATTGCTGGCTGCTATTCCGATGCGCGCAGAGGCTTGCCAAGCCGCCTGATGCTGCCTAATCCCGCGTTCAGGTGGGGCCTGTAGCTCAACGGTTAGAGCTGGCCGCTCATAACGGCTAGGTTGCGGGTTCGATTCCTGCCGGGCCCACCAACGCTACCATCCAATATAATTTTATGTCATGAAAAATCCTTTGTAAAACAAAGGATTACACAGCCATGAGCATTCGAAATAGTTGATAGTAGTTTTAAACTTGAGCGTGATGACTTTACTCAGAACCGTTCGTCCAGAGTAGCCCCTTCGACTGTCGGCCTAGGCAGGCGCGGTTGTGTCCCACGGGGTGGTGTAGGAAGGTTTCCCTGATAGGGTGGCCACCGTCGATCTTCTGGTAGGGTTCGGATGCGAACTCGAACCTGGAGAAGAAGACGATGACCGCCTATACCTTCGTTGCGTCCTGCGCCTGCCCTAGCGACATGCCTGCGAGCGTGGCGGGCGATGCAGCGCGCAAGCGGCCTTTCACGTTACAAAGCCGCGATCGAAATTGCATATGGATCAACCCATAAAATGGTTTTTCACGAGCGCGTTGGTTCGCCGATCCGGATGCTGGGCGGTCCGAAGTAGCTTTCTGGCAACTTACCTCGATAAGCGATGATGGATTCGATCACGATAGTAGGGTCGACCATGGCGATGCTGAGCTTGTGCCGTCCAGCCTGGGCAATCATGCCTTTGAACCGCATGATGCGCATATCCGTTCGGGAATCATGATCATGTGCAGCGCCGAGAAACTCTTCGGTCTCGCGCCTTTCGGGGCTAAAAACAGATATGATCTGCGGCTTGCCATCATTAACCCACAGAGCAAGAGACAACTGATGAGCAGGATTCACGTTGAGCGTCGGGGCGGTAACTAGATCGAATGTCCATTCTCCCGTTTCGCCGACGAAGATCGAGTAGTCGAGGCGCGGCGCTTTGGTCGGATCGACGATTGAGAGCACATCGACCGGAAAAATCGACATGGCGGCTTCCACGCGGCCATAGTCGGGGATCGCCTCCCACCGGACATCGCCGACAGGAACATTGCGCTCAAAACCGTTTGCCGGGATGGAGAAAGGCCCGGACAGGCTGCCCCAGCAACCTTTTGCCGCACGCATTTGTTCGGCCGAAGCCTTTATGGCGTTGACTGCGACGGAAACGCTAGTTGCGTCGTCCCCATGGCTGATCGTGATTGATCCCTTGGACATCCCTTCCGGCACCTTGCTCCAGTCGATGTCCACCTAGTAGCGGCGATCGGCAGCACTGGTCGAAAAGGCAGCCTCCTGGGTTAGGCCAATCCAGGGTTCGCTGACCGATACTTTGGCGGTTATCGATCGCTTGCCGCGAGGAAAAACTTCTATCCAGCTACGCTCACGGCGTAGGCTATCGAATGTCGGCAGGTTGGGCGGTAAGTAGAAGCCCGGCCACGCCTCCGTTCTGCCTGCAACAGCGACACCAAATGAGGCGACGTCATTCAAATCCAGCTCAGATACGGGAGGCTTGATATCCTGTGTGGGCTGATACCAATCGAAATAGCCGATATAGGTCTGGTCCATCAGATGGTTCCATTTTCCACCTGATAGATCGCGATTATAGGTATCGCGTATCTGATGCGCCTGCGAAAATAATCGCTTCACTTCGATAGATTCTAGATTGGTGCTCGCACGACCCTGCTCGGCAAACCATGCGTTGCGCGCGGCGGCAACGAGCAATTCGGTCAGATTGCAGCAGCCCTTGATGGGATGGAGTACCAACTGATAATAAGCGGCGCGGTATATGTCCGGCAGGGCTTCGTTTATCGCCTCGGCCTCGCTACGTAGTGCCTTCCACAGGGCGACCATGCGCTCGGCTTCTCTGAAATTTTGCAGACTATATGTGTCCGGCCGCAACTGTTCGGGTTTGCGCCAAGCATTATATTTGGCGTAGCGCGACACCAGACTGGCAATTTTAGCTGCGTGGGTCGAACCAAATTCGCGCGCCGCCCATAGTTGGGTCCATTCCGCGATCCGTTCCTTGGTCACCGCCTTGGGATCCCAAGCCATCGCCAGGAAAAACTCGATGGGCAGTTCCAGTGGCTTCAGGTCGCCGATATTGCTGATCCAGATGCGGTTGGCACCATATTCCAGAGCGAGGTTCATCTGCTCCCAGATTTTAGGGAAGGGATTGGTGTTGACCCATTTATAGCTATAGGGTCCGCCGTTCATATCCATATGATGATAGACGCCAAAGCCGCCAGTGCGGGTCGCGCGCTCCTGCGGGGTGGGCAGGCGACGGATGTAGCCGACATTGTCGTCGGCGAACATCAGCGTCACATCTTCGGGTACCTTCAGACCCGCATCATAATATTTCTGAACTTCGGTAAACAGCACCCATACCTGCGGAATGTCCTCGATCCGCTTGCCGGTTTCCTCCTGCAATATCCGGCGCTGATCGGCGATGATCGTTTCGAGCAATGCGACATCGGACTTGATACCGCCCGTGCCTTCCAGTGCGACATCGCCGTCGCCCCGCATGCCCATCGTCACCAGCAGTTCGCGGTCCTTGCTACGCCGCGCACCTTCGCGGAAAAACTGCTGCACCGCCGGACGATTAGACACATAATTCCATTCGCCGTTTCCGGGCCTACGCGACGTCCATTCCTTGTGCGCGCGGTTCATCGGTTCGTGATGGGATGTGCCCATGACGATGCCATATTCGTCCGCCAGCGGACCGTTTTTGGGATCGTCCTCGTTAAAGGCGTTGTTCCACATGGCGGACCAGAGGTAATTTGCGCGCAACCGCAACAGCAGTTCGAACACCTTCGTATAGAAATCTGCATTCATCCCGCCGAACTTTTCCGCAGTCCATGCGGACAAACAGGGCGCCTCGTTATTCAGGAAGATGCCGCGATAGCGGACCGCCGGCTCACCCTGAAAATAGCTTCCGTAGGAAATGCGGATACGATCCCGCTTAATGACAGGCACATCCGCCCACCAATACCAGGGGGATATGCCGATATTCTGTGACAAATCGTAAATTCCGTAGATCGTGCCGCGCTTGTCGCTGCCGATGATGACCAACGCTTCCTCAATGCCAGGCATCGGGTTACGAACCGTCTGTAAGCTATAGCTTTCCCACTTGCCCTTTATCGGTGCGACATCGATCTTGCCGGTTGCTGCGAGCCGGTCAATCGTCGGACTTTCCCCCAATGTTCCGATCAGCACCATCCGCGGTTGGTCCGGCGTGGGCGAGAAGGAGGCATCCGTTCCGGTTACGCGCCCGACATCTGCGGCAAGGTCGCGGGCCGCCCGTAGCACGCCTGCGAAGTCGCTTGGCTCGACGAAAAGGGGGATGGTCCCGCCGGGACCAGCCAGTTCAAACCCATCACCTTTTCCACCGAAGCTGACCGTTGCGCGCAGAGGACTTGCAGCGAGTGCCGCAGCGATAGATGCAGACAGCATATCACGACGTGACAGCATCAGAATGTTCCCATTTTCCTAAAACGGCCTGACTACTGGAAGAGCGCACTAACCCCATAGCCGTTGGTATAAGAGAGGACGATGCATCGCTGTACCGCCCTCTCTTTTCGTCCTTGTTCAGAAAGTGCCGCGCACACCGACGAGATATTGGACGCCTGGCTTATACTGCGTGAAGGTAGCACCTTCGAACTGGAAGTAGCTGCGCAGGGTGGAGTTGGTGAAGTTTTGAATATCCAGGGTCAACTGCGGCGCGCCCTTCCATCCGAAGACCTTTTCGAGATCAAGACTGGAGGAGAAATCCCACTGCTGATAGTCGTCGGAGTAGAGGGCTGCGGCAGGAATGCCGTTCTGGTTAGCACCGCTGCTTTGCGATCCTTCGCGGAAAGTCGTTGAAACGCGCAGGTTGACGCCGCCATTTTCATAATAGCCGATGACGTTGTAAGTGAACGGTGCGACCCCGAAGGCGGTGGCGGGACCGTCGCTGCGTTGATCGACCAGCGTCGCGTTGGCGTTGAAGCCGAAGCCGCGCACGCCGAAGCGATCGGTCAGGAAATCGAGCGGCTGGACCCACTGAAATTCCAGGCCGTTGACGGTCAGCTTGTTGGGAACGTTGACCTGCGACTGGACCTGGATGGTCGCAGCCGCGGGGCCACCGCGTAAGTTGATGGCCTGCTGCTGCGTGGGATTGAGCGAGTCATAATTGATGCCATATTGGGCGAGGAAGGAGAAAGGCTGGGTGGTGATCTGGTTGTTGGTGAAACCGGTCAGCGACTTGCGGAAAGCGCTAAACGATACCAGACCTTCCTTTCCGGTGTAGAGTTCGACGCCCAGGTCCAGATTGTTGGAGAAATACGGCTTCAACGCAGGGTTGCCGATCGTGGCGGTAGCGGCCGATGGATCGCCAAAGCCAACGCCCGGCAACTGCGCCGCCGGATCTGGGCGCGTCATCGTCTTCGAATAGGCGGCGCGTATCACGGCTAGATCGCCCAGATCATAGGCGACCGTCGCGGCAGGCAGCCATTTTTCATAGCTGTTGCTGGTACGCACGATGGTGACGATGCTGGGATAGCGCGCGCCGTCGGGGAGCGTGGTGGAGGCGGTGGGCGTATTGCGCGGATCGGCGAGCGACACGCGGCCCTCGATTGTCTGGTCGGTCTTGACGTAGCGCACGCCGACATTGAAGCGCAGGTCGTTGTCGCCGATCTGCTGTTTGCCGCTGGCGGTCAGATAGGTGGCGAAGGACTTCTCTCGGATTAGTCCGCCGCTGGCGCCAGTGTTCGAACCACCCGATTCAGGCGCATTGTCATGAAAGGTGTCGTAATTGGACGCTTTCCTGAACTTGTCCCAGTCGACGGTAACGAAACCGGCACGGCCCGGCATCAGGAAGTTGGGCAACTGGCCAACCGGAACGAGCGAACCGCCATAAGTGACGGGACCGGCCTGTCCGGCGGCGTAGCCGGTGCCATAGCCCGGATAATTGGGGTAGCCGGTCGATCCGGGCACGACGGACTCTGCACCCACGCAGATCGGCTGACTATTGGGACCGGGCACGAACACATTAGGGTTGCCCCCGCACACGGCATTCTGCCAAGCTTGGCTGTTGTCGAAGCCGCGGATGCGACGGCTGACATCGTCATAATTGCCGCCGAGCTGAATATTGAGCCGCTCATCACCCCACGTCAGCGCGCCGCGAACGCCCTTGGTCTCGTTGACGCGACGTTCGTCTGAAATGTTGACGCGCCCGCCGTTCCAGACGAAATTATTCGGATCGTTAAGGTCAACGTTTGACGTGATCGTCGGCGCGCCATTCGGACTGGCGGCATAGTCCACTGTCACGCCGGTGCCCATCGCGGTGACCGGACCGGCGGTGGGGATTTCCCGGTGAAAGGTACTACGGGTATAATTGGCCTGAACCGACAGTTTCAGGCGATCGCTCATTTCCCAATCCAGACCCGGATTGACGCTATAAAGGTGTGTGGTCTCGGTCAGGGGCCGATATTCGAGGAAGAATTGAGAATTGGCGTAGGTGCCGCTCGTCACCTGGCACCCAGCCGAGCAATCTTCCTTGTCATAGGTGGTATTGGTGGGAATAATCTGTCCATTACGGACGATCCAGGCGATATTCTCGCGCGTCAAATTGTTCTTCTTAAAGCCATAGAGGCCATCGACGTAAAAATGCATTGCGTCATTGGGACGCCATTCGGCGCTGGCGATTGCGTTAATACGGTCGCGCCGACCATATTGCGCGGTAAAGCGGCCAAGACGGGGAATGATGCCATTGTCGATCTGCTGGATAGAGGCACCTGGATTGTTGGCAAGCAGCCATGCCTGATCGATCGTCTGACCCGTAATCAGGCCACCGCCCGCGCCCGCCGGGACGGTGCCGGGGATGGTCCAGTTGCCGCCGCCCGTCGTGTTGCAGCCGGTCGCCGCGCCGCACTGGGCGGTGGTCAGGGCCGGATTCGTGTAGCCAATCGTCTCGAAGCCGCGGTTATCGGTAAACAACCGCTGCCCCGATACACCTACGAGGATACCCATCGTGTCGTTCGTTGTACTGAAGATTGCTGAACCGCGCGCGCCGACCTTATTGACGCCACTCTGGTTGGTACCTTGGATATTATAGGTAAAGCGCGTACCGGGACGATCGAAGGGGCGCGCTGAGCGCATGTCGATATTGCCCGCAGCGCCGCCCTCCAGCAGGTTGGCGGTGTAACTTTTGTTGACCGTCAGCTTCGTAAAGAGATCAGTAGGAAAGAAGCTTAAGTCTACCGAACGATCCGTTCCCTGCGCGTCCGTCGCGCCCGATGAAGACACCGCGATAGGCGCGCCATTTAGCGTTACGTTGGTGAAATTGGAACCAAGCCCGCGGATCGCGACGTTCACACCTTCGCCATTAACGTCACGATTGATCGTGATGCCGGGAATGCGATTGAACGACTCGGCAATATTCGTGTCGGGAAATTTACCAATATCCTGCGCAAAGATGGAATCGGTAAAGCCGGTCGATTCGCGCTTGGCATTGGTGGAGCTTTGCAACGACGCGCGATAGCCGGTAACCACGATATCATTGGTGGTCGCGACGGGATCGTTTGGTTCGATCGGGAGCGCGGCGACGGTATCTTGGTCGGCGGTGGTCTGACCAACCGCTTGCTGCGCGCAGGCGATAGAACTTAAGGCCGATGCTGCGAACAAGGCCGCGCGAATGGCAGGCTTATGCATTTTCATGGCTTCCTCTCCCTTGTAACTTCCGGTGTTCCGGCAATATGCTATGATAGCGCTACCACCAGATTGGTGGCAGGGTCCGGCCGCAATGTCAAACCAATTTGACGAAGATCGGTGGATAAAATGTGCAGTTGGCTTGACCATTATTGATAAATTGATCGATGATAGCATCGTCATTCTGGATGTGTTGGACTGCGAATGATTGCGAGATCATTTCCCCCTCGCGGCAGTCCGTTTGTTTGGCGATGGCGGCCGACACGACAGTCAGGCACCTTCCTGCAAGGCAGTTGGGATGCTTGATGCTCACGGTTTAGGGCGGTTGACAAAGGGGGTTCCCAAATCGCGTAGGTTTTGATTCAAGGCAGCTTTTGAGGAAGTTGCCTTGATCCGCCGACAGCTACCTTGGATTTATCCACATCGTTTCAATCCGACTGGCGATGCGGCGGAAGCGCTTGAGCTTGTTGAAGAAGCATTCGACCTGATGCCGTTTGGCACTGATGGGATTGGTTTTAATCGGCGCGGTCGCGCCGAGGTTGTCAGTGATGACAGCGCGTAGCGGATCGGCATTGTGGGCCGTGTCTGCGATTCTGCACACCGATCACATTGACCGCCGAGTCGTGTAAGGCGCATCATAGTTTCAGGACGGACATATTCAGCCATAGGCCGCTATGGCGAAATTTCCCCGTCTAGCGGCAGCGTAGCGTTGCCACCGACGCCAACAGCATCACACCGGCGGCGAATGCCATGGTCCAGATGGGTTCGGTCGGAAAGGCGTGGCGCATGATGGTGCCCATGACGGTGGCGACCAGCAGTTGCGGGATGACGACGAAGGCGTTGAACAGACCCATGTAGATGCCAAGCTTCGCCTGCGGCACGCTGGACGCGAGCATGGCATAGGGCATGGCGAGGGTGGATGCCCAGGCGATGCCGATCGCGACTTCCGAGAGCAGCAGCAGTTGCGCGTCGCGCAGGAACAGGAAGGACAAGAAGCCCAGTGCGCCCAGCATCAGCGCGATGGCATGGGTGTTCGCCTGGCCGATGCGGCGGGCGAGCGGTTGGAGCAGGAAGGGGGCGGCGAGAGCGGCGACGCCATTATAGGTCGCGAACAATATGCCGACCCAGTTGGCCCCGGCATTATAGGCGGAGCTGGCGGGATCGGCCGATCCGAACATATATTGGGCGACGACCGGCGTGGTATAGATCCACATGATGAACAGCGCGGACCAGGTGAAGAATTGGACGAGCGCCAGTTTCTTCATCAGCGGCGGCATGGCCGCGAAATCGCCGACGACATGGCTGAGCAGATTGTCGTTGCGACCCTGGCCATGGAGCCAGCGGGCGACGAGGCGCGCGACGCCATAAGCGGCCAGCAACGCGCCGAGCAGATAGAGTTCCTTTTCCAGCGACCAGGTCCACACGATCGCCAATATGGCGACGCCTGTCGCGATCCAGCCTGCTCCACCCGCAGGCATGGCGCGTGTCGCCGGTGCGAGGCCTGCGGCGTCGTCATCGGCCCGCGCAAAACGGGCCATCTGGTCGGGCGCATATTCGCGTGTCGTCAGCACGGTCCATAGCACCGCGAGGAACAGCGCCGCCCCCCCGATATAGAAGCTGATCCGCACCGTGTCGGGCACGCCCGGCCCGACGGCGACATTGGCGACACCCATCTGGTCAAGCATCCAGGGGGTGGCAGAGCCAATCACCGCGCCCGCGCCGATGAAGGCGGTTTGCAGGGCATAGCCGGCCATATGCTGATCCTTGTCCAGCATGTCGCCGACAAAGGCGCGGAACGGCTCCATCGATATGTTCAACGATGCGTCGAGTATCCAGAGCATCATCGCCGCCGCCAGCAGACCGGGGGCATTGGGCATCCCGATCAGCGCTGCCGCCGCGAACAGGGCACCGACAAAGAAATAGGGGCGGCGACGACCGAACCGGCACCAGGTCCGGTCGCTATAATGGCCGATGATCGGCTGAACCAACAGGCCGGTCAGGGGTGCAGCGATCCACAGCAGCGCCAGATCGTCCAGGCTTTCGCCCAGCGACTGGAAGATGCGGCTCATATTGGCGTTCTGAAGGGCGAAGCCGATCTGGATGCCGAAGAAGCCGAAGCTGATATTCCACAGTCCCGCAAAACCCTGTCGGGGGCGGGTTATCTGTGTGCTGTCATGTTGCCCGTCCATCCCGCATCCGCCCCTTAACTTCGCATATTTCCCGGCAATTTCGATATTTTATTGCCCGTTTCTGATCCTATCGGAAAGTCGGACGTCGATGCAGGCCGCGGTTGGCAGCATAGAGCGCGCGCGGCCTGTAGGACAGGAAATAGGATGTCAGCGCCGGCGTGGTTTGCCGCCCGCCACGAAACGGATCGCCTGACCGCCACCGGGTGCCAGCGCGATCGTCAGCCGGTCGCCCTTCCTGACCGTCTTCTTCTCGATCACGATCGCGTGGCGCGCGTCGGTGCGATAATCCGCGCCTGGTCCGTCACGGTAGATTTCCGCGACATAGCTGCGCCCGGCATCCAGAAAGTCGAGCGTCACCTGGCTGGCGCGGGCTTCTTCGTCACCCACGGCGCCCAGATACCAGTCATCGCCGCCCTTTTCCTTGCGCGCGATCGTGACATAGTCGCCGACTTCGCCGTTCAGGACGCGGGTGTCGGACCAGTCGGTCGGCACATCCTTGATGAACTGGAAGGGGCCAGGATATTTCGCGTAATTTTCCGGCGTATCGGCGGCCATCACCACGGGTGAATACAGGACCACATAGAGGGCCAGTTGCTTGGCGATCGTCGACTGGATCGAGCTGCCTTCCGACCCGGAGAGGCTGAGGACGCCGGGCGTGAAGTCCATGGGGCCGCCGAGCATCTGGGTGAAGGCCAGATTGGCTTCATGTTCGGGCGGGTTCTTGCCGCCGACCCAGGCATTATATTCCATGCCGCGTCCGCCTTCGCGCGACACCCAATTGGGGTAGGTGCGGCGCAGGCCGGTGTCCTTGACCGGTTCGTGGCTGTCGATGCTGACCTTATATTTGGCGGCGGCCTGTACCACGCGCAGATAATGGTTCACCATCCACTGGCCCTCATGCCATTCGCGATGTCGGGTGCCATCGGCATCGACGCGCTCGATCTGCCCGGCATCAGTGACATAGCCGGTCTTCACCACCTGTTCGCCATGGTCGGCCGCCCATTTAAAGGCGCTGTCGAGTTGCGCGTCATAATGGCTGGCCGATCCGCCGGTTTCATGATGGCCGATCAGCGTGACGCCCTTCGATCTGGCATAGGCCGCCAGCGCATCCGCGTCGAAATCCTCGGTCGGTTGGGAGAAATTCATGGCATTGCCATCGCCGAACCAGTTGCCGTCCCAGCCGACATTCCATCCCTCGACCAGCACGGCGGGGATGCCGCTGGCGGCGGCAAAGTCGATATAGCGGCGGACATTGGCGTTGGTCGCACCATGTTTGGGACCGCGCGCCCAGCTCCATTCGCCCTTGATCATGTTCCACCACACGCCGACGAACTTGCCCGGCTTGATCCAGCCCGACACGTCGCCCAGCTTGTTAGGCTCGTTCAAGTTCAGGATCATGTGGTTCATGTAGAGGCCCGCCGCATCGTCGGCGATGGCGATGGTGCGCCAGGGCGTCGAGAAACCCGCATCGCGCGAGACTTTGGCGGTGCCAGCGCCCGGCGTCAGGGCGGCGCGGAACATGTTGCCCTGCACCCGCGCCAGGTTCATTGCGCTATAGTCGACCAATGCCGCTTCATGCAGCGCGACATGGGTGCCGCTGGCGAGCTTTACCGTCATGACGGTCTGCGCCGTGCCGACCGCATCGAGCGGCGTCTTGTCGTAGAGATATTCTTCGCGGTTCCATTCAAAGGCGGGCTTCCACCAGGCGGTGCCGGGCTGAGCGAAGGCGAACTGGGTCAGTTCCTCGGCGATATTGGCATGGTGCAGATTAGGCTGGTCGGGCAGGGTGTAGCGGAAAGCCACGCCATCATCGAACAGGCGGAAGGTCACACCCATTTCGCGCTGAAGGTCAGTCTTTTCGCGGAAGGCGAGACGGATTTCGCTATGGTTGTCGCGGATGGTCGACCATTCGCCCCAGGGCTGCGTCCAGCTCGTGTCTCGCCGGTCGCGCTTCGTGTCGGCCAGCGTCAGGTTGCGCTCGATCTTGGGCGCGTCGGTGAGCATGAAGCCAAGGCGGCTGTCAGCGATCAGCGGCTGGCCGTCGCGCTGCACGGCGTAGCTGGGGCGGCCTTCGCCATCCAGGCTGACGGTCAGGGTGATGCGACCATCGGGCGAGGCGGCCTTGGCGACGACATCGGCGCGCG
This sequence comes from Sphingobium sp. KKT206, assembly GCF_055640555.1. NCBI lineage: Bacteria > Pseudomonadati > Pseudomonadota > Alphaproteobacteria > Sphingomonadales > Sphingobiaceae > Sphingobium > Sphingobium sp. KKT206. Next base: position 970,942 of record NZ_CM145764.1, read on the forward strand.
CGGCAATCGGGGCCAGCGACAGGGCGAAAAGCGGGATGGCCAAAATGCGGAGGGTGGGCGCAGTCAGTCGCGTCATGCTATATGTCCTTGATAGTGGGCGACGAGGGCGGCGGCAGCGGGGAAGTGCCACGCCGTGGCACCCCCGCAGGTCAGCATCGGGTGCCAGCGTTCCGCATCGTGCGGCGTCCAACTGACCGGCTGATCGCCAAGGTTGAAGATGCAGAGCAGCTGTTCGCCGCCATGGCTGCGTTCGAAGGCGAGCAGGTCGCCGGGCATCTCCCGAAAGTCCACGGTGCCGGCGCGCAGGGCAGGATAGGCTTTGCGCAAGGCGAGAACCTCACGAGTCCAGTGCAGTAGGGAGGCGGCGTCTGCCTCCTGCCGGTCGACGGCGAGCGGGCGATGCGCTTCCCCGATCGGTAGCCAGGGTTTGGCGTCGGAGAAACCGAGATAGGGCGCATCGGCGATCCACGGCATCGGCGTGCGGGCGCCGTCGCGGGACAGGGTGAGTGGCCAATTGGCGATGGCTTCGGGGTCTTGCAGATCCTCGAACGCGATATCGACCTGCGACAGGCCCAATTCCTCGCCATAATAGAGGAAGATATTGCCGCGCAGGCAAGCGAGCAGCAGCATCTTCATCCGGCAATAAGCTTGCGGGTCATGATCCTTGGCCCAGCGCGATACGGCGCGCGGGGCATCGTGATTTTCAAAGGCCCAGCTTGGCCAGCCGATCCCCTGTTCCGCTGGCCATTTTTGCAGCGCGCTTTTCATCAAGTCGCTGGTCAGGGCAGGGGCATAGAGGAAGTCGAAGCCATAGGCGGTATTGAGGCGCTGGTCGCCCTGGGTAAAGGCCTTCATCTCCCGGTCGCTGTCCGCGCCGCCGACTTCGGCGACGGTAAAGCGATCAGGATAGGCGTCGAACACGCTGCGGACCTTTTCGAGGAAAAGGGGGATGTTCGGATGGCTCTGATTATAGGTTTTGAGCTGGAAATCGAACGGGCGGGTGCGCAGGCTGCCATCGTCGGGTGCGGGCGGATTATCGCGCAGCTCTGGATCGTGCATCGAATGGTTGATCGCGTCGATGCGAAAGCCATCGACGCCCCGGTCGAGCCAGAAGCGGATGATGTCGAACACGGCTGCCTGCACGTCCGGGTGGTGCAGGTGCAATTGCGGCTGTTCGCGCAGGAAGCTGTGCATATAATATTGGCCACGCCGTGCGTCCCAGGTCCAGGCCGGACCGCCGAAGACGGACTGCCAATTATTGGGCGGCGATCCGTCCGGCTTGGCATCGGCCCAGACATACCAGTCGGCCTTGGCATTGTTGCGGCTGGCGCGGCTTTCGATGAACCAGCCATGCTGATCCGACGTATGCGCCCAGACCTGATCAACGATGACGCGCAGGCCCAGCGCATGGGCACGGGCGACCAGCGCATCGAAATCGGCGAGCGTGCCGAAAATCGGATCGACATCGCAATAGTCCGACACGTCATAGCCGAAGTCGCGCATCGGGCTTTTGAAGAAGGGCGACAGCCAGATCGCATCGACGCCCAGTGACGCGACATAAGGCAGGCGGGCGGTAATGCCGTTGAGGTCGCCGATACCGTCCCCATTGGAGTCGGCGAAGCTGCGCGGATAGATTTGGTAGATGGCGGCACCGCGCCACCATGATTCAGGCATGTCGGTCATTCAGGGGACTTTGCAGATGGGGAAGACGGCGCGCGGACGGCGCACAGGCTGTAGCCGAGCGGGGGGAGGGTGACGGCCAGGCTGCCGGGGGCAGCAGCCCGGCCAGCGCAGGGTGCGCCCGCCAGCGTGACGAAAGCGTCCGACCGGACATCGACCTGGACATGGGTCTGGATCGGCGCGGTCGATGTGTTGAAGGCGATCAGATATTCAGCGCCAGTGTCGGGGTCGAAGCGGGAAAGGGCGAACAGGCCGGGTTCTTCCGACCGGGCACGTACCACTTGGCTGCCCCGGCGCAGGGCAGGGTGGGCGGTGCGCAGGCGGGCGAGCGAGGCGATGGTGCGATAGAGGCTGTGCGAGGGATCGAAGCGGGGCGTTGCGGTCGTCGCGTCCGTGCCGACGAGGCGGTTGTCATTGTAGATGGCGACCTTGCTGCCGAACATATCCTCGCGCGCGTCCTGATCGCCGCCGTCACCGGCAAAGCCCTGTTCATCGCCATAATAGAGCGTCGGTGCGCCGCGCAGCGTCAGCATCATGGCGTGGCCGAGCGTGACGCGGTCCAGCACTTCCTGTTCGCTGGCGGCGGGAAAGGCGCGGCGGACGAAGGTGGCGAAGCGGCCATTGTCATGATTGCTGATGAAGGTCGGCAGTTGCCGCGCGGTGGCTTCACCCTCGACATAGAGGGCATCGCCCTGGAGCATCTTTTCCCACAGCGCCGTCGCGCCCTTGCCCGCGACGGTCTGGATCGCGACCTGGTGGAAGGCGAAATCGAGCACCGAGGGAAAGCCGCCCTCGCGCGTGTGCCAGGCGAGCGGGCCGGACAGGATATCGCTTTCCGACACTTCGCCGAAGATGTGGAAATTGGGGATGCCTTTGGCTTTTGCGCGGGCCTGCATGGCGGGGACGAAGGCCTGCCAGAAATGCGGGTCGACATGGCGGGCGGTATCGACGCGGAATCCATCGACACCGAAACGGTCGATCCAGTCGCCGAATATCTCGATCATCCCCGCAATGACGCGCGGATTTTCGGTCATGAGGTCGTCCAGCCCGACAAAGTCGCCCATCGTCGCGCTTTCGCCGCGATAGGTGGTTTCGCCCCTGTTGTGATAGAGGGTGACGTCGTTCAGCCAAGCGGGCGTCTTGGTCTGTTCCTCGCCCTTGGGGATATAGGGCGTATAGGCGTAGGACGGATCGGTCAGCTGGGCGAAATTGTCCGCGCGATGGTCATCATCGCTGGTGAAGCCGGGATTGATCGGCTGGCCATTGACGCCGCCGCGCCGTTGATAGGGATAGTCCGCGCGCGAGCGGTAGGTGCAGGCGGAAACGGCGCATTCGCGATATTGGATGACGTCGGCGGTGTGGTTGGCGATGATGTCCATATAGACTTTCATGCCCCGCCCATGGGCGGCCTCCACCAGGGCCGCGAAATCGGCGTCGGTGCCGAAATGCGGATCGACATGGGTGAAGTCGGTGATCCAATAGCCGTGATAGCCCGCGTTTTCCTGGCCCTTGGCGCCCTGCACCGGCTTGTTGCGGAAGATGGGGCCGACCCAGATGGCGGTCGCGCCCAGTCCCTGGATATAGTCTAGCCGTCGGATCAGGCCTTTGAGGTCGCCGCCATGGAAAAAGCCCTTGGTCGTGGGGTCATAGCCATGGGTCAGCCGATCGCCGCCAAAGTCGCCCTTGTCATTGCGCGGATCGCCATTGTCGAAGCGGTCGGGCAGGACGAAATAGATGATCTCATCCTCCGGCAGGCGGGCGCGAAAATCTGCGGGAGCGGGCGGTGCGGCGGGCGCGGACAGGGCGGGGGTGGCCAGCGCCATCAGCGCTGCGAACAGCATGGGATTGCGCTTTCGCATTCCTCTTCCTCCTCTGGTCCGCACTGGCCTGATCGCCGCGGTCTTATGCCCCCTTCTTAGTCGGCCTTTGTTGGTGCGGCCAAGGATGCGACATACGTATTCAAAGCCCGGCTTTCCAAGCGTGCCGGAGCGGCGTAGGATCAGGCGATGGCCGTCAATGAGAAAATCACGTCGTTCGACATCGCGACATTGGCCGGTGTTTCCCAGCCGACCGTATCGCGCGCGCTGCGCGGCGACCCCACGGTCAGCGAGGGGACGCGCAAGCGGATCGAGGCGATCGCCCGCCAGCTCAACTATGCGGTGGACAAGAATGCGTCATCGCTGCGCCGGGGAAAGAGCAATACGCTGGCGCTGCTGTTCTTCGAGGATCTGCTGCCCGACGAAAGCTGGATCAATCCCTTCTTCCTGTCGATGCTGGGGCCGATCCTGCAAACCTGCGCCAAGCGGGGCTATGACCTGCTGACATCCTTTCAGCAATTATCGACCGACTGGCATGTCGATTATGAAGATAGTCGCAAGGCCGACGGCATCATCCTGCTCGGTTATGGCAATTACGAGATTTATCGCGTCCGGCTGGAACAGCTGGTGGCGCAGGGGACGCATTTCGTCCGCTGGGGTTCGGTCGATGACCATGCGTTGGGCATGACCATCGGTTGCGATAATCGGCAGGGTGGGCGCGATGCGGGTCGGCATCTGATCGAACGCGGCCGCCGCTCGATTGCCTTTCTGGGCGATGCGTCCAACCGCTATCCCGAATTTCGCGATCGTTATGCGGGGCTGACCGAGGCGATGGTGGAGGCGGGCCTGCCGGTCGATCCGGGGCTGCATGTCGATGCCCTGTCGATCGAACATTCCGGCCATGAGGCGGCGCGCCGCCTGATCGCGCGCGGCATTCCGTTCGATGCTATTTTCGCCGGATCCGACCTGATCGCGATCGGCGCGATGCGCGCGCTGGAGGAGGCGGGGATGACGGTGCCGAACGATGTGGCGATGATCGGTTTCGACGATATTCCCGCGGTCAGCCTGACGCGCCCGCCACTGACCACGGTTGCGCAGGATTATCTGCTTGCGGGCGAAGTGCTGGTCGATGCGCTGATCGCCCAGATCAAGGGCAAGCCAGTGACGCCGACGCTGCTGGCGCCACGGTTGGTCAGCCGGATGACCGCCTGATCGCGTTTCACACGGTCCCGCAGCCCGAACGGTGGAAATCGGCAATGTTTCAAAAAAAGGGACCGCCCTCTCCTGAAAGAAGCGGCGGTCCCGGCACTGCCTGCGTGCAGTCAGGCAGATCAGAGGGTCATCCTCCCCCGCCGGGGGAGGATTTGAGAAGCGTTAGAATTTGTAGGTGAGGCCCAGATAATAATCGCGGCCATAGCGTTGATAGTCGATGACCTGGCGCGGATCGTCATTCTGGTAGGTGACGAAGGGCTGGTCGGTCAGGTTCTTGCCCTGGAGCAGGATCGACAGGCCAGTGAGCGGACCCGACTGGAATTCATAGCCGATCTGCGCGTCCAATATGCCCTCCGCCTTGGCCGTGCGGAAGGTGGGGGCTGCCGACAGGCCAGCGACTTCGCCCAGGAAAGATGAGCGGTAGCGATAGCTGACCCGTGCCTGGAAGCCGCTGCGTTCGAAATAGGCGGTGCCGCTGGCGACCCATTTGGAGAGGCCCGGCAGGGTCACGGTCGCTCCGGGATTGCTGCCATATTTGACTTCGCTGTGGGTGTAGGAGCCGCTGGCGAAGAGGCCGAAACCATCAAGGGTCTCGGTGAACAGCTTGAAGGGCAGCGACGCGGTGGCTTCCGCGCCGATGATCGTGCCCTTGCCGTTGTTGGCGGGTGCCTTCAGCAAGCCGATGGCGCCGCCATTCGCGATGATTTCGTTGCGAATATCCGCAGGCAAGGCGGGCAGAAGCGACGAGAAGTCATAAGCGATATTGTTGTTGGGATCGACGAAGTCGGTCAGGTTCTTGAAATAGCCCGACAGCGAGACATAGCCGCCATTGCGGAAATAGCGTTCCACCGACAGGTCGATATTGGTCGATTGATAGGGACGCAAATTGGTGTTGCCGCCGTTCGAGCTGAACGGGCTGTTGAACGGGTCGGAACCCAGGCCGATCTTCGAGGGATCGAAGCTGAATTCCTGGTTCACCCGCTCCTGGTCGAGGCGCGGGCGGACCATGGCCTGCGCGGCGCCCAGTTTGATGAAGAAACCGGGTTCCAGCTCGACCGACATCTGCGCGCTCGGCAGGAAATCGGTATAGCTGGTCTTGCCCGAAGCAGGCACCACCGTAACCACGCCATTGGCGAAGCTGGAAATAGTGCCGACCGAGCGCTGCCTGGAATGGATCACCTGCGCGCCGAACGCGCCCTTGAGCGGCTTGCCGCCGAGTTCGCCGTCCATCGTCATCTTGGCATAGCCCGTGAACACATCTTCCTTCACGAAGTTATCGCGCACGAGCGATTGCGGGCGATTATCATATACCGCGTCGAGGACATTATTGTAGAGATAGAGCGGATCAAGCGTCAGCATCGCCGGAACGCCCAGATAGCCGAGCGAGACGTTGGAGCCGAGCAGCGCTTCGCTGGGAACAGGAGCTGAACCGGGGGTGCCGCCCGCGATGGTGCAATCGGTCCCGCCCGTCGGACACAGGAAATAGCTAGTGAAGGCACTGGTTTTCTTGCGACGGCTGTAATTGCCGCCCACTTCCCAGTTGCTGAAGATGCTGCCTTCAATCTCGCCCGTCAGGTTCGTGCGGAACGAGCGCAGATCGTCGATGAATTTGGGCTGGTTCAGGAAGCCCGCCTGCACCACGGCGGTCGTGCCATTATAGCCCCAGCCATTGGGATCGGTCAGGCTGATGATGTTGGTGTCGGTATAGTCGATGGTCGGCACGATCTGAAACAGGCCGTTGGACTGGCGATCGACGCGCACGGTGTCGGGCACGCCCGACCGCAGATAGCCGGTGCCCGAATAGGTTTCGAGCAGGAAGTCGGTGCGCTTGGCGCGCGACCAGCTGGCATCGACGTTCAAGTAAAGCCTGTCGTTCAGGCGGAACTGGTTGTTCCAGCCCAGCGAGATGGTGTCGGCGGTGCGCTTGTTATAATCGTTGCGCTGCACGCCATAGACGTTGCTGAAGGTCGCGCCGGTGACGAAGCCATCTTCCACCGTCACATCGCTGACGCCGACATTGGTGCCCCAGACCAGCGGAAATTCGATGCCGCGCAGCCGCTGTTCTTCCTCAAAATGCGAATAGAGGACGTCGAAGGTCGAATGGAAATTGTCGCTCGGCTGCCATTCCAGCGTGGCGACGGCACCATAGCGCTTCAACAGGTTGGATTGGACATAGGGTTTGGCGCCGCCGATGATCAGGTTGTTGTCGGCATCGGTCGGATAGCCCCAGGCGTTGAAGCGCTCATTTTGCGACGGGGTGTGCGAGGCGGAAAAACCGATGGCGAGGCCCAGCGTATCGTCGGCATATTGATCGACATAGGTGGCCGACGCGCGATAGCCATAGCGTTCGCCATCCGGGTTCAGCTTGTCGAGGCCATTCATCTGGCCACGCAGGGCAACGGCGATGATGCGGTCATTCTTGTCGAGCGGGCGGAGCATTCTAAGGTCGACCGTGCCGGAAATGCCGGCCGCGATCAGGGCTGCGTCGGAACTTTTGTAGACATTGACGTTCTGGAAGAATTCGGACGGATATTGATCATATTCCACGCCGCGATTGTCGCCGACGGTCACCTGTTCGCGCCCGTTGAGCAGGGTGGTGGAAAAGTCGGGGCCAAGGCCACGGATCGACAGGCGCTGGTCGCGGCCTTCGAGACGCTGGGCGGTGACGCCGGGCAGGCGGGCGAGCGAGTCCGCGATCGAGACGTCGGGCAGCTTGCCGACATCTTCGGCCGTGATGGAATCGACGATCAGCACCGAATCGCGCTTCATCTTGGCAGCGGAGGCCAGCGATGCGCGGATGCCGGTGACGACGATGGCATCGACGGGTTGGTCGGCGGCGGCAGGCGCATCGGTCGTTTGCGCGGATGCGATCGACGTTACGGAAAGCGAAACGCCCGCCATCAAAGCCGCGCGCAGAACAGAACCATATATAGTGTGCATTGCAGAAACACCCTCCCCAAGACGCCTGTTACGGCGCTTCTTGCCGCTTTCGCGGGTCTGAAAGGATATTAGTCCTGCGATACCCGATCTGCACAGCATCCCACATACGTATTCAGGGGATTTGGCGGTATTGGACCTGTAGTTTGGCAGTTCTTCGATCTGATTTGGGCGTCGGCTCGCAGAGAAGCAGATAGCTCACGGGCTGGGATGGGTGACTCTCAATCTCGATAGCCACATACAAATAACCATGCAGCGAAGCAGAATGATCGCGGCTTGATAGCATTTACTCATACAAAAAGAGGAGATAGGGTCGGCCCAACGACTGGATCAGGAGAGTGACATGGATTGGACGCGCCGCGCTATGTTGGGGGCAGGGGTTGCGCTCGGCACGATGCCGTCCTTTGCCTGGGCGGCGCGTGGCGCATCATCGGGGGCGACGCCCTTTCCCTTGTCGCAAGTGCGGTTGAAGCCGTCGATTTTCCTGACCTCGGTACAGGCGAACCAGCGCTATCTTCTGTCGCTCGATGCGGATCGGTTGCTGCATAATTTCCATGCCGGGGCAGGGCTGCCGACCAAAGGCGATGTCTATGGTGGATGGGAGTCGCGCGGCATCGCCGGGCACTCGCTGGGTCACTATCTGAGCGCGCTGTCGCTGATCTACGCGCAGACGGGCGATGCGCCGTTTCGCGACCGCGCTGCCTATATCGTGCGCGAACTCAAGGCGATCCAGGTGAAGCAGGGCGACGGTTATGCGGGCGGCACCACCGTCGAGCGCGACGGCAAGACGGTAGATGGCAAGATCGTCTATGAGGAACTGCGCAAGAGCGACATCCGATCGACCGGGTTCAGCCTGAACGAAGGATGGGTACCGCTTTATACCTATCATAAGGTCATCGCCGGTGCGCTGGATGCGCATCATCATGCGGGCATCAAGGATGGCCTGTCCGTGGCGATCGGCCTTGGCGATTATCTTGGTACGATCGTGGAAGGACTAAGCGATGCTCAGGTGCAGGATATTCTGCGCACCGAGCATGGCGGGCTGACCGAATCCTATGCCGAATTGTATAAGCGCACGGGCAATCGCCGCTGGCTGACCCTGTCCGAACGGATGCGGCATCATGCGATCGTCGATCCGCTCCTGGCCGGGCGCGACGAACTGGCGGGCAAGCATGCCAATACGCAGATCCCCAAGATCGTCGGCGAAGCGCGGTTGCATGAGCTGACCGGCAATGCCGATCCGGCGAAGGTTGCACAATTCTTCTGGGCCACCGTCACCAACGATCACAGCTATGTCATCGGCGGCAATTCGGATCATGAGCATTTTGGCCTGCCGCGCCAACTGGCCCAGCGGCTTGACCAGCAGACGTGCGAGGCGTGCAACAGCTATAATATGCTGCGGCTGACACGGCATCTGTACGGCTGGAACGGCGACGCGCGCTATTTCGATTTCTACGAGCGGTCGCACCTCAATCACATCATGAGCCAGCAAGACCCCAAGACGGGCATGTTCACCTATTTCACGGGGTTGGCATCGGGGATGGCGCGCGTCCATTCGAACCCGACCGAGGATTTCTGGTGCTGCGTCGGGTCGGGCATGGAAAGCCATTCCAAACATGGCGAGAGCATTTATTGGAAGCGTGACGACGCGGTCGCGATCAACCTCTATTATGCGTCGACGCTGAATGCGCCCGACGCGCAACTCGACATGGAGACCGCCTTTCCACTGGATGATAAGGTGCGGATCGCAGTGACGAAAGCGCCGAAAAAGCTGGCGCTGCGTGTGCCGGGGTGGTGCGCCGCGCCGATCTTGCAGGTGAATGGCAAGACGGCGGGGGTCCGCGAAGACGGCTATCTGACGCTGACGGGCTTGAAGGCGGGCGACCAGATTATATTGTCGCTGCCCATGTCCGTGCGGGTCGAAGCGATGCCCGACGATGCCAAGCTGATTGCCTTCCTGAGTGGTCCCTTGGTGCTGGCGGGCGACATGGGGCCGCGCGAACGGTCGTGGGAGGGCGTGGACCCGACCCTCGTCACCGACCAGAGCGCGCCGGCCCTGGTGGCGGCAGGCGGCCTGCACCAATATCGTTTGGGCGAACAGGGAAAGCCCGGTGACCTGACGTTACGGCCCTTCTTTGCGCAGCATGACAACCGCACGGCCGTCTATTTCCGCCGCTTCGATACTGCCGAATGGCAGACCGAACGGGTGGCGTGGGAGAGCGCAGCCAAGGCGCGGGCGGACCTGGCCGCGCGCACGATCGACGTCATCCGCCTGGGCGAACAACAGCCGGAGGTCGATCACGGCTTTGCCGACAGTGGCGGATCGGAGGCGGTTTCGCACGTCGCCGACCGCAGCCGGATCGTGAACAAGGGCTTTTTCGAGTTCGACCTGGCGGTCGCACCTGGGCCGCTGGCGCTGCAAATCACCTATAGCGGTGGCCAGCGCGACAAGGATTTCCGCATCCTGGTGGATGGCAAGCAGTTGGCGCGCGAACGGCTGACAGGCGCGGTAACGTCCGCCCGCAATGTCCAGACCTATGCGCTGCCCGCCGACACGGCGCGAGGGCAGTCGAAGATCCGGGTCCGTTTCGAAGCGGATGCCTGGCAGGGGGTGGAAGTCTACTCCGCCAGCACGATACGGGCGCAGGTAACGTAAGGACGGACCGCCGGCTCTCGGATCAATTCATCTGCAGATTTGGCAATAGTCGATCTTGCGTCGAGATTACAGCGATGCGCCGATCGACCGGAGCGCACGGACCAGGGCATCGATGTCGTCCGCGCTGTTGAACAGGGCGGGGGTAATGCGCATGCACGCACCGCGCGCTGGGCCGTTGCGCTGCACCGAGAAGATGCGATGCTCGTCGAGCAGGCGTTTGGCGATGGCGGCATTGGCGCTGGCGCTTGTGTGGCCGGTGTAGCGGAAAGAGGTTATTCCACCGTGCAGGCGCGGGTCGGCGGGCGTCAAAATTTCCAGCCCGGACGTACCCCGCAGGGTTTCGGCCCAGCGATCGCGCAAATACCGCAACCGGGCGGCGCGGGCGGGACCGCCGATTGTGTCCTGAAAATCGAGGGCGGCGGGGACCGTCAGTTGCGCGGCGAAATCGACCGTGCCGGTATGGACGCGCGCATAGGCGTTGGCGGCAAAGGGTGGCGCGTTGCCGATGTCGGGATCGATCAGGTCGATCTTGGCCTTGCGGATGTAGAGGACGCCGACACCAAGCGGCGCGCCCCACCATTTATGGAGGTTGAAGCCAATGAAGTCGGCATCCAGGTCGGGCAGCGAAAAATCGATCTGGCCCCAGCTGTGTGCCGCGTCGACGATGGCATCGACTCCGCGCGCGCGGGCCATAGCGACGATTTCCCGCACGGGGATGACGAGGCCAGTGCGATGGCTGAGATGGGTCAGCAGGATGAGGCGAACGCGTGGATTGGCCTTGAGCGCTTGCTCATAGGTGTCGATCAACCCCTGATGCGTGGCGGGTTCGGGAAGGTCGACGCGGACGACATCGACATTGCGGCTATGTTTCAAGGATTCGAAACAGGCCTGCATGCTGTCATAGTCGAGATCGGCATAGACTATGGCATCTCCGGGCCGCAGCCGGTTGTAACCGCCGATCAGGCTTTTGAGCGCCTCGGTCGCATTGCGGGTGAAGGCGATTTCGTCAGGGGCGACTTGCATCTCGGCCGCGACGCGATCGCGGACGGCGATCAGGTCGGGCGTCAAGCCGCGCCTAGCATAATAGCTGGTCGCGCGATTGACCTGCCGGACCTTGGCTTCATAGGCTTCCAGCACCGGGCGGGCCATCATGCCCCAATTGCCGTTTTCCAGCTGGATGATGTCAGGCACTACATCATAATGCGCTGCGATCTTGGCCCAATGGCTTTCGTCATCGGGCCGGACGGCCGCCGCCGCTGGCAAGGCGGCGTCGATCCGTCCTGCCAGCGGGACTGCCGCCGTTGCCATCATCATCTGCCTGCGACTGATATCCATCGAGCCATGCTATCCGATCAGAAGGTCACGCCCAAGCGAACATAATATTGGCCGCCATCGGTGTCGAACGGGGCGTTGCGCGAGTAGATAAGGCCGCGGACCGCCTGGTTGGTCGCTTCGTCGGGATAGGTGTCGAAGATATTTTCAGCACCGGCACGGACCGTGATGTTGTCGGTCAGTTGCGCGCTGGCCGACAGGTCGAACAGCGTCATCGCGCCAAAGCGCTGGAAGAGGTCGCCGGTCGCATTGCCGCTGACGTCGGTCCATTTGCCATAATAGCGGGCGCGTGCCTGCAGCCCGAAGCGGCCGATCGTGTAGCCGAGCGACGCGGTGCCATTATGCTTGGGCAGCCGCTCTTCAAAGATGATCCGCTGGGTTTCGTTGGCAATCGCGGCGGAGGTACCGCTCGTCACCTTGGTCTGGTTGTAGTTATAGGCGAGGCTGAGGTCGGCCTTGCCCGGACCCACCTGCTGCGCATAGGCCAGCACGACGTCAATGCCGCGGGTGCGGGTGTCGAAGTCGTTGGTGAAATAGGTGACGGCGGTGAACCGCTGCGGATTGGGCAGGGTGGCGGGCACGGTGAAGGAGCGCGATTGGCCGAACCGGTCGCGCAACTTGATCTGATAGAGATCGATGCTGCCGCTCAGGCCGAACGTGGACTGGAACGTCAGACCGGCGGTGATGGTGCGCGACTTCTCCGGGGTCAGCGGTTGGGCACCGAGCGCAATGGCGATCGGGTCATTGGGCGACAGGCGGCCCGTGTTGAAAATCTGCAGCGTTCGCGTGTCGAGACCCTGGGTGGTGTTGACGGCGTTGAGCTGCGCCGGGGTTGGGGCGCGGAAGCCGGTGGAGTAGGTTCCGCGTACCGCAACGCCCTTGACGGGTTCCAGTCGCGCCGAAAGCTTATAGTTGAACGTGTCGCCAAAGGCCGAGAAATCCTCGTAGCGGCCTGCCGCGCCGAGCGTCAGCGCCTCGACCGGGTGGACTTCCAGGTCCAGATAACCGGCATAGCTGGTCTGCGACCATTCGCCTGAACTTAGCGGATTGAAGCCAGGGAAGCCGTTGCTGTTGGGGGCAAGGCCGGTGGCCGCACCTGGCCCGATGGCGTAGGAGGCCGGGTCGCCTGGACGGATACCGTAGGTTTCCTTGCGCCGTTCCGCGCCGAAAGCGATGTTGGCGGGCTCGGCCAATCCCAGCGGCAGGCGGTAGACGAAATCGGCGTTCAAGTTGAATTCGCTCTGGCGCAAGCGGCCGAGATAGAAGCTCGTCGGACTGAGCGGCCCCAACGAAGCGTTCAGCGATTCGGACATGCTATAGTTGATTCTGCTCCGGCCGGACGAGGCGCTCAGATCATAGGTGAACTGATCGCTGATCGCGCCGCGCAGGCCGCCATCGGCCTGATAATCATCATATTGCGTGCCAAAGCGCGGCGTGAACCCGACGGGATAGACGCTGCTGAAGCTGAAACCTGGGAAGGCCGTGCTGGGATTATAGACATTGCCGGTGCCGACCGGATTACGCCAATTGAAATCGGTGACGCCCTCGCCATTGCCGACCGTGCCAAAGGCATAGGCGGTGACGGCGTCGGAAAAATCATAATGGGCGTTGATCCCGCCACGGACGGAGCGCAGGTCGGGCTGGCCCCAGCGTTGCACCGGATCGGGTACAGTGAGCGTTGGATTGGCTGCCTGGAACGCAATGGCGTCGGGACGCTGGCGGGTGCGCGAGGTGGCATCCGATTTCGAAAATTCGCCGGTGAAGACGATGCTGCCGCGATCGCCTAGAGCCAGGCCGCCTTGAGCACCAGTCTGGTAATTGGTGCCATCGCCCTCATAATATTGCGAATATTGGCCGAAGGCTTCCATGCCTGGCTGATCGTCCAGAATGATGTTGACGACACCGGCGATAGCGTCCGACCCATATTGGGCGGATGCGCCGTCGCGCAGCACTTCGATGCGCTTGATCGCCAGATTGGGGATGGTTGCAAGGTCGGCTGACTGCGCGCCGCGGCTGCCCAGCAGGGCGGAACGGTGATAGCGCTTGCCGTTCACCAGCACCAGCGTCTGGTCGGCCGAGAGGCCACGGAGTGTCGCTGGGCGAACAAAGGCCTGACCGTCGGCGGCGGGCAAACGCTGGACGTTGAACGATGGCAGGAGTTGCGCCAAAGTATCGGACAGATCGTTGGAAATACTATTGTCGATGGACTTTGACGATAGCACGTCAATGGGTGCCAGCGTATCGAATTTCGTCCGCTTGGCATCGCGCGTTCCAGTCACGATGATGGAGTCGCCACTGTCGATATCGGATGCAGCAGGCATATTGTCTTGCGCCACCGCGAATGCGCACGCAGAGAATTGCAGCGCGATCATCGCGCTACCGGCCAGAAATTTCATGATGGTCCCCAAAGGCTTGGTCGATATTATGCTATGACCGCGCCTTTAGTATGCGCTCATGACGGTTCTGTGTATCGAACCGGGAATTTCTATCGCGTGGGAGAGGCGGTTGGTACGGGCGGGGGGACTTGAACCCCCATGGGCAAAGCCCGACGGATTTTCTTACCCGCTACGGCTTTCGCCGCCGCCCGGAGGGGCGTTTGTGGTCTGGACTATCCCTTCACCATATCCCGGCAGGCCGGGGCGCAGGTGCTGCCCGTCTAGTCTCTACACCTTCCTGAAAGCGGACTTTCAGGCTTGGCTCGGGATTGCCATGTTAAAGGTTTCCCCGAATTTGAGCAGTTCTACGTCACAGATTTCCCTGTGCGCACTCAATGATCTAAGTCCGTTGCGTCTACCGATTTCGCCACGCCCGCATTACCAAGGCTGGCTATAGTCGGGAGGATCGGCAGAGCCAAGCGCGATTTGATGGTCAGCGCCGGGCGACGTAATCGTCAATCCTCATGATCGGCATTCAGCCGTTCACGCATTTCCTTGCCGGGCTTGAAATAGGGGACGCGCTTGGCGCTGACCGGTACCTGTTCGCCGGTGCGCGGATTGCGCCCGGTGCGGGCGTCGCGGGCGCGGGTGGTGAAGGCACCAAAGCCGCGCAGTTCGACACGACCGCCAGATGCCAGTCGATCGACAATCTCCTTGAAGAAGAGATCGACGATTCGCTCGACTTCCGGGAGCGTCAGGCCCGGATTTTCGTCAGCCAGTTTCTGGATCAATTCCGAACGGATCATCGAATTTCCAGAGCCCCCTGATTTTTCCCTAGCTAATCATAGGGCTTTTACAGGGCATTGACAATCGCGCAGGTCGGGGATTGTTTCGATACGGAAAGGATATGAAAAGCCCGCCGAGATGATGATCCCGGCGGGCTTCTCTAATTAGTCGACTTTGACGAAAGGCTTAGCCTTCGGTCTTGGCCTTGAGCGCTTCGCCCAGAATGTCGCCCAGCGACGCGCCGCTGTCGGACGAACCGTACTGCGCAACAGCCTGCTTCTCTTCGGCGATCTGCATTGCCTTGATCGAGAAGGTCGGCTTCTTGGCACGGTCGAAGCCGGTGATCATGGCGTCGAACTTCTGGCCGATCTGGAAGCGTTCCGAACGCTGCTCGTCACGGTCACGACCAAGGTCGCTGCGCTTGATGAAGCCAGTGGCGCCATCGTCGCCAGCCTGGACTTCCAGGCCGCCGTCGCGGACTTCAAGAACGGTCACGGTGACGATCGCATTCTTGTTGAGGCCGGCAGCAGCAGCGGTCGTGCCGCCAGCGGCCGGACCACCACGCTCAAGCTGCTTCATGCCGAGGCTGATGCGCTCCTTCTCGACGTCGATGTCGAGAACGACAGCCTGAACGGCCTCGCCCTTGCGATGCAGCGCCAGCGCGTCTTCGCCCGAAATGCCCCACGCGATGTCGGACATGTGGACCATGCCGTCGACGTCGCCGTCCAGGCCGATGAACAGGCCGAACTCGGTCGCATTCTTGACTTCGCCTTCGACGGTCGAACCGATCGGGTGACGTTCGGCAAAGCTGTCCCAGGGATTGCTCTGGGCCTGCTTGAGGCCGAGCGAGATACGGCGCTTTTCGGGATCGACTTCGAGGACCAGAACTTCGACTTCCTGGCTGGTCGAAACGATCTTGCCGGGGTGGACGTTCTTCTTGGTCCAGGACATTTCGGACACATGGACCAGGCCTTCGATGCCGGCTTCCAGCTCGACGAACGCACCATATTCGGTGATGTTCGTGACGCGGCCCGACAGCTTGGCACCGACGGGGTACTTGGCCGATGCGCCTTCCCACGGATCGCTCTCAAGCTGCTTCATGCCGAGCGAGATGCGCTGCGTGTCGCGGTTGATGCGGATGATCTGCACCTTCACGGTGTCGCCGATGTTGATCATCTCATTGGGGTGGTTGATGCGCTTGTAGCTGAGGTCGGTGACGTGCAGCAGGCCATCGATGCCGCCCAGGTCAACGAACGCACCATAGTCAGTGATGTTCTTGACGACGCCTTCGATGATCTGACCTTCGGCCAGCGTCTGGATGAGGCCGCTGCGCTGTTCGGCGCGGGTTTCTTCCAGAATGGCGCGGCGCGACACGACGATGTTGCCGCGGCGGCGATCCATCTTGAGGATCTGGAAAGGCTGCGGAATGTCCATCAGCGGGGTGACATCGCGCACAGGGCGGATGTCGACCTGGCTGCCGGGCAGGAAGGCCACGGCGCCGTCGAGATCGACGGTGAAGCCACCCTTAACGCGGCCGAAGATGACGCCTTCGACGCGGGCGCTCTCGGTGAACTCGGCTTCCAGCTTGTCCCAGGCGGCTTCGCGACGGGCGCGGTCACGCGACAGCATGGCTTCGCCATGGGCGTTTTCGACGCGGTCGACATAGACTTCGACTTCGTCGCCGACCTTGATGTCAGCCTTCTGGCCCGGCATCGCGAATTCGCGCAGCGGCACGCGGCCTTCGGACTTCAGACCTACGTCGATGACGGCCAGGTCGTTTTCGATGGCGGTAACGGTGCCCTTGACGACCCGGCCTTCGAAGCCGCCGTCCTCACCACCGAGGGAATCATTGAGAAGCGCGGCGAAATCGTCGCGCGTGGGGAATGCCGTAGAGGCCATGGTTAGTCCTTCACTCATCATTGCTGGCCAACCGGTTGTATCCGATGGTCTTTGGCCAAACTGTCCCGAACGCCGCATGCGGCCGGGACATCCGTTACCGCAAAAGCGTTTGCGGACGCGCAGACGAGAAAAGCGAAAAGGGCGCGCGGAATACCGCACGCCTTGACGGGTCAGCCTCTGGAGCGACCTTCAAGCTGGGCGTCCACAAGCGCAATCGCCTGGCGGACGGCCGCGTCTATAGACAAATCGCTGGTGTCTAGCAAGTCCGCACCATCGGCGACTTTGAGCGGCGCATGGTCGCGGCTCATGTCGCGGGTGTCGCGCGCCTGGATGTCGGCGATCAGGCTGTCCATATCGGGATGGCCGCCATGCGACAGCGCATCCTGATAGCGGCGTTGGGCGCGGACATGGACGCTGGCGGTGACGAACAGCTTGGCATGGGCATCGGGCGCGATGACGGTGCCGATGTCGCGCCCGTCGAGGATCGCGCCGCCCGGCTGGGTCGCGAAATCGCGCTGCCGCTTGACCAGGGCGTCGCGCACCGCCTGATGCACGGAAACGCGCGAGGCGAGGCTGCCGACCGCTTCGCTGCGCAGCGCCGGATCGGCCAGGGTTTCGTCGCCAAACGAGCAAGCCGCGAGCGCGTCCGATTCGATGTCGGGGTCGCCGCCTGATTTCAGCACGGCAAGGCCGACCGCGCGGTAGAGCAGGCCGGTGTCGAGAACGGGCAGACCATAATGGCGGCCGAGAGCCTTGGCGATGGTGCCTTTGCCCGACGCCGCGGGGCCGTCCACGGCGATGATCATACGGATTTTCTTTTCATGGCTTTGACGAGGCCCAGCAGGGCGATGAGGGTCCAGACGATTTCTAGCGCCATCGACGCCAGGTTGAAATGCACGGTCAGCGACCAGATGAGCAGCAGCGAACCGACAAGGTTTAACAGATTGAAAAAGACAAAGTTCATCTGCTTGGCGATATTGCTGTAGGCATAAGCGACGACCATCATGGCGCTGCCCGCCAGACCGATGATGTTGGCCCAGTCGAACGTCATGCCATGGCACCCAGCGCTTGGAGCAAAGCCGTGAAGGTTGGGAAGCTGGTCGCGACCGGGCGCATGTCGTCAATCGTCACGCCATCGCGCGATACGAGGCCCGCGACGGCGAAACTCATGGCGATACGGTGGTCGAGCTTGGTGGCGATCGGACCGCCGCCTTGGAGCGGCGCGCCGCCGCTGCCCTCAATGATGAGGCCGTCTTCCAATTCCTCGACCGTCACGCCGATCGCGCGGAGGCCGGCTGCCATGGTGGCGATGCGGTCGGATTCCTTGACGCGGAGTTCGTCCAGCCCGCGAAAAACGCTGCGGCCCTGCGCGAGCGCAGCGGCGACGAAGGCGACGGGATATTCGTCAATCATGCTCGGCGCGCGGGCCGGGTCTGGCTCGACACCCTGGAGGGTGGAAGCCGTGACGATCAAATCGCCCACGGGTTCGCCGCCGACTTCGCGGGCGTTGATGACCTCGATGGAGCCGCCCATTTCGCGGAGCAGGTCGATGAGGCCAGCGCGCGTGGCGTTGAGGCCGACATTGGCGATCGTCACCTTCGACCCCGGCACCAGTAGCGCGGCGACCATCGGGAAGGCGGCGGAAGAGGGATCGCCAGGCACGATAATCTGCTGCGGTTGCAATTCCGCTTCGCCGACCAGCGTGATGATGCGAGTGCCGTCGGCTTCCACTTCTACATTGAGGTCCGCGCCGAAGCCGCGCAGCATCCGTTCGCTATGGTCGCGGGTCGGGATCGGCTCGACGACACGGGTGATGCCCGGCGTGTTGAGGCCAGCGAGGAGTATCGCCGATTTCACCTGCGCCGAAGCGACGGGCAGGCGATAGTCGAGCGGCACGGCGGGGCAGGCGCCGCGCATGGTAAGCGGCAGCCGGCCGCCGGGGCTAGTGGTGAAGCTGGCACCCATCTGCGCCAGTGGGTCGGTGACCCGCGCCATGGGGCGTTTGCTGAGCGAGGCATCGCCGATGAAGGTCGCGGTCAGATCATGGCTGGCGAGCAGGCCCATCAGCAGGCGCGTGGACGTGCCGCTATTGCCCATGTCGAGCGCGCCCTCTGGCTGGAGCAGTCCGCCAACGCCGACGCCATGAATATGCCATATGCCATCGGCGTCGCGCTGAATGTCCGCGCCCATCGCCCGCATGGCGGCGGCGGTCGCCAGCACATCCTCGCCCTCCAGCAGACCTTCGACCCGGCTTTCGCCCACGGCCAGCGCCGACAGCATGAGCGATCGGTGCGAAATGCTTTTGTCTCCCGGCACGGTCACGCTGTCCGACAGGGCGGGTGCGGCGGTGAATGTCATCGGGCGGGGCGGTTCGGCGGCAGCGGTCACGGTTCGTCCAGTCTGGTCTGGCGGGAAAAAATGCGCCCGGCTTTTGACAGCGCGCTTGGGCTATGGCAAGGCGCGCGACGTTTCGTGGGCAACAGCCGTTGCGCCGCGTAAAGTCTATTTGAGCATCTAAAAAGGAACAGGCCGGACATGGTGAAGGCTGAATGGGGCACGAAACGGACCTGCCCGAAATGCGCAACCCGCTTCTATGATCTGGGCAAGGACGATCCGGTCGTCTGCATCAACTGCAACGCGGCCTGGGAACCGGAGCCGGTTCTCAAGTCCAAGCAGCCGCTTCCTTATGAAGAAGCGCCCAAGAAGGTCATCGAGACCGCCGACGGCAAGCTGGAAACGGCCGACGATGATCTGGATCTGGATATGGACGTCGATGATGACGGCGATTCGCCGGATAATGACGTCGATCTGGGCGGTGACGACGACCTGGGTGTCGAAGCCGCGGGCGACGACGATAGCGATGACAATTAACTGATTTTTGTTCTTGCCAACGAGGTTGCTGCGACTTAATGGCAGCGACCTCGCAAGCGCCAACCCAAGGGCGTTTGATGATGGTGACGGGGCCTTAGCTCAGCTGGGAGAGCGCCTGCATGGCATGCAGGAGGTCAGCGGTTCGATCCCGCTAGGCTCCACCATCCTTATATTCGACCGGCGGCCTGGTTCTTCATGGAGCCAGTCGGACAGGGTTCGATCCATGCGGCGGGCCATTAGTGCCACGCCCAAATGGGGCCTTAGCTCAGCTGGGAGAGCGCCTGCATGGCATGCAGGAGGTCAGCGGTTCGATCCCGCTAGGCTCCACCATTTTTCGACATTGATGATGTTCTGGCGGGTGCAGCATAGCTGCATCTTGCTCATGCTGCGCGCACGCTTTCTAGAGCGAGATGACTTTACTCAGAACCGTTCGTCCTGAGTAGCCATTGAGCGAAGTCGAAATGGCGTATCGAAGGATATAAGCGCAGCCGACCCTTCGATACGGGTCTTCGACAAGCTCAGCCCCTACTCAGGGCGAACGGAGTGATGTGACTTAAAGTCATCATACCCTATATTGCCCGCACGACGAAAAACGGCGCCCCTTTCGGAGCGCCGTTTCGTGTTTCAGCCTCAGCCCGGATCAGCGCTTGTCGACGGGCACATAGTCGCGCTGCGTCGGGCCGGTGTAGAGTTGGCGCGGACGGCCGATCTTCTGCGCTGGGTCGGAGATCATTTCGTTCCACTGCGCCACCCAGCCGACGGTGCGGGCGAGGGCGAAGAGGACGGTGAACATCTCGGTCGGGAAGCCGATCGCCGACAAAATCACGCCCGAATAGAAGTCCACATTGGGGTAAAGCTTCTTTTCGATGAAATAGGGATCGTTGAGCGCGATCTGCTCCAGTTCCTTGGCGACGTCGAAGACGGGATCGTTGACGCCCAGCTTCTCCAGCACGTCCTTGGCGGTCTTCTGCATGACCGTCGCGCGCGGATCGTAATTCTTGTAGACGCGATGGCCAAAGCCCATCAGGCGGAACGGATCGTCCTTGTTCTTGGCGCGGGCGATATATTCCGGGATCTTGTCGACGGTGCCGATTTCGCGGAGCATGTTGAGCGCGGCTTCGTTCGCGCCGCCATGCGCCGGACCCCACAGGCAGGCGATGCCCGCCGCGATGCAGGCGAAGGGGTTGGCGCCCGAAGACCCTGCCAGACGCACGGTCGAGGTCGAGGCGTTCTGTTCATGGTCGGCATGGAGGATGAAAATCTTGTCCATGGCGTCCACGATCACCGGATCGGGGATATATTCTTCCGCCGGGACCGAGAAGGTCATGCGCAGGAAATTGGCGGTGTAGGACAGGTCGTTGCGCGGATAGACGAAGGGCTGGCCCACCGAATATTTATACGCCATCGCCGCGATCGTCGGCATCTTGGCGATCAGACGGTGGCTGGCGATCTTGCGCTGCAGCGGATCGTTGATGTCGGTCGAGTCATGATAGAAGGCCGACAGGGCACCGACCACGCCGCACATGATCGCCATGGGATGCGCGTCGCGACGGAAGCCGCGATAGAAGGTGGTGAGCTGTTCATGCACCATGGTATGGCGCGTGATGGTGGTGATGAAGTCGTCCAGCTCGGTCTTGGACGGCAATTCGCCGTTCAGCAGCAGGTAACAGACTTCCATGAAGCTGGATTCTTCGGCCAGCTGGCCGATCGGATAGCCGCGATGCAGCAAAACGCCTTCGTCGCCATCGATATAGGTCAGGCCGGATTCGCAGCTCGCCGTCGAGGTGAAGCCCGGATCATAGGTGAACATGCCGGTGTTGGCGTACAGCTTGCGAACGTCGATGACCTGGGGACCGACCGAACCGTCCATGACGGCATAGTCTTTCGTCGCTCCTCCGACGGTCAAAGTGGCATTATTATCCAACATATTGTTCTCCTTGAGTGCCATCAACTTAACCGTGCGTGCCCACAGCGGTCAGCCGTTCCAAGCTTTCCTCTTTCCCCAACAGGAAGAGGACATCGAAAATCCCCGGCGAGACGGTGCGCCCGGTGAGCGCGGCCCGCAAAGGCTGCGCAACCTTGCCCAGTGCCAGACCGGCATCCTCTGCCACGCGGCGTATCGCGTCTTCGATCGCTTCGACCGTCCAGACAGGCGTGGTCGAGAGAGCGTCGGCGGTCTTTGCCAGCAGCGCGCGTGCCGATTCGTCTAGCAGAGCCGACGCCTTTTCGTCAAAATCGAGCGGGCAATTTTTGAACAGAAATTCAGCGCCCTCCGCAATTTCGTTAAGCGTTTTGGCGCGGGGTTTGAGCGAAGCCATCGCCTCGCCCAAAAGTGCTAGACCAGTGTCCGGCAATGGCTTGCCCAGCCGGGCTTCTACGCGGGGCGCCACTAGTGCAGCCAGGCGGGCATCATCGGCTTCGCGCAGATAATGGCCGTTAAGATTCTCCAGCTTCTTGATGTCGAAGCGCGACGGCGAGCGGCCGACGCCCGCAATATCGAACAGTTCGATGGCGCGGGCGGTGGGGATGAATTCCTCGTCGCCATGGCCCCAGCCCAGGCGCAGCAGATAGTTCAGCACCGCTTCGGGCAGCATCCCCATCTCGTCGCGATAGGCGTCGACGCCGAGCGCGCCATGGCGCTTCGACAATTTCGCTCCGTCCGATCCGTGGATCAGCGGGATATGCGCGTAGATCGGCTCTTCCCATTCCATCGCGCGGAGGATGCACAGTTGGCGGAAGGCGTTGTTGAGATGATCGTCGCCGCGAATGACATGGGTGACGCCCATGTCATGATCGTCCACAACCACGGCCAGCATGTAAGTGGGCGTGCCGTCCGACCGCAGCAGGATCATGTCGTCCAGCTCGGCATTCTGCACAACGACGCGCCCCTGGACCGCATCCTCGATCACTGTCTCGCCTTCGCGTGGTGCCTTGAGGCGGATGACGAAGGGGGCACCTTCGGGCGCCTCTTCGGGTGCGCGATCGCGCCAGCGGCCATCATAGCGCATCGGCTTCTTGGCGGCGCGCTGTTCTTCACGGAGCGCGGCCAGTTCTTCCGGCGTGGCATAGCATTTATAGGCATGGCCGCCCGCCAGCATGGCGTTGGCGACTTCGGCATGGCGCGGTGTCCGCTCGAACTGGAACACGGGCGGTTCATCGCCGCCAAGGCCAAGCCAGTCCAGCCCGTCGAAGATCGCGGCGACCGCTTCCTCGGTCGAACGGGCGCGGTCGGTATCCTCGATCCGCAGCAGGAACTTGCCGCCATGATGACGGGCGAACAGCCAGTTGAACAAGGCGGTGCGGGCACCGCCGATATGGAGGAAGCCTGTTGGCGAGGGGGCGAAACGGGTCACCACCGGCTTGTTCATTCCCGTTGCGTTCACCGCCATATTGCCTGACATTCGCCCTTCTGATCCATGGATGCGATGCCCCCTAGCATGGCTTTCGAGCCACGACAAACCTCCCTTATGGTCGAGGTCGCCACACGCCTGCGCGCCGGGTTTACAGGGGTGGAGCGCTGGCTGGAGAAAGAGCGGGAGCAGGTGCCGCTTTGGGCGCCGATCGCCTTGGGAGTGGGCATCGCGACCTGGTTCGCGTTGCCGCACCGGATGGCGTGGCTGGCCTTTTGCTGCGGTGCGTTAGCGCTGGGCTGTGTGGGGGTTTTGCTGCCCGAAGGCGCGCGGTTGCGGCGGATGATGGTGGCGGGCGGGGTGCTGGCCTGCATGGGGTGTGTTCTCATCTGGGGGAAGGCACTGATGCTGGGGGAGCCGCCGCTGGCGCGGGCGACGTTCGTGCAGGTCACGGGCGATGTCCTGTCGGTGCGTGCGGTTCCGGCGCAGCAGATGGTGCGGGCGATGCTGCGGCCGGTCGGCGCGCCGACCCTGCCGCAAGTCATCCGGGTCAATATCGCGGAGAGCGACGTGCCCGATGGGTTGGGCGAGGGTGCGCGGATTCGCTTTCGGGTGCGGTTGATGCCGCCAGCGCCGCCCAGCGTGCCGGGGGGCTGTGATTTTGCCGCACGGGCCTATTTCCAGGGCATAGGCGCGACCGGCAAGGCGCTGAAGCCGATCGAGATGGTGCGGCCTGCCACAGGTGCGCCGCGGCTGCGGGCGCGGTTGTTTACGCATATTGCCGGACAAGTAGACGATCCGGCGAAGGGCATCGCAATCGCACTGGCGACCGGCGATCAGGGGGCCATTGCCGAGGTGGATGCCGAAGCGATGCGCAATAGCGGGTTGGCGCATTTGTTGTCGATCAGTGGGTTGCATGTGACGGCGCTGATCGGGGCTGTCATCTTTCTGTTGATGCGGGTGATGGCGCTCAGCCGCCGGGCGGCGCTCAACTGGCCTTTGATGCTGATCGCGGCCACGGGGGGCGCGCTGGCGGGGGTCGGCTATACGTTGCTGACGGGGGCGGAGGTGCCGACTGTGCGGTCCTGCATCGCGGCGCTGCTGGTGCTGGGCGGTCTAGCGATGGGGCGGGATGCGATCACGCTGCGGCTGGTGGCGACGGGTGCGCTGATCGTGCTTATCATCTGGCCCGAAGCGCTGGTCGGGCCGAGCTTTCAGATGAGTTTTGCCGCCGTCACGGCGCTGGTGGCCTTGGCCGAACATAAGCGATTCCGAGCCTTTGCCGCCGCGCGGGACGAGGCGCGTTGGCGCAAGATCGGCCGGATGCTGTTGGTGACATTGGCCACGGGCTTCGTCATCGAACTGGTGCTGATGCCGATCGCGCTGTTCCATTTTCACAAGGCGGGCATGTTGGGGGCTTTTGCCAATATCGTCGCGATTCCGCTGACCACCTTTGTCGTGATGCCGCTGGAGGCGCTGGCCTTGCTGTTCGATCTGGTCGGCCTCGGCGCGCCTTTCTGGTGGTTGACGCAGAAGGCGCTGACGGTGCTGTTGATGATCGCCCATGGGGTGTCGGCCAGTCCTTGGGCGACGATGTTGACGCCGTCGGTGCCGCCGTTCGTTTTTGCAGGGATGATGGCGGGGCTGCTCTGGTGTTTGCTGTGGCGCAGCCGGTGGCGTTGGCTGGGATTGGGGCCAGTGGCGGCGGGCGTCATAGCCATATTGCTGCTGTCGCCGCCCGACATTTTAGTGACCGGCGATGGCCGTCATGTCGCGGTGCGCACGCCCGATGGGCGCATGGCGATATTGCGCGCGGGGGCGGGCGACTATGTGCGCGATGTGTTGTCGGAGAGCGCGGGCTATGACGGGACGTTGGAACCGATTGCGCGACTGCCGCAGGCGCGCTGTTCGGATGATCTATGCGCGGTCGGTTTGATGGCGGCCGGGCGGCGTTGGCAGTTACTCATAACCCGCAGCTTTATGCTGGTGGACCGCGTGACCTTCGCCCGCGATTGCGCGGCGGCGGACATCGTGATTGCCGATCGTGGCCTGCCGCGCTGGTGCCGCCCGCGCTGGCTCAAGATCGACCGCCGCCTGTTGGCGCGAACCGGCGGCATGGCCATCGATCTGGACCATGCCACCATTCGCACGGTGCGTCAGGCTGGGGACGCCCACCCCTGGATGGTGCCGCCCCCTAAGCGATCGCGCCGCTATTATCCGTCGAAACCGCGCCCGTTGTATGCGCGGCCCCGATCTCAATTATAGCGGCGCAGCAGCCCGGCGAGCTTGCCCTGAATCTGGACTTGGCGCGGGTCGTAGATTTGCGGTTCATAGGCGCTGTTGGCCGGGTCGAGACGGACCCTTTGCCCTTCGCGGCGGAAATATTTGAGCGTGGCTTCATTCTCGTCGATCAGGGCAACGACGATCTGACCTTCGCGCGCGACTTCGGTCCGTTGGATCAGCGCGAAGTCACCGTCGAGAATGCCAGCCTCCATCATCGAATCGCCGGATACTTCCAGCGCATAATGGTCGCCTGCGCCAAGGAGCGCGGCAGGAACGGACAACATCGTTTGCCCTTCCATCGCTTCGATCGGGACGCCTGCCGCGATCCGGCCGTGCATCGGGATTTCGATCACGTCGTTGGCGGCAATGAGTTGTGGTGCCGACACCTGCGGTTTGGGCGCGATGACCGGGGCCGGGATGCGGTGCATGGCATCGGGCAGCTTCAAGACTTCGAGCGCGCGCGCGCGATTGGGCAGGCGGCGGATGAAGCCGCGTTCTTCGAGCGCATTGATCAGGCGGTGAATGCCCGACTTGGAGCGCAGATCCAGCGCATCCTTCATCTCCTCGAAAGAGGGCGACACGCCGCCTTCTTCCAACCGGGTTTGAATGAAGCTCAGCAATTCCTGCTGTTTGGGCGTCAACATGGCTGCGGTCCTCCGTGGAACGTATAAGGAACGCATAGGAAACAGATGAAGGTTAGTCAAGCGTCGGGTGGATCAGGGCAGGGGCAGAATTTGCACCGTGTCGCCGGTGGCGGCGGGGGGGGAAGCGGCGGGGCGGCGGATCAGGCAGTCGGCCAGGGCCATGGCGGCGGTGGCGGCGCTGTCTTGCGATGTGACCGAGACGATGCCGCCGTCGCTGCGGAAGGCGCGCAGATAATCGTCGCGGTCGCCGGTGGCGGGGAGGGGGGATGCGAGGCGGGCTTCGTGAAGGGGGGGGAGCGGAGCGCTTGCGCCTGCCATATGGCGAACCAGCGGGAGCAGGAACAGCGTGCCGGTGACGAAGGCGGAGACGGGATTGCCGGGCAGGCCCAGGAACAGCGCATCGCCGATCCGTCCGGCCATCAGCGGCTTGCCGGGGCGCATTGCGATCTTCCAGAAATCGAGCGTGCCGCCGGCTTGTGCGAGGGCGGGGCGGACCATGTCATGATCGCCGACCGATGCGCCGCCGGTCGAGACGATGATGTCGGCCTGGCGGGCGCGATCGAGCGCGTTCACCATGGCGTTGAGATCGTCGGCTACGATGCCGAGGTCGATGACCTCGCAGGGCAAGGCGGCCAGCATTGCGACGAGCATGGGGGCGTTGGAAGAGGGGAGAGCGCCCGGCGGGGTTGGTGCGCCGGGCGGCACCAGTTCGTCGCCGGTCGAAAGCAGCGCGATCTTGGGCCGCTGTCTGACGGGCAAGTGACCGTGGCCGCCCAGTACGGCCAGCGCGATCTGGGTCGGGCCGAGCCGTGAGCCTGCTTTGAGCAGGGGGGTGCCTTTTGCGAAGTCCGACGCGGCGGGGCGGACATGGCGACCGGGGGGAAGCGGGGCGGCGGTGGCGGTGAGGCTGTCGCCGTGGCGGGTCGCATTTTCCTGGATCAGGATGGCGTCGGCCCCTTCGGGCAAGGGCGCGCCGGTGAAGATGCGGCAGGCTTCGCCCGGAGCAAGGGGCGGTGGCGGTGTGCCGCCTGCGCTGCTGATCATGGTGACGCGCCAGGGGCCGGGAGCCTCCGCGGCGCGCACGGCATAGCCATCCATGGCGCTAAGGTCGGCCCAAGGCTGGGCGCGCTGCGCGAGGATATCGTGGGCGAGCCAGCGACCGGCGCAGGCCGTCACTGACACGTTTTCGGCGGGCAGCCGCTCGGCCAGTGCGAACAAGCGGGCTTGCGCCTCCGCAACCGGCAGCAGGCTCATGGCCTGTGCCAGTCGCCCGACTTGCCGCCGGTCTTGCTGAGCAGGCGGACGCCGTCGATGACCATTGCTTTGTCGATCGCCTTGGCCATGTCGTAGATGGTGAGCAGAGCGACGGAGGCGGCGGTCAGCGCTTCCATCTCGACGCCGGTCTGGCCTGCGGTGCGGGCGGTGGCGGTGACGCGGACGCCAGTATCGTCCAGGTCGAAATCGATCGTCACGGCGCTGAGCGCGATCGGGTGGCAGAGCGGGATGAGATCGGCGGTGCGCTTGGCCGCCATGATGCCCGCGACCCGCGCGACGGCGAGGACGTCGCCCTTCTTGACCAGGCCCGCGAGGATGGCGGCGGCGGCCTCCTCGCTCATCTCGATCCGTCCGTCCGCCACGGCTTCGCGCGCGGTCACGGCTTTCGCCGACACGTCGACCATGCGGGCTGCGCCGTCTGGGTCGAGATG
The DNA here is from genome assembly GCF_055640555.1 of Sphingobium sp. KKT206. Lineage (NCBI taxonomy): Bacteria > Pseudomonadati > Pseudomonadota > Alphaproteobacteria > Sphingomonadales > Sphingobiaceae > Sphingobium > Sphingobium sp. KKT206. The sequence continues at coordinate 998,490 of NZ_CM145764.1, forward strand.
GGTGAGGTCGCTCATGCGCCGGTCAGCAGGTGGCGAGTGGCGGCTTCGACATCGGCCTGTCGCATCAATGTTTCCCCGACGAGGAAGCAGCGGACGCCATGGTCGGCCATGGCGGTGAGGTCGGCATGGCCGGTCAGGCCGCTTTCGGCGACGAAGGTGCAGCCTTCGGGAGCTTTGCCCACCAGTTCGTAGGTGCGGGCGAAGTCGACGGTGAAGTCGCGCAGGTCGCGATTATTGACGCCGATCAGGCGTGAGCGAAGTTTCAGCGCGCGGTCGAGTTCGGCTTCGTCATGCACCTCTATGAGCGCGTCCATGCCGAGGCCAAGCGCGGTATCCTCGATATCCTTCATTTGCGCATCGTCCAGGGCAGCGACGATGATGAGGATGGCGTCGGCACCGAGCGCGCGGCTTTCGAGGATCTGCCAGGGATCGACGATGAAATCCTTGCGCAGCACCGGCAGCGCGCAGGCAGACCGGGCGGCCATCAGATAATCGTCATGACCCTGAAAATAGGGTTCGTCGGTCAGGACCGAAAGGCAGGCCGCGCCGCCCGCGGCATAGGCCTGGGCATGGGCGGGGGGATCGAAATCTGCGCGGATTAGCCCCTTGGAGGGGCTGGCCTTCTTGACCTCGGCGATCAGGCCGAAGCCGGAGCGGGCGGCATCGTCCAGCGCCTTGCGGAAGCCGCGTGGGGGCGTCTGTTCGCTGGCGCGGGCGTGGAGCGCGGCTATGCTGGTTGCGGCTTTGCGCCGGGCGACATCTTCGCGCTTGAAATCGCAAATCTCGATCAGCTTGTTGGTCATGTATAGGCAATCCAGCAATTGAGCAGGGCGTTGGCAAGGCCGCGGTCGATCGTCTCGGCGGCTTCCTCGACGCCTTCGCGCAGGTCGGCAACGGCATCCGCGACGACAAAGGCGGCGGCGGCGTTGAGCAGCACGGCGTCGCGATAGGGGCCAGTCTCGCCCTGGAGCAGCGCGCGCAGGGCGGCGGCATTATGCGCCGCGTCACCGCCTCTGATGGCTTCGACCGGATGGGTGGACAGGCCGAGTTCCGCGGCAGTGATGCGGTGCATCGCGATCAGGCGGTGGCCAGTAACTTCGGCCATGTCATTGCCGCCCGCCAGCGAGAGTTCGTCCAGCCCTTCGTCGCCCGATACGATCATGGCCCGGTCGACGCCCAGTTCGGCCAGCGCCTCCGCATAGATGGGGACATAGGCCGGGCGGGCGATGCCGACCAACTGGCGGCGGACGCCGGCCGGATTGGCCAGCGGTCCCATCAGGTTGAAGATGGTACGCTCACCGATCGCCTTGCGGATGGGGCCGAGGCGCTTGAGCGCTGGGTGGTAGTTTTGGGCGAAGAGGAAGCCGATGCCCAGATCCGCGAGCGTCGCTTCGGCGGTGGTGGCGGCATGGTCGAGATTCAGGCCCAGCGCTTCGAGCGTGTCGGCCGCTCCGGCCTTGGAGGACGCCGCGCGATTGCCATGTTTGGCGACCGGTACGCCAGCGGCGGCGACCACCAGCGAGACGGCGGTCGAGACGTTGAGCGTGTGATGGCCATCGCCGCCGGTGCCGCAGACGTCGATGGCTCCGGCGGGGGCAGTGACCGGGATCATGCGGGCGCGCATGGCGCGGGCGGCGGCGGCGATCTCGATCGCGCTTTCGCCGCGTCGGGCCATGGTGACGAGGAAGGTCGCGATCTCCGCTTCCGGCAGGTCCGCATCGAACAGCAGGTCGAAGGCGATGGCGGCAGCCTGCGCGTCGAGCGGCGAGGAGGGGTCGGGCAGGCGGGTCATGACGCTTCGCCTTAGTCGGGACAGGGCCGGTAAGTCGAGAGGCCGTTTGGGCTTAACTTCGCACTTTTCCCGCACAATTTGAAATATGATTTCCTATTGCCGACAGATTTGGAAAGTGACCGGCGCAGCATAGCAAAGCCCATCCCGATAGGACAGGCGTCAGGCGGCTTCGCGCGTCTTCACCTTCATGCCGGCGATCCGCATGAAATTGGCCAGCATGTCGTGGCCATGTTCGGTCGCGATGCTTTCGGGGTGGAATTGGACCGAGTGGATCGGCAGGGTCGCGTGGCGGAAGCCCATGACCGAGCCATCCTCGCTGGTCGCGTTGACCACCAGTTCGGCGGGAATATTCTCGACGATCAACGAGTGGTAGCGGGTGGCGGTGAAGGGCGAGGGGATGCCCGCGAACAAGCCGGTGCCGTCATGGGTGACGGGTGAGGTCTTGCCGTGCATGAGGCCGCCGCGCACGACCTTGCCGCCGAAATGCTGGCCGATCGCCTGATGGCCAAGGCATACGCCGAGCAGGGGGGCGCCCGCGTCGGCGCAGGCGGCGACGAGGTCGAGGCTGACGCCCGCTTCGTTCGGCGTACAGGGGCCGGGCGAGAGCAGGAAGGCCTTGGCGCCGCTGGAGAGGGCCTGGCCCGCCGAAATGGCGTCGTTGCGGACGACTTCGACCCGCGCGCCCAGTTCCATCAGATAATGGACCAGGTTCCAGGTGAAGCTGTCATAATTGTCGATGACGAGGATCATGGGGACAAGGCTATAGGGCGGTCGGCGGGCGAGGGGAAGCGGGCGCGTGTGAAGAAATATCGCAGCCGAAACATCGGGACAAAAGGGCGTTGCGCCTGCTATGGGCAGCCATCGACGCGAACCCTGCCTGCAAGCATTCGCGTGACCGAGAGACGATCGCGCTCCCGCTTGCCAGCAAGGAGCGACCCTCTTGGGCGATCTCAACCATTATATAGGCTGTCGCACTGGTTCGAAGGACCAGGGCATATGAGCCGCGCGATCAATATCAAGGCGGAACTGGCCGACGTCAAAGCCATGTGCGAACGCCACACTCTCGCGATTTCGACCATCGAGGCGCTGCCGGCCGGGGGCACGCGGGTCGTGATGCTGAACCCTGACGGGGCCGAGCGCTTACGGACGCTGATGAAGGGCAAGCTGATCGATACGCCTGTGGTGCGGTCGTCCCTGTTCCTGGCGCGGCAGCCACGGTCGGCGGGTTGATAGAGTCTGTCGGCGTGCAACGCTGACGGAACATCTTGAAAAGCCGTGCGGGCGCGCGCATATAGAGCGTGCCGGGTTCGCCCGGCTATGGTGATAAATTGTGTCGTATAATAGACGCAGCGGACCCGGGGGCAGTACCCGGCGGTTCCACCACATATCCCGATGGGCGTCATGCCCGGCGGGATGTCTGACGGGGCCGAACTAGGATCGACGTGTGTTCAAAGGCGATGTTTTTACCCGGCCCGTGTAAGCCGTTAAACTGTGCAAAACTCACAAGTGCCAACGATAACGAAGCACTCGCCATTGCAGCGTAACTGAGGGCCTCACGGCCTGACGTTACCCTAAAATAGCGCGGTTGAACCCACCGGGCAACAGAAGGGAATTCAGCGGCCTCCGGGAGGGCCGGGCAACAGAACCTCCCGGACCTTATTCCCTGACATCGTTGTTCTTGGCCTCGCGTGCGATCTTCGCCGGAGCCTTACCCGCGACTCACGTCGCGAATCGATGGACATGAACCTGTCCTTTCGATTACGATTTTATGACAGTGGGATGAAATATTCATAAGCTGCTGTTTTTACGTGAAACAAATTTGTTTCATCGAAAATGCGCACTCTTGCGTCCATGTCATCTAAATGAAATACTCCTGGCTATAGTAAGAAGTTTTTTTCAGGAGAATTGGGATGAAGACGGTAGCGGTAATGATGGGTTTTGCGCTGGCTTGTGTCGCGCCGGGCATGGCTCAGGCCGCACCGGACGAGGTCGTCGTCGTGGGCGTGCCCGATGGCCGCCTGGCCGCAGGATCGCTGATGCGCGGCGATTTCGATAAGGCTGCGCGCCGGCTGAACGCGGTTCGCCCCGATGCGGCGAGCGATCCGGCTCGACTGATCAACCTTGGTCACGCTTATCTCGGCATGGGTCGCGTCGCCGACGCGCATGATGCCTATAAGAGCGCCCGCTTTGCGCCCGAATCCGTGCTGGTTCTGGCCAATGGCGAAGAAGCGTCTTCGCGCGACATTGCGCGCCGCGCGATTAGCCGCATCCAGACCAGCTACGCCATGCGCTGATTATTCAACCTTTGCATGCAAGTTCGTATTATAGGGTAAGGGTGTCGCTCATGAGGGCGGCACCCTTACCCTTGTCCTTATGGCAATTGTCATCATAGTGACATGTGAGTCATATAATCGTCATATAAATGACGCTCCAGTGTCATGAAATACCAACAAGCCTGTCACGTCCCGCGCCTAATTGCCCTCCTTGAGGGTGACAGGGGGCGTTATCCGATTCGATTTTCCCCTGCGCTCCGCATCCTGAACATATCCCGGCAGCAGCCGGAGCGGAGACGACATGGCCAAGATTAACCGTATCCAAACGATCCTGATGGCGAGCTGCGCTTGCGTCGGTCTGAGCGCTTGCGGCGCAGACGACATCTCCTCGCCCGGCGAAGGCACCATCGTCATTCCCGCGCCGACGCCAACGCCGACGCCGACCCCCACGCCAACGCCGACCCCCACGCCGACCGGCGTGACCCCGGCGGCGGAATGCCCCAACATCTCCGGTTCGGCTGACCTGACCGCGCGCGGCACCATTTCGGACAAGAATGGCAACACCTGGCTGAACTGTGGTTTCCCGACCCGCTTCACCGAAAGCACCACTTTGCCGAAGGTTGCCGGTGTTCTTTACTCGCTCCCCGGCCGTGTCGACGTCGGCACCGACCAGGGTGCCGCCAGCACCAACACCGAAGTCACGCTGAACATCGAGCCCGGCGTTGTCGTGTTTGCGACCACGGGTGCGGCCTATCTGGCCGTCAACCGCGGCAACAAGATCAATGCTGTTGGCACGCCATCGCAGCCGATCATCTTCACCAGCGAATCGAACGTCCTGGGCAACGCCGACGATCAGACGTCGCAGCAGTGGGGCGGCGTCGTGCTGCTTGGCCGTGCGCGGATCACCGATTGCATCGCGCCTGCAGCAGCGGCCGGCACGGTCGCGTGCGAACGTGACACGGAAGGCAGCAGCGGCGCTCTGTATGGCGGCGCCAACGATGCCGACAATTCGGGTCGCATGTCCTATGTGCAGATCCGCTATTCGGGCTTCGCGCTCGCCGGTGGCAGCGAATTGCAGGGTCTGACCCCTTCGGGCGTCGGCAGCGGCACGCAGCTTGACCACATCCAGGTTCACAACAGCTCGGACGATGGCATCGAAGCCTTTGGCGGCAACGTCCACTTCAAGCATCTGGTGTTGACCGGCAACGAAGACGATAACTTCGACTCCGACGTCGGCTATCGCGGCACCGTGCAATATGTCATCAGCGCCCAGCGCGCTGGCAACGACATTGGCGACGGCTTCCTCGAAACCGACTCCAACGGTGGTTCGGCCGCCAACAATGGCGAAGATGCGCTGCCGCGTCAGTATCTGAAGATGGCGAACTTCACCTACATCCACCGTTCGACCACGGGCAGCAACGGTTCGGCCATGCTGCTGCGCGGCGGTGCGGACCTGACGCTGGCCAACGGCATCATCGTTGCGCCGACCAACAGCTGCCTGCGTATCGACAGCACGACCACGACCCGCGACGCCGACACGGCGCTGCAGGACGCGGGCAAGCCGCGCTACATCTCGGTTGTGATGCAGTGCAACAGCACGCCGTTCAAGGGCAGCCGTGGCGTCGATGCCGCCGCCGTCCAGTCGATCTTCGAAGCCGGTGCGAACAGCACGATCAGCTACACGCCGTCGCTGACCAGCCTGTTCATCAACGGTGCGACCGAAACGGCGCGCACCGCGATCGATCCCAAGACGCTCGACGCAGCGTTCGACACCACCAACTATATCGGTGCGGTCAAGGACAGCAGCGACACCTGGTATGCCGGTTGGACCTGCAACTCGGTGACCGCCAGCTTCGGCAGCACCAGCGGTAACTGCACCGCCATTCCGACGACCTGATCGGACCCACGACCTCAACAGGGGCGGGGGAGCGTGCATCTGCGCTTCCCCGCCTTCTTTTGCACTGCATATCCCAAAGGGGGACATTTAGCATGTCGAAGCCGCTCAGCCTGGCGCGCCTGCTCCTGATTTCATCCGCTCTGGTCGCGCCTGCGGCCATGGCGCAAATCGACGCCGGTGGTGCCGTGTCGCCCGCCGCTGCCCAAGAAGACGCGCAGCAGGACGGGGTCGATGTGTCGATCCCTGGTGCGGACATCGTCGTCACCGGCCGTCGTACCAGCAATGTGTCGCAGGCCGCGCCGCAGGTGGTGAACGTACTGTCCGCCGCCGACATCCGCCGCACGGGCGAAGGCGATATCGCCGGTTCGCTCCAGCGCGTGACCGGCCTGTCGGTAGTGTCGGGCGGCTATGTCTATGTCCGTGGTCTTGGCGATCGCTATTCGCTCGCCCTGCTCAACGGCTCGCCGCTGCCAAGCCCCGAACCCTTGAAGCGCGTCGTTCCGCTCGACATTTTCCCGACCAGCGTGATCGCTTCGACGCTGGTGCAGAAGACCTATTCGGTCAACTTCCCCGGCGAATTCGGCGGCGGCGTCATCAACCTGACGACCAAGGCCATTCCGAGCGAAAGCTATCTGGAAATCGGCGTCGGCAGCTCGGCCAATACCGAAACGTCGGGCCAGATGGGCTATACCCATTATGGGGCCAAGTCCGACTGGACCGGTTTCGACGACAGTTCGCGCGATGTACCGCCGCTGCTTCAGCAGGCGATCAATAGCGGCGTGCCATTCCCGAATCTCAGCCGGGCCGAACAGCAGGCCATTTCGATGCAGTTCCTGAACTCCGCCACGTCGGTCGTTCAGCGGACCAACAGCGCGCCCTTCAACTTTTCGGGCTCGATCAACGGCGGCACCGCCGTCGATGTCGGCAGCGACGGACGGTTGGGTGTGATCGCGACTGCGTCGTACAGCAACAAGTGGCGCACCCGCGAAAACCTGCAGCAGGCGTCGCTCGATGTCGCGGCCGGTGCGGGCCGCAGCTATAATCAGGTCAGCACCGACAATGAAGTCACGGTCAACGGCCTCGTGGGCTTCGGGCTGGAACTGGGTGACCAGAAGCTGCGCTGGACCAACCTCTATATTCGCGACACGTTGAAGCGCAGCGCGCTGGCGATCGGTCAGAATGATGGCACCATTCAGGAAGCCGATTTCCTGCAGCAGAATACCGCCTGGTATGAGCGGCAGTTGATCGACACGCAGTTGGTCGGTGAGTTCAAGCTGTCTGATGCGCTCAGCCTCGACATGCGCGGCGGCTTTGCCAATTCGCAGCGGGAAGCGCCCTATGAGCGCGAGTTCGTCTATGTTCGCACCAACCGCGATCTGGCCATCGATCCGGTCGGTGACCGTTTCGTCAATGCGCTCAACCGTCAACGCGGCGATGCGTCGGTCACGTTCAGCGACCTGAACGAAGATCTGTGGTTCGCGGGCGTCGATCTGAGCTACAAGATCGCACCGGGCTTCTCGCTGACGGCAGGCTATGCCTTCAACGACACCAAGCGTCGGTCGTCGCGTTACGAACTGCACTTCGATGCGGTGAACCTGCCGGTCCCCGTGCAGCAGTTGCGTCCCGACTTCCTGCTGTCGGATGCGTCGATCCAGCTCTATGATATCGGCTTGCTGGAATTTTCGGGCAACTACCCCGTTTATGACGCAGCGCTGCGGACCCATGCCGGCTATGGTCAGGTGCAGGCGGAACTGTTCCCCGGCCTGTCGATCAACGCGGGTGTTCGTTACGAAAAGGGCGACATGTCGGTAACCGGCGTGGACGTCTACAGCACGGGGCTGACCCCGTTCAACGAGATCCGCAACGATTATTGGTTGCCAGCCGTGACGGTCACGGTCGAAGCGGCCAGGGGTCTGCAGTTGCGCGCCAGCGCGTCCAAGACGATTGCCCGGCCGCAATTCCGTGAATTGATTGCCCAGCCTTATCTCGACACCGAATCCAACCGTTTCTTCCGCGGCAATCCCTTCTTGCAGGACAGCGAGTTGTGGAACGCCGACGTTCGGGCGGAATGGTATATGGGGCGTGACGAGCGGATTACGGCTGCGGCTTTCTACAAGAAGATCGACAATCCGATCGAAACCTACACCACGATCACCGACACCTATAATGTCACGACCAGCTTTGCCAACGCGCCCGAAGCGACGCTCTATGGCGCCGAGTTGGAAGTGCAGAAATATATCCCGCTCGACGGCTGGTCGGAATCGTCCTTCTTCCAGAGCCGCCGCATCGTGCTGATCGGCAACTATACCTACACCCAGTCGGAACTGAAGGTGCAGGATGGCGATACGACCATCCCCTACACCTACACTGTGGGCGATCCGCCAGCCGCGTCCGACTTCTTCCTCGACGGCGTGCCGTTGACGGGTCAGTCGGACCATCTGGTCAACCTGCAGATCGGCCTGGAAGACACGGACAAGCTGTCGCAGCAGACGCTCTTGCTGACCTATGCCAGCGACCGCGTGACCAGCCGTGGTCCCAACCTGCAGCCGGACATCAAGGAACGGCCGGGCGTACAACTCGACTTCGTGGCGCGGCAGGGCGTCAAGCTGCCCGGCGGCATCAACAGCGAGTTCAAGTTCGAAGCCCGCAACATCCTGGGCCGCAAGTTCCAGGAGTTCCAGGAGCAGGACGGCAACCGCGTCTATTATAACCGCTACAAGATCGGCACCACCATCGCCGCGTCGATGACGGTAGCCTTCTGATATAAGCCGCAGGGCCGCCTGCACGGCCCTGCGGTTTGCCAAGCGACCGGCTCGTTTCGTGCGAGCCGGTCGTTTTGCGTTTTGGACGCTTATCGCCGTCCTATTATCCGCTCAGCCCCAGGGCTTTTCGCGATACCATTTGGTGATGACATGCTTGACGCCGCTGCGCACTTTCATGCCGTGGTGGATGCTGGCGGGGTTGGGCTGACCGGGTGCGAGACGGTTGTTCCAGGCGAGCAATTTGCCGGTCTGGGGCTGGACCGTCTTGCCGATCTTGGTGAAGCGGGTCGCGCCGCCCGCTGTTGGTTCGTTCAGATAGACCATCAAGGTCCAGGTGCGGTTGCCCGCGACCGAGCAATAGGTCGCATAGTCCGCGCCCTTGGGGTCGAAATAATCGGTATGCGCCTTGAATTCCTGCCCGACATCATAGCGCTGGCCCTGGATCGGTTCGCCATAGGCGGTCGCGATCCCGGCAAAGGCGTCGAGCCGGGCGTTGATGGCCGCGACGAACGGGTCGCCGTGATCGAGGTCGCAGGTTTCGCTGGTGCGGAAATAGCCGTCGCCATTGGCGTCGGCGATCGTGGAGGGGCGACGCTGGGCGTCGATTCGCTCGATCAGCGCGGTGCAATCCTGCGCGGAGAGAAAATCGCGCAGGATGAACAGGGTGAGTTCCTTGTTCGGCACGCGCTGCACGCGGGCGTGTGCGCCGATCCAGGCAGGATCGGCGTCGGCGGCGGTGGTGATGGTCTGGTCCGTCATGGTCGGTCCTGCAATGGCGGTCGGATGCGGTAAAGACGCCGCCGTAGCTATCGTTCAGCCGCCAAAAAGCAAGCGATGTGCGTGCCTGCCATCATGTCATATTACAGTCATATAAACGTCATCGTCCCGTAAGGAGAAATGCCTAGCAGGCTCCCACATCAAAGGGGGCTTCATCAGATCATGCGAGTGCCGTTTGGCCAGACTGTGCGCGGGTGGAGCGAGCGTAGACCGCGGGGCTTGCCGCCGTTCGACGGGTGGCGCCTGCTGGAACGCGGCCTGTTGATGTTGCTGGCGTTGCAATTGGTGCGGCTCGTCTGGGCGGTCGTGGTGCTGGTCGGCAGCTTCGGACCATGGGAAGGGCGCCAAGCGCAAATCCTGTCGCCCAGCGCACGGCAGGCGTTGTTCGCGTCCTTCGACCCCTTCTTCCGCAGCGATGCGCCAACGCCGTCGGGCAATGGCGTGGTCACGTCGCTGGCGCTCACCCTTTATGGCGTGCGCGTCAATGAAGGGTCGGGGCTGGGCTCCGCCATCATCGCGTCGCCGGACGGCGTGCAGAACAGCTTTGCCGTGGGCGATGAAATCATGCCTGGCGTGGTGTTGAAGGCTGTCGCGTTTGACCATGTGACGATCGACCGGGGCGGGGCGGAAGAGCAGATTTTCATAGATCAATCGACCCCGGCACCCGCCGCAGCGCCCGAAGGTGGCGCGCCTTCTGTCGACGCATCACCATCACCGGGGGAAGGGTCGGTTGCGGCGATCGGGTCCGGGCCTACGGCGGATAGTCTGAAGCGCGACATCGGCTTTGCCCCCCGGATGCAGAATGGCCGGGTTACAGGCCTGGCGGTGAGCGCCAAGGGACCGGGCTTTGCCAGCGCCGGCTTCCGCCCCGGCGACATCGTTACCCAGATCAACGGTCAGCCGATCGGCGACCTGCAATCCATCCAGAACCAGATCGCGCCCGGTGCGCGCCTGTCCCTGACCGTGGAGCGCGGCGCTGCCGTCGCCTCCGTCAACTTGATCGTGCAAGGCCAATGACCCGCAAACTCCTCCATACCGCCGCCCTTGCCCTCGCGCTGGCGACGCCGATCGCCGCGCCGCTGATGGCGCAGCAGACGCTCAACGTCCGCGATGCCGACATCCGCGCCTTCATTCAGGACGCGGCGCGGGTGACGGGACGCACCTTCATCATCGACAATCGGGTGCAGGGGAAGGTGTCGGTCGTGACCGACCGGCCGCTGTCGCGTTCCGAATATTTCGAGATCGTGCTGTCCACGCTGCGCGCCAATGGCTTGGTGGCGGTGCCCGCACCGGGCGGTGCCTATCGCATCCAGCCCGCTGATGGCGCGTCGGGCCAACCGAGTAGCGTCGGTCGCGGTGCCAGCCGCAACAGCTTCGTGACCGAGGTGTTCCGTCTGCGCTCGATCGATGCGGCGAGCGCGTTGGAAACGCTGCGCCCGCTGGTCAGCAAGGAGGGGTCAGTGACGGCCAATCGTGCGGGCAACAGTGTGGTGGTCGCGGACTATGCCGATAATATCGCCCGCATCCGGCAGGTGATTGCGCGGGTCGATCGCGACACGTCGGCGACGCAGATGGTGATGCTGAAAAATGCCGGTGCGCGCGAGATTGCCACGTCACTGCAGGCGTTGGTGGCTAGCAGCGGTGGCGGCGAGAATGCGGTGGCTTCGGCCGCGACCGTGGTGCCGATCGATAGCAGCAATGCGATCGCCATCCGGGGCGATGCCAATACCGTCGCCCGCCTTTCCGCCATGGCGCGTCAGCTCGACCAGCAAGCCGCGAGCGGCACCGAAATCCGCGTCTATTGGCTGGAACATGCCGATGCCGAAAAGCTGTTGCCGGTGTTGCAACAGCTGGTGGGGCAGTCGACCAATCAGCCGGTGACCGCCTCCACGCCAGCGGCGGGCGGCAGCGCCGCGCCCGCTGCGCAGGCTGCGGCCCCGGTTGCGGCTGCGTCTTCGGGTTCCTCCAGTGGGAGTGGCATTTCGACCCGTGGTCCGGCGATCGTCACCCGTTACGAAGGCGCGAACGCAATCATCGTTGCGGCCAATAGCGATGTGCAGCGAATGCTGGGCGAGACGATCCGCCAGATCGACACGCGCCGCGAACAGGTGCTGGTGGAGGCGATCATCGTCGAGATCAGCGATGCGGCGGCCAAGAAGCTTGGCGTACAATTCCTGCTCGGCAGCACTTCGACCGGCTTTGCTGCCTCCAACTATTCCAACGCATCGCCCAATTTGCTGACACTGGCGGGAGCCTATGGCGCGACTCAGCTGGGCACGACGACAACGACCGTGGTTGCGCCCGACGGCACGCGCACCACGACCGAGGTCCAGAATAGCGGTGATCTCGCCAGCACCTTGCAGCAGGCGGCGATCAACAGCCTGACCAGCGCGACCGGGGCGATCGCTGGCCTTGGTGGGAGCATCGGCAAGAATGGCATTTTCGGCGCGATCATCAATGCGGTGAAGTCCGATACGGAGAGCAATCTGCTGTCCACGCCATCGGTGATGACGCTCGATAATCAGAAGGCGTCGATTTTGGTCGGGCAGCAGGTGCCGGTGACGACCGGCGAGGCGTTGAGCCAGAATTTCGATAACCAGTTCCGCACCGTCCAGCGCCAGGATGTCGGCATCAAGCTGGAAGTGAAGCCGCAGATTAATACGGGCGGCGCGATCAAGCTGTTCCTGCGGCAGGAAGTGTCGAGCGTGGCGGGGCCAGTGAGCAACTCCAGCAGCGACCTGATCATCAACAAGCGCGAGATCGAGACCACGGTCACGGTCGATGATGGCGAGATATTGGCGCTGGGCGGTTTGCTGGACGATAATGAGCGCAAGACGATCGAGCGGATTCCGTTGTTGTCCGACATTCCGGGGCTGGGCGAATTGTTCAAATCGCGCAGCCGCAGCCGGACCAAGACGAACCTGATGGTGTTCATCCGCCCGACCATATTGCGGTCGAAGGAGGATGCGCAGAAGCTGACGCAGCAGCGTTATGGCTATGTTCGCGGCATGCAGTTGCAGCGCAACCCCGACATGGAGCCGACCATCGATGAACTGGTCCGCGACTATATGGGCGCGACACCGCCGTTGCCGCCGCAGCCGACCGACGCCGTGGTGGCGCCTGCGCAGCCGGACGTGATCGAGCCGATCGTGCGGCAGTCGAGCGGCGTGGTGCGGCCGGTGGATCTGCCCCCAAGCGGAGGTCAGCAGTGAGCGACACGGGTCCAGCCATGCCAGCGGACGCTGCTTCCGGCATCGGGACGTTTCCCCCCGCGCCGCCGCGGCCCATCGACATCCCCTACACCTTCGCGCGCAAGAATGGCGTCGTCATGCTGCCGATCGAAGGCGAGCGGTTGACGATCGGCGTGCGGGAGGGGAGCGATCCGCGCGTGCTGCTAGAGGTAAGGCGTCATCTGGCGCGTAGCTTCGACGTCGTGTTCACGACGCCCGCCGAGTTCGACCGGCATCTGTCCAATCATTATGCGATGGAGGGCAGCGCGGCCGCGATGGCGGGGTCGCTGGATGTCGGTGCGGATGAACTGGACATATTGGCCGCCGATATTCCGACGGCCGACGATCTGCTGGATAGCGCGGACGATGCGCCCGCGATCCGGCTGATCAACGGTATCATCGCCGAAGCCGCGCGACAGGGCGTGTCGGATATTCATATCGAACCTTATGAGACGGGTCTGATCGTGCGCATGCGCGTCGATGGCGTGTTGCGCGAAACGCTGCGCATGCCGCCGCATGTCGCGCCAGTGGTGGTCAGCCGCATCAAGGTGATGGCGCGGCTCGACATTGCCGAACGGCGGGTGCCGCAGGACGGGCGGATCGGCCTGACGCTGGGCGGCAAGCTGCTCGACGTGCGTGTATCGACCCTGCCGAGCCGGGCGGGCGAGCGGGTGGTGCTGCGTATTCTCGACAAGGAAAATGCGGGGATCACGCTCGACCTGTTGGGGATGAACGGCACGCCGGACCGGATTTTCCGCGAGGGGCTGAGCGAGCCCAATGGCATCATCCTGGTCACCGGACCGACCGGATCGGGCAAGACGACGACGCTCTATGCCGGTTTGCGGCAGCTCAATGATGGCACCCGCAATATCCTGACGGTCGAAGATCCGGTCGAATATGCGATGGAGGGCGTCGGCCAGACCCAGGTGAATGCCAAGGTCGGCTTGACCTTTGCGGCCGGATTGCGCGCAATCTTGCGGCAGGATCCCGACGTGGTGATGGTCGGCGAAATCCGCGATCGCGAGACGGCGGAGATTGCGGTGCAGGCCTCGCTGACCGGGCATCTGGTGCTGTCCACGGTCCATACCAATGACGCGGTCGGGGCCATCACGCGGATGCGCGACATGCGGGTCGAACCGTTCCTGCTGGCGTCTACGTTGCGTGCGGTGATCGCCCAGCGGCTGGTGCGGCGCTTGTGCCAGAGCTGTCGCGAGCCGGTGCAGGCGGACAAGTCGGCGAGCGCGCTGCTGGGTTTCGATCCCGGCACGATCATCTATCGCGCGCGCGGCTGCGACGAATGTAGCGGTACGGGGTATAAGGGCCGGATCGGCGTGTTCGAGGCGATCCGCGTCGATGATACGATCCGCCGCCTGATCAATGATGGTGGCGACGAATCGCTGATTGCGCGCCATGCCTTCCTCAATGCGCCCAATCTGGGGTCGGCCGCGCGCGCTCTGGTGCGCGACGGACAGACCACGGCGGAAGAGGCGATCCGCGTGTCGCGGCGTGATTCGGTCGAGGCGGAAACGATCGTCGATGGCTGAGTTCGACTATGTCGCGATCGACCCGGCCGGCAAGGATCGCAAGGGATCGATCAAGGCCGATAGCATCGAGGAGGCGCGCGCCAAGCTGGACGCGCGCAAGCTGTTCATCGTCGCGCTGGAGCCGGGCGCGGTGGAGAGCGCGCGCAGCCGCGCGAATCTGTCGCTGCGTAGCCCGCGTTTGAGCGCCAAGGAACTGACGCTGTTTACGCGGCAACTAGCGACGCTGACGCAGGTCAGTCCGCTGGAAGAATCGCTGCGCACGATCGGGCGGCAGAGCGAGCAGGATCATGTCCGCGCCGTCGTGGGTAAAGTCCATTCGGGCGTGATAGAGGGGCGGCGGCTGGCCGATGCGCTGGGCGCGGAGCCGAAAAGTTTTCCGCCGCTCTATCGCGCGATGATCTCGGCGGGCGAAAGCTCCGGCAGCCTGCCCACTATCATGGAGCGATTGTCCGACCTGATGGAACGGCAGGCGTTGATGCGGTCGAAAGTGCTGACCGCGATCGCTTATCCGTCGGTACTCGCGACCTTTGCGGTGTTCGTGGTGGCGGCGTTGATGATCTTCGTCGTGCCCAAGGTGGTCGAGCAGTTCGACACGGTGGGGCAGGAATTGCCGTTGTTGACGCGGATGGTGATGGGATTGTCGGCGTTTCTGGCGGCCTATTGGTGGCTGTTGCTGATCGCGATGATCCTGGGCGGCGTCGCCTTCTGGCGCGCGCTCAAAAATGAACGGTTCCGCTATCGGTTCGACGCGACTTTGCTGGGGCTGCCGGTGCTGGGCAAGCTGATCCGCGATCTGCATGCGGCGCGAATGGCGCGCACGCTGTCGACCATGGTGGCGAGCCGCCTGCCGTTGATGGAAGGACTGACGCTGACCGCCAACACCGTCCATAACCGGGTGCTGCGCCGCGCGTCGGACGAGATTGTCGAAGCCATCCGGGGCGGGGGCAGCCTGTCCGCCGCCCTGCGCCGCGCTGGGGTGTTCCCGCCGCTGTTGGTCTATCTTGCGGCGAGCGGCGAGAGCGCCGGGCGGCTGGACACCATGTTGGAGCGCGCGGCGGATTATCTGGAGCGCGAGTTCGACTCGTTCACCTCGACCGCGCTCGCGATGCTGGAACCGATCATCATCATATTGATGGGCGGCATCGTCGCCGTCATCATCCTGTCCATCCTGCTGCCGATTTTGCAGTTGCAAAGCCTGACCGGGGCTTAGGAGTTGAATATGTTTAAGCTAAAATCCGTTCGGGCTGAGCGTGTCGAAGCCCCTTCTTTCTTTTCAGCAAAAGGAGTGCCCTTCGACAGGCTCAGGGCGAACGGAGATAGTAGGCGGGGAGAGGATGGCTTCACCTTGGTCGAACTGATGGTGGTGATCGTCATCATCGGCCTGCTGGCGACGATCGTGGCGATCAATGTCATTCCCGCGACCGACACTGCGCGGGTCGAGAAGGCAAAGGCCGACATTTCCACGATCGAACAGGCGCTGGAACAATATCGGCTCGACAATCTGACCTATCCGGCCGGGTCCGACGGGTTGCAGGCGTTGCTCAACCCGCCCGCGTCGCTGGCGCAGCCGCAGCGCTATCGCCGTGGTGGCTATATCAAGAAGCTGCCCGACGATCCGTGGGGCCGCGCCTATGTCTACACCGTACCGGGGCGCAAGGGCGCGTTCGACATCAGTTCGCTGGGCGCGGATGGCCAGCCGGGCGGCGAGAGTGAAAATGCGGATATTTATTCCAGCGAGATGTAACTCATCTGCCGTTCGCTTCGAGCGTGTCGACAAGCGTTTAGCTTCGCTGAACTCGGCTCTGCCTCGTTTCTCGACTTCGCTCGAAACGAACGGATGTGGGTTCAACTTTATGCGGCGTTCCGCCCAACAGGGATTCACGCTTGTGGAACTGATGGTCGTGTTGACGATCATCGGTTTCATTTCGGCTGCCGTCGTCATGGCCATTCCCGATCCGCGTGGGCGCGTGATCGAGGATGCCGACCGCTTTGCCGCGCGCGTTGCTGCCGCGCGCGACGAAGCGGTCGTGACGGCCGCGCCCATGGGATTGTGGGTGTCGGCGTCAGGCTATGGTTTCCAGCGCCGCGAGGATGGGCGTTGGGTGCCGTTGGAGGACAAGCCGTTCGTCACTGCCAACTGGAAGGGCGGCACGCGCGCTTTGGTGGGCAAGGACGGGCGGCAACAGATCGGCTTTGACGGCACGGGGCTGCCGACCGATCCGCTGACCGTCACGCTCGCGCGCGAAGGCGAGCGGGTGTCGGTGACGGTCGATATGGCCGGGAAGGTCATGGTCGGTGGGTAAGCCGGAACGCCTTGCCCCCGGCCAACAGGGCTTCACGCTTTTGGAGATGCTCGTCGCGCTGGCGGTGTTCAGTCTGGCGGCATTGGCGCTGGTGCGGTTGCAGGGGGTGACGCTGCGGACTGCGGCCGATCTCGACAGCAAGGCGTTGGGTCAGATCGTCGCGCGCAACCTGATGGTGGAGGTGCAGAGCGATCCTTTGCCGCCTTCGGTGGGCGAAGAGGAGGGCGCGGTCGCCAATGGCGGGCGGAACTGGCGTTGGCACCGGATCGTCAAGCCGACCGACGACCAGCGGTTGTTGCAGGTGGACCTGACTGTCGATGGACAGCCGGGTGCCTCGCCCGTGGTGCTGAGTTTCGTGCGGGTGGTGGAGTGATGCATCCCTTCCGCCTCCCTCTGTTCGCGTTGCGCGAAGGCTTCTCGACTTCGCTCGAAGCGAACGGCGAGAATGGTCCGGACGCTGGCTTTACGTTGATCGAGTTGCTCGTCGCGCTGATGATCTTTGCGATGTTGGCCAGTGCGGGCGTGTTGTTGCTCGGCAATAGCGTGTCGGCGCAGGCGCAGATCAAGGCGCGGCTGGACGATATGGCGGCGATCCAGCGGGCGGGCGGGGCGCTCGCGGGCGATCTGGGGCAGGCGGTGCCGCGCATCAGCCGCACGGAAAGCGGCACGCTGGCGCCGGCCTTCTGGGCCAATGGGGAAGGCGAAGGCCAGCCGGTGATGCAGTTCGTGCGCGGCGGTTGGGACAATCTGGGCGATTTGCCGCGGCCTTCGCTGCAAAAGATCGAATATTGGGTGCGGCAGGGGCGGCTGGAGCGGCGCAGCTATGCGCAACTGGACGGCGCGGCGGGCGATGAACCAGCGGCGCTGCTGGACAATGTCGAAGCGGTTGTCCTGAAATTTCGCGATGCGCAGGGCAAATGGCGGGACGATTGGACCCCGACCCAGCCCGACCTTCTTCCTCGCGCGGTGGAGATGGTGCTGACGCGGACCGGCGAGCCGCCGGTCACGTTGCGCTTCCTGGTCGCGCCCGGCCCGGTCGAGCAGCCGATCATCGAAGGCGCAACCGGTGCCTGATCCGCGCAAGCCCAATGAACGCGGTGCGGCGCTGCTGACGGTATTGCTGCTGGTCGCGGTCATGTCCGTTGTCGCTGCGACCGCGCTTGAACGGGTGGCGCTGGCCACGCGCATGACCGGCAATGGCGGCGCGATCGATCAAGCGCGGGCCTATGCCGATGCCGGGACGCAGATTGCGCGGATGCGGATCGGCGATCTGGTCGCGTCCAATCCGGCCAGGATCACGCTGGCGGGTGGATGGATGGGTACGCCCCAGAGCATTCCCGTCCCCGGCGGCATTGCGACGGCGCGGGTCACCGATGGCGGCAATTGCTTCAATCTGAACAGCGTCGTGACGGGCGAGAGCGAGGCCAGCCTGAAGGTCCGGCCCATCGGCGTATCGCAATTTCAGGCTTTGCTCCAGGCGTTGGGTGTCGATGCGCGACAGGCGCAGGGTGCTGCGGCCGCGCTCGCCGACTGGGTCGATAGCGACAGTGTTGCGCAGCCGGGTGGTGCGGAGGATGAAACCTATGCGCAGGCCCCGCGCCCCTATCGCGCGGCAAACCGTTTGATGGTCGATGCCAGCGAATTGCGCGCGGTCAACGGCATTACGCCCGCCATTTACGATCTGGCGCGGCCATGGGTTTGCGCGTTGCCCGTCACGGATTTGTCGCCGATCAACATCAATACGCTGCTACCGACGCAGGCGCCCTTGTTCTCGATGCTGTTGCCGGGGCAATTGTCGGTGGCGCAGGCGCGGCAATTGCTGGCGCAGCGGCCACCGGACGGCTACGGCAGCACGGTGCAATTCTGGGCTATGCCTTCGCTTAGCGGCCTGTCGCCGATGACCGAGGTGGCGGAGCAGGTCAAATTGACGACGGGGTTTTTCGAAGTGGACGTGTCGGTGAATGTCGGGGGAACGCAATTGGTGGAGCGCGCGCTGATCGACGCGCGGGAGAACCCGGCGACGATCGTGCGACGCAGTTGGGGCGCGGGCGCATGAGCGCACGCGATGCCCTGATCGTCTTTCTGCCCGAAGCGGAAGAGGCGGAGCCGCACTGGATGCGGGTGATCGACGGCGCGCTGGTGCAGGCGGGCGTGGGCGCCAATTGGCTCGCCGCCTGTGGCATTGCCGCCTTGCCCGATCAGGCGCGGGTGATGTTGGTGCCGCCGGCCGCTTTGGTGGCTTTGCATTGGACCGCCCATCCCGACCTGCCGGTGCGGCAGGGGCGGGCGGCGGCGCGGTTGGCAGTGCTGGCGGGTGGCATCGCGCCAGCGGACCAGTTGTTCGCCGCCCCTTGCGCCAATGAAGATCCCGCTCGGCCGCATATCATCGCGCTCGCCAGCCGCGCCGACATGCAGCATTGGTTGCTATGGGCGCAGCATCATGGGTTGGACCCTGATCTCATCGTCCCGGCGGCGCTGTTGCTGCCTGAGCCGGAAAGCGGCTTCTCGCGTGGGGAGATTGGCGGCGCAACCGTGCTGCGTGGCGTCGACATGGCGCTGACCGGCGACATGGCGTCGGCCGCTCTGATCGGCGATGCACCGATTGCCGATATGTCGCCTGGTTTGATCGAGGGGCGCGCCATCGCCGCGCTCGACAATCCACCGCTTGATCTGCGCCAAGGCGATTTTGCCAAGCGGGTGCGGCGGTCGATCGACCAGCGGGTGATAGGACGGATTGCCCTGTGGAGTGGCTTTATCCTACTCGCCAGCCTGTTGATTGCGCTCATCGGCATTGCGAAAAATTATGGTGAGGCCAGCCGCCTTGACGCGGACAGTCTGGCGCAGGCGCAGCAAGTGCTGCCGGGCACCAGTGATCCGGCGCAGGCGCTGGCCGAAATGGAGGGGCAGCTTGCCGCTCGCGGGGCGGGTGGGCGTGCCTTTACCGCACCGGTTGCCGGATTGCTGAGCGCGATGCAGGATGCACCGGGTGTGGCGCTGACCAGCTTGTCGCGCGACCCGGACGGGATGGTGCGCGCGACCCTGGCCTCGGCCAAGGCCGATGACATCAACATTGTGTTGCTCGCGCTGCAGGCGGCGGGCTTCACGATCACGGCCACCCCATCGCAGGATCCGGGCGGGCGAACGCTGGCGGATATTACGGTGCGGTCATGATGGAACGGATGAAAAGCCTTTGGGCTGAACGCTCGGCGCGGGAACAGGTGATGCTGGGCGTGATGCTGGCGCTGTTGGCGGGCGTGATCCTGTGGTTCGGGGTGGCGATGCCGCTTGATCGGGCCCAAATCGCGGCGCGCGATGGCCTGCGAGCCGCGACCGACCGCAATGCGGCGGTGCGCGCGGCAGTCAAGCAGTTGAAGGCATTGCCCCGCAATGCGCAGGCGGCAGGGCCAAGCGCGCCGATCGACCAGTTGGTTGGCCAGAGCGCCGGCGAGGCGGGACTGACGCTGGAACGGGCGCAGGCACAAGGGGCGGACCGGATGGATATCGCGATCGCCTCGGTTCGCCCGGTGGCGCTGTTCAGCTGGCTTGCCACGCTGGAAGCGCAAGGCGTGCGCGTCGATACGATGAGCGCGCGGCCTGCACCCACGGCGGGCAGCGTGTCGGTGCAGGCCGTGCTTGCGCGAGGGAACGGACAATGATGGGCCTGACCCTGTCGCGTCGGATGCGGATCATCCTGATCGTCACGCTGGCGCTTGGCCTGCTGATCTTCCTGCCGATGCGCGTGGCGCTGGGCCTGGCCGGGCTGGAGCGGCTGGGCGTTGCCGCGCGCGAGGTGCGGGGGACGGTGTGGAGCGGGCGGATCGACCAGTTGATGCTGGGCGAGATGCCGATGGGGAGCGTGCGCGCTGGCCTGTCGCCCATTGCCCTGCTGACCGGGCGTGCGCGATTCGACATAGAGCGGCGCAGCGGCCTGGCCGACGATATTGGCGGCGCTTTGACGGTCGGCTTCGGCCGGATTGGCATCGACGATGTGACGGGCGCTGTGCCGCTGGGTCGCACCTTTGCGCCGCTCCCAGTGGGTAGCCTGATGCTGGAGGATGTCAGCGCCTATTTCGCCGGAGAACGCTGCGGCCATGCCGAGGGGCGAGTGCGGGCGCGGATGGCGGGGCAATTTCCCGGCCTCAACCTGACGCAGGGGCTTTCTGGCGTCGTCAACTGCGAGGGCGATGCCTTGCTGCTGCCGCTGATCAGCCAGTCGGGGATGGAAAAGTTGACGCTGCGCATCTGGCGGTCGGGACGCTATTCTGCTGAAATGCGGGTGGAGACGGCGGATCCGACGCTGGCCGGGGCGCTGGGACTGGCGGGCTTTACGGCTGTTGGCAACGGGCAGTTGCTCAAGGTCGACGGCACGCTGTGATCGAGCCGGTTGCGGCGCTGATCGGCGGCCTTGCGGGTGCCATTCTCGGCAGTTTTCTCGCGACGCTGATCCTGCGCTGGCCGCAGGGGCGCAGCGTGATGCGGGGGCGATCGGCCTGTGACGGGTGCGGGCGGACGCTTGGCGCGCGGGATTTGATACCGTTGTTCAGCGCGATGATGCAGCGCGGGCGATGCCGTAGTTGTGGGGCAGCGATCGACCCTTTGCATGGCCGGGTCGAAGCGGGATGCGCGGTGATTGGTGCGCTGGCCTTAGGCGCCATGCCCAATCTGGGCGGTATTGGCTGGGCTGTGTTCGGCTGGTTGCTGCTGACGCTGGCGGTGCTGGACTGGCGGCATTTCTGGCTCCCCGACGCGCTGACGCTGCCGCTGGCCTTTCTGGGCTTCACCATCGGCCTGTGGGCGACCGACGTGGCGCTGGTCGATCGCGCCATTGGTGCAGCGGCGGGCTATGGCGCGCTACTGGCCATTGCGCTGGGCTATCGGGCGGTGCGGGGGCGGGACGGGCTGGGCCTGGGCGATGCCAAGCTGCTGGGCGCGCTCGGCGCATGGATGGGCTGGCAAGCCTTGCCCTTCATCCTGCTGATCGCGTCGGCGACGGGTCTGTTGGTGATGCTGATGACGGGCAGGGCCAAGGAAGCCGGTGCGCGCGTCCCGCTGGGGACGTTCCTGGCGCTGGCGGCTGTGCCGGCCTGGATCATCGTGCAGCGCATCATGTGAGGTAAGTGGTCGGGGAGACAGGATTCGAACCTGCGACATCCTGCTCCCAAAGCAGGCGCGCTACCAGACTGCGCTACTCCCCGACGTCGATGCGCCTTAGCGGCCCAATGTGCGTGCCGTCAATCGACTTACAAACAAAAAGGGCGGACCTGACGGCCCGCCCTTCGGAAATCTCGCTGACGCGAAGATTACATCGCGTTCGCAGCGTTGTTTGCCATCATCGCAGCGTTGTCGGCAGCGTTGGCGGCATTCATGGCATTGTCCGAGGCGTTCATGGCGTTCTCGACGACATTCTCAACCACGGCGTTCGAAGCGTTCGCGGTTTCGTTGGCCGGGGTCTCACCGCAAGCGGCGAGAGCCATCAGGCTGGCCGAAGCGAAAACTACAGCGATCTTCTTCATTGTGTACGGCTCCCATAGCATTTTGCCGCGTCAGCCACTTTATGATGTGACCCTACGCGAGCGACCCGCATTAACGTGTGCGCTGCACAAATCAATGCTTTTCTGCGTCGGTGAAGCGACAGAATCACGCGACGGGGTGTTGTCTACAATAAAAGTTCAGTTAACGCCCATGGATTCTGATGCATTGGCGATAAGGTTCAATGTGACGGCCCAGGCGGCGACGTTTTGGCGCAGTTGCGCGGGGTCCACCTTGTCCAGCGTATCGTCGGGCGTGTGGTGCAGATCGAAATAGCGCGTGCCATCCTGTTGCAGGTCGATGACGGGCACGCCCGCCCGCACCAAAGGCGCGATATCCGCGCCGCCGCCAGCCTCCTGCTTGCTTGCGCCGATGCCGAGCGGGGCCAGTGCCGCCGCTACGCGCGTCGCCAGCGCTTCATGCCCTTGCGGTAGCTTGAAATCGACGCGCCACACCCGGTCGGCACCAAAGTCCGACTCGATCGCCAGCGCATGTTTTTCCGCGCCATGGGCCTTGAAATAAGCGCGCGCACCGTCGCCGCCGACTTCCTCTGCGCCCGCCATCAGCACGCGGATGGTGCGGCGGGGCTGGCCTGCTTTCGCGACATGCAGGGCGGATGCCGCCGCAATGGCGCAGCCGCTGGCATCATCGATAGCGCCCGTGCCCTGGTCCCAGCTGTCGAGGTGACAGGCCGCGACGACGACGCCTGCGGCCGGATCGCTGCCAGGAATTTCCGCGATGACATTGCCCGATGGCTGATCCTTGAGCATCTTCGATGTCAGGGTGAGGTGCAGCTTGACCGGCTGTCCGCGCGCAATGACGCGGGCGAGTTGTTCGGCATCGGGTACGGAGAGCGCCGCGGCCGGGATCGGCGTGACGCCATCGGCCCACATCTGCACGCCGGTATGGGGCATGCGGTGATGGTCAGTGCCGATCGAGCGGATGAGGATCCCGATCGCGCCCTTCTTCGCCGCGATGCTTGGCCCCTGCCGACGCGCTGCGCCGAAATAGCCGTAGGAGGAGCCGTCCTGCGTTGCTTCCATACCATGGCTGACGAAGGCGATCTTGCCCTTCAGGCTCGCATCGGGGGCCGCTTCCAGATCGGCGAGGGTCGGGAAATAGACGACTTCGCCGGTAATCCCCTTGTCCGTGGTCGATCCGCTATTGCCCAGCGCCGCCAGCACCAGATTTTGCGGGAAGGGCGAAAGGATCTTCGCTTCGTCGCGCCCGCGCACCCATACCGGCATGGTATAGGGTTCGGCCCGCACATTGCTGAACCCCAGCGCCTTGAGCTTGGCCACTGCCCAGTCACGCGCGCGCGCCTCCTGCGGCGTGCCAGCCGGGCGTGGCCCGACTTCGGTGGTCAGCCCTTCGGTAAAGTCCCAGGCGACGTCGTCCTTGAGCGCCGCCTCGCGAATCGCGGCGCTGTCTGCTGGGGCAGCGAAGGAGAGGGTGGGGGTGAAAGCGCTGCCAAGGAGGAGGGCGGCCAGCGTGCCCGATCGGATTTTCTGCATGGATGGGAGCGTAGCGAGCGATCACCCATTTGCCAATGCGTCCCGCCTCCGCTAACTCCGCGCCAAATCCTTTCTCTGTCTTTATTCGGAGCTGCAGAACCCATGTCCGCCTCCTCGCAATATGCCTATGTCATGAAGAGCATGACAAAGACCTTCCCCGGCGCGCCCAAGCCGGTGTTGAGCAATATCAACCTGCAATTTTATCGCGGGTCCAAGATCGGCATCGTCGGGCCGAACGGCGCGGGTAAATCGACCCTGATCAAGATCATGGCCGGGATCGACACCGATTTTTCGGGCGAAGCGTGGCCGGGCGAGAATATCACGGTCGGCTATCTGGCGCAGGAGCCGCAGCTCGATCCCAACAAGAATGTCCTGGAAAACGTCAAGGACGGTGCCCGCGAGATTGCGGACAAGATGGATCGTTTCAACGAGATCAGCAACATCATGGCCGATCCGCCCGAAGACGTCGATTTCGACGCGCTGATGGAGGAAATGGGCACGTTGCAGGAGCAGATCGACGCGGTCGATGGCTGGACGCTCGACAATCAGCTCGAAATCGCGATGGAAGCGCTGCGCTGTCCGCCGTCCGACCTGTCGGTCGAAAATCTGTCGGGCGGTGAAAAGCGCCGGATCGCGCTGACCCGACTGCTGATCCAGAAGCCAGACATCCTGCTGCTGGACGAACCTACCAACCATCTCGACGCCGAAAGCGTCACCTGGCTGGAAAATCACCTGAAGGAATATGCGGGCGCGGTGCTGATGATCACCCATGACCGCTACTTCCTCGACAATGTCGTGGGCTGGATCCTCGAACTCGATCGCGGCAAATATTTCCCTTACGAAGGCAACTACTCCACCTATCTGGAGAAGAAGGCCAAGCGTCTGGAGCAGGAGGACCGCGAGGCCACCGGCCGCCAGAAGGCGATAAACGACGAGCTGGAATGGATCCGGGCGGGCACCAAGGGGCGTCAGACCAAGTCCAAGGCGCGTATCAAGAAGTTCGAGGAACTGGTCGCAGGGCAGAACAACCGCAGCCCCGGCAAGGCGCAGATCGTCATCCAGGTGCCAGAGCGTCTCGGCGGGAAGGTCATCGAGTTCAAGGGCATCAGCAAGGCCTATGGCGACAAGCTGTTGTTCGAAGACCTGTCCTTCCTGCTGCCACCGGGCGGCATTGTCGGCGTGATCGGGCCGAACGGCGCGGGTAAATCCACGCTGTTCAAGATCATCACCGGTCAGGAAACGCCCGATAGCGGCGAAGTGGATATCGGTACGACCGTCCGTCTGGGCTATGTCGACCAGAGCCGCGATCATCTCGACCCAACCAAGAATGTCTGGGAGGAAATTTCCGACGGCCTCGATTATGTGAAGGTCAATGGCCATGACATGTCGACGCGCGCCTATGTCGGTGCCTTCAACTTCAAGGGGCAGGACCAGCAGAAGAATGTCGGCAAGCTGTCGGGCGGTGAGCGCAACCGCGTCCACATCGCCAAGATGCTGAAAAAGGGCGGCAACGTCCTTCTGCTCGACGAACCGACCAACGATCTCGACGTCGAAACGCTCGGCGCGCTGGAAGAGGCGATCGAAAATTTCGCGGGCTGTGCCGTGGTCATCAGCCATGACCGCTTCTTCCTCGATCGCTTGGCCACCCACATCCTTGCGTTCGAAGGCGACAGCCATGTCGAATGGTTCGAAGGCAATTTCGAAGCCTATGAAGAGGATAAGCGCCGCCGTCTGGGCGATGCGGCCGATCGGCCCACGCGCCTCGCCTATAAGAAGCTGACCCGATAATCGCGCATCACGGATTTTTGACGATGACCAACTCTACCCCTCCGTTCCGTGCCGACCATGTCGGCTCGTTGTTGCGGCCCGCTGCCGTTACCGCTGCCCGAAAGGCGTTTTTCGAAGAAGGGAGCATCTCCCGCGCGGAATTGTCCGCGATCGAAGATGCCGGGATCGTCGAAGCGGTAAAGATGCAGGAATCCGTTGGCCTCAAGGTCGTGACCGACGGCGAAATTCGCCGGTCCTTTTGGCATTATGATTTCATGGGCGGGCTGACCGGCTTCGACCTGGAACAGCGTGACCCGGAGGAAGGCGCGCAATTTCATGGCGTCAAATTGCGACCGACCTTCCCGGTCATCACGGGCAAGCTGGACTTCCCCGCAGACCATCCGATGCTCGACCATTTCCGGTTCCTGGCGAAAACGACCAGCGTAACGCCGAAGATTTCGATCCCTGGCCCAAGCTGCTGCCATTTTCGGACCGCAAAGGAGGATATTCGCGTCCCCGAATATGCCGATCTCGATGCCTTGTTTGCGGACCTGTCCGCGACCTATGCCAAGGCGGTTCAGGCTTTTTACGACGCGGGCTGCCGCTATCTGCAGATGGACGATATTTTCTTCGCCTATCTCTGCGACCCGAAGCATCGCGCGCAGAAGGTGGCCGAGGGCATCGATCCCGACTGGCTGATCACGGCCTATGCCCGCATGATGCAGGATGCGATCAAGGATCGTCCCACCGACATGCTGATCGGGATGCATATGTGCCGCGGCAATTTCCGCTCCACCTGGGCAGCCGAAGGGGCTTATGATCTGGCGGCGGATGCCATCTTCAATCAGACCGGCGTCGATCTGTTCTTCATGGAATATGATAGCGAGCGGGCCGGAGGTCTGGAGCCGCTGCGCTTCCTGGCCAAGGGCAAGCAGCGGGTCTATCCCGGTTTCATCACGACGAAGGTGCCCGATCTGGAGCCGATCGACGGGTTGAAGCGGCAGATCGAGGAAGCCGCGAAATATGCAGACATCGACCAGCTCGGCATTGCGCCCCAATGCGGCTTTGCCTCCACCGAAGAGGGCAACGCGATCACGCCGGATGAACAGCGGGCGAAGCTCGAACTCGTCGTACAGACGGCACAAGCCATCTGGGGCGAAGCCTGATTCCATTGCGGTTGCAACATTTGCAACCGCAGACCATCGCTTTGCACTTGTTATGATACCGCTATCAATGCAGGAAGACGGTGCCTTTCAGGCATCCTCTCCTAAAACTTTACGGGCCGGTCTTTGCGAAGACCGGCCCTTTTTTTGTGATCGTCGGTAGCGTCGCGGCTTTCCGTCGCGCGGATCAATTGACCCGCTTGATCCAGACCTGTCCGCCTTCGCGCGTTTCCGAGATGAAATTGGGAATGTCCTGCACCAAGTCGGACAGGCGCTTATAGCCATAATTGCGCACGTCGAAGCTGGAGCGGTTGCCAGCCAATTGGCCTACCGATCCCAATCGCACGAATCCGCGTTCGTCGCGGGTGACCGATCCATAGGCGTCGATCAGCAATTTGATGACTTCCTCGTCCACGGCTTTCTTCGCCACCGGGGCGGGTGGCGCGGCTTTGGCCGGGCTGGTTTTCGCCGGCGCGCTTTTTTCGGTAGCTGGCGGCGACTTGGCAGCGGTTGCTGTCACTTTCTTCGCGACCGGCTTGGTCAACGGCACTTCGGCTGCGGCCAGTGCCGCGACGTCGATGAAGCGGGTGCAGGCGCGACGGAAGCCTTCGGGCGTCTGGACCGAGCCGAAGCCATAGACCGGGATGCCTTGCTGCCGGATGCGGGTGACGAGCGGGGTGAAGTCGCTGTCGCTCGACATCAGGCCAAAGCCATCGACCCGGCCCGATGCCATCAGGTCCATGGCGTCGATCGTCATCTTCATGTCGGTGGCGTTCTTGCCTTTGGTCAGATCGAACTGCTGCTGCGGCTCGATCGCCTGCGCGACCGAGAGCGCGGCCCAGGTCTTGAGCGTGGTCTTGCTCCAATTGCCATAGGCGCGGCGGATATTGACCGTGCCGAGTTCGGCCAGGACGGTCATCACCGGATCGAAATGCGCAGCGGACGCATTGTCGGCATCTATCAGCAGCGCGATATTGCCGCTGCCATCGCGTGTCGACGCCATATCAGTCCTTTCAGGCGGGCGAGAAAATGCCGCTTTGCTCGTCCATGACGTGCAACTGGCCGTCGGCAATGGCGAAGAAGGCACCGACGAGTTTCAATTCGCCCTTGCGTTCCTTGGAACGGACGCAGGGGAAGGTGCGCAGGTTGGCGAGGCTTACCTTAACTGCCTCCTGCTCCATCGCCCGTTCGACTTCGTCGCTACGTTCGTCGCCATGGGCAGCAATCACCGTCTCGCGTGCATCGTCGAGCAGTTCGATCCAGGCATGGATAAATCCGCCGTCGCCCGGTTCCGCATCTTTCAGATCATGGCTGAGCGCGGCCTTGCAGCCGCCGCATTTGCCATGGCCCATGACGACGATCTCGCCGACTTTGAGCACCTGCACCGCAAATTCCAGCGCCGCCGACACGCCATGATGGCCAGGCGTCGTTTCGAACGGGGGCACGAGGGCAGCGACGTTGCGGACGACGAAGATTTCGCCGGGGCTGCTGTCGAAAATCTGGGTCGGGTCGACCCGGCTGTCGGAACAGGCGATGACCATGACGCGGGGGCTTTGCCCTTCGTTCAATTCATCCCATCGGCCGCGCTGTCGCGCCCATCCGGTTTCACGGAAGCGGCGATAGCCTGCGAGCATGTCGGTAAAGTCGGTCATGCGACGGGGTGTGCCCGACAATATCAGCACTGGCAAGACCGGCCCTGCATCGCTATCTGGGGCCAATGAACGACATCGCCCCCATCCCCGTGCCCGGCCAGCCGGAGCGTATGCGCAAGCCCGACTGGATCCGCGTCAAGGCACCGACCAGCCCCGCCTATCATGAGACGCGCAAGTTGATGCGGGACAAGGGGCTGGCGACGGTATGCGAGGAAGCGGCCTGTCCCAATATCGGCGAATGCTGGTCGAAGAAACATGCGACCGTCATGATCCTGGGCGATGTCTGCACGCGGGCCTGCGCCTTCTGCAACGTCAAGACGGGGATGCCGCGCAAGGTAGACGTTAATGAGCCGCAGAATCTGGCCGATGCGTCGGCGGAGATGGGGCTGGAGCATATCGTCATCACCTCGGTCGATCGCGATGATCTGCCCGATGGCGGGGCGTCGCAATTCGTCAAGGTGATCGAGGCGCTGCGCCGGACGACGCCCAACACGACGATCGAGATACTGACCCCTGACTTCCGCAACAAGCATGAGCGGGCGGTCGAGATGATCGTCGCGGCGCGGCCGGACGTCTATAATCATAATCTGGAGACGGTGCCGCGCCTCTATCCGACCATCCGGCCCGGTGCGCGCTATTATGCGTCGCTGCGATTGCTGGAGTCGGTCAAGCGGCTCGATCCGTCGATCTTCACCAAGTCGGGCATCATGCTGGGCTTGGGCGAAGAGCGGCTGGAAGTGCATCAAGTGATGGACGATATGCGGTCGGCCGATATCGACTTCCTGACGATGGGCCAATATCTGCAGCCCACGCCCAAACATACCAAGGTGATGGAGTTCGTCACCCCGGCGGCGTTCAACAGCTATGCGGCGATCGCGCGGGCCAAGGGATTCCTGCAGGTCGCGTCCAGTCCGCTGACCCGGTCGAGCTATCATGCCGGCGAGGATTTCGCGCAGATGCGCGCGGCGCGTGAAGCCAAGCTCGCCAAAGCGGCCGTGAAGGCCTGAATTCTCGATGCCCAAGCATAGCGAAACCCGCCATCTGCCCTATACGCCGACCCAGATGTTCGACCTGGTGTCCAATGTCGCGGCCTATCCTGAATTTCTGCCCTGGGTCAGTGCGATCCGTGTGCGATCGGACAGCGAAGCGGACATGGTTGCCGACATGATCGTGGGCTTCAAAGGGATAAAGGAAAGCTTCACCTCGCGCGTTCACAAGCATCGCCCCGACCATGTCCGGGTCGATTATATGGACGGGCCGCTGAAGCATCTGCACAATGAATGGCGCTTTCGCGATGACGGGCAGGGCGGGGTATTGGTGGATTTCGAGGTCGAATTCGAGTTCAAGAACCGCTTGTTCGAAATGCTGGCGGGCCAGGTGTTCGACCGGGCGTTGCGCAAGATGATCGGCGCATTCGAAACCCGCGCCGCCGCGCTTTATGGCGCGGAGGGTTCGGGCAGCAGCAGTTCGAGCGCGCATAGCGCCGCCTGAAGCCGGACGCCGCCGCGGCCGGTATCACCGAAATGCCGCATGTCGGCGACGACCTTGTCCGCCGACGCGCCGCGTTCGGCGCGGGCGAAGACGACCGTGCCGACCGGCTTTTGCTCCGTGCCGCCACCCGGCCCGGCGATCCCGGTGATGGCGACGGCGACATGGGCGTGGCTTTGCTTGAGTGCGCCTTGCGCCATGGCCCAGGCGGTGGCGATCGAGACGGCGCCGAAGGTTTCCAGCACATCCTGCGACACTTTGAGAAGTTCGACCTTCATGTCATTGGAATAAGTGATGAAACCGGCTTCGAACACGTCGGATGATCCGGCGATTTCCGTCAGCGCAGCCGATACCAGCCCGCCGGTGCAGCTTTCCGCCACGGCGACGGTGCGGCCTGCGCGCCGGTTGGCGATGATGACGCGCTCGGCGAGATCGACGAGTTCGGCGGGAAGGATGTTGTCAGGCATGGTGTCAGGATAGCGCGGGAAGGGAGAGGGTGGCAACCGCCTGCGCCGCAATACCTTCGCGCCGCCCGGCAAAGCCCAGTCGCTCCGTGGTGGTCGCCTTGACGCTCACCCGGTCGATCGGCACCGCGAGAATGGTGGCGATGCGGGTTCGCATGGCGTCGCGATGCGGGCCGATCTTGGGCGCTTCGCAGATGATGGTCAGGTCGATATGATCGATCCGCCCGCCGCGCGCCGTCACCCGATCGCCCGCATAGGCGAGGAAGCGGTCGGACGAGGCACCGCGCCATTGCGAGTCGGAAGGCGGGAAATGGCTGCCGATATCGCCTTCCGCCAGCGCGCCGAGCAGCGCATCGACAATGGCGTGGAGGGCGACATCGGCGTCGCTATGGCCGGCGAGGCCGCGATCATGCGGCACCAGCACGCCGCCCAGCCACAATAATTCGTCCGCCGCGAGACGATGGACGTCATAGCCCATGCCGACGCGCACGGTCATTGCTGACGCGAGCCGGGCTTCGGCGCGGGCAAAATCCTGGGGGTAGGTCAATTTTTCCAGTCCTTCATCGCCATCCACCAGGATGGCGTCATGGCCCGCTGCGCGGAGAATTTGGGCGTCGTCGGTGGCTTCGCGCGTGATGTCCCAGGCCTGGTGCGCCGCGAGTATCGTGTCGAAGCGGAAGGCTTGGGGCGTCTGCACCCGAAACAGTGCGTCGCGGGGTACGCCGTCGGCCATGCGTCCGTCCATGCCGCGCACCAGCGTATCGGCGACGGGCAGCACGGGGATCGCGCCTTGCGCATCGTCTAGCGCGCCGAGCAGCCGGTCGATTACCGCGGCGGGCAGGAACGGCCGCGCGGCGTCGTGGATCAACACCCGTGCTGCGCCACCCGCTGCGGCAATCGCCTCCAGCCCGGCGCGCACGGAGCCGCGGCGGCTATCGGCGCCTTCGATGAAGGAGGCCACGCGATCGCCGAGCAGTTTGCGGGCAATGTCTTCCTGCCCTGCGCCCAGCACGATATGGATCGCATCGATCGCGCCATGCGCTGCGAGCGCGCCATAGGCATGGGCCAGCACGGCCTTGCCCGCGACCAGGCGAAATTGCTTGGGCGTGTCGCCACCGGCCCGGTTGCCCTGCCCCGCCGCGACGAGCAGGGCGACGGTCTTGCTGTTGTCTATCATGGGGCCAGCGCATAGCCGAGTGCCGGGAGGGCCGCCAGACCCCATCCCTTGCCGACCCCTCCCATTTCGGCTATGGCCTGCCTGTTTTTTAGGCAGTAGCATCAGAGTTTATGTCCAGGCTTTCTCCCATCTCCATCGGTCCGGTCACCATCGCGACGCCGGTCGTTCTTGCGCCGATGACGGGCGTGACCGACATGCCGTTTCGCACGCTGGTCCGTCGCTATGGCTGCGGCCTCAATGTGACCGAGATGATCGCGACCGCCGCGATGATCCGTGAGACGCGCCAGTCGTTGCAAAAGGCAGCCTGGCATCCGCTGGAAGAGCCGGTGTCGATGCAATTGGCGGGCTGCTCGCCGACCGAAATGGCCGAAGCCGCCAGGCTGAACGCTGACCGCGGCGCGGCGATCATCGACATCAATATGGGCTGCCCGGTCAAGAAGGTCGTCAATGGCGATGCGGGTAGCGCGCTGATGCGCGACCTGCCGCTGGCCGCTGCGCTGATCAAGGCGACGGTCGAGGCAGTGGACGTGCCGGTGACCGTCAAGATGCGGATGGGATGGGACCATAGCAGCCTCAACGCGCCCGAACTGGCGCATATCGCCGAAGATCTGGGTGCGAAACTGATCACCGTTCATGGGCGGACCCGGTGCCAGATGTACAAAGGCAGTGCTGATTGGGGCTTCATCCGCTCCGTCAAGGAGGCGGTGAAACTGCCCGTGATCGCCAATGGCGACATCTGCTCGATCGAGGATGCCGATATGGCGCTGGAGCAGAGCGGCGCGGATGGCGTGATGATTGGGCGCGGTGCCTATGGTCGGCCTTGGCTGATCGGGCAGGTCATGGCCTGGCTGGAGCGCGGCGAGCGTATTCCCGATCCGACGCTTGAGGAACAATATCACGCGATCATAGGCCATTATAAGGCAATGCTCGACCATTATGATAACCATACCGGCGTCAATATGGCGCGCAAGCATATCGGCTGGTACACCAAGGGGCTGACCGGATCGGCCGAGTTCCGCCATGCCGTGAACCAGGAACCTGATGCGGCCAAGGTGCTAGACATGCTCGCCGGTTTCTACGAGCCGCTGATCGCCAGCGGTGCGGATGCCACCGCCATGCGCCAGGCGGCATGACCGTCGCCATGACGGTCGTCCCGCCGCTTCGCATGCAGCAGGACGGACCATCGCTTAGCGACCAGATGACGGCATTGCCGGTCGCGACCCTGTTGGTGCGGCCGGACAACAGCATTGCCGAAGCCAATGTCAGTGCCGAGACGTTGCTCAACATGGCGCGATCGGCCATCATCGGCAGCGATGTGGCGCGGACCATCCGTATCGCAGAAGCCGGGGCGCGCTTCGATATCTGGCACAGTAACAAGCCGATCGCCGCCTATGACATCAAGGTTCATGCCGGGCGCACCGCCGAGATGGAGGTCGACCTGATGATCTCCCCGATCATCGATCATGAAGGCTGGCGGGTCGTGTCACTCCATGCGCAGAGCCAGGCGCGTAAGATCGGCCATCGCGGCACATCGGGCGGCGCGCGCTCGGCGATGGGTGCAGCGGCGATTTTGGCGCATGAGATCAAGAACCCGCTATCGGGTATCAGGGGCGCAGCACAACTGCTTGAATCGGGGCAGGATGGCCGTGACAGTGCCTTGACCCAGCTCATCTGCAACGAGGTCGACCGCATCGCTGCGCTGATCGACCGGATGCAGGACTTCACGACCGACCGGACGCTGGAATGTCGCCCTGGCAATATCTATCCGCTGATCGACCGGGCGGCGGGGATTGCGTCGGCGGGATTTGCAAGAAACGTAAAGATCATAAAACATTATGATCCATCCTTGCCATTCGCCAACATCAATGAAGATGCGTTGGTGCAGGTGATGATCAATCTGCTCAAAAATTCGGCCGAAGCGCTGGAGCAGGTCGAAAATCCCTCCATCCGCGTGGAGACGGCCTTTCGCCATGGCGTGTCCGTGGTGATGGGTGGAGGCAAGGGGAGTGCGGTCCTGCCGATCGAGATCGTCGTGGTGGACAATGGACCGGGCGTTCCCGAACATATTTTGGACCATCTGTTCAACCCCTTCATCACTGGCAAACGGGACGGGCAGGGGCTGGGGCTGGCGTTGGTCGATAAGCTGGTCCGCGACATGAGCGGCTTCGTCCAATATTCGCGCGATGCGCAGGCGGGCGAATCGACGTTCCGTATCCTCCTGCCGATGGGCATGGGCTGATGGCGGCGACGGGGTCCGTTCTGGTCGTCGATGACGATCCGGCCATCTGCGTGGTAGTGGGCGAGGCGCTGCGGCGGCAGGGGCATAAGGTGAAGACCGCCGCGTCGATCCGCGAGCGGGCGGCGCTGATGGAGAGTTTTCGGCCCAACATCCTGATCACGGACGTCATGCTGCCCGATGGCGATGGGCTGGAGGGCGTGGCGGACATCATCGCCAGTCGCCCGGACCTGAACGTCATCATCCTGTCGGCGCAGAACACGCTCAACACCGCGATCCGCGCGACCGAAAAGGGCGCGTTCGAATATCTGCCCAAGCCGTTCGA
The DNA here is from genome assembly GCF_055640555.1 of Sphingobium sp. KKT206. Taxonomy (NCBI): domain Bacteria; kingdom Pseudomonadati; phylum Pseudomonadota; class Alphaproteobacteria; order Sphingomonadales; family Sphingobiaceae; genus Sphingobium; species Sphingobium sp. KKT206. Next base: position 1,032,383 of record NZ_CM145764.1, read on the forward strand.
TCTCAACGAACTGACTCGTGCCGTCGCAGATGCGCTAGGCACGCGGGAGAGCGCGACGGAGGAGGAGGGCGATGGCGGGCTGCCGCATGACGGCCTGCCGCTGGTCGGTCGATCGCCCGCGATGCAGGAAGTCTATCGGACCATCGCGCGGGTGCTTTCCAACGACCTGTCGATTCTGGTGCTGGGCGAGTCGGGCACGGGCAAGGAACTGGTGGCCGAAGCGATCCACAGCCTGGGCCAACGACGCACGCGCCCTTTCATCGCCATCAACATGGCGGCGATTCCGCGCGAACTGATCGAGGCGGAATTGTTCGGCTATGAGAAGGGCGCTTTTACCGGCGCCCATGCCCGCACCGCTGGCAAGTTCGAGCAAGCGCAGGGCGGCACATTGTTCCTCGACGAGATTGGCGACATGCCGATGGAGGCGCAGACGCGGTTGCTGCGCGTCCTGCAATCGGGCGAGGTGACGACGGTGGGCGGGTCCAAGCCGGTGCGGGTCAATGTCCGCATCATTGCCGCGACCAACAAGGATCTGCCGCCGCTGATCGAGGAAAATCGCTTTCGGCAAGATCTCTATTACCGGCTGAACGTCGTGCCGATCGCATTGCCCGCGCTGCGGGAGCGGCGCGATGATGTGATCTTGCTGGCGCGTCATTTTCTGGAGCGGGCGGCGCAGGAAGGCCTGCCGCGCAAGACGCTGGCGGACGATGCGGCGCAATTGCTGATGGCCTATCATTGGCCGGGCAATGTGCGCGAATTGCAGAATATGATGCAGCGCCTGTCGGTGCTGAGCCGGGAAAATGTCATCACCGCCGATATCCTGCGCAACATGCTGCCGATGGATGCTGTGCCCGCTGATTATGCCGCGCCCGCCGATCAGCTGGCCCACGCTGTGCGCGATTGGGCGAAGCGGCAGCTGGGTATCGGGCTGGGGCAGGCCAATCGCAGCCTACATGACGATTTGCTGGCGGTGATCGAGCCGATCCTGTTGCAGGAGGTGCTGTCGAGCGTCGATGGCAATCAGATTAGGGCTGCCGGATTGCTGGGCATTAATCGCAATACGCTGCGTAAGAAACTGACGGATTATGGCCTGGACCCGCTCCAGCTCCGCCTTGCCGACTAATCTGCATCAGCGGCATTTTCGGGACGAACCGACGGGCGATATCGACCAGCGACAGGTTTTGGCCCAAATACTGTGTTTGATCGGGCACGGCGTTGTTGTAACAAAGCCACTATGAACGGCGCGACCACATTTTCCCGGCGGGCATCGACATGGCGCCGACGATTGCCGCCTTTCCTGCGGCATGGGCGGTTGGCAACGCTGGTTGAGGGCGTAACGCTCGCCCTGTTCCTGGGCGTCGCGGTGCTGACCTATCAATTGTTGGCGGGCGGGAGCGCGCCGTCGGGCGACCTGCTGACCCCGCCGATCATCGCGCTGTTGCTGGTCGCCAACCTTGTGCCTGCGATCGCGCTGCTGATGCTGTTGGGGCGGCGCGTGGCCAAGCGGCGTGCGGCGCAATCGGCGATCGGCAGCGATGGGCAGTTGCATGTCCGCCTGGTCGCCATCTTCTCGATCGCGGCCAGCGTGCCGATGCTGCTGGTCGTGATCTTCGCGTCGCTGCTGTTCCAATATGGCGTGCAATTCTGGGCGTCCGACAGCGCGCGCGGGATGCTGCAAAATGCGAGCGACCTGGCGCGCGGCTATTATGAGCAGAATTTGCGCGAGGTGAGCGATGAAACCGTCACCATGGCGGACGATCTGCGCGATTATCTGACCCAGTCCGATGTCTCCAGCCCGCGCTTTGCCGAGGGTTTCATCTTTCAGGTGGTGACGCGCAAGCTGAACCGTGCGTCGATCATCGAGGTCGGCAAGGATGGCGTGGCGCGGACGGCGGCGACGGTCGAACCGGACAATCGGCCTGCGTCCGAGATATTGACGCCGGAAGTCACCAAGCGGCTGGCGGCGGGCGAAAATGTCGTGGTGCAGGCGCGGCAGAACCAGATCGAGGCGGTGACGCTGCTCTATCCGGGGTCGAAAATCTATCTCTACGTAACGCGCAATGCGGGCAGTTCGTCCTTTTCCAATGCGGAGCGGGCGAAGACGGTGATCGCGGACTATGACCTGTTCGCGGCGCAATCGCGCGCGTTGCAGTTGCGGTTCAACATCGCCTTGTTCGTGGGGTCGCTGCTGCTGGTCGGCATTGCCGTCTATATCGCGCTGGCGGTGGCCGACTGGATGGTGCGGCCGGTCAATGAGCTGGTGACGGCGGCGCGGCGGATCACGGCGGGCGACTTGTCGGCGCGCGTTACCAGCCTGCAGAGCCGCGATGAGATCGGCACGCTGGCAGCGGCGTTCAACCGGATGACACAGCGGCTGGAAGCGCAGACCGGCGCGCTGGTGGGCGCGAACAGCCAGTTGGACGAGCGGCGCGCCTTTATCGAAGCGATCCTGTCGGGCGTCAGCGCTGGCGTATTGTCGGTTGATCGTGACGGCGAAATTCAGTTGCTCAACCGATCGGCAGCCGCAATTTTGGTGGAGGAGGGCGATGATCCGGTCGGTCGGACATTGGCCGAGATCGCGCCGGAATTGGCGGAGTTCATTGCGTCGGGCGATGGCGCTGGCATCGTGCAGGTGCGGGCGCATGGCGACCTGCGCACATTGGCGGTCAAACGGTCCGAGGATGCGTCGCGCCATATTCTGACGTTCGACGATATTACCCAGCAATTGTCCGATCAGCGCCGCGCCGCCTGGTCCGATGTCGCGCGCCGGATCGCGCATGAGATCAAGAACCCGCTGACCCCGATCCAGCTGGCCGCCGAACGGCTCCAGCGCCGCTATGCCGAGGAAATCACGAGCGACCGGCCGACCTTCACCCGGCTGACCGGCACGATCGTCCGACAGGTGGGCGATCTGCGCCGGATCGTGGACGAATTCTCGTCCTTCGCGCGGATGCCCAAGCCCGTGTTCCGGCGCGAGGCCGTGGCCGACATTGCGCGCCACTCCTTATTCCTGCACGAGGTTGCGCATCCGGCGATCCGCTTCGAATTCCACACGGAACAGCCTGACCTCGAACTGGTGTGCGACCGGCGGCAGTTGGGACAGGCGCTGACAAATATCGTCAAGAATGCGGTGGAAGCCATTGAACCCAAGCCAGTTCCGGAAGATGGCAGTCCGCTTGGGCATGTCCGCATGACGCTGGCGGGCGAGGGCGACACGCTGATCATCACGGTCAGCGATGACGGCATCGGGCTGCCGCCCGAACGCGATCGCATCCTGGAACCCTATATGACGACGCGGACCAAGGGGACGGGTCTGGGCCTGGCCATCGTCAAGAAGATTGTGGAGGAGCATCTGGGGGAAATCCGCTTCGAGGATGCGCAGGGTGGCGGTGCGCGCGTGACATTGCGGTTTGCCGCAGGCGCGCTGGAACGATTGGAAGAGGGGCAGGTAATCGCCATGCCCCAAGGTAATTTGACGGGAAAAGTGACGGCCAATGGCGCTTGATATTCTGATAGTCGACGATGAAGAGGATATTCGCGATCTGGTCGCGGGTGTATTGGAGGATGAGGGCTTTACCGCTCGCACCGCCGGCAATGCCGATGCCGCGATCGAGGCGCTGGACGCGCGCCGCCCTTCGCTCGTCCTGCTCGACGTCTGGTTGCAGGGGTCGCGGATGGACGGCCTGGAGTTGCTGGACGAGATCAAGCGGCGTGACCCGACCATCCCGGTGCTGATGATTTCGGGCCATGGCAATATCGACACCGCCGTCGCCGCGATCCGCAAGGGCGCAGCCGACTTTATCGAAAAGCCGTTCGAGGCCGACCGACTGTTACACCTTGTCAGCCGCGCCACCGAGACCGAACGGTTGCGGCGCGAGAATCAGGTGCTGCGCGCCCGTTTCGGGCAGGATGACGAACTGACCGGCAGTTCCGCGTCGATCAATGGCGTGCGCGCCACGATCAAGAAGGTTGCGGGCACCGGCAGCCGCGTGCTGATTTCGGGTCCGGCGGGCGTCGGTAAAGAGATAGCCGCACGGATGCTGCATAGCTGGAGCGGGCGGGCCGATTCCCCCTTCATCATCGTTGCGGCCGCGCGCATGGACCCCGACCGGGTGGAAGAGGAATTGTTCGGGCTGGAGGATCAGAGCGGTCTCGTCCGCCCCGGCTTCCTGGAGCAGGCGCATGGCGGCACGCTCTATATCGATGAAGTCGCCGACATGCCGATCACCACGCAGGGCAAGATTTTGCGCGTGCTGACCGACCAGAGTTTCACACGGGTGGGCGGTCAGCGGCATGTGAAGGTGGATGTGCGGGTTATCTCGTCCACGGCGCGCGACCTGGCGGGCGAGATTGAGGAACGGCGGTTCCGTGAGGATCTTTTCTATCGCCTCAACGTCGTGCCGCTGGCCATTCCGCCGCTGTCCGAACGGCGCGATGACATACCGCCGCTGGTCGAACATTATCTCGCCCGCTTCGCCGCAGAGCGGCGCGTGCCGCCGCCGGAAATGGCGAGCGATGCGATGGCCGCGCTGCAGGCCAATGAATGGCCGGGCAATGTCCGCCAGTTGCGCAACGTCATCGAACGCACGATGATCCTGGCGCCGGGTGACCGGATCGGCCGTATCGAACTCGACATGCTGCCGCCCGAATTGACCAGCGGTGGCGGCGGGGAAGGGATGGGCCAGTCCGCGATCATGGGCGCGCCGCTACGGGAGGCCCGCGAGAGTTTCGAGCGGGAATATCTGCGCATTCAGATCCGTCGTTTTTCGGGTAATATCTCGCGCACCGCGACCTTCATCGGCATGGAACGATCGGCATTGCACCGGAAATTGAAGCTATTGGGGATAACCGACGACAAGGAATAGACGCGCGCCATTCCCCATGGACGACTGTTCGCAATTGCGATACGATCGTTGCGCCTCCGACAAGCGGGGGCAAGCAAGACACCCTGCTTAAGGGCGCACGAGCGGGTAACGTCCCGCCAAGAATAAAGGACTGGCGACGACCATGGCCGACAAAATGAACAATTTGCAGGATATTTTCCTCAACAGCCTGCGCAAGAGCAAGACCCCGGTGACCATGTTCCTGGTCAAGGGCGTCAAGCTGCAGGGCATCATCACCTGGTTCGACAATTTTTCCGTGCTGCTGCGCCGCGATGGCCAGTCGCAGCTTGTCTACAAGCATGCCATTTCGACCGTCATGCCAGCGCAGCCGATGGACTTGTCCGACCTGCGCAAGGCGAGCGAGGGCAATGGCAAGGCCAAGCTCCTCCAGGAAATCTTCCTGTCCGCCGTCCGCAAGTCGGGCAGCCCGGTGACGATGTTCCTGGTCAATGGCGTCATGCTGCAGGGTGAAATCGCTGCCTTCGACCTGTTCTGCATGCTGCTGGAACGCGATGGCATGGTCCAGCTCGTCTACAAGCACGCCATTTCGACGGTCCAGCCGCTCCATGCGCTCGACCTGACCGGCGAGAATGAACAGGACGATTGACCGGCCCTGCGCGGAACGCACACGCCGTCCGCATTTCATCGAATAATAGTCTATGCGCTCCCGCGCAGGCCTTTGCCCCGTTCCTCCGTTGAACCGGGTATTTGTCTGTTCGGGAGCGTCCTGTGTTTTGAGGCGTTAAACTTCCATGGCCATATTCAATCGCGATTCCGAAGATGAAGTGGCGCGCGGCGCGCGCGCTGTCGTCGTTCATGCCGAAACCCATGGCGGCGACCGGCGCGACAGCGACGCCCGGCTGGAGGAAGCGCGCGGCTTGGCCTTGGCGATCGGCATCGATGTGCGGGCGGCGCAGGCGTTCCGTGTGCGCGACCGCAAACCCGCCACCCTGTTCGGCAGCGGTCAGGTCGATCAGATCGCGACGCTGGCGCGGCAGGAAGAGGCCGACCTCATCATCGTCGATAACAGCCTATCGCCGGTCCAACAGAGTAATCTCGAAAAAGCCTGCGAGGCCAAGGTCATCGACCGAACCGGGCTGATTCTGGAAATTTTCGGCGAACGCGCGGCGACCAATGAAGGGCGGCTGCAAGTCGAGCTTGCGCATCTTGATTATCAAGCCGGGCGCCTGGTGCGCAGTTGGACCCATTTGGAGCGGCAGCGCGGCGGCTTCGGCTTTCTGGGTGGTCCTGGCGAAACCCAGATCGAGGCGGATCGGCGGATGATACGCGATCGCATGGCCAAGATCCGCAAGGAACTCGATCAAGTCACGCGCACGCGCGGGCTGCATCGCGCCCGGCGGCAGCGTGCGCCCTGGCCGGTGATTGCGCTGGTGGGCTATACGAATGCAGGCAAATCGACGCTGTTCAATCGCATGACCGGCGCTGACGTCATGGCGCAGGACTTGCTGTTCGCGACGCTTGATCCGACCATGCGCCAGATTGCGCTGCCGGGTCTCGACAAGGCGATCCTGTCCGACACTGTGGGTTTCGTTTCCGATCTGCCAACCCAGTTGATCGCGGCGTTTCGCGCCACGCTGGAAGAAGTGTTGTCGGCCGACTTGATCGTGCATGTTCGCGACATTGCCCATCCGGACAGCGATGCGCAGCGCGATGATGTGCTGGATGTCTTGGGTGAACTGGGCGTCGCAGGCGAAGCTGCGCTGGAGCGGGCTGAGGGTGAACCGCCCGCGCCACTGATTATCGAGGCGTGGAACAAGCTTGATTTGCTGAACGCCGACGCTGCGGTGTTGGCGCGCGAAACGGCGGCGCGGCGCGATGATGTGGCCATCTTGTCGGCGCTGACCGGGGAGGGCGTGGACCAGCTTCAACGCATGATCAGCGATCATATGACCACAGGCGCGAAGGTCTATGGCCTGCGCATTCCGGTGTCAGATGGCGCGGCGATGGCCTGGCTTCACGAACATGGTGAAGTGCTGTCTACGGATGTGGAAGAGGAGGAGAGCCGGGTCGAGGTACGGCTATCCGATGCGGCCTTTGCGCGGTTCGGGAAGCGCGGCGAGGCCTAGGTGCTTAGGGCGTTTTCTCCTGCCGCTTGGCCTGCTGCCATAGCTCTTCCTTCGCTTCGAGCGACAGGGCGGTGAAGTTCGCTCCGGCCTGCTGCTCCATCGCGCGGAAGCGGCGATCGAATTTTGCATTGCCTGCGCGCAGAGCGGCTTCCGGATCGACCTTCAGATGACGTGCGAGGTTGACGACGGCGAACAACAGGTCGCCGACTTCCTCGTTGCGTTCAGCCTGAGTGGTCGCAGCGCGGACTTCGTCCAGTTCCTCCACGATCTTGTCGATGGCGCCGGCCGTATCGGGCCAGTCGAAGCCGGTACGGGCGGCGCGCTTCTGCAGCTTTTCGGCGCGAAGCAGCGCGGGCAGGGCGTTCGCGACACCGGCAAGCGCGCTGGGGTCCGGTTCCTTTTCGGCCCGTTCGGCGGCCTTGATCGCCTCCCATTGGGCATGGCCGTCTTCACGCCGTGCGTTTTCCCCGAAGACATGGGGATGCCGCCGGGTCATCTTTTGGGTGATGCCGTCGATCACATCCTGCAGATTGAAATGCCCGGCCTGTTCGGCCATGCGGCTGTGAAAGGCCACCTGGAGCAGAAGGTCGCCCAGCTCATCGCAAAGCGCCGCCATATCGTTGCGCTCGATGGCGTCGGCGACTTCATAGGCTTCCTCGATCGTATAGGGCGCGATCGAGCCGAAATCCTGCGCGATGTCCCATGGGCAGCCGGTGTTCGGGTCGCGCAGCCGCGCCATGACGGTGGCAAGCGGCATGATGTCGGCGGGACTGGCTTTGGACATGGGCGGTTCCGGCTGTTGGAGAGGTTGATCCAGCCGATAGGGCCTGTGCCGGGCTATGGCCAGAGGCGGTTTCGATTTGAAGCGCGACATCCATGGGATGCGTAGCATTTCATCCAGGGTGGGGCGAGCCCCACCCTGGATGGCAAATCTACCGGGCGTTGAGGAGGGTGATTTGCTCTCCCAGAACGTCATGCGGGGTGCGATAGTTCAGGCACTTGCGAGGGGTGCTGTTGATGCGATCAGCAACGGCCTGGATTTCCTTATCCGATAGCAACGCCAGGTCCGTGTCAGACGGCAGGAAGCGCCGTATGCGACCGTTGCTGTTTTCCACGCTGCCCTTTTGCCAGGGTGCCGATGGCAGGCAGAAATAGCTCGTCATCGCGAGTTTCTTCTGGAGTGTCACAAAGGCAGCAAATTCCGTTCCCCGGTCAAAGGTGATGCTCTGACGCAGGGAAGGGGGCAGCATGTGCAAGTGGTGCTGGATTCCCGACATGACGCCGGCGGAATGCCGACTGGGATTGCGGGCGAGGATAGTAAACCGGCTGCGGCGCTCGACCAGCGAGGTGAGGTTGGCTTTGCCATATTCCAACCTGAAGATCATCAGGTCGCCTTCCCAATGACCAAAGCTGCTGCGATTACCGATTTCGGAAGGGCGTTTGCCAATGGTGTTGGCCAAAGGGATATGCAGACCGCGGGGCTTGCGCGCATAGCGCTGCCGTCGAGATCGACGGGCAACAGGCAGAAGGCGCCACAGGCCCTGGCTTCGTCCGTCCGGCCCATAGACGAACTGGTAGATGGTCTCGTGACAGACGGCTTCACGATTACCGCGATGGCGTCGAAGGTATCCCGCAATCTGCTCCGGCGACCAGGCTGCTGACAAGCGGTCGGCGATATAGGCGGCAAGCTCGGGCTTTCGGGCGATTTTGCCGCCACGCACCCGGCGCCTGTCCGCCATCGTTTGTGCGGCCGTTGGAAAATAGCCACGAAACACCGGCTCGTCATCGAGATGCTGATTACGTTTGAGCTCGCGATAGATGGTCGAACGATGTCGCTGCAGCGACGCTGCTATCTGATGCACGGACCGCCCGGTTGCAGCCAGTTGATAGATCTGTCGCCGCTCATCCAAACCCAGATGCTGGTAGCCGTTCATCATGTGCCTTCCTGGAAAGGGGATCAAACCCCTATAAATCCTAGGATTTCGCACTTCGATCTAGAATCCACCAGACTAGATCGCAAAGTCCGATAATAAGGATTATGTTAAATATGGGCTGAGGTGGGCGTCAGTCTGGATCTGGCTATGTTTACTCGTGTCGCGCATACGCACATAGACCACCAGTGAAATGGCGATCATCACCGTGACATAGATATAGAAGGCTTGCTCCATGCCCGCCTGTTTGAACCACAAGGCGACAAATTCGGCCGTCCCACCGAACAGCGTATTGGCCAAGGCATAAGGCAGCGCCACGCCCAGCGCCCTGATGTGCGCCGGGAACAGTTCGGCCTTCACGACGGCGTTGATCGACGTATAGCCAGTGACGATGATCAGCCCTGCCATCACCAGCAGACCGGCGATCAGCGGGTCTTTGGTCACGGCCAGCGTCGCGAAAATGGGATAGGTGCATAGGACGCCCATGATGCCAAAGCCGATCATCAGCGGCTTGCGCCCGATCCGGTCGGACAGCGCGCCCGCGACCGGCTGGAGCAGCATGAAGGCGAACAGGGTCACGGCGTTGATCTGCGAGGCCGTTTCCCGGCTGAGGCCACTCGTGTTGACCAGGAATTTCTGCATGTAGATCGAATAAGCGTAGAAGGCGATCGTACCGCCAGCGGTCAGCAGTATCACCGTCAGCGTTTCGCGCGGATGGTTGGTGATGAGTTCGACAAAGCCGGATTTGGGCGCGCCTGCCGCCTTGGCCACGGCAAAGCTCTGCGTTTCGGCAAGGCCGCGCCGCAGCCAGAAGACGATCACCGCCAGTCCGCCGCCGATAAAAAAGGGTATGCGCCAGCCCCAGGCATCCAGTTGCGCTTCGGTGAGCGTCGCCTGTAAGATCAGCAGCACGCAGATGGCGACCAACTGACCGGCGATCAGCGTGACATATTGGAAACTGGAGAAGAAGCCACGCCGGTTCTTGCCCGCCATTTCCGACAAATAAGTGGCGCTGGCACCATATTCGCCGCCGATCGACAGGCCCTGCATCAGGCGCGCCAGCACCAGCAGCAGTGGCGCGGCGACGCCGATTGTCTCATAGCCCGGCGTCACCGCGATCAGGAGCGACCCCGCGCACATCAGCGCCACCGACAGCGTGAGGCCGCTCTTGCGACCATGGCGGTCGGCATAGACGCCCATCAGCCATGCGCCGATCGGCCGCATCAGGAAGCCGACCGCGAAAATCCCGGCAGCGCTCAGCAATTGGGCGGTGCGATCCTGGCTGGGGAAGAAATGCGGCGCGAAATAGAGGGTGAAGGCGGCATAGGCATACCAGTCATACCATTCGACCAGATTGCCGGTGGAGCCGCCGATAATGGCCTTGAGCCGCTGGCGCTGGGTGGGTGGTGCAAGCGATGGCGTCATGGCGTCAGCACCATCTCGCCATTCTGCACACCCCAGCTTTTGAGGCGGGAGAGCAAGTTCATGCCGATGACGTTGATCTCGCCGAATGCGGGCGAGACGACGACGGGCAGGTCGCTGGCCGTCACCGGGCCAATGGCCAGCGTGGCGATGCTCGACCGGCGCGCTTCGACCTTACCGTTTGCGGTGGTCATGACGACACCGGGCTCGCCGATGTCGTAATTGAGGCCTGCCGCACGGGCGGTCGGTTCCGACAGCGCGGTGACGGTCGCGCCGCTATCGATCAGGAACCGTGCGGGCGTGCCATTGATGCTGGCTTCGACCCAATAATGGCCGTCGCGGGCCACGGGAATGCGGATGGCCTGCCCCTCGGCGCGGACGGGAGGTAGCGTTGGTGGTGCGTTGCCGACCGGCCCACCCTCCTCTGCCCAGCGGCCGGTAAGATAGCCCTGCTGCTGCGCGAGTGTGAACAGCCCGAACAGCCCTGCGAAGATCGCGACCCATAGTAAAGCCAAGCGCAACAGTGATCCCCAAGCCAATCTGCGCCCGATCAGCGCCGATCCGACCAGCACGAGCGCGAGGACATACCAGAGGGTTGATGCTGCCTGATCGCCGTCCATCAATCCCCCTGCTCTGCCGTCGCCAGTTCCACGGTCATGCCGTCATAGCCGGGTTCGACGCCTGTGGGGAGTGTCCGCCGCAGCGTCGCATAATCCATGCTCTGGTCCATATGCGTCAATATGGCCTGGCCAGGCTTGGTTTGTGCGATGCCGTCCAGCGTCAGGGCAAGGTGCGGGTGGGTCGGGTGTGGCTTTTCGCGCAGGGCGTCGACCACCCAGACATCGAGGCTGTCATAGAGCGCGAGCATGGCTGGCGTCAGGTCATGGAAATCGGTGGCATAGCCGATCGACCGGCCGCCATGGGTGAAGCGAAAGCCGGTGGACCAGATGTCGCCATGGGGTTGATCGACGCAGGCGATGTCGATGTCGCCGATCCGCAGGCTGTCGCGCAGGATATGCGGCACGATGGTCGGATGATAGCCGTTACGCCCTTCAAAAGCATAGGCGAAGCGCTGCGACAAGAGCCGGAGCGTCTGTTCGCGCGCATAGCCGGGCACGGGCGAGCGGCGATGGTGGAAGAGCTGGCGGACATCGTCGATGCCATGGCTGTGATCGGCATGATCATGTGTCCACAATATGGCGTCGATCTGGACCACGTCGGCGGCGAGCAGTTGCGCGCGCATGTCGGGCGAGGTGTCGATCAGGATGCGGGTGGTCGGGCTTTCGACCAGGATGGATACGCGGCTGCGGCGGTTTTTCGGCTCGGCAGGGTCGCATATGCCCCAATCATTGCCGATCCGCGGAACGCCGGACGAGGTGCCGCTGCCAAGGATGGTCAGTTTGAAGCTCATGCCACCTTCTTGAACAAGGTGCGGAAATTGGCGGAGGTGGCGGCGGCCAGTTCATCGATGCTTTCGCCGCGCAGGGTGGCGAGGAAGCGCGCCGTATCCGCCACGAAGGCGGGTTCGCACGGGCGACCACGATGCGGCACCGGGGCGAGGAAGGGCGAGTCCGTTTCCACCAGCAGCCGATCGAGCGGCAGGCGCGCCGCCGTTTCCTGCAAATCCTTTGCGCTCTTGAAGGTCACGATGCCAGAAATGCTGATGTAGAAGCCCAATTCCATCGCCGCATCGGCAAAGGCGCCGCTGGCGGTGAAACAGTGGATGACGCCCGGATAGGGCCCCTTCCCCATTTCATCGCGCATGATCGCCAGCGTATCCTCCTCCGCGTCGCGGGTGTGGACGATCAGCGGCAGGCCGGTGTCGCGCGAGGCAGCGATATGCGCGCGAAAACTCTTCTGCTGCCGGTCGCGGTCGCTATGGTCGTAATAATAATCGAGGCCGGTTTCGCCGATGCCGACGACACGCGGATGCGCGGCGCGCTCGACCAGCTTGGCCGTATCGACATGCGGATGTTCGTCAGCTTCATGCGGGTGGATGCCGACGGTCGCCCAGACATCGGGCGCGCGGATCGCGGTGTCGAGGACGGCATCCCACTCGCTTTCGCGGGTCGCGATATTGAGCATCAGGTCGATGCCGGCCGCGCGGGCGCGTTCCAGCACATTCTCCTGATCCTCGATCAAGCCCTTGTAATTCAAGTGGCAATGGCTGTCGATCAGCATGGCGATCAGCCGTCCGCTTCGGTCAGTTCGAGGCGGGGGAAAAGCGGCTTGGGGGCGGCAAGGGTGAAGCCATTTTCGACCAACGTCTGGTACCAATTCGAACGAAGCGCCCCGTGGTGGCGGACGTATTCAGGCACTCCCATCTGGTCCAGCAATGCCGTTGCACTCGCTGGGATCACTGGCAAGATGGCGACCGCTAACTGCCCGATCGCTATATATAGCGTCGCGAGAACTGCCTCCATACGTGCAGGATCCGTCTTTCTCAAAGACCAGGGTGCTTGGGCGTCAATATAAGCGTTACAGGCAAATACTGCCCGCATCCAAGATTGAATACCGTCCGAAGGCGCAAGGCTTTGAAAATCACTCTCCAGCGCCGCGATTTCCTTGCTCACAAAGGCTTGTAAATCCGTATCAGCATCGGTTTCGGCATTACCGCCCCATGGCAAGCGGCCTTCCAGATTCTTGGCGATGAAGCTCAGCGTCCGCTGCGCCAGATTGCCGAAGCTGTTGGCCAGGTCGCTATTGGCGCGGGCGACGATCGCCTCGGCGCTGTAGCTGCCGTCATTGCCGAAGGTGACTTCCGACAGCAGGAAATAGCGCAACTGATCGACGCCAAAACGCTCGGCCAGGGCGATGGGGTCAGCGACATTGCCGACCGACTTGGACATTTTCTCGCCGCGATTGAGCAGGAAGCCGTGGCCGAAAATCTGGCTGGGCAAAGGCAGCTTCGCACTCATCAGGAAAGCTGGCCAGTAAACGGTATGAAAACGTACGATATCCTTACCGATAATGTGGGTGATGTCACCACCTTCGGCCCAATAGCGCGCCATCCGCGCGGCATCGCCGGGATAGCCGCAGCCGGTCAGATAATTGGTCAGCGCATCGACCCAGACATACATGACATGGCCCTCGCTGCCCGGCACCTTCACGCCCCAATCGAAGCTGGTGCGCGAGATGCTGAGGTCGCTCAGACCGCCTTCGACAAAGCGCAGGATTTCGTTGCGGCGGCTGTCGGGCTGGATGAAGCCGGGCTGGCTTTCATACAGGGCCAGCAACCGATCCTGATAGGCGGACAGGCGGAAGAACCAGCTTTCCTCGACCGTCCATTCGACCGGCGTGCCCTGGGGCGAAAGTTTGGCGCCCCCTTCCCCCTCGACGATTTCCTTCTCGTCGTAAAAGGCTTCGTCGCGGACCGAATACCAGCCTTCATAGCGGCCAAGATAGAGGTCGCCATTGGCCTCCATCGCCTGCCAGATCGCCTGGCTTGCACGGTGATGATCCGGTTCGCTGGTGCGGATGAAGCGATCATGGCTGATGTTAAGAACTGATGCCATGTGCTGGAAATGTGCGGCCATTTCATCGGCCAGCGCGCGCGGCTCGATACCGCGGGTGCGCGCCGCCTGATCCATTTTCAGGCCATGTTCGTCAGTGCCGGTCTGGAAAAACACGTCGCGGCCCATCATCCGCTGGAAGCGGGCGATCGCGTCGGTGGCGATCACCTCATAGGCGTGGCCGATATGCGGACGGCCATTAGGATAGCTGATGGCGGTGGTGATGGTATAGGGTTTGGACATGGCGCCTTCCCTAGCGGCTGTTCGCCTGCGCGCAAAGTCGCTTTTCAGGCGGCGCGCGGTGCCAGCGCCGCGACATGACCCGCCAGTTCGAACACGACTGCCGCCGGGTCGAGCGACAGGATGATCGCCCCGCCCGCCAGCCGCCGTGCTTCCTCCCAATGGTCGAGCGCCACGCCAAGAGCGGGACCATTGCGGTGCCGCGCAGCCTCGGCCAGGAACGCCGGCGCGCGTTCCAGAAAGGCTTCATAGCGGGGTCGCGCTGGCTTGGTCGCCAGCGTCTTGGCGAGCAGGAGCCGCTGCCGGTTGCCGGGATCGCCATCGGTCGCGATCGACGTCAAGGCTGCCTCGATTTCCGCCAGATTGAGCCCGGCATAGCGCAATGCCTTGCCCGGCGATCCTTCCCCTGCCCGCACCAGCGCGTCCATTTCCGCGGGCAGCAACTCCCCCTCTCCCGCGCGCAAAACCGATCGCATCGCCGCATCGTCCAGCGGATCGAAGCGCAGCGTGCGGCAGCGCGAGCGGATGGTCGGCAACAGGCGGCCGGGCGCATGGCTGACCAGCAGGAACAGCATGTCGGCGGGCGGCTCCTCCAGCGTCTTGAGCAGCGCATTGGCCGCGCCGCGTTCGAGATCGTCGGCGCTGTCGATCACAACGATGCGGCGCGTCGACAGCGACGGAGCCGACTGCAGCAGTCGTCCCAGCCCGCGCACCTGATCGACGCTGATGTTGCGCGCAGTGACGCCATCCTTTTCGAGCGGCGCAAGTTCGGCATAGTCGGGATGGGCACCGGCGTCTATCAGATGGCGAACCCGATGGTCGTCGGGCACGGCCAGTCCCTCCCCCTCGACCTTCGGCCCGGCGGCGTCGGCGAGCAGGCGCAGCGCCAGAGCGCGCGCAAAGCTGCCCTTGCCGATGCCGCGCGGACCACTCAATATCCAGCCATGGTGCATCCGCCCGCTGGCTGCCGCGGCGATCAGCAAACGGGCCTGTGCATCATGGCCGATCAATGACGTCATGGCAGCAAGTCAGCCAATGCTTCGAGCAAACGGGCGGTGACGGCATCCGCTGCACCCGACGCATTGACAGGCCGGAAGCGGGCGGGTTCCTCGACGGCAAAGCGGGCGAAAGCGTCCGCGACGGCGCGATGGAAGGTGCAGTCACGACCGCCGATGCGGTCGGATATGTCGCCATCACGGGTGCGCGCGCGCGTTTCGGCTTCCGCTTGCGGCAAGGTGAGGAACAGGGTCCGGTCTGGCAGAAACCCGGCACTGCCGATCCTGTGCAGCGCCACTATATCGGCATCGGTCAGCTCGCCCTGCCCCTGATAGGCGCGGCTCGAATCGAGATAGCGGTCGGACAGTACCCATGCACCCCGCGCCAGTGCGGGACGGATCGCCTTTTCGCCATGGTCGGCCCGCGCGGCTGCGAACAGCAGGGCTTCGGCACGCGGACTCCAGCGATCAGCTCCGCCGGTGAGCAGCAGCGCGCGGATGGCTTCTGCGCCTTCGCTGCCGCCGGGCTCGCGCGTCTCCAAGACCTCCAGTCCGCGCGCGCGCAAGGCTGCGGCGAGCGCGCGAAGCTGGGTTGATTTCCCCGCGCCCTCTCCGCCTTCCAGCGTGATGAAGCGGCCCTGACTCACCCGAACAGCGACTTCATGCCATTCCAGATCCGGCCGAACATACCAGCTTCCGCCACATCTTCGCCCGCCACCAGCGGCATGACCTGCGGCGGCGTGTCGGGCGTCTGGACGATGAGCTGGGCAATCTGCTGCCCCTTGGCGATCGGCGCCTTGATCGGGCCAGTATAGACGACCTTGACCTTGACGTTCGACGATGCGGTGCGGGGCAGCGTCACAGCCATATTATGCGGCGCGACCAAGGGCACGGTCGTCGCGCTGCCCAACTGGACCTCGGCGGTTTCCACCACCGCGCCCTTCTTGAACAAGGGCTGCGCCTTCCACGCCTTGAAGCCCCAGTCCATGAAGCGCACCGATTCGCCGATGCGGCCATTGAAGCTGGTCAGCCCGGCGACGACCATGACCAGGCGGCGACCATCCTGTTCGGCCGACCCGGTAAAGCCATAGCCCGCTTCCTGCGTGTGCCCGGTCTTGAGGCCGTCCGCCCCGGCGATCTTGCCCAAAATCGGGTTGCGATTGCCCTGGCTGATGTCGGCCCCGCCCATCGTCTTGCCCCAGGTGAAGGAGCGCGCGGCATAGAAGCGCTTGTAGAGGTCGGGCGTTTCCTCGATCGTCGCCTGGGCGAGGCTGGCGAGATCTTCGGCCGTGACATAGGTCACGCCTTCGTCCGGCCAGCCATTGCTGGTGCCGAAATGGCTGTTCTTGAGGCCCAGCCGCTTGGCTTCTTCATTCATCTGCGCGACGAACGCCTGTTCGGTGCCCGCAATGCCTTCGGCCAGGACCACGCAGGCATCATTGCCCGACAGGGTGACGATGCCGTGCAGCAGATTTTCCACCGAGACTTGCTCACCCGCTGAGAGGAACATGGTCGACCCGGCCTGCGGCCCGTGCCACTGTTTCCAGGTTTCCGGGCGCACGGTGAACATCGTGTCGAGCTTCAATTCGCCGCGCTGGATCAGGCGGAAGGCGACATGCGCCGTCATCATCTTCGCCATGGAGGCGGGCGGCATCCGCGTCTGGCCACCCTTGTTAAAGAGAACCGCGCCCGACGACAGATCCTTCATATAAGCGATCGGCGCTTCGCTGGTGTAGGGCGGCGCGGCGGCAGTCAGGGGCTGGGTCAACAGCCCGGCGAAGAGGAGGACTGCAACGGACTTGTTCATGACACTGCCTTCAATGGAATGGAATCGTGCGGCGCTGCGCCGGGTCTATCGGGCGTCATTAGCGATGATGGGCGCATTCTCAAAGCCCCCTGCTGCGGCGGCCCGGACGCCCGCCTGCGCCGCGGTTCGGGTAGGATAGGGGCCAAAGCGCACGCGCCAGAGGCTGCCGCCCTCGATGGCGGTTGCGCCGATGCGTTTGGCGAGCGTTTCTGCGCGGTTGCGGGAGGAGAAGGCCCCGACCTGGACGACATAGCCGCCCTTGGTCGTGACGGGTGGCGCGGGGGACGTCGGGTGCGTTTTGGGCGATAGGGGTGCGCTGGCGACTGGCTGGCGCGGCGGCAATTTGGCCCGCAAAGGCGCCAGCAGCGCGGCGGGCGTTTCCAGTCGTTCGGCGGCGCGTTGGTGGGCGCGCAGCAGAGCGCGATCCTGCTCCGGCGGATTGACGCGGCGCACCCGTACGGGCGCTGCACCGGCTCCGATGATCCCCAATTGCTCCGCCGCGCCGCGCGACAGGTCGATCAGCCGATCATTGGCGAATGGCCCGCGATCATTGATGCGCACCAAAATGGTCTTGCCGCTATCGAGCGCGGTCACCTCGACATAGCTGGGCAAAGGCAAGGTCTTGTGTGCGGCGGTGATCGCCATAGGCATGAAGGCTTCGCCGTTGGCGGTCTTGTTGCCCTGCAATTCTTCCCCATACCAACCGGCATAGCCGACCGCGTCATAATTGGGCGCGTCTTCGGGTGTGTAGGTGACGCCCGCCACGGTGTAAGGTGCCCCGATCGTGACCGGCTCGTCGGCGACCATCGGCATCTGTGGCACCGGGCGCGGCGTGGTCGTCGGTGGTGCCAGTGGTGGCTCTGCGCCACAGGAGGCCAGCACCAGCAGCATGCCGGCTGCCGCTGACGGCGCACCTGCCCTATTGTTTGACCGCATCGGCCAGCAACCCCACGGACAGGGCGTAGAAATTGGAGCAATTATAGTCGAGGATCGCGCGGTAATTGCCGGTCAGCAGATAGGCGGTCTTGCCCGGCCCATCCGGCTCCAGCAGCGTCGCCATCACGCTGTCGGCCGGCCAACTGTCCCGCGCCAGCGACATGCCCATCTTGCGCCATTCGGCGATGGTCAGCCAACGGCTATGCCGGTTGAACACGCGCGGGCAGCGTGCTGGCTGCGTCCGGGCCGTAACGGCCGCGCGGTTGAAACCGCTCGGCACATTGACCGCCACGCCCCAGGGTTGCCCGGCGCGCCAGCCCGACTGCACGAAATAATTGGCGATCGACGCCAGGGCGTCGGCCTCGCTGGTCCAGATGTCGGCCTTGCCATCGCCATCGCCATCGCGCGCCAGGCGCAGATAGACGCTGGGCAGGAATTGCGGATAGCCCGTTGCGCCTGCCCAACTGCCGACCAGGCGGCTGCGCGGCACGCCATTGTCCAACATCTTGAGCGTCGCCAGCAATTCGGGTTCGAACAGCGTCCGCCGACGCCCTTCCCACGAAAGGGTCGCGAGCGAACGGATCAGATCGAAGTCGCCAGTATAGGAGCCATAATTGGTCTCATGGCCATAGATCGCGACCATGATTTCTTCGGGCACGCCGGTTTCCGCCTCGATCAGGGCGAGACGCGCGCGATTGTTACGATAGGCAATCCGGCCGCGATTGATCCGCGCGGAATCGACATGTTTCACGCGATAAGGCTCGAAATTCGGGATCGGCGAATAAGCGCCGCCACCCGGCTGGCTCTGGTCCAGTTCGATGACGCGCAGATTGGGTGTCAGCGTGGCAAACACGCCATCGAGCGTCGCATCCCTGATCCCCATCGCCCGCGCCTTGGGCCGGATGCTGTCGAGATAAGCGCGGAACGCCGCGTTGTCCTGCGCCACGGCCGGGGTCGGCGCGACGCTGCAGGCGGCGACGCCAGTCAGGCCAAGCAGCAGCGAAAATATGGATGTATGCAAAGAATCTCCCATAGCCCCGTTGTTGCACAGGCAGGAGGCGAGGTGAATCCCTTAATGGCGCGTCGGCCCCAAGAAAGGGATGAACCGATCGATCGACGATTTTTGCGCTTGGCAACGCCGTCCGGCGCGCTAGGAAGCGGGACAACGGAAGTGTGGCCGAGTGGTTTAAGGCAGCGGTCTTGAAAACCGCCGTGGGTGCAAGCTCACCGTGGGTTCGAATCCCACCGCTTCCGCCAGAAATCGCTAAATGCGACATATCCCACTCAAATACGGCAACGAAATTTGGCGCGACTTAAATCTCGTTGCCGTGCTGTCCAAAGACGGCCAGGCCCGCGATAGCAAGCAAGATGCACTATCGCGGGCAAGACATAGCGTTCATCTTAATTCGTTCATCAAGACGCCATTCGGTTCACGTCCCAATGTAGACGCTTTTCCTGCACGAGCCCCTGAATCATGCCTTCCATCGTTCCCGCTACACGGCTCCAATCGTGGGCATGAAGCCAGTCGTGCATCGCGGCCTGGACAGTCCTTCTTTCTTCCGGGCTACGCAGTAAACGCCCGATTACCTCGGCCAGCACTTCTGGATCATTATTGTCCGCCCATGCGGCTGCATCACCCAGTTCCGCGAAAATCTTCACCCGCGTTGCGACAAGCGGGACCATGCTCGCGAGGGAGACGCGGACGGCTCCACTGGCCGAATCCGTGCTTTCGCTATAGGGTAATGCGATGATGTCGCACGCAGACAACAGGCCGTTGACTTCCTCGATCGGCATGAAGGCTTGATGCCATTCGATGGCGTCATACACGCCCAAGGATTTCGCCAACGCCTTGCATTCGGAAATATAGGCTTGATGGCCTTCGCCTGGAAACTGGGCATTGACTAGGCGAAGCTTAAGATTGGGCCAGTCCTGACGGAGGATCGCGGCCGCGCGAATAAGCTTGTCTATGCCCTTATGCTGGAAAAAGAAGCCGTGGCATCCGATGATGGGCGCGTCGTGCTGGGTAAAACGCTTTGGCCATGGTGCCTGATCCGGCGCGAATGCGCCGTGGGGCAACAGGCCGATATTATGCTTTAGCCCCATCGACAAAAGGAAATTCATATCCGCGATATTGTGGACAAGAACCCTGCTGAATTTACCGAGTCCTTCCAGCAATGTCATCAGTTCATGCGAACTGGCGCGTGCCATGTTACCGGCATTATGGAGAACAACGACCGTCACCTTGCCAACCAAACGATCATCTAGCGCCAAACGGCCGAGTTGATCCCAGGATAGTAGTCCATCCTGATGCTGAATGACCAGAGCTTCGGCGTCGATGTCTTCGACGGCATTCAAGATATCGTCGATCTTGGGCACATTATCGACGGCCCATTTCGGAATGTGGCGCGGGACCGACGACACACGCCGGGGCGTGCGATGATCACATAGGACGGTTAGTTCGCGTTGGGCCGCTGGCGAAAAGTGAGCGACGATATATTGCGAATATTGGGCGATGCCGCACTGGACGCCCCAGGTGCTGACCCAAGCTACACGCGCTTTTTCGCCATTCGACGTATCGAGCAGATTTTCGACCATCGCTGTATAACGATGGAGCCATGCCATCTTATCGCTTTCCCGCGCGGCCGCGATAAGAGCACGTTGCCGACGTTCTTCTATCACCATGTCCTGATCCGGGTCGGCTTGCTCCCGCAACGCTGCCGCCAGATCTTCAACGTCCGGTTCCACCCACAAGGAATGGTGCCCGCTCACATGGCTTTCCGAACGTGCGAAGCGATAGTCGATGAGACGCGCTTCCCGCTCGCTGCAAAAATCACGCTGCCCACCATGACCGGTAACGATCAACGGCAATCCGGATGCCATCGCTTCAAGCGCAGGTAAATTATACCCTTCCCCACGCGATGGCAAAACCATGACGTCGGCATCGGCGTAAAATTGTAGCAGTTCATCACGCTCGACGTCCCGGTTTATGATCTCGACCGTTGCGAGGTCGGGATAGCGCGACACGAGTTCTTCCAGTTGCTGCTCGACATCATTGTGCGGGTTAGGAAAAGTCTTGATGACCAGACGCACAGGATCGGCAGAGGTAAATGCCTTAGCCCAAGCCGCCAGCAGAATGTCGATACCCTTGCGCTTGAAGCAGGACGATACATGAAGGAAACGCACTTCCTTACCGCGCGGGCTTCGTCCGCCAGCCAGCGCTTGATAAGGTTCGATATCGACCGGTTGGCCGATCGTCGCAATCGGAATCGACAAGCCAGAATCGAGAAGCGCGTTCGTTACAGTTCGTGCAGGCGAAATTATAGCGTCGAAATTCTTACCCAAACGTTCGATTGTGTGTTCTGGGACAGCGCTTTCTTCCCAAAAGAACAGGGCCATCATCAGACGATAAGACCCGTCGGGCACTATGACCGGATAATGATGGCTGATAACAACTTCATTGCCATTGTCCGGTGCAGCTCGCCCTGCCAACTCGATCATGAGGGGCTTGTCGTCTGCAGGCACACCTTCTGTATGGTCTATGGGATCTGTTTCGATTGCAAGAAAGCGCGCCTGACCAGGGAAGCTCGCTTCCAGCGATCTTGCAAGCATGCGATTGATGATCGCGAGGCTGTAGCTTCCCAAGACATGTCCCGCGACCACATGGCCAAGGTCAGCAGCATGGGTGCCACGATGGGCCATCGTCAGCGGCTTGTGTCTCTCCGCAAGCCATATGTTGATCGCGTTCGACATCGCCGCCGAGAAATGCCTCTTGGCATCCGCCATAACACGACTATCGCCCAGAATATCAGGGCAATTGAGAACCGCTACCGGAATATCGGCATCGTCTAGAGCCTGCATACAGGCATCATGCGAGGCCGGTCGGGATGATGTCGCATCCGACATTTCCTGCCGCAGCCCCGTCATGGAAATGCCATTGGAGAGGACAGTCTCCTCAATCCAGGTCATGAGCATCCCGGCAAAAGGTGGTCTTAACCCATCACGCTGAAACGCCAGGCTATCCATGACAATATAGTCCAGCGCGACGCCATCATTACGCGCTGCCCTAAGCAGGTCGAAGTTATTTTTGGCGAAAGAATGAAACAGGTCGGACCCGACGATGCGGTCACCGATTTGAGGCGTGAGAAGATGGTCCTGCAGACAGCTATTGGCAATCTTGCAGACATGGGCGGCAAATTGATTGCCGACGACAAAATGCCCACCGTCGGCATAGATGGCGCGTACCCTATTCCCGCCTTGCCGGAATATCTCTTCAAGCCAATAACTGGTGATGCGATCAAGTCGGTGGCTCGGATCAGGTTTTGCAAAGGCGGTCAAATCGAAGTAGATTTGAGGCGCTTTCTGGCAGGCTTCATTGCGAGCCAGCGCGATAGCAACCTTTGCCAAATCATTTTCGTCCGGCCGACTTCCGCGGACGTCTTCCGGCAGTCTCGCAATAAGGCGTTTTAGGACTTCGGCGTCTGCGCGCTTTGCTGGCGGCTTACCGCTCATCTGGCGCGCTGCCTCGACGGCACCAGGCATGGCCGCGCCCGTTATGTTATCATCCCGCACGAGGGCCTGCGCCGAATCAAAAAATTCGACCAACTTCGAGCACTTTGCTCCAACCAGATGGCGAGCTAGATAAAGGCGCGGTGGCGGGCAGTCGATGGACATCCTTTTACGGATCGCATCCGGCAAGCCGTCATCGACGATCAGGACATCGGCCGTTGACAGCAGTCCACAATACACAGCGTCCAGATCACAGCTAATCCGGACAACGCCAGACACCAATTTGCTGATATTGACGTCGCCCGGCTGCCGGTCATGCAGGTCGCAAAAAACCACGAGAGACGGCGCGTCTGTTACAGCGACAAAAGCCGTACGGAAATCCCGAATGATGCGGGAAGCGGCATCGTCATCGGCAGCAACTGCCACGATAACAGCGGACGCTGCGTTTACACCGACCTTTTCGCACAGTGCCCTACGGGCCTGGTCGGAAAGCGCAATGGGCATGATGTCGGTCCGGCAGGCCACTTGTCCGACTGCCGAGTCAGCCTCGACATAGAGATGGGCGGCACGGCTTGCCAAATCCTCAATCAGCAGGTCGATCATCTCATTTGCAGAAACTTCGTTCGCCGCTGCGCGTGACAGCCCCCCAAAGCCGGCGGCCTCGAACATAGCCAGTTCCGCGCCATCGAAAAGGCGCCGGCCGGTCAATTTATTAGGAGCAGGAGGAGCCAGACGCTCCACCAGTATCAGGTCGCCCTTTTGGCGGCGCATCAGTCGGCGGAAAGCGGCATCGGCCATATAATCGGCACTGTAGAGGATATGATGAAAGTGATCCGCGTGGGTTTCGAACCACTCGACGTTCCTGATGGCGCAATTGGCCTGCAACCATTCGCTTACCGGCGTTCGGCTCGTGCTGATGATCGTAAGGTCAAACCTGTCTGCGAGCGCGGCTGCCAAGGCATTGTTGACGCCAGAGAGTCGATGTTCGGGTGGAACGTCCATCATCAACAGCGCCATTTCCATCCGCCTGGATGGCATGCCCCCTTCATCCTGTACGGTAGCAGAGGTAGACGGGCGGCTCTCGCGCAGCAATTTTTCAAGCGCGTCGAGCGCGACGGTTGCAGACTTTTCCCATGTGAACAACGCCGCACGCCGCGGGCCAAAATCGCGCAATTCCTTCTCAACCGAAGGATTGGCCAGGATGCGTTCGATCGCTCGCCCGATTTCGACGATGTTGGCAGGATCGGGCGCGAGATCGGATCGACCAACGACTTCGGGAATGCTGGTTTTCGACGAACCTACGACGGGGGCTCCGCAGGCCATCGCCTCCAATAGCGGAAGGCCAAAACCCTCGCTAAAGGATGGAAAGGCGAATGTGCTGCTGTAATGGTAGAGCGCAGGCAGATCAGCATCGGAAACGAAACCAGGCAACACAATGGTTTCCGGGTCCATCCCCTCCGCCCTCGCCAAGTCGTGGATATAACGCTGCGCAAAGCTGTCCATCTTGCCGGCAAAAACAAGCTGATGTCCATCACGGACGCTCTTGGACATGCTGCCATAACCCGCAATCAGTCCTTCGATGTTCTTACGCGGCTCCAAAGGACTGGCCATCATCACATAGGGGCGGGAAATCCCATATTTTTCCAGGATATCCGCTCTTTGCGCGGAACTCCATTTCGGCGCGCGAAACTGTTCATCCACACCGCCATAGGCAACGACCACCTTGTGATCGGCAATGCCGAGCTTGGCGATAGCGTCATCTCCCGCGTAGCGCGAAACTGCAAGCAACAGATCGGCGTGGCGGGCGTCGTTCAAACGGCGAAAATAGGCAGCACGATCATGTTCCCCGCCCAAATGACGCGCGGGATCTTCCAAAGGTATCAGGTCGTGTAAGGTGATGACGTTGAGATAGGGCGCGTCGCGCTCCACAGAGACAACCGTATCGTCCCAAAAGCCCTCGAACAGGCTAGGAACGAACACGACGTCGGGCGCCAGGCTTTCGAGAAAATGCGCGCGCACAAGTTCAGCCGCGCGATTGCGCCATGCATTTGACGGATCCGCCGCCGTAGCCATGGGAGGCACCGAATAGGTAACGACAGAGCTAGGCGGAAGCAGCCCCTCAAACGAACGACGGATATCATCCACGGATTCGGAGAAGGATCGATTAAGCGCAATGATGAATTCGTGGTTTCTACCAGCCTTTACCATCGCGCGGGCCATGGACATGGCGTATCGGCCGATTCCACGATGTCGGCTGCCATTCTGACATGCCTGCAGATCTATAACGATGCGCATCTATCAATGTTTTCCTTGAACATGCGTGGCCAGAAGGTTCCATATGGCTTTTTCACGTTCGCCCAGTTCAGGCGGGCACACCATGACTCTTGACTTGCCTTCGGCAGGGGCGGGACTGGCTTGCGTATGCGCGATTTCGGCACCGGCCAATATGGGGTGGTCAGCAAGGCGATGGGGAGCAAGCCGAAGCACGGTGCCGAACGCTGTACGGGCCGAATTATGCCGGTTTTGCGCCGTTAACACATAGCCAAGATGTAACCATGGATCCACATATAGGGGATCGATTGCGATCGCGCGACGGTAGGCGAGTTCTGCTTCAGGTTGCTGGTTTTGGTGGTTGAAAGCATGGCCGAGCTGTAGAAGAAGATCGGGATTGCTCGGCTCAAGCCGCACTGCGGCTGCATAAAATTTCTCGGCTTCTTTCCAATCCCGTTTGCGCGCAGCTTTTCTTGCCTGGGACCGCAACCACACTGCCTTCCACCCCATCGGCCGATCAGGACGGCATTCATCAGCGTGCGCAAAAGCAGCATTGACCAGATATTCCTGCGTCTTTTCCTCGCCTTTGTCTGCCAGCAATATTTCAGCGATGTCGCGATTTTCAGGGTCAAGAAGAAGGGCGCGGGCTAAAGAACGCATTCCTTGTTCATGAAGATGCGTTTCGCGCTGCACATAGCCTAGATGGCGGTGACCGATAGAATTTTCTGGCTGCGCTTTCGTTGCATTGCGATAGGCGAGCTGTGCTGCATCCGGCATTCCCAAATGACCATAGGCATGACCTAGCTGTACCCAGAGGCGTGCATTCATAGGTACCAACCGCAATGCCCCAACATAGGCATCAACAGCTTGGCCCCAATTCATTGCATGGGCAGCGGCACGTCCCTTTTTTCTGGCTAAATATGCACAGAAGCGAGCGGCGAACGGGACCATCTTCAACTTAGCGATTTCAAATGGAGCGTTCGAAACAGGATCTACCAACTTCATAGCATACTCTAACTGTCAATTTTGACCGAATAAGGCGCGCTGCCCAAGCTTCAGCCTAACAGACCCAAGCCCTGGAAGACTTTACACCTTCGTACCGATTACAATATGGGGGGAAAGCGCCCGTGAGCTCCAATTATGCAACCGTAAGCCCGTGGCCTTGTGTACAACGTCAATCCCATGCTGCTTAGTTTGATCTAGCTCATATCAGAAAATAAATCACTTTATATCAATTTTTTAGATCAAATTACACGACATATGATCTGGTATGCGAAGTCTCAAATCGGAAGGAGCTGGCGCGTTGAAACCAACGAATTCATGGTTCCTACAATTTCGAGCCTTGCAACCGCCTTGGCAAGAAAATTTTGTCGAAAAGCATAATTTCATGGAAAATGGTAAGGGGTTGCTCTCTTCTGAACGAGGCAATGAACCGCATTGCTCAATGCTGGGCGAGTAAGGCGCATATCGTGATATTACCGTAATAGAGCGATCCCTCCACCCGCCGCAGGACGTTACCTGTGGTGCAGCGGCACGTTGATTGACTAACCGCTGAGCCATCCCTAAATCGCCGCGCATGTCTGCGCGCCTGCCCGTCACCGGGCAACGCCTCCCTTTTGAGTCAGGAATGTCCATGTTCGGCGCACTCGCCAAGTCCATCTTCGGTTCGTCCAACGAACGCTACGTGAAGTCGCTGGGCAAGATCGTCGATCGGATCGCCTCGTTCGAACCATCGGTGCAGGCGCTGAGCGACGCGGATCTGGCCGCACAGACCGCGCGGTTCCGCGAGCGGCTGGCCGCGGGCGAGACGCTGGACGACCTGTTGCCCGAAGCCTTTGCCACGGTGCGCGAAGCGTCCGTCCGGGTATTGGGTATGCGCCATTTCGACGTGCAGATGGTGGGCGGCATCGTCCTGCATCGCGGAGAGATCGCTGAAATGCGCACGGGTGAGGGCAAGACGCTGGTGGCGACGCTCGCGACTTACCTCAATGCGCTGGAGGGCAAGGGCGTTCATGTCGTCACCGTCAACGACTATCTCGCCAGCCGCGACTGCGACTGGATGGGGCAGGTCTATCGTTTCCTGGGGCTGACCACCGGCGTCATCGTGCCGAACATCAGCGAGGATCAGCGCCGCGCCGCCTATGCCGCCGACATCACCTATGCGACGAACAACGAACTCGGTTTCGACTATCTGCGCGACAATATGAAATATGACCGCGCGTCGATGGTCCAGCGCCCGTTCAACTATGCGATCGTTGACGAGGTGGACTCGATCCTGATCGACGAAGCGCGCACGCCGCTCATCATCTCCGGCCCGACCGACGACAAGTCCGAACTCTATGTCTCAGTCGATGCGATCGTGAAGCAGGTCACGGAAGCCGATTATGAGAAGGACGAAAAGCAGCGCTCCGTCACGCTGACCGAGGACGGCACCGAGCGGATCGAGCGTTTGCTGGAGGATGCCGGGCTGCTGCAGGGCACCAACCTCTATGATTTCGAAAATACCCAGGTGGTGCATCATGTGAACCAGGCGCTGCGCGCCAACGTCATGTTCCGCCGCGACATCGATTATATCGTGAAGGACGGCAAGGTCATCATCATCGATGAGTTTACCGGCCGTATGATGGATGGTCGCCGCTGGTCCGATGGCCTGCATCAGGCGGTGGAGGCCAAGGAAGGCGTACAGATCGAGCCGGAAAACCAGACGCTGGCATCGGTCACCTTCCAGAATTATTTCCGCATGTATCCCAAGATTTCGGGCATGACCGGGACGGCTTCGACCGAAGCGACCGAATTTTACGAAATCTACAAGATGAACGTCGTCACCATCCCGACCAACAAGCCGGTGCAGCGGATCGACGAGCAGGATAGTTTCTACAAGAATATCGAGGACAAGTTCCGCGGGATTGCGCGGACGATCAAGGAACATGCCGAAAAGGGCCAGCCGGTGCTGGTCGGCACGGTGTCGATCGAAAAGTCCGAAATGCTGTCGGAATTCCTCAATCAGGAAGGCGTGCCCCACGCGGTCCTCAACGCCCGCTTCCATGAGAGCGAGGCGCATATCGTGGCGCAGGCCGGGCGCAAGGGCGTGGTGACGATCGCCACCAACATGGCCGGTCGCGGCACCGATATTCAGTTGGGCGGCAATCTGGAACTGCGCGTCGAGGACGAATTGCGCGATGTGCCAGAAGGCCCCGAACGCGATGCTGCAATCGAACGGATGAAGGCGGAAATCGCCGCAGAAAAGGCCGAAGTGCTGGCCGCTGGCGGCCTGTTCGTGCTGGCGACCGAGCGGCATGAAAGCCGCCGTATCGACAATCAGCTGCGTGGCCGTTCGGGTCGTCAGGGTGACCCTGGCCTGTCGCGCTTCTATCTCAGCCTCGACGATGATCTGATGCGTATCTTTGGCCCGGACACGATGTTCGCCAAGATGATCCGCTCCAATCTGGAAGATGGCGAAGCACTGCCCCCGTCCAAATGGCTGAGCAAGGCGATCGAGACTGCGCAGAAGAAGGTCGAGGCGCGCAACTACGACATTCGCAAGCAGGTCGTCGAATATGATGACGTCATGAACGACCAGCGCAAGGTGATCTACGAACAGCGCTCCGACATCATGGACGCCGATACGGTGGACGACGTCGTCACCGACATGCGCCATGAAACCGTGAACGACATCGTCGGCGCATCCTGCCCGCCCGGCACCTATCCCGAACAATGGGACATGGTGAAGCTCAAGACCCGCACCTCCGAAATTCTGGGGCTGGAGGTTGATTTCGACGCTTGGATGGCCGAGGATTCGATCGACCCGGAAATGATCGAGGAGCGGCTGACCGCCATGGCCGACGAAGCCGTCGCCGAGAAGGTCGCCAATGTCGATTCGGCCGACTGGCACATGATCGAAAAGTCGATCCTGTTGCAGAGCTTGGATCATCATTGGAAGGAGCATCTGGCCACACTCGACGCGCTGCGCCAGGTCGTCCATCTGCGCGCCTATGCGCAAAAGACGCCGATCAACGAATATAAGCAGGAGGCCTTCGCGCTGTTCGAACGGATGCTGGAAAATATCCGCGAGGATGTGACCGGGTCGATCGCACGGGTGCAGTTCCGCATGGACGAAGCGCCACTACCGCAATTCGACCTGCCGGTGCTACCCGATTTCATCACCACCCATATCGATCCGTTTTCGGGTGAGGATAACAGCGCCGACATCGACGCCGGGCAATGGGGCGGGATCACCACGACCATCCCTAGCCGGCCGCTCGACACGGCACCCGATAGCGACTTCGCTAATCTCGACATCAGCCGCAACGCGCTTTGCCCCTGCGGGTCGGGTCAGAAATATAAGCATTGTCACGGCGCCTTGGCCTGATCCTGCGCCGGGCGGATGGGTAATTCCGTCCGCCTATGGCTAATATAGGGTTGACCGGATGAGGCATGGTTTCGGTAACGAAACCAGCCGATAATTGCATCTTATCCTGGGGGGAGCCGGGAGAAGAGCATGACAAGCACATCTTATCGTTCACAAAGTGACCGCCGACGCGAAAGTCGCTTCGTCGCCAATGCGCCAGCGACCCTGCTATGGGACGGGGTCAGCAGCCCAGTCACCATCCTGAACATCTCGGTCTATGGTGCGCTGCTGGGCGGTGCCCATGTGCCGCCGGTGGGTGCCCGTGTGACATTGATTGGCGATCATCTGGAAATATGCGGCACGGTCATCTGGCAAGGTGATGATCGATGCGGCCTTCTGCTCAGCCGTGCCGTTGATCCGCTGGCCGTGATCGACGAACCATCGGTGCGCACGACCGAACCGCCCATCACGCTACGTCGGGTCGCGCCTGGCCGTTACGCTTAAAGAGAACGCCATCGATCTTCTCGACCCGCGCGTCACTATCACAGTCCAGTTATACCGTTGCCCAAGCGCCGCCATCAGAGTGCTAAAGGCTTGGCAAGCCTAGAATTTGCAGCCATAGACCACGCCAATCATCCGTGTGACACTGTTACGGTAACGTTACATCTGATTTGAAGATTGACGGATTAATTAGGCGAAAAATGGCGAGCGAATCTCAATATATTGTTCCTGTGGTCTTGTCTGGGGGATCGGGAACTCGACTATGGCCGGTGTCGACGCCTGAGCGTCCCAAGCAACTGCTATCGCTAACGGCAAAGCAAACCATGCTTCAATTGACCATCAGTAGGACGGAAGGCTATGCCGGTGCTTCGGTTAGTTCCCCGATCATTGTTGCCAATGCCGCACACGCACCCATTGTCGATGAACAATTGCAGGCTATCGGAATCCACGACTATCGTCTGATACTTGAACCGTCGGGGCGCAACACCGCGCCCGCAATTGCGCTGGCAGCATTAGAGGCGCGACCTGATGATATTCTGCTGGTGATGCCAAGCGATCATATCATCCTTGATCTGCCTGCGTTCCATACTGCCATATCGCGTGCGTTGCCGCTTGTTTCAGAAGGTCTGCTAACCACATTCGGCATCGAAGCGGACGGCCCGGAGACGGGATATGGTTATATCCAGATGGGTGCTGACCTTGGCAATATGGTGCATAAGGTAGCAAGGTTCGTTGAGAAGCCTGACGCATCTACTGCCGTAAAGATGTTGGCTGAAGGCAAATATGTCTGGAATGCTGGCATATTCCTGTTTCGGGCCGACGCCTATTTGGAAGCGCTTGAACGTCACCGGCCGGATATGCTGGCCGCAGTCAGGGCGTCCCTTAAAGGCGCGAAGCGCGAAGGATTGCATGTCCTGCCGGAACCGGAATCCTTCGCGGCTTGCCCCTCTGACTCGGTAGACTATGCCATTATGGAACGCGAGGCGCATGTGGCCTGTGTTCCTGTCAATATGGGCTGGTCCGATGTCGGCAGCTGGGACTCGTTGCATGCGGTCAGCACTAGAGACGCCAACGACAATGCAGTACGAGGGGAGGCCCTCCTGTTGAACGCAAGAAACTGTTTGGTGCATAGCGATGGACCCCGCGTCACGCTGGTCGATATCGACGACTTGATCGTGGTCGTTTCAGGACAAGAAGTCATGATATTGCGTCGCGGCGAATCTCAACAGGTTCGCCGCGTGACGGAAGCGGTAAAGGGCGCTAAGCCCGCGACAGGGGCGTAAGTTTTCCGCGTCTGCAATCACATTCCCTAGCGGGCATAGCGAGTTTTTATGACGGGTGTTTCTATCGCGGACCTGATGGCCGTGTCTGGCGTCGCTTTCGGTACAAGTGGCGCCCGCGGCCTCGTGAGCGCGATGAGCGACCGCATATGCTTCGCCTACACCATGGGCTTTCTGCAGCATCTGGAAGCCGAGGGATTGTTTCACTCCGGACAGCATGTTGCGATTGCTGGTGATCTTCGCCCATCCTCGCCCCGGATCATGGCCGCCTGTGCAGCCGCTATTGTTCATAAGGGCGGACATGTGGACTATTGCGGTTTCGTACCTTCGCCAGCGGTGGCAGCCTATGGCTTTGCGCGGGGCATGGGGTCGCTCATGGTTACGGGCAGCCACATACCCGACGATCGCAATGGCATAAAATTCAACCGTCCCGATGGTGAAATACTCAAGGCGGACGAACTGTCCATCCGGGCGCAAATAGTGGATTTGCCGGATATATTCGACGGCAGTGGGATGTTGTTGGCGCCTCCCCTAAAGTTTCCCCTTGTCGATGCTACGACAACATATATCGCGCGCTACGTCGATTTCTTTGGTGCGCGCGCATTGGAGGGGCTTAAGCTCGGCATCTACGAACATTCGGCCGTTGGTCGAGATGTCCTTGTTGCTTTGGTCAAGCAGATGGGCGGGCAAGCCTTTCCTCTCGGTAGATCGGAAACGTTCATTCCAGTCGATACGGAGGCGGTTCGCCCTGAAGACCATGTCCTCGCCCGCCAATGGGCTGCAGAATTGCAACTCGATGCCATTTTGTCGTCAGATGGGGATTCGGACAGGCCGCTGCTGGCCGACGAAACGGGTATATGGATTCGTGGGGATATATTGGGCATTTTATGTGCCAGGGCCTTGGGTATCAAGGCGGTCGCGACGCCGGTCAGTTGCAACAGCGCGGTCGAGCTATGCGGCCTGTTCGATGTAGTTCGTCGAACCCGGATCGGATCGCCATTCGTCATAGAAGGCATGCAGGGACTGAGCCGCGCTGGCCATGCCACGATATGCGGCTATGAAGCCAATGGTGGCTTTTTGCTTGGCACTCCTGTTGAAAGCGAGGGCGTTGTTTTAGAAGCGCTACCGACGCGCGACGCCATATTGCCAATGATAGCAGCACTAGTGAATGCAAAGCGCCGAAGCATCACTCTGTCGGCGTTGCAGGAACAGTTGCCGGCCCGATATACGGTGAGTGATCGCCTACAAAATTTCCCCACCGATCGCAGCCAGGCGTTGATTTCCTATCTTCAAGCTGGCACCGAAACCGATATCCTCGCTCGGCTGACGAATATGCTGGGCGCAGTAGCGGGGAAAGCGGTCCGGTTCGACACGACAGACGGGTTGCGGATCTATTTCGACAATGACGACATCGTCCATCTTCGCCCCAGCGGTAATGCACCGGAGTTGCGTTGCTATACGGAGAGTGCGGATGTGGAAGCGGCATCGACGCTCAATCAGCAAATTCTACACCTTGTCGCAAACAGTGATAGTAATATTCTTGAATTTCAGATCTAAAAATAGAATACTATTATCGACACATTATTCTCAAAAATGTTCGATTGATTCAGAAATAAACATTTTATCTGGCACGAGGTTTATATGAAAACGGCAATAGTTACTGGAATAACCGGGCAGGATGGTGCTTATCTTGCTGAACTGTTGCTGGGTAAGGGTTATGAGGTTTATGGAACCTATCGCCGCACCAGTTCCGTCAACTTCTGGCGGATCGAGGAACTTGGCATAAGTCAGCATCCTAACCTCAAGCTTGTGGAATATGACCTCACGGATCTTGCATCGAGCATTCGTCTGCTACAAACGGCCAAGGCGTCAGAAATCTATAATCTTGCCGCACAAAGCTTCGTAGGCGTATCCTTCGATCAGCCGATTACGACCGCCGAGATTACCGGCATAGGCCCTTTGAACCTCCTCGAAGCCATCCGCATCGTCGATCCCACGATCCGCTTCTATCAGGCCAGCACGTCGGAAATGTTCGGAAAGGTGCAGGCCGTACCGCAAATTGAGGACACGCCCTTTTATCCGCGCAGTCCCTATGGCGTTGCCAAGCTGTACGCGCATTGGATCACGGTGAACTATCGTGAAAGCTATGACATCTTCGGATGCAGCGGCATCCTGTTCAACCATGAAAGTCCACTGCGCGGCCGCGAATTCGTAACCCGCAAAATCACCGACACCGTCGCGAAGATCAAACTTGGTAAGATGGATTGCCTGGAACTTGGCAATCTGGACCCAAAGCGGGACTGGGGATTTGCCAAGGAATATGTCGAAGGCATGTGGCGCATGCTGCAGGCCGACGAGCCGGACACCTATGTTCTGGCGACCAACCGCACTGAAACCGTCCGCGATTTCGTTCGGATGGCGTTTAAAGCTGCGGATATTGAGGTCGAATTTTCGGGCGCCGAAGAGCATGAGGTTGCCACCGACGTTGCAACCGGCAAGATCGTCATGCGCGTCAACCCGCGTTTTTATCGCCCTGCCGAGGTCGATTTGCTGATTGGCAATCCCGAAAAAGCTGTCACCAAACTGGGCTGGAAGCCGGAAACGACATTGGAGCAGTTGTGCAAGATGATGGTAGACGCGGACCTCATACGAAACCGTTTGAACGCCTCTTTCTGATCTCGATTTGAGCGTTGGCGACAAGATGCCGGTAGCGGGCGATCGGATACCACATCCACGTGGCAACGGTCGTTCCACGGCCGCAGTTAAGGTGAGACATCTATGAGCAGAATTTTGATTACCGGCGTAGATGGGTTCACGGGACGCTACCTAACCATTTTGTTGTCGCGTCATGGTCACGAAGTCGTTGGTATATCGCATATGCCGATTACTTCGCCTATCGAAGGATTGAGCAGGTCTGTCATATGTGATTTGACCAACGCCAAAGCCCTTACGGACACGATCGCAGACATCAGGCCGGATAAGGTCGTGCATCTTGCTGCAATCGCATTTGTCTCTCATGGCGTAGCCGAAGATATTTATCGTACAAACATCGTGGGTAGTCGCAATCTGCTGGACGCCCTCGATAAAGCGGGAAATGTCGATACAATCCTTCTGGCCAGCAGTGCTAATATTTATGGAAATCGGGTAAGTGGCGCCATTACCGAATCTGTTTCGCCTGACCCTGTAAACGACTATGCTGTCAGTAAATTATCGATGGAGTTTGTTGCCCGCCTGTACAGAGAACGTTTGCCGATCATCCTCGCCCGGCCGTTCAACTATACCGGCGTCGGACAATCAATCAATTTTGTCATACCCAAGATCGTTCATCATGTGCGTCAAAAGGCAGATGAGATAGAGTTGGGAAATCTGGACGTTTCCCGTGATTTTTCGGATGTCCGTGATGTCGTGTCGGCCTATGCCTCTCTTCTGGACGCGCCTTCTGCTTTGGGCGAAACATTCAACATCTGCTCCGGCAAGGCCTATTCGCTGAGAGAAGTAATCGCCATGATCCAGGAGATTTCGGGACGCGATTTCGCCGTTCGCGTCAATCCGGACTTTGTTCGCGAGAACGAGGTAAAAACATTGTGGGGAGATCGTAGCAAGCTCGATGCGGTGTCCGGGCAAAGGCCGATATATGATCTACGCGATACGCTGACATGGATGCTCAATCACTAGTAAACGAGTGTTGCAGGCGAATGGCGTGGTTACTTTTGAACAATCACAGTTACTACGCTGAACTGAATATTTGTGGCATCGCTCTATCCTGACCGATGTGAAAATATGTTTGTTCCAAAGGGCATTGTGCCTAAACTGGCCTCCACCCCTGTCATAGCGAGACGAATATGCAACGCTCCCCCCTCGCCCCTGCCCACTTCCCTGTCCTGCCCTCTATCGCGGGTGTGACGCTGCGTGTGGCGCAGGCGCGCTATAAGGAATGGGACCGCTGCGACCTCACCTATGTCGAGTTGGATGCCGGCACGGCGGTCGCGGGTGTGACGACGCAGAGCCTGTGCCCATCGCCCGAAGTCGAATGGTGCCGTGATGCCATTCCGCTGGGGTCGGCGCGGGCGCTGGTGGTCAATGCGGGCAATGCCAACGCCTTTACCGGGCATCGTGGTCGCGCGGCGGTGGAGGCGATTGCGGCCAAGGTGGCGAACCATCTGGGCTGCCTGCCTTCCGACGTGCTTGTGTCTTCGACCGGGGTGATCGGCGTGCCCCTGCCGATCGACAAGGCCGAAGCGGGCCTCGAAGCGGCGTTCGTTGCTGAACCCTGCGGCTGGGAGGCAGCGGCTACGACCATCGGCACCACCGACACCTATGCCAAGGGCGCCCATGCCTCCGCCATGATCGGCGACACGCGCGTCGAACTGGTCGGCATCATCAAGGGATCTGGCATGATCGCCCCGGATATGGCGACGATGCTGGGCTACATCTTCACCGACGCGGCGATCGATCCGGCGCTGCTCCAACAGATGCTGTCGGCGGCCAACAAGCGGACCTTTTCCTGCATCACCGTCGATAGCGACACCTCGACCAGCGACACGGTGCTGGCCTTTGCCACCGGCAAGGCGGGCAATGCGCCACTGACCAGCATGGACGATGCGGGGGCGGACGCCTTTCAGGCCGCACTGTCGGACATCTGCCGCCAGCTCGCGCATCTGGTGGTGCGCGACGGCGAAGGTGCAACCAAATTCGTCGAGATCAGCGTCGAGGGTGCAGCAAGTGACGAGAGCGCGCATCGTATCGGCCTGTCGATCGCCAATTCGCCGCTGGTGAAGACCGCGCTGGCGGGCGAGGACGCCAATTGGGGTCGGGTCGTCATGGCCATCGGCAAGGCGGGCGAACCGGCCGATCGCGACCTGCTCTCCATCCGCTTCGGCGCGACGCAGGTGGCGACCGGCGGCCTGGCGGTCGAAGGCTATGACGAAGCGCCGGTGGCCGCGCATCTCAAGGGGCAGGATATCGAGATCGGCGTCGATCTGGGTCTGGGCGAGGGGCGCGCGACAGTGTGGACCTGTGATCTGACCCACGGCTATATCGCGATCAACGCGGATTATCGCAGCTGATGCAGCTCAATATCCACGCCCCCGTCGTCGCCCTAATGCGCGAGGTCGCGCGCGACATCGTCATGCCGCGCTACCAGAACCTGGCGCGTCACGAGATCAGCGAGAAGGCGGCAAACGACTTCGTCACCATCGCCGACAAGGAAAGCGAAATCCGCCTGGCCGAGGGGCTAAGTGCGATCCTACCCGAAGCCGGGATCATCGGCGAGGAAGCCTGCGCGGCCGATCCGGCGATCCTCGACCGGGCGGGTGAAGGGCTGAACTGGATCATCGACCCGATCGACGGCACCGGCAATTTCGCGGCAGGCAATCCGCCCTTCGGCATCATGATCGCGCTGGCCGATGGCGGCGCGACGCTGGCGGGGTGGATCCTCGATCCGCTGACGGGCCGCTTGTGCCACGCCATGCTGGGCGGGGGCAGCCATATCGACGGGGAACAAGTACAGGCGCGCGAGAGCGGCGGCGAGCTGCCGATCGCGGCGCTGGCCGTCTATTTCATGACGCCGGAGGAACGGGCGGATATTCAGCGGCGATCGCAGGACCGTTTCGCGCTGGTGGACATTCCTCGCTGCGCCGCCGAACAATATCCCCGGCTGGTGCTGGGGCAGAATGATGTGTCGGTGTTCGCGCGCACCCTGCCTTGGGACCATGCGACGGGCACATTGTTCCTGAACGAAGCGGGCGGCTGCTGTCAGCGGCTCGACGGATCACCCTATCAAGTCGGCGATACGCGCCGGGGTCTGCTGGGCGCATCTTCGCCGCGTTTGTGGGACAGGGCAGCGGAAATCCTGTTCCGCTAACCCTGCCCCGCCTGCATCGATCTTACAGGACGCTTTCGAGCCAGCTCTTGAGCGCGCTCTTGGGCGCAGCGCCGACCTTGGTCGCGGCGGCTTCGCCATTTTTGAACAGGATCATCGTCGGGATGCCGCGCACGCCATATTTGCCCGGCGCCTCGGGATTTTCGTCGATATTGACCTTGGCGATCACCACCTTGTCACCCAGTTCCTCGGAAATTTCCTCCAGAGCGGGGCCGATCATCTTACAGGGGCCGCACCATTCGGCCCAGAAATCGACAAGCACGGGCTTGTCGGCGTCGATCACATCCTGCTGAAAGCTGGCGTCGGTTACTGCCTTGGTGGCCATGTCGCTATTCTCCTTGCGTTGCTTGGCTATCTAGGACGCCTGCTCGCCCGGCTCAACGGGCGGGAGCGGCAAATTCTCCTGCGCAGGCACAAAGCCGGGCTTGTGTGCGGCGAGCAGGGTGGGTGGCAGGGTGATGAGACGCGGCGCGCTGGTATAGAGCAGCCCCGCCTCGATCGTCCGGTCGGGGAAGATGACCTGCAGCGCCGCGACATAGGCCGCCATCTGGCGGATATGGGCGATCGGCACTTCGGCCAGCGTCAGCGGCGCAACCCGCCCGGTCTTGAAATCGACGATCTGAACACGATCCGCGCCGACGCACAGCCGATCGACCGTGCCTGCAATTACGGCTTCGCCCACCACCGCCGCGATCGGCGCTTCGGCCAGCGCATCAGGACTGAACAGTCCGGCGAAATCGGGTGCATTGATGACGCGCAAGGCCTGGTCGATTACCTCCTGGCGCAGCGCTACGTCGTCCGCCCCCTGCTGAGCCAGCCAGCGGTCGGCCGCATCTCGGCGGCGATCGACCGGCACGGCGGGCAACCGCTCGAACAGGGCATGAAGCCAGCGTCCGCGATCAGCCGCCGCACGCATCGCCAAGGTCGGTGGCGGATAGGGCTGGTCATCCTCCACCGCTGCCGATGGTGCGAGCGGACGCGGCGGGCGCGCTTCGACTGGCGCTGGCTGGCGCAACCATGTTGGTTCCGCGACGCTGTCGCGCGCCTCTGCTACGTCGATATCGGCCTTCGCGCTCGGCAGGCTTTCCGTCCCCCGCCAGCGGCGAAGTTGCCCCCAGATCGGATCGTCTTCCCACGGTGCGCCAAGCGATTCCATCGCTGCCTCGACCGCGCCATACCAGCTTTCAGGCTTCACCTGCTCCTTGGCCGCCGGGCCAAGCGATCCGGCAACAACCAGCCGTTCCTCGGCCCGCGTCAGCGCGACATAGAGCAGCCGCCAATGCTCCTGCCGCTCGACCCGCGCCGCTTCTTCCGCGAGGTCACCGATCGGTCCCTGCCGTTCGGGCTTGCGCGGCGGCAGGATCGGCAGGCCGTTCCATTCCAGTCCATCCATCCGGTTGCCCGCATCGGGATCGAGACAGGCATCGGCGAGAATGACGATGGGGGCCTGCAAGCCCTTGGCCCCATGCACGGTCAACAGCCGGAGATTATCTCCCTGGGCGGCGGCATCGCGCACGATGTCGACCTCGCCCCGGTCGAACCAGTCGATGAACCGCTGGAGCGAGGGGTGATCGTCCTGCTCGAACCCCAGAGCGGCGTTCAACAATTCCTCGATCGGGTCCGCCGCTTCGGTGCCCAGCCTGTCGATCAGGCGACGGCGGCCATCCATCGGCCCGGACAGGATCGCTTCGAGATAGCGATAGGGGGTCGAAAAATCCGCCACCGCCAGCAGGTCGCGCAAGGGTTGAAGCAGGCCATCGTCCAGCGAGCGGGTGAGGTGCCGCCACAATCCGCCGCGTCGCCCGATCAGCCGGGTCATGAGATCGTCTTGGGTCCAACCGATCAAGGGCGATACCAGCAGCGCAGCGAGGTTCAGATCATCCTCCGGCTGTACCGCAAAGCGCAGCGCGGCGAGCAGGTCGCGTACGGCAAGCGGCGCATTGAGCCGCAGCCGATCGATCCCCGCAACCGCGACATTTTCCTCATAGAGGCGGGCGACGATCAGCCGGGCCAATTCATTGCGGCGACGCACCAGGATCATGATGTCACCCGCGCGCACCGGGCGGCCCCGGCTTTCGAGCATCAGCCCGTCATCGATCCAGCTCTTGATCTGGCGCGCGATATTTTCGGCCAGCTTGCGCTCCTGATCGGCGGCCCAATTTTCCTCACCCTCGGCATCGTCAGATAAGCCCGCGATCACCGGCTTCCACAATTGCACTTCGCCGGGGTGGAGATTGGCGCTGATATGGCGCACATCGCCGGGTTCCAGCCCCAGCCGCCCTGCATCGAGGGTCGCGATGGTGCGGTCCACCACGTCCAGCACCGCCGGGGTGGAGCGGAAACTATGGTCCAGCGACAGATCGTGGAGCCGGTGGCCGGACTGGTCGGCATCGCGCTGGAACAGAATTTGCGCAGCGGCGAAATTGGCGGGGCTGGTCCCCTGAAAGCCGAAGATCGCCTGCTTGAAATCGCCAACCGTGAAAATCGTGCGGATCTTTTCGCCCGCTTCCCATTCGGTTGCGAAAAACTCTTCGGCCAATGTGCGAACGATGCGCCATTGCGCGGCGTTGGTGTCCTGCGCCTCGTCCACCAATATATGGTCGATCCGCTGGTCCAGTTTGTAGCGGATCCATTCGGCAATACCGTCCTGTTCCAACAGGCGGGCAGCGCGGGCAATCAGATCCTCGAAATCGACGGCCCCTGCCAGCCGCTTACCCTCGGCATAGGCCATGGCATAGGCGCGCCCAGCATGAAGCCCCTGCGCCAGCAGCGCGGCATAATCGGCGCGAGCCTTGGTCGCGAGCAGTTCGGCGCAGCGCGTATGCAGGCGCGAGGACAAGGCACCATAGCCATCGTCCGGCGGCACCCAGCCCTTGGCCTCGATCAGATCGCCATCGGTTTTCGCCCAGGCGCGGTGCAGATCGGCCAGGGTCGCCGCGCGCGTGGCGGGATCGGCAGCGCGCCAGACAGCGATCCGGTCACAGCGTTCCAGCCCCCGCCCCCTGCCCCAGGCGACATTGGCGGCGACCAGCGCAGACAAGGTCCGCATGTCAAAGACATCATCGGAACATTGGTCAGCAAGCCATTGATCAATATCACCTTTCGGCAGATCAAACTGACCCGCCAGCCAGGGCGCGATCGGATCGGGCAGCGCCGCCAGCGCATCACCGCGCGCGGCGCAGCGCAGCAGGAAATGCTCCGCCCCACCCTCGCCCAGCCGCAGGCTGATCGCCTGGAGCGCGCCGATCAGTGCGCCATCGCCCTGCTCCTGCGCCCGCACCGCCATGTCGGCCAAGGTCTGCCGCGCCAGTGCGCTCTGTTCGCGCTGGTCGAGTGGGTGGAAGCCCGGCACCAGGTCCGCCTCCAGCGGGAAGGCGGTCAGCAATTGCTGGCAAAAGCCATGGATGGTCTGGATGCGCAAGCCACCACCCGTTGATTCCAGCACTTCGGCGAACAGGCGGCGGGCGCGTTCGCGGGCATCGGGGCCGGACTCTTCACCCAAAGCCTCAAGATCGGCGAACAACCCCTTGTCATCCATCTGCACCCAGGCGGCGAGCCGGTCGTGGATGCGGTCGGCCATTTCCGCCGCACCTGCCTTGGTGAAGGTCAGGCACAGGATATTTTCCGGGCGCACCCCCTGCAGCAGCAGGCGGAATACGCGCGCGGTCAGCACATGGGTCTTGCCCGTGCCGGCCGACGCGGACAGCCAGACATGAGCGTCCGGCGCGGCGGCCTGCGCCTGATTGCCGAGGAGTTTCTGGAGCGGGCGCGCCTTAGCCATCGTCGCGGCCATACCATTCCTCCAGCCGCATAAGCTGGTCATAATCGCCATAATTGGCGACTTCGGGGTTGAGTTGCGCGGTAAAGGGCACGGTGCCAAGCAGATAGGCCTCGACCAATCCACTGAATTGCTCATGGGCGTGGGCGGTGAAGCTCGACGTGACGATCTTGCCACGGCTGCCTGTCGAATCGACCGGGCTTTCGCGATAGCCGAACTGATCGCCCTTCTTGGCGAGCGACCAATATTCGAAGTCGGCTGCGCGCGGTTGATCGCCCAGCCCCGCAAAACCGCCCATTTCGGCGATGACGCCCAGCAGGCCGAGTTGCAGCGAATAGCCCGCATTAACCATCTTGGCGCTGGGCGGCTTGCCGGTCTTATAGTCGATGACGCCGAGCGTGCCGTCTGACAGTCGGTCGATCCGGTCGGCCTTCCCCATCAACGTGACCTCGGCGACCTCCGCCCGACCTTCGCGCTCGACCGCCAATATGGTCCGCCCCGCCGCCTTGTCCTTGGCGACCTCCGTCGCGATCCAGCGGATCGCTTCCATCAGGCGCGGTTGCCACAGGGCTTTGAGCAAGGGATGGACTTCGGGCCGGTCGAACATCGCCTGCGCGCGGGCTTCCAGGTCAGCGGGGTCGAGCGTGCCAGCCTCCGCCCAATGCTGGAGGATTTCATGCACCGCCGTCCCGCGCCAGGCCGGACCCGCATCGGCGTCAACCGGGTCGAGCCGGACGAGGCGAAGAATGCGCCGGGCGTAGAAAGCATAGGGGTCGGCCTTGAGCCGATCGACGTCGGTGACCGGGATCAGCCTTGGCCGCACGGACAAAGGCGGAACCGGCGCGGGCCGCGAAGCCGGGTGATGGCCATCGGGCCGGTCAATCGCCTGCGCCAGCGCGGCGTAGCGGCCGGCGCCTTTCCATTGCGGGCCGGACATGGCCTTCAACCGCAGCCAGAAGCGCGAGGCGACCGCCGGGCCGCCGCCGCCGCGCCGGGCGCGGGTGATAAGGACGTGGGGGGCGCCCAGCGCACTGGCGAAATCATGCGCGGCAAGGCCAATGCGGGTTTCCAGCCCCGGCAGGCCCAATTCACGGCGGATTCGTGGCGCTAGCCACGGGTCGGGCGCGGGCAGGCCGGGCCAGGTGCCTTCGTTGAGGCCACCCAGCACCATGAGGTCGGCCTGTTGCAGCCGCGCTTCGATCAGACCCAGGATGGCGATGCGCGGATGACCACCCTGGGGCGGACGCACCGACACGCCGCCCAGCATGTGATCGAGCAATACCGGCAGCGCGCGCATGTCGGCCTGACGCGGGCCTTCGGGCGCGGCGGCCTCCATCTCGGCGAAGAGATCGGCGGCGGCCTGCCCCTGGTGCCCGGCCCAGATCGCGTCGCCCGTCAGCGCGCCCGCCTGCTCGCTGATGGCGGCAAGCTGGCCCGACAGGTCAGGCGTTGCGAGAAAAGCGCGCTCCAGCGGTTCGAGCAGCGCGCGCGCCTGCGGCCACCAGTCGCGCACCTGTGCGCGCAGGGTGCCCTGCCGGTCCTCATCCTCGCGCGGGCGCAATGTTTGGTCGATGCCGATCAGCCCGGCCTGCGGGCGGGGGCCACGCAGCAGCAGGTCAAGGCCGCGCACGCCCTCCAGCCAGGCCAACCGCCCCGTCCCGCGCATCACCAGCGGATGTTTGAGCAGCGTCAGCAGCGCAACCGGCGCAAAGCGTTCCGCCACCGCCTGCGCCATCGCGATCAGCAGCGTGCCGGGCGGCAGGCGCGAAAGCGGCAGGCCTGCCGAATCGTCCGCCTCTATCCCCCAGCGGCGCAGATGCGCGGACACGCGCGTCGCCAATTGCCGGTCGGGCGTGACCAGAGCGGCGGTGCGGCCCGGCGTTTCCAATGCCTCGCGTAGGGCGATGGCGATGGCCTGCGCCTCCTCGCCCGGCGTCGCGACATCCAGCGCCTCGACACCCGCGAGCGAGCGGTCGGCGGTTTTGAGGTCGCGCCAGCCGCTGGTGAGCTTTGGCGGCAGCATCGCGTTGGAAATATTGCGCCCGCGCACCGCTCGCGCATCATGCTCGCTGCCCCAGCGCCATTGCGCCACATCGTCGCGCGTCGCGCTCATGGCATGGAGCAGGCGCTTGAGCGCATATTGGGGATGGCTCTCATGCCCTGCAGGCGCGCGGCCCGTCACCGGGTCGGGATCGAACGGGCCGATCGCTTGCCAGGCGGCATCGTCCATATGCTGGTCCAGTCCGGCGAACACCACCATGCCGCCGGGCATCTCGCCGATCCGACGCAGCAGTCCTGCAACGGCAGGGGCCGTGGTTGAAATACCCGCCGCCACGACGAAGCCAGAGGGCGGCGCGTTGGCCCAGCGTTTGGCCAGCCGATCGAACAGGCGATTGCGCCGATCGACCAGATCGATGCAGCCAAGCCGCGCCAGTTCGGCCGGCCAACGCGCAATGATAATCTCGAACAGGGTTAAAGACTTTTGCCAATGACCGGAGAGTTCGTCCGAAAGGCTGAGCTTACGCAGCGCGTCAGGGGTCAGCCGTTCGACCTGCATCTGGTCCAGCACCTGTCCCAGTGCCTGCCCCAGTTTCAGCGCCTGTCCGGCATCGATGCCGGGCTGTGCCTGCTGCACCAGACGGGCTAGGATCATCTGCCGCTGCATCGGCGCGATCGCGGGCGCAATCGGATCATCCTCGCCCAATGGATCGAGCGCCCCACCGACCTGCTCCCCTATGTCCGGGTCGCCGATCGGAATGAGCCGGGGGAGCAGCAATCCACCGCCCGACGCGCGAACAAAAGCGTCGGCCACTGCCCGGACGCCGCGATTGCTAGGTAACAGGATCATGCCCCGCGACAGCGCCAGCGGATCGCGCCCCTGCCGCGCCATGATGCCCGCGACCAGTGCGTCGGCAAAGGCGCGATGCGCGGGGATCGTGAAGAGTGCGGGTTGTCCGCGATCACCCATGGGCGAGCATGGCTTCGACCACCGGAATGGCCTGCGGCGTGCCGACGTCGAACCATAGACCCTGGTGCGACACGCCATAGAGCCGCCCGGCCGCGATCGCACGGGACCAGAAGATGTTCGTGGAAAAGACGTCGGCAGGCGGATCGACCAGCAGCGACGGGGATAGGATCTGTACGCCGGTGAAGACGAAGGGCGCGACATGCGCGCTCTTGCGCCGGGTCAGCCGCCCATTGGCATCCATATGGAAATCGCCCGGCCCGCTATGGCAGTTCGCCCGCGC
Source organism: Sphingobium sp. KKT206 (assembly GCF_055640555.1). NCBI lineage: Bacteria > Pseudomonadati > Pseudomonadota > Alphaproteobacteria > Sphingomonadales > Sphingobiaceae > Sphingobium > Sphingobium sp. KKT206. The sequence goes on from NZ_CM145764.1 coordinate 1,076,009, forward strand.
CAGCGGCACCAGCAACAGCAGCGCGTCCATCCGATCGGCATCCCAATGGCGCTGCATCAGCGCCAGCGTATCCTGCGGCCCGTCGATCCACAGATTGTCGCTATTGGCGCAGACGAAGGGCGTGTCGCCCAGCAGCGGCTTGGCGTGGACCAGCCCACCGCCGGTCTCCAGCAACTTGGCGCGTTCGTCCGAGATCAGAAACTCCGCACCGCCCTTGCGCGCGCGCAGATGCGCCTCGACCGTGTCGGCGAGATAATGGACGTTCACCACGACCTTGCGGATGCCGCCTGCTTCCAGCCGATCGAGCGCATGATCCATCAGCGGCTGGCCCGCCACCTTGACCAGCGGCTTGGGCCGGGTCGCGGTGAGCGGGCGCATCCGCTTGCCAAGGCCCGCCGCCATCAGCATCGCCGTGTCGATCATACCGCCGCAAACTCCGTGAGCGCCTCATGGCGCTTGTCGGTCGGGATGTTGGCGGCGAACCAGTCCGCCACCGGGGCCAGCGCGGGATGCGCGAGGTCGCGCTCCAGCAGGCCCCACATGCGCGGCAGATAGGAGAGGTAGCGCGGCTTGCCGTCCCGCTGCCACAGGCGGGTGAAGATGCCGATGATCTTGGCATTGCGCTGCGCGCCCAGCACCGCATAGGCCGCATCGAAATCGGCGGGCGGGTTCGCCACGGCTTTATAATGCGCCAGCATCGCGGCCTCGACAGCAAGCGGCACATCGCGCCGCGCATCCTGCAACAGCGATACGAGATCATAAGCGGGATGCCCGGCGAGCGCGTCCTGAAAATCGAGCAGGCCAAGGCCGTGGGACGTCGCCCGGTCGATCAGCATGATATTTTCGGCATGATAGTCGCGCAGCACCGTGACGGTCGGGCTGGCCGATTGCTCGACCAGCGGCAGCACGGCATCCCAGGCTGCGACATAAGCGTCCTGATCGACCGCGAGGCCGATCGCCGGGCAATACCATTCCGTCAGCAATCCGACCTCACGCTGATAGACGGCGCGGTCATAGGCAGGCACGGGCGCGGCAGGCAGGCGGTGCAGGTCGGCGAGCAGGTCGATCGCGCGGGCATAAACGGCCATTTCCTCACCGGGCCGGGCGTCGAGATGCTCCTTGACCCGCAGGTCGCCGAAATCCTCGATCAGCACCAGCCCGTCGTCCAGATCGCGCGCCAATATGCGGGGCGCGGCAAATCCGTCGGTCAGCAGATGTTCAGCGATGGCGATGAACGGGCGGGGATCTTCGTGTGGCGGCGGCGCGTCCATCAAAACCGCGCGGCGGCTATCGTCGATGACGCGGAAGTAGCGGCGGAAGGAGGCGTCCCCTGCGAGCGGAACGATGGCGGCGTCGCCCCACCCCGCGCGGGCGAGGAAAGCGGGCGCGGCGGCGGGCGGGATCATAGCTGTGACCATCGCTCCGTCCAAGCGTCCGGCACGTCCGCTGTCAAGCGCCGTCCGCCATCCGGGTCGAACGCAATGGTCAATCGCAGCGCATGCGGCCACAGCGCATCGCCCAGCCGGTCAGGCCATTCGATGATCAACAGGCTGTCCATGAGATAATCGCCCAACGCCAGTTCCTCGGCCTCGCGCGCGTCATCCAGCCGGTAAAGATCAACATGGGCGACCGGCAGGCGGACTTCGGGCACGTCATAGGGCTGGACGATCGCGAAGCTCGGACTTGGTGCCTCGCCTTCCAGCCCCAGCGCTTCGAGGATTCCGCGCGCCAGCGTCGTCTTGCCCGCGCCCAATCCGCCATAGAGCGCGATCACGTCTCCGATACGCGCCTGCACGGCAAGGCGCTGGCCAAGGTCGAGCATCGCCGCTTCGTCAGCCAGATGGACGGCGCGGTCAACCACGCGGCAATTCGATCACGATCATGGTCCCCTGCCCAGCCTCCGATACCAGTTGCAACGTGCCACCATGCGCCTGCGCCAACTGCCGGGCGAGCGGCAAGCCAATGCCCGCGCGTCCCCCGGCCCGCGCCTGCCCCGCGCGCGCTGTCGGATCGAAAATCGCATCCTGCTGCGCAGTGGGGATGCCGGGACCATTGTCGGAAATCACGATCCGCGCCTTGTCCGCCCCGCCGTCACCGTGGAGCAGCACCCGCGCACCCTTGCCACAATGGGCCAGTGCATTGTCGAGCAGATGGTCGATCGCCTGGCCGATGCGCCGGGCATCGCCCTGGACCACGCCCAGGCTGTTTTCCAGCGAAACGGCGAGGTCGATACCCTTGGCCTTGGCGTCGCTGCTGAGCCGTGCGGCGCTTTCCCGCGCCACCGTCGCCAGATCGACGGTCGCTCGTTCGATCGGCAAGGTGCCTGCTTCGCCCTGTGTCAGGTCCAGCACATTATCGATCAGCATCGCCAGGCGGCCAGTGCTCTGGAGAATGCCATCGACATAGTCCTTGGCCGACGGGCTGAGTTCGCCCGCATAGCCCACGCTCATCATCTCGGCAAAGCCAGCGATGGTGGTCAGCGGAGTGCGCAGTTCATAGCTCATATTGGTGACGAAGGCGGTCTTGATCTGGTCCGCTTGCTCCAGCGCTTCGTTACGGTCACGCAGCACCTGTTCGACCCGGCGACTGTCGGTCACGTCGAGCATGGTGAAGAGCGCATTGCCGTCGGGCAGCGGAATGGCGGCAAATTCGAAGATGCGCCCATCAGCAAAACCGACATGGCCCGCGCGCTGCTTGCGCTCGATCGTGGCGGCGCGGACCAGTTCGCGGACCAGATTAGCCTGTTGCGGCTTGGCGAGCCGCGCCTGCACGTCGCGCATCAGGTCGTCGATGCGGGGATGCTTGGCCAGCATTTCCTCGGTCGCGCCCCAGATGCTGCGGAACCGGCTGTTCCACATCTGCAGCCGCCCATCCGACGAGAATACGCCGATCGATTCGAACAGATTGTCGAACGTCGCCGTCCGCACCCGCAGCAACGTGTCGCGCGCGCTCGACAATTGCACCTGCTCGGTGCGATCCTCGAAGATCAGCAGCAGGCCGCCATCGGGCAAGGGCTGGGCATAGACGCGCAAATGGGTGCCGTCCTGCAACAGCCAATTTTCCTCGCGCGGATCAGGCGACAGAAACCAGTCGCGCCGCTCCGCGCGCCAGGCCGGGAAATCGCGATGTTCGGGAATGCGCCGCGCGTCGCGCATCTGGTCCAATACCCGCTCGAACAAGGGCGAGTCGGCCAGTTGCTCCTGATGCAGCGCGAACAGGCTGATGAAGGGCTGGTTCCAGAAGCGCAGCGCCCGGTCAGGCCCGAAGCGGGCCACACCGGCCGACAGCCGATCAAGCAAGTCGCGCTGTGCCGCCTCCAACCGTCGATGCTCGACCCGCGCCTGTTCCAGTTCATGCTGGTCCACCGCATAGCCCGCGACCCCGGCCACGCCGAGCGGCACGTCAACCACGCGCATCGTCCGCCGTTCGCCATCGATCGTGGCGGGCACCATCCGCGCAATCGGCTCGTCCTGCGCGACGGCATCGGCGGCGGCGGCCTGCGCGGAGAGGCCAGCTACCGGCTCGACCAGTTCGATGCCCTGGGCGATGACGTCATGGGCGCTACCACCATCGACGGCAGCGACATAAGCGCTGTTGACGAGGCTGAGGCGCAGATCCGGGGTCCGATGCCACATCGGGAAGGGCGCGGCCTCGACCAGGCCCGCCAGCGCTTCGAGCGCATCGCTCAATTGTTCGACCTTGCTTTGCAGCGAGCGAATTTCTGCCTGGCTGTCGGTCGCGTCGAATATCCACAGCACCACGCCGCCATTGGATGCCAGTTCCGGCCCGGCGGGGGCGCCGCGTATCAGCAACAATCGCGAGGAGCCCACGCCGCGCACCGGCAACGCGAAGCTCTTGCCCGCACGCTGCGCCGACGCGATCTCACCCGCCAGTGCGGCTGCGTCCTCAGGCTCCAGCCCGCCGTCGGCAGCCGTCAGTTCGGAGGCGAAGTTCGGCACGCGCGGCTTGCCCAGCCATTTGGCGAGGCGATCGGCGGCTTCCATCCGTCCGTCGGGGTGAATGATGACCGGCGCGGCGGGGGCGGACGCCAGCAATGTCGCAAGCCGGTCGAACTTGCCCTGCGCCTGCATGCCCTCGCGCCGCATCCGCTGTCCGCTGGCAAGCGCCCAGACGGCCGCTGCCAACCATAAGGCCAGCACGACACCCAATATGATGGCGGCAAGGGGACTGAGCGTCATCATGACGCCATCTCTTCCTTTCGCCGAACCTGCCTGTCCCTGTACATAATTACGCCCCGACTATCGCAAGTCGGGCGCAGCGGGAAGCGGGGATGCAAAGAATTGATAATAGAATGACGGCAGGGCTTGATAAAGCAAATCAAACGAAATCCTCCCCCTGCGGGGGAGGTGGCAGCACGAAGTGCTGACGGAGGGGTGTCACCCTATCGATAGGGCAACACCCCTCCGTCTGGCCTATGGCCAGCCACCTCCCCTACAAGGGGAGGATCGCCAATTATCAGTAGCGGTAGTGGTCAGGCTTGTAGGGGCCTTCGACCGGCACGCCGATATAGTCGGCCTGGCGCTGGCTCAGCTTGGTGAGCTTCACGCCCAGCTTTTCCAGATGCAGTTCGGCGACCTTCTCGTCCAGATGCTTGGGCAGGACATAGACGTCGTTGCCGTACTGCTCGCTCTTGGTCCAAAGCTCGATCTGCGCCAGCGTCTGGTTGGTGAAGCTGGCCGACATCACGAAGCTCGGATGACCGGTGGCGTTGCCCAGGTTAACGAGGCGCCCCTTCGACAGGACGATGATCTTCTTGCCATCGGGGAATTCGACTTCGTCGACCTGCGGCTTGATCTCGGTCCATTTCATGTTGGCGAGGCCCGCAATCTCGATCTCGCTGTCGAAATGGCCGATGTTGGATACGATCGCCATATTCTTCATGGCGCGCATATGATCGACGGTCAGGACGGCTTCGTTGCCGGTCGCGGTGACGAAGATGTCGGCGCGGGGCGCGGCTTCTTCCATCGTCACGACTTCATAGCCTTCCATCGCCGCTTGCAACGCGCAGATCGGATCGACTTCGGTCACCAGAACGCGCGCGCCGCCATTGCGGAGCGAAGCGGCCGAGCCCTTGCCGACATCGCCGAAGCCCGCGACGCAGGCGACCTTGCCGGCCAGCATGACGTCGGTGCCGCGACGGATCGCGTCGACCAGCGACTCTTTGCAGCCATAGAGATTGTCGAACTTCGACTTGGTGACGCTGTCGTTCACGTTGATCGCGGGGAAGGGCAGCTTGCCCTTCTTGGCCAGCTCATAGAGGCGATGGACGCCGGTGGTGGTCTCTTCCGACACGCCCTTGATGCTGGCGACAGTCTTGGTCAGCCAGCCCGGACGCTCGGCCAGGACGCGCTTGAGCACCGCGCAGAAGATTTCTTCTTCCTCGTTCGACGGCGTGAACAATTCTTCACCGGCTTCGACACGTGCGCCCCACAGCGCGAACATGGTGGCGTCGCCGCCATCGTCCAGGATCATGTTGCAGACGCCGGACTCATGATTGTGCCAGTCGAAGATGCGCTCGACATAGTCCCAATATTCCTGCAGCGTTTCGCCCTTGATGGCGAAGACGGGCACGCCCGACGCGGCGATCGCGGCGGCGGCATGGTCCTGCGTCGAATAGATGTTGCAGGTCGCCCAGCGCACTTCCGCGCCCAGCGCGGTCAGCGTTTCGATCAGCACGGCGGTCTGGATCGTCATGTGCAGCGATCCGGTGATGCGCGCGCCCTTAAGCGGTTGCGACGCGCCAAATTCCTCGCGCAGCGCCATCAGGCCCGGCATTTCGGTTTCGGCAATATCCATTTCCTTGCGGCCAAAGGCAGCGAGGCCGATATCGGCAATCACATAATCCTGCGCCTTGGCAGCGGGTACGGTGGCCACGAGCATATCTCCGTCAGTCAAATAAAGGCTGGCACCGCTGACGTGAGCCGGGCGGCGACGATGGGCCGGGCTTTACCAAGCGGCGGGCCTTATGGCAATGCAATATAAAGATGTCTTTATGTGCCTATCGCCTATGGCGCTCAGGCGGACCCAGCACCGCTCACCAGATGCGACGAATCGATGCCCATCGCCGCGAAAATAGCCGACCATTTGCGGCGCGCAGGCGTTTCGAACAGCAGATCCTTGTCGCCTGGCGCCAGGAACCAGCTTTCACCGGTCATCTCCTGTTCCAGCTGGCCAGCACCCCACCCGGCATAGCCCAGCGCCACGAGATAGCGACTTGGCCCCCGCCCCTCGCCGATCGCCTTCAAGATATCGAGCGAACCCGACAGGCCCCAGCGATCATCGACCTGCACCATGTCCTGCCCCGCCCAGTCGAGCGAATGCAGCACGAAGCCTCGGCGCGGCTCGACCGGGCCGCCGCGCAGCACGGGCCTATCCGGCACGCCGCTACCGTCAATATCGAAACTTTCGAGCAGATCGCGCAGCCGCACCTCCTCCATTTCCTCACCCACGGCGATGCCCAGCGCGCCATGTTCGTCATGCACGCACAGCGCGATCACCGAATGATCGAAGCGCATGTCGTCCATGCCGGGAAGCGCGAGCAGGAAATGCCCACCATAGAAGCGCGACTGGTCCATAGGTTTGACTATAGCCGCACGCACAGCATTGCCAAGGACGGCTTGCATAACGCCCCTCCCCTTGACAGTCGGACCGGCAAGCCCGACCTCCCGCCCGACACAAGGCCAGGAGATATGACCATGACCATTGCCACAGGCGAACGCCTGCCCAGCACGACCTTCACCAAGATGACCCAGAACGGCCCCGAAGCCGTGGCTTCGGACGAGTATTTTGCGGGCCGCACCGTCGCCATCTTCTCGGTGCCGGGTGCCTTCACCCCGACCTGTTCGGCCAAGCATTTGCCTGGTTTCGTTGAAAAGGCCGATGCGCTCAAGGCCAAGGGCGTGGATGAAATCGCCTGCACCGCCGTCAACGACGTGTTCGTCATGGGTGCGTGGGGCAAGTCTGCCGGTGCCGATGACAAGGTAACGATGCTGGCCGATGGCAATGGCGATTTCGCCAAGGCGGTGGGCCTGACGATGGACGGCAGCAAGTTCGGCCTCGGCACGCGCGGCCAGCGTTTTTCGATGATCGTCAAGGACGGGGTCGTTGCTGAACTGAATGTCGAGGAACCGGGCGACTATAAGGTTTCGTCGGCCGACCATATGCTGGGCCAGCTCTGATCGTTGCGAAGGCGCGCTGGACATCCAGCGCGCCTTTGTTGCAGCAAGCGTCTTCCTTCCGTCACGCAAAGGCGGTAACAGGGGGCGATGACACAGAGCATCGGCAAGGCGACGGTCGCGCAACTCGACCACATCTATCAGACATCCATCGAAAATCTACGTGAGGCCATGCGCGCCTACGCCCGCGACGGCAGTGTGCCTGCCGTCACCGCGCGCAGCGAACGGCTTTTCTGCTATCCCGAACTGCGGATCATCTATCATGGCGAAAGCGACATGCCGCCGCCCGGCCGATCGTTCGCGCGCCTGTCGAAGCCCGGCCGCTATGTGACCACCATCACCCGCCCGGCGATGTTCGCCGACTATCTGGCCGAACAGATCGACCTGCTGGTCCGCGATTATGGCGTCGAAGTGGAGACGGGCCTCAGCACCCAGCAAATCCCCTTCCCCTATGTGCTGGACGGGCTGGACATCAGCGCGCTCGATGGCACGCCGCCGACCGAACTCGCGCGGCATTTTCCGGCGACCGAACTGGCCGAGATTGGCGACGAGATTGCCGATGGGCTGTTTATTCCCAATTCCGATGGCGACCGGCCCTTGGCGCTGTTCGACGGGTTGCGCACCGATTTCTCGCTGGCGCGGCTCAAACATTATACCGGCACGCCCGCGGAGGATGTGCAGCGCTACATATTGTTCACCAACTATCATCGCTATGTCGATGAATTCGTGGCTTGGGCCTGTGCCGAGCTAAAGCGCGAAGGCAGCCGCTTTACCGCCCTGTCGGGGGCGGGCGGCGTCTATGTCACGTCCGAAACCGCCGATCCCGCTCGGATGATCGCCGACAGCGCCTGGCGTCGGCATCAGATGCCCGCTTATCACCTGATCGCGCCGGATCGCAGCGGCATCACCCTCGTCAATATCGGCGTCGGCCCGGCCAATGCCAAGACGATCTGCGACCACCTCGCGGTGGTTCGCCCCGAAGCCTGGCTGATGATCGGCCATTGCGGTGGTCTGCGTCCCAGCCAGCGGATCGGCGACTATGTGCTGGCCCATGCCTATCTGCGCGACGACAAGGTGCTGGACGCGATGCTGCCGCCGGAAATCCCGGTTCCGGCCATCGCCGAAGTGCAGGTCGCGATGGCGAGCGCGGCCGAAGCGGTGTTGGGCGGCGGCGACAAGGAAGATTTCCGCCGTCGCCTGCGCACCGGCACTGTGGTCACTACCGACGATCGGAATTGGGAACTACGCTATTCCAGTTCGGCGCTGCGATTCAGCCTGTCGCGGGCCGTGGGGATCGACATGGAATCGGCGACGATCGCAGCGCAGGGCTATCGCTTCCGCGTCCCTTACGGCACGCTGCTCTGCGTGTCCGACAAGCCGATCCACGGCGAACTCAAGCTGCCGGGACAGGCCAACCGCTTCTATGAAGAAGCGATTGCGGGCCATTTGCGCGTCGGGCTGATGACCTGCGAATTGCTGCGTAAGGAGGGAGCGAAGCTGCACAGCCGCAAGCTGCGCGCCTTCAACGAGCCGCCGTTTCGCTGATCAGGGGACCGACGATCAGGCAGCCGCGCGCCAAATGGCGACGCGGTTCTTGCCTTCCTTCTTGGCATCATACAGCGCCGTATCGGCGCGCGCGACCATATCCTCCAGGCTTTGGTCGGACGCGAGCAACTCGGCCACCCCAAAACTGGCTCGCAGCGCGGCTTCGGGTGCGTTTGGAACGACAAGGCAGCCAATTTCCGCGCGCACACGCTCCATGACATCGGCCGCCGCCGCGGCGTCGGTCTCGACTAGCAGCAGGCCGAATTCGTCGCCACCCAGACGCGCCACGATGTCCCCGCGACGCACCGCATTGGTCAGCAACTGCGCGAAACCGCACAATGCTGCATCTCCGGCGATATGCCCGTGCCCATCGTTCAACGCTTTGAACCCGTCCAGGTCGCAAACCACCAGCGCCAAGGGCCGCTGGTGCCGGTGCGCATGGGCGATCGCGCGGCTTGCGGATTCGTCCAGTCCGCGCCGGTTCAACACATTGGTCAGCGGGTCATGACGCATCTGCCGGCGCAATTGATGCGCAAGGTCGCCCGCCACCACCATGACAGCCGCGACGCCCAGACCGACATAGATGGACGGCAACCCCAGCCCAAGCAAAGCGCGATACAGGGCCATCCCCTCACCGGGCGCCCGACCCAAATCCGTTGCAGCACTGGCAACCAGCCCGGCTTCGAACAGCGCGAGGATGAGGCTCATGCTGAAAAAGGCCATCTCCGGCGCGCTGAAACGTCGGTTGCGGGGCCAAAGTGCGATCGCCGAACACAGCATTAACAGGCCGACATAAGATGGCACGACGATGCCCTGGAGCGACCGGTCACCGATTAACGCCACATAGCTGCCGCCTGTGGCCACGACGGCACCACAGAGGATCAGCGCGCGCCAAGGGACCGGCTTCCCCGATCGTTGCCGGACGCCCACGAGCATCAAGGATCCGCTCACCACGATCAGGCAGGACGTCAGGGCCATCAAACTGCCGCTGCCAAGGGCAGCGCCACCCGCATTGGCCAGCCACTGTCCCGTTGCCGCCACATAGGATAGCGCCCAGCTGCGCACATGACGTTGCCGCCCAAAGTGCAACCACGCCACCCCCATCGCCAGTGCCATAATGACACTGGTGAAAATGAGCAAAGCAATGACAATGATAACCGGGTCCATGAAGACCAGCCCCTAAGAAGTTTCGACTGCTTTTACCAGCCGCAAGACTTGCCTTCATTCTGTTGGATCAACCATTTTTGCAATGGCGCGAAATAGGCGGTCATGGACTTGCCGGAAATGGTGCGTGTACCGGTAAAAGTTTGCAGTGCATCGGGCCAGGGTTTGGACGCTCCCATTTCCAGCATGGCGTTCAACTTCGCCCCGACATCTTTGTTACCATAGAAGGAACAGCGATGCAGCGGCCCTTTCCAGCCCGCTTGCTTGCACGCTGCTTCGTAGAATTGGAATTGCAGGATTCTGGCGAGGAAATAACGCGTATAGGGCGTGTTGCCGGGGATATGATATTTGCCACCCGCATCGAACTTCGTCTCATCGCGCGGCGCAGGCGGGATGATGCCTTGATATTGTAACCGCAGGTCGGTCCATCCCTTCTGCATCTGGTCCTGCGGGATCGACCCGTCGAACACACCCCAGCGCCATTTGTCGATCAGCAGGCCAAAGGGCAGGAACGCGACCTTGTCCATCGCCTGCCGCAGCAGCAGCCCCAGATCCTTGTCCGCGCCGGGCATCTTGGCGGCATCAAGAAGGCCGATCTTCACCAGATAATCGGGCGTGATCGACAATGCGACGAAATCGCCGATCGCTTCATGGAAGCCATCATTGGCCCCGTCCAGATAGAGATAGGGATTCTTGTTATAGGCGCGCTGATAATAATTATGGCCGAGTTCGTGATGGATGGTCACGAAATCGTCGCTGTTGATCTTGGTACACATTTTGACGCGCAGATCGTCTTTATTGTCCAGATCCCAAGCCGACGCATGGCACACGACTTCGCGGTCGAGCGGCTTGATGAACTGGGTGCGGTCCCAGAAGGTCGCAGGCAGCGGCTCCAGCCCAAGCGAGGAATAGAAGCCCTCGCCGATCTTGAACATCTGCTTTTCCCAATAGCCGCGCCGCTGCTTTTCCGGGGTGTCGGGACTGTCCACCTGATCGGGCCGGGTTTCGACAAAGCCCTTCGCCTTGAGCAGGTCACCGACATCGAAGCCGAGGTCGCCAGCGCCTTCGGGCGCCACCACATCATAGATATTGCCCCATTCCTGCGCCCACATATTGCCGAGCAGGTCGGCGCGGATCGGGCCTGTCGTGGGCTGCACCTCCGCACCATATGTCTCGTTCAGCTTGGTGCGGGTGTAGCAATGCAGTTCGTCATAGAGGGGCTTCACCTCCGCCCAAATCTTGTCGGTCAGCTTGGCGAAATCGTCGGCAGGCATGTCATATTTCGACCGCCACATCGCGCCGGTGTCGGCAAAGCCCAATTCCTTCGCGCCCGCATTGGCGATATCGACCAGCTTGGCATAATCGCCGCGCATCGGCGCGCCGACATTATCATGCCAGCTCAACCACATTTCCTTGAGTTCCTGCGGATTGCGGCTGGAACCCATTTTTTCTTCGATGTCGCTGCCGTTGATCGGCTGACCGTTCAGCGTGCCCTTGCCTTTGCCATAGGTGGATTGAAGCCGGGTCGAGAGGTCGTTCAACTGTTGGGCTGCGCCAGGCGTCGTCGGGGCAGGCAAAGTGAGTGCGGTGCGCAGCAGGTCGAGCCGCCGCTTGGTTTCCACCGACAGGCCAGGTGCGGTCGCATATTTGGCCGCTTCCAGCGCGTAATCGACCGTCATGGTGGTGCCGATCGCACCGAAATAGGCGGCGACGGCGTCACTGTCGTCGCTGATATAGGTGGAATTGATCCAGGCGGCCCGGCTGGAAATGAGCGAATGGTCGAACATCGCCTTTTCCACCTTGGCGAGGAAGGCGTCGGCCTCGGCCTCCGTGGGCGCGGGAGCCTGCTGCGCCATGGCGGGCGATATCAAAAGAGCGGCCGCAAGCGCGGCGATCGAGACGGCGATTTTCATGGGAGTCCCCTCATAGGCGTATGAGGGGAAAGTGGCCTGACGGTGCGATCCCGTCAAGCGGTGAGAAAATCGACCATCGTCTGTCCCATCTCCTTACGGGTGACGGCATTCATATGGTTGCCGGGAATCTCGGCATAGCTGCCATAGGGCAGAATATCGGCCAGTTCCTGCGCCACGCCATTATCCTGGTCGTCTGCCCCGCAAATGACCTTGGTCGGTTGCATGATCCCGGCGATAGTGGTCTCCGGCGTATCGACGAATGTGTTGAGGATATGGAGCAGCGCGACTGGATCGCCCTTGGTCGTCTTGAGGAAGGCTTCGGTCATCCATTGCGACGTGCCGCGTTCGAACGTGCCGAGGTTGGTCAGCACATTCTGATAATAGCCGCCATTGTCGAGCGATTGCACCAGACCGCGCAACCCCATACCCGCCAAAATCACCCGACGCGGCGTCGCACCGCGCGCGAGCATCCGCACCGTGGTCCGCGCACCCAGCGAATAACCGCCCAGATCATAATCGGTCAGCCCCATCTGTTCGATCAGCGCCAGACCGTCATCGGTCAGCGCATCGGCCGGATAGGCGGCGGGATCATGTGGCTTGCCGCTTTCGCCATGCCCGCGCAGGTCCGGCATGATGAGGCGGAAACCAGCCGCCACCAGCTTGGCGGCATGGCCATAGCGAATCCAATTGGTGTAGGCATTGGAGAAATAGCCGTGGATCAACACCAGATCTCGTCCTTCGCCCACGACATGAACCGCGATCGGCAGGCCGTCGAAACCCTTTACATCATGGCGTTCGATGGGGAGGTCGGTCATGGCATGGTCCTTTGGCTGGGGCGGGTTGCCGATATGGCGTCAGTCGGCGCGGCGCAAGAGTGCGATCAAGACCAGGCCTCGCTACGCCTGCCAGGACGGACGATCCGTCAGGCCCGCAATCAGGCCCGAAAATGCCGTATCAGCGCAACGGCGAACCAGCTTTCTGTCGGCCGAAATGACGATGGTTTCCAGCATTTGTGCCGCGGCCAGGAAAAAGCAATCATAGGCCGGATGGTCCAGTTGCAGGCTTATGTCCATGGCGCGATCGGCTAGGCCCGCTGTCGGGATCAGTTCGACGATGTCGGGCAGCACTGCCGCCGCCTCCCTGGCCTGAGCGGAACCGATTTCCTGCGCTCGCACCTTCTTCCACATGACGTTGGCGAACTCGGCCATCAGCAAGTCGGGCGCAACCAGTCGACGCGGCAAAAGAGTAAGAGCAATACTGACTTCATTCGACAGAATAGGATCATCGCTGCCAATGACCCAACGGGCAGCAACGCTCGTGTCAACGATGAGCATCAGTCGGCGTGATCTTCTCGCAGAAGTTCCTCAGGCGGTGTCTGCCGTACATTCCGGGGCGTCATCGCGCGTATATCTTCAAGACGGGTCAACATGCTGTTCAGGCGATCACCGGTCATCGGCCGACCGCGCGTCAACGCATCGCGCAACTCAGCTTCCAACGAACGCTGATTGCGTACCGCCAGTTCACGATAGGCAGCGATGACTTGTTCATCGAGGTTGCGGATAAGAACTTGGCCCATGCCGCTATGCTATCACCATGATAGCATAGCGGCAAGGTGGAGCTATCAGCCCTTCTTAAGGTGGCGACGGCCCAGCAATTCAGCGATCTGCACCGCGTTCAGCGCCGCGCCCTTGCGCAGATTGTCGCTGACGCACCACAAGTTGATACCATTTTCGACGGTCGAATCCTCGCGCACGCGGCTGATGAAGGTCGCGAAATCGCCGACGCATTCGACCGGCGTGATATAGCCACCATCTTCGCGCTTATCGACCAGCATGATACCGGGCGCTTCACGCAATATGTCCTGTGCTTCCTTGGCCGAGATTTCATTCTCGAACTCGATGTTGATCGCTTCGCTATGGCCGACGAACACGGGAACGCGCACGCAAGTTGCGGTCAGCTTGATCTTGGGATCGAGGATCTTCTTCGTTTCCGCGACCATCTTCCATTCTTCCTTGGTCGAACCATCGTCCAGGAAGACGTCAATATGCGGAATCACGTTGAAGGCGATCTGCTTGGTGAACTTCTTGGGCTCGGCCGGATCGCCGACGAAGATGTTGCGGCTCTGCTCGAACAGTTCGTCCATGCCCGCCTTGCCAGCGCCCGACACCGACTGGTAAGTCGCGACGACGACGCGCTTGATCTTGGCGGCGTCATGCAGCGGCTTCAACGCCACGACCATCTGTGCGGTCGAGCAGTTGGGGTTGGCGATGATGTTCTTCTTCTTATAGCCATCGATCGCATCGGGGTTCACTTCCGGCACGATCAAGGGAACGTCCGGGTCCATGCGATAGAGCGAGCTATTGTCGATCACGACGCAACCGGCCGCCGCTGCCTTGGGCGCATATTGTGCCGTCGGGCCGCTGCCCACCGCGAACAGGGCGATGTCCCAGCCGGTGAAGTCGAAATGTTCGATGCTCTGGCATTTGATGGTCTTGCCACTATCGCCGAAATCAACGGTCAGCCCCTGCGAACGCGAGGAAGCGACGGCCGCGATCTCGTCAATCGGGAACTCGCGCTCGGCGAGAATGGTCAGCATTTCGCGGCCCACATTCCCGGTGGCTCCTACGACGACGACCCTGTAACCCATGACTAAACTCTCCACTCCAAAGCAAATCTTGCGGAGTGCGCGCCATAGCGATACTGGGCCTTTTGTCCAGAAAGAAGGGCTTGTCCACTCGATAGCGGGCGCAATATCCAGTGCGTCGTACCTCTGTGCCGCCCTTCATCCTCCTTGAAAAACGGATTGTAATCGATGCAGTCAGCGCTGCTGCCCCCCCTGCCCGACCGCTGGTTTCACAGCTTCGCCTTTCCCGACGGCACCCGCGCCGATGGCATCAAGCCGCTGGCCTCGCTGCAGGAAGAAGCCGACCAGATCTTCATCGCGCCGCTGGCGGGCAAGCGCGTGCTCGACATCGGTGCCTGGGATGGTTTCTTCTCGTTTCAGGCGGAGCAGCGCGGCGCGGCGGAAGTCGTGGCAACCGACCATTTCTGCTGGTCGGGCCAGGGGTGGGGCGACAAGCGCGGCTTCGATCATGCCCATGCCCAGTTCGCATCCAAAGTGCGCTCACTCGACCTCGACGTGGCCGACCATAAGGCGGACGAACTCGGCCAGTTCGACATGGTGCTGCTGCTGGGCGTCCTCTACCATGTACCCGCCCCCTATCGCACCCTCGAAGCCGCCGCCGCGATGAGCCGCGATCATCTCGTGATCGAAACGGTGACGGCGCTGCGCCACGAACCGGTGCCCGCGATGCGCCTGTTCACCGAACTGGAGCTGGATGGCGACCCCACCAATTTCTGGGCGCCCAACATTCTGGCCTTGCAGGAAATGTGTCGCCGCTTCGGCTATAGTCGTTTTCAGGTGTTGCCCGAAGCGCTCGACAATCAGGGCTGGCGCAAATGGGCCATGCCGCTGCGCCGCAAGGACCGTTACCGCCGGGCGATCTTCCACGCCTGGCGATAACTGATGTTAGGCTGGCAGCGCATCGAAGGCGATAGTGAGCCGTGATTGCGATCCCGAAAAGGGTGCAGTGCCGTGCCATAGATAAGAGGGAAACAGTACCAGCCGACCGGCTTGCGGCTGTATCACCCGTCGAGGCGGTAGCGCGGTCAGGTTGAGGGCATCATCGGGCACGCCAAACAAAATGGTGCCTTCACCCGACCGATCTTCCGCTGGAACATCATTGGGTAGCGCCACGTAAAAGGCTGAACTGATCCAGCCTTGAGGATGGATATGGGGCACATGCCGACCATTTTCGCGCAGACGCACCGACCATGAGCCGGAAAATTGAATGTCGCCGGTCCGTCGATCCAGCAACGGATGACCCGGTTGATTGGGCAAGTCCGCCAGCGCAGATTGCGTGCAACGGTGTAACTGTCGCTTGAGCGCCATGATCACGGGACATCTGCGTCGATCAAACAGATCACCGCGGGTCTGCGTGCCGCCGCGCAATGTCTGGTCGGCCGGGTGGGCGGTGGTCACATGCAAGCGTTCAAGCGATTCGCGCAGGTCTACAAGAAAGGCCGATTGGTTGCTCCAGCCATCCGGCGTGCCAATGTCAAGGTCACGAACATAATGGTCATAGCCCGCCAGCCAATGCTCGCGTTCATCTTCAAGCAGGCGCCATATGACTGTCAACAGTGCCCACCCCGTCTGGTCCAATGGCGCATGTCGGGTGGCAAGCAGCGCATGACTGAGCGCCTCGTCGGGGTCACCCTGCGCCAAGAGCAGTTGGGCGAGATTGGCTTGCAAACCGGCGCGGGCGGGATCGGCAGCAGCAAGGGTTCGGGCCAGGTCGATCGCTTCCCCATGCCGTCCAGCCAGCCCCAACGCCCGGATGCGGACCACGCTTAGCTGATCAGGATCATCAAGCATAGGTTGCGCCCGGTCAATCAGCCCCAATGCCCGGTCATGATCGCGAATGTCCATGGCGACGCGGACGCCTGCCAATAGCAGTTGGATATGGCGTGGCTGCTGTTCAATTGCTAAATCGAAAGCGTCAAACGCTTCGGCCTCGCGCCCGATCTGCGGCAATAGCCTGGCCAATGTGTCCTGGGCATCGACATGATCGGGATAACGACGCAACGCCGCTTGATATTGCGCTACCGCATCATCGAAACGCCCCATTTCCGCGAGGATATGCGCACGAAGCGTAAGCGCTGGCGCGATGTCCAACCCGCCATCGATGGCGCGCTCGATCGCCTCCAGCGCGCTGGCGCGATCGTCGGACGCCCGGAGTGCCGTTGCGAGATTATAGCATGCGCGAAGATCCGATGGCTTTCTTACGAGTAGGGCGCGATACGCCGCCGCCGCCGCCTCGGGTCGACCCTGAGCCTGCGCCATCGCCCCTTGCACGTGCAGGATGCGATCATCCTGCGGCGCAATTCGTGCAGCCTGGTCCAGTGCGTTTGCGGCGATGCTGAATTGCATCTGGTCGGTCGCGACGATTGCGAGGTTGATCCACCCCTCCGCATAACGGGGTTGCACGGCCACCGCCCGTTGAAGCGCGGCTATGGCTGCAGCCCCGTCGCCCATATCATGCAAATGATTGCCATAGGCGTTCCAAAGCTGCGGGTTGGTAGCCCCGCCTTTCAGCGCAGCTTCGAATGCCATTCGCGCGCCTGCCATGTCACCCTGGGCACGGCGTGCAGACGCAAAGATATAGAGCGCGTCAGGATGATTGCGCACCGGCGCGGCCATCGCCCGCAGCATCCGCTCGACAGTGACAGCCTGCCCTGCCTGCAGCGCATTGAAGGCTTGCTGTAGGCGCTTTACGTCCTCGACCTGCAAAACGCCTGTCATGGTCAGGGTGCGATCCCGCGACGGGCCAGGAAATCCTCGATCGTGCGCCATAGATGCACGCTGATGCCCGGCCCGCCGACGCGATGGGTTTGGCCGGGATAGGCCATCATCTCGAACGGCACCGCCGCGACTTGCATCTTCGCCATCAGCGCGGTGGCATTGTCGAAGACGACATTATCGTCGGACATGCCGTGGATCAGCAATAGCGGGTCGACGATCTTCACGGCCTCCTCGACTGCGCCCGACGCGGGATAAGCGCTGGGTGTGTCCTGCGGCTGGCCCAGATAGCGTTCGGTATAATGGGTGTCGTACAGTTCCCATTTCGTCACCGGCGCGCCAGCGATCGCCGCAGCGAACACGCCCGGCGCCTTCTCCAGCAGCTTCAGCGACATATAGCCGCCATAGGACCAGCCATATGTTGCGATCCGCTGTGGATCGACGAAGGGCTGGGCCTTGAGCCATTCGACGCCGGTCAACTGATCCTCGACCTCCACCGTGCCCATCGCGCGATAGAGATGGTCTTCGAACGCCTTGCCGCGATCGGGTGTCCCGCGATTGTCGATCGCAAAGACGATCCAGCCTCGGTCGACCAGATATTGGTTGAGCGCACCGCTCCAACTATTGGTTACCTGCCGTCCGCCGCCGGGACCGCCATAATGGATCATGAACACCGGATAGCGTTTCCCCGGCTCGATCGGCGGGGTCATGATCTTGGTATAGAGCGTCGTGCCGTCCGCCGCCTTCACCGTGCCGAATGTCGTCTTCACATGGCTGGCGACATAGGGCGCATAAGGATGGCTTCCCGTCAGCGCATTTTCCGACAACCATTGCAACTGCTTGCCGCTGTTATCGGCCAGATAGACCTGTTTTGGCTGGTCGCTATTCTGGCGGCTGACGACGATCCGGCTTGCCTTGCCGTCCATCACCGAATCATTCCACCAGCCGCTGCGCGTCAACGCCCGCGCCGCCCCGGCCTTCGTCAGCGGTGCGACATAAAGTTGCTGTTCCAGCGGCGTTTCGCGATTGCCGGTGAAATAGACGAGGGCTTTGTTCTCATCCACGCCCACCACGTCGCGCACGTCCCACTTGCCGCTGGTGAGCGGCGTCCATTTGCTCCCGCGCACATGGTAGAGATGCCCATGGCCTGTCTTTTCCGACCACCACAGGAAACTCCCGTCGGTGAGTGGCCGGAAATTGTTGGAGAGGTTCACCCAGCTTTTCGCCGTTTCGGTAAGGATCACCCGGCCCTTGCCGGTCACTGGATCAACCGCCAGCAGATCGAGCCGCTTCTGGTCGCGGCTTTCCCGCTGGACATAGAGGGTGCGGCCATCCTTCGACCAGTTGACCCGCGCCAGATAGATGTCCGAATCCGGGCCAAGATCGACCTTCACCTGACCCGAACCATCCGGCTTCATCACGTAAAGATCGACCAGCGCGTTGGGCGTGCCTGCAGCCGGATAGCGTTGTTGATAGACTTTGGTCCCCTCCCCGCCGATCGCGGTGCGGGTGACGATGCCGACCGGGGCTTCATCGACCCGCGCGACCGCGATCATCGCCTCGTCCGGCGACCACCAATAGCCGGTGCGCCGGTCCATTTCCTCCTGCGCGACGAACTCGGCCACGCCCCAGCTCACCGTATCGCTTGCGCCCTGCGTGATCTGCCGTTCCGCGCCACCGATCGGCTGCACGAACAGATTGCCGCCCCGTACGAAGGATACGAAGCGCCCCTTGGGACTGACCACGCCGTTCAACTCGCCATCGGGCGTGTCGGTCAGCCGTGTCACCTGTCCATCCAGCGCGGCGAGATAGAGGTCACCATCGACGGGCACGAGGATGGTCTTGCCATCGGACGACCAGTCATAGCTGGTAATCCCGCTACTGCCCGCGACGCTGCGATCCCGCTCGCGCTGCATCTTTTCCGCTTCGCTCAGCGCCGCGCCGCTGCCGGTCTTCTTCGAATCGACCAGCATCCGCTCCGCTCCGGTAGCGGTGTCGATCGCCCACAGGTCGAGCCGCTCCTTCTCATCCGCGCGCGGTTTGAGCAGGGTCACAAGCGTCCCGTCCGGCGACAATGTCAGCGCGCGTGGCTGCGGTCCAGCGAGGTCGGGACTGGCAAACACACGTTCCAGCGTCAGTTTTTCCTCCGCCTGCACGGACACAGCGGAACTCAACAGCAAAGCGCAAAGCGCGGCACTGGCTTTCAGATAAGGGGGCATCGACATCCTTTCGGCTCGGCGCGCGCACGCGCCGGATCAGGACCGCAGGATTAAAGCTGCGTATCAAAAGATCAATGCCGGGAAATAATCTGTCCTGTCATGGCGGGTAAGCCATGGTGGGCGCGGCAGGGATTGAACCTGCGACCCCACCCGTGTGAAGGGTGTGCTCTACCACTGAGCTACGCGCCCCCTATAAGGAGGAAGCGGCCATTGGCATTGCAGGCTGTCCCTGTCAAGCGGGTGCCGAAATGGAGCGCGCGGAATCGCTCTTCCCGCCGTCGCCATTCGGCTATAGAGGATCGCGACAACGCAATTGGAGTGATGAGATGATGCGCCCCGCATTTTGCCTGATGATGACCGGATTGCTGCTGGCCCTTTCGGCCTGCAACACGGTGCAAGGCGTCGGGCGCGACATCGAGTCGGTCGGCACAGCGGGCAAGGACGCCATACGCTGAACGATGATGGCGCTTGACCCTCTTGGATCGGTGACCGGTTAGCCGGTAAGACTTGTTTTATCGGGAACGATCCGTTTCCCGTTACGGCTCTGGAACTTGTTAGGGGCGCGACCTATTGTGGTGGCGTCCCTTGATCGTTTCTGGAGTCTACCTCATGAAAAAATATCTGATTTCCGCCGCCGCTCTCATCGCCATTGCCGGTGGCACGGTCGTCATCGCGCAGGCCCCAGCCGAGGTGCCGGGAAGCAAGGATGTCGCAAAGGTCAGTGGCGGCAGCTACAAAGTCGATGGCGGCCATACGCAAATCGTCTTCGCCTATGACCATATGGGCTTCACCAATAATGTCGGTGTGTTCGCCGAACCGACTGGCACGCTGATGCTCGACAAGGCGAACCCGTCGGCCTCCACCGTCAGCATTGACGTGCCGATCGCCAATCTCAAGACCGGCGTTGCCAAGCTGGACGAACATCTGCTCAAGGCCGACTTCTTCGATGTCGCCAAATTTCCGACCGCCAAATTCGTCTCGACCAGCGTGAAGGCCGAAGGCACCGGCGCTACCATCACCGGCAATCTGACCATCAAGGGCATCACCAAGCCCGTAACGCTGGACGCCGAATTTTACGGCGCGGGCACTAACCCCATGAACAAGCAGGAAAATGTCGGTTTCGTCGCCACCGGCTCGATCAAGCGCAGCGATTTTGGTCTCGGCTATGCCGTGCCCGTCGTCGGCGACGCAGTCGAACTCAAGATCATCGCCGGTTTCCAGAAGTAAAGTCTATCGCTGGGGGGAGGTCATCCCCCCAGCGCCCTATTTCTCAAACCGCTTGAAGAAGCTGTCCTCATTCCACGTCGGTCGCTCCGCCGCGTTCGCCACCTGCAAGGTTACCGCCGTCACATAGGCGTTCAGTTTCGCCGTTTCGGCAGGCATCACCGGCTGGTCCACATCATCGAACGGCGAATGATAGAGGTTCGCACGCCAGGCTTTTTCCGTTTCGGCTTCGGGCGTGCCCGCTTTGAAACCATATTTGAAGAAGAGCGCGGGGATGCCTTCGCGGATGAAGGCATATTGGTCGGAGCGGATGAAGACGTTGCGATCGGGGAAAGGATCGGGCGTGATCGGCAGGTTCATCGCCGCGCTCACCGCCTGCGCCACAGCACCCAGCGAGCTTTGGTCATAGCCGACCGGCGTCACGCTGGTCAGCGGGAAGATGGGCAGCGCCATGTCGAAATTGAGGTTCGCGACGATGCTCTTCTGCGGCACGGTCGGTCGCCGCGCGAAATAGCGTGATCCAAGCAGGCCTTTCTCCTCCGCCGTGACGATCGCGAAGAGGATCGACCGTTTGGGCTTCACCTTGCTCGCCTGGAGCGCCTTGGCGATCTCCAGCAGGCTGGCCACGCCCGACGCATTGTCGAACGCGCCATTATAGATGGCGTCGCCTTTCATCGGCGTGCCGATGCCATAGCCGTCGAGATGTGCGGACATGACGACATAATCGTTGCGCAATACGGGGTCGCTGCCGGGCAGGACCGCAACCAGATTGGGCGACGACAGGTCGCGCCGCGTCGCAGCGACCTGCGCCTTCAACCGCACCGCCAGCGGGAAGGACGCCACTGGCGCGGAGGCATCGGCGGCGGCAGCGATAGCCGCGAAATCCTGTCCCGACCCGGCAAACAGGGCAGCGGACTTGGCGGGATCAAACTGCGCGCCCAGGAACGGCGTCCGCGTCTCGCGCAGCGCCGCATCGCGATAATAAAGCGCCGGCGCACCGGCCAACGCTACTCGCCGCGTCCAGGGAATCTCGACCTGCTTGGGCGTGACCAGCATGATCATGCCGACCGCGCCCTGCGCCGCAAGCCATTGCGCCCGCTCGGACCGGGCATGGGATTTGAGCGCACCCGAAATCGTCGTCGGCCCGCCCGACAGGACGACCACCATCTTGCCCTTGAGGTCCAGTCCGGCAAAATCATCATGGCCAACTTCCGGCAGATGCAGGCCATAGCCCGCGAACACCATCGGCGCGTCTATGCTTTCGGGAACCGGCCCACCGCCGCCGGAAAAGATGAGATCGCCCGGCACCGCCAGCGGCGCCTCCCCCTGCGGCCCGACCAGCGCCGCGCTGCTGCGGTCGGACTGAATCCGCTGTTCCACGAAATCGACGGGCTGCTTATACCCATCCACGCCAGCGGGCTTGAGGCCAAGCGCCTTGAACTGGCCGATCACATAGTCGGCGGCACGGTCATAGCCCGGCGTACCGGTCCCCCGCCCCTCCATCGCATCGTCGGCCAATATCTTCACATGCGCCCACCAGGCCGCACCGTCATCCCCCTGCGCCAGCACCGGCGCGGACAAGGCCAGCGAAAGAAGCGGGAGAGCGGAAAAAAGCGCGCGCATGACGGGATGCTCCTCTATGAACCAGGCGCTATCTTGCCCTATCTGGTGAGACGAACAAGGGGGTGGGAACCGCTAACGACCTGTGTTCCTTGCCGATAGACCATGATCCGGGAGATGATTTTGCCACGCCCCCTTTTGCTGATGCCCCTGCTGCTTGGCCTATTCTCGTTGGCCCTGCCTGCTCAGGCCGCGACGCGCGGCTTTACCATCACCAGTTTCGATGCGATCCGCGTGGATGCGCCCGTGACCGTGACCGTGGTCGTCAAGACCGGCAGCGGCGCTTCCGCGCGGGCGGAGGGCGACCAGGGCGCGCTCGACCGGTTGAAGGTCGATGTGTCGGGGCGGCTGTTGATCGTCACCATGGCGCGGCCACGATCTGGCGAGAAGAGCGGCGGCGCGGCAACCTTGCGGCTGTCCACGGGCATGATCGATCGCATCGTTCTAACTGGTGGCGGTTCGGTGACGGTCGACCGGATGAAGGGATTGCAGGGCCAGATCGTGCTGGGCGGCAATGGCGATGTCGGCGTGGCCGATGTCGCGCTCGACCGGATCGACGTCGCGCTGGCGGGCGGCGGTCGGGCGACGCTTGGCGGTCGGACGGGTGTGGCCAACATCCGGGTGAATGGACCTGGGGCGGTCGCCGCTGAAGGGCTGCGCGCGCGGCAGGCGAGCGTCGCCAATGACGGGCCGGGCAGCGTCACGCTGACCGTCGAGGTGACCGCAAAGGTGGTATCGACGGGGTCGGGCGATGTGACCATCGGCGGCAAACCCGCCTGCACCGTGGACAATCGCGGCACCGGACGAATCCAATGCGGTGACGAAAGCTATTAGGCGCAATATTTGCGGACAGGGCAAATGCTGCGCCGCATCGCGATTTTTCAACCAAAAGACTGGATATTGCGCCGACTTGGCGCAATGGTGCGCGCATGGTTGGCGCAATAAATCCTCACAGTTTCAGCGACTCTCTCGTCATTCTCGGCGCGGCGGGCCTGGTCATTCCCGGCTTCTCGCGCTTTCGCATCAGTCCGGTGATCGGCTTCATCCTGGTCGGGCTGGCGGTGGGGCCGAACGGCCTTGGTGCGCTCGTCGGGCAATATCCCTGGCTCTATCATGTGACGATCTCCAATCAGGAGGCGATCGAGCCCTTTGCCGAGTTGGGCGTCATATTATTGCTCTTCTCGATCGGGCTGGAACTGAGTTTCCGCCGATTATGGACGATGCGAACGCAGGTATTCGGCGTCGGCGCAGCGGAACTGATCCTGAGCGCCGTGCTGATCGCGACGGGTCTTTATCTGCTCGGTCAACCCACGGCAGGCGCGATCGGCCTCGGCCTCGCACTTGCGCTTTCGTCCACCGCCGTCGTGCTGCCGATGGTGGGCACCCAGAGCGCCGTCGGGCGGGCCGCCTTTTCTATGCTGTTGTTCGAGGATCTGGCGCTCGTCCCGATCATCTTCATGCTCGGTGCGCTGGCGCCGTCCGTTGCCGCCAGCCCGGACGGGGCGTGGGGTGCGATGGGCGACACACTGCTGCGCGGCGGCATCACCATCGCCTTCATGCTGGTGATGGGCCGTTTCCTGCTGCCCCATGTGTTCAGTCAGGCGGCGCGCACCAAAAGCCCCGAAGTGTTCCTGGCAGCCAGCCTATTGGTGGTCATCGTCTCCAGCCTCGCCACCTCGCTCGCGGGCCTCTCGCCGATCGTGGGCGCCTTGCTCGCGGGCCTGCTGATTGCCGAGACGGACTATCATGGCGAGGTCGAGGTGATGACCGCGCCGTTCAAAGGGCTGGCGCTCGGCGTCTTCCTGATCACCGTCGGCATGAGCCTGGACCTGCGCGTCATCCTCGCCAACTGGCAAAGTCTGTTGATGGCGGTCGTTGGCGTCGTGTTCGCCAAGACGCTGGTGACCTCGGCGCTCCTCTATTTCTCCGGCGCGCGCAAGGGCACTGCGTTGGAGGTCGGGGTGCTGATGTCCAGCCCGTCGGAAACCACGTTGATCGTGCTGTCGACCGCGGCGGCGGCGCAACTGATCCTGCCCTCCACCGCCGCCTTCTGGCAGATCGTGACCGCGATCGGCCTGACGATCACGCCGCTGTTGGCGCGGATCGGCCATGATGTCGCGCGGCGGCTGGAAATGGCGCTGGGCGAGGATCGCGTCGATCCGACCGAAGATCATGCCGAAGCAGCCGCCGTGGTCATCGGCTTCGGCCGGGTCGGGCGCATGGTGTGCGATCTGCTCAAGACCCATAAGCAGCGCTTCATCGTCGTGGAATCGGACCCCGACGTTGTCGCCGAAGCGCGACGGGCAGGCTATCCCATATTGTTCGGCGACGTGTCGCGCGTGGAGATGCTCGACAAACTGCGGCTGGGTCATGCCCGTGCGCTGATCCTGACCATGGACGATCCTGTGCTGTCGGTGCGTGTGACCCAGCGGGTGCGCGGCTGGGTGCCGGACCTGCCGATCATCGCGCGCGCCCGCGATACCGATCACGCCGCGCAACTCTATCGCGCAGGCGCAAGCGATGCCGTTCCCGAAACGCTGGAAAGCTCGCTGCAACTGGCCGAAACCGCGCTGGTCGATCTGGGCGTCGCGATGGGGCCAGTGATCGCGTCGATCCACCAGACCCGCGAAGATCTGCGGATGGGGATCAAGGAAGCGGCGCAAATGGAAACCGCGCCTAAGCTGCGCCGCCTTCGTCCGGACGAAGAGGCTGCTTAATCGGACGCGACGGGCGGGCTGAACACCGACCAGCCGGTGCGGCGCGCCAATTCCTCCAGCGCCGCCGTGCCGATCTGGCTGTTGCCGCTGGCGTTCAGGCCCGGTGACCAGACGGCGATCGAGGCGCGGCCGGGCACGATTGCCATGATGCCACCGCCCACGCCTGACTTGCCGGGAATGCCGACGCGAAAGGCGAAGTCGCCCGACGCGTCATAATGGCCGCAGGTCAGCATCAGCGCATTGATCCGCCGCGCCCGGCGGGGTGGCACCACCCTGCCACCGCCCGGATGCTGCCCATCCAGCATGAGGAAGCGCCCCGCCAGAGCAAGTTGGCGACAGGTCATCTCGATCGCGCATTGATGAAAATAGCTGCCCAGCACCAGATCGACCGGATGGCGGACATTATCGAAGGCGCGCATATAATTGGCGAGCGCCGCGTTGCGGAACCCCGTCGCGGTTTCGGACGCAGCCACGGCTTCGTTGATCGCGATACTGTCGTCGCCGCTCACATAATGCAGAAAGCGCAGCATTTCGCCGATCGCCACGCGCGGCTCATGCCCGCCGAGATTGATGTCGGTCACTACGATCGCCCCCGCATTGATGAAGGGATTGCGTGGAATCCCCTGCTCATGTTCCAACTGGGTGATCGAATTGAAGGCATTGCCCGACGGCTCGCGCCCGACCCGTTGCCATAGCTGATCGCCGACCTTGCCGAGCGCCAGGGTCAGCGCGAAGACCTTGGAAATCGACTGGATGGAAAAGCCCGTGTCGGCATCTCCACCGCAAATCATCCGTCCGTCGGCGGTGGCGATCGCGATACCGAATTGCGCGGGATCGACCTTGGCCAGTTCGGGGATGTAGGATGCGACGGCACCACGCTCATCCGCCTGTGCCATCATCGCGATGATATCGCCGACAATGGCGTCGAGGTCAGGGGTCATGGGCGCTGCTACATATCCGCAATAACTATGACCTTAATCATAGGCGCTATTCCCGCCGGTTGGACAGATTATTCTGTCCCGCCCGATGATCCCCGACCTGACAGGCCGCTATTACTTCAAACCACCGCCCATGGCGCGGTAGAGTTCCACCATGTTGGAGGCGCGCGTCAGCCGCGTAGTGAGCAGGCTCTGTTCGGCATTGGACAAGGCCCGCTGCGAATCCAGCGTCGTCAGGAAGCCATCGACCCCCGCCCGGAACCGAGCCTCCGACAGCGTATAGGCGACCCGCGCCGCATCACGCTGCGACGTCTGCGCCTCAAGCTGCTCCCCCATCGTGCCACGCCGGGCCAGCGCATCCGCGACTTCGCGGAAGCCCGTCTGGACGCTCTTCTCATAGGTCGCCAGCATCGCGTCATAGGTCGCCTTGGCATAGGCGAGATTGCCCTTATTCTTCCCGAAGTCGAAGATCGGCAAAGAGGCGGTCGGCGCTACCGACCAGAAGCTGCTACCCGACCCGAACAGATTGGACAGGCCAAGGCTGAGCGAACCAAATGCCGCCGTCAGCGATATATTGGGAAAGAAGGCCGCCCGCGCCGCGCCAATATTGGCGTTGGCGCTCAGCAATTGATGCTCTGCTGACGCAATGTCCGGGCGACGCAGCAGCACGTCGGACGCGATATTGGCCGGCAGATTTTCGATCGTCGCGCTCGCCGTCGGGAACCCTTCGGGCAGGTCGGTCGCAGGCACTGTCGTTCCGGCCAGCAGATTGAGCGCATTCTGGTCCTGCGCGACCAAGGTCGTCGTTTCGGCAATGGTCGACCGCGCCGCATCATAGCTGGTCTGCGCCTGACGCACTTCCAGTTCGGATGCGATGCCCTTGGCGAAGCGCGCCCGGTTGAGTTCCAGCGTCTTGCCGAATGCCTGTTCCAGGTCGCGGGCGATGCGCAACCGTTCCTGATCCGCCGCCATGGTAAGCCAGGCAGTCGCCGTCTCCGCGATTAGCGCGGTCTGCGCCGCATTGCGCGTTTCGACGCTGGCGAAATATTGCTCCTGCGCCGCTTTGCTCAGATTCCGTACCCGACCGAACAGATCGACTTCCCAGGCGGAAATCCCGACCTGTGCTTGATACAAATCCGTGCGGCCCGATCCCGCCAGCGAAAAGGGCGAGTCCTGATAGGTTGCGGTGCCGCCAGCCGAAACGCCGGGCAACAGGTCTGCGCGCTGCACCCGATATTGCGCCCGCGCCTGTTCGACATTGGCGAGGGCAATGCGCAGGTCACGGTTGTTGGCCAGCGCGGTCTCGATCACCCGCGCCAGCCGCGCATCGGTGAAGAAATCGCGCCACGCCGTATCGGCCGGAATGATCGCCGCGCCGTTGTCGGCACCGTAGGCTGGTCCCTGCGGCGAAGCAGTCGGGACCGCCAGTTGCGGCCGCACATATTTTGGGGCCATGTCGCACGCGGCGAGCGCCAGCGACAGGGTGATGGCGCCCAGCGCCTTTATATTATGCATGATCATGCCTCCTGCGGCGCGGCGGGCGTTGCCCGGTCGTCGGCCGCTTCATGAGTCTTATGTTCGCGGAACAGCCGCTTCACGACGGTGAAGAAGACGGGGACGAAGAAGATCGCCAGCACCGTCGCCGACAACATGCCGCCGACCACAGCCCAACCGATCGCATTCTGACCGCCTGCGCCCGCCCCGTTGGACAAGGCCAAGGGCAGCACGCCGAAGATGAACGCGAAGCTGGTCATCAGGATCGGCCGCAGACGCAACTTGCCCGCTTCCAGCGCCGCCGCCGCAGGCGACAGCCCTTCGCGCATCTTCTCCTCCGCGAACTCCACGATCAGGATCGCGTTCTTGGCCGACACGCCGATGGTGGTGATCAAACCGACCTGCAGATAGATGTCGTTGTTGAGGCCCGCCAGCGTCGCGGCGATGACGGCACCCAGCACGCCCAACGGCACAACCAGCATGACCGCGATCGGTACCGACCAGCTTTCATACAATGCTGCAAGGCACAGGAAGACGATCAGCAGCGACAGCGCATAGACATAGCCTGCCTGCCCGCCCGACGTCCGTTCCTCATAGGAAATGCCGTTCCAGCTATAGCCGATGCCCGGCGGCAATTTGGCGATATGTTCTTCCATCGCCTGCATCGCCGTGCCGCTTGCGACGCCAGGTGCAGGCGCACCCATGATGTTCATCGACGGCACGCCATTGAAGCGTTCCAAACGGGCCGGTCCCTGGGTCCATTCGGACGTTACGAACGAAGACAAGGGTGCCATGACGCCACTGCTGCCCCGCACATGCAACGCACCGATGGCATCGGGCGATGTCCGAAACGGCGCATCGGCCTGCACGAACACACGCTTCACCCGGTCACGATCGATGAAATCATTGACGTAGCTGCTGCCCATATTGGTGCTGATCGTGTCGTTGACGTCCGCCTGGGCAATGCCCAACGCGCCCGCTGCGGCCTGATCGACATTGAGCTTGAGCTGCGGCGTATCCTCCAGACCGTTGGGACGCACCTGCGCCAAACGCTTGTCCGCCATCGCCATGCCCAATAGCTGGTTGCGCGCCTCCAACAGCTTTTCATGGCCGACATTGGCATTGTCGAGCAATTGCAGGTCGAAGCCGGAGGCATTGCCCAATTCCTGCACAGCAGGCGGTACGAAAGCGATGACCATGCCCGACGAAATCTTGCTGAACGCCATGTTCGCGCGCTGGGCAACCGCCATGACGCTATTGTCCGAACCCTTGCGTTCCGACCAGTCCTTCATCCGGGCAAAGACGATGCCGACATTCTGGCCTTGGCCGACGAAGCCGAAGCCCGAAATGGTGAAGACCGCCGCAACATTGTCCTTTTCCGACTGGAGGAAATGGTCGCGCACCCTGGCCAGCGTGCGTTCGGTCTCTTCCAGCGAAGAACCGGCAGGCAAGGAGACCTGGCTGATCAACGATCCCTGATCTTCCTCCGGCAGGAAGCCGCTCGGCAAGCGCAGGAATATGAAGACCATCCCGACGACGATCGCGGCATAGACCAGCATGCTGCGGCCCCAACGATGCTCGATCTTTTCGACATTGCGGCCATAGCCTTTCACGCCCTTGTCGAAGGTGCGGTTGAACCAACCGAAAAAGCCCTTCTTGTCGGCATGGCCATGTTTCGCGGGCTTGAGGATCGTAGCGCACAAGGCTGGTGTCAGGATCAACGCGACCAGCACCGACAGGATCATCGAAGACACGATGGTGATCGAAAATTGGCGGAAGATGACGCCGGTCGATCCAGCGAAGAAGGCCATCGGCAGGAACACTGCCGACAGGACCAGGCCGATGCCGATCAGCGCGCCGCTGATTTCATCCATCGACTTCTTGGCCGCCTCCTTGGGGCTAAGCCCCTCGTCCTGGATCAGGCGCTCGACATTCTCGACCACCACGATCGCGTCATCGACCAAAAGGCCGATCGCCAACACCATGCCGAACAGGGTCAGCGTGTTGATGGTGAAACCCGCCGCGCTCAGGATCGCGAGCGACCCCAACAGCACCACCGGCACGGCGATGGTCGGGATCAGCGTGGCGCGCCAGTTCTGGAGGAAGAGGAACATCACGACGAAGACGAGCAGCACTGCCTCGATCAACGTATGGATGACCTGCTCGACCGACAGGGCCACGAAGGTCGAGTTATCGACCGGAAAATCATATTTGACCCAGGTCGGGAAATTCTTGGACTGGGCCTTGATCTGATCCTTGACGCCTTCCACCGTATCGAGCGCGTTCGCGCCGGGGGCCAGCTTGATGCCGAAGCCTGCGGCCGGATGGCCGTTGAACTTCGCGCCGAAGCTGTAATTTTCCGACCCCAATTCGACGCGCGCGACATCCGACAGACGCACGACCGCGCCGTCGCTGTTGCTGCGCAGGCGAATCGCGCGGAATTGTTCGGGCGTCCGCAGGCGCGACTGGGCGGTGATGGTGGCGTTGAGCGCTTGGCCCTTCGGCGACGGCGTGCCGCCGATCTGGCCAGCGGAAACCTGGGCATTCTGGGCCTGGATCGCGGCTTTCACATCGCCGGTCGTCACGCCCAGATTGGCCATCTTATAGGGGTCGAGCCACACCCGCATGGCATATTGCGCGCCCAGCAACTGGGTGTCGCCAACGCCTTCCACACGGCTGATGGGATCTTGCAGGGTCGATGCGACGAAATCGCCCGCATCCTGCTGATCATGAATGCCATCATCGGCATAGACCGCCATGACGAGCAGGAAGCTGGACGTCGATTTGGTGACGCGCAGCCCTTGTTGCTGCACTTCCTGCGGCAATAGCGGTGTCGCCTGCGACAGCTTGTTCTGGACCTGCACCTGCGCAATGTCCGCGTCCGTCCCCTGTTCGAAGGTCAGGGTAATGGACAGGTTGCCCGCGCCGTCACTGGTAGAGGAGAAATAGCGTAGATTGTCGATGCCCTTGAGCTGTTGCTCGATGATCTGCGTCGTCGTGCTTTCCAGCGTCTGCGCGTTCGCGCCGGGATAGCTGGTGGAAATGCCGACCGAAGGCGGGGCAATTTCGGGGAATTGCGCCACGGGTAGCGTGCGAAGCGCAAGCAGGCCCGCCAGCATCATGACGATGGCCAAGACCCATGCGAAGATGGGCCTGTCGATGAAATAGCGTGCCATGGCTTAGTTCGCCCCGCCCTGCTTTGATCCCTGTGGCGCACCCGGCGCCGCCGTCACCTGCTGCGGTGCGCCGGGCGTGACGACCGTGCCGGGGCGCAGGTTGAGCAGCCCTTCCACGATCAGCTTGTCGCCGGGCTTCAACCCGCTGGTAACGATCCACTTGTCGCCGACCGCGCGGGCTACCTGAACCTGGCGCATCTCAGCCTTATTGTCTTTCCCCAGCACCATCGCCGTGGCCCGACCACGCGCGTCGCGGGTGATGCCCTGCTGCGGTGCCAATATCGCCTCGCTCTGCTGCCCTTCGACCAGCTTGGCGCGGACATACATGCCCGGCAGCAACATGCCGTCGGGATTGGGGAAGGTCGCGCGCAGCGTCACGGCGCCCGATGTCGGATCAACCGACACTTCGGAAAATTGCAGCCGTCCTTCGATCGGATAGGTGCTGCCATTGGGCATCAGCAACTGGATGCGCGCGCCGTCCGCTTCGCTGACGCCGCCCCGCTTCATGGCTTGTTTAAGGTCGATGATCTCAGCGGCGGACTGCGTCATGTCGACATAGACCGAATCGGTGCGCTGGATCGTTGCCAGCGGATCGGCCTGGCCGGTCTGAACCAGCGCGCCGGGCGTGAACAGAGACCGACCGATCCGGCCCGAAATCGGTGCCTTAATGCGGGTGAAGCCTTGGTTGACCTGGGCGGCCTCTACCGCGCCACGCTGCGCTGCAACATCGGCACGCGCTTGCTGCGCTGCCGCATCGGCATTGTCATATTCTTGGCGGCTGACGGCGTTCACGCCGACAAGATCCTTATAGCGCTGCGCCTGTAGCGCCGTTGATCGGATCGCTGCGTTGGCGCGGGCCAGCGAGCCTTTCGCTTGTGCCAGCGCCGCGCGGTAGGGCGCGTCCTCGATTTCATACAGCAGCTGCCCCGCGCGCACCATGGCGCCTTCGGTAAACAGGCGGCGGCGAATGACGCCACTGATCTGCGGACGTACCTCCGCTATTTCCAAAGCCACGATGCGGCCCGGCAATTCATTCACCAACGGCACCGACTCGGTTTTCAGCGTGACGACGCCGACGGCCGGTGGCGGGGGCGCGGGCGGCGGGCTTTCCCCGCACGCGCTCAGCGCCAATGCCGACGCGCACGCCAGCAACCCGATGAATGTCCCCTTGTGCATCGCCTAAATTCCGTTCCGATGTAGATATCCATTCGGAATGAACGTTCATTCCGCTTGCCCCGCAATTAGGTTCGTGCCACAGGATATTCAAGAGACAAAATCGCAGGGGAGCAGAAATTGGTTGCGGTGCAGCATGGCAAGAGCGTGGTGAACATAGAGAAATCCGGCAAGGCCCGCATTTTGGCGGCGGCCCGTGACCTGTTCGACAGCCATGGGTTCCACCAGACCTCAATGGCAGAACTGGCGGCCGCTGCCCAAGTGTCGGTCGGCCAGATCTATCGGCTCTTCAAGGGCAAGGAAGACATTATCGAAGCCCTTGTCCATGCCGACGCCGACGAATGGTGCGACGATATGGCCATCCTGCGCGAACGGCTACATGCCGGTTTGTTGTCGATCGAACAGACGTTCGAACAATTGCTGCTGCACACGATCGACGAAAAGAACGAAGCGCTGTCCTTCGACATATTGGCCGAAAGTTTCCGCAACCCCGCCGTCGGCGATACGATTGCGAATATGTGCATGCGGTTTCGTACGTATATTCGCGATTTCGCCTGCGCCGCCAATCCTGATCTTTCGGGCGAAGCGCTGGAGGGCGCGGAGGAAGTGGTGTTGGCCTGCATGTTCGGACTTGGCCATCGCAGCCTGTCGCGACCGCAACTGAGCGCCGCCGCCACCGCCACCCTGTCGGCACGGATGATCATCGCGGCGCTCCGCGCGATCAACTGATCCATCACCGCACCTTGCGGTAGACCTCTACCGTTTCGCGCGCACAACGATCCCAGCTATAGCGGGCCGCGACACGCAATCCGTCCGCGCGCGCCTGCGCCCGCCAGCCGTCATCGACCAGGGCCTGTTCCAGCCGCCGGGCGAAATCATCGACATCCTCCGGCGCGACCAGCATCGCCGCGCCGCCGGTAACTTCGGGCAGGCAAGACGCATTGGCGACCACCACCGGCACCCCGCTCGCCATGGCCTCGACCGGCGGCAGGCCAAAGCCTTCATAGACCGAGGGATAAACGAACAGGGCCGCACCCGCATAGAGCAGCGGCAAATCGGCGTCGGGCACGAAGCCCAGATAGCGCACCCATCCCTCGCGCCCGCCCTTTTCCATCCGCGCCTGCACCGCATCGCTCAGCCAGCCAGCCCCGCCGGTCACCATCAAGGGCCAGCGGTTTCGCACGGCGGGCGGCAATTTCTCCCAGGCGCACAGCAATTCCGCGATCCGCTTGCGCGGCTCGACCGTGGAAACGCACAGGGCATAGCCCTGCGGCTGCAGGTCATAGCGCGCCAGCGTGGGCGCGATCGCATCGTTCGTGCGTGGGTGAAAGTCGGGACTGGCCGCCAGCGGCACCGCCGTCACAAGTGCCGGATCGATCGAGAGAAAGTCCGCCACTTCCGCCCGCGTCGTCTCGCAATCCGTGATGATATGCCCCGCCCGTTCGACCGAAAGCCGAAAATAGCGCTCAAACTGTCGCAATCGCTCGGCCGGGTGGGTTTCGGGATAGCGGAAGATGGACAGGTCATGGACGGTGATCACGCCCCCCTCCCCGCCCGGTGGCAGAAAATAATTCGGGCCGTGGAAAAGGTGCGTTCGCATGACCGTGGCGTCGCGCAAATTCTGCGCCCATTTGCTATGCTTGCGTAGCCAGCGTTGCACCTTGTTGCGACGCTGGCCGACCTGAATATCCAAAAGCAGGGCAGCGGGATCAGCGATCCATTCGCCATTGCGATAGAATCGGACGCTATCCACCCCGTCCAGAGGCGGAAGGCGCTGCGCCAATTCCCAGCTATAGCGCCCGATACCCGACAGCCGGGGTTCGAGCGCTTCGACCGAAAGAATGATCCGAAGGCTCACGTCATCCTGTCCCAAGCCGTATATACCAGCGCGCGGCTATCGACGGACTGGGCAAAACCGCAAGGAAAATCAGCGGCAGCCCCTTTATTTCGCCGCCACGCCTTCGGGCAGGACGACCGCTGACCAGCTTTTGCCCGGCACCAGATACTTAGCCGCCAATACCTGCAACTGCGGCGCGGTCACGGTCAGCATGTCCTGGCCCATCCGCTGCATCGCTTCGACATAGCGCGGATCATGAGTCGCGCCCTCCATCTGGTTCATCCAGAAAGCATTGCCGGTGCTGGCGCGCGTCAGCAATTGCCGCATAGGCGCGACAGCGCGTTGCAATTCATCCTCGCTGACCGGATTTTTCACCAGATCGGCGGCGGTGCTTTTGACGACATCGTAGAAATAGGCGACGCGATCGGGCCGGACCTGACTGGTCACCAATATATAGCCGCCCGCATCATAGGAGAAAGGCCAGTTATTCTGGACGCTCGGCGAATAGGCAGCCCCCTCGGCCGACCGCAGCCGGTCGAACAGGCGATCGTTGAATATCTGGGTCAATATCTCCAACTGACGCGCTTCCTTTTGCAGCGTGAAGCCGCCTGCCGTCGGCCAGGCCAACACGGCCGCCGCCTGCTCCTTGTCGCCCTTGTGCCGCAACACTACCGGCTCCTTGACGGGCGCGGGGAAGCGCATCGCGCGATTGGCCGCAGGTGCCGGCGTATCGGATCGCGGTGCCAAAGCGCCAAAGGTCGCGGCAACCGCCTGGATCGTCTCCTCCGCCTTCACATCGCCGAATATCTGCACCTCGATCGGCCCCGATGCCAGCACCGGCTCCCACACGGCGCGAAAAGCCTGCGGCGTCAGCGCGGCGATTTCTTCGCGTGACGGCGTGCGGAACCGCACATCCTTGTCATGCAGCAACCAGTTGAGATCGCGCCCCAACACCGCGTCAGCCGATTGCGACATGGCATCATAAGCCAAAATCGCGCCGGTCTTCACCCGCTCGATCGGCGCAGGATCCCAGCCGGGCGCTGCCAGCTTGGTCGCGAACAGGCGCAACTGGTCGCGATAATCCGATGGCCGGGTCACGGCCTGCAATTCGAAGGCATCATCGTCGATGCCGAACTCCATGCCCATGCGGCGGCCATTGGTCAGCTCGTCCAGCTCGCGCTGGCCCAGCTTGCCGATGCCGCTGGCGACCAGCGCATAGCCGCCTGCCCAACTCGCCACCGGCTTGGTCGGCGAAAAACTCTGCTGGCCATGACCAAAGCGGACGTTGATCCGCACCTTCTCCGTCTCGGCATCATTGGCGAACAGGGTCAGCTTCACGCCGTTGGAAAAAGTGATGCTCTCCATCCCCGGCAAACCAGTGGCCGTGCGTGACACGACCGTTGCCGGAGCGCCAAGCGCAGGCAGGTCATCCATCGTCACCGGCTTGTCGGCCAGCCGGACATTGGTCGCCGCCTTGACCGGGGCGGCAACGGCCGCGGCGAGACGAGTATCCGTGCCCGCCTCCACCTTGCCGGTCACCAGCAGGGCGCGGAAGACGTCGGCGGAAAACAACCGCCGCGTGGAATCCAATATCTTCTGCGGTGTCATGGCGGGCTTACCGGCGCGGAAGATATCCACGGCGGCCTGCGGACTGACGGTTGTCTCGCGAATGTCCACGGC
This sequence comes from Sphingobium sp. KKT206, assembly GCF_055640555.1. NCBI lineage: Bacteria > Pseudomonadati > Pseudomonadota > Alphaproteobacteria > Sphingomonadales > Sphingobiaceae > Sphingobium > Sphingobium sp. KKT206. Next base: position 1,111,264 of record NZ_CM145764.1, read on the forward strand.
GCTAACCAGATCGCTCGCCTGCCTGGCGCTCGCCTCGGTATCGGCATTTTCGACCTGGATCGACAGCGCCGTATCCATCTGCGCATATTCGCGGTCGATCTCAAGCTGGCTGGGCGGGCTGGCCTTGGCGTCTTCCACGATGGCGCGGACATCGGCCAGCGCCTTTTCCCAATCATCGTTGGCGGGAATGATAGACATAAAGGTGCCGTCCGCTGAACGGCTGACATCCTGCTGCTCGACGCTTGCCTGCAGGAAGCTGCCCCCGGCCCGCGCCGCCTGTTCCAACCGGCGACTGATGATCTGCAGCGCCAACATGTCGGTCAGCTTGTCCTGATTATACAGGATCGTGTCGGCCCGCGGCTTCCACGGACGCAGCCAGGCCGCCGTCAAGCCGACCGGCGTGCCGGGTTCGACCAGCACCCGCGTCGCCGGACTTTTTGGATCGGGCTTGCCGAAGTCGGGAATGGCCGCGCCCTTGCCCGTTGCGCTCCAATCCGCGAAATTGTCGCGGATCAACTGCTCGGCCTGCGCGGGGTCGATGTCGCCCGCTATCGCAATCACCGTATTTTCAGGGCGATACCAGCGCTGGTGAAAGGCAGCCATAGCCTTGGCAGTCGCGGCGTTCAGAGTGGCGACAGTGCCGATGGGTGAATGATCGGCCAGAGGCTGTCCGGCGAAGAAATGCTGGCGGCTGGCATCCGATACCCGCATCTGGGTGCCCTCGCTTTCCCGCCGCTCGGCCAATACCACCGCGCGCTCGGCGGCGATGGCGCTATCGACGATGTTGGGATCAGCCATCATACCCGAAAGAATTTTCAAACTTTCGTTCAGGCTTGCCTGCGTGGCTTGGGGCAAGTCGAGTGCGTAGGTTGTGCCCGTTGGCGACGTGACGGCGTTGCTGTCGCTGCCGAAGGTCACACCTAATCTTTGCCAGATACGTTTGGATTCGCCGTCCGGCACATGGCGCGACCCTCGCATCGTCAGATGCTCCATATAATGGGCGTATCCCATTTCATCGGGTCGCTCCATCAAGGAACCGGCATCGATCCGCAGCCGCACCGACACCTGCCCCGGCGGCACGCCATTACGCCGGATGGCGTAGCGCAACCCGTTGGAGAGCGTGCCGAAATGCCAGGCGGCATCAATCGGCACATCGCTATTTTCATAGAGCCAGGGGCGCGTCTGCGCCTGCGCAGCGCCTGTCTTGGTAATGGCGGTCGGCGATTGCGTCTGTGCGACAAGCGGCACGGACGACACCGACAGCAACAGGGCGAGAACGGAGAGCGAAGTGGCCGAACGGCGGAGGAAAAAATGCATAGACCTATTAGCCTAGCGACACTTACCTGAATGGCCACTGACAATCATCGTCAGGACGGGAGACTGTTGCCCCCATCGGGTGGAGCGTGCCGGAACCCCGTCCCGGCACGCTCGATCCTATTTTATACGCGCGGTGCGCCGGTGCGCTGCACGGCGCTCTTGTGCGCGCCGACCGGGCCGCCGCTGCGACGACGACGGAAGGGACGCTTCTCGCCACCCTCGGACTCGGGGCGATGCGCCCGATCCGGCGTGCCGCGCGACTGCTTCTGGCCGTCCTGATATTTGCGCTGACCATCGGCGCGACGTGCCTGCTGCTGGGGCGACTGGCTCGGACCCTTTTTCGGGGCTGCGGGCTTGGGCATATTGCGCACCGCTTCCATGAAATTCTCAGGCAGCGCTTCGATTTCCAGCTTTACGCGGGTCGTCTTTTCGATCGCCTTGAGGAAAGGCCGTTCATCATCCGCCACGAAGCTGATCGCGATGCCTTCGGCACCAGCGCGCGCAGTGCGGCCGATGCGGTGGACATATTGTTCCGCCACATTGGGGATTTCGAAGTTGATGACATGCGACACACCCGACACGTCGATGCCGCGCGCGGCGATATCGGTCGCGACCAGCAGCTTGACCTTGCCCTGGCGGAAAGCCTGCAAGGCGGTGGTGCGCTGGCCCTGGCTCTTATTGCCATGGATCGCGAAAGCGTCGATCCCGGCGCCTTCCAGGAAGCGCACGACACGGTCGGCACCATGTTTTGTGCGCGTGAAGATCAGCGCGCGGTCAATTTCCTCGCTCTTGAGCATCAGGTGGAGCAGCGCCTGCTTTTCCGCCTGGTTCACGAAGATCGCGCGCTGACGCACACGTTCCGCTGTGGTCGATTGCGGGGCGACGCTGACCTTGACCGGATCGTTGAGGAACTGGGCGGCGAGCGCTTCGATTTCCTTGGGCATGGTGGCCGAGAAGAACAGATTCTGCCGTTCGCGCGGCAGCATCTTGGCGACGCGCTTCAACGGCTGGATGAAGCCCATGTCCATCATCTGGTCGGCTTCGTCGAGAACGAAGATTTCCGTGTCCTTGATGGTCAAGGCGCGCTGGTCGATCAGGTCGAGCAGGCGGCCAGGCGTCGCGACGACGATGTCGACGCCGCCAGCCAGCACGCGGATCTGCTTGTTGATCGGCACGCCGCCGAACACGGTTTCGACGCTCAGCTTGAGGAAACGGCCATAGTCGCGGAAGCTCTGCGCGATCTGCGCCGCTAGTTCGCGGGTCGGTGCCAGCACGAGCATCCGGCAGCCCTTGAGTGGCGTCACCTTGGGGTTGCGCGCGAAATAATCGAGGCTAGGCAGCGCGAACGCCGCGGTCTTGCCGGTGCCGGTCTGCGCGATGCCGCAAAGATCCTTGCCTTCCAGCAGCGCCGGAATGGCTTTTTGCTGGATCGGAGTCGGGGTAACGTAATTTTTGGAGGCGAGCGCCTTCATGATCGGCTCAGCCAGACCAAAGTCATTGAATTCCATGTGTAAACTCACAAGTGGGCCATGCGCCAACCTGATCTGCGGACGCAGCAAGGGCGCTAAGGCGGGTTACGAAACGACCCGCGTGAAAAGGGAAGCCTCAAGCTTGACGCAGACTCTCATTGGCCGGTCCGTGAGCCCTTTGTGACTGCTTCAGCCACCATAGGTTTGCGGACGATCACGCTGCCAATCGCTGTGGGGCCAAAATGGTCCCTCTGCTGCGCTGCAACGCATATGGCGAAGGCGCAGACAAAAAGCAAGCGGCCGCAACATCCTGTCGCGGCCGCTCATTTCTTTAGGTGAAAAGGCTCAGAGCGTTATTTCGACATGCTTGGTCTTCATCTCATCGCGCACATCGCCGCCGAACATCATCTTGAACACGCCCGTCAGCGACATATCCGCACGCCAGATTTCCGCCGTGCCCAGATCAAAGCGCAGCATAAGTAGGTTGGGATCATTCCGCCCGCCCGGATACCAGGCCTCGACCTGCTTGGACCAATAACGATCGATGACCGCCGCATCCGTCTCTTCGGTCAATGTCCCGTCGATGCAGGCGAACAGGTCATGATCCTTGGCGGCATATTGCGCCATCGCGGGGCCGCCGGGGGCCAGCCGATTGTCGCGGCTGGTGTAGAACCAGAAGCAGTGATTGGCATCGGGATCGAGCTGCGCCGTCATCGGCAGGCTATGCTCATGGCTGTTCTGCAAACCGATCATCACAAACGGGCTGCTTGCCAAATCGCTCCAGAAACGGTCGCGGATTTCGGATTCGGTGCTCATATGGGCTCTCCAATTGCTTCCCCCAATCAATCGACGGCAGCCAACGAAGTTCCCCGCCGCTTGATCTTGAGCCTGCTTGCCTCCACATAGCGTCCATGCTGATCGAGACCGAACTGACGCCCAACCCGGCGACCATCAAATTCCTCCCCGGCCGCACCGTCATGGGCGCGGGCACCCGCGATTTCGCGACGCCGGAGGAAGCCGAAGCTTCGCCGCTCGCCGACGCGCTGTTCGGCTTGGGCGATGTGACCGGCGTCTTTTTCGGCAGCGATTTCATTTCCGTCACGATCGCGCCGGGTTCCGAATGGTCTGATGTAAAGCCGGATATTCTCGCGACCCTGCTCGAACATTTTTCCGCCAACATGCCGCTCTTCAAGGCTGGCTCCGCTGCCGAAATCAGCGTGCCCGGCGATGAGGGCAGCTTTGGCGATGATCCGGCGGATGCCGAAATCGTCGAACAGATTCGCGAACTCATCGATACGCGGGTGCGCCCGGCTGTTGCCAATGACGGCGGCGACATCATCTATCGCGGCTTCGACAAGGGCACCGTCTATCTCAAGATGCAGGGCGCCTGCGCCGGTTGTCCCTCGTCCACCGCGACGCTCAAGAACGGGATCGAGCAATTGCTCAAACATTATGTTCCTGAAGTCACGGAAGTCCGCGCGGTCTGAACCGCGCATGTGATTTGGCAAAACGCGACTGATCGACTAACCGCTAGGCGAATCCGCTCTTTTGCGGAACCTAACGGGAGTATCCTTTGCGCCTGCTGGTGATCGACACTGCGACACAGGCCTTGTCCGTGGCGTTGCTGGAAGACGGCGCGCTGATCGGCCGCCATCATGAAATCGTCGGGCGCGGCCATGCCGAAGCCTTGCTGCCGGCCATCGCTGCCCTGCCCGACGGCGGACGCGCCGACGCCATCGCGGTGGATGTTGGGCCGGGCAGTTTCACCGGCGTCCGGATCGGCATCGCCGCCGCGCGCGCGCTGGCTTTGGCCTGGGCGCTCCCGCTCCATGGTTACAGCGCCCCGTCGATCATCGCCGCCAGCGCCGCGCGACGGCATCAGGGCGACGATCCGATCATCGTCACTATCACCGGCGGTCATGGTGAGCTTTTCTGGCAAGCCTTCACCAGCGACGGCATGACCGCGACCGGCCCGGTCCAATCCACGCCCATCGTCCTCCTCGCGGATCAGATCAGCGCGCCCGTCATCTATGGCACAGGGGCCGAGGCGCTAGTCACCGCGCGCGGCGCAGGCGCAGCGCTGACCCTCTATCCCGATGCGGCCGACTATCCGTTGATCGCTGACCTGCCCCCCCTGCCCTCGACGCCCCTCTACGGCCGGGGCGCCGATGCCAAGACGATCGCGGAGCGCGCAGCATCATGATGCCAGAGCTGATCTTCGACACCTATGATGAAGGCGAACGCAACGCCATTGCCGACGCCATGACGGTCATGGACGCCGCCTTCGATCCGGTTTTCGGGGAGGCCTGGACCTCTGCACAACTCGCAGGCGTCATGTTAATGCCAGGCACTTGGCTGACAGTCGTGCGGATCGATGCCGCGCCGTCGGGCTTTGCCTTGGTGCGATCCGTCTTGGACGAATGCGAACTGTTGTTGCTCGCGGTCGACCCCTTGTGGCGCGGTCGCGGTGTTGGCGAAGCGCTGTTGCGCGACAGTTTGATGCGTGCGCGCCGTAGGGGCATCACATCGATGAACCTGGAAGTACGTTCCTCAAATAACGCCATAAAACTATACGAAAAAACCGGCTTCGAATATGTGCATCGTCGCCCCGGTTACTATCGCGGCAATGATGGACAACTTCATGATGCTCTGAGCTTTCGTATTGACATGCGGATATGAGCCTATAGCCCCTTGCGAAATGAGGCTATACCGTCTAGCGGAAACCTACCGCTGCAGAAATCCATTTCCACCGGCGGGTCGCATTATAAAAAGCCTTCGTAGGAAATAGAAAAATGGAAACCGAATCGGCACAGAGCGAACTGCTCATTACTTTGACGTCCGACATCGTCGCCGCACATGTCTCCAACAATAGCGTCGCCGTCTCCGACGTCGCCACGCTGATCCAGAATGTACATGGTGCATTGTCGGCGCTCAACGAGCCGGTCGCCGCGCCTGAAGTCAAGCCGGAGCCTGCCGTCTCGGTTCGCTCTTCGATCAAGCCTGACTTCATCATCTGTCTGGAAGATGGCAAGAAGCTCAAGATGCTCAAGCGCCATCTTATGACCCATTATCAGATGACCCCGGACGATTACCGCGCCAAGTGGGGTCTGCCGGCCGACTATCCTATGGTCGCCCCCAATTATGCCGAACAGCGCCGCAATCTGGCGAAGAAGATCGGTCTGGGCACCAAGCGCCGCCGGACCACTCGCGTCGCAAAGTAAGTCTTTGCCCGCATGAATAAGGGAAGCCAGGGGCGCATCGACGATGCGCCCCTTTCCTGTATCTGGCCTTTCCTGTCCGCGTAAAAGCCGCTAGGCAATGGGTCTTTCCCCGGACTTTCCATTTGAGCGAGCCTTCATGAACCGCAAGATCGACGTCGAAGCCCTGTGCCATGAAAAAGGCCTTCGCATCACCGAACAACGGCGCGTGATCGCTCAGGTGTTGAGCGACGCCATGGATCATCCCGATGTCGAGGAACTGCATAAACGGTCCGCGATGATCGATCCCGGCATCTCGATCGCCACCGTCTACCGTACCGTTCGCTTATTCGAGGAAGCGGGCATTTTGGAACGGCATGATTTTGGCGATGGCCGCGCCCGCTACGAAGCGGCGCCGGAATCCCATCATGACCATCTGATCGATGTCGAAACCGGCAATGTCATCGAATTTGTCGACCCCGAACTGGAGCAGCTGCAAAAGCAGATTGCCGAGAAGCTCGGCTTCCGACTGGTCGACCATCGCATGGAATTGTACGGCGTAGCCCTGGAACGGAAGAACTGACGCTGGCGCCTGTCCGCCGCACAGCCCGCATCGCAGCGCTGGTCGCCAGCCTGCTTGCCTGTCTTATCCCCCATCTGCTCTGGAAGCTGACCCGGCAACGCTCACCCTGGCCTCGCTGCTTCCTGGCGCTGGCGGCGCGCGCAATCGGCGCGCGCGTCGAGCGTGCGGGGCAGCCGCATGACGGCGACATGGTTCTGCTCGCCAACCATGTCAGCTGGATCGACATATTGGCACTCGGCGGCTCAACCGGCGCAGCCTTCGTTGCGCATGACGGCATCGCACGCTGGCCGGTGATCGGTTGGCTCGCCGCCCAGAACAACACGCTGTTCGTCGCCCGCGAACGGCGCGGCGCTCTGTCCCATCAACTCGATGCGCTGCGCGCCGCGATGCAAGGGCATCAGCCGGTCGCGCTCTTTCCCGAAGGCACCACCAGCGACGGCAGCGGCCTGCTGCCGTTCAAACCCTCGCTGCTCGCCGTCCTGCTACCACCGCCCCGCGCCGTGCTGATCCAGCCGGTGCATATCGACTATGGCGCAGCGACCGGTGAGATCGCCTGGCATGGCGACGAACCGGCAGGCACCAACGCCTGGCGTGTGCTTGGACACAAGGGGCCGCTCGTCGTGACGCTCCGCTTCCTGGCGCCCTTCGACCCGGCAAGCTGCGCCGATCGCAAAGCCATTGCAGCCACCGCGCGCGACGCGATCGCCGCAAGTATCGCCCTGCACCAGCGCCCTTTCGCTTCTGTCCCGCCCTCTATATAGCTGGTGGTCATGAATCGTACCGATGCCCCCAAAGCGCCTGCCACCTTCCACGTCAAATCCTTCGGTTGCCAGATGAACGTCTATGATGGCGAGCGCATGGCCGAGATGCTTGGCGCGCAGGGAATGACGGCGGCGGCGGACGGGACGGATGCCGATCTGGTCATCCTCAACACCTGCCACATCCGCGAAAAGGCGGTGGACAAGGTCTATTCCGACATTGGCCGCATGACCCGCGAAGACGGCAGCCGCCCGATGATCGCTGTCGCAGGCTGCGTCGCGCAAGCCGAAGGCAGCGAGATCAGCCGCCGCGCCATGACCGTCGATATCGTCGTCGGCCCGCAAGCCTATCACCGCCTGCCCGACCTGATCGAAAAGGCCGGACGCGGGGAAGAGGCCGTCGATACCGACATGCCCGCGGCATCCAAATTCGGCGCGCTGCCCGCCCGCACCAAGCAGGCACGCCCAACCGCCTTCCTCACCATCATGGAAGGGTGCGACAAATTCTGCACCTACTGCGTCGTGCCCTACACCCGCGGGGCGGAGATCAGCCGGTCGTGGACTGCTATTCTCGACGAAGCCAAGGCGCTGGTCGATGGCGGCGTGAAGGAAATCACCCTGCTGGGCCAGAACGTCAACGCTTGGTCGGGCGAGGATGATAAGGGCCGCATGCAGGGCATGGACGGGCTGGTGCGCGGATTGGCCGAACTGCCCGGCCTCCATCGCATCCGCTACACCACCAGCCACCCCAACGACATGAGCGACGGCCTCATTGCCGCGCATGGAGATTGTGCCAAGCTAATGCCCTTCCTCCATCTGCCGGTACAGTCGGGCAATGACCGCATCCTCAAGGCCATGAACCGCAGCCATGATGTGGCGAGCTATCTGCGCCTCCTCGACCGGGTCCGCGCCGTGCGGCCCGACATCGCCCTGTCGGGTGACTTCATCGTCGGCTTTCCCGGCGAGACTGATGCGGAGTTCGAAGATACGCTACGCATCGTCGATGCGGTCGGCTATGCCCAATGCTATTCGTTCAAATATAGCCCCCGCCCCGGCACCCCTGCCGCCGACATGGAGGGTCAAGTCCCCGCCCCCGTCATGGACGAACGCCTCGCCCGGCTGCAGGCCGCGATCAACCGCCATCAGGTTGCGTTCAACAGCGCCACCGTGGGTCGCCGCACTGATATCTTGCTGGAGCGCAAAGGCCGTTATCCCGGTCAGTTGATCGGCAAAACGCCCTGGCTCCAGTCCGTCCACGTCACCGCGCCCGACAGCGCGATCGGCGACCTCATCGAAGTCGATATCATCAGCGCCGGTCCCAATAGTCTGGCCGGCGAGTATAGCAGGAGGAAAGCCGCTTGAACCAAAGCCTCGTCATTCCCGCATGGGCGGGACGCCATCTCCCCGATCTCCCACTGGGACGGATCTTCACGAGATGCATGACGAGCAAGGGAGGCTGACCATGGGCAAGAAACCGAACCCCCACCATCGCAGCGAAGTCGCCGAACGCGCAAAACTCGAAGTCACCTTCGACAAGCCGCATCTGCTCGGCACGTTGTTTGGCCAATATGACCGCAATCTCGTCGCGATCGAAAATCGGCTGGGCGTCTACATCGCGGCACGCGGCAACAAGCTGCAGATAGAGGGCGAGGCGCAGGCCGCCGCCCGCGCGCGCGACGTCATGACCGGCCTCTACAACCGCATCGTCGCGGGGCAGCAGATCGATACCGGCGCGGTCGAGGCGGTTATCGCCATGTCGTCCGAACCGACGCTGGACGGCATCATCCGCCACGATGTCGCCGAACCGCCCACGGTGATGATCCGCACCCGCAAGAAGACGATCGTCCCGCGTTCGGCCACCCAGGTCACCTATATGGAGGCGCTGAACCGCAACGACATCATCTTCGCGCTTGGGCCAGCAGGCACCGGCAAAACCTATCTCGCCGTCGCGCAGGCGGTCAGCCAGCTTATCACCGGCACGGTGGACAAGCTGATCCTGTCGCGTCCTGCGGTCGAGGCGGGCGAGCGGCTGGGCTTCCTGCCCGGCGACATGAAGGAGAAGGTCGATCCTTATCTCCGCCCGATCTACGACGCGCTCTACGACACGCTCCCGGCCGAGCAGGTCGAACGGCGCATCGCAAGCGGCGAGATCGAGATCGCGCCGCTTGCCTTCATGCGCGGCCGTACCCTCGCCAACGCCTTCATCGTGCTGGACGAAGCGCAGAACACCACCATCGCGCAGATGAAGATGTTCCTCACCCGCTTCGGCGAGGGCAGCCGCATGGTCGTTTGCGGCGATCCCAAGCAGGTCGATCTGCCCCAACCGGGCGCATCGGGCCTGGCCGACGCGGTCGCGCGGCTCGAAGGTGTCGAGGGCATCGCCATGGTGCCCTTCGGCATCGGCGATGTCGTCCGCCACCCCGTCGTCGGGCGCATCGTCCAGGCCTATGAGGGGCCGGATGCGTAAACGACATACTCGTCCGTTCGCACTGAGCGAAGTCGAAATGCCCGGCCGAGCAGAGCGAGGCGCCTTCGCTTCGCTCTGGCACGGGCTTCGACTTCGCTCAGCCCGAACGGAAAGCAAGGCATATCATGATTGAAGTCGCTCTCCTCCACGAAGATGGCTGGCCTGGTGCGGACTGGGAACAACTCGCCCAAAACGCTGTCGCCGCCGCCATCGCCCACAGTCCCTATGCCGCCTTCGCGACCGATCAGGCCCTGTATGAAATCGCGGTCAAGCTGACCAGCGACGCCGAAGTGCATGAGTTGAACCGCGCCTATCGCGACAAGGACAAGCCGACCAACGTCCTGTCCTTTCCGATGGTGCAGGCCGACCTGTTGCAAGGCACCGCCAACACCGACGATGGCGAAGTCCTGCTCGGCGACATCGTGCTGGCCGAAGGCGTCTGCGCCGCCGAAGCGGCCGAAAAGGGCATCTCCATCGCCGATCATGCCGTGCATTTGATGATACACGGGACTTTTCATTTGCTCGGATATGATCATATGGACGACAATGAGGCGCAGGCCATGGAAGCGTTGGAAATCGCCGCGCTGGCCAGTCTCGGACTTCCCGATCCCTATGGGGATCGCATGATGACAGGGGATTAGGACTAACTATGGCTGAGGGCAGCCCGAAGGACGGCAACGGTTCCAAGGAATCGGACAGTAGTAACGACGGCGGCTTATGGAGCGGCATCAAGTCGCTCCTGTTCGGCGATGGCGAATCCACCAGCCTGCGACAGGAACTGGAAGAAGCGCTCGACGAATATGACGAGGATAGCGAGGAAGTCGGCGCAGCGCCGCCGACCAAGGGCGACCTGTCGGCGATCGAGCGGCAGATGGTCCGCAACCTCCTCCATTTTTCCGAACATACGGTCGACGACGTCGCCGTGCCCCGCGCCGACATTATCGCGATCGAGGAGAAAGCAAGTTTCGCCGATCTCGCCGCGCTGTTCGCCGAGGCGGGCCATAGCCGCATCCCGGTCTATCGCGACACGCTCGATACCATCGTCGGCATGGTCCATATCCGCGACGCCTTCGCCATATTGGCGGGCAAAGACCCGGTGCCGGAAACGCTCGAACCGCTGATCCGCCAGCCGCTCTATGTGCCTGAAAGCATGGGTGCGCTCGACCTGCTCGCCGAAATGCGCGCCAAGCGCACACATCTGGCCATCGTATTGGACGAATATTCGGGCACCGAGGGGCTATTGACCTTCGAGGATCTGGTCGAGGAAATCGTCGGCGAGGTCGAGGATGAGCATGACGATGCGCCCGAAGCGATGCTGGTCCCGCTGGAAGACGGCCTGTGGGAAGCCGACGCCCGCGCCGAACTGGAGGATGTCGCCGAAGAAATCGACGAGAAACTGGGCGATATCGACGAGGATGTCGATACGCTTGGCGGCCTCGCCTTCGTCATCGCGGGCCGTGTGCCTGAACCCGGCGAAATATTGATGCACGACCAAAGCGGCTGGAAACTCGAAATCCTCGCCAGCGACGGACGGCGCGTGACCCGGTTGCGGCTGCACCCGCCGATCAAACGGGCAATCGAAGAGGACGGCTAGGCAAACCCAGCAAAATTGAGTTACGGACGGGAAATATTAAGGGCTGGGCTTTAGCATCGCGGTCATAGGGTAAAGTGCGGCGGCGATGCGAAGCGAACGGATCAGGACTAGAACGGGTGCCCGTAGCGCCGACATGCTGCTGGCCGCGCCATGGAGCCGGCTGGAAAAGCTGTTGCTGGCGGCCATCGCCATCGCCACCCTCTTCTGCACGCTGATCACGCCCCCCTTCCAGGCGCCTGACGAAAATCAGCATTATATGAAGGCGCTGCTGCTGTCGGAAGGCCGCGTCCTGACCGAACAGCGCGGCGATCTGATCGGCGCGACCTTGCCGCGCGCAGCCGTGGACTTTCACGCCGTCGATTTCCTGACCGACGTTCCGCCCACGCTGCGCCGCTTCGATCGCGCCATGCTGGAACGGAGCGACGACGCGGATGCGCAGCGGCCCGGCACCGCCTTCGCCGACTTTCCCAATGTCGCCAGCTACGCGCCAACCCTCTATGCCCCCGGCGCGGTCGGCCTCTATCTTGGCGATGCGCTCGACCTGTCGCGGCGCGACGCCTTCTATGTCGGTCGCCTGGTCAATGCGACGACCGGCCTGCTGCTGCTGATCGCCGCGCTGCAATGCCTGCCCTTCGGCCGCAATGCATTGCTCGCGACCGCACTGCTCCCGACCTTCGCCTATCAGACCGGATCACTCTCGCCCGATGCGGTCATCAATGGCCTCGGCTTTCTCGGCCTCGTCCTGGCGCTGCGGATCGGCTTCATGGGCGCAAGCCCCGCCCGCGCCGCCGGATTGTTCGTCACCGCCCCACTTCTGGCCCTCGCCAAAGGCGTCTACCTCCCGCTCATGGCGGCAGGCCTGCGCTGGCCGCAGGACCGGCGCGACTATCGGCCATGGCTGCTGATCGGGGCGATGTTGGTGGGGGCCATCGGCTTCATCCTCTGGATGAAATGGTCCGGCGGCAGCCAGGCGCTCTACCATATCCAGTCGCGCCGCACCGGCGAGACGATGATGACCGCCCCGCTCGCCGACCAACTGGCCGTCATCCTACGCGATCCGCTGGCTTATGTCCGCATCCTCATCTCCAGCGTGACCGAACGCGCGCCCGTCTATGCGCTGCAAATCGTCGGCCGCTTCGGCTGGAATGCGATCCTGCTGCCGCTGATCGCCTATCCGCTGGCGCTGCTGATGATCGGCGCGGGCGTGGCAACGGGCACAGGCGCACGTTTCGGCATCGCTCAACGGCTCTGGTGGCTGGCGGTGGCGGGCGGCATCGCCCTGCTGATCGAAACCGCCATGTATCTGACCGGCACGCCATTGGGTGCCGACTATATTCAGGGGACGCAGGGCCGCTATTTCCTGCCGATCCTGCCCCTGATCCTGATCGCGCTCTCACCCGACCGAGCGATACGCGGCGCGCCGCGCCTGTTCGCCGGGACCGCCTTGCTGCTGCTCGTCATCGCCGCCGCAACGCTATTCGACAGTTTCTGGGTCCATGGCTTCATCACCACCGACGGCATGCCACCGCATGACAGCCTCACCCGCGCCTTGCTGCTACCCTCGCCGCGCTGGTAACCACACCCGGCACAGCAGCAGCCAGCCGAACCCGGTGACCCAACCCGCCAGCACGTCGCTCGGCCAATGCACGCCCAGCCACACCCGGCTGATACCGATCAGTACGATCATCACGCCAGCCGCCCAATAGACGCTGCGCCGCCCGGCCAGCATCGCCAGCGCGCCGAACAGCATCATATTGCCCGCCGCATGACCGCTCGGAAAGCTGTAACTCTGCACGATGTCCAGATGCGGCAACAGGTCGGGGCGCGGCGCGGCGAATATCTGTTTGAGGATCAGGTTGAGCGCCGTACCCCCCGCCATCATCAGCGCCAGCCACAGCGCATCGGCCCGCCGACGCCACCACAGCAAAAGGGGAAACACCACCGCCAATATCGCAAATCGACCGATCGTGTCGCCGATCGCCGTCGCCAGCCGCATTAGCGCAATGGATGGCCCGCCCCAGGCACCAGCGCGCGCCTCGCCAGCCGCGCCCATCAGGCCGACATTCAAGCTATCCAGCCACCCCGCGCGCTGCATCCACGCAATGGCGACGACGCACAAAAGCGCGAGGACCATAGCCCCCGCGCCTTTCCCAACTGTCCAGCGATCAGATATGGATCGCACGCCCATAAGCGGCCAGCACGCTTTCGTGCATCGATTCCGAAATGGTCGGATGCGGGAAGACCGTGTGCATCAATTCCGCCTCGGTCGTCTCCAGCGTCTTGCCGATCGTATAGCCCTGGATCATCTCGGTCACTTCCGCGCCGATCATATGCGCGCCAAGCAATTCGCCGGTCTTGGCGTCGAACACAGTCTTGGTGAAGCCCTCGGCCTCGCCCAGCGCGATTGCCTTGCCATTGCCGATGAAGGGGAACATGCCGACCTTCACCTCATAACCCGCTTCCTTCGCCTTGGCTTCGGTCAGGCCGACGCTGGCGATCTGCGGGTGGCAATAGGTGCAGCCCGGAATGTTGCGCACGTCCATCGCATGGGGATGGACATCCTTGTTGCCCAGCGTCTGCGCGATCATCTCGGCGACGATCACGCCCTCATGGCTCGCCTTGTGCGCCAGCCATGGCGGCGCCGTCACGTCGCCGATCGCCCAGATGCCATCGACATTGGTGCGGCCATAGGCGTCGGTCTTGACGTGGAAACGCTGGTCCGGCTCGACGCCGACTTCTTCCAGACCCAGATTTTCGACATTGGGGACGATGCCGATAGCGACGATCACATGGCTATATTCCGCTTCGATCGCCTTGCCCGTCTTGTCCTTGATCGTCGCGGTCACGCCCTTGTCACCGGTCGCGATCTTTTCGATCTTGGCCCCGGTCAGCACGGTCATGCCCTGCTTCTTGACCGCCTTTTCCAGGAAAGCGGACACATCGGCATCTTCGACGGGGACGATGCGGTCCATCATCTCGACCACGGTCACGTCCGCGCCCATGTCGTTGTAGAAGCTCGCAAATTCGATACCGATCGCGCCAGACCCGATGACCAGCAGCTTGGTCGGCATTTCCGGCGGCGTCATGGCGTGGCGATAGGTCCACACCCGCTTGCCGTCGGCCTTGAGCTGCGGCAAGTCGCGGGCGCGCGCACCAGTCGCGATGATGATATGCTTGGCCGTCAGTTCCTCGGTCTTGCCATCCTTGGTAACGGACAGCTTGCCCTTCGCCACCAGCTTGCCATCGCCCATATGGACGGTGATCTTGTTCTTCTTCATCAGGTGGGTGACGCCCTGATTGAGCTGCTTGGCAACGCCGCGCGACCGCTTCACCACCGCTTCGATGTCCGCCGTGATATTGTCCGCGGCCAGGCCATAATCCTTGGCATGCTGCATATAATGGAAAATCTCCGCCGACCGCAGCAGCGCCTTGGTCGGGATGCAGCCCCAGTTGAGGCAGATGCCGCCCAGATTTTCGCGCTCGACGATGGCCGTCTTGAGGCCGAGCTGCGCAGCGCGGATCGCGGCAACATAGCCGCCGGGGCCGGAGCCGAGGACGATGAGATCGTAGGTATCAGCCATGGGTCACACTCGCTTCTTGTAATTAGGCTTCCGCGATCGGCGGAACGGAACGGGGCTGGCGATCCTCTCCGATCGCCACGAAGGTAAAGGTCGCCTGGGTAACGCGATAGGATCGGTCGTCATGCCGCGCACGACGCCACGCTTCTACCGCAATCTTCATCGACGTGCGCCCAACGGATTTGAGGGTAGCGAACACCGAAACCTCGTCACCGACCACGACCGGACGCAGGAACGTCATGCCCTCCACCGCAATCGTCACGGCACGGCCATGGCTGTAGCGCGCAGCCACCGATCCTGCCGCCGAATCCATCAGGCTCATCAGCCAACCGCCGAAAATATCCCCATAGGGATTGGTATCGGCGGGCATGGCGATGACCCGCACCGCCGGGTGATGCTCCGGCGGCTGCTCGTCAACGAACGGCATCAGGCCAACATGCCGATCGGGTTTTCGATCAATTCCTTGAACGCCTTCATCAACCGCGCCCCATCAGCGCCGTCGATGGCGCGATGGTCGAAGCTGCCGGTGGCCGACATGACGGTCGCGATCTGCAGGCTGTCATCGACCACGAACGGCCGCTTCTCGCCCGCGCCGATCGCCATGATCATGCCCTGGGGCGGGTTGATGACCGCCTCGAACTGCTTGATGCCGAACATGCCCATGTTCGAGAGCGAGGCGGTGCCGCCCTGATATTCTTCCGGCTTGAGCTTGCCGTCCTTGGCGCGGCTGGCCAGATCCTTCATCGCGTCGGAGATGGCGGCGACGCCCTTGCTGCCGGCATCGGTGATGATCGGGGTGATGAGACCACCGGGGATCGACACCGCGACCGAAATGTCGGCGCGCTTGAACTGCAGCATCTGGTCGCCCGCAAACTGGACGTTGCATTCGGGCACTTCGGCCAGCGCCACGCCGAGCGCCTTGATCAGCAGGTCGTTGACCGACAGCTTGACCTTGCGGCTGGCAAGCCCCGCATTGAGTTCGCCGCGCAGTTTGAGCAGCTTGTCGAGCTGGATATCGACCGTCAGATAGATGTGCGGCACTTGCTGCTTGGATTCGGTCAAGCGGCGCGCGATCGTCTTGCGCATGCCGCTCAGCTTGACGACCTCGTGCGGAATGCCGAAATCCTGCGCGCCGGTCGGCGCGGTCGGTGCCGGGACCGCCGGAGCCTTTTCGGCGGGGGCGGCAGCAGGCGCCGCGGCCGACTTGGCCGTGCCAGCCTTGGCCCCGTCCAGATCGCCCTTCACGATGCGGCCATTGGGACCGGAACCGGTGACCGCCGCCAGATCGATGCCCTTGTCCTGCGCCAGACGGCGCGCGAGCGGGCTGGCCTTGACCCGACCCTCGGCGGGGGCAGCAGCGGCGGGCACAGCCGCAGCCTTTGGCGTTGCGGCAGGCGCTTCGGCTTCCGCCTTGGCAGGTGCCGCCCCGGCCTTGGGCGCAGCTTCGCCACCACCGGCGGCGACGGTCGAGACGTCCTCACCTTCTTCGGCGATGATCGCGATCACGGTGCCGACTTTCACGCCTTCGGAGCCTTCGGATACCAGGATCTTGGCGATCACGCCTTCATCGACCGCTTCGAACTCCATCGTCGCCTTGTCGGTCTCGATTTCCGCCAGCAGATCGCCGGACGATACCGTATCCCCTTCCTTGACCAGCCATTTGGCCAGCGTCCCTTCCTCCATGGTGGGGGACAAAGCGGGCATCTGGATCGTCTTGCTCATGCGTTCTGGGCCTCTTCTTCAATTATGCGGCACGCGCCATTTGCTGTTCGTTTTCACGCATTCGCCGGAACGGTCAAGGGACGCCTTGCGCCAAAGCCGATTATGGCCCACATTTCACCCCTATGGTTCGTTCCGTTCGATTGACCGAACGGCATGGCCATCAAATCTTTGCAGGGGCAATATTCAGTGCGGGCATATCTGGTTGTCGTGGACGAATCGCCGGAGGCTGAAACCGCGCTGCGCTTTGCCGCGCGACGCGCAGCCAAGACCGGCGGAACCGTCCGCATCCTCGCCCTGATCCCGCCGGCCGAGTTCGTCCAATGGGGCGGCGTGCAGGCCACCATGGAGGATGAAGCGCTGCAACGCGCCGAGGCGCTGGTAACCAGTGCAGCCGGAACATTGATGGATGAATCCGGCATCCGTCCCAGCATCACCGTGCGCCAGGGCGAAGCCGTTGCTGTCGTGCGCGAAACTCTCGACGAAATGGACGATGTCGCCGCACTGGTATTGGGCGCTGCCGCCAGCGGCCCGCCCGGCCCTCTGGTATCGCATTTCGCCGGAGCAGATGCGGGCCGAATGCCCTGCCCCATCATGGTCATCCCCGGCGCGCTCGACGCGGAATCGATCGACCGCCTGAGCTAAAGGCGCACACTCGATCCTCCCCGTCATTCCCGCGAAAGCGGGAACCCATCTCCCACCCAAACGCCCCTAACCCGACGTCGAGATCGAACCACCACAGCACGGGCAAACACGCCTCTGCTGCCAATTACCGCTTATGCTTACCCCGCTTCGCGCCCACATGCCGGATGTTGATCGGCCGCCCGCGATGGCTGCCCGGCCGTGTCCGGTCGCGCTTCATCGGCCCGCCGCGCGGCGCGGGATGATCGGGCAATTCGAAGCGTAGCGATCCGTTGATCGGGTCCGCTTCGGCCAGCCGTAATTCCAGCCGCTGGCCGACCGTATAGCGATCGCCGCTCTCGACCCCTTCCAGCGCCTTGCCCGCCTCATCATAGAAGAAGCGTTCCGCTCCCATCGTCGATACCGGCACTAGCCCGTCACCACCCAGCCCATCGACCGTAGCGAAGAAGCCGAAATTCTGAACCCCGGTAATCCGCGCCTTGACCAGCTCGCCGACATGGGCGGCCAGGAACGCGGCAACATAGCGATCGACCGTATCGCGCTCGGCCTCCATCGCGCGCCGTTCATGGCCGGAGATCATCTCGCCGACCTTGCCCATATTCTCATAATCCTCCTGGCTCAGCGAGGATCGATCGGGGATGGTCCCGTCCTTGGGCGCGGGCAGTTCCAGCCCATAAGCCCCGACCAGCGCGCGATGGACCAACAGGTCGGCATAGCGGCGGATCGGCGAGGTGAAATGGCTATAGGAGCCAAGCGCCAAGCCGAAATGCCCCATATTCTGCGGGCTATAATAGGCCTGGGTCTGGCTGCGGAGGATCTGCTCCATGATCTGCGGCTTCGCTTCCGCTTCCCCTACCCGCTTGATCAGATGGTTGAAGGTCGCGGGCCGGATTACCTGCCCCAACGCAAATTCGATGTCGAAGGTCGCCAGATATTCCTTGAGCGCGACCAGCTTGTCCCGGCTTGGCGGTTCATGGACGCGGTACATGACCGGTGCCTTCTTCGCTTCCAGCGCTTTGGCCGCCGCGACATTGGCGGCGATCATATAATCCTCGATCAGCATATGCGCGTCCAACCGTTCGCGAACAGCGACGCTGACGATCTTGCCCCATTCGTCCAGCACCACCCGCCGTTCGGGCAAGTCGAGCGCCAATGGCTCACGCGCCAGCCGCGCCTTGTGCAACAAGGCCCAGCAAGCCCAAAGCGGCTTGAGCGCCGTTTCGAGCAATTCATGCTCGCCCGTGCCGTCGATCGCCGCCTGCGCATCCTCATAGGCCATGACCGACGCGACGCGGATCACCGCGCGACTAAAGCGCCAGGCGGTCACCTTGCCCTGCGCATTGATGGTCAGGTGGCACGCCATCGCCGCCCGGTCCTGTCCGGCCCGAAGCGAACACATGTCCGACGATAGCTGATGCGGCAGCATCGGCACGACAAGGTCTGGAAAATAAACGCTATTCCCGCGCTTGCGTGCTTCGCGATCGAGCGCGCTGCCGGGGCGTACATAGTAGCTGACGTCGGCAATCGCGACGATCGCGCGAAACCCACCACTATTGTCCGGGTCGCTGTCCGCTTCCGCCCACACGGCATCATCATGATCGCGCGCATCCACCGGATCGATCGCGACGATCGGCAGATGGCGCAGGTCTTCGCGCTTCTCCTCATGCAGCGGCAGGGCAGCGGCGACCAGCGCCTCTTCCTCGGTTGCTTCGGGAAAGACATGGGGGATGCCATGTTTGTGAATGGCGATCAGGCTGAAGCTGCGCGGGGCGAAGGGGTCGCCCAATATATCGGTCACCCGCGCCGAAATGCGCGGCGGACGACCGGACGGCTCGGCCAGAACGAGGTCGCCCTTCTTGGCGGTGCCGGCATCGCTGATCGGCGTATCCTTGCGAATGCGCTTATCCACCGGGCGCAGCCATAATTTGCCGTCGGCCATCTCTTCGACCACGCCCAGCAGCATTTCGGTCGCCTTGGCGAGCTTCTTCATCGGATGCGCGACCCAGCCGCGCCCCGCTTCCTCGGTCCGCGCCAAGATGCGATCGCCGATGGTCAGCGCGCCGCGCTTGCCGCGCTCCACGATGCGCAGGCGCGGCGCGGGTTGGCCTTCTGCCTCCCACCGTTCGGGCGTAGCGATCAGCGTCGTATCATCGACATCGATGATCCGCAGTACTGTAACCTTGGGCACCCCGCCCAGCTTGTGAAAAGCGCGCGCCGGGCCAAGGTCGATCAGCCCTTCGTCAGCCATATCCTTGAGCAACGCCTTGAGCGCGATCTTCTCCTGCCCCTTGAGGCCGAAGGCCTTGGCGATCTCGCGCTTGCCCGCGGGCTGGTCCGATGTGGTGATGAATTCCATCACCTGATCGCGTGTCGGGAAGCCCGCGGGGCGGACCTTGTCCGGTGTCTTGTGCTTTTGGGTTGATGCCATATCCCTAGCTATAGGGACGCCGTCCGTGTGACGCCAGCCCTGGTCCGAACCGCTGTTCTACTGACCCGTTGCCATCGTTCTTTATTTGTTCTAATCTTCGTGATGGCTATCGAAAAAGGCAGAGGCGCGACCGTCAATGGCGAAAGCCATCGCTTCAATCTGCCGCAGCGCGCGGTAGACGGTGACTGGCTCGATCTGGCCATGCTGGAAGGCGCACTCCCGCGACTCCGCACCGAAGTCACGGTCGAACGACCACGCACCATCATCGCCCGCAATGCCTCACCCGACATCGGTTTCGACCGATCGATCAACGCCTATCGCGGCTGCGAACATGGCTGCATCTATTGTTATGCGCGGCCGAGCCATGCCTATCATGACCTCTCGCCGGGGCTGGATTTCGAAACCAAGCTGTTCGCCAAGCCCGATGCCGCCGCCCTGCTGCGCGCCGAACTGGGCAAGAAAAATTACAGCGTCGCGCCGATCGCGATGGGCACCAATACCGATCCCTATCAACCGATCGAGAAGGATTGGCGGATCACGCGGCAAGTGCTGGAGGTGCTCGTCGAAACGCAGCACCCGACCTTCATCACGACCAAGTCCGACCGCATCCTGCGCGACATCGACCTGCTTGCAGACCTGGCGCGTGACAATCTGGTGGCGGTGATGCTCTCCATCACCACGCTCGACCCCAAGGTCGCCCGCACGCTGGAACCGCGCGCACCCCATCCCGAACGCCGACTGGAAGCAATCGCGCAACTGGCGCAGGCGGGCATTCCCGTGTCGGCCAACATGTCGCCGATCATCCCCGCCATCAACGACCATGAAATCGAAAGCGTGGTCGCCCGCGTCGCAGCGGCAGGCGCGCGAGATATCAACTATATCCTCGTCCGCCTGCCACATGAGGTGGCGCCGCTGTTTCGCGCCTGGCTCGACGCGCATCACCCCGACCGCGCGGCCAAGGTGATGGCCATCATCCGCGACCTGCGCGGCGGGCGCGACAATGATCCCAATTTCGGCATCAGAATGCGCGGCCAAGGGGTATGGGCCGATCTGATCCGCAGCCGCTTCGTCAAGGCGCGGCGGAAGGCGGGCTTTGGCGACGATCGGCTGACCTTGCGCACCGACCTGTTCCACCCACCCGAAGGCGCGCAGCCGCGGCTCTTCTGATCAGCCGACCAGCCGCATGCCCGACCGGCGCGTGCGCGTCTTGTAGCCGTCCGCCTTCACATCCATCCGCTCGAAGCGATGAATGGTCAGACCCCGGATCGCACCGATCGCATCGACCTGATCCGCCCCCAGGCTGAACCTGTCGCCCAGGAAGACGCGCGCCGCCTGGCCATCGCTGACCGGCGCGCGCAGGAAGATTTCGCTGCGTCCGCCTTCGGCCTGCCCCAATATCTCGGCAAGCTTGGCAACCGCCTCGGCCGTTTCCACATCGACCGTCAGTTCCATGCGTGAGGCACTGGCGATCTGGCGGAAGGGTTCCACCCCGCGAACAGTAACACGCGGGGTTTCCTCGCCCGGTAGCCGGTCCAGTTCCACAACCAGCAGGGCGCAATCACCGTCGCGCGCCAGTTCTTCGATCGCCTTGCATGCATCTTCCTCGAAACAACTGGCCTGAAACTGGCCGCTACTGTCGGAGAAGGTCGCGTTGGCGTAGCGCGCCCCGCGCTTGGTTTCGCGCCAGCGCACATCTTCCACCATGGCCGCCATGATGGTCATGACGCGCCCTTCCTCGTTGGGCATGCCCACCGGCTGCTGACAGACCGCGCCATAGCTGCGCGCGCCGCGCGCGTCGGCCAGATGGCGGTAGCGATCGACGGGATGGGCGGAGAAATAGAAGCCGAACGCCTCCTTTTCCTGCGCCATGCGATCGGACACGGTCCAGGCCTGATGCGGCGGAATGCGAACATCAGCATGGGGCGTCTCAACGTCGCCGAACAGGCCACCCTGCCCGCTCTCCCGCGCCTGCGCCGCGCTGACGCCGACGGCCAGGATCGTTTCTGCGGCAGCATGGACTCCCGCACGGTCGGGATGGACATCATCGAACGCCCCCGCCGCCGCCAGGCTTTCCAACTGCCGCCGGTTGAGCAGACGCGGCTCGATACGGTCGGCGAAATCATCCAGCGATTTGAATGGCCCCGCCGCATCGCGCTCCGCGACCAACTGGTCCATCGCCTTCTCGCCCACGCCCTTGAGGCCACCCAGCGCATAGCGCACGGCAAAGCCCAAACGCGGGTCTTCGCCTTCATAAGGGACAGCCTCGACCGAAAAGTCCGCCTGGCTTCGGTTGATGTCGGGCGCAAGGCAGGTCAGCCCCATGCGGCGCATATCATCGACGAAGATCGTCAGCTTGTCGGTCAGATGGATATCGAAAGCCATCGACCCGGCGTAGAATTCCGCCGGATAATGCGCCTTAAGCCAGGCCGTCTGATAGGCGAGCAACGCATAGGCGGCGGCGTGGCTCTTGTTGAAACCATAGCCTGCAAATTTGTCGATCAAGTCGAACAGTTCGTTCGCCTTGGCCTTGGGAATGTCACTCTTGGCGGCGCAGCCCTCGACGAAACGCGAGCGCTGCGCGTCCATCTCCGCCTTAACCTTCTTGCCCATGGCGCGGCGCAACAGGTCGGCGTCGCCAAGGCTGTAGCCCGCCAATATCTGCGCTGCCTGCATCACCTGTTCCTGATAGACGAAGATGCCATAGGTTTCTTCGAGGATCGGTTTCAGCAATATGTGGGGATATTCGATCGCCTCCTGCCCGTTCTTGCGGCGGCCGAACATCGGAATATTGTCCATTGGGCCAGGCCGGTAGAGCGAGACAAGCGCGATGATGTCGCCGAAATTGGTCGGTCGGACGGCGGCGAGCGTCTTGCGCATGCCTTCGGATTCCAACTGAAACACGCCGACCGTGTCGCCACGCTGGAGCAGGTCGTAAACCGCGCTATCGTCCCAGGCGAGCGTATCGAGATCGACCGTCACGCCGCGCGCCGCCAAAAGCTGGACCGCTTTTTGCAGCACCGACAGCGTCTTGAGCCCCAGAAAGTCGAACTTTACAAGGCCAGCGCCCTCGACATATTTCATGTCGAACTGGGTCACGGGCATGTCGGACCGAGGATCGCGATAGAGCGGCACGAGCTGCTGCAAGGGCCGGTCGCCGATCACCACGCCGGCGGCATGGGTGCTGCTGTGGCGGGGGAAGCCTTCCAGCTTCATCGCATAGTCGATCAGCCGTTTGACCTGCGCGTCATTGTCATATTCGGCGCGGAACTCGGCAACGCCGTTCAACGAGCGTTCCAGCGTCCAGGGGTCGGTCGGGTGGTTGGGCACCAGCTTGGCTAGACGGTCGACCTGGCCGTAGCTCATCTGGAGCACGCGGCCGGTATCCTTCAGAACGGCGCGCGCCTTCAGCTTTCCGAAGGTGATGATCTGCGCGACATGATCGACGCCATATTTCTGCTGGACGTAGCGGATGACTTCGCCGCGCCGGGTTTCGCAAAAATCGATGTCGAAGTCGGGCATCGACACACGTTCCGGGTTCAGGAAGCGTTCGAACAGCAGCCCCAGTTGCAGCGGATCGAGATCCGTGATCAGCAGCGCCCAGGCCACGACCGACCCGGCACCCGAACCACGGCCCGGACCCACCGGAATATCATGATCCTTGGCCCATTTGATGAAGTCGGCAACGATCAGGAAATAGCCGGGAAAGCCCATCTGAATGATGATGTCCGTCTCGAACTGGAGCCGGTCGAGATAAGGCTGACGGGCGGCGCTATCGATGATCCCCAGCTTGGCGAGCCGGGCGTCAAGGCCCGCACTCGCTAAGTCGCGCAGCATCCGCGCCTCGCCCTCGATATCGCCAGCGAGGCTCGGAAGGATCGGCTTGCGCTTGGGCGCGGCGACGGCGCAGCGTTGCGCCACGACCAGCGTATTGGCGAGCGCTTCGGGCAGATCCTCGAACAGCCGCTTCATTTCGCCGGTCGGCTTCATCCAGGCGTCGGGCGAACTGGTCCGCCGGTCGGGCATATCGACATAGGCGCTGTCCGCGATGCACAGCATCACATCATGCGCAGCGTGGAAATGCGGCTCGGTAAAACAGGTCGGGTTGGTGGCGACCAGCGGCAAATCGCGCGCATAGGCGAGATCAAGAAGATGGGGCTCGGCCTTGCCTTCGACGGGATCGAGACGGCGGGAGAGTTCGACATAGAGCCGGTCGGGAAATAGCGCCTGCAGCCGGTCGGCATAGGCGAAAGCCGCGTCGGGCTGATCCTCGGCAAAGAGGCGTGCCAACGCCCCCTCCCCGCCTGCGGTCAGCGCGATCAAGCCTTCGGTCCGTCCTTCCAGCACGTCGAGGCCGACATGAGGCACTTCTTCCAGGGGACGGTCGAGATGCGCCATCGAAACGAGCGCGCAGAGATTGTCATAGCCCGTCGCGTCCTGCGCATAGAGGGCGAGCCAGTCATGGACCGCCGACGCATTGGCCGGACGGCCGGGCCGCAAGATGCCGAGCATGGCGCCGATGATCGGCTGCACCCCGTCGCTCTTGCACGCATCGGAAAAGGCCATCGAGCCATAAAGGCCGTTGCGGTCGGTGATGGCGGCGGCGGGAAAACCCAGCGCCTTGGCCTGTTTCGCGATGACCTTGGGATCGATCGCGCCTTCCAGCATGGTGTAGGAGGAGAATATGCGGAGGGGAACGAAAGCGGCATGAGGCATGGCCCCAATATGCACCTGCCGCGATTCGACGCCAGCCCCCTGCGCATCATTCTTCCAAATCGCACAATGATCTTGCCTTCGGGGCGTCCTGCTGGTCAAATTCCGCCACAAACAGGGAGAAGGCCATCATGACGGACATGAACCCGGTTTCCACGCCCCCCGGACTGATCGACAGGGCGAAATCCATATTGCTCAAACCCAAAAGCGAATGGGAGGTCATCGACGCTGAACCTGCCAGCGTCGGTAGCATCTTCATCGGCTATGCGATGATCCTGGCCGCGATACCGCCGCTGGCCGGGCTGATTGGTGGCCAGATGTTCGGCTATGGCGCGCTTGGCATAAGCTTTCGGCCATCGCTGGTCGGCGCCGTTGGCAGCGCCATTGCCCAATATGTCTTTTCACTGATCGGCCTGTTCGTGCTGGCCTGGCTGATTAACTTGCTGGCACCCCGGTTCGGCGGCCAGAAGGATATGATCAAGGCGGTCAAGGTGGCGGCCTATTCGGCGACGGCAAGTTGGCTGGCCGGAATATTCCTGCTGCTACCGATGCTCGGCATATTGAGTATATTGGGGCTCTACAGCCTCTATCTCCTGTATCTCGGCTTGCCACGATTGATGCGGGCACCAGCCGACAAAGCCATGCCTTATACGATCGTGACGATCGTCGCCGCCATATTGCTGTCCCTCCTTGCCGGTGCCGTCGCCGCGCCCTTTTCGCGATTTGCAGCGCCATCAGTGGGGGACTCCGCAGTCGATGGGCAAATGACCATTCCGGGTGTCGGCACGGTCGATCTCGGCAAACTCGACGCCGCCGGCAAAAAGAGGGAGGAAGCCGCGCGCAAGATGGAGGACGCGGCCAAGACCGGCGCGCCCGCCGTCGCCCTGTCCCCGTCCGCGCTGCAGGCGTTGTTGCCTGAACGAATCGGTCGGTTCGAGCGGACCGAAATCGAAAGCGCGGGAATGGCTGGCGGCGCGCAAGCGAGCGCCCGCTATCAGGCAGGCGACGACGATATGAAGGTGGAAATCATCGACATGGCGGCGATGGGCGCGATGACCGGGATCGGCGCAGCGTTCAATGTCCAGTCCAACCGAGAAACATCGACCGGCTATGAGCGTACCCAGACGGTCGATGGACAGTTGGTCAACGAAAGCTGGGATAAGGAAAGCCGCAATGGCAAATATGCGACGAGCATTGCCAATCGCTTCATGCTGTCAGCCAGTGGCACCATGGCCAATATCGACGAACTCAAGTTTGCGGTCCAGACGATCGGCCCGGAGAAGCTGGCCGCGATGGCGCAGTGACAGACAAGGCGCGACATCCCTGTTGGTGTCGCGCCTTGCCTTAATGTTGTTCCAGCCGTCCTTCGTGCAGGCGAACCACCCGGTCCATCTTTTGCGCCAACCGCTCATTGTGCGTGGCGACCAGCGCGGCGGAGCCTTCGCCACGGACTAGTCCTAAAAATTCCGCAAGCACGATGTCGGCGGTGCGCTCGTCCAGATTGCCGGTCGGTTCGTCGGCCAGCACCAGCGCGGGGCGGTTGGCCAGCGCGCGGGCGACGGCGACGCGCTGCTGCTCGCCGCCTGACAATTGGCTGGGGCGATGGTCGAGCCGGTGGCCGAGACCAAGCGCGGTCAGCAGCGATTCGGCACGCGTCTTGGCTGCACCTATGTCCACGTCGCGGATCACCTGCGGCAGGATCACATTTTCAGTTGCGTTGAAATCGGGCAGCAGATGGTGGAACTGATAAACGAATCCCAATGCGTCGCGACGCAGGCGGGTGCGGCCGTCATTGTCGAGCTTGGCCGCTTCCTCGCCGCCGATGCGGATCGAACCATCGAAGCCACCCTCCAGCAGGCCGACGGCCTGGAGCAGGGTCGATTTGCCCGACCCCGATGGCCCAAGCAAAGCCACGATCTCGCCCGGCCCCACATTGAGGTCGACGCCGCGCAGCACGTCGATGGTGACGCCGCCCTGGGTGAAGCTGCGGGTGAGGCCCGTGACCTTCAATATGTCATTCATAGCGCAGCACCTGGACCGGATCGGTATTGGCGGCCTTGAAGGCCGGATAAAGGGTAGCAAGGAAGCTGAACACCAGCGCCATGATGCAGATCGTGGCAATCTCCACCGGATCGGGCTGCGATGGTAATTCGGTCAGGAAGCGGATCGAGGGATCCCAGAGATTCTGACCCGTCACGAACTGGATCGCATTGACGATCCCCTGGCGGAAGAAGAGGAAGGTGAAGCCCAGTATCATGCCAGCCACCATGCCCAGCGTGCCGATCGTCACACCCACGGTCATGAAGATCTTGACCAGACCGATCCGGCTGGCCCCCATCGTCCGCAGGATGGCGATGTCGCGCGTCTTGGCGCGGACCAGCATGATGAGCGAGGAAAGGATATTGAACACGGCGACCAACACGATGATCGATAGGACGACGAACATCGCAATCCGCTCGACAGCCAGCGCCTCGAACAGCGAAGCGTTCATCTGTCGCCAGTCGGTGACGACGGCGCGCCCTGCGACTTTGCCGGCGAGTGGCTCCAATATCTGGCCGACCCGATCGGCATCGACGGTTTCGACTTCGATCATGCCAACCACGTCGCCGAGCAGGAGCAGCGTCTGCGCATCCTCCATCGGCATGACGACGAACGCCTTGTCATAATCATAGACGCCGACTTCGAAGATGGCGGCGACCTGATAGGCGACCTGGCGCGGCACCGTGCCGAAGGGGGTCGAGCGACCGGCCGGATTGATGATGGTCAGGCTGTCGCCCAACTGGATGCCTAGATTTTCCGCCAGCCGCGAGCCGATGCCGATCCGGCTGCTATTGGCAGTCAGATTGTTGAGCGTCCCGGCCAGCACTTTGCCCTTGAGCGTCTTGTTGGTACGGATGTCGGGCACCGTCATGCCGCGCACCAGCACGGCCTCCACCCGGCCGTTGAAGGTCGCGAGCAGGGGCTGTTCGATCATCGGCGTGGCATTGGTGACGCCGGGCGTCGCCCTCGCCTGCGCCAACACCGACTGCCAGTCAGGCAGGCGGCCGCCATAGCCCTGCACCACCGCATGGCCGTTCAGGCCCACGATCTTGTCGAACAGTTCGGCGCGAAAGCCGTTCATGACGCTCATCACGATGATGAGCGCGGCGACGCCGAGCATCACCGCGGCCAGGCTGATGCCGGCGACGAGGAAGATGAACCCTTCCCCCTTGCCGGGCAAAAGGTAGCGCTTGGCGATCATGCGTTCGTAGCGGGAAAGAATCATGTGGCGCGGACGGCCTCTGTGGAAGGATAGGCTGATCGTCTAGGCATGGCGGGACCGAACGGCAAGCATTGCCAGATTGTTGCATCACGGCCACAGGGCGCACCGCAAAATCACAGACGCCCGATTTTGCCCGTGACTCCGGCCCGCCGCAGTCATAGCAAGACCCTAGAAGCACAGGTAAAAGGCCGTGGTTCAGGGATACTGCATCCCGCTTCGAGCTTAGGGGGCTGAGAAGCGGTTGAGGCAGACCAAGGGGGAGACGAGCAATCGTCTATGAAGCGCCCGGATCGTGAAAACACGATCCGGGCGCTTTTTATTTGTCCTTCGCGCCCAACGATCGCCATTGGACAAAAGGTCCAAGATCGGCATTTTTCCGCGCGCGCCATGCCCGTTTCGCCCTCTTGAAACCGTCGGGGTCAAAACCATATCCACGCTGTCCAGCCGCCTTATGGGGTTGGGCGCATTATCGCCGGACGCCTGTTTCGGGTCCGGCCCGTTCATTTTGCTCTTTGGGAGATTATGACAATGCGTGCATTTGACCTTACCCCCTATCGTCGTTCCACCGTCGGTTTCGATCGTCTGTTCGACCTGATCGAAAACAACGCCCGGTTGAGCCAGGGTGACAATTATCCCCCGTTCAACATCGAGCGCCTGTCGGAGGATCGCTATCGCGTGACGCTGGCCGTGGCCGGTTTTCGTCCCGACGAGATCGACATCACCGCGCAGCAGAACCTGCTCCAGGTGATCGGTCGCAAGGATGAAGGGTCGGCATCGGATCGGTCCAAATATCTGCATGTCGGCATCGCCAACCGCAGCTTCGAGCGGCGGTTCGAACTCGCCGATTTCGTGCGGGTGGAAAAGGCCGACTTAGCCGACGGCCTGCTGGTGATCGACCTGCTGCGCGAAGTGCCCGAAGCGATGAAGCCCAAGAAGATTGCCATCAATGGCGGTCAGCTCGTGGAGATCACCGCCAAGGACCGCGACGCCGCCTGAACGGCGGAATGACGTAAACCTGTGGTGCGCGGTCTTTGCGAAGGCCGCGCCCTTTCACCACATGGCAATCGCAGCGACTGCGGACATGAAAGTGAAGCAAGCCAACCCAAATGCATGAAGCCAGAATTGGCCCGGCGTCTTCAACCGATTTGCAGACAATCCATAAAGCGGCATTTGGCCAATCACTAATCCTCGAACCATAATCGCAAAGAATATGATCGAGAAGATTAGTGAAAATATTCCAACACTCATTGGCTGGTATCTATATTTCGACCTGGCTGCCCAGTTCGACCACGCGGTTGGTGGGCAGGCGGAAGAATTCCATCGCGCTTTCCGCGTTGCGCAGCATCCAGGCGAAGATTTTTTCGCGCCACAGCGGCATGCCGGGCTTGGAGGACGGCAGCAGGGTCTGGCGCGCCAAGAAGAAGCTGGTGTCCATCATCTTGAATGCCTGACCGCAGCCCGACACATTCTTGAGCGCGGCGGGAACGTCGGGTTCCTGCATGAAGCCATATTGCAGCACCATGCGGAAGAAGCCGCGGCCTAGATCCTCCAGCTTGCAGCGGCCGTCATCTTCGACCACCGGTACGTCCTTGATCTTGACGGTCAGCAGGATGACTCGCTCGTGCAGCACCTTGTTATGCTTGAGATTGTGGAGCAGCGCATGGGGCACGCCATCGGGCGTCGAGGTCATGAAGACCGCCGTGCCCGGCACGCGCACCGCGCTGTTGGCGGCGGACGCCACGAACACCGGGATCGGCATGGCGGCCTCGCGCAGGCGATCCTGCACCAGGCGGCGACCGCGCGACCAGGTGGTCAGCAGGGTAAAGATGATGAAGCCGATCAGCAGCGGGAACCAGCCGCCATCGGGCACCTTGGTCAGGTTGGCCGCGAGATAGGCGCCATCGACGATGTAGAAGACGGCCAGCACCGGCGCGGCATAATACCATTTCCAGTTCCACAGCCGGTACAGCACGACGGTCAGCAGGACGTTGTCGATGAACATCGCGCCGGTGACCGCGATGCCATAGGCGGCGGTCAGGTTGGACGAGGTCTTGAAGGTCAGCACCAGCAGGATGACCATCACCATCAGACCCCAGTTGATGAGGGGAATGTAGATCTGGCCCGCGGTCGCGGCGCTGGTGTGGGCAATGCGCAGGCGCGGCATGAAGCCGAGCTGGATCGCCTGCTGCGTGACCGAGAAGGCACCGGAGATCACCGCCTGCGACGCGATGATCGCGGCCATGGTGGCGAGTGCGATGAGGGGCAACTGCGCCCATTGCGGGGCGAGATTGTAGAAGGGACTGTCGAGCGCTGCGGCCCCCTCTCGGAACAGTAACGCGCCCTGCCCCATATAGTTGAGCATCAACGCGGGCAGCACGAAGGCGAGCCAGGACACGCGGATCGGATTGCGGCCGAAATGGCCCATATCGGCATAGAGCGCTTCGGCCCCCGTCACCGCCAGCACGACCGACCCAAGCGCCAGGAAGGCCGGCAGGGGATCGGTGACGAAGAACATCACGGCCCAATAGGGGTTGAAGGCGTAGAGGATGCCCGGCGTCTGGATGATCGAGAGGATACCGAGCGTCGAGATCGTCACGAAATAGAGCAGCATGATCGGACCGAACAAGGTCGCGACCTTGTTGGTGCCCAGCCCCTGTATCCAGAACAGTCCGACGAGGATTAGGATCACCACCGGCAGGATCGCGGGCGCGAGCACCGGATTATAGACGGCAAGCCCCTCCACCGCCGACAGAACCGAGACGGCCGGTGTGATCATCGAATCGCCGTAGAAGAGCGCCGTCGCGAATACGCCGAGCAGCACGATGCCGCGCGACCAGCGCTGCGTCTTCGTCTGCCCGTTGATCAGCGCCAGCAACGCCAGGCTGCCGCCCTCGCCCTTATTGTCGGCGCGCATGATGATGCTGACATATTTCAGCGTCACCACCAGCATCATCGACCAGAACATCAGGCTGATTACGCCCAATATATGGTCGGGATCGAGGGTCAGTTGATGATGCCCGGCGAACGTCTCGCGGAAGGCGTAGAGCGGGCTGGTGCCGATGTCGCCAAAGACAATGCCGATCGCGCCGACCACCAGCTTGATGGTGGCCTTCTGCCGGGCATGGCCGTGGCCTGTTTCTTCCTCGCCGGACGTCGGCGCGGTGTTGGGAAGCAGGTCAGCCATGCAGGAAAAACGCAATGGTCATACTGTGTCGACATCCCAAGAGAAGCGATGACGGACGATGCTGTCACCCCACAAACCGCCGCGCCCTACCATGCCCTCCAGGGGCGTGCAATGCGACGCTGCGTGCCTAAGGTGCGGCCGTTCCATCCTGAGCCAGAAGGGCGTCGATACGCGCGATATTGGCTTGAAGTTCCGCCTTGATCCGGCTGTCCGCCGGCGCGCTCTCCGCCAGCGGTGCCCACATGGCGCGGGCAGCCTGCAGTTGGTTATTACGTGCCAGTGCCAGGCCGTAGAAATAGCGCGGCGCGAGCCCTTCGGGATCAAGCGCCATGGCCCGCCGGAAGGCGAAATCCGCGCCGGGCGACAGAATGTCGTCCGCATGGGCGACGAGCGCATTGCCAAGGCCGAGCCACAGCGTGGCGTCGTCGGGCCTGGCGCGCAGGCCCGACAGCAGGATGTTCGCGGCATCCTTTGTCTTGCCCTGACGGCCCAGGCCATCGGACAGAATCAGCCATTGCCCGGTCGGGCCGAAGCGTTCGCCGAGGCTGCGCCGTTCTTCGGCCAGCTTCTCGTCGAACTGGCCCTCGACCGGTTTGGTCGACCGCGGCGCACCGGCCAGGCCTGGATTGCCCTGCCAGGCATAGCCCGCCAGTCCCAACAGCAGCGCGGCCGCGCTGATCTCTCGCGCGGAACGGGGGATGCGGCCAAGCAGCAGCATGGCGAGGAAGGCCAGCGCCGCGAGGCCGAAGGCGAGGAACCAGCCGGTCATAACCGCGCCTTTCGCTTGATCCGGCCACGCAGCAGCAGCAGGCCAAGGCCAAGCAGCAGCAGGGGCGCGCCCCAGAGCGGCCAGAGGATGGGGGCGGCGGTGGGTTCGTAGCTGACCCAGTCGCCATAGCGAGCAATCAACCAGGTGCGGATCGCTTCGGGTTGTTCGCCCGCCATGATCCGTTCACGGATTTGCGAGCGCATATCGCCCGCCATGCTGGCATTGCTATCGGCGATCGACTGGCTCTGGCAGGTGAGGCAGCGGATGGTTTCCATCAGCGCCTTGGCCTTGCGCTCCTGCGCCGGGTCGGGAATCTGGCGATCGGCCCAGGGCGCGGGCGGCAGCGCGGTCTGGGCGGCGAGCGGCGTCGCGATCAGCACGAGGAGGAACGCGAGGATCAGTCTCATTGCGCGGCCCTCAGCTTTTCGAGGATCATCGGCACATCATCGGCGCGGATGTCGCCGATATGCTGGTAGGCAATGCGCCCCCTGCCATCGATGACGAACGTTTCTGGCACCCCGGACGATCCGAGCGCGATCTGGACGGCGCTGCGGGCGTCGAGGCCGATACGGGCGTAGGGATTGCCGTAGCGGGCGAGGAAGGCATCGACATCGGGCCGGGCGTCGCGGATGGCAATGGCGTCGATCTGCACGCCTGCCGCCTTGAGCATTTCGAGTTGCGGCGCTTCGGCCGCGCAGGGGACGCACCAGCTGGCAAAGATGTTGAGCAGGCGCGGCTGGCCGGTCGCCATCTGCGTGCTGGCGAGCGGCGGACGGTCGCCGGCGGCGGCAGGCAGCGTGAAGGCCGGGAGCGGCTGGCCGATCAGGCGGGAGTGGATGACGCGGTCATCGGGCTGGAACAGGCCGCTCGCGAACAGGGCGATGAAGCCGAGGAACAGCCCAAGCGGCAGCCAGATCAAAAGCTTCCTCATGCGGTTGCTGCCCTGGCACGCCACTTCATCAGCCAGCCGCGCCGTTCGCGACCGAGCAGCGCGAGGAAGCCGCCCAACGCGATCAGGATGCCGCCGAACCAGATGAGGGTGACGAAGGGCTTCCACCAGATACGCAATTGCCAGCGACCGCCCTCAACCTCTTCGCCCAGCACGACGTAGAGTTGGCCGTCCCAGCGGGTGAGCAAGGCCGCTTCGCTGGTGGTGGTCGGGGGCGAGGCGAAGAAGCGGGACTGGGGGTGGATCATCACCGGCGCGCCGCCGCGGCGGACCTCCATGTCGGCCTGAAGCGCGGTCCAGTTATCGCCCGCTATGGGTTGGATCTGTACGAATCGCAGTTGCCAGCCTGCGGTCTGGATCATGTCGCCGGGGCGGGCGGCGACCAGTTTCTCGACCGTGAAGGCGGAGTCGCTGGCCATGCCGCCTAAGCTGACGGCACAGCCCAGATGCGCGATGACCATGCCATAGGTGAAGAGCGGGGTGCGGCGCAGATTGCGTTTCCACAGGGGCGCGAGGCTGGCGACGCCGACAGCACCGGCAATGACGAGGCCAAGGAAGGGCAAGATGCCGATGCGGCCCCACGCCAAAACGGACAGCGAAGCGGACAAGGATAGCGCTATGAGAAAGGGGATTAACAAACGTTTGGTCACTACGCGCGCATCGTCCCTGCGCCAGCGCACCAGTGGCCCGACAGCCATGGCGATCATCAGCGCGAGCGCGATCGGCCCGGCGATCCGGTCGAAATAGGGCGCGCCGACCGAGACTTTGTGGCCAAAGGCTTCGGTCATCAGCGGATAGAGGGTACCGACCAGGACCAGTCCCAATATGACCGTCAGCAGCAAGTTATTGATAACCAACATGGTTTCACGGCTAACCAACTCGAATGGCGCGCCTTCGCGTACGGCACCGATGCGCCAACCGAAAAGGGCGAGCGCGCCGCCGATATAGAGGGCGAGCAGGCCGAGGATGAAACTGCCGCGTTCCGGGTCCACCGCGAAGGCATGGACGCTGGTAAGAATGCCCGAACGGACGAGGAAGGTGCCTACCATCGACATGGAGAAAGCAACGACCGCCAGCATCACCGTCCAGGCGCGCAGGGCGTCGCGGGTCGCCAGCACCGTGACGCTGTGGAGCAAAGCGGTCGCGGCGAGCCAGGGCATGAGCGAGGCATTTTCGACCGGATCCCAGAACCACCAGCCGCCCCAACCCAATTCATAATAGGCCCAATAGCTGCCCGCGGTGATGCCCAGCGTCAGCATCACCCAGGCGGCCAGCACCCAGGGGCGCATCGCGCGGGCGAAGGCGGCATCGACCTGCCGCGTCAGCAGCGCGCCGATGGCGAAGGAGAAGGCGACCGAGAGGCCGACATAGCCGATATAGAGCGTGGGCGGATGGAAGGCGAGGCCGGGGTCTTGCAGCAGCGGGTTCAGCCCCTGCCCGTCCGCTGGGGCGGGGGCGATGCGGGCAAAGGGGTTGGAGGAGAAGAGCAGGAAGGCGTAGAATCCGAGGCTGATTGCCGCCTGTCCGCCCAGCGTCGCCATATGAGTGTCGCGGCGCAGCGCACGTTCGAACAGGGCGACGGCCGCTCCGGCGACGCCCATGACCGTGACCCAGAGCAGCATCGAGCCTTCATGATTGCCCCAGGTGCCGGCGAACTTATACAGCCAGGGCTTCGCCGAATGGCTGTTGGTCGCGACCAGCAGCACCGACATGTCCGAGCGCAGGAACAGCGTGACGAGTGCGATGAAGGCGATGGCAGTCAACACGCCCTGCGCCACGGCGGCGGGGCGCACGGCGGCGAGCAGGTCGGGCTTGTTGCCCTTAAGGCCCGTGAAGGCGAGGACAAGCTGGAGCAGCGCCAGCGCAGCGGCGAGCCAGAGCGCGGCGAGGCCGATTTCGGCGATCATAGGGCCTTATCCACGCAAAAATGATCCTCCCCCTGTGGGGGAGGTGGCTGGCCGCAGGCCAGACGGAGGGGTGTCCTGCTATCGAGAGGGTGACACCCCTCCGTCAACGCTTCGCGTTGCCACCTCCCCTGCCAGGGGAGGATGAGAATATCGTACAGCCTCACTGGTCCACCTCGATTTCACGGGTGGTTTCGTTGTAGCTCATGCCTTCCAACTCGCGGGGCATATAGCGTTCGTCATGTTTGGCGAGCAGGTTGGTGGCGACGAAGGTGCCTTTGGTATCGAACGATCCTTCGGCGACGACGCCGCTGCCTTCCTTGAACAGGTCGGGCGCGATGCCGCTGAAGGTGGCGGGCACGGTGGCCTTGCCGTCGGTAACGTCGAAAGTGATGGTGACGCCATCGGGCGCGCGCTTGAGGCTGTCCTTGACCACCATGCCGCCAAGGCGGATCGGCTTGCCGGGTTCGACACCCTTGGTCTTCACATCGCCCGGCGCATAGAAATAGGCGGCTTCATCCTTGAGCGCGGAAGCCGCCAGCAGGCCCGCACCGATGAGCGCCACCAATGCAGCGAGCGCGAGGATCAGCCGTTGATGCTTGGCCTTCATGCGCGGTCCGCCAGTTGCTCGGCCTGGGCCTCGGCACGGCGCATCGCGCGCCAGCTAAGCCAGCTGACCGCCGCCGTGCCCAGCAGGGTGACCGCATAAGCGGCGATGACGAAGGTCCATTGCTGCATCGGGGTCACCCTCTCGCGAGACGCTGCATTCGCGCCTCGACCTTGTTCTGCGCCAATATCGCGCGCATCCGCATCAGGACGATCGCGCCGAACCAGAGTGTGAAGCCGAGCAGCGTCAGGCCCAGCGGCCACAGGATCGCCATGTCGATGCTTGACCCGCGCATGGTGATGGATGGCCCCTGATGCAGGCTGTTCCACCACACGACCGAGCGATTGATGATGGGAATATTGACCGCACCGACAAGGCCGAAGATGGCAGTGACGTTGCTGACGCCGCCCTGCCCGGCCCCTTGGCGGGCGCTGGCATTGGCGAGCGCGATATAGCCAAGATAGAGGAAAAGCAGGACCAGCATGGAGGTCATCCGCCCGTCCCATTCCCACCAGGTGCCCCAGGTCGGGCGACCCCAGATCGATCCCGTGGCCAGGCATATGGCAGTGAACAGCGCGCCGGGCGCGGCGATCGCGCGGCCTGCCACGGCGGCAAGCGGATGCCGCCACACCAGTTGCATCAGCGCGGCGATGGCGATGCCGGTCCAGCCGCCCATACCGAGCCAGGCGGCAGGCACATGGATATAAAGGATGCGCACCGTCTGCCCCTGCAAATAGTCGGCGGGCGTCAGCCACAGGCCGCACGCGCAGCCCGCCAGCAATAGGGCAAGCCCCGGCCAGAACAGCCAGCCCGTCAACGGGCGCGCGATCTTGAGGAAGCGGGCGGGATTGGCGAAACGATGCATCAGGGCTGCGTCTGTAGCGGGGCATGCAGGGCAATGCCAGTGGGGCGTTTTGCGGATGGACGGGGATTTACGCAGCGCAACGACGAGATTGACAGTCCGCGCCTACTTCGCCGATAGCCGATGCCATCGGGCCAACACGGACGCCCGGTCAGACGGGGTCCGTCCAAGTCCGTTCCATTCGTCGTGACTGCGGCGTGAGGAGCGTTAGATGACCGACCCGATTACCGACATACAGCCGCCGCGCATCAGCCTGATCGCGCTGTTCCTCAAATTCCTGCGTTTCGGCGCGCTCGCCTTTGGCGGGCCGGTGGCGCAGATCGCGATGGTGCGCCATGCGTTGGTCGAGGAGGAGCGCTGGATCACGCCTGGGCGCTTCAACCGATTGCTCGCGGTGTTGCAGATATTGCCCGGACCCGAAGCCCATGAACTGTGCGTCCATCTGGGGATGATGGCGCGCGGGCGGCTGGGCGGACTGCTCGCCGGGCTGGGCTTCATGCTGCCGGGACTAGCGCTGATGATGGTCGCGGGCTGGCTTTATGTCGGCTGGATCGCCGGCAATGCGGGACTTGCGGGCGTTTTGCTCGGCGTGCAGATCGTGGTGCTGGCGATCATCTTGCGGGCCGTCGTGCGGATTGGTCAGCATATCATCGAGGATCGGACGCTGGCGGTGATCGCCGTGGTGGCGCTGGTCGCGACGCTGGCGAATGTGCCATTCTGGGTCATATTGATCGCGGGCGGGGCCGCCTATGCGCTGGCCAACAGGCCGGTGATCGCCGCGCTGCTGCTGATCGTGCCGGTCATCGGCGCGGGGATGATCGGCCATGTTGCGGGCGAAGCGGAAACGGCAGCGCAGATGGTAGCCGCTGCCCCAGCCACCGTGGCGATGCTGTTCATCGCCGGATTGAAGGGTGGTCTGCTGACCTTTGGCGGAGCCTATACCGCCATTCCCTATGTCCGTGCCGATACGGTCGGGCGCGGGTGGATCAGCGATTCAGCTTTCCTCGACGGGATCGCCCTCGCAGGGATATTGCCTGCGCCGCTGGTGATCTTCGCGACCTTCGTCGGCTATGTCGCGGGCGGGCCGATCGGCGCGCTGGCAGTGACGGCGGGGATGTTCCTGCCTGCCTTCGCCTTTTCGATGATCTTTTTCGAACGGCTGGAAGCGGTTGTCGAAAATCCGGCGCTGCACCGGATGCTGACCGGCGTGGCGGCCGCCGTCGTGGGCATCATCGCCGCGACATTCGTGCAATTGGCCCAGGCGACGGGCGCGCGCGTGGACAGGCCGGTCTTCGCGATGCTGCTGTTCCTGGTTGCTTTGGTCGTGGCCTGGCGGGTCAAGGGCGCGTGGGTGACGCCCGCGATCGTGGCGGGCGGGGCGCTGGCGGGATGGGTCATCGCGCCCTGATGACGGGGTCCGGCGGCGCAGTCCCGACCAGTCGAAATCGCCGCTCGACGCTTTTTTGTGACAGGAGGGCGACAAAGCGGCTTCGAGTGACTATATGCGCGCTCAACGACGACCCCTGGATATTCCTTATGGGTTGTCAGGAACGGCTATGGAACCGCTCGCACCCATGATGACTACGAACCCCTTCGACGACGACAAGTTGCGCGAGGAATGCGGCATTTTCGGCGTTTCGGGCGCTGATACGGCGTCCGCTATCGTCGCGCTTGGCCTCCACGCGCTCCAGCATCGGGGGCAGGAAGCCGCCGGTATCACCAGTTGGGACGGGCATGATTTCCATACCCACCGGGCCATGGGCCATGTGGCGGGGAATTTCGACCGGGACGAGGTGATTCGCGGATTGCCGGGCGACGCGGCCTGCGGCCATGTGCGCTATTCGACCACCGGCGAGACATCGCTGCGCAATGTGCAGCCGCTCTATGCCGAGTTGAATTCGGGCGGATTCGCGATCGCTCATAATGGCAATATCTCCAACGCGATGAAGGTGCGGCGCGAGCTGATTCGGCGCGGGTCGATCTTTCAGTCGACGTCGGATACCGAGGTCATCATCCATCTGGTGGCGACGTCCAGCTATCGCACGCTGCTCGACAAGTTCATCGATGCGTTGAAGCAGGTCGAGGGTGCCTATTCACTGATCGTCATGACGCCCGAAGGGATGATCGCCTGTCGCGACCCGCTGGGCATCCGGCCATTGGTGATGGGGAAGCTTGGCGATACGACGATCTTCGCGTCCGAGACGGTGGCGCTGGACGTGGTGGGTGCGGAATATCTGCGCACGATTGAGCCGGGTGAACTGGTGATCGTCACCAATGAAGGCGAGATTCGGTCGCATCGGCCGTTCGGCCCGGTGCATCCGCGTCCCTGTATCTTCGAGCATGTCTATTTCAGCCGTCCCGACTCGATCGTTGATGGGTCGAGCGTCTATTCGGTCCGCAAGGCGATCGGCGCGCAACTGGCGATCGAAAATCCGGTCGAGGCCGATTATGTGATCCCCGTGCCCGACAGCGGCGTACCCGCGGCGATCGGCTATGCCCAGCAATCGGGCATTCCGTTTGAACTGGGCATCATCCGTTCGCACTATATCGGGCGGACCTTCATCCAGCCGGGCGACAAGGTGCGCCATCTCGGCGTGAAATTGAAGCATAATGCCAACCGCGCGCTGATCAAAGGCAAGCGGATCGTGCTGATCGACGATTCGATCGTGCGCGGGACGACCAGCTTGAAGATCGTGCAGATGATGCGCGAGGCAGGCGCGGCAGAGGTGCATATGCGGATCGCATCGCCGCCGACCAAGCATAGCTGCTTCTATGGCGTCGATACGCCCGAACGCACCAAGTTGCTCGCGCATAAGCTGGACGTGGGTGGCATGCAGGATTTCATCCATGCCGACAGCCTGTCCTTCATCTCGATCGACGGCCTGTACAAGGCACTGGGCGAGGCGAAGCGAGCCGACACGCGGCCGCAATATTGCGACGCCTGTTTCACCGGGGATTATCCCACCGCGCTGACCGATCAGGATGATGTGGTGGTGACCAATCAGCTGGAATTGCTGGCCGAGCGGGTGGCCTGACGGGCTTTCCTTGCACTTTTCTCCGAACCTAAAAGATCCGTTCGGGCTGAGCCTGTCGAAGCCCCTTCCTTGTGCAGGAAGTGAGGCCCTTCGACAGGCTCAGGGCGAACGGAACATAAATCAGTTTGAAAATGACGAGATGCTATGACTGACACTTCCTCTCGCTCCGGCCCCCTCTCCGGCAAATTGGCGCTCGTTACCGGGGCAAGCCGGGGCATTGGCGCGGCCACGGCCGAGGCTTTGGGCCGGGCGGGCGCGCATGTCGTGCTGACCGCGCGGACGACCGGCGGGCTGGAAGAGGTAGAGGAACGCATCCATGCCGCGGGCGGCAGCGCGACGATCGCGCCGCTCGACCTGATCGATGGCGAGAGCATCGGGCGGTTGGCGCAGGCGATCGGCGGGCGCTGGGATGCGCTCGATATATTGGTGCTAAATGCCGCGACGCTGGGCGCGCTGGCAGCGGTACCGGCGATCGACGCCAAGGAATTTGCGCGACTGTTGACGCTCAATATCGCTGCCCCCCAGGCGCTGATCGCGGCGTTCGACGGGATGCTGCGGGCAAGCAAGGATGCGCGGGTGGTGGCGGTGACGTCGTCGGTCGTCAGCCCGCGCGCTTATTGGGGTGCCTATGGCGCGTCAAAGGCGGCGCTGGAAACGCTGGTGGGCGCCTATGGTGAGGAGATGAAGAATATCTCGGCCATCCGCACCCATATCGTCGATCCCGGCGCGACGCGCACGGCGATGCGCGCGCGGGCCTTTCCGGGCGAAGACCCTGCGACGCTCAAGGGGCCGGAAGTCGTGGCCGATGCGATTGTCGGACTGGTCGCGGCGGATACGCCGACCGGGCACCGGATGCGGGTCGAAGGCTGAGACCTGCGCGGGCGTTTCTCGACTGCGCTCGAAACGAACGGCAGTTTTAGGCGGGCTTCACAAGAGTAACCTGCGCCACGTCGATGCCGCCGCCGCGGAACCCGCCTTCGCAATACATGAGATAATAGCGCCATAAGGCCACGAAATGTTGGTCGAAACTGGCGGGCAGCAGGCCTTGCTCGATCGCCTGGTCGAAGCGTAGGCGCCAGCGGCGGAGCGTCTGCGCATAATGCTGGCCGAAGCGATGGACATTGCGCCACTCCAGCCCCTGTTTCTCGGCCAACGCGCGGAAGCGGCTTTCCGACATCAGCATCCCGCCGGGGAAAATATAGGTCTGGATGAAATCCGCGCCGCGCGCATAGCGATCGAAAATGGCGTCATCGATCAGGATATATTGGATCGCCGCGCGGCCGCCGGGCTTGAGCAGGCGGTGGATGGTAGCGAGATAGGCGGGCCAGTAGCGCTGGCCAACGGCCTCGACCATTTCGACGCTGGCGATGGCGTCATATTGGCCCTGTGCATCGCGATAGTCGGTGAGGCAGATTTGCGCGCCGGAGCCGATGCGGTCGCGGGCATAGTCGGCCTGTTCGGTCGAGAGGGTGAGGCCGGTATAGGCGACCGAATGCCGCTCCATCGCCTGTTCGGCAAGACCACCCCAACCGCAGCCGATTTCGAGCAGGCTATCGCCATTCTTGAGCGCCAGCCGGTCGAGAATCGCATCGACCTTGCGCCGCTGGGCCTGTTCCAGGTCTTCCGACCCGCTGTCAGGGTCTACGAACAAGGCACTGGAATAATGCATGAGATCGTCCAGCCAGAGCTGGTAGAAATCATTGCCCAGATCATAATGATAGGCGATATTGTGGCGCGACCCGGTGCGGCTATTGCGCCGTGCCCAGTGGATGGCGCAGCCGATCCAGCGGGTCGGGCCATTGGGGCGCGCGACGCGGCCGAGCGCGACGGCATTGGTCATGAACAGGGCAAAGAGCGGCACCGGGTCTGGGCTGGTCCATTCGCCCGCCGCCCAGGCGCGATACCAGCCCGCCGACCCGCCGGTCGCCAGCCGCACCAGTGCGCGCCAGTGGAC
This sequence comes from Sphingobium sp. KKT206, assembly GCF_055640555.1. Taxonomy (NCBI): domain Bacteria; kingdom Pseudomonadati; phylum Pseudomonadota; class Alphaproteobacteria; order Sphingomonadales; family Sphingobiaceae; genus Sphingobium; species Sphingobium sp. KKT206. The sequence goes on from NZ_CM145764.1 coordinate 1,152,252, forward strand.
GAGATGGACTTCGCAATGCGGCCCCGGCGTCCGACCGCCCAGCATCCGGCGCGCGCCGTCGGGCAGGGTGGCGTCGAGCGACCCTTGATCCAGCCCCCGGTCGATCCGGTCGAGCAGGCGATGGAAGAGCGGTCCCAACGCGCGGCCCATCCGGCTGGGCTTGCCGGAACGGGGCGGCTGGCGCACGGAAAGCGCGCGGCGGCCGCGGCGTGGATCGACTGCATTCATGGCGTCATTCCTGCCCGAAGCAGGCGGGCGCTGCAATCACCCCTTTGCGTGGCAATAGGCCGCTAAGGCGCGCTCGCGGCCTTCACGATGCTCGATGATCTTGGGTGGATAAGCGGCGGGGCGCGCGCCATGGGCGTCAGGGTCGTGGATAACGCTGTCGTTGAGATCGGCCAGTTCGGGCACCCAACGGCGGATATAGGCGGCGGCGTCGAATTTTTCCGACTGGCTGAGCGGGGCCATGATGCGGGTGAACAGATTGGCGTCAACGCCGCTGCCCGCGACCCATTGCCAATTGACGCTATTATTGGCGTAGCTGGCATCAACGAGCGTGTCCCAGAACCAGCGTGCGCCGTGGCGCCAGTCGATCAACAGATGTTTGATGAGGAAGCTAGCGGCGATCATGCGGATGCGGTTATGCATCCAGCCGGTCGCCCAAAGCTGGCGCATGCCCGCATCCACGATCGGATAGCCGGTGCGCCCGGTCTTCCAGGCGGTAAAGTCCGACCCGGCGCTGCGCAGGTCGCGCCATTGCAGCGCATCGAAATCCGACCGGGCATTTTCCGAGCCATAGGTCGGCATCTGGCAAATCTGCACATGAGCATAATCGCGCCAGATCAGCTCCTTGAGATAGACTGTTGCATCCTGTCCTGAAGCGGCAACGCGGTGCCAGACGGTAGCGGGCGAGATTTCGCCGAAGTGGAGATGGGGCGACAAGCGCGAGGAGCCTTCGACCGAGGGCAGGTTGCGCGCGACCGGATAGTCGCCGACTGCATCGAGAAAGCTGTTGAGGTGCGCACGCGCGCCTGCTTCGCCGGGCGTCCAGTCTTCGGTGAAGCCGGTCGCCCAATCGGGCTTGGTGGGGAGCAAGGCCCAGTCCTCCAGCGCGTCGCTGGCTGGCCATTGATCCGGGGACGGAATGGCCGCAGGCGCGCGGGTCGGCGTGGGCGGTGGCATATGCTCCATCACCGCGCGGGAAAAGGGCGTGTAGATGCGATAGATGCCCCCTGCCCCGGTCCGCACGGCACCGGGCGGCAGCAGCAGACCGCCATCGTGGAGGCAAAGGTCAAGCGCCTTGGCCACCGCCTTTTCGGCGTTACGCCACCAGGGTTCATAATGGTGCAGGGCATGGACGCGGCACGCGCCGGTTTCTTCGGCCAGTTGCGCCAGTATCTCGGCCGACGCCCCGCGCCGCAGGATGAGACGCGACCCCTTTTCGCGCAGCCGCTCGTCCAGGCTGGTCAGGCTGTGGTGCAGCCACCAACGCGACGCGCCACCCATCGCCCAACTGCGCGGCATGTCATCGTCCAATATATAGACCGGGATGACCGGCCCCTCCTCCACCGCAGCGGCGAGCGCGGCCTGATCGGACAGGCGCAGATCCTGGCGGAGCCAGAGGAGGACGGGGGCGTTGCTGGACATGATGGGGCAATGCGCGGCACCGGGCCGGGTTCCAACCACCCTATCGGGCATATTGTGGACCAACGGCCCGTCGCAAATCAGGCCATGCGCGATTCGATCCATGGACGCGCACGGCAGCCGCGCTTATCCTTAGGTTCGGTGCCCTGCTGGGGTCTGTGGCACCATATGAGAAAGATTCAGGGGATTTATGGCTTCCACGCCCAATGAACGGGAAATGGCATATCGGCCGTGCGTCGGCATCATGCTGGTCAACAGGGATGGTAAGGTTTTCGTCGGCCAACGGCTCGATAATGTCGTGGAAGCCTGGCAAATGCCGCAGGGCGGGATCGACGAGGGCGAGGACGCCAAGGCCGCGGCGCTGCGCGAACTGGGCGAGGAAACCGGCATCGGGCCGGAGCATGTCGAGATCATCGCCAAGGCCAGGGATGAGCATTTCTACGATCTGCCGCCTGAATTGCTGGGCAAATTATGGGGCGGCAAATATCGCGGCCAGCGCCAATATTGGTATCTCGCTCGTTTCCTGGGGCAGGATAGCGACGTCAATATTCAGACCAAGCATCCCGAATTTCGCAGCTGGAAATGGGCCGAGCCTGAAACGTTGCCGGAACTGATCGTACCGTTCAAGCGCAAGCTGTATCGCGATATCCTGCAGGAATTCAAATCGTTGATCTGACCGTTGCGATACCGTTCCTGCGGCAGGCCGTGCGCAAAACAGGCACTTAGGGGCTTAAGTTTTGCCGTCGAGCGGGTATGACGGAGCCATGCGTGCCTGTTTGATCCTGATATCGTTCCTGTTTGCCGCCCCTGCTTTGGCCGCCGACCCCGTTTTGCTGCCGTCATCGGTACGCGAAATGCTGGAGGCGGCGATCGCCAATGGCAGCGAAACGGAAATCGCCACCGTCGCCAAGATCGCGCGGCAGACCAATCCCGCGTCGGGTGACGAAATCCAGCGGATGGTCAATAGCTGGAAGGAACGCACCAAGGCGACTCACGACACCGTGATTCGCGAGGCGCGCTTCACCGAATTATGGACCGGGCGGGTCGAGGCGGGCGGGTTTCGCTCGACCGGCTCGACCAGCGAACTGGGCCTGAGCGGCACGGCCACGGCGACTCGCGCAGGCCTTCAATGGACGCACAAGCTGAGCGCGACGGCGGATTATCGCCGCGCCAATGGCGTGACCTCGCGCGAACGCTATCTCGCCAGCTACGAGCCACGCTATCAGTTCGATCCGCGCGGTTTCGCCTATGGGCTGACCCAGTTCGAGCGGGATACGTCGATCGGCTATGACGAACGCTATACCGGGTCGGTCGGTATCGGTTACAAGCTGATCGTCAGCCAGCCGCTGGATTTGCAGGTCGATATCGGTCCGTCGGTGCGACACGCCAAATATCTGACCGGCGAGCGCGAAACCAAGCTCGGCGCGCGTGGATCGATGGCGGCGGTGTGGCGCTTGTCGCCGACGCTGACGCTCAAGCAGACGGCGGCGGGCTATGCCGAGAGCGAGGTTTATTCGCTCAACTCGCTGACCGCGATCGAGACGAAGGTGGCGGCACGGCTGTCGGCCGCCCTGTCCTACAACGTCCAATATGAGTCGGAAACGCTGCTGAGCGCGCGCGATCTGGACACGCTGAGCCGGTTGACGCTGACCTACGACTTCTGACGCGGTGGGGGTGGAGGCGCGCGACGCGCTCTGATAGACCCTTGCCATGAACTCCTTATCAACGATCGAAGCCGCCCTGCTGGAGCGGGCCGCCGCTGCGCCTATGCTGTCGCAGGTGCAGGATTGGGCGGCGATCAACAGCGGATCGCGGCATTTGGACGGGCTGGCGCGGATGGCGGCGGCACTGGCGGATAGCTTTGCCGTTCTGCCGGGCTACCTGACGCTGATCGACGCTGTGCCGGTCGAGACGATGCGCGCCGATGGGCGGGTCGAGACGATCATGCATGGGCAGCATCTGCATCTGTCGGTGCGGCCGCAAGCGCCGGTGCAGATATTGCTTACCGGGCATATGGATACGGTCTTTGCCGCCGATCATCCGTTCCAGGCGCAGCGCTGGATCGAACCGGGCGTGCTGAACGGGCCGGGAGTCGCTGACATGAAGGGCGGCATTGCGGTGATGCTCTCGGCGCTGCGGGCGATCGAGGGGACGGAGACGGCCCAGACGCTTGGCTATGACGTCATCATCAACAGTGACGAGGAAGTGGGCAGCCCCTCCTCCGCTGGCCTTTTGCGGTCGGTGGCAGCGGGCAAGATCGCGGCCTTCACTTATGAACCGGCCCTGCCCGATGGCACGCTGGCGGGCGCGCGGGCGGGGAGCGGCAATTTCTCGATCGTGGTGAGCGGGCGCAGCGCCCATGCCGGGCGCAATCCCGATGAGGGGCGCAACGCGCTGCTGGCGGCGGCGGACCTCGCGCTGCGGCTCAAGGCCGGGAGCGGCCCCGGCTGTTCGTGCAATCCGGCGAAGATCGAAGGCGGCGGGCCAAATAATGTCGTGCCTGACCATGCGGTGCTGCGAGTCAATTTCCGGCCCCGGACGCCGCAGGATGAGGCGGCGGCGCGGGCGTTGATCGAACGAGCGATGGCCGATGTGGCGCGCGACCATGACGTCAGCCTGCATCTGCATGGCGGTTTCGGACGGCCGCCAAAGCCGATGGATGACAAGGCCGAGCGCCTGTTCGGACTGGTCAAGCAATGCGGCGCTGACATGGGGCTGGAGATTGGCTGGCGCGATACGGGCGGGGTGTGCGACGGCAATAATATCGCAGCCTGCGGTGTGCCGGTGGTCGATACGATGGGGGTGCGCGGCGGAAGCATCCATAGCGATGCCGAATTTCTGATCGCCGACAGCCTGCCCGAACGGGCGCGATTGTCGGCGCTGGCGCTGCTGCGGATCGCGCACGGACGATATAAGATATGAAGAAGAGAGGGTAAGCGCTTGAGTTTCATCATGCGAACCGCGCGCGCGGAGGATTTGCAGACGCTCTATGAAATGGCGAAGCTGACCGGGGGTGGCTTCACCAACCTGCCGCCTGACCGAAAGTCTTTGGCGGCCAAGCTGGAGCGGACCGAGGCGGCGCTGGCGCGGGCGGAGGATGGCATTGCCGACGAGCTGATCGTCATGGTGCTGGAAAATGTCGAGACGGGACAAGTGCGCGGCACATGCCAGATTTTCTCGACTGTGGGGCAAAGCTGGCCTTTCTATTCCTATCGGTTGGGGATGCTGACCCAGCATAGTCGTGAATTGGGCCGGACATTCCGGGCGCAGATGTTGTCGCTCACGACCGATCTGGAGGGATCGGTCGAGGTCGGCGGGCTGTTCCTGCACCCGCGCGAACGGGCCGAGGGGCTGGGCCTGCTGCTGTCGCGTAGCCGCTATCTCTATATTCGCGGGCATCGGCAGCGCTTTGGCGACAAGGTGATTGCCGAATTGCGCGGCGTGATCGACGAGGCGGGCGGGTCGCCCTTTTGGGACGGTTTGGCCGGGCGCTTCTTTGGCATGAGCTTTCAGGAGGCTGATGAATTCAACGCCGTCAACGGCAACCAGTTCATCGCCGACCTGATGCCCAAGACGCCCATCTATACCGCGATGCTGACCGACAGCGCGCGCGCGGTCATCGGCCTGCCCCACCCCAATGGCCGGGCGGCGATGCGGATGCTGGAGACCGAAGGGTTCGACAATGCGGGCTATGTCGATATTTTCGACGGTGGCCCGACGATGGTCGGGCAGATCGACCAGTTGAAGACGATTGCGGGCGCGCGCGACGTGACACTGGGCGCGACGCATGAGAAGGGCGGCGACAAGATGCTGATCGCGACCGGGCGCCTCGCGGACTATCGCTGCACCTGGGGTTTCGTGCAGGAAGCGGATGGCGTCGTGTCGCTCGATGCGGCGAGCGCGGCGCGGATCGGGCTGGAACCGGGGGTCGAATTCACCATGGCGGGGCGGGCATGAGCGTTACCGAGATTAATTTCGACGGGCTGATCGGGCCGAGCCACAATTATGCGGGCTTGAGCGTCGGCAATCTGGCCTCGGCGCGCAATGCAGGCGCGGTGTCGCATCCGCGCGCGGCGGCGTTGCAGGGTATCGAGAAGATGCGCGGCAATATCCGGCTGGGGCTGACGCAGGGCATCTTCCTGCCGCAATGGCGACCCGACGGGGCATGGCTGGCGCAGCTTGGAACCGATGTCGGGGCGGCCGAGCCGCATATTCGTGCGGCGGCGATGTCGGCCTCGTCCATGTGGGCGGCCAATGCGGCGACAGTGTCGCCCGCCAGTGACACAGGCGACCGGCGCACCCATTTGACCGTCGCGAATCTGGTGACGATGGCGCACCGCAGCCATGAATGGCCGCAGACGCTGGCGCAATTGCGGGTCGCCTTTTCCGACCAGAGCGTCTTTGCCGTCCATGGCCCGGTGCCGCCGCCCTTTGGCGACGAGGGCGCGGCCAATCATATGCGATTGGCCGAACGGCATGACCAACCGGGGGTCGAGATCTTCGTCTATGGCCAGTCCGGTGGCCCCTTCCCCGCGCGCCAGCATGTCGAGGCGAGCAAGGCGGTGGCGCGACGGCATGGGCTGGACCCGGCGCGGACGCTGTTCGTGCAGCAGTCCGAGGAAGCGATTGCGGCGGGCGCTTTCCACAATGATGTCGTGGCGGTGGCCAATGAGCGGGTGTTGTTCACCCATGAACTGGCCTTTGCGGACAAGGAAGGCTTCTATGCCGATCTGCGTGCCGCCCTGCCCTGCGTCGAGATCGTCGAGGTGCCTGCCAGCGCGGTGAGCCTGGCCGATGCGATCAAAAGCTATCTCTTCAACGCTCAACTTGTGACGCTGCCGACGGGCGAGATGGCGCTGGTGCTGCCGACCGAGGCGCGGGAGACACCCGCCGTATGGCAATGGCTGGAGCAGATGATCGCCGGCAATGGGCCGATCCGCCGACTCGTGCCGGTCGATGTGCGCCAGTCCATGGCCAATGGCGGTGGTCCGGCCTGTCTGCGGCTGCGCGTCGTGGCCGATCCGGCGACGATCGATCCGCGCTTCCTGGTGGATGAGGCGAAGCTGGATGCCATCGCGGCCATCGTCGCGGCCTATTGGCCCGAAGATATTGCGCCCGACGGGCTGGGCGACACGACGTTGATCGCGCGCATCGAACAATCATGGTTAACGCTTGTTGACCATTTGCAGCTTTCGGGCGATCTGATGCCGTAATGGCGGGGGCCAAACGCCGGATGGAATCGGAATGGAACGGATCAAGCGTCTTTTCATCGTCAAGACCAAGTTCGAGGCGTTTCTGATCATCTACGCGCTCGCGCTGGGCGCCACGGAGCGCGGCGTCGCCTATATGCAGCAATATCCCGGCACCGGCGGGCAGCTATTGGCGCTGGCCTGTACCGGCGCCGTGTTCATGGGCGGCGGCATGATATTGGACACGCTCGAATATCGGCGCACCTACGGATAGCTCAAGGGCTTGCGCTGACGGCACCCGCCGGTCAGGGAGGATGGCCATGGGTGCCATCATGTTGCAGGGAACCGGATCGGACGTGGGCAAGTCGGTGCTGGTCGCCGGGCTGTGCCGGGCGCTGGTGCGGCGCGGCTATCGAGTCCGGCCGTTCAAGCCGCAAAATATGTCCAACAATGCGGCGGTGACGGCCGATGGCGGCGAGATCGGCCGGGCGCAGGCGTTGCAGGCGATCGCCTGCGGCGTACCGCTGCATACGGATATGAACCCGGTGCTGTTGAAGCCACAGGCCGACCGGACATCGCAACTGATCGTTCATGGCCAGGTGCGCGGCACGCTGGGATCGGGCAATTTCCGCGCCGCGCGGGGCGAATTGCTCGGCGCAGTGCTGGAAAGCTATGCGCGGTTGCAGGCGCAATGCGACATCGTCGTGGTCGAGGGCGCGGGGTCGCCCGCCGAGATCAACCTGCGCGCGGGCGACATCGCCAATATGGGCTTTGCTCGTGCCGCCAATGTGCCGGTCATACTGGTCGGCGACATCGACCGGGGTGGCGTGATCGCGGCGGTGGTGGGCACGCGCACGGTGATCGACCCGGAGGATGCGGCGATGATCCGGGGTTTCCTGATCAACAAATTTCGCGGCGATCCGGCTTTGTTCATCGATGGCTATGCGCAGATCGAGGCGCTGTCGGGCTGGCGCGGGCTGGGGGTCGTGCCCTGGCTGGATGCCGTGGCGCGCCTGCCGAGCGAGGATGCGGTCGTGCTGGAGCGGCGGCATTTTTCGGTCGACGCGCCGCTGGTGGTCGCCTGCCCGGTGCTGCCGCGCATTTCCAATTTCGATGATGTCGATCCGCTGAAGCTGGAGCCGGGCGTGGACCTGCGCATGATCGGGCCGGGACAGGTCATTCCGGCCGAGGCGGCGCTGGTGATCCTGCCCGGCTCCAAGGCCAGTGTGGCGGATATGCGGGCGATGGTCGCGCAGGGGTGGGACATCGACATACGCGCGCATCACCGGCGCGGCGGGGCGGTGCTGGGGATATGCGGCGGATACCAGATGCTGGGGCGGACGATCGCCGACCCGGACGGGCTGGAGGGACGGGCGGGCTCAGGCGCCGGGCTGGGGCTGCTGGATGTCAATACGGTGCTCAGCGGCACCAAGACGCTGGAAGCGGTGCGTGGCCGGGCGCTGGGGGCGGAATTTGGCGGCTATGAGATGCATATGGGGCAAACCGACGGGCCGGATTGCGCGCGGCCCTTTGCCATGCTGGGCGATCGGGCGGATGGGGCGACCAGTCGCGATGGTCGGGTGATGGGCAGCTATGTCCATGGGCTGCTCGCCAGCACGGAGCTGCGCGACGCCCTACTGAAGCGGTTGGGCAGCGCGTCGGCGGGGCAGGATTATGACCAGTCGGTCGAGGATGCGCTGAACGAGGTTGCCGCGCTGCTCGAAACCCATACCGATGTCGACGCGATGGTCGCGCTGGCAATGGGCTGACGCTGATGGGAAAAATGGTGCACCCAGAGCGATTCGAACGCCCGACCCTCAGATTCGTAGTCTGATGCTCTATCCAGCTGAGCTATGGGTGCAGAGGAAAGACCGGCGGAGAGGCTGGAAGCCCGACCGATAAAGCCCTTCGGAAAAATGGTGCACCCAGAGCGATTCGAACGCCCGACCCTCAGATTCGTAGTCTGATGCTCTATCCAGCTGAGCTATGGGTGCATTTGGAGAGGCGCAGATAGAAGCGCCCGGCCATTTGGGCAAGCCCCTTTTTTGCACTTTTATGGCCCGTTTCCGAAGCGGAACGAGGAAAGGGCAACTTTTGCCGCGCTGCACCGTTCGGATGGGCAGGAGGACCCGCCATGAGCTTTACCCTGAATGACATTGCCCTGCTGTTGATCGCTTTGGTCATCGGCCTGATATTCGGCCTGATGATGAGTGGGCGCGGCAAATATCGCCGGGCCTGGCGCGACGAACAATTGCTGCACCGGCAATCGGTGAAGGAACGCGATGCGCGGATCGAGGCGGCCGAGACGCGCGTGCGCGACCTGGAACGGCAGGCGGTGCCCGTGGGTGCCGGTTCGGCGGGCGTGGCTGCGGCCAGTGCCACGCATGACCGCGATGATCTGAGCCGCATCAACGGGATCAGCCAGGCGCAGGAAGTGTCGCTCAACGAAGCGGGCTATCAGCGCTTCGAGCAGATTGCGGCCTTGGGTGCCGAGCAGGAAGCGGCGCTGGAAGCGCGACTGGGGTTGAGGCCCGGTACGATCGTTCAGGAGGACTGGCGCGGTCAGGCGCGGACGCTGGAAACCAAGCCTGCCAAGCGTGGCCTGTTCGGCTAAGCGAACACCGCCGTTTACAAAGAGAAAGGGCGGGGATCACTCCCCGCCCTTTTCTTATGCCTTCTTTGCCAGCGCAGCCTGCGCCGCCGCCAGCCGGGCGATCGGCACGCGATAGGGCGAGGCGGAGACATAATCGAGGCCTGTCGCCTCGCAGAAGGCGATCGAGGCCGGGTCGCCGCCATGTTCGCCGCAAATGCCAAGCTTGATGCCAGGGCGGGTCTTGCGACCGCGTTCGGCGGCCAGCTGGATCAGTTCGCCCACACCCTCGACATCGATGCTGACGAAGGGATCGCGGGCGAAGATGCCCTTGTCGACATAGGTGCCGAGGAACCGGCCCGCATCGTCGCGGCTGATGCCGATCGTGGTCTGGGTCAGATCGTTGGTGCCGAAGGAGAAAAATTCGCCGACTTCCGCGATCTCGCCTGCCTTAAGCGCGGCGCGGGGCAGTTCGATCATCGTGCCGACAAGATATTCGACGCTGTCGCCCTGTTCAGCGAAGACTTCGGCGGCGACGCGATCGACGATCGCCTTCATTAGTTCCAGTTCCTTGCGGGTCGCAACGAGTGGGATCATGACTTCGGGGATCGGCGCTTCGCCGCCGCGCTGCTTGACGATCAAGGCCGCTTCGAAGATCGCACGCGCCTGCATCTCGTAGATTTCGGGATAGGTGACGCCCAGGCGGCAACCGCGATGGCCGAGCATCGGGTTGAATTCATGCAGTTCGTTGGCGCGGCGCTTGAGCACGTCCACAGACACGCCTGCCGCCTTGGCCACTTCCTCGAACTCCGCTTCGGCATGGGGCAGGAATTCGTGCAGCGGCGGGTCGAGCAGGCGGATGGTGACGGGCAGGCCCGCCATGACCATGAAGATCTGTGCGAAATCGTCACGCTGTTCGGGCAGCAGTCGTTCCAATGCGACGCGGCGGCCCTTCTCGCTGTCGGCCAGGATCATTTCGCGGACGGCGGTGATGCGGGCCGCGTCGAAGAACATATGTTCGGTGCGGCAGAGGCCCACGCCTTCCGCGCCGAATTCGCGCGCGACCTTGCAGTCCTGCGGCGTTTCCGCGTTGGCGCGGACCTTGAGGCGGCGCACCTTGTCGGCCCAGACCATCAACGTGCCGAAGTCGCCCGCCAGTTCGGGCTGCACGGTGGGCACTTCGCCCGCCATGACTTCGCCGGTCGATCCGTCGAGGGTGAGGATATCGCCCTCCTTCAATTCCCGACCGCCGATGCGCAAGATTTTCGCCCTGCTGTCGATCGAAATGCCGCCGGCGCCGGAGACGCAGGGACGGCCCATGCCGCGCGCCACGACGGCGGCGTGACTGGTCATGCCGCCGCGCGCAGTCAGGATGCCCTTGGCCGCGTGCATGCCGTGAATATCTTCCGGCGATGTTTCGACACGGACCAAGATCACGGCGTCGCCCATTTCATTGCGGCGCTCGGCGGTGTCGGCGTCGAACACGATCAAGCCCGATGCGGCACCGGGGCTGGCGGGCAGCCCCTTGGTCAGCACGTCGCGCGGTGCCTTGGGATCGAGCGTGGGGTGGAGCAATTGGTCGAGCGCGGCGGGATCGACGCGGGCGACGGCTTCTTCCTCGGTGATCAGGCCTTCATGCGCCATGTCCACGGCCATTTTGAGCGCGGCCTTCGCCGTGCGCTTGCCCGACCGTGTCTGGAGCATCCACAGCTTGCCCTGCTGGACGGTGAATTCAATGTCCTGCATGTCGCGATAATGGGTTTCGAGGATCTGGAACACCTTGGCCAGTTCGGCATAGGTTTCCGGCATCGCCTCTTCCATCGACAGCGGCTTCGCCCCTGCCCGCTCCCGTGCGGCGAGCGTCAGATATTGCGGGGTGCGGATGCCGGCGACGACATCCTCGCCCTGCGCATTGATCAGAAATTCGCCATAATAGACATTCTCGCCGGTCGACGGGTCGCGGGTGAAGGCGACGCCGGTGGCTGAGGTTTCGCCCATATTGCCGAACACCATCGCCTGCACATTGACGGCGGTGCCCCATTCGCCGGGGATGTTGTTGAGGCGGCGATAGACTTTAGCGCGCTCCGACTGCCACGAGCCGAAAACGGCGCTGATCGCGCCCCACAGCTGGTCGTGCACATCCTGCGGGAAGGGCTTGTCCCACAGCTTCTTCACGAGCGCCTTATATTCGGCGACCAGGGCTTTCCAGTCATCGGCGGTCATTTCGGTGTCGAGGCTGTAGCCTTGATCTTCCTTCGCGACTTCGAGCGCTTCCTCGAACGCGCCATGGTCCAGTTCCAGCACGACGTCCGAATACATCTGGATGAAGCGGCGATAGCTATCCCAGGCGAAGCGTTCGTCGCCCGATGTGTTGGCGAGGCCGATGACGGTTTCGTCGTTGAGGCCGAGGTTGAGGACGGTATCCATCATGCCGGGCATCGAGGCGCGCGCGCCGGAACGGACCGAAACGAGCAGCGGGTCGGCGGCGTCGCCGAATTTCTTGCCGGTGATCCCTTCGATATGGGCGAGGCCGGTGGCGACTTCCGCCTTCACGCTGTCGGGATAGACGCCGCCATCTTCATAATAGCGGGTGCACATTTCCGTGGTGATGGTGAAGCCCGGCGGCACCGGCAGGCCGATCGCGGCCATGCCGTCGAGGTTCGCGCCCTTGCCGCCCAGAAGGTTGCGATCGCCCTGCCCACCATCATCCACGCCGCCGCCAAAACGATAGACATAACGGGTCGCGGTGGTGGTCATGATGGCCTCTTGTGTCTCGGTCATTCCCGGCTCTCCCTGCACTGATTGCCGATTATATTGCGTTGCAACAATCCAGCAGCAATAGCGGGATGATGCGCGATCGAATAGGATTATTACGCTTTAACTTCGCACTTTTCCCGCTGATTTTGTCATTTCGTTGCGTCAGCCCGCAATCTTTGAAAAGTCGGCGACGCTATGGACGGCGTCACGCACCCGCGCCAGCAGCGCAAGGCGGGCCGAGCGCTTGGTGGGATCAGCGTCGTTGACCGTCACGCTTTCAAAGAAGGCGTCGATGGGCGCGCGGAGGGTGGCGAGCGCCGCCATAGCGCCCTCGAAATCCTCCGCCGCCACCGCCTGCGCCGTGCGCGGTTCCGCCACGTCGAGCGCGGCGATGAGCGCAGCTTCGGCTATTTCGGGCGTGTAGGACAGCGGGAATTTGCTGCTCTCCTGCGCTTCGTCACCCCGGACTTGATCCAGGGTCCCGCTGCCTTCGGGCGCGGCGGAAGAAGAAAGCGGGACCCCGGCTTTCGCCGGGGTGACGGTGGTGGGTTGGGCGGGCGCTTCCTTCTTGAGGATGTTCGCGGCGCGCTTGTAACCCGCGAGCAGGTTCGCGCCGTCGTCGGTCGCGACGAAGGATTGCAGCGCATGGACGCGGGCGAGCAGGCGGACGAGATCATCCTCGCCACCGAGTGCAAACACGGCGTCGATCAGGTCGTGACGAACCCCGGCTTCGCGTTGCTGGACTTTGAGGCGGTCGGCGAAGAAGTCCGAAACAGCACGGTCAAAATCGGCATAAACGGACAAGTTATCTTCAAATTCTTTGGCGGCGATAGCTTCCATTTCTTGCGCATTATTAGCAGGCAATTGCCTCGCCATATTAAGCTTTGCTCGTCGAATTTGACGGAAGTATTCGAATGGGGCACCAACATAGGTCAGTTCCAGTGCCTGGTCTACAAAAGGCACTTGAAACTCATCAACATATAAATGTTTTCTAGCTTGCAACCAAATTGCCGAAACTGGATTGCGTAAACCGAGCCGCAATTCGTTCCGACTAATCAACTCAATAACTGCTAGCGCTGCACGCCTAATTGCAAACGGATCTTTTGACCCGGTCGGCTTTTCATCAATTGCAAAGAAAGAAGCCAAAGTATCCAGCTTATCCGCCAAACTCACCGCCACCGTGACCGGCGCAATCGGCACGTCGTCGCCTTGGCCGACCGGCTTGTAATGGTCGCGGATGGCGTCGGCTACGGCGTCGGGCAGGCCTTCGGCGCGGGCGTAGTAGCCGCCCATGATGCCTTGCAATTCGGGGAACTCGCCGACCATTTCGGTGACGAGGTCGGCCTTGCAGAGCTTAGCGGCGTCATACGCAAGCTGCGCCAATTCACTCCCCTCCCCTTCAGGGGAGGGGCTGGGGGTGGGGGCTATCATCTTGGCGTCGCGTGTGGGGATGGCCCCCACCCCAACCCCTCCCCTGAAGGGGAGGGGCTTTTCCGTAACGATCCCCTCTTCCACCAACCACCGCGCCAGCTTCGCCACCCGCTCGACCTTGTCGGCCACCGTCCCCAGTTTCTCGTGGAAGGTGATGCGTTCGAGTTTCTTGGCGTGGTCGTCCAGCCGGGTCTTGCGGTCCTGCTCCCAGAAGAAGCGTGCGTCGCTCAAGCGCGCGGCCAGCACTTTGCGGTTGCCCGCGATGATAGCGGCGCCGCCATCCTTGGCGTCGATATTGGCGGTGCAGATGAAGGCGGGGGCGAGTTTGCCCGCGCCGTCGCGCAGCACGAAATATTTCTGGTTGATGCGCAGGGTTAGCTGGATGACTTCAGGCGGCACCTCAAGAAAAACGGGGTCGAAATCGCCAAGCAGCGGCACCGGCCATTCGGTCAGGCCCGCATTTTCCGCGACGAGGCCCTTGTCCTCAATGACGGTGTAGCCATGGGCGGCGGCGGCCTGCGCGGCCTTGCCCGCGATGATCGCCTGGCGTTCCTGATGACTGACAATGACATGGCAGGCGCGCAGCTTTTGCGCATAGTCGCCCGCCCCGCCGATGGTGATTTCGGCCGGGTGGTGGAAGCGATGGCCGAGCGTCGCATAGCCGCTGCGGATGCCATCGATCTCGCAGTCGATCAGTTGCTCGCCCAGGATCGCGACGATGCCCTGCAACGGGCGGACCCAGCGCAGGCTTTCGGTCGTCTGCGACGCTGTGCCCCAGCGCATGGATTTGGGCCAGGGGAAGGCGCGGATGATGGCGGGGATGGCTTGCGCCAATACCTCTGCGGTAGCGCGGCCCGGCTTGCTGACGACGGCAAACCAGATGCCGCCTCGGTCTTCGAGCTGATCCTGGGTCAGGCCGGTCTTGCGCAGGAAGCCTTCTAGCGCCTGGGGCGGTGCGCTGGTGCGCGGGCCTTTATGCTCTTCGCTGACGGCGGCGGTTTCGAGCGGCAGATCGCGGGCGATGAGCGCCAGGCGGCGGGGCGTGACGAAGCTGTCGATGCGGCCCGGCGTCAGGCCGGATTTCGCCAGTTCCTCGGTAAAGAGGCGCGCGAGATCGTCGCTGGCCTTGAGCTGCATGCGCGCGGGAATTTCTTCGCAGCGCAGTTCGAGGAGGAAGTCGGTCATATTTCATTCTTCCGTTCGTCTCGAACGAAGTCGAGAGACGTGGAGGACAGGTCGCGCGAGCGTGTCTCGACTTCGCTCGACACGAACGGATGTAGGGTGCAACTCACAAGGCTCACACCACCCACCCCGGAAATTTCGCGCTCCAAGCATCGCTATTGCTGGCGATCCATGCTTCGCAGCTGCCCTTCGCCATGTCGCGGACCTGGCCCATATAGCTGGCGCGTTCCTGTACGGAGATGACGCCGCGCGCCTGGAGCAGGTTGAAGACGTGGCTGGCCTTGATGGCTTGGTCATAGGCGGCGAGTGGCACGCCATTGTCGATGCAACTGCGCCATTCGGACTGGCAATCCTTGAACCAGCGGAACAGTTTTTCGGTGTCGGCGACCTCGAAATTCCATTTCGACATCTGTTGTTCGTTCGCCAGGAACACGTCGCCGTACGTCACCCCGGCATCGTTGAATTTCAGGTCATAGACGCTGTCGACGCCCTGAATATACATGGCGAGCCGTTCGAGGCCGTAGGTGAGTTCGCCCGCGACCGGCTTGCAGTCATAGCCGCCCATCTGCTGGAAATAGGTGAATTGCGTGACTTCCATGCCGTCGCACCACACTTCCCAGCCCAAGCCCCAGGCGCCGAGCGTCGGGCTTTCCCAGTCATCCTCGACAAAGCGGATGTCGTGGACCAGCGGGTCGATGCCGATTTCCACCAGGCTGCCGAGATACAGCTCCTGCAGATTGGCGGGGCTGGGCTTCATGATCACCTGATATTGGTAATAATGCTGGAGCCGGTTGGGGTTTTCGCCATAGCGGCCGTCAGTCGGGCGGCGGCTGGGCTGGACATAGGCGGCGTTCCAAGGCTGCGGGCCGAGTGCGCGCAGGGTGGTGGCGGGGTGGAAGGTGCCCGCGCCGACTTCCATGTCATAGGGCTGGAGGATGACGCAGCCCTGTTTCCCCCAATAGGCATGGAGGGTCAGGATGAGGTCCTGGAAGGAAAGCGCTTTGCCTTCGGCCACGAATAGTCCTTCGCGAAATGGTCGGTTTTGCTGGCTCGCGCCTTGGCGCATGGGGCCGATAGGGTCAAGGGCGGGACGCAGCGAAACAGGGTTAAGCGGCTTGCCCTTGCGCCATCCACCCCGCATGGTCGGGGCTATGAAGATGCTTGCTTATCTGGCCCATGGCCTTGCCGCCGCGCTGTTGCTGACCAGCGGCCCCGTGGCCGCCCGCCCTGCCCCGCCCGCGACCCATGTTGCGACGCCCGCCCTGTGGCGGGTGCAGGATGCGGACACGACGCTGTATCTGTTCGGCACCGTGCATGTGATGAAGCCGGGCGTGGACTGGTTTCGCGGCGGGGTGAAGGCCGCGTTCGAGGGATCGGACGAGTTGGTGCTGGAGATTATCGAGCCGGACGATCCCAATGCGATGGGCGCGATCATGATGCCTAAGGCGCTGGCGCAGGATGGCGTGGCGCTGTCCGACCGGCTGACGCCGGAGGCACGGGAGAAATATCGCGCGGCGATGGCGGCGAATGGCCTGCCCGCTCCGGCGTTCGACCGGATGAACCCGTGGATGGCGGGCATGGCGCTGGCCGTCGCGCCGCTGGCGAAGATGGGCTATCAGGCGGATCTGGGCGCGGAGAAGATTTTGCGCTCGGCGGCGTTGAAGGCAGGCAAGCGGGTCGAGGCGCTGGAAACGGTCGAGCAGCAAATTGATTTCTTTGCGACGTTGCCGATGGAACAGCAGCTCGCCTTCCTGAACGCGACTGTCGATGGCTTGCCGGAGATGGAGACGGAGTTTGCCGCCTTGTTGCGCCACTGGCAGGCGGGCGACCCGGAGAAGCTAGGCACATCGATGCACGAGTCGCTGGAGGCGACGCCGGAACTCGCGCAAATATTGCTGATCGGGCGCAATGCGAACTGGGCGCAATGGATAAAGGCGCGGATGTCGACGCCGGGGACGATATTCGTCGCGGTCGGCGCGGGGCATCTGGCGGGCAAGGGCAGCGTGCAGGATCAGTTGAAGACGCTGGGCATCACCGCCCGGCGGATCAAGGAGTAAGCGACGATGCGGCGGTTCACCCATTTCCTGGCGCTGTGCGCGCTGACGCTGGTTGCGGCCTGTGGGCAGGAGGGCAGTCCCAAACCGGAGGCCGCGCAAGCTGGCCCGGCGCTGTGGCAGGTGTCGCGCGGCTCCATGAAGGGCTGGCTGTTCGGCACCATCCATGTGCTGCCCAAGGGGGTGGCGTGGGAGACGCCGACGATCAGCGAAGCGATGGCGCAGGCGGATCGGCTGGTGCTGGAAGCGGCGGATTTGCAGGACGAGCAAAAGACGCTGGCATTGTTCGAATCTATGGGGCGCAGTCCCGGCCTGCCGCCGCTCGACCAGCGCGTGCCGGAGGAAGACCAAGCCGCGCTCGTCAGGGCGGTGGCGGATGGCGGCACCAGCACGCAGATGCTGTCGGGCTATGAAAGCTGGGCAGCCGCGATGCTGTTGTCGGCGGCGAGCCAGCAGGCGCTCAAGGTGAGCCAGGATGATGGCGTGGAGCCGGTGTTGATCGCGGCGTTCAAGAAGGCTGGCAAGCCGATTGGCGGGCTGGAAACGGTGGAGCGGCAGTTCGCTGCCTTCGACACATTGCCCGATGCGGCGCAGGCGAAGCTGCTGGTGCAGACGGTGCATGAGACCAAGGATATGAAGGCCCTGTTCGACCGCATCCTGACCGCCTGGCGCAAGGGCGACATGGAGGCGATCGCCAAGGAGGACCAGAATGGCGAACAGCCCGATCCGGTAGTCGAGGAAGCCGTGCTGGTTGCGCGCAACCGTGACTGGGTGAAGGCGATCGCGCCGATGACGGGGCGGCCCTTCATCGCGGTGGGCGCCGGGCATCTGACGGGGCCGGAAAATCTGATCGAGTTGCTCAAGGCTAGGGGCTTTGCGGTGACGCGGGTGCAGTAAAGCATAGGCGCGGCATGATGTCCGCCCTTGCCTTTTGCCCAATTTCTGTTAATGGCGCGCCTTCCCGCCATGGTCATCCCTGGAGGCGTGGCGGGACAATGTAACTCAAACCAGCTTTTGGAGACACGCAATGAGCGAGCAGCTTACGCTGTCGGCCGAGGCACGCGATCGGGCAGGCAAGGGAGCCTCCCGCGCCCTCCGCCGTGAGGGCCGCGTACCCGCCGTCATCTATGGAATGAACGAAGAACCCCAGTCGATCCACGTCGAGGAAAAACTCCTCAACAAGCTGCTGGGCACCGGTCATTTCTTCAATTCGGTCATCATGGTTGACGTCGGTGGCAAATCCATCCGCACGCTCGCCAAGGACGTGGCCTTCCACCCCGTGTCTGACCGTCCGCTGCACGCCGATTTCCTGCGCGTTTCGGAACATGCCAGTGTCACCGTCGCAGTGCCGGTGCGCTTCGAAAATGAAGACGCATCGCCCGGCCTCAAGAAGGGTGGCGTGCTGAACGTCGTTCGTCATGATGTCGAACTGATCGTCGATGCCGCCGAAATCCCCGAAGATGTCGTGGTCGACCTGACCGGCTTCGAAGTCGGCGATTCGATCCACATCAGCGCGGTCAAGCTGCCCAAGGGCGCCAAGGCAGCGATCGACGATCGCGACTTCACCATCGCGACGATCGTGGCCCCGTCCGCGCTCAAGAGCGCCGAGGGTGAAGGTGAAGCCGAGGCGGAAGCCACGGCCGAATAAGCCGGACGCCGTCAGTCAGACGGTTTTGCTCAACCCCGTTCGGGCTGAGCTTGTCGAAGCCCTTTCCTGGTCGAACAGGAAAATCGGCCGATCGACAGGCTCAGGGCGAACGGGGTTTTGCTTTTCTGGAGAGTGAAGATGCAAATCTGGGTGGGCCTGGGCAATCCAGGCACGCAATATGCGATGCACCGACATAATGTCGGCTTCATGGTCGCGGACCTGATCGCCGACCTGCATCGCTTTTCGCCGCCCAGGAAGCAGTTTCAGGGCTGGGTGCAGGAAGGACGGATCGGCACGGAGAAAATCCTGCTGCTGAAACCCGCGACCTTCATGAACGAAAGCGGCCGATCGGTGGGCGAGGCGATGCGCTTCTACAAGCTGACGCCGCAGGACGTGACGGTCTTTCACGACGAACTCGACCTGGTGCCGATGAAGGTGAAGGTCAAGCGCGGCGGCGGCAATGCCGGGCATAATGGCCTGCGATCGACCGACGCGCATATCGGCGCGGACTTTCGCCGGGTGCGGATCGGCATCGGCCATCCCGGCCATAAGGACAAGGTCCATGGCTATGTGCTGGGCAATTACGCCAAGAGCGAGATGGACGCGCTCGCCGCGATGCTGGGCGCGATCGGGGCCGAGGCGGAGTGGCTGGCCAAGGGCGATGATGCGCGCTTCATGAACGAAGTCGCGTTGCGGCTGGCGGACTGAGCGCCAAAGGGAAACGGCGTCCGACAGGGTGCCGGACGCCGCTTCCTATGGGCAGGAGGGGTTGGCCCCCTGCCCTTGCTACATCAGACGATCACGAACTCGGCGTTGGTCATCGCCAGGCCGGTGGAGATGGAGGCGAACTGCACCGCAGCCCCCGCCCCATTGCCATCCGCATCGAACAGCAGCGCGCCGGTGGCGCTGTTGTAGATGATCCGGTCACTGGCATCGGCGGCGCCTGCCCCGATGCGGAACGCCGCAGCGGTCAGTACCCCGACCGGCAAGCCACCAAAGGCCGCCGAATTCAGCCTGAACTGGTCGTTCGCCACCGAATAATCAGTGATGGTGTCGAGATTGGCAGTCAGACCATTCATGAAGGCGAAGATGTCGTTGCCGGCACCACCGGCCATCGTGTCGTTCCCCGAACCGCCGCTCAGCACATCATTGCCGCCGCCGCCTTCCAGCGTATCATTGCCGCCACCGCCGATCAGTTCGTCGTTGCCAGCACCGCCCTTGATGACGTTATTGGCGGAGCTGCCGGTCAGCACATCGTTGAAGGCCGAACCGTTGATATTCTCCATCAACGCGACGGTGTCCGTACCGGCACCGCCGGTCACCTGCGCGGCCGCGACCGACAGGCTGACCGTGACGGCCGAGGTTGCATTGACATAGCTGAGCGTGTCGATGCCGTTGCCGCCGTTGATGATATCATCGCCAGCGCCCCCTTCGAGCAAGTCATCCCCATCGAAGCCGAACAGGATGTCGTTGCCATTTTCGCCGGTCAGCTTGTTGTTGCCACTGTTCCCGTTGAGCGCATTGTCGAGGGCGTTCCCCGTGAGGCTGGAACCCGACGTCCCCGTCAGGGTCGCATTTTCGACGGCGCGACCAACCAGCGTGTAGGTCACGGACGAATAGATCAGGTCCGTACCGGCACCCGACGATTCGATGACATTGTCGCTCGCCGTATCGACATAATAAATGTCGTTGCCAGCGCCGCCATTCATGATGTCGACGCCCGTGCCGCCATCCAGAATGTCATCGCCATCGCCACCGATCAGCGTGTCTGCGTCTCCCAGGCCATAGAGCGCGTCATTGCCTGCATTACCAACCAGTCTATTGGCTTCACCCGACCCAACCAACGTATCATTGGCCGCGTTACCGATGACGTTTTCAATACTGGACAGGCTGATAGGCCCCGACCCGCCCGGTGTGTATGTGAACGTGCCGTCAGTGAGATTGACAGTGGCCGTCGAACTGATGCCGGTGATGTCGAACGTATCGGAGCCTGCGCCGCCGACATAGATTTCGCCATAACCACCATTCCAGCCGCTCACGAGCCGGAACGTATCGTCACCTGCCTCACCATAGATGATATCGATGCCACTGCCGCCGTCAAAGACATCATTACCGTCGCCACCTATCAACAGGTCGTTGCCGTCGCCGCCATTGATGATGTCATTGCCGGTGCCGCCGTAAATCATGTCGGTGCCGCTGCCGCCGTTCAGCGTATCATCCCCCGCCTCGCCATAGAGCGTATCATCTCCAGCATTGCCGTTGATGACGTTGGCGGACGCATTGCCGGTGATGGTGTCTGCCAATTGCGTGCCATCGACATTTTCGACAGCCGTAATCGTCCAGGGACCGCCATAAAGCGGATTATACTGCCAGCTACCCGACGTTAGATTGACGGTCGAGCCATAGATCGTCGTAATCTGGCTGAGGTCCAGCCGATCGACGCCGGAGCCGCCATCGATATTGTCGCCGAACTCCGTCGCCGACCCCGTTTGGCGAACTATGAAGACATCGTTCCCTGCCTCACCATAAATCGAATCGCCGAAGTAGCCGCCGTAGATGGTGTCATTGCCATTGCCGCCATAGACAACGTCCGTGCCGTCGCCAGCATCGAGTATGTCGTTCCCGTCGCCGCCATAGAGGGTATCGTCGCCCTGGCTGCCATCCAGCACGTCATCGCCCGACCCGCCATATAGCGTATCATTGCCCAATCCGCCGTTGAGCACATCGCTGCCGCCATTGCCGTTCAGCACGTTATCGGCCTGGTTACCGGTGATCGTGTCGTTGCCCGACCCGCCATTGGCGTTTTCGATCAAGGATGCGGTGTTGCCGCCGAACAGCAGCGCATTGAAGATGTTGCCGCGGGCATAATTGCCATCGCCCAGATAAGCGATCTGCGCGCTGCTGAACGTCGAATGGCCGCCGGGATTGAGATCCAGCGTCAGATTGCTGGTATAGTTGGACAGATTATAGGTATCGATGCCGCCACCGTCCCAGATGGTCGCGAAGATGCGGTTGCCGCCTGGATCGATCGCGACAGACCCGTTGATCAGGGTTTCGCCGCCGGTCTGGCTCCAGGTATAGACGGTGTTGCCCGAATTGACCGAATAGTCGGCCCCGTACATCGTCTGCAAAGCCAGGATGTCGAGCATCATATAGCTTTGCGGCGCACCCCATTGTTCATAGGAATAGCCGCCGGTCAGCGGATCGCCGATATAGCTGCGATAGGTCATGACCGTGAACTCGATCGAGTCCCAAGCCGTTGGCAGTGCGCCATAGGCTCCGCCGGTCTGGCCATGCGCCAGACCCAGCGAATGGCCGAGTTCATGGAACATGGTGTGCCAGGCATAGTTGCCCGCCGTCGGCGTCTTCAGCGAATTGACGGTGCCGTCATAGCCGTTGCCGAAGAAGGTGTCCCCGCCATAGATGCTGTTGCTGGGATAATAAGCATAAGCCGTGCCAGGGTCGCTGGAGTTGGCACCGCGGATCGTCGCAATCGCCGAGCCTGCGCCATCATAGGAGAGGCCCAAATTCGTAAAGGATTCGACGCCAAAAGCGGTCGCCGCGTTGGACTGCGTGATAGCCGTCGAATTTAGCGCAGTATGAAAGGCGAGCGTCTGTTGCGCGGTGAACTGTGAAAAGCCTTCATTCTGGGCGCTGATGCCATCAACGTCAGCGTCAGAATTATAGCCAGCCTGATAATCAGCGGCAGAATCCGTGTCGCTATAATAGACCGTCTGGCTCGGATCCCATTTGATGCCGCTGAACAACCCGTCGATGATCTGGTTGCCCGTAGCCGCCTGCGTCAGCGTCGTGTTGCCATTACCATTTTCCTGCGGCGCGTCGAGATTGCCTGGCGCGCCGGTGCTGACCGGTTCGGGCATGACGTCCTGGGGATAAAGCAGCCTGATTTCGCTGCGCACTTGTTCGTTGTTCGAAAGAGACCAGATGTCCGATACATCCGTGAAAGAGGACGGCGTGTCGAATGGCGACACCGTGTCATCTTCGTCTCTCAACTTGGCCATAAGGGGGCCGCCCTCGGTGATCCTAAGCATACATCCTCCTGCAAAATTGCGTTGGATGACACGTTAACTGTGCCTTTTTAGGCGACCACTATGGAGCGACGTAATGGCACCATTATAGGTAACTTCCAAGCGATAGATTTCTCAATCATTACAAGATGATGCTAAGTCAATATTTCTATGCTATTGAAATTAAAACCATTATTTCAACAGCTCCACCCGCCGGAAATAGAATTTATTTCAAAGATGTTGGGCGCGACTGGACCATGATGGGTCACTTCCGAAAAGGGACCATAAGCAGGATCGAAAAGCGCGGGCGATGCGGTGGCGAGACCTAACGCGGCCCGTCCTGACGGAGACGCTCTGCCCGCCGTTCAGCTTCGCGCGCCAAGGCATGGCCGGGGTGCCGTTCGGCAAAGAGGCGATAGGCTGCCTCGCTATTGCGCCGTTGTGCGTCCTCAAACTGTTCGCGAACGGCGACTTCCGGGTCGCCGGGTGGTCGCATGATACCGCCGGTGCCAGGCGGCGCTTCATAAGATTGCTGGCGTGGGGCAGCCGGTCGCGCTGCGGCGCAAGCGGACAGGCTCAGGCACCCCGCTATCAAAACGACACGAGCAATAGGATGACGCATAGGAAAATCCCTCGACAAGCGAGTGCAGCTTTACCAGATTTCCACGTCGCGCTCAATGAACGCCCCTATTCGCGAAACGCCGTCTCGCTCAGGCGGGTGATGGGGGTGAAGATGTAAGCAAGGATCGAACGCTTGTCGCCCAGCAGATTGACTTCGGCCCCCATGCCGGGACCGATGGGCAGGTCGCGCCCGGCCGAGTCCTTCATCCCCGTGGCGGTGGTGCGAACGCGCACGACATAATGACTTTCGCCCGTGCGTTCGTTCACCACCGCGTCGGGCGACACGGCAATGACGGCACCGGGCATCGATCCATAGACCGCGCTATCATAGGCGGAGATATGGACCTTCGCCCGCTGGCCGAGCTTGACCGACGCGATGTCCTTGGCCGCGACCATCGCCTCGACAATCAACGTATCGCGCGCGGGCACCATTTCGAGCAGCGGGTCGCCGGGGCGCACGCTGCCGCCGACGGTCGTCACGAAGACGCGGTTGATGCGTCCGTCCATCGGCGCCTTGAGCGTCGTGCGTTCGAGCCTGTATTTATAGGCCGGCATCGTCGCCTGCCGCACCGACATTTCCGCGCGCGCGGCGGTCAGTTCCCCGGCGGCGCGCGCCAGCCAGTCTCGCTTTTGCTGGAGCGCGCTGGCCTGCGCCTCGGCCAGCAGCGAATGGGCGCGGCTGAGTGCGGCGGCGGCCCCCTGCGCGTCGCTGGTCGACATGCTGAAGGCATTTTGCGCCTGCAGCAAGGTGCGGCGCGGCTCGATCCCCTCCTGCACCAGTGGCCGCACCAGGTCGAGATCGGCACGCGCTGTTTCGCGGGCGGAGATGCGCGCGTCCTGCGCCGCGCTGGCTTCGGCGATGGTGCGCGACGCCTGCGCGATGCGGGCGGTGCCGACGCTGGACAAGGCGGCGAGTTCGGCCATGCGCGATCGGTAAAGGCTTTGCTCGACCTCGATCTGGCTCGCCATCTGGGCGTTGCGCGGCTGCGGGAAGCGCGGCGAGCGGCCCGCAATCTCGGCTTCCAGGCGGATGATCTTGAACTGCAGCGAGTCGCTGCTGGATCGATTGCTCTCCAGCTCCGCGCCCGGCTGGATCGGGCTGAGCCGGACCAGCGCCGTGCCCTGCTTCACATCCTGGCCCGTGCGCACCATGATCGATTCGACCACGCCGCCTTCCAGATTGGAGATGATCTGCAATTGCGAGCTGGGGATGACCCGGCCATTGGCGCGGACGGTCCGGTCGATTTCCGTGAGCCAGGCCCAGAGCAGAAATATCAGCACGAACGCGGCGATGGTCCATAGGATGATGTTCGCCGGCACGCGGGGCTTGATATAGGTCGCAGGCTCCTGCGTCAGCGCCCGGCCGGTCATGCCGCTTTTCCTCTGGTCAGTTTTTGCAGCACGGCATCGCGCGGACCATCCGCCACGATCCGGCCTTTGTCGAGCACGACGATCCGATCGACCAGCGCCAGCAGGGAGGTGCGATGGGTGATCAACATCAGCGTGCGCCCCTGCACTTCGGGGTGCAAGCGGGTGATGAGTTCCGCTTCGGTCTGTGCGTCCATCGAACTGCTGGGTTCATCGAAGATGAGGATTTGCGGGCGCCCCGCCAGCGCGCGGGCGATCGCGATCGACTGGCGCTGGCCACCCGACAGGCCATCGCCGCGATCGGTCAGGCGCAGGTCATAGCCGTTGGTGATCGGCCCCATGAAGCGATGCGTGCCGCTGATCTCCGTCGCGCGGATCATCTCCTCCTGATCCACGACGGCGCGGTCCAGGCAGATATTCTGGCGCACCGTTCCGGCGATCAGCACATTATCCTGCATCCCCGCGCCGATCAGGCGGCGCAATTCGATGGGGTCATATTGGCGCACGTCGATACCATCGATCATGATGACGCCATCTTCGGGTTCGTAGAGGCCGAGGACCAGTCGGGCGAGCGTGGACTTGCCGGACCCGACACGCCCCAAAAATCCGACCCGTTCGCCCGGCGCGATCGTCAGATTGACCTGCTCCAACGCCTTTTCGGGCGAACCGGGATAGCGGAATCCGACATTGCGCAATTCTATCTGCCCGCGCAGCACGCCGGGGTGGAGCGCATCGCCCTGCGGCCCTTCGGTGGGCGCGTCCATCAGCGCGTTGATCTGCCGATAGGCGACGCGCGTGGCGGACAGGCGCGACAGGAGCGTCGCGATCTGCGCCAGCGGCGCAAGCGCACGGCCACACAGGATGGAGCAGGCGAGCAGCGCCCCGGTCGTAATCTCGTTGCTGCGCAGAAGGCCGACGCCCACAATGATGATACCGCAATAGGCGATGGTGGATGCGCTATTGGCGACCGTCATCGGGACGGAGGAGATCAGTCGCTGGCCAAGCGAGCTTTCCGAATGGCTGATCAGTGCCTTGCGCCAGCGCCCGCTCAGCATCGGTCCGGCCCCGATCGCCTTGACCGTTTCCAGGCTGCCGATGGTTTCGACCAGCACCGATTGCTTGAGCAGGCCATCGCCCAGGCTGCGCGACGACATGCGGTCGAGCGCAGGCGTGGTGACGATGCCCGACAGGATGACGAGGGGGATCATCGCCAGCGGCAGGACCACCAGCACGCCGCCCAGCATGGCGATCACCGCCAAGGTGACGAAGATGAAGGGGACGTCGATCAGCGCAGTCAGCGTGACTGAGGCGAAGAAGTCGCGCAACGTCTCCAGTTCGCGCATCAGCCCGGTGAGCGCGCCGGTCGATCCCCGCCGATGATCGAGCCGTAGCGCGAGCAGCTTGGCGAACAGCGTTTCGCCGACATCATGGTCGATATTGGCGCCGGCGACATCGACGAAATAGACGCGCAGCAACCGCAGCACGAAATCGAAGATGATCACGAAGACCAGGCCGATGCTCAGCCCCACAAGCGAGGCGGCACCATCATTCGGGACGATCCGGTCATAGACGGTCATGGTAAAGAGCGCCGACACGAGTGCGAAGATGTTGATCAGCGCGGCAGCGACCGCGACCTTCATATAGATGCCGCGATTGCGCATCATCGGTGCAATCAGCCAGGGGGCGAAGCGGCGCTTGCCGGTGGCGAGCAGAGGCTCTTCATTCATGGTCTGGCGGCCCCGTCGGAGGAATCGACCGCGATCGACAGTTCGTCCAGCAACTGGCCCGCTCTGGCCAGCAGGACGAAGCGCGACAGGTCGCGCTCCGCCAATGTCTGCACATAGGTCGCGATGGATGCGAAATAATTGTCTTCGGACGTGATGACATCGAACAAGGTGCCGCCCGACGATGCGAAGCGTGCGGCATAGACGTCGCGGCTATCGCGGCTAGCAAGATAGGTCGCCTGCGCTGCCTTCAACTGCGCGTCGAGCCCGCGCATGTCGCTCCAGGCCATCTCCGCGTCGCGCAGCGCCTCGCGCCGGACCCGCGCGGCATAGGCGTCGGCGGCATCGGCGCGCGCGGTCGCCTGATCCGCCTTCGCATTGATCCCCGCACCAAGCTGGGCACGGATGATCAGGCGGCCGCGAATGTCATAGTCGCCCGGATTTTCGAACACGCCATAGCGGCCCGCATCCACCCCGGCGGCAATCGTCGGCAGTCGGTCGGACCGCACGGCCCGCGCATCCTGCCGCGCGGCGCGCGCTTCGGCCTCGGCCTTCAGCACGGTCGGCGAGCGCAGGATCAGCGTTTCCAGCGATTCGCGGCTGCTGGCATCCATTGGCGGCACGGGCGCGCGCATCAGGTCGACGGGCGCGTCATGCCCGGCCAGCGCGCGATATTGCGCTTCGGCACTGGCCCGATCACGCTGATACATGGCGAGCCGGGTCTGGACCGAGGCGATCGAACTGTCGATGCGGGGCAGGTCGCCCCGCGCGGAAAAGCCCTGCTCGATGCGGCGCTCGACCGCGGCCCGCAGGCGCATTTGCCGCACGCCATAATCGATCGCGGCCCGCTCCATCAGCCGCTGCGCCAGGATGGAATACCAGGCGGTGACGGTGCGCAACGCGACATCGGTGCCATAGCCCATGATGCCGGACCGCGCCGCTTCGACCCGCGCATTGCCCGCATTGATGCGGCTCGACGCCGCGCCGAAATCGAGGAGCCGCTGCCGTAGCGAAGCCGTGGCGTCGGTACGCCCTTCAGGGCGGGATCGTTCGACGATATTGCCGGGATCGTTGGAGAAATTGCGCGCGAACGAGCGATGCGCGTCCACGCTCAGGTCGAGTGTCGGGAAGATCGCCGAACGCGCCTGCACCCGCGCCGCCTGCGCCTCGCGCTCGCCCGCGCGGGCCTCGTCCATCAGCGCATTGGTCTGAACCGCCGATTCGATCTCCGCGCGAAACTGGTCCGGCGGTCCGACACGGTCGACCAGATCGATCAACGGATCGGCCTGCACCGGATGGCTGAAAGGTGTCGGATTGGGCGGGAGGATGAGACTGCCCTGCGCCCATGCGGCGGACGAACAACTGCAGCAGGCCAACAACGCCATGCGCGTCATCATGCCCCTATGCCACCGGCCAAACAGGTTGGACCGCCCCCCAGGCAGCCTATCGATCAACAAAAAACCCCACCCCAAAATCACATAATGGTTATCCCAACATGAGCTTTGCGACCCCAGTTAAGACCATGTTCGGGTGTAATGCGACGCTATATGCCCGATGTGACGATTCCGCGCAACTTGGATCGCCAGCGAGAATAGCCGGTAATTATGGGCTTTTCGTCAGGCTGCGACCTTCTCCAGCGCTGCCTTCACCGCCTCCAGTGCCGCCTGCGCCTTGTCACCATCGGGACCGCCGCCCTGCGCCATGTCGGGACGCCCGCCGCCGCCCTTGCCGCCCAGCGCTTCGACGCCGATGCGGACGAGATCGACGGCGCTCAGCGTGCCGGTCAGGTCGTCGGTGACGCCCACGGCGATGGTCGCGCGACCATCGACCACGGCGAGGATGGCGGACACGCCGCTACCCAGGGTCTTCTTGTTGCCATCAACGATGCCGCGCAATTCCTTGGGATCAAGGCCGTCGATAACTTGGCCAAGGAAGCTGACAGCGCCCACCTTTTCGGGACCGGCGGCCTGCGCAGCCCCGCCGCCGCCCAGCGCCAGTGCCTTCTTGGCTTCGGCGAGTTCGCGTTCCAGACGGCGGCTTTGTTCGACCAGCGCGGCGATGCGCGTCGGCACATCTTCGGGCGTGGTCTTGAGCGCGGCAGCGGACTGGCGCAACTTGTCGTCGCGGTCGGCCAGCCACAGGCGCGCGGCCTCACCGGTCAGCGCTTCAATCCGGCGCACGCCGCTCGACACGGCGCTTTCCGACACGATCTTGAACAAGGCGATGTCGCCCGTCGCGCGGACATGGGTGCCGCCGCACAGTTCGACCGAATATTGGGCGTCATCGCCGCGCCCCATGGACAGCACGCGAACCTCGTCGCCATATTTCTCGCCGAACAGCGCCATCGCGCCCGCGCCGATCGCATCGTCGGGGGTCATCAACCGGGTGGTGACTTCCTCATTATGGCGGATCTGCGCGTTCACGTCCGCCTCGACCTGCGCGATCTGCGCATGGGTCAGCGATTCGGGGTGCGAGAAGTCGAAGCGCAGCCGGTCGGGCGCGACCAGGCTGCCCTTTTGCGTGACATGGCCGCCCAAGCGATGACGCAGCGCCGCGTGGAGCAGGTGGGTCGCGCTATGGTTGGCGCGCACGCGGTCGCGATGATCGACATCCACCGTCAGTTGCACCGTGTCGCCGACCTTGACGCTACCCGCCTCGATCGTCGCACGGTGCGCGTGGAGGCGGCCGAGCGGCTTGGCGGTATCGTCGACATGGGCGATCAGGCCGCCCTGCGTGCTGATGCGCCCGGTATCGCCCATCTGCCCGCCGCTTTCGCCGTAGAAGGGCGTCTGGTTGGTGAGGATGATGACGCTGTCGCCAACGGTCGCGGAATCGACATTCGCACCGTCCTTGACGATGGCCTGCACTTCGCCCTCGCCCACGGTCGAGCTGTAGCCGATAAACTCGGTATTGCCCGCCTTCTCCGCGATATCGAACCAGATTTCGTCCGATGCCTTGTCGCCCGACCCCTTCCAGGCGGCGCGCGCAGCGGCCTTCTGCTCCGCCATCGCGCTGTCGAAACCGGCGCGATCGACGCCCAGCCCGCGCGAACGCAGCGCGTCTTCGGTCAGGTCATAGGGGAAGCCGAACGTGTCGTAGAGCTTGAACGCGGTTTCGCCGGGCAGCGTGCCGCCTTCAGCCAGATCGACCGTCGCTTCATCGAGCAAGCGTAGGCCGTTTTCCAGCGTCTTGCGGAACCGGGTTTCCTCGCGCAGCAAGGTTTCCTCGATCAGCGGCTGGGCGCGCACCAGTTCGGGATAGGCCGCGCCCATTTCGGACACGAGGCTGCCGACCAGGCGATACATTAACGGGTCTTTCGCACCGATGATATGCGCGTGGCGCATCGCGCGGCGCATGATCCGGCGCAGCACATAGCCACGCCCTTCATTGGCGGGCAGCACGCCATCGGCGATCAGGAAGCTGGTCGAACGCAGATGATCGGCGATGACGCGGTGGCTGGCCTGATGATCGCCGTCGGTCGCGGTGCGGGTGATCGCGCCGGAGGCTTCGATCAGCGCCTTGAACGTGTCGATGTCGTAATTATTATGCACGCCCTGCATGACGGCGGCGATGCGTTCCAGGCCCATGCCGGTGTCGATCGAGGGCTTCGGCAGTTCGCTGACGATCTCATTGGCTTCCTGCTCATATTGCATGAAAACCAGGTTCCAGATCTCGACGAAACGATCGCCATCCTCCTCCGGGCTACCGGGAGGGCCACCCCAGATATGGTCGCCATGGTCGTAGAAGATTTCCGAACAGGGACCGCACGGGCCGCTATCACCCATCGCCCAGAAATTATCCTTGGTCGGAATGCGGATGATGCGGTGGTCTGGCAGGCCCGCAATCTTCTTCCACAGCGCAAACGCCTCGTCATCAGTATGATAGACGGTGACGGTCAGCTTGTCGGCCGGAAGCCCCCATTCCTTGGTCAGCAAAGTCCAGGCATGGGTGATCGCCTGTTCCTTAAAATAATCGCCGAAGCTGAAATTGCCCAGCATTTCAAAGAAGGTGTGATGGCGCGCGGTATAGCCGACATTGTCGAGGTCGTTATGCTTGCCGCCCGCGCGCACCGACTTCTGGCTCGACGTGGCCGTCTTGTAGGGGCGCGTCTCAAGCCCGGTGAAGACATTCTTGAACGGCACCATGCCCGCATTGACGAACATGAGCGTCGGGTCGTTGTGCGGCACCAGCGGCGCGGACGGGACGATGGTGTGGCCGTTGGCCCCGAAATAGTCGAGGAAAGAGCGGCGAATGTCGTTGGTCGAGGTCATGGTAGGCGATTTAGGGGGAAGCGGCCCGTCGCACAAGCGGGGCTTTTCGGCGTTTACCTTTCACGCCGTCCCGGTCTCCCTTCTGCCCCCACCCAGGCAAAGGCTCAAAAACGACTGGACGCCCTGCCCCCAAAGCCGCTACACCCTGCCCTTCATGCAGAGCGCGACGTTTCTTCCCCTGCTACGACTTACACGCCCTTAGGCGTGGTTTTTGTGCTGCCTTTCGATTATGGGCAGCGACGATACGCCTAAGGGCTTCCTTTTCGCTGATAGTCGTTAACCGGGCCGTTCCTGCGCGCCCGTTCGCATAAAGAAGTAGCTGTCCCATGATGCTGACCGATCCCGCCCAGAAATATCGCGCCTTCCCGCAAGTCGACCTGCCCAATCGCCAATGGCCCTCGCAAGTCATCACCGCGCCCCCGCGCTGGCTCTCCACCGACTTGCGTGACGGCAATCAGGCGCTGATCGACCCGATGAACGCGGAAAAGAAGAGCCGTTTCTTCGACCTGCTGGTCCAGGTCGGCGTCAAGGAGATCGAGGTCGGCTTCCCATCGGCCGGCGCAACCGAGTTCGACTTCATCTCCAGCCTAGTGAAGGACGGCCGCATCCCAGACGATGTGATGGTCCAGGTGCTGACCCAAGCCCGCGAAGACCTGATCGCCACCACCTTCGAATCGCTGCGCGGCGCGGAGCGGGCGATCGTCCATGTCTATAACGCCGTCTCGCCTGCCTGGCGTCGCATCGTGTTCGGCATGGACCGGGCGCAAGTCAAGGACATCGCCGTCCACGCCGCCAAGCTGCTGCGCGACAATGCCGCCAAGCAGCCCGATACCGACTGGCATTTCGAATATAGCCCGGAAACCTTCTCCACCGCCGAGCTGGATTTCAGCCTGGAATGTTGCGAAGCGGTGATGGACATCCTCCAGCCCACGCCGGAGCGGCCGCTGATCCTGAACCTGCCAGCGACGGTCGAATGCGCCACACCCAACATCTATGCCGACCAGATCGAATGGATGTGCCGCCATATCAGCAAGCGCGACAGCGTCGTCATCTCGCTGCATCCGCATAATGATCGCGGCACCGGCGTCGCCGCGGCGGAACTCGGCCTCATGGCGGGTGCCGACCGGGTCGAAGGCTGCCTGTTCGGCAATGGCGAGCGCACCGGCAATTGCGACATCGTGACCGTCGCGCTGAATATGTACACGCAGGGCATCAACCCCGGCCTCGATTTCAGCGACATCGACAACGTCATCCAGACGGTCGAATATTGCAACCAGCTGCCCGTCCACCCGCGCCATCCCTATGCCGGCGAGCTGGTGTTCACCGCCTTTTCCGGCAGCCATCAGGACGCGATCAAGAAGGGCTTTGCCGCGCAGGAAGCGCGCAACGACCTCATCTGGGACGTGCCCTATCTGCCGATCGACCCCAAGGATCTGGGCCGCGACTATGAAGCGGTGATCCGCGTCAATTCGCAATCGGGCAAGGGCGGCGTCGCCTGGGTGTTGCAACAGGATAAGGGCTTCAAACTGCCCAAGCGGATGCAGGCCGACTTCTCCCGCGTGGTGCAGGGGCTGGCCGACCAGTCGAGCCGCGAACTCAACGCCGCCGACATCTGGGCCGCCTTCCAGGACCATTATCGCCTGACCGGCGATCAAGCCTATGCGCTGATCGACTATCATGAAAGCGGCGCAGCGGGCGACCGCATCTTCACCGGCAAGATCGCCTATAAGGGCGGCGAACGCAGCATCTCCGGGCGCGGAAACGGCCTGCTTTCGTCAGTGTTGGCTGCGCTGCGCGACGAACTGGGCGTCGAGCTGGAAATCGCCGACTATAGCGAACATGCCATCGGCGCAGGCAGCAACGTCAACGCCGCCGCCTATGTCGAATGCCGCACGCCGGACGGGCGGACCGTGTTCGGCGTGGGGACGGACGCAGACGTCGCGACGGCTTCGGTGCAGGCGGTGTTGTCGGCGGCGAATGCTGTGGCGGTGCGGGGGTAACCTTTTCATTCACCCCTCCCCTTTAGGGGAGGGGCCGGGGGTGGGGGCGTGCCGCAGGCGCTGAACCAGGAGGATGTCCCCCACCCCAACCCCTCCCCTAAAGGGGAGGGGCTTAATTACTTCGCCAACGCCCGCAACACCGCCTCCCACTGCACCAGCGCCGCGCCGATCCCCGCGACCGGCACCCGCTCGTTCAGCCCATGGGCAAAGCCATCCTCGGCTTTCATGAACAGGCTCGACACGCCATAGCTCGGCACGCCAAGCGCGCGGAAATGCACGCTGTCAGTCGCGCCGCCGGACATGCTCGGCATGATCGGGATGCCCGGTGCCCGTGCGGAAACCGCCGCGACCACCGCCTGCATCACATCAGCGCGCAGCGGCGAGGCATCGCTTGCCAACGGATCGCCCAGCGTCGTGACGGTCGCGCTCTCATCCGCCACCACCCGCACCAGTTCCGCCTTCACCGCGTCGATCGCCACGCCCGGAAAGATCCGGCAATTGACCTGCACCTTGGCGCTCTGCGGCAGGGCGTTCAGCGCATGCCCCGCCTGCGCCATGGTCGCGACACAGGTCGTGCGCACCTGGCCGACAAATTCCGGGCGACCCGACAGCAATTCCGCCGCCGCCGCATCGCCCGTCTCCGCATAACGCTTCATCGCCGCGCCGACCTCGCCGCCAATCCGGTCGGCCGACAGCGCCAGCGACGCCTTGGTCAATTCGTTGCGCATCGGCGGAAACTGATAGGCCGCAATCCTGTCGATCGCCCGCGCCAGTCGATAGAGCGGATTGCCCGCCGTCGGCGCACTCGAATGGCCGCCCGGATCGGTGAAACCAATCTCGAAATCGGCATAGGTCTTCTCGCCCGCCTGCAACTGGTATAGCACCGGCTCGCCCGCCTCGTTGAGCAGCCCGCCGCCGCCATCGCCGTTCAGCAGCAATTCGGCGTCCTTATATTGCGCCGCCAGCGCCCGCGTCGTCACCATCGCGGTCTCTTCGTCCCCCGACAACAATAGCGTTACGGTGCGGCGCGGCGTCCAGCCGTCCTTTTTCAACTGCGCCAGCGTCGCGACCATCATCGCGACGTCATATTTATTATCCTCCGCGCCCCGCCCGAAAATATAGCCCTTCTCCTCCACCGGCACGAACGGATCGCGAGTCCAATCCTTCGGGTCGGCCGCCACCACGTCCATATGGCCGATCATCAGCAACGGTTTGAGCGTCGCATCCCGCCCCCGGATCGTCGTGGCAAAGGTCGCCGTCTCGCCCATCGGCGTGATGACGACATCCGCATCGGCAAAGCCCGCGCCTTTCAGCACCGACGCATAATAGGCCGCGAGCTTCGGCACCTCGCCCGCCCCCTCGACCGTACGAAAGGCAACAGAGCGCATCAAGATATCCTTCGCCACCACCGGGTCCGCCGCCGCCATCGCGCCGCTCGGCAGCATCGCGGCCACGCCCGCCAGAAACCCACACCGCCACCCCATAAACCTGCCCCTCGATTTCGTCAGACCGCCAATGTGGCACAGCGACAGGCAACCGCCAATCCTCCGCACCCATCCTCCCCTTGCAGGGGAGGTGGCTGGCCGCAGGCCAGACGGAGGGGTGTCACCCTCTCGATAGCGCAACACCCCTCCGTCAGCACTACGTGCTGCCACCTCCCCCACCGGGGGAGGATGTAAAGACACCCCCCCGCCAAAAACTAAACCCCGCCCAACTATTGCTTGCGCGCAATCCTACGCCACTCCCCCATATGCTACGCCGTTCGCCCAAAGGATTTGCGCCCATGACCCTCCCCTATCGCAGCTTCGGATTTCAGGTGCTGGTCGGCATGGTCGCAGGGCTGGCGCTCGGCCTCCTCGCCCGGACCATGGGCACAGGGCCGGATGGCGACCTCAACTGGCTCGCAACCGCGCTCCAGACGGTCGGCACCATCTTCGTCGCGCTATTGAAAGCCATCGTCCCGCCGCTCGTCTTCGCCGCCATCGTCGCGTCGATCGCCAATCTGCGCGCGCTCGACAATGCGGCGCGGCTGGCGGGGCAGACGCTGCTCTGGTTCGCCATCACCGCGCTGATCGCGGTCAGCATCGGCCTTGCCATCGGCATCATCGTCCAGCCGGGCATGGGCCTTGGCACCGCCGCGCTCGCCGCCAAACAGCCCGACGCGGTCGGCGGCTGGCTCGATTTTCTCAAAGGCCTCGTCCCCGGCAACAGCCTGGCGCTGAGCGGCAGCACCAAGATCGCGCCCGACGGCACCGCCAGCACCAGCCTCTCCTTCAACATCCTGCAATTACTGGTCATCGCCATCGCGGTCGGCCTCGCCACGCTCAAAGTCGGGGAGAAGGCCGAACCCTTCCTCGCCTTCGTCCGCTCGCTGCTCGCGGTCGTGCGCGCGCTACTCGGCTGGGTCATCCGCCTGACGCCGATCGGTTCGGCAGGCCTGATCGGCGCGGCGGTCGCCACCTATGGCTGGGACGCGCTCGCAAGGCTGAGCGTCTTTACCGGCGCCATCTATCTCGGCCTCGGCATCGTGCTGCTGATCGTCTATCCGACGCTGCTGCTCGCCCATGGCCTCAAGCCCCTGCCCTTCTTCGCCAAGGCCTGGCCCGCCATCCAGTTGGGCTTCGTCTCCCGCTCCTCGGTCGGCACCCTGCCCGTCACCGAAGCCGTCACCGCGCGGCTCGGCGTCGACAAAGCCTATGCCGCCTTCGCCATCCCGCTTGCGTCCACCACCAAGATGGACGGCTGCGCGTCGATCTACCCCGCGCTCGCCGCCATCTTCGTCGCAGGCTTCTATGGCATTCCCCTTGGCCCGCTCGACTATGCCCTGATCGCCCTCGTCTCCGTCATCGGCTCCGCCGCAACCGCAGGCCTGACCGGCGCCGTCGTGATGCTCACCCTTACCCTCTCGACGCTTGGCCTCCCGCTCGAAGGCGCAGGCCTGTTGCTCGCCATCGACCCCATCCTCGACATGGGCCGCACGGCGGTGAACGTCGCGGGCCAAGTGCTGGTCGGCGTGGTCGTCGCGAAACGCGAGGGGATATTGGACGAGGCCGCTTATTATGGCGAGGGGGCGTTGGTGGGGGGATAGCGCCAATTGTGGTCATTCGCTGGTGCCCATATCCGTCCCAAAAGTTGCCGTTCGTTCATCATCCTGCACTTGGAAAGCAGAACGGCTGCAAAACCGCCGCGGTGCGCTGAGAGTTGATACTTATAGTCCGTGTACTTAGAATCATCTGTCCCGCTTGCAGGACAGGATGAAAAGAGCGAACGCCTCTTTCGAGAACGAGAGAACCCGGCTGGGCCGGTGCGTCCGTTTTCTTCGGCTGAGGGCTGGACTGTCTCAAGAGGATCTTGCCGACGCATGTGGTCTTGACCGCACCTATGTAGGCGGAATTGAACGAGGCGAGAGGAACCCAAGCCTGAAGAACATTCTGAAGCTCGCCAGCGCTCTCGATGTCGCCCTGCATGAGCTTTTCAACGATGCTCTAAATGCAGGTGATTCCGCTAATGCTCGACAAGAATGAAATCCTGTTGCGGCTTCACTCTCGCCTCGCTCCATCAGTGGAGCGAATTTCTAAGCTTGCGCTGACCCATCAGCAAAAAGCTCAGCAAGTAAACGCGCTGGTCGCTAAAGAACGTGATAATCTGTCTGCATCTATTTTACAGATGTGGGAGGTAGATCGTGGGACCGCAGCTTTAGTCATCCAATATTGCTGTACCGTCGCTGGGTTGGAATATCGCCATCAAGTCTGGCCATATGAATATATGGCATTTTCAAGACGCATCGGTGAACTCTGGGAGGCATTTTGTCGAACAGCCTGGACGTACCCGGCGGACACGACCGTCGTACGAATGGACGCTCCTAATTTTGCCGAGGTGCGTAAAGCGCTACTTCAGCGGATAACTGCCAATCTTGGAACACATGATAAGGCTAAGGAGGTGATGACGGACGTCTCGACGCTGTTCGAGATCGTTGGCGAAATCAATATGAAGGAGGACGAAGTTTTCCGGAAAGCGGACATACCATATGTCATTGATTTTAAGAGCGGCTTTGGATCCAATGAAAAAGGCAACATGTTACGATTGCTTACTGTTGGTCGAGCATATCACATATGGGACCATAGAACCAAGCTAATGCTCTTGGTCCGCCAGGATGAAAAACGACAATTATTTGAAGGTTCTACGTCGGTCAAATTTATGGGAAGTTTATACCGGAGCCGATACCTACAAAAAAATTGAGGAAATAACTGGCGCTGACATCCAATTGGTGCGGGACGAAGTTATAGACTGGCGGGACGATCTAAGCGACGGTTTTTATCGATATTTAAAGAACCAACCCACCGACCTTACATCCTATCTTGTTTGGTAAAAAAGGGCTGCATGAAACTATCGCATGTATCAACTTGCAAGAAATTTTCAGCAACGGCCACCGATACGATCCGCTTTGCCTCCGAATAATCCTTTGGCCCGAAGCGTGGGACGGGGAGTCGCTTGAGGTAGTTTGCTGAGTTGTTGGCGCTGCCGTTCACAATTTCGTTACGCAGTTCGGTCGCCTTCGAGGAGTTGAGATAAAGCAGGATTGCCTCACGCGCCTCTTGATCATGTGGGAAGACTCCAACAACCCCTTGGTCAAAAACAGCACTATCCATCAGCGAAGCCGAAAGTCGGCGAGATGTCACCATTGGTACAGCAATTCCCGGTCTAAAATAATAGCTGGAATTTTGCAGTCTCGCCTTCTTGTTTGTTTTGTAGAAGACGACTGCCTCGCGGTCCCAGCGGAGCGCCCATGCAGTGCTATCGACAAAGGCACGATGGCCACCTCTGATAAGGGGCACATAAGCGACGACAGTATCTAGGCCGTGCTGACGCTGGTCCGAAGATAGATCTCCCTCATAGACACTTTCCCAATGGATCGAGTGACCATTGAGGCGCTTTGTGACCCGAGCAGGGTCGTAGCCAATGAAGCGACAGTTATCGCCTGTATATATTCCCGTTTTGCACTCTGCCACTTGACCCAACGTGGTCCAACTTTCCGTTTCAGATCGCACTTGGCCCATGCTGGATCGCCAACCGCTATCAAGGGATTTTTCTAGACAAGATCCGGTGATCGAGAACACGGCGTTTTCGGGCTGATCCAAGAGCGGGCACTTTCCGTCAAACGCTTCGATCCATGTCAACATTGTATTTTCGGTAGCGCAGCGTTTGGACCCAGCGATAATGCAGAGGTTGCCATAGCCGAAGTTCACTGTCTCGAAGCGCTTTGATGGAAAGCGGATCACATGCGTCGGCTCGCCATGCTTATATATATACTGACGCAAGGGTGAGTGGTTGGTACTTGTAAGAAAGGTGTCGGGAAGGAGGAATACATATCTTCCACCTTTACGGAGCATCATGAGCGAGAAAGCCAAGAACAAGCCATACGAATCGCGCACGTACAGATAGGGAAAAGATGCTTTCAGGCGCTTCCGATACTCTGGACTAAAAAAAAGACCAAAAGGCGGATTTGAAATTACAGCATCATAGTCGCGGCGGAAAGGGGATAAGCCAGCCAGCATAAGACCATTCGCAAACATGTCGATGAAGTCTGCCCTGTGAGTGTTTAGGGGCAGACTTGAAACTCGCTGCTTAGTTAGGGCTAAGACAGACGCATCTACATCTACGGCGTCTATATGTGCAGGTGATCCTTGTAGACCGCTCAGGAGAGCTCCATTTCCAACACTCGGCTCAAGGATTCTAAGTCCATTCACGTCGCCCAAGAGCTTCGCCATAGCCGAGTTTACCTCATAAGCTTCGGTGAAATACTGCTTCAGGGTTGACTGCTGGGTCGGTGAGCTTGCCATATCCTGCCTTGACTGTGATACTTATAATCATCTATAGACTCGGATGGCTTGAGATGCAAACCCTTTGCTGCTCTCGCGCATGAGTGAGACTTCAGGCTGTCCTGCGTCATATGTTAGGACATCATCATCGTCCTTCCTCAAGGGCGGGGCCTGATCATGCTCGGAGGAAAATCAGGCGGGAACGTAACGGGCGGTGTCATGCGAAGGGCAGCTTTCTGAACATAGAAGGTCAGGACCGGCTATTTCGCCGCCGTTCCTCCCGCTGCACATACTCACCACGCGAACAAAAACTTCGCAAAAACCTTCCTATTGCGAAGTCCGCCCTGCAAACCCCAATCCCAGCAAAATCGAACCCTGCAACAGTGTGAACTTCACAAGCTTCGCACAGCACCACCCCCCCACCATCCCAACCCAAAAGCCACCCACGCCGCCCTGTCCTACTGCGCCCCCATCGGCTATAGGCCTTGGCCCGAACGGCAGAATTGCGACATCAAGGCGAATATCAGTGGCAGACTATCAGGTGCATATCATCGGCGGCGGGCTCGCCGGGTCCGAAGCGGCGTGGCAGTTGGCGCAGGCGGGGATCAAAGTGCGCCTGTCGGAAATGCGCGGAAGCGGCGACATGTCGCCCGCGCACCAGACCGAAGGCCTCGCTGAACTGGTCTGCTCCAACAGTTTCCGTTCCGACGATGCCGACAAAAATGCCGTGGGCCTGCTGCATCAGGAGATGCGGCGGCTGGATTCGCTTATCATGGCGAGCGCCGAGCCCGCCAAAGTGCCGGCCGGCTCCGCGCTGGCGGTGGATCGCCATGTTTTTTCCGGCGCCGTCACCCGCGCGCTGGCCGATCATCCCCATGTCGAGATCATCCGCGAGCGGATCGACACGCTGCCCACGTCCGGCATGACCATCATCGCCACCGGCCCACTCACCGCGCCCGCGCTCGCAACCAGCATCGGCCAGGCGGCGGGGATCGAGCATCTCGCTTTCTTCGACGCGATCGCGCCGGTCATCCACCATGACAGTATCGACATGGACCAGTGCTGGATGGCCAATCGCTGGGACAAGATCGGCCCCGGCGGCGGCGAGGGGAAGGATTATATCAACTGCCCGATGGACAAGGACCAATATCAGGCCTTCGTCCAGGGGCTGCTCGATGGCGAAAAGACCGAGTTCAAGGAGTGGGAGGCCAGCACCCCCTATTTCGAAGGCTGCATGCCGATCGAGGTGATGGCCTCGCGCGGGCCGGAAACGCTGCGCCATGGGCCGATGAAGCCGATGGGGCTGGACAATCCGCGCACCGGCCGCTGGCCCTATGCCGTGGTGCAGTTGCGGCAGGATAATGCGTCCGGCACGCTATGGAACATGGTCGGTTTCCAGACCAAGCTGAAACATGGCGCGCAGGTCGAACTGTTCCGCACCATCCCCGGCCTGCGGAACGCCGAGTTCGCGCGGCTGGGCGGACTGCATCGCAACACCTTCATCCAGTCGCCAAAGCTGCTCGACGCGACGCTGCGTCTCAAAAGCGCCCCGCATATCCGCTTCGCCGGGCAGATGACGGGGTGCGAAGGCTATGTCGAAAGCGCAGCGATCGGCCTCATCGCCGGGCGCTTCGCCGCGGCCGAACTACTGGGCCATACGCTGACGCCCCCGCCCGCCGACACGGCGCTCGGCGCGCTGCTCGGCCATGTAACGGGCAATGTCGCGACGGCCGACTATCAGCCGATGAACGTCAATTTCGGCCTGTTTCCGACGCTCGACGATGTGAAGAAAAAGCAGCGCAAGGAAGCCTACACCTCCCGCGCCCGCGCCTCCTTCGGCGCGTGGATGGGCGAGATGGCGATCGCCTGATGTGTCACACCGGCAAGGCGGTGGTATATTTGGTGGTCGACAGCGCAAAATGCGACGCGGCCCCCGCCACCGTCGGCTGGGCCAACAAAGTGTGCATCAAAAACTGGTTATAATCGGCGACGTCCGCCACCACGACCCGCAACAGATAGTCCCACTCGCCGGACATGGAGAAGCATTCGACGATTTCCGGGCAGGCATCGACAAAGGCTTCGAAAGCGCTGCGCGGTTCGCGGGCGTGGCTGCGCATGCGGATATTGCACAGCACATTGACCCCGCGATCGACCTTGGCGGGATCGACCAGCCGCACCGCACGGGTCAACACCCCCGCCGCCTCCAGCGCCTTGATCCGGCGCCAGCAGGACGCGGTCGATGCGCCGACCTGTTCGGCCAGTTGCGCATGGGGAATGGCGGCGTCGGCCTGCAATATGGCGATGATCCGCCGGTCGATCGCATCGATCTGATATTCCTGTTTCATATCTGGCCCATATATGATGAGATCATGTCCGATATTGCGCGGCAAAGCAGGATATTGAAACCCTTTTTCACTTGACCCATGCAATATTGTCGTCATGGCCCAAAACGACATAGAGCGCCCGCAAGGCACCGCCGAGGATTGGACGATCCCGCAGGATTGGGCCGCCTACACGCCGCAGGAACATGCGCTGTGGGACCGACTGTTCGCCCGTCAGGCGCAGATGCTCCCCGACCGCGCCGTGGCGGAGTTCATGGACGGTCTGGACGTGCTGCGGATGACTCGGCCGGGCATCCCCGATTTCGATGAGCTATCCGAACGGCTGATGAAGCTGACCGGCTGGCAGGTCGTCGCCGTCCCCGGCCTCGTCCCCGACCGGCTGTTCTTCGACCATCTCGCCAATCGCCGCTTCGTCGCCGGGCGCTTCCTGCGCACGCCCGACCAGATCGATTATCTGTCCGAACCCGACATTTTCCACGACGTCTTCGGCCACGTCCCCCTGCTCGCCAACCCCGCCTTCGCCGACTATATGCAGGCCTATGGCCAGGGCGGCCTGCGCGCTGATGGTCTGGGGGCGATCGACCGGCTGGCCCGGCTCTATTGGTACACCGTGGAGTTCGGCCTGCTCCGCCAGGGCGACGACCTCAAACTTTATGGCGCGGGCATCGTGTCGTCCCACGGCGAGTCCATCTACGCCCTGGACGATCCCTCCCCCAACCGGCTGGGCTTCGATCTCAAGCGGCTGATGCGCACCCGCTACCGCATCGACGATTATCAGCAGAGCTATTTCGTCATCGACAGTTTCGAGGATCTGCTGCGCCAGACGGTCGAGACCGACTTCGCCCCGCTCTACGCCCAATTGGACGGCCTGCCCGATCTCGACACCGACACCATCCTGCCGACCGACCGGGTCTTCACCCGCGGCACGCAGGCCTATGCCAAGATAAAAAAGGAAGAGGAGCCGCAATGACCGCGACGATCGACAATCCCCTGGGCCTCAACGGCTTTGAATTCGCCGAATTCACCTCGCCCGATCCGGCGGCGATGGCGGCGCAATTCGAGCAACTGGGCTTCGTGCCGACGCACCGTCATCCGACCAAGAATATCACCCGCTACAAGCAGGGCCGCATCAACCTGATGCTCAACCGCGACGATGCCGGACGCGTCGCTGCCTTTCGCGGGGTCCATGGTCCCTCCGCCAGCGCCATGGCCTTCCGCGTTGCCGATCCGCAGGCCGCGATGCGCTGGGCGCTCGACCATGGCGCGCAGGCGACCGAAGAGGATGACACGGTGATCCAGGGCATCGGCGGCTCCTATCTCTATTTCATGCCCGATGGCCAAGACCCCTATGCCGACTGGGCCGAATTCGCCGGCTGGCGGGAAGCGGAGGCGCAGAATAATGTCGGGCTCGACCTGCTCGACCATCTGACCCACAATGTCCGGCGCGGTCAGATGCAGGTGTGGAGCGAATTCTACCGCACCCTCTTTGGTTTCGAGGAGCAGAAATTCTTCGACATCAAGGGCAAGGCAACCGGCCTCACCAGCCAGGCGATGATCGCGCCCGACCGGGCGATCCGCATCCCGCTGAACGAGAGCCAGGACGATAACAGCCAGATCGAGGAGTTCATCCGCGACTATCATGGCGAGGGCATCCAGCATCTCGCCCTCACCACCGACAATATCTACGACACGGTCGAGAAATTGCGGGCGCGCGGCGTGCGGTTGCAGGATACGATCGAGACCTATTATGACCTGGTCGACAGCCGCGTCCCCGGCCATGGCGAGGATCTCGACCGGCTGCGCGCCAACCGCATCCTGATCGACGGCAGCGTAGAGACGGGAGAGGGCATCTTGCTACAGATCTTCACCGAAAATATGTTCGGCCCGATCTTCTTCGAAATCATCCAGCGCAAGGGCAATGACGGTTTCGGCAACGGTAATTTCCAGGCCTTGTTCGAAAGCATCGAACTCGACCAGATACGGCGCGGCGTCGTGTCGGTCGATGCCTGAACGCGACAGGGGGCGGCACCACCGCCCCCTGTTTTGGCATTAGCCGTTATGACTTGTAGATTACGCAAAGTCCGTTCGTGCTGAGTAGAGACTGAGCTTGTCGAAGGCTCGTATCGAAGCATCTGCGTCTGGCCCAATCCTTCGATACGTCATCTCGACTTCGCTCAATGACTACTCAGGACGAACGGGTTTGAACAATGTCGTCACACTCGAAGCCCGCCGCCCGCCAAAGCGCGCATAAAGCGTCGGCAGCACGAACAGGGTCAGCAGCGTCGCCGACACCAGCCCGCCGATCACCACCGTCGCCAGCGGCTTCTGCACCTCCGCCCCCGACCCGGTCGCCAGCGCCATCGGCACGAAGCCGAGCGATGCGACCAGCGCGGTCATCACCACCGGCCGCAGGCGACGCATCGCCCCCTGCTCGGCCGCCCGCGCCCGCTCCATGCCCTGCCCGATCAGCTCCTGGATAGCCGTGACCATCACCAGCCCGTTGAGCACCGCAATGCCCGACAGCGCGATGAAGCCCACCGCCGCCGATACGGAAAAGGGCATGCCCCGCAGGAACAGCGCCAGCACGCCCCC
The DNA here is from genome assembly GCF_055640555.1 of Sphingobium sp. KKT206. Lineage (NCBI taxonomy): Bacteria > Pseudomonadati > Pseudomonadota > Alphaproteobacteria > Sphingomonadales > Sphingobiaceae > Sphingobium > Sphingobium sp. KKT206. The sequence continues at coordinate 1,195,512 of NZ_CM145764.1, forward strand.
CACCAGCGCCAACGGCACGCCGGTAAAGACGATCATCGCGTCCCGCACATTGCCCAATGCTCCGTAGAGCAGCAGCAAAATCAGCACGAAACAGGCAGGCACCACCAGCAACAGCCGATCCCGCGCAGACGCCAGATTTTCGAACTGCCCACCCCATTCGAGATAGGCCCCCGCCGGCAAGCGCATATCGGATGCGATCTCCGCCTGTGCATCCGCCACCACGCTCGCGACGTCGCGCCCGCGCACATTGGCCTGCACGACGATGCGGCGCTTGCCATTTTCGCGGCTGATCTGGTTGGGACCAGTCGTCACCGCGATCTCCGCCACGCTTGCCAGCGGCACGAAGGCGCCATCAGGCGTCGGCACGGGAATCTGCCCCACCGCCTCGATATCGGCCCGCTGCGTATCGTCGAGCCGGATCGTCACCGCAAAGCGCCGATCCCCCTCGAAGATCATGCCCGCATCGCGCCCGCCGATCGCAGCAGCCACCACATCCTGCACCGCCTTGGCCGACAGGCCCATCGCCGCCAGCGCCTCACGCCGAGGCCGGATGTCCAGCATCGGCAGCCCCTCGGTCTGCTCGACCCGCACATCCACCGCGCCTTCCGTCCGCCGCAGGATCGTCGCGACCTGATTGGCGGTGCGGGCCATCGCGTCGGCATCGTCGCCAAACACTTTGACCGCCACGTCACCGCGCACGCCCGCAATCAGTTCGTTGAACCGCATCTGGATCGGCTGGCTGATTTCAAAGGCATTGCCGGGCAGCACCGCCAGCTTCTTCTCGACCGCTTCGACCAGTTCCGCCTTGGGCAATTTCGGGTCGGGCCATTCCGCACGCGGCTTCATGATGATGAACGTGTCCGAGATATTGGGCGGCATCGGGTCTGATGCCAGTTCCGCCGTCCCCGTCTTAGAAAAGACGAAGAGGACCTGCGGCAATGTGGCGATCGCCTTTTCGACATCGAACTGCATCGCCTGGCTTTGTTCGACCGACGTGCCCGGTATCCGCAGCAATTGCGCGGTCATGTCGCCCTCGTCCAGTTGCGGCAGAAACTCCTGCCCCAGCGTCAGGAACGCGCCGATCGCCAGGACGAATGCCGCCACCGCGACGCCCATGGTCCGCGTCGGCCGCTGCATCGCCTTGTCGAGGCCGGGTTCATAGCGGGTCTTGAGCCAGCCCATGATCCGCCCCTCCTTCTCCTCCACCGGCTTCGACAACAGCACCGCGAGCAGGGCCGGCACGAAAGTCAGCGACAGAATGAAGGCGCAGACCAGCGCCAGGATGACCGTCAGCGCCATCGGCGTGAAGGTCTTGCCCTCGATCCCCGTCAGCGTCAGCAGCGGCACATAAACGAGGATGATGATCGCCTGGCCATAGACCGACGGCCGGATCATCTCCCGCGCTGCGCCCACGACCACGGCCAGCCGCTCGTCCAGCGTCAGCACCCGGCCTTCGCGATGTTGCCCTTCGGCGATCCGCCGCAACGCATGTTCGACAATGATGACCGCGCCATCGACGATCAGGCCGAAGTCGAGCGCGCCCAGGCTCATGAGGTTGGCCGACACGCCCCCCTGCAACATACCGAAACTGGTCATCAACATGGTGATCGGGATGACCAACGCCGCGATCAGCGCCGCACGGAAATTACCCAGCAGCACGAACAGGACGACGACGACCAGCAACGCGCCTTCGGCCAAATTCTTGGCTACCGTATTGATGGTCGAATGGACGAGCGCGGTGCGGTCCAGTACCGGCTGGACGATGACGTCGGTAGGCAGGGAGGCGTTGATTTCCTCCAGCCGCCGGGCGACCGCCGATGCCACGGTGCGGCTATTCTCGCCGACCCGCATGACCGCCGTGCCGACCACGACCTCGCGCCCGTCTTCGGAGGCCGACCCCATGCGGATCGCCTGTCCCGTCCTGACCGTGGCGACCTGGCTCAGCAGGATCGGCACGCCTTCGCGCGTCGCGATCACGGTGCGGGACAGATCCTCCGCCCCGGTCAGCCGCGCATCGGATCGCACCGCCAGCCCCTCGCCATTGCGATCGACCACGCCCGCACCGACCGCATTGTTGTTTTCCTCCAGCGCCCGCGCCAGATCGTCGATGCCGATCCGCAACGCCGCCAGCCGCGCCAGATCGGGCACGACCTGAAATTGCTTCACATAGCCGCCGATCGAATCGACCCCGGCCAGGCCCGGCGTGTTCTTGAGCAGCGGCGCGACGATCCAGTCCTGCGCGGTGCGCAGATAGGTCGCCTGATCCGCCTGGCTCACCAGCCGCTCGCCCTCCGGCGTGATATAGCTGCCATCGGGTTGCAGCCCCGGCTCGCCCGGATCATGCTGGTCATCCTTGCGATGGGCGAGGTGGACGGTCCACATATAGACCTCGCCCAGTCCCGTGGCGATCGGCCCCATTTCCGGCGTCACACCCGCAGGCAGGCTTTCGGCCAGCCCTGCCAGCCGCTCATTCACCTGCTGCCGGGCGAAATAGATGTCGGTGGAATCGGTGAAGACGGCGGTGATCTGGGCAAAGCCGTTGCGGCTCAGCGAGCGACTATATTCCAGCCCCTCAATCCCAGACAGCGCGGTTTCGATGGGAAAGGCGACCTGTTTCTCGACCAGTTCGGGCGAGAGCGACGGCGCGCGGACATTGACCTGCACCTGGTTGTTGGTGATGTCGGGCACTGCATCGATGGGCAGGCGCTGGAGCGCCCAGCCGCCGATAAGGCAGGCGATGAGGGTCAGCAACAGCACCAGCCAGCGCCGCGCGACCGCGAATGTGACGATCCGGTCAATCATCGATCAATGCCCATGTTCCGCTTCGCCCTTGCCGAGTTCGGCCTTGAGCGTGAAACTGCCGGTGGCGGCGATCCGCTCGCCGCCTTTCAGTCCCTTGGTGACGATGACACGATCGCCGCTGACTGGTCCGAGGTCGACCGGAACCGCCTGAAACCCGGTGCGGGTTCGCACGAACACGCTGCTCTTGCCTTCGACCGTCTGCACCGCGATCTGCGGCACGGCGATGGCGCGCCCGCCATCCCTGGACGGCAGGTCGACGGCGGCGGTGACATTCTCGCCCACGCGCCATTGCCCGTCGCGATTGTCGATCGTGGCGATGACCGGGACCAGCCGGGTCTGCGCGTCGAGAATGGGCGAGACGAAGCTGATGCGTGCCTGCGCCGTGCGCCCTGGCGCGGTCACCGTGACCATGCCGCCCGGTCGCAAGGTTGCGGCATCGGCCGCCGACAGCGACAAGGTGACTGAGAGCTTGCCAAGATTGGCGACGCGATACAGTTCGGTATCGGCCGCTACCACCTGCCCCAGTGTCGCGCTGCGGCTGACGACTTGCCCGCCGATTGGCGATGGCAGGCTGATGCGGTTGAGGCCACCGCCGGCGCGGCCCGTCGCGGCCAGTTGCTGCTGCGCCAGCCGCAGCGCGATCCCCGCCTCGGTCGCGGTCGTGCGCGCCGCGATCAGATCCTGTTCGGGCGATACTTTTTCGGCAAACAGCCTTTGCTCCCGCCCCAAATTGCTGCGCGACAGCGCCAGCCGGGCGCGGGCCGCCTCGATCTCGCCCTGCATCTGTGCCGCCTCGCGGCTTTCGATCACCGCCAGCGGATCGCCCCGCCGTACCGCCTCGCCCAGATTGCGATGCAGCGCGACGATCCGTCCGCCGACCGCCGCCGTCACCACCTGCATGCCTTGCGGATCGGCCTCGATCGTCGCGGGCAGGCTTGCCGCCCCGCCCGATCCCGCCATGCCGACGGGCACCAGCAATATGCCCGCGCTACGGATCTGCGCTTCGGACAGGGTGATTGCCCCCTCCTCTTCCGCATGATCCTCCTCGCCTTCCTCATCATGCTCTTCGGCGTGACCCGCCTCATCATGCGCTTCGTTCTGCGGTGCCGTCTCGCCACAGGCGGCCAGTAGCAGGAACAGCGGCAAGGCCGCCGATAATGTCCATTGTCTCATCGGATCAATCTTTCACGAACAAGGATGCCGGGGCGACCAGCCGGTCGCGGCGCGCCGAAGCATCATGATAGGTGGCCAGCGCATCGATCGCGGCCATGCGGGTGTCGAGCAAAGTGCGTTCGGCTTCGATCAGGTCGATCTGCCCGAACTTGCCCTCGCGATAGCCGATGCGCGCGATCCGCGCCGCTTCCTGCGCGGCGGCAAGCGCCGGGCCACTGGCGATGCGCGCCGCGGTTTCGGCATTGGCGACCTCCGCGTCTGCCGAAGCGATGGCCTGGTCGAGCTGGATTTCGGTCATCCGCCGGGTCGCATCGGCGCGTTGCCGCTCGGCCCGCGCCTGCGCCTGCGCCGCGCCGCCATTGTCGAAGATCTGCAACGGAATGTTGATGCCCATCAGCATCGCTGTGTCGTTGCTGCCCGACAGGCGGCGAGGGCCAGCGAACAGTTGCAGGTCAGGCACGCGTTGCGCGCCCGCCAGCCGCACTTGGGCATCGGCCGTCGCCACATCGAGCGCGGCAGCGCGTGCGGTCAGCATGTCGCGCATCGCCGCCCGGTCAACCGGCCCGGCAACCGCCAACGTCTCGAACCAGCGCAGGTCCAGCGCACCGGCCACCGGCGCACCGATCATCCGGCCCAGATTGGCGCGGGCGACATTGGCCAGCCGCTCGGCTTGTTCCTGCGTCGCCTGCGCATTGAGATGCGCCAGTTCGGCCCGCTGCGCCTCCAATGGCGACGCCCGTCCCGCACGAACGCGAACCTGCGCCGAGCGCAGCGCTTCCGCCGCGATCGCGACCTGCCGCTGCGCGACCGTCGCTCGCTCCGCTGCCGAAACGGCGGTGACATAGGCTTGCGTCACCGCCAGCCGCAGGTCGGCGGCGATCACCGCCTGCTCGATTTGCGCGCGGTCCTGCTGCGCATTGGCCAGCGCCACCCGCGCCGGGCGCTTGCCGCCCAGTTCCAGCGGCAGCGTCACCTGCGCCGTCGTCTCGGCGCTGCGAAAACCGCGATAGTCGCCACTGCCCGCGACATTTTCGGTCTGGATATTCAGTTCGCGATTGGGCCGCAGTCCGGCGACGCTACGCGCCGCCTGCGCGGCGAGCACACCCGCTGCCCCGCTTTCGATGGCGGGCGATGTCGCGCCCGCGCGTTCCAGCGCTTGCGCCAAGGTAAAAGATGGTTCGTCCGCCCGCGCCACGAAGGCGCTGGTGCAGCACGACACGGCCAGACAGGCCGCAAGGATGCGTTTCATGAAGATAATTCCTGAAATCAACGAGAAAGGAACCGCGACGCCGGGCGAGCGCGGTCTATTCGGTCGATGTCAGGCGATGGGTGGGCGCAATGTCCGGGCAGGTTCCACAGCGGACAGGCGCTGCACCGGGGGGATCGTCAGCCGATCGCGGGTGGCCGCTGTCCCGTCGAAAGCGACGCGCGATCCCGCCGTGCCGACATGATGGCCATGGCACCCGCCATGATGATGCGGCAGGCCATGATCCGCGTCGCCGGGCTGCAGGTCGCCATGCATGTCTGCCGCGCTGATTGACAGGCTGCTCTCTTCCTCGACGCAGCCCAAGGCCTCGGTCGCATGGGCGAGCGTTCCCATCCCCATGGAGAAGAGAATCATGACCGCCGCAAAGAAAGACAGCAAACCCCGCATGGCTTGCCCTTAACAGTCTTGCACGCGCCTGTCATCGTCCGCTGATAGAGGCGGCTGCTTATCGAAAACTTTACCCTGTCCGCGCTAGGACGGGTGCCTGTTTGGATTGCCGGGATTACCGATGCGCTTTGTTCTGACCCTGCCCCTGATCGCCGCGCTGGCCGCGCCGCAAGCCGCTTATGCCCAGATCGCCGTCGCCGACAGCGGCGACACCGGCTGGATGATGGTGTGTGCGCTGCTGATCCTGCTTGCGGCCTTGCCGGGATTGATGCTGCGCCATGCGGGCCAGGTCAATGTCCGCAACGCGCTCTCGATCATGGCGCAGGGCGCGGGCGTCATCGCGACCGTGTCGCTGGCCTGGGCGATCGTCGGCTACAGCCTCGCTTATGCACCGGGTAGCGCCTGGCTCGGCGGCGGCGCGAACCTGCTGCTCGCCAATCTCGCGCAATTGCGTGACGGCCTGACAGTCCCCGAATCCGCCTTCGTCCTGTTCCAGCTTGCCCTTGCCCTGCTTGCCGCCTGCCTGCTGGTCGGTGCCGTCGCCGAGCGCACGCGGATTGGCTGGTTCCTCGCCTTCGCGCCACTCTGGCTGCTGCTCGTCTATGCGCCGATCACCCATGCAGTGTGGGGCGGCTGGCTGGCGGATTTGGGCGTCATGGATTTTGCCGGCGGTCTGGTCGTCCATGGCGTTGCGGGCTTCTCCGCCCTTGCGCTAGCATTAATCGCCGGGCGCAGGCGCGATCCCGCCAGTGTCGGCCATGCGCCGGTGCTTAGCCTCGCGGGCGGAGCGCTGCTGTGGATCGGCCTGTCCGGCATGGTCGGCGGCTGGGCGCTCGGTGCGACCGACGATGCCGCGACCGCCTTGCTCAACCATCATTTCGCCGCCTGCGCCGCTGCGCTGACCTGGGCGTTGCTCGACCATGTGCTAGGCAAGCGCACAACCGCCACCGGCATCCTGTCGGGCGCCCTGGCCGGGATCGCCGCCATCGCCGCCTCGGCCGCGCTGGTCGGTACCGGAGGCGCGATGCTGATCGGCGTGATCGCCGCGTTCGTGTGCCGCCTCGCACAGCCCCTTGTCGCCCGCCATGTCGATGACAGCGCCAGCGTCTTCGTCATCCACGGCCTCGGCGGCGCGACAGGCATCCTGCTCCTGCCCATCTTCGCCCTGCCGCTGATGGGCGGGGTCGGCTTCGACATCGGCATCACGCTCACCGGCGCGCTGATCTCGCAAGCCATCGGCCTCGTCATCGTCGCGCTCTGGGCGATGGTCGGCAGCGCGATCGCCGCACTGATCGTCTCGATGCTGATCCCCATGCGCGCCACCGCGCAGGAGGAAGCGGACGGCCTAGACCTGGCCCAGCATGGCCAGCAGGGCTGGGACTTCCGCTAGACGCCATGGCCGTCGCCGTCGCCATTTTCGCCCATCAGGAGGAGCGCCGCATCGGTGCCTGCCTCGCCTCGCTCCCGCTCGACCGGCCCGACACCTACTTCCATGTGCTGGTCAACGGCACGACCGACGCCACCGTCGCCCGCGCCACGGCGGCGGGCGGACGCGCCAACGTCATCGTCCACGACATCAAGGCGGGCGGCAAATCGCGCACCTGGAACCATATGGTCCATGGCCTGCTCACCGGGACCGAAGACGCCGTCATCTTCATGGACGGCGACGCGCAGATCGTCGCGGGATCGATCGACGCGCTGGTCGCGGACCTTGCCGCGCACCCGCACGCCAATGCCAGCGCGGGCATGCCGATGAACGGCCGCATGGCCGATTTCTATCGCCGCAACCTCAAAATCGAAGGCGGCCTGTTCGGCGATCTCTATGCTTTGTCGGGACCGTTCATCGCGGCGATCCGCGCGCGCGGCCTCCGCTTGCCCGACGATCTGATCGGCGATGATGGCCTGGTCGCCGCCTGGGCGCATACCAATCTTGCCAGCGATGCCGACTGGCAGCATGGCCGCGTGCTGGCCTGCGACGCAGCGGGCTTCCTGTGCGAACAAGTCAGCCTCGCCCGCCCCTCGACCTGGGCGATGCAATATAAGCGGCTGATCAATTATTCGGTGCGCTTCTTTCAGAACCGCATCGTGTCGGACATCATGACGCGGGAGGGGCCGGACGGCCTGCCCCCGCGCCTCGCCAGCCTCTATCCCGACTGGCTTCCCCGCTTCCGCCCGCGCCCCGGCCTCACCGGCTGGTTCGACCGCAAGGCCCTGGCGCGGATGCGCCGATCTTCCTGAAAAAGCCGCGGATGCGCCGCGCGCTTTAGCGGTCGCGGCCCGCCAGTTCCTTGTTCACGAACAGGGCAAAGCCCGTCACGATCGCGCCGGACAGCAGATAAGCACCCGACGCCGCCAGCCCGAACTCGGTCGAGATCAGCAACGCCACCAGCGGCGCGAACCCTGCGCCCACCAGCCAGGCCAGATCCGACGTCAGCGCCGATCCGGTATAGCGCGTCGCGGAGCGGAAGTTGGATGCCACCACACCCGACGACTGCCCAAAGCTGAGGCCCAGCAGGATGAAACCGATCACCATGAACGCGACTTCGCCCAGATCGCCGCCATTGAGCAGCAGCGGCGCTGCTACAGCAAAAAAAGCCGTGCCCACCGCCGAATAGCCGAGCAGGCGACGCCGCCCGATCATGTCCGCCACGAAGCCCGACACGATGATGGCCAGCACACCTACGAACGCGCCGATGACTTCGATCATCAAAAAGCGTTCCAGCGGCTCATCGGTATAAAGCGCGATCCACGAAAGCGGAAACACCGTGACCATATGGAACAGCGCAAAGCTGGCCAGCGGCGCGAACGCCCCGATGACGATGTTGCGCCCTTCGCTGCGCACGGTTTCGATCACCGGCGAAGGTTGCAATTCGCGCGCTTCGTAGAGCCGCGCAAATTCCTCCGTCACCACGATCCGCAACCGCGCGAACAGCGCCACCACGTTGATCGCAAAGGCGACGAAGAAGGGATAGCGCCAGCCCCAACTGAGGAAATCGGCGGTGGACAGGGTAGACAGGAAGAAGGCGAACAGCCCCGCCGCCACGATCAGCGCCAGCGGCGCGCCCAGTTGCGGCATCATCGCATACCAGCCGCGCTTGGCCTGCGGCGCATTGAGCGACAGGAGCGAGGCCAGCCCGTCCCATGTCCCGCCAAGCGCCACGCCCTGCCCCGCGCGGAACAGCGCCAGCAGCACCGCCGACCAATGGCCGATCGTCTCATAGCCCGGCAGGAAGGCGATGGCCGCCGTCGATCCGCCCAGCAGGAACAGCGCGATCGTCAGCTTCACCCCGCGCCCGAACCGACGGTCCACTGCCATGAAGATCAGCGACCCGATCGGCCGCGTCACGAACGCCAGCGCGAAGATGGCGAAGGACCAGAGCGTCCCCTCCAGCGGCGACAGATAGGGAAAGACATGCGCCGGAAAGACGATGCACGAGGCGATCGCATAGACGAAGAAGTCGAAAAATTCCGACGTCCGGCCGATGATCACGCCGATGGCGATCTCGCCCGGCGCGATCTTCTTGCCGTCATGGGCGTGAAGGTTGCGCATGTCGCGTTCCGCCTGGGTGGAGTTGGTCTCCAGATCAGGGCCGGGCGTGGTCGTCGCGGAGGTCATGGCGTGAAACGGGCCTTCATGCTGCGGGAACGATTCGGGGCCGCACAAGGCTGCACGACGAATCATTCCGGTGGTCAAATATACCCATGCCTCATTTCGCCACTGCGCAGGGATAGGACAAAAGGTCCAATGTCACCCCGCAATTTTCCCGACTAGACGAGCCTCATGATCGCCCGCACGCCCGCCCCAAGCCGCGCATTTCTGCGCCGATTCGCTCCCCTCCTGCTGCTGCCGCTGGGCGCATGCGACTGGGTGGTCATGGCCCCGTCGGGCGATGTTGCAATGCAGCAACGCGACCTCATCCTGATATCGACCGCGCTGATGCTGCTGATCGTCCTGCCCGTCATGGGCACGATCGGCTGGTTCGCCTGGAAATACCGCGCCAAGGCGCAAGCCGAAGATTATGATCCTGACTGGGATCATTCCACCAGCCTGGAATTGCTGATCTGGTCGGCGCCGCTACTCATCATCATCGCGCTGGGCGCGGTGACCTGGACCAGCACCCATTTGCTCGACCCCTATCGTCCGATCGAACGCATTGATTCGGCGCGCAAGGTCGACCCTGCGGCCAAGCGCCTGCAGGTCGAAGTGGTGGCGATGGATTGGAAGTGGCTGTTCATCTACCCCGAACTCGGAATCGCGACGGTCAATGAGCTGGCTGCACCGGTCGATCGGCCGATCGAGTTCAAGATCACCTCCTCGACCATCATGAACAGCTTTTTCGTGCCCGCGCTGGCGGGTCAGATCTATGCCATGCCCGGCATGCAGACGACGCTTCATGCCGTCGCCAACAAGCCCGGCACGTTCGATGGCTTCTCCGCCAACTATTCCGGCGCAGGCTTCTCCAACATGCGCTTCAAGTTCCACGCCATGGATCAGGGCGGGTTCGACCAGTGGGTCGCCCGCGTGAAGGCCAGCGGGGCGACGCTCGACCGCGCGACCTATGTGAAGTTGGAACAGCCGAGCGAGAAGGTGAAGCCCCTATATTTCGCGCGCGTCGAGCCCCGCCTGTTCCACGCCGCGCTCAACATGTGCGCGCAACCAGGCAAGCGCTGCATGGACGAGATCATGATGACCGACATGCATGGCGGCGCTGGCAAGGAATCGGCCCACGATACCAAGGGCCTGCGCCATGACGGCACGATCGACGTCGGCGGCTACCACCCGGTCGAACCCGGCAAGAAGGGCGAGATCGCCCAACCCGCGGGCATGACCCCTGCTGCCAAGCGCACCCCTGCGGAGCAAGGCAACCAGGCACCGGGTCAGCAGGACCATGACGGGCACGGAGCGCATCATGGGAATTAAGGCTCTTCCTCCCCTCGCCCACGCCCTCCTCCCCTCGCAGGGGAGGTGGCAGCCCGAAGGGCTGACGGAGGGGTGTCACCCTCTCGATAGCGGGACACCCCTCCGTCTGGCTATGCCAGACACCTCCCCTTCCAGGGGAGGATCATTCCCTCTCCCCCTTCTCTCTACATCAAGGCCGTAACGCCCATGTCCCCGCATCCCGCCTCCGAAAATAGTGGCATCTGGAAGCTGATCTTCGGTCGTCTCGACTGGAGTTCGCTCCCCCTGCATGAGCCGATCGTCGTCGGCACCTTCCTGATGGTCGCGCTGGGGGGCGCGGTGGTGTTCGGGCTGGTTACCAAATATAAACTCTGGGGCACGCTCTGGAACGACTGGTTCACCACCGTCGATCACAAGCGCATCGGCATCATGTATATGATCCTGGGGCTCATCATGTTCCTGCGCGGCTTCGCTGACGCGATCATGATGCGGCTGCAGCAGGCGATGGCGTTCAACGGTTCCGAAGGTTATCTGAACGCCCATCATTACGACCAGATTTTCACGGCGCACGGCGTCATCATGATCTTCTTCGTCGCGATGCCGATGATCACCGGGATCATGAACTATATCGTCCCGCTCCAGATCGGCGCGCGCGACGTGTCCTTCCCCTTCCTCAACAATTTCAGCTTCTGGATGACCACGGCAGGCGCGATCATCGTCATGATGTCGCTGTTCGTGGGTGAGTTCGCGCGCACCGGCTGGCTGGCCTACCCACCGCTGTCGGGCATCGCCTATTCGCCGGGCGTGGGGGTCGATTATTATATCTGGGGCTTGCAGATAGCGGGCATCGGCACATTGCTATCGGGCGTCAACCTGATCGCGACCATCGTCAAGATGCGCGCGCCGGGCATGACGATGATGAAGATGCCCATCTTCACCTGGACGTCCCTGTGCGCCAACGTGCTGATCGTCGCCGCCTTCCCGGTGCTGACCGCAGTCTTGGCACTGCTCAGCCTCGACCGCTATATCGGCACAGCCTTCTTCACCAACGACATGGGCGGCAACCCCATGATGTATGTGAACCTGATCTGGATCTGGGGTCACCCGGAAGTCTATATCCTCATCCTGCCGCTGTTCGGCGTGTTCTCCGAAGTCACCTCGACCTTCTCGTCCAAGCGCCTCTTTGGCTATAGCTCGATGGTCTATGCGACGATCGTCATCGCGCTGCTCAGCTATCTCGTCTGGCTGCACCATTTCTTCACCATGGGGTCGGGCGCCAGCGTCAACAGCTTCTTTGGCATCACGACGATGGTCATCTCGATTCCCACGGGTGCCAAGCTCTTCAACTGGCTGTTCACCATGTATCGCGGCCGCATCCGCTATGAACTGCCGATGATGTGGACGGTCGCCTTCATGCTGACCTTCACCGTGGGCGGCATGACCGGCGTACTGCTCGCCGTGCCACCGGCCGACTTCGTGCTGCACAACTCGCTGTTCCTGATCGCGCATTTCCATAATGTGATCATCGGCGGCGTGCTGTTCGGTCTGTTCGCGGCGATCAATTACTGGTGGCCCAAGGCCTTCGGCTTCCGCCTGGAAACCACCTGGGGCAAGCGCAGCTTCTGGCTCTGGGTCGTCGGCTTCTGGACCGCCTTCATGCCGCTCTATGTGCTGGGCCTGATGGGCGTCACCCGCCGGATGCGCGTGTTCGACGATCCGAGCTTGCAAATCTGGTTCCAGATCGCGGCGCTGGGCGCAGTAATGATCGCGGCGGGCATCGCCTGCATGTTCATCCAGTTCGCGGTCAGCATCAAGAATCGCGATCAGTTGCGCGACACGACCGGCGATCCCTGGGACGGCCGCACGCTGGAATGGGCGACCAGTTCGCCCCCGCCAGACTATAATTTCGCCTTCACGCCCGTCATCCATGATGGCGACGCCTGGGCGGACATGAAGAAGCGCGGCTATCAGCGTCCATTGACCGGCTACAAGGCGATCCATATGCCGTCCAATACCGCAACCGGCCTGATCATCGCCGGCCTGTCCGTGGCCTTCTCGTTCGGCATGATCTGGTACATCTGGTGGCTGGCGGGCCTATCCTTCGTCGGCATCCTCGCCGTCGCGATCGGCCATACCTTCAACTATAAGCGCGACTTCTATATCCCGCAGGATGTGGTCGAGCGCACCGAGGGCGAGCGCAGCGCGCTGCTCGCAACACAGGGCTAACATCATGGCCACACGCTCCAAGATCGACCCCGCCTTCCTCGACCAGGACGGCAAGCCCCTCTTCCATTTGGGCGAGGAACCGCATCATCCCGAAGGTTCCAGCACGTCGTTGGGCTTCTGGATTTACCTGATGAGCGACTGCCTCATCTTCGCCTGCCTATTCGCCACCTATGCGGTGCTGAGCGGCAGCTATGCCGCGGGGCCAGGGCCGCGTGACCTGTTCGACCTGAACCTCGTCGCACTCAACACCGCGATGCTGCTCTTTTCGTCCATCACCTATGGCTTTGCCATGTTGTCGATGGAAAAGAACAAAGTCGCAGCGACCCAGGGCTGGCTGGCCATTACCGGCCTGTTCGGCCTCGCCTTCCTGGGCATCGAACTCTACGAATTTGCGCACCTCATCCATGAAGGCGCGACGCCGCAGCGGTCCGGCTTCCTGTCCGCCTTCTTCGCGTTGGTCGGCACCCACGGGCTGCACGTCACCTTCGGCATCATCTGGCTGGTGACGCTGATGGTACAGGTCGCCAAGAAGGGGCTGATCCCCGCCAACCAGCGCCGCCTGATGTGCCTAAGCATGTTCTGGCACTTCCTGGACGTCATCTGGATCGGCGTCTTCACCTTCGTCTATCTCATGGGGATGCTGCGATGAGCGCGCACGATCACGACACTCACGGCGAGGCGCATGGCGCGCACGGCACGATGGGCAGCTATATGATCGGCTTTGGCCTGTCGGTCCTGCTGACGGCCATCCCCTTCTGGCTGGTGATGACCGGCTATTTCGCCAATACACAGACCACCGCGCTCGTCATCATGGCCTTTGCGGTCGTGCAGATCGTTGTCCACATGATCTACTTCCTGCATATGAACACCCGTTCGGAAGGCGGCTGGTCGATGATGGCGCTGATGTTCACTTTGGTCCTGGTGGTCATCACCTTGTCCGGTTCGATGTGGGTCATGTATCATCTCAACACCAACATGATGCCCGCCATGACGCATGACATGAGCCAGATGCCGTGACATCTACATGCTTCTAGCAGACATCCAGAACCACAACGGTTTGGCATTGGCGATTGTGTAGTTCACAAACCTGGCAGCAAAATCCTCCCCTGGAAGGGGAGGGGGACCACGAAGTGGTGGAGGGGTGTCGCCCTATCGATGGTGCGACACCCCTCCGTCTGGCCTACGGCCCGACACCTCCCCTACTAGGGGAGGATGACCGATGACATCGGCACATAGAGCGATATTTCCGATCGGCCTGACACTGATCGCCGCCTTGCTGTTTACGACCCTATGTACGCTTGGCATTTGGCAGGTCGAACGGCTGGCGTGGAAACGCGATTTGATTGTCCGGGTCGCTGCCCGCATTCACGCCCCGCCGGTGCCAGCGCCCGCCATAGCGGCCAAATCCGACGAATATCGCCGCGTCGCCGCGACCGGCACTTTCCTCCACGACCGCGCCACTCTCGTACAGGCCTCGACCGTGCGCGGCCCCGGCTTCTGGGTGCTGACCCCGCTCCAGCGCGTGGACGGCTCGACGCTGCTGATCAATCGCGGCTTCGTGCCGCCCGACGCCCGCACCAGCTACACCCGCCCGGCAGGAGCAGTCCGCATTACCGGCCTGCTGCGCCTGACCGAACCGGGCGGCGGCTTCCTGCGCGATAATGACCCCGCCGCCGACCGCTGGTATTCGCGCGACGTCGCCGCCATCGCCGCCGCCCGCGCCCTGCCTGCGACGCTCCCTTATTTCATCGACGCCGATGCCGGGGCGCAGGCCGACGCCCTGCCCATCGGTGGCCTGACCGTCGTGCAATTCCCCAACAACCATCTTGTCTACGCCATCACCTGGTTCGCGCTGGCGGCGATGGTCGCGGGTGCCTATATCTTCGTCATGCGCCAGTCAGGAAAAGATCGCCGGGCATGAAGGGCAACACGCCCCTGCGCGCGCGCTGGCTCCCCAGCCAATGGTCCGCCGATGCGGCCGGGCGCAAGAATATGGCGCTGCTGGTGCAGTTGCGCTGGATCGCGATCGCAGGCCAGGTCGCGACCATCCTGATCGTCCATTATGCCATGGACATCCGCCTGCCCTTCCCGTCCATGCTGGTGGTCCCCTGCATCGCGGCGGCCATGAACCTTGGCAGCATGATGATCTTGCGGCGGCGCACCGACATCACCCATGCCGAACTCTTCCTGGCGCTGCTGTTCGACGTGCTGGCGCTGACCACGCAGCTGTATCTTAGCGGCGGCGCGACCAACCCGTTCATCTCGCTCTATCTGGTGCAGGTGGCGCTGGGCGCGGTGCTGCTTCACCGTTGGAGCGTCTGGGGCATCGTCGCCATATCCTCGCTCTGCGCGGCGATGCTCTCGCTCGTCTACCGCCCGCTCGATCTGAGCGAAGCGTTCGAAGGCCGCCTGTTCGACCTGCATATCATCGGCACCTGGATCTGCCTGACCATGATCGCGGTGCTGCTGGTCCTGTTCATGACTCGCATCACCCGCAACCTGCAACAGCGCGAAGCCTATCTCGCCCGGTTGCGCCAACAGGCGGCGGAGGAGGAACATATCGTTCGCATGGGCCTGCTCGCATCGGGCGCGGCGCATGAACTCGGCACGCCGCTCGCGCAACTCGCCGTCGTGCTGGGCGACTGGCGGCATATGCCCGAAATCACCGGCCATCCCGCTTTGGTCGAGGAAGTCGGCGAGATGGAAACCGCCATCAAACGCTGCAAGGCGATCCTGTCGGGCATCCTGATGTCGGCGGGCGAAGCGCGCGGCGAAGCGCCGCAAATCACCAATGTCCGCGACTTTGTCGATGCCATCGCCCGCGACTGGCGCAGCGCCAATCCCGGCATGCCGCTGCGCTGCGACTTTGGCCCGCACGACTATCCCCGCATCGTCGCCGATCCGGTGATCCGCCAGGCCGTCACCAACCTGCTCGACAATGCGCGCGAAGCGGGCGCGACCTATATCGACATGCTCATCAGCCGCGACAATCGCTGGCTCCATATCGCCGTGCGCGACAATGGCCCCGGCTTTAGCGAGGAGATGCTGGCCGATGTCGGCAAACCCTATCGGTCGAGCAAGGGCAAACAGGGCGGCGGCCTCGGCCTCTTCCTGGTGGTCAATGTCGTGCGCAAGCTGGGCGGAAGGGTCAATGCCAGCAACAGCGTGGAGGGCGGCGCGATGATCCTGCTGCGCCTGCCGCTCGCAACCCTGGCCTTGGAGGAGGGCAAGAATGACGTCTGAACGGCTGTTGCTGATCGTCGAGGATGACGAAGCTTTCGCCCGCACGCTCAAACGCTCGTTCGAGCGGCGCGGCTATAGCGTCCTGCTCGCCGACAGCCTGGAATCGGTCAACGCCCGCCTCGCCGACCACCGCCCCGGCTTTGCCGTCGTCGATCTCAAGCTCGGCCCCCAGTCCGGCCTCGCCTGCGTTCAGGCGCTGCACGCCCATGACCCCGCGATGCTCATCGTCGTGCTGACCGGTTTTGCGAGCATCGCGACCGCCGTGGACGCGATCAAGCTGGGCGCCACCCATTATCTCGCCAAACCGTCCAACACCGACGACATAGAGGCCGCCTTCGCCCGCTCCGGCGGCGATCCCGACACCCCGCTCGCCCCCCGCCCGACGTCGATCAAGACGCTGGAATGGGAGCATATCCACGAAGCGCTCAAAGACAGCGACTTCAACATCTCCGAAGCCGCCCGCCGTCTGGGCATGCATCGCCGCACCCTGGCGCGCAAACTGGCCAAGCGCCAGGTTGGTTGACGGCGCATTTCCGCCGTGGCAATGGGCAGTCGAACGCGGGTGTAGCTCAATGGTAGAGCAGCAGCTTCCCAAGCTGACGACGGGGGTTCGATTCCCCTCACCCGCTCCAGAAAATCCCAACGCCCTGAAAATCAACAAAAAACGGTCCAGAACCGGGTCACTTCGCGCGAATGTGACACAAAGGTGGGTCACAATGTTTCGTCAAATTCAGCGTCAACACCTTCAAAACAAACAGAATATTCGCCCCTACCGGGGGTCACAAAGGTGGGTCACAAACGATGGCCGCGCGGACTGTCGCTGCGAGGATCAATTTACCATTTTCGTGTCAGGGTGCCCGCTGATCTCAGAGGTGAATTTCCGTCCAGCCATGTGAAGCGATCGTTGCGGACGGACAGTCTTTCAATGGCGATGAGATTGGGACGGCAGGCGGCTGCGGAAATCGACGCAATGTTCGAGAAGAGACGTCGCGAAGCTGGGCTGCGATTTGACGAGCGCCTTATTGCCTCGAAGACATAAAAAGCGACCCGGTTGAGAGCCAGCATAGCGGAATTACCGCATATTTGTTCGATGCAAAAGGCGTCGCTAACCGTCATCTTGTTGTGCGTGAACGGTCAACGCCATTAGCTGACGTCCCTGCGATTGTGTATGGTAACAAGCCGGTTGACGGCGGCAATCTTATCTTTTCGTCGGCAGAAAAGGATGCCTTTTTAGCGATTGAACCGCTTGCGGCTCAGTACATTAAATTTTTGGTCAGTTCGCACGAATATCTGAACGGTGGGCAACGATGGTGCCTTTGGCTGATGGCGGCTAAACCCGATGAAATTAGGATGATGCCATCAGTGTTGGCCCGTATTGAGGCTGTTCGGCATTTTCGTGCGGCAAGTGTCAAAATCCCTACTCAAAAAGCAGCGAATTGGCCGAGCCTTTTTGCAGAAATTCGACAGCCTAATAGCAACTACATCTTGGTACCACGGCATTCTTCTGAAAATCGTCACTACATTCCTTTCGATTTTTTTCCACCCGAAAATATAGTTCATGACAGTTGCACCTGCATTCCGAACGGAAATATCTATAATTTTGGAATCATTTCATCACGAATGCATGTTTCTTGGCTTAGTCATGTTGGCGGACGAATTAAGAGCGATTTTCGTTATTCAAACACACTGGTGTACAACACCTTCCCATGGCCCGACGCCGCCCCCGCCCAGCGCGCGAAGATAGAGGGGCTGGCGCAGGCGGTGCTGGATGCCCGTGCCGCCTATCCGACGTCCAGCCTGGCCGATCTCTACGACCCGGACACCATGCCCGCCGATCTGCGCCGCGCCCATGCTGCGCTGGACCGCGCGGTCGACCGCCTCTACCGCCCCGCCGCGTTTGAAACCGACCGCGACCGGGTGGAACATCTGTTCGGCCGCTATGAGGCGCTGGTCAATCCGCTGGAACGGCTGGGTGCGGCAAAGAACCGCCGCGTGGCGCGCAAGGCCGGTCAGGATGGGGGCGAGGCTTAGGGCAAGAGCCCTTGACCGTGACCTGTATCACGCCTCCCCCTTGAGGGCCGATGATTTCAGGTCGTAATCCCGATCTCCGTTCGTTTCGAGCCCTTCGATTGCCCGGCTGTAGCAGGCGCTCAGGATAAACTACGTCGAGAAACCTGGGCGCGTAGGTTTCTCGACTTCGCTCGAAACGAACGGAGGTTGCTGTTTGACGCCGACATTCTCAATAAGGCGCATCCCCATCCCGCGCCGGGATCGCGCCACGGCGACCGATATTCCACCCGGCCAGCCGATGCCCGGCCAGCGCGGCGTCCACCGGGGTCGCGCCGCCCAGTCGCGCGTGGAGATAGCCGCCGTTGAAGGCATCGCCCGCGCCGCTCGAATCCACGACGTCCAGTGATCGGGGAATGGGCACGATCTGCCCTTCGACCAGGCAGCCATCGCCGCCCAGCTTGACGATGATCTCCCGCCCCTCGCCTGCGCCCCAGCGGGTCGCGGCATCCTGCGCATCATCCGCCTCGCCCATCTCGACCTCATCCGCCAGCGTCGGCAGGCCGATATCGGCGAGCGCGATCGCCCGGTCGCGCCAGTGCCGCGCAGTGGCCGCATCGTCCCACAGGCGCGCGCGGTAATTGCCGTCGAAGGCAACCTTGCCGCCCCGCGCCCGCACCGCCGCGCACAGGTCCAGCAACGCCTCCCGCCCTTCATCGGGCAGGATGGCAAGCGTGATCAGCGAGAAATAGAGCAGGTCCGATTGCGCCGCCGCCGCGACCATCGCCGCGCTGCCGGGCAGCACGAACATCCGCCGCGCCGCCGCTTCGCTGCGCCAATAATGGAAGCTGCGCTCGCCGCTCGCATCCGTCTCGATCGCATAGAGGCCCGGCAACCGATCGGCGGCGCGCAGCACGAGCGACGTATCCACGCCCTCGGCTTCCCATGCCGCACACAGCTCGGCGCTCATCGGGTCGTTGCCCATTGCGCTTGCCAGCCGGACCCTGTCGCCCGACCGGGCCAGATGCACGGCGGTATTGATGACATCGCCGCCATAGCGCAGGTTCCAGCTGTCGCCCGTCCCCCGGCTCAGTTCCAGCATGGCTTCGCCAATCACCGTGACCGTCACACCCTCGCCCATGCCCACATCCCGTCCAGCCAAACCCGTCTATGCCGGGGCGTGGTGGCGCAGAGCGGCCGTCAAAGTCAACCCATCCCACCGTTCGCATCTCCGCCTTCCTACCATGTGGAACGATCGGGCGGCTTTGGCGTTTGCCTGAAGGCAAGGGGATGACGTCATGATCATGGCGTCCTGATCGGGAATATAATGAACAAGGGTCTATCCGGTTATACGGGCAACCGCTTCGAACTGCTGGTTCAGAGCGTTACCGACTATGCCATCTACATGCTGGATGCCGACGGCGTGGTGGTCAGCTGGAATGCGGGTGCGGAGCGGTTCAAGGGCTATGCCGCCGACGAGATCATCGGCCAGCATTTCTCCCGCTTCTACACGCCGGAAGATCAAGCCACGGGCATTCCCGCGCTTGCTCTCTACACCGCCGACCATGACGGCCGGTTCGAAGCCGAAGGCTGGCGCGTCCGCAAGGACGGCACGCAATTTTGGGCCAATGTCGTCATCGACCCCATCCGCGATGCGCAGGACGGCCAATTGCTGGGCTTTGCCAAGGTCACGCGCGACCTGACCGAACGGCGCGCGGTGCAGGAAGCGCTCCGCTCCAGCGAAGAGCGGTTTCGCCTGCTCGTCGAAAGCGTCACCGACTATGCGATCTATATGCTCGATCCGGTGGGCACCATCACCAGCTGGAACATGGGGGCCGAACGCTTCAAAGGCTATAAGGCCGACGAAATCCTCGGTCAGAATTTCGCCCGTTTCTATTCGGAAGAGGATCGGATGGCGGGGCTGCCCTCGCGCGCGCTCCATACCGCCGAACGCGACGGCCGGTTCGAAGCCGAAGGCTGGCGCATCCGCAAGGATGGATCGCGTTTCTGGGCCAATGTCGTCATCGACTGCATTCGCGATTCCCAGGGCCAGTTGCTCGGCTTTGCCAAGGTCACCCGCGACCTGACCGAACGGCGCGAATCGCAACAGGCGCTCGACGCCGCGCGTGACGCCATCATCCAGACGCAGAAGATGGACGCGATCGGCAAGCTGACCGGCGGCGTCGCCCATGATTTCAACAATCTGCTCGCCGTCATCGTCGGCAGCCTCGACCTTGCCCGCCAACGCATGGCGAACGGCGCGGATATCAGCCGCTATCTCGACAATGCCATGGCCGCGGCCGAACGCGGCGCGACGCTGACGCAGCGGATGCTGGCCTTCGCCCGCAAACAGGAATTGAAACTGCAAAGCGTCGATCCCGTCGCGTTGGTGCTGGGCATGGCGGAACTGCTGCAGACAACGCTGGGCGGTGCGATCGCCATCGAAACCCGTTTCCCTATGTCGCTTGCCAATGTCCATGCCGACCCGGCGCAGTTGGAACTCGCCATCTTGAACCTGGCGGTCAATGCCCGCGATGCCATGCCCAATGGCGGCGATATCATCATCGCGGCGCAGGGCTGGACCATCGAACAGGGCGACCGGCCAGACCTGTCGCCCGGTGCCTATGTCGAACTGTCCGTGGCCGACAATGGCGAAGGCATGGACGCCGCCACGATCGAGCGCGCCCGCGAACCCTTTTTTACGACCAAGGGCGTCGGCAAAGGCACCGGCCTTGGCCTGTCGATGGTGCATGGCTTCGTCCAGCAATGCGGCGGATCGCTCACCATCACCAGCCAACCGGGCGAAGGCACGACCGTCTCGCTCTGGCTCCCCGTGTCGCAGGCCGGTCCCACCGCCGATATCATAGCGCCCGTCGATTACAGCAATAGCCCCAGCCTCCCCCTCGTCATCCTAGCGGTGGATGATGACGAACTGGTGCTGACCAACATGGCCGGCATGTTGGAGGATCTGGGCCATACCGTGTTCCGCGCGTCGAACGCCGCCGAAGCCCTGCGGATGCTGGAGCAAGGCGATGTCGATCTGGTGGTGACCGACCATGCCATGCCGGGTATGACCGGCGCGCAACTTGCCGACAGGATCGATCAGATGCGGCCGGGATTGCCGGTCGTCATCATCACCGGTTTCGCCGAATTGCCACCCCATGCCAGCCGCCGCCCGCGCCTCGACAAGCCGTTCCGGCAGGCCGAACTGGCACGGATCGTCGCCACCGCCGGACATGCCGCCGCCGCCGCGCGCACGGCCCATCTCCTGCCGCCGGTCGACGGCGAATAGCGGGGCAGCAAGGGATCGACCGACCGCTATCATCGCGCAAACATCGGAAAATTGCGCGATTTTGGTCGCTCCGCCCTTGCAAGCAGGGGCGAGTTCGCCAAAGGGAGTGACAAACACCCCACCTTCTCCTCCGGCCAGCAGGACTGCATGGACACGCCCACCGCCCTGACCCCGACCTCGCATTTCTTCACCTCGCTCCGCACCCGGCTCCACTATCTCGATTGGGGCAATAGCGCCGCACCGGTCTTGATCCTGGTCCATGGCGGCTTCGATCATGGGCGCAGCTGGGACTGGACGGCACGCGCGCTGGCGAAGGACTATCATGTCATCGCGCCGGACCTGCGCGGCCATGGCGACAGCGCCTGGTCGCCCGACGGCTCCTATATGATGGCCAATTATCTCTATGATCTGGCCCAGCTGGTCGACCTGCTCGACCGCCCGCCCGTCACCATCGTCGGCCACTCGCTCGGCGGATCGATCGCGCTGCGCTATGCGGGCCTGTTCCCGGACAAGGTCCAGCGCATCGTCGCCCTCGAAGGGCTTGGCCTGTCGCCTGATCGGTTGAAGGAAAAGGCCGAGGAAGCATCGCTCGACGTCTGGCGGCAATGGATCGACACGCGCCGCGCCAATGCCCGCCGCACGCCCAGACGCTATGCCACGATCGAGGCTGCGATCGGCCGCATGCGCGAACGCAACGAGCATCTTTCGGTCGAACAGGCCCTTCACCTCACCATCCACGGCGTCAACCGCAATGAGGATGGCAGCTTCAGCTGGAAGTTCGACCCTTATCTCAGCAGCGCCGCGCCGCAGGCTGGCTCAGACGCGGACCTGCCCGATTTCTGGTCGCGCATCACCTGCCCGACCCTGCTGTGCCTTGGGCAGGACAGTTGGGCGTCAAACCCGGCGAAAGACGGCCGCATGGCGCATTTCGCCGATGCGCGGCTGGTCGAATTTCCCGATGCTGGCCACTGGCTGCATCACGACCAGTTCGACCGCTTCATCGCCAAGTTGCGCGCCTTCCTATGAGGTGAAGCCGTCGATCGCCGACCGATATTGCGCCTTCAACTGCGCGATGAAGTCGGCGGCGGGCTGTACCTGATCGATCGCGCCGATCCCCTGGCCACATCCCCACACGTCGCGCCACGCCTTCTTGTCGCCCCCGGTCATGCTGGCAAAGTCCATTTCGGTCGCCTTGGGCAGATTGTCCGGATCCATGCCCGACGCGACGATGCTGGGGCGCAGATAATTGCCATGGACGCCGGTGAACACGTCGGAATAAACGATGTCGCCCGCGCTGCTGTCCACGATCATCTGCTTGTAGGCACCATCCGCATTGGCCTCGGTCGTGGCGATGAAGGGCGACCCCATATAGCCAAGGTCAGCCCCCATCATCCGTGCCGCAGCGATCGCGCGCCCCGTCGCGATCGACCCCGACAGCGCCAGCGGCCCATCGAACCAGGCACGGATTTCCTGCACCAGCGCGAAGGGCGACAACGTACCGGCGTGGCCCCCTGCCCCGGCCGCCACTGCGATCAGGCCATCGGCACCCTTTTCGATCGCTTTCTTGGCGAACCGGTCGTTGATCACGTCGTGCAACACGATGCCACCATAGCTATGCACCGCGTCATTCACCCGCTCCTGCGCGCCCAGCGACGTGATGATGATCGGCACCTGATATTTGACGCACAGATCCAGATCCTCGTCCAACCGGCTGTTGCTCTTGTGGACGATCAGATTGACCGCGAACGGCGCATCCGCGTCCGTCAATTCCGTGCCCAGTCGTTGCAGCCATTGTTCGAACATGCCCGACGGCCGGGCGTTGAGCGACGGAAAGGCACCGACAATCCCTGCACGACATTGGGCGATCACCAGTTCGGGCTGCGAAATGATGAACATCGGCGATCCGATCAGCGGCAGCGACAAGCGGCCTTCGAGCGCAGACGGCAGGGACATGGGCGGACTTTCCTCTCTCTTTTGCCCCACCGCGCTATCATCGCGCAGCGTCGCGAAAAAGAGCAAAAGGAACTGTGTTGATGACATAATACAGTTGTGGTAGCGTCGCTGGGTCGAAACCGACAGGAGAGCTGGACGATGTATAGCGAAGGCGACTTGCAGGATGCCGTTACGGCGGGCGTCCTGTCACCGCAGGCCGCACAGGCGCTGCGCGATCATGTCGCACAACTGCGCGCCAGCCCCGTGGTCGATGAAGAAAGTTTCCGCCTCCTGACCGGCTTCAACGACATATTCGTCGCCATCGCAGGCATCATCCTGCTCGTCGCGGTCGGCTGGCTCGGCAACAGCGTGCGACTCGGCGCGGCGGAACATCATCCCTCCTTCATGTCGGGCGCGCTGGTCGCGGCGGTCAGTTGGGGGTTGGCGGAATATTTCACCGGGCAACGGCGCATGGCGCTGCCCTCCATTCTGCTGCTCGCTGGCTTTGTCGGCGGTGTCGCCTTCGCGCTGGGCGCGTTGGCGGCACAGGTCTTTCCAGACGTTGGCGACCGGGCATCTTCGCTGATCATATCGGGCGTCGCGGCCGTCAGCGCGCTGGCCGCCTGGATGCACTGGCGGCGCTTCATGGTGCCGATCACGGTCGCGGCTGGCGCGGCCGCCGCCGCTGGCGTCGTCGGCGGCCTCGTCCTTGCCGCCTTCCCCGGCGATATAAGGCTGGCCTATCTGCTGCTGCTGGCCGGTGGCCTTGCCATTTTCGCGCTCGCCATGCGCTGGGACATGAGCGATCGAACCCGCACCACGCGCCGCGCCGATGTCGCCTTCTGGCTGCACCTGACCGCCGCGCCGATGATCGCCCATTCGCTGTTCAACCTGCTCGGTGTATTCAGGGGCGACGACATCAGCATCGGCAAGGCGGTCGTCGTGATCCTGCTCTACATCGCCTTCGGCCTGGTCGGCCTCGCGATCGACCGACGCGCGCTGCTGGTCTCCAGCCTCGCTTACGTGTTCTTCGCGCTCTACGCCTTATTCAAGCAGTCAGGTATCGTGGATCTCTCGGTTGCCTTCACGGCGCTGGTGATCGGTTCGTCGCTCCTGCTGCTGTCTGCACTCTGGCATAATGCCCGGAAACTTGTGGTGGGCACTTTACCGCCGTCTCTGACCAACCGCCTCCCCTACGCTTAATCCACCCCCCTCCCGCCAGCGGGAGGGGCAGCGAGACTTACGCGCGAAGCGCGTTAGTCGCAGCGGGGTGGGCCACCTTCGACGTCACCCCTCGACCACCCGCATCAATTTCCGCTCCACCGGGGCCAGCACATTCTGCAAATCCTGCCCGCGTTTGAGGATTTGACCACCCTCCCCCACCAGCACCCACATGCCCTGCCGGTGGCGCAGCGCAGGCCGCTTTTCGATACGATATTCGGGGCGCTCGGCGGTGCGGCGAAAAGCGCTGAAGATCGCGGCCTCGCGGCCCATATCCATCGCATAGTCGCGCCAATGCCCGGCGGCGACCATTCGCCCATAAAGGTCCATGATCCGCTGCAACTCCAGCCGTTCGAACCCCACCTGGCGCTCGCCCGGCCCCGTCCCTGGATAGGGAAACGGCGTCACATTGCTCATCAGGCCCGGTCACGCTCCTGAAACAGGCTGGCGTCATCGGGCAGCGACGGCCGCTGCTTTTCGACCATCAATTCGGCCAGCCGCTTCTGCAACTGCTCGACCTCGCACTGCAGCAGTTCCAGCTTCTGCTTTTCGGGATCGAAACAATCGGAGCAAGGCGTGCCATAGGGCATGAAATCGCGCTGATAGGCCGTGACATCGACCAGCATCGCCCGCGCCGGAATGCCGACCATGGTCGCGCCTTCGGCGACATCCTTGGTCACCACGGCATTGGCACCCACGCGCGCGCGCGCGCCGACCGTCACTGGCCCCAATACCTGCGCGCCCGACCCGATGATCACGCCGTCGCACAAGGTCGGGTGCCGCTTGCCCGCAATCCCGTTCGCCGGGTCGGTCCCGCCCAACGTCACATTCTGGTAGAGCGTCACATCGTCGCCAATCTCCGCCGTCTCGCCGATCACGGTAAAGCCATGGTCGATGAAGAAGCGCTTGCCGATCTTCGCGCCGGGATGAATGTCGTTCCCGGTCAGGAAACGCGACAGATGGTTGACCAGGCGCGCCAGGAAATAGAGCCGCGCCCGATAAAGCCGATGCGCAATGCGATGATAGCCGAGCGACCAAACGCCCGGATAGAGCAGGATTTCCGCGCGGGAGCGGGGCGCGGGATCGCGGCTTTTCACCGAATCCAGATAGGAAATGAGATTGCGCAACATGAACGCGCCCCTGCCTGACAAAAACTGAACCTGTCGGCCGATATAGAGAAGCGGGACCATTATTTCCAGTGACGCCGCAAAGAGCCGGTATCCGCCCGCAAACGCAACCTTGCTTTACAAGGAACGATATGCCTATCATCTAAGTAGACAAAAGCGCCAAAGGGAAACGGATGATCGACGCCTTCATCGCCAATTTCGGCGACATATTGCCCTTCATCCTGATCGGCTTCGGCGCGCAGATGATCGATGGCGCGCTCGGCATGGCCTATGGCGTGATCTCCAGCACGCTGCTGCTGGCGCTTGGCGTACCACCCAGCCGCGCTTCGGCCAGCGTCCATGCCGCCGAAACCTTCACCACCGGCGTCTCGGCGATCAGCCATATCCTGCACAAGAATGTCGACTGGCGATTGTTCGCTCGCCTCATCATCCCCGGCGTCATCGGCGGCGTCGCAGGTGCCTATCTCCTCTCCAATATCGACGGGGCGGTCATCAAGCCGTTCGTCCAGGTCTATCTGGCGTCCATCGGCGTCTACCTCATCTGGCGCGGCTTCCATCTGCCGCCCAAGGCGCGCGATCCCAAATGGGTGGCCCCGCTCGGTCTGGTCGGCGGCTTCATGGATGCGACGGGCGGCGGCGGCTGGGGGCCGGTTGTCACCTCCAATTTGCTGCTGCAGGGGGCCAGCCCGCGCCACACGATCGGCACGGTGAACAGCGTCGAATTCATCCTCACCCTCTCGATCAGCATCACCTTCCTGTTCCATCTCGGCTGGGAAACCTTCACCACCTATACGGTCGGATTGCTGATCGGCGGCGTGGTCGCGGCCCCCTTCGGCGCGATCCTTGCCCGCCGCGTGGCCCCCCGCGTCCTGTTCACGGCGGTCGGCATCATCCTGACGCTAACGTCGCTGTTCGGCGTCGCCAAATGGCTTGGATTTATCGGCTAAGGAACTTATATTCGACTTTCTGATCGAGGAAGCCGATAAATGTCCAGTTACCTGCCCACCCTCAAACAGCTGCAATATCTTGTCGCGCTCAAGGAACAGGGCCATTTCGGCAAGGCCGCCGAAAGCTGCTACGTCACCCAATCCACCCTGTCGGCCGGCATCCGCGAACTGGAATCGCTGGTCGGCGTGACGTTGGTCGAACGCACCCGCCGCGTCGTCCGCTTCACGGCACTTGGCGACCGCATCGTCGCCAAAGCCCATCGCGTGTTGCGCGAGGCCGAAGAACTCGCCGCCATCGCCGAAGCATCCGGCAAGCCGCTGACCGGCGAATTGCGCATGAGCGTGATCCCGACCATCGCCCCCTTCCTGCTGCCACGCATGCTCCCCCGCCTGCGCGCCGACCGGCCCGAACTCAAACT
Source organism: Sphingobium sp. KKT206 (assembly GCF_055640555.1). NCBI lineage: Bacteria > Pseudomonadati > Pseudomonadota > Alphaproteobacteria > Sphingomonadales > Sphingobiaceae > Sphingobium > Sphingobium sp. KKT206. Next base: position 1,222,455 of record NZ_CM145764.1, read on the forward strand.
CTATCTGCGCGAAGAAACGACCCAGGCAGGCGTCGAATCGCTGCGCCATGGCAATGTCGATTGCGTGCTGATGGCCTTGCCCTTTCCGATCGGCGAACTGGACAGCGAAATCCTGTTTCAGGACCGGCTCTTCGTCGCCTTCCCCCATGACGAACCGGTCGACCTGCCCGAATGGATCGGCCCGAACATGATCGATGAAAGCAAATTATTGCTGCTGGAGGATGGCCATTGCCTCAAGGATCATGCGCTCGCCGCCTGCAACCGCCCCGAATTGCGCGCCAGCGCGACGATGATGGGCACGTCGCTGCACACCCTCATCCAGATGGTCGATAATGGCCTTGGCGTCACCATGATCCCCGAAATGGCCATCGCAGCGGGCATATTGGAACATACGCGCATCGCCGCTCGCCCGCTCAAATCCGAACGCGCCTGGCGCGACATCGCCCTCGTCTGGCGCAAGAACAGCCCGCGCGAGAAGGAATTTCACCTGCTCTCCGAAATCCTGCGCGATGCCGCCGCGCTTAACTGCCGCCTGCCCGAAGCCGCCTAGCTCTAGCTGTCCCAGCCCTGCGCTTTGACCGCATCCTCGTCGCGCGCCGCCACCCACTGAGTCGCGCCGCCCGCAAAATGCTCCTTCTTCCAGAAGGGCGCATCCGACTTCATCCAGTCGATCAGGAAGGCGCAGCTTTCCAGCGCCGCCGTGCGATGGCGCGCCGCCGTACCGACGAACACGATCCGCGCACCCGGCTCCAGCCGCCCGAAGCGATGGATGACGCTCACGCCCAGCAAGGGCCAGCGCCCCATAGCCTCATCGACGATCCGCCCGACCTGCGCCTGCGTCATCGCCGGATATTGTTCCAGTTCCAGCGCGACCAGCCCGTCGCCGCCGCGCACCACGCCGGTAAAGCTCGCTACCCCGCCGCCGCCCAAGGCTTCGAGCGCCGCCAGCTCACCGCCGACATCGAAATCCTCCGCCTGGATCGCGACCCGCTTCATCCGCCGGTCACGGGCGGAAACAGCGCCATTTCCTTCGCCTCGCCGATCAAACTGTCCATCGCCACGAACCGCTGATCGACCGCCGCGCGCAACCGTGCGGTATCGCCCAGCGCCTCGGCATAGCCGCCCCCCCGCGCCGCGAGCATCGCCACCAGATCGGCAACAGTCATGCCTGGATCAGGCCGCTCGACCTGCTCCTCATCACGACCGATGGCCTCGCGCACCCAGGCGAAATAGACGATCGACAGCATCGCCATCGCCTCAGTCCATATGCCGGATGCCGACGCGCAGATAATCCCAGCCCGTGATCAATGTCAGGATGGCGGCGACCCACAGGGTCACGATGCCCACGGTCTGCACGAACAGCAAATGCGGCACCGCCCCCGCCAGGATCAAAGCGCCCAATGCCACGATCTGGCACGTCGTCTTCCACTTGGCCAATCGCGACACCGGCATCGACACCTGCAACCCGGCCAGAAATTCGCGCAGGCCCGACACCGCAATCTCACGCAACAGGATGACCATGGCCGCGATGATGTGCGGCCCGGCAATATCGCGCGTCGCCGCCAGCATCAAAATGACCGCGCCGACCATGATCTTGTCGGCGATGGGATCAAGGAAGACGCCCAGTTTCGACACCGTCCCCTGCGCCCGCGCCAGATAGCCGTCGAAATAATCGGTCACGCCCATCAGGCAGTAAAGACCGAAGGCCAGCGCATAGCCGGTGGTCCAGCGCGCGCCCATCTCCGCAGGCCAAAGCAGCGCGACGAGCAACGGCACCGTGACGATACGCGAAAGCGTGAGCAGATTAGGCAGCGTCAGCATAGCCGCCGCCTGCCACAGTCGGGCGCGGCGCACAAGCCAGACAGCATATCGACCTCCATACAAGGGGCATTGGACAGGGACGCCGCCAACGGCTAGACCCCGCCCCGGTCGCTAACGGGAAAGAAGACGCCCCTATCCATGCAAGCCTCTCTCAGGCTCTTGAACAAGCGCCGATTCCTGCCGCTGTTCGTCACCCAGCTGCTCGGCGCGTTCAACGACAATCTGTTCAAGAACGCGATGGTGCTGTTCGTCGTGTACCAGGTCTATAATGACGAGCGTTCCGAAACCTGGTTCAGCGCGCTGGCGACCGGCCTGTTCATCCTGCCCTTCTTCCTGCTGTCCGCCCTGTCGGGGCAACTCGCCGATCAGCGCGACAAGGCGCTCATCATCCGCTGGGTAAAGGCGGCCGAAATCCTGATCATGCTGGTCGGCGCGGTCGGCCTCGGCCTCATCTGGAGCGGCATCGGCGTGCATACCATCGCCATCCCGCTGCTGCTCGCCGCGCTGTTCGCCATGGGCATCCACTCGACCTTCTTCGGCCCGATCAAATATGCGATCCTGCCCCAGCATCTCCATGATGAAGAAGTGCTGGGCGGCACCGGCCTGGTCGAGGCAGGCACCTATATCGCGATTCTGGCCGGCACGATCCTGGCGGGAATCATCCCGATCGAGGCGGCGGCGGTGTGCATCATCATCACCGCGCTGGTCGGCTATGTCGCCGGGCGTCAGGTGCCACCGGCCCCGTCGCTCCTTTCCGCACAGCCGATCGACTATCATATCATCCGCTCGTCGGTCGCGCTGGTGCGCGGGACGATGCATATCCGGCGGCTGTTTCTGGCGATCATGTCGATCAGCCTGTTCTGGGCGGTCGGGTCGATCCTGTTCATCCAGTTTCCCCCCTTGGTCAAAAATGTCCTGACCGCCGAAAAGGCCGTCGCCAGCCTGTTCCTCGCCATCTTCTCGATCGGCATCGCCATCGGCTCGGTGGCGATCAACCGGCTGCTGCGTGGTCATGTGTCGGCCAAATATGCCCCTGCCTCGGTGATCGGCATGGGCTTGTGCATCGTCGCCTTCCATTTCGTCTGCGCCGTCTGGCCGCCTGCGCCCGAAGGGCAGATGCTCTCGCTGCAGGGGTTCATCGCCCACCCGCTCGCCATACCGCTTTCGCTCTGCCTGCTGGGCGTCTCGACCTTCGGCGGCATGTTCGTCGTGCCGCTCTATGCCTTCCTGACCACCACGGTCGAAAAATGCGAAGCCGCCCGCACCGTGGCGGCGAACAATATCGTCAATTCAGGGGCAATGGTGGTGGGATCGCTCTGCGCGATCGGCCTCAGCATCGCTGGCATGTCGGTGGTGATGCAATTGCTGCTGGTCGCGTTCCTCACCCTGCCCTGTGCGGCGATGGCGTGGAAACTGCACAAGGCCTGCGACGGCCCGCTGTGCCATTGAACCAGGCAGCACCCCGGCACCGACCGGGGTCCAGCGCCGCCCCGGCTTTCAGCGCTTCAGGAAATGAAGCTGTAGAAAGCGGTGAAGAAGGCGCAGAAGCTCAGTCCAAACAGCTTCCAGTCGCTATCGTCGTCCACCGTGCGCGCTTTGCTCTTGGGCATCTTATCCATGACGCGCAGCACATGGGCGGGGAGGCTCTGGCGAAAGGGGTGCCGGGCCGATTCTGTGGTGAGGACGAGGGTTCGGTTTCTCATGATGTTGGGTTAACGCATTATTTACCATTTGTGCCATCGCTTATGACGGCCAATTTGCGCCTGTCCCGCTGCGGGACAGGCTTGACTGTATCATCTGAATAACACAGCATGGCCGCACCGATGACCGAGTCCGCCCCCGCCGAACCGCCAGCGCCGCCCCGCGAATTCGGTGCCGGGCCGCCCAGCGCCTTTGCTCCGCCCACGCCATGGCGGCGACGGTTGCAGATCGTGGGCTGGATCATGGCGGCGGGCCTCGCCTTGCTGATGATCGCCATCGCCTGGCTCGCGATCACCGCGCCGCTGTCGCAATCGCTCAAGCCCATCGCCCCGCCCAGCCTCAGCCTGATGTCGGCGGATGGCCATCTCATCGCCCGGCGCGGCGCGGTGATCGATACGCCGGTGACGATGGCGGACCTCCCCGCCCATGTGCCCCAGGCGTTCATGGCGATCGAGGATCGCCGCTTCGCCAGCCATTGGGGCATCGACCCGCGCGGCATCGCGCGCGCGGCCTGGCATAATCTCTGGTCGGACGGCTCGTCGCAGGGCGGCAGCACGATCACCCAGCAGCTCGCCAAGGGCGTGTTCCTGTCGAGCGACCGCACCATGGGGCGCAAGGCGCGCGAAGCGATGATCGCGCTCTGGCTGGAGGCCTGGTTGACCAAGGACCAGATCATGGAACGCTATCTGTCGAACGTCTATTTCGGCGATAATGTCTATGGCCTGCGCGCCGCCGCCCGCCATTATTTCAATCGCTCGCCCGACCGCCTCACCATCCCGCAGGCCGCGATGCTGGCAGGGTTGCTCAAAGCCCCCTCGCGCCTCGCGCCCACCAGCAACCTCAAGGGCGCGCGCACCCGCGCCGCGCTGGTGACGCAGGCGATGGTCGATGCGGGCTATCTGACCCAGGCAGAGCGCAACGCCCTGCCGCCTGCCCGCCTCAACGTCCATGATGTGCCCGACGCCACCACCGGCACCTATTTCGCCGACTGGGTGCTGCCCCAGGCGCGCGACCGGGCGGGCGCGGTCTATGGTGAGCAGAAGATCGAAACGACGCTCGACTGGCGCATCCAGCGCCTCGCCGAAGCTGCCGTCCGCCGTGCGCCTTTGGGCGGCGCACAGGCCGCGCTCGTCGCAATGAAGCCCGACGGCAGCGTCGTCGCCATGGTCGGCGGCAAGAATTACGGCAAGAGCAGCTTCAATCGCGCGGTGCAAGCGAAGCGCCAGCCCGGATCGACCTTCAAGCTGTTCGTCTATCTCGCCGCCTTCCGCGCGGGCATGACACCCGAAGACATGATCGACGACACGCCGATCACCACCGGCAGCTATCGTCCGGCCAATCATGGCGGCAAATATCGCGGCCGCATCAGCCTGCGTCAGGCCTTCGCCGCGTCAAGCAATGTCGCCGCCATCCGCCTCACGCAAAAGGTCGGCGTCGATGCCGTAATCAAGGTCGCGCGCGACCTGGGCATCACCGCGCCCTTGACCGAGGATTTGAGCCTCGCGCTCGGCACGTCGGAAATCCCGCTGATCGAACTGGCCGAAGCCTATGCGGCGGTCGCGGCCGGGGCCTATCCCGTCCTCGCCCATGGCCTGCCGCCCGAAGAACGGGGCTGGTTCGAACGGCTGATGGAGCGCCAGCGCTCCTTCGATGACGACGAACTGGCGATGATCCGCGACCTGCTTTCTTCCGCCGCCAATCGCGGCACGGGCAGCGCGGCCGCCCTGCGCACCAGCACCTTCGGCAAGACCGGCACGACGCAGGACAGCCGCGACGCCATTTTCGTGGGCTATGCGGGCGGCCTGGTCACCGCCGTCTGGGTCGGCAATGACGATAACAAGCCGCTACCCGGCGGCGCAGCAGGCGGCGGCATGCCCGCGCGCATCTGGCGCAACTTCATGAGCGGCGCGATCAACGAACCGGTCGCGGATGCGCCCGAAGAAACCCAGGACGCTGACCTCGTCAACGCCATCGCCAACATCACGGTGGAAACCGGCATCGGCAATGTCGGCGTGGGCGTCGATGAGGACGGGATGACTGTCAACATCGGCGGCAGTCAGATCCGCCTGCCTATCGACGAACCTGCCCCCGGCGTGCCCGACACCCTTCCGCCGCCGACCGTCCCCACAAGGCCGGACAGCGAAGCGGACAATGTCCCATGATGACCTGAACTAGCGCCGTCCCGCCAGATAGTCGTTCAACACCTCATGGAAATAGCGAACCCGCGTTTCCTGCGCGCTGAGGTAAGCGTCGCCATAGCCGCGCGAATGCATTCCCCGCTGCATCCCTTCGGCCAGCATCATGTCCTGATAGACGATCTGCCCCTCAATCTCCGGTACGCCCCGGCCATTGTCGAAATCACGCCAAAGCATGTCCGCTTCGCTGAACGGTTGTGGTCCCGCCATGATCGATTCCACCTGCGTCTGCCCCGCCACCGGAAAGGCCATGCACCATAGATCGAAGGTGCATTTGCCCGGATCATCGGCATGGGGTTCGGTGCGGAAGAACAGGATATTGTCGGGCAGGAAGGAAATGGTGACATTGGGGAAGATCACCGTATGCGGACTGTCCGTGATCTGCTCATCATCCATATGTTCATAATGGAGATAGCCCCGCTCCCGCCATAGCCGCCGCTTGGCCGCCTTGAGGTCCAGCCAGCCCTGCATCGCCTTGGTCTCATAGTCCGGGTAGCTGTCCGGGTCGATGTCCCACTGGCGCAGGATATGGTCGAACGGATGCGGCACGCCATCGGGCAGCCGGTCGCTGAGCGATGGCCGCATCGGCTGAACCGTGCGTCCATGGCCTGCTGGATACATTTCATGCCGGGCGGTATCGACATCCTGGTCGATCCATGGCGGCACCTGCGGATGAGCGGTCCGGGTGTGATAGCTTTCGGAAAAATTGTCGGTCGCAAACTTCCAGTTGGTGTTGAGGTTGATCTTCATCCAGAACACCCGGACGCCCGTGTCCATCGGGTAATTTTTGTAAAGCTCCGGCATCGGCGCAAGATAGTCGAGCAGGTCGGGCGCGGTATCGTCCATCGTGTACCAGACGAACCCGCCCCAGATAGCGCAGCGCAGTTCCCTCAGCTTCAACTTGCCGCAGGGATTGCCCTGGGGGAAATCATGCGGGTCCTGGGCATATTGGAGCACGCCGTCCTTGCCCCATTTCCAGCCATGATAGGGACAGGTGAACGCCTCGGCAAAAGCGCTGCCATCGGTCAGGCGCATGCCGCGATGCCCGCAGGCATTGTAGAAGGCCTTGATGCTACCGTCGTCCTGCCGGATGCAGATGACGCTTTCATGCCGGAAGTCGTGGACGACATAGTCGCCCGGCTCCTCCAGTTCCGCCGTGCGCCCCGCGACATGCCAGATCCGGGTCCACAGATGGTCCCATTCCTGCTGCATGAATTCGCGACTGGTATAGCGGTCGCCGCTGATCGGATCACCGCGCAGCGCGGCGGGATCGCGACCGTCCATGGTCAGCGGATGAATGGCGGGCTGGTCCATGCTGCTCTCTCCTGCTGGCATTCTTGAACTCAAGGGATAGGCGTCATGGCCTGCCTCGTCGCCTTGCACTTCTGTCAGGCGGCGCGGGCTGGCACTTGTCGCAGGTGGGGCGGGACGATGTTCGACCGCATAAGAGCGCGCTATAATCGATGGGAGATGGTCACATGGACGGCGTCGAGACATTGCTGGCGATCGAGGCGATCAAACAGCTCAAGGCCCGCTATTTCCGCTTGATGGACAATAAGGACTGGGCCGGATTGCGCGACGTCTTCTGTGACGACGCCCTGTTCGACGCACGCGCATCACTCAGTATCGACGGTAAAGGCGACGAAGGCCGGGCGGCGGAAAGCAATGATTGGGTCTATGAGGGCGGCGACACCATCATCGCCTTCATCCAGGCCGCGATCGGAACCCAACGCACGGTCCATCATGGCCATTGTCACGAGGTCGAGATCATCGGTCCCGATGATGCGCGCGGTGTGATCGCGATGGAGGACCAGATTTGGGACGAAAACGGCACCAGCATGACCCTACATGGCTGCGGCCATTATCATGAAGACTATAAGCGGGTGGACGGCCGCTGGCGCATCCACCGCTCGCGCATTTCACGACTGCAGGTGACGATCGGAGGCTGAGTCCTTAGCCGATCATCATCAGGCTGGCATTGCCCCCTGCCGCCGTCGTGTTGATCGAGGTGGAGACTTCCTCCAGCAGCCAGTCGAGGCAATAGCCATCTGCTGTCTCTGCATGGACCGGCACGATCCGGCCGGGCAGATCGGCGGCGGCCTGGACCGCAGCGGTGACGCGCTCGGCGTCTCCCTCGACCAATATCGCGGCAATGGGCGCATTGGCCTCTGCCGTGAAGCGCGCAGCCACCTCCGGCGGCAGGCTTGGCGGGACCGTCATGCCCTGCACCGTCGCGCTGTTGCCGGTGGCAAGGATCGCGGCCATCTGCCGGAACAGTCCGGCACGGGTAGCAGGGCGCAGCAGCATGGTCCCACGCGGATGGAGGGTGTAGAGATTGCGCTCGCCGACCGGCCCCGGAAGCGTCATTTCGGCAGCCAGCGCCGACGCATCGCCTGCCCGGCGCGCCTCGCTCGCGGCCTCGCCATAACCCTGCGCATCAAGCCAGTCGGCAAAGGCGTGGAGCGGCGTTTGCAGGCGGCTGACGCGCGCCGCCAGAACCGGCGGCGTGGTGACCAGCCGCCCCAGATAAAGCGGCCCGCCTGCCTTTGGCCCGGTGCCCGACAGGCCACAGCCACCAAAGGGCTGAACCCCGACGATCGCGCCGATGACGTTGCGATTGATATAGATATTGCCGACCTTCACCCGGCGCGTGACCCGCGCGACCGTTTCATCGAGCCGAGTGTGCAGCCCGAAGGTCAGGCCGTAGCCGGTGGCGTTGATCGCATCGACCAGCGCATCCAATCCGTCGCGACGAAAGCGCAAGACATGCAGGACCGGACCGAAGACTTCGCGGTCCAGGTCGGTCAGGCTGTCGATCTCGATGATGGTCGGCGCAACGAAGGTGCCGTGCGCGGTTTCGGGCGGCAGCGGGCGTTGATCCACCGTCCGTCCGATCGCCCGCATCGCGTCGATATGGGCGTTGATGCCCGCTTGGGCTTCGGCCGTGATGACCGGGCCGATATCGACCTTGAGCGCATCGGTGCGGCCAAGGCTGAGTTCGGCGAGCGCGCCCTTGAGCATCGTCAGCGTGCGATCGGCGACATCCTCCTGCAGGCACAGGACGCGCAGCGCCGAGCAGCGCTGGCCCGCGCTGTCGAAGGCCGAGGCGATGACGTCGGCCACAACCTGTTCGGCGAGCGCCGACGAGTCCACGATCATGGCATTTTGCCCACCGGTTTCGGCGATCAATGGGATCGGCCTGCCCTGCGGCGACAGGCGGGTGGCAAGCTGGCGCTGGATCAGGCGCGCGACCTCGGTCGATCCGGTGAACATAACGGCCCCGGTTTGCGGCGCGGCGACGAGCGCGGCACCGATCGCGCCATCCCCCGGCAAAAGCTGGAGTGCGTCGGTCGGCACGCCCGCAGCATGGAGCAGGCGAACGGCCTCGGCGGCGATGAGCGGGGTTTCCTCGGCGGGTTTTGCCAGGACGGCATTGCCCGCGACCAGCGCGGCGGCGACTTGGCCGGTGAAGATCGCCAGCGGGAAGTTCCACGGGCTGATGCAGGTGATCACGCCGAGCGGTTGCTGCTGCGGGCCGAAGGTCGTGCGGGCCTGCTGCGCATAATAGCGTAGAAAATCGATCGCCTCCCGCACTTCGGCGATGGCGTTGGGGATGGACTTGCCCGCTTCGCGGACGATGAGGCCGAGCAGGATCGGCATCCGCGCCTGCATCGCGTCGGCCGTGCGATCAAGCGTGGCGGCGCGATCAGCAACCGGCGTGTTGCGCCAGAGCGATGCGGCCGCCCGGATCGCTGCGGCGCGGGCATCGTCCACCGTTGCTTCGACCACGGTGCCGACGATATCGCGATGATCGGCCGGGTTGCGGACAGGCTGCCCCTCGCCCGCCCCGCCTTCCGGGGCGGCGGTCCAGTCCAGCGTCGCGCTATGCTGGAGCGCTTGCGTCAGGCTCGCCAAGGCTTTTTCATCGCTGAGGTCGATGCCATCTGAGTTGCGGCGGTCGGGGAAGATAGCGGCAGGCAGCGCAATTTGATCATGACGGGCGCCGGGGTTGGGCATGGCGCGGACGGTATCGACGGGGTCGGCGATCATCTCGTCCACCGACACGGCCGGATCCGCGATGCGGTTGACGAAGCTGCTGTTCGCGCCATTTTCGAGCAGGCGGCGGACGAGATAGGCGAGCAAGGTCTCATGCGTGCCGACCGGCGCGTAGATGCGACACGGGCGATCCAGCTTGCCTGCGCCGACCACCTGTTCGTAGAGCGGTTCGCCCATGCCGTGGAGGCACTGAAACTCATAGGTGCCGATGCTGAAATCCGGCCCGGCCATCGCATGGATGGTGGCGAGCGTCTGCGCATTATGGGTGGCGAATTGCGGGAAGACCGCGTCCTTGGCGGCGAGCAGTTTTTGCGCGCAGGCGATATAGGCGATGTCGGTATGGAGCTTGCGGGTATAGACCGGAAAGTCGGCGAGACCATCGACCTGCGCGCGCTTGATCTCCGCGTCCCAATAGGCGCCTTTGACCAGGCGGACCATGATGCGGCGATCGGCGCGGCGAGCAAGGTCTATGATCCAGTCCATGACGAAGGGGCAACGCTTGCCATAGGCCTGGACCACAAAGCCAAGCCCGTTCCAGTCGAAGAGAGCAGGATGCAGCGCCAGGCTTTCGAGCAGGTCGAGCGACAGGTCGAGCCGGTCGGCTTCCTCCGCGTCGATGTTGAAACCGATATTATAGCTTTTGGCGAGCACGGCGAGTTGCTGCACGCGGGGCAGAAGCTCGGCCATGACGCGGTCGGCCTGCGCGCGGGCATAGCGCGGGTGTAGCGCGGACAGCTTGATCGAAATGCCGGGACCGGCATAGACGCCGCGCTTGGCCGACGCCTTGCCGATGGCATGGATCGCCTGTTCATAATCGGCATAATAGCGGGCTGCGTCGTCCGCCGTCGTCGCCGCTTCGCCCAGCATGTCATAGCTATAGGCGAACCCCTTGGCCTCCATCACCTTGGCGCGCTTGAGCGCTTCCTTGATGGTTTCGCCGGTGACGAACTGTTCGCCCATCATCCGCATGGCGAGGTCGACGCCGCGCCGGATGACCGGCTCGCCCGCGCGTGCGACGAGGCGCGTCAGCGCTGCGCCAAGGCCGCGATCATCGACGCTGCCGACCAGCTTGCCGGTGACCACCAGCCCCCAGGTGGCGGCGTTGACGAACAGCGACTTATCGGTGCCCAGATGCGAGCCCCAGTCGCCGTCGGCGATCTTGTCGCGGATCAGCGCGTCGCGGGTCGCAGCATCGGGGATGCGGAGCAGCGCTTCGGCAAGGCACATCAGCGCGACGCCCTCCTGGCTGGACAGCGCATATTCCTGCACCAGGCCTTCGACGCCGGTGCCTTTTTGGTTAGCGCGCAGGGCCGTGACGAGCTTGTGAGCCGTTTCCCGCGCTGAGGCGCGGGTCGCATCGGGCAGTGTCGCCGCTGCGATCAACGGGGCGAGCGCCTCGGCTTCATCGCGGCGATAGGCGTCAGTGATCGCCTGCCGCAACGGAGATTGGGCGCGGATGGCAGGAGCGAAGGCGGCAAAGGGGGGCTGGACGGTCATACCGTGCATCATATCGCATATGATGGCGCCGATCTGCCTTATCAGGTCGTTTTGTATGGCGGATGTGACTTATTCATGCCTCTCTGTTAGGCAGCAATGATGGATAAAGCCGCCTCAACAGTCGATCTGGACGAATTCGACCGCAAGATCATCGCCGCTCTGGTGGAAGACGGCCGCATGACGGTGACCGATCTGGCGGCGCTGGTCGGCCTGTCCAAGACGCCGTGCCAGGTGCGGCTGAAACGGTTGATCGAAACCGGCGTGATTCATGGGTTCCGCGCGATTGTCGATCCGGCCAAGCTGGGGATGGACCATGTCGCCTTTGCCGAGGTCAAGCTGAGCGATACGCGCGAAGCGGCGCTGCATGAGTTCAACATGGCGGTGCGGCGGATCGCGGAAGTCGAAGAATGCCATATGATCGCGAGCAGCTTCGACTATCTGCTCAAGGTGCGGACGGCGGATATTCGGCGCTATCGCATGGTGATGGGCGAGAAGATTTCCGCCCTGCCCCATGTCGCCAGCACCTCCACCTTCGTTGCGATGGAGACGGTGCTGGATGCCGGGGGACGGCGGAAATAACCGCTGCCGGTCAGTCGAACATATCCAGCGCGATCGCGTCGCCCATCGCCCGATAGCCGCGCGGCGACGGGTGAAGCGCGTCGCCACTGTCATAGGCGGGCGCCAAGCGGTCGGGCCGTGCCGGGTCGCGGGTCGTGGCATCGAAATCGATTACCGCGTCGAAATTGCCGGGTTGCCTGATCCAGGCGTTGACGGCTTGGCGGTCGGCCTCATTCTGGGCGTCGGCGTGATAATAATCATTGCCGACGAAGGGCATGATGGTCGCGCCGATCACCTTGATCCCTTTGGCACGGGCGCGGGCGATGATCTGGCGATAGGCACCGATGATGCGGGCGACATGGGCCTGATGCGCGGCGGTGCCGACGGGGGCTTCGCGGGTGAGCGTGCCGAGATCGTTGATCCCTTCAAGCAGGATGAGATGGGTGACGCCGGGCTGCGCCAACACGTCGCGGTCGAGCCGGGCGAGCGCGTTGGGACCAAGGCCATCGTCGAGCAGCCGGTTGCCGCCGATCCCCTGATTGACGATCGCGATATGGCGGCGCTTTAGATCGGCCTGCAGTCGTTCGGCCAGCCGGTCGGTCCAGCGATCATTGCCGTTGGTGGTGCTGTTCTTGCCGTCGGTGATCGAGTCGCCCAGCGCGACGATGAGCTGGGCGGGGGCGCAGCGTTCGACTTCGAGTGCGGCTAGGTTGAACCAATGATCGAAACTCGCGGCCCCGGCAAATTGCGGGTCGGACAGATGATCGCCGGGCAGATGCCAGGAGGTGGCGCGCGAGCCGGGATGCGATGTCTGTTCGGGGTCGGCGGCGGCGTAGCGGATCGAGATGGCGAGCGTGTCGAGCGCCTTGGCTGACAGCGTGACCGGGTCGGACAGATAGTCGGCGCCGGGCGGGATGATAACGTCGGGTTTGCCATCGAAGCGGAGCGCGATTCGGGTGGCGGGATCGATGGTGGGGGCGGCGGAACTGATGGCGCGGGCGATGCTGGCACCCAGGATGGGGAGCGGCCGGGTGCCGGCGAGGTTGGACAGGCGGACACGGACGCGATCGCCACTGACCGAGGGGCGGACGACCTGACGCAGGGTCTGGTTCGCCAGCGTGCCGGGCGGGAGCGCGGCGTCGCCGGTGGGGCGGAATTGGGACGAGGCCCAGCCCGCGACCCAGGTCGGCGTGCAGCTTTTCGCATGGGCGGGCACGACGGCCAAGGCAGTGGCGATGCAGGCCAAGCGGACAGCGACCCGTACACTGGTTGAGGCTTTTTGCGGGAGGCGACGGGTCATGGTTCAGCCCTGATGGCGGCGCTATCGACGGTCTGATAGCGCGGGATGATGAGGTGGATGATGGCGAGCGCGACGAGATAGGTGCAGGAGGCGACGGCGAAGATGGGACCGTAGCTGCCGACGGTTTCGAGGATGACCCCGGCGAACTTGGCCATCATCATGCCGCCGATCGCACCGGCCAGGCCACCGAGGCCGACGACTGACCCGGCCATCCAGCGCGGGAAGACGTCGCCCGGCAAAGCGTACAGGTTGGCGGAGAAGCCTTGATGCCCGGCGCAAGCAAGCCCAATTAGCGCAACCGCTACCCACATATTGGGTGCTTGCGTGGCAAAGGCGATGGGGACGGCGCAGAGCGCGGCGAGCAGCATCGCGGTTTTGCGTCCGCGATTGATGCTCCAGCCGCTGCCGATGAAGCGCGACGACGCCCAGCCGCCCGCGACCGACCCGACATCGGCCAGCAGATAGACGGCGATCAGCGGCGGGCCGAAGTCGAGCATCTTGACGCCATATTGTTTGTTGAAGAAATCGGGCAGCCAGAAGAGGAAGGTCCACCAGACCGGATCGATCAGGAAGCGCCCGGCCATATAGGCCCAGGTCTGGCGCAGGCGGAACAGCGTCGCCCATTTGACCGGGCGTTGCGGTTCGACGGGATCGGTTTCGATCCAGGCCAGTTCTTCGGCGGTGAGGCTCTTCTTCTCGCGCGGGCTGCGGTAGAAGCTGAGCCAGGCGACGAGCCATATGACCGTCAGCAGCCCGGTGAGGATGAAGGCCCAGCGCCAGCCCAATGTGACGGCGATGATCGGGACGATCAGCGGGGTCAGGATCGCGCCGACATTGGACCCGGCGTTGAAGATGCCGATCGCGAAGGCGCGTTCCTTCTTGGGGAACCATTCATTGGTCGCGGCGATGGCGGCGGGGAACGTCCCCCCCTCGCCGATCGCGAGCGGGATGCGCGCGAGCAACATGCCCGCGGTCGAGGTGAAGAAGATGTGCGCGACATGGCCGATCGTCCATAGCGACACGGCCAGCGTATAGCCGGCCCGCGCGCCGATCTTGTCGATCAGGCGGCCGAAAAAGACGTAGGAAATGCCATAGCCCGCCTGAAACCAGATGGCGAGATCGGCATAGCCGCTCTCGCTCCAGTCATAGCGCGCCTGAAGATCGGGCTTGAGCGTCGGCAGGACGAGGCGATCGACATAGCTCAGCACCACGGCGAAGAAGAGCAGCGCGCAGACGATCCAGCGGACTTTGCCGGAGGGTTTGGGGATGTCGGTCATTGCGCGCTCCTAAGAGGGTTCGTCATTCCCGCGTAGGCGGGAACCCATCTCCCGACCTTGCGCCTGGGGATAGCGACGGAGATGGATCCCCGCCTTCGCGGGGATGACGATGATAAGGTCACCAGTTGAACATCGTGCCGTCTTCCAGCCGGTTCACTGGCAGGAAGGCGCGCTTGTATTCGTACTTGGCGGCCAGTTCTTCGTCGATGTCGACGCCAAGGCCCGGTGCTTCGCCGGGATGCATCGCCCCGTCGGCGAAGGTATAGGCGTGGGGGAAGACCGCGTCGGTTTCGGGCGTGTGGCGCATATATTCCTGTACGCCGAAATTGGGGACGCTCAGATCAAAGTGCAGCGCGGCGGCCATGCAGACCGGCGACAGATCGGTCGCGCCGTGGCAGCCAGTGCGGACCTGATAGAGATCGGCGAGGTTCGCGATCTTGCGCAGGTGGCTGATGCCGCCGGCATGGACCACGGTGGCGCGGATATAGTCGATCAGCTGGTTTTCGATCAGTTCGCGGCAGTCGTGGATGGAGTTGAAGATTTCGCCCACCGCCAGCGGCGTGGTGGTGTGCTGGCGGATCAGCTTGAACGCTTCCTGATTTTCCGCGGGCGTCGCATCCTCCAGCCAGAAGGGGCGATAGGGTTCGAGATCCTTGCCCAGACGGCCCGCTTCGACCGGCGTCAGGCGATGATGGATGTCATGCAGCAGGTGGACGTCCCAGCCGAGCGCTTCGCGCGCGGCTTTGAACAATTCGGGCACGACGCGCATATATTTGGAGGTGTTCCAGACATTTTCGGTCGGCAGGTCAGCGTCGGCGGGTTCGTAGAAATATTTGTCCTTGCTGACGCCATAGGTGGACGCCATGCCGGGCACGCCGCACTGGATGCGGATCGCTTTGTAACCCTGCCGCTGATAATCGAGCGCGACCGCCACCGTATCCTCGATCGTGGTGCCGTTGGCATGGCCATAGACCATCACATTTTCGCGGCTGGCTCCGCCGAGCAATTGATAGACCGGCAGGCCCGCCAGCTTGCCCTTGATATCCCAGAGCGCGGTATCGACGGCGGCGATGGCCGACATGGTGACCGGGCCGCGCCGCCAATAGGCGCCCTTGTAGAGATATTGCCAGATATCCTCGATCCGGTGCGCATCCCGGCCGATCAGGCAGGGGATGACATGGTCCTGCAAATAGCTGGCCACCGCCAGTTCGCGGCCGTTGAGCGTCGCATCGCCAAGGCCATAGACACCGTCTTCGGTGATGATCTTCAAGGTGACGAAATTGCGGCCGGGGCAGGTGACGATGACCCTGGCATCAAGGATTTTAGGCATGTGCGTGGTCCTGTTCAGAGGATTTCGAGCGTGACGGTCTGGAGATTTTCGCTGTCCGGCCCGACCATGATGTCGAACAGGCCGGGTTCGACCACTTCGTCCATGTCGAGATTCCACAGCGCGAAAGCATCCGGGCCGAGCGGCAGGCGCACGGTTCGGCTCTCGCCGGGCGCGAGGGTGATGCGTTCGAAGCCTTTGAGTTGCTTGATCGGGCGAGTGACGCTGGCGACCTGGTCGCGGACGTAGAGTTGGACGACTTCGTCCCCTGCCCTGTCGCCCACATTGCGGACATCGACCTCGACCGTCACCTGCCCGCCTATGCCGATGCGCGACGCGGACAGGCGGGGTTTGCCAAATTCAAAGCGGGTGTAGCTGAGGCCATATCCGAACGGAAAGAGCGGCGTGTTTTCTGCGAACAGATAGCCCCGGCTGGCCGATGGCTTGCGGTTATAGAAGATCGGGATCTGGCCCTCATCCCGTGCGACGCTAACGGGCAGTTTGGCGCCAGGATTGACGTCGCCGAAGAGAATGTCGGCGATCGCCGTGCCGCCCTCCTGCCCCGGATACCAGCATTCGAGCAGCGCGTTCGCGCCTTCGACAACGGTGGGATAGCTGGGCGGGCGGCCGTTGATGGCGCAGACGATGACGGGCTTGCCGGTGGCCTTCATCGCCAGGAACAACGCATTCTGTTCGCCGAGCAGGTCGAGGCTGGTGCGGTCGCCGAGATGGTTCTTGGCAAAGCCTTCGCGGCTGGTCTGTTCGGTGTCGCCGATCGCGAGGATGATGACATCGGCGCTGTTCGCCACCTCGACCGCCTGGGCGATCAAGGCGCGGTTCTTGGCGGGGTCGGCGAGCAGCACGTCGTCGGCCGAGCGATCCTCGCTCTGGGTGATGAACACGCCCTGGGCATGGACCACCTGCGTCTTGCCCTTGAGCTTGGCCTCTATGCCTTCAAGCAGCGACACTTCCTGGCGCGGGATCGAGGAATAGCCGCCAAGGCGCGCGACGGCGGCATTGGGGCCGATGACGGCGACGCGCTTGTGTGTGCCCGCCGTCAGGGGCAGCGTGCCGTCATTTTTGAGCAGCGCGATCGACTTGTGCGCGGCCTTCAAAGCGAGGGCGCGCGCTTCGGCATTGCCGGTCAGCGCTTCAAAGTCCTTACGCGGCCAGGGATTCTCGAACAGGCCGGCGCGGAATTTGAGCGTCAACATGCGGCGCACGGCCATATCGACCGCTTCGACCGGCACCTTGCCAGCGCGCACCTGGCTCACCAGCGTCCGATAGGTCAGGCCATCGGGCAATTCGCAATCCACCCCGGCGCGCAGCGCGGCGCGCGCCGATGCTTCGGGGTCGGATTGGACATGGTGGATGGTGTCGAGTTCGTGGACCGCGCCATAATCGCTGACCACCGCGCCGTCGAAATGCCATTCGCCGCGCAGGATGTCGCCGAGCAGCCATTGGCTTTGGTGGCTGGGGACGCCATCAATCTCATTATAGCTGGGCATGACGGCGGCGATGCCAGTGCGGCGGACGACTTCGCGGAAGGGCGGGAAGAAATTCTCGCGCAATTCGCGTTCGGAGATGGACGCGGGCGCGATATTCTGGCCGCTTTGGGGCTGGCCATGGCCGGTCATATGTTTGAGCGTCGCCATGACCTTGTCCGGGCCGAGCTGCTTGCTTTCGCCTTGCAGGCCCAGCACGGCGGCGACGCCCATTTCGCCGCACAGATAAGGGTCTTCGCCAAAAGTTTCCTCGATCCGGCCCCAGCGCGGATCACGGGCGATATCGACTACCGGGGACAGAGCGAGATGCACGCCGCGCGCGCGGACTTCGCGGGCGGTGACGGATTGGATGTCGTGCATGAGCTGGCGGTCGAAACTGCCCGCCAGGCCGATCGCCATCGGGAAGCTGGTCGCCTCGGTCGCCATATAGCCGTGCAGCGATTCTTCATGGAAGAGGACGGGGATGCCGAGTCGGGTTTCCTCGATCGCCCATTTCTGGATCGCGGTGATGAAGGCGACGGTGTCCGCCGGGGTGCGCCAGCGCGCGCCGACGCCGCCCGCCTGTTGCGAGCCATCGGGCGCGCCGCGCTTGTCGGACGGGCGGGTAATCTGGCCAAAGCTCGCGGGATAAGCCTGGCTCGCCTTGGCCGGGGAGAAGGTCAGGCCATCCATGATGTCGGCCTTGGTCGCCCATAGCGCGATGATCTGACCGACTTTCTCCTCCAGCGTCATGCGGGCGAGCAGGTCGCGGACGCGCAGGTCGATCGGCGCGGTCGCATCCTTGTAGAGCGGGCCGGTTTTCTTCGCGGCGATGGCCGGGGTAGCGGCGACGAACGAGCTGGACGCGAGCAGGCCGAGCGCCTGGCGACGGGCAAAGGCCATGGTCATCGCGCCGTCAGGACGATGGAAATCGTCGCCCGTTTCGCTATTGTGCGGGGATGGGTCATGATGCGCCTCTCCAATTTTACCGAGCTGTCACGTTTCTGCTTGCCGGATTATCGCTGATAGCGTTACCATTGGTAAGACAAGTCGCGATTGTCAATGCCCGATAACGGGCTGGCGACGCCGACGCGATGGAGAGGAAGACATGATCGCGCGCCTGATTTGCTGGATGATGGCTATGGCCATGACGGTCCTGACGCCCGTGGCGATGGCCGAGGATGGCTATGATCTCTGGCTGCGCTATGCGCGGGTGGACGGGGCGGCGGCAGCGCGGATTGCGGCCCATGCTAGCGTGATCACCGCGCCCGGCGACAGCGCGACGATGCAGATCATCAGGGACGAATTGCAGCGCGGCGTCACCGGTATGACCGGTACGGCCCCGATGATAGCGGATAGCATGCGTCCGGGTGCGCTGTGGCTGGCGACGCCGGAGACGGCCCCTGCCCTGCCGCTCCCATTGGAGGGGTTGGGCCAGGAGGGCTATGCGATCCGGTCGATCCGGGTCGAGGGCAAGCCGGTCACGCTGATCGCCGCGAACAGCGACAGCGGGTTGCTGCATGGCGCATTCCATTGGCTGCGGCTGGCGCAGTCGGACGCGGCGCTCGATGCGATCGATATACGCAGCGCGCCGCGCATCGGCCTGCGCCTGCTCAACCATTGGGACAATCTGGATGGCACGGTGGAGCGCGGCTATTCGGGATCGTCGATCTGGGACTGGTGGCGGCTGCCCGACTGGAAAGGGCCGCGCTATAGCGACTATGCCCGCGCCAATGCGTCGATCGGCATCAACGGCACCGTCCTCAACAATGTGAATGCCAAGTCGGACAGCCTGACCGCGCCCTATATCGCCAAGGCCGCCGCGCTGGCGGATGTGTTCCGGCCCTATGGGATCAAGGTCTATCTGTCGGTCAAATGGACCGCGCCGATGGAGTTGGATGGGCTCAAGACCGCCGATCCGCTCGATCCGACCGTTGCCGCCTGGTGGAAGGCCAAGGCCGACGAGATTTACGCGGCGATCCCCGATTTCGGCGGCTTCCTGGTCAAGGCCAATAGCGAGGGGCAACCGGGTCCGCAGGATTATAAGCGCACCCATGCCGATGGCGCAAACATGCTCGCCGCAGCGGTGAAGCCGCACGGCGGGATCGTGATGTGGCGCGCCTTCGTCTATGCCCATGATAATCCCGACGATCGCGCCAAGCAGGCCTATGCCGACTTCAAGCCGCTGGACGGGCAATTTGCCGACAATGTCATCGTGCAGGTCAAGAATGGCGCGATCGATTTTCAGCCGCGCGAGCCTTTCCATCCGCTGTTCGGGGCAATGCCCAAGACACCGTTGATGATGGAATTCCAGATCACCAAGGAATATCTGGGGCAATCGACGCATCTGACCTATTTGGGGCCGTTGTTCGAAGAGACGCTGAAAAGCGATACCTTCGCCAAGGGCAAGGGATCGACGGTTGCCAAGGTGATCGACGGGTCGCTGGACGGGCATAGGCTGACCGGGATTGCGGGCGTCGCCAATATCGGCACGGATCGCGACTGGAGCGGGTCGATCTTCAACCAGGCGGACTGGTATGCGTTCGGGCGGATGGCCTGGAACCCGGACCTGACCGCCGATGCGGTGGCGCGCGAATGGGCGGCGCTGACCTTCACGCCCGACAAGGCGGTAGTGGAACCCGTGGTCGCGATGATGATGGGATCGCGCGAGGCGGCGGTGGACTATATGACGCCGCTTGGCCTGGCCCATGTCATGGACACCGGCCACCATTATGGACCCGGTCCCTGGGTATCGGAACTGGCGCGGCCGGAATGGAACCCGGTCTATTATCACAAGGCGGATGCGACCGGCATCGGCTTTGACCGGACGAGGAGCGGGAGCAATGCCATCGCTCAATATGCGGCGCCGCTGGCCAAGCGGTTCGCTAATCCGCGCACCACGCCGGAGCGGGACTTGCTGTGGTTCCATCATCTGCCCTGGGACTATCGCTTGGCATCAGGCGAGACGCTGTGGGATGGGATGGTCCAGCGCTATGACCGGGGCGTTGCCTATGTTGCGGGGATGCGCGCGACGTGGGACGAACTGCGCCCGATGATCGATGCGGAGCGCTTTGCGCAGACGCAGACCTTCCTTTCGATTCAGCAAAAGGAGGCGCAATGGTGGCGCGACGCAAGCATCGCCTATTTCCAGTCGATCGCCAAGCGGCCCCTGCCCGACGGGGCTGCGCCGCCGCCAGAGACGCTGGAGGCCTATAAAATGCGGAAATTCCCCTATGCGCCCGGCAATCCGTGATTTTTCGCTTTAATCCGGCGGGGTGATGTCGCTACCACTCCGGCGACATCATTACCGACCCGAAAGCACCCCGCATTGACCGACACCCGATCCTCCCGCCGTCAGCGCAATGCCCCAACGATCAACGATGTGGCGCGCCACGCCGGGGTGTCGCCCATGACGGTGTCGCGCGTCATCAATGGCGAGCAGGTGGTGCGGCCGGCGACCAAGGCGAAGGTCGATGCCGCCATCATCGCGCTCAACTATGCGCCGAGCGCCGCCGCGCGCAGCCTGGCGGGAGGCGATGAACTGCGGATCGGCCTGCTCTACAGCAACCCGTCCTCCTCTTATCTGAGCGAATTTCTGGTCGGCAGCCTGGACCAGGCGAGCCGCAGCGGCGTCGACCTGGTCGTGGAGAAATGGGACGAGCAGACGTCGGTGAAGGCGGTGGTCGACCATCTGCTGCGCGGGCGGATCAACGGCGTCATCCTGCCGCCGCCACTCTGCGACCTGGAGGAAATGGTGGCGGCGTTGAAGGCCGCCGATATTCCCGCCGTGGCGGTTGCGACCGGCCGGGCACCCGGCGACCTGGCCGCGGTCAGCATCGACGATTTTCAGGCCGCCTATGAAATGACGCGCCACCTGATCACGCTCGGCCATTCGCGCATTGGCTTCGTCAAGGGCAACCCCAACCAGACCGCCAGCGGCAAGCGGTTCGAGGGCTATCTCGCGGCGCTGAGCGAAGCGAACCTGCCGGTGTTGGATGAACTGATCGCGCAGGGCTATTTCACCTATCGCTCCGGGCTGGACGCGGCCGAACAGATATTGTCGCTGCTCGATCCACCCACCGCCATCTTTGCCAGCAATGACGATATGGCGGCGGCCACCGTGGCGATCGCGCATCGCAGCGGGCTGGACGTGCCGGGCGACCTGACGGTGTGCGGGTTCGATGACACGTCGCTTGCCACCACCATCTGGCCCGAACTGACCACCATCCGCCAGCCGATCAGCGCCATGTCGCGCGCGGCGGTCGAGGTGTTGGTGCGGTTGCTGAAAGGACGGCGCGGAGCCGAGATGGCGTCCGAGCATCTGGTGCTGGCGCATAAGCTGGTGCGGCGGCAGTCGGATGCAGCACCCCGGATGCGGCCCAGGTTGGGCGTGCGATAACGGCCTGAATTTCCTGTTCCCCGGCGGAGGCCGGGGAACAGAGTTTATAGATTTACGCCTCGCCGAAGACGCGGTGGAAGATCGTGTCGACTTGCTTGAAGTGATAATCGAGGTTGAATTTTTCCTCGATCTGTTCGGGTGGCAGCGCGGCGGTGACGTCGGTGTCGGCTTTGAGCAATTCCAGCAGTGAGAGCTGGCCGTCCGATTCCCACACTTTCATCGCGTTGCGCTGGACATAGCGATAGCTGTCTTCGCGGCTGACACCGGCTTGCGTGAGCGCGAGCAGCACCCGCTGCGAGTGGACGAGGCCGCCCATCTTGTCGAGATTCTTCATCATCCGCTCAGGATAGACGAGTAGCTTGTCGATCACCCCGGTCAGGCGACCCAGCGCGAAGTCGAGCGTGATGGTCGCATCGGGGCCGAAGAAGCGCTCGACCGACGAATGGCTGATGTCGCGTTCGTGCCAGAGGGCGACATTTTCGAGCGCGGGCACGACGGCGGCGCGCACTACGCGGGCAAGGCCGGTGAGGTTTTCGGTCAGCACCGGGTTGCGTTTGTGCGGCATGGCCGACGAACCCTTTTGCCCCGGCGAGAAATATTCCTCCGCCTCCAACACTTCGGTCCGCTGCAGATGGCGGACTTCGACGGCGAGCCGTTCGATCGAGCTGGCAATGACGCCGAGCGTCGCGAAGAACATGGCGTGGCGGTCGCGCGGGATGACCTGGGTCGAGACGGGTTCGATCGCGAGGCCGAGCTTGTCCGCGACATGTTCTTCGACGGCGGGATCGATATTGGCGAAGGTGCCGACCGCGCCCGAAATGGCGCAGGTGGCGACTTCCGCGCGGGCGGCGATCAGGCGCGCTTTGCAGCGGGAAAATTCGGCATAAGCTTCGGCCATTTTGAGGCCGAAGGTGACCGGTTCGGCATGGATGCCGTGGCTGCGGCCGATGGTCGGGGTCAGCTTATGTTCGAAGGCGCGACGCTTGATGACGGCGAGCAGCTGGTCGATATCCTCGATCAGCAGGTCCGACGCGCGGGCGAGCTGGACCGCGAGGCAGGTGTCGAGCACGTCGCTCGACGTCATTCCCTGATGCATGAAGCGGGCTTCGTCGCCCACCTGTTCGGCGACCCAAGTGAGGAAGGCGATGACGTCATGCTTGGTGACAGCTTCGATCGCGTCGATCGCGGCGACGTCGATCACAGGGTTGGTGGCCCACCAGTCCCACAGGGCCTTGGCCGCCGAGGGCGGTACGACGCCCAGTTCGCCCAGCTTTTCCGTCGCATGCGCCTCGATCTCGAACCAGATCTTGAACCGGGCTTCCGGCTCCCAGAGGGCGGTCATTGCGGGGCGGGAATAGCGAGGGACCATGAGCGAATCCTGCAACTGGAGGAGATAGGATGCCGCGCCGCCTAGCAGCGTCGGCAGCGCGGGGCAAATCGGGCGGTGGTGTGTGGACGGCAGGGGCGCACGAGAAGGCCGCACAGACAAACAAGATGAATTGACGGCATTTGCAAGACGAATGGGTCAAGATGAACGCATGTTCAGGAACAATCGGGCGGTTTCAACTCTTCTTATGGCACTATTCATGCAGCATGGAAGTCAAACACAGGCTGCACATAATGGGTCGTAAAATAGGAGATTGTCATGATCCGCCCGCTTTTGTTTACCACGGCTCTGGCCGTTGTCGCGCCCGCCATGGCGCAACAGACGATGACGCCGGATACTGCCACGCCACAGGCGGCACCCGCAGCGCCGGTGCAACCGGACGCGGCGACACCGCAGGCCGCAACGCCGGATGCTGCGACACCGCAGGCCGCGACGCCCGCCAACCCCGGCAATGCGGTCGCGACCATCGTGGATACCGAGTTTCCGGCCTATGACGCCGATAGCGATGGCGAGTTGAGCCAGGCCGAGTTTTCGCGCTGGATGGTGGCGTTGAAGGCGCAGGAGACCAAGGCGACTGGGCAGACGCTGCCGGAAGCCGAAGTCACGGCCTGGGCCAATGGTGCCTTTGTGACTGCGGACACGGATAAGAATGCGACGATCAGCAAGCCCGAACTCGTCACCTACCTAAGTGGTGGAACGGCCTAACAGGCGCTATAATCCCCGAACTGTCACGAGGGACGGGACATCATCTAGTCGGGTCGCACCGACGGCGGCATGGCGCGAAGGCCATGCCGCCTTTTTCTTGGGCCGCTCAGGGCCGCTTTCGCGTGTAGAGCAATGCCGCGACGATCGCGGCCGAACCGATGCCGACCGCAGCGCCAGTCCAGGCCGACTTGCTCATCGAGCGACGGACGGCGGCCACCATGTCCAATGTCGTGGGTTCCTCGTCCGGCTGTGCCGCCGCCGGGAAAATGTCGGCGCCATCCTGGGGCGCGCTCTTGTCTGCGTTATCCATAGTCGGACAGATATGGCAAAGTCCGGCACGCAGGGGAAGATGGCAGATGCGTTTCCCGCCTCGCCTCGATGATTTTTCACCGCGCCCCGTAACGGCGCGCGCCAGCGCGACAGGGTTAGCCGAAGAATCGCGACGCCCCCTCTTGACTTCATCCCCGGATTTATGTTGGTAGCGCTATCAATCAAGAGTAGTTGTTTAGGAGTTGATGATGCCGGGGGACCATGTCTTGCTCGACGCCCTGCCCGCCGATTGGCGCGCGGGCCGCTTTCTCGGTCGCGTGCTGACGGCCGCTGGCCCCAGCCCCATCATGGTCGATCAAGGCATCGCCTATGACATGAGCCGGGTTGCGCCGACCGTGGCGCAATTGGTCGAGATGTTTCCGGTGGACGCCCAAAGCGGCGAAGCGCTGGGACCGCTCGATACGCTGACCCTGCCCCTGCTCAGCCCCGTCGACCTGCAATGCGTCAAGGCGGCGGGCGTGACCTTTGCCCTGTCGGCGATCGAGCGGGTGATCGAGGAACGGGCGCGCGGCGATGCCGGTGCCGCTGCGGCTATTCGCGGTCGCCTGGAAGAGCGGGTCGGCGGGTCGATCCGCGCCGTGGTGCCGGGATCGCCCGAAGCCGCCGCGCTCAAGACCGCGCTGATCGAGGACGAGCTATGGTCGCAATATCTGGAGGTCGCGATCGGCCCGGATGCGGAGGTCTTTACCAAGGCGCCGGTGCTGGCGACCGTGGGCGCGGGCGCGCAGATCGGCATCCGGTCCGATTCCACCTGGAACAATCCTGAACCCGAAATCGTGCTGATCGGCAATTCTAGCGGGAGCGCTATCGGCGCGACGCTGGGCAATGACGTTAATCTGCGCGATTTCGAAGGGCGATCGGCGCTGCTGCTGGGCAAGGCGAAGGATAATAATGCGTCCTGCGCGCTCGGCCCGCTCATTCGCCTGTTCGACGAAGACTTCACCATCGACGATGTGCGCAATGCCGAAGTCGCGCTGACCATCGACGGGCCGGAAGGCTATCGCCTGGAAGGCAGCAGCAGCATGAACCAGATCAGCCGCGATCCGCTGGACCTGATGCGCCAGACCATGTCCGAGCATCAATATCCCGACGGGTTCGCGCTGTTCCTGGGCACTTTGTTCGCGCCGGTGCAGGACCGGGACGAGCCGGGTCGCGGCTTTACCCATAAGGTCGGCGATATCGTCGCCATCTCCACCCCGCGCCTCGGCAAGCTGGTGAACGAAGTCGTGACCTCGAAGGACGCGGCGCCATGGACCTATGGCCTGACCGCGCTGATGATGAACCTGGCCGAACGCGGCCTGCTGAACGCCGCCAAAGAGAAAGCCGACGCATGAAACGCGCATCCTACCCCAGCCTGGCGGGCAAACGGGTGTTCATCAGCGGCGGCGGCAGCGGGATTGGCGAGGGACTGGTCGAGGGCTTTGTCGCGCAGGGCGCGCATGTCGCCTTTTGTGACATTGCGGTGGCCGAGAGCGAAGCGCTGGTAGCGCGCCTCAGCGATGCGGCCTTCACGCCGATCTTCCACGCGATCGACCTGTGCGACATCGATGCCGTGCAGGCGATGATGGCGCAGGTCGAAGCGGAGCTGGGCGGCATCGACATCTTGATCAACAATGCCGCCAATGACGACCGCCACACGATCGAGGAGGTCACGCCGACCTATTGGGACGAGCGGATGGCGGTGAATTTGCGCCATTTGTTCTTCGCCGCGCAGGCTGCCGTTCCGGCGATGAAGCGCGCGGGCGGTGGTGTGATCCTGAATTTCGGGTCGATCAGCTGGCATCTCGCTCTGCCCGAACTGGTGCTGTACCAGACCGCCAAGGCAGCGATCGAGGGGCTGACCCGCAGCCTGGCCCGCGACCTTGGCCGCGATAATATCCGCGTCAACACCATCATTCCGGGCAATGTCAAAACGCCGCGCCAGATGAAATGGTACACGCCCGAAGGCGAAGCCGAAATCGTCGCCGCGCAATGCCTGGACGGGCGGATCATGCCGGTCGATGTCGCCGCGCTGGCGATGTTCCTGGCGTCGGACGATGCGCGCTATTGCACCGGCCATGATTATTTCATCGATGCGGGTTGGCGCTGACATGAGCAGCGCGACGCCCCAGAGTGTTTTGAGCGTCGGCGCGATATTGGGCGAAGGCCCGATCTGGGTCGCGCGCGACGCGGCGCTATGGTTCGTGGACATCAAGGGCCATTGCATCCATCGCTACGATCCGGCGCTCAATGTGGCGCGCAGTTGGACCGCGCCGGGACAGGTCGGATGGATCGTGCCGACCCACGACGGCCTGTTCGCGGTCGGGCTGCAATCGGGCATCCATCGTTTCGATCCGACCAGTGCCAGCTTCCGGTTGCTGCACGCGCCCGAAGCGCAGGTGCCGGGCAACCGGTTGAACGACGCGACGGTCGCGCCGGACGGCGCGCTATGGTTCGGGTCGATGGACGATGGAGAGGCGGAAGATAGCGGTCACATTTATCGGCTGCATCGCGGCCTGTGCGCCAATGTCGGCCTGCCGCCAGTGTCGATCACCAACGGCCCT
The DNA here is from genome assembly GCF_055640555.1 of Sphingobium sp. KKT206. Classification (NCBI taxonomy): domain Bacteria; kingdom Pseudomonadati; phylum Pseudomonadota; class Alphaproteobacteria; order Sphingomonadales; family Sphingobiaceae; genus Sphingobium; species Sphingobium sp. KKT206. The sequence continues at coordinate 1,249,035 of NZ_CM145764.1, forward strand.
GCCCTCTCGCCCGACGGGCGGACGCTCTATCATACCGATACGCTGGGCCGCCATATCTGGCGCACCGCGCTGAGCGCCGACGGGGCGATCGGCGAGACCAGCCTGTTCACGACGATCGAGGATGGCGCGGGCTATCCCGATGGGCCGACGGTGGATGCCGAAGGCTGCCTGTGGACCGGATTGTTCGGCGGCTGGGCGGTGCGGCGCTATGATCCGGCGGGCGCGCTGATGCGCGAAATCCGCTTTCCCGTCGCCAACATCACCAAGATCGCGTTCGGCGGGGACGACCTGGCGGTTGCCTATGCGACGACCGCGCGCAAGGGACTGGACATGACAGCGTTGACAGAGCAGCCCCTTGCGGGTGATCTGTTCGCCTTCGACCCCGGCGTCGCAGGATTGCCGGGCCACGTCGCAACGATATAAGATTTGGGAGAATGACGGATGAATGAGGGGAGCGCCGAGAAGGTCAACATGGCCTTCATCGCAGCGATCGTCGCGGTGGCGACGATCGGCGGGTTCATGTTCGGCTATGATTCGGGTGTTATCAACGGCACGCAAAAAGGGCTGGAAAGCGCCTTTGACCTCGGCAAGCTGGGCATCGGCATCAATGTCGGCGCGATCCTGGTCGGGTCGTCGGTCGGCGCGTTCATGGCCGGGCGCATGGCCGACCTGATCGGGCGGCGCGGCGTCATGATGCTGGCGGCCGTCCTGTTCCTGGTCAGCGCCCTGCTGGCGGGTGCGGCGAGTTCCTCGGCCCTCTTCATCTTCGCGCGCATCATCGGCGGGCTTGGCGTCGGCGCGGCGAGCGTGATTTCGCCGGTCTATATTTCCGAAGTCACGCCAGCGGCGGTGCGCGGGCGGCTGTCCAGCATTCAGCAGGTGATGATCATTTCCGGCCTGACCGGCGCGTTCATCGCCAATTTCGTGCTGGCGCGCTATGCGGGCGGATCGACCGCGCCCTTGTGGCTCGATTTTCCGGCGTGGCGCTGGATGTTCTGGTTGCAGGCGATTCCTGCCGCCATCTATCTCGTCGCTTTGCTCTTCATCCCTGAAAGCCCCCGCTATTTGGTCGCGCGCGGCCGGGATGCGGACGCCGAAGTGGTGCTGACCCGCTTGTTCGGTCCGCTCGAAGCGGCGCGCAAGGTCGCGGAAATCCGCGCGAGCCTCGCCGCCGACCATCATCGGCCCAAATTGTCCGACCTCATCGAAAAGACCAGCGGCAAGATCCGTCCGATCGTGTGGACCGGCATTGGCCTGGCGGTGTTCCAGCAGTTGGTCGGCATCAACGTCGTCTTCTATTATGGCGCGACGCTGTGGGAAGCGGTCGGCTTTTCCGAAGACAATGCGCTGCAGATCAACATCCTGTCGGGCGTGCTGTCGATCGGCGCGTGCCTTGGCGCGATCGCGCTGGTGGACAAGATCGGCCGCAAGCCGTTGCTGCTGATCGGATCGGCCGGTATGGCGGTAACGCTGTCGGTCGTGGCCTATGCCTTCTCGACAGCCGTGACCGGCGCGGACGGCGCGGTGTCCCTGCCCGGCTATAACGGGTTGATGGCGCTTATTTCCGCCAACCTCTATGTGATCTTCTTCAACCTCAGCTGGGGTCCGATCATGTGGGTGATGCTGGGCGAGATGTTCCCGAACCAGATTCGCGGATCGGGCTTGGCCGTCGCTGGCTTTGCCCAGTGGATCGCCAATGCGGCGATTTCGGTCAGCTTCCCCTCGCTGGCCGTCTCGCCGGGGCTGGTGTGGACCTATATGGGCTATGCGCTGTTCGCGGCGATCTCCTTCTTCTTCGTGCGCAAGATGGTGTATGAGACCAAGGGTCGCGAGCTAGAGGATATGGTCGGCTGAGTAACGAGACGATCCTGTTGCGGGCGGGAGGGCTGGAGGCAGCGCTCTCGCCCGCTGTCGGTGGGGCGCTGCGCTGGCTGGCGCTTGATGGCGTCGACCTGCTGCGGCGCGCGCCGGAGGGGAGCGTCGATCCGCTCGCCATGGCGAGCTTTCCGCTGGTGCCCTATGCCAATCGCATTGCCGATGGGCGCTTTCATTTTGGCGGGCAGGATTATCACTTGCCGCTCAATTTCGGCGATCACCCGCACAGCCTCCACGGCCATGGCTGGCAAAGCGGCTGGGCAGTGACGGACCAGCGCGATGATGCAGCGCAGTTGACGTTGGTACATCGCCCGGATGCGCGCTGGCCATGGGCGTTTACCGCGCGGCAGCATATTGCGCTCAGCGCGGATGCGATCGTCCTGACGCTGGCGCTGACCAACGATGCCGAGGACGATGCGCCCGTTGGCCTTGGTTTCCATCCCTATTTCCGCGCCGATGCCGACACGCGCTTGCAGTTTGCGGCGCAAAGCCTGTGGCTGTCCACCCCCGACATGCTGCCGGAGCGGTCGGTGCCTGCCGATGGGCTTGGCGACTGGTCGGCGCTGGCACCGGTGCAGGGCGAGAGCCTGATCGACAATGTCTATGGCGGCTGGGACGGGATGGCGACCGTGGCGCGCGGCGACGGGCTGCGCCTGACGCTGACGGCGAGCGGGGCGGACTGGCTGCATGTCTATCGCCCGCCCGGCTCCGATGCCTTTTGCCTGGAGCCGGTCAGCCATATGCCCGACGCGCTGAACCGGGCCGACGGCATGGCGATAGTCGCCCCCGGTGCGACGCACAGCCTGTCGATGCGGATCGAAATCGGCAAAAGCGATCAGGTGCTTCCGAAATCCGCCGGGATCGCCTAAGCTGCATCGCAACAGCAGCATGAGGTAAAGCCGATGCAATTTTTGCGGACCGCCTTCTGGGTCGTCATCGCCGTCGCCCTGGCCTTCTTCTGCATGGCGAATTATGTCCCCGTGACCGTGCGCCTGTGGGGCGACCTGGTGATGGAAACCAAGCTGCCGGTCCTGTTGATCGGCGCGTTCCTGCTGGGGGCTCTGCCCTTCTGGATCATGGCGCGGGCCACCCGCTGGCGCTTGAAGCGGCGGCTGGATAGCACGGAGCGCGCGCTGGCTGCGGTCACTACGCCGCCCGCACCACCGGCTTCGGCAGCGCCGGTCGCTTCTACGCCGGTCGCCCACTCGCCTATGTCCTCGACGCCGCCGATGGCCGACGCGACGGACCCGGCCACACCCCCACCCTCCCCTCTTTCGCCCGCAGGACCAGCATGAGCAGCCCCATCTATGTCGCCATCGACACGCCCGATCTCGCCAAGGCGCAGCATCTGGCCGGGCAGGTGCGCCATCATGTCGGCGGGCTGAAACTGGGCCTCGAATTTTTCTGCGCCCATGGCCATCATGGCGTGCATGAAATGATGAAGTTCGACCTGCCGATCTTCCTCGACCTCAAGCTGCACGATATTCCGAATACTGTGGCCAAGGCGGTGCAGGCGCTGCACCTGCTGGAACCTGCGATCCTGACCGTCCATGCGGCCGGTGGCCGCGCCATGCTGGAGGATGCCAAGGCGGCGGCTGGGGTGAATACGAAGGTGGTGGCGGTGACCGTGTTGACCAGCCTGGACGATGGCGACCTGCTCGACATCGGTGTGGGCGGGAAGGCCGAGGATCAGGTGCGGCGGCTCGCCGACCTGGCGCAGAGCGCCGGGCTGGACGGCATCGTCTGTTCGGGCGAGGAAGTGGCGATGGCCAAGAAGGCCTGGCATGACGGCTTTTTCGTGGTGCCGGGCGTGCGGCCTGCTGGCGGCGCGATGGGCGACCAGAAACGCGCCGTGACCCCGCGTCAGGCGCTTGATCGGGGTGCGTCGATATTGGTGGTGGGGCGTCCGATCAGCCTGGCGGAAAATCCCGACCTGGCGGCGCGCGAGATCGAAGCGACGCTGTAAGCGGCGAAGTTCACACCGTCGCTGGGTGATTGGGGGCAATCGCAACGGAGAAGTTGCTGCCACTGAAGCGCGCCAGCAGCTTTTATAGCACCGACGTTCCTGCTTGGTATAGGGCCCGCAGCTACAATCGGGATTGATGGCGGATGGCCAAGAATAACAAGTCAGCAACCGTGCAGCCCGCTCCAGGTCCGCCAGCATAGGCTTAACCAGATAGTCGTGGCCCAATGGGCCATGTTCTCCTGCCCTAGACCTTTGGCCATCGTCATACTATATACCGATCGGTATGGAACAGGTTGCAACCACGTCTCGCGGTCGCCCGCGTGAATTTGATCCGGCACAGGCCTTGGCTGCTGCGCTGCAGGTTTTCTGGCGGCGTGGTTATGAAGGCGCGTCGATTTCGGACCTGACCGAGGCGATGGGGATCACCCGACCCAGCCTCTATGCCTGTTTCGGCAACAAGGAAGCCCTGTTTCGGCAAGCGCTCGACCTCTATGAGACCGAGAAGCTCTGCTATGTGAAGACGGCGTTGGAAGCCCCCACGGCGCGCGGCGTGGCCGAGCGGTTGTTGCGCGGTTCGCTTGCCATGCAATGTAGCGACAGCGAGCCGCAGGGTTGTTTAGGCGTCATCAGCACCGTGGCTGGCGTGACCGAGGCAGACTGCATCCGCGACGAAGTGTTGAAGCGCCGCGCCTCGTCGAACGCCGCCTTGCTCGCGCGGTTCGTGCAGGCGAAGGAAGAGGGCGACCTGCCCGACGGCATCGAGCCGGAGGCGATGTCCTGTTATCTCTCGACGGTGATGCAGGGCATGGCGGTCCAGGCATCGGGCGGCGCATCGCGCGAAACGCTGGAAAGACTGGTGCAAACCACCCTTGCCATGTGGCCGGGGCGATAGGGGATAGGTCGCCGAACGGGCACCCCATTCACCTGCGATAAATAATTACCGATCGGTATGTTATTCCGTTTGACGCGGCGCAGCATCTCATTATATACCGATAAGTATGGAATGAACCACTGAGCCGACAGGCTTCAGGGAGGTAATTATGCGCTGCCCCATCATCAGAGGCGGTCCCTGACCGATCGCTTGCGGTAGCCCAACAGGGCGTCGCATCCCCCCACCGATATTCTCGTTCGATAGCTCCGCGCACCTGCGCGTGGGTTTCGGCCATCGCTCATCTGCCGGACGCTCTGCGTGTATCCGGTCGGCGCGATCGGCTGCGCTCTTTTCATCACTGGTGCCGTCCAGGGAGGACTTAACACATGGCTTTTATAGATTTCGCCCAGCCCATGGCTGGAGCGCCCCTATCCGCATGCCTGCCGATGGCGGACATGACTGAAGCTGCCACGCTTGATCCGCTGGAATGGCAGGTGGTGGCGCTGGCCCGATCCGATCGGCTCTCCACCCTGCGCAGGCCCGGCAGCTGGGACAAATGGAGCGCGCTCATCTTGGGCCCACGCCCAAGCCCCGTGCTGGCCAGCGAACGGCTGGAGGCGCTGCGCCGCCTGTCGGTCGAGGCCTGGCATCGCGGCTATGCCGTCACCCCTTCCGCCCTTGCCGACGCGCAAGAGGCCGGTTTCACCGCCGACCAGCTCGAACTGCTGCTCGCCACCATCAGCGCGGGCCGCAGCGCCCGTGGACGAAAGGTTCGCCCATGAACATGCTCGCCCCCATCCATGCCGACACGGCCAATGAAGTTTCGCTGTCCAAGAAGCGCCGCCTGTCCCGGCGCGGCGGCGCGATGGCCGCGATCGCGCTGGTCCTCGTCGCCGGTGCCGCCTGGAAATGGCTCGACCAACCCAATGCCCAGGCCGCGGCCACGCCGATCGCCACCGTCGGCATCTCCACGCCGCTCGCGCGCGAAGTGACCCAGTGGGACGAATATGTCGGTCGATTCGCCCCCAGCCAGACGGTCGAAATACGGCCGCGCGTATCGGGCGCGGTCACCGCGCTTCACTTCCGCGACGGGGATATCGTGCGCAAGGGCCAGCTGCTCTTCACGATCGACCAACGCCCGTTCCGCGCCGCGCTGGCCGAAGCGCAGGCCAATGTCGCCGCCGCCCGCAGCACCTTGGCGCTTGCCCGTTCCGATTATGCCCGCGTCCAGCGGCTGACCGGCGACGAAGCCATTTCCGCGAGCGAAGTCGACGCCCTGCGCGCCCGGCTGCAATCCGCACAGGCTGCGCTGGCCGCTGCCGAGGCGCGCGCGCGCCAGCGCTCGCTCGATATGGAATTTACCCAGGTCCGCGCCCCGATCGGCGGCCGCGTGTCCGACCGGCGCATCGACATCGGCAATCTGGTGGCCGGTGGCGACGGCGCCAGCGCGACATTGCTGACGACGATCAATGCGCTCGATCCCATCTACTTCACCTTCGATGCGTCCGAAGCTTTGTTCCTCAAGGCGCAGCGCGACCGGGCGGATGGCGATGGTGCAACCGCCGTCGAGGTCCGTTTGCAGGACGAAACCGACTATAAGTGGAAGGGCAAGCTGGACTTCACCGACAATGGCCTCGACCCGCGTTCGGGCACGATCCGGGTGCGCGCGACCTTTGCCAATCCGGGCATGTTCCTCGCGCCCGGCCTGTTCGGCAATATGCGGCTTGCCAGCGGTGGCACGACCCGCGCCTTGCTGGTGCCGGACGCCGCGATCCAGTCCGATCAGGCGCGCAAGACGGTGCTGGTCGTGGGCAAGGATGACAGCGTTTCCGCCAAGCCGGTCGAACTCGGCCCGGTCGTGGATGGCCTGCGGATCATCCGGTCCGGCCTGACGCCGCAGGACCGCGTCATCGTCGGCAATGTCCAGGCGGCGATGCCCGGCACCAAGGTTGCGGTACGCGCCGCACCCATCAAGCCGCAGCCGACGCCGGTGACGCCCGTCGATCCGGCCGCCGCACCCGCCGCCGCCCAGGCGACCTTTGCGCGCTAAACCCATTTCCCAAGGATAACGCCCATGCGTTTCTCCCGCTTCTTCATCGACCGGCCGATCTTTGCGGCCGTGATCGCCGTGATCATCACGGTCGTCGGCGCGCTGGCCTTCATCGGGCTGCCCGTCGCCCAATATCCCGACATCGTCCCGCCGACCGTGACGGTCAGCGCGCAATATCCGGGCGCATCGGCCGAAACGGTGGCCCAGACCATCGCCGCGCCGATCGAACAGGAAATCAACGGCGTCGACGACATGCTCTATGTCAGCAGCCAGTCGACCGGCGATGGCAAAGTCACGATCACCGTTACCTTCAAGATCGGCACCGACCTGGATGCCGCACAGGTACTGGTGCAGAACCGAGTCGCGGTCGCCGTCCCGCGCCTGCCCGAAGAGGTGCAGCGCCTGGGGGTCGTCACGCGCAAGACATCGCCCGACTTTCTGATGGTCGTCAATCTCCAGTCGCCCGACGGCTCGCTCGACCGCAACTACCTCTCCAACTATGCCCTGACGCAGGTGCGCGATCGCCTCGCGCGGCTCGACGGTGTGGGCGATGTGCAACTGTTCGGCGCGCGTGACTATGCGATGCGCGTGTGGATCGACCCTGGTCGCGCCGCCGCGCTCAACCTGACGGCGGGCGAGATCGTCGCCGCCCTGCGCGCGCAAAATGTGCAGGTGTCGGCGGGGGCAATCGGCCAGCCGCCCTATGATAGCGGCGAAGCCTTCCAGCTTGGCGTCGAGATGCAGGGCCGCCTGAACGAACCGCAGCAATTTGCCAATATCGTCATCCGCACGGACGCCGATGGCCATCAGGTTCGCGTCGCCGACGTCGCGCGGGTCGAACTGGGCGCGCAGGATTATGGCATTAACACCTATCTGTCCGGCAAGCCCACGGTCGTCATCGCGGTCATGCAGCGCCCCGGCTCCAACGCGCTCGACGCGGCGGAGAAGGTGAAGGCGGAAATGGACAGCCTGTCCCAGCGCTTCCCGAAAGGACTGGAATATAGCGTCATCTACAATCCGACCGAATTCATCAGCCAGTCGATCGACGCGGTCTATGACACGCTGTTCGAGGCGGTGATCCTGGTCGTCCTCGTCATCCTCATCTTCCTTCAAAATTGGCGCGCGGCGGTCATCCCGATCATCGCCATTCCGGTCTCGCTGATCGGTACGGCGACGATGCTGGCGGCGGTCGGCTATTCGCTTAACAATCTCTCGCTCTTCGGCCTCGTGCTGGCGATCGGCATCGTCGTCGATGACGCCATCGTCGTGGTCGAAAATGTCGAACGCAATATCGAGGAAGGCATGTCGCCGTTGGAGGCCGCGCGCTTCTCGATGGACGAAGTGGCGGGCGCGCTGGTCGCGATCGTTCTGGTGCTGTGCGCGGTGTTCGTGCCGACCCTCTTCATCACCGGCATTTCGGGCGCTTTCTATCAGCAATTCGCCGTCACCATCTCGACGGCGACGGTGATCTCGCTGCTGCTCTCGCTCACCCTCTCGCCCGCCGCCGCCGCCTTGCTGTTGAAGCCCAAGCACGGGCATGATGCGCCAGCAGCGGACACCCCGCGCTGGAAGCGGTGGCTGCAAAAGGGCGCCGATGCCTTCAATCGCGGCTTTGAACGGATGAGCGACCGCTATGCCAGCCTCACCCGCTTCCTGGTCGCCCGGCCCAAGAAGATGCTGCTGACCTATGTGGGCCTGATCGCGGCGACCATCGCGCTATTCTGGGTCACCCCCGGCGGCTTCATCCCCGCGCAGGATCAAGGCTATTTCCTGGCCGTGGTCCAGCTTCCCCCCGGCGCGTCGCTCGAACGCACCGACAAGGTGACGCGCGAGGTCGCGGAGAAGATCCTGCCGATCAAGGGCCTGCGCGGCGCGGTGATGTTCGCTGGCTTCCATGGTCCTTCGCAGACCGCCGCGCCCAATTCGGCGGCGATCTACTTCCCCTTCACCAGTTTTGCCGAACGCAAGGAAGTAGGCGCCACCTATGCCGGGATCATGGAGCAGGCCAGCAAGGCGATCGGCGACTATGACAAGGCGCGCATCATTCTCGTGCCGCCGCCCGTCATCCAGGGCATCGGGTCGGCCGGTGGCTATCGCACGATGATCGAGGATCGCGAGGGGCGCGGCTACGACGCGCTGAATAAGGTCGCCACCGACTATATCGGCAAGGCCAATACCACGCCCGGCCTCGCCCAAGTCTATACCCTGTTCGACGTCGCCACCCCGCGCATCTTCGCCGATGTGGACCGGCGCAAGGCCGACCTGCTTGGTGTGCCGCCCGAACGGGTGTTCGAAGCGATGCAGGTCTATCTGGGTTCCGCCTTCGTCAACGATTTCAACCTGCTGGGCCGTACCTATCGCGTCACGGCACAGGCGGATCAGGCATTTCGCGGATCGACGGCGGACATCGCCAACCTCAAGACCCGGTCCAATTCGGGCGCGATGGTGCCGCTCGGTTCCCTGTCGACCTTCCAGGACAAGACCGGTCCCTATCGCGTCGTCCGCTATAATCTGCTGCCCGCGGTGGAGGTCGATGGCGATACGGCACCGGGCTATTCGTCCGGCCAGTCGCTCAGCACGATCGAAAAGCTGGGTGAAACGGCGCTGCCTGCTGGCTATGCGCAGGAATGGACCGGCATCGCCTATCAGCAGGCGACGGCGGGCAATACGGCGGGCCTGGTATTCGGGATGGCGGTCTTCTTCGTCTTCCTGGTGCTGGCCGCGCAATATGAAAGCCTGACACTGCCGCTGGCGATCATCCTGATCGTGCCGATGTGCCTGTTGGCCGCGATGCTGGGCGTCAACCTGCGGGGGATGGACAATAATATCCTGACCCAAATCGGCTTGGTCGTGCTGATCGCGCTGGCGGCCAAGAACGCCATTCTGGTGGTCGAATTCGCCAAGCAGGCCGAGGAACAGCAGGGTCTCTCACCCGTCGAGGCGGCGGTGCAGGCCGCACGGACCCGGCTGCGACCGATCCTGATGACCAGCTTCGCCTTCATCCTGGGCGCTGTGCCGCTGGTGATCGCGCAGGGGGCCGGTGCCGAGCTTCGCCAGGCCTTGGGCACGGCGGTCTTCTTCGGCATGGCCGGGGTCACGGCCTTCGGTCTGCTCTTCACCCCCACTTTCTATGTCGTCTGCCGCGCGCTTGGCGACCGCTTCACCCGTCGCGGGCGGAGCGGCCAGGCTCCCGCGCTGCAACCGGCCGAATAGGAACCCACGCCATGACCAAATCCCTGTTCGCTGCCCTGTTGGCAGCTACTTCCCTCACGGCCTGCGCCGCTGGTCCCGACTATCGGTCGCCAGTCACGCCCGCCACCGCCGCCGCGCCCTTCATCGGCACGGCAACCCCCGCCGTCAGCGCGGCGGAGGCGCAGGGCGACTGGTGGCGGCTCTATGAAGACCCGCTGCTCGACCGGCTGGTCGGCGACGCGCTGAGCGCCAACACCGACATCCGCGTCGCGGTGGCGCGGCTGGAGCGGGCGCGCGCCACCCTGCGCGGCGCACGCTCGGATCGGCTGCCCTCGACCGGCCTCGACGGCACCGTCACCTATGGCCGCACGGCAGCGGCGCAGAGCTTCCCCGGCCTCGACCGGGAAAATCGCACCGTCGATGCGGGGTTCAGCGTCGGCTATGAGGTCGATCTGTTCGGCCGGGTGAAGCGCTCGATCGAGGCGGCGCGCGGCGACCTGGGCGCGGCCGAGGCGGATGCCGACGCCGTCCGCGTGGCGGTCGTCGCCGATACGGTGCGCGCCTATGTCGACGCCACATCTTCGGCCGAGCGGCTGGCCGTGGCGCAGCGCACGGTCGACCTGCTCGATCGATCGATCCGCATCACCGGCGCGCGCTTCGACGCGGGCCGCTCGGATCGGCTCGACGTGATCCGGGTGACAGCCCTGCGCGACCAGCAAAAGGCGCTGGTGCCAAGCCTTGCCGCGGACCGGGATGCCGCCCTGTTCCGACTCGCGACGCTGACGGGGCGGACGCCGCAAGACTTGCCCGCCGATATCCGCGCCAGCGTCACCACGCCGACCCTGGCCCAGCCCATTCCCGTGGGCGATGGTCGCGCGCTGCTGGCCCGGCGGCCCGATGTCCGCGCCGCCGAACGCCGCCTCGCCGCCGACACGGCACGGATCGGGGTAGCGACGGCGGACCTCTATCCGCGCATTTCGCTGGGTGGCACCATCGGCACGACCGCCATCGGCGGGGGCGACATATTGGGCGGCGGTCCGCTGCGCTGGGTGTTGGGGCCGCTCATCAACTGGGCCTTCCCCAATCAGGAAGCGATCCGCGCCCGCATCGGCGCGGCGCGCGCGGACAGCGCGGCGACGCTGGCGACCTTCGACGGTACGGTGCTGCGCGCGCTGGAGGAAACCGAAACGGCGCTGTCCATCTACGCCCATGCGATGGAACGCCGGGACACGTTGCAGGCCGCGCGCAACGCCGCCGATCGTGCCGCGCGCATCAGCCTCGCCCGGCAGCGGGAAGGGCAGATCGATTTCCTGACCGTCCTCGACGCCCAACGCACGCTCGCGGCCGCCGAAGCCGACCTCGCTTCGGCCGATCGCGCGGTCGCCTTCGCCCAGGTCGATCTGTTCCGCGCTCTTGGTGGGGGGTGGCAGAGGGTTGGGTAAAGCGTCCCTATTGCGTACAGCGATGCGTACAGTGGTAAGGCTTTTTTGCCTCTCTCCTACTTGACCTATCGCTCCGATCCAGATGTTGGAAAACTGATATAACTGTTTGTTTTTAATGTATTAAATGGCGATCTTATCGGGATAGAGACATAGGATCGCCCTGTTATCCCGTACGTCCTTCTGCACGCCCGAAATCAGCGAACAGGATGATCATACACTGTGATCGATAGCGTGGCGGTGCCGTTATGTGCGCCCGACGTGGATCAACACTGTTGCTGAACAGTAAACCGATGTGTCGATACTATTATTTCATCGTAATTTTCGCAATTAGCGATTTGATCCGATGACGGTGCATCGCTACTTGGACCGCAAGCCACTGGCGCGGCCCGTGACCCGGCCACATCGGGTTCGCTGCGCTAGGGCAGAATTATAGACAAGAAACGTCATTAGGAGCTGAGCAGCGCCATCCAGGGTATCGCCATGGATGGCTTTATTATGCTCTTGATGATGCAGCGCGCCCTTGTGGTGTCGGCTGTGTTTTGGATCATGTTGTTACGCGGTGGGACATTCGAATATGGCGGCTCCGGTCGATGTGCGATTGCGCGACTTCTTTGCCTGGGCGGGGCCGATCATCGGTCCTGACAAGGCTTTCATCAGACTGACACTGGTTTACGGTGTCGGCATTGGCCTGTTGTCGCTAGCCACGCCGATCTCGGTGCAGATGCTGATCAATTCGGTGGCGAATACGGCGCTGCCAGCGCCATTGTTTACGCTGGCAGCGATCCTTCTCGGATTGTTGCTGATATCGGCGCTGCTCGGCGCGTTCCGTATGCATTTGATGGAGATGTTCCGACGGCGCTTTTTCGCCCGGCTGGTCGCGGACATCACGCTACGCGCCGTCTACGCGCAAAATCCCTTTTTCCAGGACGAACGACGCGGCGACCTGTTCAACCGCTTCTTCGAATTGATGACGGTACAGAAGGCGATCCCGTCGCTGCTGATCGGAGGCTTCTCGATCATCCTGCAAGCGAGCGTCGGTTTCGTCGTCACGGCATTTTACCACCCCTTCTTCCTGGCGTTCAATGTCGGCTTCATCTTCGCCGTCTGGCTGATCTGGCGCCTCTGGTATCGCGGGGCGATGCGGACGTCGGTGGCGCTGAGCTATCGCAAATATGAAGCGGCCCATTGGCTGGAAAGCGTCGGCGGATCGAACGGCTATTATAAATCGAGCCGCCATCTCCACTTCGCCATGGACCGATCAGAAGAGGCCACCGCCGCCTATGTGAAGGAGCATAAGGCGCATTTCCGCTATGCCTTCCCGCAAAGCCTTGCGCTGCTGATCCTCTATGCGGTGGCGAGTGCCGGGTTGCTGGCGCTGGGCGGCTGGCTGGTCATTCAGGGGCAATTGTCGATCGGCCAGCTGGTCGCGGCCGAACTGATCCTGTCGAGCATCTTCTATGGCGCCGCACAATTGGGACCGTATCTCGACAGTTTCTACGATCTGGTCGCAGGCGTCGAGGAACTCTCGCTGATCCTCGCCATTCCGCAGGAGCAAGTGCCCGAACCCAAGCCCGATGCCGCACGGCCCGCCCATGGCGCGCTCGTCCTCCATTCCGTGCGCGCGCCGATCGGTCGCGACGAAGCGGAGATCGACATCGTCATTCCGGGCGGCAGCCGACTGATCGGTGCGGCGGACCCGGACATGGACCGGCTGCTCTCCACGCTGCTCAAACGGCATATCCGGCCGACCAGCGGCATCATCATGCTGGGCGGCGCGGACATCACCTCGCTCGACATGTATCAACTTCGCAGCGACGTGATCGTCCTCAACCGGCCGACCATCGTGGAAAGTTCGATACGCGACTATCTCTCGCTCGCGCGGGCCGAGAATGACTCCGTCGGCATCATGGACGTGTTGCGCGCCGTGGGCCTGGACGAGCGGGTCGCCGCCCTGCCCGATGGCATGGACACGCGCCTGTCCTCCACCGGCTGGCCGTTGGCGCTGGTCGAGATCATGCAGTTGAAGCTGGCGAGCGCCCTGTTCGCCCAGCCGCGCATCCTCGTCCTGTCGGCACTCTACGACATGGTGCCGGTCCATCATCTGCAGGCCGCCTTCGACATGCTAAAGGGCAAGCCCGTGACCATCCTCTATTTTTCTAGCCGCCCGCACGACATCACCCTGGATGGCTGGCTGTGGCTGGGTCGCAAGAAGCAACGATTGGTCGCCGACCGGGAGAGTTTCGACGCCCTACGTGCTGGCGCTGGCAAGGAGGCTGGCGATGCCGTTTCGCGCTAATCATCTGTCGCATTTCAAGACGCTGGCGAGCATCCGTGCGCCGCGCGTCACGCGCGCGCTGGCCTGGATGCTGGTGGCGACGATCGTCGGCTGCATCCTGTTCATGATCTTCGTGCCGTGGGTGCAGACCGCGCCGGGAACAGGCGCCGTCATCGCGCTTGATCCGCGCGACCGGGTGCAGAATATCACCGCGCTCGTCCCCGGCCGGATCGAACAATGGTATGTCACCGACGGCAGCCTGGTGAAGCGTGGCGATCCGATCGCGCGGATCAGCGACAATGATCCCAATCTGCTCGACCGCCTGCGCGCCGAACGCGCCCAGGCCGATGTCGAAATCATGGCGGCGCAGCAGGCCATGCGGGTGGCGCAACTGGACGTGTCGCGCATGGAAACGCTGTACCGCGAAGGCTTGGCCCCCCGCCGCGACTATGAACTCGCCCAGATCAAGGTCAGCGATTATGCCGCCAAGGTCGCGCAGGCGCGGGCCGAGCGGACGCGCGTGGACGTCAGCCTCAACCGCCAGTCGGTCCAGATGATCCGCGCCCCCCGCGATGGCCGCGTGCTGCGCATCCAGGGCGGCGACAATGCGACCATGGTCAGCGCGGGCGACATCGTCGCGACCTTCGCGCCCGAACAGTCGCAGCGCGTGGTCGAGCTTTATGTCGATGGCCGCGACGTGCCGTTGATCGAGATCGGCCGCCGTGTCCGCTTGGAGTTCGAAGGCTGGCCCGCCATCCAGTTCAGCGGCTGGCCGTCCGTCGCGCAGGGCATGTTCGATGGCAAGGTGCGCGCGATCGACGTGTCGGCATCGGCCAACGGCCTGTTCCGCGTGATAGTAGAACCGGCAGCGGACCGGCCAGCCTGGCCGCAGGAACCTTATGTCCGGTTGGGCGCCAAGGTGCGCGGCTGGGTATTGATGGATACCGTCAGCCTCGGGTTCGAACTGTGGCGGCAACTCAACGACTTCCCGCTGCAATTCCAGCGTCCCGGCAATGTACCCGACGCTTCGGCGACGAATGCGACCGATGCCAATGCCAACAGCAATGCCAAGTAAGCGCCTGCTCATGGTCGCCGCGCTGATGGCGACGGTTGCGCCTGCGATCGCGCAGGACATCGCGCCGTTGCCGACGCGGGCGGCTGCGCCGTCCCTGTCCGGCCCGCTGCAATTGGCCGATGTGCTGGCGTCATCGCGCCAGCATGCGCCGCAGGTGCTGGAAGCGCTGGCGCGGGTGCGCGGCGCGCAGGGCAAGCGGCTGTCGGCCGAAGGGGCGTTCGACACGGTCTTTTCCGCCGCTGCGGACAGCCGCCTGACCGGCTATTATGACAGCCGCTATGCCGAAACGAAGGTGACGCGGCCGCTCGAACAATGGGGCGGCAATGTCTATGGCGGCTATCGCGTTTCCGACGGGCGCTTCCCCATCTATGAGGATAAAAGCTACACCAACCAGTTCGGCGAGATAAAGGCGGGCGTGGTGCTGGCGCTGTTGCGCGACCGGGCGATCGATGATCGGCGGTTCAACCGGACGCAGGCCGAAGCGGATATCGCACTCGCCGACGCCGACCGGCTGTTCGTCGCGATCGGCGTCCAGCGGCGGGCGCTGGACGCCTATAATCAATGGGTCGTCGCGGGCGAACGGCTGGAGATCGTGCGCAACCTGCTGGCGCTGGCGCAGGATCGGCAGACGGGGCTGGAGCGACAGGTTACGCTGGGGCTGCGCCCGCGCATCATCCTGACCGAGAATCAGCAGAATATCCTGCGGCGCCAGATATTGGTGGTGCAGGCGGAACAGGCGCTGGCCAGTGCCGCCAATACGTTGTCGCTCTATTGGCGTGACGCGGATGGACGGCCGGTGATCCCGTCGCCTGCGCAACTGCCATCGGATCTGCCCAACCCCCTGCCCTTGCCGGTCGATCCCAAACCGGCCCTGTCGATGCGGCCGGACCTGCGCACCATCGACCTGCGGATGCAGGTCGCGCGTGACCGGTTGGCGCTGGACCGCAATGCGCTATTGCCCCGCCTCGACTTCAACGCCGAAGCGTCGCGCGACATCGGGCCGATCGGCGAAGGTGGACGATCGCGCGAAGGCACGGACACCCGCGTCGGACTGACCTTCACCCTGCCGCTCCAGCGGCGCGCGGCGCAGGGCCGGATCATGCAGACCCAGGCGGAGATCGAGGCGGCGATGCTGCGAGGCCAGGGGTTGCGCGAGCAGATCATCGCGGAGATCGACACGATCGGCGTCGCGGTGGATGCGACCGAGCGGCTGCTGGTGCTGGCAGGCGACGAACAGGCGCGCGCGCAAGACATGGCCCAGGCAGAGCGCCGCCGGTTCGAAATGGGGGCAAGCGACTTCTTCCTGGTCAACATTCGTGAGGAAGCGGCCGCCGATGCGGCCTTGCGCAAGCTGGATGCGGCCTATCGCCAATTGATCGCCCATGCGGACCTCGCCGCAGCCAGCGCCGATACCGACGCTTTGGGACTATGAGCGGATAATCGGCGCGCGCTTCACACGGCCAACCGCGCCCGATTGATGCGCAGGGTCACGATCAGGCCGGTTTCGGCCCAATCATAATCGATGGTCCCGCCGAGCTGACCGCGCACGCTGCGCTGCACCAGCTTGCTGCCAAAGCCACCCGCGCCGTCCGGCTCCTGCACCTTGGGTCCGCCATGTTCCAGCCAGGTGAGGATCACATCATCCTCCTCCGCCATGCTGGAGACGTCAAGCGTGCCGGCCTCATGCGACAAGGCGCCATATTTCATCGAGTTGGTGGCCAGTTCATGAATGACGAGGGCCAGCCCGGTCGCCGCATGTTCGCCCACGCCCATCCGCTCGACAGCGACCCTGATGCGGCCCTTGAACGCGCCCAGATCGTCATAGGGGGCCAGCAATACCGACAGAAGATCGCCCAGCAATGCCGCATTACCCTGCCCATTGGGCAGCGGGCGGACCAGATCATGCGCCCGGCCCAAAGCCGATAGACGCTCGGTCAATTCCCCCGCCATATCCTCCTTGCTGAGGGCGGAGCGCGAGGAAATGGCGGTCAGGCCCGATGCTATAGCGAGCAGATTCTTGACGCGGTGGCTCATTTCGCCAGCGAGCAGTTCATGCCCCTCTTCGGCCTGCTTGCGGCCGGTCACATCCAGGAAGATGCCATACATGGTCCGCCCGACGATACCGTCATCCTCGCCTTGGCCACGCGCGGCGATCCACCGCACTTCGTCGCCGATCAAGATGCGGAAATCCGTTTCATAGGGGCCAAGGATGGCGCGCGTCGCCATGAAAGCCGAGCGCACCCGGTCCCGGTCGGCGGGGTGAATGCGGGTGGATAGTTTTTCGAACGTGACCTGCTCACCCTGCGGCAGACCCCATAATTTGAAGCCCAGCTCGTCCATGGTGAAGGCGTCGGTATCGACATTCCAGGCCCAGAGTGCGACCCCGGCGGCGAAGATCGCGCGCCGCAACTGTGCGGGCTGCCACTCATGCGCCTTCGGCATTTCTTGAACCAATGTCATTCCCCGATCATGCCGTGCGTCCAGCCCCTATCACAATGGGCGGGCAGCAGGGGAATAATCCATCGGATGCCGCTTGGCGGTCAGGCTTCGGTCGGGTGGATGGTTTCGAGCCGGTCGGCCAGTTCGGCATTGCGAAAGGGCTTGGTCAGCCGCGGCAGATCGGGCGCTATCCCCTCCGCCTCGGCATAGCCGGATACGATCAGCACAGGCAGGTCGGGCATCCGGGTCCGCAGGCTGCGCGCTAGTTCCTCACCGTTCATCCCCGGCATCAGATGGTCGGTGACCAATATGGTCGGCGCGACACCCGCTTCGATCAGGTGCAGGGCCTCCTCGGCCGATTTCGCCTCGACCACGTCATAGCCAAGGTCGTTGAGCATGTCGGCGGTGCTCATCCGCACCAGTTCCTCATCATCGACCAGCAAGGCCGTGCCGCGCGCGACGGATATGCGCGGCAGCACGCGAATCTGGTCGTCGCTGCCGATCGCGTCAGGGCTGACGGGGAGCCAGAGTTCGACCGTGGTGCCCTCACCCGGCGCGCTGATGATGGTCAGCCCGCCACCCAATTGCGCGGCCAGGCCGTGCGCCATCGACAGGCCAAGGCCCGTGCCCTTCCCTATGCCCTTGGTCGAGAAGAAAGGCTCGATGGCCCGCGCGCGCGTTGCTTCGTCCATGCCGATGCCCGTGTCGGCGACCGAGAGGCGCACATAATGGCCGACGCGCAGGCCCGCGGGATGACGCCCCCGCACGCTGGCGCGACTTGCCGAGATGGTCAGTTCGCCGCCCCCAGGCATGGCGTCACGGGCGTTGACGCTTAAATTAAGGATCGCCATTTCCAACTGGTTGGCATCGGCCCGCGCCGGGGGCAAATCGTCGGCGATATTGACCCGCAGGTCGATTTTCGGGCCGATCGTGCTGCTCACCAGGCTCGCCATGCCTGTGACGAGGTCATCAAGCGCGACCGCCTTGGGCTGGAGCGGCTGTCGGCGGGCGAAGGCGAGCAACCGTTGCACCAGCGTCTTGGCGCGTTCGGCCGATTGGAGCGCGCCGTCGATCAGGCGGCGTTCGCGTTCGCTCCCCAGCCCCCGACGCATCAGCAGGTCGAGCGAGCCGATGATGGGGGTGAGCAGATTGTTGAAGTCATGGGCGACGCCGCCGGTCAACTGGCCCATCGATTCGAGCTTCTGCGACTGGCGCAACGCTTCCTGGGTTTGCAGCAATTCTTCTTCGCGCGCCTTGTCTTCGCTCAGGTCACGGCCAATCGCGATGAAATTCATCCCGTCCGGTTCGGGCGACACGGTCCAGCCGATCGGCGTCCAGCTGCCGTCTGCCGTCGCAATGCGGTTTTGAAAACGGGTGGGAAGGCCCGTGCGGCTCATATCTTCGATGGCGGCGAGCGTCACCGCCGCATCATCGGGATGCATGAAGTCGACATAGGGTGTCGCCAGCAGATGCGCCTCCGACCAGCCCAATACGCGGGTCCAGGCGGGATTGACGGCCCCCATGCGCCCGGCAAAGTCCGCGCGGGCAAGCATGTCTTCGGACAATATCCACAGCCGGTTGCGCTCCGACGCTTCGGCTTCGCGGCGCGTGCGCTCCGCCAATATCTGCTCGGTGGTTTCGACACAGGCGCAGAAGAGGCCATCGACCGTCCCCGCCGCGTCGCGAACCGGCGTGTAGGAGAAAGCGAAATGCGCTTCGCGCGGCCGACCCGGCCGATCGAGCATGAGTTCGATATCGTCCATATGCACAGGCTCGCCCGCAGACACCTTGGCGAAGAGCGGGGCGATGTCCGCCCGGATTTCGGGCCAGACGTCGAAGAAGGTGCGGCCGAGTGCTGCCGGATGGCGGTCCGCCAGCATCGGGGCGTAGCGGTCATTATAGAGGAAGATATGGTCAGGCCCCCAGCCGATGAACATCGGTTGATCGGCCGACAGCATGAGCGCCACCAATGTCTTGAGCGGCTGAGGCCAACTTTGCGGCGCGCCAAGCGGCGTTGCCGACCAGTCCTTTGACCGGACCAATTCGCCCATGACCCCGCCCCCCGACAGGAAATGCATGTCCTGGCCGCGATCCGTGCTGGCAGCGCTATCATTCATAAATGGGGTAATCCGTCGGTCCTATCCATCATCTGATCTTTGCGAACCGACGCCAGCCTTCACAGTTCCGTCCAATATGCAATATGCCCTTGTTTTTGCGAAAATCTTGCCCGGCGTCTGCGCCGAAATGGTGCCAAAGGGTGGCGACTTTTCCCCAGCGATGCTAGGACGGGGCAAGGCAGAACCAGATATGATACTCGCTCCCCCACGGCCCGGCATCTATGTCAGGGGCACCGAAACCGTCGATCAGATCCTCAAGGCCGCGCTCGACGTGCTGATCGATGAAGGGGCCGACGCCTTCACCCTGCGCCGCATCGCCGCGCGGTGCGACATGAAGGTCGGCAATGTCAGCTATCATTTTCCGCGCAAGGAAATGCTGATTCAGGTGATGCTCGATGAGCTGGTCGAGTCTTATGGCAGCGTGCTGGATCAGACGGTGCGCAAGCCGGGGCTGACCGCCGAAGAGCGGCTGAGACGGATCATCCTCCTATGTCTCGACGACATCCAGACCAAGCGCACTACCCATTTATTCACGGAATTATGGGCGCTCGCCAATCATAGCGACTTCGTCGCGGATCGCGTCCGCGCCTTTTACCAGCGCGTCCATGATGCGATCGGCGAATATGTCGCGCAGCTCAATCCCGCCTTGTCCCCCGACGACGTGCATAGCGTGGCCCTGTTCATCAGCGCGTCGATGGAAGGATCGACGCCGTTCCTGGGCCATGGCAAGCCCTGGGCACATAAGATGCCGGCATTTACCGCGCTTGCCGCTACGTCATTCATCCACCTGGCCAAGACGGTGACCGCGCGCGATATTGCCGGGTTGATCAGCGAAACGGCGTGATTTTGGTATTGCGCGCGCTTTGTTGCGGTGCAGAAATAAATTCGCGAACGCCCCCGTTAAGCGCTTGACCGATCCCGGACATCTGTCCAGACTTCATGCCAGCGCTGGGGGGCGTGGACAGCGTGAGTCCGCAGGCCCGCCCGCCGCATCAAGGGGGATCAGGCCAGATGTCGAGGACCGCCACCAAGGCAATATTCGCTGCCGCCGCGCTAGGCTGGACGCTGTTCGCGACCGCCGCATGGGCCGCTCCCGCCGCCGAGACCGACGCCGTGCCGGAAGCGGAAACATCCGACGTGATGACCATCCCGCCGCCCAAGCCGACCTGGTTCTTCGTCGATGGCGGATGGGACATGGCGGGCACCAGCATTTTCGACGGCGAAACCGGCAAGATGAAGGGCATGGTCGAAACCCGCCGCCTCGCCGACTTCGCCATCGATCCCGCAGGCAAATATTATTATGTCTCCGAAACCATCTGGTCGAAGGGCGATCGCGGCACGCGGCAGGACATGGTGTCGGTCTATGACAGCCAGACGCTCAACCTCGTCACCGAAATCCCCCTGCCCGGCCGCATCCTGATCGGTTCGCGCAAGAATAATTTCATCATCAGCGACGATGGCAAGACCGCCTATATCTATGATTTCAGCCCTGCCTCCGGCGTCAATGTCGTTGACCTGGCGAAGCGCAAATTCGTGACCGCAATCGAACTGCCGGGTTGTGCCAGCCTGATGCCCAATCCCGGCGTCGGCTTTTCGGCGCTCTGTTCGGACGGGTCGCTGGCCACCGTGGCGATCAAGGGGGCCAAGGCGGATATCACGCACAGCGCGCCTTTCTTCTCGGCCACCGACGATCCGATCTTCGACAATTTCACCTATGACAAGCGCAAGCAGGAAACGACGTTCCTCACGTATACCGGCCAGATCTTTCAGGCGAAGCTGGGCGCGACCCCGACCATTGCCGCGCCCTTTTCAATTCAGGCGGCGGCCGGCATTCGCCCCGGCGAAACCAAGCCGCTGGAATTGAACTGGTATCCGGGCGGGCGGCAGCCGATGGCGCTGCATCGACCGTCGGGCCATTTGTTCGTGCTGATGCATATGGGCGAATATTGGACGCACAAGGCATCCGGGACCGAAGTGTGGGAGGTCGATCTCGCCACGCAGAAGGTCGTCAAGCGCCGCGCGCTCAAGGAACCGATGAACAATATCGAAGTGTCGCAGACCGACAAGCCGCTGCTATTCATGAATGGCGAGGAGGCCAGCGCCATCGTCATCGACCTCGCCACCGGGGAAGAAAAGCATAAGATCGAGCGGGCCGGTGGCAGCACCATCACGGTCGCGGACCCATCCTGACCATGGCACTGGGCTTCGCGATCATCGGCCTTGCGGCATCGATCGGCATTGGCCTGATCCTGCTGCTGTCGGGCGCTGAAAAGCTGCGGCACCGCGCGCTGCTGCCCGGCGTGATCGCCAATTATCGGCTGCTGCCCCCGGCTTTGGTCGCGCCTGCCGCGCTGCTGCTGCCGGTGGCGGAACTGCTGATTGGTGGCGCGTTGGTGGCGTGGCTTGCGCCGCTGCCGGTCGTTCTGGCGATCGGGCTGCTGCTTATGTTCGCGCTGGCCATGGCGATCAACATCGCGCGGGGTCGCAGCCATATCGATTGCGGATGTGGCCGCTCGCAACTGCGCCATCCGATCGGCTGGCCGCTGGTCAGGCGCAATATGATCCTGGCGCTGCTGCTTGCGCCGCGCCTGTGGCCCGTGCCGCCCCTATCCGCCATCGACATGGGCACCGCCATTGCGGGTGGCCTCGCCATTGCGCTCGCCTATCCGCTCTATACTGCCATAGCGGCCTTGATCGCATCGCCCGCCGCCTACCGGAGATAAGCATCCATGCTGACATCGCTCATCATCTCGCAAATCCTCTCCTGGGTCGTGATCCTGGGGCTTGGCGTCGCGCTGCTCGCGCTCGCGCGGCAGGTGGGCGTGTTGCACATTCGCGTCGCGCCAGCGGGCGCACTGACGACCAGCGGCGGCCCGGCAGTCGGCGACGCCACGATCAAGATCGATGCCCGGTCGATCGACGGCGCGCCAGTCACGGTCGGCGGTCATGCCCATGGCGTGCCGTTGCGGCTGCTGATGTTCGTGTCGGCCCAATGCCCGCTTTGCAAGGCCATCATTCCCATGGCCAAATCCTTTGCCCGCGACGAGCGTGTCGCGCTGACCTTCATCGGCGATGACGATGTTGCCGCGCAGCGCGCCATGATCGCGCAGCATGGGCTGGAAACCTATATGTTCGTCAATGGTCCCGATGTCGGCCAGGCGTTCGGCGTCGCCAAGCTGCCCTTTGCGGTGCTGCTCGATGCCGAGGGCACCATCCTGTCCAAGGGGCTGGTGAACAGCCGGGAGCATCTCGAAAGCCTGGTCGTCGCCCATGAAATGGGGATCAAGACCGTGCAGGATTATATCGGATCGTTGAAGGCACAGGCGGCCTGAACGGCCAAAGGGGGGCAGTGACATGAAGAGGTTCAACGCCGACGCCATGGGTGAAAAACTGCTGCGGCGGCTGGCCGGGGGCAGCTCGCGCCGCTCCATGCTCTCGCGCTTGGGGGCGGCGCTGGTGGCGGCACCCGTTTTCCCGCTGCTACCGGTCAGCCGCGCGGAGGCGGCCAAGCCCGATCGGTCGCCCGAAGCCAAGACCGGCTTTGCCCGCAATGCCCAGACCAAGGACGATACCAAGTGCGACTATTGGCGCTATTGCGCGATCGATGGCGCGCTCTGCACCTGTTGCGGCGGTGGCCTGCATAGCTGCCCGCCCGGCGCCGAGCCATCGCCGGTGTCCTGGGTCGGCACCTGCATCAACCCGGACGATGGCAAGGCCTATCTGATCGCCTATCGCGACTGTTGCGGCAAACCCGCCTGCGGCCAATGCGGATGCGACAATACCGACCGCGAAACCCAGCTCTACATGCCCCAGCTCAACAATGACGTCATCTGGTGCTTTGGCACCAGCAGCATGGAATATCATTGTTCGACCGCGGTGATGGTGGGCGCGGCCAGCTGAGGGAAAGGGTTTGCGCAGGCTTTTGACGGGATCGCTGTTGCTGCTCGGCCTGGTCGGCATCGGCCGCGCCGCGTTGCCGCCAATGGGGCCATTGCCCGACGCGATAAGCGACCCGGATCTCGCGCGCTCCGACTATGCCGAACATTGCGGCGGCTGCCATGGCATTCAGGGCAGCGCGGCCCCGGCGCAACTGCCCGAACTGCGCGGCCGGGTCGGCTGGTTCCTCTGCACACCGCAATCGCGCGCCTATCTCATCCGCCTGCCCAACATCGCGCACAGCCGGATCAGCGATAACCAGCAATTGGCCGACCTCGTCAATTTCATGGTGTTTGGCCTCGGCGGTCCCAGCGTGCCGGCCGGCGCCAAGCCGTTCACGGCCGACGAGGTGGCGCGTGAGCGGAAATTCGCCCTCTCCTCCGCCTCGCTCAAGGCCGAACGCGCCCGCTATGTCGAAGTCGCGATCAAGCAATGCGGCGCGCCCAGCGCCATGCGCCTGCTCTACCCCGGCCAGAAACCCTAAGACGCTCTCTAATAGCATCGCGCAATAGGGCTGATTCATGCACGTCGTTCCCCAGCGGGGAACGACAAGCTATAGGTTCCCGTCTATGCACCTTGGCATAAAATAATGCCGCCGGATCGCTGATCCGGCGGCATTGTCATGCGGTGACGCTAACCGTCAGAATTTCTGGCCGAAGCGGATGCCGAAAAATTGCGGCTTGATCGTGAAGGTCCGCGCCGAGCCGGAACAGAAGTCGATCGAGCAGAAAGTGTTTTTCGTCAGTTCGCCCCGCTTGTCGAAAGCGTTCTGCAGGAACAGCGTCAGGCTCCAACTATCCTTCTTGATCCCCCCTGAAAAATCGAAGCTGACAAAGCCCTTAGTATTGCCGAGCAGCGCATTGCTGGCAACGTTCAGATCCTGCGTCGCGCCGGTCTGATAGAGCGCTGCCCCCTGAATATAGGCGGCATAATCGCCCATATAGGTGTCGTAACGGATCGACGTCGTGCCCTTGAATTTGGGCTGGCGCGGCAGCCGGGTGCCATCGGCAGCGGCGACCTGGGGCGTGGGAGGGTCAGAGTCCGGCACAAATTCGCCCAACGTGCATGTCGACAATTGCGATATGCTCGATGTGTCGCGATCGAGCGCAAAGTTGCAGAAATTGCCCTTCAGCTTGCCGTCATTATAGGCGCCGGAGGTCGAGAGCGTCACATTGCCGAGTTTCAGATCGGCATCATATTCGATGCCCTTCACCACGGCCTTGCCCGCATTGCCGGTCATGCCCGCGCCCTGCGCCCCGGATACGACAACGCCATATTGGATATTATTCCATTTTTCATAATAGACGGCGGCGTTGAAGCGGAAGATGTTGTTCCACGTCGTCTTGACGCCCAGTTCGAAATTAGTGAGCGTTTCGGACTTGAACGGGGCCACATCCACCGGGCCGAAATTGCGGATGCGCAGGGGTCGGTTGAAGCCGCCGGGGCGGAAACCGGTCGAGTAATTGGCATAGACCATCTTGTCGGGCTGGAACTGCCAGTCCAGCGCGATCTTGTGCGTCTCGCCATCCTCCTTGTAGCGCCCGGTCTGATCGGCTGCGCGGAAATTGGTATTGAGACATTGCAGCCGCTCGGCCGGAAGCGGCGTTGGGCAGCCCATTTCGCCGGTCGGAACATAGACCGACGTAATGGTATTGGCCGCCGATCCCGCCACGCCCGCAAAGCCCTTCACCGCATAATCGGTCCAGAAATAGCGGATGCCGCCGGTGATCTTGAGCGTTGGGGTGATGTTGTAATGCCCTTCCGCAAAGATCGCGGTATCATGGTAAAGCTGGTTCTGTTCGGTGATGTAGAAGCCGTCGCCCTTCACCGCCTGCGTCCCCAATATCATCGTGCCAAGCGGGTTGCCGTTGGCATTGATGACATTGCTGGTATCGAAGAAGGGATTGCCGTCTTCGTCATAATCGATGCCGTACATGCCCGGCACGCCGATCAGCCCGCCCGGCACATCGCCGCCGCCCGTCTGGGTGTAGCCCGTGATCGTATCCAGGCCGCGAATGGCATAATAGGTGTTGGTCTCGTTCTTCTGCCGTTGGTAGAAGGCACCGAACGTCACGTCGAAGGGCCATTCCTTGGGTGTCGAAATCCGCAATTCCTGCGTGAACTTGTTGCGGTGCGTGTCCGCATGATAATATTGCGTCGGATCGATCAGCGAGCATTGCTGCGCCGCGCCCGACCCGGTGCAATTGTCGAAAAACTGCAGATAGCTTTCATAGCCTGCGCCGAACCCATCATAGGTAACGGTATAATAAGTATAATCGTTGAGCGTCCGGGTCCGGCGTTTGAAATAGCCGGTCGCCGATACGACGTCCCAATCGCCGATATGGCCATGAATACTCAGCGCTGCCTGATACCAGCGGTCATCGTTGCGGGTCTTGTCATAATCATGGACTTCCAGGTCACCGACGCGCAGGTCGAACCCGAAATAGCCATTGGCAACCTGCTTCTGCGCCGTGATTTCGGGCGTGATCGCCCAGCCATCGACAGGCTCCCACAGCAATTGCAGGCGGCCGCCAAATTCCTTGATCGTATTATAATCATCCTTGGCGATGTCGCTATTGTCGAGATTGAAGAAGGTCGCCGGATTATTGTCGCCCAGCGTATAGACCGCCGGCGCGCCATTATTGAGCAGGCCGTTATTGGGTATATTGTCGATATAGCCGCCATCGCGCCGATAATAGCCCATGGCGCGCACCGCCATCGTGTCGCTCAGCGGCACGTTGATGTAGGATTCGAGCTGCCCGCCAAAATCGCCCTTGCCATATTTATTGGCCTCAACGTCATAGCCGAATTCGAACTTATCCAGCTTGGGCTTGTTGGTGATCAGGCGGATGGTGCCCGCCAACGACCCCGCGCCATAGAGCGTGCCCTGCGGCCCCGCCAGCGCCTCGACCCGCTCCAGGTCATAAGCATGAATGTCGGGGACTTCGGTGCCGGTGATCGGAATATCGTCCAAATAATAGCCGACCGATGCATAGGCACCGCCTGCAGGCACGATGCCGCGGAAAAAGGCGGTATTGCGGCCCGGCCCGATGCCTTCGAACGAAACGGAGGGCAGCAGCGCAGCGAAATCGCTCAAGCCCTTCACCTGGCGCTCCGCCAGCGTTTCGGCACCCAGCGCCAGCATGGAGATCGGCACTTTCTGGATGCTCTGCGCGCTGCGCGTCGCAGTCACGACGATTTCGCTGAGGCCCGATGATGGATCGGCGGCGGCGGCCTCTGCCGGTGCTTCGGTCTGGGCAAAGGCTGGCGCCGCGAGCGCCAATTGCGTCAGGCATGTCGTTGCGCCCAGCGCGCAAAAATTGCGCACTCGTCGCGAGCCAAATCTGATGGCCATGGATAGTCCCCCCTTATACGCGTTGCGTCATGGCCTCTCCCGTTGCAGTGCCCGGCGACCGGGTCTTAACCTTGCAAATCATGACATGCGCTTGCCTTCACCGCGCAGAAGACACGCAAAACCCCCTGCCCGAAAGACGCATCTTTCGGGGTCGCGGCCGAATAACGACCACGCCGAACATCGTATTTTTTATGAGACAGTTCGCTCACGCAGCAATTCGAACGACTGTCCTAAATTGGATACTGCCACTCAGACGGGCGCTGTCAAGCGGGTGAAATCGCATTTTTTGAACTTTTATGACGCGCCCACTCGACGGCAGGCTGCAATCGGCATAGCCTTTTGTGCAATCGCACAATTTTCGGGGTGCTATGGGAAACGGGTCTGCCGCTGCCGCAACGGGCACCATCGAATCTACGCTGGCGCAGATTGCTGGTCTGGTCGAAACGCGCCCCGATCTGGCGCTGACGCAGGCGCAAGCCCTCCTCGCCCGAACCGGCGGCCTGCCGCAGGCGGAACTGCTCGCTTGCCAGGCGTTGCGGCGTCTCGGCCAACCTAAAGACGCCCTCCCCCGCCTCGCTGCGCTGGACCGCACCTACCCGCACATCCCGGCCATCGGGTGGGAGTTGGCCCAGGCCGCCGAAGCAGCAGGCGATACCGCCCAGGCCATCGCCGCGCTGGAAGCGCTGACCAGGCAACAGCCGTCGGTGGCGGGCGGCTGGTTCATGCTGGCCCGGCTGTTGCGCAGCGTTGGCCGCGCGACGGATGCCTGGCGCGCCGACCTGTCGGGTATCCATGCCTCGTCGCGCGACCGCGACCTGCTGGACGCCGCGATCGCGATGAACGAGGCCCGGTTGGACGATGCCGAAGCGATCCTTGTGGCGCGGCTCGACCGCCTGCCCGATGACGCCGCCGCCTGCCGCCTGCTGGGCGAAGTCAACTGGCGGCGCGGTGATATGAGCCAAGCGCTGGCGCTGGTCGATCGCGCGGTCACGCTGGCCCCCGGCTTCGATCTGGCGCGCGATTTCCTGATCCGGCTATTGCTCCAGAACAACCGTTTGCCCGAAGCGTTGAGCCATGCCGAGATATTGGAGAGGTCGCCGCTCAAAAATCCCGGCTACGCGCTGATCAAGGCATCGGTGCTGGTGCGGCTGGGCGATCAGGATGGCGCGCGGGCCATTTACGAACGCCTACTCGCGGATCAGCCCGACCAGCCACAGGTCTGGCAGAATCTCGGCCACGCCTTGAAGACGCTCGGCAAACAGGCCGATGCCGTCCACGCCTATCGCCAGGCGGTTCGCTATCGCCCGACCATGGGCGAAGCCTGGTGGAGCCTCGCCAACCTCAAGACCGTCAGGTTGGATGCGCAGGACATTGCGGCGATGGAACAGGCGCTTGCGTCGCTGGAGCCGGAGACAGCGGACGGACAGGAGGATATTTTCCACCTCCATTTCTCGCTCGGCAAGGCGTTCGAGGATGCGGGCGATTATGCCGCCGCCTTCCGCCATTATGATGCGGGCAATCGCCTGCGCCGGACGATGGTGCGCCATGATGCCGACGAATTTTCCGCCGAAGTGCGCGCCATCGCCACCACCTTCACCGCGCCTTTCATCGCCGCGCGGGGTGCTGGCGGTTGCCCCGCACCCGACCCGATCTTCATCGTCGGTCTGCCCCGCTCCGGCTCCACCCTGATCGAGCAGATCCTTTCCTGCCACAGCCAGGTCGAAGGCACGATGGAACTGCCCGACATGATGGTCATCGCCAGCCGCCTGCAATCGCGCGTGGATGACGGCGAGTTTCCCGACTTCGCCTCTATGGTCGCTTCGCTCACCCCCGCCGACCGGCTGCGGCTGGGCGAGGAATATATCGAGGGCACGCGCGTCCATCGCCACACCGCCAAGCCGCATTTCATCGACAAGATGCCCAATAATTGGCAGCATGTCGGCCTGATCCAATTGATCCTGCCCAACGCCAAGATTATTGACGCCCGCCGCCATCCGATGGGCTGTTGCCTGTCTGGCTGGAAGCAGCATTTCGCGCGCGGCCAGGCCTTCACTTATGATCTGACCGACATCGGCCGCTATTATCGCGACTATGTGGCGCTGATGACTGCCTATGACGCGGCCGCGCCGGGGCGCGTGCATCGCCTGATCTACGAGCAGATGGTTGCCGATATGCCGGGCGAAGTCGACCGGCTGCTGGCCTATCTGTGCCTGCCGTTCGAAGCGCAATGCCTGGACTTCTGGCGCAGCGACCGCGCGGTGCGCACCGCCAGTTCCGAACAGGTGCGCCAGCCCATCTATGCCGATGGCGTCGACCATTGGCGGCGGTTCGAACCCTGGCTTGGCCCCTTGGCCGATGCGCTGGGGCCGCTGGTCACGACCTATCGCGATCCACCTCCCATCTGATGGACATTTTTAAGTCAGCGGCCAGAGGTCGCGGCAATCTGCAACCGGAAAGTCTGGCCCGATGCCGGTGCGGCGATGGCGGCGATGCCCTGTTCCTTGAGCAGGGCGGCGATTGCCAGTGCGCGGCGTTGCGGCAGGGAGGGTCGTTCTGGGACATCGGTCGGCAAGCCGGGCACGGACAGTTGCGGACTGTTCCAACGCTTTGCCGCCCAGGCCGAAAGCAGCACGGCTTGCCGCGCCTTCGGGTCGAGCGCGTCCACATTGTCGGCAAAGGCGATGACCGGCAGCGGCGTGAGCGGTGGAATGATGGCGACCTCCCATCCCTCCACGGACTGGATCGCGCGCTGTTCGAGCGCGCCATAGGTGGCGAGGTCCGCGCCCGGCAGCAGGGCTGCCGTCGCTGTCGCGCGTTGATGATCGCGGTCGATCGTCACGGCGTCGGGCGCCACGCCAGCGGCCAGCGCGATCAGTCCGGCCACTCTGTTGGCGCGGCTGCGGTCATTGGCCAGCACATCATTGGCCTGCTGCAATTCGGCCCGTTGCGCTTCGACCGATCCTGCGCCCGGATCGAGCAGGACTTGGTCCACGCGCAGCGCCACAGGGCGGCCCAGCCGGTCGCTAAGATCGGTCTGCAGCAAGGCGTTGCTTTCGGCGCGGGATCGAGGGGCGATGACCACGCTGCGCACGGTAAGGGGCGTGCGGTCGAAATTGACGTCGAGTTGGGTGATCCGCGACTCTGCACCATAACGATCGGAGAGGAAGGCGCGGATTTGATTGACGGCAACCGCTTCGCCCGCGATGCGGCTGAGGGATATGGCCAGCGGCACCGCCATCACCACGAAGACCAGCATGAGCAGCACGGTCTGAGTCCAGCTTTGCTGGCTCGATAGATAATGGCCGAACCCATAATAGCGGGCCATCACCATCGCCGACAAGGCGATGGTCACGAAGTTGGTGACGAACAGGGCCAATGCGCCGCCAAGGATCGGCATATTCCAGGTCGCAAGCCCGAAGCCCACAACCGCCAGCGGTGGCATCAAGGCCGTGGCGATGGCGACGCCGACGATGGTTTCGCCGCGCCCGCGGATGATCGCGAAGGTGCCCGCCAGAGCGGCGAAGAGGGCGACCAGCAGATCGAACAGATTGGGGCGGGTGCGAGCCAATATCTCGGCCGTGGGTGCCTTTAGCGGCGAGACGAGAACGATGAAGGCCGTGAACAGCAGCGCTGCGGTCGCGCCTATCGCCAGAGCGGAAAGCGATCGGCGCAGTTCGGCAAAGTCGAACAGGGCGAGGCTGAACCCCAGGCCAAGAATCGGGTTCATCAGCGGCGATATGAGCATGGCACCGATGACGACGGCAGGCGACGACAGGAGCAGACCCAGCACCGCAATGCCCGCCGACATCATGGTCATGAAGAGATAGCGCGGCGTACAGCCGCTTTCCTCCACGATGCGGGCGACGACCTTTTCCTGATCGACCGATCCGACCACAGATTTCCGCCACCAGCGGTAGAAGGGGATATGATCCCAACGTGCGGGATAGGGATGGTCTGGCGCAGGCGAAGTCATGATGTCAGCGCTCCCCCTACACCAGCCAGTAGATGGCAAAGCAGGTCGCCAGGCCGACGATGACGTTCATCGGCACGCCGATCTTGACGAAATCGCTGAACCGATAATCGGCCGCCGCATAGACCATCGTGTTGGTCTGATAGCCTATAGGCGTTGCGAAGCTGGCGGAGGCTGCGAACATCACGGCGATGATCAGCGGTCGCGGATCGACGCCATTCTGCCCGGCTATGCCGATGGCGATCGGCGTCATGATGACGGCGACGGCATTGTTGGTGACGGTTTCGGTCAGCACCGATGTCGCGGCATAGATGGCGATGATGAGCGCCAACGGTGGCAACGCCGCCATCCAGGGCGACAGGGTGGACACGATCAACGCCACACTACCGGACTTTTCCAGCGCCAGGCCGATGGCGAGCATGGCGAAGATCAATACGATGACATTGCCGTCGATCGCCGACCAGGCCTCCTCCGCATCGAGGCAGCGGGTTGCCAGCACGATCGCGACGCCGATCAGCGCCAGGGCAAAAACGGGCATGATGTTGAAGGCAGCCCCCACGATCACCATGGCCAGCGTGAGCGCCGCGATCGGCGCGCGCCGACGGCGATAGCGCCTGACGCCGCTGGTATCCTCCGCGATGAAATTCATATTGTCGCGCAGTGCGGCCGCCGCCTGGTCATCGGCAGCCACCAGCAAACTGTCGCCGGCGCGCAGGCGCACATTCACCAGGTCCGGTCCGGCGACATGACGCGGGCGGCTGAGCCCCAATATGCGGACGCTGAGATTGGAGAGAAAAGGAATTTCCCGCAGCTTCCGCCCGATGGCGGGATGAGTCGGGGCAAGGGTGATACCGATCAGCCCTACCATGCTGTCCCGTTCGTCCGCCGCCAGCCGGATCGGTCGTCCGATATTCTGAAGCCCAACAACAAATTCATGCGATCGGGCCAGGGCATCCAATTCATGCGCGCTCGTCGCGACGATGACCCGGTCGGAGGGCAGGATGATAGCATCATTGTCGATGTTGCGCAGGATCTGCGATCCGCGCGCGATCCCCAGCACCCGCACGGAGCCACGACGAAGCGCCTTGATATCGCCCAGTCGCGTGCCGTCATCCTTCAATTTGGGGCAAAGTTCAGTGATGTAGAGGCGGTCGCTGTCGATATCGAGTTCATTGTCGGGGCGGTTGGGCAGCAGCATCGGCCCCAGGATCAGCAAGGTGATGCCACCGGTCACCAGTGCGACCAGGCCAACCGTGGTGATTTCGAATATGCCGAAAGCCGCCTGTCCATTTTCCTGCGCGACGCCATCGACCAGCAGGTTGGTGGAGGTGCCGACCAGGGTCAAAGTACCGCTGAGAATCGCGAGATAGGAGAGCGGGATGAGCAGGCGCGTCGCTGCGATGCCGACCGTTCGGGCCAGCCGCTTGACCAGCGGGATCAGCACCATCACCACGGGTGTATTATTGACGAAGGCCGGGGCCAGCATGGCGGTGCCCAGCAATTCCGCCACTGTGCGCCGGGGTCGTTCTTTGGCGCGCGACACCATCAGGCTGGCCAGAGCCTCGATCGCGCCGGTGCGGATGAGGGCGCCGGAGAGGATGAAGAAGGCCGCGATCGTGATGGGGGCGGGATTGGCGAAGACCGTCAGCAGGTCGGTCGGGCTCAACATGCCCGTCACCAGCATCAGGATGGCCCCGATCACGGCGATGACGACGGGCGGAAACCGCTCCATCGCAAAGGCCACGAACAACAACAGCACCATCACGAGGCCCGCCACCGGCCCCGCTTCGGGCCAACGGGCAAAGAGCGTTCCCCCCTCCATCAGCACAGGATACCGCGCATCAAAGTCTTACCATCCGGTCGTTCATAATGCCCCTGTCGATCTGGCCCGATGCTTGGATGGGTAGCATAGCGACTTCAAGAGATTAGGAAACCAGCGCCGGATGAATTTGGTACAGGTGACGACAAGAAAAAGGCCGGTGGATCGCTCCACCGGCCTCTTCTTTGTCGTGTGGAAAGCAGGACTTAGAAGTCCATGCCACCCATGCCGCCCATGCCGCCGCCGGGCATGCCGCCCATGGGCGACTTGTCGTCAGCAGGCATTTCCGAGATCGCCGCTTCGGTGGTGATCAGCAGGCCAGCAACCGAGGCCGCGTCCTGCAGAGCCGCACGAACGACCTTGGTGGGATCGATGACGCCAGCGTCGACGAGGTTTTCGTAGACGTCGGTCGAAGCGTTGAAGCCACGGGTTTCGTCATTTTCGCGCAGCAGGTTGCCGGCAACCACGGCACCATCAACGCCCGCATTCTGGGCGATCTGGCGCAGCGGCGCTTCGATCGCCTTGCGGATGATGTCGATACCACGGGTCTGGTCGTCGTTCGCGCCCTTCATGCCGGCCAAAGCCTTGGTGGCATAGAGGAGAGCGGTGCCGCCGCCAGGAACGATGCCTTCTTCAACGGCCGCACGGGTGGCGTGCAGCGCGTCGTCGACGCGGTCCTTGCGTTCCTTGACTTCGACTTCCGAAGCGCCGCCAACCTTGATGACGGCAACGCCGCCAGCCAGCTTGGCCAGACGTTCCTGCAGCTTTTCCTTGTCATAGTCCGAGGTGGTGTTCTCGATCTGCTGACGGATCTGCTCGGTGCGGCCCTTGATCGAGTCATGGTCGCCAGCGCCATCGACGATGACGGTGTTGTCCTTGTCGATGGTGACGCGCTTGGCAGTGCCCAGCATCGCCAGCGTGACATTCTCCAGCTTGATGCCCAGATCTTCCGAGATCACTTCGCCCTTGGTCAGGACAGCGATATCTTCCAGCATCGCCTTGCGACGATCGCCAAAGCCAGGAGCCTTGACCGCTGCGACCTTCAGGCCGCCGCGCAGCTTGTTGACGACCAGGGTCGCCAGCGCTTCGCCTTCGATATCTTCGGCGATGATCAGCAGGGGACGACCCGACTGAACAACCGCTTCGAGGATCGGCAGGATCGACTGGAGGTTGCTGAGCTTCTTTTCGTGGATCAGAATGTACGGATCAGCCAGCTCTACAGCCATCTTTTCCGGGTTCGTCACGAAATAGGGCGACAGATAGCCACGGTCGAACTGCATGCCTTCGACAACGTCCAGCTCGAATTCGAGACCCTTGGCTTCTTCAACCGTGATCACGCCTTCCTTGCCGACGCGCTCCATGGCTTCAGCGATCTTTTCGCCAACCACGGTGTCGCCATTGGCCGAGATGATGCCGACCTGGGCGATTTCCTTGGTCCCGGCGACGGGCTTGGAACGTGCCTTGAGGTCTTCGACGACCTTGATCACGGCGAGGTCGATGCCGCGCTTGAGATCCATCGGGTTCATGCCGGCGGCAACCGACTTCATGCCTTCACGGACGATCGCCTGCGCCAAGACGGTCGCAGTGGTCGTGCCGTCGCCGGCGATGTCGTTGGTCTTCGATGCGACTTCGCGCACCATCTGCGCGCCCATATTCTCGAACTTGTCCTTGAGTTCGATTTCCTTGGCGACGCTGACGCCGTCCTTGGTGATACGGGGGGCGCCGAAGCTCTTGTCGATCACGACGTTACGGCCCTTGGGGCCCAACGTCACCTTGACCGCGTCGGCCAGGATGTCGACACCGCGCAGAATGCGCTCACGAGCGTCGCGGGAAAACTTTACGTCTTTCGCTGCCATGGTCTTAATACCTTCTATCGAGAATGTGCAAAATTGCGAAGTTCACACCGTTGCTGGACGTGAAAATCGCGAACCGGAAATCAGGCTACGACGCCCAGAATGTCCGATTCCTTCATGATCAGCAGGTCTTCGCCGTCGACCTTGACCTCGGTGCCCGACCATTTGCCGAACAGCACGCGGTCGCCAGCCTTGACGTCGAGCGGGGTGACCTTGCCATCTTCAGCCTTGGAACCGGTGCCGACAGAGACGATCTCGCCTTCCTGCGGCTTTTCCTTGGCGGTGTCGGGGATGATGATCCCACCGGCGGTCTTCGCTTCCGCTTCGATGCGGCGGACGAGAACACGGTCGTGCAATGGACGAAATGCCATGTTGATTGCCTTTCCCTTCTATTTGGGATGGGTCCGGCGCGCGATCCGGGGATGATTTCCCCGCAAAACCGCAATCGCCTTGTCCGTCTCCCCTTGAACTGCGTTGCTGTTAGCACTCACTGGAGGAGAGTGCTAGCGCCGTGAATATGGAGCGGTCCTTTTATGCGTCAAGGCGATCGCGCAGAAAAATTTGCCGGGCCGCGCAACCGAGCGCCTGCTTCCGGGTTATGGCGATTGCCGCGCGACATGGCATGTCCCGTGCGATGGATAGACCGACTGTTGCCGTCAGCCGCGCCTTCATGTCGCGACGGTTATTTTTCGTGAATGCTGCATCCCCTGCCCCGCCCGCCTGTTGGTGAAGGATAACCATAAGGAGGATGCATCATGGCCTATTCGAAGATTGTCGTTGCCGTCGATATCAACGACGTATTGCACGCGCGCGCCGCGATCGATGCGGCGGCGGCTGTTTGTGGACCGGAAACGACCGTCCATATGCTCTATGTCCGCTATCATATGCCCACCCGCTATTCCGACCTTCTGGGGCGCGACCTCGACATCAAGGAAGAGGCCGAGGCGCTGGCGCTGATGCGGCAATGGGCGAGCGAAGGCGGCCTTGCCGAGGGGCAGGTCCATTTCGACACGCGGCGCGGCCGGGTGCGCGATGAAGTGATCAGCGCCGCCGAACGAGTCGGCGCGACGCTGATCGTGATCGGGTCGCATGAACCGTCTTTCTCCTCGAAGCTGCTGGGGTCCAATGCGTCGGCGATCGTGCATCAAAGCCCGGTCAGCGTTCTCGTCGTGCGGGTAGCTGCGGAA
Source organism: Sphingobium sp. KKT206 (assembly GCF_055640555.1). Taxonomy (NCBI): domain Bacteria; kingdom Pseudomonadati; phylum Pseudomonadota; class Alphaproteobacteria; order Sphingomonadales; family Sphingobiaceae; genus Sphingobium; species Sphingobium sp. KKT206. The sequence goes on from NZ_CM145764.1 coordinate 1,284,457, forward strand.
TAATCCTGTGAAGCCTGATGGCTGTCGGTTGCAGGGGATGGGGTCGCCCCCTACCTGCGGCCCATCCTTTCACGATATTGGAGCCAGCCCCGCATGACCGACAGCTATACCCCGCCCCGCATCTGGACCTGGGACAAGGATAATGGCGGGGCGTTCGCCAATATCAACCGGCCGATCGCAGGCGCGACCCATGACAAAGCGCTGCCGGTCGGCCAGCATAAGCTCCAGCTCTATTCGCTCGCCACGCCCAATGGGCAGAAGGTGACGATCATGCTGGAAGAATTGCTGGAGGCGGGCTTTGCCGACGCCGACTATGATGCCTGGCTAATCAGGATCGGCGATGGCGACCAGTTTTCGAGCGGCTTCGTGGCGGTCAATCCCAACAGCAAGATCCCGGCACTGATGGACCATAGCGTGTCGCCGCCGCAGCGGGTTTTCGAATCGGGCGCGATCCTGCTCTATCTTGCCGAGAAGTTCGGCGCGTTCCTGCCGACCGACCCGGCCAAGCGCACTGCTGCACTCAGTTGGTTGTTCTGGCAGATGGGGGCTGGGCCGCTGCTGGGTGGCGGCTTTGGCCATTTCTATGCTTATGCGCCGGAAAAATACGAATATCCGATCAACCGCTACGCGATGGAGGTGAAGCGGCAGTTGGACGTGCTGGACCGGCATCTGGCGGACAACGCCTATATGGCGGGCGATGATTACAGCATCGCCGACATCGCGATCTGGCCCTGGTATGGCGGGCTGGTGCTGGGCCGCGCCTATGAGGCGGCGGAGTTTCTGGACGTTGCCAGCTACACGCATGTCGTGCGTTGGGCGCAGCAGATCGACGCGCGCCCGGCAGTGAAGCGCGGGCGGATGGTCAACAAGGCGAATGGCCCGTTGGAAGAGCAATTGCACGAACGCCATGACGCCAGCGACTTTGCGACCCGGACGCAAGACAAGTTGGAAAGCGAAGGCTGAACGGCCCCGCGCGGAGCGACCGAAGATGTTGCGTGCGCGCAACATTGTTACAAAGGGCTGGACGAGGCGGCGGAGCGGGGTAAGACAGGTAGGCAAGACATAAGGGAGTTATCGCCATGGATCGCCGCCTGTTTCTCTCCTCCGCCGGAGCCATTGCCCTCGCCGCCTCCGCCCCGCGCGCGCTGGCGCAGATGGCGGGCAATGACGATGCGCGGCTGTCCGCTGCCTTTGCTGCCATTTTCGAGAAGCAGCTAGACGTGTCGCCCGGCATGGTCACGAGCCTCGGCCTGGACAAGGGCGCGCGCGCCGGGGCGAAGAGCCAGTTGGACGACAATAGCAAGTCGGCGATGATGAAGCGGCTGAGCATGACGCAGGCGGCGATCAAGGAATTGGAGGGCTTCCAATCGGCCAGCCTGTCCGACCCGCAGCGGCTCAATCTGGAGGTGGTCCTCTATTCGCTGGGGCAGCAGACGGTCGCACCGGCCACCTTCGGCCTCAACAGCGCAGTGCGCCCCTATCGCATCTTTCAGCAGGGCGGCAGTTACTTCTCCACCCCTGATTTCCTGAACACCGCGCACACGATCAACAATGCCGCCGACGCGGATGCCTATGTCGCGCGGCTCGACGCTTTTGCCCGCAACCTGCGGACCGATACGGCAGTCCAGCGGGACGAAGCGGCGCGCGGCTATCTCGCGCCCGGCTGGTCGCTCGACCTGACGCTTGCGCAAATGCGCAAGCTGCGCGATCAGCCCGCCGCGTCCAGCTCGATCGTGCAATCGCTGGTCAAGCGGGCTGCGGCCAAGAATGTGGCGGGCGACTGGCAGGGCCAAGCGACGGCTGTTGTCGAAAAGGCCATTTATCCGGCGCTGGACGAGCAGATTGCCGCGATCGAGGCGCTCAAGGGCGGCACGGTCGCGGGCGATGGCATATGGCGCACGCCGCGCGGCGAGGAAATCTATGCCGCCGCGCTCAAGAGCGCGACCACGACCGACCTGACCGCCGACGAAATCCACGCAATGGGCGTGGAGCAGGTCGCCGAGATCAGCGGGCAGCTCGACACGATTCTCAAAGCAGCGGGCTATAGCAAAGGCACGATCGGCGAACGGCTGGCCGCGCTCAATGCCGAGCCGTCGCAGCTTTATCCCGATACCGCGCAGGGCCGCAGCGACCTGATCGCCGCGCTCAACGCCGAAGCCAAGCTGATGCAGGCGAAATTGCCGCAGGCGTTTGCGACCATTCCCGACACGCCGCTGGAAATCCGCGCGGTGCCGGTCGAGATTCAGGATGGGGCGTCGAACGGCTATTATAATCGCGCGGCGCTGGACGGGTCGCGGCCCGCGATCTTCTTCATCAATCTGAAGGCGATCGGCGATTGGCCCAAATATACGCTGCCCGCGCTCAACTATCATGAGGGCGTGCCGGGGCATCATCTGCAGATTTCGACCGCGCAGACCGCCGGCGATATTCCGATGCTGCGCAAGACCGCCTTCATGAGCGCCTATAGCGAAGGCTGGGCGCTCTATGCCGAGCAGTTGTCCGACGAATTGAAGGGCTATGCGACGCCGCTCGACCGGGCGGGCTATCTGCAATCCTTCCTGTTCCGCGCGGCGCGGCTGGTGGTCGATACCGGCATCCATGCCAAGCGGTGGAGCCGTGAACAGGCGACCGCCTATATGGTTGAAAAGACCGGCTTTACTCCTGCCCGCTGCCAGCGCGAGGTGGAGCGTTATTGCACCCAGCCGGGGCAGGCGACCAGCTACAAGGTCGGCCATGGCGTATGGACCAAGGCGCGTGCGGCGGCGCAGGCGGCGATGGGTGATCGCTTCGATATCAAGCAGTTCCACGCCATTCTTGAGGAAGGTGCGATGCCGCTGTCGATGCTGGAGAAGCGCGTGGCGGCGCGGGCGAAGATGGGCGTTTAAAAATACCGTTCGGGCTGAGCCTGTCGAAGCCCCATCCTTCTTCTCAAGAAGGACGGCCCTTCGACAAGCTCAGGGCGAACGGTTCAAAGACGTTCGACGGGCCGCTTATTCATATTCCAGATCCTGATAGCCATCCTCAGCGATGTCGGAGAAGCGGGTGATGCGGGCGTCGAATTTCATGCGGATGCGGCCGGTGGAGCCGTGGCGCTGTTTGGCGACGATCAGTTCGGCGAGGCCGTAAATCTGCTCCATCTGCTGCGCCCATTCGGTATGTTCGGCGCTTTCCTTGTTCCCCGGTTCCTTGGCGGCGATATAATAATCTTCGCGGAATACGAACCAGACCATGTCGGCATCCTGCTCGATCGAGCCGGATTCGCGCAGATCGGAGAGCTGGGGCCGTTTGTCCTCGCGCTGTTCGACGGCGCGGCTGAGCTGCGACAGGGCCAGCACGGGAACATGCAGTTCCTTGGCCAAAGTCTTGAGCCCGCGCGAAATTTCCGAAATTTCGTTCACGCGGTTTTCGTTGCCGCGGCCGCTGCCCTGGAGCAGTTGGAGATAATCGACGACGATGAAGCCCACGTCATGGCGGCGCTTCAGGCGGCGGGCGCGGGTGCGCAGCGCGGCGATGGTGAGGCCGGGCGTATCGTCGATGAACAGCGGCAGTTCCTGCAGCTCGCGCGCGGCGCGGGAGAGATTCTGGAAATCGGCGCGGCTGATCTTGCCCATGCGCAATGCTTCGCCGCTGATCCCCGACTGTTCGGCCAGCACGCGGGTCGCGAGCTGATCGGCGGACATTTCGAGGCTGAAAAAGGCGGTCTTGGCGCCCATATTTTTTTCGGGCGGAATGCCGTCGGCATTATCGCGCAGCCAGCGCGAGGCGGCATTATAGGCGATGTTGGTGGCAAGCGACGTCTTGCCCATGCCCGGACGGCCCGCGAGGATCATGAGATCCGAATTGTGGAGGCCACCGATCTTGGCATTGAGGCTGTTGATGCCGGTCGTGATGCCCGACACATGGCCGCCGCTGTTGAGCGCCCGTTCGGCCACCTGCACGGCGGCGGTCGAAGCGGAGAGGAAGCTCTTGACCGAACCGCTTTCGCCCTCGCCCTCCGAAACCTTGTAAAGCGCGACTTCGGCGGCTTCGATCTGCTCGCGCGGATTGACGTCTTCGCTGGTATCCAGCGCATTTTCAACCAGTTCGCGGCCGACACTGACAAGCTGTCGCAGCAAGGCAAGATCGTAAATCTGCGCCGCGAAGTCGCGCGCGCCGATGAGCGCCGCGCCATTGCCGGTCAATTGCGCAAGATAGGCCGCGCCGCCCAGTTCCTTGAGCGCGGGGTCTTGATCCAACATCGGCTTCAACGTCACCGGGTTGGCGATCATGTCGCGATCGAGCAATTTCATGATCGCGTCATAGATGCGGCCATGGAGCGGCTCGAAGAAATGCTCCGCCTTGATCTTGATCTGGACATCTTCGGCGATGCGATTGTCGATCATCAGCGCGCCCAGCAGCGCGGCTTCGGCTTCGACATTGCGCGGCAGTTCGGTGCCGCCGGCTTCGGCGGCAGTGATTTTCAATAGTTCGACCATGGGCCTCTCATCCTCCGGTCGCGCGCGTCGCGCAAGGGCTGGCGCGCAATCCATCTGTGGATAAGTCCCGCTTGCTTTTCAGCGCGCATCGCCGCACTGACTATGCCCTTCACCATGGCCGATCCGCGCATCATAGACATCAAGCTCGACGAGCGCACGATCCTGTGGCGCAATGCCGATGTCGAGCAGGAACGGCGGATCGCGATCTTCGATCTGCTGGAGGATAATCATTTCGCGCCCCAGCGGGTCCATGCGGACGGCTATATGGGGCCTTACAAGGTGGTGCTGCGCGTCGAGGACGGGCGGCTGGTGATCGAGATTAATCGCGAGGATGACAGCGCGCTCGAAGCCATCATCCTGGGCCTTGGGCGGTTCCGGCGGCCGATCCGCGAATATTTCGCGATCTGCGACAGCTATTATCAGGCGATCAGCAATGCGTCGCCACAGCAGATCGAGACGGTGGACATGGCCCGGCGCGGCATCCACAATGATGCAGCGGAGATGCTGATCGAACGGCTGGAGGGTAAGATCGCGGTCGATTTCGATACGGCGCGGCGGCTGTTCACGCTGATCTGCGTGCTGCATATCAAGGGGTAGGAACGATTTCGCGGCTGACTTTGGGGGGGCTGCTGGTCCGCGTGGGCGTGGGACTGGCGATTGTCGCGCTACTGGCACTGGCGCTGTGGCTCTATGCGCGCAGTTGGGCGCCCGCGCGGGACCAATATCCGGTGCAGGGCGTGACGATCAGCGCCGATAATGGCGTGGTGGAATGGGACACGCTGGCAGCGCAGGGGGCGGACTTCGCCTATATCCGCGCAGCGCGGGGTGCGGCCGGGCGCGATCCGGCGTTCGCGGCGAACTGGCGCGCGGCGCGGACGGCGGGCCTGCGTTATGGGGCGATGCTCGACTATAGCCTGTGTCGGCTGGCGAGCGATCAGGCGACCCGCTTCGTGACGACGGTGCCGCGCGACAATGCCGCGCTGCCCCCGGTGATCCGGCTGGCGTTCGACAAGAGTTGCACCGCGCGACCGGGGCGCGACCTTGTGCTGTCGGAACTCAATACCTTGGTCAATCTGGTCGAAAGCCATGCGGGCAAGACCGTGCTGCTCAACGTCACCGAGGATTTCGACAAGCTGTACGATGTGGGTTCGGGCATCAACCGCACGCTATGGCTCGATGGCAATTTCTTTCCGCCCGATTATGCGACGCGGCCCTGGGTGATGTGGACAGCCAGCGACATGCGGCATATCGACGGCGTCAACGGGCCGGTGAGATGGGATGTGGTGGCACCATGAGCGAAACGGAAGACCAGGTAACGTTGCTGATCGCCGCCGCGCGCGGGGCGATGGTCCATGCCCATGCGCCCTATAGCCGTTTTGCGGTGGGGGCGGCGGTGCGGTTGACCGATGGCAGCATTATGACCGGCTGCAATTTCGAGAATGCGAGCTATGGCCTGTCGCTCTGTGCCGAGACGGTGGCGCTGGCGACCGTCAATGCGCAGGGTCGCTTTGCCGATGTCGCCGCGATCGCGGTGGTCGGCGGGGCGATGGACGCGGCCGAGGAAGCCATGGTCACACCCTGTGGCCGGTGCCGCCAAGTGATGAACGAGGCCGAACAGATGGCGGGGCGGGCCATTGCCATCTATTGCGCCACGCCGTCGGGCAGCCGCATTACCGAGCATCGCATCGCCGATCTTCTTCCCCACGCCTTCGGCCCCGCCGATCTGGGCATCACCCCCATCAGGAAAAGCTGAAAAGACCATCATGGCCATTCTTTCCGACAAATGGATCCGCGACAAAGCGCTTTCGACCGGCATGATCGAGCCGTTCGTGGAGAGCCAGAAGCGCGACGGCTGCATCAGTTACGGCCTGTCCTCCTATGGCTATGACGCGCGGGTGGCGGACGAGTTCAAGATCTTCACCAATATCGACAGCACCATCGTCGACCCCAAGAATTTCGACACCAACAGTTTTGTCGATCGCAAGACCGACTGCTGCATCATTCCGCCCAACAGCTTCGCGCTGGCGCGGACGGTCGAATATTTCCGTGTGCCGCGCGACGTGCTGGTGATCTGCCTCGGCAAATCCACCTATGCGCGATGCGGCATCATCGTGAATGTGACTCCGCTGGAGCCGGGCTGGGAGGGGCATGTGACGCTGGAATTTTCCAACACCACCCCCCTCCCCGCCAAAATCTACGCCAATGAAGGCGCATGCCAATTCCTGTTCCTTCAAGGCAATGAGCCGTGCGAGGTCAGCTATGCCGACCGGGCGGGCAAATATATGGGGCAGCAGGGCGTGACATTGCCCAAGCTGTAACGCTGTGCGAGACGTAGCGTCATGAGTTGGTGGCGCAGATGGTTAGGGTGCAAGGTCGCGCCAGCGGCGGGACGAGCACCCAGCGTGGGCGCGGATCGCCGTGTCTATGCGATCGGCGACGTGCATGGTCGGATGGACCTGCTCGACACGCTGCTCGACATGATCGCGCAGGACGATGCGAGCCGTGGGGCCGCGAAGCTGACCCTCATCTTTCTGGGCGACCTGATGGACCGGGGCGGTGACTCGCGCGCGGTGATCGAGCGGGTCATGGCGCTGATCAGATCAGGCGGCGACGTGCGCTGCCTGCAGGGCAATCATGAGGAATTGTTCATCGCCGCCGCGCGGGGCGACATAAGGGTGATGCCGACCTTCCGGCGCATGGGTGGCGAACAGACGCTGGAAAGCTATGGCCTTGGTCCGGGTCGATTTCCGGTGATGAGCGACGCGGAGATTGCCGAGTGGATGCTGCATCATGTGCCGCGCGACCATGTCGATTTTCTCGACGCGCTGCCTGACTGGACGGAGGTGGGCGATTATCTGTTCGTCCATGCCGGTATCCGCCCCGGCGTCGCGATCGAGGCGCAGAAATCGTCCGATCTGCGCTGGATTCGCCGTGATTTCCTGAACCATGACACGCCGCATTCGCATATGATCGTCCATGGCCACAGCATCACGCCGGAAGTGGACGAACAGCATAATCGGATCGGCATCGATACCGGCGCCTATCGCAGTGGGCGGCTAACCGCCTTGGGGCTGCAAGGCACGGCGCGCTGGACGTTGCAGACCGTGGCATGATCCGCCCTGGTGAGCGGATATGAAAAAGACCGGCAATCCAAAGTATTGCCGGTCTTTTTCAGGATCGATCCATGGCGTGAAGCGTCAGGCGACCTTGGCTTCTTCTTCGATCACTTCGTCCGGGTCGCGCAGCACATAGCCGCGGCCCCAGACCGTCTCGATATAATTGTCGCCGCTGCAGGCCAGCGCCAGCTTCTTGCGCAGCTTGCAGATGAAGACGTCGATGATCTTGAGTTCCGGTTCGTCCATCCCGCCATAGAGATGGTTGAGGAACATTTCCTTGGTGAGCGTCGTGCCCTTGCGGAGCGACAGCAGCTCCAGCATCGCATATTCCTTGCCGGTCAGGTGCACGCGGTTGCCGTCCACTTCGACCGTCTTGGCGTCGAGATTGACCGACAGCTTGCCGGTGCGGATGACCGATTGCGAATGGCCTTTTGACCGGCGCACCACGGCATGGATGCGGGCGATCAGTTCTTCGCGATGGAAGGGCTTGGTCACATAATCATCGGCCCCGAAGCCGAAGGAGCGGACCTTGCTGTCTATTTCGGCGACACCCGACAGGATCAGCACCGGCGTCTGCACCTTGGCAGCCCGCAACTTCTTCAGCACGTCATAGCCGTGCATGTCGGGCAGGTTCAGGTCGAGACAAATGATGTCATAATCATAGAGCTTGCCCAGATCGAGGCCTTCTTCGCCCAAATCGGTGGTATAGACGTTGAAGCCTTCGGTCGTGAGCATCAGCTCGATCGCCTTGGCCGTCGTCGGTTCGTCCTCAATCAGCAGCACGCGCATGTGAAGCCCCTTTGCGTCGCAGGTCCGTTCACCCCACCAGAACGGCTTCTGTCCCAATTCATTAACCAAAAAACTTCTGAACGACAAAGGTTAATTTTTGGCTAACCGGCAGAAATCCACGAGTCGCAGAAATACGAATCCGTTTACAAAGGGTTGAAGCCGAAACGACCGGCCACGAGTCAAGATATAGCCGTGCGCGAAACGAGGTTCAGCAGGCGTGGTGCCGGGTGATGAAATCCAGCAAAGCCTCTACCCGCGCGGGCCGCAACCGCGATGGCGGCGTGACCAGGTGCAGCCCGAAGGGTGCCGGACGCCAATCCACCAATATTTCCTCCAACTCGCCTGCCGCCAGCGCGTCGCCGACGATGAAGTCGGGAAGTCGGGCAATGCCCACCCCCAGCCGCAACGCAGGCAGCATCGCTTCACCGCTGTTGACGGTGATGCGCGAGCGGACCTGCACCACGACATTCTGCTGCCCCGGCCCGGCGAAGCGCCACACGTCGGGCGTCGTCACGTTGGAATAGCAGAGGCAGTCGTGCTCCCCCAGGTCGGAGGGATGCTGTGGCCGCCCCCGCGCATCCAGATAGGCGCGCGACGCGACCAGGTGCAGCGTGACATCGGCCAGGCGTCGTGCCCGCAGGGAACTGTCGGGCATGTCGGCAATGCGGATCGTGGCATCCAGCCCCATTTCGACAATATCGATATGCGCGTCCGACAAGTGCAGATCGACATCGACCAGCGGATGGGTCTTGGTGAATTCCGCAACTAGCGGCGCGATGCGGAGCAGGCCGAAGGTCATCGGCGCGCCCAATCGCACGACGCCGGACAGCTCCGCCGTTTCGTCGCGCGCCGCTTCCTCCGCCGCCTGCCCTTCGGCCATGATGCGATGGGCATGATCGGCCAGCCGCTTGCCGCTCTCGGTCAAGGCCAGGCGACGGCTGGTGCGGTTGAACAGGCTGGTGTCGAGATGTTCCTCCAGCCGCGTCACCGCCTTGGACACGGTCGCCTTGGATACGCTGAGTGCCTTGGCCGCGTCGGTGAAGCTGCGATGTTCGACCACGGCGGCGAACATCGCCCAGGCCTCAAAATCCGGTAATCGCATAGGGAAACAATCCGTTTCGATGCTGCTTGTTTCAGAAACGATACTGATGACTAGATTGGCGGAAAGCAAGCCGGAACCTCCGGCGCTTGGTCAAAAGGCACCCGAACTATTGAGTTCGAAACCGAAAGGCAGAGCATATGAACACGACCACAGCGAGCCGCATCGAGCGCCGCCCCTTCGCCTCACTCGGCCATGCCAATCATGGCTGGCTGAATGCGCGCCATCATTTTTCCTTCGCCGATTATCATGACGAAGACCGCATGCACTGGGGCGCGATCCGGGTTTGGAATGATGATGAGATCGGCCCGCGTTCGGGCTTTCCGCCGCACCCCCATGCCGACATGGAAATCATTACCTATGTCCGCACCGGCGCGATCACCCACCAGGACAGCCTGGGTAATAAAGGCCGCACGGAGGCGGGCGATGTTCAGGTGATGTCGGCGGGCACGGGTATCCGCCATGCCGAATATAATCTGGAGGATGAAACCACCACCCTCTTCCAGATCTGGGTCATTCCACGCGCACGGGGCGGCAGTCCAAGCTGGGGGGCAAAGCCCTTCCCGCGTGGTGATCGCTCCGGCAAGCTGGTCGTGCTGGCCAGCGGCTATGACGAGGATAAGGAAGCGCTGCGCATCCGCGCCGATGCCCGCTTGCTGGGCGGAACGATCAAGGCCGGGACGAGCGTGACCTATGACAGTGCGGAGGGTCGTCACCTTTATCTCGTCCCGGCGACGGGTCGGATCGAGATAGACGGACAGACGTTCGAAGCACGGGACGGCGCGGCCATCATCGGCGGCCAGCCCATCACCATCACGGCCCATGAGGACGCCGAAATCGTCCTGGTGGACAGCCTGTAACTTTGGTCGATCCGTTCCTTCCCTTCTGGACGGATCTGCCCGCCGCCCGCGCCTCTCCCCTCCCTCGCGCGGGCGGCACCCCTTCAATCCCCTCATGTAAGGAGACGCATCATGGCTAAGGTTCTGGTTCTCTATTATTCTTCCTATGGTCATATCGAAACGATGGCGAAGGCCATGGCCGAGGGCGCAGCCGCTGCCGGCGCGCAGGTCGATATCAAGCGCGTGCCCGAAACCGCGCCGCTGGAAGTCGCCAAGAATGCGCATTTCAAGCTGGATCAGGAGGCACCGGTCGCGACCGTTGCCGAACTGGCAGAGTATGACGCGATCATCATCGGCACCGGTACGCGCTTTGGCCGTATCTCCAGCCAGATGGCCGCATTCCTCGACCAGGCGGGCGGCCTGTGGGCGCGCGGTGCGCTTAATGGCAAGGTCGGCGGTGCCTTCACCTCGACCGCCAGCCAGCATGGCGGGCAGGAAACGACGCTATTTTCGATCATCACCAACCTGCTGCATTTCGGCATGACGATCGTGGGCCTCGACTATGGGTTCCAGGGCCAGATGGGCGTGGACAAGGTGCGCGGCGGATCGCCCTATGGCGCGACGACGCTGGCCGATGGCGACGGCAGCCGCCAGCCGAGCGAAGAAGAACTGGACGGCGCGCGCTATCAGGGCCGTCGCATCGCGGAAACCGCGATCAAGCTGCACGGTTGATCGCCGACCGCGCCGTCTAGATGGCGCGGCTTACCGAGCCTTTGGGTCGTACTAAGGCTAAGGCATGCCGCAGGGGTCGATGCATTGGGACTGTGCATCGACCCCTTTTGCGTTCTGCTATAGCAGCCAGCGGGTTGCGCGTGGGGACAGGCGGATGAGCCGGTCGATCGCGAAGGGTGCGAACAGGGCCAGCACGAGCAGGGCCCCTTTGCTAAGATAAGGCGACATATAGTGAATGATGGCGACGTGAAGATACATGATCGTCAGCGACGCCCGGCCTATGGCCGCCAGTGGCCCAGCAACAGGTGCGACCTGCGTGGATAGGCGGAACAAAAGCAGGGCCGTCGCTACCGCTGCGGCAATCGACAGCATAGGCCAGCCATAATCGGCCGCCTTCATATTGAGTGTCGGGAACAGGCCGACAAGGCCCGCAGCCGCCAGCAACCCTAGCGGCAACACCATCCAGCGCCGCCAGCCGATACGCGGCCAGATCGCCCCGACCCATAGCAAAATGAAGGCCATCGGCACGGTGAGCAGGCCAAATGGCGAGGCCTGCGTCCATTGGCCCACGCCGTAAGCCAGCAACAGCACCGGCGGCACGATCAGCGCCCAGCGCCGGTCGAACGGATCAGGCCAGCGGCATAGCAGGGCATTGAAGGCGATCCGCGCCATCAGCAGACAGGGTACGAACCAGAATATCGTATAAGGCCCGCGCAACCAGTTGCCGCCGAGCAGTATGAGCATGATGTCCTGCGGCCATTGGTGGAAGATCGGCTGATTGCCCTTGAGCGGCTCGATGATCTGGTCGGCTAAGATCAGGAACAGCAGAAACAGGGCATAGGGTCGCATCTGGCCGACAATCTGGCGCGTTGTGAAGCGCCCGATCGGCTGCGGGCGCGAGAGCATGCCCGATAGCAGGAAGAAGAGCGGCATGTGAAAGCTGTACATGGCATCATGCACCGGCCCGCGCGTCCACACATGACCGACCACGACGGCGATGATGCCGATGCCGCGTGCGACATCCACCCAGTCCAGCCGACCCGGCGATGGTGTCGCTGCACCCCCGCTATTTTCCCCACTATGTTCCATCGGCCCCACCGCCTATAGGAAGCGACGCGCGCGTCAATTCCACACCCCTTGCTGCCCCGATCGGATTTCTCTTTTGTCCCTGCTTACCGACCATGTTCTTTTCATCGATGGCGAAGCCCTCATTCTCGACAAGCCCGCCGGGCTGCCGGTCGATGCGCCGCGTGACGGGTCGATTGCGCTGGAAAATCATCTTCAGTCGCTGACCTTCGGCTTTCAGCGCTGGCCGCTGCCGGTCCACCGGCTCGACCGTGACACCAGCGGCTGCCTGCTGCTGGCGCGCAACCCCAAGGCGCATAAGCGCTTCGCCCAGGCGTTCGAGGCCGGCACCGTCGCCAAACGCTATGTTGCGGTGATCGAGGGCGTGCCGGCGGAGGAAAGCGGCCTCATCGAACTGGCGCTCAAGAAGGTCAGCACCGCCGAGGAAGGCTGGCGCATGATCCCGGCCAAGGCGGGCAAGGTCGCCATCACCGAATGGCGCAAGATTGCCGAGAAGGACGGCCGGTCGCTGATCGCCTTCACGCCGCGCACCGGGCGCACCCACCAGATCCGCGTCCATGCGCTGCATGGGCTGGGCTTTCCGATCGTCGGCGATCCGGTCTATGGCGAGGGCGGCGTGCCGATGCTGCTCCACAGCCGGTTCCTGAGCATCGCGCGCGGCGAGAAGCCTGCGGCGGAGGCGACGGCCCCTCTGCCCGCGACCTTTGCCGCCGCCGGTTTCGGCCCGGAGTTGCTGGACGATGCCGGGATTTGAGATTCCCGATGATGCGCTGGAAGAGCGCTTCATCACCGGGGGCGGTCCGGGCGGGCAGAATGTCAACAAGGTCGCAACGACGGTGCAGTTGCGCGTCGACCTGTTCCGGCTCGGCCTGCCGCCCCATGCCTATCGCAAGATCAAGGAACTGGCCGGATCACGGCTGACATCGGGCAATCAGATCGTCATCCAGGCGTCACGCTTCCGCACCCAGGAAGCCAATCGCCAGGATGCGCGCGAGCGGCTGGCCGAGATGATCGCCAAGGCCCACCAGCGCGAGGCCCGCCGTATCGCGACCAAGCCCGGCAAAGCCGCCAAGGCGCGGCGGGTGGATTCCAAAAAAGCGCGCAGCACGGTCAAGCAGGGACGCGGCAAAGTGTCGATGGATTGAGCCACGTTTAAACAACGGCTTTTTGTTGGAGAAAGCCCCATATTTTCCTGACCGATCGATTGGCGATTTTTGCCCGCGCGCCTATATCCGCCCCATGTATGACTTCGCCCCCACTGACGCCGCCGACAAGGCGACCCTTTATGCCGACCTGCTGTCCGCCGCCGATGCGTTGACAGGGGGCGAGCCGGACTCCGTGGCCAATATGGCCAATGTTTCTGCGCTGTTGTGGCAGTTTCTGCCGGACCTGAACTGGGCGGGGTTTTATCGGTTGGTCGGTGACGAACTGGTGCTGGGGCCGTTTCAGGGCAAGCCCGCCTGCATCCGCATTCCGATGGGTCGGGGTGTATGCGGCGCGGCGGCGGCGACGGGGGAGACGCAATTGGTGGAGGATGTCCACGCTTTTCCCGGCCATATCGCCTGCGACGCGGCCAGCGCGTCGGAAATCGTCGTGCCGATCGTGCGCGACGGGCGGGTGGTCGGCGTGCTGGATCTCGACAGCCCCAAGCCCGCGCGGTTCGACTCGGATGATGCTGCCGGGCTGGAAGCGCTGATCGCGGTGATCGGTGCGCGGGTCGGTTGACGGGTTAACCGTTTTTCCCATGCCTGGCGCGCGTTCCGACCCGTTTCGGGACAGGAATCCAGCGTCCCGCTGATGGATAGCGGCGGATCATCATGCTAAACGGAGCGTTAGCATTTTGATCTGCGCGCGCGCCTTCGCGTGCCGGACAACAGGGAGCGTTAACCATGCGGATATCCGGCCTTTTCCTTTTGAGCGCAACCGTCGCGCTTGCGGGCGCGGGCAGCCCGGCGCTGGCCGGTACGCCTAACCAGCCCGGCACCCACACAGTCCGTACTGGCAATCATTGGAATGGCGGCCAGCGTTGGGGCCAGCGCCATAACGGCCGCTGGGTGGCGGGATGGCGCGCACCTGGTGGCTGGAACGGCTATCGTCGGCCAGTCTATGGCTATGTCCTGCCGCGATATTGGATCAGCCCGACCTATTATATCGCTAATTACGGTGCCTATGGCCTGCCCGCCCCGGCCTATGGCTATGGCTGGTCGCGCTATTATGACGATGCGGTGATGACCGATCGCTATGGCCGAGTCTATGACAGCCGCAGCAACATCGACTGGGATCGCTACGAAGGCGGCTATGGTCCCGACAACGGCACTTATGACGATCGTCGCCGCGACAATGGCGTGGGTGGTGCCGCGATCGGAGCGGTGGTTGGCGGAGTCGCGGGCAATCGCATTGCCGGGCGGGGCAATCGCACGGCTGGGACGTTGATCGGCGCTGGAGTTGGCGCGGTCGCTGGCATGGCGATCGACAAGGCCGAGGATGCGCCGCGCCGCAACGCCCCGCCGCCGCCCCGTCGTCACGGTGCAAGCTATGACGATGGCTATGGCTATGCCGACGACAGCGTGACCAGCAGCAACGAATATGAGGGGCGCTGGACCGGCACCTGGACCACCGAAGATGGTCGCCGCACCACCGGCACCTATGAAGGCCGGTTCGAAGGCGATGTCCGGGGTGCGGGCGTGGATTATGACGCGCCAGCCTATGCCGGTGCGCCGCATTGGTCGCATGGTGGCGCGCCCATGGGCGGTCATGGCGGTTATGTTTCGGGCGGCTATTATTATCCCGCGCCGGTCGTGACCACGGTGACGGTGCAGCCCGTCATGACCACGACGACCACGACCAGCTATGTCACGGAAACCGTGCCGGTGCGCCGGTCCACGCGGCGCACACGCCGGTCCTGCGCCTGCTGATGACGCATCGGGGGCGGTGAGTACCGCCCCCCTGCCGATAGCTATTTGCGGAAGATGGCTGCCAGTTCGACCGGCAAGGGCGGTTCATCGCGCGCGACCACGCCGCGAATCGCCTCGACCTGCTCGTCAGGATCGAAACGGGTCCAGCCGCTCCGCGTTAGCTTTTCGAGCGGGCGGTAGCGGACCTTATATTGCATCCGCTGCGACCCCTCGACCCAATAGCCCAGATACACATAGGGCAGGCCCGCTGTGCCTGCGCGCAGGATATGGTCGAGGATAATGAAATTGCCGAGGCCCGGCCGATAATCGATTTCGGTATCGAAGAAGCTGTAGATCATCGACAGGCCATCGCCCTGCCGGTCGGTCAGGCAGGCACCGACCAGTTTGCCGACGCGCCCATCGACGCCGGGCTCGCGATATTCGATGATATGGCTGTCGACCGGGGTCTGTTCGACCATGTCGGCAAAGTCCATTTCATCCATTTCGGTCATGCCGCCGCCCGGATGCCGGGCGCTCAGATAGCGCTGGAGCAGAGCGAACTGTTCTTCTGTGGACCAGGGCTTGCAGGCGGTGACAACCAAGTCGCTGTTGCGGCGGATGAGCTTGCGCTGGGTCGCGTTGGGCTTGAATTCATTGGCGACCACCCGGACCGAGACGCAGGCCGTGCAGTCGGCGCAACTGGGGCGATAGGCGACATTCTGGCTGCGGCGAAAACCGATGCGGCCCAGCGCGTCATTGAGTTCGGCAGCGTTGTCGCCGCTCAATTCCGTGAATACCTTGCGCTCGCTCCTTCCCGGCAAATAGGGACAGGGCGAGGGGTTGGTCACGAAAAAGCGGGGGAAACGGAAAGGTGCGGTCACGCGCCTCTGTCCTGTTTATCGCTGTGCCGGAAATGGGTCATGCGCAGACTATGCCGACCCCATGCGCGCGTGAAAAGGGCGTTTACCACGAAATATTAACAAAAGGTTGCAGCCCGTCAGGCAACCTCGATCGGCGCGACCTCATAGCCCGCTTCGCCAAGCGCGGCGATCAACCGCTGAAGATGGGCGCGATCGCGCGTCTCGCACTCGACGTCGAGGCTCAAGCCCTTGGCCGGCAGGTTGGTGAAGATGCGCTGATGCGCCAGTTCGAGGATGTTGACCGCTTCCTGATCGAAGATGCGGGCGACATGGAACAGCGCGCCGGGCCGATCCTGCAGGATGATGCGCAGCCGCGCGAGCCGTCCCGACCGGGCGAGATCGCGCAGCAGGACGTTAGCGAGCAGCCGGGTGTCGATATTGCCGCCGGTCAGCACGAGGCCGACATTGCGCCCGACAAATTGTTCGCGATAGGTCAGCAGCGCGGCGAGCCCCGCAGCCCCTGCCCCTTCGACCACGGTCTTTTCGATCTGCAGCAACAGGCTGAGCGCTTCTTCCAGTCGCCGTTCGGTGACCAGCAGCATGTCGTCCGCCAGCCGTTCGACCACAAGACGGGTGTTGTCGCCGGGCTGCTTGACCGCGATCCCCTCCGCCAGCGTATCGCCGTCGCAGGGCAGATGCTCGCCCTTGATATAGTCGTACATCGACGGATAGAGTTCCGCCTGCACGCCGATCAGGCGGATGTCGGGCTTCATCGCGCGCGCGGCGGTCGCCATGCCGGAAAACAGGCCGCCGCCGCCGATCGGGATGATCAGCGTGTCGATTTCCGGCGCATCCTCCAGCATTTCGAGTGCAACGGTGCCCTGCCCCGCCATGATGTCCGGCTCGTCGAAGGGATGGATGAAGGTCAGTCCCTGTTCGACTTCCAGCAAGCGCGCATGAGCATAGGCGTCATCGAACTTCTCACCATATTGCACGACCGTCGCCCCATGGCCGCGGGTCTGCGTCACCTTGATGATCGGGGTGGTCAGCGGCATGACGATGGTCACGGGGACGCCCAGCCGCTTGCCATGATAAGCGAGGCCTTGCGCATGGTTGCCCGCCGATGCCGCGATCACGCCCTTGGTCTTGGATGCCTCGTCCAGTTGCAGCAGGCGGTTGAGCGCGCCGCGCTCCTTATAGGCGGCGGTGAACTGGAGATTTTCGAATTTCAGATACACGTTGCAGCCGAGCATCTGCGAGAGCGTCTGGCTGATCAGCGTCGGCGTCTTGACGATCGCACCGGCAATGCGGGTGCGCGCGGCAAGCACGTCATCGACGGTGATGGGCAGCGGCGGGGCGCTCTCGATCTTGGCAAGCGTGTTCATATGGTCGCGCCCTAACGCAAAATTGCGGTGGAAGAAACTGGCACTGTCGGAAAACTGCCCCTATGGCTGGTCGCCACGCACTTATCCTACGAGGCATATGGCTAACATCGCGTTTATCGGCCTGGGCGTCATGGGCGGCCCGGTTGCAGGACATCTGGCGAAGGCCGGGCACAGCCTGACCGTTTACAACCGTTCCATCGGCAAGGCGAAAAGCTGGGCCGAAGCCTATGGCGGGACGGTCGCGACCAGCCCGGCCAAGGCGGCGGAAGAGGCCGAGATCGTGATCAGTTGTGTCGGCACCGACGATGACCTGTCCCAAGTGACACTGGGCCGTGAAGGCGCATTCCGCACGATGAAGCCGGGCAGCCTGTTCATCGACCACACTACCGTTTCCGCGCGGATCGCCCGGCAATTGTTCGTCGAAGGCGAAAGCCGGGGCATCCATAGCGTCGATGCGCCGGTGTCCGGCGGACAGGCCGGGGCCGAGAATGGCCGGTTGTCGATCATGTGCGGCGGCACGGAACCCGCCGTGACCGCCGCGAAGATCGTGATGCAGGCCTATGCCGCGCGGATCGCCCATGTCGGCGGCGCGGGCGCTGGGCAAACGACCAAGATGGTGAACCAAATCTGCATCGCGGGCGTATTGCAGGGCCTGGCGGAAGCGATGCGTTTTGCGCAGGCGGCCGAACTCGACCTCGACACCGTGTTCGAGGCGATTTCGGGCGGCGCGGCGCAAAGCTGGCAGATGGATAATCGATGGAAGACGATGGCGCAGGACAGTTTCGATTTCGGCTTTGCGGTGGATTGGATGCGCAAGGATCTGGGGCTGGCGCTGGAAGAGGCGCGGGCGAATGGCGCAACGCTGCCGGTGACGGCGATGGTCGATCAATTCTACGCCGATGTGCAGGCAATGGGTGGCCATCGGCAGGATACCAGCGCGCTGGTGCGACGGATTATCAAGGCGTGAATATTGCCCCAACGTCCGTTCGGGCTGAGCTTGTCGAAGCCTCTTTTCTGTCTGCACCTCGCTCGAAGAAAGGAAGGCCCTTCGACAGGCTCAGGGCGAACGGATTTGGGGTGTTGGGTCTGGGGCTGATTGCCGCCCTCCCCTTCCCTGCGCTCGCGTCCGGCGTCATCGACAATGTGAATGGCATTGCGGTCGATCCCACTGGCAAGGTCGTGCGTTTCGGCGCGCTGCTGATTGATGATGAGGGCAAGGTCGAGAGACTGATTCCGGGCCGCTATCAGGAACCGGAATATAAGAAGCCCAAGAAACCGAAGCGTGGCCAGCCCTGGCCGCAGCCGCCCAAGGGGCTGTCGTTCAAGCTGGATGCGGGCGGCAAGACGCTGGTCCCAGGCATGATCGACGCGCATGGCCATGTCATGAGCCTTGGCCTGTCGCTCATAACGCTGGACCTGTCGGACACACGATCGCTGGAAGAGGCGCAGGCGAAGATCCGCGCCTATGCGCAAGCCAGTCCGGGGCGCAAATGGATCATCGGGACGGGCTGGAACCAGGAACAATGGGGCTTGGGCCGCTTTCCGACGGCAGCCGACCTGGACGCAGCGGTCGGTGATATTCCGGTATGGCTCTCACGTGTCGATGGCCATGCGGGCTGGGCCAATAGCGCGGCGATCCGCGCTGCGGGCGTGACGGCCGCGACCAAATCGCCCATCGGGGGCCGAATCGAGATGGCGGCGGGCAAACCTGCGGGCGTGTTCGTGGATCAGGCGATGGCGCTGATCGAGAAGGTCGTGCCTGCGCCTGCGCCCAAGGATCGCGACATCGCGCTGGAAAAGGCGCAGCGCGCTTTGCTGGCGATGGGCGTCACTGGCATTGCCGATATGGGCACGAGCATCGAGGATTGGCAGGCCTTTCGCCGCTCGGCCGATCGCGGGGCGTTGCGCGTGCGGATCATAGCCTATGCGGCAGGTCTCGATAATATGACGCTCATCGCCGGGCCGGAGCCGACGCAATGGCTTTATGACGACCGGCTGCGGCTGGGCGGGATCAAGCTGGTGCTGGACGGGGCGCTGGGATCGCGCGGCGCGTGGCTGAAGGCCGATTATGCCGATGCGCCGGGGCAACGCGGGCTGCCGATGATATCGGCGACGCAATTGCGCAATGTGATGAGCCGTGCGGCGATGGACAATTTCCAGATCGCTACCCATGCGATCGGCGATGCGGCCAATAGCGAAATATTGGATGCGATCCAGGAATTGTCGGAAACCTATAAGGGCGACCGGCGCTGGCGGATCGAACATGCCCAGATCGTCAGCCCGGCCGATCTGCCGCGCTTTGCCCAGTTCGGCATCGTCGCGTCGATGCAGCCGGTGCATGAAGCGTCCGACTGGCGCATGGCGACGACCCGTATGGGCGAAGCGCGTCTGGGCGGAGCCTATGCGTGGAAGGCGATGCTCGACAATCGCGTGCCTTTGGCCTTCGGATCGGATGTGCCGGTGGAGAGCCCCAACCCCTTTGCCGGTATCGCGGTCGCCATGAGCCGCGAGGATGCCAAGGGCGAACCGATGGGCGGGTGGATGCCGACGCAGCGGGTCGGGTTCGACGCGGCGCTCGACGGCTTTACGCGCCAGGCGGCCTTTGCCGGTTTTGCCGAAAAGCGGTTCGGCAGTCTGGTGCCGGGACAGCGCGCCGACTTCCTGCTGATCGACCGGGATATTTCCACGGCACGGCCTGCGGACATTCGGGGGACGCAGGTGCTGGAGACGTGGATCGGTGGCAAGCGGGTGCATGTGAAGGGGCAATAAGCCCTTTCACATGGCGTTGCCGGCGGCGTTCAGCGCGTCTTCGAAGGTTTCAGGCAGCGGCGGCTGGACCGGCTTGTCGCAGCCCGCTTCCTTCATATGCGCGCGCAGCGTGTCCATGCGGCTGAGGTTCCAGCGGGCGAGCGGCACGCCCAGCGGGCGAAATTCGGCGCGGTCGAACAGCTCGACGACGTAAGATTTGCACAGTTCATCAACCTGATCGAGCGTCAGCATGCCCAAGTTCATGACCATGGGCTTGCCCGGCACGCCATTGCGGCCGCGCACCAGATCCGTGACGTAGAGTCCGCCGCGCGGATCGATCAGCACGACATCGGCCTGGCTCGAATCGATCAGCCGATGGCTGGCGGCGTAGGGGGCGACGAAGGCGTGGGTGCGCCAGACGAGGAAAATGCTGCCCAGCGCGGTGATGCACAGGCCGATGAGCAACGGGCGCAGCGCGTCTTGCGGGCGGAACCGCGCCCAGCCGAGACCTGCGAGCAGGCAGAACGGCCCAATGAAGCCATGGGCATAGCGGAAGCCCCAGCCATAGCCCTGCGCCAGTGCCAGCATGCAGCCCGCGAGGCATCCAAGCGCCAGCGGCAGCGCGATCTCCTGCCCCCGGATCATGCTGCGCCAGCGCATCGCAGCCATGCCCAGCACCGCAAGCGGCACCATCAAGATGTCGTTCCAGGCGATGTAGCGGCTCAAATTGACGAGCGGTTGCCAGCGGTCGCCGAGCCGCTGGAACAGGCTGCCGACCTTGTCGGCGACTCCGGCGGACGGCCGCACATCGGCGGGGGCGCCCAGCGCGTGGAGTAGAAATTCGGGCCAGAGCTTGGCCCAGACGATGACGATCGCCACCAGCGTCAGCGCGTGGAAGGCCGCGACGGTCCAGCGGCGGGCGAGCAGCATCCACAGGATGAAGGGCGCGATGAACAGCGGCGGGAAATGCCATTGGTGCAGGCCCGCCGCGACCAATGCGACGACGCCTGCGCTGCCATGGCCGATCACCCCGCCGCGCAGCACCAGCGCGAGCCAGATCATGTTGAGCGCGAAATGGCCGGTCATGGCATAGGGCGTCATCGCCGTGATCCAGAGCTGGCTGGACGAACAGCCAAGCAGCACCGTGACCCACACCGCATCGGGGCGATCGGGCATCAAGCGTAGCGCCACGCGCCAAAGCGCAAGCAGCCCGACCATCAGCAGCACCGGCCCTGCCAGATTGGGATCGCCCAATTGCCAGAACAAGGCCTGGATCGCGCTGTTCACCGGCAGATAGGCCGCAGTCCAATAATCCGCCGCGCCGAAGGGGGAGAAGAATTCGGGCATGATCGCCCGGCGATAGGGTTCCCATTCGACCGGGATCGGCCGGGCGAACAGCCCTTCGCGCATATAGGCGGCGGCGAAGCGGGCGACTTCCTCGTCACGGGAAATGGCGTAATTTTGGAACAGGGCGTAGTGGCCTGCCCAGGCCGCTAGCCCCATAAGCAGGACAAGAGGCACGATGATGCGCGCGGTCGGGCGTGGCAGGCGGATGCCCTTCCCCTCCGCAAAGGGTGCGGCCAGCGCCAGCAGCAACAGCGAGCCGAGGAGGAGCGGAAAATCCTGATCGAGGAACAGGATGACCGGTAGGCTGATCCCCTGCCGCCAGGTGACATGCCAGACGAAGGTGGCACCCAACCAGAGCGTCAGCCCGATCGCGCCGGCCAGGAACAGGCGGCGCGCGCTCACGAAGCTGGTCGCCCCGCCGCCGGTCACGCCGCGACCAATGTCCGGTTGACGAAGATGCCGTCCATTTCGACCAGCAGCGGGAAATGGCCCTTATTATTGGCGAAGAAGGCGGACGGCACGAAAGCGCGGGCTTCGAGCCAGTCGATCATCGCGCGATAGCCGGTGCCCCCTTCATAAATGGGACGGACGCCGAGTTCGGTCTGGATGCCCAGCATCTGTGCCAGCGCATCGCCCGCGCCTTCGCACACCGACAGGTCATGGCCCTGCGTGTCCATCTTCAGGAAGGGGCGGGTAAAGCCATGCTGCGCCTTTAGATCAGGCAACACAGAGTCGAGGCGGCGGCATTGCATTTCGACCGTTTTGGTCACCTTGTTGCGATCGGCGAAGATGGCATCCTGCTCGCCCGACGGTGCTTTGAGCGAGGAGAATTGATCGGCGGCCATGATGTTGAAGCTGGCGGTGCCGTCGAAGTCGGAGAGCGCCATGTTGAAGACATGCCAGTGGCGGTCGGACGCGGCGTGGCGCTGTAGCTCGGCGAACACGTCCGGGTTCGGCTCGAAGGAGAGGATCAGCCCCTTATAGCCCGCATCCTTGCGCAGCATCGTCGCATATTGGCCGCGATTGGCACCCACGTCGAACAGGCAATCGACGGCAAAGGTCGTCAGGAAGCGCCGGAGCGCCTGGATTTCGGGATATTGATGCACCCGCCCGGCCAGCGCCAGACGCGCGGCTAGCCTGCGGTCGGACAATTCGCGCCAATAGCGGTTCATGCGCGCGCGGCCAGCACGGTTTGATAGATGTTCATCGTCGCCACCGCCATGTCGTTCCAGCTTCCCATATCATCTCCATAGGCGCGCGCCGCCGCGCCCTGTGCCTGCCTGATGGCGGCGCTTTGCACCAACGGCAAGAGCGCTGCGGCCAAAGCGGGGACATTCCCCGCCGCCGCCCGGATCGCTACGCCGTCCGGCAATTGCCCGAACATGCCCGCATCCGACGTGACCATCGCCTTGCCATGATGCAGCGCAGAGAGGAAGGCACCGCTCGAATCGATGTGGCGATAGGGAAAGACCATGATGTCGGCGCGGGCCATATGCGCGTCGAGGCGGCCTTCGGTCAGGAAGCCGAAATCGGTGAGCAGCCGGTCGGCAAAGCCTGCTTGCGCTACCTGCGCCAGGAGCGGCGCGATGTCCATGAAGGGCTTGCCCGCCAGCATCAGATCGAAATCATGGTCAGCGCGCCAGAGCGAGAGGCAGGCGTCTATCGCGAGGTCTACGCCCTTATAGGGGCGGATCGTGCCGAAGAAGAGCAGGCGGGGTTTCGTGGAGGCGGGTACGGCGGCCAGGTCGGCGGCGCTGGCGGCTGCCAGCCGCATCGGCGGGTGCGGGGTGATGTGGATGCGGGCGCGGTCGATGCCCTGCGCGATGAGGGCGGCGCGGGTGGTGTCGCCATGGACGATCAGTGCATCCATGCCGTCAAGCAGCGCGCGGTAGCCCCGGCCCTGCAGCCCGGCATCGGCATGATAGGCGTCGGCATTATGGACGGTGTGGACCAAAGCAGTGCGCCCTTTGAGTCGCTTCAACATCAGACGGTCTGCGGGGGCGAGAGGGAGCCATTGGATATGGCCCACATCGGCGGCAAGGAGCGGCGTGAGGTCGCCCAGCGCGCAAGTCAGGCCATATTCTGCGGCCTTTGCCAGGCGAAAGGCACGGCCTTCGCCCAGGCGGTCGCGCAGCGCTTCGCTGCGGCGGAAGAAATGGGGGGCGTAGGCATAGTTCTGCGGCACGATCGCATCGGTGGCGCGCATGGGGCGGCCGAGCAGCGTGACGTCCGCACCCTGCCCCGCTAGCGCCGCGCAGAGGCTGTCGTCATAGCGCCCAGTGAAGAGCGACGGGTCAAGCATCGCGACCTTCATGCCCGCGCCAGCCTTTGGAGCGAGATGAGATGCAGGATGGCCGCGCCGGCGAGCGTCAGCGTGTAGAGACCCAGGAAGGTGAGGTCGAAGCCTTGGGGTGTCAGCGCCAGGGCCAAGGGCGCGCTGGCGAGCGATCCGGCGAGGAAGGGCAAGGAGCGATGCAGCAGGGTCGAGAAGCGGCCGAGCGCGCCCTGCACATAGACCGAGACACAGATGATCGTGAGCGCCGCCAAGGCCGCGACGATTAGGGCGAGTTCCGTCCGGTCGATCGTGGCACGACCGTCGAACAGCGTGGCGAACAGCCAGTCGCCGACGCCCAGCAACAGCGACGACAGCAGGACGGCAAAGACCAGCCCTGCGCCGAGCGAGCGGGCGAGCAACTGGCGCAGCCTTGCGCGGTCCCCGGCATGATAGGCGCGGGTGATGCGCGGCAAGGCGGCCTCCACGACGGCGCGGACCAGCATCGACAGGGCGCGCGACATTTTGAAGAAGAAGTCGAAGATTAGCATCGGGCGGGCGTCGGACGTGGCTATGGCGATGGTAAAATAGGGCGCATTATAGGCGATGATGTCGGAGACGGTGAAGGCCGCTGACGCGCCTATGTCGCGCAGATAATGGGCGCGGACATGACCGCCGCCGACGCGGAAGGCGAACCAGTGGCGCGCGCCCATCCCCAGTCGCCGGTGGACATGGGCGATAGCCCAGCCGATGACGAGCAGGCTGACCGCCAGTTGCAGCGCGATCGACAGGCGCGGGTCCATGCCCAGGAGGATGGCGAGCAGCAGCGTGATCGTCAGCACCCGCCGTCCGCAATCGAGCGCTTCCCAGAGGAAATTGCCGTCCACTGCCGCCAGCGCCCGCTTGGCCAGCAAGGCAGGCAGGTTGAGGCAGGCGGACAGGAAGAAGAGCAGGAACAGCAGCGGCATCGCCGTATCGAACCAGCCGAGCGTCAGCGCCCCGATCAGGATCGCCGTCCCGCCCAGCATGATGAGGCCAAGGAACAGGAACAGCACCCCCATTTCCTCCAGCCGGAAACCGCCATCCGCCTGATCCCCACCCAGCCAGTGCCGCCGCAACCGGGCGTAGATGATGCTGGTCAGGCCGAACTCAGCCGAAATGGTGAAGTTGCCGAACGCGACCAGCAGCAGGAACGCCTGAAATTCGGCCAGCGGCAACACGCGGACGAAGACGAAGGTGACGGCAAAGCCCCAGATCAGCACGAGGCCGACATTGGCGAGCTTGACCAGTGCGAGGATGCGGGCGGATGCCTCCATCCGCGCGAGGACGCTCACCGCGTCGCGGCTCCGCCGGGCTTGCGGGCGCGGAACAGCCGGTCGTCCAGTGCGTAATAATGGCGCGCGGCGACGTCGATGCTGCTGGCGTCGATTTCTTCGAGGTCGAAGCCGGCGGCGCGGATGCGGTCGGCGAAATCGGGGCCATATTGGCGCACATGATCCCACTGGCCAAAGCGGCGCTCGCGCTCGCGCGGGGGGATGTCGAAACTGCCATCTTCGGTCGGCTTGGTCCAGAGCGGCACGATCAGCCAGGCTTCGCCGCCCGGCTTCAAGGCGCGGTAGATGTTGCGTAGCACCGCCATGTCGTCGGGCACATGCTCCATCACATGGCTGGCGTAGAACAGGTCGTAGCGGTCGGTGACGGCCAGTTCCATCAGGTCGATTTGCGCCATGTTGGGGACGGTATAGCGCGACGGATCGAGATCGGCGGGCATATAATAAGCGGCGGCGGAAAAGCGGCGGACGAGGCTGGCTTCATTGGGCGCCATATGCAGGATCGCGCCTTCGGTTGGCACGGTCAGGCGGCCATTGGCGATCAGCCAGTTCATCAACCGTTCGCGCGGCGATGCGCCACATTCGGGGCAGCCCCATTCGCCATTGTCGCCATAGCGGAAGAAGCCCACCACGGTCGCGCCACAGGCCGGGCAGCCCCGCTTGCGCCGCACGCCCGCAGCTTTGCGCGCCTGGAGCGCGGTTCGGGTCAGATGCTTGCCGACGGCCTTGGCCACCCGCTGGACAGTAATCACGGCATTCTCCGCTTGGGAACAGGGGATGGGCTATACAATATCGCGGGCGTTTGACGAGGGGGGGGGGTGAGAGGCCTTGTATATTCTCGAAGGCATCTCCTTGCAGGGGAGATGGCTGAGCACAGCGCCGACGGAGGGGTGTTGCCCTATCGTGAGGGTGACACCCCTCCACCGGCTTCGCCGGTCCCCTTCAACAGAGTCACGTGCCTCTGTTGAACCTTCCAGGGGAGGATTTTTTTCGTCAGTCCACCACCCCATCCGCCGCCGCGATGATGGGCGCGAATTTTTCGGCGGTCAGGCTGGCGCCGCCGACCAGGCCGCCATCGACATCGGCGATGGCCATCAGTTCGGCGGCATTGTCGCCATTCATCGACCCGCCGTACAATATGCGCATGCCTTGCGCTTCGTCGCCGATCCGGCTGGCGAGCGCAGCGCGCAAGGCGGCGTGCATGGTCGCTACGGCCTCCATCGTCGGGATGCGGCCAGTGCCGATTGCCCAGATGGGTTCATAGGCGATGGCGAGCCAGTCCGCCGCTGCGCCGTCGGGCAAGGAGGCGAGCAGTTGCGCCGACACCACCGCTTCGGCATCGCCCGCGTCGCGCACGTCCAGGCTTTCCCCCACGCACAGGATGACGCGCAGGCCCGCGGCCTTGGCGGCCAACGCCTTGGCGGCGACATCGCTATCGGTTTCGCCCTGGTCCTGCCGCCGCTCGCTATGGCCGACGATGGTCCAGTTGGCCCCCGCTTCGGCCAGCATCGCCGCCGAGAGGCAGCCAGTATGCGCGCCGCTTGCCTGCATGTGGCAATCCTGCGCGCCGATGAAGGCACCGCCCTTGCGTGCGTCCGCCGCGGCGATCAGCGTGGCAGGCAGGCAGAGGCCGACCTCTACCGCTGGATGCTGCGCCGCGCGCGCGCCGATGGCGGCGACCTCGTCCAACGCAGCCTGCATCCCGTTCATTTTCCAGTTGCCGACAACCAGCTTGCGCCTGCCCATCGTCTATTCCCCTTATTCTTTATTGCTGCACGTCGCCCCGCCCCCGCCGCCGCGCGCCAGTCTGCTGTGGCGTCGCGTCTCCATCGGAAGGGACATGGACTGGTCAGAGGCGATGAACGGCGCTCGCGCATTTGTCCAGTGCAAGCCTTGCCGCCGCGCGCATCCGCCCTTAAAGCGGGCCGCCATCCCGCCGCAGTTCGGATATTTTCATGCTTTCTGTCTTTCGCCGCTTCATCAAATCCCGTTTCGGGGCAGTGTTCGCGCTGCTATTCTTAGGGACGATCGCCGCAGCCTTCATATTGGGCGACCTGTCGAGCGGTCAGTTCGGGACCAGCTTTGGCGGTGGCAGCACGGCAGCCAAGGCCAAGGGCTATAAATTGACCGAAACCGAGTTGCAGGAGCGGGTGCAGCGGGTGTTCGACAATGCGCGCCGGTCCGACCCCGGTCTGCAGATCAACGATTTCTTCGCGCAGGGCGGCGCGGCGCAGGTTTATGACCAGTTGGTCGCGTCACTGGCGCTGCGCGCTTTTGCCGACGATCAGGGCATGCACATCTCAAAGCGGCTGGTCGATGCGCAGATCGCGCAAATTCCGGCGTTTCAGGACGCAGCCGGCAATTTCAGCCAGGAGAATTTCCGCAATCTGCTGGCACGCGAGCGGCTGACGGAAAAGGATTTGCGCGACGATATCAGCCGCGAAATCCTGCAGCGGCAATTGCTGACCCCGATCGGCATGGGCGTGAAGCCGACCGACAGCCTGGTCTTGCCCTATGCCTCGTTGCTGCTGGAAGCGCGGCAGGGCACGGTTGCGGCGATCCCGGCGGTCGCGTTCCTGGACGAGAAAGACCCGACCGACGCGCAACTGGCCGATTTCTACAAGCGCAACGCCGATCGCTTCACCATCCCCGAACAGCGGCGCATCCGCTATGCCGTGGTCGATGCCGAGCGTTTCGCGCAAGCCTCGCAGCCAAGCGATGCGGAAATCACCGCCGCTTATAGCCAGAACAAGGCCGCCTATGCCGCCAAGCAGAGCCGGACGATCGAGCAGCTGGTGCTGCCGACCGAGGCTGCTGCCAAGGCGATTGCCGACAAGGTGAAGGGCGGCGTATCGCTGTCCGCCGCTGCACAGGGCGCTGGCCTGGCGGTGGCGACGCTGGCCGACCAGACCCCTGCGACACTTACCACCACGGCGGGCAAGGCTGCGGTCGATGCCGCCTTTGCCGCCAAGCAAGGCGATCTGGTTGGTCCCGTGCGCGGGCCGCTCGGCTGGCTGTTGCTGCGTGTGACGGCGGTCAAGGACATTCCTGCCCGCGCGCTGGCGTCGGTGCGGGACGAAATCGTCGCGACGCTGCGGACGCAGAAGGAAAAGCAATTGCTGGCCGACTTTACCGGCAAGCTGGAGGATCAGATCGCCGATGGCGGGACGTTCGAGGAAGTGGTCAAGGATAATGGCCTCAAGCTCGAAACCAGCCCGCTGCTGCTCGCCACCGGCAAGCAGGTCGAGGATCAGGCCTATGTAGTCGCGCCCGACGTGCAGCCGCTGCTGGCGCCCATCTTTGCGATGAGCGCGGATGATGATGCGCAGATGGTGCCGATCACCCCCGACAAGCGCTATGCGCTGATCGCGCCGGGCGAGATCGTCGCCGCAGCGCCCCCGCCACTGGCCAAGGTCAAGCCGATCGTGCAGGCGCAATATAAGCTGAACGCCGGGAACGATAAGGCCAAGGCATTGGCCGAACAGATCCGCGCCAAGGTGGCCAAGGGCATGAAGTTGGCCGACGCAATTGCACAAGCCGGCGTCAAGCTGCCCGCGCCGCAGACGCTGGGTGGCAAGCGCGCCGACATCATGCGCGGCGAGCAGCGCCCACCGGCCGAAATCGCCATCCTCTTCTCGATGGCGGCGAACACGGTCAAGACGCTGCCGATCGGCCAGGATCGCGGCTATTTCGTGGTCCAGCTCAACGCGATCGAACGGGGCGATGCCAAGAATCAACCCGAATTGATGGCGCAGATGCGCGACCAGCTGGGCGAAGTGATCGGCCAGGAATATGGCCAGCAGTTCGAGCGCGCGGTCGAAAAGCATCTGAAGGTCACGCGCAATGCCAATGCGGTCGAAGGCGTGCGCAGGGCGCTGGCCGCCACCACCAGCGGCAACCAATAAGATGATCGCAGGCGGGGGCGACGCAGCGGCGCGGGCGGCGTTGGAGCGCGGCGAGTCCGCGCTGGTGTGGCGGCGGCAGATTGCCGACACCGACACGCCGATTTCCGCCGCGCTCAAATTGTTCGAGGCCGATCGCGGCGACTATCTGCTCGAATCGGTCGAAGGCGGCGCGGTGCGTGGCCGCTACAGCCTGATCGGCCTGGCCCCCGACCTGGTGTTTCGCGCCCATGGGCAGAGCGCCGCGATCAACCGTCACTGGGCGACCGACCGCGACGCCTTTGCGCCGCTGGAGGCGGGTGCGCTGGATGCGTTGCGCGATCTGGTTGCCGAATGCCGGGCGGAGATGGACCCGGCATTGCCCGCGGCGCTGGCCTGCCTGGTTGGTTATTTCGGCTATGAGACGGTGGGTTTGGTCGAGAAACTGCCCCGCCCTGCCCCCAATCCGATCGACCTGCCCGACATGCTGTTCGTGCGGCCGACCGTCATCCTGATCTTCGATCGCTTGGCCGACCAACTCTATCTGGTCGCGCCGGTGTGGAAGGGCAGTTTTGCCGACGCGGATCGCGCCATCGCGCAGGCGCTGGAGCGGATCGAGGCCACCGCCGCGCGGCTGGCTGCGCCGATCCCGGCCGCCCCCGCTCCGGCCGACATTGCCGACGTTGCGGTGACCCCGGTGCTGGAGCCGGGCCGCTATGCCGCCATGGTCGATCGCGCCAAAGAATATATCGTTGCGGGCGATATTTTTCAGGTCGTGCTGGCACAGCGTTTCACCAGCCCCTTCACCCTGCCGCCGATCGCCCTCTACCGCGCGTTGCGGCGGATCAATCCGTCGCCCTTCCTCTATTATCTCGACCTGCCCGGCTTCGCGCTGATCGGTTCCAGCCCCGAAATCCTCGTCCGCGCGCGCGATGGCGAAGTCACGATCCGGCCGATCGCAGGCACCCGCCCGCGCGGCAAGAACGCCGTGGAGGATGCCGCCAACCGCGAAAGCCTGCTCGCCGATCCCAAGGAGCGGGCCGAACATTTGATGCTGCTCGACCTTGGGCGCAACGATGTCGGCCGCGTGGCGACGGCGGGCAGCGTGACCGTGACCGACAGCTACACCGTCGAATTTTACAGCCATGTCATGCATATCGTGTCCAACGTGGTCGGCCGCCTGTCGCCAGAGAAGGACGCGCTCGACGCGCTATTCGCGGGCTTTCCGGCGGGCACCGTGTCCGGCGCGCCCAAGGTGCGCGCCTGCGAAATCATCGCCGAGCTGGAACCCGAAACGCGCGGCGCTTATGCGGGCGGCGTCGGCTATTTCGGGCCGGACGGCAATATGGACAGTTGCATCGTCCTGCGGACCGCCGTGTTGAAGGATGGCGTGATGCATGTGCAGGCGGGTGCGGGCATCGTTGCGGATTCGAACCCCGACTATGAACAGCGCGAATGCGAGGCCAAGAGCGGCGCGCTGCTGGCGGCGGCGCGCGAAGCCGTGGCATTAGCGCGGGATGCGGGGTTCGGGCAGTAAACGGGGCTAAGGCTTATCGGCACGCCCGCCATCCGGTCGCACCGCGTTCGGCCTGGTCGAGATGGAAATGGTCGCGGTGCGCGGCATTATAGTCGGGTGACAGGACGGTCGCAAACAGGTCGCACGCCCCGTCGCGCACGGCGCGCAGGAATTGCGCATCCTCGCCCTCACCTTTCCAATCGCGCAGCACGCTGATGCTGCGGCCGTCGGCCAGGGTGAAACCGGCCACGTCGAGCGCATCGGCGGTCGCATGTTCGCTATAGTCGCCTTCGCTGCGGCCATACATGCGGCGGCAGCTATAGCTGCCCAGATGGCGCACGGACCGTACCGACTGGCCGTAGATGCGCTGGGCGGCGGGCTGCACGACCTGCCACTCCCATAGTTTGAGCGCGGCGACGACCGGGCAGGACGGCGCGACCGACGCCGGGGCCAGCGCGATCGCGTCCTTTTCCGCGCGCAATCGCACCGCATCGGCATAGGCGCACTGGTCGGTGCCGCCCGGCTCCACCGCGACATAATCGACGCCCGCCCGGTCGAGCAGCGCGCGGCATTGCGCGGCGTCACCGGTCAGCGCGGTCAGCTTGCGCCCGGTGAACATGCCGATCGGTTGGCTGAGGTCCAGGTCGGTCCAGGGCATGTCCTGCGGCCGCTGCCGCACCAGCGCATAGCCAAGCAGCAGGAGAAACAGCAGGACGGCGAGCAGGACGAGGCGGCGGAGGGTCACATGAAGTTTGCGCATGGCTCAAGCACGCCTGACCCGCGCCATAGGTTCCGACGTGACCGGATATCCCAGATGATCGGGGATGCATAAATGCCGCTCGCCATCCCGCTCCTCCTGCCAGGGCCGTACTTTTTCGACAGGATAGGCGCGCGCATGGGCGACGAGGTCAGCATAGTTGGCGCACAGGGCCAGCCGCTCCAGATTGCGCCGGGTCGGATAGATCACCTTCCCCTCCCCCGCATCGCATTGCGCCAGCGTGGCCGCCGCGCCGCTCCAGAACAGCTTTACATTTTCGGTCGTATCGACGGTGGCCATCTGCCCGTCCGGCGCGCGGGCGATGTAGAAGCGCGTGTCGAATATCCGCGTCGCCTGATCGAAGGGCGCGGGATGCCAGCGGGCGAAGGGCGTCAGCGCATCGAACGCGACGCTTAGGTCATGCCGGTCGAGCAGAGTGCGCAAGGGCACGCCATCCTGCAGCCCGTCACGCAGACGCAGCACGGTTGCCGCGTCCACCACGCCATGCAAGCCAACGCCCAGCCCGGCTTCCTCGATCGTCTCGCGAATCGCGGCGATGCGCGCGGCGGCTTCGTCCTGCTCCAGTCCATGGTCGATGCGCGCGGCCAGATCATGATCCTCCGCATCAACCGCGCCGCCGGGAAAGACCAGCGCACCAGCGGCAAAGGCCATGGTGCTGGCCCGTTCCATCATCAATATATCCGGCGGCCCATCGGCCCGGTCGCGCACGATCACGACGGTGGCAGCCGGACGGCTGCGCTGTTCCAATTCTGTCATGAGACCGCCTTAGGCGCGCGGGGCGCTGGCGGTAAAGTCCTTCGAGCAACCCCAAAGGGAGGGGTTGGTGGAGCCTAGCGGGATCGAACCGCTGACCTCGTCATTGCGAACGACGCGCTCTCCCAGCTGAGCTAAGGCCCCAAAGGAGCGCTGCCTATAGGCGAGGGATTTGGCGCTTGCAACGGTCTTTTTGCACGATCGCTTGCGCCGCCGCCGCGCGCGGTGCCAAAGCGTTGGCCCGTTCCACAAGAGGCCCCTATGCCGACCATCGCCCTGCTGATCATCTCCAATGTCTTCATGACCATTGCCTGGTATTGGCACCTCAAGGGCGGGATGGAGAAGCCGATCCTGCTGGTCATCCTGATCAGCTGGGGCATCGCGCTGGTCGAATATTGCTTTGCCGTGCCCGCCAACCGCATCGGCTATGCCCATGGCTGGAGCGCGGGGCAGCTCAAGGTCGCGCAGGAAGCGATCGCGCTAGTCATTTTCGGCGGCTTCATGGTCACCGTGCTGGGCGAACCGCTCCACTGGCGCCACCTCGCCGCCTTCGCCTGCATCATGGGCGCGGTGGGGTTTTTGTTCGTGGGGAAGTGAGTCGGATCAGGGCAGCAGGAGCGAACTGTCGCCATAGCTGTAGAAACGATAACCGCTGCCAATGGCGTGAGCGTAGGCGGCCTGCATCCGGTCGCGGCCCATCAGGGCGCTGACCAGCATGAAGAGGGTCGATTTGGGCAGGTGGAAATTCGTCATCAGCCCGTCGATGGCGCGGAAGCGGTAGCCGGGGGTTATGAAGATGCGGGTTTCGTCGGCGAAGGGGTGGATGATGCCGTCTGCGCTCGCCGCGCTTTCCAGCAGGCGCAGCGACGTCGTGCCGACCGCGATCAGGCGACCGCCCGCCGCGCGCGCGGCGTTCAGCCGGTCGGCGGTGGCTGGTTCGATCCGACCCCATTCGGCGTGCATGCGATGGTCGTCGGTGTCGTCGGCCTTGACCGGCAGGAAGGTGCCTGCGCCGACATGCAGCGTCAGCGTTTCCGTCAGGACCCCGGCGTCCGCCAGCGCCGCTATCAGGTCCGGCGTGAAATGCAGCGCGGCGGTGGGGGCGGCGACGGCGCCATCCTCGCGCGCGAACATGGTCTGATAATCGCTGACGTCGCGTTCGTCGGTCGGGCGCTTGCTGGCGATATAGGGGGGCAAGGGCATGCGGCCGGCCCGTTCCAGCAGCACTTCCACCGGCTCGGTGCCTTCGAAGTCCAGCGTCACGCCGCCATCTTCGTCGCGCGGCCCGGCGATCGCGGTGACGCCTGCGCCGAAGTCGATCCGGTCGCCATCGCGCACCCGCTTGGCATTGCGCAGAAAGGCCTGCCATTGGCGCAGGCCCAGGCGCTTGTGCAGCGTCGCGCCGATCCGCGCTTCGCCACGCGTCCCTTCCAACTGGGCAGGGATGACGCGGGTATCGTTGAAGACCAGGACGTCGCCCGCACGCAGCAAGCCCGGCAAGTCGCGCACCGTGAGGTCGGCGAAGTCCCCTGCCCCCGGCACCAGCAACAGCCGTGCGGCATCGCGCGGGCTGGCGGGGCGCAGCGCTATGTTTTCCGGCGGGAGGTCGAAGTCGAACAGGTCTACGCGCATCGGTCTATCTGTTTCGTGTGATCAAGCCAGCAACCGTTCGTGTCGAGACGGGCGCGCCGCTGCGCGAGCGGCTTCTCGACTTCGCTCGAAGCGAACGGAAAGCTGTGGCCTATTATTGTTCCGGTGCAGGCGCGGTGATCGAGGGGGCGGCGGGGGCGGCCATGCCGGGCATCGGCGTCGTCACCGGCGGCTTGCCGTCACTTTCGATCGAGGCCTGCAGGATCGTGCTGGGATTGGCGGGCGGTTCGCCCTGCGCGATCGAATCGACATATTGCATGCCTTCGATCACGCGACCGAAGACGGTATATTTCTTGTCGAGCTGCATCCGGGGCAGCAGGACGATAAAGAACTGGCTGTTGGCGCTGTCCTCGCTCTGCGCACGCGCCATCGACAGGGTGCCGCGCAGATGCGGCATCGGGTTGAATTCGGCCTTGAGGTCGGGGAGCTGCGATCCGCCGGTGCCGTCGCCCTTGGGGTCGCCGCCCTGCGCCATGAAGCCGGGGATGACGCGGTGGAATTTCAGGCCATTATAGAAGCCCTGGCGCGTCAGTTCCTTGATCCGCTCGACATGCGCAGGCGCGATGTCGGGACGCAACTGGATGCGGACGCGGCCGCCGGTCGACAGGTCCAGATCCCAGATATTCTGCGGATCGGCCGGGACGGTCGCGGGCGGCAGCTTGGGGGTAAGGTCGGTTTCCAGCGACTTGGCATTGTCCTGCGCGCGCACGGCAGCCTCGGCCCGCTTCGCTTCGTCACCCCCGCCGCCACCGGGCGCACCCTGCGCATAGGCAAAGCCGGAGGTTGCGAGGGCGACACCGATCGCCATGGTCTTGAGCGCGCAGGTGAAACGCATGAAGCAGACTTCCTTGATCTTATGGGCATAGGGCCAAGCCGCCCTGATAGCGCGCTGATCGCGATTGGCAACTGAACGCAGGCTGAGCGGAATTATACCCCGCCCTTGCGGCCCATCTTTTCGACCCGCGCCACGACTTCATCGCGCACGGCGGGACTGACGAATTTGTGGATCGGCCCGCCGTACAGCGCGATCTCCTTGACCAGGCGCGACGCGATCGGTTGCAGGCAGACGTCCGCCATCAGGAAAACGGTCTCGACACGCGCATTGATCTGCTGGTTCATGCCCGCCATCTGATATTCATATTCGAAGTCGGCAACGGCGCGCAGACCGCGCACGATGACGCTCGCCCCTTGCGATTCGGCGAAATCCATCAGCAGCGAATTGAAACCGATGACGACGATGTCGGCGTCGATTTCCGCACATTCGCGCCGCACCATGTCCAGCCGCTCTTCGTCCGAGAACATGGGCGATTTGGCGATATTGGTCGTGACCCCGATCACCAGCTTGTCGACCAGCTTCGCGCCGCGCCGGATGATGTCCATATGGCCCAGGGTGATGGGATCGAAGGTGCCGGGATAGACGCCGATACGCTGCTTGCTCATGGGGCTTAGCGATCCCTTTCGATGATATAGTCGGCGATGGCGCGCAACAGGTCGGCCTCCGCGCCATAGCCGTGCAGATGCGCCTTGGCCTGATCGACCAGCATATGCGCCTGCGCCCGTGCGCGGTCGACGCCCAGCAGCGACACAAAGGTTTCCTTGCCGGCCGCCGCATCCTTGCCCAAGGCCTTGCCCGCCAAGTCCGCGTCGCCCTCGACATCCAGCAGATCGTCGGCAATCTGGAAAGCGAGGCCAATGTCGCGGGCATAGCCATGCAGGCTGGTGCGCGCCTCCACCGGGATGCGCGCCATGATCGCGGCCGCCTCGACGCAGAAGGCGATCAAGGCCCCGGTCTTGAGATTTTGCAGGCGGGTGACGGTGGCGAGGTCGAAGCGCGATTTTTCCGCCTCCAGGTCCATCATCTGGCCGCCCGCCATGCCCGCCGGACCACTCGCGAGCGCGAGCGCCCTGACCAGGTCGATGCGGACAAACGGGTCGGCATGAGTCTGCTCGTCGGCCAGGATTTCGAAGGCGACATCGTGCAGGCAATCGCCGGCCAGGATCGCGCTGGCTTCGTCAAAGGCCTTGTGGACGGTCGGCTTGCCGCGGCGCATATCGTCATCGTCCATAGCGGGCAGATCGTCATGGATCAGCGAATAGACATGGATGCACTCGACCGCCAGGCCGACCCGCAGCGCCGATTCGCGCGCGATGTTGAACAGGTCGCAGGTCGCTTCGACCAGCAGGGGGCGCAACCGCTTGCCGCCACCGATCGCGGCATGGCGCATCGCTTCATAGAGGCGTGCGCGCGCATCGTCGGGCACGGGCAAGAGCAGGTCGAACGCATGATCGATCCGCGCGGCGACATCGCGCGAACGGCTGGTCAGCAACGCCGCCGACGAAACATCCCCCCCCATGCCGCTTAGTCCGCGCCGAACGGCTGCGCGCCGGTCACCGCGCCATTGGCGTCGACCGTCAGCTTGGCGATCCGCGCCTCGGCCGCCTGCAGCCGGTCGGCGCAGCGTTTGCGCAACGCTTCCCCCTGGGCATAAAGCGAGATCGACTCATCGAGCGGCACATCGCCGCTTTCGAGCCTGCGCACGATCGATTCGAGGGCGCGTAACGCATCCTCGAACGAAAGCTGGGTGGGGTCCGGGGCTTGCGTGCTGCTGTCGGTGGCCATGCCCTTGCATTGACCGCCACCGCTCGCCCGGTCAAGCCCGCAGCGGACAATCGGGCATATGCCTTATGGTTCGGACAGCCCACTGACTGCACTGCGGCATGACGTCATATCAAGCGCATGGCGGGAATAGCGCAGTTTTGCGTTGACGCATCATGCTGCACACGCACATAAAAGGATCGCTATGAAATCTTATATCACCCTGATCGCCGCCGCGAGCCTTGGCTTGCTGTCCGCCTGCAACCAGAATGACGAACCCGAAGTCGTGGGCGGCCCCGCCGACCCGATGGCTGCGGAACTCGCCAACGCCGCGCCCGTCGAGCTGCCGCCGTCGGTCAAGGCCAACAAGCAGTTCCGCTGCAAGGACAACAGCTTGCTGTTCGTCGATTATATGAGCGACGACAAGACCGCGCTGCTGCGCACCGAAAAGGGCGGCGCAGCCACCACCCTGAAGGCAGCCGAAGCCGGTCAGCCCTTCACCGCCGAGGGCGGCTACACCATCGACGGTTCGGGCGACAATGTCACCATCACCGTCCCTGGCAAGAGCGCGCAGGCCTGCCACGTTTAAGGCGGCCTGATCCTTTCAACCATTTCCAGGCCGGACCGCCCCTAACGGTCCGGCCTTTTTCTTGTCCGCGCATTGGGGGGTTTCGCCCAATTGTCGGTGGTCAGGTAGGGCGGTACCCGAACCCGAAAGCGACCATTAGCTAGACGTGATAGGACTTCTTAGATTTCAAAGGGCGGATCACGCTGTCAAACTACGGGATTAAACACCTAGGCAAATTTGGTGGTGCTGATATCTCTTAGGCCATGCTCACGCCCGAACAGATCGAAGCCATTCTGAACGACACTTTTTTTACTTGGGGCAAAGAGCGGGAATCCGAGATCGCTAGCGGCATCAAGTTCGCTCATTACACAAGCGCTCAGGTCGCCGTGGATATTATCAAGGCCCGCGATGAGGATCGTTGCCTGTGGCTCCGTAATGCCATGCTAATGAACGATTTCAGTGAGATCGAATATGGCCAGCAATTGCTCCGACTTACCCTAACGAATGAGCAGCTTTGCAATAGGCTTATTGAAGCTTGCAACGGAATTCATGAAAGTATTCTGAGCGCTTTCACTATGATGGACCAAGAGGTCTACGCCATCAAGCGCAGCACCTACCTATTAAGTCTTGCGCTTCATAAGGGAGCCGAACTTCATCAAGGCAAGCTCAGCATGTGGCGTGCCTATGGGGGAGATGCGAACGTCTGCATCCTTCTCAATCCCGAAGCTTTCATGACGCCCCAAACGGCCTACGACGTCGTGATAGCTCCGGTTGATTATGGCGGCCCTAGCAAGTTCGTGGCGGGCATCGCGCATATTGTTGAAGCGATGATAGCGAACCGGGATGCGCTGCGGCAGATCGATCCAGAAACGGTTAAGACAAACCTGAAATACGCAGTCGACGTAATGATCCTTTCGGCAAAACATCCGGGTTTCGAGGAGGAAAATGAGTGGCGAATTATTCACCGAGCACAACTAGCCCCCGTTGCAAATAGCCCCCCTAGCAAGATTGTCAGCATCAATGGTATTGTGCAGAAGGTATTTTACTTACCGATGCGAAACATACCCGAACATCAGGTGCAAAATGCGGACATAAACAGTTTGTTGTTTAAGATCCTCATTGGCCCGACTCCCAATCCGAATTTGGTTTGGGAGGGGTTTGTGACATTGCTGGATGAAAACGGCGTAAAAGATGCGGTAGACAAGGTGATCGCCTGCAACATACCTCTGCGACGATGAGCCAATTATCGTAGCTAAGGGTATGTAGATATTCGACCGGATCTAATCGAACCTGTTACCACCAAGCCGTGGCTGCCGATTGGGCTTCCTTTTCGGAAGAGCGGGAACTGGCGCAATGGCGCTTACTACCGCCCGTATTTCTTTGCCCCTCTGCGCGCAATGGCAGCAGGCAAGTACGGGAGAGGCGCGACAGCCTCTTATCCCGTTTCTCCCGCCCGATCGACGCATGTCCACCAAAGCATGCACGCCGCCATTGCTCTCCGCCCACGCGGCCGCTAAAGGCGCGGCATGTCCAGCACCGCCACCCAGATCACCCCGGAAATCGTCGCCGAACATGGCCTGAGCCCGGAAGAATATGACCGCGTTCTAAAGGCGATCGGCCGCGCGCCGAACCTGACGGAACTTGGCATATTCTCGGTCATGTGGTCGGAGCATTGCTCGTATAAATCCTCCAAGATCCACCTGATGAAGCTGCCGACCACTGGCCCGCAGGTGATTTGCGGCCCCGGCGAAAATGCCGGCGTGGTCGATATCGGCGATGGGCAAGCGGCGATCTTCAAGATGGAGAGCCACAACCACCCGTCCTATATCGAACCCTATCAGGGCGCGGCGACGGGCGTCGGCGGCATTTTGCGCGACGTGTTCACCATGGGCGCGCGGCCGATCGCCAACATGAACGCGCTGCGTTTCGGGCGACCCGATCACCCCAAGATGCGCCACCTGATCTCTGGCGTGGTGCGCGGCATTGGCGGCTATGGCAATTGCGTGGGCGTGCCGACCGTCGGCGGCGAGGTGAATTTCCACCCCGCTTATGACGGCAATATCCTGGTCAACGCCATGACGGTGGGCATCGCCGACACCGACAAGATTTTCTACAGCGCCGCGTCAGGCGTGGGCAATAGCATCGTCTATGTCGGCTCCAAGACCGGGCGCGACGGAATCCATGGCGCAACCATGGCGAGCGCCGATTTCGGCGATGACGCCGATGCCAAGCGCCCCACCGTGCAGGTTGGCGATCCCTTCACCGAAAAGCTGCTGATCGAAGCCTGCCTCGAACTCATGGCGTCGGACGCGATCGTCGCGATTCAGGATATGGGCGCGGCGGGCCTCACCTCCTCCAGCGTCGAAATGGCGTCCAAGGGCGGCGTTGGCCTGCTGCTCAACATGGATGCCGTGCCGCAGCGCGAAACCGGCATGACCGCCTATGAAATGATGCTCTCCGAATCGCAGGAGCGCATGTTGATGGTGTTGAAGCCCGGCCGCGAAGCCTTTGCCGAAGCCATTTTCCACAAATGGGAACTGGACTTCGCGATCATCGGCGAAGTGACCGACAGCGGCCGCATGGTGCTGGTCCATCATGGCGAAACCGTGTGCGACATTCCGCTCGCCCCGCTGGCCGATGATGCGCCGCTCTATGATCGCCCGTCGATGCCGGTGGAAGACTATAAGGCCTGGTCGGGCGTCAAGCCGCTCGGCGACATTCCCGAAAGCACCGACATCGGCGCGGACCTGCTCAAACTCATGGGCAGCCCCGACATCGCCAGCCGCCGCTGGATCTGGGAACAATATGATCACATGGTCGGTGCCGACACCGTCCAGCGCCCCGGCGGCGACGCCGCAGTCGTCCGCGTCCATGGCAGCCAAAAGGGCATCGCAATCAGCACAGATTGCACCCCGCGCTATTGCTATGCCGACCCCTATGAAGGCGGCAAGCAGGCGATCGCCGAATGCTATCGCAATCTGAGCGCGGTCGGCGCAACGCCCCTGGCGGTGACCAACTGCCTCAACTTCGCCAACCCGCAGCGCCCCGAAATCATGGCGCAACTGACGGGCTGCCTGGATGGCATGGGCGATGCCTGCCGGGCCTTGGACTTCCCGATCGTGAGCGGGAACGTGTCGCTCTATAATGAGAGCAAGGCGACCGGCGGCGGCAGCGCCATCTTGCCGACGCCTGCGATCGGCGGGATCGGCTTGCTGGCCGATGTGGATGCTATGGCGACGGTGGCATTCAAGAATGAAGGCGACGCCATCTGGCTGATCGGCGGAGAAGGCACGCATCTTGGCCAATCCATCTGGCTGCGCGAAATCGCCGGTCGCGAAGCAGGCGAAGCGCCCAAGGTCGATCTGGCCGCCGAACGCGCCCATGCCGACACCATCCGCGCCCTCGTCGCTTCGGGCACCGCCAACGCGGTCCATGATGTGTCCGACGGCGGCCTGATCGTCACCATCGCCGAAATGGCCTTGGCGGGTAAGATCGGGGCAACACTTGACCTCGCGCTCACGACTACGTCTGCCTTTGGCGAAGATCAGGGCCGTTACGTCCTGACGACGGCCAATGACATAGACGTGCCCGGCGCCGTCCGCATCGGCACCGTTGGTGGAGCCGCAGTAGCGGGCGTAGCCCTCACCGACCTGCGCGCCGCGCATGAAGGCTTCTTCCCCAAATTGATGGACAGCGAACTCTAACGATTGGGTATCACGCCTGTCCGCAGGCGAAGCATATGCCCAATCGCCATGTCTCGTAGATCCAGTGATCAGGCCGATTGGGCAGCGTCACATGAATCAGCCAGGGTTGCCCTGCGGTCAATGACTGCAGAACGACCCTGCACGTCACGCGCGCATAGCGATCGGCAACTGGCCTACCCTGCTTGATCGCCTCCGCCGCCCCACCATAGGCCCACCTGTATACGCATCGGCAATCTCGATAGCGACCGCGCCTCCTCCACGATATCGTTCTTATGATTCCGCACGCGCATCAGCCGCGCGCCTTGATAGATAATTATTCGCAATAGCATTGACTCTGCGAAACGTTCTCAATAATTCCCCGGTCAGCAATCAGGGGGAAACATTCCATGTCCAACACCACATCCACGCCATCATTCCTGGCCTTGTCCTGCGTCGGCGCAATGGCCTTCGCCACGGCCGCACAGGCCCAAGAGGCCACATCGGGCCAGCGTCTGGGCGGCATGACCGTCACCGACACGGTCATCGACGAATCCGCAGTCAAAGTCGAAAAGGCGGAATCGCCCAAATATGTGCGCCCCCTGCTTGACACGCCGCAAACCATCACGGTCATCGGCAAGGCTACGATCCAGCAGCAAAATCTGCTGACGCTACGCGATGTTCTTTCGACCGTACCGGGCATTACCTTCGGCGCGGGCGAAGGTGGGTTTGGCTATGGCGATCGGATCATCTTGCGTGGTCAGGATGCCAAGAATGATGTGACCATCGACGGTGTGCGATCGGGTGCCTTCCTCAACCGCAACGAGGTCTACAATATCGAGCAGGTCGAAGTGACCAACGGTGCCAATTCGGTCATGAACGGCGGCGGCTCGGTTGCCGGCACGATCAATCTGGTGACCAAGCGGCCGCTGGCGGACGATCAGACGATGCTCAGCGCAGGTATCGGCACGGACAATTATTACCGAGCGACCGTGGACACGAACAAGCGCCTGAACGACCTGATCGCGGTGCGGATCAACGCGGTCTATCATGAAAATGACGTACCCGGCCGCGATGTCGAAGATTATAAGCGCTGGGGCATCGCGCCCGCCATCACCATCGGCATCGATGGCCCGACCAGCCTGACCATTCAGGCCGAGCATCTGGATGACAAGGCGATGCCGCAATATGGCCTTCGCTATTATGCCAATAATGGCGGATTTCTCGAAGAATTCGACCGCAGCGGCTATTATGGCTTTGCCAATCTCGACCGGCAGGACAGCAAGACCAATAGCCTGCAAACCATTTTCAGCCATGCATTCAGCGATAAGTTGAAGATCCGCAACCTCACGCGCTATGAAAATATCCAGCAGAATACCGTTACCAGCCAACCCAACGGGACATTCTGCCTGTCCACCAATTTGCAGCCGATGGATATCAACGGTGCCAGCGCGCCCTGCACCGTGACGAGCGGAGGCGTCACCACCAGCGTTCCTGCAGGCTATTATCTGCCGACCGGCGGACGCGGCGTGCAACGGCTCATCTCCAACAGGACCGCCTATAATCAGTTCGACATCAGTGCCGATTTCGAAACCGCCGGGATTACCCACAGCTTGGTGCTGGGCGCATCGGCCATGTGGGAGCAATATCGCCAGAAGCAGGGCACGTTGCCGCGCAATGCAGACGGCTCCACCCCCGCCTTTCCGCTCGTCAGCATATCCAATCCCGGCGAAGTCGTCTCCGGTCCGGCAGGCTACACCTATGGCAGCAATATCTACACCGGGCCGGTCAACTTCATCCTCGCCAGCAATAATGTCGGCGAGCAGACCAGCTATGCCGCTTATCTATTCGACGCCATCAAGTTTAGCGACTTTTTCGAGATCAATGGTGGCGTCCGGTACGAAAAGGCCAAGGGCTTCAACCGTTCGTTCAGCTATGTGACAACGCCAGGTGCGGCCAATCTCGGCGCCATCAATGCCGTCACCGGCCCGTTCCGTGTGAACGACAATCTGTTTTCCTATCGGATCGGTGCCGTGGTGAAACCGACGCCCAACACCAGCCTGTATGTTGCCTATGGCAACTCCAAACTGCCCTCGAAAGTATCGGTCGATGGCTCCTGTGCCGCGCTGACCTGCAACGTTGAGCCGGAAACCACCAAAAATTATGAGATCGGTGCCAAGGCCGATTTGTTCGATGCCAAGCTCTTGTTGACCGCCGCCATCTTCCGCAACGATCGCGACCAGATCAAGGTCGTGTCGGGCGACCCGACCTTGCCGGACCAGGCGACCGATGGCCACCAGCGGGTCGAGGGGCTTTCGCTCGGCGCATCGGGCAACATCACCGGCAATTGGACCATTTCGGCCAATTATATGTATCTCAAGAGCGAGATCAAACAGGGTGTGTCCGACTTCTGTCTGGCCAATCCCGGTGCGACCGATCCGACAGCGGGTACGTGCGCCAACAGTGCGGCATTTATCGATCCGACGGCGGGCTATGCGCTGACGAATACACCCAAACATTCCGGCAGCCTGTTCACCACCTACCGCTTCGATTTCGGTCTGGAACTGGGCTATGGGCTGACCTACCAGGGTAAATTCCTGCTCAATCAACCGACATTGGCCCAACTGACGGCGGGCATTTATGTCGGCTATTCCGTACCAAGCTATACCATTCACCGGCTCATGGTGAACTATCCGATCACGGACCGGCTCAAGGCGCAGGTCAATGTTCAGAATTTCACGAACGAGAAATATGTGACGACGGTGCGCAATGCCGTCGGCGGCAGCTGGGCGCAACCCGCACCGACCCGATCGGCTGTCTTCAGCCTCAACTACCAGCTCTGATCCCGCATACCCCGACACTGTCCCGGTCGGGGAAGGACGGACGGCGATCTACCCTCTCCTCAGGTCGCCGTCCGCCCGCATTCGCACGAGGTCAAAGTCGCGATTGATTCGCATTAGTCATTGCCCTATTCAAGACCGAGCAACGGATGGAAAGGGGGGCGCTGTTATGCTTCACGCTGCAATTCAACCCATGACGGACGATGACAGTGCTACATTCGCCGACCGTCCTCCGGTGCCATCGGCCCCTCTCGTTTCGCCAACGATATACACTGCCGCCCGCGATCCCTATGGTTTCAGCAGGCAGCCCAATATTCCGGCGATTATGGTTATCATTCTGGTCCACGCCCTGTTGATCGGCATGCTGATCCAGGTGCGCAGCCATGTGATACGCGTGCAGGAAGCAAAACTGACTGTCGTCAACCTCGCACCGCCGCCACCCCCGCCTCCCTCTGCCTCGGCAGCGCCGCCGCAACCATCGTCACATGAGGTCATCGCCCCGCCGCCGATCGTGCAGACGCCCGTTCCCATGCCCCAGGCTGTCCAGACATCCCTCGCGCCACAGGCCGTTTCCGCCCCCGCACCGACTCTTGTGGCCGTCGCTGGCCCGGCCGCGCCGACCGCCCTGCCACCCGCCCCGCCCAGCCTCATTCAGGGTGGCGATATCGGGACGCAGATGGTGTCGGGCAAACCGCCCCGCTATCCGATCGAGAGCCGCCGCAAGCGCGAGCAGGGCACGGTCGTCCTCCAGTTGATCCTGGGGGTCGATGGGACGGTCGAAACGATCATGGTCAGCCAAAGCAGCGGCTTTTCCCGGCTCGACAACGCCGCACGCGATGCGGTGAAGCACTGGCGCTGGAAACCTACGCTGCGTGATGGTCAACCGATGCGGGTGCGAGGCCTTGTCGAAATCCCCTTCGTCCTGCGACCCGATCCTGATTAACGGAAGCCCCTTAATTCCATGCTGATCGCCATTCCTGACCTGCTCGATGCGCCGGGCATCGCCGCCATTCGCGCGCTGATCGACCCAACGACCTGGGTCGATGGCAATGTGACATCGGGCCATCAATCCGCGCTGGCCAAGCGCAATCTGCAATTGCCCGAAGACGCGCCCGCCGCCATTTCGGCGGGGCAGGTCATCCTCGACGCGCTGGGCCGGTCGTCCCTGTTCATCGCCGCTGCGCTGCCGCTCAAGATTTTTCCGCCGCTATTCAACAGCTACGAAGGCGGACAGGCCTTTGGCATACATGTCGATAACGCCGTGCGTATACAGGCGGGCACTGGCGTTCGGGTACGCTCGGATCTCTCGGTCACCGTGTTTCTGGAGGCACCCGACGCCTATGAAGGCGGCGAGCTGACGATCGAAACCAATTTCGGAGTGCAACAGGTAAAATTGCCAGCGGGTCACGCCGTGGTGTACCCGTCATCCTCCCTGCACCGCGTGGAGCCGGTTACGCAGGGACGTAGGGTCGCGAGCTTTTTCTGGGTCCAGTCGATGATCCGGGACGATGGAGCACGGCAGATGCTGTTCGACCTCGATCGCAGCGCTCAAGGCGTAGCCGCGGCATTGGGCCATGATCATGGCGAGGTCATCAGGCTCACCGGCGTCTACCATAATTTGCTGCGCCGCTGGGCCGAAGCCTGACAGGGCAGCGTAACCCGTGGCGGAGCGGCCGTGCCCTGATCGAACATCGTGGGGGCGGCTGTCGCCATCCCCCCGGATTCGCACATCCCCCTTGCACCCCTTGCGACACCCCGCCTA
This sequence comes from Sphingobium sp. KKT206, assembly GCF_055640555.1. Classification (NCBI taxonomy): domain Bacteria; kingdom Pseudomonadati; phylum Pseudomonadota; class Alphaproteobacteria; order Sphingomonadales; family Sphingobiaceae; genus Sphingobium; species Sphingobium sp. KKT206. The sequence goes on from NZ_CM145764.1 coordinate 1,329,454, forward strand.
TCAGCAGCGCAAAGGGATAAAGAGGATTGCGGGCCGATGAGCTATTATGATGTTCTGATCGTGGGTGCGGGCCATGCCGGCGCGCAGGCGGCGATTTCGCTGCGCCAGCACGGGTTCGAGGGCAGCGTCGCGATGATCGGCGACGAAAAGGACCCGCCCTATGAGCGCCCGCCCTTGTCCAAGGAATATTTCGCAGGCGACAAGAGTTTCGACCGCATCCTGATCCGTCCCGCCACCTTCTGGGGTGAGCGCAACATCGACATGCTGCTCGGCCGCCGCGTCAAGAGCGTCGATCCGGTCGGCAAGTTCGTGACGGTCGGCACCGAGGAAATCGGCTATGGCAAGCTGATCTGGTGTACCGGCGGCACCCCCCGGATGCTGACCTGCAACGGCGCAGATGCGTCCAACGTCCATGCGGTGCGCCGCCGCGACGATGTCGATGCGATGATGGCAAAGCTCGACAGTATCAATCATGTCACCATCATCGGCGGCGGCTATATCGGCCTGGAAGCCGCCGCCGTCCTGACCAAATTCGGCAAGACCGTCGTGCTGCTCGAAGCGCTCGACCGGGTGCTGGCGCGGGTCGCGGGCGAACAATTGTCGCGCTTCTACGAAGCCGAACATCGCGCCCATGGCGTCGACCTGCGCACCGGCGCGCGGATGGACTGCATCGAGGTTGTCGATGGCGAGGCAACCGCCGTGCTAATGGAAGATGGCGAGCGGATCGAGACCGATATGGTGATCGTCGGCATCGGCATCATCCCCGAAACCGGCCCGTTGATCGCGGCGGGCGCAGCGGGCGGCAATGGCGTCGACGTCGATGAATATTGCCGCACCAGCCTGCCCGACATCTATGCCGTGGGCGATTGCGCCGCGCACGCCAACCGCTTCGCCGGTGGCGCACAGATGCGGCTCGAATCCGTGCAGAACGCCAATGACCAGGCCAAGGTCGCGGTGGCGCACATCCTGGGCAAGGAAGAGGCTTACAACGCCGTGCCCTGGTTCTGGTCGAACCAATATGATCTCAAGCTCCAGACCGTCGGCCTCTCCACCGGCTTCGATCAGGCGATCACCCGCGGCGATCCAGCGACGCGCAGCTTTTCGGTCGTCTATCTGAAAGGCGGCAAGGTCATCGCGCTCGATTGCGTCAACATGGTCAAGGATTATGTCCAGGGCCGCGCCCATGTCCTGTCCGGCGCGGCGCTTGACCAGACGCAACTGGCCGATGCCAGCGTGCCGTTGAAGGAAGTCGGGCTGGCATAAAGTAAAAATCCGTTCGGCCCCGGACTTGATCCGGGGCTGTCGAAGCCCTTTTCTTCTACTTAAGAAGAGCGGCCCTTCGACAGGCTCAGGGCGAACGGAAACATATACCTACCCCCGAAAACTCGCCTTCATCGCCAGCTCCCAAGGCCCTCCGCGATAATGCCACGCCGCCAGCCCGGCGATCACGAAGGGTCGCGGCACAAAGTTCGCCCGCAACTGCTCTGCCAGCGCCTTCGCTTCCGCAGGCGCAACCTTGTTCTGCACCGTCACATGCAGCCGGGGTCGCGCCTGGTCCTGCGGCGTCAATAGCCCCGTAAACGCCTCCGCCAGTTCGTCGCGCATCGCCGCCAGTTCCGGGCTGTCGATCCGATAGGCCACCCCCCGCCCCAGCATCATGACCTCGCTCAACCGCGCCGCCGGAGCCGGTCCCCGACACAAGGCCTTGAGCCGATCCCTCACCTCCCCCAACACCGAAGGCGGCAGATGATGGAACAGCGTGATATGCGCCGACAGAAAATTGCGTTCAGGCGGAAAATGCGCCCGGCGCAGCCCGTCCGCCCAGGCGAAGTCCGCCGCCCCCATCAGCGCGCTGACGATGATGGGGGCCGGTGGGGCAGCCTCAACCAGCCGGATGCGCCTTCAACCATTCCAGCACGGGTTCAGGCTGGGTTTCGCCATAGGGGTCTTCATCTTCGCCACTATCGTTGATTCCGGGCTCCTCGAACCAGGCAACGATCTTACCGTCTTCCACGACCATGGCGTACCGCCAACTACGGTCGCCAAAGCCCAGATGGTTCTTCTTGATCAACATGCCCATCCGCCGGGTAAAATCCCCCGACCCATCGGGCAACAGCTTCACATTTTTGAGACCCAATTGCTTGCCCCACTGGAACATGACGAAGGCATCGTTGACCGATATGCAATAGACATCATCGATACCGACCGCCTTGAAATCATCGTACGAACGCTCGAACGCCGGGCATTGCTCGGTCGAACAGGTCGGCGTGAAAGCACCAGGCAGCGAGAACACCACGGCGCGCTTGCCCGCGAACAAGTCGCCGGTCTGCACATCCTGCCAGCGATAGGGGTTTGGCCCCTCGACGCTTTCATCGCGCACGCGCGTCTTGAGCGTCACATTCGGTACGGTTCTTCCGAGCATCAGTGCGTCTCCCAATCAGGGCCGCCTTGTCGCACAGGCGGCAAGCATCTTTATGGGGATTAGGAAGCCGGACGGCAATCGCGCCCTGCCTTCAATCGACGCAGCGCCTCAAAGCTCGCCGCGCGAACGCCTTATTTCGAACCATTTGCGCACATTCTCATTATGCTGCTGATAGGTGTCGGCGAAGATGTGGCCGCCCTTGCCGTCCGCGACGAAATAGAGCGCCTTGGTCTCGGCCGGATGCAGCACGGCGAGGATCGACAACCGCCCCGGATTGGCGATCGGCCCCTTGGGCAGGCCGACCATCGCATAAGTATTATAGTCGTTGACGTCGGCAATCTCCGACTTGCGGATGCGCCGACCCAACGGCTTGCCGCGCGTGATCGGGTAGATGATCGTCGGGTCGGCCTGCAACATCATATTGGTGCGCAGGCGATTGCTATAGACGCCCGCGACCGTCGGCCGCTCGGCGGCAACGGCGGTTTCCTTCTCGACGATACTGGCCAGGATGACCGCTTCCTTCGGCGTCTTTGCGACCGTATTGGGCGCGCGTTCGGCCCATAATTTGGCCAGCGCCTCGTCCATCGCCGCTTGCATGCGCTTCAGCACGGCGGCGCGCGGCTCACCCTTGTCGAAGGCATAGCTGTCGGGCAGCACGCTCCCCTCCTCCGGCACGGGAATGTCGCCGGTCAGTTGGTCATTCGCCATCAACCGCTCATGCACCAGGATGGAGGGCATGCCTTCGGGAATGGTGATCAACCGGGTCAGCGTCTTGCCGCCCTGCAGGATGGAGAGAATATCGCTGTTGCTGGCCCCGGCCGGAATGACGAACTCCCCCGCCTTGATCGGCGTGCCCGCCCCGAAAATCTTGGCCCGCGTCAGGAAAGCATCGGCCGACCGCACCGCGCCCGCCTGTTTCAACAGCACCGCCGCATCGGACAGCGTAGACCCCTCGCGCACGACCACGCTGACATCCTGGGCCGCCGGCCCCTGTTCGGTCCAGCCCGCCACGAAGCGAAAGGCAATGAAAGCCGCAACGGCGAGGCCGATCAGCAGGACGATACAGCCCAGTCGTTGCTTCGAATTCCGGTTCGATCGTCTTGCCATCATCACCATCGCCCCAGAGGAATATCCACGACCGCCAAATCCTCCCCTGATCCTCCCCTGTAAGGTTCGGCAGAGGCACGTGACTCTGCCGAAGGGGACCGCCGAAGGCGGTGGAGGGGTATCAACCTCTCGATAGGGTGACACCCCTCCATCAGGGCTACGCCCTACCACCTTCCCCTACAGGGAATTGTCGCGAAATTCATCACCCACAGGTTCTTCCGTCATCCCCGCGAAGGCGGGGATCCATCTCCGGACCTAAAATCAAGACGATAAGGTGGGAGATGGGTTCCCGCCTTCGCGGGAATGACGATGCTTCGTAAGCAATCCGCATTTCGCAACGATCCCCTACCAGGGGAGAAATTTCGTCCTCAGATCGCCTTCATGATCAACGACGCATTAGTCCCACCAAAGCCGAACGAATTGTTCAGCACCGCGCGCACCTTGCGCTGCTTGGCGACATGCGGGACAAGATCTACACCCTTGCAGCTTTCGCTCGGTTCATCGAGGTTGAGCGTCGGCGGCACGATCTGGTCGCGCATGGCAAGGATGCAGAAGATGCTTTCCACCGCGCCCGCGCCACCCAGCAAATGGCCGATCGCCGACTTGGTCGAACTCATCGACATCGCGCCGATCTGGTCGCCGAACAAACGGCGCACTGCGCCCAGTTCCAGTTCGTCGCCCATCGGCGTCGATGTGCCATGCGCGTTCACATAGTCGATATCTTCAAGGCTGAGGCCCGACTTCTTGAGCGCCATCTGCATCGAACGGAACGCCCCGGAGCCTTCCGGGTGCGGCGCGGTGACATGATAAGCGTCACCCGACAGGCCATAGCCCAGCACTTCGGCATAGATGTTCGCGCCGCGCGCCTTGGCCCGCTCATATTCCTCCAGCACGACGACGCCCGCGCCTTCGCCCATGACGAAACCGTCGCGGTTGACGTCATAGGGGCGGCTGGCGCGCGTCGGATCGTCGTTGAAATTGGTCGAGAGCGCCCGCGCCTGCGAGAAACCGGCGATGCCGATCGGGCAGATCGCGCTCTCCGCGCCACCCGCCAGCATGACGTCGGCATCGTCCATCGCGATCATGCGCGCGGCGTCGCCGATCGAATGGGCGCCGGTCGAGCAAGCGGTGACGACCGCATGGTTCGGTCCCATCAGGCCATATTTGATGCTGACCTGGCCAGAGATCAGGTTGATCAGGCGGCCATGGACGAAATGCGGGCTGACCCGGCTCGGCCCCTTGTTCGCCAGGACCAGCGATTCGCTCTCGATGCCCGGCAGGCCGCCGATGCCCGACCCGATCGAGCAACCGGCCCGGAACCGTTCCTCCTCGGTCATGTTGAGCAGGCCCGCGTCGCGCAGCGCCTCGCTCGCGGCGGCGATGCCGAAGACGATGAACAGGTCGACCTGGCGCTGGATCTTGTGATCCACCTCCAAATAGGGGTCAAAGCCATATTCATGCTCTTTGGGCTTCACTTCGCATGCGATGCGGCACTTATAATCGGTCGGGTCGAACCGCGTGATCGTCGCCGCGCCGGATTTGGACGCGATGATGTTCTTCCATGTGGTTTCCACATCCCCGCCAAGCGGGCTGACCATGCCAAGGCCGGTTACGACGACGCGACGCATATATTTGCTCCGAAATAGTCTCTTTGACGCAATGTAGGTCTGGCCGATCCGGCCTGCAAACGCTGCATCAGATACGAAAAAGCTCCCCGCGCTCCGGGGTCACCGGACAGGAGGAGCCATTTCCTAACACGAAAGGCGGCCCGCTTATTGCGGGCCGCGAAACGCCTTACTGCTTGCTGTCGATATAATCGATGGCATCCTTGACGGTGGCGATCTTCTCGGCCGCATCGTCGGGGATTTCGACGCCGAATTCTTCTTCGAACGCCATGACCAGCTCAACGATGTCGAGGCTGTCAGCGCCCAGATCGTCGATGAAGCTGGCATCCTCGGTCACCTTTTCGGCTTCAACGCCCAGATGCTCGACGACGATTTTCTTTACGCGATCCGCGGTCTCACTCATGAGTGGTCCTTCTTGACTGGTATCGTTGGTGGTTGTGAATAACCGTTAAGGCAATGCCCTAGAGCCATGCGCCGATAGAGGCAAGAGGCAAGGCCGCCAAGTCCTTTTCAATGTGCCGATCGATCATTTCCCGATGATCCGGCCCTTATTGCGGCATTTACCAAAATTTCAGCCGCATCTGCAAGGGTGGACGCCATGCCCGCCCTCTCCCCAACCGATCGGCTTGTCACGCGCGCGCGCATGCGGCTGGTGGCGCGCTGCATGCTGGCGGCGACCATCATCGGCCTGATCATCCTGTTTGCGGGCGCGCAGGGCACGGTGGATTCGCTGGGACGGCCGCTGGGCACGGACTTCTCCAATGTCTGGACCGCCGGATGGATGGCCGATCATGGCCGCGCGGCGGAGGCATGGGACTGGACGATTCAGCATGACGTGCAGCGGCAGGTCCATCATGACCCGGCCATTCCCTTCTATGGCTGGCATTATCCGCCCCCCTTCCTGATCATCGCCACCTTGCTGGCGCAGCTTCCCTATGTGGCGGCGTTGCTGGTGTGGCAGGGCGTGACGCTCTTGCTCACCCTGCTGCTGGTCAAGCGGATACTTCCCGCTGAACGCGATGCATGGCTGCTGGCGCTGGGCGCGCCTGTCGTGCTGATCTGCCTTGGCCATGGCCAAAATGCCTTCCTCACGGCCAGCCTGCTGGGCGGCGGGATGTTGCTGCTCGACACGCGCCCCTGGGTGGCTGGAATCCTGTTGGGGGCGCTCGTCTACAAACCGCAATTCGCGGTGCTGATCCCCGTCCTCATCCTGGCGCGCGGCAATCTGCGCGCGTTCGTTGCGGCGGGCCTGACCGTCGTTACGCTGTGCCTGCTGACATGGGCGATCTGGGGCTGGGCGGTGTGGCAAGCCTTCATCGATTCCCTGCCGCTGACCCGCCACATCATCATCGAAGCAGGCGCGACCGGCTGGGAAAAGATTCAAAGCCCCTTCGCCGCGATCCGCCAATGGGGCGGATCGATCCCCCTCGCCTATGCCGTGCAGGCGGTGATCACGATCGGCGCGATCCTGACGGCGGCGCTGGTCGCACGCCGGGGCAGCATGGCCTTGCGCGGCGCAGCCGCCCTCAGCGCGGCCCTGCTCTGCACCCCCTATGTGCTGGACTATGACCATGTGTTGCTCGGCGTCGCCATAGCCTTTGTCGCGGCGGACATGGCCAACCGTGGCGTCCTGCGGTGGGAGCCGACATGGCTCGCTTATGCCTGGCTCGCACCGCTCTTCGGACGGGCGGTGTCGGACCTGACCCTGATCCCCGTCAATCTGATCGCGGCGATCGCGATCCTCGCCATCACCGCCCGCCGCACAGCGCAGTTCGACGCGCTGATCTTGCCATGGCCCCCGCGCCTGACGGCCTATCGGCAATAGCCCTCCTGCCCGGTCGCCACGATCAGGCAGTCGGTCTTGTCGGCGAGATATTTGAACCCCGTCTCCGCCCCCCTGCCCGGCCGGATCGTCAGTTCCTTCCCATCGCGCGTGAAGCGGATCATCGCCCCCCCGGCCATGCCGACATAATCACCCTGCCGGTCGAGATTATCCTTGTTGGTCAACGCATAGCTGCCCGGCTTCCCGTCAGGTGCAGGCTGGATGTCGAGGAACAACCCCTCCGGCCCGGTCCAGCGCCCGATCCAGTCGTCGGTCGGCAACCGACCCGTCGGGCCATCCACGCTATTGATCGCGTCGCTATCCTCGATCGTCTCGACCGTCGGCACGCTGGCCGTGACATTGGCGACATTGTCCGTCTCGGCGGCAGGACCACATCCGGTCAGCAGCGCGCCAGCCAGCAACAACGGCAGCGTGAAGCGGGACGAAAGGCAGCAGGTCATCGGTCGATCTCCTTGGCTATCGGGCAGAACAAGTCGCGAAACGGCACATTCGATCCATATGCGCCTAAGACGTCGCCTTGCCAGCGCCGCCGTCTATCGCCAAACACGCAGACCGGGGGACGATATGACGAACAGCATGATGCAACGACCCAGGGCGAAATTCGTCCGGGAAACGCCCGACGTCCGGCGTCAGGCCTTGATCGAGGCGACCGCCCGCTGCCTCGCGGAAAAGGGCGTCGGCGGAACCTCCGTCCGCGCGATCTGCGCTCAGGCGGGCGTGTCCTCCGGCCTGCTCACCCATTATTTCGAGGGCGTCAACGCGCTCATCCTCGCCACCTATCTCGATGTCGGCGCAACCGTGTCCGCCGCGCTCGACCAGGCAGTGGAAGAGGCCGGCGATGACCCGCGCGACCGGCTGCGCGCCTGTCTCCAGGCCAATTTCCGCGCGCCCATATTGGACCCGGACCTGCTCGCCACCTGGATCGCCTTCTGGAGCCTCGTCAAAAGCGATCCCGCCATCGCTGCTGTCCATGCGCAAGTCTATGCCGCCACCCGCGCCCAGCTCGAAAGCCTGCTCCTCGCCGCGGTGCCGGAAATGCCGCCCGCCCGCGCCCGGCTCGCCGCGATCAGCCTGACCGCGCTCGTCGATGGCCTCTGGCTCGAACTCTGCCTCGATCCTTCCACCTTCTCGGCGGAAGAGGCGCAGGCCATGGTCGAACGCGCGATGATGCTGGCGCTCGGCCAATGGCGCGGTGAGTGGGTCGATCAATCCGATCGGCTGTGATCGCTTTTCTCACTCACCCCATCCGAGAAAACCAATTTCCATTACACTGCCCGCTTCCCTACATGGGTCAGGCAACAGCAACCCACATAAGGAACTGGACAGCCCATGGCTCTCATCAACACCACCATCAAGCCGTTCGCAGCGACCGCCTATAAGGAAGGCAAGTTCGTCGACGTCACCGATGCCGACGTGAAGGGCAAGTGGGCGATCTTCTTCTTCTACCCCGCCGACTTCACCTTCGTCTGCCCCACCGAACTGGAAGACCTGGCCGGCATCTACCCGACCCTCCAGGGCTTGAACGTCGAAGTCTATTCGGTCTCGACCGACACGCATTTCAGCCACAAGGCCTGGCACGACACCTCGCCCGCCATCGGCAAGATCAACTATTATATGCTGGGTGACCAGTCGGGCCAGATCACCAACAATTTCGACGTGATGCGTCCCGGCGTCGGCCTTGCCGACCGCGCGACCTTCCTGGTCGATCCCGAAGGCGTGATCCAGTTCATGGAAATCACCTCGGAAGGCGTCGGCCGCAACGCGACCGAACTGCTCCGCAAGGTGAAGGCTGCGCAATATGTCGCCGCCCATCCCGGTGAAGTCTGCCCGGCCAAGTGGGAAGAAGGCGAAACCACCCTCGCCCCCTCACTCGACCTGGTCGGCAAGATCTAAAAACGACCCGCAGCGCGGCCCCCTTGGCCGCGCTGCCCTGAACGGCCGCCGGGTTGCCCCAAAGGGCACGGAACCCGGCGGACCCTTCAACGCTATCTAAACCGTCATCCTATTCTCATCGGGGTCTTTGGGTCGCACCATCCCCCGAAGGGCCGCCGCACGCCCCCCTCCCTCAATATGCGGCGGCGGCCCGCTTTCATGCAACGGAGCAAGGCACGATGTTGGACGCAAATCTCAAAGGACAGCTGAAAGGCTATCTGGCGAACATCACTCAGCCGATCGAGCTGGTGGCTTCGCTGGATGAAGGCGCAAAGTCGCGCGAACTGGGCGAATTGCTGGGCGACATCGCCGAGCTGTCGGACAAGGTGACCGTTGTCACCGGCATCGACAAGCGCGTCCCCAGCTTCATGATCCGCCGCGCAGGCACCGACATCGGCGTGCGCTTCGCGGGCCTGCCGATGGGCCATGAATTCACCTCGCTGGTCCTCGCGCTACTCCAGGTCGGCGGCCACCCGTCAAAGGCGGCGCAGGACTTGATCCAGCAGATCAAGGATATCGACGGCGACTTCGCCTTCGAAACCTATTTCTCGCTCTCCTGCCAGAACTGCCCCGACGTGGTGCAGGCGCTCAACCTCATGAGCGTCCTCAACCCCCGCATCAGCCACGTCGCCATCGACGGCGCGCTGTTCAAGGAGGAGGTCGACAGCCGCAAGGTCATGGCCGTCCCCACCGTCTTCCTCAACGGCGAACCCTTCGCCAGCGGCCGGATGGAACTGGAACAGATCGTCGCCAAGATCGACAGCGGCGCGGCCACCCGCGCCGCCGAAAAGATCAAGGCCCAGGAACCCTTCGAAGTCCTCATCGTCGGCGGCGGTCCCGCGGGCGCGGCGGCGGCCATCTACACGGCGCGCAAGGGCATCCGCACCGGCGTCGCGGCCGAACGCTTCGGCGGCCAGGTGCTCGACACGATGGATATCGAAAATTTCATCTCGGTCTCGCGCACCGAAGGGCCAAAGCTCGCCTCCGCCATGGAAGCGCACGTCAAGGATTATGACGTCGAGATCATGAACCTGCAAAAGGCGGCGAAGCTGATCCCGGCCCGCACCGAAGGCGGCTATCATGAGGTCGTGCTGGAAAATGGCGCCTCGCTGAAGGGCCGCACCCTCATCCTCTCCACCGGCGCGCGCTGGCGGCAGATGGGCGTGCCCGGCGAAGAGGAATATCGCAACAAGGGCGTCGCCTATTGCCCGCATTGCGATGGCCCGCTCTACAAGGGCAAGCGCGTCGCAGTGATCGGCGGCGGCAATAGCGGCGTCGAAGCCGCGATCGACCTCGCCGGTATCGTCGCCCATGTGACGCTGATCGAGTTTGACAGCCAGCTCCGCGCCGACGCGGTGCTGCAACGCAAGCTCGCCAGCCTGCCCAACGTCAAGATCATCACCTCGGCCCTCACGTCGAAGGTCGATGGCGATGGCGACCGCGTCACCGGCCTGTCCTACAAGGACCGCAACAGCGGCATCGAACATGACATCGCACTGGAAGGCATCTTCGTCCAGATCGGCCTCGTCCCCAACACCGAATGGTTGAAGGATGCGGTCGCCCTGTCCCCCCGCGGCGAAATCGAAATCGACGCCCGCGGCGAAACCAGCGTCCCCGGCGTGTTTGCCGCAGGCGACTGCACGACGGTCCCCTACAAGCAGATCGTCATCGCCATGGGCGCAGGCTCGACGGCAGGCTTGTCGGCCTTCGATTACCTGATCCGCTTGCCTGCGAGCGAAGAGGCCGCGCAAGCGGCGTGATGCCAGGCGCCTTGCACGGGGTTTGAAAGAACGGCCGATCCGGCGACGGGTCGGCCGTTTTTTATGGGTGCTGGGCAATGGCCGGAGTGCGCCCATTCCAGATGTAAGATAAATCAAACGTGGTTCTCGAAATTACCACATCTTCACTCTCCCTGAACCGCCTCTACGAGTTCCCGTACATAGGTCACAAGAGGATGTAAAAATTCGGGATTATTAGCAATGATTAGCTTCACTATCTCAATGCCATCCGAAGTCTTATCGTACTCTATTCGTGCGTCACTAAGAGTAGTAAACAGTTTGGCCAAAAGCTTGGCTGCGTCAACTTGCCGGAGCCACTGCGTATCATTCAAGGCCGGATCCGTCCCTGAAATCGCCAGCGATCGTTCAGCAGCTAACTCCATGAGTTTTGCATGCACCGTATCCGCGTCCACCGCGCTTTCAGGATCCTTAACGCGTATTCTCGCTGCTACCGCTGCAGGATCAAGTAGGTAGCACTCTAGATGCCGCCGAGGGAGAAACCGCAGCCGTCCACGCGATTCCCGTACCATGTCCGCTTTCTCTAGGTCAGCCAGCATCTCCGTATCGAAACCAAAAATAACCTTTACCGGAAGAGTTGCTACCGCCGAACTGAGCCGTGAGTAGGCTTCGTATACAATTTTCTTATCTCTACGCTTGGCGCCGAAATCGCCGGTTGCAGCCACCGTGGTAAAAATTGTACCACGCGGAACCGGGCCAACCGTTTCACGATAAAGATACGGGAAAAGGGTTTCTTCAGTTTCACCTTCTACCCAGATAACGCGATCAGCAGCAAAAACATCCGCCATCGATACACCTAGATGAGAAGCTACCTCACGAAACGTGCTAACCTCTGCTGGATCGAGCCGACTGATTGTCGACTTGTACCCGTTTCGCTTAACTAAATGTACCGTGGATGGATTGGAAAATCCAACTACTTCGGGAGCATGGGTGGAGATGATATACTGATGTTGTGCATACTCAGTCTGGAGAATGCGGAGCAAAGCCTTAACGGCGGCAGGGTGAAGAAAACTATTAATCTCGTCCACAACAATCACAGTATCCTCGACTGTCATTATTGCAACCAGTAGTGCGAGTGTTTGAGCAACCCCGGTGCCACTTTGCGTTAGTGGAAAACTGAGACCCACGTTCTGCCGCTCTATCGTCGGCCAAACACGGATTTCAGTCACTCCAGGATTTCCAGGCTGTATACGCGTACTTATATTTCCAACAGTCGGAAACAACTCACGAAGATGTGATACGAGCTTGTCAAAAAGATCGCCCCGATCACCAGACAGTGTGGCCAGAACAGCGGCTAGATTAGAAGCATTCTGATCTAGTCGTTCAATATGAGCGGTCGATGTTTGCCCGATGCTATAACGTTCTGCGGAAAAGTAGAACATTTTTGATCGCCACAAGTTATGAATAGTAGCTGGCAAAGTGTCTTCGCTATTATTGTGTGCGCTTATTTCTATATTCCCATTATTCGTAACTAGCTTGGCCGCTACTGCCTGGCCGTATCCTAGCCATTTAAATAGCCCATGCGAAGGATATGGCGCTGCAAATTCGCGACCGGGACGATGTTCCAAGTTGATGAAGAAGGGTGGCCCATCGAGAAGTTGTTGAACGTAGCCTACCGGACTGCCCGGCACACCGGCCGGAGCGGGAATAATGCACGGCGCATTTCTGGAAACCGCGCGTTTTATTTCAGAACCGCTGACTTCGATACGCAGTTTAATCGAAGGTGATGGTAGCGCCTCGTCTCTCCACTCAATCGGGGTGCGATGTCGATCGTCCGAGAGCGTTGGTTGAAGCGCTCGCAGAAACGCACTTTTGCCAACGTTGTTTGGTCCTACGATTAAATTTGCGCCACTTCCAAAACATACGTCGTCGCTATCCTCAAAAGACTGAAAACCGGTAACCCGCGCTTGAAGCAATCGCATCTTTTTCTCCTGCTTAGGAAACATAGCGTGGACGTATCGATCCGTCACAGTCATTAGAGCGCTTTTCGATCAGTCCGGATCATATCCGCACGAGCTGAAGTAGTTGGCGCATTCTCTGGGCTGGAAGATATCCACGAGCCTGCCGATGAGGTCCCAGAGGCCGCTCACCGTGCGCTCGCCGATCTTCCTGAGCATGGCCTTGAGCTTGGAGAAGGCTTTCTCGATGGGATTGAAGTCTGGGCTGTAGGGCGGAAGGAAGCGCAAGGTTGCGCCTGCCGCTTCGATCCGCTCGCGCACCGATGCGCGCTTGTGGCTCGACAGGTTGTCCATAATGACAACGTCGCCGAGCCGCAGTTCGGGCACGAGAACATGGGTGACATAGGCTTCGAACCAGTCGCCGTTGATCGGGCCATCGAGCACCATTGGCGCGACCATTCCGGTCATGCGCAATCCGGCAACCAGCGTGGTCGTCTTGCGGTGGCCGTGCGGGAAGCCCATCCGCAGGCGCTCGCCCCTGGCGCAGCGGCCATGGCTGCGGGTCATGTTGGTCGCGGTCCAGGTCTCGTCGATGAACACGAGCCGTTCGGGGTCAAGATCGAGCTGGCCATCGAACCAGTCATGTCGTTGGCTCAGGACATCGGGGCGGTCCTGCTCGATCGCATGGCCAGTCTTTTTTTGCGCGTCATACCGTGACGAACGAAGAAGCGGTGAAGCCCGGCCACCGAGACGTGCAGGCCCAGATCGATCAACGCCGCCCGCAGTTCTTCAAGCGAGATGTCCTTGCGCGCTTCCCATATGGCGAGGATTTCAGCCTGCCGCTCCTCGATCCGGCGCGATCGCATATCGCCACCTTGAGGCTTGGGAGCAAAGCTGCCGGTCGTACGCCGCTGATCCTGCCAACGGATCGCTGTCGAGGGCGCTACACCAAACCGAGCCGCCGCAGCACGACAACTCATCCCGGCATCGATCGCCGCCAGAAGCCGCTTACGTAAATCCATCGATAGAGGTTGGCCCATCCATGCTGGCCTCCTTCACCAGCACAGACTCTGAATCAGAAATCACGCCCCGTGGAAATCCCTTAACGATTCATAACGGTCGAAAACCGCTTGTCTTATGACTTTGTGGTCCGTTCGGGTCAGGATGCGATGTCCGGTCCGGGGTGGCCACCCCGGACCGGACGGAAGGGGACGGATCGCAAAACCGCTGGTCGTGAAGGGACCGGGTTAGAGTAGGATCGCCCCTTTCTTTTTCATCAGGCCCGAACGGATACCGGGGCTTTTAAGGCCCGGATGACAAGCATGGGACAGCGAAAAAGATGAGCAACTCTCTACCACAAACCATCGGCATCGACATCTCCAAAGCGACGTTGGACTGCTATGTCCATCCCATCGGGATCGAGCGCCAGTTCCCCAACACCACCAAGGGCCACAAGACCCTGATCGCATGGGCCGGGCAATGGGAGGTCGAGCGGATCGCCTATGAGGCTACCGGCATCTACCACCGCGCGCTGGAGGTCGCGCTCGGCCATATGCCCTGCGTCAAGCTCAACCCGGAACGGGCAAGGCGCTTCGCTCAGGCGACAGGCACGCTCGCCAAGACCGATCGCATCGACGCCAGGCTGCTCGCACGGATGGCGGTGACGCTGAAACCCCCGGTCAGGCCCGCCCGAAGCCCGCAGCAGAACCAACTGGCCGAACTCGTCAACGCCCGCGATGGTCTGGTGCGTGATCGCACCGCGCTCAAAAACCGCGAAAAGAACCTCACCGTCACGCTGCTTAAGCGCCAGTGCAGCCAACGGCTCGAACAGATCGCTCGCCACATCGCTGCGCTCGACGCTGAAATCGCGGCCGTCATTGCCGCAGATGAAAAGCTCGTCCGGCGCCACCACATTCTCACCAGCATCGCTGGCCTCGGCACACTCACCGCCAACCAGATCATCGCCACCATGCCCGAACTCGGATCGCTCGATAACAAGCAGGCTGCCTCGCTCGCCGGACTTGCCCCGGTCGCGCGCCAGTCCGGCCAATGGAAAGGCAAAAGCTTCATCCGCGGCGGTAGGGCCAATGTCCGACAGGCTCTCTACATGCCTGCTCTGGTCGCCGCCCGATTCAATCCAAACCTCAAGGCCAAATACCAGCAGCTCATCGCTGCCGGAAAACCCGCCAAAATCGCCATCACAGCCATCATGCGAAAGCTCATCGTCACCGCAAATGCGCTACTCAGGGCAGATCGTCTCTGGACCACAGCATGCGCTTGACCATCACGGATACTCTAATGCGCGCCCTCGATAAGCGTTAAAGCACTAAAGGTCGCCTTTTCGCAATTCAGCCGTCTCGGGCGACGTGTGGCTCAGGCAACTAGTGACACCACGTCTGCTACACCCGATACCCTGGTCAGCAGCACACATTTTCTGCGATCGGCGATACCCGCAAAAACTGCCTAGCAGTTGGAGGTAGGTGCCCTACCTCACGCCAACTCTTGCAACCGCCGCACCATCGGCTGTCCATTCTCGCGCGCGCGCCACAGGTCGTAATTCGCCTGCATGGCCAGCCACGCCCGCGCCGTGCTTGTCCCCGCCTGTTCCAGCCGCAGGGCCAGATCAGGGCTGATCGCCGCCTTGCCATTCAGCACGCGCGAAAGGGCGACACGCGACATGGCGAGACGGCTGGCCGCTTCGGTGACGGACAGGCCGAGCGCCACAATGACTTCATCACGCAGCAATTCGCCGGGATGGGGAGGGTTATGCATCATCGTCATGGCCTCAATGATAATCCTGATAATCGACAAGTTCGGCATCGGTGCCGACAAAGCGGAACGTCACGCGCCAATTGCCATTGACCCACACCGACCAATGCCCCTTGAGATCGCCCTTCAGCGCGTGCAGTTTGAAGGACGGCAAATTCATATCCGCTGGCCCCGCCGCCACGTCGAGCAGGCCCAGGATATTGCGAATTTTCTTCGCATGGGATGCCTGGATGCCCCGCGTCGTGCCGCTGGTATAAAAGGCCTCAGGCCCCTTGTGCCGGAACCCGATGATCATGACGAAGTGTATCGCGTATCGTTACACGATGCAAGTGCGCTCGGAACGGGCCTTGATCCCGGTCGATACCCCTGTCCTACATCCCCCAACCTATGCCATGCTCGCCCGGCTCTTTCTCTCGGTCCGCCCCCTCATCCCTCGCGCGCGCGCCCGCACGTCACCCCGCACTTCGCAAAAATTCGCCTATTGCGAAGTTCACGCCACCCGTCCGTCCCCCGCACAAACGCTGGGCCAGCGACGGTGTGAACTTCACATGATTTTGCAAAATTGCGGAGCGGGCATCCGGCCCGTCACCACCGCCCCCAGCTCCCGAAAATCCCCGGATCGATCTCCAGACTCGGCGCGAGCGCCCCCGCCCCGCCGCGCATGTCTGCGCCCCCCATGCCAAAGGTCACCACACTGCTGCCAGCATCGCCCAGCACCAGCGGATCGAGCATCAGCGCGGCGCTCAGCCGGTCGGTCGTCACTTCCGTCAACGTGCCGATCCGCGTCAGCGCAAACAGCTTCTGCGCAAAGGCATAAGGGAGCCGGATGCAGCCATGGCTGGCGGGATAGCCCGGATTATGCCCCGCATGCAGCGCGATCCCGTCCCAGGTCAGCCGCTGCATGAAGGGCATCGGCGCATTGCTATAGAGATTGGAGCGGTGCCATTGCCGCTTTTGCAGGATCGGGAAGCTGCCGGTCGGCGTGGCCTTGTTTTTCGTCCCCGTCGACACGCTGGCCGCGCCGATCAGCCGGTCGCCGCGATAGACATGGACCTGCTGCCGCGCGAGGCTGACGATCAGGTAGAGCGGCCCGTCCGCGACCCCATCATCGCTCCAACTATACGCCCCCGGCCTGAGCGGCCCATCCGCGACCTGCGCCCGCACGGACGGCACACAAAAAGACGCGCAACACAGGAGAATAAGCAGCCGGAAGAAAAGCATAAGCCTTTCTTAACCATAACCCCGCCCCGCGCCAGAGGGGGAGAAAGCGCTTTATCGCATCGGTCCCGCCTTGGGACAGGGAGGTGGGGGAGTTGGGTTAGGAGGTTGGAGATAAACCAAGAGCCTCCACTCTCCGTTCGTGCTGAGTAGGGGCTGAGCGAAGTCGAAGACCCGTATCGAAGCATCATGCGACGCGCTTGATCCTTCGATACGCCATTTCGACTTCGCTCAATGGCTACTCAGGACGAACGGGAGGGGGAACACGGAAGAATGAGGAGAAACCCCCTAAAGCAGCACCAACTGCGCAACCGGCGCAAAGCTGCGCCGATGCAGCGGGGTCGGCCCATGCGTCCGCAGCGCGGCCAGATGCTGCGCGCTGCCATAGCCCTTGTTGCTGGCCCAGCCATAATGCGGATGCCGCGCCGCTGCCTCCACCATCATCCGGTCCCGCGCTTCCTTGGCCAGGATGGAGGCCGCGGCGATCGACAGGCTCTTGGCATCGCCACCGACGATCGCGCTCGACGCATGCGGCCAGTCCGGGCAGCGATTGCCATCGACCAGCACATGCGCGCAATCCCGCCCCAACGCCGCCACCGCACGGGTCATCGCCAACATCGTCGCCCAAAGGATATTGAGCCGGTCGATCTCCTCGACACTGGCAACCCCCAGCCCCCAGCACAGCGCCCGATCCTTGATCTCCACCTCCAGCGCCGCCCGGCGGGTCGCCGACAATTTCTTGCTGTCGTCCAACCCCTGTGGACAATCATCAGCGCGCAGGATCACGGCAGCCGCCACCACCGGCCCCGCCAACGGCCCCCGCCCCGCCTCATCCACCCCAGCGACAAGGCCGGGATGATACAGGCTTTCATGCGCAAAATCAGGCATGGAAAGTGAACGGTGCCCCCATCGGCCCATGCCCACCGCCAAAGCCCGGGGCCAGCATCAACGCCGCCCGCACATAGTCCCGCGCCCGCGCGATCGCGTCAGGCAAGTCCATCCCCTGCCCCAACCCAGTCGCAATCGCGCTGGCCATGGTGCAGCCGGTGCCATGGGTATGCGGCGTATCAATCCGCGCATCGCTCCAGGTTTCGGCAACGCCGTGGGGGCCGATCAGCCGGTCGGTGAGCATCACCCCCTCGCCATGCCCGCCCTTGGCCAGAACATGGGTGTCAAAACGCGCCGCGATCGCCTCCCCGCCGAGCGCCGCCAGTTCAGGAATATTGGGCGTGACCAAGGTAGCGATGGCCATCAGCTTGTGGAACGCGGCAATCGTATCCGCATCCGCCAACAACGATCCGCTCGTCGCGACCATGACAGGATCAAAGACGATCGGCACACCATCAAGCCCCGCCAGCTGCTCAGCCACCGCCATCGCCGTCTGCGCCGACCCGATCATGCCGATCTTCACCGCATCGACGCCGATGTCGCAGATACAGCTTTCCATCTGCGCCAGCACCATGTCGGTCGGGATCGGGTGAACGCCCTGCACCCCCAACGTATTCTGCGCCGTGATCGCCGTGATCGCCGTCATGGCAAAGCCGCTAAGCAGCGTCACGGTCTTGAGGTCCGCCTGAATCCCCGCGCCCCCGCCACTGTCGGACCCGGCAATGATCAAAATGCGCGCAGGCGTCATGGCTTATGCTTGCGTATGGTGGCCGCAGGATTGGCGGCCAGCGCCTTGCCCGTCCGCGTCGGCCGGTCCATCAACTCGCCGCCGCAATTGGGACAACGATCGTCCAGCGCCTCGGCACAGGTCGCGCAAAAGGTGCATTCGAACGAACAGATGAACGCGCCCGGCACATCGGCTGGCAAGTCCGCACCGCAGCGCTCGCAATCGGGGTGCATGTCAAGCATCGCCCATTTCCGTCATGCCAGCGCACGCTGGCATCTCTCTTTTCTTTTTACTCGAACCAAAACAAGCGAGATCCCAGCGTTCGCTGGGATGACGACGGGAATGGAGACTCACGCCGCCGCCCTCTCGACCGCAGCGCAGATCCGCTCGACCACGTCCCTCACCTGGTCCGCACTGTCGCCTTCCGCCATGACCCGGATCACAGGCTCCGTTCCCGACGGACGAATGACGAGGCGGCCCACACCGGCCAGTTCCGCCTCAGCCTGCGCGATGACGCGCTGCACGTCTCCATGCTCCAGCGGCTTGCCCCCGGCAAAGCGCACATTTTTGAGCAATTGCGGCACCGGATCGAACTGGTGCAATGTTTCGCTGGCGGGCTTGCCCGACCGCACCAGCGCGGCCAGCACCTGCAAGGCTGCAACCGTGCCGTCGCCGGTGGTAGCATAGTCGGACAGGATCATATGCCCCGACTGTTCCCCCCCGACATTGAACCCACCCTCGCGCATCCGCTCCAGCACATAGCGATCGCCGACCTTGGTGCGCTCCAGCGTGATCCCCTGCCCCGCCAGACAGCGTTCCAGGCCCAGATTGGACATCACCGTCGCCACCAGCCCACCGCCGCGCAACATCCCGTCGCGCGCGAAATTGGTCGCGATCAGCGCCATGATCTGATCGCCATCGACGATCTGGCCTTTCTCGTCGACCACGATCAGCCTGTCCGCATCGCCGTCCAGCGCAATGCCGATGTCGGCCCCCGACGAGACGACGGTTTCCTGGCACAGCAAGGGCGATGTCGATCCACAGCCGTCGTTGATGTTGGTGCCATTGGGGCTAACCCCCACCGCCACGACCGTCGCGCCCAATTCCCACAGCGCGGATGGCGCGACCTGATAGGCCGCACCATTGGCGCAATCGACCACGATCTTGAGGCCGTCGAGCCGCAGGTCGGCAGGGAAGCTGGACTTGACCGCATGGATATAGCGCCCGCGCGCGTCCTCGACCCGGCGCGCGCGGCCAATATCCTTGGACGGCGCAAGCGGAATCTCCTGCCCGATCAGCGCTTCGATCTTCAGTTCGTCCTCATCAGACAGTTTGTAACCATCCGGCCCGAACAGCTTGATACCATTGTCGAAATAGGGATTGTGGCTGGCCGAAATCATGACACCCAGGTCCGCGCGCATCGAATGAGCGAGCAGCGCGACGGCGGGCGTCGGGATCGGCCCGAACTGCACCACGTCCATGCCGACAGCGGTAAAGCCCGCGACCAGCGCATTTTCGACCATATAGCCCGACAGCCGCGTATCCTTACCGATCACGACGCGATGGCGATGGGCACCACGCAGGAAATGCGTGCCCGCCGCCATGCCGACCTTCATCGCCAGGTCTGGGGTCATGGGCCATTGGTTGGTGCGCCCGCGGATACCGTCGGTGCCGAAATATTGCCTGCTCATGCCCGTGTCATGCACCGGAGAGCTGCCCGGTATCAAGCCACAACCGCGACGCTGCAGCCGATAGGCGGGGCGCGGCAAGTTTTTCTTGATCGACAATCCACCCGTCGCCCGCCATCGGCGCAGGATGGAAAATTTCAACGCCATCGTCGATGCCATCTCGGCCGCCGTGTTCTTCAAGCTGCCGATGCTGGGGACGCAGATCGAATTGATCGTCCTCTACCTCGCGCTGCCGATGCTGTTCTTCACGCTATGGCTGGGCTTCCCGAATATCACCCAGGTCGGCCGCGCCATCCGCATCCTGCGCACCCAGCCCGAAAAGGGCGAAGCGGAGGGCGATGTCAGCCAATGGGCAGCGCTCAGCACCGCGCTGTCCGGCACGATCGGCCTGGGCAATATTGCGGGCGTCGCCGTCGCCCTGACGATGGGCGGGCCGGGCGCGATCCTGTGGATGTTCGTCATCGGTTGGTTCGCGATGACGGTGAAGATGGCGGAAGTCACGCTCGGCCTCAAATATCGCGTGTTCGACGCCCAGGGCCATGTCCATGGCGGCCCGATGTATGTCCTGAAGGCCGTCGGCGCAGCGCGCGGCTGGCCCAAGGTCGGGCTGGCGCTGGGCGGTGCCTACGCCTTTTTCGCTTTGTTCGGGGCGATCCCGATGGTGCAAGTCAACCAGAGTTTCGCACAGGTCAAGGTCGTCACAGGCCTCACCAACGGCTGGGGCTATGGCATTTTCCTCGCCTGTGCCGTGGCGCTGGTGACTCTTGGCGGCGCGGCCTGGCTGGGCGAAGTCGCCAAGCGGCTGACCCCGCTCAAGGTGGCCGTCTATCTGGTCGGGGTATTCGCCATCCTGATCCTGCACTTGGGCGCCATCCCCGGCGCGCTGGCGTTGATCTGGGACGGCGCTTGGACCGGCAGTGCGGCGACCGGTGGCGCGATCGGTGCCTTCGTCGCGGGCATGCGCCGCGCGGTCTTCGCCAGCGAGGCGGGTGTCGGTTCGGCAGTGATGGCGCACAGCCTCGCCCGCGCGCGCCGTCCCGTATCCGAAGGCCTGGTCGCGCTATTGGAGCCGCTGCTCGGCACGATGATCGTATGCGGTCTCGGCGGCTTGGCGCTGGTCGTGGCAGGCACATGGAATAGCGGGCTGGAAGGCATCGCCATCACCTCGGCCGCCTTCGCCCAGGTTTCGCCCTGGTTTCCCTGGCTGCTGGCTGTCGTGGTATTCCTGTTCGCTTATTCGACGCTGGTCGCTTGGGGCTTCTATGGGTTGCAGGCCTGGGGCTATCTGTTCGGCCACGGTACGCGCGCGCAATGGACGTACAAGATCCTCTACGTCGTCGCCCTGCCCCCTGCCGCCGCGATCGACCTGGGCCGGGTCGTCGGGATCGTCGATTCCAGCTTTTTCCTGATGGCCATTCCCAACGTCATCGCGCTCTATTTGTGCGCAGGGGAATTGCGGCGAGACGTGAAAGCCTATCTGACGCAAAAAGAAAGCCTCGCCGGTTAGGGCGGGGCTTCCTATTCATTTGGCAGCGGTGGCGTCAGATCTTGTCGCCGAGCGCACCCTTGACCGAACCAGCCACATCCTGACCGGTGCCCTTGACCTGCTGGGCCTTGCCCTCGGCTTCCAGACGATCATTATCGGTCGCCTTGCCAACGGCTTCCTTGACGTTGCCGGCCAGTTTGTTGCCAGCAGCCTTCAGCTTGTCAGTTGCTTCACCCATGTTCAGTCTCCTGTTGGTTGGTGTTGCCTATTCAACCGACAATCAGAATAAAGGTTGCCGTCAAACCGCTCCCGTAACGAAATCGCCGATAGCTGTTGCGATGATCACGGCTTGATGCCGAACCGCGCATAGTCCGCGTCGATGCGGGGGTTGATACGGCGCGCGATGGCGATGTCCTTGTCACCGTCGCTGGCCCGACCGAGCCGATGCAACACGATCCCGCGCATGAATTGACTCTCGTCCTTGCCTGGCACCTGGTCGAGGACGGCGGTCAAATCCTGAAGCGCGTCTTCATATTTGCCCATGCGGAACGACACCATGGCACGACTGTCGAGCGCTGCGACGCTGTACGTGCTGGTCTCGATCGCGCGGGTGCAATCCTTGAGCGCGCTATCGAGCATGATATCGCGCGTGCCCTTGATCCAGCAGCGCTCGTTGAGCAGCATGGTCAGGCCAGGCTTTTCCGCAATATGCGCGTCGAGCAGTTCGACCGCCTTGGCCGCATCGCCATAGGTGCCCAGCAGGCTGGCCTTGAGCCGGCGATAGGCATCGCGGGTTTCGCCGCCGATGGCGATCCGCTGATCCACCATCACCAGCGCCTCGTCCAGCTTGTCACTTTCGGCAAGATAAGTGGCAACCGCATTGATCGCGCCAATGGCAGACGGGTCGAGTTGCCGCGCCATCCGTGCATCGGCCAGCGCGCCGGGCACATCGCCCAGCCTGAAGCGCCGGTCAGCGCGGCTGAGATAAAGATCGACATCCGGCTCGATGGCAATCGCCTTGTCGAGATCGGCCAACGCCTTCTTTCGATCACCTACGCCCCAGCGGAAATTGGCGCGACTGCTATAGCCTGACACTTCCTCCGGGTCTTCGGCGATCGCCTTGGTGAACGCCTGCTCCCCCGCTTTGACCTGCGACCAGTTTGCCAACACCTCGTAAGGGGCATCCCAGTAGAAGGTCGGCTTGACCGGGGCGATCAAGCGCGGGGCCAATGCCTGCGCCGTGGCAAGCCGATCGCGTTCGTCGGGCACTTGCGCCGCCGCAATCTCGACCCCGGTCGAATCCATCCGCTCATCCAGTTCGAGTAGCCCGTCGCGCAGATGGACATTGCGCTTGATCGTGAAGCCCGCGATCGACTGGCTGACATTCTGGTCGCCTTCCAGCACATAGCCCTTGCCGCCATCGGGCAAGCGCAATTTCAGCCGATAGCGCACCCCCGACGGCGGCGGCGTCGCCACCGGAATATCGATCCACGCCGGACGCCCGCGATCAGGCGCGAAGCTGATGTCGTTGACGCCCCGGCCAATGCTACGCCGATGACGATTATCCTCCAGGCGCCAGGGCGTCGCCGTGACGCCGTGCGCTTTCAGCGTCGTGGTCGCCGTGGCGGCATCCATCGCGACACTGACGTCGCTGAACTGCGACTGTCCCATTTGCCGCATGAAGAATCCCCGCACCATGTCGGCGCGCTGCTTGGTATCGAGTTGGCCCAGGGCGACATTGATCATGGACGCCGCCGGGCCGCGCAACACGGCCACCGCATCGAAGACGCTGGGCAGCCGAACGCTACCGCTCTCGTCGGCCTCGATCGCAATGTCGATGATCGGCCGCGCGTTGGCGCGGGTCTGGATCGGCAGCAGGTCTGCACCCGCCGTCCGCACCGGCAGCACCGTGCCGAAAGGCGGCGTATCGCCCAGATCGTCGATCCGCGCGCCGCTGCCCGTGCCATCCATCCACAGCGTCTCGCCATCGATCGTCGCGCGCACAAGCACATGGTCGAACGCGGCGACGCTGGGCAACCGTTCCGGCACGAAATCACCCATGGCGGAACTGGCCAGCACTGGCTCCGCCTCTATCCCCATGCCCCGCAGCAATGCCAGCAACAGCAGTGTCTTGGCCTTGCAATCGCCATAGCGCAGCGTCCAGGTCTGCGCCGGGGTCTGGGGCACATAATTGCCACCATTCATGCCGATCGCCAGATAGCGGATACTATCCTGCACCAGTTGCAGCGCCGCGGCCGCCTTCGCGCGCGGCGACCCGCCCGACGCCTTCAGCCTGTCCAGTTCGCCCGCCAGCCCGCTACCCGGCGCGATCAGCCCCTCGGTCGCATAAAGCGGTGCCATCGTCTTCGATACATCGGCCCAGGACGCGAAGGTGGACAGTTCGAACAAGGGTGGATGGCGATAGCGCAGCGGCGCATCCTCCGGCATCTCCGGCTGCTTGACCAATGGCAGGGCGACGGTCAGTTCGTTGAACCCGCCCTTTTTCTGCTGCTTGACCACTGCATCCTTGGCCAGCAATTTCCACTTGGCCCCGCTGCGCTCATACCATTGGACACGCAGCCGCCCCTGTCCCATCCGCAACGGCGCAGCGAACAGCCCCATCGCACCCTGGACATGTCCACCGAGCGCATCATCCTTCATCGACGTCGTATAGCGCAGGCGGACAATATCGCCGACCTGCACCCCTTCGACCGCCAACGTCGCGGTAAGAACGCCAGTAATCTGCCGCGCTTCGAGATTTTCCTCGCGGCGCAGCACGGCAAAGCGCTTGTCGCCCGCCAGCGCATCGATCACCTGGTCACCGCGCAGGATCGACACTTCATGGATGATGAGGTCGCCCTTGTCGGGTGCCCATGGCAGGGTAAGCGAGGAGAGTTGCGCCAGCGCTTCGGCCGACCCTGCACGGGTCGCGACATCGGCATAGCTCCACAGGCGGCCATCCTCCACCCGCTGCTGGCTGTCGAACAACAGCATCGTCGGCGGTTCGCCCTCGAAGCTCGACAGCGGCGGCACGCTGGCCTTCTCCACCCAGGCGGGTGCCGCCTGATAGAGCGGCATTTCACCCGCCACAGCCGGCGCAGCAACCACCATGGCGATCGGCATCGCCATCCACATCGTCTGTCTCATAAACCCCCGAACATCCCCCGGCATCCGCCTGTCGCCACGCAGGCTATTGCATCGGGGCGGGGCACTCAAGCGATCAGACGAAGCGCGCATACGAAAAAAGGGGCCGGAAAACCGGCCCCTTTCCTGAACTTGCAGTCGGTATCGACTTAGCGCTTCGAGAACTGGAAGCTCTTGCGCGCCTTCGCCTTACCGTACTTCTTACGCTCGACGACGCGGCTGTCGCGGGTCAGGAAGCCTTCGGCCTTGACCGCACTGCGCAGCGCAGGCTCGTACTTGGTCAGCGCCTGGGCGATGCCATGCTTGACCGCACCGGCCTGGCCGGACAGACCGCCGCCCTTGACGGTGGCGATCACGTCATACTGACCGTTACGGTCGGTGACGCCGAAGGGCTGGTTGATGACCAGACGCAGGGTCGGGCGCGCAAAATAGATTTCCTGATCGCGGCCATTGACCGTGATCTTGCCGGTGCCGGGCTTCACCCAGACGCGGGCAACGGCATCCTTGCGACGACCGGTCGCATAGGCGCGGCCGAGGTTGTCGATTTCCTGCGCGCGCAGCGGCATGGTGGGCGCTGCAGGCTCGACCGGAGCGGTAGGCGCTTCGGCTTCAACCGGAGCAGCGGGCGTCGCGGCGGCTTCAGGAGCAGCGGGCGCAGCAGCCGGAGCGGCAGCCGCTTCGGCGGCGATCGCCGCGAGGTCGGACAGGGACTGGCGGTTATCGGACATTATGCACCCACCTTGTTCTTGCGGTTGCGCGACGCGAAGTCGAGCACTTCGGGGTTCTGGGCTTCATGGGGATGCTCGGCACCGGCGAAGACGCGCAGGTTGCGCATCTGCTGGCGGCCCAGCGGGCCACGGGGGATCATGCGCTCGATCGCCTTTTCAAGCACGCGCTCAGGGAAACGGCCTTCCAAAATCTTGGCGGGCGTGGTTTCCTTGATGCCGCCGGCATAGCCGGTGTGCTTGTAATAGATCTTGTCGGTCAGCTTTTTGCCGGTGAACTTCACCTTGCCCGCGTTGATGATGATGACATTGTCACCACAATCGACATGGGGCGTGAAGCTGGTCTTGTGCTTGCCACGCAGGATATTTGCCACGGTCGAAGCGAGACGGCCGACGACGAGGCCTTCCGCGTCGATCAGGACCCACTTCTTATCAACCGTTGCCGGGCTTGCCGACTTGGTCGTCTTCATCAGCGCCTTCATGGTGCCAATACTCCAGAATGAATTAAAGAACCGCAGGCCGTTACCGACCCCCGGAAGTGGGGCGCTAATGACTGGGGAAGCCGTCCAAGTCAAGCGATATGGCGGCTTTCCTGACGGGTAAAATAATACCTTCCTCTAAATCGCGCTCAATCCGGCGTCCGCCAACCCCCGCCACAGGTGCAAGGCCTGGACGCTTTCCTTCACGTCATGGACCCGCACCATCTGCGCACCGAGCTGCGCCGCCCGGAACGCCAGCGCGATGGAACCACCCAGTCGGTCGGCAGCGGGCGCTTCGTTCGACAGCGCGCCGATCAGCCTTTTGCGGCTGCCTGCAAACAGCAATGGCACACCCAACGCCTGAAACGTCGCCAGCCCATTCACCAGCGCAAGATTGTCGGCCAGCGACTTGCCAAAGCCAAGCCCCGGATCAACCATGATCCGATCGCGCGCGATGCCAGCATCGAGGCAGGCCGCGATCCGCCCTTCGAGATGATCGAACACATCCGCCACGACATCGCCATAGCCCGCAGGATTGTCATGCGGATCATCGCCCGCCGACGGCGCATGCATCAGGATGACCGGGCAGCCCGCCCCGGCCACGACCTCCATACTGCGCGGATCATGCGCCAGCGCGCTGACATCATTGACGATCTTGGCCCCCGCCGCCAGCGCCGCCTCCATCACCGCCGCCTTGCGCGTGTCCACCGACACCGGCACGCCCGCCGCCGCCAGCCGCTCGATCACCGGCGCGATGCGGGCGATCTCATCGCCTTCCCACACCTTGTCGGCGCGCGGCCGGGTGGATTCGCCCCCCACGTCGATCAAGGCCGCGCCCGCCGCCGCCATCGCGAAACCCGCATCGGCCGCCGCCTGCGGATCGCCGACATGCTTGCCGCCGTCCGAAAAACTGTCGGGCGTGACGTTCAGGATCGCCATCACCTGCGGCGCATCGAAACGGATGGTCCGCTCACCAAGGACCAAAGGCGCGCGGGTCGCGGAAATATTCGCGGCCAGCCTCTGCGCGCGCTCCGCCAAAACATCAGGCAAGTTGGCGATCGCATCGGCGAACCCAGCCACCGGCACCGTCACCCGCGCCACGCGGCCCCGCCCGACAAAGGCGCTCAGTTCATAGCCCTGGAACCAGATCAGCCCATTACCCATCCGCGCCACCGACCCGTCCGGCAAGCCGATCGGCGACGACACAAACCATGTCGGCCGCAGGTACAGGCGCGCATCGGCGGGAATGGCGGGCAATGTCATCGAGCGGGACTCCCCTCTTTCGTCATGCTGAACTTGTTTCAGCATCCATTGGCTCTAGCCCTGCAGAAACGTGCAACGCCAGAGCCAATGGATCCTGACTTTCGTCAGGATGACGGCGTAGTCATGGCAGCTTTTAAGGCTCGTTCGCCAGCAAATAGGTCTGACGCAGCGTATCGATCGGCTTCAACCCGCCCTCGGCCTCATGATGCCAGAAAGTCCAGCCATTGCAGCTCGGCGCATTCTGCAACGTCGCGCCGATCTTGTGGATCGACCCGGTATCGCTCCCCACCGCCAGCGACCCGTCGGCCCGCACCACCGCCTGCCAGCGCCGCTTGGCGTCGGTCAGCACCGCGCCGGGCTTCAAATAGCCCGTTTCGACCAGCGTCCCGAACGCGACCTTGGGCTGCGACCGGGCGCTCTGCATGATGGTGAGCGCGGACTCATCCAATGGCAGCGCCGCCTCGATCCGCTCCAGCGCAACCTCGATATAGGATTCCTCCCGCTCGATGCCGATCCATTTGCGCCCCAACCGCTTGGCCACCGCGCCAGTGGTGCCGGTCCCGAAGAAAGGATCAAGCACCACGTCGCCCGGCTTGGTGCAGGACAACATCACGCGATAAAGCAGCGATTCCGGCTTCTGCGTCGGATGCGCCTTGGTCCCGTTGCGCTTCAACCGCTCCTGCCCGCCGCAGATCGGCAACACCCAGTCGGAGCGCATCTGCAACTCGTCGTTAAGCGTCTTCATCGCCTTATAGTTGAACGTATATTTGGCGTCCTCACCCTGGCTGGCCCAGATCAGCGTCTCATGCGCATTGGTGAAGCGCGTGCCCTTGAAATTGGGCATCGGGTTGGCCTTGCGCCAGATGATGTCGTTGAGGATCCAGAAGCCCTCATCCTGCAACGCCGTGCCGACGCGGAAGATGTTGTGATAGCTGCCGATCACCCAGATGCTGCCATTGGGCTTCAGGATGCGGCGCGCCTGTTTCAACCACGCCTTGGTGAAGCGGTCATAGGCGCCCAGCGTATCGAACTTGTCCCAGTCATTATCGACCGCATCGACCCGCCCGCCTTCGGGCCGGAACAGGTCGCCACCCAGTTGCAGATTATAGGGCGGATCGGCAAAAATCATGTCGATGCAATTGTCGGGCAGCGCCGCCATCTGCGCGATGCAATCGCCCCGCAGCAGGCAATCGGTCGCAATCTCCGCCGCTGGAACCGCGATCGGTGCGATCGCCTTTTTCCGTCGCGCCGGTGCGACCCGCTCCATGAGACCCATGCGTAAAAACCCCCGTTCGTCTTGAACAACAGCGATGAGTCCTTGGGAGTCCGGCGTCAAGCCCGGCACCCTGGCCTGCCCGATACCAAACGACACAGATGTCGGGGAGAACGAAGCGGGGAACCACAAGATATGGAGTCTGGCGAGTCGCGCGGGACTCAAGATAGGGCGGTGTGACTCAAAAGACTCACGCCCATCCCCGCCCAAAGTTTTTTTGGTTAACGGCGCGCCAAGGTCCAGATCGGCAACAATGGTTGACCCATTGATAACCCTATGGTTATGACTTACCGATGACAGTTGGATTACAGGAAGATAATCGCGGCGCGACGATCGACGCCCAGTTCAAGGCCTTGTCGGACGGCACTCGCCGCGCGCTGCTGGAATATCTCGTCCGCGAAGGCGAACAGAGCGTTCATGCGCTGACCGCGATCGCGGGCGTATCGCAACCCATGGTATCGCGCCACTTGGGCAAGCTCAAACGCGCTAGGCTCGTGACGGCGCGCAGGGCGGGACGGGAAACCTTCTACAGCGCCCGCGCCAAGGGCCTCGCCCCGGTGGTGCAATGGATGGCGGTCTATGGCGCACTCTGGTCGCAACGCTTCACCGCGCTGGAGGATATGGGGGCTTAGGAACGCCCAATTCTGCTCCAACTGCCCCTTTTCTGTTCCCCGGCGCAGGCCGGGGTCCAGGGTTGCTGGGCGCTTCCCCTGCCGCTCCTGGACCCCGGCTTCCGCCGGGGAACAAGGATCGCCGAGGCGCTTAGCCTCAAATCATCGCCATGCCGCCATTCACATGCAGCGTCTGGCCGTTGACATAGCCCGCCTCGCGGCTGGCGAGATAGACCACGGCCGCGCCGATGTCCGCGCCATCGCCCAGATCCCCGACCGGAATCTTCTGCAGGATCGCACCCTTCTGCGCGTCGTTCAGCGCATCGGTCATCGCGGACCGGATGAAGCCCGGCGCGACGCAATTGACGGTGATGCCCCGGCTCGCCAATTCCTGGCCCAGCGATTTGGACATGCCGATGATCCCGGCCTTCGACGCGCAATAGTTGGACTGGCCCGGATTGCCGGTGACGCCCACGACCGACGTGATCGAGATGATCCGCCCGAAGCGCGCCTTCATCATCGGCTTGGCGGCGGCACGGCACAGCCGGAATGCGGCTTCCAGATTGACCGCAATCACGGTCGACCATTCCTCATCCTTCATCCGCAGGATCAGATTGTCGCGCGTCACGCCCGCATTATTGACCAATATGTCGAGCTTGCCGCCCAATGCCTCGACCGCCTGCGGCACCAGCGCATCGACCGAAGCCGGGTCCGACAGGTTGCACACCAGCGTCTTATGATCCCCGCCCAATTCGGCCGCGAACGCCTTGAGCTTCTCTTCATTGCTGCCCGACAGCGCCAGCGTGGCGCCCTGCGCGGCCAGCGACCGGGCAATCTCGGACCCGATCCCGCCGGACGCGCCCGTCACCAGCGCGGTCATTCCTGTGAGGTCAAACATGGTCAGTCTCCCTTGAACATTGGTGGGCGGCGGTCGAAGAAGGCGTCGATCGCCTCGTCATGGTCCGCCGTCGCATGGGCCAGCGCCTGCATCGCGCCCGCCATTTCGAGTATCTGGTTCAATTCCGCCGTCTGCGCCGCACGCAGCAGCCGCTTGGTCATGCGCGTGGCATGAGGCGGATTGGCGGCGATGGCGTCGGCTTGCGCACGCGCGACGTCCATCAGGTCCGCGTCGGGCACCACAGCACCCACCAACCCGATCCGCAGCGCTTCCTCCGCATCGATCGTCTCGCCGGTCAGCGACAATTGGCTGGCCTTGGAGAAACCGACGATACGCGGCAACAGCCACGCCCCGCCATCCCCGGACACCAATCCCAGCTTGACGAAACTCTCGGCAAAGCGCGCCGATTGCGCCGCAATGCGCAGGTCGCACATGCAGGCGAGGTCCATCCCCGCACCGATCGCAGGGCCATTGACGGCCGCGATCACCGGCAGTTCGATCGCCTGGAACAACAAGGGCAGCCGCTGGATGCCCGCCCGATAATTGCGCCGCGTCTGCGCCGGCAGTCCCGCGCGCAGCCCGCCCGCGTCGGGCCGCATCGCGTTCAGGTCGCCACCCGACGAAAAGGCGCTCCCCGCACCGGTCAGGATCGCGACATGGATCGACAGGTCGCGATCCGCCGCCTCGAACACGGCACACAGCGCATCGACCATCGCCGGATCGGAGATCGGATTGCGCCGGTCGGGCTGGTTGAGCGTGACCGTCAGGACCGCGCCATCCAGCTGGGTGAGGACAGCGCTCACAGCGCGCCCAGCGCCGCCTCGATATCGTCCATCGTCACGATGCTACGCACGGTGGCATCGGGCGCTATGCGCTTGATCATCGGGCTCAACACCTTGCCGCCAATTTCGACAAATTCGGTAACGCCCGCGTCCCACATCGCCGCCACGGATTCGCGCCAGCGTACCCGGCCGGTAACCTGCTCGACCAGCCGCAGCTTGATCTCGTCCGGCTCTGCAATCGGCGCGGCCAGCACATTGGCATAGACCGGCAGCAGCGGCGCGACCAGCGCGACCTCGGCCAGGGCCTGCGCCATCGCATCGGCAGCAGGCTGCATCAATTCGCAATGGAACGGCGCGGACACCGGCAGCAATATGCCGCGCTTGATGCCATGCTCCTTCACCATCGCCACGGCGCGGTCGATCGCCGCCTTGTGGCCCGAAATCACGACCTGGCTTGGATCATTGTCGTTGGCGACGGCACAGACTTCGCCCTGCGCCGCGGCATCCGCCAAAGCCTGCGCCTTTTCGATGTCGGCACCCAGCAAAGCGGCCATGGCCCCCTCGCCCACTGGCACGGCTTCCTGCATCGCATAGCCACGCCGCTTAAGTAGCCGCGCCGTCGTACCAGCATCGAGCGCCTCCGCCGCGCACAGCGCGCTATATTCGCCCAGGCTATGCCCAGCGACATAATCGCCCTTCTGCGCGATCGAGAAGCCGCCTTCGCGCTGCATGACCCGCAACGTCGCGATGGCATTGGCCATGATCGCGGGCTGCGCATTTTCGGTGAGGGTCAGTCGATCCTCCGGTCCTTCGACCATCAACCGAAACAGATGATGCGACAGGGCGTCATCGACCTCCTGAAACAGCTCCCGCGCGGCGGGACTGGCGTCGGCCAAGGCCTTGCCCATGCCGACCGACTGGCTGCCCTGACCCGGAAATACAAATGCGCGCATCATCCATCCTCTAACCATCAACCAAAAAAGCGCCGATATTCAACGTCGTTACACTTTGAGACATAAATGCCATTGAGACGTACACGACCCTGCGGCAGTCAGGTCGCGCACGCTTTCCCGCCATCTGTTTCGGCGCGTGGCGGCCCCTTTAACGATGACGGAGTGCTAGGAAAAGGTGCGATATCGCTTTGCAGGGATATGTGGGACGGCGCTGAGCCTGTCGGCCTGCGCCGTCGGCCCGGACTATCGACCGCCACAGGCCGTATCGATGGGGGTGCCCGCCACCTATTATCAGAATGTCGGCACGCCGCAGAATGAGGCCGATCTGGCCCAATGGTGGACCCGGCTCAATGATCCGACGCTCTCGGCCCTGATCGATACGGCGATCGCCAACAATCTGGATATCGTCCAGGCCCAAGCCCGGCTGCGCCAGGCGCGCGAAAGCCTGGCACAGACCAACGCCGCCTTCCTGCCGCAGCTCAATGCATCGGGCAATGGCGGCAAGAATTACCGCAGCCAGGCAGGCGGCACCCGTGTCGATGACAGCGGCAATGTCATCAGCACCGGTGCCAGCAACTGGTCGAGCAGCTATTCCGCCAACACATCCGCCAGTTGGCAGATCGACCTGTTCGGCGAACTCTCCCGCTCGGCCGAAGCCGCACGCGCCGAACTGGCGGGATCAGGCTATGACCTGGCGACCGTGCGGATGACGATCATTTCCGAACTGGTCACCAACTATGTCCAGGCGCGGCTGGCGCAGGAACAATTGCGCATCGCCCGCGAAACGCAGCAGGTGCAGCAGGATAATTTCGATATTGCCGGTTGGCGCTTGCAGGCAGGCCTCGTCTCCTCGCTCGATGAACAGCAGGCCCGCGCGCAACTGGCGCAAACCCGCGCCTCCATCCCGCAGCAGGAAGCGAACCTGCGCGGCAGCCTCAACCGCATCGCCGTCCTGACCGGACAGGCGCCGGGCGAAGCGACCCGCACGCTCGAAACGCCCGCCCCCATCCCCACCGCCACGTCGCAGATCGCCCTTGGCATCCCCGCCGATACGCTTCGCCAGCGGCCCGACGTGCGCAGCGCCGAACGCGCCCTTGCCGCGGCAACCGCGCGGATCGGCGTGGCGGAAGCGCAACTCTATCCCTCGCTTGGCATCAGCGGCAATCTGGGCACCACGTCCAATGCCTTCAGCGATCTGTTCAGCCTGATCACCGGCGGCCTCTTCGCCAATGTGTCGCAAGTCATTTTCGACGGCGGCCGCTTGGCCTCGCAGGTCCGATCGCAACGGGCGGCAACCGACGCTGCCTTTGCCGCCTACAAGCAAAGCGTGCTGACCGCCCTGGAGGATGTCGAAAATGCGATGGCCTCGCTCGCCAGCGCGCGGGCACGGCAGGCCGAATTCACCATCGCCTATGATGCATCGAACAATGCCGCCCTGCTGGCGCGCAGCCAATATCAGGCAGGCCTTATCGACTTCCAGACGCTGTCGAATAGCGAAACCACCCTTTTGAACGCCCGCAACAGCCTCGCCACCGCCCGTTCAGACGAAATTCTCGCCATCGCCCGCCTCTATGATGCCTTGGGCGGCGGTTGGCAGAGCATGGACAACCGCCCCATCGATGAGCAAAAATCATGAGCAATGACGTGACCACCGATCCGGCCCTCGACGAATTTCTGGGCGCCAAGCCCGCCAAACCCTGGCGCAAATGGGCGATCCGGGGCGGCGTCGGCGTCGCGCTGCTCATCGCCATCCTGTTGGTGTCGCAGTGTTTTTCGGGCGACGACAAGCCCAATTACGCGACCCGTGAAGTGCGCAAGGGCGACCTGACCGTTGCCGTCTCCGCCACCGGGAACCTCAAGCCCGTCAATCAGGTCGATGTGGGGTCCGAACAGTCGGGCAAGATCACCGCCGTCTATGTCGACGTCAATGATCGCGTCACGCGCGGCCAGCGGCTCGCCGAACTCGACACCCGCCGCCTGGTCGATTCCGTGAACCAGAACCGCTCGCAAGTCTCCGCTTCCCAGGCCAGCGTCGCCCAGGCCCAGGCCCAGGTCGCGCTTGCCAAGGCGACGCTCGACCGCCAACTCAACGTCTATCAATTGTCGGGCGGCAAAGTGCCCGCCAAGACCGAGATCGACACGGCGCGCGCCAATTATCAGGGCGCAGTCGCCAGCCTGCGATCGGCGCAGGCGCAGGTCGATGTGTCCCGTGCCCAGCTCTCGTCTGCCCAGACCAACCTGTCGATCGCGCAGATCGTCTCGCCTGTGACCGGCGTGGTCCTCTCGCGCGATATCGAGCCGGGCCAGACCGTGGCGGCGTCCTTCAACGCGCCGGTGCTGTTCACCATCGCCGAGGATCTGACCCAGATGGAAGTCGAAGTGTCGGTCGATGAAGCCGATGTCGGCCAGGTCAAGGACGGCCAGAGCGCGACCTTCGCCGTCGACGCCTTCCCCGGCCGCACTTTCCCCGCGACCGTGTCCCGCGTGAATGTCGGCTCGAACGCCAGCAGCACCTCGTCTTCCTCTACCACCACGACCAGCACGACCGGCACCGTGGTCGCCTACACCGCCGTTCTAACCGTGAATAACGAAGATGAAACGCTGCGTCCGGGCATGACCGCCACCGCCGACATCGTGACGCAGGAATTGCACGACGTGCTGCTGATCCCCAACAGCGCCCTGCGCTTCAAGCCGAGCGCGGGCGCAAAGGGCGGCGGCATCACCAGCGTCCTGCCCGGCCCCGGCCGGATGCGGCGCGGCGGCAATGCGCGCCAGGTCAATTTCGGCGCAGGCAGCAGCCAGACCGTCTATGTGCTGGGCGAAGACGGCAACCCCAAGGCGGTGCAAGTCACCATCGGCGCCAGCGACGGATCGCGCACCGCCATCACCGGCGGCGAGATCAAGGAAGGGATGCGCGTCATCACCGGGCAATTGGCTGCGGGCCAGGAAGCCCCGGCCGAAGACCAGCGCCCCGCCGCAACCGATGCCAAGGCCCCCGATCGCCAGCGCAATCCGGCAACGGACGGCAAGCCCGCCAGCGTCGGCTCGCTCGGCAATTCGGGCGACAAGGCCCCCGAAACCGCCCCCGTCGCCCCCACCGAAACGCGCGGCACTGGCCGGCCGAGCGGGACGTAAGGCGCATGGCGATTGCACCGATCATCTCGCTGCGCGGGGTCACAAAAGTCTATGGCGAAGGCCCGACCGCCTTTCAGGCCTTGAAAGGTATCGACCTCGACATCGAACAGGGTGATTTCGTCGCCGTGATGGGACCATCCGGCTCCGGCAAATCGACGACGATGAACATCTTGGGCTGCCTGGACGTCCCATCGGCGGGCACTTTCCTGTTCAAGGGGCACCATGTCGAAACGCTGGACCGTGACCAGCGCGCCCTGCTGCGCCGCCGCTATCTCGGCTTCGTGTTCCAGGGCTTTAACCTCCTCTCCCGCACCACCGCGCTCGAAAATGTCGAACTCCCGCTCATCTATCGCGGCGAGGACAAGAAGACGCGCTATGAGCTCGGCATGGCCGCACTCGACAAGGTCGGCCTCAAGGAGTGGTGGGACCATACGCCCGCCGAACTGTCGGGCGGCCAGCAACAGCGCGTCGCCATCGCCCGCGCCATCGTCACCAGCCCCGACGTGCTGCTGGCCGACGAACCGACCGGCAATCTCGATTCCGAACGATCGGTTGAAATCATGGAATTGCTGACCGATCTCAATCAGAACAGCGGCATCACCGTGCTGATGGTCACCCACGAACCCGACATGGCCGCCTTCGCGCGAACCATCGTCCATTTCAAGGACGGCCTGGTCGAACGCATCGACAATGAGGTGCCGGCGTGATGGGGATAGCGATCAAGCCGTCTCCCCGCGGGGGAGAAGGATACGCAGCCTTAAGCGCGAAGCGACTTAGGCGGAGTTGGAAGAGGGGGGTATGCCCTCGCGGCGGATCGCTGCCCCCTCTCCAAGCGGGGCTAGCCAGCAAGCTGGCAAGCGCCGCTATCCTCTCCCCCAAGGGGCGAGGAGACTTGGGATGCTAGGCACCACCATCACCCTCGCCTTCCGCGCGATCAACCGCCACAAGCTGCGCAGCTTCCTCACGACGCTGGGCATCATCATCGGCGTTGCCGCCGTCGTCACCATGGTGACGCTCGGCAATGGCGCGACCGCGGCCGTGCGCGAGCAGATCAGCTCGCTCGGTGCCAACGTCCTGCAATTGCGGCCCGGCCAGGGCTTTGGTCGCGGCGGCGGCGGCCCCCGCCCGCCCGATTTCAAGCCTGCCGACCTCACCGCCATCCAGAATCAGTTGACCGGCGTGCGCGCCGTCGCGCCGCTGGTGCAGTCGAGCGGCACCGCCATCTATGAAGGCAATAACTGGTCCACCACCGTCTATGGCACGACATCGGCCTATTCCGAGGTGCAGCAATGGACCACCGATGTCGGCCGCCTTTTCCTGCCCGAAGAGGAAGAGGCCGGTCGTCCGGTCTGCATCATCGGCAATACCGTGCGCACCAACCTGTTCCAGGGCGCGGACCCGGTGGGCAAGCGGATGCGGATCAAGGGCATTTCCTGCCAGGTGATCGGCGCGCTCAAGACACGCGGCCAGGGCGGCTTTGGCGATCAGGACGATGTCGTCGTGATGCCGATCAAATTCGTGCAACGCCGCTTCACCGGCGACCGCGACATCAGCCAGATTATGGTCGCGGTGGACGATGCCTATGACACCAGCACCGTGCAGACGAGCCTGGAAGAACTCATGCGCGAACGGCGCAAGATCAAAGCCGGGTCCGAAGACAATTTCAACGTCTTCGACACCAAACAGATCAGCGACACGCTGACCGGCACCACCACCATCCTGACCCAGATCGTCGGCGCGGTGGCCGCCATCTCGCTGCTGGTCGGCGGCATCGGCATCATGAACATCATGCTGGTGTCGGTGACCGAGCGGACCCGCGAAATCGGCATCCGCCTCGCCATCGGCGCGGTCGCGCGCGAAGTGCTGATGCAGTTCCTGGTCGAAGCAATCGTGCTGTCCTGCCTTGGCGGCCTGATCGGCCTGCTGCTGGCGCTGGCCGCAACCGCCGCCATCGCCCCGCTGATGCAGGTGCCCTTCCTCTTCGACATCAAGGTCAACCTGATCGCCTTCGTCTTTTCGGCGGCGATCGGCGTCGTGTTCGGCTATTTCCCCGCCCGACGCGCAGCCGCCCTCAACCCCATCGACGCCCTCCGGCACGAATAGCAGACAGTTCATCCTCCACCGGCGGGGGATCGTTGCGATATTCATCATCCACAAGTTTTTACGTCATCCCCGCGAAGGCGGGGATCCATCTCCGGACCTAAAATCAAGACGATAAGGTGGGAGATGGATTCCCGCCTTCGCGGGAATGACGATGATTCGTAAGCGATCCGCATTTCGCAACGATCCCCCGGCGGGGGAGGTGGCTGGCGCAGCCAGACGGAGGGGTGTCCAGCTATTAATCTAGAGCATGATGACTTTGAGTCGCATCACTCCGTTCGCCCTGAGTAGGGGCTGAGCTTGTCGAAGACCCGTATCGAAGGGTCGGCTGCGCTGTATATCCTTCGATACGCCATTTGCCCTTCGGTCGTCTGCGACTCCGACTTCGCTCAATGCCTGTCCTTGCATATTGGGGTTGGCATTTATTTCAGCCTTGGTTGAATTGGTGCCGACCTGTCTGGGGTCATGACCCCGGACAGGTCGGAGCGGATAGGCTGTGCCTGTCCTTGGGCATAAAGCTCGCGATCCTCAGCAAAGCCGTCCGCTCCATCCATGATCGTCTCGAACGGTTGCCTGAGCCTTGAGCTCGTATGCAAGGTGGAGAAACATGATGTCGAACCAATATGTTGCCGTCGATGTATCTAAGGCGGCACTCGATATTGCCTTACCGGGGGCTAACGGGGTTTGGCGCCGTACCAATTCGGTGGCAGGGATCGCGGCTTTAAGAAGGCGGCTCGCGACCCTTGAACATCCCCATATCGTCTGCGAGGCAACGGGCCGCTATGGCCGGTTGCTCGCTCGCCAGATGGGAGCGGCGGGGATCGCCATGAGCATCGTCAATCCCAGGCAAGTGCGGGATTTTGCTAGAGCGAGCGGTCAACTCGCCAAAACCGATGCGCTTGACGCTGGCATCATCCTACGCTTCGCTGACGCCATGCAGCCCGCCAGAACACCGCCAACACCTGAAAATCAGGCTCGCCTTGCCGAGCAAGTGCGCAGAAGGCGGCAACTGGTCGGTATGCTGGCTACCGAAAAGCAGCGTCTGTCCGGCCTCGATGACGCCGAAACGCTGGCTTCGATCCGCGAGCATATTGCCTTCCTGCAAGGACAAATCGGCCAGTGCGATGCGCGCATAACGGCTGAAATCGAGGCTGATGCCACGCTCGCGCGCAAAGCTATGCTGCTGGAGTCTATTCCAGGCATCGGCGCCACGACAGCGGCAGTGCTGATCGCCGAACTCCCCGAACTTGGTATCGCTGACAAAAAGCAGATCGCAGCCCTTGCCGGCATCGCTCCCATGAACCGTGACAGCGGCCAGTGGCGCGGTCAGGCGCATATTACCGGCGGCCGACTCTCGGTCAGATGCGCGCTCTACATGGCAACATTACCCGCCATCCGCTTCAATCCAACCATCCGCGACTTCTACCAGCACCTCCGCGCGGGAGGCAAAGCGCCCAAAGTCGCCATCACCGCCGCCATGCGAAAACTCCTCATTATCGCAAACGCCATCGTCCAGCAGGATAAACCATGGGCCAATCTCGCTTGACACCCAATACGGTTGCTGAGCGCCTGCCTTGGCAGGCAGTCGAAGGGGCTACTCAGGACGAACGGTTCTGAGTAAAGTCATCACGCTTGTCTTATGACTTTGTGGTCCGTTCGGGTCAGGATGCGATGTCCGGTCCGGGGTGGCCACCCCGGACCGGACGGAAGGGGACGGATCGCAAAACCGCTGGTCGTGAAGGGACCGGGTTAGAGTAGGATCGCCCCTTTCTTTTTCATCAGGCCCGAACGGATACCGGGGCTTTTAAGGCCCGGATGACAAGCATGGGACAGCGAAAAAGATGAGCAACTCTCTACCACAAACCATCGGCATCGACATCTCCAAAGCGACGTTGGACTGCTATGTCCATCCCATCGGGATCGAGCGCCAGTTCCCCAACACCACCAAGGGCCACAAGACCCTGATCGCATGGGCCGGGCAATGGGAGGTCGAGCGGATCGCCTATGAGGCTACCGGCATCTACCACCGCGCGCTGGAGGTCGCGCTCGGCCATATGCCCTGCGTCAAGCTCAACCCGGAACGGGCAAGGCGCTTCGCTCAGGCGACAGGCACGCTCGCCAAGACCGATCGCATCGACGCCAGGCTGCTCGCACGGATGGCGGTGACGCTGAAACCCCCGGTCAGGCCCGCCCGAAGCCCGCAGCAGAACCAACTGGCCGAACTCGTCAACGCCCGCGATGGTCTGGTGCGTGATCGCACCGCGCTCAAAAACCGCGAAAAGAACCTCACCGTCACGCTGCTTAAGCGCCAGTGCAGCCAACGGCTCGAACAGATCGCTCGCCACATCGCTGCGCTCGACGCTGAAATCGCGGCCGTCATTGCCGCAGATGAAAAGCTCGTCCGGCGCCACCACATTCTCACCAGCATCGCTGGCCTCGGCACACTCACCGCCAACCAGATCATCGCCACCATGCCCGAACTCGGATCGCTCGATAACAAGCAGGCTGCCTCGCTCGCCGGACTTGCCCCGGTCGCGCGCCAGTCCGGCCAATGGAAAGGCAAAAGCTTCATCCGCGGCGGTAGGGCCAATGTCCGACAGGCTCTCTACATGCCTGCTCTGGTCGCCGCCCGATTCAATCCAAACCTCAAGGCCAAATACCAGCAGCTCATCGCTGCCGGAAAACCCGCCAAAATCGCCATCACAGCCATCATGCGAAAGCTCATCGTCACCGCAAATGCGCTACTCAGGGCAGATCGTCTCTGGACCACAGCATGCGCTTGACCATCACGGATACTCTAGCGCACAAACCCCTGAAATCCGGCTCTTCCTGAACAGTCATTCAGGCAAAACCCCCATTTGATACATTTTCCGACACTCTTTGCCCCTTCCCGGCACATCCCTGCGACAAGCGGGGCCTATCTCTGTCTTCGACGCCAGAGACGGCGCCCGAAACACAGGCAAAGGAGCAAGCACATGTTCAAGAAGATCATCATGGCCCTGGCCACCACCACCCTGGTCGCCAGCCCCCTCATCAGCGCGCAGGCCCAGGCACAAAGCTACGGCGCGCAGCACCGCCAGGAACAGACCCGCACGGTCGTCAAGCAAAAGCCCAACGGCCGCACCGTGGTCAAGCAGAAGACCGTCGTGAACAAGACCGGGGTACGCAACAATGGCAATGTCGTCTATCGCGGCAACGCCTATCGCCCGAACCGCGCCGCCGTGGTCAATCATCGCTGGGCCAAGGGTCAGCGCTTCGACCGTCGCCAGGCCGCCAATTATCGGGTGATCAACAATTATCGCGGCTATCGCCTCAACGCCCCGCCGCGCGGCTATCAGTGGGTCCAGTCGGGGAACGACGCGGTCCTGATCGCCCTCACCAGCGGCATCATCGGCGCGGTCATCGGCGGCGCGATCCGCTAAATCCCATACCTCCCGACAGCCGGAGGGTCGCACGGATGCCCCAGGGGTTCTCTCTCCCCCCTGGGGCATTTTCCTGTCTAATCCAGGTTAAATACCCCATATTAAGGGATTTTCCTCTATAAGATACCAAAGCGCCGAGCCGGGACCATCCATGCCACTACATCATATCATGTATATCAGCACCGTCGTCGGCACGGTCACGCCGCAGGAGTGCGCCGCCGTCGCGCAACTCTCTGCCGTCAACAATCAGCGCGACGATGTGACCGGCCTCCTGCTGTTCAACTCGCGCCGCTTCCTCCAGGTGCTGGAAGGGCCAAGGGATGCCGTCGAACGCATCTTCGCCCGCATCTATGACGACCCACGCCACCGCGCCGTCGTCAAGCTGCGCGAGGGCACGATCGAGACACGCGAATTCGGCCAATGGGCCATGGCCTATGACGACCCCGCCCGGCCGTCGAACAGCTTGAAGGACAAGGTCGCCGCCCTGCTCGAACGGGCCGGTCCCTCGACCCGCGCGCACTTTATGGGATCAGCCGACCTGCACCGCCCGGCCGTCCGATAAGAGATCAGACCAGGCCGGTCAGATAATAGACCGCAATCACGACAAAGACGGTCAGCGTCTTGATGAGCGTCA
The DNA here is from genome assembly GCF_055640555.1 of Sphingobium sp. KKT206. Classification (NCBI taxonomy): domain Bacteria; kingdom Pseudomonadati; phylum Pseudomonadota; class Alphaproteobacteria; order Sphingomonadales; family Sphingobiaceae; genus Sphingobium; species Sphingobium sp. KKT206. The sequence goes on from NZ_CM145764.1 coordinate 1,370,272, forward strand.
GCGCGAAGATGTCCTTATAGGCCTGCCGGTGGGTCAGCCCCGTCACCGCCAGTAGGGTGATGACCGCGCCATTATGCGGCAAACTGTCCATCCCGCCCGACGCCATCGACGCAACCCGGTGCAGCACCTCGCGCGGAATCCCCGCCGCATCGCCCGCCATCAAGAACTGGTCCGCCATCGCCGCCAGCGCGATCGACAGGCCACCCGATGCCGATCCGGTGATCCCAGCGAGCGACGTCACCGTAATCGCTTCATTGATCAACGGATTGGGGATAGCCTTGAGCGCCTCCTTGACGACCAGAAAACCGGGCAGCGCCGCGATCACCGCCCCGAACCCATATTCCACCGCCGTATTCATCCCCGCCAGCAAAGCGCCGCCCACCGCCGCCTTCGACCCTTCGGCAAAGCGCTTGGCCACCGTTCGAAACGCGAAGGCAAGGATCGTCGCAATGCCGAGCAGCAAAGCGCCCTCCACCGCCCATAGCGCGGACACCTGCGCCACTTGCACCTCCACCGGCGCAGCCATCCCCACCAGTGACAAGGTGACGACATCGCCGCTCACCCAGCGCGGAATCGCCATCGTCAGCAGCAGATTGCCCACCCCCACCACCAACAGCGGCAGCAGCGCGATCAGTGGATGCACCGGGGCGGCGTCCTCCACCGGCTCCGGCTCGTTGACCAGCGTTTCAGGCGCGCCATAGCCCTCGCCCGCCGCCATCAGCGTCCGTCGCCGCCAGCCAAGATAGGCCAACCCCATCGCCGCGATGCAGACCGACCCGATCGTCCCCAGCACCGGCGCCGCCCAAGTGGTCGTGCCAAAGAAGCTCGTCGGAATGATATTCTGGATCTGCGGCGTGCCGGGCAACGCGTCCATGGTGAAGGTGATCGCGCCAAGGCCAATGGTCGCGGGCACCAGTCGCTTGGGAATGTCGGCGCGGCGAAACATCTCGGCGGCAAAGGGATAGACGGCGAACACCGCGACGAACACCGACACCCCGCCATAGGTCAGCAATGCCGTCACCAGCATGATTGCCGGAATCGCCCGCCCCGCGCCCACCACGCCGATCACCGCCGTCACGATCGCGCGGGAAAAACCCGAAATCTCGACCAGCTTGCCAAACAGCGCGCCGAGCAGAAACACGGGGAAATAGAGTTTCAGAAAACTCGCCACCTTCTCCATGAACAGCCCCGAAAAGGCAGCAGGCACGGCGGCCGGATCCGTCAGCAACACCGCCAGCATCGCCAGCACCGGCGCCATGATAATGACGCTCATGCCCCGATAAGCGGCGATCATCAGCAGGATCAGTGACAAGGCGGCAATCGCAACGGCCATATACTCTCCTGCTCCTCAAATTTTATGTCCGTTCCCCGGCGAAGGCCGGGGCCCAGTCCAAACCTAACAACTGGACCCCGGCCTTCGCCGAGGAACGCTTTGCCATGGTGGCGCACTATCTATATTCAATCTGCGCTGGCAAGTCTGGCGGATCACATAGCCACGCGAGCCCCTTGCCTTTCCCCCGCATTTCCGCCATAGGCCCGCCTTCGCGACGGACCGGGGTGACTCGCTCTAGTGCGAAGATACGGAACGAGACGACAGCCGGAGGGGCGCTGCACATGGGGTGCGCGTCAGCAATCGGCCAACAGAAAAGGCATTATCATGGCTCTGTACGAGCATGTGTTCCTTGCGCGCCAGGATCTGGCACAGGCGCAGGTGGACGCGCTGGCGGAAATCGCCACCAAGATCGTCGAAGAGAATGAAGGCAAGGTTACCAAGGTCGAGACCTGGGGCCTGCGTTCGCTCGCCTACAAGATCGCGAAGAACCGCAAGGCGCACTACGTCATGCTGAACATCGACGCGCCGGGCAATGTGATCGCGGAGCTGGAGCGCCAGACCCAGATCAACGAAGACATCATCCGCTACATGACCGTCAAGGTCGACGAGCTGGAAACCGGCCCGTCGGTGATGATGCGCAAGCAGGAGCGTTCGGAACGTGGTGATCGCGGTCCCCGCGGCGACCGTGGCGATCGTGGCCCGCGTGAAGATCGTGGTGATCGTGGCCCGCGCCGCGACCGCGAAGAAACCGCTGGCGAATAAGGAGACCTGAACCATGGCACGCCCATTTTTCCGCCGCCGCAAGAGCTGCCCCTTCGCCGCCAAGGATGCGCCGAAGATCGATTATAAGGATGTTCGTCTGTTGCAGGGCTTCGTGTCCGAACGCGGCAAGATCGTCCCCAGCCGCATCACGGCCGTTTCGGCCAAGAAGCAGCGCGAACTGTCCCAGGCCATCAAGCGCGCCCGTCATCTGGGCCTGCTGCCCTACATCGTGAAGTAAGGGAGTAAGCCCCATGGAAATCATTCTGCTCGAACGCATCGAGAAGCTCGGCGCCATTGGCGACGTCGTGACCGTCAAGGACGGCTACGCCCGTAACTTCCTGTTGCCGAACAAGAAGGCGCTGCGCTCCAACAACGCCAATAAAAAGGTGTTCGAGGCCAACCGCGCCAAGATCGAAGCCGACAACGCTGCCCGTCGTGCCGACGCGGAAGCCGCGGCCGATGGTGTCAACGGCACCCAGATCGTCCTGATCCGCCAGTCGTCCAACGCTGGTGCGCTCTATGGTTCGGTTGCGGTCCGCGACATCCTCGAAGCGCTCAGCGCCCAGGGCATCAGCAACGTGACCAAGTCGATGATCGTGCTGGAACGCCCGATCAAGACGCTCGGCGTGTTCGACGTCAAGGTTGCGCTGCACCCCGAAGTCGTGACCACCATCCAGGTCAACGTCGCCCGCTCGCCGGAAGAAGCCGATCTCCAGTCGCAAGGCGTGGACGTGATGGCTGATCTGTTCGAAAAGGACGAGAGCGGCTTCACCGAAGACTATGATCCCAATGCTGAGCCGGGCGAAATCGCCATGGACAAGGCTGAAGACGAAGCCCCGGCCGAAGACGCCTGAGCCTTATCGTCCGATCGAACGAGAAAGCCGCCCCGCAACGGGCGGCTTTTTTGTTGGTACGGCACAAAGGGTTGGCCCTCCGCGTCCAAGTAAATGCTGCACTGCGGGATCGAACCGGGATGCAGCCCGTTTCCCCATTCAGGCTTGCATCGTGGTTGGCCCTTAACCGCGCGTCAGCCAAGGGGACGTCCCATGAAAAATCCATTCGCCTCGGCCATGAAGGCCGCCAGACTGATGCAGAAGGGCCGCCCGATGTCGGCCGCCTTTGCCATGCATGGGCTACTGACGACTCCCGCCAAGCCCCTCAAAAAAGCGCCAGCCCGCAAACCTGCCACCAAACGGATCGCCAAGCCGACCCCGCCCGCCCGGCCTCTGCCCGGCAGCTTCATCGACGGCCTGTTCGAAAGCAAGCATGGCGCGATCCGCTATAAGCTCTACACCCCGACCGGCTCCGCGCGCCGCCGCATGCCGATCGTCGTGATGCTCCACGGCTGTTCCCAATCGGCGGGCGATTTCGCGACCGGCACTGGCATGAACCAACTCGCCGACGAACGCGGCGTCATCATGCTCTATCCCGAACAATCCCGGTCGGCCAATATGGCCCGCTGCTGGAACTGGCACCGGCCCGGCGACCAGCTGCGCGGCAAGGGCGAACCGGCGCTGATCGCCGGACTGACCCGCCACGCCATCGCGTTGGCCCGCGCCGACCCAACGCGCGTCTATATCGCGGGCATATCGGCAGGCGGCGTCGCGGCGGCCATCATCGGCCAGGCCTATCCCGAACTGTTCGTCGCGGTCGGCATTCATTCCGCCCTGACCCGTGGCGACGTCAGCACCGTCAGCGGCGCGCTGGCCGCCATGCGGGGCCGCTCAACGAGCGAGGCCCCCACCGGCCGCACACCCCGCCCCCGCCCCACCATCGTCTTTCATGGCGACGCCGACACCGTCGTCCACCCCTCCAACGCCGACGGTTTCCTATCTCTGCTCGAACGATCGCCCCACGGCCCGCTAGTCAGCCGGTCTGAGGAAGGCATGTCGGAGGGCGGCCGCGCCTTCACCCGCACCGAACATCGCGACGCAAAGGGCGACGTCATGCTGGAAAACTGGACCGTTCATGGCAGCAGCCACGCCTGGTCGGGCGGCGCGCGCGCGGGGTCCTACACCGACCCCGCCGGTCCCGACGCCTCGCGCGCCATGCTGCGCTTCTTCCTCGCCCGTAGGCGCAAGCCAGTGCGCAAGGCAGCACCCTGACGCACGGAACGCCGCCCCGCGCGGCGCGTTGCGCCATCATGAAAAACCCTGCCCTGATCGAAAAGCTGGCCCGCTATCTCGCCACGGACGCACCCGACGACTGGCCCGCCCGCGTTCAGGATGCGGCCAGCATCCTCGCCCTGATGAAAGAACCCGACGAAGCCATGCGCGCCGTCGGCGATGCGGCGATCTGGGAAGCGATGATTGACGCGGCCCTGCGCGAACGCTGGACTGTGGCACCGCCCGCTGCAAATGAAAGCGATTCGGGCGGGTCCGACGAAGAAGGCGAGATCCGGCTGACCTCCGAAGCGGTCGGTCATGATCCGGCCGACTGGGTCCACATACATCATGAGCGGGAGAAGCAATCATGAAGGGGCTATTCAAACTGGCCATCGTCACGGGTCTGGGTGCCATCGCGCTCAAGGGCTGGCGCGCATGGATGGGCGACGGCAAGGTGGCCGACGATCGCGGTCCCATCGGCTCATCCGGCATCGTCCGCGATGCCGGGCCGCAGGAGGGCATTGCGCAGGCGGATTGGAACTTGGTCGATGAACAGTCGGACGAGAGCTTTCCCGCCAGCGACCCGCCGGGCAATTACTGAACCAAACCTCCATTGCTCCCCCGCCACGCGCCCTCTATGAAGCGCGCGCACGGGGCGGCCAAACACCGCCCATAACAGGGGAATGACCGTCCATGCCTTCGGGTCTGATCGCGCTGCTCGACGATGTCGCGGGCATTGCCAAACTTGCCGCGACCTCGCTCGACGATGTCGCCGCCGCGGCTGGTAAGGCCGGCACGAAGGCGGCAGGCGTCGTGATCGACGACGCCGCCGTGACTCCCAATTACGTCATGGGCCTCACCGCCGAACGCGAATTGCCGATCATCTGGAAAATCGCCAAGGGGTCGATCCGCAACAAACTCCTCTTCCTGCTGCCCGCAGCCTTGCTCATCAGCGCGCTCGCGCCCTGGCTGCTGCCACCGCTGCTGATGATGGGCGGCGCCTTCCTCTGTTTCGAGGCGGCGGAAAAGCTGCTGGAAGCGATCCAGGGCGGCCATGACGTCGCCGAGGAAGCGCTGGCGACCCTCAATTCGACCGAGCTTGAAAACCAGAAAGTATCGAGCGCCATCCGCACCGATTTCATCCTGTCGGGTGAAATCATGGCCATTTCGCTCGGCACGGTGGCCGACAAGCCCGTCTGGGAGCAGGCGATCGTCCTGTTCGTCGTCGCCATCGGGATCACCGCGGGCGTCTATGGCGTCGTCGGCCTCATCGTGAAGATGGACGATATCGGCCTCCACCTCGCCCAACGCGCCTCCTACGTCACCCGCGCGATCGGCCGTGGCCTGGTCAAGGCGATGCCGATCCTCATGAAGATATTAAGCGTCGTCGGCACCGCCGCGATGCTGTGGGTCGGCGGCGGCCTCATCGTCCACGGCCTGCACGAATATCATCTCGATCTGATCCCCGACATGATCCACCATCTGGCGCAGGGCGCGGCCCAGGCACTCCCCGCCATCGGCCCGGTGGCCGATTGGGTGGTCAATGCGATCGGCGCAGGCATTGTCGGCCTGGCGATCGGTGCCATCATCGTCGCCGTCCTGCATCTGTTCAAGAAAAAGCACTAAGCCAACGGTCCGTGCCCCTGCGCAAGCAGGAGCCCAGGGCACGACGGCACACCCGATCTTCTGGACCATGGCCGTGACCCACCCCTCTCCATGGCGCATCGAAGCCAGCGCCCTCATCGCCCTCGCGCTGCCGATGATCGCGGGCAATATCGCCTGGTCCGCCATCGCCGCGACGGACCTGCTGCTGCTCGGCCGCCTCGGCGCAGAAGCGGTCGCGGCGGGTGCGCTCGCCATCAACCTGTTCCATGCCTTTCTGCTCTTTGGCATGGGCCTCGTCACCGCCGCCTCACCCCTGATCGCCAGCGAGCGCGGCCGCCGCCGCCATTCCGTGCGCGACGTGCGCCGCACCGTGCAACAGACGCTGCGCGCCGCCCTCTTCTTCGTCCTCCCCGCATGGGTGATCCTGTGGCAGTGCGAAGCGATTTTGCTCGCCATGGGGCAGGATGCCGACCTGTCGCGCGATGCCGGACGATTGATGCACGGCATGCAATGGGCGCTGCTCCCCTTTCTCGGCTTCACCACGCTGCGCACCTTCATCGCAGCGCTGGAACGGCCGATCTGGGGCCTGCTCATCATGCTCTGCGCGCTCCCGTTCAACCTGCTGATTGGCTGGGCGCTGATCTTCGGCCATCTCGGCTTTCCGCCGCTTGGCCTGTTCGGCGCCGGGCTGGCGGGCACCATCTCGTCGGCCTTCCTCTTCTTCGGCCTGCTCGGCGTCATCCTGATCGACCGGCGTTTCCGTCGTTATCGCATCCTCGGTCGTTTCTGGACGCGCGACCGCGAAAGGCAGCGACAGGTATGGGCGCTCGGCCTGCCAATCGCGATCACGCTCGGCTTTGAAACCACCGTATTCAACGCCTCGGCGCTGCTCATGGGGTTGATCGACCGCGACTCGCTCGCCGCCCATGCGGTCGCGATCCAGATCGCCGCTCTGGTATTCATGGTGCCGATGGGCATAGGCCAGGCCGCCACCGTGCGCGTCGGCATCGCCCATGGGCGGCATGACCGCGCCGGGATCGGCCGCGCCGGGTGGCTGGCACTGATCCTCGGCACAGGCTTTGCCGCCGCCGCTGCCGCCGCGCTCATCCTGATGCCCCGCACTCTTGTGTCCGTCTTCCTCGACCTCGACAACCCGGCCAATGCCCGGACGATCAGCCTCGCCGTCAGCTTCCTCGCCATCGCCGCGCTGTTTCAGCTTGTCGATGCCGCACAGGCCGTCGGCGCGGGCGTGCTGCGCGGGTTGCAGGACACGACCATCCCGATGATCTTCGCGCTCATCGGCTATTGGGTGGTGGGGATCGGCATCGGCAGCCTGCTCGCCTTTCCGCTCGGCATGGACGGCCTCGGCATTTGGCTCGGTCTCGCCAGCGGCCTTGGCGTTGTGGCCGTCATGCTGGTCATCCGCTGGTCCTTACGCGAACGGCTGGGCCTCGTTCCGGCCTGATTGCGTTGCGCGTCCATGGTGCGGCGCACAAAGCAATTGAAAGAATCGGCAAAATCAGTCATGAATCGGACATCATGCAAGCCCCGACCGAGATTTTTGAAGCGATCGCGCTCCAGAAGTGCCTGAAGGTGACCTATAACAAGATGGTCGTCACCCTGGCCCCGCACATCCTCTACACGCGCCATGACGAATTGTTCATCGACGCCGTGACCGTCGATCGCGACGGCACCCCCCCGCGCGAACTCAAGCTCGGCACGTTCAAGCTGGTCGGCCTGTCCGACCTCAAAGTGCTGGACGAGCAATTCGAGGCAATGCACGGCCTCTACGACCAGAATGACGACAAATACCGCAACGTTACCCTGTTCGCCGTAGCCCCGGAAAGCGCCGCCGCCTGATCGGCGGACGGCTACGCAACAATCCCACACCCGTCATGCTGAACTTGTTTCAGCATCCATTCGCTCTACGCTGGCCGTGTCTCACCCACGTAGAGCCAATGGATCCTGACTTACGTCAGGATGACGAACACTCCCCTCAGTCTTTTACTTCTTCAACCGATACCCCGTCCGGAACATCCAGGCGATAATGGCAATACACACCGCCAGCATTCCCGCGACGAACAACAGGCTGAACTCGATCCCCACATCGCCCTGGCCAAAGAAGGTCCAGCGGAACCCGGAGATCAGATAGACGATCGGGTTGAAGAAGGTGATCGTCCGCCACGGCTCGGCCAGCATCTGCACCGAATAAAAAGCCCCGCCCAGAAACGTCATCGGCATGATCAGCAGCATCGGGATCACCTGCAACTGCTCGAAACTCTGCGCCCATACGCCAAGGATGAAGCCGAACAGGCAGAAGCTGATCGCGATCAGCACCATGAACCCCGCCATCGCGAACGGGTGCGCGACCTGCACATCGACGAAAAGATGCGCGGTCAGGAAAATGATGCTGCCGACGATCAGCGACTTGGTCGCCGCCGCGCCGACATAGGCGATGATCGTCTCGGTCGCCGACACCGGCGCCGACAGCAATTCATAGATGGTGCCGGTGAATTTGGGCATATAGATGCCGAAACTCGCATTGAAGATGCTCTCGGTGAACATAGACATCATGATGAGGCCGGGCACGATGAAGGCGGCATAGGGAACCCCGTCCACCTCCGTCATCCGCGACCCGATCGCGCCGCCGAACACCACGAAATAGAGCGATGTCGTGATCACCGGCACGAGCAGTCCCGTCATCAACGTGCGCCGAAACCGGTGCAACTCGAACAGATAGATCGCCGCAATGGCGCGCAAATTCTGGAGCATCACGCCGCCTTCTCCTGATGAACCAGGCTCACGAAAATATCCTCCAGGCTGCTCTGCCGCGTATTCAGATCCTTATACGCGATGCCCAGGTCACCCAACCGCCGCAGCAACGACGACACCCCGGTCCGCTCCGCCGTCGTATCGAAAATATATTCGATCTCATGGCCATCATCTTTCAGCGTCACGTCCCATTCGGCCAGTTCGCCGGGCACACTCGTCAGCGGCTCGGCCAGCACGACGCTCAGCGTCTTCTTGCCCAGCTTTTTCATCAGCGCGACCTTATCCTCGACCAGCATCAACTCGCCGCGGTTGATCACCCCCACCCGGTCGGCCATTTCCTCGGCCTCCTCGATATAATGGGTGGTCAGGATGATGGTGACGCCGGTCTGGCGCAATTCGCCGATCAGCGTCCACATGTCGCGGCGCAACTCCACGTCCACGCCAGCGGTCGGCTCGTCCAGGAACAGCACGCGCGGCTCATGGCTCAGCGCCTTGGCGATCATCACCCGGCGCTTCATGCCGCCCGACAATTCCAATATCTTGCTGTTGCGCTTGTCCCACAGCGACAGGTCACGCAGCACCTTTTCGATATGGGCCGGATTGCGCGGCTTGCCGAACAGCCCCCGGCTGAACGTCACCGTGTCGATCACCCGTTCGAACTGGTCGGTGGACAATTCCTGCGGCACCAGCCCGATCGCCGACCGCGCCCCGCGATAGTCGCGCACAATGTCATGCCCGGCCACCGTCACGCTGCCGCCCGTCGCGCGCGCAATGCCGCAGATGATCGAAATCATCGTCGTCTTGCCCGCGCCATTGGGGCCCAGCAGCGCGAAAATCTCGCCCTCCTCGATGGTCAGGTCAACGCCCTTCAGCGCCTCAAATCCCGACGCATAGCGTTTGGTCAGGCCGTCGATGGTAATGATGGATGCCATGGATGGCTCAGCCCCTTTTTGCAGTGCGGCAAAGATAGGGAGAAGATTGCCAAACGCAACCTATTCGCCCTCCCTATTCTTCTCGACGTGTGAACCGAAAGACCGTCGCGGGCGGGAAATTGCGCACCGTCTGGCCGACACGCACGACGTCCAGCCCCAGCGCCTCGATCACCTCCCGATTGACCGGGTGCCGCATCGAATAGGTGAACTGCACGAAGCTGCCCCCCGGCTGCAACATGCGGAAGGACTCCGACAATATGTCGTGATGCATATAGCGGTCCATCGCCAGCAGCGGCAATCCGCTCACCACCACCTGATAATCGCCCGGCTCCCCCGCCGTCGCGGTCGATACGATCTGGGCCGGCGTTTCCAGCACCGATACCTGTGGAAAATGCCGCCGCAGCCCGCGCGCAAAGGCGGGGTTGATCTCCACCACCTCCAGCTTTTCGGGCGGCAGGCCAGTCTTCAGAATGGCGCGCGTGAACACGCCCGTCCCCCCGCCCAATTCCAGCACCCGGCCGTCGGTAGGATCGATCTGCGCCACCATCAACCGCGCGAGATAGCGGCTCGACGGCACCACCGACGCGGTCTGGCGCGGCTTCTGGACCCAGGCGGCCAGGAAATCGAGATATTCGGTGGCGCGGGCGCGAAATTCCCCGCTCGGAAGAGCGATTGCCCGGCTGCGCTTGGGCTTATGCTGCATGGGCGAAATACGACCGCTCTCTATCCATCGCGACTCCCTTAGCGAGCCGGAGCCGTCCCGTCGATTGGCTTTAACGTCTCGATGCGTTCTTGCAGCCAATCAGCCACCGCCGCGATCCGCGCCAGCTTGCGCAGGTCACCATGCATCACCAGCCAGAAGCTGCGCGTAATCTCCACCCGCTCGGCCATCAACGGCACCAACCCTGCGTTCCGCCGTCCGATAAAGTCCGGCAGCACGCCAATCCCCGCCCCCTCCGCGATCATCCGCTGCTGCATGATGATGCTGGTGGATCGCAAATGCGCCTCCAGCCCCGCCTCCACCTCGTCCAGATAATCCAGCTCCGGCGAAAAGATGAACTCCGGCACATAGCCGATCAGCGTATGTCCGCGCAGGTCTGCGGGCGTGTCCGGCCGCCCCGCCCGCGCCAGATAATCGGGCGCAGCATAAAGATGCAGCCGATAATCCCCCAGCCGCCGCACCATCAACCGCCCGCGCTGCGGCCGTGCCAGCATCACCGCCATATCCGCCTCGCGCTTGGACGGATTGAGGAAGCCCGATGCCGTGATCAGGTCAAGCCTGATGCCCGGATGCCGCCGGTTGAAATCGCCCATCCCCGGCGCCAAGACCCAGGTGCCGAACCCCTCCGCCACAGACAGCCGCACTTGCCCCGCCAGCGTGCGCTCCTGCCCGCGCATCTCCTCGATCGCCGCCAGCGCCGCGCTCTCGGCCGCCTCGGCATGGCCCAACAATTCCTGCCCCCGCGCCGTCAGGCTGCGCTCGCCCGCGCCCATTTCGAACAATTCGGCATCCAGCGCCTTCTCCAACCGCGCCAGCCGCCGCGCGATCGTGGTCGCGTCGATCCCCAGCGCGCGCGCCGCCGGTGCCACCTTGCGCGCCCGCGCCACCGCCAGAAACACCCGCAGGTCATCCCAATCGAACATGCCGCCCCACCCCTGCAAAATTGCAGGCCACCCATGCATAACTTCCCCATTGCTTGCAATAACGCAAGCAGCCTAGAAGGCGGCAACAATTTGAGAGGATGCCTTCCATGCGTGAGATTTCGCACAAGCTCGCCTTCACCCATGACGCGCCAGCGACACGCTATAGCGACGTGTTCGATCCCAATAATGGCGGCGTCCAGGCCCGCGTGGCCTTAGGCGATGCCGCCCTGCTCGACCTCGCCGTCGCCGCTGCCAAGAAAGCGCAGCCCGCCTGGGCCGCCGTCAACCCGCAGCGCCGCGCCCGCGTCATGTTCAATTTCAAGGCGCTGGTCGAAGCGAACATGAACGAGCTGGCCCATCTGCTCAGCTCCGAACATGGCAAGGTGATCGCGGATTCGAAGGGCGACATTCAGCGCGGCCTCGAAGTTATCGAATTTTGCTGCGGCATCCCCCACGTCCTCAAGGGCGAATATACCCAAGGCGCGGGGCCGGGCATCGACGTCTACAGCTTCCGCCAGCCGATCGGCATCGGTGCTGGCATCACGCCCTTCAACTTCCCCGGCATGATCCCGCTGTGGATGTCGGGCGTCGCCATCGCGACCGGCAACGCCTTCATCCTCAAGCCCTCCGAGCGTGACCCCTCGGTCCCTGTCCGCCTCGCCGAACTGTTCAGCGAAGCCGGTCTGCCCGACGGCATCCTGCAGGTCGTTCAGGGCGACAAGGAAATGGTCGACGCCATCCTCGACCACCCGGATATCAAGGGCGTCAGCTTCGTCGGCTCGTCCGACATCGCCCATTATGTCTATAATCGCGGCGTGGCCGCCGGAAAGCGCGTCCAGGCGATGGGCGGCGCGAAAAATCATGGCATCGTCATGCCCGACGCCGATCTCGACCAGGTGGTCAACGACCTGTCCGGCGCCGCCTTCGGTTCGGCGGGCGAGCGCTGCATGGCCCTCCCGGTCGTCGTGCCGGTCGGTGAAAAGACCGCCATCGCGCTGCGCGAAAAGCTCATCCCGGCGATCGAAGCCCTGCGCGTCGGCGTCTCCACTGATGCCGAAGCCCATTATGGCCCGGTCGTCACCGCCGCGCACAAGCAGAAGATCGAAAACTGGATTCAGACCGGCGTCGATGAAGGCGCGGAGCTGGTCGTCGATGGTCGCGGCTTCACGCTGCAAGGCCATGAGGACGGCTTCTTCGTTGGCCCCACCTTGTTCGACCATGTCACCACCGGCATGAGCGCGTACAAGGAAGAAATTTTCGGCCCCGTCCTGCAAATGGTCCGCGCCGACAGTTTCGAAGAAGCCGTCGCCCTGCCCAGCCAGCATCAATATGGCAATGGCGTCGCCATCTTCACCCGCAACGGCCACGCCGCCCGCGAATTCGCCGCCCGCGTCGATGTCGGCATGGTCGGCATCAACGTGCCGATCCCGGTCCCCGTCGCCTATCACACATTCGGCGGCTGGAAGCGCTCGGCCTTTGGCGACACCAACCAGCACGGCATGGAAGGTGTGAAATTCTGGACCAAGGTCAAGACGATCACCCAGCGCTGGCCCGACGGCGGTGTGGGCGACGCGGCCAACGCCTTCGTCATCCCAACAATGGGGTAAGGGGATGGGGGAGAGGCACCACCTCTCCCCCCTCGTCATCCTGACGAACGTCAGGATCCATTGGCTCTACGCCAGAGGCGGAAAACCCAGCATGACGCCCCGATCTTCCCAGAACGGATTAGCCCTCTCGATGAGCGCCACCTTCCACGCCCTCTTCCAGGCTTTCAACTGCTTCTCGCGCAGGATGGCCGCCTCCATCGTCTCGGCCACTTCATAATGGACCAGTCGCTTCACATTATAGCGCGATGTGAAGCCGGGAACTGCGCCGGTGCGATGTTGGTGCAACCTACCCATCAAATCAGATGTGACGCCGATATAGATCGTGGCATGACGACCACTGCTCAATAGATAGACGCAAGGTTGACGTTCCATTCCGGGGCCGCGCTAATGGATGCTGACTTTCGTCAGCATGACGGAAAATACAGTATGGACAAGCCATCATGACCCAATTCGACCTCACCGACGACCAACGCGAAATCCAGGAACTCGCGCGCCGCTTCACCGCTGACGCGATCACCCCGCATGCGGCCGAGTGGGACGAAAAACACATCTTCCCCCGCGACACGATCCGCGCGGCGGCGGAACTGGGTTTCGGCGGCATCTATGTCTCCGAAAGCGCCGGTGGCATCGGCCTCGGCCGCCTCGAAGCCGCGCTCATCATGGAAGCCATGGCCTATGGCTGCCCCTCCACCAGCGCCTTCATCTCGATCCACAATATGGCTGCCTGGATGATCGACAGCTATGGCAGCGACGCGCTCAAGGCCGCCTATCTCCCCGACCTCATCGCCATGACCCGCATCGCCAGCTATTGCCTGACCGAAGCGGGTGCAGGCTCCGACGCGGCCAGCCTCAAGACCAAGGCGGTCAAGGATGGCGACCATTATGTCGTCACCGGCTCCAAACAATTCATCTCTGGCGGCGGCGAGAATGAAGTCTATCTCGTCATGGTCCGCACGGGGCAGGAAGGGCCAAAGGGCATCAGCTGCCTCGTCATCGACAAGGACATGCCCGGCGTCAGCTTCGGCGCGCAGGAACGCAAGCTCGGCTGGCACAGCCAACCCACAGCGCAAGTGAATTTCGACGCCGTCCGTGTCCCCGCCGCCAATCTCGTAGGTAGCGAGGGACAGGGCTTCGCCATCGCCATGGCGGGCCTCGACGGGGGCCGCCTCAACATCGGCGCCTGCTCGCTCGGCGGCGCGCACCGCTGCATTGACGAAGCGGTCCAATATACCAAGGACCGCAAGCAATTCGGCCAGTCGATTGCGGACTTCCAGAATACCCAGTTCACGCTGGCCGACATGGAAACCGAGCTTCAGGCCGCCCGCACGCTCCTATACGCCGCCGCCGTCAAGGTGACCGACAATGCCCCGGACAAGACCCGCTTCGCCGCCATGGCCAAACGCTTCGCCACCGACACCGGCTCCTCCGTCGTGGACCGCGCGCTGCAACTTCATGGCGGCTACGGCTATCTGATGGACTATCCCGTCGAACGCTTCTGGCGCGACCTGCGCGTCCATTCCATCCTCGAAGGCACCAACCAGGTCATGCGCATGATCATCGCGCGGGATATGTTGCGGGATTAGCCCAGAGCAGGAAGGATAAAACACCGTCATTCCCGCGAAGGCGGGAACCCATCTCCCAGCCTCGCGTCCGTCGATAAGGCCGGAGATGGATCCCCGCCTTCGCGGGGATGACGAACGGATTTTGAGGAAAAGACATGACCGACCAAGTCCTGACCTTCATCGAAAACACCATCGGCCGCATCCGCCTCAACCGCCCCAAGGCGATCCACGCCCTGACGCCAGCCATGTGCGACGCGATCAACACCGCCCTGCTCGCCTGGCGCAGCGACGACAGCGTGACCGCCGTGATGATCGACCATGCCGAAGGCCGCGGCTTCTGCGCGGGCGGCGACATCGCGCTCATCGCGAACAGCGCCAAAACGGACTGCGTCGAGGCGGAACGCTTCTTCCATCTCGAATATCAAATGAACCATCTGTTGTTCGTCTATGACAAGCCGATCGTCGCCTTCATCGACGGCATCGTCATGGGTGGCGGCGTAGGCATCTCCCTCCCCGCCCGCTATCGCGTCGCAACCGAACGGACGACCTTCGCCATGCCCGAAACCGGCATCGGCCTCTTCCCCGATGTCGGCGGCGGCTGGTATCTCCCCCGCTTGCCCGGCCGGGTCGGCGCATGGCTGGCGGCGACCGGCGCTCGGATCGACGGCGCGGATTGCGCCGCCATCGGCATCGCGACCCACTATATGCCGTCCGACACGCTGGACGAGGTCAAGGGCCGCATCCTCGCCGACCCCGCCAGCTTGGCCGCGATCCTCGACGCCGCCACGCAAACGCCCCCGCCCTCCAAACTCGAAGCCGCCCGCCCCGATATCGACCGCCTCTTCGCCTCGAACAAGGCCGAGGAGATCGTCGCCGCGCTCGACGCCGACAGCAGCGAATGGGCCGCCAAGCAGCGCGCCACCCTCGCCACCAAATCGCCCCAGACGATCAAGGTGGCCTTGCGCCAACTGATCGAAGGCACGGCCCAGCCCGATTTCGCCTCCAACATGGCGATGGAATATGGCCTCGCCTGCGCGATCATCCGCCGCCCCGATTTCGTCGAAGGCGTGCGCGCGCTGATCTTCGACAAGGACAACAAGCCGCAATGGAACCCGGCCACGCTGGAGGATGTCAGCGACGCGATGATCGATACGATCTTCGTGCCCCTCCCCGCCGACCAGCAATGGACGCCACTCCCGGCGCTCGCGACCTGATCTGTCCTACACCGCAGGCACCTGCTATGGTCCTCATGCACGCTGCCTGCCCCACGCCGCCCGCTTTCCGATAGGATCGGGGCCGCGCACGAATATGTCCGTTTTTACGGGAAATATGCGAAGTTAAGCAGGAGAGAAGAGCATCATGACCCAGACCATCGCCTTCATCGGACTCGGCAATATGGGCGGCGGCATGGCCGCCAACCTGCTCAAGCACGGCTATGCCGTCCGCGCCTTCGACCTGTCGGAGGAAGCACTGGCCAAGGCGCAATCCTTGGGCGCCATCCGCGCCAGCAGCGCCGCCGACGCCGCGACCGATGCCGACGCCGTCGTCACCATGCTGCCCGCCGGCAAGCATGTCGAAAGCGTCTATTCGGGCGAAGTCTATGGCGCGGCCAAACCCGGCGCGCTGTTCCTCGATTGCTCGACCATCGACGTCGCCACCGCCCGCCGCGTGATCGACGCGGCGACCGACAGAGGCTTCGACATGGTCGACGCCCCCGTCTCCGGCGGCATCGCCGCGGCCAATGGCGGGACGCTGACCTTCATGGTCGGCGGCACCGACGCCGCCTTCGAACGGGCCAAGCCCATCCTCTCGGCCATGGGCAAGGCGGTCATCCACGCGGGCGGCGCGGGCAATGGCCAGGCCGCGAAAATCTGCAACAACATGCTGCTCGGCGCGACCATGGTCGCCACCTGCGAGAGCTTCGCCATGGCCAAGAAACTGGGCCTCGATCCGCAGACCTTCTATGACATTTCCAGCGTCTCGTCGGGCCAAAGCTGGTCGATGACCAGCTACTGCCCCGTCCCCGGCGTCGGCCCGCAATCGCCATCCGACAATGGCTATCAGGGCGGCTTCGCCGTCGGCCTGATGCTCAAGGACTTGAAACTCGCCACCGAAGCCGCCGCCTTGGTCGGTGCATCCGTGCCCATGGGCAATGTGGCGGAATCGCTCTACCAACTCCTCGCCAACCAAGGCGAAGCAGGGCGCGACTTCTCGCTCATGATCGAAATGCTGGAGGGGAAGTAACCCCCTCCGTTCGTTTCGAGCGAAGTCGAGAAACGCTGGCACCGCGCTTGCCGCTTCTCGACTTCGCTCGAAGCGAACGGTTTTGACTGTTACGTCCCCTTCCCCGCCTCAGCCGCCGCCAGCACGCGCAACACATTGCCCGCCCAGATCTTCTGCACATCCGCCTCGCCATAGCCCGCCTTCAACAACGCTTCGGTGATCCTTGGCAAGTCCAGCACATCCTCCATGCCGACGACCCCGCCGCCCCCATCCCAGTCCGCACCGATCCCCACATGGTCCGGCCCCACGACCTTGAGCGCATGCAGCATATGCGCCATGAAATCATCGAAGGTCGCCCGGTCGGTCTCAGGATAGAGCCGGTCGATCTCCTGCCGCTTGCTCAGCAGTTCCGCCCGCTTCTCCGCCGTCATCTTGCCGCCATCCCGCATCGACGCGAACAGCGCGCCCATCGCCTTCTGCCGTTCGGGGTTGGGCTTGGCCGCCTTCAGATAGGCCCCATAAGCATTCATCTGAATGACGCCGCCCTTGGCCGCCAGCGCCTTCAACCGATCATCATCGATATTGCGCGGATGGTCATAGACCGCCTTGCACCCCGAATGGGTCAGCAGCACCGGCGTCGTGGACAAGGCCAGCAAATCATCCAACACTAGGTCCGAACTATGCGATGCATCGGGCACGATGCCCAGCCGGTTCATGTCCTTGAGCAATTGCTTGCCCAACGGACTAAGCCCACCATAGCGCGGCTTCTTCGACGGGTCGGTCGAACTGTCGGCAAACTGATTATGCGCGAAATGGGCAAAGCCCACCACCCGCACGCCCATGTCATAGAAGGTCTGGAGCAGGCCGATATCCTCGCCCAGCGGATAGGCATTTTCGATCGACATATAGACGACCCGTTTGCCCGCCGCCGCGATCGGTGCCGCGTCCTTCGCCTCCAATGCCAGCGCGAAATTGGCCGGGTCTGCCGCCACCATCTCGCGGATCGACACGCCCCGCATCAGCGCGAAATCGCGCGCCTTGGCAAAACCCTCGACCGTGAACGGCCCTTGCCCCGTATAGATGGCCCAGAAACCGCCATCCAGCCCGCCCTTCTTCATGCGCGGCAAATCGACCTGGGTATAGTCGCTATGCACCCCATGTTCCTCGTCGATCGACCAGTCCGGCAGGTCGAGCGAGGCGGGCGTGTCGAGATGGCTGTCGAGCGTCAGCAGCTTCTGATGCAATTGCTGCACCTTCTTGGGCACGGCCTGCGCCGACACCGCGACCGGGAGCAGCGCGATCAGCGCTGCCCCCATCATATGTCCAACCCGCATCAGATTTCGCCCGAAATGGTGAACTGGAAGGTGCGCGGCGACAGCGGCCGGAAGAAGCCATCGCCCGTCACGGTCGAGGAAATATAGGACAGCACATCCTTGTCGAACAGATTGTCGACGTTGAATCGCGCCTTCACGCTCTTGACCGGCCCCAGGCTGAAACCATCGCCGACATCGACATAGGCGCTGAACACGGTGAAGCCCGGCACGCTCGAACCCGGCGAATTGACGAAGGTGGACCAGCGGCGGCTGGTATATTTGCCGGAGATATTGCCCACCAGCCAGCTCGCCGGTTCGATCGTCATGCCGCCATTGACGATCCATTTGGCGCTGTCGGGAATGAACTTGCCATCGGTCGCATAGGTCAGGGTGGGCGTGACGATATCGTCCTTGAACTTGGCGATATTATAGGTGGCGCTCAGGTTGAAATAGGCAAGGCCATTGAGCGCGGACGGTTTGAACGTGCCGCTGAATTCCGCGCCATAGGCCGTCACCCGGCCGACATTCTGAAAGAAGGTTTCGGTGACGTTGGTCGTGCCGGGCAGGATGCCCGTGATCGACTGGATGCGATTCTTGAACTTGGTGTAATAGCCCGCCAGCGAGGCATAGAATTGCCCCTGATTGGTGCGGATACCCGCCTCGAAATTCTGCGACCGTTCCGGTGCAGGAGCAGGCACGACGGCCGCGCTGCTGTTCAGTGCAACGGAGAAGATGTCGTCCATCCCCTTGGGCAAGGCCATATTTTCAGCATAGGAGGCGAAAATCTGGGTCTGGTTGTCGATCTTGTAGAGGACGCCCGCCATTGGCAGGAACCCGTCGCCATAGCTGGCCCGGTTGGTCTGCGGTCCCCAGCCCGCGACCCAGACGGGCGCAGCGGCGGTGCCCGCATTGCGATAATAGTCGTTGAAGTCGCGATAGCCGCTTTGGCGATAGTCGATATGCAACGCCTTGATCCCCAGGTCGAAGATCAGACTGTCATCCATCAGGGAAATGCGGTCCTTGACGAACGCCTGCGTCGTATGCCGTTCCGACTGATAATCGCGCCGCGCATAGACGAGCTCATCCAGATTGGGCGCGCTGGCGGGCGACCCGTCGGTCGTGTTGAAGCGTGCCTGGGTGCGATTATAGCTGTCGACCTCGGCCCACAGGCCCGCCTCCACGCTATGCGCGCCCATGTCCCAATGGAGCTTGGTGGTCAGGCCATAGCGGTCGCCGCCCACTGTCGACAGGCCATATTGCGTACCGCGCGGCGCCGTCAGCGCCAGGCCTGCCGCCGTTTGCCGCGTATATTGCAACAGGCTGTTGGCATAGCTGTCGGGCGACACGCCATAGCCGCCCTTATCCTCATAATAGGCCGTCGCTTCGGCCCATACACCATCGGCTATCCCCAGATGGACAGTGCCGCCATAGAGCTTGTCCTTCCGCACATTGAGCGCGAGATTATAGGTGTAGGTATAGTTGCTGTTGGAAAAGGCCGGGCCACCCGCCACCGGCGCAAAACCCGGCGTGCTATTGGGCACGACGGCGATATAGCCACGATCCCGGCCGGTGTTGCCGCCCACATCCGGCGTCGCGGAATTGTAGAGTGTGCGGCTCAGCGTCGGCGAGTCATAGTCGAAAAAGTCGTTCGACACGAATTTGAACCGTGCCCAGCTATCACCGCCCAGATCGGCGTGGAGTTGCGCCTCCCAATGCTCGCGATCGACCGTGCCGACGCCGCGCCACAGGTCGCTGTCCAGCTTGGTGCGGCTCACATAGGCGCGGAACGGCCCGACCTGCCCCGTGCTGGCGCGGATGAAGGTCCGCTTCAGCCCGAAATCGCCAAAGCTTTGCGACACGAACAGGCCCATATCCTCCTGCGGCGCGATGCTGTTATATTGCACCACTGGCCCCAGCGTCGAATAGCTGGGCAGGCCTACATCGCCTGCGCCGACGGCGGCTTCGACCACGCCCAGATTTTCATTGTCGACATAGCGGAACACCGGGCTGCCGCCAAACGCATCGCTGCGGCCGGTCGGGATACCATCGACGATGAAGCCGATCTGATCCAGGTTGAACGCGCGGGTCTGGACGCTGTTGCCGAATTCATAGAGGCCAAGCGCCCCATCGGTCTGCACATTGAAGCCGGGCAACTGCTCCAGCATCTTCAGGCCCGAAATGCCCGATGGCGCGGACAGCAGCGCCTCGCGCGTCACCGCCACGACATTGCTCACCTTGTCCTCGCCGATCGCCTCGGACGATTGGGAAATGCGGCGGCCGGTAACGGTGATGCTCGTCTCGTCATCGCCGACCGGCTCCTGCGCATGGGCGGCAGGAACCAGGGCTGCGGCGGCACAGGCCAGCAGCAGCGCGCGAGTGGACGGACGGACGACAAAATGGACGGACATGAAGAGGCTCCCTGGGTGTCATGAGCCGATCAGGGTGACGCGCAGGGCGTCGCACCTCTCCATATTTCGTTATTCAGTTTCCTTCTGAAACGAGGGTGCTGGGAAAAGCCGCCATCAATCTGTCACAAAATCCGTGCCTGTTGCCGATCAGTCACACAGACTTAGCGGCCCTTCCAGACGCCAGGCCGCTTCTCGACAAAGGCCGTCATGCCTTCCTTCTTGTCCTCGGTCGCGGTCAGGATCTGGAACATGCGCCGCTCGGTCAGCAATCCTTGGGCCAGGCCCGTCTCGAACGCGATATTCACCATTTCCTTGTTCACCATTGCGGCCATGGGCGGCATCGCGGCGATGGCGGCCGCGGTCTTGAGCGCATCGTCCAGCAGCTCGGCGGCAGGCACGATCCGGCTTACCAGGCCCGACCGTTCGGCTTCCTCAGCCCCCATCATCCGCCCGGTCAGGCACATGTCCATCGCCTTGGCCTTGCCGACCGCGCGGGTCAGGCGCTGCGACCCGCCCATGCCAGGAGCCACGCCGAGCTTGATTTCGGGCTGGCCGAATTTCGCCGTGTCCGCCGCAATGATGAAATCCGCCATCATCGCCAGTTCGCACCCACCGCCCAGCGCAAAGCCAGCGACCGCCGCGATCCACGGCTTGCGGGTGGCGACCACATGGGTCTGCCAGCCGGAAAAGAAATCCTGCAGGAAGAAATCGGCGCCGTCCTTGTCGACCATCTCCTTGATGTCCGCACCCGCCGCAAACGCCTTTTCGCTGCCGGTCAGGACCGCGCAATGCTGGGTCGGGTCGGCATCATAGGCGGCAAAAGCGGCGCTCAGGTCGCTCAGCACCTGGCCGTTGAGCGCATTCAACGCTTGCGGCCGGTTGAGCGTGATCAGCGTGACCGCGTCGCGCTGTTCGACCAGGATCGTTTCATAGGTCATTGCCATCTCCCATTATTGCGTTGCCAATCAAGACCGCATCAATTCCGATAAATCCTCCCTTGCAAGGGGAGGTGGCAGCCCGAAGGGCTGACGGAGGGGTGTCACCCTCTCGATAGCGGGACACCCCTCCGTCTGGCTGCGCCAGCCACCTCCCCTGCCAGGGAAGGATCCATTATCCACTCTGCTCTATGGACAAGCGACGCCATCCGCCACCCCCTTGCGCCCTAGCATTTCCGCCAAGCCTATCGGCACAGATGCATGAAATCCCGGTCATAGCTTTTGAGGTGCGCGCCGCCATCGACATAGAGCGTCTGCCCCGTCACCGCGGTCGCATCGGCCAAATAGAGGACAGCCTGCGCGATCTGCTCGGCCTGCGGCAATCGGCCAAGCGGCATCATCGCTTCCAGCCGGGCCATCTGGTCGGGATCATAATCGGGCGTCGCGATGGTCAGCCCCGGCGCGACCGCATTGACCCGCACCCTGGGCGCCAGCGCGTTCGCGCTCGTCTGCGTCAGTCCCGCCAGCGCGAGCTTTGACAGCGTATAGGCCAGTTGATCGCCATGCGGATGGTCGATCCGCTGATCCAGAATATTGATGATGCAGCGATCGCAGGTGCCCGCAGGAACCGTCGCGAACGCCTTGGTCAGCATCGCGGGCGCAGCGCAATTGACCGCATAATGGCGCATCAACTCATCAGCCGTCACCGTGTCGATCCGGTCCTGCCCGAACATCGCGGCGCTGTTGACCAATATGTCGGGCGGACGACCGAACCGCTCGGCCACCCGCGCGATCAATTCCTCCGCATTTTCCGGGTCGGCGAAATCGACCACGAAGCCATCCCACTCCGTGCCCTGCGCCTCCAGCGTCAGCGCCAGGTGGGAATCGAGCCGCGTATCATGGCTGCCATGGATCGCGAGCGAATGACCGGCCTTGGCCAACGCCCCGCTTATGATCCCGCCCAGCCGCCGATGCCCGCCCGTGACCAGCGCCAACCGCTTGGTCGCCAGCGGCAACGAACCGACCGGCTCCACCGAAGGCCGTGCGCTGCCCAATGGACGATAGGGACGCTCCTCTTCGATCATGAACCGATGAGCTTCAACACTTCCTCGCGCGACTTTTCATCGTCGCGGAACACGCCCAGCATCCGGCTCGTCTTCATGATGACGCCGGGCGTGCGGACGCCGCGCCCGGTCATGCAGCCATGCGTCGCCTCGATCACCACGGCCACGCCCTGAGGCTTCAAATGCTCCCAGATGCAGTTGGCGACTTCGGACGTCAGCCGTTCCTGCACCTGCAGCCGGTTGGCAAAGGCATGCAGAACCCGCGCCAGCTTGGAAATGCCGACCACATAATCGCCGGGTAGATAGGCGATATGCGCCTTGCCTACGATCGGTGCCATATGATGTTCGCAATGCGACTGGAACGGAATGTCCTTCAGCAACACGACATCGTCATATCCGCCCACCTCATGGAAGATGCGCGACAGATGATAGGCCGGGTCATCGCCATAGCCCCGGCAATATTCGCGCCACGCCCGCGCGACCCGCTCCGGCGTTTCCACCAAGCCTTCGCGTTCCGGCATGTCGCCCGACCATCGGATCAACGTGCGGATCGCATCCGCCACTTCGGACGGAACCGGCTCCTTGCCGTTGCCAACGGTTTCCGCATCGGGATCACATGCCATGAACAGCGCCACTCCTTCTTAATTGCCCCGCATATGAGGATTTGATCCTGTAATGGCCAGCCCTTTCGGGATGACTGGACATGGTATCGCACGGGTGGCAAATCGGCACCGAACGGGATCGTGAACGAACAATAATGACCTTCAAACAAATACCTCATGCGCACTGAACGGATCGCCGCCGTGCTTCTGGCCGCGGGCATGTCGTCCCGCTTTGGCGAAGATGACAAGCTGATGGCCGACCTGCGTGGCAAGCCCGTCGCGGCGCACACGTTGGAAACCGTCGCCTCCATGGCCTTTGCCGAACTGGTCGCGGTGGTCCGGCCGATCGAGGTCGCCCCGGTCCTCCACCGCAAACTGGATCGACGGGGCTACACTATCATCGTCAATGACCGCCCCGAAGACGGCATTTCGGGCAGTATCGTGCGCGCGGTCCAACATCTCATGCCGATGAACAGCGTGCGCGGCATCCTCATCTGCCTCGCCGATATGCCCGACGTGCCGCAAAGCCATTATAACCGCATCTGCCTCGCGGCCGAGGATATCCGTTCGGTCGTCGCCAGCACCGATGGCTTCTCCTCCTCGCCCCCCGCCTTCATCGGCCGCAAGCATTTCCCCGAACTGCTGCGCCTGCGCGGGGATCAGGGCGCGCGCGCCTTGCTCAGTCATGGGCTCCAGATCGACACCAGCGTCGGCATCCTCCACGATATCGACACGCCGGAGGATCTGGTGAACAGCGTACCGCCCCTGTCCGACGACTCAGCTTGACCGGGTCGGGTCGGTCATCGCATCGGCCATCTCGCGCGGATCGGGCGCGCGGCTGAGCGGCAGCGATCCGGTCTGCCGTTCCAGCATCCGATGCACCACCGGCGGCACCGGCCCGGTATGCAACGCCCATATAGCATCGCTATTGGCGATGTCGGCGACGGTCCGCCGCTGATTATGCCGCACATAATCGAGCCAGGTCGACACATGATAGCGCTCGATCCACAGTTCAGGATCGCTCAGATCCCGCATCAATGACCAGCCATGCGCCCCATCGCGCCGCCTGATCCGCCGCCGCTCGCTCATCGCGGTCAGGAACGGCACGACCGATCCCACCGGGATGCGATATTCGATCGTCACCACCACCGGCCCGCTGCGCGGTTCGACCGGCACCGCTGTATCCGGCTCCCGCCACCTATTCTGCAGGTCCAGATTATCGTCGCCAATCTGCGGCAGCGGGCGCATCAGGCCGATCAGCGCCGCCACGAACTGCACCGCCGCCGACGCATAGAGCGCCTCGACCACGCCCTGGCTTTCGGCCAGCCAGCCAAACAGCCAGGCGCCGATCGCCATCCCGCCAAAAGCGCTCATCTGATAGAGCGAAACCGACCGCGCCACCACCCATCGCGGCGCGGACATCTGCACTGACACGTTGAAGGTCGACAGCGCCGTGACCCAGCCGAATCCGGCCAGCAGATAGCCAAGCAGCGCCAGCCCCAGCCAACTGCTCATGCCGGTGATCGCGGTTCCCAGCGCCAGCATCAGCGCCGCATAGCGCACGATATGTTCGACCGACAGCCGCGCGCGCAAGTGCCGGGTCGACAGCGCGCCCGTCACCGCGCCCACCCCGAAGGCGCCGCTGGTGAGGCCAAAGGTCAGCGCGCCGCCCCCCAATATGTCGCGCGCGACCAGCGGCATCAGCGCCGACACCGCGCTCGCGCCAATACCGAACACCGCCGCGCGGAGCAGCACCAGCTGGATATTGGGCGACATCGCCACATAACGAACCCCCGCCCGCATCGCCAAGGCCAGCCGCTCGCGCGGCAATATCTTGGACGGCAGCTCCGGCTCCCAGCGAGACAGCACCACAAGCAGCCCGACATAGCTGACCGCATTGGTCAGGAACGCCGCCGCCGCGCCCGCCGTCGCGACGATGACGCCGCCCAGCGCCGGGCCGACGCTGCGCGCCAGGTTGAAGCCCATGGAATTCATCGCCACCGCGCTCGGCAAGATCGCGCGCGGCACCATGTCGCCGACCGCCGCCTGCCAGGCTGGCCCGTTGATCGCGGTGGCGCATCCCAGCGCAAAGGTGAAAGCGAGCAACAGCCAGGGCGTCATCCACCCGGCCCAGGCTGTCACCGCCAACAACGCCGACACCACCAGCATCCAGCTCTGGCAGGCGATCATCACCTTGCGCCGGTCCAGATTGTCGGCCACCGCCCCCGCCCATAGCGACAGCAGCATGATCGGCAGCGTCGTTGCCGCAGGCACCAGCGCGATCAGCATCGGCGACGCCGACAGCGAAATCATCATCCACGCCGCACCGACCGACTGGATCAGGCCGCCGAAATTGGACGCGAGGCTCGCCATCCAGATCGCGCGAAAGGTGGGGACGGAGAAGGGCGACGGCGCGGGGGGAGACTCGGCTGGTGACACGCCCTCCATGAAGCGGAATTGGACCGCAGCGTCAAACCCACAACGGGCGCAAACTGCCGCTACGTCACGGCCAGTAGGGGTAGAAAAACATATTTCCCGCTTGCACTTTACGTAAACGTAAATACATTCAGTGCCGGTATCCGATGCGCCCGGCAGGGGCGACCCACGGAGAGGAAAGCCACATGGAAGCTTATATTTACGACGCCGTCAGGACACCCCGTGGCCGGGGCAAGCCGGACGGTTCGCTGCACGAAATCACCCCCATCCAACTCGCGACCCAGGTGCTGGAAGCGATCCGCAATCGCACCGCGATCGACACCGTCGATGTCGACGACGTCATTCTGGGCTGCGTCACGCCGGTCGGTGAGCAAGGGGCGGACATCGCCCGCACCGCCGTCCTCAACGCCGATTATGCCCTCACCACGCCAGGCGTCCAGATCAACCGCTTCTGCGCCTCCGGCCTCGAAGCCGTCAACATCGCCGCGGCCAAAGTACTGTCGGGCGAAGCCCTGTTCGCCATCGGCGGCGGCGTCGAATCCATGAGCCGCGTGCCCATGGCGTCGGATGGCGGCGCGCTCGCGATGGACCCGGCGGTCGCGTACAAAACCTATTTCGCGCCCCAGGGCATTGGCGCGGACGTCATCGCCACCAAATTCGGCATCAGCCGCGACGATGCCGACGCCTATGCCGTCGAGAGCCAGAAGCGCGCCAAGATGGCGTGGGACGAGGGCCGCTTCGCCAAATCGATCGTCCCCGTTCGCGACGTGATGGGCCAGGTCGTCCTCGACCATGACGAACATATGCGTCCCGAAGCCACGATGCAGTCGCTGGGCGCGCTCAAGCCCGCCTTCACCGCGATGGGCGAGGAGATGCCAGGCTTCGACACCGTCGCCCTGCTCCGCTACCCCGAACTGGAGCGGGTCAACCATATCCACCATGCCGGCAACAGCAGCGGCATCGTCGACGGCGCGGCCGCCGTGCTGGTGGGCAACAAGGATATGGGCGACAAATATGGCATCAAACCCCGCGCCCGCATCCGCGCCATGGCCTCGATCGGCTCTGAACCGCTGATCATGCTGACCGGCCCCGAATTCGTCGCCGGCAAGCTGCTCGCCCGCGCGGGCATGACCACCGCCGACATCGACCTGTGGGAGCTCAACGAAGCCTTCGCCAGCGTCGTGTTGCGCTATATGCAGGCGATGAAGCTCGACCACAGCCAGATCAACGTCAACGGCGGCGCGATCGCCATGGGGCATCCCCTGGGCGCGACCGGCGCGATGGTGCTGGGCACCGCGCTCGACGAACTGGAACGATCGGGCAAGGGCACCGCGCTCATCAACCTGTGCGTCGGCGCAGGCATGGGCACCGGCATCATCATCGAGCGTATCTAACCCCCTTCTCCGTTCGCCCTGAGCCTGTCGAAGGGCCTTTCTTCTTGAAGAAAAGTGCAAGGCTTCGACAAGCTCAGCCCGAACGGAATTTTAGAGGCAGCATCATCATGCAGACCATCGCATTCACCACCGACGCCGACGGCATCGCCACGCTGACGATCGACGTTCCCGACCAGTCGATGAACGTCATCGGCCCGGACTTCCTGGCCGATCTCGACGCCGCCATCACCCGCATCGCGTCCGAGGACGCGATCAAAGGCGCGGTCATTGCGTCGGGCAAGGACAGCGGCTTCATGGCCGGCATGGACCTCAAATATTTCGGCTCCATGCTCGCAACCAGGGACGGCAGCCGCCCCGCGCCCGCCGCCATCTTCGACCAGGTCTTCGTCCTCAACCAACTGTTTCGTCGCCTCGAAACCTGCGGCAAGCCGGTGGCCTGCGCGATCGAGGGCACCTGCGTCGGCGGCGGTTTCGAACTCGCCCTCGCCTGCCATCGCCGCTTCGTCGGCGACAGCAGCAAAACGCAGCTTGGCCTCCCCGAAATCCTCATCGGCCTCTTCCCCGGCGGCGGCGGTTCGCAACGTCTGCCGCGCCTCATGGGCGTGCAGGCCGCGCTCATGTATATGCTGCAAGGCAAGCTGTTCCGCCCTGCCGAAGCTGCCATGCTCAAGGTGGTGGATCAGGTCGTGCCGCAGGGCACAGCGCTGGAAGCCGCGCAGGCCTGGGTAAAGGCGAACCCCACCGCCACCGCCCAGCCTTGGGACGTCAAAGGCTTCAAATTCCCCGGCGGCGTCGGTCAGTTCGACCCCGGCTTCGTCCAGACGATGGTCGGCGCGCTGCCCATGACCCTCAAGCAGACCCAGCGCAACATGAACGCGCCCGTCGCCCTGCTCTCGGCCGTCTATGAAGGCGCGCAACTCCCCTTCGACCGCGCCATCCGCATCGAAAGCAAATATTTCGCCAAGGTCGCCGCCGATCCGCAGGCAAGCAACATGATCCGCAGCCTTTTCGTCAACAAACAGGCCGCCGAACGTGGCGCGCGCCGTCCCAAGGCTGAACCCAAGGCCCCCACCATGAAGCTCGCCATGCTCGGCGCGGGCATGATGGGCGCGGGCATCGCCACCGTCGCCGCGCAGGCGGGGATGGACGTGGTCCTGTTCGATCGCGACATCGCCTATGCGGAAAAGGGCAAGGCCCATGTCGAAACGGTACTCAAGAAGCGCCTGGGCAAAGGCATGACGCCAGAGAAGATGGCGGCAACGCTCGCCCGCGTTACGCCCACCGCCGACCATGCCGATCTCGCCGGTGCGGACTTCGTGATCGAAGCGGTGTTTGAGGATGTCGCGATCAAGGCGGAAGTGACCAAACAGGTCGAAGCCATCCTCGGTCCGGATGTCATCTTCGGCTCCAACACCTCCACCCTGCCGATCACCAAGCTGGCGACCGCCTGGTCCAAGCCCGCCAACTTCATCGGCGTCCATTTCTTCTCGCCGGTCGAAAAAATGCCGCTGGTGGAAATCATCCTGGGCAAGGAAACAGGCCCGGCCGCCATTGCCAAGGCGCTCGATTTCGTCGCCCAGATCAAGAAGACACCGATCGTCGTCAATGATAGCCGTGGCTTCTACACCTCGCGCTGCTTCGGCACCTATGTGCAGGAAGGCGCGGAACTGGTCGCCGAAGGGATCAACCCGGCGCTCATCGAAAATGCCGGCAAGCAGCTTGGCATGCCGGTCGGCCCGCTTGCGGTCAGCGACGAAGTCTCGATCGAGCTGGGCTATAAGGTGATGACGGCAGCCAAGAAGGAATTGGGCGACGCCCATGTCGTGCAGCGTTCCGACGATGTCATGACGCAGATGGTCGAGCGCGACCGTCTCGGCCGCAAAAATGGCAAAGGCTGGTACGACTATCCCGAAGGCGGCAAGAAATTGCTGTGGTCGGGCATTGCCGACCTCTTCCCCCGCGCCGACGATCAGCCCGATGTCGAAGCGGTGAAGGAACGCCTCCTCTATCGCCAGCTTATCGAATGCGCCCGCTGCTATGAGGAAGGCGTGCTCGAAACGCCGGAAGATGGCGACATCGGCGCGATCTTCGGCTGGGGCTTTGCGCCTTATACCGGCGGTCCCTTTGCGCATATGGACACGGTCGGCATCGCCCATGTCGTCGCCGTGCTGGATCGGTTGCGGGCCGTCCATGGCGACCGCTTCGCCGCCACCGAGCAATTGCGCGCCATGGCCGCCACCGGCGCAACCTTCTACCAGTCGGTGCCAGACCGCGCAGCGGCATGATCGGACTGTAAATCTTAACGACGCTAAGCTACGTCTCCCCGGCAGCAGTTGGGGAGACGTTTTTCTTATGCGCGAAAAGCCGACGGTACTGGTCACGGGCGGCGCTGGCTATATCGGCAGCCATGCCGTGCTGGCGCTCAAAGATGCTGGCTATGGTGTGGTCGTGATCGACAATCTGGTCACTGGCTTCCGCTGGGCCGTCCCCGACGATGTGCCCTTCGTGCAGGGCGATATTGCCGACCAGCCGCTCGTTGAAGCGACGCTGCGCGACCATGGCATCACCGCGATCATGCATTTTGCAGGGTCCGTAGTGGTCCCGGAATCGGTCGAAAACCCGCTCAAATATTATCACAACAACAGCGCCAAGACCCGCGACCTGATCGACAGCGCGGTGCGCGTCGGCGTGCCCCATTTCATCTTTTCCTCCACCGCCGCCACCTATGGCACGCCGGACGTCGAAGCCGTGCGGGAAGACACGCCGCAACAGCCGATCAATCCCTATGGCATGTCCAAGCTGATGACCGAATATATGCTGCGCGACGTCGCGGCGGCGCATCCGATGAACTTCTGCGCGCTGCGCTATTTCAACGTCGCGGGGGCCGATCCGCAGGGGCGCACCGGCCAATCGACCGCGGGCGCGACTCATTTGATCAAGGTCGCCGTCGAAGCCGCCTTGGGCAAGCGCGAGAGCGTCGCCATCTTCGGCACCGATTTTGCCACGCCCGACGGCACGGGGGTCCGCGACTATATCCATGTCAGCGACCTTGCCGCCGCCCATGTGCTGGCACTCGAAGCGTTGATGGCGGAGCCGGATCGCAATCATCTGCTCAATTGCGGCTATGGCCGGGGCTTTTCGGTGCTGGACGTCCTCGACGCCGTGGACCGGGCCACCAACAATCCCATCCAGCGCGTCCTGGCCCCGCGCCGCGCGGGCGATCCCGCTGCGCTGATTTCGGACAATCGCGCCATCCTTGCCGCCTTCCCCTGGCAGCCGCGCTATGCCGATCTCGACCTGATCGTCGCCCATGCGCTCGCCTGGGAGCGTGCCTTGGAGACTCGGGCATGAGCGAAGCCTCGGTTCGCGCCTTCTTCGCCGCCCACGCGCCTGACGTGACGATCATCGATCAGGGCGTCAGTACCGCCACCGTATTGGAAGCCGCCGCCGCGCTCGGCGTCGAACCCGCCCGTATCGCCAAGACCCTGTCGCTGCGCGTCGGCGACCAAGTCGTGCTGGTCTGCACCCGCGGTGACGCGCGCCTCAACAATGGCAAGGCCAAGGCTGCCCTTGGCGCAAAGCCCCGCATGTTGGGCGCGGACGAGGTCGAGGCGATCACCGGCCACCCGGTAGGCGGCGTCTGTCCGTTCGGCCTGACCGCGCCACTTGCGATATATTGCGACATATCTTTGCAGGCCTTCGACACCGTCTTTCCCGCCGCCGGTTCCCGCACCACCTCGGTCGAACTCACACCCGACCGGCTCGCCGCCTTGACCGGCGGACAATGGATCGACATCTGCACCCTCCCGGAAACAGGGGACTAATTCCATGCCGACCGAACATCATTTCACCGACAGCGCCCAGGCCGCCGCCGACATCGCCGCCCGCATCGCCGCCACATTGGAACAGGCCATTGCCACGCGCGGCGTCGCGACCCTCGCCCTGTCGGGTGGCCGCTCCCCCCGCCCGGTACTCGAATCACTGTCCGCTTCGCTGTCCGATTGGAGCAAGGTCATCGTCACATTGGTCGATGAACGCTGGGTCGATCCCACCGACCCCGACAGCAATGAAAAGCTCGTCCGCGACAGCTTGCTGCAAGGGCCAGCCGCCACCGCGCGCTTCGTGCCGATGAAGAACGCCGCCGCCGACGCCTATCTCGGCCAGCTAGCGGCGGAAGCGGACTTCGCCGTCCTCCCCTGGCCGCTCGACATCATCCTGCTCGGCATGGGCGATGACGGCCACACCGCCTCGCTCTTCCCGGAGGCCAAGGAACTGGACGAAGGCCTCTCCATCTCCGCGCTGACCATCGCGGTCACGCCGCCTGCCGCCCCGCACCAGCGCCTCTCGCTCACCGCCCACGCCATTCTGTCCAGCCGCCACATCTTCCTGCAGATCAGCGGCACCGCGAAAAAAGCCGTCTATGATCGCGCCATGGCTGGCGGCCCCGTCGAGGAACTGCCGATCCGCGTCGCCCTGTGCCAGGACGCCGTGCCGGTCGATGTCTGGATCAGCCAGTAAGCCCGGCCAGTTCCACCGCGCGCGCAAACACCGCCTCGAACATCTCCGCCGTCAGTCGCCCAGTATTCTGATTATAGCGCGAGCAATGATAGCTATCGATCAGCATCCGCCCGTCTGGCATGCGATGTTCGGCCAGATGGGCAAAGCGCGCCTTGGGCAATCGTCCGCCCAACACCTTGACCGCTGACTGATGCGCGATCTGGCCGAGCGCCACGAACACCCGCGCATTGGGCAGCGCTGCAACGCCCTGCGCCAGAAACGGTCGGCACTTGTGCACTTCGTCGGGAACCGGCTTGTTCTGCGGCGGCAGGCAGCGGACCGAATTGATGATGATCGCGTCCTTCAGCACCAGCCCATCATCGACCCGCGCATCATAGACGCCCTCGCTAAGCCCAAATTTCGCCAGCGTCTCGAAGAACAATAGGCCCGAATCATCGCCGGTAAAGGGCCGCCCCGTCCGGTTCGCCCCCTGCTTGCCCGGAGCCAGCCCGATGATGCCGATCCGCGCCAGCGGGTCGCCAAAGGCCGGCACCGGCGCATTCCACCAATCGGGATGTTCGACGCGGCATTCCTCGCGCAAGGCGACAAGGCGCGGGCAGAGCGGACAGTCGCGCGGCGGTTCGGTCGGTTCAAGGGGGCTTTCCAGGATCATGGGCAGCAGATAGGCGCTGATCGATGGCCGACACAAGCACGCACATCTATGCCCTGGCGCTGGGATCGAACCGGCCTCTGTCCGCACGCCGCACGCCTGCGCGCCTACTCGACGAAGCGGTCGCGCTGATCGGTCTGCAGATGCGCGTCCTCGCGCTCGCGCCTACCATCGCAACGCCGCCCATGGGTCCATCCTCGCGCCTCTATGCCAACAGCGCGCTGCTGGTCGAAAGCCCCCTGCCCCCGCCCGCTTTGCTCGCCCTGCTCCAGTCTATCGAACACAGGCTCGGTCGCCGCCGCCATCGCCGTTGGGGGGCGCGCAGCGTCGACATCGACATCATCCTCTGGTCCGGCGGCACATGGGCCAGCCGCCTGCTCACCATCCCCCACAGCGCCTTCCGCCAGCGCGCCTTCGTCCTGACCCCACTCGTCGCGATCGCACCGCGCTGGCGCGATCCCCTTTTAGGCCTCACCATCCGCCATCTGCACGCCCGCCTGCAAAAGCACACGCGAAGAGGTTGACCATCGCGGTTCCCCCTATTAGGGCGACCTCCACCGCTAAACGGGTCCATAGCTCAGTCGGTAGAGCAACTGACTTTTAATCAGTAGGTCGCTGGTTCGAACCCAGCTGGACTCACCATTTTTCAAGAACTTAGGCGATCAGCGGTGCAGGGATGCACATCGTAGGTAACCATCTAGGTATCGAAGAATCAATTTGCCCCGATCCTTTCGAACCGGGGCGTCTGGAGGTTTGCGCCATGACCCGCAAACTCACATTGGGAGCGATTCCCGTGTTGTGGTGGTCGCAATATGGGCTGTCACGGCGTCGCGCCGGGCAACGTCGCCTGCAATCTCCTTTTGCAGCGCCAGAGGCTCGCAGTCTGCCGGGCTGAATATCCATATCCCGGAACTGGTATTGGCGTAGCGCCCGCCTGCCGCCACGAACTGGGCAAGCCACACGGCTGGATCAAAGGTGGAGTCGGTCATCGCGCTTCAGCCTCCCCGCCTGCGTCGCTGATCGGGCAGCCAGGCCCGCTCCAGAGGCACTGCAACCCACCCCCGGCCAGTTCCTCATCCTCCGCGTTGTTGGTGTCGTCGGCGTCGCCATCCTCCGCTGGATCATCGGCCTCCGCGTCCTCGCTGTCTTGCAGCAGCGCGGTGGTCTGCATTTCCGGCCCGCCACGCCGGAGGGTTCGCCGATCGCGGTTGTGCCACTCGATCCAACCGGGATCGCCCTGATCGTCCCCATCGTGGGCCTCTTGATCGTTGCCGTCCTCTAAGTCGGCATCGCCGTCCAAGAGGTCCATCAGGTCGATCGCGACAGAGACAAAGCCTTCCAATTGGCCGCGATCGAACCGGGCCAGGATGTTGGAGATTGCGGCCGGTGGCATTGGCATTGCGGCTGGGTGGTTGATGATGCCCATGTTACATTCCCCCGGTAAGGCGGCGGGCATCGGTCGAGATTAGC
Organism: Sphingobium sp. KKT206; assembly: GCF_055640555.1. Taxonomy (NCBI): domain Bacteria; kingdom Pseudomonadati; phylum Pseudomonadota; class Alphaproteobacteria; order Sphingomonadales; family Sphingobiaceae; genus Sphingobium; species Sphingobium sp. KKT206. The sequence continues at coordinate 1,403,606 of NZ_CM145764.1, forward strand.
TTGAGCAACTCGTCGGGTATCTCAAAATCTTGATAGTGCTGGCGTAGCAGGTCGATCTTGGTTGCCACGTCCCGCCCGTTTCTCGACGGAATGCGCAGACAGATGTCCAGTTGCCGCCGAATTGCATTCAATGCCTGCCCCGAATCTTCGTCGGCCAAATCCCAATCCGGCGACGACATCAGCAGGTCGTGAACAGGGTGGCTGTCATACACGCCGGTAAGGCGGTGAAATTCGAAGATGGCCTCGGCCAGACTGTCAGCAGGCGCGCAGACTAGCATCGGCGCGGCAGTGGCGACGGCGGGCATGGCGATCAATGCGGGTAGAATGGCGAGCGAACACATTGCGTCACGCCGCGAAGTTGCTACTTCGTGCATAGTCGTAATCCCTCTTATCCAGGGGTTTCGGTTAGGAGCGAAGCAAGGGCGGCAACCCTTGCTTCGTTCTGATTTCCTGATATCAAGATATCTATGAGCCAGTCAAGCGAAGATATCAAAAAATCATCCCGTGGACGCCCCAGAGCAGACACCAGCCCGGTTATGGTTCGGATGAGCGTGGATGAGTTGGTCCGCTTAGACGCATGGATCGCTAAGCGGGGTCCGCCATTTGTCACTAGGCCAGAGGCAATCAGAACAATTCTGCGGGATACGCTAGTATGACTCCGGTCGATCGAAGCGATATTTTGGCCAAAGCTCAAGCAGAGGTCGCGCGTATTGCCATAGCGAATAACCAAGAAAATTTGGATAGATTGAGGGCCGAGTTCGAGCAGCGCGGATGGAAGCTGACCGGCACGCTAAAAAACAAGTCGTCTTTCACTTTACGCGATCCAAATGGGGCATCTATGACCGGCTTGAATCTCGCAGATGTGGGTTCTCTGTTAGTTGGAACTGCGCTTCAAGGGAAGTAACAAACAGTGGCATACAGGCCGACAAAACATGATCTAGCCTACCGCAATGCTACCGAAGGCGACGACATAGATCCGTTCGACGAGGCAATGTATTTGCGAAAAATAAGTCATGAATATTTGTCAGTTCTCGCGCATGACAATGTCGGTCCTGCAAGCACGAGTTTTAAGGCGATGATCGATGCAGAACTTGGCCGTCGAGGCTCATTGATCGCTAGGCGCGCAAACTGGATCGCCTTATCGGCAGTAGCTATATCGATAGTGGCGCTGTTTACTTAGTGGCATCAGGAATCGCTCTCTGGAGAGCCTCTTTTCTCGATTCAGGTGCCGCAAAATGCTGCACCTGAATTTTGGCACACGCCCCACTAAGGCCGGATCACGGCCCCGATCTCATCCCCCCAGTCGCGAAGGATATGGCGGGTAATGCCATCGGGGCCGATCGTCACAAGGGCCGCGCTACCGCCGATAAAAGACCCGCCTTCGAATAGATTTGCCTTCGTCCGCTGCGCCTCGATCATGGCCAGGCCATCCGTATGAGGATCGAAGCCGGTTATAGTGTCACTGGCGGTCGGATCATCATATTTGAATGGCCCGAACGGCATAAGCCCGGTGGTCCAGTAGCGGATCTGATAGAGCTTTAGAGGCTCCTGATCGCAGTTGAATCCACCGGTTTCATTGCTGATCATGAAGATCATCGGCTTAGCTTCGCGCGGGTCGTAAACGGCCGCGACAATGCCGATTTCGCATGGCGCTTGGTTGCCCCATTGCTCGCGCGTTACCCGCTCGATGTCCAGAATCACGTCGGGCAGCGCTTTCAGAACGTCGCGAGGATCGCAAAGCAACCGTTCGTTAAGCGCGGCCACCAGAAGCGCAGGAGCGATGTGCCCAGTCGCCGCTAGGGCCATCCGGCAGCCTCCGATAAGGCCATCCAGAACGATTGTCTTAGGCTCAAGGCGCAGGACCACGTTCGCATTGTCGTAAATGGCAGTGTCCGTCAGAAGATAGGCGTTCCGACCATCCTGCCAAATATTCAGTGCTGTCATGTTCAATGCTCCTGATAAAGCCCCGCGCTGGTGGCGCAGTTGTTGCGAGAGTTGCGCCAATCGTTGCTACGGTTGCGGCGAGGCTGGCATAGGTGCCGATGCTGGCAATCGTGGCGGTCGATACGCCTGCAACCGTTCCAGCAGCGCCAACGCCAGCCGCACCGAAAAGTCCGGCCCCGGCCGCCGCGCCGACACCGCTGGCGACCAAAGCGACAGCACCGGCTATCATTGCAACCTTTCGTAGCGTCCCCGACATGCAATCGTCCTTGAATGAGGCTCCCGGCAGCACCACGCCGCCGGGGTATAGGTGCGGTCTGGCGTCCGCTGCCTATTGGGAATCTGTGCCGTGTCGCGCGATTGTGCTTCTAAGGAACGGCATGAACGACCGCCCGCCCCAAGCATCGCGCTTGTCGCTATTGGGCGCACGGCGCGCCCTCATCGGTGGGGCGGTTTAGCCGCAGCCATCTTAAGCAATCTGATCGCGTTCGGGTCCAAAAGGCCCGCGCCGACACGCTTGACGCAATAGAAATGGACATAGGGCTTGTTGCTATACGGATCGCGCAGGATACGGGTGCCGATGCGATCGTTGATAAGATAACCCGCCTTGAAGTCGCCGAACGCGATCGGGGTCAGGCCCGCCGTGGCGGCGGCCATGTTCTCATCGAACTCGACCGGATAGCCCAGCAGCGTGGAAGGCTGGCCCTGAATCACGCTTTCGCGCCACAGATAATTTCCGTCGCCGTCTTTCAATTTCGCCAGCTTGGCCGCCGTCTGGCTGTTCATCAACCAGCTTGCGTTCTGCCGATATGGGGCGGTCAGCGAATAGGCGAAGTCGATCAACTCATCGAAAGTGATGGCAGTCGGACTCACTACAGTCGTGACGCTCAGGTCGCCGCCGGGATGGACGCCCGCGCCAGCGCCGCCGGTCACATAGGTCATGAGTCCCATCGGCTTGTTCGTGCCGTTGCCGCTGATAAAGGCCACGTCCTCCTGCCGCGCAAACTCGCCGTTCACTTCATTGGCCAGCCAGGTTTCCAGGTTGAAGTCCACATCGTCCAGCAGGCGTTGCGTGACCGCGACGTTCGCATAGATTTCGCCGGTGTTGAATATGAGGCTGCTCAGTGTCGGCGTGCTGGTTGCCGGGCGCGCGGCGGTTTCGCCGACCCAGCCGGACCCCCATGCTTCATTGCTCCAAACAGTCGAGAAGGCCCCAACGCCGGTTGTCTGGACCGTGGCCAGTCGCCGCATTGGGCTGGTCAGTAGGCGCGACTTGCGAATCTGACGATCCCATTCGACGGGCGCGAGATAGCCGCCATCCGAATTGGTGCCGACCGACATGGCAGCATGAATCTGCGCGCGATGGCCGGTGGCATTCAGGCCGCGCAATTCCTGTTCGGTTTCGCCATTGCGGAAATAAGCCGCGAAGGTCTTGGTATACTCCGGGTCATCGGGCCGCAGACTGCCGCCGCCGTTCAGAATGTCAGCCGCCGCTTTGACCGCGAGACTGTCCACCTCGCCCTCAAGCGCTGCGACGCGATCGTTATAACTGGCCTTGAACGTCTCAAAGGCCGGGATAAGTTTGGCAAGAACGGTTTTTGGGTCCGCCTCAGCCCTTACGCCCAACAGGCCAGATACGGCGCGCGGGAAGTGGTGCAGGTTGCTTTTCATCGTCAAATCTCCTTTTCGAGATTGACCATGCAGCGTGCCGATTTTCGTAAATACGGTTTATGCAAACTATTTCTCACGAAGGATTCGAGCGTATCGTTGCGCTAGTTTCGCCGTGACATTTCGCAGCGTGCGCCGGTCCTCGGCGGGCCAATCAGCTTCAGGCAAACGCCTCCCGCCGCGCGCCGCCGCTGCATCGGCGCGGTCAGCACGAATAAGAGCGCCGGTGTCGATTACCGGGTCCGTAGCCAACTGGTTGACAGGCGACCTCCCTATAGCGCGCAGCAGGCTTATAATGGCGTCAGCGTCATTTTCATCGATCTCGCGCAGGGCCTCCACCGCGACGGCGGCGGCAAGGCGCTGCGCCTGCGATGATATGGAACCGTGATAGGCCTGCACCGCGCGCTTTACCGCTTCCTTCTCAGAAGCAGGTCTAGCGGGGCGGCAAGCATATACGCGAAGGATGCCTGCCGGATACATCAATGCGCCTGCGCTGCCCGTGTGAGTAATTGCCGCTCCATCATGTCCAGCGCGGTGCGGATATACTCGATCGCTCCATGGGCATCGCCGCCATGCAAGTCGGTCGCCAAGTCATGCGTGCTGTAGATCGACGCTATCACAACGTCCGGGGCTTCGATCCCATGCGCCGCATACTGCCCCGCCGCGCTCCGGTTTATGCGTCGGCAAAGATCGATGGCCGTCGCTGTCTGGTCGCTGATTTCCATTTCGTTCTCCTTGGGTGTGCCTCGCGCGCGCACGCGCGGGCGAATTTCTGTGTTAGCGATTTGATCGTGGGACGGGCCGGTCATGAAGGGTGAAGTCCGCAGACTTTGCCCCGCCGGTAGCCCCTCACTCGACTGGCCATCCATCGGGCGCGATCTGGCGCTTAGGCCGGTAGGTGACGCCTCTGTCTGCCGCGTCCTTCACGTCCGCACATTCCTGACAGAGCCATTGATAATTGGAGCGGTCGCCCGTCCCGCCCTTGGCCAGTGGAATGATATGGTCGGCAATCTTACCGATCGCGGTCAGGCCCTTGGCGGTGCAATGCTCGCAAAGGATGACGGTGCGCTTCAATTCCTCGCGGATGCGTTGATGCTCTCGCCCATATCCGCGCTGGGCAGTAGTCTTGCCGCCGTGATCCCATTGCTTACGCATTGCCGAAAAACTCATCAGGCTCCGGCTCATCATCGCGCATGGTGGTGCGCGATCGATCGACCGGCGTAGCGCCCAACTTGGACAGGACGGCGCTATAGGTTTGCAGCACATTGATCCCCGCTTCGCCGCCCTGCTGAAACCGGGCGCGCAGGATACAAGCGATCTCGACCAGCGACCTATCGCTGGCGACCAGCCAAGGGATTTCAGCTTTGAAGCAATCCCACGCCTTGCGCTGGGCATCGTCCAGGAAGGCCGTGGGTTCGCCCAGCGGCGCGACGGTCGGGTCATTGCGCCCTGCGAAGCGGGACGGGTTGCGGGACGCCGTGCCGGTGACAGCGGCCTTCGCGTTCGGGGTGCGGTTTCTCATCGATCCTCCTATGATCTCAATCGTGGCTATGTGCGTTCTTGAACGGGGCGGTCCCCTAGGGCTCGGCCCTCCAGAGCTTCGATCACCCCCCCCACCGGTGCGCAGTGCGCAGACAATCAAACACCCGCACCCCGCGCACCTTCGGGCACAAGTCGCGGAATTGCTGGCGTTGGGCCGGTTCGCAGCGGTGCGCAGAATGAAAAGTGCGCACTGAAAATTCATAGCGCAGGAAAAAATCCGCGCGTGCGAACGGAGCCGGTTGGCAGGCATGGGGTTGCCGGGACTTTGTGCCTGCCCCCCTATCCATTGTCGTTCCAGCCGATCACGTCGCCCTTGTCGTCAAGGTCGTGATCGATAGGGCTATCAGGGGATGAATCTGCCTTTAGTCTATCCCCTGTCACATGTGTCACAATGTCACAAACAGGGCGCGCGCTAGGGGGGATTGGGACAATGTGACCGTTGTGACAGGTATATAGGCCACGTGCCGTTTTCTCGATCTCGCCCGCCTTCGCCATGCGTGTGAGGGCTTGCCTAACAGCCGCATTATTCTTGCCCAAAAGGTCCGAAACCGCCCGTGTTGTAAGGGGTTCGGGGTGCGCTTGGAGTATGTCTAGGATGGCTTGCCGTTCGTTCGTCTTGCCGACCTCATGCGCCGCGCCAAGGATGATCCATGTCCCAATGTCACGTTTGAACTCTAGGGCTGTCTCAACTTCCTCAACGTCTCTGCCGCGAACATACAGAACGGTCTTTGCTGTCCCAATGTCACGTTTGAGGACCATCACCGTATCGGCCGCACCGGTGAGGCCGCGCGTGCCGCTTACCGCGTCAAAGGGATCTTCCGCCTCCATTTTGCGAGTATGGTGGACCACGAGGACGGCAAGCCTATGGCGGGTCGCAAAGCCATGCAGGCCGGTCATGGTCCGATAGTCCGCGTCGTAAAGCTGGTCTTTGCCATTGGCGACCGGACGGACCTTGGCCAGCACGTCCACGATGACAAGGCGCGGCTTTTCAGCATTGTGCGCCCATGCCTCCAATTCATCTAGGCAGCCTTCATCAAGCGTCGGCCATTCCGTCATGAAGGTGAGGCGTTGCGGCGCGATCGTGCGGCGCATAACCTTGAGACGCGATTGCAGCCGCCTGGGGTTATCTTCTAGGGCCAGATACAGGGCGTCTCCCTGTTCGCATTTGATCGATCCGAACGCCAAGCCCCCAGCCGAGACCGCAATGCCTAAGTCGAGCGCAGTCCATGATTTGCCAATTTTGGGAGCGCCAGCAAACAGGGTCAGGCCTTCCGCGACATAGCCGGGAATGACATAACGGATGGGATCAAACTTCATCCCCATTAGGGCGCTTGCGGTGATCCCGTGCGCAGCGGCGAGGCCCTTGGCAGAGCCTTCGCCAATATATGGCATCTGGCGACGTTCGAATCCCCCCGCAGCCGGATCATTTTCAAGATCTTCCCAGCTTTTCATTCCGGCAAGGTCTCCAGCATCTCGGACGTTTCAGCGACGATCAGCAGACGGCGGCATTGCTCTGCCACCATTTCCAAAGCGCTGACTGTGGCGGGTGACAGCATCCATTCGGTCGCGGTATCGACCAATATCCAGCACAATTGCCGGGCGTATGGGGCTTCTTTCAGCTTCGGGATTTTGGCCGTCGCTATGTTCCGGGCAACTCGGATGCGGTCGCGCTGCTTATGCTCGTCATCGCTTATGTTCGGCAGGAAGACGCGGATCGGGTCCAAGGTCTTATCGAACTTGTGCGTCACGGCGTTCATGCGGCACCTCCTGACGGATCGAAGGCAGAGCCAAGGATTTCGTCCAAGGTGAGGCGACCTGGCCGCCGTGTCGGGTGACACGCGCCTTCCACAGCCGCCCGCCGCAGGTTTTCGCGACGCAGTTGTGCAGCGCGCCAGTGGCGCACGTCGAGAATGATTGCCGTCCGATCAGACATGGCCCGTCGCTCCGAAAGCGATCGGCGCGATCAGCGCGGCGCGATGGATGGAAAGCCCGTGACGCGCAGCCAGATATTGGATTTGCGAAAAGCGTGTGGTATGTGCGCCTTTGTCCCCGCCAAAGAGACAATCGACGCCTTCACCCTCGCGGGTGGGGGCGTTTTTGTTCATGGCGTTTACGCTGCATCCCGCGCAGCCATGCGGCCTTCAATCCAGCGGTTGATTTCCTCCATGGGGAAAGCGATGGCGCGCGCGCCGATCTTCACCGGTGCGGGAAATGTGCCAGCCTTGATGTCGTCATAAATGCGCGACCGGCTGCGGCCAGTGCGGCGGACAACTTCGGGAAGTCGAATAAGCGTTTGCATTTGCCATCTCCGTTAGGTTGGATGGCATGGGGCTTATCGGGACGCCCCTACCCTAATCACCCGGTCTAGGGTCGAATATGGCGCTCCGCGTAATAGTCAGCTTCGACGGCCTTTGCCGTCACTCCGTCCTCCTGTGCGACCAGAGATATCGCCGCCTTGGTCTGCTTCCCATTGGCGATATACTCCTTGATCGCGTCAAAACGCTGGCTCCGCGTTCGTCCTTTACGACTTGCCTGCCCCCCCGCAGCCACTTTCTGGCCCCACAGGGCTAGTTGTTCGACGGAACGGCCAAGTTCAAAATCGTTAAATTTCATCTCCATTTCAGTCATTAGGCGTCCAAGTTCGCAAGCGTGAATTATGGCTACTTCAATGGACCCACTTTTCGCAGAAGATGTAAGCAAATCGAGATTTGCCAAACAACGCTTAAAATACCAGCCACGATCTTCGTGGGGGCGAAAAAGGACAGGCGCACCGCCTTTCGATTTCTCAGCAGATGCCAGTTGCTCTGCAAGCCAGGCGCGGTCAGGAAAATAGGATGCCCAATCGCTGGCGTGTGCAGCCTTGGCTTGAAATTCTTTGCTCAGCTTCCCTGGCAGGCCGTTTTCAAACACAGGCGTGCTTTCAACGTCCAAAGTCACGATGCCGTGTTTTCTTCGCTCACCCATGCAATGCCACCACATTACTGCGGCGATTGCCCTTCACAATCCGCGCCAGCTCTGCAGCCCATGCAGTCAGAGCGTGTTGCTTTTCCTTGGCAAAGTCGTGCCGCTGGTAAACGCCCACGATGCCCGCCCGCGTCCCTGCAATGTGGTTTAGGACAGCCTCCGTCACCTCTAGGCGGATACCCATGCGCTGCATGTTGGTCGCCACGCTGCGCCGTATGTCGTGCAGCGACCATTCCGGCACCTCCGCGCTCATAACCTTAGTAAGATCGGCCCGAATGCGATTGACGGCCTTGGATATGCCGCTGGCCGCGTTGTCGGGATTGCCAGCGGCCGGGAATAGCTTGGCGCTGCCATCGATAGTGGGGATTTGTTCGATCAGGTCGATTACCGCCGGTGCCAGATGCAGGATATGAGCCTGCCCATTTTTGGCCCGCTCGGCTGGGATCGTCCAGATTTTGCGCTTCACATCAAACTCTGCCCGCTCGGCCTCAAATACCTCCGATCGCCGCGCCCCGGTCAACATCAGCAATTTCAGGCTTGCTCCCCAAGGCGCGGGCTGGGCTTCGGCAACTTGCCAGAGCGCCCGCAATTCTGCCTCGCTCAATATCCGAACCCTTGATTTCGGCTTAGGGGGCCGCCTGGCATCTCGGCAGGGATTGGCTGGCAGCCGGTCCAGGCCAGGAAGCGCCCACGTATAAAATGCCGACAATTGGGCATGGACCGCGCGCGCCATGACAGGGGCATTGGCTGCGACGTCATCGATTAGCCGCGTCACGTCTCCCCGCGTGATGGCATCCGCCATGCGGTCGCCAATCGTGGGCAGAACATATTTTTCAAATATGCGCGTCACCTCGCCGATCGATCGAAGATCAGCTTTTGCCGCTTGGTATGCAGGCCAAAGCGCACGGACGGTTCCAGCCCCTCCCCCGCCCCGCCTGGGCGTTGCCAGCGTCGCGGACGGGTCTTTGCCTTCCTCGATATCGTTTAGGACCGTGCGCGCCTTCTTGCGGGCCTCCGCAAGTCCGAACCGGGGACCGTAGCGGCCAAGTGTGATGTTACGAATACGTCCGCCCACACGCTTGCGGACAATAAATGTCTTTGTGCCAGATTTGCCAATGCGGAGGCGCAAACCCGGCACCTTGCCATCGCTGATTTCCGCCTGCCCCTCAGCCGGAGGCTTCATTCCCAGAATCTTCGAGTCGGTCAGGACAATGGCCTGCATCACTGCTATCCTCGTTCAGTGGGTCGGCAAATGTGTTACCTTAGGTAACAGATGGCCCGATATACCCCGGCATTAGCTGGAACGATACAGGACATAAAAATGGCTGAATTGCAAGCATTACGGGGTTTTTCGGGACATGCCGGAACACCGCCAACTATAACTTTTAATCAGTAGGTCGCTGGTTCGAACCCAGCTGGACTCACCATAGCCTTCCCCCATGTGCCTGATGATCAAGCCGATCCGCGCGTCGGTCTTTTTAGCGCTTGCCTCGACACCGCTGAGCGGGCATTCTCCTCTCGGTCGCATCACTATGCCGTGACAGGATTGTCACCCCCTGTGTCAATGCGAGGCCCCTATCCATGACCATCATCAATGCGCCCGCCCGTGCCTTTGCCGCCCGGCCATTTGCGGCTGCTGAAACGGCCACGCCCGATCCATGGTTCGATGCTGCGGCCTATGCCCAATTGCTGGGAACCAGTGACAATGATCTAATTCGTGGCGGCGCGGACGATGACGAGATTGGCGGTCTGGGCGGCGAAGACCTGCTTTACGGCGCAGCGGGCGATGATCTGGTCGAAGGCGGCATGGGCCAGGACATCGTCAACGGCGGTAGCGGCCATGACCGGCTATATGGCAACAGCATCGCCAATGATGGCGGTGATGGGGCCGACATTGTGATTGACCGGCATGGCGGCAGCGACATGCTCTACGGTCAGGCGGGCGACGACCTGCTCGAAGTCGAACGGCGCGACCTCTACAGCAACATCATCCTAATGGATGGCGGTGCCGGAAACGACCGGATCACCCTGCGCACGCATGGCCGTTTCTTCGACCATGTCACCGCATTGGGCGGTAGCGGCGATGACCGGATCATGATCGAGGGCGTGCTGACGGGCATGATCGATGCGGGAAGCGGCGACGATCTTGTCACCATCGACCCGCGCTTTGGCGACGTGACGGTCACGCTGGGCGACGGTGCAGACGTGCTGTTGCTCGCGGGCCAGTCTGACGGCCTGCTTGTCGGCCCGACCATCCATGTGACGGACTTTGACAGTGGCACGGATCGGATCGACCTGCAGGCGCTGTTCTGGACGTCCGTGCCTGGATGGACCAGAAGCGACGATCCGTTTGACGCGGGATTTTTGCGTCTGGTGCAGGACGGTGCAGACACACGGCTGGACATCGACCAGGACGGCGGCGGTACCGCTTATGATTTCCAGAGCCTGTTGACGTTCGACGCTACCCTTCCCTCTACCCTGTCGGCTGCGGATTTCGGCATGGCAGTGCCGGGACAGGTCGTTCTGGGCGTGGATCGCTCTTATTATAATGACGACCTGCTGCTGGCATGGGGTGGAACGGTGGAGATGCGCGGGTTGGACGGCTCCGACCGGATTGAAAATCGCGGCGGCGACGGCCTCCTGATCGGTCACACCGGCCGCGATTCTATCGTCGGCGGGATCGGTAACGACATCCTCTATGGCGACGATCCCGAAAATCCGAGCGTCGTTTACGGGGCCGCCGACACGTTGATCGACAGTCGCGGCGGGAATGATCAACTGTTCGGCCAGGCATGGGAAGATGTGCTGATCGTCCGGCGGTCGGGCATGATGGCAGCCAGCGACATCGTGATGGATGGCGGTCATCATAGCGACCTGCTGCTGTTCGATGCGGTCGGTCGGACGCTGGACAGTGTCACCGCCCTCGGCGGAAACGGCGAGGATCGGATCGAGATCGGATCGGTCCGACGTGCAAACATAGACGCAGGCAGCAGCAGTGATCGCGTTCATGTCACCCCGGCGCATGGCCTTGTGACGGTTACACTGGGCAGCGGCGCAGACAAGCTGACGCTTACACCCTCCAGCGTCCCCTGGTCGCCCGGCGGCCTGATCCATATCACCGACTTCACCATCGGCACGTCCCTTTACACAAGCGATCGCGTCGACCTCGACGCTTTTCTCCGCGACACACTGCTTGGCTGGAACGGCCTGTCCAATCCCTTTGCCGACGGCTATCTGCGTCTTGTGCAGTCCGGGCCGGACACGCTGTTGCAACTGGACCGGGACGGCAGCGCTGGCAGTGTCCACGGCTATGCGACGCTATTGGCGTTCGATGCATTCATGGCGAGCGATCTGACCGCATGGCAGCTTGGCTATGATCCGGCGGGCCTTATGGCCGCCCGCGCCGTCGATGACGGGGGGACCGGCAATGATCGGCTAACCGGATCGACCGGCAATGACCTGATCCGCGGTCTCGACGGCAACGACACGCTGATGGGCAGCAATGGCGATGATCTGTTCGAGGGCGGCGCTGGCGCGGACCAGATCACGGGCGGTTCGGGCAATGACATCATGCATGGCGACAGCGCCGGCAGTGATACGGGCGGCAGTGCCGACCGGCTCTATGACAGGACCAGCGGTGATGACCGGCTGTTCGGCCAGGGCGGCGACGATCTTCTGGAGGTGACGCGTGGCAATCGCTATGCCGTGCCAGACCGGGTGCTGCTCGACGGCGGCATCGGGGCCGATCAGATTAATTTCCGCGCGGTTGACCCCTATCACATCGTCACCGCTTTGGGCGGTGATGGCAATGACATCATACTGGTGGACGGGGCTGCGACCGGAAGGATCGACGCTGGCGCCGGTAATGATCGGGTGACCATTGGCGAGGGCAGCGATTTTCGCGTGACGCTGGGCGCGGGCGCGGACCGGCTTTCCCTGGAAGGTAACCGAAACGCCCCAGTGGTTGTGACTGACTTCCACCTCGCCGAGGACAGTCTGGTGCTAGACGCTCGTGCCATGGGCATCTCCCTGAACTCCAGCCAGTTGTTCCTCGATGGTCGACTGGCACTCGCCCAGCGCGGCGCAGACACATTGGTGCTGCAATATGATTATGCGGCCGCCAGGCCTTTTTTCGTCGTGCTGGTGCTTGAAAATGTCCTCGCCACTATGCTGACCAGCACAGACTTGGGCGGCATGACGCCGCCTGACGGCCTCATCTTTCTGCCGCAGTCGCAGGCGGACAGCCTGATCGGTACAACGGGGGACGATCGCCTCTACGGTCTGTTCGGCACGCACCAACTGGCTGGCGGCAGTGGCGACGATCTCTATCTTGTTGATGACGCAGGGGATATGGTCACTGAACAGGCCGGGGAAGGCACGGATGTCATTCATACGAACATGATGCATTACACCCTGCCGGACCATGTCGAACAGCTGACTGGCACATCGCAGTATAAACAATGGCTTACCGGGAACGACTTGGACAATGTCATCGAGGGTAGCGATGGCGAGACAGTGATCGACGGCGGCCTTGGGGCCGACCGGATGATCGGCGGCTGGGGCGGCGACGTGTATATGGTCGACAATGTCGGCGATGTCATCGAAGACGGTTACGGCATGGATGCCGTCCGCACGACACTCCCGACCTACACATTGAGAGGGCCGATCGAAAATCTTTACGGCATGCTCGACAGCGGCCAGACGCTGAACGGCAATCAGCTGGACAATCGCATCGCCGGTGGCGACGGCGCAGACATATTGACCGGATCCTTCGGCGACGACATTCTCAATGGCGGCCGGGGGGCCGATCAGATCGCAGGGGGGCCGGGCGATGACATATTGATCGTCGATCATGTGGCGGATACGGTGATCGAACTGGCTGATGAAGGCAGCGACACGGTCCGCACGGCATTGCTGACCTACACCCTGCCGGAGCATATTGAACATCTCATCGGCACCAGGGCATCCTCGGGTCAGACCCTGATTGGCAATGCCGCCTATAATGAGATTATCGGCACACGCGGCAATGATGTGATCGACGGCGGCGGCAACAATGACCGGCTTAGGGGGCGCGAGGGCGCTGACACATTCCTGTTCAGCACAGCGCCGCAGGCTGTCGGGTTCGACATCATCCTTGACTTCCAGTTGGGCGAAGATCGTTTTGCCCTGTCCCAGGCCGCCTTCGCCGACATCGGGCCGATCGGCACATTGGATGCTGGTGCCTTTCGTCTCGGCAACGCCGCGATCGACGCCGATGACCGCATCCTCTATGATGTCGCGTCCGGACTGTTGGCATATGACGCGGACGGATCGGGGCCGACCGCCGCGCGCCATGTCGCACAGGCGCGCGACCTGTTCGACCTGAGCGCAGCCGACATATTCATCGTGGCCTGATCCAGGAGCAACAACAGCAGGTGACAACCATCCTGTCGATCAACCCCCTCTACCAGGATTGGCTCAACCTGCTGATGGTGCGGATGCGCGCGCCCGATGGGCAGGAATGCGACCGGCATGTGGTGGAGATGCGCCGCGCGGTGGCGTTGCTCCCCTTCGACCCGGTGCGGCGCGTCGCGCTGACCGTATCGATGCCGCGCGCGCCCGTCATGATGGCCGGCTTGCCCGACATGCTCGAAGCGATTGCGGGCTTGCTGGAGGATGACCCTGAAGACTGCGCCAGGCGGGAGGCGATGGAGGAAGCGGGCGTGCAAATCGGTACGCTCATTCATCTGGGGCAAATCTGGAGCATCCCCAGCGTCGTCACCGAGAAGATCGATTATTATCTCGCCGAATATCGCGCCGCAGACCGGATCGCGGCGGGCGGCGGCCTGGACGAGGAGCAGGAGAATATCACCGTCCACGAACTGCCGCTCGATACGCTGTGGACGATGATGGCCAACAAGCAGATCAGCGATGGCAAGCTGGCGATCACGCTGATGGCGCTGCGCCTGCGACGGCCCGACCTGTTCAGCGTGCCGGTGGAATGACCATGACGGAGCGGGCAGCGACCTCGACCGCTTCGCCGTTCAGCCGGAACCAGCAAGCCTCCCCGTCGCCATTGACGCAGATCGTGAGGCCGCTGCCGCGATAGCGCAACGCGAAACGACGCCGCTGTGGGTCTTCCCATTGCGCGACACTCAGCGGCGCGCTGCCCTCGTCCAGCCAGGCGACGTCGGCGTCCGACAATATCGCCGTGCCGCGCAGATCCGCATTGCCCGCGCGCAAGGCCGCCAACGCAAAGGCCTCCGCCTCCAGCGCCATATCGCGCCCTGCCCAATCGACCCAGCCGATCGCATTATCCTGCGCATAGGCATTGTTATTGCCCTGCTGCGTCCGCCCGAACTCGTCGCCTGCGGTCAACATGATCGTCCCGCGCGAAGAAAAGAGCGTGGCGAGCAGTGCGATGCGATCGCGACGACGCGCCGCTTGCACGGCCGGGTCGTCGCTCGGCCCCTCGACGCCATTATTCCAGCTCAGATTCTCGCCATGGCCATCGCGATTTTCCTTGCCATTGGCGAGATTGTGGCGCTGTTCGTAAGATGTGACGTCCGCCAGTGTGAAGCCATCATGCGCGGCAAGGAAATTGACCGTCCGGGTCGTCGCGCCACCAAAAATGTCCGACGATCCCGCCAGCCGGGTCGCCACCGCGCCCAACATCCCGGCATCGCCGCGCCAGAACCGGCGCATATCGTCGCGATAGCGGTCATTCCATTCCAGCCAAGGATCGCCAAAATGGCCCAGTTGATAGCCGCCCGGCCCGATATCCCAGGGCTCGGCGATCATCACCCGGTCGGCCAGGATCGGATCGGCGCGCATCGCCTCCAGCAGCGGCGCGCGCGGATCGAACCCATCCGCCATCCGCCCCAGCGCTGGCGCCAGGTCGAAGCGGAACCCGTCCACCCCCGCCTGCGTCACGAAATAGCGCAGCGAATCGAGGATCAGGCGGCGGACCATCGGCTGGTTGCAGGTAATGGCATTGCCCGTGCCGGTATCGTTAATCAGTTGCCCATTGGCCGCATGCCGGAAATAGTCGCGCGCATTCAGCCCGCGCAGCGATAGCGTCGGCCCCTGGGCATCGCTTTCCCCATCATGATTATAGACCATATCGAGGATGACGCCGATCCCCGCCACATGCAGCGCGGCCACCGTCTCGCGCAGTTCGGCGATGCCGCCAGGCGCCAGGCGCGGGTCGAGCGCGAACCAGTTGACCGGATTATAGCCCCAATAATTGGTGAGGCCGAGCGGCCCCAGATGCCGCTCATCGATCCAGGCATTGATCGGCATCAGTTCGATAGCCGACACATGCAGTCGTTGCAGATGCGCGATCACCGCCGGATGCGCGAGCGCGGCGATGGTGCCACGCTGCGCTTCCGGCACATCGGGATGCAACATGGTGAAGCCACGCACATGGAGCTCGTAGATCAGGCCACCGGGACGGAAACAGGGTAGCGCGCTCGGCAAAGGCGCCAAGGGCGCTTCGACAACGCCTTTGGGCATAAGCGGCGCGGTATCGGGCCCCTCTCCGCGCGGCGCAGCCAGCGCGGGGTCATAGACGAAGGCGCGGTCGATCGCCGTCGCATAGGGATCGAGCAGCAATTTGTCGGGATCGAACCACAGCCCCGCTCCCGGATCATAAGGGCCATCGGCGCGATAGCCATAACGCGCACCTGCGCCCACGCCTGTCGCCTCGCTATGCCACACACCGCACTCGCCGCGCGTCATCGCCATCCGGGTTTCGCAGTCAGCCGCATCGAACAGGCAGAGCCAGACATGGCTCGCCTCCGGTGCCCAGACCGAAAAATGCACGCCACTTGCGCTCAGTCGCGGCGCGGCCGGACCTGCGCTCACGCCGCCGCCGTCAACAAGCTGCGATAAAGCGCCGCATAGCGCGCTGCGCTCTGGCCCCATGACACATCGGTCCGCATCGCCGCCCGCTGCATCGCCTGCCACACTGGCCGATCGCGATGCAGCCGCACCGTGCGCGCAATCGCGCCATACAAAGCCAGTGGGTCCGATGGGGCAAACACCACACCTGTCGCTGCGCCCGCCGCCACCGCCGCCGCATTGGCGTCGATCACCGTGTCCGCAAGCCCGCCAACCCGTGCCACCACTGGCAGACAGCCATAGCGCAGCCCATAAAGCTGGGTCAGCCCGCACGGCTCGAACCGCGACGGAATCAGAATCGCGTCGCCGCCTGCCTGCATCAGATGCGACATCGGCTCGTCATACCCGATCCGCACACCGATCCGCCCGCGATGGCGATCCGCCGCACCCAGAAAAGCGCCCTCCAGCGGATGATCACCCGACCCCAGCAGCGCGAGCTTCGCGCCCAGCCCCACCAGATGATCGAGCGCATCGACCATCAGGTCCATGCCCTTTTGCCAGGTCAGGCGGCTGACGATGATGAAGATCGGCGCGCCATCGGCATCCAGCCCGAACTGCTGCTCCAGAGCGCGCCGATTGGCCGCTCGCCCCGCCAGCGCCCGACCGCTGAAAGCCTTGGGGATCAGTGGATCGTCCGCCGGGTTCCAGATCGCGGTATCGACTCCGTTCAATATCCCGTGCAGCCGCTCCACCCGGCCATTGATCAGGCCGTCCAATCCCATGCCGTGAACGGGCGACCGGATTTCCTCGGCATAGGTCGGGCTGACCGTCGTGATCGCATCGGCCGACACCAGCCCCGCCTTCAGATAGCCCACGCCGCCATAATATTCGACGCCATCCACGCCCCAGGCTTCGGGCGGCAGACCCAATTGCCCAAATACATCAGCAGCATAGCGCCCCTGAAACGCCAGATTATGGATCGTCACGATCTTGGGCACCGCATGGGCTGGGCCAAAGCGCATATAGGCCGCCGTCAATGCCGCCTGCCAGTCATGGACATGCACCACATCGGGCCGCCAACCCTTGATCCCGTCCGCCGCCAAATCCGCCCCGACGCGCGACAGCGCGGCAAAGCGCCGCCAGTTATCGCCCCAGTCATTGCCCGCATGGTCGCCATAAGGCCCGCCTTCGCGCGCGAAGAAATCGGGCGCGTCCAGCACCAGCAGCTCCAGCCCGTCGACGCGCGCGGCCAGTACCGTCGCGGGCACGCCGAACAAAGCGTCATAGCGGCGCACGACCTTCGCCTTGCCGATCCGCGCGATAACCGCGGGATAGCCCGGCACCAGCGTTCGGGTCGCCACCCCCTCCCCGGCGAGCGCACCGGGTAGCGCGCCGGTGACGTCGGCCAGTCCCCCGGTCTTGATCAGCGGATAGAGTTCGGACGCGACCGAGAGCAATTGCATGGCGATCAGGCGACCAGACGTTCGATCATCGGCTGCGTCACCAGGCAGATGCCACTGTCCGTCCGCCGGAACCGTTGCGAATCCTCCGTCGGATTCTCGCCGATGACCAGGCCCGGTGGAATGATGATGCCGGAATCCAGCACGCATTTATGCAGCCGCGCGCCCCGCCCGATCTCGCAATTGGGCATGATGACGCTATCGGTCACCGACGAAAAACTGTGCGTCTTGACCCCGGAGAACAACAGGCTGCGATGCAGCGAAGAGCCGGACACGATGCAGCCGCCCGCGACCAGCGAAGAGGTCGCCGACCCGCGCCGCCCATCCTCATTATGCACGAACTTCGCGGGCGGCGTGACCTCCGAATAGGTCCAGAGCGGCCAGCTGCGGTCATACAGGTCGAGCGAGGGCACGACATCGGTCAGGTCGATGCTCGCCTGCCAATAGGCGTCGATCGTACCGACATCGCGCCAATAGGGCTCCAGCTCGCTTTCGGCCCGCACGCAACTGGCGGAAAAGCGGTGCGCGACCGCTTTGCCATGTTTGACGATATAGGGAATGATATCGCCGCCGAAATCGCGCTTGCTGTGCGGATCATCCGCGTCGCGCCGCAATTGTTCGATCAGGAAACGGGTCTGGAACACATAAATGCCCATCGACGCCAGCGCGACGTCCGGCTGGCCGGGGATAGAAGGCGGGTCTTTGGGCTTTTCGATGAAGGCGGTGATGACATCCTTTTCATCGACATGCATGACGCCGAAACCAACCGCTTCCATCCGCGGCACTTCCAGGCAGCCAACCGTGACATCCGCGCCGCTGTCCACATGCTGCTGCAGCATCAGCTCATAGTCCATTTTATAGACATGGTCGCCCGCCAGCAGCACCATATATTCGGGCGCATAGCTTTCGATGATGTCGATATTCTGGAACACCGCGTCGGCGGTCCCCTCATACCATTGGCTTTCCGACACGCGCTGGCTGGCGGGCAAAATGTCGAAACTCTCATTGCGTTCGGGCCGCAGGAAGTTCCAGCCGCGCTGCAAATGGCGGATCAGCGAATGGGCCTTATATTGCGTCGCGACGCCGATGCGCCGGATGCCGCTGTTGAGCGCATTGGACAGGGCGAAATCGATGATCCGCGCCTTGCCGCCGAAATGGACCGCAGGCTTGGCGCGCTTGTCGGTCAGTTCGGCCAGGCGGCTACCGCGCCCGCCAGCGAGCACATAGGCCATGGCATCGCGCGCGATCGGCTGGTGTCTTATCTGCATTATGGGCCTCTCCTCATTATCGCCCACGATCGCCTGCACGCGCCCGTTGGTGTCACATATCCAGTTCGAACATCAGCGTGGCGAACGGCGGCAGGGTGATGTTCGCCCAGCCCGTCTCATCCGCCATCACCATCCCCATATTCCCCGCGCCGCTACCGCCATAGTCGGCCGCGTCGCTGTTCAATATCTCGCGCCAGCGCCCCCCCGAAGGTAGCCGCATACGATAACCATGGCGCAGCACCGGGGTAAAATGGCTGATCACGACAATGGGTTTCGCGCCGGGCGCGCGTCGCTGCCAGGCGAACACGCTATCCACCGCGCCATCGACCAGCACCCATTCGAAACCCTCCGGCTCACAATCGCGGGCATGAAGCGCCGGGCGGCTGCGATAGAGGCGGTTGAGGTCACCCACCAGATGCTGCACCCCCAGATGGGCGGCATGGTCGAGCAGATGCCAGTCGAGCGCCCGCTCCTCGCTCCATTCGCCGCGCTGGGCAAATTCCTGCCCCATGAACAACAGCTTCTTGCCGGGATAGCCCCACATCAGGCCATAATAGGCCCGCAGCGTCGCGAATTTCTGCCAGTCATCGCCCGCCATCTTGTGCAGCAGCGACGATTTGCCATGCACCACTTCGTCATGGCTCAGCGCCAGCACGAAATTCTCGGCAAAGGCATACATGAGGCCAAAGGTGATGTCGTCATGATGATGGGCACGATGCACCGGCTCGCGCTGCAAATAGCGCAGCGTGTCGTGCATGAAGCCCATATTCCATTTGAAGCCGAAGCCCAGCCCGCCGCTCTCCACGGGATGCGACACATTGGGCCAGCTGGTCGATTCCTCGGCGATCGTCATGATGCCGGGATGCGCGGCATAGAGCGCCCGGTTCATCTCCTGCAGGAAAGCGACCGCCTCGACATTCTCGCGCCCGCCATGGTCGTTGGGTATCCATTCGCCCGGCTCGCGCGAATAATCGAGATAGAGCATGGACGCGACCGCATCGACGCGCAACCCGTCGACATGATAGCGCTCGGCCCAGAACAAGGCGTTGTTGACCAGGAACTGCGCCACTTCGCGCCGCCCGAAATTATAGATGGCGGTGTTCCAGTCGGGATGGAATCCCTTTTTCGGATCGGCATGTTCGTACAGCGCCGTGCCGTCGAAATGCGCCAGCCCATGTTCGTCGGTCGGGAAATGCGCCGGCACCCAATCGAGGATCACGCCGACTCCGGCCCGATGCGCGCCATCCACGAAGCGCGCGAGGCCCGCCGGATCGCCAAAGCGCGCAGTTGGCGCGTACAGCCCCAGCGTCTGATAGCCCCAGCTTGGATCATAGGGATATTCGCTGATCGGCAGAAATTCGATATGGGTAAAGCCCATGCCCACGACATAGGGGATGAGCCGCCGCGCCATCTCGTCCCAGTCGAGGAAACCGCCGTCATCGGCCTTTTGCCACGACCCGGCATGAACTTCGTAGATGGAGATCGGCTCGCGCCGCGCATCTGCCTTCTGCCAATAGTCACGGTGGCGCGCATCGCCCCAGCTATGGTCGAGCGGTCCAGCGACGATCGAGGCAGTGGAAGGCCGCAATTCGCTCTTATAGGCGAACGGATCGGCCTTGAGCGGCAGCGTCACGCCATCCGCGCCGACAATCTCAAATTTATAAGGTGCGCCCGGCTCGATCGCGGGCAGGAAGATTTCCCACACACCGCTATCGACGCGATGGCGCATCGCGCCCCGGCGGCCATCCCACTGATTGAAATCGCCGACCACCGACACGCGCCGGGCATTGGGTGCCCAGACCGCGAAATGCACGCCCGCCACCCCCTCATGGGTCATGACATGCGCGCCCATCTTGTCGAACAATCGGGCGTGGGCACCCTCAGCCAGGAAATGATCGTCCATCGGCCCCAGCACCGGACCGAATCCATAAGGATCGATCAGCGCATAGTCGCTGCCATCGGCATAGCGCGCGACGTAGCGCAGCGGCTGCCGCTTGCGCAGGGCGACCTTGCCATGGAACAACCCAGCCTTGTGCAGCGCAGCCAGCTCACCCACGGCCTTGCCATCGAGGGTCTGCGCGACGACAGATGTGGCTCCAGGCAACAGGACGCAGGCGGTAAAGCCCGTGTCGGCAGGATGCACGCCAAACGTGGCGAAGGGATCGTCATCGCGGCCTTCGACCAGCCGGTCGATCTGCTCGCCTGTCAGCACGATCCTGTCACCCAGCCTCCCATCCTCAGCCGATCTTCCAGATGTCCCGCGCATATTCGCGAATGGTTCGATCGGACGAAAACCATCCCATGCGCGCGACATTGTGGATCGCCATCTTTGCCCACAAGGGCTCATCCGTCCAGAGCCTATCGACATGCCGTTGCGCGGCCGAATAGCTGTCGAAATCGGCCGCCAGCATGAACCAGTCATTGTCGTAAATGCCCTGGATCAGCCCCTTGTACCGATCCGGGTCGTCGGGCGAAAAGACGCCGCTGGCGATCGCATGCAAGGCCTGAGCAAGTTCCCGGCTCTTGCCGATAACGTCCATCGGCACATAGCCCTCGGCGCGGCGGTCATTCACCTCCTGCGCCGTCAGGCCGAAGATGATGATATTGTCGGCACCGACATGATCGCGCATTTCGACATTCGCGCCATCCAGCGTGCCGATCGTCAGCGCGCCATTGACCGCGAACTTCATATTGCCCGTGCCCGACGCTTCCATGCCCGCCGTCGAAATCTGTTCGGACAGGTCGGCAGCCGGGATCATCATCTCGGCCATCGAGACATTGTAATTGGGCACGAACTGCACCTTGAGCAGCCCCTGCACCGCCGGATCATGATTGACCACGCGCGCGACATCGCCCGCCAGCTTGATGATCAGCTTGGCATTATGATAGCTCGACGCCGCCTTGCCGCCGAACAGCTTGACGCGCGGCACCCAGTTGCGTTCGGGATGCGAGCGGATCTGGTCATAGAGCGACACCGCCTCGATGATGTTGAGCAATTGCCGCTTGTATTCATGGATGCGCTTGATCTGGATGTCGAACATCGCCGACGGGTCGATCCGCGCATTCAACCGCTTGCGCAAAAGGTCCGACAGCGCCGCCTTGTTCGCGCGCTTCACCGCGATGAATTTCTCCTGAAACGCCGTGTCATCGGCAAAGGCGTCGAGGTCGCGCAGCGCTTCGGCATCGTCCAGAAACGCCTCGCCGATCGCCTCGCGAATAAGGCCGGTCAGTCCTGGATTGCACTGCATCAGCCAGCGGCGATAGGTCACGCCATTGGTCTTGTTGTTGATGCGGGTCGGATAGAGATTGTGCAGGTCGGCAAAGACCGTAACCTTCATCAGGTCGGTGTGCAGCGCCGATACGCCATTGACGCTGTGTGATCCGGCGAAAGCCAGATTGCCCATGCGCACGCGCCGGTCGCCGCCTTCATCGATCAGCGAGATCGCCCCGATCGCCGCGTCATCGAGTTGCCCTGCCCGTCGCGCTTCGGCCAGCAGGCGGCTGTTGACCGCATAGACGATCTGCATATGCCGGGGCAGCAACCGCTCGAACAACGGCACTGGCCAGCTTTCCAGCGCTTCGGGCAGCAAGGTGTGGTTGGTATAGCTGAATGTGCGCCGGGTAATGTCCCACGCCTCGTCGAAATCGAAGCCATGATCGTCCAGCAATATCCGCATCAATTCCGCCACCGCGACCGCCGGATGCGTGTCATTGAGCTGGATCGCCGCCTTGTCTGGCAGCGTCGCGATGGTGCCGAAATATTGGATATGCCGCCGGACGATGTCCTGCAGCGACGCGGAAGAGAAGAAATATTCCTGCCGCAACCGCAATTCCTGGCCAGCGGCGGAACTGTCGGCGGGGTACAGCACCCGCGTCAGCGCCTCGGCCCGATTGCTTTCGGACAGCGCACCGACATGGTCGCCGGCATTGAACTTGTCGAGCAGGATGGGATCGATCGGCTGCGCTTCCCATAGCCGCAACGTATTGACCCGCTTGCCGCGCCAGCCCGCAATCGGCGTGTCATAGGGGGTGGCGATCACGCGCTCGCTGGGCTTCCAGTGCATCTGGTGCGGCCCGCTATCCTCGCCCTCGGCCGGATCGACCAGCCCGCCAAAGCCGACCTCATAGCTCGCCTCGCGCCGCTCGAACTCCCACGGATTGCCATGCGCCAGCCAGTTTTCGGGCAGCTCGACCTGCCAGCCGTCCGAAATCTCCTGCCGGAACATGCCGTTCACATAGCGGATGCCATAGCCATAGGCAGGCACATCGACCGTCGCCATGCTTTCCATGAAGCAGGCCGCCAGCCTCCCCAAACCGCCATTGCCGAGCGCGGCATCCGGCTCCAGCGCGGCGATGATGTCGATATCGACGCCCAGCGAGGCCAGCGCCGCCTGCATGTCGTCCAGCATTTCCATGTTGGACGCCGCATCGCGCATCAACCGCCCGATCAAAAATTCCAGGCTCAGATAATAGACCCGCCGCCCTTCTTCCTCATAGGTTTTCTGGGTCGATGTGATCCACGCGTCGATCACCCGGTCGCGGATCGAGAGAATGACGGCGTGCAGCCAGTCATGCGGCTTGGCGGCAGCGGCATTCTTGCCGATGCGATAGGTCAGCCGCTCGACAATCTCATGCGCCAGGATTTCCGGGTCCATCCGCCGCGGCGCGGGTTTGGGAAGTTTGGTCTGGCCCTTGAGGTTCATGGCACACGGTCCCCCTGTCTGATCGACGGGGATGATGGCACAGCCGACAAGCCCGCGCCAACGCCAAATTTTGCAGCGCAGCAATTATTTCCGCTGTTTCGCGGGACTTGGGCCTACCCCCTGCGCACCAGCGCCTCTGCCACCCCAGCGCGCAATTGCGCGCGCACCGGATAGGCGCTCGACGGCAGCAATTGGGTCATGAATATCCCGATCAACCGCTCGACTGGATCGACCCAGAAATAGGTCGAAAACACCCCGCCCCAATAATATTCGCCGCGCTCTAAACCCATGGCGAAGCCCAGGCCGAAGCCCACATCCTGATAATCCGCCTCGCTGAACATCGCACTCGACAGGCTGGCAAGGTCGCCGCCGCCGGGCAATTGGTTGGACCGCATCTGCGCCACCGTATCGGCCCGCAGCAGCCGCACCCCGTCCAGTTCGCCCCCGCGCAGCAGCATCCGGGCAAAGCGGTGATAGTCCGCCACCCCCGACACCAGCCCGCCGCCGCCCGACAGGAAGCGCCCCTGCCGCCGCCACCCGCTCCGGGCACCCAGATCCGCGACCTGGCGCTCGCCCTGCTCGTCCAGCCGCCAGGCATCAGTCATGCGATCCGCCTTGGCATCGGGCAAAGCGAAGGTCGTATCGACCATGCCCAGCGGCGCGAAGATGCGCTCGCGAAACACGCTTTCCAGGTCGCGCCCCTCCAGCCGCTCGATCACGACGCCCAGCACATCGGTCGCCACCGAATAATTCCACCGTTCGCCTGGCGAAAATTCCAGCGGCAATGTCGCCAGATCGGCGATGAACTGGTCCGACGTGCGCGGCTGCTGAAATTCGTCCAGCCCCAGCTTGCGATAGCGCGCATCGATCGGCGTCTGCCGCTGCAACCCATAGGTCAGCCCCGACGTATGGCGCAGCAGGTCGATCATCAGCATCGGCCGCTTCAACCGCGCGCGATTGGCGCGCCCGACGCGCAAGTCGGCAAATTCGGGGATAAGCTCGACAACCGGCGTATCGAGCGCAACCTTGCCCGCTTCCACCAGCATCATGAAGGCGACCGACGTCACCGGCTTCGTCATCGACGCGATGCGATAGAGGGCATCGGCCGACAGCGGTTCCCCGCTCGCCCGCGCCGCCCCGCGTGCCCACGACACTACCGGCTGCTCGTCGCGCGACACCAATAATTGCATATGCGGCAAGCGGCCGCTGGCCAGATAGGTGCGGTCGAGAAAGTCCACCAGCGCGTCCAGCCGGTCAGGGTCCATCCCCGCCGCCTGTGCCGCCACCCTGTCCACGCCGTTCGTCATGCCTGCGCCGCTCCGATGCTTGCCCGGCTCCGCGCTAAAGCAGCGACGCGCGCAGGACAACAGCTTGGCGATTGCCAAGGGACCACCCCGCCCTCTATGGCAGGCTATCCGAACGGCAAGCAATTTCAGCACTGGACCCCGACAGGCATGGCCACTGGCCTTTCCGCGATCTTCATGGCCAACCGCGCGGCCCTGCTGCGCTTCCTGCGCGCACGCGGCGCGGGCGAGAATGCCGAAGATCTCTTGCAGGATATGTGGATGAAGCTGGAGGCCAAGGATCTTGGCCCCGTCTCCGACCCCGTTCCCTATCTGTATCGCATGGCCAACAACCTCATGCTCGACCGCTATCGCTCGGCGATCCGGCGCGAACGGCGCGAGCAAGACTGGGCCGAAGGGGCTGGCGGCGTCATGGCCGACCCGACCGACGATGTGCCGGTGGACGAGCGGATGATCCTTGTCCAGCGGCTGGATGAGGCGCGCGCCGTCCTGCGCGACCTTGGCCCGCGCGTCGAACTCATCTTCCGCCGCTTCCGCATCGAAGGCGTGGGACAAAAGGTCATTGCCGAGGAATTGGGGGTCAGCCTGACGACGGTGGAGAAGGACTTGCAAAAGGCCTATCGCGCCATGCTGACGCTCAAGCAAAAACTGGATACGGAATGATGGGGTCGGCGGCGTCAGTCTCTGTAAGGGGCAAAAAATGAACAGGGCTGGAGCAATGACGAACGAGGAGGCACTGGCGTGGGTCATCCGCACGCGCGATCCCGCCTTTACCGACTGGGACGGCTTCACCGCCTGGTTGGAGCGCGACCCCGCCAATGCGGAGGCCTATGATGTGCTAATGGCGGCCGATGCCGACCTCGACGCCATCATGCCGCCCGAACCCGTCGCCTTGCCTGCTCCCGCCAATGATGTAGGCGTGCCGCAACGCCGCCCGCTCCGCTGGATCGGCGGCGGCGCGATCGCCGCCGCGCTGGTCGCGGCCGTGTCGGTCGGCATGATGAACCGGGCCGACATCTACACCGTCACCACCCGCCCCGGCGAAACGCGCAGCATCGCGCTGGACGATGGCACCCGCATCGAAGTCAATGGAGGCACCCGCCTGCGCCTCGACCGCAACGACACCCGCTTCGCCGCGCTCGACAGTGGCGAGGCTGCCTTCACCGTGCGCCACGATGCGTCCGATCCGTTCCGCGTGACGGTGGGCGATGCCGTGTTCGAAGATGCCGGGACGGTCTTCAACATCGTTCACACCCCCGGCGCCGTCCGCATCGGCGTGTCGGAAGGCGAAGTCATCTACAATCCCGGCGCAGAGGCGATCAGCCTACCCGCCGGACGCGGCCTTGCCGATGATGCGCAAGGCTTGCGGGTGATGGATATTGCCCCGGCGGCCGTCGCCAGTTGGCGGCAGGGCCGCCTCGTCTACGCCAATGCCGCCGTCAGCGACATCAGCGAAGATATCGGCCGATCGCTCGGCATCGCGCTCCGCACCACGCCGGGCGCGCGCGCGATGCGCTTCACCGGCACGATCCGGCTGGATAAAGACCCGGCCCGATTCTTTGCCGGGGCCGCGCCGCTGATGGGCCTTTCCGCCGTGCGCCAGGGCGACACTTGGCTGCTGAAAGAAGGGGATGGGCCGCAAAGCTGACCTCTTCCTCGTCACCGCCCTTGCCATAACAAGCGCAGCGCCCGCGCATGGGGCGGACAGACACACCATCAGCATCGCCCCCGGACGGCTGGGCGAGGCGACGATCGCGCTCGCCCGTCAGACCAGGACCAGCATCGGCATGTCCGACCAGTCGCTCGCTGGCATTCGCACCCCGGCCGTTACCGGCAATCTCTCGGTAGAAGCGGCGTTGAAGCGGCTGCTCAAGGGCAGCGGCGCGACCGCGCGGCGCATCGACGGCGCGACATGGCGCATCATCCGCACCCGGCCCGCTCCGCCCGTGAGCGCTCCAGCGCCGATCCCCGCCGCCCCCGCCGACGATCAACCCGAAGCCCAGATCATCGTCACTGCCTCGAAGCGCGAAACGCCCCTGCCCCGCTATGCCGGCATGGTCGAAGCGCTCGACAGCCGCGCCTTTTCCAGCGGCGAAGCGGCAGGCGGCACCGCCACCTTGCTGGCGCGGGTCGCTAGTCTGAGTTCCACCCATGCTGGTGCGGGCCGAAACAAGCTGTTCATCCGCGCCATCGCCGATTCCGGCGTGGCCGGGCCGACCCAGGCCACCACCGGCCAATATCTGGCCGACATGCGGTTGAACTATGCCGCGCCCGACCCCGACCTCAAACTTTATGATGTCGGCCGGGTCGAAGTGCTGGAAGGGCCGCAGGGCACGCTCTATGGCGCGGGATCGCTGGGCGGCATCATCCGCATCATGCCCAACGCCCCCAATCTTGGCGAAATGGGCGGGCAAGTATCGGCGGGGCTTTCTGCCACCCAGCATGGCGACCCCGGCGGCGATCTGTCCGCAACGCTCAACCTGCCGATCGTCGCTGAAAAACTCGCGCTGCGGGTCGTGGGCTATGGCGTGCAGGACGGCGGCTATATCGACGACGTCAATCGCGGGAAGGAGGACGTCAACCGGACCCGTACCTGGGGTGGTCGCGCCGCGCTGCGCTTTGCCCCGGACGATGACTGGACGATCGATCTCAATGGTGTCTATCAACAGATAGAGGGCGATGACGCGCAATATGCGACCCGCTCGGTCGGCCGACTGGAGCGCGCCTCCGCCGTCGCCCAACCCTATCGATCCGACTATCTGCTCGGCAATGTCCGCCTGGAAAAACAATGGGACAGCCTGCGTTTCGTCTCGTCCACCGGCTTCGTGCGGCACGACCTGTCCGAAAGCTATGACGCGACCCAGCCCGGCGGCCCACCAGCGCTGTTCCGCCAGCGCAATGAAGTCGACATCTTCTCCACCGAAAACCGGCTGGTGCGGGATCTCGACAATGGGCTGGGCTGGATATTGGGCGGCTCCTACCTGCAAAGCAGGTCGAAAATCTATCGCTCGCTGACCGGCTTCGGCGCCGCCCTGATCCAGCCGGAGGTGCTTCCCGGCGTGCCCGTTTTCGGCCGGGGTCAGCCAGCGGCGGCGACGGGCGTGCGCAACAGCGTCAAGGAAGCGACGTTGTTCGGCGAAGCCTCCTTCGAACCGGTCCGGGGACTGATCGCCACCTTCGGCGGCCGCCTGACAAACAGCCGCCTGTCCGGCGAGGCGCTCGATCCGGTCGCCGCCCTCTCCTCGGCGGACCTCGCGCGGGCAGAAGCGCAGGCCGATCGCAGCGAGACGATCTTCCTGCCCTCCGCCTCCTTGCTCACCGACGCGATCCCGAACGTCACCCTCTACGCCCGCTTTCAGCAGGGCTTTCGCCCCGGCGGCCTGGCCGTCGATGATCAGCGGGTGCGGCGTTTCCAGAATGACCGCATATCGACCATCGAAAGCGGCTTCCGCATGGGCCTGCCCGGCCGCGACACGATCGCGCTCAGCGCCAATATCGCCTATACCGACTGGCGCGACATCCAGGCCGACGTGACCGACCGGATCGGCCTGCCGACCACCGCTAATATCGGCGATGGGCGCATCTATACGCTCGAAGGACGCATCGTTGCCCGCGCCACCCCGCGCCTGACGCTGGACGGCAGCATCATCTATAATGATAGCCGCCTGACCCGGCAGGCAGCCTTCATTCGGGCGCTGTCCTATGATGACCAATCGCTGGCCGTGCCCAATGTCGCCAATCTGGGCGGACGGCTCGCCTTCGACTATCGCGCGCCGCTGAGCGACCGGATGAACCTCCATCTTACAGGGTCCGCCCGCTATGTCGGCAAATCGCGGCTGGGCGTCGGGCCGATACTGGGCCAGACCCAGGGCGATTATGTCGATACCAGCCTTTCGGCCAGCGTGACGCGCGGGCCGGTGCAATATTCGCTATCGCTCACCAACCTGTTCGACAGCGAGGGCAACCGCTTCTCGCTCGGCACGCCGTTCGACCTTAATACCGACTATTATACGCCGCTGCGCCCACGCACGCTGCGCATCGGCGTCGATTTCGCTTTCTGAACATCCATTCATCGCAAAACGGCACGGAAAACCAAGTTCGGCATCGTCCCTCCCGCACGCGCGCACAGAATATCAAGCGCGGCACGCAGAGGAGACTATATGCGACATCTACTGGCCTGCACGGCCATCGCGCCGGTTCTGGTGGCCCTGACAGCGGCGCAGGCGATGGCGGAAACGACCATCAGCACCGCGACGACAGCAGCCGTCAAGACCTCCACCATCGCCAACGGCGCGCGCGACGATATCACCATCAGTTCGGCCGGGTCGATCACCCTGACCAGCGGCACGGCGGTCACGGTCGACAGCAACAACAAAGTCTCGAACGCGGGCACCATCACCATCAACGACGCCAATAATGTCACCGGCATCCTGATTACCCCCGGCACGAGCGGCGCGATCACCAACAGCGGCACCATCACGCTGACCGAAGACTATACCGCCACAGACAGCGACTCCGACGGCGATATCGACGGCCCGTTCGCCAAGGGCACGAATAAAAAGGGCATCTGGCTGCAGGCGGGCGCCCCCCATGTCGGCGACATCACCCATAGCGGCACCATCAGCATTGAAGGCAATCAGTCGGACGGTATCCGCCTCGACGGCCCTCTGACCGGCAACCTCGCCACCAGTGGCACGATCAGCGTCACGGGCGACAACAGCAACGGC
Source organism: Sphingobium sp. KKT206 (assembly GCF_055640555.1). Classification (NCBI taxonomy): domain Bacteria; kingdom Pseudomonadati; phylum Pseudomonadota; class Alphaproteobacteria; order Sphingomonadales; family Sphingobiaceae; genus Sphingobium; species Sphingobium sp. KKT206. The sequence continues at coordinate 1,433,004 of NZ_CM145764.1, forward strand.
GTCCTGGTCAATGACGTCACCGGTAACGTAACCCTGCGCGGGACGACGACGGCGGTTGGCGCGAACAGCATCGGCGCAGCCTTGCTTGGCGACATCGACGGCGCACTCAAGATTCAGGGCAGCATCGCCAGCACCGGCTATCGCACGACGACCCGGCCGTCCGACGTCACCAAATTAGATGCCGACGATCTGCTTCAGGGCGGATCGGCCCTGGTGATAGCGGGCAATGTCAGCGGCGGCATCATCTTCGACGTGCCGCCCACCGCCAGCGACGATGATGATGAAGATGACACCGATATCGACGATGATGGCCTGACCGACAGCACGGAAGGCACGGCCTCGGTCATCACCTATGGCTCGGCAGCCGCCGTGCAGATCGGCGCGGCGGACAGCGACACGGACATAGGTGCGGTAGCCGCCGATACGTCGGGCTATGGCCTGATCGTCAATGGCGGCATTGGCGGCTATGGCGTTTATGACGGGGTCGCGGCCAATGGCCTGGTCATTGGCGGGCTGGGCGGCGATGTCGACATTGCCAAGGGCGTGCTGGTCGCAGGCACGGTCGCGGCCGTCTCCTACGACAGCGATGCCACCGCCCTGCGGCTGGGTTCGGGCGCGCGGGCCGATACGGTCGAAGTCAGCGGCACCGTCGGCGCAAGCGGATCGGCCAAGACGGGGACGAGCGCGCGCGGGCTCGTAATCGACGCAGGCGCATCGGTCTCGGCGATCAAGGTCAGCGGCGCTGTCGCCGCATCGGCGCTCGACAATGCAAAGGGCACGGCGATCGCCATTCTCGATTCGTCGGGCACGGTATCCAGCCTGTCCAACACCGGCCGGATCAGCGCGACCGGCGGCCTCACCAACACCGCGATCGACCTCAGCGCCAACGGCAGCGGCGTCACCCTGACGCAGGCGCTTGCCTCCGCTACGGCCACCGCGCCGCAGATCGTCGGCGATGTCCGGCTGGGGTCGGGCAATGACGTCATGACCGTGTCGGCAGGCAGCATCACCGGCAACCTCAGCCTCGGCGCTGGCAATGACAGTGTCGCCCTGTCCGGAACGTCCAGCCTGACCGGCAATGTCGCGTTCGGAACCGGCACGTCCAGCCTGACCCTGGCCAACAGCGCCAGCCTGACGGGCAATGTCGATTTCGGCGGCAGCGCCGGGACGCTCGTCCTGAACGGCACTTCGTCCCTGTCGGGGGCGATCAACAATGGCGGCAACGTCGATGTGACGCTCAATGGCGGGACGCTCAGCACTACCAGCACGGGCAGCATCGCGCTGGGTTCACTGTCGGCCAGCGGCACCTCCACCATCGGCGTTGCCATCGATGCGGCGACCGGTGCCAACACCGTCTATGACGTTGCAGGCGCAGCCAGCTTCGCCAGCGGATCGCAGGTGAAGGTGCAACTCAGCCAGGTCGGCGATGCGGAAGGCGACTATGTCATCGTCCGCGCCGGATCGCTCAGCGGATCGCCGACGCTCGGCACCGCCACCCTGCTGCCCTATATGTTCAAGGGCAGCGTCGCGGGCGATGCCACGGCAGGCACCGTCACCCTCTCGATCGCGGCCAAGAGCGTGACCGACCTGGGCCTCACCGGCTCGCTCGGTAGCGCCTATTCCGCCATCTTCAATGCGCTCGACAATGACGCCGATATCGCCGACGCCTATCTCGCCATCAGCGATGGCGAGACGCTGAACGCCAATCTGCGCCAGATGCTGCCCGATCATGCCGGTGGCACGTTCGAAGCGGTGACATCGGGTTCCAGAGCCACCGCGCGCATCCTGTCCGACCCCAACGGCATCTATCGTACCAAGGACGGCCGCCTCGGCTTCTGGCTGCAACAGGTCGCCTTTGGCAGCAGCAAGAGCGTGGGCAATACCGCGTCCTACGATATCAACGGTTGGGGCGCGGGCGGTGGCGCCGAATATCTGACCGATCTCGGCGCATTCGGTGGCTCCTTCGCCTATATCCATAGTAGCGACACCGGCGGCGGCACCGACAATGCCGTCGATTCCGACCAATATGAGCTGGCGGCCCACTGGCGCGGCCAATGGGGACCGCTGCTGGCCTTCGCCCGCCTGTCCGCGGCGCATATCGGTTTCACCGGCACCCGCCATTTCTCCAATGGCGACGTCACCCGCACCGCCGATGGCGATTGGAATGGCAAGCTCTATTCGGCGACCGCCGGTGCCGCCTATCAGATGCAGATGGGCCGGTTCAGCCTGCGTCCGGCGCTCGGCATCGACTATTATCGCCTTTCCGAGAAGGGCTATAGCGAGACTGGCGGCGGCGATGCCTTCAACCTCACGGTGCTGGACCGCACCAGCGACGAAACCACCGCCAACGGCACGGTCACGGCGGGCTATGACTTTGGCAGCTTGAACCCGGAAGATGGCTGGCTGCGGCTGGAACTGGAGGGCGGCCGCCGCCAGATCATCGGCGGATCGCTGGGCGATACGGTCGCCTATTTCAAGGATGGCGACCGCTTCACCCTGACCGCCGAAGACCGCACCAATGGCTGGACCGGCCGCGCCCGCCTCTATGGCGGCACCGAAACATTCCGCGTGGGCGGCGAATTCGGCGCGGAGGAACAACAAAATCACGTCGCCATATCGTTTAGAGCGACGGTAAACTTCGTCCTGTGACGTCCTGACTATGAAAGGACGGGCCACACCCCACAGACCCTCCCGGTCCGTTCTTTCCGATCCGGCAATATCCCTCCCCAAGGGCGCCGGACATAAAGAGGGGCGTCACCGCTAGACCCGGTGGCGCCCCTTATTTATTTTACCCTTGCCATAATTGATCACCGTACTTGAATTATCGGTTGAGAAGCCTTTAACCTCCTAAATTCAAAAGGGGGCTATTCAATGCGTTCATTACTTCTCGTCACGGCAACGATTGGGTTGTCAGCATGTGCGTCTACACCTGCGCCAAACTACACGCCTATTCGAACGCCGATCAGTTTTCCAAAACTGGCCGAAGAAACTCAGGTGTCTTTGGGCGAAGACATGCTGCGGCAGGGATTTTATACCGAAGAGGATGGAATTGAACTGGTCGCAGAAAATAATATCAAAGGATATAGGCTTAGCAAAGGATTCTATCCTCAAATTGCGGAAGACAAAGGTAGCACATATCACTCCTATCGGATGTCCTCAAACCGAGAGGGGGCAGGTTATTTACTTCAAGCCCGCGATTTACTAGGCCTGCCATTACCATTCCCGCAATCGATCCGTGTTTCGAAAACGAAACAGGAAACATGCGTTATTACTGGCGGCTTAAACGGTCCCATATGCGATACGGAACACTCGTTTGAGAGAACCCGTCAGCCAGTCCTGTCAGACCGCGACCTGCAGCAGACATTGCTCTATAGTGGTCGTGTTGGGGATCGCATCAAGATCGGATACCGAGAAAGCAGTGGCAGCATCGCTCGCCCGGCCTTCTCGAATGAGGCTGAATATGACTTATCAGCTTCTAGCGAAATCGCTTACCGAGGTGCGCGGATAAAAGTCATAACGGCTGACAATCAAAAAATTCGCTATGTCGTTTTATCGAACTTCAATACGAATTAAATAACGATATTAAGGGGCTGGCGTTAAGCCAACCCCTTCTTCACCAGTTCATTCACGACCTGCGGGTTGGCCTTGCCCTGCATTGTCTTCATCGTCTGGCCGACGAAGAAGCCGAACAGCGCTTCCTTGCCGCCCTTATATTGCGCGACCTTGTCGCCATTGTCCGCGAGAACCTTGGCCACCACCGCCTCGATCGCGCCCGTGTCCGACGTCTGCTTCATGCCGCGATCTTCCACGATCTTGGCTGGTGCATCGCCGGTTTCCAGCATGATTTCGAACACCTGCTTGGCGAGCGATCCCGACAGCGTGCCGTCGGCGACCAGCGCCAGCAATTCGGCCGCTTGTGAGGGACTGACCGGGCTTTCCTCCAGGCTTTTGCCAAGGCGGTTGAGCGCGCCATACAGGTCCGACAGCAGCCAGTTGGCCGCTGCCTTCGCGACATCGCTCTCGCTCTTCTTCTGCGCGGCGGCGCTTTGCGTCACCAGCAGTTCGAACCAGCGCGCGGTATCGGCGTCCGCCGTCAGCGTCGCCGCATTATAGGGCGAGAGGCCGAGCGCCTGCTCATAGCGCTTGCGTTTGGCATCAGGCAGTTCGGGCAGCGAGGCGCGACATTCAGCCAGAAATGCCTCGTCCAGTTCGATCGGCAACAGGTCGGGATCGGGGAAGTAGCGATAGTCATGCGCGTCTTCCTTCGACCGCATCGACCGCGTTTCGCCCCGGTCGGGATCGTAGAGCCGGGTTTCCTGCACGATCTTGCCGCCTGCCTCCAGCACGTCGACCTGACGGTTCGCCTCATGCTCTACGACGGCCATGACGAAGCGGACGGAATTGACGTTCTTCGTTTCAGTGCGGGTGCCGAATTCCTCGCCGGGCTTGCGGACGGACACGTTCACGTCGGCGCGCATCGAACCCTGGTCCATATTGCCGTCGCACGAACCCACATAGCGCAGGATCGTCCGCAGCTTCGCCAGATAAGCCCCTGCTTCGGCGGGTGACCGCATGTCCGGCTTCGACACGATCTCCATCAGCGCGACGCCCGACCGGTTGAGATCGACATAGGAGCTGGTGGGATGCTGGTCGTGCATCAGCTTGCCGGCGTCCTGCTCGACATGGATGCGCTCGACACCGATCACCTTGGTGCTGGTTTCCGGGTTCTTCTCGTCCAGCACGATCTCGATCTGCCCTTCACCCACGATCGGGTGATAGAGCTGGCTGATCTGATAGCCCTGCGGCAGATCGGCGTAGAAATAATTTTTCCGGTCGAACCGTGACCATTTGTTGATCTGCGCCTCGATCGCCATGCCGGTGCGCACCGCCTGACGGATGCATTCGCGATTGGGCACGGGCAACATGCCGGGCATCGCCGCGTCGACCAGGCTGACCTGCGTATTAGGCTCGGCCCCGAACGCGGTCGCCGCACCGGAAAACAGCTTGGCATGGGTGGTGATCTGGGCATGCACCTCCAGGCCGATCACGACCTCCCACTCGCCGGTTGCGCCCTGGATGCGATAGGTTGATTCAGTCATCAGTCGTCCTTTGAAGGCGTGATCAACGGCACGCCGGGAAAATAGCTGCGATAGAAACGCGGGTCACGGGTTAGGATAGTCGCGTTCAGAGACTGCGCGTGGCCACCGATCAGAAAGTCGGCGAGGATGGATTTAGCCGCCATCGGTTGCTTTCGACGACGATGAACCTGAAAGGCTTTACCCGCCAGAAATGCCCCCTCCGGCATCAAGGGTTCCACATCGATAAGCATCGCAGCCAAAAGAACGCGCAGATCATCCAATGCCTCGAACCTTGGCGCCATTTCGCCAATCACTACCGGGTTTACAAATAGATAGGCACCAAATGCGGCACGATTGATATTGGCAGCGGACCATTCGAACCAATGGGGATCACGATCCAGAACATCAATGAGAACGTTGGAGTCGACAAGGATCACGGTTCGTAATTACCCCGTATCTCCCGCATATACTCATCCGTACTCATGCCGTCAGGATTGGGATATTTCCCGGCGATCGCATTGATCGCTTCGCGCACCCGTCGGCTTCGCTCCGCTGCTTCCTCAGGGCTGAACCCCAGCGGTGCAACCACCACTTGCCCCGCTTCATTCAGCACAACCTTGTAAGGCTGTCCCGGCACCAGACCGGCGGCATCGCGCATGGCTTTGGGGATCAGTATCTGACCCTTGCTCGTCATGGTTCCAGTGTCGATCTTGCTCTGCGCGTTCATTGCCCAATCTCCAGTGTTACCAAGGTAACACTTTGCAACCCTATCTACAATCGCCGGTTACGCGCTGGATGCGATGGGGTGATTCAATCATCGCTTTTTCCGTCTGTTCACACGCTGTTGAGCGCGCCGTTCGAGAATTTTTTGTCTTTCGCGCGTCAAAGGCTGAGACTTTCCTCGCCCAAATTTTCGCCGCATCAGACCCTCGATGAATCCCTCTCCAATAATTTGGACAAGGATTTCACCGATCCATCTCACCACCACTTGTCCGGCCGCGCCACAAACCCTGCCCGTTCCTCGATCGCCAAACCGGCGTTCAGCACGGTTTGTTCGTCCAGCGCCTTGCCGATGATCTGCAAGCCGAGCGGCAAGCCCTGACTGTCCACGCCACCGGGCACCGACATGGCGGGCAGCCCTGCCAGTGAGGCGGGCACGGTGAAGACGTCGTTCAGATACATGGCCAGCGGATCGGCCTGCTTCTCGCCCAGCGTGAAGGCCGCGCTCGGCGCGGTCGGGGTCAGCAGCAGGTCGCATTGCTCGAAGGCCAGATCGAAATCGCGCGCGATCAGCGCCCGGACCTTCTGCGCCTGCGTATAATAAGCGTCATAGAAGCCCGCCGACAGGACATAGGTGCCGATCATGATGCGGCGCTTGACCTCCGGCCCGAAGCCTGCGGCGCGGGTGGCGGCATACATGTCCTGCAGGCCTGCGCCATCGGGCAGGTCGCGCTGGCCATAACGCACGCCGTCATAGCGGGCGAGGTTGGACGAGGCTTCGGCAGGGGCGATGATATAATAGGTCGGCAGCGCATATTTCGTATGCGGCAGCGATACCTCGACCACATTGGCGCCAGCGTCCTTGAGCCAGGCAATCCCCTGATCCCACAGCGCGGCGATTTCCGCGTTCAGGCCATCGGGGCGATATTCCTTGGGAATACCGACCGTCTTGCCCTTGAGATTGCTGGACAATCCCGCTTCCCACTGCGGCACCGGCAGGTCGAGCGAGGTCGAATCCTTGGGATCGAACCCGGCCATCACCTCCAGCAGCAACGCATTGTCGCGCACGGTCCGCGCCATCGGCCCGGCCTGGTCGAGCGACGAGGCAAAGGCGACGATGCCCCAGCGCGAGCAGCGGCCATAGGTCGGCTTGATGCCGCTGATGCCGGTAAAGGCGGCAGGCTGGCGGATCGATCCGCCCGTGTCGGTGCCGGTCGCCGCCGGGCACAGCCGCGCCGCGATCGCGGACGACGACCCGCCCGAAGAACCGCCGGGAGCCAAAGCCGAATTGTCGCCGCCATCGCGCTTCCACGGGCTGATGACGTTGCCATAATAGCTCGTCTCGTTGGAAGACCCCATGGCGAACTGGTCGAGGTTCAGCTTGCCCAGCATCCCCGCGCCCGCATCCCACAGCTTGGCGGACACGGTCGACTCGTAAGTCGGCACAAACCCTTCGAGCATGTGGCTGGCCGCCGTGGTCTGCACGCCCTGCGTGCAGAAGAGGTCCTTCATGCCGATCGGCACGCCCGACAGCGGCTTCACGTCGCCCGCCGCCAGCGCCTTGTCGGCGGCATCGGCGGCTTCCAGCGCCTTTTCCGGCGTTTCGACGATGAAGGCGTTGAGCGCCTTGGCCGCGGCCACATTGGCGTTGAAGCCCTCGGCGACTTCGCGCGCGGAAAAATCGCCTGCGCGGAACCCGTCGCGGATTTCGGCTACGGTAAGGTCTGTAAGGTCAGTCAAAATCTTTATCCCGTTCGGGCTGAGCGAAGTCGAAGCCTTCTGCTGAGCGAAGCGAAGCAGCCTCCCTCCGGTCGGCAGAGCCCTTCGACAGGCTCAGGGCGAACGGGGGAGTGATACGCATCACTCGATAACTTTCGGCACCGCAAAAAATCCATGTTCGGCCTGGGGCGCATTCGCCAGCACCTTGTCGCGGACATTGCCGTCGGTCACGACGTCGTCGCGCAGGCGCTGGTGATTGGGGATGACGGCAGTCATCGGCTCGACGCCGCTGACGTCCACTTCACCCAATTGCTCCACCCAGCCAAGGATGTTGTTGAGTTCGGGCACCATCGCCTCGGCTTCGGCATCGCTCACCGAAATGCGCGAGAGGCTGGCGATCTTTTTTACGGTCTGAAGGTCTATCGACATGGGCCATGCCGCTACCACCCGCTTCCCTCCGCTTCAAGCCGGTTTCGCGCCTCTTGCGCACGCCGGTAGCTTGCGTAAGACAGGGGCGCGCAAATGGGGGCTGCGTCGCCCTTGAAAATCGGAGAGCATGGGTGGCCCGCAAATTTCTCTATGTCATCGCAACCCTCGTGGTTCTGGTGATCGCGGCGTTCGCCATCTATGCGATCTGGGGCATGCAATTGATCCGTGCGGTGATGGTGCCGCGCGAAGAATTTACCGAACTCGCGCCCCTGCCCGCCAACGCCTATGCCGACCCCAAAATGTGGGTCGCCCGCCCGGACATCACGCAGAATAATCCGGCGCTCTGGACGCCCGCAGGCGTCACCCTTCCCGCGACGCTGCCCAAAGCCGCGATCTTCTTCATCCACCCGACCAGCTATATCACGACCTTTGGCGACGCTCATTGGAATGCCGCGCTGGGCGAGAAGGAAGCTGACGCCACCGCCCGCCGCTTCGTGATGAGCCAGGCCAGCGCCTTCAACGCGGCAGGCACCGTCTGGGCACCACGCTATCGCCAGGCCAATTATGGCGCGTTCCTGACCGACAAGCCCGCCGGTGACAAGGCACTGGCCGCCGCCTATCGCGACGTTGCCCAGGCCTTTGCCGCCTTCCTCGCGGCCAACCCGACCGGGCCGTTGATGCTCGCCGGGCATAGCCAGGGGTCACGCCATTTGATGCAATTGCTGCGCGAGGAAGTCGCGGGCAAGCCCGTCGCAGATCGCGTGGCGGCGGTCTATGCCGTCGGCTGGCCGGTCTCGGTGGAGGCCGATCTGCCCGCGCTCGGCCTGCCCGCCTGCGCCCGCGCGGCCCAGTCCCATTGCATCGTCAGCTGGCAAAGCTATGCCGAACCCGCCGATCCGTCCGCCGTGGTCGAAAGTTTCGAGCGCAGGACCGGCTATACCGGCAAGCCCCGCAAGGGCACGCACATGCTCTGCACCAACCCCATCACCGGCGCGTTCAACGGCGCGGCTCCGGCCAGCGCCAACAAGGGCACGCTCGACGCGCGCGAGCAGGGCCAGCCGCCCAAGCTGCTGACCGGCATCGTCCCCGCGCGCTGCGACACCAGCGGCGTGCTGATGATCGGTGAGCCGGTTGACATGGGGCCGTTCACGCTGCCCGGCAATAATTATCATGTCTATGATTACAGCCTGTTCTGGGGCAATGTCCGCGCCGACGCGCAACAAAGGCTCGCCGCCTTTCAGAAGAAGTGACAGCCCGATAACATGCCATTGGTAACGACGGATCGCGTCGCCTTTCGCGAGGCTTTGCCCGAAGGCGGCCGCCTGGTCGGCATGGATGTCGGCACCAAGACCATCGGCCTTGCGCTGTGCGACGCGCGCTGGTCAATCGCCAGTCCCGCCCACACCATCACGCGCGGTAAATTCAGCAAGGACAAGCTGTTGCTGGCCGCCTTCATCACGCAGCAGCAGGTCAAGGGCATCGTCATCGGCCTGCCGCTCAACCTCGACGGCACCGGCAGCCCGCGCAGCCAGTCGAGCCGCGCCTTCGCGCATAATCTGGCGGATTTCGGCCTACCGGTCCTGCTCTGGGACGAACGCTGGTCGACCCAAGCAGTCACCCGCACGCTGATCGAGGCCGACGCCAGCCGCGCCCGCCGCGACGTGCTGGTCGACAAGCTGGCGGCGAGCTACATCCTGCAGGGTGCCATCGACGGGCTGGTCGCCGGGCTGGAATAGCTCACCCCTCGAACGCCGCGATGATCGGGCATGGCCCCTCGTCCGACGCATGGCATTGCCGCGCCAACCGCTCCAGCGCTGCGCGCGCCGCCTGCATCTCGGCGATCTTCGCGTCCAGCGCCGCGATCCGTTCCGACGCCAATTCCCGCGCCCGCGCCCGATCCTGCCCCGCATCCAGATGCAGCAATTCGCCGATCTGCTCCAGCGTGAACCCCGCCCGCTGCGCGCCGCGAATGAAGCCCAGCCGCCGCGCGTCCGCCGCGTCGTAGCGCCGGATACCCTCGCCCCGCTCCGGCGTGGCGAGCAGGCCGCGCCGCTGATAATAGCGCACCGTCTCCACCCCGACCCCGCTGCTGCGCGCGAGTGCGGAAATCGTCATGCTCATCCCTTGACTCCGTACCATGGTCCGCACCCTATATGGGTGGCATGCTCCCTTTGCCCAAGGATATGCCGTCATGACCCAAGCCCGATCCGCCGCCATCTACCGCATGGTGATGCCCGACCACATCTGTCCCTATGGTATCAAGGCGCGCTGGCTGCTCAAGCGGCGCGACTACCGGATCGAGGACCATTGGCTCACCAGCCGCGCGGAAACCGATGCGTTCAAGGCGGCGCATGACGTCAAGACCACGCCGCAAATCTTCATCGATGGTCAGCGGATCGGCGGCCATGACGACCTGCGGCGCTTCCTGGGTCTCACGGTGCGCGATCCCGATGCGACCAGCTATGTGCCCGTCCTCGCCGTCTTTGCGGTGGCCGCGCTGCTGGCGCTGGCGGTCAACTGGCTGACATTCGCCCCGCTCATCGCCTTCGTCACGGTCGAGCGTTTCATCGCCATCGCCATGATGCTGCTCGCCATGCTAAAATTGCAGGATGTCGATCGGTTCGCGACGATGTTCCTGAACTATGACCTGCTCGCCCGATGCCTTCCCCCCTATGGCCGCGCCTACCCGTTCCTGGAACTGGGCGCCGGCGTGTTGATGCTCACGCGCACGCTCGACTGGCTGTCGATCCCGGTCGCGCTCACCATCGGCGGCATCGGCGCGGTGTCGGTGGTCAAGGCCGTCTATCTCGAAAAGCGCACGCTCAAATGCGCCTGCGTCGGCGGCAGCAGCAACGTCCCGCTCGGCTTCGTGTCGCTCACCGAAAATGTGATGATGGTGGCGATGGCCCTATGGATGCTGACAGGCATCCATTGAACAAAAAGCGCGGATGACGGCAGGCATCCATTGAACGGGTCGTGCAGGGTGATGCAAAGGTCCAGGCCGGGGACGACCTCAGTCGACAACCCAATCGGCCGACGCGATCCCTTGCGCATAGAGCAGCACCGACAGGTCGCCATGGACGATCTCGGCCGCGGCGGCGGCGCGCGTCACCGGCTTGGCATGATAGGCGACGCCCAGCCCTGCCCCTTCGATCATCGGAATATCGTTCGCGCCGTCGCCCACCGCCAGGGTCAGGGCGCGATCAATACCACCCGCGATGGCCGCTTCCAGTTCCGCCCGCTTGCGCGCCGCATCGACGATCGGACGAGTGACGCTGCCCAGTAGCGCGCCGTCGGCAATCTCCAGCACATTGGCGACATGCATGTCGAAGCCGATCTCGGCCGCCACCGGCCCTGTAAAGCGGGTGAAGCCGCCCGACACCAGCAAGGTCCGCGCGCCCCGCGCCTTCATCGTGCGGACCAGCGCTTTCGCGCCGCCCATGATGACCACGCGCTCCTGCCGACATTGGTCGATGGCGCTGTCGGCCAAGCCCTTGAGCAGCGCGACACGGCCATGCAGCGCGCCTTCGAAATCCAGCTCCCCGCGCATCGCCCGCTCGGTGATCTCGGCGATCTGCGGCTTGATTCCGGCATAGTCGGCCAGTTCGTCGATGCACTCGACGGTGATCATGGTAGAATCCATGTCGGCGATCAGCAGCTTTTTCTCGCGCCCCTCGACCGGCTGGACGATCACGTCGATGCCCTGCCCGATATCGGCCAGTGCCGCGCGCCCGGATAGCGGGTCAGCGGCGAAGAACAGGTCCGCCGCCTTGTCGCGGTCGAGCCACAGGCTCTGCCCCGGCTGGCACCCCGCCTGCGCCAGCCTATCGGCGGCGGCCGCAATATCCCCCTGCCCGATCGAGCCACTTGCCACTAAGGTCGCGACGAACATGAACACTCCTGACACACAGCAGGGCGAATCCCGCCCACGGGTCGCGCTTATTGCCGGGCCGACCGCCAGCGGCAAGAGCGCGCTCGCCATTGCCCTTGCCAAAGCCACAGGCGGCATCGTCATCAATGCCGATGCCAGCCAGGTCTATGCCGAACTAGCCATCCTGTCCGCACGGCCAAGCGCGGAGGAGATGGGCGATGTGCCCCACCGGCTGTTCGGCCATATCGACGGGGCACAGGCCTGCACCGCGCCCCGGTGGGCGGCCGAGGCGAAGGCGCAGATCGCCGCTGCCCAGGAACAGGGCCGCCTGCCCATCCTGGTCGGCGGCACGGGCCTCTATATCCGCACATTGCTCGACGGCATCGCGCCGGTGCCGGACATCGACCCGGACATACGCGCGACAGTGCGCGCCTTGCCCGTTGCCGAGGCCCATGCCGCGCTAACCCGCGAAGACCCGGAGGCCGCCGCCCGCCTGGCACCCGCCGACACCACCCGCGTCGCCCGCGCGCTGGAGGTGGTACGCTCCACCGGCAAGCCTTTGAAACAGTGGCAGCAGCATAAGAGCGGGGGCATCGCCGACCAGATCACCCTTGTCCCCATGATCCTGCGCCCGCCGCGCGACTGGCTGATCGAGCGCTGCGACCGGCGTTTCGTACAGATGATCGACGCGGGCGCGATCGAGGAGGTCGAGGCGTTGCTCGCCCGCCACCTTCACCCCGACCTGCCGGTGATGCGCGCGATCGGCGTGCCCGAAATCCGCGCCTGGTTGGGCGGCGAGATCGACCGGGAAACGATGATCGAACGCGGCGCGCTCGCCACCCGCCAATATGCCAAACGCCAATATACCTGGTTCACCAACCAGCCCCCGTCGCATTGGCCGCGCGAAACAAGAGAAATTGATAACAATCTGATTGTTAAATTAGCAATTAAATTACAACAATAGCGCTTGACCCGTCATTTTATGTCCATTAGAGGCTGCCACCTTGCTATCGCAGGTCCGCTGTCGCAAAGGACGGGGCCTGCATCATATGAGAAGGATTTATCGTGGCCGAAAAGAGCGGCGCGGACATATTGGTTGAATGCCTGATCGATCTCGGTGTCGAGGTCGTGTTCGGCTATCCCGGCGGCGCGGTGCTGCCCATTTATGACGCGCTCTACAATCATCCCACGATCAAGCATGTGCTGGTCCGCCACGAACAGGGCGCGACCCACATGGCGGAGGGCTATGCCCGTTCGACCGGCAAGCCCGGCGTCGTCCTGGTCACCTCCGGCCCTGGCGCGACCAATGCGGTCACCGGCATCACCGACGCGCTGATGGATTCGATCCCCATGGTCGTCATCACGGGTCAGGTGCCCACGCAACTGATCGGTACCGATGCGTTCCAGGAAGCGGACACGGTCGGCATCACGCGCCACTGCACCAAGCATAATTATCTGGTGAAAGACCCCGGCAAGCTGGCGGGCATCGTTCATGAGGCATTCCACATCGCCAAGACGGGTCGCCCCGGCCCGGTCGTCATCGACATTCCAAAGAATGTCCAGATCGCGACCGCGCCCTATAAGCGGCCCGAACCGGTCCAGCATGCCAGCTACCGCCCGCAGATCAAGGCGGATGCGGCGGGCATCGACGCGGCCGTCGAAATGCTGGCCGCGGCGGAGCGCCCCATCTTCTACACCGGCGGCGGCGTAATCAACTCCGGCCCGCAGGCCAGCGCCCTGTTGCGCGAACTGGCCGCGCTCACCGGCGCGCCCGTCACCTCGACCCTGATGGGCCTGGGCGCTTTCCCCGCATCGTCCGACCAGTGGCTCGGCATGTTGGGGATGCACGGCACCTATGAAGCCAATTGGGCGATGAATCAGGCGGACCTGATCCTGTGCGTCGGCGCGCGTTTCGACGATCGCGTCACCGGGCGTCTGGATGCCTTCGCGCCCAACAGTCGCAAGGTCCATATCGACATCGACCGCAGCTCGATCAACAAGATCGTCGATGTCGATGTCGCCATCCAGGCCGACGTCGCCAGCGCGCTGGACGACATGATCGCCCTGTGGAAGCAGCGCGGCCATGAACAGGCCGACCTGTCGGCATGGTGGGACCGGATCGCGGAATGGCGGACGAAGCAATCGCTCGCCTATGTCGAAAACGGCATCGAAATCATGCCGCAACGCGCGATCGCGGACCTCTACACCGCCTGCCAGGCGACCGGCAAGGATGTCATCATCACCACCGAAGTCGGCCAGCATCAAATGTGGGCGGCGCAGCATTTCGGCTTCGAAGCCCCCAATAAATGGCTGACCTCCGGTGGCTTGGGCACGATGGGCTATGGCTTCCCCGCCGCCATCGGCGCGCAGATGGGCAATCCCGACAGCCTCGCCATCTGCATCGCGGGCGACGCCTCGGTGCAGATGAACATTCAGGAAATGGGCACCGCCAGCCAATATCGCCTGCCGGTCAAGCTGTTCATCCTGAACAATGAATATATGGGCATGGTCCGCCAGTGGCAGGAACTGACCTATGAAAGCCGCTATTCCAACAGCTATTCGGACAGCCTGCCCGATTTCGTGAAGCTGGGCGAGGCCTATGGCTGGACCGGCATCCGCATTGAACAGCCGGGCGATCTGGAAGCGGGCATCCGCCAGATGCTGGAAACGCCAGGGCCGGTGATCGTCGATTGCCGCGTCGCCAAACTGTCCAACTGCTTCCCGATGATCCCGTCGGGCGCGGCGCATACCGAAATGATGCTCGATCCCAACCAGATCGCGGGCATCATGTCGGACGAGGCGAAAGCCTTAGTATGAGGATGGGGGCGTGACGCAGCACCTCCAGCTGCGCGTCCATGTCAGCGAACCGTGGGATTTCGAGCGGATCGCGGGCACGGCCGAGCTGTCGGGCTGGACCATCGACCATGCCGACCCGGCCAATGACGAATGGGTCGTGCATCTGGACGAAGGGTTCGACTTTCACGAGCGGCATATCGGCACGCTGCTGGTCGGTCCCCGCTATGTCGGCGAACATCTCCACCGGATGTTCGATGCGGTGGCGGGCCTGCCCGTCCGCGTCGCCCACCGGCAGGATGATGGCTGGCATTATGCCTTTACGGCGATGATTTCGGAACGGGCAGATCCCAGTGACGCCCATGACGATAGGAATGACGGGACAAGCATGTGATGCATATCCAGGAAGAATTGAACCAGCGGCATGTCCTGTCGCTGACCGTTTCCAACGAAGCCGGCATATTGGCGCGCATCGCGGGCCTGTTCACCGCGCGCGGCTATAATATCGACAGCCTGACCGTGGCGGACATTACCGACGATCACAGCGTCAGCCGCATCACCATCGTCACCAACGGCCCGCCCAAGGTGATCGACCAGATCATTGCCCAGCTCGACCGTCTGGTGCCCGTCCACAAGGTCACCGACCTGACCGAAGTCGGCCCCTTCGTCGAGCGCGAACTGGCACTGGTCAAGGTCAAGGGCACGGGCGAAGACCGGATCGAAGCGCTGCGCCTGGCCGACGTGTTCCGCGCCAAGGTGGTCGACACGACGATCGAAAGCTTCATTTTCGAAATCACCGGCACCACCGACAAGATCGACAATTTCGTCGGGCTGATGCGCCAGATCGGCCTGGTCGAAGTCGGCCGCACCGGCGTCGTCGGCCTGATCCGGGGCAAAGAGCCGGTGTAACCACTTCCCCTCTCCCCGGCGGGGAGAGGGTTGCGCAGACTTGGCAGCTTGCTGCCTAGTCGAAGCTGGGAGAGGGGGCACGACGTTTCAGCGTCCCCACCCCCGCTCCAACTTCATCTAGGCCCGGCCGCGCCGAGCCAAGATTTCATATCCTCTCCCCGGCGGGGCGAGGAGATACGTTCGAGGGAAGAGACAGTCATGAAGGTTTATTACGATCACGATGCGGACATCGGCCTGATCAAGGGCAAGAAGGTCGCCATCCTGGGCTATGGTTCGCAGGGTCATGCCCATGCGCAGAATCTGCGCGACAGCGGCGTTACCGAAGTCGCCATCGCGCTGCGCGCCGGTTCCGCCTCCGCCAAGAAGGCCGAGGGCGCAGGCTTCAAGGTCATGCCGAACGCGGAAGCCGCCGCCTGGGCCGACGTGTTCATGATCCTGGCCCCCGACGAGCATCAGGCCGCCATTTATGCCAACGACGTCCACGCCAATCTGCGCCCCGGCGCGGCGCTGGCCTTTGCCCATGGCCTCAACGTCCATTTCGGCCTGATCGAGCCGCGCAAGGACGTGGACGTCATCATGATCGCGCCCAAGGGTCCGGGTCACACCGTTCGCGGTGAATATGTGAAGGGCGGCGGCGTCCCCTGCCTGATCGCCATCCATCAGGATTCGACCGGCAACGCGCATGACATCGCCCTGTCCTACGCCAGCGGCGTCGGCGGCGGTCGCAGCGGCATCATCGAAACCAATTTCCGCGAAGAATGCGAAACCGACCTGTTCGGCGAGCAGGCGGTCCTCTGCGGCGGCGCGACCGCGCTGGTCCAGGCCGGGTTCGAAACGCTGGTCGAAGCCGGTTACGCGCCGGAAATGGCCTATTTCGAATGTCTGCACGAATTGAAGCTGATCGTCGATCTGATGTATGAAGGCGGCATCGCCAACATGCGCTATTCGATCTCGAACACCGCCGAATATGGCGATATCAAGACCGGCCCGCGCATCATCACCGAAGAAACCAAGAAGGAAATGAAGCGCGTCCTGGCCGACATCCAGTCGGGCCGCTTCGTCAAGGACTTCGTCCTCGACAACCGTGCCGGTCAGCCCGAACTCAAGGCCAGCCGCATCGCCGCCCAGCGCCACCCGATCGAGGAAACCGGCGCCAAGCTGCGCGCGATGATGCCCTGGATCGGTGCCAACAAGCTGGTGGATCAGGAAAAGAACTGATTGTCGCCTCCTCCCTTCGACGAGGCCGGAAGGCGCGTTCGAAGGGAGGGGGATGATCAGCGATGGACCGACAGGATCGGCTCCTTTCTATTGCAGGATGCGCGCGATCATAGGCATGGCCTTGCGCAGGCGCACGCCATCGCAGTCCGGCTCGCCGCAGGTGCAGGCTTCGAGCGTATAGCGGACACCGCACATGACCAGCGTATCGCGGTCAAAGCTATAGTTGGAAATGCCCGCGCGCTCGACTTTTTCCTGGGCCATGGCCTTGAGAGACATGCGAGTCCTACCTTCTTGTTAGGCGTCGATAGTTGATGCTGCGCTGCACAATGTCAATTAACCGACATTGGTTCCGACACTATTTGTCATAATATTGTCTTGCGAATGCCACGGCTCGACGTAGCGCAGGCACCCGCTTGCACCGGACGCGCTCCCCTCCCATATGCCGCCCATGAACGACCAACATCGCAGCACCATGCCGGTCTGGCATGGCACCACCATCATGTCCGTCCGCAAAAATGGCAAAGTCGTCGTCGCTGGCGATGGCCAGGTGTCGATGGGCCAGACCGTCATGAAGCCCAATGCGCGCAAGGTGCGCCGCCTGCATGACGGCTCCGTCATTGGCGGCTTTGCCGGCGCGACGGCGGACGCCTTCACCTTGTTCGAGCGGCTGGAGGCCAAGCTGGAGCGGCATAACGGGCAGTTGATGCGCTCGGCCGTCGAACTGGCCAAGGACTGGCGCACCGACAAATATCTGCGCAATCTGGAAGCGATGATGATCGTCGCGGATAAGGATGTGACGCTGATCCTGACCGGTAATGGCGACGTGCTGGAGCCGTTGAACGGCGTTGCGGCGATCGGATCGGGCGGCAATTTCGCATTGGCGGCGGCGCGGGCGCTGGTGGACTATGAGGCGGATGCCGAGGCGCTGGCGCGCAAAGCGATGGCCGTGGCGGCGGACATTTGCGTCTATACCAATGATCAACTGACCATCGAGACGCTGGATTCCGTCGCCTGATATTTCCTAGCCCTCTCCCGCCTTCGCGGGAGAGGGATGGGTGAGGGTCTTTCTTGATTGCAAGGATAAGACCTCACCGACTTCGCCTAGATCGCTTCGCGATCAAGTCTCCGTAGCCTCTCCCGCGAAAGCGGGAGAGGAAAAGAAGAGATCGACATAGAGATGAACGACAATCTGACCCCCAAAGCCATCGTCGCGGCGCTTGACGCGCATATTATCGGCCAGAAGGATGCCAAGCGCGCTGTCGCTGTCGCGCTGCGCAATCGCTGGCGGCGGCAGCATCTGCCCGACGATCTGCGCGACGAGGTGACGCCCAAAAACATCCTGATGATCGGGCCGACGGGGTGCGGCAAGACCGAGATCAGCCGTCGTCTTGCAAAGCTGGCCGATGCGCCTTTCGTGAAGGTCGAGGCGACCAAGTTCACCGAGGTCGGCTATGTCGGCCGGGACGTCGAACAGATCGTCCGCGACCTGGTCGAGGAAGCGGTACGGCTGGAGAAGGACCGTCGCCGCGAAGCCGTGCGCGAAGCGGCGTCGGAGGCGGCGATGAACCGTCTGCTCGACGCGCTTACGGGCAAGGAAGCGAGCGAAGCGACCCGCCTGTCCTTCCGCCAGCGGATCGAACAGCACCAGATGAACGATGTCGAGGTCGAGGTGGAAATCGCCGACAGCCCGTCGATGCCGATGGATATTCCCGGCATGGGCGGCCAGATCGGCATGATCAACCTGTCCGACATGATGTCCAAGGCGCTGGGCCAGAATCAGAAGAAGCGCCGCAAGCTGCGCGTCGCCGATGCCTGGGACAAGCTGGTCGAGGAAGAGCAGGACAAGCGTCTGGACCAGGATGATGTCGCGCGCGTCGCCATCACCAGCGCCGAGCAGAATGGCATCGTTTTCCTGGACGAGATCGACAAGATTGCGGTCAGCGATGTGCGTGGCGGATCGGTCAGCCGCGAAGGCGTGCAGCGCGACCTGTTGCCGCTGATCGAGGGCACGACGGTCGCGACCAAATATGGCCCGCTCAAGACCGACCATATCCTGTTCATCGCGTCTGGCGCTTTCCATGTTGCAAAGCCCAGCGATCTGCTGCCCGAATTGCAGGGTCGCTTGCCGATCCGGGTCGAGTTGCAGGCGCTGACCGAGGAGGATTTCGTCGCGATCCTGTCGGACACCAAGGCGAGCCTGGTGGCGCAATATCGCGCGCTGCTGGCGACCGAGGGCGTAACGATTGACCTGACGCCCGAAGGCATCCGCGCGGTGGCGCGCATCGCGGCCGAAGTGAATGGTGAGGTCGAGAATATCGGCGCCCGCCGCCTGCAGACGGTGATGGAAAAGCTGCTGGAGGATGTGAGCTTCGAGGCTGAGGATCGGCGCGGTGAAACGCTGGTCGTGGATGCCGCCTATGTCGAAAAGCAGTTGGATGCGATCGCGCGCGACACCGACCTTAGCCGCTACGTCCTGTGATCGATAGGCCGCCGACCGATCCCGTGCGGATCGGTCGGCGGCCTGATCGCGATCAGTTCATCGCCAGGATCATGTTGCGCACCTGGGGATAGACCTGACTTTCCCATTTGCTGCCGGAAAAGACGCCATAATGGCCGACGCCGGGCTGGAGATGGTGGCGTTTCAAATGGGGTCGCAGGCCGGTGCATAGGCCATGCGCCGCTGACGTCTGTCCTACGGCGCAGACATCGTCCTTTTCGCCTTCGACGGTGAGCAAGGCGGTGTGACGAATGGCTCCTGGTTTGACCAGGCGGCCCCGGTGCATCAACTCGCCCTTGGCGAGCGAGGCTTTCTGGAACACCAGATCGACGGTTTCGATGTAAAATTCGCGGGTCATGTCGAGGACCGCGAAATATTCTTCGTAGAAATTCTTGATCTTGTCGGCTTCGACCGTCTTGCCGTCGGCCAATAGCTGATAGAGTTCGCGGTGCTGCGCGCCATGGCGCTCCATATTCATCGCCATGAAGGCAGCCAACTGGATGAAGCCGGGATAGACTTCGCGCCCGTGCCCCGCATAACGGAAGGGCACGACCGAAATCAGATTCTTCTCGAACCATTCGATCGGCTTTTCATTGGCCAGATCATTGACCGCGGTCGGCGCGGCATTGGGATCGATCGGCCCGCCCATCAGCGTCATCGACCGGGGCGTCGCCGCATCCTTGTCTTCCGCCATCAACGCCACGGCGGCGAGCGCCGGAACGCAGGGCTGGCACACCGACACCATATGCGCGCCCGGCCCCATATGCTGGAAAAACTGGATCACATAGTCGACATAATCCTCGAACCCGAAGCGACCTGCGGACAGCGGCACGTCGCGGGCGTTCTTCCAGTCGGTGATATAGACATCATGATCGCATAGCAGGGTTTCGACCGTGCTACGCAACAGGGTGGAGAAATGGCCGGACATGGGCGCGACTACCAGCACCTTGGGCTGGGCCGCATCGACCTCGTCCTTGACGAAGTGCAGCAGGTCGCCGAACGGCAGATCCAGAGCTACTTCTTCACGAACGCTCACTTGTGCGTTGCCGCTGGTAACAGTGCCAATATCATAGGAGGGGCGTTTGTGCGTGAGCTTGGCGCCCTGGAACACATCCATCAGCGCGAACAGGCGGCGAGGCATCGCCCATTGCGCCATCGGTCCCATTCTGTCCCGCATGCCAAGCGCAATTTGCGCGCCAAAGCGCGCTGGCGCCAACATGTCGTTCCAGGCCTGATAACCGCTGTAGAGCATTCGCATAATCGCAATCTTGCCTTGTTACATCACCGCCAACGAATCGGTCTTATCATGTAACGCTATACAATCTTTTTATGTTGCGCCGCATCATCATAAATGGGAGGTTCTTGTCAGCGGGAGGGATTGCCATGGCTATCGCGGAACTCACTTTATCCAGCAAAAATTATTCCTCCTGGTCGCTGCGGGGCTGGCTGTTGTGCCGGATTGCCGGGCTGCATGTCCAAGAAAAAATGATCGCGCTGAATGATCCGGAGAATCGCGCGGAACTGCTGTTGCTTTCGCCCTCCGTACTCGTCCCGCGCCTGACCCATGAGGGCGCGAGTGTGTGGGATACGCTGGCGATCGCCGAATATCTGCATGAGCTGTATCCCGATGTGGGCATGTATCCCGCCGACCGCATCGCCCGCGCCCATTGCCGGTCGGTGTCGGGGGAAATTCATTCGGGCTTTGCCAACCTGCGCTCCGCCCTGCCGATGAATCTGAAGGTCCGGCATGCGCGCTTTCCCATATTTTCCGGCGCGAAGCCGGATATCGAGCGGATCGAAACGATCTGGGCGGAATGCCTCGACAGCTATGGCGGCCCCTGGCTGTTCGGGGACAAGCCTACCGTCGCCGATGCGATGTTCGCGCCCGTCGCCGAACGTTTCCTGACCTATGCCGTGCCAGTGTCGGCGACCGCCGCAGCCTATTGCCAGACTGTCAATGGCTGGCCGCTGATGCGCGAATGGATCGACGAAGCGCGGATCGAGCCGGACGAGGTCGAGGAACTGGATATCGAATTCTGACCCGCCCTTCCCCCTGCCGTGGCATGGGGATAGAAGCGGGTCATGACGATACGCACGCTTGGCCTGGCTCTGGCCCTCACTGCCGCCCTTCCCGCCTCTCTCGCTGCGCAGACGACCGATCCGCAGCAATTGGCCCAATCCGTCCGCACGCTGGCGTCCGACCTGTTCGAAGGGCGCGCGCCCGGCACGATCGGGGAGGAGCGGACGATCGGCTATCTGGTCGGCCGGTTTCAGGCTTTGGGACTGGAGCCGGGTGGTCCCGATGGCCAGTGGGTGCAAAGCGTGCCCCTGCTCCACACCCGCCTCGGCAAGGCGCAGAAGCTGGGCATCGCACAGGGCGGCGTCACGACGGACTGGACCGTTGGCAGCCACGTCTATCTTTCCACCCTCCAGCCCAAGGACAAGGTTGCGGTGGAGGCCGCGCCGTTGGTGTTCGTGGGCTATGGGGTTTCCGCGCCGGAACGTGGCTGGGATGATTATAAGGGCGTGGACCTCAAGGGGAAGGTCGCGGTCTTCCTGATCAACGATCCTGATTTCGAAGCGAACAAAGGCGAGGATGCGTTTGGCGCATTCGGCGGACGCGCCATGACCTATTATGGCCGATGGACCTACAAGTTCGAGGAAGCCGCGCGGCGCGGCGCGATTGGCGCGCTGATCGTCCATGACACGCCCGGCGCTGGCTATGGCTGGAATGTGGTGGTCAGTCCCGGTGGCGAAAATTACGATCTGGTTCGTCCGGCAGACAAGTTGACCAGCCTGGCAGTACAGGGCTGGGTCGAGGGAGACGCCGCCAATGCCTTGTTCGATGGCGCGAGCCTCGATCTGGCTGCGCTGCGCAAGCAGTCGCGCAGCAAGGCCTTCCGTCCCGTGGAACTGACCGGCGCGCGCTTCTCCGCCGCCTTTCCGGTGACGCAGGAAGTGGTGCAGAGCGCTAATGTCCTGGCCCGCATTCCCGGCACCAAGCGGCCGGACGAAACGGTGATGTATGGCGCGCATTGGGACGCCTATGGCAAGGGCGCGCCCGACGCCCAGGGACGCATCTATCGTGCCGGGGCCAATGACGATGCGCTGGGCATCGCAGGCCTGTTCGAAATCGCGCGCGCGTTCAAGGCTGGCCCTGCCCCCGATCGCTCGGTCCTGTTCGCGGCGTGGACGGCGGAGGAGCGCGGGCTGCTCGGCTCCGAACATTATGCCCAGAACCCAGTCTGGCCCCTGGACAGCACCGTTGCCAATCTGACCCTCGACATCCTCCAAACCGCTGGCAAGGCGAAAGATGTCATTCTGGTCGGCAAGGGGCAAAGCACGTTGGAGGATGATCTGGCGAAAGTCGCTGCTGCCCAAGGCCGTGTCGTCACGCAGGAAAGCCTGCCCGAAGGCGGCCTTTTCTATCGGGCCGACCATTTCTCCATGGCCAAGCGTGGCGTTCCCGTGTTGCTGCTGATGGGCATTGCCGGGGCGTCCGACCTGGTCGAAGGCGGCCGCGCGGCGGGACAGGCCTGGGTCGATGCCTATACCGGCCAATGCTATCATCAGGCGTGCGACGCGATCGGCCCGGATTGGAAGCTGGACGGCGCAGCGCAGGATGTCGACCTGCTGCTGAACATCGGCCGTGACCTCGCCACCTCGACCCGTTGGCCGCAGTGGAAGCCGGGATCGGAATTCAAAGCGGTGCGCGACAAGAGCGTAGCGGCGCGCCGCTGACGCCGGAAGGCAGACTTTGCGCGCGATCCGGTCGCCGAAGCGCGGCAATAAAAAAGGGCTTCTCCCGCGTGGGAGAAGCCCTTTTTTGTTAGCTTAGCCTGTCAGCCGATCACGCGGCCAGCTTGCGCAGCACATATTGCAGGATGCCGCCGTTCAGGAAATATTCCAGCTCGTTGATCGTGTCGATCCGGCACAGCGCGGTGAAGGTGAAGGTCGAACCGTCGGCGCGCTTGACGATAACGTCCACATCCTGGCGCGGCTTGAGGCCCGCGACATTCTGGATGGTGAAGGTTTCGTCACCGGTCAGGCCCAGCGTGTCCTTGCTCTCGCCATCCTTGAACTGAAGCGGCAGCACGCCCATGCCGACCAGGTTCGAACGGTGGATGCGCTCGAAGCTTTCGACGATGACCGAACGGACGCCCAGCAGGTTGGTGCCCTTGGCCGCCCAGTCGCGCGACGAGCCAGTGCCATATTCCTTGCCGCCGATGACGACCAACGGCGTGCCGTCGGCCTTATGCTTCATCGCCGCGTCATAGATGGGCATGACTTCGCCTTCGTAACGGGTCATGCCGCCTTCGACGCCGTCGAGCATCTGGTTCTTGATGCGGATGTTGGCGAAGGTGCCGCGCATCATGACTTCATGATGGCCACGGCGCGCGCCATAGCTGTTGAAGTCGGCCTGGGCGACCTGATGCTCGCTCAGCCACTGGCCAGCCGGGCTGGATGCCTTGATCGAACCGGCGGGCGAGATGTGGTCTGTGGTGATCGAGTCACCGAAGATCGCCAAGGGCTTGGCTTCGATGATGTCGTTGACCGGTGCCGGGGTCATGCTCAGCCCTTCGAAATAGGGCGGGTTGGCGACATAGGTCGAGCCTGCGCGCCAGCTATAAGTGTCGCTGCCCGTCACGTCGATCGCCTGCCAGTGCTCGTCGCCCTTATAGACATTGGCGTAGCGCGCCTGGAACATCGCACGGTCCATGCAGCCTGCCATGGTCGAAGCGACCTCGGCATTGGTGGGCCAGATGTCCTTGAGATAGACGTCGTTGCCAGCGGTGCTGACGCCGATCGGCGTGGTGATGAAGTCTTCGATCACCGTGCCCTTGAGCGCGTAAGCCACGACCAGCGGCGGGCTGGCGAGGAAGTTCGCGCGCACGTCGGGCGACACGCGGCCTTCGAAGTTGCGGTTGCCCGAAATGACGGCGGCCGCGACCAGGCCGTTTTCGTTGATCGCCGCGCTGATCGCCGGGGCGAGCGGCCCGGAGTTGCCGATGCAAGTTGTGCAGCCATAGCCAACGAGGTTGAAGCCGATCGCGTCCAGATGCTCCTGGAGGCCTGCCTTGTTGAAATAGTCGGTGACGACTTGGCTGCCGGGGGCCAACGAGGTCTTGACCCACGGCTTGGGCTTGAGGCCCAATTCGTTCGCCTTCTTGGCGACGAGGCCCGCCGCGACCATGACGCCGGGGTTCGACGTGTTGGTGCAGCTGGTGATCGCAGCAATGGTGACGTCGCCGTCGCCAATGTCGAAATCCTCGCCTTCGACCGGAACGCGCTGCTGCGCCTTCTTGTAGACGTTGGCGAGGTCGGCGTTGAACACGTCATCGACTTGCGGCAGCGAGACGCGGTCCTGCGGGCGCTTGGGACCGGCAAGGCTGGGGACGACCGTGGACAGGTCGAGTTCCAGCGTGTCGGTGAAGACGAGATCGGCGGCAGGGTCGATCCAGAAGCCCTGCTGCTTGGCATAGGCTTCGACCAGCGCGAGATTTTCGTCGCTGCGGCCGGTCAGGCGCATATAGTCGATCGTCTTGTCGTCGATGCCGAAGAAGCCGCAGGTCGCGCCATATTCCGGGGCCATGTTCGCGAGCGTAGCACGGTCGGCGAGGCTGAGCGACGCCAGACCGGGGCCGAAATATTCCACGAACCGGCCGACCACGCCCTTCTTGCGCAGCATTTCGGTGCAGGTCAGCACCAAGTCAGTGGCGGTCACGCCTTCGTTCATCGTGCCGACCAACTTGAAGCCGACGACTTCAGGGATGAGCATGGAAACGGGCTGGCCCAGCATTGCCGCTTCCGCCTCAATGCCGCCGACGCCCCAGCCAAGCACGCCCAGACCGTTGACCATCGTGGTGTGGCTGTCGGTGCCGACGCAGGTGTCGGGATAGGCCACCATATTGCCATCGGTATCTTCGCTCGACCAGACGGCCTGGGCGATATTTTCGAGGTTCACCTGATGGCAGATGCCGGTGCCGGGGGGCACGGCGTAGAAATTGTTGAGCGACTTGCTGCCCCATTTCAGGAAGTCGTAGCGCTCCATATTGCGCTGATATTCGATTTCGACATTCTGTTCGAACGCCTTGGGCGTACCGAATTCATCGACCATGACCGAGTGGTCGATGACGAGATGGACGGGCACCTGCGGGTTGATCTTGCTGGCGTCGGCGCCGAGCGCGTTCATCGCGTCGCGCATGGCAGCCAGATCGACAACGCAAGGAACGCCGGTAAAATCCTGCAGCAGCACGCGCGCGGGGCGATACTGGATCTCGCGCTGCGCCTTGCCTTTGTCATTCTGCCAGTCGACGATCGCCTGAATGTCCTCGACCGTCACGGTGACGCCATCTTCGAAGCGGAGCAGGTTTTCGAGCAGCACCTTCATCGAGAAAGGCAGTCGCGAAACGTCTCCCAATTTCGCGGCGGCCTTTTCGAGCGAATAAAAAGCGATGTCCTTGCCGTCGACATTCAAAATGTCGCGGGTGCCGAGCGTGTCCTGTCCGATGGCGGTCATAAGTTGTGCGTCTCCTCGCAAATGCCGCGGCCATGCGGAGGCAAGTTGACGCTTTCCACCCGTCTCTCGCCGACCGGCCCGATGGTCCGGGCAGCAAGGTGGAGGGATGCGCCCCAACCGTCGGCCGAAGCGGGTATGTCCCGATGTTGCAGCGCCATACAGACTGCCGCGCCCAAGTCAAATGGACAAAGCAACCGTTGCACCTTTGGAGGAGGCGCATTTTTTGCGCTTGCCTGACCAAAGCGGGAAACAACTGCCGGCGGTTTCGATTTGAAGCGCGACATCCATGGGATGCGTAGCATTTCATCCAGGGTGGGGCGAGCCCCACCCTGGATGGCAAATCTACCGGGCGTTGAGGAGGGTGATTTGCTCTCCCAGAACGTCATGCGGGGTGCGATAGTTCAGGCACTTGCGAGGGGTGCTGTTGATGCGATCAGCAACGGCCTGGATTTCCTTATCCGATAGCAACGCCAGGTCCGTGTCAGACGGCAGGAAGCGCCGTATGCGACCGTTGCTGTTTTCCACGCTGCCCTTTTGCCAGGGTGCCGATGGCAGGCAGAAATAGCTCGTCATCGCGAGTTTCTTCTGGAGTGTCACAAAGGCAGCAAATTCCGTTCCCCGGTCAAAGGTGATGCTCTGACGCAGGGAAGGGGGCAGCATGTGCAAGTGGTGCTGGATTCCCGACATGACGCCGGCGGAATGCCGACTGGGATTGCGGGCGAGGATAGTAAACCGGCTGCGGCGCTCGACCAGCGAGGTGAGGTTGGCTTTGCCATATTCCAACCTGAAGATCATCAGGTCGCCTTCCCAATGACCAAAGCTGCTGCGATTACCGATTTCGGAAGGGCGTTTGCCAATGGTGTTGGCCAAAGGGATATGCAGACCGCGGGGCTTGCGCGCATAGCGCTGCCGTCGAGATCGACGGGCAACAGGCAGAAGGCGCCACAGGCCCTGGCTTCGTCCGTCCGGCCCATAGACGAACTGGTAGATGGTCTCGTGACAGACGGCTTCACGATTACCGCGATGGCGTCGAAGGTATCCCGCAATCTGCTCCGGCGACCAGGCTGCTGACAAGCGGTCGGCGATATAGGCGGCAAGCTCGGGCTTTCGGGCGATTTTGCCGCCACGCACCCGGCGCCTGTCCGCCATCGTTTGTGCGGCCGTTGGAAAATAGCCACGAAACACCGGCTCGTCATCGAGATGCTGATTACGTTTGAGCTCGCGATAGATGGTCGAACGATGTCGCTGCAGCGACGCTGCTATCTGATGCACGGACCGCCCGGTTGCAGCCAGTTGATAGATCTGTCGCCGCTCATCCAAACCCAGATGCTGGTAGCCGTTCATCATGTGCCTTCCTGGAAAGGGGATCAAACCCCTATAAATCCTAGGATTTCGCACTTCGATCTAGAATCCACCGCCTATAATGACGTTAGTGCGAGACAATGGGGGATTCTTCACATGCACCCTTCCCAAGTCCTGCCTAGCCACGACATGATCGCCGTCTATCGCCCCGGTGGCGTGATGCGCTGTCCCGATTGCGGGCAGAGCCAGTGGCTGATCGGTCGAGTAATGGCGGAATGCGCCTGTTGCGAAGCGGCCCTGCCGCTCGACCTGGGCTATCGGGCGTGGCTCGACACCGCCAACGCCCCGCCCCGATCCCTGCGCCTCTGATCAGCGGGCTTTTTCAGTCGCAATCCACCCTTTGATCTGGCTTTCCAGCACCGTCAGCGGCACCGCGCCTTGCGCCAGAACCGCGTCATGGAAGCGGCGCAGGTCGAACTTTGCGCCCAGGTCCGCTTCGGCCTTCGTCCGCAATGCCCTGATCCGGATTTCGCCGAGCTTGTAGCCCAGCGCCTGACCCGGCCAACTGATATAGCGATTGACCTCGGCATCGATATTGGCCGCGGACAGCGCGCTGTTGTCGGCCATGAAGGCGACGGCGCGCGCCTTGTCCCAGCCCTTGGCGTGGAGGCCGGTATCGACCACCAGGCGACAGGCTCGCCACATCTCGTAAGACAGGCGCCCCATCATTTTTTCAGGCGTGTCGTAGAGACCCATCTCCTCACCCAAATATTCGGTGTAGAGCGCCCATCCCTCGACATAGGCGGTGAAGCCCGCGAGATATTTGCGGAAGGGCGGGAGCGGCAATTCCTGTTGCAGGGCGATCTGGTTGTGATGGCCGGGCACCGCCTCATGCGCGGTGAGCGCGGGCAGTTCCCAGAAGGGGCGCTGGTCGAGCCTGGACGTGTTGACGAAGTACGTTCCCGCTATGCCGCTCTCCGGCGCACCGGGCATATAATAAGCAGTGGTCGTGCCTTCGGCCTCGGCCTCTGGAATGGGTTTGAGGCCGTAGGGCAGGCGTGGCAGGGTGTTGAAATAGCGTGGCAGCAGGCCATCGATCGCCTTGGCCTGGCGCGCGGCGACCTGGAGCAGTTCTTCGGGCGTCTTGGCATAGTAGCGTGGGTCGGTGCGCAGATGCTCGATGAAGGCGGCGCGGTTGGGATAGCCGGCCTTGGCTGCCACATCGTCCATGCGGGCGCGGATGCGGGCGACTTCGGACAGACCGATGGCGTGAATTTGGTCAGGGGTCAGGTCGGTCGTGGTATGCGTCCGAACCCGGCTGGCATACCAGGCCGCGCCGCCCGGCAGGGTGGAGGCGCTGTCGCTCTTGCGGCAGGCGGGCTGGTAATCTTTGACGAACAGGTCATGCCATTTGCCATATTCGGGCGTGATCACGTCGCGGATCAGGGTGATAGCGCGCGCCTGCATCGCGGACCAATCGGGGTCGCTGATCGTGCGGGGCTTGGGGCGGGTGAACGGCTCGTAGAAGCGGGTCGATTCCGGCTTGCCCGCCACGATGCCGCTGATGGTGGCCGCATAATTGCCCAGCACTGAGCAAGGCAGAACATAGCCGCCCTCGATCGCCTGACGGGTGATGGCGAGGGCGTCGCCATTTTGTTTCGGGTAGAGCGACAGGCGAGTGAGATAGCTGTCATATTCGGCGCGGTCGTAGAAAGGCAGGCCATCGCCCATGCCTGCAAAACCCTGGTGCCAGCCATAATAGGTGGTGAACAGCATCAGCCGTTCGGCCTGATGCGCCTCCCCCGCTATGTCGTCGCGCAGCATCCACAACAATACGGCGCGGTTGACCCGATCGGCGGGATCGAGCGTCGTTTCGCCGATCGCTTCCAGCCGGGCCACGAAGGCCTGCTCGGCCTTGATCTGCGCGGCGCGGGCGGTGAGCGACAGGTCATAGATGCGGTCATCATAGGTGCGGACGCCACGCGCGGTCGCCTCGACCGGATGGGTGGAGAGCCACCATGTCCAATGATCGTCCATGACCTGCGTGAGTGTGTCGCGGGGCGTTTGCGCCTGGGCGAAAACGGGCGTGGCGACGGAGAGGAGAAGTGGAAGGATCTTGCGCATGACGCAAGGGGATCGCGTGTCCCCGCTGCTTTGGCAAGGGGTTTCAGGCGGGCGCTACGCCATCGGCCTCGACAATATCGTCGCCCATATAAAAGCCCTGAACGCGCACCCGTTTTTCGACAAGATCGACGGGTACGCGGAGCAGGACGAGGCGGTAGGTGCCGCCAACATCGCGCCGGAGCAGAAAACCGGCGGCGTCGCGAACGAGCCGCCCGGTTTCATCTACGTCAGCGCCACTTTCTATCATGCGGTCAGTCTATCGCATCCTTGATGCCCTTGCCAGCCAGGATGCCGAGGACGAGGAACAGGACGAAGACGGCGAGCGCGATGAAGAAGAGGATTTTGGCGATGCCGACGAAGGTGCCAGCGGCGCCGCCGAAGCCGAGAACCGCCAGCACAGCGGCGATGACGAGTGAGATGACTGCGAGTTTCAACATGGTGATCCGTCCCTTTCGATGGAAATGCTATGATTTCCGAACGGATGACGGCGCACGGGGTTCCCGTCAGACCCAGCCTTCCAGCACTTGGTTGGGGGGACGGTGGCCATCGACCCAACTGCGGATATTGGCGATGACCCGCGCGCCGGTCGCATCGCGGCCTTCGAAGGTGGCCGATCCCATGTGGGGCAGCAATACGACATTGGCGAGGTCGAACAGGCGCGCATCGACCGCCGGTTCATGGGTATAGACGTCGAGGCCTGCGCCAGCGATCCGCCCTTCGTCGAGCGCGACGATCAACGCGGCCTCGTCAGTGATTTCAGCGCGGGAGGTGTTGATGAGATAGGCGTCGGGGCGCATGAGGGATATCCGCCGCACATCGATCAGCCCGCGACTGTCGGCATTGAGCGGACAGTGGATCGAGATGATGTCGCAAGCGGCGAGCAGGGCATCGACATCGCCCACCCATTCCGCTTCCAATTCCTGCTCCACCTCGAACGGCAGACGGTGGCGGTTATGATAAGCGATCGACAGGCCAAAGGCGCGGGCGCGGCGGGCAACGGCACGACCGATCCGGCCCATGCCGATAATGCCGAGCTTCTTGCCGCCGATGCGGTGACCGAGCATCCCCGACGGGCTCCAGCCGCGCCACTGGCCGGACCGGACCAGCTTTTCCCCTTCCGCCAAGCGGCGGGGAACCGAGAGGATCAGCGCCATGGTCATGTCGGCGGTGTCTTCGGTCAGGACGCCTGGCGTGTTGGTGACGATGATCCGCTTCGCCTGCGCCGCGGCCAGATCGATATGATCGACCCCTGCCCCGAAGCTGGCGATCAATTGCAATCGCTCCGGCGCGCCGTTCAGCAGGGCGGCGTCGATTGTGTCGTTGATGGTCGGCACCAGCACGTCGCACTGCGCCATGGCGCGGGCCAGTTCGGTGCGGCTCATCGGGGCGTCGCCGACATTGAAGCTGGCGTCGAACAGTTCGGCCATGCGCGCCTCCACATTGGGCGGCAGGCGGCGCGTGACGATGACGCGCGGCTTGGCAGGGCGCAGTTTTTTGGCCATGGCCCTGCCGCTATGCCCGCCTGCGGCGTCGGTCAAGCGGTTATGCGGGAATGACTGTCGCGATGCCGCGCGGCGGGCTAAGGGATGATCATGGGTGACATGGGAAATGGGTCTGGAATGAAGCTGTTGATGCGGGGCGCTGGCGTGGCGATGGCGCTGGCCATGACGGCGGCGAGTGTCGCCGCGCCAGGCAAGCCGGTGCCCTATTGGGCGTCGATCGCACAGGACGAGGCGCGGATGCGCGTGGGGCCGAGCCTGGATTACCCCTCCAACTGGGTCTATCGCCGCCGCGACCTGCCGGTGAAGGTCGTGCAGGTGCTGGGACTGTGGCGCAAGGTGCAAGACCCGGACGGCGCGCAAGGGTGGATGCATGTGCGCCTGCTCAGCGATACGGCGACCGGGATCGTCAAGGCAGAGGTAGCCCCGCTGCGGCAATCGGCGAGTGATGGCGCGCGGACATTGTTCCGGGCGGAGCGCGGCGTGGTTGGGCGGCTGTCCGACTGTTCGGGCGGCTGGTGCAGTTTCGACGTGCGTGGCCAGCGTGGCTATGTGAAGGCCAGCGACGTGTGGGGCGCGACCGACCAATAGGATCGGACGCGCTTAACTTCGCATATTTCCCGCAAATCTTGAAATTATCATATAGAAACTCGTAACTTTGTTACAATGGTTAGGCCGGGCTGCAATGTGACATGGCCAGCCCCAAGATGGCGAAAATCCGGCCTGTAGGACAGCAATATTTGCCGTTCAGGGTGCGCACTCACCAGGCATAGGCTTTGGGCAGCGCGCCTTCCTCCGGCGTTGCGTAGCGGTCGCGCAATTTGGTCTGACGGTTGTCGAGCGGTTGGGCGATGCCGTCGATCCAGACGGCGAGCGGCGCGGACGTCATTTCGAGCGGGTCGCCGTCCCACAGCACGACGTCCCCTGCCCGTCCGGCCTTCAGCGATCCGATGCGGTCGCCCAAGCCCATGGCTTCGGCGGGCGCGGAGCTGATCGTGCGGAGCGCCTGGCCCCAGCTCAATCCGGTCGCGCCGGGCACCTTGTTCAGCGCGACCATATTGCCCGCCTGCTGCGTGGCGAGGCGCAGTTGCAGCCCTTCGTCGCGGTCCATTAGGCCCATCGAGACGGCCACGCCCGCCTTGACCATGCGGCCGACATTGCTCTGGGTGGCGGCGAGTTTTTCGAAGCTGGAGGGGAGATCGTCGAGACCGCCCGCGATTACCGGCACCTTGGCGGCGGCGATTTGCGGCGCGACCATCCAGCCTTCGGCAGCGCCCGCCAGGATCAGTTTGAGCGCGGGGAAATCCTGCCTGAGCGCAAGGACGGCCAAAATGTCGCGTGCGCTTTCGACATGGACCATCAGCGGCATGGCGCCAGTGACGACCGGGACCAAGGATTCGGCGTCGATGCGGTTCAGAAGCGCGTCCTTGGAACGGCCGTCATAGCTGGCGGGGGCTTTGGCAAACTCCTGGGCTTCGCGCAGCATCGTCTTGAAGGTCAGGATCGCGGCAGGGCGGCTGCCACCGGCGTCCTTGGCGCCCTCCTCGCCCATTTCGACATATTGGAAGGCGCGTGGCTTGGTGATCGGGTTCATGTCTGCGCCGAGGTCCACGACCGCGCCTTGCCCGGCGAAAATGCCGGTGCCGGTCGAGGGGACGACGACGGCGCGGGTGATGCCCGCCGTGCGGCTGATCGCGACCGGGTTGGCGAGCGGGTTGATCGCGGGGGCGACGTCGATCGCGGCGGAGAAAGGCGAGCGGGCGCTGGCGTCGTTGGTTTCGTTGACGGCCGGGACTTCGACCAGGCCGACGCGGGAGAAGCCGGAGACGAGGCCGGGCGTGACCCATTTGCCAGCGGCGTCGATGGTTTTCGTGCCGGGTGGGATGGCGATGCCTGCGCCCGCTGCGGTCACCTTGCCGGCGGTGATGACGACCGTGCCGTTGCGGATCGGTTCGGAGCCGTCACCGATGGCGAGGGTTGCGCCGGTGATGGCGAGGGATTGGGCGAAGGCCGGGGAGGAGAGCAGCGCCAAGGCGGCAATGCCTACCGCCGTTCGGTTCGAGCAGCTTCGAGCGAAGTCGAGAAGCGTCGGTCGAGAACTGCGCCCAGACACGGTTCTCGACAAGCTCGAACTGAACGGATTTTTGGGGGTGCGCTTACTCATTTCACGTCTCCCGCGCCGATCTGGCCGACTTCGAAGTCGCTGACCGGGCGCAATTTGGGGTTGGCGCTGTCGTAGAGCAGCGCGCCGTCGATCCAGACTTTGTCCGGCCGGGTATAGGTGCTGAACGGATTGCCATTCCACAGGACGACATCGGCCATCTTGCCGACTTTGAGGCTGCCGGTCTGGTCGCTGATGCCCATGGCGCGCGCGGGATTGATGGCGAGCCAGGTCCAGGCGATTTCGTCGGAAATGTCTATGCCCATGCGGCGCCCCGCGCCCAAAGCCTTGGCGGCTTCCTGGTTCAGGCGCTGGATGCCGTTGTCGTCGTCGCTATGGACGATGGTGCAGGCACCAGCGCGGTGGACCAGGGGCACATTCTCCTTGATGCCGTCATAGGCTTCCATCTTGAAGCCATACCAGTCGCCCCATAGCGCCGAGCAGACGCCATTGT
Organism: Sphingobium sp. KKT206; assembly: GCF_055640555.1. NCBI lineage: Bacteria > Pseudomonadati > Pseudomonadota > Alphaproteobacteria > Sphingomonadales > Sphingobiaceae > Sphingobium > Sphingobium sp. KKT206. The sequence goes on from NZ_CM145764.1 coordinate 1,466,298, forward strand.
CGCGCAGCAGGTCGGCGATCTTATAGGCTTCGACCGCGTGGTGGAAGGCGGTGACGCGATAGCCGAACTCCTTTCCCATATCGATGACATTGGCCATTTCATCGGCGCGATAGCAATGATTGTGGACGAGGATCTTGCCCTCCAGCACATCGGCCAGCGTTTCCATGCCGAGGTCGCGGGACTGATCCTTTCCGGCAGCGCGCTTCTTCTGATAATCGCGCGCCTTGATCCAGGTGGCGCGGTTGACCGCCATATTGCCCATGCGGGTCGAGGGTTCGCGCCCCTTGCTGCCATAGACGCGCTTGGGGTTTTCGCCGCATGCCATTTTGAGGCCATGCGGCGCGCCGGGGAACTTCATGCCTTGCATGGTGCGGGCGGGGACGTTCTTGAGCGTGACGCTGCGGCCGCCGAACAGGTTGGCCGAGCCGGGGAGGATTTGCAGGCTCGTGACGCCGCCATTGGCGAGCGCACGGCTGAAGCCTGCGTCCTGTGGCCAGATGCTATGTTCGGCCCAGACATGGGCGGTGACGGGCGCGGTGGCTTCATTGCCGTCGGAATGGGCATCGACGCCGGGCGAGGGATAGTTGCCGAGATGGCTGTGAATGTCGATGACGCCGGGGGTGACATATTTGCCGGTGCCATCGAACACGGAGATGTCGGCAGGGATCGGCGTGTCCGGGCCGCCGATCGCCGTGACTTTCCCGTCCGACAGGAAGATGACGCCATTGTCGATGCGGCCGCCCTCCCCGTCGAAGATCGTCGCGCCACGAATGGCGGTGGCGGTGCCGGGATAGGCTTTGTAGGTGGACGGATAAGGGTTGTCCGGTTCGGCCGAGCTGCCTTGGGTGGCAGCCGGGGCATCCTTGTCCTTCTTCGCGCCGGCGGGACCGGCGACCCCGGCCAGCAGGGCGGCGATCAGCAACGGCGTTGCGCTTGTTCTCATGGCTTATTCTCCGAAGCGATCAGGTCGAGATGCATCAGGCGTTTGATATAGGGCGAGACGAGCAGGACAAGGCCGCCCACCACGATCGCGAACCATCCGATGCGGCTATACACATCCAGCACTTGGGTCACGCCGCCCGCATCGCCGCTGCCGGTGGCGCGGGCGATGAGGCCTGCGATGAAATTGCCCGCCGCCATGGCGAGGAACCAGGTGCCCATGACGAGGCCGACCATGCTGGGCACCGACAGGCGCGTCATCGCCGACAGGCCGACCGGCGAGAAGCAGAGTTCGGCCATGGTGTGGAAGAGGTAGATGAGGAAGACGAACAGGACGGGGGTGAGATTTTCGCCTGCCATCGCTGCACCCGCCACGAGCACCAGGAAGCCGGCTCCGCACAGGATGAGGCCGATGCCGAATTTCGCGGGCGAGGAGGGTTCGAGGCGGCGCTTGTCGAGGATGGTCCATAGCACCGCGAACAAGGGGGCGAGCAGGATGATGAAGACCGAATTGACCGACTGGAACATGGAAGCCGGGACTTCCCAGCCTAAAATGGCGCGATCGACATTGCGGTCGGTGAAGATGTTGAGCGAGGAGCCGGTCTGTTCGAACAATCCCCAGAAGAGCGGGTTGAGCGCGATCAGAAACAGCGCGGCGAACATGCGGTCGCGGTCGACCTTGCCGAGCGTCTTCATCGTGCGCCAGACGATATAGAGGACGGTCAGCGCGGCAAAGCCAAGCAGCGCATAGCCGAGCAGTTCGGCATAGCGGATCACCAGCCAGATGGCGACGACGCCAAGCGCTGCGCCGAGATAGATGGTCCATTCCTGGCTGAGGCCTGCCGCCACGGGCGCGCGCAGCTGGGTGGGCGCGGGCGGTTCGCCCTTGCCCAGCAACCAGGGTTTGAGCCAGACGAACATGACAAGGCCAAGCAGCATCCCGACACCCGCCGCGCCGAAGCCCCAACTCCAGCCGTAGAGTTCGCCGAGCAGGCCGCAGATGATCGGCCCCATCATTCCGCCGACATTGATGCCCATGTAGAAGATGGAGAAAGCAGGGTCGCGGCGGGCATCGTCGCGGGGGTAGAGTTCACCCACCAGCACCGAGATATTGGCCTTGAGGAAACCGGTGCCGACGATGATGCTGGCAAGGGCGAGATAGAAGCCATTGAGGTAGAAACCGTCCTGCCCCCCCGGCCCTTCAGTGATGGCGATCAGGAAATGGCCGATGGCGATGAAGACGCCGCCCACCAGCACCGCCTTGCGCGGTCCCAGGAACCGGTCGGCCAGATAGCCGCCGATGACCGGGGTGATGTAGACCAGTGAGGTGTAGGCACCGTAGAGCAGATAGGCGCGATCTTCGCCGAAGAGGAAATGTTTGGTAAGGTAGAAGATCAGGATGGCGCGCATGCCATAATAGGAAAAACGCTCCCACATTTCGGCGAAGAATAGCAGGAACAGGCCGCGCGGATGGCCGAGCCAGGTCTTGCCCGCTGCCTCCACGCCAGGAATCGAGGTCGCCATCGGGAACCCTTGTCATATGGTTTGACCGGCCCGCCGAACGGAGGCCGAATGATGCCCTGAGAGTAGAGCCAAATTCGCGTCTGTCAAAAACACAGGCGGCCCTTGCGTCATGGCGGTGGCCGGGCCATTTGTCGCGGCGATGTTCAATGACCTCTCCTCCCCGCTCGCCCTGCTCCAGACCCGCCGGTCGGGCAAACCCCGCGATCTGATCGCACCCGGCCCCGATGACGCGCAGTTGCGGCAGATATTGGAGGTCGCGCTGCGGACGCCGGACCATGGCAAGCTCGCGCCGTGGCGATTCGTGGTGGTGCCGTCGGCGCGGCGGGCGGCGTTGGCCGAACTGCTGGAGAGCGCCTATCGCGCCGAGAAGCCCGACGCCGGGCGGCTGGAGATCGAAGCGATGCACCAGTTCGCGCATCAGGCGCCGACCTTGGTGGTCGCCCTGTCCGCGCCAGTCGCGGGCAGCAAGATCCCTGTTTGGGAACAGCAATTGTCGGTGGGCGCGGCGATCATGAATCTGCTGCACGCCACCCATGCGCTGGGCTTCGCCGGTGGCTGGCTGACGGGATGGCCGACCTATAATGCGGATGTGCGCGCGGCCTTTGCGCAGGGGGACGAGACCATTGCGGGCTTCGTCTTCATCGGCACGCCGGGCAAAGCGCAGGAAGAGCGTCCCCGGCCAGATTATGACGCCATCGTATCGGTTTGGGACCGATAATTGCCGCTTTAACCATGATTCGCGCAATGGTCTGACTTGACCCGCATGGCTGTATTATGGCAGTGATGCACCCATGGCCGACGACTCAAAACCCGTCTATCTCCGCCTGCGTGAGATCATTGCCGCTTCCATATTGGACGGGGATTATAGCGATGGCGACCTGCTGCCATCGGTGCGCGCCTTTGCCGCGACGCAGGGGGCCAATCCGCTGACCGTGGCGAAGGCCTATCAGAGCTTTCAGGATGATGGGCTGGTCGTGGTGCGGCGTGGGGTCGGCATGTTCGTGGCCGATGGCGCGACCCGGCGGCTGCGGATAGCGGAACGCGCGCATTTCCTGGAGACGGTATGGCCGCCGGTGGCGGCGCAGATCCGGCGGTTGGGGATAAGGGCCGACGATCTGGACTTGCAGAAGGCCTGAGGGTTTCAGCGTCGGGCCTGCCCTCTCCATTGGGCTGTACGCTTCGTGAGCGTTTCTCGACTTCGCTCGAAACGAACGGATTTTAGTTAAAGCGCTGCCAGTGCGTCGACGGCATCCTGGCGGCGTGCAAAATTCCTGACCGAGACCGCCCGGCCCAGCGCCAGCTTGGCGTCATTCTTGCGCCCGGCAGCGGCATAGGCCTGACCCAGATGCAGGTTGAGCAGGGGATGGCCGGGCGCGCGGGCGACGGCCTTTTCCAGCAGATCGACCGTAGCCGGGCCTTTTTCGCCGGTTTCCAGCAACGTCCAGCCGTAGATGTCGGCGATCATCGGGTTGACAGGCATCAGGCGATAGGCGTGGGCGGCATAGGCGCGGGCCGCTGCCCGATCCCCCGTTTCGACGGCGGCGCGGGCAAGGTCCGCCATCAGCAGCGCGTCATTGTCGCCCAGTTGCGCGCGCACAGCCTGCAGCATCCGCAGCGCGCCGCGCCAGTCGCCCGCCTCCATCGCGACGGCGGCAGCGATACGGCGCATGGCGCTGTCGGTCGGGTTCTGGGTCAGGAAGAGTTGTACGATTTGGGCCGCACGGGCGGTGTCGCCCGCGCGGTTCCATGCCGCGACGAGGCGCAGCGCGACGGCGCGGTCGAAGCGGATATTGGCGGCGCTTTCATAGGCGCGGGCCGCCTCCCCTGCCCGTCCGGCCGCGCCCAGCGTATCGCCCAGCACGATCCAGGCATCCGGCGCGCCGGGGTTGGCGCGGCTGAGCATCCGGGCACGATCGACCGCTGCGTCGGTGCGGTTGGTGCTGAGCAAGGCACGGATATAGGGGATATTGTCGCGCGCCGTGGCGGCATTGGCGGGCGGCGGGCCATCGGCCAGTTGTGCGTCGCTTGGTCCGGCAAACGGATCGGCAGCGGCGCGCACTGGCCAGGCGGCGCGGGCGAGCATGTCGGCAGCCATGGCGCGATTGCCGAGCGCTTCCTGCACGCGCGCCGCGAGGGTCAGCACATAGGGGTCGGCGTCCCGCTGGGCGACGATCGGGGCAAGGGTGGTGGCGGCGGATGGCATGTCGCCGCCCATCTGATAGGCGCGGGCCAGCAGGGTGCGGGCGGTGCGGTTGTCGGGCTGCATCGCGACCAGCGGCGCGAGCGTGTCGGCGGCGAGGACGGCATTGCCATCCTGCAGATGCAACACGCCGCGCAGCAACAAGGTGGCGGGCTCGCCATCGAGCCGCCCCTGCGTCCGCGCCAGCAGCGATCGGGCGAGATCGGCCTTGCCCGCGCGGGCGGCCATGATCGATTGCATCATCCAGGCGCGGGCATTGTCGGGTTCGAGCGCGAGGATACGGCGGGTGAGGCCCAGCATCGCGCCGGCTTCCCCCGCGTCGGCGAGCGTCGCGGCATAGGATTCGAGCGTCGGCACCGATTCGGGGTTGGCTGCGAGCGCGCGTTCGAACCAGGGGCGCGAGGCGGTGAGGCCATATTGGCCGCGCGTCAGTTCAGCGCGCAGGGTCAGCGCCTTGGCATTGGTGGGGGCAAGGCTTACCGCGCGGTCCGCCGCGACGATCGCGCCTGCCTGATCGCCGGTTGCGAGGCGCAGGCGGCCAAGATCGACCCAGCTTTCGACGTCACCGGGCGCCGTCGCGAGAGTGCGCGCCAGCTCCGCCTGCGCCGCGCGCATATCGCCCTTTGCCATGGCGGCGCGCGCCCTGATCCGCGCGGCGGCCAGGCTATGCGCGGCAGGAACGTCGGGCGCGCGGGATTCGCGCAAGGCAGCATCCACGTCGCCCTGCAATAGCAGCGCGTGTGCCATCACGTCGCGGGTGTCGGCGGGTGGTCCGCCCAGTTTTCGAGCGCGTTCGACCTCGGCCTGCGCGCCTGCGCCGTCACCCAGTTCAGCCAGCGCCCGCCCTTGCGCTTCCCGCGCGACGACCGATCGGGGATTGCCCCTGATCGCGTTCATCAATTCGACGCGCGCGGTGCGGGCATCGCCCTTGTCGAGTGCGGTGAGGCCACGGGCCAGCGCGGCGCTGCCGTCGCGTTCATGCGCGCGCCATTGCCACAGGCCCGCCACCCCCAATAACAGCAATATTATTCCGACGATCAGGGCGATGCGGGTGCGGCTCATGGATTATCCCTGCATCTGATATTGTTTGAGAAGATCGTACAAAGTCGGGCGACTAATGCCCAAAATCTTGGCCGCGCCGGAGATATTGCCATCGGTGCGAGCGATCGCGCGGCGGATCGCGCGGCGATCAGCCATTTCGCGCGCTGCTTTGAGGTTCACCAATTCCCCGCCTTCGGCCCGCTCCTCGTCCAGGTCGAGATCGGCGGCGGTCACCAGCTTGCCATCGGCCATGATGACGGCGCGCTTCATGCGGTTTTCCAGTTCGCGCACATTGCCGGGCCATGGCCAGGCATCGAGCGCGGCGAGCGCATCGGGGGCGAGGCCCTTGACCGCCGGATTCATCTCGGCAGCGAAGCGGGTGAGGAAATGGCGGGCGAGCAGCGCCGGATCGCCCGCCCGATCCTTGAGCGCCGGGATGCGGATGACGATTTCGGCGAGGCGATAATAGAGATCCTCGCGGAAACTGCCCGCGCCGATCATGGCGTCGAGATCCTGATGGGTGGCGCAGACGATGCGGGTATCGACGGCGATGGGCGTGCGCCCGCCGATCCGTTCGATCACCCGCTCCTGCAGGAAGCGAAGCAGCTTGACCTGGAGCGCGAGCGGGATGTCGCCGACTTCGTCCAGGAACAGCGTGCCGCCCTGTGCCTGCTCGATCTTGCCTAGCGTCGTCTTGATGGCGCCGGTAAACGCGCCCTTTTCATGGCCGAACAGTTCGGATTCGAGCAGCGTTTCGGGGATGGCGGCGCAGTTGATCGCCACGAACGCGCCATGGCGGCGCGGGCTGGCATCGTGCAGACCCTGGGCGAGCAATTCCTTGCCGGTGCCGCTTGCGCCCAGCAACAGCACCGACACTTGCGCGCTGGCCACGCGCTCGATCATGCGGGCGACCTTCATCATTTCGGGCGCGCCGGTCAGCACCCGGCCCAGCACCCGGCTATCGGCAGGCGCGGTTTCGGCGAGGCGCGCATTTTCCTGTTCCAGCGCGTGGACGTGGAAAGCGCGGCGGACGATGAGGCCGAGTTCATCGATGTCGACGGGTTTTTGATAGAAGTCGTAGGCCCCGCCCGAAATGGCGTCGAGCGCGCTCTCGCGGGCACCATGGCCGGATGCGACGATGACCTTCGTATCCGGCTTGATCCGCAAGATGTCGGCGAGCGTGGCGAAACCTTCGCTGGTGCCGTCCGGGTCTGGTGGCAGGCCAAGATCGAGCGTCACGACATCGGGCGCATGGGCGCGGAGCAGTTCGATCGCCTCTTCCCGGTCGCCCGCGATGAAGAGTTGATAATCCTCATAGGACCAGCGCAATTGCCGCTGAAGGCCCGGATCATCCTCTACGATCAGCAATTTGGGGCGGGTGTCGCTCATCAGGCGGCCTTTTCCTGTGTGTGGGGTGCCCGTGGCAGGCGCAAGGTGAAGCGACTGCCGACGCCAGGGCGGCTGTCGACGTCGATCCGGCCGCCCATCGCCTGCGCCAGGGCGCGGGCTTCGAACGCGCCGATCCCGAAACCGCCCGCCTTGCTGGACGAGAAGGGTTTGAAGAGTTCGCGGCGGATATATTCAGCGCTCATGCCGCGTCCCTGGTCGATGATCTCGACCAGTATTTCGCTGGCATCGGCGGACAGGCGCAGTTCGACCGGCGCGTCGGGGGCGCTGGCGTCGATGGCATTTTGCATCAAATGGGTAACGATCAATTCGACCCGTGCCGGGTCGGCCAGCGCGTCGGGCGCTTCCCCGCTGACCCGTATCAGATGCTGACGCGCGCGCGTGGCGGCCGCATGGTCGAGCAGGCCGCGCAACGCGAACGGGCGCGGATCTTCGGCGCGGCCCTTATTATGCTGCGACAGGCGGGCGAGCAGGTCGTTCATCTTGCCGACCGATTCCTGCAGTGTCAGGATCATGTCGGCGCGAAATTCGGGGTTGTCGGCATGACGTTCGGCATTGCGGGCCAACAAGGAAAGCTGGCTCACGAGATTCTTGATGTCGTGGATGATGAAAGCGAAACGGCGGTTAAATTCGTCGAAGCGGGCGGCGTCGTCGAGCGCCTGCTGGCCCTGCGCCTCGCTGATATAGGTTGCGACCTGCCGCCCGGCGGCGCGCAACATGTCGAAATCCTCCCAGTCGAGCCGCCGGTCGATCGGCGGACGGGCAAGCAGGATCGCACCGGTCAGACGGTTGAAATGGATGAGCGGCACCAGCGCCCAGAGGCGGGCATCCTGCGTCATCCAGTCAGGCAGCGGCAAGGCGGCATCGGTGGCGCGGCGTTTGCCGAGGTCGATGATCCAGCCGCTTTGCTCCAGCCGGGCGACGATAGCGGGCGACAGGGATGCGCCTTCGGGCAGGTCATCGCCCCAATTCCAGTCGGTTTCGAGCATCAACCCGCCCTGATCGTCACGCAACAGCAACAGCGCGGCGGGCGAATCGGTGATGTCGGCAATCGCCTTGGCCACGCGCTCGCCCAACGGGGCGGGGTTTTCGCCGGGGCGGCCGATCGTTTCGCCAAAGCGCATCCATTCGGTGCGATAGTCGTAACGATGCTGAAAGAAATGCTTGGCGACCTGCACTTTCCACAGCGCGCGCAGGCGTGGTGATGGCAGCAGCACCAACGCGGTGACGGCGGCGAAGAAGACTGCGGCGATCTCCACCACCCGCGCATAAGGGCCAGCGATCAGTTCGATCAGGACGGCGGTGGCGGTCAGGAGGATGACATAGAGCGCGACGGCGAAAATCGAGAGCGACTGGAAGGTCAGCGTGCGCGAGAGCGTGAGCCGTTCCGCCATCCCCTTGCGCAGGCCGATGGCGATCACCGGTGCCAGCAGGGCCATCAGAAGGCCACGCAACGCGAAAAGCTCGCTGGCGCGGCCGGGCACGAGATAGCCGATCGCATAGAGCATCAGGTCGTAGGCCCACATCGCCGCCAGCGCGCCGAACAAGAGGGTCACGCCGCCCCGCTCGCGCGATGGCCATGCGGCATAGAGATGATGGAGCAGCAACAGGCTGCCGATCGCGGTCATCATGCGCAGGATGAGCGACACGGTGACGAGCGCGCCATGCAGATCCGGGTCGAGGGCAAGTTCGTACCATGCGAGATCCGTAAAGGTCTGGAGCAGGATCAGCCCCGCAACGGCGACATAGACGGCAACGATCCCCCCGGCCTTCCCGCCCCGACCGACCGGGCCGCGCCGCAGCATGACGAACATCGTCATCAGCCATGCGGCGTTACGCATATTTTCGCCAAGGCCGGACAAAGGTTTGGCAACGCCACCGAACGACACATAGAGTGCCCAGCAGGAGGTGAGCAGCATCGCCACCGATAGCATCCGCATTTCCGCCGCATCGTTGCGGCGACGAAACAGGAAGATGCCTAGCGCTGCGAACAGCACCGCCGCCAGGGCATGGCCCCAGTTACCGACAAATTGGAGCAATAGGCCCATCGCCCGCCGCCCTTAGCGCGCGCCGTCGGGCCAGAGGATGACCCGCACCGTCTGGATCAGGATCAACAAGTCGAGGAAGGGCGTGTAATTCTTGGCGTAATAGAGATCATATTCGAGCTTATTGCGGCTATCCTCGATCGACGCGCCATAGGGATAGTTGATCTGCGCCCAGCCGGTGATGCCGGGCTTTACCATGTGCCGTTCGGCATAATAGCGTAGATGCTGTTCCAGATCCTCGACGAACTGGCGGCGTTCGGGACGGGGGCCAACGAAGCTCATCTCGCCTTTCAAGACCGTCCAGGTCTGGGGCAGTTCGTCGATGCGCAGCTTGCGCAGCCAATAGCCGAGGCGGGTGATGCGCGGATCATCCTTTTCCGCCCAGACCGCCTTGCCCGCGACTTCCGCGTCCTGGCGCATGGTGCGCAGTTTGACGATCCAGAATTCCTGGCCGAACAGACCAACCCTTTCCTGGCGGTAAAAGGCCGGCCCCTTGCTGTCGAGCTTCACCAGCAATGCGGCGAGCAGGATGATGGGGCCGGTCAGCAATAGCAGCAGCGAACTGGCGATGATGTCGAACAGGCGCTTGGCGATGCTGGAGAGCCGGCGGCCGGCCGAGAAGCCATCGGAGAAGATCAGCCAGCTTGGGTTGACGCTATCGAGATCGACCCTGCCGGTCTCGCGTTCCAGAAAGGTCGAGAGATCGTTGACATGGACGCCGGTGGTCTTGATGCGCAGCAGGTCGGACATGGGGATGGCGTTGCGCCGTTCCTCCAGCGCCAGCACCACTTCGCTGGCGTTCAGGCGAACGACGAAATCGGACATGTTGAAGATAGCGCTGCGGTTGATCGCTTCCTGCACCACCTGCGGCCCGTCATTCATGGCGATATAGCCGACGACGAGAAAGCCCGCCCCCCGTTTCTTTTCCAGTTCGCGGATGCGATCGGCCCGGTTGCCCGCGCCCAGCACGACCAGCCGCCGCTTGAACGCTTCGCCGCCCAGCATCGAGCCGAGTAGCAGGCGAACGACGATCAGCAGCGCCATGGCGAGGCCCATGGCGTAGAGCGAATTGGAGCGCCACAAGGTCATGCCCGGCATAAGGAAATAGAGGACGGAAAGGAAGATCACGCCCAGCGAAACAGCAACCAGCAAGCGCGCAAAGGCGAAGCGGATCGATTGGAGCGCCTCGGTGCCATAGACGCCGACGGCGATCATCGCGGTCTGGACGGCAAAGGCGAAGCTGAGCAGCGGGCCCATTCGGGTCATGACATGGTCGATATCCATGCCGATTTGCCGCGCGCGCAATATCCAGCCGCCCTCCGCCGCACAGAGCAGCAGGACGAAATCGAACAGCCCAAGCAGCAGCACAGCGTGCGGCACATAATGTTTGAACAGCCTGATCATGCGTCGCGCCCATTTCCCCAGTCGCCACAAGCGATACTGACAAGGTCGGGAAAAGCCTTACAACCAGCTGTAAGGAAATCCGACAGTGGCGGCACCCTGCCGGAAAATGGCAAAGATTTCCTGAATCCCGCGCAATATCGGGGAATGGATCAGATTATTTGCGGAGCCGGTCGGCGGCGTTGCGGGCCGCCTCCTCCATCACGCGCGCGGCGTCATCGACGGACTGGGCCGCGCCAGTGACGGCGTCGGCCCGCCTGTCGTTGCGGCGATGTTCGGTGAGGTAGAAGAAACCAATGGCCAACATGAGGGCAATCGCCACCAGTGCGAATATGACCCCGCCCGTGCGTGGACGCTTGTCCGCGTCCTCCACGAAGGGCTTTACAGGCGGGTTGGGGTCGATAGGCACACTCATCTCCTTTGGAACAAGGACAACGGGTGGCACCATGCTATCGTTCCAGATCAGTCCTCTACGGACTGACCACCCCGCCCCCGGCTGAGACGATCGACATCCTCCATGATCTCATCGAGCACGGCGGTATCGGTCGTTTCCTGGCTGCGTCGCGAGGGTAGATCGCCGCTTTCCATGAGTAGTTCCAGCGCAGCGCGCCCGCGAGCGACGCGGCTCTTGATCGTGCCGACGGCGACACCGCAAATCTCGGCCGCTTCTTCATAAGCGAAGCCACCTGCGCCGACCAGGATCAGCGCTTCGCGCTGCGGTTGAGGCAATTGCAGCAGGGCGCGTTGCATGTCGCTGAGTTCGACATGCTTGTCCTGGCTGGCGGGTGCCGCAAGGATGCGGTCGGCCGTCAGGTCGTCCCATTCGCCGCGAAAGCGCGAGCGGCGCATCTGCGAGAGATAATGGTTGCGCAGGATGATGAAGGTCCAGGCGCGCATGTTCGTGCCGGCCTGAAACCGGGCGCGTGCCGCCCATGCCTTGAGCAGGGTTTCCTGCACCAGATCATCCGCGACATCACGGTTACCCGACAAGGAACGGCCAAAAGCACGGAGATGCGGGATGACCGCGGCCAGTTCACGCTTGAAATCCGAATCCGAAAGCGCAGCGCGCTCCTCGATCGGCTCTACGTCCTCATCCATGGAAACAACCCCCATATTGGCTGTCGCCCTCGCCGCAGGAACCGACGTCGTCAAAGCCATAAATGCGCCTATACCCTAATCAGAATTTTGCCAAAGGCCATAAGGCCTGAGAAGCATTGGTCAGAGCCAAAGCACCACCAGCATACCGATGACCACTAGCCCCAGCGAAATGCCGAGAACATAACGCACGACATGTTCCTTCGAACCGCCCCGCGCTTCGTTCGTCGTGATATGCTCTTCTTTGTCTGTCATAAATTCTCTCCCCGATCGTCACGCATGACTAACGCAACGACCGGCGGGGAGTTCCAAACGACATGGATATAAGCGTAACGATCAGACCGGCGCGGTCGCTTGATCGAAGAACAACGCCTGCGAAATGGCGGCCTTCACGGTCGAGCGCTGGAACGGCTTGGTGATGAGGAAGGTCGGCTCTGGCCGTTCCCCCGTCAGCAATCGTTCGGGGAAGGCGGTGATGAAGATCACGGGCACCGCGAACTCGGCGAGGATGTCCTTGACCGCATCGATACCGCTGCTGTCGTCGGCCAATTGAATGTCAGCAAGCACCAGCCCCGGACGATCGGCAAGCGCTTCGCGCACTGCGTCTTCGGCGGTCACGGCGATGGCGGTGACGTCATGCCCCAGATCGCGAACGATGGTTTCGATGTCCATCGCGATGATCGGCTCGTCTTCGATGATCAGCACCTTGGCGCGAGTCTGCGCCTCGATCTCGCTCAATGCTTCTTCGACCAAGCCTTCGACATCATTACTGTCCATATCGATCAGATAGGCGACATCATCGACGGTGAAGCCTTCCAGCGCGGTTAGCAGCAGCGCCTGGCGCGGCAGGGGCGTCAGACGGGCGAGGCGCGCCTGGGCAATGGCTTCCCGATCGCCATCGACGGTCAGCGGCACGTCTTCCAGATGGGACGACGACCAGATGGCATGAAAGGTGCGGTAGAGACCAAGACGCGGATCGACGTCAGACGGAAACTCCTCCGGCGCGGCAACGATCGCTTCGAGCGCGGCGCGAACATAGGCGTCGCCATGCGTCTGGCTGCCGGTCAATGCGCGCGCATAGCGACGCAGAAACGGAATATGGGGGTGTAGTTGCTGTCCAAGCGACATCGTCAATTCGTCTCCCTGCCCATGTGCGGGCCTGTTGTATCCGACGCGGGGAAGGATATGCGAAAGGATGGAATGTCGATGCCCATATGGCAACCCCCCACCCTTCGATGCCCCCCGAAACCGGCAGCGCTAAAAAAACGCTCGCTTGGCCGGAACCAACGAAGGGGGAATTTGTTTCGCAGTCACATGGTTTTTTCGGCAAGGGTGCGATTATCGTGGCTTTAATGCGGAACGACGAATTGACGCGCCGCAAGATTCCCGCAAATACGGACTGGCTGGCGTGACAGAGATTGCTTCAGAGGGGCAGATTTTGGTTTCTTCTACCACGGAACATAGTTCGACTGCAGCGGATGGGAAGGAAAGCGCAAAGATAGCCGCTTCCCCTCGCAAGGGCCGAGCCGCGCCCCCTATGGATGATGGCCATGTGTCGCAAGTCTTGCGCAATGTATATCAGCGCGCCGTCGATGAGGATATTCCTGCCGAGATGCTGGACCTGTTAAGCAAACTGGACTGAGTAGCAGATGATCCGGGGCAGCCTTCCTCCGGCAGCCCGATCGCTGACGGAACCCATTTTTCGACTTTTCCGGTCAACCGGCGTCAAGATGTTCCTCATCCTGACGCTGGCCCTATTGCCATTGGGGCTGATCGCCCTGATCGCCTCGCTACAAGCGATCCGCACCGCTGATCTGGAAAAAGAAGCGTTGCTTCGGATCGCGGTGACGCAGAGTGCACGCAAGCTGACCGCCGACCTCCAGTCCGATCGCACCGCGCTGCAGCTCACGGTCGATAGTCTCGCGTCCAACAGCGCCGACCGCGCCATCTGCAACCGGCTTTCGCTGTTTCTGGCCGCCAATGACGCCGAGGGCGGCCAATTTTATATCTACGACAGCGCAGGCCGTCGCCTGTGCAACTCCAGCGAACGCGAGCCCGCGTCGATGACGCCGACGGCGCGTTTCGATGGTCCCGCGACCGAGTTGCTGGCCGATGCCCCCTATCTGGTCAGCCGCGTGCCCAGCGCGAATAAGCGCATCACCGCGTTGATTTATTATTCGCGCACCCATCTTGAAAGCGTCGCCGATCCGGCGACGGCGCTGCAGAACCGCAAATTGACGTTGCGGCAGGGCGATCGCCGACTGGCGATCAGCCATGTCCGCAAGGATCCGCCGGGCGGCAAAAGAAGCAGCCTTTCGGCGCGGCTGGACCCCTATGACGTGGAATTGACGATGACGGTGCGGGAGCCGCCCGCGACGATCGCCCGCATGTTGTCCTTGTTCCTGCCCTTGGTCATGTGGTTCGCGGCGGCGGCGATCGGCTGGTTCGTGGTCAATCGCGTGCTGATCCGGCCGCTCGTCATCTTGCGGCGCGCGGTGGCTGCCTATCAGCCCGGCGAAGTGCTGGAGCCGTTGCAGCGGATGCGGACGCCGGCGCAGGAGATCGTCGCGCTGGGCGAAACATTCCGCGAAATCAGCGAGGATGTGGCGACCCATGAGGCCGAGATGGCCGAGGGTCTGGAAACGCAGCGCAAGCTGACGCGCGAAGTCCATCATCGGGTCAAGAATAACCTTCAGATCATCGCCAGCCTCATCAACCTTCACGCCCGGTCGGCGCATGAACCCGAAGCGGTCGAAGCCTATGCCTCGATCCAGCGGCGGGTCGATGCCCTGTCGGTGGTGCATCGCAATCATTTTGCCGAGCTGGAGGAAAATCGCGGGGTCGGCATTCGTCCGCTGATCAGCGAATTGTCGGCCAGCCTGCGCGGCACGGCACCGGCGACGGCGCGGCGGTTCGCCATTCAGATCGACAGCGATAATCTGCATATCAGCCAGGATGTCGCCGTGCCGATCGCGTTCCTGCTGACGGAACTGGTCGAACTGGCGATGATGCTTGACCCGCAGGGGACGATGCGGATTTCCGCGCATGTGCTGCCGGAGCAGGCCAATCGAGCGCTGCTGAGTGTCGTGTCGTCGGGCCTGCGTGCGTCGGAAGACATGACGGTTCACCTGTCCGAACGCTATGGCCGGGTGCTAACCGGCCTGTCGCGCCAGTTGCGTGCGGCGCTGGACCATGATGGCGAGGCGGGTAGCTACGCCATCGCGATCACGATCATTCCTTAGAAGTCACCCGCTGATAGTCGCGGCGGAAGGCGGCGGTGAAGGCCGTAAACTGCCCGGCCGCGATCGCATCGCGCATCCCCTGCATCAACGCCTGATAGAAATGGATGTTATGCTGGGTCATCAGCATCGCGCCCAGCATTTCGCCCGCCTTGACGAGATGATGGAGATAGGCGCGGCTCCAAGTGGTGCAGACGGGGCAGGCGCAGCGCGGATCGAGCGGCCCCTGATCTTCGGCAAAACGGGCATTGCGGATGTTGAGCGGTCCCGCCCAGGTGAAGGCCTGGCCATTGCGGCCAGACCGGGTCGGTAGCACGCAATCGAACATGTCGATGCCGCGCTCCACCGCGCCGACAATATCGTCGGGCTTGCCCACGCCCATCAGGTATCGGGGCTTGTCGGCGGGCAGCATGTCGGGTGCGAAGTCGAGCGTGGCGAACATCGCCTGCTGCCCCTCCCCCACGGCAAGCCCCCCCACGGCATAGCCATCGAAGCCGATGTCGATCAGCTGCTGCGCCGACTCCCGCCGCAGCCCTTCGTCGAGCGATCCCTGCTGAATGCCGAACAGCGCCGCGCGGTCGGCATGGTCGCCACCTGCGTCGAAACCGTCGCGCGAGCGTTTGGCCCAGCGCATCGAGCGCTCCATGGACTTGGTCGCCTCCTCATGGGTGCAACCATTTTTGGTACATTCGTCAAAGGCCATGACGATATCGCTGTCGAGCAGGCGCTGGATCTCCATCGATCGCTCCGGCGTCAGCATATGCTTGGACCCGTCGATATGGCTGGAGAAAGCGACGCCCTGCTCGCTCATCTTGGTCAGCGCCGACAGGCTCATCACCTGATAGCCGCCGCTATCGGTCAGGATCGGCCGGTCCCAGCCCATGAACCCATGCAGCCCGCCAAGCCGCGCCATGCGTTCGGCACCGGGGCGCAGCATCAGGTGATAGGTATTGCCCAGGATGATGTCGGCACCCGCAGCGCGCACTTCGGCCGGGCGCATCGCCTTCACCGTGGCGGCGGTGCCGACCGGCATGAAGGCGGGCGTGCGGATCTCGCCCCGGCGCATACTGATTGCGCCGGTACGGGCCTTGCCGTCGGTGGCGGCGATGGAAAAGGAAAAGCGGGGCTGGGTCATCTGCGCGCTCTAGGAGCGAACGTGCAGGCGTTCAACCCGCCTTGCGGACGCCGTCGAACAGCGCCAGGGCGTCGATATTGAAGCCTTCGACCCGGCGATAGGGACCGATGAAGCGCAGGCAGTCGGTCGAAAGGCGCAAGGGCCAATGCGCGCCAGTGTGGTCGTGCAAAGCCAGGGTGGCCATTTGGGGATCGGATCGCTCTCGACACATGACAGCCGAGATAATCGGCAAAGATTAACAAGATGCTTGTGACCCATCTTTACGATCGTCCGACAGGGCACTTTGTTGCAATATCGCAACTATCCGCGTGCATAGCCTTATTTTTGGGCGACCGGGGTGCAACAGTTGCGTATAAAGATGGTTAACAGGCTCGGTCGGACGTCCCGCCGATTGCATCCGGCTCACCGGCCTGTTTTGTTGAGACCCAACGAAAAATCGGGGGCGCACATGATTGATTCAGGACAATTTAATTCCGCGAGCGAAACAGGGGCGAAACCGATGGCCGCCGAGAGGAATATGGTTACCGAAGACGCTGCGGAACGGGCGCTTGTGGAGGATATTGCGCGCTCCACCCTGTTCGACCTGGGGCAGATCGACGTGCGGTGGGACGCGGAACTGGGGACTTTGTGGGCGTTCATGACACCGCTCGAACGGCCCAATTCCAACCTGTCCCTGATTCGCGATACGATGTCCTGGCAACGCGAGAGCCGCCGCCTGTTCGAAGACAAGGGCGGGATGCTGAAATTCATGGTGTTGGGGTCGCGCTTTCCCGGTGTGTTCAATCTGGGCGGCGATCTGGAGATGTTCGCCGAATGCATCCAGCGCCGCGACCGCGACACGCTGCTGCGCTATGGCATCGCCTGTTGTGAGATCGTCGATCGCATCTGGCACTGCAACGACATGAACATCATTAACATCGGGCTGGCGCAGGGGGATGCGCTGGGCGGTGGCCTCGAAGCGCTGATGTGCTTCGACGTCATCATCGCCGAGCGGCAGGCCCGCTTTGGCCTGCCCGAAGTGTTGTTCGGCCTGTTCCCCGGCATGGGCGCCTATTCCATCCTGTCGCGCCGGGTCGGCCCGGTGCTGGCGCGCCAGATGATTACCGATGGGCGCGTCTATAGCGCCGAGGAAATGTTCGACATGGGCATCGTGACCCAGGTCGTCGAAGAAGGCGAAGGCGAAGCTGCGACCGTCGCCTGGATCAAGGATCACCGGGCGCATCATGCCGGTTATGTCGGCATCAACCGCGCCGGGCGGCGGGTCAATCCGATGACGCTGGACGAACTGACCGATATCGTGACGACCTGGACCGATACGGCGCTGGCCCTGTCGGACCGTGACCTGCGGATGATGCGGCGATTGGCGGCGGCACAGACCCGCCTGCGCTGAGCGACGGCGGTTCAGGCGAGGCGGCGACGGCGGATGGCCGGGTCGGGTCGTTCCTCGCCATGGAGCGGCCCCGCCTCGATCAGTTCGATGATCCGTTCATGGGTGACCGGACGGCTGAACAAATAGCCCTGAACATTGGTGAAGCCAGCCTCGCGCGCGTGGGCGAGTTGGTCCTGCGTCTCGATCCCTTCGGCGACCGTGTCCATCGACAGGTCGCGCGCGAGATTGCCGATCGCGCGGACGATCGCGCGATCTTCGGCGTTGGCACTGGTCCCCGCCATGAAGCTCTGGTCGATCTTGAGCGTGTCGAACCGGTAGGAGCGCAGATAAGAGAGCGAGGAATAGCCGGTGCCGAAATCATCAAGCGCCAGGCGCAGGCCGATCCGCTGCAATTCGCGCAGGATCGTGCTGGTCTGGCCGCTATCATCGAGGAAGATGGATTCGGTGACTTCCAGTTCGAGCCGACGGGCGGGCAAGCCGGTTTCCAGCAGCGCGGCGATGACATTGCCGGGCAAGTCGTGCGATTTGAGCGAGGCCGGCGAGATGTTGATGGCCACGCGCACGTCGCCGGGCCAGGCCGCCGCGGCGATGCAGGCCTGACGCAGCACCCAGCCGGTCAAGGCTTCGATCAGGCCCATGCTTTCGGCGATCGGGATGAATTCGGACGGGGGGATGGCCCCCAGCACGGGATGGTTCCAGCGGATCAGCGCTTCGCAAGCGTCGATATCGCCGCCATCCAGCGCCACGATCGGCTGGAACATCAGTTTCAGTTCGTCGCCATCCAGCGCGCGGCGCAGGCCGGTCTCGATCTCGTGGATGCGGTTGAACCGCTCCTTGAGCGACCAGTTGAAGCTGGATGCCCGGTTGCGCCCCGCTCCTTTGGCTTCGTAGAGCGCGAGGTCGGCATGTTGCATCAGTTCGTCCATGTCGCGGCCATCCTGTGGCGCGACGGCATAGCCGATCGAAGCCGTGACCTGGAGATGATGGTCGGACAGATCGAAGCCATGGGCAAAATAGGCGATGATTTCCTGCGCGATCGCCGCTGCGGTGACGCGATCGGTATCGGGACAGATGATGACGAATTCGTCGCCGCCGAAACGGGCGATCCGCCCCCGCCCCTGCACCACGTCGGCCAAACGTTCCGCCACGGCGCGCAGCAGC
The DNA here is from genome assembly GCF_055640555.1 of Sphingobium sp. KKT206. Classification (NCBI taxonomy): domain Bacteria; kingdom Pseudomonadati; phylum Pseudomonadota; class Alphaproteobacteria; order Sphingomonadales; family Sphingobiaceae; genus Sphingobium; species Sphingobium sp. KKT206. The sequence goes on from NZ_CM145764.1 coordinate 1,484,875, forward strand.
CGGTCGCCGACCATATGGCCGAGCGAATCGTTGATCTCCTTGAACCGGTCGACATCCATCCACAGGATGGCGACGGCATCGGCGTGCTTTTCTGTGGTTTCGAAGATTTCGCGCAGGCGCATCTGCATCGCCATGCGGTTTTCGAGGCCAGTCAGATTGTCGTAGCGTGCGAGCCGCTCGAATTTCTCGGCCAGTAGCGACTTGTCGCGCTTGCCGATCAGCGCCTGGACGACGATTCGGTGCGTGGTCGAACTGATTTCGGCGAGGCCCAATATCATCGCGACCATCGCGATGGACAGAACGCGGTAGCCGGTCGATCCCTCCAGCCATAGGCCGAGCGCGGTTGGCAGCAATGCGAGGCAGACCTGACCGATGGCGATCTGCACCCGCCCGGCGTTGCGACCCGAAATGCCGCCGGCATAGCCGGTCGCCATCGACACGCTTAGCATATGGGTGATCGGATTGGCCGATCCGATCAAGGTGACGAATCCCATGAGGCCAAGCAGCCCGGAATAGGCCCAGGCGCCCAATTCATAGGCGAGTTCCCAGTTGCGCGATGCGACGGCGGTGCCGCGCACCAACTGGCTATGAAAGAAGATGGCGGAAAAAACACGCAGCGCCGCGACGATGCATAGGGTGGCGACGACGGCATGGATGGCCAAGCCATCCGATATGCTGCTGATGACGAGGCCGACGGCCGTGCCGGTCGCCGCGCCGATGGTCAGCGATGCGGGCGACGCATAGAGCGTTTCGACCAGGCTCCGCCGCACATCGGCATCCTGTTCCGACGAGAGCGCCCTGCGCTTTTCCAGCAATGTCCTCAAAGCGCGCAAATGGCCGGTCTCCGGTTCCTGCCCCCTCTTCGCAGTTTCCCTTTATTTTTTCGTTAACCGCAAGATCGCAGCCAACTGGCGCGTTTGCGCGCAGACGCCTATGCCGGTGCCCTGATTGTCGTGGACCGGGGAGCATCGCCATATCTGCCCAGTTGCTCATTGCCCTCGCCTATGTCGCCCTGCTGTTCGGGGGGACGGCGTTCGCGCATGTCCATCGCCATCGGCTGCGCCAATCGCGCTGGCGCATCCATGCCTATACGCTGGCGCTGGGGGTCTATTGCACCAGTTGGACCTATTTTGGCGCGGTCGGGACGGCGGCGACCGGGGGCTGGAGCTATCTGCCCATCTATCTGGGGCCGATCCTGCTGATGATCGCGGGCGGGCCGTTCCTGCGCCGACTGAACGCCGAGGTGCAGGAGGATGGCGCTACGTCCATTTCCGACTTCATCGGATCGCGCTTTGGCAAGAGCCGCACGGTGGCGGCGCTGGTGACGCTGATCCTGCTGTTCGGCACCATTCCCTATATCGCGCTGCAATTGCGGTCGGTGTCGCTGAGTTTCGCGCTGGTTTCCGGCATTACGCAGCCGACCGCGCCGCTGGCCGTGGCGGCGGCGGCCCTGGCGCTGTTCGCCATCGCCTTTGGTGCCCGGCGCTATCAGGTGGCGGGGCAGAATGAGGCGATATTGTTCGCCGTCGCGTTCGAATCGCTGTTCAAGCTGGTGGCGTTGCTGTTGGTTGCGGGGCTGGCGGTCTGGCTGCTGTGGACCGCCCCTGTCGATCGGATCGCCGATGGCATGGCGACCTTCCGCAGCGGATTTGCGCCCGCCCGGCTAGACGTGAACTTCGCCGTGACCACCTTGTTGTCGGTGCTAACGATCATCTGCCTGCCGCGGCATTTCTTCATCAGCGTCACGGAGTCGCGCACGCCCGACGATATATTAACGGCGCGGTGGGGCTTCGTCGCCTATCTGCTGGTGACGGTGCTGGCGGTCCTGCCGATTGCCGCGGCGGGCGTAGCGCTGCTTGGCCAAGGGGCGACGCCTGACCTGTTCGTGCTGAGCCTGCCGCAGGATTTCGGTTATCGCGGCCTGGCCTTGCTCGTCTTTCTGGGTGGCGTGTCAGCAGCGCTGGCGATGGTCGTTACCGAGATTGTGGCAATTTCGAGCATGATCTCGAACGATCTGTTCGCGCCCGTGCTGCTGCGGCGATCGACCGAAGATTCCCATTTGGGCGAGCGGTTGTTGTGGATACGGCGCGGCGCGATCATCGCGTTGATCGGCGCGGCGGTGCTCTATGCGCTGGCGCTGCCGTCCACCACGCAATTGGCCTCGGTCGGCCTGGTCGCCTTCGTCGCGATCGCCCAATGTGCGCCCGCGCTGATCTGCGCCGTCTATCGGCCGCATAATGATCCGCTGGCGGGCAAGGCGGGGCTGCTGACCGGCTTTGCGCTGTGGTTCGTCATCCTGTTCCTGCCCGCGATCGGCAGCGAGACGATCACTCCGCCTGCCTGGCGCGGCATCAGCGCGGTGACGGCGGGCACGCTCATCAGCCTGGGCGGCAATTTGCTGGCCTTCCTGCTGGTGTCGGCGCGGAGCGTCGGTACGGTACGGTTGGTCCGGCAACGCGGCATCGCGCCGGTCACGACGATGGCGGCGCTGGGTGATCTCGTCACCCGCTTCGTCGGAGCGGAGGCGATGATCGAGGCGTTCGGCGCGACCGAAGACAGTGACGCGCCGATCGACCGGGCCAGCGCGCGCGCGGCCGAGCGGCTGATAAGCAGTGTGGTTGGGGCATCGTCGGCGCGGGCCATCATGGCGTCAGCCATTTCCGGCCAGGGCATGGGCTTTGCCCAGATCGCCCAGGTGCTTGATGCATCCGGGCAATCGCTGCATTTCTCGCAAGGTCTGCTGGCGGCGACGCTGGAAAATATCGACGTGGGCGTCAGCGTGGTCGATCGCGACCTGCGGCTGGTGGCGTGGAACAGCCGCTATCTCGACCTGTTCGACTATCCATCCGGCTTGATCCGGGGCGGCGTGCCGGTCGCCGACCTCATTCGCTTCAACGCCGAGCGCGGCGATTGCGGTCCCGGCGAAGTGGAGGATCATGTCGCCCGGCGGCTGGCGCATATGCGCAGCCGTCGCCAGCATGCGTTCGAACGGCACCGCGCCGATGGCCGCTGGATCAAGACCGTGGGCGGGCCGATGCCCGATGGCGGCTATGTCATGTCCTTTACCGACATCACGGTCGAAGCGCAGGCGCGGGCAGCGACCGAGACGGCGCGGCGCGACCTGGAACAAGCGGTGGCGGCGCGGACGGCGGAACTGAGCGAGGTCAATGTGAAGCTGGCGGCGGCGATGGCGGACAAGACCCGCTTCCTCGCGGCGGCAAGCCATGACCTGCTGCAACCGCTGCATGCCGCGATGCTGTTTTCATCGGCCTTGCGGCGGCGGCTGGGGGAACCGGAGCGCGCGATGCTGTCGCGGCTCGATCGATCGATCGAGGGCGCGACCGACCTGTTACGCGCCTTGCTCGATATATCCAAATTGGACGCGGGCGGGGTGAAGCCGCAACCGACCCGCTTTGCCGTGCGGCCGATGCTGGTCGATCTGGCCGAGAGTTTTCAGCCCTTGGCGGCGGAAAAGGGCCTGGTGCTGCGGGTTGGTCCGGGGGATGGCTGGGTCGAAACGGACCGCAGCCTGTTGCGGTCGATCGTCCAGAATTTCCTGTCCAACGCTATCCGCTATACCGACCAGGGCCGAATCCTCGTCGCGGTGCGACGGCGCGGTGCGGCGGTGCGCATCGAGATATGGGATAGCGGGATCGGCATTGCGCCCGACAAGCTGGCGCTGATCTTCCGCGAGTTCGAGCGGCTGGGTCAGGGGAGCGAGAGCGGCATCGGGCTGGGGCTGGCGATCGTGGAGCGATCGGCCGCTTTGATCGGCGGGACGGTGGCGGTGCGGTCCTGGCCCGGCAAGGGAAGTTGCTTCGCAATCAGCCTGCCGCTGGCGGAAGCGTCGCCGGTGGTGGTGGCACCCATGGCGGCGACAGTCCTTGCGCCGACGACTGGCCTGCGCCTGCTGGTCGTGGACGATGACTCCGCCAATCGCGCGGCGATGCAGGCGGCTTTGGAAAGCATGGGGCATGGATGCGTGGTGGCGGCGACGGAAAGCGAGGCGTTGGGGGCCAGCGGGCCATTTGATGGCGCTTTGGTGGATTTTGCCCTGGGCACGGCTCGCGACGGCATCGACCTGATTGACGCGCTGCGCGATCGGTCGCCGGGGCTGGCGGCGGCGCTGGTCACGGCCGAGCGTAGTGAGGCGATGCTGGCGCGCCTCGCCGAGCGGGATATTCCGTTGCTCGCCAAGCCTTTGGCGGCGGCGGTGCTGGAACAGTGGATTGCAGAGGTGGCGCGGCGCGGCGCTGGCGGGTCAGCGGTTTCCTAACCCCAGCGCGCGGGCGGCGAGCGCGGCCTGGGTGCGGTTCTGGACGCCGAGTTTGGCGAGAACCGTGGTCATATGCGACTTGATAGTGGATTCGGCGACGCCCAGTTCCCAGGCGATCTGCTTGTTGAGTTGGCCGTCCAGCACACCGAGCAGGACGCGCAATTGGGTCGGCGTCAGCGAGGCGACCTTGCCGGCCATCTCGTCCACTTCATCGGGCATCAGGGGCGCGACGGCGGGGGTTTCACCCGCCAGAGCGGCGGCGATGGCGTCTTCGATGACGCTCAGATCCTGATCCTTGCCGATGAAGCCGACCGCGCCATAGCGGCGCGCTTCGGCGGCGGCGATCTGTGCATCGGCGCTGGAAATGACGAGGATGGGGACCGAGGGACGTTCGGCGTGGAGCAGGGCCACGCCCGAAAAGCCCGCCGACCCTGGCATTTTGAGGTCGAGAAGGATGAGGAGCAAGTCGCTGGCGGCTGTGGCGGTTTCCACGGCGCGGTCCAGCGTCGCCGCCTCCACGATCCGCGCATCGGGCGCGACGTTGGAGGCCGCCATGACCAAAGCCTGACGGAAGAGCGGATGATCGTCCGCCACCAAGATGGTGCCTATTGCCGTTGGCTTATCCTTCCCTCTCCGCCGCCATCCTGCCCTGCATTGGGCAGCGATGCAAATAGGGGTTGTCCCCTAGCCGGGCAAGCGGCTCAGGCCGCTGCCATCTGGCTGTCGGCGATCAGCGCTTCGACCACCGACGGGTCGGCGAGCGTCGAAATGTCGCCCAACGCATCGGTTTCGCCCTCAGCGATCTTGCGCAGGATGCGGCGCATGATCTTGCCCGATCGGGTCTTGGGCAGGCCGGGGGCGAACTGGATGATGTCGGGCGTGGCGATCGGGCCGATTTCGGTACGGACCCAGGCGACGAGTTGCTTGCGCAACTCTTCGGATGGTTCCTCATGCGCGTTGAGCGTCACATAGGCGTAGATGCCCTGCCCCTTGATCGGGTGCGGCATGCCCACGACCGCTGCTTCGGCGACCTTGGCATGAGCGACCAAAGCGCTTTCGACTTCGGCGGTGCCCATGCGGTGGCCGGATACATTGATGACGTCATCGACCCGGCCGGTGATCCAATAATAGCCATCGGCATCGCGACGGGCGCCGTCGCCGGTGAAGTACCGGCCAGGATAGGTGGTGAAATAGGTCTGGAAGAAGCGCTCATGATCGCCATAGACGGTGCGCATCTGGCCGGGCCAGCTTTTGGCGATGCAGAGGTTGCCCTCGGTCGCGCCGTCCAGTTCCTTGCCATCGGCATCGACCAGCAGGGGGTGGACGCCGAATAGCGGTTTGGTCGCCGAGCCCGGCTTCAAGTCGGTCGCGCCGGGTAGCGGGGCGATGAGGATGCCGCCTGTCTCGGTCTGCCACCATGTATCGACGATCGGGCAGCGGCCTTCGCCGACGACGCGGTGATACCATTGCCAGGCTTCCGGGTTGATCGGTTCGCCCACGCTGCCCAGGATGCGCAGCGAGGCGCGGCTGGTCGCCTGCACGAAGGCGTCGCCCTCGCGCATCAAGGCGCGCAGCGCCGTGGGGGCGGTGTAGAAGATCGCGACGTTCCATTTGTCGCAGACCTGCCAGAAGCGGCTATGGTCGGGATAGTTGGGCACGCCTTCGAACATCAGCGTGGTCGCGCCGTTGGCGAGCGGGCCATAGACGACATAGCTGTGGCCAGTGACCCAACCGATGTCGGCGGTACACCAATAGACTTCGCCGGGGCGGTAATCGAACACCTGCGCATGGGTCATCGCCGCCCAGAGGAGGTAGCCGCCCGTGCTGTGGAGGACGCCCTTGGGCGTGCCGGTCGAACCGGAGGTGTAGAGGATGAACAGCGGGTCTTCTGCGCCCATCGCTTCGGCCGGGCAATCCGGCGCAGCGGCATCGCGGGCGGGACCGTAGAAGAGGTCACGACCCTCCACCATCGGCACGTCCGCGCCGGTGCGCTGGACGACGAGGACGGTTTCGACCGAGGTACAATGGGCAAGCGCCGCATCGACATTGGCCTTCAAGGGCACGGCCTTGCCGCCGCGCAGCCCTTCGTCGGCGGTGATGACCAGGCGGGAGTCGCAGTCGCGGATGCGGCTGGCGAGGCTGTCGGGCGAGAAGCCGCCGAAGACGATCGAATGGACCGCGCCGATGCGGGTGCAGGCCAGCATGGCGAAGGCGGCTTCGGGGATCATCGGCAGATAGAGCGTCACCCGGTCGCCGCGGCGGACCCCCTGTTCTTTTAACACATTGGCGAAGCGGCAGACTTCCTCGTGGAGTTGTGCATAGGTGATGACCCGGCTTTCGCCCGGATTATCGCCTTCCCAGATGATCGCGGGCTGGTCGCCCCGTTCGGCCAGATGCCGGTCGATGCAGTTGGCCGAGACGTTGAGTTGACCGTCGGCGAACCAGCTTATGCCGAAATCAGCCTCATTGAAGCTGCTTTCATCGACCTCGGTGAAGGGGGTGATCCAGTCAAGGCGCTGCGCCTGATCGCGCCAGAAGGCGTCGGGATCGGCCAGCGCCTGCGCATGCATCCGGGCGGCGTCCGCGGCAGTGACCCGCGCATCGGCGGCGAGGGACGCGGGAACGGGATAGAGGGATTCGCTCATGGTTTTGGCCTCTCCAAACTCTTTCGCACTAGCGTAACGAAGCCAGGCCCGCCCGCCATCCTCGACCAAAGTTGGAGGGACTTGCGACCATGGTCCGCCTTATCCTTCCCCTGCCCCGACCCGCATGATGCAAGCATGGCCGGATCGCCACACCCCTTCGCAGAAAGGGGCGACCGGCGGGGAGAGGATGAATGATGACGAATAGAGCATTCATAAATCTAAGGCGCGGGATTGCGATGGGCGCGATGGCGGTGGCTATCGTCAACGCCCCTGGTGCCATGGCGCAGACGGCGCGCGAGGCGGAGCTGGAAGCGCGGCTCAACCAGCTGGAAGCTGCGGTATCGGCGCTGCGCAGCGAATTGACGCAGGCGCGATCCGAGCAACAGACATCGACGCAGATCGCGCAGAAGGCCGACAGCCGCGTCGCGGCACTGGAAGCCAAGCCAGCGTCGGACGGCTTCAAGGTCGGGGCCACCACCTTCAAGCTGGGCGGCTTCGTGAAGGTCGTGGGCAGCGCGACGCGCTATGACGATGGCGCGGTGCCGGGCGGATCGCTGGGCAAGGAATTCTACCTGCCGCAGCAGATTCCGGTGGGCGGCCAAAGCAGCCGCGACATCATCGGCCATGCGCGCCAGACGCGGCTGTCGTTCAGCACCTCCACGCCGCTGGGTGGCAAGGAGATCAAGAGCGTGGTCGAGTTCGACTTCGCACTGGCGGCCGCGCCGCTGGGCGCGCAGCGGGCGACCAACCCCTATACGCCGACCTTTCGCCGCGGCTTCATCAGCTATGGCAACTGGTTGATTGGGCAGGAATGGACGACCTTCCAAAATCCCGGCCATCTGCCCGAAACCACGGATTTCGTGGGGCCGATGGACGGCGCGATCTTCGTTCGGCAGATGATGGTCCAGTATAAGCAGCCGCTGGGCGGTGGGCTTGACCTCTATCTGGCGGCGGAAAATCCGCAGACCGAGACGGAGACGACGACCGCCCCTGCCCTGGTGGACAATGACCAGGATCGCATCCCCGATCTCGTCGCCAAGCTCGCTTATAAGGGCGCGATCGGCGAACTGCACGTGGCCGGGCTGGTGCGGCAATTGTCGGTGCGCAACAATGGCGTCGGCGATACGGCGATGGGCTGGGGCATCACGACCGGCGGCAAGATTCCGTTCGGGCCGGAAGGGCGCCACGACCTGCGCTTTCTGGCCACCTATGGCCATGGCATGGGCCGCTACTTCACCGTGGGCTACGCGCCCGACGCTATCTATGACAGCGCGATCGGCAACCAGTTGCATGTGGTCGACAATGTCGCTGGCTTTGCGGCGCTCAAGCTCGGCTGGACCCCGACGATCCGCTCGACCTTCATGGTCGGCTATCAACATGCCGACTATCCCGGCGGCATCCTGCTGCCGGATCTGGCCAACAAGGCGGCCTATAGCCTGGCCGGCAACCTGTTCTGGTCGCCGGTCAAGAATCTGGATTTCGGGATCGAATATCGTCATGCTCAGCGGGAAGTCGTCAGTGGCCTGAAGGGTCAGATGGACCGTGTCGAGATGGCCGCGAAATATACTTTTTAAGGGAGAGGGCAGATGGCGACAACATATGACGACGGCCAGCCAAAGCGCAGCGTGACGGGGCAGAATGAGAAGCTCGTCATCGCCGCGTCATCGCTGGGCACAGTGTTCGAATGGTATGACTTCTATCTATACGGCCTGCTGGCGACCTATATTTCGGCGCAATTCTTCTCCGGCGTGAATGAGACGACGGGGTTCATCTTTGCCCTCGCCGCCTTTGCCGCCGGTTTTGCGGTGCGGCCGTTCGGCGCGATCGTGTTCGGGCGGATCGGCGACATGGTCGGGCGCAAGAATACGTTTCTGGTCACCATGGGCATCATGGGCCTGTCGACCTTCGCGGTCGGCATCCTGCCCAACTATGCCAGCATCGGCGTGGCAGCGCCGGTCATCCTGCTGGTCCTGCGTCTGGCCCAAGGCCTGGCGCTGGGTGGCGAATATGGCGGGGCGGCAACCTATGTCGCCGAACATGCGCCGGAGGGGAAACGCGGCCTCTATACCAGCTGGATCCAAACCACGGCGACCTTCGGGCTTTTTGCGGCGCTGCTGGTGGTCATCGGTTTCCGCTTCGCGCTGGGCGAGGAAGCCTTTGCCGCCTGGGGCTGGCGCCTGCCCTTCCTGATCTCGATCTTCCTGCTCGGCGTGTCGATGTGGATCCGCCTGCAGCTCAACGAAAGCCCCGTCTTCCAGAAGATGAAGGACGAAGGCACCACGTCGAAGGCTCCGCTGACCGAAGCGTTCGGCAAATGGGGCAATCTGCGCTGGGTCATCATCGCGCTGTTGGGTGCGGTCATGGGTCAGGCAGTGGTCTGGTATGCCGGGCAATTCTATGCGCTGTTCTTCCTGGAAAAGACGCTGCGGGTGGATGGCGCGACGGCCAATATCCTGATCGCCATCGCGCTCGCACTGGCTACCCCCTTCTTCGTCTTCTTCGGCTGGCTGTCCGACAAGATCGGCCGCAAGCCGATCATTCTTGGCGGTTGTGCGCTTGCGGCGATGACCTACTTCCCGCTGTTCGGGGCGTTGACCAATGCGGCTAACCCCGCGCTGGCGGCGGCGCAGGCGTCGGCTCCGGTGACGATCGTCGCCTATAAGCCCGAATGTTCGTTCCAGTTCGATCCGGTCGGCAAGAACAAGTTCGACACGTCGAGCTGCGACGTCGCCAAGACCTATATGGCCAAGACCGGGGTCAGCTATGACAATGTCGAAGCCGCTGCAGGCACGCCTGCGGTGGTCAGGATCGGCAGCGTCAGCCTGACCGCGCCCGATGCCGCCACGTTGGCGGGACCGGACAAGAAAGCGGCGATCGCGGCCTATCAGGCGCAGTTGCAGGCAGGGCTGGTCGATGCGGGCTATCCGGCCAAGGCGGACACCGCGAAGATCAACAAGGTCGCGGTCGTGGCGATCCTGTGGGCGCTCGCGATGCTGGTGACGATGGTCTACGGGCCGATCGCCGCGATGCTGGTGGAACTCTTCCCCAGCCGCATCCGCTACACGTCGATGTCGCTGCCCTATCATATCGGCAATGGCTGGTTCGGCGGCTTCCTGCCAACGACGGCCTTCGCGATGGTCGCGGCGACCGGGAACATCTATTACGGCCTATGGTATCCGGTGGTCGTTGCAGCCGCCACCGTGGTCATCGGCCTGCTGTTCCTGCCGGAGACGTTCAAGCGCAATATCGACGACTAGTACAGCGACCCGTATAATGGAATCAGGGGCGGCCACCAATAGGAGGCCGCCCTTATTTTATGTCGCCCAGGCCGCGCCCGACTAACGTCGAATGGCCTTTCCTACAGATTTGCGGCAGGATTATTTCCAACATGGGAGAGAAAATCATGGCCCAGGCCTATCTGGACGCACAGATGCGCAGTCAGAACGATCGCGAACGCTATTGGCTGGACGCGGCGCAGGCGATCGAGTGGCAAGTGCCGCCTGTGCGCGCCTGGACCGAGGGCGAAGGCTGGTTTGCGGGCGGCCTGATGAACACATGCCATAATGCCGTCGACCGCCACGTCGCGGCGGGGCGCGGCGACGATCTGGCGCTGATCTACGAAAGCCCCGTGACCGACACGCGCCTGACCTTCAGCTTCGCCCAGTTGCAGGACGAGGTGGCGCGCACGGCAGGGATGATCGCGGCCCAGGGTGTCGGCAAGGGCGACCGGGTCATCCTCTATATGCCGATGGTGCCCCAGGCGGTGATCGCGATGCTGGCCTGCGCGCGGATCGGCGCGATCCATTCGGTGGTGTTCGGCGGGTTCGCCGCGCCCGAACTCGCCAAGCGGATCGACGATGCGACGCCCGCTTTGCTGATGACGGCATCCTGCGGGATCGAAGGCAGCAAGGTCATCCCGTACAAGCCCCTGGTGGACAAGGCGCTGCAAATGGCGACCCACCGGATCGAGCGCGTCATCCTGTTGCAACGGCCCCAGGCGATCGCGCCGATGCAGGAGGGGCGCGACCTCGACTGGGCCGATACGCTGGCACAGGCGCAGCCGGTCGAGTGCTTGGCAGTAGAAGCGACCCATCCGCTCTATATTCTCTATACTTCGGGCACGACCGGCACGCCCAAGGGGGTGGTGCGGCAGAATGGCGGTCATGCGGTGGCGATCGCCTGGAGCATGGCGCATATCTATGGCATTCGTCCGGGCGAGGTGTTCTGGGCGGCGTCCGATGTCGGCTGGGTCGTGGGGCATAGCTATATCGCCTATGGGCCGTTGCTGGCAGGCGCGACGACATTGTTGTTCGAAGGCAAGCCAGTGGGCACGCCGGACGCAGGCACTTTCTGGCGGACCATTGTCCGCAACGATGTCCGCATCTTCTTCACCGCGCCCACCGCAATCCGCGCGGTGCGCAAGGAAGACCCGGAGGGCGACTATATCCGCCAGATCGGCACGGGCAATTTGCGTGCGCTGTTCCTGGCGGGCGAGCGGGCGGACCCGGACACGATCCATTGGGCCGAAGCGCAGCTCAACCTGCCGGTGATAGACCATTGGTGGCAGACGGAACTGGGCTGGCCTGCGCTCGCGACCTGCTTTGGCCTGGGCGATACGCGGCGCAAGGCGGGGAGCGCGGGCTTCCCGGTGCCAGGCTATGGCTTTCGCGTGGTGGACGATGGCGGCGTGGACGTTGCGCCCGGCGAAACGGGCAATGTGGTGATGACGCTGCCGCTGCCGCCGGGCTGCTATGCCGGGCTGTGGAACAATGAAGCGGGTTTTGCCAAGGCCTTTGCCGGTTTCCCCGGCCATTATGAGACGGGCGATGCGGGCCATGTCGATGCCGACGGCTTCGTCAACATCATGGGGCGCACCGACGACATCATCAATGTCGCGGGCCACCGCCTGTCCACCGGGCAGATGGAGCAGATCGTCGCCTGTCATCCGCTGGTGTCCGAATGCGCGGTGATCGGCGTGGACGATGCGTTGAAAGGCATGGTGCCGATGGCCTTCGTCGTCGCGCGGACAGGCGAGTGGGACGCGTCGGCGCTGGGGGCCGAGATCATCAAGGCGGTGCGCGACGAACTGGGGCCGGTGGCGGCTCTGAAGGATGTGCATGTCGTCGGTGCCCTGCCCAAGACGCGGTCGGGCAAGATATTGCGCGCGGCACTGCGTCAGGTCGCGGCGGGGGAGCGGATCGCCATGCCCGCGACCATCGAAAGCCCGGCGGCGCTGGAGGCGATCATGGCGATATTCGCGAAGGTGGAGTGAGGGCGGCAGTGGCGGCGGTCAGACTGACTGACCCGCCGCCCAGCCGCTGGCCCAGGCCCATTGGAAATTATAGCCGCCGAGCCAGCCGGTGACGTCCACCGCTTCGCCGATGGCATAGAGGCCGGGCATCTTGCTGGCCTCCATCGTGCGCGACGACAGGCCAGCGGTGGCGATGCCGCCGACGGTGACTTCGGCCTTGGCATAGCCCTCTGTTCCGGTCGGGGCGAAGGGCCAATCGTGGAGGCGGGCACCAAGCTGGCGCAGCGCCTTGTCGGAGAGGTTGCCCATTTCGCCCTCAAGTCCGACCCGCTCAAGCAGCGCGTCGGCGAGCCTCTCGGTCAGCGCCTGCGCGACCACCTTGCGTAAGGAAGCGCGGGGGCGGTCCCGTTTCGTTTGGATGAGCCAGTCGGCATCGATGTCTGGCAGGAAATCGACCTGGATCGGGGTGCGGTGCTGCCAATAGCTGCTGATCTGTAGCATGGCAGGGCCTGACAATCCGCGATGGGTGAAGAGCGCCGCTTCGCGAAAGCGGGTCTTGTTCCAGCGTACCTCAACCGGAGCGGACACGCCCGACAATGCCTGGAACAGCGCGTCTTCTTCGCCCAGCGTGAAGGGGACGAGCGCGGGGCGCGGCTGGATGATGGCGAGGCCGAACTGTCGCGCGACATCATAGGCAAAGCCGGTCGCGCCCATTTTGGGGATGGATGGCCCGCCGGTCGCCAGCACCAAGGCGGGCGCGCGATGTTCGACTGCGCCCAGCTTGACCCGATAGAAGCCGTCGCCATGGGTGACGTCGCTCACGGGCTGCGCCAGCGCCATGGTCACGCCGCCGATAGCGCATTCCTCTTCCAGCATCGCGACGATCTGCTTGGCCGAGCCGTCGCAGAATAATTGCCCCAGCGTCTTTTCATGCCAGGCGATGCTATAGCGGTCGACGAGGGCGATGAAATCCTGCGCGCTATACCGCCCCAGCGCCGATTTGGCGAAATGGGGGTTGGCGGACAGATAGCGATCGGCGGCGGTGTGGATGTTGGTGAAATTACAGCGGCCACCGCCGGAAATGAGGATTTTCTTGCCCACTTGATCGGCATGATCGACCAGCAGCACGCGCTTGCCCCGCTGGCCCGCTGTCGCCGCGCACATCATCCCCGCCGCGCCCGCGCCCAGGATGATCGCGTCCCAATCCGCCATTATCGGACTCGCTTGAGGCGCACCAGCGCCTCGTCCAGCGCGGAGAGGAAGCGCGATCGGTCGGCCTTGCCGAACGGGGGTGGCCCGCCAATCTGATCGCCGCCCGCGCGCAAGTCCGCCATGATCGCGCGGGTCGCGATCGCCGCGCCGATGGAGCTATTGGTGAAGGGTTTGCCGTTGGACGAGATCACCACCGCCCCGGCCTTCAGGCAGCGATCGGCAAGCAGGATGTCGGCGGTGATGCAGACGGTCCCCGCGTCCGCCCTCTCCGCGATCCAGTCGTCCGCCGCATCGAAGCCGTCGCTGACCACCACCCGGTCGAGCAGGTCATGCGGGGGGATGCGGATCGGGCTGTTGCTGACGATCGTCACCGGCACGGCATGGCGAAAGGCGACCTTGTAGATCTCATCCTTGACGGGGCAGGCATCGGCATCGACCAAAATCTTCATGGAAGGCGCGATAAGCCAATACTCAGTCTCTGCTAAAGTGTTTTCTGTATAAAATTCGCCGTTACACTCTTAACGATAACATTCACTAAAAATATAATATAAAAATATCGGGTTAAAATTTAGTTTCAAACCAATAAGCTAAATGCCTAAGCAATGCTATTATACATTTAATAAAGAAATTCCCATCTGACCGACCTTCAAACGTTTCTCGCGGATATATGGATTCCATGCGACGCCTTACTTCACTAGGGGCCATGTATTTCAGCATTCGAAAATGAACAATAAGGTCAAACATGTCTTTCGATATCGGACACAATGCATTGAAAGAAAGTATATATGACTCTCTACCAGTTAGCTGACTTCTCAATATATTTGAATATCTAAATTTTTCTCTTTTGTTCAAATTTTTAGCGTTTTTTATCATATTTAATATAGTATATATTATACGAAAATATGGAGAAAAGGTTGACTCATTTTGCTTTAGAACTCCCTTCCTATATATCTCTCCAATTTTTTGTTTATCCGCAAAATCTTGTTCTTCCAAACTCATCCAGAAATTTAACTCGGACAATGCCCGTTCTACGGCATCGGGACCGTGATAGGTTTCCATCACATTGTTTGGTATTCTCCCAATTTTATAGCGTTGGGCAACAAACTCTTTTGAGTATGTAAACTTGAGATCGCCTCTTATATCGCGAAGAAGTTTTAATAGTTCAAAGAAATTTGATTCAAATTGCTGTCTGTGAAACTGATTTCCTTGAATTACTAATGTAACTATTATAGCTGCAGCACCGATCGCAGAAATTAAAGTACCCAATCCTCCAAATGACTGACCCCAGTTACTCGCAGCAATCAAATCGGCTATATCATTATTTGAAAAAATGCTGAAAATTCTATCGGATAACGAGCGTTGAGCAGCCAAGATGCCAATATAACAATCATTACAATTAAGGTAATGATAGTCCACACAACGTTAGCTCCCAAAAAAATTAACGATATTTACATCAATCCAGGACGTTGGGCAGATCCTCGAACCCTTTGCGCAGCGCAGCGCTCCAGCTTTGGGAGATCATGGCGAATTCTTCATTGTCGGCTTCGATGCGGGTGCGGACGCGGAAGTCGTAGGCGTCGGTGGGGATGACGGCGAGGTCGAGTGGCATGCCGACCGAGAGGTTGGAGCGCAGGGTCGAGTCCATCGAGACCAGCACCGCCTTGGTCGCATCCTCCAGGCTGGTTTCGCGGGCGATGATGCGGTCGAGGATCGGCTTGCCATATTTATGCTCGCCGATCTGGAAGAAGGGCGTGTCTTCGGTCGCTTCGATGAAATTGCCGGCGGAGTAGACGAGATAGAGGCGCGGCTTGCCGCCCTTGCGCTGGCCCGCGATCATGATCGAGGCGCTGGCGCCCGATCCGCCCATTTCGATGCTTTCGCGATAGCGGGTCTGCATCGCGCGCATGGCGTCGCCGACGATCTGGGCCACACGATACATGGTGCTGCAATTGAGGATGGTTTCGATTTCGGGGTCGAGCTTGGCGTCCTTGATCGCCTTGCTGAGCGTCGCCTTCACCCCTTGCGTGATCGACAAATTGCCCGAACAGAGCAAGGTGATCGCGCGTTCGCCGGGCACGACATAGGTGAAGCTCTTACGAAAGCGGGCGATATTGTCCATGCCCGCATTGGTGCGGGTATCGGACAGCATGACCAGCCCCTGGTCCACGCGCACCGCCACACAATAGGTCATTCCCCGCAGGCTCCCGAAATATCTGACTCAACCCTGTAGACCGGGCGGCGGACTATTTTGCTGTTGTTGCCGTTGCAACTGCCGTTCCTCGATCCCGTCATCCGCCTGCGCGATACGGACGTCCGCGTCAATCAGGATATCGCCAGCCACCATGATGGTGCCCCGGATCGGCGCGGCATCATCGGCATCCAGGCCGCTCGCGACGCGCAGATAGCGTTCGGTGACGCAGACGCGGTTGGAGGGGTCAAAACCGACCCAGCCAAGGCCCGGCACCAGCGCTTCGGCCCAGCCATGGGTTTCGTGCAGTTCATTGCCTTCGCTGGTCAGCAGATAGCCCGACACATAGCGGGCGGGGATGCCAAGGACGCGCGCGCCCGCGATGAAGATCTGGGCATGATCCTGGCATACGCCTGCGCCCAGCTGAAAGGCCTGCGCAGCCGTGGTGGCCGATGTGGTGACGCCAGCGCGATAGGTGACCGCGTCGGTGACGGCGGCGGCCAGCGCGTGCAGCCGGGCGAGCGGTCCGTTGCCGTCGGGCAGCGCCAGGGCCATGGCGGCGATGGCGTCCGACGCGCGGGTGAGCGGCGTGTCGCGCAGGAAATAGAGCGGGTTCACCCGGCTGATCGGGCCGCCGACGACGCCATGGGTTTCGCGTGTTTCAACCAGGCCTTCGGCGACGATCACCGCCTGGCCGAGCTGATCGTGCCGGACCCAGAGCGCTTCCATCTCACCATTGCTGTTGCGGTGGAAGCCGGTGACCGGCGCGTCATTGACGCTGACCTTCCAGTCCAGCACCGTCTGCGCGGGCGTGTCGACCGGCATCAGTTTCAGCCGCATGACCACCCGGCCCGCCGAAGGATCGTAGGAATAGACGGTCTGATGCCGAACCAGCAATTTCATCGCGAGCGCCCCCTCCCCCGATCAGCCGAAATGATAGGTCTGGGCGATTTCGACGCCCAACTGGTTGGTCATCGCCAGCCCCTGCTGCACCGTTTCATGCAGGCCGAAGCGGAAGATTTCGCCGCTGTCGAGCTGTTCCAGCGCGCTGACCATCTGTTCGATCGTGTCGTTGCACGGGCCGCGCCGGTCATGCCAGCCCGACAGGCGGTTGAGCCGATAGGCAAGCTGGTCATAGCAGAAGGCGACGCTGCGCGGGAACATGCGGTTGAGCATCAGGAAGTCGGTGATCTGCCAGGGGGTATAGGTGCCGCCATAGACATGATGATAGGCGCGCGCGCCGGACAGGGCGTAGAGGACCGAGGTCCATTGATAATGGTCGCGATTGCCGCCGATGACTTCGGTTTCGGGCAGCAGGACATAATATTTGACGTCGAGCAGGCGCAGCGTCATTTGCGCGCGCTCGAGCGCCGAGCCGCAGCGCAGGAAGTCGTGGCCTTCATTGCGTAGCTGCCCCGAATGAGTCGCGCCGCGGAAGGTCATGACGCGGGTCTTGACCCAGTCGATCAGCGTCGGGAGCTGCTGGCGGGCCTCGCCGACATCATAGCTGTCGAGCTTGCGCCAGCCATCGTTGAGCGCTTCCCACATATCCTGCGTCAACATGGTGCGGGCCGACTTGGCGTTGGCGCGCGCCTTGGCCAGGCAGGAGCGGATCGAGCTGCTATTGTCGAGGTCCAGCATCAGATAGGCGACGGCGTCGCTTTCGGTGACGGTCGATCCTTCGGGAAACTGGTGGCCGCAGCCCGCCGCGCGGACCACAGATCGCCATTCGTCGCGATGGTGCGCGCCGGGCAGAATCGCCATGCGCTGGCCCATGGTGAGGAGGCGCGCGGTGGCCTCCGCCCGCTCCATGTAGCGCGCCATCCAGAAGAGATTTTCGGCGGTCCGGCTCAGCATTTGGTCATGCCCTCTTCTTCCGTCATTCCCGCGAAGGCGGGAACCCATCTCCCAAGCGTTCCGCATGGGGTGAGGCCCGGAGATGGATTCCCGCCTGCGCGGGGATGACGTGTGGGGTGAATGGACGGGGTGGCCATCATCAATCCTGCAACACCCAGGTGTCCTTGACCCCGCCGCCCTGGCTGGAATTGACCACCAGCGACCCTTCGGTCAGGGCCACGCGGGTCAGGCCGCCGGGGACGAGGCGCAGTTGTTTGCCGACCAGGCAATAGGGACGGAAATCGGCGTGGCGGCCGACGACGGCGGCGGGGCCGAGCGTCGGGACGGTCGACAAGTCAAGCGTCGGCTGGGCGATGAATTCCTTGGGATTGGCGCGGATGCGGTCGGCATAGGCGGCGACCTCGTCCTTGGTCGATTTGGGACCGATCAACATGCCATAGCCGCCCGATCCATGGACTTCCTTGGCCACCAATTCGTGCAGATGTTCCAGCACATAGGCGCATTCGTCGGGCTTGCCGCATTGCCAGGTCTGGATATTGTCGAGGATCGGCTTTTCGCCGAGATAGAAGCGGATCATCTCCGGCACGTAGATATAGACCGCCTTGTCGTCGGCGATGCCCGATCCGGGGGCCGAGGCGAGCGTCACCCCGCCCTTGCGATAGACGTTGAAGATGCCGGGAACGCCGAGCAGGCTGTCGGCGCGGAAGACGAGCGGGTCGAGATATTCATCGTCGATGCGGCGATAGATGACGTCGACCGCCTTTGGCCCCAGCGTGGTCTTCATCCACACCCGGTCATTGTCGACGAACAGGTCGGCAGGCTCGACCAGTTCGACGCCCATCAGGTCGGCGAGGAAGCTATGCTCATAATAAGCGCTGTTGAGCGAGCCGGGGGTGAGGACGACCACGACCGGATCGCCCTTGCAGGCGGGCGGCGCGACTTCCTTGAGGCTTTTGAGCAGTTCGGCGGGATAGTCATCGACCGGCGCGACGATCCCGGCGGCGAACAGTTCGGGGAACATGCGCGTCATGATCTCCCGGTTTTCGAGCATGTAGGAGACGCCCGACGGCGTGCGGCAATTATCCTCCAACACTTCGAAACTGCCCGGCCCCGTGCGGACGATGTCGATGCCGACGATATGGCTGTACACTTTGCCGGGCGGGGAAAAGTCCGCCATTTCAGCGAGATAGGCGCTGTTCTTGTAGATGATGTCGGCCGGCATGATGCCAGCCTTCACAATCTCGCCGCGATGATAGACATCGTGCAGGAAGGCATTGAGCGCGCGGGCGCGCTGGCGGATGCCCTTGTCCAGCACGCGCCATTCCTGCGCGGTGAAGATGCGCGGCAGCAGGTCGAAGGGGATCAGCCGTTCCGGATCGCCACCCTCGCCATAAACGGCAAAGGTGATGCCGATACGACGGAAGATCGCCTCTGCCTCATCCAGCCGACGGTTGAGCCCGGATATGCCCGTTCGTTCCACCCATTTCTGCACTTCGGCGTAACAGGCGCGTATCGAACCATCAGGCTCAAACATTTCGTGGAAGGGCAAGTGGACGTTCCTCCCTCGGCCAGGACGGCCGGTTGTGCGTCGCAACATTAGGACGTGGCCCAAAAGGGATTGCAACAGAAAAATGACACGGGCTGCGCGGATTTCAATATTCCTTGCGCCGGGGCACGGATTGGGCAGAATGCGGCGCATGAACAGGATGATCGGCGGACCGCTGGCCGCCCTGCTGGCGCTGACCGCCTGCGCCTCCAACGTGCGCGAACAGATTTACCGCGCCGACGCCGCGCCGGTGCAGGTCGCGCAATGGACTCAGACGACGCCTGTGGCCCTGCCGGTGCGGAGTGAGGACGGGCTGGCGCTCACTGGCTATTATTGGCCGGGCGACCCGGCCGACCGTGACGTCATCCTCTTCTTCCATGGCCGCGGATCGCATCAGGGGATCGGCGCGCGTTACGCCGAACATCTGGCGGGCAAGGGCGACCATGTGGTCGTGGTGTCCTATCGCGGCTTTGGTGGCAATCCCGGCACGCCGACGCAGGCCGGGCTGATGGCGGACGGGCGCGCCTTCGTGGCGGCGGCGCGCAATCTGGTCGGGGCGGATGCGCGGCTGTTCCTGGTCGGCCATTCGCTGGGTGGCGCGGTGGCCCTGCATGTCGCGGCGACGGTGAGGGTGGCGGGGGTCGTTACCCTTTCGACGTTCGACAAGCTGGAAGAATCGGCGCCCGGCGGGGTCGGCCTGCTGCTGCCCGACAAATGGAATAATCTGGACGCGGTGACGAAGATCGGCGCGCCGTTGGTGATGATACAGGGCACCGCCGACGACCGGATCGACATGGCGCAGGCCGACGCGCTGTTCGCTGCTGCGCGTGCGCCTGCCGCCATGCTGACGGTGCCGGGCGCGGGCCATAATCCCGACATGACGCAACTTGGGCCGATGGTAAGCGCGGCGATCGGCGCGATCGATTCGGGCGCGATGGCGGGCTATCCGATGGCGCTGCCAGCGGGTTGGGGCGTGCGGCGCAAATAATCGCAAAAAGCCCCGTTGACCGACCCGCCGCCGCTGCGTATAGCGCCGCCTCACCGCAGGGCCATGTTGCCTTGCGAGGCCCCAAGGGGCGGAGTAGCTCAGCTGGTTAGAGCAGCGGAATCATAATCCGCGTGTCGGGGGTTCAAGTCCCTCCTCCGCTACCATTTTTCAGATAGTCAGATGTTCCCACGCAGACGGGATTGCTCGGCCCCGGCGCATGATAGCTTATGGGCGCCGCGCCTCGTCAGTTCGCGCGGCAGGTGCCGCGCGCCGCCCGCCTCAGCCCGGTATCGACGCGCCGAAGAGCAGCATGGGATCACCCGGCGGCGACAGGGCGATCTCGCCGCCCGCGCCAGTCACCAGCGCGCGCACCATCCAGGCTGCCGCTGTCCGCGATGCCAGTCCCTCGATCGGCAAGGTGCCTGCCAGCGCCGCGCGCAGATCGGGGTCGAGCACGACCTTTGGTCCTTCGCCACGCACCACGATTTCGGTCACGCCCGGCCGCACTTCCGCGCCGATGTCGAGTTGCCCGCCACGCACCAGCGCATCGCCCGCGATCAGCGCCAGGTTGAGCAACACCTTGACCGCCAGCTTGCCCAGCATCTGTTCATCGACCATCCAGCCGACCTTCACGCGGCCGGTGGTGACGAACATGCCCTCGATCGCGACCCGCGCTTCATGGGGCGGCACCACATCGCCGAACCCGCCCGCAGAGCCGAACGCCAGACGAAAGAATTTAAGCTTGTTGGCCGACGTCCGCGCGCTGTCGCCCAGCAGCTCCAGGCAGCGCTGGCGCATTTCCGGGTCCGTCTCGTCCGCCATCAGCTCAAGGCCATTGTTGAGCGCGCCGACCGGACTGAGCAGGTCATGGCACAGGCGCGAACAGAGCAGGCTGGCAAATTCGATGCTGTCGGTCGGGTTGGTCATGCGGGGTCTGGATCGCCGGATAGTGGTCAGGAAAGGAGGCTCTCACGGCTAATGCGCTGCCCCGCCGCGTGATGCAACCCCGGCTCGCCGCCTTTCCCTCACCTTATGTCGAGCAGCGCCTCCACGAACGCCACCGCCCCACCCTGCCCTGGCTGCGCGCGCCACAGGCGCACCGCCTCGCCAGCCACGATCAGCCACAGCGTTCCATCGGGCATCGCACAGGCCGCGTCCGTGGCGGAGGGTATAGCCACGCCCGACGGGTGCGAGTGATAATGGCCGATCACTTTTGGCCCACCCGACCGCGCCGCCCGGTGCGCGGCGATCAGCACCGCCGGGTCCAGTTCGAAATGGCGCGCCGGATCGGCCGCGACATTGGCCGCCGGGGCGATCGCCTCTATCCGCCCGGCCTGGCCCAGCAAAAGCCCACAGATTTCCCCATCGTCCGCCGCTGCCACCGCAACGATCCGGTCCCGTAACAGGCTTGAAATAGTCACGCTCATGCCTACATCCCTAGCCAATGGCCGCGGGGGTTTCCATCATCGAAGCAATTATCGACGCGGGCCAGCATGGCCAGCGGCTCGACCGTGCGCTCGCCGACCTTTTGCCCGACCTCTCGCGCGAACGGATCAAGGCACTGATCGGCGAGGGACATGTCCGCGCGACGGACCAGACTGTGAAACTCAGCGCCTCGGCCAAGGTCGCAGCCGGGCAGCGTTTCGCCGTCACCCTCCCCGCCCCAGTGGCGCTGGATGCGGTGGCGCAGGATATCCCGCTCACCATCGTCCATGAAGATGCCGACCTGATCGTGGTGGACAAGCCCGCTGGGCTGGTTGTCCATCCCGCCGCGGGCAATCTCGATGGCACGCTCGTCAACGCCTTGCTCCATCATTGCGCCGGACAATTGTCGGGCATCGGCGGTGTGGCCCGTCCCGGCATCGTTCATCGCATCGACAAGGATACATCGGGCCTGTTGGTCGTTGCTAAGACAGACCGGGCGCATGAAGGACTGTCCGTCCAGTTCAAGGATCACAGCATCGACCGGCTCTATGCCGCGATCGTCTATGGCCACCCCGCCCCGCCCGTTGCCAGGATCGATGCCTGGATCGGCCGATCCGACGCTGATCGAAAGAAGATGGCGGTTCATCGGGAAGGGCGCGGCAAACATGCCGTAACCCATTATCGGATGGAGGAGCGGCTGACAGGCGCGGCGATGGTCGAATGTCGCTTGGAAACCGGCCGAACGCATCAGGTGCGCGTGCATATGGCGCATATCGGACACCCCTTGATAGGTGATCCGGTTTACAGTAGGGATAGAAAAGGTTTCAAATCAATACTGGAAACGCTGGGTTTCAAAAGGCAGGCATTGCACGCCAAAACCCTGGGGTTCATACATCCGGTGACGGGCTCGCCGCTCCTGTTCCAAAGTGCATTGCCCATGGACATGCAGGAACTGTTAAGCGAGCTTAGAGTATAGGTTTCGACATGTTTGCGACGGCGATTTGGATGCCTCTTCTGGGTCCAGCCGCGCATGAAAGGGAAAGGTGAAGCGACATGGCCAACAAGAGCAATGTCCCCGCGGTTCCGGCGCTGGGCGGTGAAGCCAGCCTCAACCGCTATCTGTCGGAGATTCGCAAATTTCCGCTGCTCACCCCTGAGCAGGAATATATGCTGGCGAAACGCTATGAGGAGCATCAGGATCCTGAAGCGGCGGCGCAGCTAGTCACTTCGCATCTGCGCCTCGTGGCGAAGATCGCGATGGGCTATCGCGGCTATGGCCTGCCGGTCAGCGAGCTGATTTCCGAAGGCAATATCGGCCTGATGCAGGGCGTGAAGAAATTCGAGGCCGAGCGCGGTTTCCGTCTGGCGACCTACGCCATGTGGTGGATTCGCGCCTCGATCCAGGAGTTCATCCTGCGGTCCTGGTCGCTCGTGAAGATGGGCACCACCGCGTCGCAGAAGAAGCTGTTTTTCAACCTGCGCCGGATGAAGAACAATATCGAAGCGTTCGAGGATGGCGATCTCAAGCCGGAGGACGTCACCAAGATCGCAACCGATCTGGGCGTATCCGAACAGGATGTCGTGTCGATGAACCGTCGCATGGCGATGGGCGGCGACACATCGCTCAACGTGCCGATGCGCGAGGATGGCGAGGGCCAGTGGCAGGACTGGTTGCAGGATCATGATCCGCTGCAGGACGAGCGTGTCGCCGACGAGCAGGAGCGGACCCAGCGTCATGAGATGCTCGAAGAGGCGATGACCGACCTCAACGATCGCGAGAAGCATATCCTGGCCGAACGTCGTCTGGCCGAAGAGCCCAAGACGCTGGAAGAACTGAGCCAGGTCTATGGCGTCAGCCGCGAGCGGGTGCGCCAGATCGAGGTGCGGGCGTTCGAGAAGCTGCAAAAGGCGATGATGCGGATTGCAGGCGACCGGCTGGGCCAGATGGCGCGCTTCGCTGCCGCCTGACGGATCGGCCTACCGACATTAAGAGGCTCCGGCGTAAAGCCGGGGCCTTTTTTGTGTGTGCGGCTTGAGCGGCGTGGCGGGAGTGCGTTACGCTCATGCCATGACCGCAAAACCCCTCCGCTCTCCCCGTCGCCGTTCGCGCTGGATCGTCCTTCCCTTCAAGATCGTCTTTGGCTTCGTCGTCCTGTCGCTGCTGATAGTCGTCATCTATCGGTTCGTGCCGCCGCCGGTGACCATCACGATGCTGCTCGATGCCAATGGTATTACCAAGGACTGGATGCCACTCGACGAGATGGACCCGGACATGGCGCGCGCGGCGATCGCCGGGGAGGATGGAAAATTCTGTACCCATCATGGCTTCGATGTCGATGCCATCACCAAGGCCGCGTTGAACAATGCCAGCGGCGGGCGCATCCGGGGCGGCTCGACCATCAGCCAGCAGACAGCCAAGAATGTGTTTCTCTGGCAGGGCGGCGGCTTCGTGCGCAAGGGGCTGGAAGCCTGGTTCACGGTGCTGATCGAGGCGATCTGGGGCAAGCCGCGGATCATGGAAGTCTATCTCAACGTCGCGGAAACCGGCATCGGCACCTATGGCGCGCAGGCGGGCGCGATCCGCTATTTCAATCATGGCGCAGGCCAGTTGACGCGCGCGGAAGCCGCCCGCATCGCCGCCATCCTCCCCCTCCCCAAGAAACGCGCCGCCGTTGCGCCCACGGGGTTCACCCGCCGCTATGGCAACACGATCGCGGCGCGGATCGGCGCGGTGCAGCGGGACGGGCTGGATAGCTGTTTGCGGTAACGCATCCCCTTAACTTCGCACATTTCCCGCAGATTTCGACATAAAGTTGTGCGCGGCTGATCCCATCGGCAAGTACGGCCCAACGGGCCATAGCCTTTTATAGGCGGGCGTAGCCAAGTAGGACAGCGCCATTGCAGGCATAGAAAAAGGGCGGGGATTGCTCCCCGCCCTTTTCTGTTTGCGGTGTCGTTCAGGCTTAGAAGCCGACGATCAGCGAGGCGCTGATCGCGCGCGGCGAGCCGAAGTTCACGAAGGCCGACGAAGAGCTGGCGAGCGTGTCCAGACCACCGCTGAACGAGCCGACATAGAATTTGTCGAACAGGTTGCTGACGTTGAGCTGGATCGCGCCCTTTTCCATGCCCAAGCTGGCGAGAGAGTAGCGGATATCCAGGTCTACGACAGTGTAGGCACCAAATTTCGCACCAGGAGCGATCAACTTGGTAACGCCCGTGCTGGTCGTCGCGGTCTGCACGTTGCCGTTGATGTCGTTCATGAAGCGCGAGCTGGTCTTCTTGGCCTGAACGCCCATGGTGAAGTCGCCCAGATTGCCCTGGAGACGGCCACCAAACAGATATTTCGGCGCGCTGCGTTCCCGCTTACCGGCGGTGCGCAGAAAGTTGACGCCATCCTGCGTGTAGCACAGGCCGGCGAGCTGAATGTCACTGTCGAGAGCGCAGCTGGCCGTCACGGTGTCATTCTGGATTTCCGACTTGATGTACGAACCGAACAGGTAGGCGGTGATTTCCTTGATCGGGCTGTAGGAAATGCTGCTGTCGATGCCGTATTTCTTCACCGGACCCAGGTTGGTATCGGTGCCGTTACCGTCAATGTCATAAGCGGTTACGAGACGGTTCTTGTACTTCGAATACCAGCCGGTGATCGCAGCCTGCACCTTCGACGAATTGTAGCGGATGCTGGCGTCGAAACTGTCCGAGGTTTCGGCGACGCGGTAGGCCGAGTCGCTGTCCGCCGGGAAGACGAAGGCATTGTAGAGCGCGTCGGTGCTAGGCACCGAGATGTTCTTGGCATAGCTGCCCGCGATGCTGATTTCCGGCGTGATCTTGAAGGTCGCGCCGATGTTCGGCAGGAACTTGTCGTACTTCAGCTTGCGTTCCTGCGGCAGAGCAGAACCCGTCGCGCGACCGGTGGTCGCGTTATAGCTGTAGGGATGGGTCGCGATGTAGGCAGCCAGCTGATCTTCCGGCACGCAGTTCACGAAGCCGCCCGAGCTGGTGGTGAAGCAATTCTGATCAAGCTCACGCTTGAAGAACGGCATGCGCGCGCCGATCAGGACGGTCAGGCTGTCCTCGAAAAACTGACCGCGATATTCACCGGCGATCTGGTTCAGTTCGGCGATCGACTTGCGGTCACGCTTTTGCAGCACATTGCCTGCCGCGTCAGCGATCGGATCGTTGATCGGGAATACGTCAAAAGGCGTGCCGCCCTGATCCAGGAAGCCCGCAGCGCCGGTCTGGCGGTGGCGCGCACGGTCATAAGAGTAGGACAGGCGAACGCGGTGCGCATCGCTGATCTCGTAAGCGAGGTTGGCGATGCCGACCCAGCGGCGTGTGTTGGTCTGGCTGGGCTGCAACACGGTTACGCGACCAAGGACGCCGTCGCCGTTCAGATCCCGACCAAAGTAGAAGCTGCCATTATAGTTACCGGTGCCGGAGAAACCGGTCGCATCGGTGAAGAGGGTTTCATTGGCGCTGGTCGTGCCGCCGCCGTTGGCCTTCACCCACTGATAGGCACCGTCGACCGAGAAGATCAGGCGATCCGTCAGCGTGAACTTGGAGTTCAGACGGACGTTGCCGGTATTGGACGGGTTGAAGCGACGTTCGAATTCCGTGCCGCAGGTGTTTGGCGTGCTGGTTGCGCTGACATTGCACGGATAGCCGCCACCGGTGGCGGCGTTGCCGATATTGTAGAAGCGACCCGACTTGTCACCGGTGATGGCGTTAGCACGCAGCGGCGAACCACCGAAATTGTTACGGTTCTGGTTATAGTGACCCGACAGCGCGATGAAATCACCATTGTCACCAATGTCCTGCCAGATCTTGGCGTTATACTGCTGCTTGTACACCTTGCCATAGTTGGCGAAGGCAGCGTCGTTCTTGAGACGCGAGGCCGAGAACCAAGCCTTGGTGCCATGGCCGGTCAGGTCGCCGGTGTTCACAACGCCGAACATGCGGAAATAGGGGCGATCGCCCGCACCTTCGGCCAGGATGTTGCCGTAGCTGACGCTAGCCAGCACGCCATATTCGTCGCTCGGTTCCATCGTCTGGATGTTGACGGTGCCGCCGACGGCCGCAGCGGTCGGACTATCGACGTCGGTCGAACCCAGGTTGACGTTGACGTTCTGGATCAGTTCGGCATCGACCTGCTGGTTGGTGTAGATCGCATAGTTGCCGGAGTCATTGAGCGGGATGCCGTCGAATGTCTGCGAGATACGGTCCGAGCTGAAGCCGCGGATGGTGAAGCTGCCGCCCGACGAACCCCAAGGATCGTTGTTGGTGAAGCTGACGCCCGGCACCAGGTTGATGATTTCGTTGATGGTCTGGCCGGGGCGCTGCGCCTGGATGATTTCCTGGCCAAGGACGACCTTTGCTTTGGGCGAGTCAGGGATTTTGACGCCGCCGACACCCTGATCGACGCGCGCGCCGGTGACGATGATGCTGTCTTCGAAGTCCGACGAACCGGTCGATTGCGCGAAGGCGGCGCCCGGAATGGCGACGGCGATGATCGCGGCGCTGCCCATTAGAAACTGTTTCATTTGACCCTTTTCCCTTTTTCAAAGGTGGCGCGTGGGCGCCTGTGCTGTGCTGTTCTCTCAAGCCGGGACCGCATTTGGCGGTTACTGGCGACGGCCCTGTGATGCTCTGATTGCAAATTTGTTACAATGCAGCATCCAGACTGTCACATTCCTCCACCACCCCGCGCCGTTGCGCTTGGGGATGCCCCGCCTCTGGCCATAAATCATTGCATTTTAGTGACTTAATAGTGCGGTGGGGACTTAGTTTGACAGTGGTGCAATTTTGCAACGCAGCAGGAATTTTTGTGCGCTGCACCCGCAGATCATAAAAAAGGGGCCGACGATCGCGCGTCGGCCCCTTTGGGATCAGTTATGGACAGGAAGACGTCAGGCGGCGTCTTCGGCCCGATTCTGCTTTTCGCTGAATACGCGGACCGGCTCTTTCTTGCCTGCGACCACATCCTTGTCGACCACCACTTCGCCCACGCCCTGCATCGAGGGAAGATCGAACATGGTGTCGAGCAGGATCGATTCGAGGATCGAACGCAGCCCGCGCGCGCCGGTCTTACGTTCGATCGCGCGCTTGGCGATCGCGGTTAGCGCGTCGTCGGTGAAGCTCAAGTCGACATTCTCCATGTCGAACAGCTTGCCATATTGCTTGACCAGCGCGTTCTTCGGCTCGACCAAAATCTTGACCAGCGCGGAGACATCCAGATCTTCGAGCGTCGCAATGACCGGCAGACGGCCGACAAATTCGGGGATGAGGCCGAATTTGAGCAGATCTTCCGGCTCGCTCGACCGCAGCAATTCGCCGGTCTTGCGCTCTTCAGGCGCGGCGACATAGGCGCCGAAGCCGATCGACTTGGCTTCCAGACGGTCGCCAATGATCTTTTCCAGACCCGCAAAGGCCCCGCCGCAGATGAAGAGGATGTTGGTTGTGTCGACCTGCAGGAACTCCTGCTGCGGATGCTTGCGGCCGCCCTGGGGCGGTACCGACGCGGTAGTGCCTTCCATCAGCTTGAGCAGCGCCTGCTGCACGCCCTCCCCCGACACGTCGCGGGTGATTGAGGGGTTTTCGGCCTTGCGGCTGATCTTGTCGATTTCGTCGATATAGACGATGCCGCGCTGCGCCTTTTCGACATTATAGTCGGACGCCTGGAGCAGCTTGAGAATGATGTTCTCGACATCCTCGCCGACATAGCCCGCTTCGGTCAGCGTCGTGGCGTCGGCCATGGTGAAGGGCACGTCGAACGTCTTGGCCAGCGTCTGCGCGAGCAGGGTCTTGCCGCAACCGGTGGGACCGACGAGCAGGATGTTGGACTTGGCGAGTTCGACCTCACCCGGCTTCGAGCCATGGTTGAGGCGCTTATAATGGTTATGGACCGCGACCGACAGGACGCGCTTCGCCCGGTTCTGGCCGATCACATAATCGTCCAGCACATCGCAGATTTCCTGCGGGGTCGGCACGCCGCCATCCTTCTTGCCGACGAGACCGCCCTTGGTCTCCTCGCGAATGATGTCGTTGCACAGTTCCACGCATTCGTCGCAGATGAACACGGTCGGCCCCGCGATCAGCTTCCGCACCTCATGCTGCGACTTGCCGCAGAAGGAGCAGTAAAGCGTGCTTTTTGAATCGGAGCCGGTAAGCTTAGTCATTCGCCATTCTTTCTTCCCTGCCGGTTCCACGATCGACCTGATCGCATCGGCGAGGGATATTCTGGTCCAAAGGCCATCCTAGACCGTGGCGCGCCGTTTCCACAAGGGGAGAAGTGGCGCGCCGCGGCAAAGTCAGCCATCAACTATCCGACGGATCGGCCAAGGAAGGCCGCTGGTCGAACACTTCATCGACAAGGCCGAAAGCCTTGGCCTCGTCCGCTTCGAGGAAGGTGTCGCGATCCATCGCCTTCTCAACCTCTTCCAACGACCGTCCGGTATATTTGACATAGAGGTCGTTCAGGCGGCGGCGGATACGCAGGATTTCCTTGGCCTGGATCTCGATATCGGACGCCATCCCCTGCGCACCACCGGACGGCTGGTGGATCATGATCCGGCTGTTGGTGGTGGCAAAGCGCATGCCCGGCTCGCCCGCGGCCAGCAGGAAGCTGCCCATCGAGGCGGCCTGGCCAACGCACAGCGTGCCGACCTTGGGCCGGATATATTTCATCGTATCGTGGATCGCCATGCCGGACGTCACCACGCCGCCGGGCGAGTTGATGTACATCCAGATGTCCTTCTTCGGATTTTCCGATTCGAGGAACAGCAGCTGGGCGACGATCAGCGAGGCCATATGATCTTCGACCTGGCCGGTCACGAAGATGATCCGTTCGCGCAGCAGGCGCGAGAAGATATCGAAGCTGCGCTCGCCACGGTTCGACTGTTCGATCACGATGGGGACCAGCGCGGCCATGGGGTTGGTCATGATATCGGTCATTATGCTCTTTCAGTCAGCTGCTTTTGCCCACCCCTACATCGTCACAAAAGGCGGCAGGTTCAAGGGGGAACAGGTGCAGCGCAATCGGGCTAGTCGCGCGCGGCGTAATCGGACGGCGCGCGGTGGGCGAGATAGGCCAGACGACGCACTTCGCGGCGGCCGCGCACGACGGTATCGAGGATCAGGCCGCACATCGC
The DNA here is from genome assembly GCF_055640555.1 of Sphingobium sp. KKT206. Taxonomy (NCBI): domain Bacteria; kingdom Pseudomonadati; phylum Pseudomonadota; class Alphaproteobacteria; order Sphingomonadales; family Sphingobiaceae; genus Sphingobium; species Sphingobium sp. KKT206. The sequence goes on from NZ_CM145764.1 coordinate 1,514,410, forward strand.
CGAAAGGGTGGCGAGGATCATGAGGCCGGTCACCAGGATCGCGGTCGGGAAGCGGGGTACAAGGCCCGTTTCCATATAGGTGACGATCAGGGGCGCAGCGAGGCCGAGCGCGAGCAGAGCCAAGAAGGCGGCGATGATGCCGAAGAACAGCACCGGCCGCTCTATGCGATAGAGGGTGATGATGGTGCGCAGGATGCGGAAGCCATCGCGATAGGTGCTGAGCTTGCTGACCGATCCTTCGGGTCGCGCGCCATAGGCGGTGATGACTTCGGCCACCGGCATGGCGAGTTCGAGCGCGTGGACGCTGATCTCGGTTTCGATCTCGAATCCGGCGGACAGCACCGGGAAGCTTTTGACGAAGCGGCGGGAAAAGACGCGATAGCCCGACAGGATGTCAGTGAAGCTGCGGCCGAACAATTGTTTGAGCAGGCCGGTCAGCGCCCAGTTGCCGAGGCGATGGCCGGGGCGATAGGCTTCCTCCGCTTCGCTTTTGCGGCAGCCGACCACCATGTCGAGATTGTCGGCGAGCATGGCGGCCACCATCGCCGGGGCGGCGGCGGCTTCGTAGGTCGCGTCGCCATCGGCCATGATGTAGATGTCGGCATCGACGTCGGCGAACATGCGGCGCACGACATGGCCCTTGCCCTGTTGCGATACGCGGCGGACGATCGCGCCCGCATCGGCGGCCAGGTCGCGACTGCCATCGCTGCTGTTGTTGTCGAAGACGTAGATGACCGCCTGCGGCAAAGCGCGGCGGAAGTCGGCCACCGTCTGCACGATGGCCTCTGCCTCATTGTAGCAGGGCAGGATGACCGCGATGCGCGGCGATCCGGCGGCAGCATCGCTGGCGAGAGCCATATCCACGGGCGGAAATTCCTTCATCGTCAGCCTATCCTCTGGTCGTCCGCGCGCCAAGACATGGACCGGCAGGGTTAATATTTCCTCTGCCATAATGGCCCAGACATGAAAAGCGCCCGCGCTTCACGAGGAAGCCGGGCGCTCTTTCAGTCTGACGAAAGCCTTATTCGGCCTTGGCAGCGGCCTTCTTGGCAGGGGCCTTCTTCTTGGGCGCGGCCTCGGCGGCGGGTGCCTCCTCGGTTGCGACCGCGTCCTCGGCGACATCCTTCTTGGCGGCAGCCTTTTTCGGTGCAGCCTTCTTGGGCGCAGCTTCTTCCGCGGGGGGCGCTTCTTCGGCTACCGGGGCGTCTTCCGCCTCGGCCTTCTTCTTGGGCGCAGCCTTCTTGGCCTTCGGCTTTTCGTCATGGTCATGACCGCAATCGGGGCCATGCACATGCGGCTTGAGGTCGCCGTCTTCGGCTTCGATCGCTGCTTCCAGCTCTTCCTTGGTCACGGTGCGTTCGGTGACTTCGGCCTTGTCGAACAGATAGTCGACGACCTTGTCCTCATAGAGCGGGGCGCGCAGCTGGGCGGCGGCCATCGCGTCCTGGCGGACATATTGCACGAAACGCTCGCGATCCTGCGGGCCGTATTGCTGCGCGGCCTGCATGATCAGGCGGTTCATTTCCTGTTCCGACACGGTCACGCCATTGGCCTGGCCGATTTCCGAGAGCAGGAGGCCAAGGCGGACGCGACGCACGGCGATGGCGCGATAGTCTTCTTTCTCGGCTTCCATCTCGGCGAGTGCGGCGGCCGGGTCTTCTTCATGGCCCGCTTCATGCTGAAGCTGCGCCCAGATCTGCTCGAATTCGGCTTCCACCATGCTCGGCGGAACGTCGAAGTCGTGCGAAGCGGCGAGCTGGTCGAGCAGCTTGCGCTTCATGTGGGTGCGGGTCAGGCCGTTATGCTCCTGCTCGATCTGCCCCTTGAGCAGGTCGTTCAGTTGCTCCAGCCCTTCCAGGCCCAGCGACTTGGCGAACTCGTCGTCCAGCTTGGGCTTGTCGCCGTCCAGGATCGACTTGACGGTGACGTCGAAGGTCGCCGCCTTGCCGGCCAGATGTTCCGCGCCATAATCTTCGGGGAAGGTGACCTCGATGGTCTTTTCTTCGCCCTTCTTCACGCCGGTCAGCTGTTCTTCGAAACCGGGGATGAACTGGCCCGCGCCGATCTTGAGCCGGATGTCGTCAGCCGAACCGCCTTCAAAGGCTTCGCCATCGACCTTGCCGACGAAATCGATGACCAGCGTGTCGCCGTCCTGCGCGACATGATCGTCGGCATGTTCTTCCAGTGCACCCTGCTGGGTGGCGATGCGACCGGCCGATTCCGCGACCTGTTCGTCGCTCACGGGAACGGTCAGGCGCTCAAGCTTGAGGCCATCGACGCTGGGGGCGGCGATTTCAGGCAGCACTTCCAGCGCGACCTTGATCTCGGCATCCTTGCCGAACTCGAAACCCTCGTCCAGCTCGACCGAAGGCTGCATCGCGGGACGCAGCTTCTGGTCGGCGATCAGCTTCTGGATGCTTTCCTGGATGCTGTTGTTGAGCGCGTCGCGCTGCAAAGCCTCGCCATGCATCTTCTTGACCAGGTTGGCGGGCACCTTGCCTGGACGGAAGCCAGGCATCCGCACCTGCGGCGCCATGGTCTTGACTTCCTTTTCCACTCGCGCGTCGATATCCTTCGACGTGATGGTTACGGTGTAGGCGCGCTTAAGGCCCTCGTTCAACGTCTCGACAGTCTGCATCTCTTCTCTCAAACGCTTTCTTCAGCTGAATTTCGGTGGCGCCTGCGATGGGCCGGGGCCTGGCGCACTGGTGCGGGCGAAGGGACTCGAACCCCCACATCTTGCGATACCAGAACCTAAATCTGGCGCGTCTACCAATTTCGCCACGCCCGCATCGGTCGCCGGTCGGCGCGGCATAGAGAAAAGCGGGGAAAGAGGCAAGGGATAGTGGCATGATGCCGGGAACCCTGTTGCCGGGCCGTGCGTAGCCTATCGACCAACCCCATAAAGGAGTGCCGCAATCATGGCTACCCAGCCCGATCCCAATCCCGACGGCCTGCCCCCGCCCGACATCATCGAGCCGCAGTCGCCCGATGAGATGCCCCCGCCCGCGACTCCGGTCGAATTGCCGATGACCGAGCCGGACGAAATCGTGCCTGTCGGCCCGGATTATGACCAGCCCAACCGCGCACCGGCAGAGTTTCCCCCGGACTGAGTAACGAACAGTGTGATCAAAACCACATATCGATAATTTTCTTACCCAAAGATGGAACAATTTGGTCGATCGCAAAAATTTCGTCGCCGCGCCGCTGGACAGCCCCCTGCAAGCATGATTGAATTGTGAAAGAAAAAAGAAATCGGGAGAGGCGCGGCTGACAAAATAAGGGGGTCGACGTGCATAAGGTTCGCGCCAAATTAGAATGGTTCAAGACCGTGATATTGCCGCAGGAGGCCGCGCTGCGCGGTCGCCTTCGCCGCATCCTTCCCTCAGCCCATGAGCTGGAGGATATGTGCGCGGAAGTCATGGCGCGGGCCTATGCCACCGATAATTGGGAAAATGTGACGACGGGCCGCGCCTATCTGTTCACGATCGCCCGCAACCTCGTGATCGACACGGCCCGCCGCAACAAGGTGGTCAGTTTCGAAACGATCGCCGATCTGGAATTGCTGGGCGGCGACAATAATATCGAAGCGCAATTGCACGCCCGCGAAGCGCTGCGTCAGGTCGAAACCATTGTCGAATCGCTGCCGCCGCAATGTCGTCGCGTCTTCATTCTTCGTCGCATCCACGAAAAATCGATGCTGGAAATAGCGGAGGACATGTCGCTATCCGTTTCTACAGTTGAAAAACATCTAGCCAAAGCAATCGCAATAGTTATGCGGGCCTGGGCGGAACGTGAGGAAACGGATTTCGAGCGTGCAGGCGTCGGGGCCAACTTCAAGCAGCGGTCCCAGGGACGCGATCGAAGCGGAAGCCGCGCGCCTGCTGGCTAAGCTTCATAGCGATCCGACACCCCAGGAAGAAGCCGAGATTTGCGACTGGGTCGAGTGCGACCCACGCCATGCCGTAGCCTTTGCCCGTGCCGAAGCCGCATGGGACGCGGCCGAGCGCCTCAAGAGCGCCGCCGCCGATGTCACCCTGCCTTCGATGCCGGAGATCGTCAGCGAAGAGCAGCAGCGCCGCCTGTCGCGCAACATCATGATCGCCGCCGCCGTCGCGATCCTGTTCTTCATCTTTGCCGCCATCGTCACCGTCCGCACGTTCAGCGGCGTCGATCGCTATGACGCGGCGCTTGGCGAAATTCGCGACGTCACGCTCGACGATGGCTCAATCGTTCACCTCAACAGCGACAGCGAAGTGGAAGTCCGCTTTACCGGCCATGGCCGCAAGGTGCGGATCGTGAAGGGCGAGGCCTCTTTCGAGGTGGCCCCCGACAGCGAACGCCCGTTCGACGTGGAGGTGCGATCCGCCTTGATCCGCGCCGTCGGCACCGCCTTCAACGTGCGGATGCGGCCGGCGCTGACCGAATTGACCGTGACGCACGGCACGGTGACGGTCCATTGCGGCAACAAGGCGCAGCAACGGGTGACCGCTGGCAATGGCGCGGTGATCCAGCCGCGGACCATCGTGCTGACGCGGTTGGGCGACAGGCTGGTCAGCCAGCGCATCGCCTGGCGCCATCAGATGCTGGAACTGGATGGTGAAACCATCGAGCAGGCGACGGCCGAATTCAACCGCTATCGCAAAGCGCCGATCCTGATCGGCGATACCCGCGTGTCGCCGCTCCGAATCGGCGGCCGCTTCCGCGTGCATGACAGTCGCGCATTCCTATCGGCGCTGGAACGGACATTGCCCGTCCGTACTGTGCGGGGCGAGGATGGATCGGTCATGCTGCTCTATCGTGACGAAGAGCCAACGCAGGCGGGCGAGAGCGACAGGTCTTAACCCAGCAACTCCCGCACCAGTTGCGGCACGAGTTGGCTGGCCGGGCCGAGGCGGCTGTCTTCGAAATAGATACTGCCGGCCGACGGATCGAGATTGAGTTCCAACGTGCGAGCGCCGACATGGCGGGCGGTCTGCACGAAGCCGGCGGCGGGATAGACCGCGCCCGATGTGCCGATCGACACGAACAGGTCGGCGCGGCGCACCGCTTCGTCGATGGCATCCATCTGATAGGGCATTTCACCGAAGAAGACGATGTCGGGGCGCAAGCGGGGTTGCCCGCATCCGGCGCAGGCCGTCCCCGGCGGCAAGGCTTGCGTCCACGGCACCGCCTGGCCGCAGGCGGCGCAGAGCGCGGATTGCAGTTCGCCATGCATGTGGATCAGCCGCTTTGCCCCGGCGCGCTCATGCAGGTCATCGACATTCTGCGTCACGATCAGCAATTCGCCGGGCCAGGCGGCATCCAGCGCGGCTAGGGCTTCATGCGCCGGATTGGGGGAGACGGTTGCCAGCTTCTCCCGACGCTCGTCGTAGAAACGATGCACCAACGCGGGGTTGCGCGCCAGTGCCTCAGGGGTGCAGACATCCTCGACGCGATGCCCTTCCCACAGGCCATCCGGCCCGCGAAAGGTGGCAAGGCCGCTCTCGGCGGAAATGCCCGCGCCGGTGAGGATGACGACATTTGTAAAAAGTTGCTTCATATCTCCGCCCATGAAAATCGCTTCTTCGATATCGGCTATCTTTGCACCGATGTTTATAGAAGATGGCAGTTGCCTGCCTAAGCAATGTCACTTTGACCCAGAGAATGGATCAATAAGATGCAAGATACGATGGCTTTTTGCCTTGATGAGTTTAGGCGACTTCATATCAGCAATCCTGCGCTAAAACAGATGACAATCGAACGGTCATCCGCCTTCATTTATCATAAATCCGGGTCCATACCGACGCTCCTTTCAACTGTTGAGGAGCATTTAAAGAATCGTCGTGCTTTTTCTCTGATTAGAGTTGGAAATGGCGAAGGTAATGCCTTTAGTATGACGCAACCGAGGTCTCATCCGGCATTGTTCGAGACATTTTGTCATGAGTTTAACGGTCAAAATCATTTTCCAATTAGCGAAAAAGTGGCTGAACAGTTCTGCAAACGGGTAGTCATTGCGATCGATAATGCCGATTGGCGCGGCGTCCGAAGCTTTCGCATGAATGAATTGAAGCTCATCCCAGAGGTCATCGAGAAAAAAAGTGCCTATGCTGCGCTAGGACTTACATATGCACGTGATTATCTCAGACAAAGCCTGGAAGGCGATGCATTACGTAACACTATTATCACGTCCGCCTGGATTCATCTCGATCTAGTTGACGAGTTCGATGCACTCCTTGCGCTAGGCCGTGAGATTATTGTCATCACCGGCCGGCACGAGCTACACCACATCTTCAAAGAAAAACTAGGAAATCGCCTGATCGATTTTATCCCGGTTCCGGTACAGCGGTACATACCTGAAAGCTTCGAAGAATCTCATTTTGGAGGAAGATTCGACGAAGTTTGCTCAATCCTGTCAAAAGATCTGAGTGGCAAACTCGTTTTGGTTGGCGCCGGGCTATTCGGCAAAATTTATTGCGACGTAGCCAAGCGTCATGGCGCAGTGGCTTTGGATCTTGGTAGTTTATTCGACGTTTTGAGTGGAAAGACTACGCGACCGATCTTTAAAGACTATAATTTCAGAGGAAAGCGCTGGGTTTAGAGGATTGCGCAGATCGGTCCTAAATCGAAAGCCGTCGCGCCCGGTCCCGCCATGCTTCCGCCAGGACCGGCATATCGGCCAGTTGCGCCACCGCGCCGCGGTCTGCCTTGTGTCCGCCGCCGATCAGCAGGTGAAACACCCTGGCGATGGGCCAGTCCGGCAAGGGGCGGTTGAGCAAGGCCATGCGCTCGCCTGCCTGCGCCTCGCCCTCGCGGATCACGCGGAAATAGAGGCCGCATCGGCCGGTCTTGACGATGGTGGCCAAGACATCGCGCGCGCCGAAACGATGGTCGAGCTTCCAGCAGGGCTGGCGACCATGGCTGACCTCCACGATCGCGCTGCCCAGGGTGAAGCGATCCCCTAAGCAGATCGTCTCTTCGGTCATGCCGCGCGCGGCGATATTCTCGCCAAAGGCGCCGGGCGCGCCCAGCAGCGGGTGGCCGGGCTTGCGGTCGCGCCACCAGGCATAATGGTCCTGCGGGTAGAGATGGATCGCTTTGTCCCAGCCGCCATGATGGATGGGGTCGGCGACCTGATCGCCCTCCAGCCCGCCCCAGCCGATCCGCACCGGGCCGGTCACGGGGGTCTTGGCGATGGCGCTATAGTCGGGGCCGCGAAAGGGGGCCGGTTTGCCGACGAGCAGGGCATCGACCGTCATGAAGGGCGTATCCATGCCGCCATGTTGCCATGACTACGGACCGCTGGCGAGGGCCGATCGGCGGCAGGTGGCGTCAGGCCGGGCTGATTTCCGAACGCAGCTTGAGCACTTCGCCGCCATTGTCGGAATGGATCAGGAAGGCGGGATCGTTGGGCGATCCGTTGCGGCGGATCAGCGACCCTTCGATCGTGCGTTCGACATGACGGTCGAACCGCTCGGTAATGTGACCCCGGCCGACGCCCTGCCCCCAGTTCCACTTGACCCGCTTTCCCTTGCGAAATGTCTCGGTCATCAGGGCATCCTCTTCCTGTCGGGCGCATGCTGCGCCAGCCGGTTTACATGACAAGCGAAGGTCAAAATTCCCAACGGCTTAACCGGTTCCCTTGGGTTTTACATTCTGTTGGGCTAAGGGGCGGCGATGGATGCATCCGGCCTTCGCGTTGCCCTGTTCAGCGGCAACTATAATTATGTGCGCGATGGCGCGAACCAGGCGCTCAACCGCTTTGTCGGCTATCTGCTGCGGCAAGGCGCGGCAGTGCGGGTCTATGCGCCGACCACCGACACGCCGGCGTTCGCGCCTGCCGGTGATCTGGTCAGCACGCCGTCTTTCCCGGTGCCGGGGCGCAAGGAATATCGTGTCCCCTATCGCATGTCGGTGCAGGTTCGCCGCGATCTCAAGGCGTTCCAGCCCAATCTTATCCATCTTTCCAGCCCCGACCCGCTGAACCATCGGGCGCTCAGCTGGGCGCGCGACCATGGCCTGCCGACGGTGGCGTCGGTCCATACCCGGTTCGAAACCTATCCGCGCTATTATGGCCTCGCCTTTCTGGAGCCGTTGATCGAATCGATGCTGCGGCGTTTCTATCGCCGCTGCGATGCGATCGTCGCGCCGTCCGATTCGATGGCGCAGCTGCTGCGCGAACAGCGGATGAGCTATGATGTCGGCATCTGGACGCGCGGCATTGATCGCGACATCTTCAATCCCGGCCGCCGCAGCCTGGAATGGCGGCAATCGCTGGGCATGGCCGATGACGCACCGGTGATCGGCTTTATCGGACGGCTGGTGATGGAAAAGGGGCTGGACGTCTTTTCCGATGCGATCGACCAGTTGGCGGCGCGGCAGGTGCGGCATCAGGTGCTGATCGTGGGGGAAGGCCCAGCGCGTGAATGGTTCCAGAACCGCTTGCCGAACGCCGTCTTCACCGGCTTTCAGGGCGGGCCGGATCTGGGGCGGGCGGTCGCCAGCATGGACATGTTGTTCAATCCGTCGGTCACGGAGACCTTCGGCAATGTGACGCTGGAAGCGATGGCCTGTGGCTTGCCCACCGTGGCCGCGCGGGCGACCGGCAGCGAAAGCCTGGTGACGGATGGCGTCACCGGGCGGCTGATCCGCCCCGGCGCGATCGGCGATTTCGCCGATGCCTTGCAACAATATTGCGACGATGGTGCCGCGCGCGCCCGTGCAGGTGAAGCGGCGCGCACACGGGCGGAGCGCAATGGCTGGAATCAGGTCAACCAGGCGTTGGTCGACACCTATCTGCGCGTGATCCGCCAGCGGGCGCAGGGCATGGTGCTGCGATCCAGCCCCGTTCCCTGAGCGCCCTGCCCTCCCTATATAGTGTCCATGGCTGACCTGTTCGCTTCCGACGATGCTGCGCGCGATCATGCGCCCCTGGCCGACCAGTTGCGGCCGCGCACTTTGGCGGAGGTGGTCGGGCAGGAGCATCTGACCGCAGCGGATGGTGCGATCGGGCGGATGGTGACGGCGGGGCGGCTGTCGTCGATCATCCTGTGGGGACCGCCCGGCACCGGCAAGACGACGATCGCGCGGCTGTTGGCCGATGCCGTGGCGATGCGGTTCGAGCCGATTTCGGCGGTGTTTTCAGGGGTTGCGGACCTCAAAAAAGTCTTTGCCGCCGCGAAGGACCATGCGCGGCAGGGTGCCAAGACGTTGCTGTTCGTGGATGAGATCCACCGGTTCAACCGCGCCCAGCAGGATAGCTTCCTGCCCTTTGTCGAGGATGGCACGGTGACGTTGGTCGGTGCCACGACGGAGAATCCCAGCTTCGAGTTGAACGCGGCCCTGCTGTCGCGCGCGCAGGTCTTGATCCTGCGGCGGCTGGACGCAACCGCGCTCGAACAATTACTCGACCGGGCGGAGGCGTTGACGCAGCGGCCCCTGCCGCTCACCTCTGCCGCGCGCGATGCGCTGCTCGCCAGCGCCGATGGCGACGGGCGTTTTCTGCTGAACCAGGTCGAGACGCTCTATGCGATCGACCTACCCGAACCGCTCGATCCGGCGGGGCTGTCCGCCCTGCTCCACCGCCGCGTCGCGGTGTATGACAAGGATCGGGAGGGGCATTATAATCTGATTTCGGCGTTGCACAAATCGCTGCGCGGGTCGGACCCGCAGGCCGCGCTTTATTATATGGCGCGGATGCTGACGGCGGGCGAACAGCCGCTTTATGTGCTGCGCCGCCTGGTGCGCTTCGCGACCGAAGATATCGGCCTCGCGGATCCGCAGGCGGTGGTTCAATGCCTGGCCGCCAAGGACGCCTATGAATTTCTGGGTAGCCCCGAAGGCGAACTGGCGATCGTGCAGGCCTGTCTCTATTGCGCGACCGCGCCCAAATCCAATGCCACCTATGCGGCGATGAAAGCATCGTTCAAGTCGGCGCGCGATACCGGATCGCTGATGCCGCCGATGAACATCGTCAATGCGCCCACCAAGCTGATGAAACAGGTCGGCTATGGCAAGGGTTACCAATATGACCATGATACGGCCGAAGGCTTTTCCGGCGCCAATTACTGGCCGGAAGAGATGACGCCGCAGACTTTCTACGCGCCGAGCGATCGCGGTTTCGAAGCGCGGATTGCCGAGCGGATCGCGCATTGGAACCGGTTGCGCGCCGAGCGGCAGGAGGCATGACGCCGCGCTTCGACCGCTTTGTCGCCATCGACTGGTCGGGGGCGAAGGGTTCGCGGCACAAGGGGATTGCGGTGGCGGTATGCGATGCGGGCGATGCCGCGCCGCGCCTGGTCGCACCGGCCGAGCGTTTCTGGTCACGCAAGGCGGTCGCCGACTGGCTAATCGCGACTTGCGCGCAGGCCTCGACCTTGTTCGGCTTCGATTTCAGCTTTGCCCCGCCTTATGTTGCGCGCGGGGCCTATCTGCCGGGCGATGTGGTGCCGCAGGATGCGCCCTCCTTCTGGGCCTATGTCGAGTCGGTGTGCGACGATGTCGACCTGGGCGCGGCCAGCCTGTTGGAGATCGCCCATCGCCGTCATTTCTATTTCGGCAAGGCGGACGGGACGAAGGCCGATTATATGCATAACCGTGCCTGCGAAGCCCATTATAATGTGGGCGGCGGCGGCAAGCCGTCCACCGTCTATGACGCGATCGGCGCGGCGCAGGTCGCCAAGGCCAGTTTTGCAGGGATGCGGCTGCTGCACCATCTGCGCCCGCATGTGCCGATATGGCCATTCGATCCCCTGCCCACCACCGGTTCGCTGATCGTAGAAATCTACACCAGCATTGCCGCGCGCGCTGCGGGGCGGCCCAAGGGGCGGAGCAAGATGCGCGATCTGGAGGCGATCAACGCGGCGTTGGCGGCGCTGGAGTCTGCGCCCTATGCCGAATCGCTGCCCGATGACCATGGCGCGGATGCGATCGTCACGGCCGCCTGGATGCGGCGGGCGGCGCTGGAACCGGCGCTTTGGTCGCCCGCGCCCCTGACGCCGCATATCGCTGCAACAGAGGGCTGGACGTTCGGCATCATCTGATAGTAAGGGCGTTCGGCCCGATGGGCGCGCCGGATTAGCACAGGGGTAGTGCAGCGGTTTTGTAAACCGAAGGTCGCGGGTTCAAATCCTGCATCCGGCACCATTGTCCGCCCGATCAGACTCAAAACAAAAATGGGGACCGGCATTGCTGCCGATCCCCACGTCCGTCGGGTCAAGCGATCCGCGTCCCTGGCGGGATGCGATCATCGGCCCGGCGTTTGCGATCCGACCGCCTTCCCAAAGAAAGACTGCCGCATCGGGTGCTTCGGGGTGAGCCAAGGGCTGCTTTCCCGTCGCTGGTCGTACCTGTTCCGATGCCCGACGTTCACTTTCGCGCGTACCCGGCAGCGGCCCTGACGACCGACCCGGCTATTGGCTGCGCCCTTGCGGGCTTGCCCTATCGCCGGACCATCAGTCACATAGACAAAATACTGATAAATCAGCATTTTCTGAAATGGATCGCGCCATTTCCCTATGTTCCGATAGAGAGATGGTCTCACCTCGTCCGAGTCGTTCCAAGCGAAATCGGACAGAATCATGACGGTGCCACACGCAAATCTGTGGATAACTGTGGATAAGTTTTCCCCGCCCCTATTGCGGCGGTGCCCAGCCTGGCGGGGCCAGCGTGAAACCGGCAAAATCGAAGGCCGGGGTCACCGTGCAACTGACCAGCGTCCAGCCGCCCTGGGGTGCTGCGGCCTGCCAATGATAAGCGGGCACCCTGCCCTGCGGCATCTGCCCAGCCATGATGTCCGGGCCGAGGGAAATCGTCTGCGCCGGTTCGCCCTCTGCCGCGACGGACAGCGATAAAGACGCACCGGCATGCCAGAACCAAAGCTCGTCCGCATCCACCCTATGCCAATGGGAGGATTGATGGGCTTCGAGCAGGAACAGGATCGCCGTGCCCGCTGCGCGTTCGCCAGGGGCAGCGGCAGCGCGCCAGGTTTCGCGATACCAGCCGCCTTCGGGGTGGGGCGAGAGGTCGAGCGCGGCGATCAGCGCCCGTCCATCCCGTTCGTCGTCCGCGCGCATCGGCTTACCTCAACTTTTATCGATTTTAGTACAACTGCTTACGTCGTTGTCAGACGTTAATGCAACCTCGATCAATATGCGGGGGTTCAAGCATCAAGTCACGCAAATGGAGGAGAATTTCATGCGTAAAGCAATGCTGGCCCTGGCGGCCGTTTCGCTGGCCATCCCGATGTCGATGGCGATCCCGATCGAAGGTGCGGAAGCGCGCAAGAATCGTCGCTACAAGGAGTGGCGCGGTCGCGACGGGCGCACCTATTGCCGTAAATCCAACGGCACGACCGGCCTGATCGTCGGTGGCGTGGGCGGTGCCCTGCTGGGTCGCGCCATCGATACGCGCGGCGAACGCACGACCGGCACATTGCTTGGTGCCGCTGGCGGCGCGCTGTTGGGCAAGGAAATCGACAGCAAGCGTCGCTGCCGCTAACAAAAAAGGCGGCGTCCCGTCGGACGCCGCCTTTTTTTATTCGACGGATCGAAAAATCAGTTCGACGCTGCGCCGCGCGCTTCGTCGACCTTGAACGCGACATTCTGGCCGCCCGACACGCCCGACACGCGGCCGTTCTTGACCGAGAGGTTGAACGCGACGGCATCAGGGAAACGACGACCGGAAATCAGCTTGCCGGTTTTCGTGTCTTTTACTTCATACACATAGGTATAACCTTCGTGCGTGAAGCGCTGCTTGCCAGCTTCTTCAGCCTGGGCAGGGGCGGCGATGGCAACAAAAGCGCTCAGGGCGCTGGCGGCAACAAACTTGGACAGCATTCGCATGGGTTTTCTCCTTGTGAATGCCGATCAAACACCTCTGTATATTCTTGTTCTGTTGACGACGCTTTTATGTTGCAGCGCGGCATGACAGCAATCGCAAAGAACGACCATGCGGTTGCGCCGAACGCAATCCGCCTGCGGAGACCCTCATCCCTTGGACATGGCGACGATATGCTCAAACTGCGTTTGTGTCAGTGGCGACACCGACAGGCGCGACTGGCGCAGCATGACCATGTCGGCGAGCGCCGGATCAGCCTTCATGGCCTTGAGCGTGACCGGGCGATCCATTTTCCGATGCGGCGCGACATGCACCGCGATCCATTTTCCGCTATCGTCGGTGCTATCGGGCGCAGCCTCTTCGATGATCGTCATGATGCCGACCGCCTCCACCCCGATATTGCTGTGATAGAAGAAGGCCAGGTCGCCCTTGCGCATCGCCTTCATATGCCCCTGCGCCGCATGGTTGCGCACGCCGTCCCATTCCGCCTTTCCCTTGGTGACCAGGTCGTCATAGGAAAATACGTCGGGTTCCGATTTCATCAGCCAATAGTTCATTCTGCCTCCTTGCATCAGCGTCGTTGGCCGATCAAGGATGGCGTCATGCACCGCCGCGCCGCCAGCAGAGGGCGCGCAGCGACGATTTTTTGGAGATAATGACGTGTCGCAGACGATGATCGACCAAGTCCCGGTCCTGTCCATGGCAGAATTGGACAAAGCCGATTTTGCCCAGGCGTTCGGCCGGTCCTTCCAGCAGTTCGGTTTCGCGATGGTGCGCGACCATGGGATGGACCAGCCGTTAATCGACGCCGGATGGGCGATGGCGAGGGAATTCTTCGCCCTGCCCGATACGGTCAAGTGCCGCTATGACGCGAAGAATAATGGCGGGCAGCGCGGCTATACTGCGTTCGGCACGGAAATCGCCAAGGGCGCGAGCGAGAATGACCTCAAGGAATTCTGGCATGTCGGCCGGGATCTGCCTGCGGGCGATCCGCTGGCGCAAACCATGCCGCCTAATGTCTGGCCGGACGACATGCCGGAGTTCAAGGCAGTGTTCGCCCCGCTCTATCGCGAGTTCGATCGCGTCGGCGCGGAATTGCTGTCGGCGATCGCGCTGTATCTCGACTTGCCCGAACGCTGGTTCGACGGGCCGATCGACAAGGGCAATTCGATCCTGCGCCTGCTCCATTATCCCCCCGTATCGCCGCAGGCTCCGGGCATTCGTGCGGGCGCGCATGAGGACATCAACCTCATCACCCTGCTATTGGGCGCGGAGGAAGGTGGACTGGAGTTGAAGGATCGCAACGGCAACTGGTTGCCGGTGGTGCCGCCGCCCGGCGCGCTGGCGATCAATGTCGGCGACATGCTGCAGCGGTTGACCAACCATCTGCTGCCTTCGACCAGCCATCGCGTCGTCAATCCGCCACCGGAGCGGCGCGGCCATTCGCGCTATTCGATGCCCTTCTTCCTGCATCTGCGTCCGGATTTCCTGATCGACGCGCTGCCGCAATGCGTGAGCGATGAAAATCCGCGCCGCGATCCACCGATCACCGCGCACGACTATCTGACCGAGCGGTTGATCGAGATCGGGCTGATCAAAAAGGCCTGATCATTTCCGCCCGCGTCCGAGCGTGATGCCGATTTCCTCGCCCCGTTCGGACAGGGCGAGCTTGACGATCTTCATCTCGACATGGCTGACCATCGCATCCTGCATGAAAATGGTGTCGATGATATGGTCGGCCACCGCCTCGATCAGCGTGAAATGCACGCCTTCGGGTAGCGCGGTGGACGCGGCATGTTTGAGGTCCATGTAATTTTTGGACTGGCCAAGCGGCGTGTCCGGCGCATAATGATCGGCAATCTTCAGCCGTGCGCGGATGGAAATACGCAACGGCTGGGGGAGATGCGTCTCCTCCGAATAGATGCCGGTCAGCACGTCGACATGGAGATTATTGACCTCCAACGTCAGAAAATCGTCAAATCCAGTCTGCATGGCCCGCCATATGCAGCCCGTTGCTGCTGTTGCGACGGGCCTCTTTAGTCTTTCATTTTGCGACGCGAGCGCTAAAGCCCGCCGCTTCCGGCGCGGTCCATGCGCCATTGATGGCGGATCGGCAAGACGTGTCTCAGATTGTTCCCTTGAATAGTCAGCCTGTCATGGCGATCGAGGCGCTGCTGGATGCCGCCTTCGGACCGGATCGCCATGGTCGCACGGCGTATCGGATCAGGGATGGGATGCCCTGGCTGGCCGACTTGTCCGTCGCCACGCTGGACGCTGACGGGATGTTGATCGGATCGCTGCAAAGCTGGCCCGTCGCGCTGACGCAGGCGGATGGCACGCAGATGCCGCTCATCATGATTGGCCCGGTCGCGGTTGAGCCAGCCCATCAGAAGGGCGGCCATGGCCGCGCGATGATGGACGCCGTGATCGATGCCGCCCGCGACCGGCGCAGCGAGCCGCTGATGATGATCGGCGACCCGGAATATTATGGCCGCTTTTGGGGCTTTGATGCCCAGGGCACCGGCGGATGGGATGCGCCTGGCCCGTTCGAGCCGCGCCGCCTGCTGGCTCTGTCGGTCGATGGCCGTGCCGTGGGCGGTATCGGGATGCTCGGCCCCAGAATCGCGGTCGCGGCCTGAATCCCCCTTTGCCTTCGGGCAAGGCCGTGCCTATCTCGATCTCATGCCCATGGAGCCCCTCCCCGACCTCGCCACCCTGTCCCTGGCCGATATTGCCCGGCTGGCCGATGAAAAGCGCCTGCCGCCCGTAGAGCAATGGAATCCCGCCCATTGCGGCGACAGCGAGATGCGGATCGCGCGTGATGGCACCTGGTTTCATCAAGGGTCGCCGATCGGGCGGGAAGCGATGGTGCGGCTGTTTTCCACGATCCTGCGCCGCGAGCCGGACGGCAGCTATGTGCTGGTCACGCCGGTCGAGAAACTCGATATCGTGGTCGAAGATGCGCCGTTCGTCGCCGTCGAATTGAAGAGCGAAGGCGAAGGACGGGACCGCGCGCTCGCCTTCCGCCTCAACACCGGCGACCTGATCGCAGCGGGGCCGGATCATGAACTGGTCGTGCGCGAAACGGCGGATGGTCCCCACCCCTATCTCCATGTGCGTAGCGGGCTGGAAGCGCTCATTAACCGCAGCGTCTATTATGAGATGATGAACATGGCGCTGGAGGAAGCGGGCGAACGGGTCGGCCTGTGGAGCCATGGCCGCTTCTTTCCGCTGGACGGGACCGCATGACGCTGGCGGAGCGGTTGCGCGCCGCGCTTCGGGAAGGGCATCAGCGCGAGACGGATGTGCTGCTGTCGGACACGCGCGATCCGCGCATCGACGGGACGCTTGCGCTGGCCCCGGCGGCGGTGCTGGTGGCGGTCACCGACCGGCGCGAGCCGGGCCTGATCCTGACACAGCGGTCGGCAGCTTTGCGCAAACATGCGGGGCAGATCGCTTTTCCGGGCGGCCGTGTCGATGCCGAGGATGCGGACGAGATTGCGGGTGCCTTGCGCGAGGCGGAGGAGGAAATCGGCCTGCCGCGCCATGTGCCGCAGGTCATCGGCACGTCGGATCGCTATCATACCTTCACGGGTTTCGACATCGTGCCGGTGCTGGCGGTGGTGCCGCCCGACCTGCCTTTACGGGCGCAGGAGAGCGAAGTGGCCGACTGGTTCGAACTGCCGCTGGCCTATGCCCTCGACCCGGCCAACCGCACCCGCCATGTCGTGGAATTTGATGGGGTTATGCGGCATTATTATGAGATTATCTGGCAAAAGCGTCGCATCTGGGGCGTGACCGCAGCCATCCTCGCTAACCTTTCGCGCAGGCTCGGCCATGACCATCCTGCTGCCTGACGCCGAGTGGCGACACCGGCCAGGCCTCGATGGCCTGCTCCACGCGCTGGGCGCGGCGCAGGGGCAAGCGCGCTTCGTCGGCGGGGCGGTGCGCGACGGGTTGCTGGGGCTTGCGGTCAACGACCTGGACATTGCGACCACGCTCGATCCGCATGATGTGGTCGATCGGCTCAAGGCGGCGGGGATCAAGGCGGTGCCGACGGGCATCGACCATGGCACCATTACTGCGGTCCTATCGGGCTGGCCCGTGGAGATCACGACGCTGCGGCGGGACGTCAGCACCGACGGCCGCCGGGCGACCATCGCCTATACCGACGACTGGCGCGAAGATGCGGCGCGGCGCGATTTCACCATCAATGCGCTCTATGCCGATCCGTTGAGCCGAGAGGTCACAGATTTCTTCGGCGGTGTCGCCGATCTGGAGGCGCGACGCCTGCGCTTCATAGGGGACGCCGAGGCGCGCATTGCCGAGGATCATCTGCGCATCCTGCGCTATTTCCGCTTCCTCGCCCGTTATGGCGGTGATGTGGTGGACGATGACGCCTATGCCGCGTGCCGCGCCGCCGCCAAAAGCCTGATGGCTTTGTCGCGCGAACGCATTGCGGATGAACTGATCAAATTGCTGGCGGTTGCGGCGCCTCTCCGTGCGCTGCGGCTGATGGTCGATGGTGGCATATTGCGGGCGGTTCTGCCCGAAGTCGATATGGCAGGCATCGACCGGGTCGAGACGGTGATGGCGCGCGAGGCGGCTTCGGAGACGCCACCCTCGGCGCTCCGGCGACTGGCCGCCCTGTTACCGCCTGACCCGGCTGCCGTGGATCAGATCGGCGCCCGGCTCAAACTGTCGAACAAAGCGCGCAAGCGGCTGGTGCTGGCGGTCGAACCGGGACCAGCGGATGAAGCGCCGCGTGCCTTGGCCTACCGAGTGGGGCCGGAAAGCGCGGTCGATCGGCTGCTGCTCGATGTCGACCGGCCCTTGTCGGCGCTCGGTTCGCTTGACGGATGGACGCCGCCGACATTGCCGATCAGCGGCGGTGCGTTGATCGCGCGCGGTCTGCCGCCCGGCCCGGATGTCGCCAAGGCCTTGCACGAGGTGCAGAAAATCTGGGTGGAAGAGGGTTTTCCTGATGCAGAGCGCGTGGGCGTAATCGCCGATCAGACGGTTTCGAAGTTCCAGCGCGCACGCCAATAATCGAAGGCATCGGCCTCGTTCATTGGCTTGGCGAAATAATAGCCCTGCCCCTGCCAGCAGCCCATCTGCTGCAAGGCGAGCGCCAGTTCCTGCGTCTCGATACCCTCGGCCGTGACCTTGAGGTTGAGCGATTCGGCCAGCGACAGGATGGTGCGGACGATGACCGCCTTGTCGCGATCCTCCGCCATGGACGACACGAAACTGCGGTCGATCTTGAGAATATCGATCGGCAGGCTGTGCAAGCTGGCGAGGTTGGAAAAGCCGGTGCCAAAATCGTCCATCGCGATCGGCATCTGCAGATCCTTGAGTGCGAACAAGAGTTTGCGCGCCTTGTCAGGGTCGGCGATGATTGCGCTTTCGGTGAGTTCCGCCGTCAACCGGCTGCCGGCAACGCCCGAATAGCGCAATGCTTCCTCGAACATGGAGGCGACATCATCGCGCGCCATCTGGATGGGCGAGAGGTTGACGTTGACGCCGACCGGCAAGGGCTGGCCATAACGCACGTCCCAGCGCGATAGCGCCTGCGCCGCTTCATAGGCGGCCCAGCGGCCAAGCGACGTGATCAGGCCGCTTTCCTCCGCCACAGCGATAAATTCGACCGGTGGAACATGCCCCAATTCGGGGTCATGCCAGCGCGCCAGCGCTTCGAAACCGGTGATTTCGCCGGTCTGGAGATGGATGAGCGGTTGATAGGCCAGCGTCAGGCCACCATGGGCCAGCGCTTCGCGCAACCGGCTCTCGATCGAAAAGCGCCATTGCGCTTCCTTCAACACGCCGTTGCGATAGATTTCGACCTTGCCGCTGCGCTTCGCGATCTTGACCGCCGCCTGCGCCTTGCGCACCACATCGTCCGGATCATCGTCCAGGTCGATCGACAGCGCACACCCAATGGCACAGTCCACCCGGATCTGCAGATCGCTGAGCCGAATCGGGGAACTGAGCGCTTCCCTGATCCTCTGCACGATATGCAAAGCGTCTGATAGGCCATTGTTAAGACGCGCAAAAATGGCAAAGTCATTGCCGCCGATGCGTGCCAGCACATCGCCCTGCCGCAGGCTGGATTTCAGCCGCTTGGCCACCGTGATCAGCAGTTCGTCACCCGCCATCGGGCCGAGCGATTCATTGACGCGGCTGAAACGACTGAGATCGATTGCAATGATGCCAAATTGGGCATTGTCCGGCCAGACGCTGTTACTGAGCCGATCGTCAATCTCTTCACCGAACCCGGTCCGGTTGGGGAGCGCCGTCAAGCCATCCGACAGAAGCTCACGGCGCAGATTCTTCTCCATCGTCCGGTCGCTGGTGCGATCGATCGCCGTGAAGAGAAAATGGGGTGGGCCATCGGTGGGGAGTCGCCCGATCGTACACATGAAATATTCCGGCCCCAACGCGCCGTCGCGCCGCAGTTCGAAGCTATCGCAGGGTCGATCCGACCTTATGAAACTTTTGACCCGATCGCGCCATTCGGTAGCGACCTGTTCCATGATGTGCGATAGTCCACGCGATCGGAAGGCCTCGGTGAACGCGGCGTTGGCCTCCAGCACGACGATGTCGTCTTCATCCTGCACCGATAAGATGGCGGACGGCTGTGGCAAGGCTGCCAACCATTGGCGGCTGGCCACCATCTGATCGACCTGTGCAGCATCCCCCCCGCCGAGGGGATCTTCGCTGGACCTTTTCACTGGCCAATTGCACGCCGCAATGGATTCCATGGCCCCGCGATATCGGGAACCGGTAAATTTTCAGGAAACGTCTGGTCGCTCTTTGGATAAATCAGACATTAAAAGCGATTGTCACGGGGAAATCCGGTGGGCGGCATCCGTCCGGCCGCGCCGCGCGCGACTTTCCAGGGGGTCATGTCCGATTCGGTGCGCGTCCGACCGCTGTCGCCGCCCATCGTCCAACTCAGTCCATCGGCCAGGCGGAAGGCGATGGCGTCGGACAGCCCGCCATCGCGATAGCGCTGTAGCTGTACGCCCTGCCCCCGTGCCATTTTCGGCATCTCATCCAGCGCGAAGACCAGCAATTTACGGTTCTCCCCTATGATCGCGACGCTGTCCGCTTGCGGAGCGATGGGGTGGACGATGGCCAGCTTTGCGCCGGCGCGAATGTTCACGACCTGCTTGCCCTTGCGCGTTTCGGCAATGATGTCGCTGACCGCCGCAATGAAGCCGCGCCCATCGGAAGAGGCGAGCAATAATTCCTTACTGGTCCGGGCAGGCATGAAGGCGACGATCGTGCCCTCATTGTCCATATCGACCAGCGACCGCACCGGATCGCCAAAGCCGCGGCCGCCCGGCAACTTGTCGGACCCCAGCGTGTAGATGCGGCCCGTGCTGGTCGCCAGCAGCAGCTTGTCCGTCGTATAGGCGTGGAACGCATAATGCGGGCCATCGCCTTCCTTGAACTTGAGCGTGTCGGCCGCCGCCAGATCGCGATGGCCGCTCATGGCACGGATCCAGCCGCGCTCGGACAGGATGACAGTGATCGGCTCGCGCTCGATCATCGCTTCGAGCGGGATTTCGCGGGCCGGGGCGGCTTCTTCGACCAGTGTACGGCGACGCCCCAGATCAGTCTCCGGGCCATAGCGTTTGCGCAGCGCCGCCAGATCGCGCTTCAGGCGCTTGCGCTGCAGGCCGGTGTCGCCGACCAGCTTCTCCAACTCGTCCTTTTCCTTGACCAACTCGGCATGTTCGCGCCGCAATTCCATCTCCTCCAGCTTGCGCAGGCTGCGCAGCCGCATGTTGAGGATGGCTTCGGCCTGCCGGTCATTGAGCGCGAACTCGGCGATCATCACGGGCTTGGGCTCATCCTCGGTACGGATGATGGCGATCACCCGATCGAGGTTGAGATAGGCGATGATATAGCCGTCGAGCAGGTCGAGCCGGGCGGCGATCTTTTCCAGTCGATGCTGGGCGCGCCGGACCAGCACCTCGATCTGATGCTTGAGCCATTCGACCAGCACGGATTTTAGCCCCATGACGCGCGGCGTATGCGTGGCGTCCAGCACGTTGAGGTTGAGCGGGAAGCGATTTTCCAGGTCGGTCAGGCGGAACAGACTGTCCATCAGCATCTGCGGATCGACCGTGCGGGCGCGCGGTTCGATGACGATGCGGATTTCGGTGTCGCTCTCGTCGCGCACATCGGCCAGGATCGGCAGCTTGCGATCGTTGATCAGGGCCGCGATCTGTTCGATCAGCTTGGACTTTTGCACCTGATAGGGAATTTCGGTGACGATCGCGACCCAGGTGCCACGCCCGCCCTCTTCCTTGTGCCAGCGCGCGCGCGTGCGGAATCCGCCACGACCCGTGGCATAGGCTTCCGAGATCATCGCGGCATTATCGACCAGTACGCCGCCGGTCGGGAAGTCCGGTCCGGTGACGACCTGCATCAACCTGGCATGATCGGTATCGGGATTGTCGATCAGCAGATTGGCGGCATCGATCAGTTCGGCGACATTGTGCGGCGGAATGCTGGTGGCCATGCCAACCGCAATGCCGCTCGCCCCGTTGGCGAGCAGGTTGGGGAACAGGCCGGGAAAAACCTCCGGTTCCTCATCCTCGCCATTATAGGTGGCGCGATAATCGACCGTGCCTTCGTCCAGCCCCGCCATCAGATCGGCCGCAGCCTGGGTCAATCGGGCTTCGGTATAGCGCATGGCGGCCGCGTTATCGCCGTCGATATTACCGAAATTCCCCTGGCCATCGACCAAGGGCATGCGCAGCGAAAAATCCTGCGCCAACCGTACCATGGCGTCATAGACCGATGAGTCGCCATGGGGGTGATATTTGCCGATAACGTCGCCGACGACGCGGGCGCATTTCTTGTAGCTGGTCGTGTTGCGTGCCGGATTGGCCACCAGCACATCGGGCGACGCTCCGCCCGGTTCCATCTTGAGCAGCCGCATGGCCCAGAGCAGCCGACGATGGACCGGCTTCAACCCATCGCGCAGGTCGGGCAAGGAGCGCGCGGTGATGGTGGACAGCGCGTAGACGAGATAGCGTTGCGACAGCGCCGCGTCGAACGGATGGTCCTTGATGCTGTCGAAGGGATCGCGAAAATCGGTCATCGCGGCGGGAATAGCAGGGCTGCGCCGCTTGGCAAACGGGGATTGGCGATTGATGGCTGGTGACGCAAAAAGCTGTGACGGTTGCAGAACAAGGGTTGCGGTTTCGCGCACAGACGCCATTTTGCCTTCCGTGCTGATCATCGACCTCCCCCCCCCGCCGCCCGCGTTGCTGTCCGGCGCCGCGCTCTTCCTCGATTTCGACGGGACTCTGACCCCGATTGCAGAAACACCCGATGGGGTCGTGCTGGGTGATGACCTCCTGCCGATGCTGCATGGGTTGCGGGCACGGCTGGACGGGCGACTGGCGATCGTCAGCGGTCGGTCGATCGCGACGCTGCGGGATCTGGGCTTTGGCGATTTCCTGCTGGCGGGCACGCATGGCCTGGAATTTGCCCGTCCTGGCGAAGCGGCCGACGCCCCGCCGCGCCTGGCGGCGATCGACGCGGTGGAAGAGGCCTTTCAGGTCTTTGCGCAGGATAAGGTCGGCGTGCTGGTGGAGCGCAAATCGATCAGCGTCGGGTTGCATTTTCGCGGCGCGCCCGATTGGCAGCAGGCGGCGGGCGACCTGGCCGATGCCTTGGCGACACAGCATGGCTTGTCCGTCCAGCGGGGCAAGATGCTGTTCGAACTGCGACCTGGTGGGGCCGACAAAGGGAGCGCCGTCACACAATTGATGCGCGAAGCCCCGATGAAAGGTGGTAGACCCGTCTTCATCGGCGACGATGTGACTGACGAGGAAGGTTTTGCCGCTGCCGTCGATCATGGTGGTTCGGGCATCCTGGTCGGGCCGCCGCGACATACATTAGCGACTTTCTCCTTGGAACAGGTTGCCGATGTCAGGCATTATCTCGCCGAGGGGGCCGCCCGGTCAGACTGATCGGGGTGCGCCTGTGCGACCAGACAGCAAGGGGGCAGAACGATCCTACATTCCAGCGAGACTTTCATGGCCGGAGCGGCGCGTTCGCTCGATCTCTGGCCGATCGGCAATTGTCAGGCGTCTGCCCTGATCGACCGGAAGGGCCGGATGGTCTGGGGCTGTGTCCCCCGCGTCGATGGCGACCCGGTCTTTTCCGCGCTGCTGGACGACAAGGATTGGGACGACCCGCAAGCGCGCGGTTTTTGGGCGATCGAACTGGAAGATTGCGTTTCGGTCGAGCAATCCTATCTGCGCAACACCCCCATCCTGGTCACGCGTCAGGCCGATGCGCAGGGCAATGCGATCGAGATTTTAGATTTCTGCCCGCGCCACAAGCATAAGGGGCGGATGTATCGGCCGGTGGCGTTCATTCGCATCGTTCGTCCGGTAGCCGGAAGCCCCCGCATTCGCGTGCGCCTGCGTCCGACCACCAACTGGAATAACGAGCCTGTGCCGATCAATTACGGCTCCAACCATATCCGCATGGTGCTGTCCTATATGGCGATGCGGGTATCGACCAACGCCCCCATCGGCCTGATCGCGCAGGAAAGCTGGTTCCGGCTGGAACAGGACATGCATTTCTTCATGGGACCGGACGAAGGCTTTTCCGACGCCCTGCGTCCGGCGATCGAGCGGATGCTGGAGGATACGATCGAGGAATGGCGGCTGTGGGTCCGTGGCCTCGCCATCCCGCCCGAATGGCAGGAAGCGGTCATCCGCTCCGCCATTACGCTCAAGCTATGCCAGCATGAGGAAACCGGCGCGATCGTCGCTGCGCTCACGACATCGATCCCCGAACATGCCGATAGCGGCCGGAACTGGGACTATCGCTATTGCTGGGTGCGTGACGCCTATTACACCGTCGAGGCGCTGAATCGGCTCGGCGCGCTCGACGTGCTGGAAAGCTATCTCGTCTATCTGCGCAATATCGTCGATGATGCGAAGGGTGGGCATATTCAGCCGCTCTACGATGTGCGCGGCAATGCGACCTTGACCGAATGGGAGGCACAAAGCCTGCCGGGCTATCGCGGCATGGGGCCGGTGCGGGTCGGCAATGCGGCCTATGAACAGGTTCAGCATGACGCCTATGGCCAGATCGTGCTGTCCTCGGTGCAAGGCTTCATCGACCAGCGCCTGCTCCGTATGGCAGGTCACGCCGATTTCGAAGCGCTGGAAGCCGTGGGTGAACGGGCCTGGGCAGTCTATGACAAGCCGGATGCAGGCCTATGGGAATTGCGCACGCGCGCCCATGTCCACAGCTATAGCGCGGTCATGTGCTGGGCGGCCTGCGACCGGTTGGCGCACGCCGCCACGGCGCTCGACCTGCCGGTCCGCGCAGGCCTTTGGCAAAATCGTGCCGAGACGATGAAGGCCCATATTCTCGACGCCGCCTGGCGCAGCGACAGCAACGCCATCTCCGCCAATTTCGAGGATGATTCGCGCGACGCCTCGCTGTTGCAATTGCTGGACCTGCGTTTCCTGACCGCGGACGATCCGATGTTTCAGGGGACGCTCGCCGCGCTGGAGGCGGACCTGCGCCGGGGCAATGATATGCTGCGATACAGCGCACCCGATGATTTCGGCGAGCCGGTCACGGCCTTCAATGTCTGCACCTTCTGGTTGATCGAAGCGCTGCATCGCAGTGGACGGCAGGAGGAAGCCCGCACCCTGTTCGAGGAGATGTTGACCCGGCGTACTGCCGCCGGGCTGCTGTCGGAAGATATCGACCCTGTGACCGGGGAATTATGGGGTAACTATCCCCAGACCTACTCGTTGGTCGGCATCATCAACTGCGCCGTCCTGCTGAGCAAACCGTGGAGCATGATGCGATGAGCCGCCTGATAGTCATTTCCAATCGCGTGTCGCGCCCCTCCAAGGCCGGCAATCAGGGCGGCCTCGCGGTCGCGCTCGCTGAAGCCTTGCGCGAGAGCCGGGGCACCTGGATCGGCTGGTCGGGGGAAGTGACCGATCATTTCACGGGGCATATCGGGTTCGCCGAGGATGACGGGGTCAAGACCGCGACGATCGACCTGGAAGAACAGGATATCGACGAATATTATAACGGCTATGCGAACAAGACGCTGTGGCCGCTATTTCATTTCCGCATCGACCTGGCCGAATATGCCCGCGATTTCGAGGGCGGCTATAACCGCGTCAATCAGCGCTTTGCCGATACCGCGGCCCCGCTGATCGAACCCGAAGACATCATCTGGGTGCATGATTATCATATGATCCCGCTGGGGCAGATGCTGCGCGATCGCGGTCATCGCAACCGGATGGGGTTTTTCCTCCACATTCCCTGGCCGCCGACGCGCCTGCTGGTCTCGCTGCCGCATCATAGCAAGCTGGTGTCCAGCCTGTTCGCTTATGATGTGGTGGGTTTCCATACCGAAGAATGGCTCGAATCCTTCCGCCATTATGTCGAGAAGGAAATGGGCGGTCGGGTCGAGGGCGATTTCGTTACCGTGGGCGATCGCACCATCCAGGCGGTGGCCTGCCCGATCGGGATCAATGCCAAGGAATTTGCCGAAGCCGCCGTCAGCAAAGCCGCACGCGACATGGGCGATCGCCTGCGCGCGTCGCTGCAGGATCGCGCGATGATCGTCGGTGTCGATCGGCTTGACTATAGCAAGGGGCTGGAAGAGCGTTTCAACGGCTATGCCCGCTTCCTCAAGGATCATCCCGAACATCATCGCAAGGTGTTGCTGACCCAGGTCGCGCCGCCTTCGCGCGGCGACGTGGAGAGTTACCAGCAGATTCGCGCCACCCTCGATTCGCTCGCCGGGCGGCTGAACGGCGAATATAGCGATGTGGACTGGACCCCGATCCGCTACGTCAATCAGGGCTATCCGCGCGATAAGCTGGCGGGCATCTACCGCGCCGCCAAGATCGGGCTGGTGACGCCACTGCGCGATGGCATGAACCTGGTTGCCAAGGAATATGTCGCGGCGCAGGATCCTGAAGATCCCGGCGTGCTGATTCTCTCGCGCTTTGCGGGGGCGGCGTTGCAGCTCAAGGACGCGCTGCTGATCAACCCCTATAGCCCGGAAGAAATGTCCGACGCGATCAACCGCGCGCTTGCCATGCCGCTCGACGAGCGCAAGCGGCGCTGGCGCGCGATGATGGATAGCGTGGAACAGCAGGATATCAGCTGGTGGCGGCAATCCTTTACCGAACGGCTGATGGCGGTCGATCGGGACACGGCACGGGTTGAGCCGGAGCCGGCGGAAGGCTAATTCTGGTGCATGACCCAGGATGACGATGAACCCAATGGCCTTGTGGCCGCTTTGCAGGCCAGATCGGGTGTCGTCATCGCGACGGTCGGCATGATCGCGTGGTTCGGCTTGTTGTGGGCGATGTTCGGGGACGTATTGTAGCTTCGGCCCCACAATTGCACGCTCGCGCGCTTTGCTCTATGGGCGAGGCCCAAGCAGCCCCGGCACCCGCTGATCCTTATCGATTCGCGATTGTCGGGGCGCAGTATTTTTGACCAGACAGGAACGCGCATGGCCCGTCGCCGCCAGATTTACGAA
This sequence comes from Sphingobium sp. KKT206, assembly GCF_055640555.1. Taxonomy (NCBI): domain Bacteria; kingdom Pseudomonadati; phylum Pseudomonadota; class Alphaproteobacteria; order Sphingomonadales; family Sphingobiaceae; genus Sphingobium; species Sphingobium sp. KKT206. The sequence continues at coordinate 1,540,793 of NZ_CM145764.1, forward strand.
GGCAAGGCAAAGATCCTTTATGAAGGCCCTGAGCCCGGCACGATCATCCAATATTTCAAGGATGACGCCACCGCCTTCAATGCCCAGAAAAAGGGTACGATTTCCGGCAAGGGCGTGCTGAACAACCGGATTTCCGAGCATATCTTCACCCTGCTTGGTCAGATCGGCGTGCCGACCCATTTCATCCGCCGCCTCAACATGCGCGAGCAGCTGGTGCGCCAGGTCGAAATCGTGCCGATCGAAGTCGTCGTGCGCAATGTCGCTGCCGGGTCGCTCAGCAAGAAGCTGGGGATCGAAGAAGGCACGCAACTGCCGCGCACCTTGATCGAATATTGCTACAAGGATGATGCGCTGGGCGACCCGCTGATTTCCGAAGAGCATATCGCCTGCTTCGGCTGGGCGACGCAGGAAGAGATGCACGACATTGCCGACATGGCGATCCGCATCAACGATTTCATGTGCGGGCTGTTCGCGGGCATCGGCATCCGCCTGGTGGACTTCAAGCTGGAGTTCGGTCGCTTGTATGACGGCGATTATAGCCGCGTCATCCTGGCCGACGAGATCAGCCCCGATGGTTGCCGCCTGTGGGACATGGTCACCAACGAAAAGCTGGACAAGGATCGCTTCCGTCGCGACCTGGGCGGCGAAGTCGAAGCCTATCAGGAAGTCGCGCGTCGCCTGGGCCTGCTGCCCGAAGGACTGGACACCACCGTCCTCGACCTCGACACCCATCGTAAGAAGCGCGAGAAGGAAGAAGGCTGACCTTCAGCCCGAATGTATCAAGGCCCGGCGAAGCATCCTGCTTCTGCCGGGCCTTTTTTTACGTCATGCCATCAGCGCATCGGCCACCAGCTTGATGCCCAGCAGCACCATCAATCCATAGATCAGCGTATAGAAGCGCGCCGGATCGACCCGCCGCACCAGCGCCACCCCGGCCAGCGTCGAGACGACCGCGACGGGCACCAGCATGGCGGTCGCCATCAGGTTCGCGCGCGTGAATTGCCCCAGCGCGGCATAGGCCGGCATCTTCATCCAGTTCATCGCGGCAAAGGCCAAAGCCGTCGTCCCGACCAGCATGTCGCGTGGCAAGCGCTTGGGCAGCACCCACATCTGGAACGGTGGCGACCCGGCATGGGCGATCTGGCTGGTGAAGCCGCTGGCGATGCCGAACAGGACGCCGACCCATCCGGGCGAATTGGAGGGCAGCACCACGGCATTGCCCCGTTCCACCCACAAGCGCTGCAAGCCGAACAGTATCGATATCGCGCCCAGCACGCCGAGGACGGCGGTTTCCGACACGCGGGTCGCAAAAAACCAGCCAAGCAGGATGCCGATCGCCGCACCCGGCAACATGACCTTGAGGATAGCCCCGTCCCAGCTGCGCCGATACACCCAGACGCTCACCGCATCCTGCAGGATCAATATGGGCAGGAGGATCGCCGCACCGCGCACCGGATCGACGCCAAGCGCCATCACCGGCATGGCAAGCGCACCCACCCCGGCAAAGCCGCCCTTGGCAAGGCCCGCGAGGATGACCGCGATGATGGCAAAGACATAATAGGATATTTCGGGGTTCATGCCCGTCGCTTAGGCAAAATGCCGCCTCTTGCAAAATGACTTTTGCCGCTGTCGCCACGCTATCCACAGGGATAATGGCTTGCCTCCCCGCTGTACCGGGACTAGGGGACCGCAAAGTCGATCCCAAGGAGTTCGCCCTTCATGAAAGCCCGTATCTTCGTCACCCTCAAGGGCGGTGTGCTCGATCCGCAGGGCCGTGCGATCCATCATGCGCTTGAAGGCCTGGGGTTCGACGGCATCAATGACGTGCGCGCGGGCAAGCTGATCGAACTCGACCTGGCCGACGGCACCAGCGACGAGGATATCGACGCCATGTGCCGCAAGCTACTGGCCAATACGGTGATCGAAAACTACCGCATCGAAAAGGTCGCCTGAGCCATGAAGAGCGCGGTCATCGTCTTTCCCGGCAGCAATTGCGACCGCGACCTGGCAGTGGCGTTCGAGGCGGCTACGGGTGCCAAGCCAGTCATGGTGTGGCATCGGGATACGGAATTGCCCGACGATATCGACCTGATCGGCGTGCCGGGCGGCTTTTCCTATGGCGACTATCTGCGCTCCGGCGCGATGGCGGCGCGCTCGCCGGTCATGCAGGCGGTCGCGCAGGCGGCGGATCGCGGCGTGTTCGTGCTGGGCATCTGCAACGGGTTCCAGGTGCTGACCGAAAGCGGGCTGCTGCCCGGCGCTCTGCTGCGCAATGCCGGTGGGCATTTCGTCTGCCGCGACGTCGCCTTGACGGTGGAGAATGCGCAGAGCGCTTTCACCAGCCGCTATGACGCAGGTGAGCGTATTTCCTATCCCGTCGCCCATCATGACGGCAATTATTTCGCCGATGACGCGACGCTCGACCGGCTGGAAGGCGAAGGCCGAGTTGCGCTGCGTTATGCGGAAAGCGTCAACGGGTCCGCGCGCAACATTGCGGGCATCTTGAACGACAAGGGCAATGTTCTGGGCATGATGCCGCACCCCGAACGGGTGATCGAAGCCGCCCATGGCGCGACGGACGGCAAGCGCCTGTTCGAGGGACTGGTCGAAGGGTTGATGGCGCGGGCCTGATCCGTTCATTACGCTGCGACGTAAAGAAAAAGCGCCTCCCATCGGGACGGCGCTTTTTTATTGGGCAGTAAGGGCCTTCGACACGCTCAGGCCGAACGGATGTGGGAGAATGCTACCCGCCCCGGTGATAATCATATTCCATCATGCGACCTTGCTGCTTGGTCAGGATTGCACCGATCAGCGTGCCGCCAGCCTGGCGCAGTCGCTCCACGGCGGCGCGCAGGCCGCCATGATGGTTGCGGCCCCATTCGACCACGAGCAGGCTCGCCTGCACTCGCGCGGCGAGCAGCGGCGTGTCTCCAAGCCCCAGAATCGGGGGTGCGTCGATTAGCACCGTATCATACTGGTCGCGCACCGCATCCAACAGGGCGTCGAGTGCCGGGGTCGCCAGCAGCTCGGCTGGATTGGGTGGCACTGCGCCGCAAGGCAGCAGGAACACGCCCGGCACGCCGCTGTCGATGATCGACTCCTGCGCAGTTGCCTGCCCGGTCAGCACTTCGCTGATGCCGCGGGCCGGGGTCACGCGGAACAGGCTGTGTTGCACCGGGCGGCGCATGTCGCCGTCGATCACCAGCACGCGCTTGCCCATCCGGCCCAAGGCCAGCGCCAGCGCATGAAGCGTCAGCGACTTGCCCTCCCCTTCCTGCGCGCTGGTAACCAGGATGGATCGCGGCAAACCCGCCGCCGATGCCAGCAGCAGCGACGAGGCGATGGGTGCGAAAATCTCCGGCGGCTGCGGATTGTCGCCGGTTACCGGCACTGAACCCAGCAAAGGCAAGCCAACCCGCTCGGCCAGCGTATCCGCGGACGTGACGGCATCATCGAATATGTGACGCGCTGCCACCAACAACAGTCCAAGACCAATGCCGCCGATCGCCGCGAGCAACAACGTCACGCCGATGCGCGGCGAAAAGGGCTTGGTCGGAACGGCGGCACGATCGAGCGGCTGGATACGTCCGGCCTGAAACCCCGCCTGCGATGCCATGTCGCGATAGCGCTGGAGCAGGCTGTCATGCAGCATCCGATAGGTATCGACCGACCGTTCATAGATGCCCAGTTGGACGTCGCGCCCCTGGGCCGCCTGTCCCTGCCGCTCCAGATCCGCGATCTCGGCGGTGATCTGGGTTTCGCCGTGGACGGCGACATCATAGCGTTCCTTGAGGGAGGCACGGATGCGGTTGGCCATCTCCTGCGCCTGATCGTCGAGCGCCGCGAGGCGTGCGCGGGCTTCGCGCATTTCGGGATGGGCGTCCTTGCGAAACTGCCGTTCTTCGACCAAGGCCGCGCGCGCCTGCGCCCGCTCCGCCATCAAAGTCTGCATCGCACCATTGTTCAGCACTTCGGGCAGCGTCTCGACGCTGGCGCGCCGCGCGCCCTCCCATGTCTTTTGCGCGGCGATGCGGTCGGCCAGCGCCTGCGCGCGAAAAGCATTGAGCTGCGCCAGCCGGGTGGTGATGCTATCTTCGGACGGTGGTGCGTCCTTGCCCGGCTCCATCCCCAATCGGGCGGCATAGACCGCGAGTTCCCGTTCCGCCCGCGCCAGATCGCGCCGTGCGCCATCCAGTTCGCCCAGCAGGAAACGTCGCGCCTGTACCCCGGATTCGAACCCGCGCTTGAGGTCAGCCCGGATTAGATTGTCGGCATAGCTGTTGGCGACGCGCGCCGATAGAACAGGGTCGGCGCTGACGAAGCTGATCCGCAACACGCGCGACTTGCCGGGTAGTTCGACTTCCAGATTGTCGCGCAGCAACGCCACCACCTGCTCCTGCTCGACCTGGCGCTGGCTCAGGCTCCCGGTGCCGCCAGTCGGACGTCTGTGCCCCATGCCCTTCAAAAAGGTCGGCGTGCCGACCAGCGCCAGATCCTGGGCCACCGCCTCGGCGAGCGCACGACTGCGCAGCACTTCGAGTTCGGTCTGCATCATCGCTTCGATATTGTCGGTCGCCGTGCGCGGCGTTGCGTCCGTGCCTGCAGCCCCGGCCGGCACATCCTCGACTTCGACCGAAGCCGTTGCGCAATAATCCGGCGTGGACATCAGGATCGCCAAGACGCCAGCCAGCAGGCACAGCGCCATGGTGACGAACAGGATGACCCGATGGCGGCGTAACACCAGCCAGCCCCGCCGTGCCGCAGCCGTCATCCGCGCGGCACGGCCATGGCCCGGCGTCGCGTCGAGATCGCGCTCGGTCAAGATCGGTGTCATCATCGCCCCCCATCCAGGGCAATGAAGCCCGTTGCCAGAGCGGGCAGCGCGATCAGGCCGCCGCCGATGATCGCCTTGGCCCGCGACAGGCCGATGATGATGCTATCGCCCGGCAGAATTTCAGGATCGGGCGCTTCGCCCTTGCGGATCGCCCCCAAGTCGAACATCGCGGCCTGCCGCTCGCCTTCGATCTGCCGGATCACGACGATTTGTGAAAGGCTGGCGAGCCGGGTCGGCCCCTTACCCAGTGCCACCGCCTGGCTCAGCGTCAATCGTCCTTCGACTGGATACAGGCCCGGTTCGCGGACTTCACCGTCGAGCGTCACGCGACGGCCCACCGCCTTCTTAACGAACAAGGTGACCTGCGGCGACACCAGATAGCGTTCGCCTAATCGCGCGGCGATGGCATCGGCCGCGACCCCGGCGGACAGACCTGCCACGGGCACATCGCCGATCAGCGGCATGCGGACCATGCCGCTCGCACTTACCTGCGCATCTTCCAGCGACAAGCCGGGTTCATGATAGACCTGGATGCGCAGCACGTCGTCGGGCGCGATGCGATAATCGATACCGACTTCGGGCGGTGCCGTGACAATGGCATAGGCTGCATCGCCGCGGGGCGCATCCTCCACGGTCGCACAGCCCCCGACCAGCCCACAGGCCGTCAGTGTCGCGATTACGCGTTTGATGCTGTTCGTGCGCGTCATAGGCGCTGCCACCCCGTCATGCCCCAATTGAAACCGGGGGTTAGCGACGCGACAGGGACATGGCAACCAAAGGCGGGACGGACGGAGGATGGCCCCCGGCGCTTAGAGTGCCATGCGTCCCGGTGCAGGCTCCGCGATCCGGCGCGGCTGATCCGACCAGATGCCGCGCGTGTCATAGACCGCCTTGTCGGCGCGCTCGTCGACGGGAACCGATTTGAACATGTCATGATCGACAAGAATGACGAATACGCCACATTGTTCCAGAGCCGTATCGAGATCCATCAATTCCGCGCCGGTCCCGGCAAATTCCATCGGCAATGCCTGGGCATAGGGTTCTACGAGCTTGATGCGGCGACCATAGCGGCGGGCAAGCCGGGCGGCGACCTTCACCGCCGGGCTTTCGCGGAAATCATCGATATTCGCTTTGAAGGCCAAGCCGAGGCAGGCGACATTTTCATGCGGAAAAGCATCGATCATGTCGGATGCCTTGGCCACGACATAGTCGGTCTTGCCGTCATTCACTTCGCGCGCGGTGCGGATGATGCGCGCATTTTCCGGGTCGCTGTGGACGATGAACCAGGGGTCAACGGCGATGCAATGGCCGCCGACGCCGGGGCCAGGCGACAGGATATTGACGCGCGGATGGCGGTTGGCGAGACGGATCACCTCCCACACATCGATGTCCATATTCTCGGCGATGACGGACAATTCATTGGCGAAGGCGATATTGACGTCGCGGAAGCTGTTTTCGACGAGCTTGACCATTTCCGCCGCGCGCGCCGTCGTGGTGATGCAGGCCCCGCGCACGAACTGGCGATAAAAGCCCAGCGCCTTGCGCGCGCAACGCGGCGTGATGCCGCCAATGCAGCGATCATTGTCGATCAGTTCGACCAGGATGCGGCCGGGCAAGACTCGTTCCGGGCAATAGGCAATGGCGATGTCCCCCTGCACACCCCGACCCGGCATTTTGAGGTCCGAGCGCATGTCGCCGATCACGTCACGCATCGCTTCCGTCGTGCCGACCGGAGATGTCGATTCCAGAATGACCGTGTCGCCCGCCTTCAACACGGGCGCGATGGTGCGGGCCGCTTGCAGGACGTAGCTGATGTCGGGCGCATGGTCTTCCGACACGGGGGTCGGCACCGCGATGATGAAGACATCGCTTTCCTCGACCGTCAGCGAGGCGCGTAGATTGCCGCGCGCCACGACGCCCTGCACCAGCCCGTCGAGATCGACTTCCTCGATATGCACCCGGCCCGAATTGACCGTTTCCACCACATGGGCGGACACATCGACGCCCACCACCTGGCAGCCCCCGCGCGCGATCAGCGCAGCGGTCGGCAGGCCGATATAGCCAAGGCCAATGACGGAAACCTTTTGCTTGGTGTCGACGGGCATGAAGCGGCAGTCCTTTTACGGCGATGATCTGGCCGACCTTCTGCCCGGAAAGGCTGAATATTTCGGTAACGCTGCGGTCTATTCCCCTGCGATGACGCGCGCAATCCGCTCCGCCGCCTTGCCGTCACCGAAGGGATTATGGGCGCGTGCCATCCTATCATAGGCGTCCTGATCGTCCAGCAGCGCCAGCACCTCGCGGACGATCCGGTCGCGATCCGCGCCCACCAGCTTGGCGGTCCCTGCGTCCACGCCTTCGGGTCGCTCGGTCGTTTCGCGCATCACCAGCACCGGCTTGCCCAGCGACGGCGCTTCCTCCTGCACGCCGCCGCTGTCGGTCAGCACCAGATGGCACATATCGAGCAAGCGCACGAAATGCGGATAGTCGAGCGGCTCGATCATCGCGACGTTGGGCAAGTCGCCCAGCACCGCGTCCATGACCGGCCGGACATGGGGGTTGGGGTGGACCGGGAAGATGACCGCGACATCGGGGCGCGCCGCAATGTCGGCGATCGACCGGGCGATGGCTTCCATACCGCCGCCGAAATTCTCGCGCCGGTGGCTGGTTACGGCAATGATCCGCTTGCCCGCGAAACGCGCTGCCAAGGCATTGAGTCCAGATGCCAACGACGGGTCCGCCAGCACGCGCTCGCGCGTCGCCAGCAAAGCGTCGATCACGGTATTGCCGGTAATATGGATGCTGGCCGCGGCTCGGCTTTCGGCCAGCAGTGCATCGGCCGCCGCCTGCGTCGGCGCGAAATTCATGTCGGCGATGCAGGCGACCACGCGGCGATTCACCTCTTCGGGCCAGGGGTGATGAATGTCGCCGCTGCGCAGCCCCGCTTCGACATGGGCCACCGGAATCTTGCGATAATAGGCGGCCAGGCTGGCCACCATGGTCGTCAGCGTATCGCCATGCACGACGACACGGTCGGGCTTTTCGGCGTCGAAGGCCTTGCCGAGTTCGACGATCAGTTTGGCGGTTAAGCCGTCAAGCGTCTGGTTCGGCACCATCACGTCGAGATCGATATCCGGCACGATTCCTGCGATCGCCAACACCTGGTCCAACAACCCCCGATGCTGCGCGGTCACGATGACCCGCGTCTCCACCCCGGATCGCGCGCGCAGGGCGTGGACGACCGGGAACATCTTGATCGCTTCCGGGCGAGTCCCGAATACCATGGCGACTTTCATCATTCATCCCTTGCCCGATTGCCGACCGGCCTGCCTTGGCAGATAAAAGTGTATAGGGGCTAAACGCTATGCTTGTGTCGTTGCTGCAATGCGGCGAATTGTAATATAGAAAGACTATGTTAAACCGCCATTGCACCTGTCCAATTCTATACGGAGCCTGACTATCTCATGAAAATCACGATGATCGGCACGGGGTATGTGGGCCTTGTGTCAGGGGCCTGTTTTGCGGATTTCGGCCATGATGTGGTCTGCGTCGACAAGGATGCGGGCAAGATCGCGGCGATCGAAGCGGGGCGGATGCCGATTTTCGAGCCGGGGCTGGACAAGCTGGTCGGCGACAATGCCGCATCGGGTCGCCTGACCTTCACCACGGACCTAGCCGCGGGCGTCAAGGGCGCGGATGCGATCTTCATTGCCGTCGGCACGCCTTCGCGGCGCGGCGATGGCCATGCCGACCTCTCCTATGTCTATGCTGCAGCGCGGGAAATCGTCGCCGCGCTCGATGGTCCGGCGGTCATCGTCACCAAGTCGACCGTGCCCGTCGGCACTGGCGACGAGGTCGAGCGAATCGCGCGGGAATTGAAGCCCGATCTCGACATCCAGGTCGTATCCAACCCCGAATTCCTGCGCGAAGGCGCGGCCATCGGCGATTTCAAGCGGCCCGACCGCGTCGTCGTCGGCACCACCGGCTCGGAACGCGCGATCGCGGTGATGAGCCAGGTCTATCGCCCGCTCAACCTCAATCAGGCACCGCTGATGTTCACCGGGCGGCGTACCGCTGAACTCATCAAATATGCCGCCAACGCCTTTCTGGCGACCAAGATCACCTTCATCAACGAGATGGCGGACCTGTGCGAAGCGGTCGGCGCTGATGTGCAGGACGTGTCGCGCGGCATCGGCCTCGACAACCGTATCGGCTCCAAATTCCTGCATGCAGGACCGGGCTATGGCGGCTCCTGCTTCCCCAAGGATACGCTGGCGCTGGTCAAGACCGGTCAGGATCATGACACGCCGATCCGCATTGTCGAGACGGTGGTGCAGGTCAACGACCTGCGCAAGCGCGCCATGGGCCGCAAGATCGTCAAGGCGCTGGGCGGCGATGCGCGCGGCAAGACAGTCGCGCTGCTTGGCCTGACCTTCAAGCCCAATACCGACGACATGCGCGATGCGCCCAGCCTCGCCATCGTCCAGGCGCTGGAGGATGCGGGCGCGAAGATCGTCGCTTATGACCCCGAAGGCATGGACGTGGCCGCACCGATGATGCCCAGCGTCACCATGGCCAAGGACGCCTATGAAGCGGCGGAAGGCGCCGATGTGCTGGTGCTGGTCACCGAATGGGATATTTTCCGCGCGCTCGACATGAAGCGCCTCGCCAGTGCGATGAACGGCAATGCGCTCGTTGACCTGCGCAACATCTATCCGCTCGCCGAAGTCACCGAGGCGGGCTTTACGCTGGCGCGCGTCGGTGGCGGCGCGACCCAGTGATCAGACCGCTATGATCTGGCCATGGCAGGAAGGGCGCGGCGATGACCGTGCCCTTCCCCGTTGGTATCACTGGATAATGGCGGCGTGTCTGATCGGGGTTGCGATGCTCGTCATACCGATCTTTGCGGCCTTCATCTGACCGGTCAGGCCTTGATCTTCCAGCCACGGCGCAACAGCGCATAGCATAGCCCGCCGAAGATCAGGTTCAGCGTCAGCAGCACGATGCTGCCAACGACGATGTCGGTGTCGGCCGCTGCGACGAAGCCATAGCGGAAGCCCGATATGATGTAGAAGAAAGGATTGGCGTGGCTTATCGCCTGGAAAAAGGGCGGCAAGCGGTCGATCGAATAGAAGGTGCCCGACAGCAAGGCCAGCGGCCCGATCACGAAATTGGTGATCGCCGCGCCATGATCGAACTTCTCCGCCCAGATTGATGTCAGCACGCCGAGAAACGCGACGAAGCTGGTGCCGAGCAGCCCGAACCAGACCACCGCCCATAAATGCGCCGGGGTCACATGCACGCCCGGCCACAACGCCATCGCGGCCCACAAGGCGCAGCCCACGAACACCGCGCGCGTCACGGACGATCCCGCCAGCGCGAACAGCAATTCGCCGACGGAAATCGGTGGCATCAGATAATCGACCAGCGTTCCCTGCACCTTGCCCACCATCAGCGCGAAGCTGGCATTGGCGAAACAGGCGTTGATCATGCCCATGACGATCAGGCCCGGCGCGATGAAATCGGCAAAGGGCACCGCTTCGCCGCGCAAGCCGACTGTCCGGCCGCTCCCGCCCAGCGCGACGATGAAAATCACCAGGAACATCAGCGTCGTGATCGCCGGTGCCCATACCGTCTGGAGTTGCACCTTCAGGAAGCGATGCACCTCTTTACGATACAGCGCCCAGGTTCCCGCCCAGTTGATGTTGCGGATCACAGGTACGCCAGGTTCGGCGAAGGGGGCGGCAACCGGGGTTGCGGGGGCAATTTTGGACTGGTCGTTCATGGTGGGATCGACTATCGGCTGGTGCGTTGTGCTGCAAGCGCGCCGTTCAAGGATTTGAACCTCACGCGCTCGTTCCCATATAGGGAAGCATATTGGAATTTGTGAGGAGTTTTTCATTGTCCTGGACCGACGAGCGTATCGACCAGCTCAAGGGGATGTGGGAGCGCGGCCTGACCGCCAGCCAGATCGCCGAAGAATTGGGCGGCGTCAGCCGCAATGCGGTGATTGGCAAGGCCCATCGCCTGGGCCTGCAATCGCGCCCGTCGCCCGTGAAGGCCAATGACGCGCCGAAGAAGGCTGCAGCCGCGCGTAAGCCCGTGGCCGCTGCCGAACCCGAAGCACCAGCGCAGCGTGCAGCGCCTGCGCCGGTAGCCCCTGCAACGCCAGCACCGGCGCGCGCCGCCGCACCGACGCCGCCGCCAGTGGCCGCTGCACCGGCGGCTGAACCAGTCGTGTCCGACGCGCCCCCTCCTCCACCCCAGCCGCGCATCGTTTCGGTTGGTCCGGGCGGGTTCTTGCGTCAGGGTCCGGGCGATCAGCAGGCGCCGATCCCGCCAGCGCCGCCGCGTCGCCTGGTTCCGGCCAAGCCCAGCGCAGAGATTGCCGACAAGACGTCGCTGCTCGACCTGACCGAGCGGATCTGTAAATGGCCGATGGGCCATCCGGGCGAACCCGACTTCCATTTCTGCGGGGTCGCGGTCAATCCGGGCTTCCCTTATTGCGTGGAACATTGCGGTCGCGCCTATCAGGCACAGTTGCCGCGCGGCACGCGTCGCCCTCCGCCGCCGCTTCCCTTTGGCGGCCCGCGCGTCCGATAATCCATAAAAAAGGCCGCCCCGAAAGGCGGCCTTTTTATTGTCCGATAGATAAAGGGCGGAGGCGAAGGCCCCCGCCCCTTTTCCGATCAGAAGCGGAAGCTGGTCGTGACCATGACGCTCTGCGTGTCGAACTTGTCGCCACGATTCATGCTCGCGCCGCCCGAAGGGGTGATGCGGAACGGATTGGTCGCAGGCGCGCTGCCTGCACCGACATCGACGCGATAGTCATCGACATTGTAGCGGGTCCACAGATAGCGGGCACCGATTGAGAAATTGTCAGAAACCTTGGCTTCGATACCGCCGCCCATGGTGTAGCCCCAGGCGTCTTCCTTCCGATCGACTTCGGTGAAGCTGTTGGCACCATTGCTGGTGGCGAAGCTGTTCTTCACCTTGGCATAAGCCAGACCGCCAGTGATGTACGGCATGATGCCGCCGGGGGTGGTGTAGCCCAAGCGCGCGCGCAGGTTACCATTCCAGTCGATCCGGCGCGTCATTTCATAGAAAGCCGGGGTCGTGGAATATTCGGTCACGCTGTCGCTGATATAGGCCTTACCGGCTTCGGCGACGACACCGGCGACGATGCTGCCGAACTGACGGTCGTAACCGACATGACCCATCCAACCGATAGCGTCCTTGTCATCGTTACAACCCGCACCCGGCGTTGCGCCACGGGCGGAACCGCCACATGTGCCGGGCGAAAAGGCATTGGCACCAGCGCCAGTGCGGATGATGTCGTCATATTCGCCGTCGGCATCGGCATCGAAGCGGATATGCTCTTCGCCGTCATTCTTCTGCCAGTTATAGCCGAACGAACCGCCGATATAGGGACCGGTCCAATCGACCGCACCGGTGCTGTCCTGCGCCATCACAGGGGTTGCCAGCACAAATGCCAGCGTGGCACCGAGCGGTGCAAAATGGCTCAACTTCATGTAAAATTCTCCTCGCCTGGGGGCGTCAATAACCCTCTTGCACGGCGCTAACGGTTTGAATGCGCGGTTTGTTTCACGCTTTATCGTAACTTTTCGTTGCTGTGCCGCATAAGACACAATGCTTGCGCGCCACGCCTGCCCGCCTATAGCTATTGTCATGTCCGAAGACCTGTTCGCTGCCGCACCATCACCCCCCCCTGAATATGATGCTTCCGCTATCGAGGTGCTGGAAGGGCTGGAGCCGGTGCGTCGCCGTCCCGGCATGTATATCGGCGGCACGGATGAGCGCGCGTTGCACCATCTCGCGTCCGAGGTGCTGGACAACAGCATGGACGAGGCGGTGGCGGGGCATGCCACCCGGATCGAAATCACGCTGGAACCGGGCAACCGGTTGACCATCATCGATAATGGGCGCGGCATTCCGGTCGATCCGCACCCGAAATTTCCCGGCAAGTCGGCGCTGGAAGTGATCATGACCACGCTCCATTCGGGCGGCAAGTTCACCGACAAGGCCTATGCCACGTCTGGCGGCCTGCATGGCGTGGGCATCAGCGTGGTCAACGCGCTGTCGAGCGACACCGTGGTCGAGGTCGCACGCAACAAGGAACTGTTCCGCCAAAGCTTCTCCCAGGGACTGCCCGTCACTGCGTTGGAAAAGGTCGGCGGCGCGCCCAACCGGCGGGGCACGTCGGTCAGTTTCATCCCCGACACCGAAATCTTCGGCGAGCAGAAGTTCAAACCCGCGCGTCTGCATCGGCTCGCCCGGTCAAAGGCCTATCTGTTCGCTGGCGTCGAAATCCGCTGGAAATGCGCACCGGAGCTGGTCAACGACGATACGCCCACCGAAGCTGTCTTCCAGTTCCCCGGCGGCCTTGCCGATCATCTCAAGGAACAGGTCGGCGACCGCGAATGCGCGACCAGCGTGTTTTTCGCGGGCCATCAGGATTTTCCCGACAGCGCAGGGCGGGTCGAATGGGCGGTGGCCTGGCCGCTCTGGTCGGATGGCAGCTATAGCTGGTATTGCAACACCATCCCGACGCCCGATGGCGGCACGCATGAGGCCGGGATGCGCGCCGCGCTGGTCAAGGGCATCCGCGCCTTTGCCGACCTGGTGGGGCACAAGAAGGCGAAGGACATTACCGCCGACGACATCATGACGTCATCGGAAATCATGCTGTCAGTCTTCATCCGCGAACCGCAGTTCCAGAGCCAGACCAAGGACCGGCTGACATCGCCCGAAGCGGCGCGGCTCGTGGAAAATGCCGTTCGCGATCATTTCGACCATTATCTGACCGACCATATGGACCGGGGCAAGGCACTGCTGGCCTATGTGCTCGACCGCATGGACGAGCGTTTGAAGCGCAAGCAGGAGAAGGAGGTCAAGCGCAAGACGGCGACCAACAGCCGCAAGCTGCGCCTGCCCGGCAAGCTGACGGATTGTTCGAACGATGACCCGGAGGGCGCCGAGATCTTTCTGGTCGAAGGCGATTCTGCGGGCGGTTCTGCCAAGCAGGCACGCGACCGCAAGACGCAGGCGATCCTGCCCCTGCGCGGCAAGATATTGAACGTCGCATCGGCGAATAACGCGAAGATCCTGGCCAATCAGGAAATTGCCGACATGATCCTGGCGCTGGGATGCGGCACGCGCAAGGACTGCAACCCTGATCATTTGCGCTATGAGCGTATCGTCATCATGACCGACGCCGATGTCGATGGCGCGCATATCGCGACACTGTTGATGACCTTCTTCTTTCAGGAAATGCCCGAACTGGTGCGGCGCGGCCATCTCTATCTCGCCCAGCCGCCGCTCTATCGCCTCGTCGCGGGCGGCAAGAGCGCCTATGCCAAGGATGATGCCCATCGCGCCGCGCTGATGCAGACCAAGGAGTTCAAGGGCAAGAAGGTCGATGTCAGCCGCTTCAAGGGGTTGGGCGAAATGAACCCGATGCAGTTGCGCGAAACCACGATGGACCCCAAGACACGGATGCTGATCCGCATCACCCTACCCGCCGATGTCGAGGAGCGTGCGGGGGTGCGTGACCTGGTCGACCGCCTGATGGGGACGAACCCGGCGCATCGCTTCGCGTTCATTCAGGAGAATGCGGCGGCGGTGGACGAAGAGGCGATCGATGCTTGAACCGGCGTTGACAGGTGCATGATGGAGCACCCTGGGCTCCTGCTTTCGCAGGAGCACGACAGCTTCTGAGCTTGGTTTTTCTATTTTTGTTAAGCATCGCCCTCACCGCGCAGGCGGCCCCCAATCCCACTTATCAAACCCGCGCCGAACAACTGCTTGGCCTTCTCACGTCGCCCGGCGACGAGGCCGATTATTTCTCCTCCCTCTTTCTTGATGCTGTCCCTGTGGATCGCTGGCGCGCCGTTGCTGCCGACCTGCGCGCGCAGCATGGCAGACCGCTCGCGCTGGGGGCTGTGCGGCAGGATAGCGCCACTGCTGGGCAGGTCGAAATCCGTTACGAGCGCGCTACAGTCGGGTTCACCCTGGTCGTCGCTCCTCAGCCGCCGGGCCGCGTAGTGGGCCTGCGCATCGTCGGCGCACGAACGGCCAATGACAGCATGGCCAAGGTCATGGCGGAGATCGCCGCCCTCCCCGGTACGACCAGTTTCGCGGTTGCGACATTGGGCGAGGGTCCGCCCAAGCTGCGAGCGGCGCATCGCGCCGATGCCGCGATGGCCATCGGTTCCAGCTTCAAGCTGACCATCCTTTCCGAACTGGCACGCGCCGTAGGCGCTGGCGAACGCCGCTGGAGTGACGTTATTCCGCTTGGTGCGAAGAGCTTTTCCGGTCGCCTGCTGCACTGGCCCGACCGCGCGCCGATGACGCTGCACAGCCTCGCCACGGCGATGATCGCGGAAAGCGATAATAGCGCGACCGATACGCTGTTGCTGGCGCTGGGTCGCGACAAGGTGGACGCGATGCTTGCGACAACCGGTCATGCCAACCCGGATCAGGCGCTGCCCCTGCTGACCACCGCCGAAGCCTTTGCGCTCAAAATGCCCGCCAATGCCGATCTGCGAGGGCGCTATGCCACGGCTTCCCCCGACGCACGCCGGGCGCTGCTACGCGATGCGGCGTCACGCCTGACCGCCGACAAGGTGGATGTGGGTAGCGTGGCCGAAGTCCCCACGGCGATCGACAGCATCGAATGGTTCGCATCGCCAAAGGACATGATCGGCCTGCTCGCCTGGCTGCGTCTGCATGGCGGCGAGGCGCTGCCGGTCCTGGCCGTCAATCCAGGCATTCCGCCCGCCGACGCGAAACGCTGGCGCTATCTGGGCTATAAGGGCGGCAGCGAACCCGGCGTCATGGCGATGAACTTTCTGGCGCAAAGGCAGGACGGCTCATGGTATGCTGTCAGCAGCAGCTGGAACGATGCGGCTGCCCGGCTGGACGAGCCAAAGCTGGTGGCGCTGATGACGAGGGCGCTTAACTTGCTGGCGGAATGAGGTTTGTCTGGTTGGCGGGAATGGTATCGACCTCTTCCGCCAGCCAGCCCTGTGCCGCTTCCATGGTCAGGAACACCCGGACTCTGGGGTGGACCAGGGTTCGTTCCGCCTGCGCCTTGTTCAATTGGCTGCCCACGACCACCGCCGTTCGTCCGCTGGTAAGGGTCATGCCCCCGCGCATGATGCCCGCCAGCAGATCGGCGACGTCGTTTGCCTGCACCGGGAAGTCGAAGGATAGGACGAGGACGTTGAAATCGCCCCGGATCGCCCTTGCCTGTTGCGCCTTCGCCCCGACCTCTTTGGCGAAAGCCACCACGTTTTCCGGCGTCCAGAAGCCTTCGACCTTCATCGTCAGGCAGTTGGTCCGGGCGTCATATTCTACATCAAACATCAGGGTCTCGATTGAAGGAACTTAGGCGGTCAGCGCTTCAACCAGCGCCTTGACCTTCTTCTGCCGCCATTGCGGCAAAGGCGCGATCAGCCAGTAGCTGAGCAAACTCGGCATCGCCTCCCCCACCTGCCGCACCCGGCCTGCCGCCAGATCGGCCTGTACCAATAGCAACGGCACGCGCGCCCGGCCAAAGCCATTGGCCGCCGCCTCGATCGCCAGCCCGCCATCGGCCACCCGGATTATCGCGGGCTTGTCCCCCGCCGGGCAGCCGGGCCAGTCGATCCGCTGTTCGGGCCCGCCCTGCGCGGCTTCCACCGTGACGAACGCCGCCTCGCCCAGCTTCACGCCCTCATGCTCGCCCGCCGCATCGGTCAGGCGCAAGGCGAGGTCGAGATTGGCTTCGGTAAAGTCCAGCGCCTCGTCCGCCGCGATCAACTGGAACGTCAGGTCTGGCTGGTGCGCGGCATAGGCGGCCAGGCGCGGCTGGAGCCATTTGGCGGTGATGTCGCGGGGTGCGGCGATGGTGAGCGCGCTGCTCGCCTGACCCGCCTGCATCGCCCGCACGGCATCTTCAAACTCCAGGAAACCGGCGCGTAGGGCATCCAGCCCCGCTTCGGTTTCGGGGGTGAGTTCCAGCCCCTTGGACGTGCGGCGGAACAGCACCACGCCCAGCAAATCTTCCAGCGCCCGAATCTGCTGACCAACCGCCGCTGGCGTTACCGCCAGTTCGTCGGCCGCGCGCGTGAACGATAAATGCCGTGCCGCCGCATCCAGCACGCGCAGGCCGTTGAGCGGCAAATGCGTCCGCTTCATTCGGCCACCGCAGGCGCGATCAGCGCGAAATGAGGGATGGCGACCTCGAACGTCTCGCCGCTGAGGCCGATCATGCGGTAGCTGCCCTTCATCGATCCGGTCGGGGTATTGAGCGGACAGCCGGACACATAATCATAGCTTTTGCCCGGCTGGACCACCGGCTGTTCGCCGACCACGCCGTCGCCATCGACCCGGTGCTGGGCACCGCGCCCGTCGGTGATGACCCAATGACGGGTCAGCAACTGGACCGGCTGACTGCCCTGATTTTCGATGCGGATATGATAGGCCCAGAACCAGCGGCCCCGGTCCGGCTCCGACTGTTCGGGCAGGAAGGAGACGGCGACATGGACGATGACGTCCTGCGTCTTGGCGTGGAAGGGGAAAAGTGCGTTCACGGCCTTACGAATGCGCCCTTACCCCCTTGCCCGTCAACGCCCGATCGTCCGCAATGCCTGATCGAGATCGGCGATCACATCGTCCGCATCCTCCAGCCCGACATTGAGCCGCAGCATGTCTTCGGTGATGCCGACTTCCAGCCGCGCGGCCTCTGCCATGCCAAAATGCGTGGTCGAGGCCGGATGCGTCATCAGCGAGCGCGAATCGCCGATATTGTTGCTGATGTCGACCAGTTGCAGCCCGTTCAGAAGCCCATGCGCTTCGGCCCTGCCTCCGCCGACATAGAGCGAGAAGATCGGCCCGGCCATCTCCATCTGGCGCATCGCCAGCGCATGTTGCGGGTGGCTCTCCAGCCCCGGATACAGCACCTTGGCGACGCGGCTTTCCAGAAATTTCGCGACCTTGAGCGCATTTTCGCTCTGTCGCCTGATCCGCAGGTCCAGCGTCTCCAGCCCCTTGAGCACGACCCAGGCGTTGAACGCGCTAAGCGTCGGCCCGGTGTTTCGGTGGAAGGGCAGCAACGTATTGGTGATCCATTCCCGCGTGCCACAGATCGCGCCGGCCAGCACCCGGCCTTGCCCGTCCATCATCTTGGTCGCGCTATAGGCGACCACATCCGCGCCGAACTCCATCGGCCGCTGCAGCGCGGGGGTGGCGAAGGCGTTGTCGATGACGCTGGTGATGCCATGCGCCTTGGCGATGACGCAGATCGCCGCCATGTCGGCGACATCCATCGTCGGGTTAGCGGGCGTTTCGAAGAAGAAAACCTTGGTATTGGGGCGGATCGCCGCTTCCCATGCCGCATTGTCGGTGGCGTCGACCGTGGTCGTCTCGATCCCGAATTTGGGTAGCAGCGTGTCGGTCAGCCAGCGGCAGGAGCCGAACAGCGCCTTGCCAGCCACGACATGGTCGCCCGCCGACAATTGGCAGAGCAAGGCCGCCGTCATCGCCGCCATGCCGGTCGCCGTGGCGCGGCAGGCCTCGGCCCCTTCCAGCAGGGCGATACGCTGTTCCAGCATTTCGACCGTGGGGTTTTGCAGGCGGCTATAGGTCATGCCCTGCTGCTCACCGGCAAAGCGCGCGGCCGCATCCTCCGCCCGGTCATAGCAATAGCCGCTGCTCAGGAAGAGCGCTTCGGATGTTTCGCCATATTCGGTGCGCGCCGTGCCGCCCCGCACCGCGATCGTCGCAGGCTTCCAATGCTTGGTGATTTCTGGGTCTTGCCCGCTTTTCCGCTTCATCGTCTGTTCCTCAGTCCAGCGCCGCCAGCACCGCGTCACCCATTTCCACCGTATTCATCGTGCCGCCCAGATCGGGGCTGCGCGCGCCGTTTGCCAAAGCCTTGGCGACGGCCCGTTCGATCCGGTCGGCCTGATCAGCCATTCCCAGCGAATAGCGCAGCAGCATCGCCGCCGACAGCACCGTCGCGAGCGGATTGGCCTTGCCGGTGCCCGCAATGTCGGGGGCGGAGCCGTGGATCGGTTCATAGAGCCCCTGCCCGCTGCCGTTGAGCGTTGCCGACGCCAGCATCCCGATGGAGCCGACGCACATGCTGGCCTGATCCGACAAAATGTCGCCGAACAGGTTGCCGGTGACGATTACGTCGAACTGGCCGGGGTTGCGGACCAGCTGCATCGCGGCGTTATCGACATACATGTGGCTGAGCGCGACGTCGGGATAGTCGGCCGATACCTCGATCACCACGTCACGCCACAATTGGCTGGTTTCCAGCACATTGGCCTTGTCCACCGAACAGAGCTTGCCGCGCCGGGCGCCGGCAGCCTGGAAACCGGCATGGGCGATGCGGCGCACTTCGCCCTCATTATAGGACATGACGTCATAGCCTTCGCGCTGGCCATCGGCGGTGGTGCGGAAACCTTTTTCGCCGAAATAGACGTCGCCATTGGTTTCGCGCACGATCAGCAGGTCGATCGCGCCCGCGACTTCGGGTTTGAGCGCGGATTCCCCCGCCAATTCGGGGAAGACCTTGGCTGGACGTAGGTTGGAGAAGAGGCCCAGTTCCTTGCGCAGGCCCAAAATGGCCTGTTCGGGGCGCAGATGGCGTTCCAGCGCGTCGCAATCGGGATCGCCGACCGCGCCAAAGAGGATAGCGTCGGCCCGTTTGGCGATCGCCAATGTTTCAGGCGGGAGCGGATGGCCGACAGCCTTGTAAGCGGCACCGCCGACCAACCCATGCTCATAGGTGAGGCCGTCAATCGCCAGCGCGTCCAGCACCCGCTTCGCCTGATCGACGATTTCGGGGCCGATACCATCTCCGGGAAACAGGGCGATCAACATGGGCAGCTCCTTACCAAATAGGTCGCTTGCCCCTTATGGAAGCAGGGACAGTCAGGCAACCGCCCTTTTCAGGCGATCGACCAGCCTTTCGCGCGCGGCCAATATATCGACGCGTCGATCTGTCAGGACCGAACGCTCCAGAAAGAAGCCGGTGAGGGCAAAGCCATCCATGATGTCGGCCCATTCGCCCGTCCCGCCCGCCAGCAGGAAGGACGGCAGCGGCAGGAGCAGATGCTCATAGCCGACCGCGCCCGCTCGGCTGACCGCCGCCGCGCTGCGCGGGCTGATATAAGCGAGATCGTCGGCGTCACCGAGCGCGGCGCAGCGGCTGAGGTCAAGGCCAAAGCCGAGTTCCGCCAGCAGCAGCAATTCGTACCGCACCAGCGCGACGGCCCAGCCGCGCGCCGCCGGGGCCGCCTCGATGGCACCCAGGACGCCGTCGAGCGCGCGATACAGGGCGGGATGGGGCGTGCCTTCGGACAAGGCAACGGCGGTCAGCGCGCAGCTCCAGTCGATCGCGGCGGCAGGCAGAGGTTCGGCATGGAGAGGCGCGCGGCTATGCGCCATTTCGACCGTCAGCCCGGCGAGTTGATCCTCGGTCCGGGCGCGGAATGTCGCCATGACGCTGTTGCCCGGCAAGAGCACGGGCCGCATCGTGCGGGATCGTCCACCGCGCACATAGCCTGCAACCAGGCCATGGTCGGGGGTCAGCAGGCGGGCAATGGCCCCATGTTCGCCATGGGGACGCAAGGCGCAGACGAGAGCGGGGGTGACGAGCGTTGGCACAAATCGGCCTTAGCTACGCATCCGCCCGCTATCCTGTCGGCTTACTTGGTCGAATATTGGCCCGGTTCGGCCTTGAAATTATCACGCGCATAGGCGCGGGCAGCCGAGGCCGACTTGAAAATTTCGTCCTGCATCGTCGCGGTGACGATCGGATAGCCCTGCGAATTGAAGCGGGTGTCGCGGACGGTCAGGCGGAATGCGCCTTCTTCATTCTTGCTGATCAAAAATGGTTTGAGGGTTTCCCTGCTCATAATGTGCCTTTCTGTAGAGAGTAACGATAGAAAACCGGGCAGCGAAAACGCGGTGCCCGGCACAGTGTCAGTCGACCATATCGGCCACGATTTTCTTCAATTCGCGGTTGCTCAACAGGCCGGTCAACGGCGATGCGACGCGGTGGGTCGGCGAAAGGCGATCAAGCCCATGAGCAAGTGCGGAACGGGTAGAGGAAGGAAAAATAATAGTCATCGAATCCTGGACGGCCTTTGCCGCCATAAAATGAACATGCGACGTGCAATAACGAACGCATGGCTAGAGTGTCGCCGGAGCGACCCATGAACTGAAGAGAAGCGAAGGCTTCGAGACAGACCCCGTCCACGCACAATAAGGGCCGGAGGGGGAAACATAGATCGTCATCAAAGGACGTCAGCCCATTACATGTAGCATAATGTGCGAGAATTGCAACTGGCTGGCCTCTGCCGCCTCAGCCATGGAAATAGTCGTACACCTGCTGCGCTACCGCCGTGGAGACGCCGGGCGCGCGGGCCAGATCTTCCAGTGCAGCGTCACGGACGGCGCGGGCGGTGCCGAAATGCATCAGCAGCGCCTTCTTGCGGGCAGGACCGATGCCCGGCACCTCGTCCAGCGAACTGACGGTGATCGCCTTGCTCCGCTTGGCACGATGCGCGCCGATGGCGAAGCGATGCGCCTCATCGCGCAACCGTTGCAGGTAGAAGAGCACGGGATGGTTGATCGGGAAGGTGACTTCGCGACCATCCATCAAGTGGAAGACTTCGCGGCCATCCCGGCCATGATGCGGTCCCTTGGCAACGCCGATCATGGTCACGTCTTCAATGCCCATTTCCTCAAGCATCGTGCGCGCCGCCGATAGCTGGCCCTTGCCGCCGTCGATCAGGACGAGATCAGGCCATTCGCCGCTGTCGCGATCCGGGTCTTCGCGCTGGGCGCGACCAAAACGCCGCTCGAACATGTCGCGCATCATCGCGAAATCATCGTTCGAAATGACGGGGTCTTTCATGTTGAACTTGCGATAGGCATTTTTGCGGAAGCCTTCCGGCCCCGCGACGACCATCGCGCCCAAGGCATGGGCACCCTGGATATGGCTGTTATCGTAGATTTCGATGCGGTCGGGTATGCCCTCCAAGCCAAAGGCTTCGACCATATCGTCCAGCACTTTGCCCTGGCTGGTGGTTTCCGCGAGGCGGCGGTCGAGCGCCTCGACCGCGTTGCGCTGCGCCTGTTTGATCAGGCGGGTGCGGTCGCCGCGCTGGGGGACTTCGATGCGGACCTTGCTGCCGATCCGTTCGGTCAGGGCCTGGGCGATCAGATCGCATTCGGCGGGCGCGCGGTCGGTCAGCACCAGCTTGGGCGGCGGCACTTCCTCGTAAAATTGCGCCATGAAGCTGGCCAGCACTTCATCCTCGGCAACTTCGGCGGTGTGGACCGGGAAGAAGCTGCGATGCCCCCAATTTTGCCCGCCGCGAATGAAGAAGGCCTGGATGCACATGGCTCCGCCCTTTGCCGCGAGCGCGAAAATATCGGCGTCGCCGAGCCCCTCGGCGTTGATCGCCTGGCTTCCCTGAATGAAGGTCAGAGCCTTCAGCCGGTCGCGGATGACGGCGGCTTGTTCGAAGTCCATCGCGTCCGACGCCGCCTGCATCGCGGTGCCGAGCTTCTTCTGGACGGCAGTGGACTTGCCACCCAGGAAATCCTGCGCATCGCGAACCAGTTCGGCATAGCCGTCCGGGTCGATCCGATCGACGCAGGGGGCCGAGCAGCGCTTGATTTGATAGAGCAAACAGGGGCGCGAGCGGTTGGCGAAGAAACTGTCGGTGCAGGAGCGGAGCAGGAACAGCTTTTGCAGCGCGTTGATCGTGCGCGTGACCGAGCCGGCGCTGGCGAAGGGACCATAATAGCGGCCCTGCGCCTTGCGCGCGCCGCGATGCTTCTGGACGCGCGGGAAGGCATGATCTTCGCGGAGCAGGATGAAGGGAAAGCTTTTGTCGTCGCGCAGCAGGACATTGTAGGGCGGGCGATAGCGCTTGATCAGTTGCGCTTCCAGCAGCAGGGCTTCCGCTTCACTGTTGGTGGTGACGATGGTCATGCTGCGCGTCTGCGCGACCATGCGTTGCAGGCGGCGCGGCAGCCGATCAACCTGGGTATAGTTGGCGACGCGATTCTTGAGCGCGCGCGCCTTGCCGACATAGAGTACATCGCCGCGCGCATCGTGCATCCGGTAGACACCGGGCCGGGTCGGCAGCGTCTTGAGCGTGGTGCGGATCGCTTCGACGCCCTGATCGAGATCGGGCACGCCGGACCCGCGCACCGTGTAGCTGGCCTTGTCCTCGTTGAAACGGTCGGGAGATTGGGGTTGCGACATGGGGATGAAATAGCGGTGGTGGCGAATATGACAATGGGCGCGCTTCGACCTGTTTCGCGATCGGCGAGCAAATCATCGGTCAAGATGGTCGGTAAGGCCTAACCCTGGTCGCCCATCGTTCCTACATATGCCTCGCCATCATCCCTCTATCCCGTGGGATTGTCGCATAGTCTCTTCATTGAAGGATATTCATCCATGGCCCTCCTTGCCTATGGCGCCCCTGCTGGCGACAAGCCCCTAGAACCCATGACGATCGAACGGCGCGCGGTAGGTCCGCGCGATGTGCAGATCGACATCGCCTATTGTGGCGTCTGCCATTCCGACCTGCACCAGGTCCGCGCCGAATGGGGTGGCACACTTTACCCCTGTGTTCCGGGTCACGAAATCGTCGGCCACGTCCGCGCCGTCGGGGCAGAGGTGTCCCGCTTCCAGGTTGGCGATGTCGTGGGTGTGGGCTGCCTGGTCGATAGCTGCCGCACATGCGCCAGCTGCGAAGAGGATCTGGAAAATTATTGCGAAAAGGGCTGGACCGGCACCTATAATGGCAAGACCGACGATGCGCCGGGTCATACGCTGGGCGGCTATTCGCAGCAGATCGTCGTCAACGACCATTTCGTGCTGAAAATCAGCCATCCGGTCGATCAGCTTGCCGCCGTCGCGCCCCTGCTCTGCGCCGGCATCACCACCTACTCGCCGTTGCGCCACTGGAATACCGGACCGGGCAAGAAAGTGGGCATCGTCGGCATCGGTGGCCTGGGCCATATGGGGGTCAAGCTCGCCCATGCGATAGGCGCGCATACCGTGGCCTTCACCACGTCCGAATCCAAGCGGCAGGATGCGCTGGACCTCGGTGCGGACGAAGTCGTCGTCTCGCGCAATCCCGACGAGATGGCCGCGCATGTCGGCAGTTTCGACCTGATCGTCAATGCGGTTGCGGCAAGCCATGATCTGGATGCCTTCACGGCGCTGCTGAAGCGCGACGGTACGATGTGCATGCTGGGTGTCCCTGAGCATCCCCACCCGTCACCCAATATCGGCGCGCTCATATTTGGCCGCAAGGCCATTGCCGGGTCGCTGATCGGCGGCCTGGCCGAAACGCAGGAAATGCTCGATTTCTGCGCGGAGAAGGGCATTGTCGCGGATATTGAAATGATCCGCATTCAGGACATCGAAAATGCCTATGACCGGATGCAGCAAAGCGACGTCAAATATCGTTTCGTGATCGACAACGCGACATTGGCAGCCTGATACAAAAAAGACCGGCACAGATGTCTGTGCCGGTCTTTTTATCTCATCCGGGTAGGCGGACTTAGTTGATCGTGCCCAGCCCACTGATTGCGCGGTCGACAAGCGCCTTGTCCGCCTGTGCGTCATGACCTTGGGCGATCAGAACCGCGGCAGCGGTGGTGGCGGCATTCACGGCCTTGGCGCGGATGGCGACGATGGCGGCGCGTTCAGCCGCACCGATCTTGTCCTCGGCCATTTTCTGGCGGCGGACAATCAGCGCATCGGCATTTACCTTGGCGTCGGCGATCAGCCCTTCGGCTTCATGTTCGGCGGCCTTGCGCATGGCGTCGGCTTCACCGGCCGCAGCGGCCAGCTTGGCTTCATATTCGCCCTTGAGCGCTTCGGCCTCGGCGCGCAGCCGGGTGGCTTCGGCCAACTGTTCCTTGATCTGCGCGATCCGGCCGTCCAGCACGCTGCCGATCAGGGCCGGCACCTTCTTGAACAGCAGGATGGCGATGAACGCCGCCATGGCGAGGCTCACCCAGGCGGTGGCATCCATGCCGACCGCTTCCGGGTCGGTGTGGGGGACCACGCCTTCATGCGCGACGGTGCCGACCGGCTCCATGCCTTCGGCATGGATCGCCTGGTCGAGCGTGGGGGGCGTGCCCCCTTGATGCTGTGCTGCTGCCTCAGCCATGGGCCAGTGCCGCCTTTACTGCGTTGCGGGCTGCATCGTCCGACGCTTCCACGCCGGAAATGCGAGCCACCATGTCGCGCGCTGCTTCGGCGGCGACGGTTTCGATTTCTGCCAGGGCTGCGGTGGAGGCAGCCTGGATGCGGGCTTCGGCAGCCGCGATCTTCGCAGCGACTTCCGCATCGGCGGCGGCAAGTTTGATTTCGGAAGCCTTGGCGGCTTCGCTCTTCGCCTTGGCCAGCATCGCCTGCGCGGCGGTGCGGCTTTCCGCGTCACGGACACGATAGTCCGCTTCCGCTTCGTCGGCACGGGCAAAGGCAGCCTTTGCCGCGTCCAGATCACCACTGATCTTCGCGTCGCGCGCGTCTGCCGTCCCCTGCACCTTGGGCACCATGCCGAGGCCGATGACGAAGAACACGAAGCCGAAGGTCAGCAGCAGCCAGAAAATCTGGCTGGAGTAGGTTTCGGCAATTTGCGCGATTTGAGGCATTTTTTCCGTCCGATCAGGGCGCGGTCAATAGTGCGGGACGAGCGTAGTGGCGTGAAGGCCACCCTGCCCGTCCCGTAAGGCGTGTCAGGCCACGAACACCAGGATCATGGCGATAACGAACGCCAGCAGACCCAGAAGTTCCGCCGCAGCGAAACCGATGAAAAGACGACCCTGCTGGCCATCAGCGGCACCCGGATTGCGCAGCGCGCCTTCGAGGAACGCGCTGAACACGTTGCCCACACCGAGGGCAGCGATGCCCGCACCGATGGCGGCCAGGCCAGCACCGAGCAGCTTTGCGGCTTCTGCGTCCATGTCGTAAACTCCTTCGTTAGAATATAGTGATTGTTGACGAAACTAGATGAAACTCAGTGCAGGTTCTCGGCATCGTTGAGATAGACCGATGTCAGCAGCGCGAACACATAAGCCTGGATGACCGCGACCAGCATTTCCAGCGCGCTGATGCCGATCATCAGGATGAAGCTGGCGGTGCCGACCGTCAGGCCCAGAGCGGGCGACGCGTTTGCGCTGTTGATGACGAACCCGGCAAGCACCTTCAGCAGAACGTGGCCAGCGGTCATCGCGACGAACAGTCGCAAGCCCAGGCTGAACGGACGCACCATGAAGGACACGAGTTCGATGAGGAAGAGCGGCGCCACCATCAGCGCGGGCGTGCCGTGCGGGATGAAGAGCGAGAAGAAGTGGAAGCCATGCTTGGCGAAGCCGACGATCAGGACGATCGAGAAGCTCATGATCGCCAATACGCCGGTCGCAGTGAAATGGCTGGTGAAGGTGAAGGGGTGAAGCCCGACCAGACCCAGCGGCAGCAGACCCAGCAAGTTGGCCAGCAGGATGAACATGAACAGCGAGAAGACGTAAGGGATATACTTCTTGCCGCCCTCTCCCACGTTCGCGATCAGCAGATTCTTGATGAAGCCGGTCATATATTCGACCGCCATCTGCCAGCGACCAGGGACCAGTTCGCGCTTCATGCCGCCGATCACGAAGATCCACAGCACGACGGCGGCCAGCACCATATAGAGCGCGCTGTTGGTGAAGGCGATGTTGAAACCGCCGAGCGACAGTTGATCCGTACCGAACAAGGGTTCGATCGCAAACTGGTGCATCGGATCGATTTTGCCGGATTCTGCCACGCTGGACCCCTGTAACGTCTTTACCGTCGGACTAAGAAGAAAGCGTCCCTTATTGCGGGGGACGCTTTATCGTCGTCAATCTGATGATGTTCCTGAACGCCGCCACGATCCCAAGACCGAGGAAGACGAGCAGGAGCCATGGGGATGTGCCAAACAGCCGGTCCAAGACCCAGCCGATCAACGCACCGCCGACAAGACCGCCGATCAGTTCCGCAAGAACCCTGTTGCCGAGGCGAGACCCATCGTCCGCCGCTTGCTCAGTAGCCCCCTGCCTGACCTTTTCGACAGATTCGGCTCGTGCGATCCGCTCATCCAACGAAGCGATCCGCGCGTCTTCCCCTGCCGGGTCCTGTCCGGGTGTCTCCGCAACCATGTTCGTCCTCCACCGGGGGTTGACCCCTTATGGCAGGCGGCATGGCGCTTGCGGCTGCACCCGTCAAGGCGCGGCCCGTTTAGAAAGGGGATGGCGGATAGTCAACCATGGTTCGGGCAGAGAATGAAGCCCTGGACGAAGGAAGGAGAAAAGTCCGCCAGAGCGGGATTTTCAGCCCGCCGTCGCGCAATAGGAAGGCAGCGCGATCGCGCCTGCGCCCTTGGTCTGCCACGCGCCTGCGCCGATGCGATAGGCCTGGCCGGTCTTGACCCGGCTGCTGAGCGTCTGACAACCGGTGGCGGCGGCAACATCCTGCACCGTCACGCCGCGCTGGCTGGCCAGTTGGGTGTAGGCGGCGCGGCGCTTGATGTTGATCGATTCGACTTCGGCGCGGACGTCGGCGCTAACCGAACCGGCGATACCGAGATAACCATCGGCCTGCTCGCCCACGGTTCCGGCCGCCATGGCCGACGCGACAGCACCCGTCTGCGCGCGGGCGGGTGCCGTCATGGCGAAGCCTGTGGCCAGCGCAACGGCAGCGCCTGCGGCGATTATGAGCATCTTGCGTGTCATTGCGGGAACAACTCCGGGTTATTCTGGATCAGATCCTGGGCATCGCGCTGCAAGCGCACCACGACCTCCTGCTGCACCTTGACGTTCAGATTGATCTCGATCGGCTTGTCGGGAGCCTTCACCTGAATGCAGCCCCCCAGCGCCGATGCGGCCAATCCGGCCATGATGATTGCGTGTTTCTTCATTTCGGCTCCCCGTTTGCCATCTTGTCGCTGTCCACAGGCTGAACCGCAAGCCCTTCCACTGACAACGCCCGCATCTTTTCCTGAGCCTGCTTGCCGATCTCGTCGCGGATCGTCTGGGTCGGGTCGATGACGGACTGCGCCGTACTCATCAGCCCGCGGAATGGCGCGGAGATGCGGACGTTGAAGAGGAAAGGCAGGCCGACGAAATTGCGCGCCAGGCCTGCGGGCGCGTCGCCGAGCTGGCCGCGATTGACGCCGTTGAACACGACATTGGTGACCATTTCACCATCGAGCGCGCCATCCATCAGGATTGTCAGACATTTATATTGGAGATTTTTGAGCGCGTCGAAGGCGATGCGGCCCATCACGCCTAATTGCTCGTTCGATACCGGGCCGACATAGGAGAGGACGCCGGACTGTCGCGCGGGATCGCAGGGAATGGAGGGCAGCACGCCTTCGGGCATGAGCAGCGGCGCCATCCCTTCCTGCCGCGCGACCAGCACGCCCCCCGCGACGCGACCGCCCTGGGCATTGAAGATCAGCGGCATGATGCCGTCGAACGTGCCGGTGGCGGAGACATTGTCCAGTTCCATCGCCTGGATGAAAGCCCCCGCATCAAGGCCGATGACGCGGAAGGTCATGTAGCGATCGACGTCGGCGCTGAAATCCATGGTGGTGGGGAGCAGTACCAGTTCGCCGCCGGAGAAGGGCCAGCCGCCGCCCTCGATCCGCACCTTCTGCCCCGCTTCCAGCCGATAGCGCACGATGCCGTCGCGCACTTCTATGCCCGGATTGACGGATTGGATTCGCGCTTCCTGACCAGGTGCGGAGACGAGATTGATGAGATCGGTGAAGCGCAATTCGCCGCTCAGCCCCTCGACCGGACCAAAAGCGGCGGCGAGGCTGGCATTGTCGGTGCGGAAGGTGCCGGTGGACGTGACATCGGAGCCGGTCCAGTCGATGCGGCCCTGCCCGTTCACCTTGGCCTTCACATTCGCGACCACGCCGAGCGCGAGCGGCGTTACGTCTTCGGGTTGAAGATCTTGGCCAAAGGCGAGGTCGGGGACGGTCAGGTCGGCATGGCCTTTGCCGTTGGTCAGATCATGGACAATGTCGGTGCGGGCGACGGTCGCGCCATTGCGCGGCGCGGTGAGCGTGCCGGTGGCGGTAATCCGGCTGTTCTGCATCGTCAGCGCGAAATCCGGCACGGCGAGCGGGATGAAGCGGGCGGGAACCTGCGAATCGCGCACGGTCATGGCGGCGCGGAAGGCGAGTGCGCCCTTGTCGAAGCGCCAATCGCCATTGCCCTGTTCGAGGATCAACGGGATGGTGCCGATGCGGCCACCTGCGCCGCTGGCCTTGCCATCAAAGCCCTTGGCCGTCATGCGGCCGTCCAGACTGGCGGCGGTGAGATGAACCGGCGCATCCTGCGGGCCGATCGACAGGTCGGCATTGGCCAGGGCGAAGCCCGTCTGACCGAGCGCGACACGGGCATGGTCGGCGGTCAGCCGCAGGGGACTGTCGCCGCTGGTGCCGGAGAGGGCGAGTTTGCGGATGTCCGCACCGCCGCTGATGCCGCCCGCTCCCATGGCGAATAAAGCGCCGCCGTCGAGCGGGCACAGCGTCTGGCGGGTCTGGCCTATCGCGAAACTGCCATAGTGGGCCTCTGTGACCGAGAAGGGAACGCAGCGCGGATTGATGCGCAGCGCGCCATTGGCGGCGAGTTGTCCTTCGATCGGTAGCGTCAGGCCGCGCAGATGGCCGTCGGGCAGCGGACCATCGAGCCGGAGCGAGGTGGCGAAGCGAGTCGTGCCATCGGACGCAGCGGTGAAACGGACGCGATCGAGCGCCAGGCGCGCATTGTCCGCCGCATAGGGATCAACAAACAGATCGCCGCCAAAGCCGCCGCCGGGTCGGCGCACCAGGCGCAGCGCGGCCTGGGGCAAGCCGCCGCCCCGCGTCGTGATCGCGCCGTCAAGCGCCCAATCAAGTGCTGCCCGCCCCTGCCCCGGCCAGCCCAGCGTCACCCGACCGTCGGGCGAGAGCGCCGCCTGCGCGCCACTGCGGGCGGCAAGGCGGCTGTTGGTGAGGACGAGGCTACCCTTGGCGCTGCGTTGTACGAGCGCGAAATTCGTGCGGAGTTGGTTATTGTCCCCTGCCCGCGCCACGGCGTCGGCGAAGCGCGCCGCCAATGGGGCGACGGGGGTGCCCGCCGTCGATGCGCGGAAAGCGGCGAGCGATTCGCGCGAAACGAGGCGGATGTTGCGGCCCGACAGATTGCCCTGCATCGTCGCTTCGTCGCTCTTGAACGTCCAGGCGCCGTTGAGCGCGGCCTGCTCGATCAATGTGCCACCACCCGCCAGCGTGGCCGCGTTGATACGGGCGCGGCCTTGCGACCCAGCCTTGCCGCCATCGAAATCGATGCGACCTGCCGGGCTGGCGAGAACCAGGCCGTTGGACTTGAGCGCTTCGCCCGACAGGTCGACATGGCCGGTCCAGCGTTCGAACGCCTTGCCGAGCGTCAAGTCGATGACGGCGACGGGTTGGGCGATAGCGGTGGCAGCCTCGCGGCAGGCGAACACGGCCGCGCGGATGGCGCCGGTCAGATGGGGCTGACCCTGGCGCATGGCGATATCGAGCAGCGCGCTGCCATCGGTCATCGCGCACCCGGCCATGGTCCCGCGCGGCATGACGGCGGCGACCTTCCCATCGAAACCGGATTGCAGACCACCAGTGCCGTCGATCCGCAAACCGAGCTGGCCCGCGTCGGTATCCAGCCGCAGTCGGGCGTCGGTAAGCGACATAAGAATGTCGGGCAGGCTGAAGGGCGCGGTCGAATTGGGATCGCTGAACTTGTCCAGCTCGCCAAGGTCCAGCACACCGCCCTTGTAGCTTCCATGGAGGCGCACGCCCCCTGCTCGCACTGCGGCCACGGCCGGCGTCACCCCGGTAAAGGCGATATCGACTTCGACCCACTCGGCGGTCAAATCGGGTTTGGCCGGGTCGCCCAGCACGATAGCCTCGATCCGCTGGGTGCGCAGGCCGACATCGACCAGGTCGTAATTGGCCCGCACGCCGCGCCGGTTGAGTTCGCGGCTGACGAAATTTTCTGCGATCGGCGCGCGCTGCGTCCACAGCCCGACCAGCACCAGCGCAAGCGTGCCCGTGCCGACACCCAGCCAGCGCAGCCAACCCCGGCGAATCGCCTCTTCGCCGTCCTGTTCTTCCATCCTTATGGCCAACCCCGGCTTTCGTGCGACACTCTATGGTCCGTGACGGGACCAGAACGTCCGACCCGTCCTAAATATCCTTGCCCCGCGATTCCGCAACGCATAGCGTCATGGTCGGTAGCAAGGGGGCGAGCTTGGCCGAGCAGGACGCAAAAGTCACGCATGACGGCGCAGGCCACCGGGCACGGCTGCGCCAGAAGCTGGCGGAGACAGGCGGGGACGCGCTGCACGATCATGAACTGATCGAATATCTGCTGGCGCTGGCGATCCCCCGTCGCGACACCAAGCCGCTGGCCAAGGCGTTATTGCGCGAATTTGGCGGCATAGGCGGGCTGATGGCGGCGGACTGGCATGCGATCGCGCGGGTGCCGGGCATGGGCGACACCAGCGTCGCCGCGATCAAGATCGTGCAGGCGAGCGCGCTGCGGATGCTCCGCAACGAGGTCGCGGCGCGGCCTGTGCTGGCGAGTTGGCAGGCATTGCTCGACTATCTGCGCGCCGACATGGCGCATCTGGGGGTGGAACGCGTGCGCGTGCTGCATCTCAACACCCGCAACATGCTGATCCGTGATGAGAATATGGGCGATGGGTCCATAGACCAGGCCGCCATCTATGTCCGCGAGGTTATACGGCGCGCCATCGACCTGGGGTCGGCGGCGCTGATCCTGGTCCACAACCATCCCAGTGGTTCGCCTGAACCCAGTCGTCAGGACATAGAGGTGACGCGGCAGATCATCGAGGCGGGCAAACGGCTGAATATCGCCGTGCATGACCATATCATCGTCGGCGCGCAGGGGCATGTGAGTATGCGGGCTAAGGGGTTGTTGTAGGGGGGGGGCTGGGTGAGAAGCGGTCAGTCGGCTTTACATTTTTTCTTACGCTAAGCAGACATTAGGGGTGTTGATGTAAGGCAGCCATATGGCATTTTTAGCGAACAACAAAGCGAGACAGACAGTTGACTCTCAACGTCATGTTGAACTGGTTCCCGCTGGCAGTTCGTCGGAAGGCGATCGATATTTTGAAATAAGAGGTGAACGGATCGCAGGACGCTTCGCTGCATACATTGCCACCCCAACGGCTAACGATGCGTTGAGACAAGCATGCGATTTTATCTGGATCGTTAACTCGGTTTCCTGTCCTCCGGAACAACGTTCCACCTTTAAGGAGGTTATAGTTGAGGCATTGCTCGCCTACAAATTCGCCCATGGCTATCCACAGGATCAGAGTGCTGGTGTGATGTTTGCGGATGACCCAAATGCGGCCACTCATCGGCATCCGTGATTTAGCCCGTTCTGCCTATAACTGGTCGGTGTCAATCATCCTCCCCTAGCAGGGGAGGTGGCAGGGCGTAGCCCTGACGGAGGGGTGTCATGCTATCGATAGGGTGACACCCCTCCACCGGCTGCGCCGGTCCCCCTCCCCTTACAGGGGAGGATTTTACGGGAATGATGGTCGGTTGGTTACGGGCTGCATCCGTCGCCCCTACCGCTTGCGAGCGTTGGGTCGGTCATGCCCCCGGCATGACCTGAACAGTCCGGGGGACTGTTCACCCGACGCTGGGCAGCGAGACTTAATGACCCCGGCCTTGTGCCGGGGGAATTTAGTCGCAGCGGGGTGGGCCAGCGCAGCCGTTGCGCTGGCCCACCCCCTAACCCCCTCCCGCCTGCGGGAGGGGGGAATGAGGTTGGTTTATGGTTTGCCCCCATCGTGCTGGGCTTGCACGTTGGCGGACAGACTCAAAGCCCGTCGATACCCAAATTCAGGCGTCGAAGCCGAAGTTCAGGAATTCGGGAACCGGGCCGTTCCAGCCATCGTCGGGACCGTCATCGGCCATTTCGTTACGGCGGCCACGGTTTGGCTGCGGCGCGCGCGGGGCGGCGGCGGGGCGGTCTCTTGGCTCTTCGCGGGGACGTTCGGTGCGGGGTGGGCGGGCTTCGCGGATCGGTTCAGCGGCAGGCTCCGCCGTGACCGGCGCTTCTTCGCGAGGCGGTGTGGCTTGCGCCTGCGGTTCCTTGGCACGGGCGGGCTTGTCGGCTGCGGGCTTTGCCGCGCGGGGCTTGCGGCCCCTCGGCGCACGCGAAGGGGCGGCTTCTTCGGTGGATTCAACCGTTGCAATAACTTCGGCTGCGCCAACGACTTCGATCTTGGTACCGATCAGCTTCTGGATATTGTCGATCGCTTCGGCGTCCGCTTCGGTGACGAAGGTGTAGGCGACGCCCGATGCGCCCGCGCGGCCGGTGCGGCCGATGCGGTGGACATAATCGTCCGGGTGCCAGGGCGCGTCATAGTTGAACACATGGCTGACGCCCTTGATGTCCAGCCCGCGCGCGGCGACGTCCGACGCGACGAGGATATTGACGGTGCCGGCGCGGAAGCGTTCCAGTTCGGCGATGCGTGACCCCTGGTCGATGTCACCATGGATTTCACCCGACTTGAAGCCGTCGCGCTGCAGGCTCTTGTTCAGATCCCGCACCGTGGTCTTGCGGTTGCAGAAGATGACCGCGCTCGTGACGTCGGCCTCTGCCAGCATTTTGGCAAGGACGGTCCGCTTCTTGCGTGCATCGACCTTTACCAACCGCTGGGTGATGTTGATCGAGGCGCTGGCAGGGCGCGCGACTTCGATCGACTTGGGGTTGGACAGGAATTTGTCGGCCAGTTTCTTTATGACCGGCGGCATGGTCGCGGAAAAGAGCAAGGTCTGGCGCTGCGCGGGCAGCTTGGTGCAGATTTCCTCGATATCCGGGATGAAGCCCATGTCGAGCATCCGGTCGGCTTCGTCGATGACCAGCAGCGAGCAGCCGTTGAGCATGATCTTGCCGCGACCAAACAGGTCCATCAAGCGGCCCGGCGTCGCGATCAGCACGTCCACGCCCTTTTCGAGCGCGGCGAGCTGGTCGCCCATGGACACGCCACCGATGAGCAGGGCCATCGAGAGTTTGTGATATTTGCCGTATTTCTCGAAATTCTCCGCCACCTGGGCGGCGAGTTCGCGCGTCGGCTCCAGAATCAGCGAGCGCGGCATCCGCGCGCGGCTGCGGCCATGGGCGAGAATGTCTATCATCGGCAGCACGAAGCTGGCCGTCTTGCCCGTTCCCGTCTGCGCAATGCCGATGATGTCGCGCATCATCAGGACGGAAGGAATTGCCTGCGCCTGAATGGGGGTGGGCGTGTCGTAACCGGATTCGGTTACGGCCCTGAGCAATTCGTCGGAAAGGCCGAGATCGGCAAAAGTCATTCAATGGTCCGGGAACAGGAGGTTGCCCCATCCTGCCAGTCCGCACGATGGAAATCGGCCGCGCATTGCGGAAATATCGGCCACTTGTCAAGAAAATCCCGTAATTCGGGGCCTTGGGGATCGCGATCAGTCGTCGGCGGCGACGAGGCGGCGGAAACTGTCGATCGCACAGCTCATGCCGCTGCGCGCCTGCAATTCGTCGCGTCCCGAACAGAGCGATCCGTCCGCATCCGGCTCGACATAGAAGCCCGAATAAAAGCCCGCCGAATCGCACCCCTTTTCCAGCCGGGCGCGGTAGCGATGCTGATCGGCGAGGATGAGATCCACGCCATTGCGCACGATGATGCTAGCGGCGCGAATCGAGCGGAGCGCGACGCAGCGTGGCCCTTTCTTTTCGTCCCAATCATCGGCGGCATCGGGTGTGATGCGCACAGGCGCCTTGCCCTTGCGGACCATGGGCACGCGCATGATGACGCGCCGCTCGATCGTCAATTGCGCCCATTGCACGGGCTGCGCGCCTGGCGCGGCAAGCAGTAGCAGGATGGAATGAAACAAAGCGGACCCCTTATGGGAATGGCACGCTATCGACGAGTGGTTGAACCGTCGATGAATTTGCGCGCATAGACGGTCCCATGATTGGACAGGATATCATTGCGCGCTTCGCCGCGCTGCTTGGCCCCAAGGGCGTCGTCACCGACCCGGACGACATCGCGCCATGGACGAGCGACTGGCGCGGGCGTTATCATGGCGCGGCGGCCGCGATCCTGGCACCTGCGTCGACGCAAGAAGTGGCCGCGACGGTCGCGTTGGCCGCAGAGTTGGGCGTCGCATTGGTGCCACAGGGGGGCAATACGTCGATGGTCGGCGGCGCGACGCCGCCCGCCGATGGATCGGCGCTGATCCTGTCATTGCGGCGGATGAATGCGATCCGCAGCCTGTCGGCCGACGATAATCTGGCGGTGTGCGAGGCGGGCGTGATCTTGAGCGTCCTGCATGACGCGGCGGAGGCAGAGGGGCGGCGCTTTCCGCTGAGCCTGGGCGCCAAGGGATCGGCGACGATCGGCGGGCTGGTGTCCACCAATGCCGGGGGTACGCAGGTGCTGCGCCACGGCACGATGCGCGCGCTGGTCGAGGGGGTGGAGGCGGTGCTGCCCGATGGGAGCATCTTCGACGGGCTGGACGCGCTGAAGAAAGATAATCGCGGCTATGACATCAAGCAATTGCTGATCGGCGCGGAAGGCACGCTGGGCATCGTCACGGCGGCGGCGTTGCGGCTGGTCCCCGCCATTGCCGCCCGCGCGGTCGGCTGGGTCGGCGTCGCTTCCCCTGCCGATGCGCTGGCGCTGCTGCGGCTGACAGAAGCGCAACTGGGCGACAGCGTGGAGGGGTTCGAGGTGATCGCCGACGAGACGCTGGGCTTCGTTTTGGGGCACATCCCCGGCACGCGCAGCCCGATCGAGACGCGCACGCCCTGGCATGTGCTGATCGAGGTAGACCATCCTGACCGCAACGATCCCAGCCCGGCCGAGCGGCTGGAAAGCGCGCTGGCCGATGCTTTCGAGCGCGGCCTTGCGATCGACGCGGCCATCGCTGCGAACGAGGCGCAGGCCGATGCTTTCTGGCGCATCCGCGAATCCCTGTCGGAATCGGAAAAGGCGCAGGGGCCAGCGCTGCAATATGACATCAGCGTGCCGGTCGCGCGGATGCCGGCCTTCATGATCGACGCGGCGCAGGCGGCGCAGGCGCGCTTCCCCGGCACGACCACCTCCTCCTTCGGGCATCTGGGCGATGGCAATGTCCATTTTCATGTCCGCGCGCCAAAGGGCACCAGCGACGGTCCGGCTTGGATCGCGGCGCAGGGCCAGGCGATCAATGGCTTCGTCCATGATGCGGTGGTAGCAGCGGGCGGATCGATATCGGCCGAACATGGCATCGGCCAGATGAAGCGGGCGGAACTCGGACGACTGGCCAGTCCAGCGCGGATCGGCGCGTTGCGCGCGATCAAGACGGCGTTCGACCCCAAGGGCATCATGAACCCCGGCAAGCTGATACCGTTGCCCGGAGAAGCCTGACCGCGACAAAGCGATTGCACGGCGTCGCCAAGGTGATTATCGCCCTGCCCCAATCATCGGACCTGCGGCGTGCCTGAAAAACCGCTGCCTGCAAGAATGGATATTTGATCATGGCCAGCGCGCCCGCGAACAATCTGCCGATCTTCTACAACGACCTGCTGCCGCTCAGCAGCGTGGACCATGTCGATTTCCACAGCCGCACGGTCGACGCCGCCCCCTTCCTGGTCAGCCAGCATGCCGTGCCGTTGACGATCGACGAATTCGTGTCGGCCCAGCGCTTCGTGCCGATCATCTTTTCGTCGGGCGCCGATTCGGTGCCGCTGGCGCTGATGGGCCTCAATGAAGGCGTGAACGTCTTCGTCGATGACGAAGGCAAGCTGCGCGGCCCGGCCTATGTTCCGGCCTATGTCCGTCGCTATCCCTGGATGCTGGCCAAGCTGCGTCCCGACAGCGAGGAATTGTCGCTGTGCTTCGACCCGACCAGCTCCGCGATCGGCGCGTTCGAGGAAGGCACCGCGCTGTTCCAGGACGGCAAGCCCAGCGAACTGACCCAGGGCGTGCTGAAATTCTGCGAGGATTTCGAACAGGCCGCCGCGCGCACCAGCCAGTTCGTGCGCGAATTGCAGGAAATGGACCTGCTGATGGATGGCGAAGTGTCGATTCAGACGCCGGTCAACGAACAGCCCTTCGTCTATCGCGGCTTCCGCATGATCAACGAGGAAAAGCTGCGCGACATGCGCGGCGACCAGCTGCGCAAGATCAACCAGAACGGCATGCTGCCGCTGATCTACGCCCATCTCTTCTCGTTGCAGTTGATGCGCGAGATTTTCGAAACCCAGGTCTCGCAGGGCAAGGGGCCGATCGCCCTTCCCGCCGCACCGCAGCCTGCCGAATCCTGAACCCCATATTAACCCGAAACGGTTCAAATAATTGATAGAAAGGGCGGTGCTTCCCCCCTTGTAAGGCGAAGCATCCTGCCCTATCTATCAATCATGCGGTGCACCTGCCCCCCTTTCGGGTGTATCGTATGGGCGCCTCCCCCTTTGGAGGCGTCTCCTCCCTGAACCTTGGCCACCCCATGCTCTGCATGGGGTGGTTTTTTATGAGGCTCGGTTGGCGGTGGGACGCTGTTTCGCTTGACGCGATTACGCCGTCTTCCTAAAGCGCGCCTCTGTGGACCGCCTGAGCGCGGTCACATGGCCCCTTCGTCTAGCGGTTAGGACGCGGCCCTCTCACGGCTGAAGCACGAGTTCGATTCTCGTAGGGGTCACCAAACTGTCAAAACCCTCATTTTGGGGTTGGTTTGCTGTGTCGAGAGTGACTGCCGCTCGTGACAGTTCTTCAAGCATTCCAAAGGGTTGCCTGAACTCTACGGTGAGCTGGCCATTGGCCCAAGTGCAGTTCGAAAGTACCAAATTTAGAGCGCGACGCCGGTGTTCCGGAGCCATATCCGCGAAACCCTGATGCGCCTGTCGGACGACATCAAGCAGCGCGACGCCATCGTCGACATAGGCCTCATCTACATTAT
The DNA here is from genome assembly GCF_055640555.1 of Sphingobium sp. KKT206. Taxonomy (NCBI): domain Bacteria; kingdom Pseudomonadati; phylum Pseudomonadota; class Alphaproteobacteria; order Sphingomonadales; family Sphingobiaceae; genus Sphingobium; species Sphingobium sp. KKT206. Next base: position 1,578,683 of record NZ_CM145764.1, read on the forward strand.
TGAGATGCTCCAGGCCCCGGATGGCGCGCGCCCTCTCCTCTCGCCAGGTAGCCGCGATACGATCGTGAAACTCTCTGGTGATGCGACCTTCGATCTTGTCGAGATAGATCATGTCGAGCCGATCTTGAAGCCGATCCGCCTCGGCGATCAGCCGCGCCTTGGCTTCATCCCGTTCGCGACGTTCGTCGCCATGGCTCTCGCGAAGTGCTCGCTGTACGAGACCGAAAATCTCGTCGTCGAGGCGAAGCCGCGAAAGCATCTGTTCGAAATGAACGTCAAGCGCCTCCTGGCGAACATAACGCTCGGGGCATTTTCCTTTAAAGCCGGTGCAGTGATAGTAGATATATTTCTGCTTCTTTATCTCCGCGACCATTGCACAGCCGCAGTGGCCGCAGGTCATTAAGCCGGTGTAGACGAAATCTTTGGGGCTCGCGTGGACGTTGGATGCGCTGCGGCCATCGATCACCTCCTGAGCTAGTTCCCAAGCCTCCTGGACTTGTAACGGTTTTGTGCCGGTCACCTATCTCATTATGCCACCTTGGCTTCGAACGCGAGCGGGCTGATGCCGCCTAGATATGAATGGCGGCGACGGGTGTTGTAGAAGCCATTGATGTACTGAAAGATGGCGGCTTCTGCCTGACGCCGCGTCGGCCAGCTCTGCCGCCAGATGAGTTCCGCCTTCAGGGATTTGAAGAAGGTCTCGACGGACGCATTGAGGCTCCTATATTTGTCAAGCGCTGGTCAGAGATGCTTTTGGGCGACATAGGTGGGTAAAGATTTCGCGAACGATGTATCGCTTAAGGCAGCGTATAATCTCCCGGTTGCTCTTTCCCTCCATTTTTCGTTTGCTGACATAGGCAAGTGTCGGCGGATGGTTGCGCATCCGAACGATTGCAACCCGATATAGCGCGGCATTGGCTTGCCGGTTTCCACCACGGTTGAGTCGGAAGCGGTTGGTCTTGCCACTTGATGCGGGGATGGGACACACCCCGCAGAGCTTGGCGAGTGCAGCTTCGGAGCGGATTCGGGTGGGATCATCGCCGACCAGTATAAGCATTTCTGCCGCCGTCATCGTCGCGATCCCGTGCGATGCCAGCAACGTTGGTGCGTTGGCCATGACCAGTTGCTCGAGCGCCTTGTCGTGCGACTGAATTTCTTCGTGTAGAGCCAGCCAGCGTTGTGCCAAGGCCCGCAAGGCGGTTTTGGCCGATGCGATCGTCGAGGTCATTGCGCCGGGCCTGAGTGCAGCAATATATCGGATCAGCGCGATTTTTCCGTTTATCTGATCGAGCGTGTCGCGCAGCGCCGCAGGTGCGTTGATGATCAGGGTTTTCAGGGTCACCATGGCCTGCGACCGGCATTTGACTGCTGTGTCGCGTGCGATTTTGAGATGCCGGATCATCTCGACGGATCCTGTTTGCGTTTTGGGTTGGGCGATCGCCTGTCCGCCCAGCACCGACCGTGCGGCGCCTTCAGCGTCGAGGCTATCGCTTTTGCCATGTTGATAGCGCAACTGTCGATTAGGTCTGGTGACCTCGATGACTTTATGGCCCTGGGCCAGAAGATGGCGAGACAGCCCGGCTCCGTATGATCCAGTCCCCTCGATGCCAAAGGCTGTGATGGTGCCCAACGCACACGCCCAGTCCTCGAGCAATTTATAGCCCTTTGTTGTCGCTGGAGCCGAAAAGGCCGTCAATCGGCTGCCGTTGTTATCGATTGCCACGGCAACATGGATGGATTTATGGGTATCGACACCGATAATGACGCCGCTGATGTTGGTATTGGTCATGTCCTGTCCTTCTCTGAACGGTGCCCGGGCACCGTTCAGAGAAGGACAGGACTGTGAAGGGGCAAACCCGTCAGGCTCCTATCAAGTCACATCTCGCCCGTTGCCAGGGCGACTTGATGGCCGACACGTCAACGCAATGACACGGGGTCAATCGTAGCATGGGTCAGACCATCAAGCCGCAGCAACATAATCACAGTCGTAGCAATTTCCCTTGCCGCTCATTGATGGACGCAGGCCATAGGCCTGCAGCTTTTTCTGATAGTCGTAGGAGCAATATTGGCTACCGCGATCCGAATGGAAAAGGCAGCCCTCGGGAGGCTGGCGCAGGCGCACCGCCATATCCAGCGCCCTGATCGCCAGGTCTTTCTTCATCCTGTCGTTGACTGCCCAGCCTACGACGCGACGGCTATGCAGATCGAGAATGACGGCAAGGTAGAGCCAGCCTTCGGACGTCCAGATATAGGTGATGTCGCCGGCCCATTTACGGTTGGGCGCATCTGCGGCAAAATCGCCGTCCAGCCAGTTCGCTGCGACACCCAGGCGATGGTGGCTGTCAGTCGTAACCTTGTGCTTGCGCGTGCGGACTGGCTTGATCCCGTTGATCTTCATCAGCCGCCCGACCCGGCGCTCGCCAACATCGAGCCCTACCTCCTTCAACTCCATCGTCATGCGAGGACGGCCGTAGCTGCCAAGGCTCAGCCTGTACTGTTCCCGGATATGGGCCAGCACTTTCATATCTGTCCGCTCCCGCCTGCTGATCGGGCGCGAGCGCCAGGAACGATAGCCGCGTTCACTGACATCCATGACACGGCAGAGCAGTTCAACGGGCCACCGGTGCCGCCAGCTATGCACAAATGCGAACTTCACTTCACGGCCTTTGGCTCGCGAAGAACTGCGTGGCCTTTTTTAGCACTTCCCTCTCCTCCCGCAGCACACGGTTCTCAAGGCGAAGGCGTTCATTCTCACGCGCCAGATCTGCCTGCGGCGCTGAAACCAGATCACTGGGCCGATACTGCGATACCCACTTGCCCAGCGTCGACTTCCCTATCCCCAAATCCGATGCAACCCGATCGCGCGGCAACCCGCTGGTCAGCGCGATCCGTACCGCCTCTTGCTTGAACTCTTCTGTATGCTTGATCATCTCGTCGGTCTCCTGTTGCGAGCTCTAATCGCTCAGGTGACCGGCGCAAAACCGTTACAAGTCCATATCGCGTTCCGCCTTCAACTTGGCCACTTCGCGGCGAAGCCGCTCGATCTCCAACTGCTCCGGCTTCATCTGGCTGCCGCGCGACAATCAGGATGAGAGAGCAGCGTCAATCAAGATGAGAATCGCCACCTGCTGATGCGGCGTAGGGCGTAGCCCGGAGCCGGATCAGCAGGTGGCGATGTCGCCCTTTCCGGGGCGTTTCTGATGGTTGCGGCCGGTCAGGTATTCAAAGGCATAACTTCGCGAGAGGGGATGTCGTTCATGCCGGGCCGCCACGTCAACGATCATCAGATGAGGCTCTACATGAAGCTCCGACATACCCATGCCGTTCCGATCGCCGCCGCCAAGGCCAGTATCAGCACGGCGACCGGATATCGCATCGAGGGAGATCCTCGGCTTCCCTCGCAAAGGCAGGTCCAGCGAGAACGGCGACGCCCGGACCCGTTAGCCGGGATCTTCGACGAGGATGTTGTTCCCATGCTCCAGGCTGCGCCTGGTTTGCGGTCAGTGGCGATTTTCGAGGAGATATGTCGCCGTCACCCTGAGCTTGATGGGCGCATCCGGCGCACATTGGAGCGAAGGATCCGAACATGGCGGGCGATCCATGGTCCCGAGCAGGAAGTGATCTTCCGGCAGGTGCATGAACCGGGACGGCTTGGCCTGTCGGACTTCACCGAGATGAGCGATGAGCACGTAACGATCGTCGGCGTGCCGCTCGATCATCGCCTCTACCATTTTCGGCTGATATGGTCGGGCTTCGAACACGTCCATGTCATTCTGGGCGGCGAGAGCTATGTCGCGCTTGCAGAAGGGTTGCAAAACGCCCTGTGGGCCGTCGGCGGTGCCCCGGTTGAGCATCGCAGCGATAGCCTGTCGGCCGCGTTCCGCAACTTGGACGCCGATGCCCGGCAAGATCTGACGCTGCGATATGACGCGCTGTGCGAACATTATGGCATGACGCCGACGCGCAACAACCGCGGCGTTGCCCATGAGAATGGCGGGATCGAGAGTCCGCATGGGCATTTGAAGGCAGCAATAAAGGACGCGCTGCTGATGCGTGGTTCGCGAGACTTCGATGATCTGGCGAGTTACCGGCACTTCATCGACGAAGTCGTCAGCCGCAAGAACCGGCGCAACGGCCCACGCATAGACGCCGAACGTGCGGTATTGCAGCCTCTGCCTGGTGCGCGCACCAGCGATTATGAGGAGACGATCGTCACGGTCACCTCCACCAGCAGCTTCACGCTTCGCAAGGTGTTCTATACCGTGCCCTCACGGCTGATCGGGCATCGGCTGCGCGTTCGGCTTTACGATGATCGCCTCGATCTGTTCATCGGCGGCACTCACCTCATGACATTGCCGCGGGGGCGGTCGTTCAATAACGGCTCCCACGGGCATGTGGTCGATTATCGGCACGTCATCCATAGCCTGCGGCGCAAACCCATGGCGCTCCTGAAGTTGGTTTATCGTGACCAGCTCTTCCCAAGGGAGCCTTATCGTCAGACCTTCGACCGGCTCATCGCCGCATTGCCTGAACGGATCGCTTGTCGGCAGATGGTAGAACTGTTGGCAATGGCGCACGAAAGAGCCTGCGAGGCCGAACTCGCGGAACTCCTGGCAGCCGACGTGGCTGCTAACCGTCTCCCCGACATGGATGCCTTACGAATACGCTTCGCTCCCGATCCGGCGGCGCTTCCCGACGTGGTGGTGGAACTGGTCCCCCTGGTCACCTATGATGTTCTCCTGGCGGGAGAAGCCGCATGAGCCGGAACGCACCCGCTATCGACGCCCAGCGTCTGAGCCTCATCCTCAACGACCTGCGCCTGCCAGCAATCAAACTGATCTGGCCCGACTTTACCACGCGGGCAGACAAGGAAGGCTGGCCTGGTGCCCGTTTGCTTGCGGCGCTCGCCGAGCATGAGATCGCAGAACGGGACAGACGCCGGATCGAAAGGCATCTGGGCGAAGCCCGCCTGCCACCCGGCAAGACTCTCGACAGCTTCGCCTTCGATGCAGTGCCAATGATCTCCCGCGCCCGGGTGACGGCGCTGTGTTCTGGTGATGGCTGGCTCGAAAAAGGCGCAAACCTCATCTTCTTTGGTCCACCGGGTGGGGGTAAAACCCATCTGGCAGCCGCAATCGGCCTCGCGCTGATCGAAAATGGCTGGCGCGTCCTGTTCACCCGCACTTCCGATCTGGTCCAGAAACTCCAGGTCGCCCGCCGTGAACTGGCGCTCGAAGCTGCGATAGCCAAACTCGACAAATATCACCTGCTGATCCTCGACGACCTTGCATATGTGACCAAGGATCAGGCCGAAACGTCCGTCCTGTTCGAGTTGATCAGCGCACGGTACGAACGGCGTTCCACCCTCATCACCGCCAACCAGCCTTTTGGTGAATGGAATCGGGTCTTCCCCGATCCCGCCATGACGCTCGCCGCCGTGGATCGCCTCGTTCACCACGCGACAATCTTCGAGATGAATGTCGAGAGCTACCGCCGTCGCTCGGCGATCCAGCGACAATCACGCGCTGGTCGGCCACCGACCTTCGCGACAATCAAGTCCAACGAGGAAATGTCGCGCAGCGACAATCAAACCTGCGAGTAGCGCTTGCCAGCGTCAATCAAAGCAGGCACCACTTGAAAACCGCGACGATCAGTTCTCATCCTGATTGACGGAAACTTCTCATCCAGATCGCCGCGCCATAATCTGGCCGTGCCCTGGAAAGGCATGCCCCGGATCGGCGGCCAACTCCTTGACCCATTTGCGCAGCACGTTCTCGTGCACGTCCAGATCGCGAGCCACCTGGGCAACCGCCACGCCGCGCTCCCGGACCATCCTTACCGCCTCAAGCTTGAACTCGCGGGCGAACTTCCTTCGTTGCATTGATGCTCTCCGTTCGGTGAAAACACCTTATCTCGGTGTCCGCCAAACCGGCAGCAGGCCAGACGTCGATTCGTCGCTCATAGTCTCGGACGAGGCGCTTCCAGCGGGTCATCCAGCCGAAGGTGCGCTCGACGACCCAGCGATGGACTGCCAAACCACTAACTCGCAAAGATCGATTTAGCTCCGCTTGAGTGGCTCTCGCCACGACGATCAACTAGACATGGACAGTTGGGCGACTGCACCTGATAAGCTGGAGGGAAAGGAGCGATAATGACCTCGGATCAATCAGATGGCCCGCAAGCCCCCGGCCATGATCGTCCGCCGGGACGACCGGCGTTGCTGATCATCGACATGATCAACTGCTTCGATTTTCCTGGTGCAGAGTTGGTCGAGCCCAAGGCCGCTCGCGCCGCCGACAACATCCTGCGCCTCAAGAAGGAGATGATCCGCGCGGGCTACCCCGTCATTTACGTCAATGACAATTTCGGCGAATGGAATTCCGAGCGGTCGCGGCTGGTCGAGCAGGCGCTGTCAAAGCCCAATCCCGCGAGTGAGATGCTCAAACCGTCCAGGGATGACTTTTTCATCATCAAGCCGCAGTTTTCCGGGTTCTATGCGACCAATCTGCCGGTGCTTCTGCCCAAGCTCGGCGTCAGCCGCCTGATCCTGAGCGGGATTGCCACCGACATCTGCGTCCTGTTCACCGCCGCCGATGCGCATATGCGGGACTATGCGCTGTGGATCCCACAGGATGCTGTCGCGGCCGAAAGCGATGCCCGCGGCCAGTTAGCGCTCGACACGATGCGCGAGACGATGGGCGCCGAGACGGCGGCAAGTGACGCGCTCACCCTCGATGACTGGATGGAGCGGGTCGAAAGGCGGGAAAGCGAGCCCGAAGAAGGGTGAGCCCGCTCGTCACGCGCCTGTCTGGGCGTGGGACGCCGCAACCGGTTTGGATTCGGGTGACTCGCGCTGGCGCAGGAAGATCGACAGCACAACCAATATCGCGGTCGACAGGAACTCGCTTTGCCAGTTCTGCAGTGATTCAAACCAGAGTTGTGCATCGAACAGATAACCGAGCGTCGTCGGCGCGACCTCGCCGTGCACGAGTGCGTCTTGCGCGGCGACCTTCGCGCTTTGCGTCCAGTGGATAAGAAAGGACCCGAGAAACAGCAGCGCCAGCGCAATGCCAAGCGACCGGGCATAGAGTGCACGCCAGATGGCCCCCCAGCGCAGGATCGACGGCCCATCCGGTTTCCGCGCCTGGGCGGCAAGATACTGATCGCGCGGATCGGTCTCGTCCGGATCCTTTGACTCAGCCGAGCCGCGCTGGAACAGGATCGCGGTCAGCATGACATAGGCCGACATCTGCAGGAACTCGCTTTCCCAATTCTCGAACACCGACGACAGGAATTCCGGGCTGACCGCATAGGCCCACAGGCTCATCAACGGCTCGTCCTGGCGAAGCGCATCGTCGCTCGCGACATGCCAGCCGGCGACCCATTGGCCCAAAATACTCGCAGCAAAAAGCCCCAGCAGGGCAATCGTCAGGCCGTTATCGCGGAGCCAGCGCATGGTCTTCCCCTTTTCTCGGTTTTCTACGCTTGGGCTTGTCGGCAAGTTCGACCCACACCGGCGCGTGATCGCTGGTCTTTTCCCAACTTCGCACATGATTGTCGACCTGAGCATCGATCAGCCGCTCGGCATGAGACGGACTCAGCAGTAGATGATCGATCCGAAGCCCGTCATTGCGTTCAAAAGCGCCCCGCCAATATTTCCAGAATGTGTAAATCGTTTCGTCCGGATGAAGCGTGCGCAGTGCATCGGTCCATCCCAGGTCCATCAGCTTGAAATAGGCCGCGCGGATCTCGGTGCGAACAGCGCATCATCGAACCAGCGTTCGGGTTTTCGGACATCGCGATCGGTCGGGATTACATTGAATTGGCCGATGAACATGACGGGCATGCCTGTAGCCAACAGCCCATTTGCGTGCGCGATCAGGCGGTCGAACCAGCGTAGCTTATAGTCGAACTTGGGGCCGGGCCGGGAGTTGCCGTTGGTCAGGTATAGGCCGGCGATAAAGATCCCGTTCACCGCAGGCTTCGATATAGCGGCTGTGACTGTCGTCCGGATCGCCTGGCAGGCCGCGACGGGTCTCATATATTTCGCCGACCCGGCTAAGGATCGCGACGCCGTTCCAGCTTTTCTGCCCGTGCCAGATTGGATCATAGCCAAGATCCCTGATTGGATTCAGCGAGAATTTTGCTTCCGGGGCTTTTAGCTCCTGAAGGCAAGCGATGTCGGGCAGATCCTCTTCGAGCCAGCGCAAAAGCACCGGCAGACGCCCGTTGATTCCGTTTACATTGTAGATCGCGATCTTCACAGGTCGGGAAGCATCTGGTTGGCCCGCCCCCAATGGACGAGATTCTTGGACGCGGTCCGCTTGAGCATCTCGGGTCCGTCGCCGATGTGCCAGTGCGAGGGTTTGTCGAGATCCTGCAGTTCCTCCCAGGTCAGCGGCACAGCGATCGGTGCGAGTTCGCGCGAGCGCGCGCTGTACGGCATCACCGCGGTCGCTCCGCGCTGGTTGCGCAGATAGTGATCAAGATGCGACCGCTGCGCTTGGCTTTGGCGAGCGTGGCGGTGCAGCGATCAGGATCGGCCTGTGCCAGCGCCATGGCGAACCGATGCGCGAAATCCTTGACCGCAGGTCATTCGGGAGACGGCGTGAGGGGCGCAATCACATGAATGCCCTTGCCGCCGGTGGCCATCGGGAAAGTGATGAGGCCCATTTCTCCCAGTAGGTCGCGCAGGTGGAAAGCGGCCGAGACAACGTCTTTGAAATCGAGACCTTCGTCGGCATCGAGATCGAACACCAGACGGTCGGCCTTCTCGACATTCTCGATCCGCGCCCCCCAACCATGGAATGCGATTGTGGCCATCTGCACGCGGGTCAGCAGACCGGCCGGGCTGTCGACGAACAGATAGGGCTCCTGATGCCTGTCCTTTCGACGGGGATCGACACCAGCGCCAGTCTGATCTGACCTTTCCAATAGGGGCGTGCGGCCATGATCCTCTTCTTGAACAGACTCACATAATACTTGGTGCCCCGCCCCGTTCCGCCCGCGCACTTACGTTATCTGGCCCGATCAAGCGCTCCACCATCATTCTTGCCCTCGTTTTGAGACCAATCCGTTCGCTGGACGTTGTCCCAATATGCAGGCGCGCGGCCTCCGATCCTGCAGAGCCGCTGCCGAAATCAAGCCTTTGGGAGAATGCGCATGGCGATAGTAACGGATGATGCCCCGCCGACAACTTCGAAATCCCAGCAGGTTCGCGATAGTGGTGCCCAGAACCTCATCGAGCCAAAAGGTGACGAACTCATTGGCCGCACCGTAACCATCAACCGGCCGCGCGCCGAACTCTATGCCTATTGGCGCGACTTTACGAAGCTGCCGAGCTTCATGGACAATGTCGAACGGGTCGATATCGTCTCCGAAACCCGCTCGCACTGGATCGTTAAGGCACCCGCCGGCAAGACGGTCGAATGGGATGCGGTCATCACCGAAGAGAAGGAGGGCGAACTGATCGCCTGGAGTTCGGAGGATGGAGCGGACATCCCCAATAGTGGTCGGATCGAGTTTCGCGACGCGGGCGCGCGCGGCACCATCGTAACGGCGACGATCGCTTATGACCCGCCCGCTGGCGTCGTCGGCAAGGTCATTGCCAAGCTTTTCCAGCGCGACCCCGCGATCCAGGCGCGTCGTGATCTGCGGCGGTTCAAACAACTGATGGAAACTGGCGAAGTCGCGACGGCGGCCTGGACCAAAAAGCAACTCGCCGAGGAGAAAGCCTGATGCGCGCGCTCACCTGGCACGGCAAGCATGACGTCCGCGTTGATACCGTCGACGATCCGGAGATTATCAACCCGCGCGACGCGATCATCAAGATCACGTCGACGGCGATTTGCGGGTCGGACCTGCATCTTTACGACGGCTATATCCCGACGATGCAGGCTGGGGATATCCTCGGTCACGAGTTTATGGGCGAAGTCGTCGAGACCGGGCCGAAGTCGACCCTGCAAAAGGGCCAACGCGTCGTGGTGCCTTTCACGATCGCCTGCGGCAGCTGCTATCACTGCGGCAAGCATCAATATTCAGCGTGCGACAATGGCAATCCTGCGGACAACCAGGATATCGGCCAGGAAATGTACGGTCAGCCGATGTCAGGTCTGTTTGGTTACAGCCATCTGACCGGCGGCTATGCCGGTGGCCAGGCCGAATATGTCCGTGTGCCCTTCTCCGATGTCGGTCCGATCGTCGTTCCTGACGGTCTGGACGACGATCAGGTGCTGTTCCTGTCGGACATCCTGCCGACCGGCTGGCAGGCGGCCGAAAACGCCGACATCGAACCGGGCGACACGGTCGCGGTGTGGGGTTGCGGTCCAGTCGGTTTATTCGCGGTCCAGTCGGCCTTCCTGATGGGCGCGCATCGGGTCATCGCGATCGACCATTTCCCCCATCGCCTTGAACTCGCCAAGAAGTTCGGCGCGGAGACGGTCAATTTCGAGGAATCGAAGACCTATGAAGCGCTGATGGAGATGACCGGTGGGATTGGCCCCGATGCGGTGATCGATGCAGTCGGGCTCGAAGCGCACGGCTTTTTCGTCGACAATGTGATCGACCAGATCAAGGCGTCGATGTTCCTTGGGACGGACCGGACTCACTCGATCCGTCAGGCAATTATCGCTTGCCGAAAGGGTGGCCGCGTCTCGATGCCCGCAGTCTATGGCGGGTTTGTTGATAAGTTTCCGCTCGGTGCCTTCATGGAAAAGGGCCTGACCCTCAAGACCGGCCAGACGAGCGTCCAGCATTATATGCCCGCGCTGTTGAATGCGATCGTTGAAGGCAAGATTGATACGACCTTCTTGATCTCGCACCGCATGAGCCTTGAGGACGCACCCAAGGGGTACAAAATGTTTCACGACAGCCAGAACGAAGTCACCAAGGTCGTGCTCAAGCCCGATTTTGCCGTCGCTGACGAATAGGAGAGCCATGATGGCCAACAAATTTGCGATCATCACCGGAGCGTCGACAGGCATCGGATTAGAACTCGCAAAGCTTGCGGCAAAAGACGGCTACGATCTTCTCGTGGCTGCCGACACGCCGTTCGTCAATGCCTCGGCGGCCCTCCACAATCTGGGCGTGTCTGTCCAGACGCTCGAAGTGGACCTTGCGACAATCGAAGGGGTTGATCGGTTACTCGCGGCGGCAACCAGTCGTCCCGTCGATCTTCTCTGCGCCAATGCTGGCCATGGGTTGGGTCGTGCGTTCCTGGATCAGGATGTGACCGAATGGCGACATGTGATCGACACGAATGTCACTGGCACACTCTATCTACTCCAAAAAGTCCTACGAGAGATGGTCGCGCGCAACGACGGCAAGATCCTTGTCACAGGTTCAATCGCCGGTTTCATCCCAGGCAGCTTCCAGGCTGTCTATAATGGCACCAAGGCGTTCGTCGATAATTTCACCGACGCGATCCGCAACGAGATTAGGGACACCGCGGGCGTTACACTGACAACGTTGATGCCAGGCCCGGTCGAAACCGAGTTTTTCAAACGTGGCGACATGATGGATACGGCCGTTGGGACCGACGACCATAAGTCCGATCCAGCGGATGTCGCAAAGGACGGTTATGAGGCGATGATGGCCGGCAAGGCGAGCATCGTCTCGGGCTGGAAGAACAAGGTCCAGCAGGCGGTTGCGAATATCATGCCGGCTGAAATGCTTGCCGAGCAGCATCGCAAAATGGCGGAGCCCGGATCAGCTGATAAGAGCTGAAGGCGCTGGCCATCGACCGGCGACCCGCGCTGTGGACGAAGGTTTCGACGCCCTTCCGCGGACCAAGATAGACAATATGAACTCAAATAGATGGCGATTGCCCCATTTGCACACGCCTGGGCGCGAGCATCCGATAGCGACCGCTTTCGACATCCATAGGCCCATTTCCCGTTTTCGAAATCCGTCACCTGTTTTCGGCCGGAGAGACTCGCTTGTCCTTTTCGGCCCCTTCCAGCCTATCCCCTCGTGGCTGGTCCATCCCCCCTTACACCTTGGCTGCGAATTCCGTGGATGATATTGACTGGAAGTCTCGAGACGAATTTGCTGAGCGCCGTATGAAGCGCCATTCGGTTCAGAAATCATCCCGTTCACCTCGATACTTTTACGTTCTGGAATGACATCCTGCGCTTCGCGCGCCAGTATCAGCGAAACGAGGCGGTATCCGACGCTGATGCGATCAATCTGATCATCGAGCTTGAAGACGAGTTAGCTTTGGGAAAATAGGGGGGACGCGCTGTGAGCCTGCGATGGGCTCTTGGGTAGCCGTACGATCGACTGGCCGCCGCCGCAGCGGCACCGAGCCTACAGCTTCGATCGCTTGGCACGCGGTGAATGAGTGGAAACCACCCACTGACTTAGCAGTTCACCATGCGAAAGGACTTAGTTATGCCCCTGAAGCTCAATGGGTCGTGCCGCTGCGGCGAGATTCGCTTTTCCGCCGACAGTCACGCACCGGTACCGTTCATGCGATGCTATTGCTCGATCTGCCGAAAAACCGCAGGCGGAGGCGGATACGCAATCAACCTTCACGCCAACAAGCGGACGTTGACGATCGAGGGCGAGACTGCCGTGTTTAACGCCGAGCTGGACGACGGACATGGCGGATGCCGGCTCAGCACGGGTGAGCGGCATTATTGCCCCGCCTGCGCAAGTGCGCTCTGGGTGTTTAGTCCGGAGTATCCCGATCTCTTCCACCCGTTCGCGTCGGCCATCGACAGCGAGCTGCCGAAAGCTCCATCGAGCGTCCACATGATGCTCTCGTCGAAGGCATCCTGGGTTCAGCCCGAGATCGGCCCCGACGACCAGTGCTACGACGAATATCCGGAGAACGCGCTTGAGGATTGGCACCGCGCGCATGGTTTGTGGATCGAGTAGCTTTCCAGAGGAACGACCCACCGATTGTGCAAATCGCGACGAGGCGGGAACAGATGACTTCGGCGCTTACGTATGCGCCTTTGGCGATGCGTATAGGCAAGCGGTCGTCCGGCTCCGCGGTGCCGACCGATAGGAAGTGGCCTTGTTGTGGAGATCAACGGGGCTGGAACCGAATGACGCGCCAAAGGTAGCTGATCACAATTGCAACCATGATCGCGGTGCTGACCGGTCCGAGATAGCGCTCGACCTCGGAGAATTGCGTGCCCAGCAAATAGCCGGCGGCACCCAGCGCCGTGTTCCAGAGCCCTGCGCCGAGGATCGTCAGTCCGATAAAACGTGCAAGCGGCATTGAAAAAATGCCAGCAGGGATGGAGATCAGGGTGCGAAGGCCCGGGATGACATGGGCGGCCGGCAACGCCCAGCTTTGGTGACGGCAGAACCACCGCTCGAGCGAGCCGATATCATCGCCACTCAGGGTAACCCAGCGGCCATGCCGATTGGCCCAATTCCTCAAGCGGGCCTCCCCAAGCCAGCGCGCCACCGTGTACCAGAAGAGCGCTCCGGCGAGCGTGCCGACCGTGCCAGAGAACAGCACCCCGGCAAGGTCGAGCTTACCTTCGCTCGCGGCGAAGCCAGCGAGCGGCATGATGACCTCTGACGGGATCGGAGGAAACAGGTTCTCGAGGAACATCAGCAGCGCGATGCCCACATAACCCAGGCTCTCGACCAGCTGGGTGATCCATTCGGTCATCCGCCCCCTCCACGATTTCCCGCGTTTGCGGCTGCCGCCTCGCCTTCGGCCGGCATGCCGGCGAGCAACGCCACCCCGAGCGCGAAAACGGCAATCACGGCGGCGGAGTCGATGCCCATCCTGAAGATCGTCTTATTGCGATGCTCAAGCAATCCGACCATGAAGATTCCGATCAGTATAGCGCCGAGCAGTGCGGAGATCGTCTCGAATGCGCCCAGCGTGTTCATGACTGGGTCCCCGCTGTAGATGAGATCGCCCAGCGGAAGCAGCGACAGGTTGATGAAGTTGGTTCCCAGAACCTGCCCAAACGCCATTTCCGGCCGTTTGAGCTTGAGCGCCACGATCACGGTCACCAGTTCGGGAAGCGAGGTCGCAGTACCAATCAGCGCGAATCCGACGATCGCGCTCGTGAGACCTAACTGTCCGGCGAGCGCGTCGCCGGTCTGCGACAGTGCGTAGCCGGCCGCAAATAGCAGGGCGCCGTTGTAGAAGACGCGCCACCACAGCGTTCTGACCGGCGTGTCGGGAACGTCCGCATCCTCGGCCTCAACGCTCGGGTCTTCGCTTTCATCAACCGTCCAGGGCGAACGCTCGTCATGGCCCGTGGCGAGCCAGAAGAAGCCGAGGCTGGCCAGTCCGATGACCAGGCTGCCGATGCCGAGTGGCCCGGCCGCCACATCGCCGAGCACGACGAGCGCGGCGATGATAATCAATATGATCATCCCAAGCGCGCCCATCATCATTGTCGATGGTTGCGCGACGATCGAGGTGACCGCGCGGCGTCCGACGATCGCATCGGCAACCGCGAGCAGCAGGATGTTGATCGCCGCCGAACCGAGCAGATTATTGACCGCCAGCGCCGGGTTACCGATCGCCGAGGCCGTGGTCACGTTCGCGAGTTCGGGCAGCGATGTGATGCCGCCAAGGAGCAGCATGCCGACAAAGACGTGCCCAAGCCCCGTCTTCGTGGCGATCGCGTCGAGCGCGCGCGTCAAGCGCGCGCCGGCGAACCAGATCACCCCAGCCGCGCCTGCGAAGATGAGGAGGTTCACCCAGATCGGGTAAGTTGCGGCATCTGCAAGCGGCATGACATCTTAAACAGGGAGATGGCCGACCCGTTCCCCCCACTGACCTGAGCGATCAGACGATGAAGGCCGGCAGGGCCTGCCAGACAATCGCCACAGTAGACAATCCGAGGCCGCATAAAGCAACGGCGCGCATCCATGCGTCCGTCTGTGTCGGCACATCGCTGCGCAGGGTTTGCCTGAGCAGCAGCGCGCCGGCGACGAGACACGCCAAGGTGACGAGCAAGGCAAGCGCGCGCGCCAACGGCGTCGTCAGGAAGATGCTCGCGATGGTGTATAGCGCGAAGAAGTGCACGGCCCAGAGGATCAGCCCACCGAGCAGGAAGGTCCAGCCGCGCATCGGTTCAGTTTCCGCCGAAGGCGCGGGTGAGCAGCGCGGTCAGCGCGCCCTGGCCCGCCGCATAGACCACCCACAGCACGCACAGGTCGAGGCTGTTGTTACGCGGCCGCACGATCATGCCCCGGCTGTTACGCGCCGAGAGATAGGCGGCCATCAACAGACCGATCGCGGCCAATATGCCCTCGAGCGAGAGGAGCGCATAGATGGTGGCCCCCTGCCCGCTGACATCCGGGCGCAACCCGGACGCGATCCAGCTCCACAGATCGACACCAAAACCCGCCGCAAGTGAAGCCGCAGCGCACAGGAACAGCACACCCGGCGTCCACAGTTCGGTCGCTTCGCGGGCGAGCATATGCCGCGCGAGCAATGCCAGCCCGGCCGCCGCCGCATAGGCCGGCAAAATGCCAGAGAGCCATACCAAACCGGCTGGCGCGACCCAGAAGCGCGGCTGAACCCCGTAGAGATACAGGAAGCTGAACACCGCCATGACGAAGATCATGCCGACGACGACCAGCAGGATGATCATCGCCCACCATCCGTGGCTGCCCGGACCTGTGACATAGGTCGGCAGGCGAATGCCTGCACCGACATCGACCGTTTCCTCCTTCACCAGCCTGTCGGTATCCCACAGCCAACGCAGCACGCACAGAATACCAAGCACCCCACATGCGAAGGAGGGGGCATAGGCCTGCACCGTCAGCAGCAGGAAAAAGCCGGCGGTGAAGACTGCCGCCAGAAACGGCCATACTGATGGCCCTGGCATGATCTGCAGATATTGCGGCTCGGCACGCATTGGGCTGGTGATGATCGTCTCGCGCAGGCCTGTTGCTGAACCGGGCAGGAAGTAGCGTCCCTGCTCCACATTTTCGGCGAGGCCAGGATCGTCCCATAGCGGCTCACGGCTTTTCACCACCGGAATACTGCGCGTGGAATAAAGCCCGGTCGGCAGCCATTCGAGTGTGCCGCCGCCATAGACGTTGCCGGCATCGTCCTGGACGGTGAAGCGGAAGTTGCGGGCAACGTCGATCAGGAACACCAGCACGCCGGCCGCCAGCATGAACGCGCCGACGGTCGAGATCATGTTCGGGATCTCCCAGTCGTGCCCGGGCAGATAAGTATAGACGCGCCGCGGCATGCCCATCAGGCCGGTCAGGTGCATGGGCCAGAAGGTAACCTGCATGCCCACGAACATCAGCCAGAAGGCCCACTTGCCGAGCCGCTCGGACAAGGCGCGGCGGCTCGTCATCGGCGCCCAATAGTAGAAGGCAGCGAACATCGGGAACACCATCCCGCCGATCAGCACATAGTGGAGGTGGGCGACGATGAAATAGCTGTCATGGGCCTGCCAGTCGAACGGCACCATCGCCACCATCACGCCGGTAAGTCCGCCGACGACGAAGGTAATCAAGCCACCGAGCACGAACAGCGTCGGCACGTTGAAACGGGGTTTGCCGACCGCGAAAGTGGCAATCCACGAGAAGACCTGTATCCCCGCGGGTACGCTCACCGCCATGCTCGCAGCCGCGAAGAAGCCGACCGTCAGGTTGGGCATCCCAGTCGTGAACATGTGGTGCGACCAGACGCCAAAGCTGATGAAGCCGGTCGCGAGGAAGGCGAGGACGATCAGATAATGGCCGATCAGCGGAGTCCGCGCCAGCGCAGCGACCATCATCGAGACGAGGCCCGAGGCGGGCAGGAAGATGATGTAGACCTCGGGATGGCCGAAGAACCAGAAGAGGTGCTGCCAGAGCAGCGCGTCACCGCCGCGCGTCGGATCGAAGAAGGGCCAGTTGAAGGCGCGCTCAAGCTCGAGCAGCAACGTGCCGAGGATCACCGACGGGAACCCCACCACGATCATCACGCCGAACACCAGCATCGCCCAGGCATAGACCGGCATCTTGTCGAGGGTCATGCCGGGCGCGCGGGTCCGCAGCACACCGACGATGATCTCGATCGCGCCGGCAATCGCGCTGATCTCGATGAAGCCGATGCCGAGCAGCCAGAAATCGGCGTTGATGCCGGGGGAATAGGTGATGCTCGTGTAGGGCGGGTACATGAACCAGCCGCCATCGGGCGCGAGCCCCACGAACAGCGAGGCGAAGAAGCATAGCCCGCCGACAAAATAAGCCCAGAAGGCATAAGCAGAGAGGCGTGGGAACGGCAGGTCGCGCGCCGCCAGCATCTGGGGCAGCAGCAGCACACCGATCGCTTCGACCATCGGCACGGCAAACAGGAACATCATCACCGTGCCGTGCATGGTGAAAAACTGGTTGTAGGTTTCCTGCGGCAGGATGCCTTGCAATGGCAGCGCCAGCTGCACGCGCATCACCAGGGCGAGAATGCCGGCAAGCAGGAAGAACAGGAAGGCTGTCGCGACGTAGAAAAAGCCGACATAATTGTTGTTGACCGCGGTCAGCAGCGCCCAACCTTTGGGCGCGCACCAGATGCGCTCCAGTTCCTCCAACTCCTCTGGCGGGCGCTTCTCCTTCGTCGGAAAACGGTCGTAGAGCGCCGGATCGAACCCGGTTTCCGACGTCACTTCTGCGCTTCCAGATAGAGGGCAAGCACCTGTAGTTCGGCGGCCGATAGCGTCTTGTAGGGTGGCATGCGATTGCCCGGCTTGATCGACTGGCTGTCGCCGATCCAGCCCATCATCGTGCCGCGATTGTTAGGCAAGATGCCGGCACCCAGCGACCGGCGGGAGCCGACATGGGTGAGGTCGGGCCCGGCGGTGCCGTTGGCATCGGTTCCGGCAATGCGGTGGCAGGCGGCGCATCCAGTCGAACGAAACAGCGCCGCCCCCTGCCCCCCCTCAACCTGCCCCGCCTCAACCTGCCCCGCCTCAACCTGTCCCGCTGGCTGCGGGCGCGACGCGCGACGTGCCGCCATCATGGCCTCGAACGTGGCGGGATCGTGCGCGACAACGACAAACCCCATCAGCGCATGCGGGCCGCCGCAATATTCGGCGCATTGCCCCCCATATACGCCGGGTGCGTCGGCCTGGATCGGCAAGATGTTGCGGCGTCCCGGCACCATATCGAGCTTGCCCGACAGGCGCGGAACCCAGAAGCTATGGATCACGTCGTTGGATTCGAGCTCCAGCACAACCGGGCGTCCGGCCGGAATGTGGAGTTCATTGGCATCGAGCATATAAATGCGGTCCTGGCCGTCGAGATAGGCTACGCGCCACCACCACATCTCTCCGGTTATCCGGACCCGCATAGTGTCCGCAGGTACCGGCGCGGTCAGGTTTCGAGTGAGGGTCAGACCATAAACGAGCAGCAGCGCCAGCACGATGATCGGGAAGCCTATTCCGCCAATCCAGATCGTCTTCGTTCCGCCGATCTTCGCCTTGAGTCGTTCGCTGCCGAATAATGCGACCCACAGCGCGGCGACCACGACCACCAGCACGGCGACGCCCATCGCAACCAGAACCCAAGAAAGCGTCGTGATCGATCCGGCATAGGGTCCAGCCGGATCGAATATGGGGAAGCGGGAGGCATCGAACATATCAGCGCTTGCCCGTCGCATAGAGATAAGCGGCGACATCGCGCGCCTCCGGTGCGCTCAACGGCATCGCCGGCATCGTTGTGCCCGGCAGCGTCGCGGGCGCATTGCGGACATAGGCGGCAAGCAGATCTGGCCGGTTCGGTAGCCTTCCGGCGATGAGCCCTTGTTCCGCGAAGCCCGCCAGCGAAGGACCACTTTCTCCTCGTGGCCAATATAGGCCGGGGACCACGTGACAGGCGCCGCATCCGGCGCGCTTGATCAGGGCCATGCCATGCGCGATATTCGCCTGAGGCATATGATGCACTTCATCGGGTGGTGACGTGCAGCCAGCGGCGAGCAGGAGCGGCAACAGGGCGCGAAATATCTGCAATCATCTCCCTTTTCGCCCACGACTCTCATGTTGCACATCCGGAACCGTTACGGGGCGGCAGCGGTTCCCATCGGTACGATGATTTTACGCCAGCTATCAGCATTCACAATTGTGACGATCTGGCTGTCTGGCTGCGGTCCGGTCGAGCGAGGGGCGGCGGATGGCTTCATCGCGACCGGCGAAATGATAGCGCTGAGCGGCGGCGATGCCGGTGCGCCCAATGCCTGCTTCACCTGTCACGGCCTGGACGGACGCGGGAATGGCGACGGCACGCCGCGCCTCGCTGGCCTCAACCGCGGCTATATGACCGCGCAGCTTGAAGCTTATGCAAGCGGGCGCCGCCAGCATCCTGAAATGACGGCGATTGCTGGCAAGTTGACGCTCATGCAGCAGGACGCTGTCTCCGCTTATTATGCGGCGATGCCGTTCGTGCCGAAGTCCATGGAAGCCGGCCGACCTGCGGACCATACGTCGATCCTCTATCATCGCGGCGATCCCGCACGCGGCCTCGCGTCCTGCGCCTCCTGCCACGGAATGTTAGGTGAAGGCGTCGGCCCAGCCAATCCGCCCCTCGGCGCGCAGCCCGCGGCCTATCTTGCCGAACAGCTCGAACAATGGCGGTCAGCCAAGCGGCGCAACGATCCGCAAAATGTCATGCTGCGCATCAGCCAGGCGCTTTCGCGTCAGGAATCCGAGGCTCTCGCGGCGTATGCCGCAGCGCTCCCCGGGGGTCTTGCGCATCCGGAATCTCCGGGAGCATCCCGCGCAGCACATCGTGGCGATCCCAAAAATGATGCTTCAGCGCTGCCACAACATGCAGCGGAATAACGAGCAGCAGCGTGATGACCAGCATTTGGTGCACGCTCTCCGCTACACCCATCATCTGCCAGCGCAAGGTCAGCGGCATCTGGTCGAACGGCAATTGCGGCCAGGGCACGATCCCGGCGAGATAAAGCGGTCCCGGCTCGGCTATCGACGACCACATGACCCAACCGCTCAAGGGCAGGCCGAAAAAGGCGATGTAGAATATATAATGGATCAGATAGGCGACCCAGGTCTGCCAGCCCTGACTGTCCGCATCATTTTCCGGCCCCGGGATCATCAGCCGCCAACCGAACCGCGCGATGGCGAGAAGGAGTATCGGCAATCCGACCGCGCTGTGTACCTGGTAAGCGTAGAGCTTGTCGCCGCCCGCCGGAAGCCAACTCGTATAATAGCCCCAGCCGAGCTGGACCATCACGAGGAATGCCATCACCCAGTGAAAGGCTATTCCGACCGGCGAATAGCGGCTGCGCTCGGTATGCGTGCGCGCCCAGGCGCGAAGCTGACGGATCATATCGCGAGGGACGCCCTTCGCTCACCCGCGAACCAGCGCGATGCGAGCGCGAGCGCTGCTGCAAGGTAAAGCCCCGTACCGGGCGCCCACATGATCAAACCGGCGAGTTGCTGGTCCTCCAACGGCGTCAAACTCCAGGCAAGCGGGCCGAGGGCATGCGGCGCATAGAGCGGCGTGCCGGTAAAGGTGAGCAGCGCGCCGAGAAGTCCCATTTGCACCATCGTCGCCAGCAGCGCGGCGATCCCCGCCGGGAGCGACGCGTGTCGCACCGCGCGCCACAGAGCCAGCGCGGTCATGAGAAGGCTCGCCTGCATCAACCAGTACACGGCTTCGTTCGACAGCGCCGCCTCATAGGCGGGCGGCGCGTGCCAGATCCAGAAGGTCGCAGCATGGAGTCCAGCCCAAAGAGCCAGCCCGCCAGGAACGCGCCTCGCCGGCAGGGCGGCGGCCAGCAGCGGCGCAACGACCGCGGTCAGCGCCAGATGATGCACTGCGCGCGCCGAAAACAGCGCTGAGGTCAGCGCGCAGAAGGGCGAGACAAGCAGCAGCGCCAGTAGCGCGATCGCTGTCAGGAAATAGCGTCGCTCGGCACTCGTGGTCGGGCCGAACTTCAGAAAGACCGCAACTCCGAGCAGTAGTGCCGCGATGAGCAAGGGATCGAGATTCCACCGCGTAAGCAGCTCGCCCGGGACGGGTGCTGCGCCGCAATAGGGGAGCCAGACGGCGGATTGGTCCAACGCTATGGCCCCCTTGACTGAATTGTGCGCTTGTTACGGAACCGATCGCAGCCGTGTCGGTTCCCTTGCGAAGGGAGAGTCCGATGCCGGACGATATCACCACGCGTCCGCGCAACCGCTCGCTGCTGACAATAATCGTCGGTGCGGTCCTCGCGGCGATCGGACTTGTGCTCGCGATCGGCGGCGCCTGGCTCGCGCTGCTGGGTGGAAGCGTCTTCTATCTGCTGGCGGGCCTCTTCCTCGGTGTCTCCGGCATTCTTCTGATCCGGGGACGCGCACTTGGCGCCCTTGTGTACATCGGCGTCTATCTGTTCTCCATCATCTGGGGCTTCGCCGAGGCCGGCCTGGACGGCTGGGCACTCATTCCCTTCACTGTTGGCCCAACCGTGCTGCTGGTCCTGGTGCTGCTCACGCTGCCCATTCTCCAGCCCCACCGCTGGCATTGGCGCTCCGCACTGGGCCTGTCGGTGGGCGCTGTGCTTGTGCTGGCTCTCGGCGGTTTCGCGATCTCCCTGGTCAACCAGCCTCAGGCGGGTCCCATGCCGGGCCTGATCGCCTCGAGCGTTGCAGATCCCTCGCCGCTTCGGCCCGGCACCGACTGGCCGGCCTATGGTGGCAGCCACGCCGCGCAGCGCTTTTCTCCACTCGCCCAGATCACGCCTGAGAATGTCGGGAAGCTGACCAGGGCCTGGATCTATCACACCGGCGACCTGCCCAAGGGCGATCCCAAAGAGAGCAAATACGGCGCAGAAACGACACCGCTCAAGGTTGGCGACACGCTGTACCTCTGCTCGGCAACCAATATCCTGATCGCGCTCGATCCCGCCACCGGTAAGCAACGCTGGCGCTATGACCCGCAGGTGCCGGACGACTGGATTCCCTATACCGCAGCCTGCCGTGGCGTGACCTATTATGCCATGCCCGGCGCCGAGACGAACAGCGAATGTGCCACACGGATCATCGAAGGCACGCTCGACGGTCGCCTCATCGCGGTCGATGCGCCCACGGGCCGTCCGTGCTCCGGGTTTGGAACGAACGGCGCCGTCGACATCAAGCGCGGCATGGGCGCAGTCGCGCCCGGCATGGTATCGATCACCTCGCCACCCACCATCGTACGCGGGGTGATCGTCACCGGCCATCAGGTGCTCGATGGCCAGCAGCGCAGCGCGCCCTCGGGCGTGATCCAGGGCTATGACGCAGTGACCGGCGCAAAGCGTTGGGCTTGGGATATGGTTAATCCCGACTGGACCGGTGATCCACCGGCAGGACAGGAATATGCTCGCGGCACGCCCAATATGTGGACCATCGCGAGCGGGGACGAAGCACTTGGGCTCGTCTATCTGCCGATGGGCAACTCAGCCGTCGATTATTGGAGCGGCAGCCGTAGCCCGCAGGAGAACGCCTTCTCAACCTCCTTGGTCGCAATGGATGTAACCACCGGCAAGCCGCGCTGGCGGTTTCAGATGGTGCGCCGCGATGTGTGGGACTATGATCTGGGGGCGCAGGCCACGCTGATCGATTTCCCGAGCGGTCGCGGGTCGGTGCCTGCGCTGATCCTGCCGAGCAAGCAAGGTGACATCTATGTCCTGGACCGGCGCACCGGTCGGCCGATCTTTCCTGTGCAGGAACGCACCGTGCCACGGACCGGCGTGGAACCCCAGCTACGCAGCGCGACCCAGCCATCCTCAACCTATCACACGCTGGCCTTCCCGCAGTTAACCGAAGCCGACATGTGGGGCATGTCGCCGATCGACCAGATGATCTGCCGTATCCAGTTCCGCCGCGCCGAATATAGAGGGATGTACACCCCGCCCACGGCCGACAAACGCTTCATCGAGTATCCCGGCTATAACGGCGGGACCGATTGGGGCGGTATCGCGGTCGATCCGGTCCGCAGCGTGATCGTGGCTAACTACAACAACATGCCCAACTACAACCGGCTGGTCCCGCGTGAGGAGGCCGAACGTCTTGGATTTCCGGTACCCCGCAGCGAGGCGCGCGGCGGCGACATGGGCGAAGCGGGCCACGGCTCGCGCGACCCGCAGGCAGGCACGCCATATGCCATTTCGGTGAACCCGGGCTGGCGACTGCCGCTCACCGGATTGCTGTGCAAGCGCCCGCCCTATGGTGGGATCCGTGCCATCGACCTGCGGAGCGGCCGCACGATTTGGGATCGGGCGTTCGGCACGGCGCGGCGCAACGGTCCCTGGGGCATCGCCTCGATGCTGCCGCTCAACATCGGCACGCCCAACAATGGCGGGGCGGTGGTCACGGCGGGTGGATTGGTGTTCATCGCCGCGGCTACCGACAATCTTATTCGTGCGATCGATCTGAAAACGGGCAAGACGGTGTGGCAGGATACGCTTCCGGCGGGCGGGCAGGCCACGCCTATGGTGTACGAGGCCAACGGGAAACAATATCTGGTGATCATGGCCGGCGGCCATCATTTCATGGAAACGCCGATCGGCGATGCGCTGGTTGCCTACGCATTGCCCGAGTGATCCGGATTCTCTGATGACATAGGTTTCGTGTAACGGCATCCCCAAACACCCTCCCCCCTTAGTCGGTTCAGGCATTCAGATCGTGGTTGGTGAATGACCACATTTGCGGATGCCCCGCGCCAGCGATGAAGAACAAAACCGGCCCCTTCCGTTCGCGCCGGCGCACAAAGACGAGTGCGCGGCGGAGGTCGCCGAGGTCGGCGTTTTGGACGGTGGAGGTCCTAACGCTATGTCTCAAGGTCATTTGATGATAAGCTAGCCATGCACCCGCCGAACGTTCCTCAGAAAGCTCGAGCCGCGTGGCGCACTCATATTGGCGTCACGATGTGGCAGGGATCCAAAGCTAGGAACATTATATGCAACCAGATGCAGGACCCGCACGTCCCTTGGCCACAATGGGAAATCTGCTTGACCTTTCCCACGGCGACGGGATTGGGCTGATACTGGAGGCGCTGCCCGAAGCGATCTACCTGACCGATGCCGCCGGCCATATTGTTTTCTACAACGTTGCTGCCGCAGAATTATGGGGCATCAGGCCCGAACTTGGCGAAAGTGCGTTCTGCGGCTCCTGGAAGCTACGCCGGAGCGATGGTTCTGAACTGCGCCACGATGAATGTCCGATGGCGGTGGCGCTTCGAGAGGGCCACGCGATCCGAGGCGTTGAGGCAATCGCCGAGCGGCCCGATGGGAGTCGTGTCCCGTTTCTAGCCTGTCCAACCCCCCTCTTCGATGCGAGCGGAGCACTCATCGGTGGGATCAATATGCTCGTCGATCTTTCAGCGCGGATGGTCGCCGATGAGGCGACGCAGCGGCTCGCTGCGATCGTCGATTCCTCAGAGGATGCCATCCTGGCCAAAAGTCTTGATGGGACAATCACGAACTGGAACCGGGGTGCCGAGCGCCTGTTTGGCTACTCGGCGGAGGAGGCCATCGGAAAACCGATAGGCATGCTCATTCCGGCCGATCGCCACAATGACGAGCCGCATATCTTGGCTCGTATTCGCCTTGGCGAGCGGATTGAACATTATGAAACGGTTCGTCGGCGCAAGGACGGCAGCCTCGTCGAGATTTCGATCTCCGCATCGCCTATCCGGAATCGTGAAGGACGGATCGTTGGAGCGGCAAAGATCGCCCGTGACATCACCGAGCGTCGCCGCTTCGAGGAGCAGCAGCAACTCCTTCTCAGAGAGATGGATCACCGCGTCAAGAATCTGTTCACGCTGGCCTCAGGGATCGTGACGCTCAGCGCACGGGCTGCTGAAAACACCGACGAATTGGTTGCATCTGTCACCGCACGGTTGACCGCGCTTTCACAAGCACATGGCTTGACAGTCAAACGCGAATTGGAGCCCGGCGTTGTTGATGCGGCGCTATCTTTGCATACTTTGCTACGAACGATATTCGCACCGTATGACCAGAATGATTCTGTACTCACCCTTTCCTGCCCTGATATTGAAATCGGGGGAAGTGCCGTCACAAGTATCGCGTTATTAGTGCATGAGTTTGCAACAAATGCTGCGAAACATGGCGCACTATCAATCCCCAGTGGTCGCGTCGCGATTAGCGGCGGCGAGCAGGATGGGCGTTTCAAATTAACCTGGGCGGAGTCGGGAGGGCCAGCAGTTTCAGATCAGAACCATGGTATTGGCTTCGGAACATCACTTTCGGATGCAACCGTTCGGGGACAATTTGGCGGCACCATCCATCGCGAATGGAATGCCGAAGGGCTCACTATAAGATTGGATATTCCGATGGACCGCCTGATCGGATAGCTTCCGACCCGTAATTCGAGTCACCGAATGCCTCTCCAGGCGGGCTGCTACTCTTCAGCTGGCACCGGTACTCTGGCTAGCCAGCGAGGGGCGGCCCGCCTGACGTGAGGGATCTCGAAGTGTCCCCTTGCGCATGAGCAAAGCATCTCGATTGCAAGTTGGTACGGCTCCTTGAGGAAACATTCCGTGGCGCGAAGATTTTACCTCTTTTGGAGAGGACAGCACCATGCCGCTTCGGGCCATTGCGCTTAATTGCACACTCAAGAGCAGTTCCGCCGACGAGACATCATCCACCGATCGTATGATCGAGCTTCTTGGGGGCGCCCTGTTAGAACAGGGTGTCGAACTGGGCGAAGTCATCCGCATAGCTGATCATGACATTAAGCCGGGAGTCACTTCCGACGAGGGACCGGGTGACGCCTGGCCCGAGCTGCGACAACGCATTCTCGCCGCCGACATATTGATCGTGGGAACCCCGGTCTGGCTTGGACAGATGTCGAGCTTGGCCAAACGGGTGGTTGAGCGCATGGACGCATTTCTTGGGGAAACAGATGATTGCGGTCGGATGCCAAGCTATGGGAAGGTGGCTCTGGTCGCCGTTGTCGGCAACGAAGACGGCGCGCATGGAATAAGCGCGCATCTCTATCAGGCCCTGAACGATGTCGGCTGGACGATTCCGGCGTCCGCCCTGGCCTATTGGGTCGGCGAGGCCATGGGCTCAACAGACTTTAAAGACCTGAAGGATGTACCCGAAAAGGTCGCATCAACAGTGAAGCTGGTGGTTTCGAATGCTGCCCATCTTGCGCGGCTTCTTCGGGACTCGCCATATCCAGGGCCCGGCGAATAACAAGCTTAGGTCGCTGCGAGGCACGTGCACGCAGCCTGGCGATCAAGGTCCAAGCCGCAATTTAGATCCCCTCGCTCCTGCTCTCCATCAGCGCGCAACATATCCGTAGCGCCGGTTGCTCGGCGCCGTGCCCTGGGTGAGGTAGCTCGCCTTGAAGTCGTCGAACCGATCGGCCCTGTTCTGCGGCTCGAGGACGAATAGCCGCGATGCGTTACCGCTAAAGATCGCTGCCTTGGTCAGGCCATCCGCCTCGCCCAGCGGAGTGAAGCCATGCACCCGCTGCATCTCCTCGGGGATTTCGAGCCGGCGCAATCCTTCGATCTGCCATTGTGGGGAGCCGGTCCAGACAGCGTCGGTTCCCCAGATAACCCGTTCGGGTCCAAGGCCCTTGATAAGAATGCCGAGCATGGCTGCCGCGACGCGAGGGTCATCGACGATTGTGTTGGCGAAGCTCTGGCCGATGTCAGCATAGACATTGGTCACGCCGTGAGCTTGCGGGATTTCGGCGAGATCGCTGACCCAGGATAGCCGGCCGGTGCTGGAAAACTCCTCCCAGGCTTCCCCGGGCTCACCGCCGACGTGGCGATAACCAGCATGGTAGATGAGAAAGTTGAGCTGCGGCCAATCCCTTGCCGCCTTGGCGACATCGCTTACATCTGCGTAGCGGCGCAAATGCGGATAGCGCTTCTCGAGGGCGGTCGAGAACAGGCCCTTATGGATGCAGATATTGGCGAGGCCCGCCTTCGCCGCCTTCTCGTATAAGGGATAGACAAGCGCTTCGTCGTCAAGCCGCCAGGGTTTGGCGAGATCCTTGTGCGTGTTATCGCCGATCGTATAGCCTTTGAAAGCGTCGGGACGGAGCGCGATGTCCCGATCGATCGCCTCAAGCCAGCCTGGCGCCCCGGGCTGAATGACCGCATGGGCCATGGCGCGGCGCGAGCCGGCCTCGCTGTTAATCCGGTCCCGTGCGTCGATTGCCATCGGATTGGTCAGAAACCAGTCGCGCTCAACCTGCGAGGGCGCACCGGAGATCAGCGCCACCTTGGTGTCGCTGTCGAGGAACATCTCCTTAAACCAATTGTCGAACTTGAGCTGCTCGATCGTTTGCCGCTTGCCCGTTAGCGCCGGGTTCCAGCCTTTCGCGGCTGCGTCTTTGCGCATGTCGACAAAGCGCGTCAGGCGTGTGTCGTCGCGTAGAAAATGCGTGTGCACATCGACGATATGCTGTCCGCGCAACGTAGCAGCGCGCGCCTCGGCCGCGCCTGGTTCGGCGGCTTCCGCCGGATCGACCGCGAAGAGCGGCCCGAACATGCCGTTGATCGCGGCAAAGGCAGCGGCCATCCCACCCGCAGTACGCAAGAAATCCCGGCGGTCTAATCCATGCGATGGCGCGCAGGTATCGGCCATTTCGAGCAGCCGCCATTCTATCGCTCGCTGCCTTTCGGTCTGGGGCACTGGCACAAACTCGTCGCTCGCCACGATCTGCGTGGGGATGGGCAGGTTGGAGCCAAGCTCTTCAGCGCCCAACCGGCGCTTCCCGGGATAGGGAGACAAAGAACGCATATAAGTCCTTGTTCGTCCGATTTCAGACGCGCCCGGTCGTCGAAATCGATCAGGCGTTCCGTACGCAGGAACGAGCCAATCGATCGGCTGGAAACATCTGCAGCTGAGACAGTTAATGTTTTACGCGGGGATGCGGTTCCCGAAAGATGATGGCTGCTCAAGGGCCGTCCAGATTCCCACCATTTCCGGGGGTACCGATGGCCGACAAGCCGATTGTTCTCATCACAGGCGCCGCCGGCAATATCGGCGGTTCGTTGGCGCGCGCGCTTCAGAAGCAGTACGCAGTTGTCGGCCTCGACCGGGAAAGCGGCGACACCAATTATCCTGTCATTGAGGTAGATCTGACCGATGAGAAGAGCGTTGGTGAGGCCCTCGGCGAGATCCGGTCGGAATATGGTCGCCGCATCGCGAGCGTCGTGCACTTGGCAGCCTTTTTTGACTTCAGCGGTCAGGACAAACCGCAATACAAAACAGTGAACGTCGAGGGCAGTCGGAATCTCATGCGCGCCTTGCAACAGTTTGACGTCGAGCAGTTCGTCTATTCAGGAACGATGCTGGTCCATGAAGCAGGCCGTCCGGGCGAGCGTATCGATGAAGGCCGTCCCATCGCGCCGGGCTGGGCCTATCCCAAATCCAAGGCGGAAGCCGAACAGGCCATCAGCGAGGAACGGGGCGACATCCCGGTCGTCTTCCTGCACCTCGCCGGCGTCTATGACGAGCGCACGTCCGTGCCGACCTTCGCCAACCAGATGGCGCGTATCTACGAGCGGGATTTTCAGAGCCATCTTTATTCCGGCGATACCGACGCCGGGCAAGCGATGATCCACCGCGAAGACATGATCGACGCCTTCGTGCGCACCATCGACCGGCGCGACCAGTTGCGGGAAGAAACCGTCATTTTGGTCGGAGAGCCTGATGCAATCGGCTATGACGATCTGCAGGATCGCCTAGGATGCCTCCTCCATGGCGAGGATGACTGGGCCACACTGCGCGTGCCTTCGGCCGTCGCCGGGATTGGCGCTTGGGTGCAGGACAAGGCCGAGCCGGTCATCCCCGATGCGATAGATCACGGCGAACGCCCGTTCATCCAGCCTTTCATGACGCGCATGGCGAGCGATCATTACGCGCTTGATATCCGCCGTGCGCGCGAGTTGCTCGGGTGGGAGCCCAAGCATCGCCTCGCGGACGAGCTGTCCGCTATCGTGGCCGCGCTGAAGGAAGACCCGGCCGCATGGTACGAGGCTAACCGTATTCCACCCCCGGCTTTCGTCACGGAAGCCCACGCGATCGGCGAAGATCCTGAAGAACTGCGCGCAAGCCATGAGCAATGGCGGCGCGCGGCGCATGGCGACACGCGCTGGGCGCATTTCGTGAATATCGCGCTGGGCTGCTGGATTCTGGTTCAACCCGTCATCGTCGAGGTCGAGGAGCCGGCGCTTTTCTGGTCGGAGATCGTACTCGGCGCAGCGCTCATCCTGTTCGCCACGCTATCCTTGTCCTGGCGCCTGGCGTGGGCGCGCTGGGCCAGCGCAGCGGTAGCCGTCGGCATCATGGCAATCCCGTTCCTGTTCTGGACGACCAACCCGGCTGCATTCCTTTCGGACACGCTGGTCGGTGCCTTCGCCTTCGGCCTCGCCGTCGGTACTCGACCCGAGCCGGGAACATCGGTCATTGCCGCGATGACCGGCCCGGACACCCCGCCGGGATGGAGCTACAATCCATCGGGCTGGACTCAGCGGCTGCCGATCATCTTCCTCGCGCTCGTAGGGCTGCTCGTTGCGCGTTACCTCACCGCCTATCAGCTGGAGCAGATCGATGGCGTCTGGGAGCCATTCTTCCCCGGCCAGCCCGAGGATCCCACGAAGAACGGAACGGAGGCGGTGATCACCTCATCGGTGTCCGAAGCCTTCCCGATCCCCGATGCGGCGCTCGGCGGCTACACCTATGCGCTCGAGATCGTCACCGGCATCGTCGGCTCGCGAGCGCGCTGGCGCACCATGCCATGGCTGGTATTCCTGTTCGGCCTGATGATTGCGCCGCTCGGCATCGTCTCGATCCTGTTCGTGATCATCCAGCCGATCGTCATCGGCACCTGGGCGACGCTGACACTCATCGGTGCCGCGGCCATGTTGATCCAGATTCCCTATTCGCTCGACGAGCTGCTCGCCACGATCCAGTTCGTGCGGCGGCGGGCGAAGGCAGGACGACCGTGGCTGCGCGTCTTCCTGTTCGGCGACACCGACGAGGGCGGCCGCGAAGAGCGTTCCGATGAGTTTGAACGCGGTCCGAGGCCGGTGCTCCGCGACATGTGGGCGGGTGGCGTCAATCTGCCTTGGACTCTCACGCTGGCCGCCGTGCTGGCATCTTCGCTTCTGTTCACGCGGCTGACGTTCGGCGCGGGAGGGACGATGGCCGATGCCGATCATCTCATCGGCTTCCTCGCGTTGACGGTGATTTCGCTCGCCGCCGCCGAGGTGGCGCGTCCGCTGCGCTATTGCCTCATCCCGCTAGGCGCCGCACAAATAATCACGCCTTTCCTGTTCGACGCCAATGCAACCCACAGCATTGCTAGCGTCGCCATCGGCCTTCTGCTCATAGCGCTTAGCTTCCGGCGCGGCGCGATCCGGGAGCACTACGGAAATTGGGATCGCTGTATCGTTTGAGCGACGCCTTCTCCATGTGTGTCAGGCCTTGTCTTTTTTCTTTCGGCTGGAGTGGCGCTCATTCGGCTTGATGGGCTCGGTCACCGGTCTCGGCGGGTTTCCTTCCTCCGCAGGCGGGCAGATCATCTCATTTTCTACTTCGCGATTCTTGGGTCTTTTTTCCGGATTGCTCATTCTTTCTCTCCTTGGATGGCCGTGCCGATCGGCGGGGCTGATCGTGATCTCGGCCACCGGAGCGACCTACAGGCTGATCAATGGATCGGTCAGGGCCGCTTGTCCGAAAGCGGCTCGCCACCTTTCTCCTCTTCGAGCAGCACCGCCGCATCGCCCGCCGCCAACAAGCGAACCTGATTGCCCTCGACCCCAGCGACGAGACCGCCCGAGATATAATGGTGATGATCGCTGTGGGAGCCGCTGTCGGCCTTCGTCATTTTGATGCGATCCCCTTCCAGCCTGTCGACCGTCCCGATGTGCACGCCATCGGCACCAATGATTTCCATATGCTCCGCAATTTGGCTCAGATCAGTCATGTCCTTCTCCTATCGTTCGAGTTTTCATCTTTCGATGAACGTGCGAGCCCTTGGATCGGCTGCCTTGGACGCAACGGTTCGGCGCAGAAAATGCCCCTCGCCACTCGGGTCACAGCGGTGCTCGTGGTCAGCTTCCGCGGGATCGAAAATCCGCAGTCGCGGTTGATCAGCATATCGCCCGTAGCCGGAGGTCATTTTGCCGATCACCATCAACCCGGAATGGCAGCAGCTCGCGCTCCATGCCGTAGGCGCGGCTCTATTGTTGATCCTGCTGTTCAACCTTCCCTATGTCGGCCGTCTCTTGCGTTCGCTCTTCTCGTTCGCGCTCCTGGTATTCTGCCTTTTCCTGCTCTTGGAGCAGGCACCCTTCGACCCCACTCTTGCGCGGCTGACGACGAAGCTCGGCCTCGACAGCCAGGAGGTGGTTGGCGAGGAAGTCCGCATCCGAATTGCCCGCGATGGTCATTTCTGGGCGCAGGTGTCAGTCAACGGCATCAAGCGGCGTATGCTTGTCGACAGCGGCGCAACGGTGACCGCGCTATCCCAAACCACCGCCGAGTTGGCGTCGGTCGATCACGGCGTCGGCCTCCTCCCGGTGATCATGCGCACCGCCAATGGCACAGTGCAGGCCGAGACCGGCACGGTCGAGCGGCTGAACCTCGGCAACATCGAGGCCCATAACCTTAAAGTGGTGGTCTCGCCGGCGCTCGGCAATGTTGATGTGCTGGGCATGAACTTCCTGTCGCAACTGGCGTCTTGGCGGATGGAAGACGGGACGCTTATCCTCGTTCCGCGAAATCAACGTCCGGTGGAGCTGGATCAGCGCCGCCAGCCTGACCGAGATGTTGCTGCCTAACGGTCTTCAAGACTGGCGCCATTCAGTTTCACGCACGATTAAGCACTGTCTGTCGATACGAAGCATCCGGCCGTAACAGCTAAATCGTTCAGATCGGTGATCGATCGGTGAAATGTTCCAGAGACGACGGTTGCCCGAGTGCGATCGCCGCCGACCAGCGTCCAGGATCAGTCTCGGCTTCGCCAAAGCCAGGAAAAGGCCGCCAGCCGTCGACGTGATGCTCGAGGATATGCCCGCTAGCCGCGTTCACGAGCGCCAGGCCTCCAGCCACGTCCCAGATATTGGGCCGTTCGAACCATGCCATTTCCAAGATACCGGCTGCGACAAAGGCGCACTCGATCGCGGCGGAGCCTGTCTTTCGCCCATCCCAACCATGGGGAGCGCCGGTGCTCGAATAGGGCTCGCCGCCGAGTCGCCGCCGGATTGCGGGATTGGGCGCATTGTTGAGCGGTGCGCCGTTGAAGCGAAGAGGGCCGCCCATCGCTGCGTGATAGACGCCGGGTTCGAGCGAGTGGCTCGTGCTGCACCAGACCGCGCCTGCGATCGGCTGTCCACGATAGAGAACGCCCACCGACGACGCGAACAGTGGGAAACTGTTGATGAAATTGGCGGTGCCGTCGATCGGATCGACCGCCCACAGAAAATCATGACCCAGGCTAGGCCGGTGATCGATTTCCTCGCCGATGATGTCATGAGCCGGAAAGCATTCACCCAGCCGTTCGCGGATGAGCGTTTCGACCCGGCCGTCAATTTCTGACACTGGATCCTTGAAGCGCGTCGGATCCTCTTCGAGCCCCTTATATTTGATTCGCAACATGCCGCCCAGCGCAGCGCGAATTTCGGCGCCGCCCAGTTGCGCCAACTCGACCGCGATATGTTCAATTTCGGCGAGCAAAGTCGCCTCGGGCTGGAAAGGCTGTTCGTTCATGGAATCTCTCGCGGCTGGAGGATTTTGACTGACGTCGAGCGCACA
Organism: Sphingobium sp. KKT206; assembly: GCF_055640555.1. Classification (NCBI taxonomy): domain Bacteria; kingdom Pseudomonadati; phylum Pseudomonadota; class Alphaproteobacteria; order Sphingomonadales; family Sphingobiaceae; genus Sphingobium; species Sphingobium sp. KKT206. The sequence continues at coordinate 1,611,396 of NZ_CM145764.1, forward strand.
CGAATGTCCACCGTCCCCGACAGAGCTTCATCAGGTGATCGATCGTCCAGTCGAAAGGGGCGCTCCTTCACCGTCATGCGAACCTTCGCGGATCGGCGCGCCGGGATCGGACAAGGGCCGTCATCGGGCCGCTCCGCCCAACGACCCAGGCTATCGCGCTGATCCGGGGTCACGATCACCACGTCGAACAGACCATCGTTCGGCAAAGCGCCGTGTGCCAGCGCCAGACGCGAGCCGGCAAACCCAATGTTCATCACCTCGACCATCAGGCTTTCGCCTTCCCAGGACCAATCTTCCGTCTCAATGATGCAATAGAAAGGCTCGGCCTTGGTGAGGGCTGCCCGGAACGCAGCACGGCCATTGGCTTGCTTCTCGGCCGCGGTGGCCGGCTCCTCCTCTGCTTTATCGGCTGCGTCGGTCAGTACACCGGACCCCAGCGCCTCGACGAAATGCTTGCAACCCCATGGTCCGTCCGCCTCGCATCGATCGAGCCGCGTCCAGGAATCCAGCGACCAGCGTCGCGGTAGATCACGCCATGGCCCGTCAACGCCCAAGGCATGGGCGATATTGTTCGAGCCGCCCAAAGGCAGGATCGCGATCGGACGGTCCGGATCCTCGATTGCCGAGACGACATCGGCGACCGTGCCGTCGCCGCCCGCCGCGATGATAAAATCGACGGGCGTTCGCAGGGCAGCACCCAGATCTTCATTGCCATGGGCGCAATAGACAGTTTCAACGCCCGCATCATAAAGCGCCGCTTCAATTGCCTCACGCGGCTCGGGGTCGGTGCCGGCATTGTCATTGTGAACGAGAAGCGCGCGCATGAAGGCTCCGGTCGGGGCAGTGAACGCCTCAGCCCGTAAAGCGCTGCGAATGTCATATCGTTCCTAGTAGAGGCGGGATCCGCTGGAAGGATAAGAAAATGCGCATCTTGTGCTTTGGGCTGTCCCTGTCGGGCCACCCCTCGTTTCGCAAGCGCTGAAGACCCCAGCCCGTGCCGCCGAGCGTCTGATATCCGATGAAACTGAGCCGCGGCAAACACGTTGATGGACTGTATCGACGTTGGGCGAGGACAACTGATGGCAACTATCCATGCTTCCACTCAGAGGCAGAACGCGCCTCACGAGAAAGCACCCTGGCTCCAGGTCTCCGTGCGGGAATTCCTGCGCCGCCCCAAGCTTGTCGGCTCCGCCCTTCCGGCATCGCGCTATTTGGTCGAAGCGCTGCTGGCGCCTATCGACTGGGCCAATGCGCGGGTGGTCGTTGAATATGGGCCGGGTACCGGACCGCTCTCTCGCGCGCTCCTGGCAAGGATGCCGCGCGACAGCCGCCTGGTTACGATCGATGTCAGTCCTCGTTTCACACGCCATTTGCGGCGAACCATCAACGACCCTCGCTTGCTGGCTGTAACCGGATGCGCATCGTCAGTCCAAGCAGTTCTCGAAAACCATGGCCTTCGATCGGCCGATCTCATCATCACCGGTATCCCGTTTTCGACCATGTCACCAGACGAAGGCGGGCACATACTCGATACCAGTGCGCAGGTTCTGAAAGATGAGGGGATACTTCTCGCATACCAGATGCGCTCGACCATCGCGCCGATGCTTGCTGAGCGCTTCGCGGAAATCCAAAAATCCTATGTCTGGCGGAATATTCCGCCGTGCCATCTGTATTGGGCGCGTTTTCCGATCAAACCGAGAATCATCTGATCGGGCAGTCCGGTCTCGAAAGCAATTCCGAGATGTCCGGTTCGTTGAACGTCTGCCCGTTATCGAGACGCAGGCTGTAGCGCGACTGCTTCTGGCGTAGCGGAAAGAAACTGTCGCAGGACTTCTCGAAGAGGACCCGTGTTCCTATCCCGGCCGGCAAGGGGCGGCAGATCAATTTCGCCTTTTTCGTCTCGGTCAAGAGTCAAGGTGCCAACTTGATCCCAGATATTCTCTTCATTCGTCATCGTGCATACTCCTCAAGCAGCAAGAACGAGGGCCTGATCCAATTTGCTCCCTCAGCCCTGACGAGCTTCCTCGAAAGTCCAGGCCGCGTGCCTTGGTTTCCGAAGGCACTTCGCCATGACACTATTCACTGATCTATGCGTTGGGGAATTGGGCGGCTGCACAAGGAGAAGAACATGCCCCGCGGAGATAAGTCGAGCTATACCGACAAGCAAAAGCGCAAAGCTGAGCATATCGAGGAAGGCTATGAGAAGCGGGGCGTCTCGAAGGATGAAGCTGAAAGCCGCGCCTGGGCTACGGTGAACAAGGAATCCGGGGGTGGCAAGAAATCGGGCTCGGGCCGCGGCAAAAAGGAAAGTCACGAAAGTTCGCGCAAGGGCGGACATATAGGCGGCTCTAGCCAGAGCGCCGAGAAGCGCTCGGCCGCTGCCAAGAAGGGCTGGGAAACTCGTCGCCGCCAAGGGACGGGGTAAGCCATGTCTATCCACAAGATGATCGCCCTTCATCCCGATGTCGGCACTGACTTCAACGAGACGCTCGCGACAGCGGCGCGCCACGCTATGTTCTGCGCCGAGATGTGTACGTCCTGCGCCGACGCCTGCGTGGCTGAGCCCATGGACATGCGGCAATGCATCCGTTCATGCCTCGACTGCGCGGATGTCTGTTCGGCGACCGGGCGGCTTGCCGTTCGCCGCACTGGCCGGAACATCGACGCGCTACGCATCATGCTCGAGACCTGCGCACGGATTTGTGATCTCTGCGCTGAGGAATGCTCCCAGCATGAGCATGAGCATTGCAAGCTATGCGCCGAGATGTGCCGCGAATGCGCTCGGGATTGCCGATCGGCGATCCCGACCGTTCAGTGACGGCCATCCACACGATGCCCGTCACCGGATGGAAGCTCGATAGCGACGAACGCGAGGCCCTGCTTGAGCGGTTTCCGCCCGAGTGGCCGGACGTGATTGCCGACCACATCACGCTCAATGCCGAGGCCAGCGATAACGACGCGCTGCCTGATACCGAACAGGCCGAGATCGTTGGCGGCATCAATGATGGCGAGGGCCTGCAAGCAATGGTGGTGGCGATCGGCGGCTCCACCGACCGGCCTGACGGCAGCACCTATCACATCACTTGGTCGCTCGACCGTGAGCGTGGCCGAAAACCCGTGGAGAGCAACGATGTCATCGCCGCGCGTGGGTGGCGTCCGCTCGACGATCCGGTCCCGATCCGGATCAGGCCTGCCCGGTTCTAGCTCATGCAACTCTATCTAGACTGCGACGGCGTGCTTGCCGATTTTGACCGCGCCGCGGCCGACCTGCTTGGTATGCCCCCGCGCGTCTTCGAGAAGCGTCGTGGCATCGGCGCGTTCTGGCGCGAGCTCGCACGGCATCCGGATTTCTATGGTACACTTCCGCTGATGCCCGATGCGATGCGGCTGTTCGAGGCGGTCCGGCATCTCGCCCCTGTCATCCTGACGGGCTTGCCCCGCGGCAAATGGGCAGCACCGCAAAAGGTGCGATGGGCGGCCGAGCACTTTCCCGACACCCGTATCCTGACAGTGCTGGCCGTCGATAAGCGCAATCACGCACAGCAGGGCGACGTCCTCGTCGACGACCAGCTCAAGCACGCCCATCTCTGGGAAGGCGCGGGCGGCATCTTCGTCCACCATCAGAACGCGGAGAGCACGATTTCCAAGCTTGCGGCGCTTGGCGTGCCGGTCAGCAATCCCCAAGCAGGCAGGCTGCTCGTCGGAAAGCCAGCAGGAGGCGCCGATGGCTGATTACGCGAAACTCCGAGACAGGATGGTCGATACCCATCTTGCGCGGCGCGGCATCCGCGATAAGCGCGTGCTTGAAGCCATGCGCCGCGTGCCGCGCGAGCGGTTCGTCCACGAGGGGTTGGAAGAGTTCGCCTACGAGGATTCCGCGCTTCCGATCGAGGAAGAGCAGACAATCTCGCAGCCGTACATCGTCGCAGCCATGATCGAAGCGGCTGAGATCCAGTCCGGCGACCGAGTGCTCGAGGTCGGCGCTGGCTCGGGCTATGCTGCGGCCGTGCTGGGCCAGGTCGCGGGCAAGGTATTCGCGATCGAGCGCCACACGGCCCTGGCTAAGCTTGCCCGCAGGCGCGTCGCCGCGCTCGGCTATGACAATATTGACGTTCGCATCGGCGATGGCACACACGGCCTTGAAGACGAAGCTCCCTTCGATGCGATTCTGGTGGCAGCCGGCGGCCCCGACGTGCCGCGTGCGCTTAAAGAGCAGCTCGCCATTGGCGGTCATCTCCTTATCCCGGTCGGAGATCCGGGCAGCCAAAAGCTATGCAAGGTGACGCGCGTCAGCGAGGCTCGCTTCGAAGAGGAGAATCTCGGAGCCGTCATGTTCGTTCCACTTGTCGGCGAACATGGCTGGAAGGAGGATGGCAGGCGCTCCGCGAGCAATCATGTGCCCGGCGCCTCGCGCAGCCAGTCGCTCCCCGATATGATCGCCGACGCCGGCGAGGATTTGCCGACGTTCGACGATCCGGGCTTTGGAAAGCTGTTCGACCGCTTCGCGGATCGCCGGGTTGTGTTGCTGGGCGAAGCCAGCCACGGCACGAGCGAATTTTATCAGGCGCGTGCGGCAATCACCCGCCATCTCATCGCCCATCACGGCTTCACGATCGTCGCGGTGGAAGCAGATTGGCCAGACGCGGCGACTATCGATCGCTTTGTGCGTCATCACCCGTATCGCGCCGGGGCCGAAAAGCCGTTCCAGCGCTTCCCAACCTGGATGTGGCGCAACACCGACATCCAGACGTTGATCGATTGGCTGCATGATCACAATGGAGCGATCGATGAAATGGAAGCACGCGCCGGGTTCTATGGCCTCGACATCTACAACATGTCGGGCTCGATCGGGGCGGTGCTCGACTACCTCGACCGGATCGATCCCGAGGCCGCCAAGGTCGCCCGCGAGCGCTATGGCTGTCTGACGCCGTGGCAGAGTGATCCGGCAACTTATGGTCGAGCTGCGCTATCGCGCGGCTATGCCCAGTGCGAAAAGGCGGTCATCGATCAATGCCGCGACCTGCTGCGCAAGCGCCTCGACTATGTAAAAGACGATGGTGACGCCTTTCTGGATGCAGCCCAGAACGCGCGTCTGATCGCCTCCGCCGAGCGCTATTACCGGATCATGTATTATGGCGGCGCGGAGAGCTGGAATCTGCGTGATACGCATATGTTCGAGACTCTGCAGAATTTGCTGGAAGCGAAAGGCCCCAAGGCAAAGGCAATCGTGTGGGCTCACAACAGCCATATTGGCGACGCGCGCTTCACGGATATGGGCATCTCGCGCGATGAGCTCAATATCGGTCAGCTTTGTCGAGAGACGTTCGGCCACGACGCGGCGCTGATCGGCCTCGGGACCCACACCGGCACCGTGGCGGCGGCAACGGATTGGGATGGTGACATGGAAGTGAAGCGGGTCAACCCCTCCCGTCCGGATAGCTATGAGCGACAGTTCCATGACAGCGGCAAGGCCCGGTTCTTGCTCGATCTTTCGCCCGGCAAGCACGAGGCGCTGCGCCGGCGGCTGGACGAAGCCCGGCTCGAGCGGTTCATCGGCGTTATCTATCGACCCGACACCGAGCTTTGGAGCCATTATAGCCAAGCCGTCCTGCCCGAACAATTTGACGCCTTCGTCTGGTTCGACGAGACGCAGGCAGTCACGCCACTCGGCCCTGAACATCATCGCGGCGTGCCCGAAACCTATCCGTTCGGCGAGTAGCTGTGCCGATCGGTTCGATCGGTGCCGGTTCACAGCGCGCAACATTCAGCTGTCCGCAGGACTCAGGGCAGAGCGTACGGAAACCCAGGAGAAGGCGTCCTGATGAGAATGGGAATTCATGGCTAGCACATCCGGATCGTTGCGCCGGACAATAAGGGCGGCGGGCGGCCTGCCTCGATTTCGATAGAGTCGAAGCCCTCTTAATTCGATTAGCCGCTTTGATTCTGAGCATCGCGGTCCTGCTCTTTGCGGCAACCTGACTGAGCTATCAAAAGGTGAATGCCAGTAGTTTCGCTCGGCCCGCATCGGCTCTCCGGCCAAACGTCGATGTAGTTGGGAGATGTTCGCCAAGATGAACATTAGAAACCAATACGCCGCTTTACCCTACCAGGTGCAAGCAAATGACGAGTGGCAGGTGCTGCTCGTCACATCGCGCAGACGCGGGCGATGGATTATCCCCAAGGAGTGGCCGAAAAAGAATCGTAAGCCCCATCGCGCGGCGGCCGTTGAGGCTTTTGAAGAAGCCGGTGTCATCGGCACGATAGAAAAATGTCCGATCGGTGCCTATCGATATGAGAAACGCCTAGGAAAAGGTTCTACTGTGCCGTGCTGTGTTACGGTCTTTCCTCTTACCGTTGAAACCGTCCTGGGCAACTGGCCAGAGGCTGGAGAGCGGAAACGGCGGTGGTGCGAACCTCAAGATGCCGCCGATCTGGTCGATGAGCCGGGTCTTGCACGGATATTGCGGTCCTTCGGTCTCCCTCCGCAATAGCCCCAAGACCCTCTTTGCCGCGCCGTTTTGCGATCCCGGATCAAAGCAGCGGGTCGGCTAATATGCCTATCAATCCAGGCCACTGGCACACCTGCCAGTTCGCCCCTGCCGCAGAACTGGACCGTGGGCAGGATCGCTTTGACGGCAGCAGCCAGAATAAGGCCTCCAGAAATGGCGCTATCCCCTGGATCGAAAGTCTGTGCCTAGATCGCCGGAAAGGGATGGCCGCTCCCTTTACTGCGACAAGCGCCCGCATAGCCGGGAACGGCTGCCCCGCTTCATCGGTTTTCACTTACAATAGGAGACAGACCATGGCCAATGATGCAATCCCACAGACCAACCCCCGCGCGAACGCTTCCGACGAGGCGATCCGTAATGCCGATGCACAGTCTACCCCATCGCAGCAAGGATCAGCCGGTGGCGACATGGCCCGCAAGGTCGGGCAACGGGATGAGCGGAAGGCGGCGGAAGGCGGCGATCCGCTACCGACAAGCGTCGACGGTCGCGACAAGCCAGAGGGCGGCGACATGCCCACCCGCCTTCAGACCCGTGAGTGATAGAACGGAGCCTAACACTGCTAGAAAGTTAGGCGCAGCCGATTAGCTCCTGCCCTAACTTGCCCTGGTGCCCAGCTTTCCACCGGAAAGGCCTTGGCGATTGTGCGCTCGACGAAAGCATGGCGAGGATGTGGCGGCCGGGTTCTCACCCGGCCGCCTGGCTAGTCAGTAGGGATAATTGACGCCGTAGTAGCCGTAGACCTCTCGGCCATAGTCGCGGTCGAAAGTCGGCTCATTGTCACTCGCGTAACGCGGCGCTTTTTCCAGCACGGTCTTGTCGAGATCAACGACATAGCCGCCCTGATCGGTCTCGTAGGTGAGCACGTTCCAAGGCAGCGGATAATAGTCGCTCGCAAGACCGAACAAGCCCCCAAACTGCAACACGGCATATTCGGCTTGACCTGAGCGCTTATCGACCATGAAATTGTAGATCGAACCGAGTTTCTCGCCTTCGCGATTGTAGACCGTTGTACCTTCGACTTTGTTGGACGCGATCAATCGATTGGTTTCGTCGGTGGCAACCTGGGTATCAGCCATGGCATGTTCCTTAGAAATAAAGTGAAGCGTTCGGGTACAACGTCGCCAACGTCGAAGCTGTCCCGCCGATCTCGCCCCGAACGCGAAGCGATCGTCAGAGCGGGCACAAAATCGGATCGGCCGGGGAATGACGGAAGCGGCAGCAACATGAACCGCATCGCTCCAAATGCGCCCTTTCCGTGGGCGTACAACACATCCCGGAACCGCTGGCTGATTTAATATGGGAACCGCATGTCGAGGTTGCGGTTCTAGTTGGGAGTTGTCCGTCCATGATCGGCGGCCATCACGGCCGTCGTGCAACGACAGTCTCACAAAAAAACCTGGGCAGTGACCCATGCCGTCGAACCACATCGTGATTACAGGCGCATCGAGCGGGATCGGGCAAGCTACCGCCCTTCGCTTCGCAGCGGGCGGCGCTCCCTTTTGCTCGCAGCGCGCGGAACCACTGCCCTCGAATTGGTCGCACACCAATGCCGTGAGGCCGGTGGGTGGTGCAGACCGATGTTACCGACTCTGCGCAAGTCCAAACATTGGCCGAGCTTGGGCAGATCGATCTCTGGTTCAGCAATGTCGGTGTCGCGGCTGTAGGACTGTTCCAAGAAACGCCGATCGAGGCGCATTCCCGGATCGTCGATTCCAATCTGATGGGTCACATCAACGATGCGTGCCGTGGTACCCAGGCCGCGGCACCTTCGTCAACATGATCTCGCTCGGCGGGTTTGCCGCCGCGCCTTATGCAGTCGCCTACAGTGCCAGCAAGTTTGGTTTGCGTGGCTTTGCCGAAGCGCTGCGCGCCGAGCTGGCCGACTATCCCCATCCACATCTGCGATGTCTATCCCTCCTTCGTCGATACGCCTGGCCTCAGCCATGGCGCGAACTATGCGGGCAAGAAGATCGCCGCTCCGCCGCCCTTGGTCGATCCGCGCCGCGTTGCAGAGGCCGTGTACCGTCTCGCTGACCATCCGCAGGCTACGACCATGGTCGGCGCCTCGACTGCGGCGGTCCGGATGAGCCATTTCCTCGCGCCCAACCTCAATGCCCGCGCGATGGATGTCGGTCTCAAACGCTATTTTGAGACGGCCGAGAATGTGCCGGTCAGCGACGGCAATCTCTTCTCTTCGCTCCGCCCGCCGATCCTGGCGGAATCGATGGCGGCATGCGCTCGCCCGCCGCCCGGAAGATTGGCGCCAGCGTGGCTGCCACTGCCGCCGTCATTGCCCCAGCCAGTATCGGCGCATGGCTACTCCGGGAAAAGCCTTTAAGATCTCAAGGACCGGATGAGGACGACCATGCCTAACTTTCCGAACCGCCTTTCCCGGATCAGCCGCAGCCCATTCCGGGCAAGACGGCGCGGATGGACCCCGAGCCGGATCATGGCGAGAAAAGTTACAAAGGTTCAGGCAAGCTTGCGGGCAAGCGTGCAATCATAACCGGCGGCGATAGCGGCATTGGCCGCGCGGTTGCGATCGCCTATGCGCGCGACGGCGCCGATCTCCTGATCAGCTATCCCAATGAAGAGGAGGACGCCCAATGCGTCGCCGAGCTCATCGAAGCCGAGGGACAAAAATGCATTCTCATGGCCGGCGACATTTCCGAGCCTGCACATTGCCGGGCGATCGTCGAGCTAGCCGTCAGTGAGCTAGGTGGCGTTGATATCCTCGTTAACAATGCCGCCCACCAGGCGAACTTCGAGCAGATCGAGGAGATCAGCGACGAGGAATGGCAGTATAACCTTCGCCACGACATCTATGCAATGTTCTATCTCGTCAAAAACGCCACAAGGCATCTGGCGGCCGGCGGCACGATCATCAACACCGCCTCAGTCAATGCAGACATGCCGAAGCCGCAGCTTCTGGCCTACGCGACGACCAAGGGCGCGATCAAGACTGAATAGTCGTTCGATAATAGTTCGTAATGATAATCGCTGCTTTGATATCCTCGACCGCTACGTTTCCTCGACGGTATGACTCTGCTTCACGAACGCGGATCCGGATCGCGACGCTAACTCGCGTGCCTCTGCCTCATACTGGGTTGCCAGCAACCGATGAGCCGACGCGGCTTCTGATGACGTCGCCGAGGCCGCGGCCTCTGCTTCTTCTTGCGCGCGCCGTTGGTAATAGGCCAAATTATCGTCGGTCATGGACATTTCTCCATCAAAGCGGCACTTCCGATAAACTCTGCCGATCGCTCCCGTAAGGTTGAATATGGAGGTAGCCTGGATCGAACTCACCAGCGTTACGTAATCGGGCAATATCGGGAATGTTGATCACACGATGGGCGGTAACGATCAGCCCCTCGGTGCGAAGCTGCTGCATGGTACGGTTGACGTGGACCGAGGTGAGTCCGAGCGTATCGCCGAGCTGTTCCTGCGTGACATAAAGCCCGAAGCTGCTTTCGTTCTCTTCCTCGCCATCCAGGCGGGCGCTCAGCTCGCATAGGAGATGCGCGAGCCGCTGCCGAGCCGAAAGGCGGCCGAGGCAGAGCGCCCATTGATTGAGAAGAGCATTTTCAAAGAGCGTCAAGGACAGGAACATTCTTGCGATCCCGGCATGCTTGGCCGCAAGCGCCAAGGACCGGTCGCGGGGAATTGCCAGCACCTTCGTTTCGGTCAGAGCGCGGATCCCATATCCGGATCGCTCAAACGCAAGAATGTCGATATTGGCGGCATCACCGGGAACGAGCAGTGCCGAAATCTGCCGCAATCCGTCGCGCGTGGTCAGATATCGACACGCCCACCCCTCTACCACGAGATAAAGATTCTCGGATGTCTCTCCCTCGCGTATAAGGTCGGTGCCGGCGCGAACCAATCGTGGGGCCGTGGCGGCGTTGTCCAACGCCTGCTGCTCCTCCAGCGAAAGGAAAGGCGACGCCGCGAGTCGTGTGCCGCCAAGCGTCACGCGAGCCGGTCGCCGCTTTCCTGACATCTCGAGCGATTGCAGCCCCTCATGCATCTTCCATCGCCTCCGCCATCCCGGCTGCTTCGATGCGCTCAAGTTGGGCCTCGGCAAGTCGGCAATACGCCACTACATTCAAGATGTTCGCCTGGGGCGCTTGCTTTAGTTCAACATTGGCCCGGCTGCGGTCGTTCAGGTCGTCCACGGACATGATCGCTCTCCGATATGCCACGCCCAGGCAACGGCAGCACCCTCCGATGCCTTGGGAGCTAGCTGGATGATCAGGTAACCTAGATTAGCAGAAATGGTTCCACGCGGACCATTAGCCAGCCAGATTCCATTGCATCAGCGGTAGCACGCGATGTTCGCAACTGATCAACCGCCCGCGGGCCCTGTTCGGACAGTTTTCGAAGCTCCCGTAGGCCCTCCCCGACGTGCCGTGCCTTGGCCCAGCGCCGGGACTGGTCCGCGTTTTCTATAAGGTGGCAACCTCCTCGGGGTGCGACATCATCACGGCGTGACTGCTCCGCACTTCGTTAAACTAGCGCCGCTGCGCGGGCGGTGGAACCATTTGGTCTCAGTCGCAAGCATGAAGTAGCTGGGATTCGATTTCCGCGCCGCCTCGGTGACGACGCCGCCAACCGCGTTCCATCCCAAGGAACATGAGCCGCCGCCATGAACGAGGTAACGCCGGCCAAGTCTGTTCGCTGTTCGGTGCCGAGCGCGCCCGCAGTTTGCTGGATCAGGTAATGGGCGCCTGCGAGCGTATGCAGTCATCCGGACAAACCTCTGCCAAGTAGTCCACGGTTTGAGCGGCTCCCGCGCAGCCGCCGATCATCTTGAGCGCAATTCCTGCGAATCCGGCAAGGTTGGGTGCACTGTTGGCATATCGCCAATCCCCTCGATCGCCGGTTCAGCGCTCCGGAAAACTCGTTTGCTCAGGCGACCACCGACGGCGGTAAGCCGTTTACACGATCGACGTATAAGGTCTCAACTTTCGCCGGACTGAGCTAACCGGTCGGTTTGAACGAAGATCCTGATGCTAAGCAAAGCGCAGCACCGTTCTGCTTGGTCTGAATTCTTGAGCTGGCCCCCGTTTTGACCGGACGGATCTAAGCCTAAGAAGGAGGCTTAGGGCTATCCCCTGAGCATAGGCTTATGTCCGTGTCAGAGATCATCACCGATGGCGGTCGCCGCCGTCACTGGGGTGCTGTCGAGAAGCTGAGGATCGTCGAGGAGACGCTCGATGGCCGCGAGAGCATTTCGGTCGTCGCCAGGCGCAACGGCGTTGCGCCCAATCTGCTGTATCGCTGGCGCCGACTGATGCTGGAAGGCGGGAGCGTCGCGGTCGCCGGCGACGATGACGTGACCAGCAACCGCCAAGTCCGCGAGATGGACAATCGCATCCGAGAACTGGAGCGCCAGCTCGGCCGCAAGACGCTGGAGGTCGAGATCCTCAAGGAGGCGTTGGAGCGCTCGCGCCCAAAAAAAGCGACCTTGCTCATGCACTCGTCGCTGCCGGAGACTATCCGGTGAGCCTGGTTGCCAGCACACTGGGCGTCGGACGCTCGACGGTGTACGACCGCCTGACCGGCAGCACCAGGACGCGCAGGTCTTACGCCAAGGCGGGCGACACCGGTCTGCTGCCCCGTATCCGCCAGATCGCCGCGCAGCGGCCCACATACGGCTACCGCCGCATCGCGGCGGTCCTCAATCGACAGCTCCGCGCCGAAGGGCTGGCGCCGGTCAACCACAAACGGGTTTACCGCATCATGGCGGCGGACCGCCTGCTGCTGGCGCGGCGCTACACCGAGCGGCCCGACTACGGGCATGACGGCGTGGTCGTGGCGATCCGCTCGAACCTGCGCTGGTGCTCGGACGGCTTCGAGTTCACCTGCTGGAACGGCGAGGTCGTGCGCGGCGCCTTCATCATCGACGCGCACGACCGCGAGATCATCGCCTTTGCCGCCGTCGCCAACGCCGGCATCAGCGGCTCGCACGTGCGCGACATCATGCTGGAGGCCGTGGAGGCCCGCTTCGGCGGCATGCGAGCGACAACGCCGGTCGAGATGCTGTCGGATAACGGTTCAGCCTATACCGCCCGCGAAACCCGGACCTTTGCCCGGCAGCTGGGTCTGAAACCCTGCTTCACGCCTGTCCGCAGCCCGCAATCCAACGGCATCTCGGAGGCTTTCGTGCACACTCTCAAACGCGATTACGTCCGCGTCTCGCCGCTGCCCGATGCGCCCAACGCGTTGACATCACTCGCCGGATGGATCGAAGACTACAACGACAACCACCCGCACTCAGGGCTTAAAATGCGTTCGCCGCGCGAGCATCGCGCAATGGGTTCAGCAACCGCTTAAGTCCGTCCGGCGAAACAGGGGCCAGATCAATTCTCAAGGGGGTGTTTGAGCCTTTCACGCACCTCATCGGAGCAACAAGCGTTCATCCTTGTGCAAGGTATTTTCAAAATGCTCGAGAACGACCTATCCACAACATTGGCGCGATTAGGTTTGGCTACCATCTTGGGGCTGGCCTTGGGGTTCGAAAGGGAACGACAGGGCCATGATGCGGGTTTGAGGACGCATGGGCTCGTCTCGCTTAGCTCAGCCATGCTGACATTGTCCGCTTTGGAAATGGTCGAAGCGCACGGCGAAGGGGATCCGGTTCGGGTTGTTCAGGGTCTGGCGCAGGCGATCGGCTTCATAGCAGGCGGCCTTATTTTCGTGCGGGGCGGCGATGTCCAGAACATGACCACGGCGGCTAGCTTGTGGATGGCCGCAGCGGTAGGAATTACGGCCGGTGCCGGCCAATATGTGCTGGTGCTGGCGGGTACTGTGCTGGCGCTCCTCCTCCTGTCGGCAGTCCTGCTTGTGGAGCGGTACATGCCCAAACCCCATCGAAAGGAAAACAAGGATGGTGTTGATATGCATATGCCGAACCGACGCAGGTCGTCCGGCGAAAAACAAAGCGACTGATGATCGATGAGAACAGGCCACCGTCAGACAGACTTCGCGAGGCTGCTCCTGAGAACGGCGGTCGTCGTCACAACGATTCTTGGCGGGTGGAAATCTCAAATCTATCCGTAGCTGGCTCAGCCGATTTTGGCCATCAGTCGCCCGGCAGCACCACCCCGGCGGCAAGGTTGCGGTTGTAAGGCAAGGGCATGCGGGCGACTTCCAGCGCAGGAAATCCATGTGTGGACGGCCCCTGCGGTGCAAGAGCTTTCGTGTGGCGATGAGCACCGGTCGGGTGCATCCATGTGTTCGGCCTGTTCGCGCAGCACCGCCTGGCTGCTGGCCCTGATGAAGTCCGCGGATCGGGTCCCTAATCACGTCATCGCGCTCGAAGCGCTCTGCTCCCCTGGGCTTGTTCGATCCCCGGTCTGACCGGTTTGTCATCATCACTCAGCTGCCCTTAAACCCATCCCGCCCCTCGCTTCAGCGGGCGAAGAGGACAGCGGTCACGCAGCCGCGGCCGCGTAGACCTCCTTGTGCGCCATCACCGCCCAGGCGATGCGCGCTGTCTTGTTGGCGAGCCCGACGGTCGCGATCTTCACCGGCTTGCGCTCGAGCAGCTGTGCAACCCGGGGTTGGCGGGCGGCATCCTTGAGCGCCATCCGCATCACCGCGGTCGCGCCGACGACCAGCAACTTGCGGAGGTAGCCGTCGCCCTGCTTGCTGATGCCGCCAAGCCGCTCCTTGCCACCAGAGCTATGGGCCTCGGTGTGAGCCCAAGCCCTGCAGCGAACTGCCGCCCCGAGCGGAACAGCGATGCGTCGGGCACAGCCGCTGCAATCGCCGATGCGGTAATCGGACCAATGCCGGGGATGGTCGCGAGCCGGCGGCTGGTTTCATCGGCGCGGTGCCAGGCGAGGATCTGTGCCTCGAGCCGATCGATCTCGCTAGCAAGCGATCGCAGTTGAGCACCGATAGTATGCAGCGCCGACCGTGCATGTGACGGCAGCTTTACCTGTGCCTCGTGAAGGAGCTTCATCAGCACGGCGACGCCTCCGGGCCCCTTGCCACTGACGATGCTGCACTCCGCGAGGTGCGCCCGCAACGCGTTGATCAATGCGGTTCGCTGTCGCACGAGCAGGTCGCGGGTCTTGTGGAGCATCAGCACAGCCTGCTGATCGACGCTCTTGACCGCTACGAATCTCATCGTTGGCCGGGTCACCGCCTCGCAAATCGCCTCGGCATCTGCGGCGTCGGTCTTCCCGCGCTTCACTTATGGCTTTACATAGGCTGGCGGCATCAACCGGACATCATGGCCCAGCGCCAGAAGCTCTCGTCGCCAATGGTGCGCGGACGCGCAGGCCTCCATCCCAACCAGGCACGGCGGCAATGATGAGAAGAACTTGAGCACCTCACCGCGCCGGAGCTGCCGGCGCACCAACACCTTGCCATCGGCGCCGATCGCGTGGACCTGAAACACGTTCTTCGCCAGATCGACACCGACGATCACGACATCCTGCGGCATGGATCGACTCCTAGACGTGGCTCAACGACCACATCATTGCACAGCTACGCTAGTGCAGGGGCCGTCCACCCAATCACGTCAAGTTGTCGAAAAGGGAGCGGGTTTTGACAACGTCGAGCTGATCTGCAAGCCTTTCACAGCCGATGCCCTGATTGACCGTATCAACCGCTTGATCCGTGGTAGAGCTTTGGACACCACCGATCACATACCGCCCAATTGAGCGCCAGGGCGACACCTTGTGGTGCCGCCCTCTCGTCCGATCCCATTCCCAGCCGCAATATGTAAGCTCCGGTATACTGACAGGCTGAATCTGAAAAGCGTCGGGTGCGCGTCGGCCTCCGACGACTTCAGTCAACGCTGGGGTCGCCCGGCACCATCTCTGGATGCATCCTCAGCATTTCCGTGCAGCGCTTGTCCTTCATCATCGCGTCGCGCGTCATGGCCTGACATGCCTGTAGTTTCCGTTGATCGGAAGGGGACATTTTCGACATGGGATCCGGCTGCCTTGGGCTCGGCTGCGCCGGCGCGGGCGGAACGGAGTCTGGCGGTTGCTGCGTCGGGTCGGGTTGCATAGGCGGGGTTTGCTGCGAACCCGGTTGCGCCGGCGTTGTCTGCGTCGATCCGGGGGCCATTTGCGCCGATACGGGTGCAGCAATTACTGCTGTAATCAGCATAGCCGCACCAATCCATGTTCTCATTATCACGGCATCTCTCCTTGTTGGGCGGCGTAAAGCACCGCAGCCAACCAACCTTTCTTGGGCTAGTCAAATTGAGTGTAGTGTAAGCTTAGGGCGGGGAACCCGTGCAGGTTTCGTTTTTGCATCGTAAGCATCTGCCATCTCGCGATGTGCAGCCATTACGCTATCGTCTGTCGCGTTGCGGGCTTTGGCCCGTTCTTCTGCCGACCGACGCAGCAGGTAAACAAGATCGTCGTCCGCCATCACAACCTCCTTTTTTTCGGTTCGGTACAGCCTCACGGATAAGCGGATGAACCGCGCTAAGGTAAATTAGTTTGGGTGCAGGTTGTCGCCGACCCTGAACGGCTGGGCGCTAACCAGACCGCCTTCTTTGTGAAGACAAGGCAGGCGCTCCAGCATTCCCTCACTGCTGCGACGGATAATCCTCCGGCTTGACCGTGCTAACCGATGGCCGATCCTCCACCTTTTCCTGGGGCTGCCCGCCCCCGGTCCGGTTATCGCCTTCCGCTGCGTCTGGCCGGGCATCGCCCAGCGGCCCGCGTGGCATTTCGTCCTGATTGTTTCGGTCTTTCGACTTTCGTTTCATATCAAACTCCACTAATGATTGGCCCGCGTCAGCGCCGGCCAGCGCCTTCACGCCCTGCCTTTGTGTCATCCTCCTCGCCGTCGCGAGTCATCGTCTCCGGGTTGTAGTCGTCGGGAATGCTGCCGCCGCTCAGAGGATCGCGCTTCGGTTCGCGATCGAGGGTGTCGCTGGGGCGCCGCGCGGCGCCTTCGGGCTGGTTCTCTGTCGAGATATTGGGATTGCTTGTGTTTTCGGTCGGGACATCGCGGACCTTGCGGCTGTCACTCATGGGACTTATCCCGATGGGCTGCATCCGGTTCCTTGCCGAACGCCTCGCGCAGTTCGTCCTTGGCCTTTTCCAGTATCTCACGTTGGCCTTTGTCGAGATTGTCGCCGGCGCGATTGATATAGAAGTTGAGCATGCCCATCGCCGATTGCAGCGGCGTGCCCTTGCGCCGTTTACTGTGCTCGGCCGAACGCTTGAGCGATGCCGCGATTTTGGCGGGATCGTCCTGCTTGAAAACGCCATCTTCCAGATCGAGCGCATCGGAATGTTCGGTCACGTCTTGCGACCACTTCTTCTGGGCCATGGCTCAGTCCTTTCCGGCGCTGGGCTGCGCCATCCTGCGGTGCTGTTCGGCAAGGACCGACTGCGGGACTACTCCAGCCCCTGCGACTTGCAGCTTGTTGGAGAGGCCCGAGACGATATGACCCTTGCCTGCAAGCAGGGCTTTCCACCCGTCGCGCGCGACCTTCGCCGGATCGGCCTTCTCTTCCTGCCCGACCTTGGTATCGAGCATGCCGGCCCGCGCGAAAAACTCGGTATCGGTTGCGCCGGGCATCAGCGTGGTGAGCGTGACGCCGCCGACATCTTTGATCTCGTTGCGCAGCGCCTCGGTGAAATTGTCGATGAAGGCCTTGGTCGCGTTGTAGACGGCGTTGAAGCTGCCCGGAATGTACCCGGCGATCGATCCGGTCACGAGAACCTTGCCGGCATCGCGAGCAACCATGTCGCTCAGCACCTTCTGGAGCAGATGGACGGTGCCGGTGATGTTCGTGTCGACTGAGTGGCGCCAGGTCGCCGTATTTTGCTCGAGGAACGCACCGCCGGTGCCCACGCCGGCATTGGCGCACAGGACATCGACTGTTCGGCCATTGGCCGCAGCAAGCAGCTGGTCAACACCTTCCAGCGTCGAGAGGTCGGCTTCCATCGAACGGACATCGACGCCGTGGCGCCTGAAATCCTGCGCGGCGTCGTCGATCTGCGGTTCGTTTGCGACGACAAGGAGGTCATAGCCCTCCTGTGCCACGACATGGGCAAGTTCGAAGCCGATCCCGGTGGATGCGCCGGTAATGATCGCGAATTTATCAGCCATCCGTTTTCCTCATGGGGTTCTCAGGCGCGCAAGCGCCTCGATATGACGTTGGACGACCGTTGCGATCTCTCCGGCTGCGGTCTTGAGTTGTGGCGTGTCGCCGTTCGCCGCATAGGCTTGATGGAGAGCCAGTGCCTGGTCGTGCGCCGTGACTTGAGCATCGAGATAGACCCGATCCGAATCGGCGCCGGACGCCCTCTTGATTTCATCGAGGCTCTGCTGCTGATGCGGCTCCAGGGCAGGTGCTGCGACGGAAATGCCGGCCTGCTTGGCGGCCGTCTCTACCTTCGCTGTGGACTCCTTGTGATGCTTTATCATCATCTGGGCAAAAGATCGGATCTCCGCGTTCTTGGTCTTGGCGATAATCGCTTCGGAAGACTCGATTTCAAAGAGATCGCCGGCGCCGGCCTTGGCGAGATAGCCGGGCGTGTCGGTTGCCGGAACGGCCGGTGCGACATCGTTCTGTGATGGCGTGGCGTTCGTTGCGCCGCTGGAGACCTGATCGGTCCCGTCCGTCGGCTCCGTGGTTCTATTGCAGCCGGCAAGAAGCAGCGGGGGAAGCGCAAGCCATAGCAGTTTCTTCATGCAATCCTCCTGTAGGAGCCATTTTTGAAATTCAGACCGCGAGGTTCAGGGGACGGGACAGTCCGGCCGCAACATCAACTCAGCAATGTCGTGTGCGCTAAATGCCTGCCCATTCTCCATTACCAGGCTGAAGCGCGCTTGGACCTTTGGCGCTGCTGTGAGGAACGCGCCCAGAATCTCGCGCAGCGGTCCCGATCTGTCATCAGGTTGGTAGCGCGGGGGAAGGCTGAGGCCGCCTCGCTCTTCATGAGTCAGCGTCAGCGTACCGACCTCATCCCATATGTCGGCGTCGCTCTCCATCAGGCGCGATCCCGGAGTTCGGTGCCGCCTTCGTGCCCGGCGCAGTGCGCACAGCAATAGATCGCCTCGCCTTCCTCCACCCCGTGCCCAATGATCCGACACTGACAATGTGCGCAGCGTAAGCGTGGCCTGCGGACCGCGGTTCAGGGTAAGTGCGGTTTGTAGGCCACATTCTGTCATTTTGGCAGAGAGTGTCTGAGTTTGAAAAATTTACGATGTCGCTCGATCGTTTCTATTCCTTTCGCTATTATGCGGTTGGATTAGGGAGAACATGAGTGACTAATGACGAGTTGAAGGTATTGGTCATCGAGGCCGGGGCGATTTTTGACCAGATCGATGATCTCCCGCTGAATGATGATGGAACCCGCGAATTGCCTCCTGGAATGCTGGATCGTGCCAGAGAAATTGCAGCTATAGCATTCAGTTTGCGGTCACCGACATGATCCTTGGCCGGAGTGGCGTAAGAATCTAGCTTTGGCATCTCCACTAGGCAGCTTGAGCAACGTCTTGGTCGGTCAAGCGCCAGTTCCATGGCATGAGTTCATCCCATTTGGCTGCGGGCCAGTTGCCAGCGATCCTGCCCATGACATCGGCGATATAGGCCTGCGGTTCGAGGCCATTGAGCTTTGCAGTCTCGATGATGGAGTAGATGGCGGCGGCCCGATCACCGCCTGCTTTTGAGCCTGCGAACAACCAGTTTTTGCGGCCAAGGGCCACGCAGCGCATGGCGCGCTCGGCTATGTTATTGTCAATCTCCAGTCGGCCATCGTCGAGGAAGCGCGTCAGCGCGATCCAGCGCTTGCGGCCATAAGCGATCGCCTTGGCCATCTCCGACTTGGGCGCAAGACGGCGCAGGGCATCGTCGAGCGCCTGGCGGAGATCGTCGATCAATGGCTTGGTGCGGTCCTGCCGGCTTCGTCGTCGGATATCGGGCTGATGGCCGCGAACCTCTGCTTCGATCTCATAGAGCTGACCGATACGTTCCAGCAGATCAGTGGTGAGCGGCGTCGGCTTGGTCGCATGAATGTCGAATATCTTGCGCCGGAAATGTGCCCAGCAGGCGACTTCGGTGACGCGGTTGGTGTTGTAGAGCTTGTCATAGCCAGCATAGCCATCGGCCTGCAGATAGCCGGTGAAACTGGCCAGCTGGCGTCGGGGATGCGCGCCGGTGCGGTCGGTGGTGAACTCATACCAGACCAGTGGCGGCGAGGTCGCACCAGAGGCGCGATCATCGACGGCGTAGGCCCAGAGCCTGCCAGTCGCTGTCTTGCCACGTCCTGGATCGAGCATAGGCACCGGCGTATCGTCGGTGTGGATCTTTGAGGCGGTCAGGCCGACCTCGCGGATACGATTGATGATTGGATCGAGCAGCACGGATGCTTGGCCGACCCAGCCTGCCAGCGTCGAGCGGTCGATCTCGATGCCCTGCGCGGCCATGATCTCGGCTTGGCGGTAAAGTGGCAGATGATGGTCGAACTTGGAGACGACGACATGGGCCAGGGTGCCGAAGGTCGCCTTGCCCCGCGCTATCGCCTTTACCGGCGCGGGCGCCTGCACGATCTTCTCGCAGGACCGGCAGCTATACTTGGGGCGGATGGTCCGAATGACGCGCCACTGCACGGGCACGGCATCGAGCATCTCGTCGCTATCCTGCCCCAGCGGCCGCAGCGCGCCGCCGCAGTCGGGACAGGTGCAGTTACCCTGATCGGGCTCGATCCGCTGTTCCTCGCGCGGCAGATGGGCGGGCAGCGCCCGAACCGGTGATGGCCGAATGACGGCTACCGGATCGCCTCGACGCACGGCGGCAACGATGGCCTCGCCTTCGAGTTCTTCAAGGGCCAGCTCAAGCTGGGCAATCTGGGTATCGAGCTTCTCGGACGACTTGCCGAACTGCATCCGCTTGAGGCGTGCAATCTGCACGCGCAGCGTATCAATCAGGATGTCGCGGGCGGAAATATCGGCATGGGCGGCGGCCAATGCGGCTTCGAGCTCGGCGATCCGAGCATCTTTATCAGGAGTGAAAAGGCCTGCGTCCGACACCGCGATTATATAGCAGATTGGTGGTGGCAATGCTAATAGAAGTGCCAGAAAATGGGCGTTTTACCCCGCCAATGAAGGGGTGAAAGTGCGTTCAGGTCGCCGCCAGTCGATGCCTTCCAATAGCATCGAAAGCTGGGCCGCGGTCATGATCACCGACCCCGTCTTGGTCGACGGCCACACGAAGCGCCCCCGGTCCATCCGCTTGGAAAACAGGCACATGCCCTGGCCGTCATACCAGAGCAGCTTCACCAAATCGCCGCGCTTCCCCTGGAAGGCGAACAGCGCACCGGAATGTGGGCTCTGCTCCAGGATCTGCTGCGTCATCACCGCCAGGCCGTCGAAACCCTTACGCATGTCGGTCGCACCGCAGGCCAGGAAGATCCGCGTCGATGGCGGCAGCGGGATCATCGTGTCAGCGCGCCGATCACCCGCGACAGGGCCTCGGCATCGACCGTGGCGTCCACACTCACTTTGATGCCCGACGGCAGCTCGATCCCGATCACGCCGTTGCTGCGCGCCGCAACCGTTGGGGCGGGCAAGGCCGGCTGCTCGCTGATCTGCACCTGCGCAAATACAGGCTCGATCGGCTTGCACACCCCGGTCAACTCGCCTGACATCGCCTGTTGCCGCCATGTGTAGATCGAGCCGCTGCCGACGTCGTGGCGCTCACAGGCTGTCCGCACGCAACCGTCGGGGCCGAATGCATCCCGTAATACGGCCAGCTTCTGTTCCACCGTCCAGCGCCGACGGCCCGACACCCGGCTAACGACCTCGATCCGACTACTCATACGATTACTCGTATGATTAATCGCCCGTTCGCTTGCTGAATCCTCGATCTCGTCCGACACCCGCCACCTCGCTCAAAGAGCGGCAATCATCCCGGCGAATGGGCATTACGCAAGGCGGCCCTCAGGCCCCGCTTACTGCGCAGCGCGGCGCCAACGCCTCGATCGCGCACTCAAAACTGTCGAACGTGGACCTCTTGCCGCCCAGTTCTATCGTGAATGCCTTGTCGTAATCGTTGCCGCACTGGTCGCAGACCGCCATGTCAGTTCCTCGTCGTTCAGACGTAGGGCACGCCATAATAGCCGTAGACTTGCTCGCCATAGGCGCGGTCATAACGAGGCTCCTCGCTGCCGTAGCGTGGCGCCCCTTCGAGCTGGTCCTTGTCGATATTGACGACATAGCCGCCTTGATCGATATCATAGGTCAGCACTTGCCATGGAATCGGATAATAGTCCGATCCGAGGCCCAGGATGCCGCCGAACTGAAGAACGGCATATTCGGCTTGGCCAGACCGCTTGTCGACCATGAAATTGTAGATATTGCCGAGCTTCTCGCCGGCACGGTTATAAACCGCAGTCCCCTCGACTTTGTTCGAAGCAATCAGGCGTTCGGTTTCATCTGTCGATACGTCGCGATCCAAATCCGTCATTTGGAGCCTCCATATAATGAGTCTCCCCCGCCTCTCGAATCTGGCAGCAGATAGGTGACGGACAACCACATAGGATAGGATCGCGAACCCATATTACTCGCGCTGTCGCGATCGTCGCCCGGTTGGGCGTGATCGCCCATCAAGATGGCAGCGCACGTTAGCGGGTTGATAAGTCCGTTAGCCATCACGGCTGAACCCGTGTAACTGAACGATCCTCAAACACATGGTGAGGATCAGTGATCCTGTTCAAGGTGTTCCATGGGCTCAAACGCTCCAAAGCATCACGTCGACCGAGTGAGTTCTGCGAGGCTCGCCGCTAAATCAGCGTTTCGAAAGGGCTTCGTCAAGCGAGGCAGATCGGGCGCTATGCCCTCCGCCTCCGCATAGCCGGATATAAC
Source organism: Sphingobium sp. KKT206 (assembly GCF_055640555.1). NCBI lineage: Bacteria > Pseudomonadati > Pseudomonadota > Alphaproteobacteria > Sphingomonadales > Sphingobiaceae > Sphingobium > Sphingobium sp. KKT206. Next base: position 1,633,757 of record NZ_CM145764.1, read on the forward strand.
TAGCACCTTGACCCGCGGGTGGCTGTTCTGGAGCGTCCGAGCGAGTTCAGTGCCGGACATTCCGGGCATGAGGTGATCGGTGACGAGCAGGTCCAACTGCAAGCCGCGATCTACCAACCCGAACGCTTCTTCGGCCGAGGCAGCCTCGACCACCGTGTATCCTAGCTCGCTTAGCATGTCGGCCGTGCTCATGCGGACGATCTCCTCGTCGTCGACGAGCAGCGCTGTCCCACTGCTTTTTGTCAGCAGCTCCGTTTCGACGACATATGCAGTGCTTGCGATTGATCCGACGCTCTGTGGAAGCCAGAACTCAATATGGGTTCCAATGCCACGTGTGCTGCGGATCGTGAGTGCGCCGCCAAGTTGTGATGCAAGGCCATGCACCATCGACAGCCCGAGGCCCGTCCCTTTGCCCACGCCCTTCGTTGAAAAGAATGGCTCGACGGCGCGCTTAAGCGTAGCCTCATCCATCCCGTCGCCGGTATCGGCGACGGACAGGCGCAGGTATCGTCCTGGGCTTAGGTCCGTCCGATGCTGAGGACCGACGCTTTCCGCGTCGACCGAAATGCGCAAGGTGCCTCCGTCCGGCATCGCGTCACGGGCGTTCACGGCCAAATTCAAGATGGCCATTTCAAGCTGGTTGGGATCAGCGTTCGCTGGTGGCAGTCCCTCGGCTGCATCGACCACCACCTTGATCTGCGGCCCGGTCGTGCTCGAGATCAGGTCCGCCATGCCTTGCACGAGCGGAGTCAGGTCGACGGCCGTGGCCTGTAGCGGTTGACGGCGAGCGAACGCGAGCAGGCGCTGGACCAAGGTTTTGGCGCGATCGGCCGACTGAAGCGCGCCCGCAATCAGGCGCTGTTCGCGTTCGTTGCCCAGCCCCTTGCGTTGAAGCATGTCAAGCGAACCTATGATCGGGGTCAGCAGATTATTGAAGTCGTGCGCCACACCCCCGGTAAGGCTGCCCATCGCCTCCATTTTCTGCGATTGGCGCAGCGCCTCCTCTGCGTCCCTCAGACGAGCTTGTTCTTGTAGTCGCGCGGTGACATCCGAAACGAATTGGTAAGCGCCGGTTGCCCGCCCATTTGCATCGCGGAGAGTCCGGAACCGCATTTCGTAATGGCCCCGGCTCTGTGAGGGATCGCCGAACTCGTCGATTTCAACGAACTCCTCGCCTGCGAGCGCCCTCGACCAGACCGCCTCGACCGCTTGCCGATCGTCGGGGCGGTGCGCGAGCATCTCAAGCATATTGTCACCGGCCCTTGGGCGGCGCACACCAAAAATGCGCGCGAACTCGTCTGACGCTGCTTGGTTGATCGCGAGCCAGTTAAATTCACGGTCGGCGACTTGGACGAAGATATCGGTGCCGTCGATAACGTCGGCGAGTAGCCGACGCTCGGCAAGCGCCTCCACGACGCGGCTTTCGAGCGTCTCGTTCAGCTCGCGCAGCCGAGATTCGCTCTCGCGTAGCGCTGCGGCGACGCGGCGTTCCTCAGTCACGTCATTGGCGTTGTGGATGATGGCTTCCACTCCACCGCTTTCATCCAGAACTGCCGAATTAACCGGGCTCCACCAGCGCTCTTCAAAGCTGCCGTCCGGCCGTGCGATGTCGTACTTCAGGCCCGGCAACGCATCGGGCTCGTGCGTCGCCAGGACACGCTCAAGCGAGGCGCGCAATGTGCTCACACCCTCGATAGTTGGATCGTCAGGATTGTCTGGGAACGCCTCGAACACCCCGCATCCGACTATGCTTTCCCGTGTCGTCATAGTGGCGGCAAGGTAGGCGTCGTTCACTTCTTTGATTGTGAAACGCGGCGCGTCGGCTGCGAGTACGAGGAATGGTGCCGGCGAGGCTTGGAACAGGCGACTGAAGCTCTGATCGGCCTTGACGCGCTCAGTCACATCGCTGGCCGCCCCGAACCACTCGATGATATCGCCGGCATCGTCGAGCACTGGAATGGCCCGCGAAAGCGTCCAACCGACAGTGTCGTCGGCGCGCAAAACGCGATGTTCAAATTCGAACAACGTCTTTGCGCTGATCGCACGACCGATTGCCTTCCGCACACGGGATCGCTCATCGGCCGGAATGTATTTGTCGATCCAGTCTGTCGTCGGCGCGTCGGTGTCGACGAGGAAGCCGGCACCGTCGAGACCGCGCATCTCACGCCAGTCCGGACTCATTCGGTATAGTGAGGAAGATCCGACCGTGGCCAAGGCGCGAAAACGAGCTTCGCTATCGCGCAGGCCGGCTTCCGCGCGAGCGCGTTCGACCGCCGACCAAGTTCGCTCGGCTACTTCACGGACAAGGGCCTCATCACCTTGGGTCCACTTTCGCGGCGAACGAGAATGGGCATACAGCGCGGCCGCAAAGCGCCCGCCCTTGATTAGCGGGACGGTGATGGCCCCGCGCATGGTGATGGTTTCAAATGCTTCCGCTACCGCCTCTCCGGCCGTCAGTGCCTCGGCCAGCACATCCTCGAAGTTGACGGTTTGCCCGCCTCTAAACGCCGCGATTAGGTCTGGACCAAAGTCATCCAGATGATGGCGTCCGATGAAGCTTGCCATGTTGCCGTCGGACCAATCGCGCTCCACGACGAACGTCCGATCGTCGGCGGCCACTTCTGCATATCCGGCGCGATCGGCCCCAATCTCACGGCCGAGTGCCTCGGCCGCCGCCTGCATGATCTCGCCAGCGTCGTCCAACGAGCGGAGGCGGTCGCCTAAGGTGAGGATGAAGGCCTGCCGCCGCTCGGCAAGCACCATTTCAGTCTCATCGAGCGCCGTGACGAAAACGCCGCCGACGGAACCGGCATCGTCTCGGATCGGCGAGAAACTGTAGATCCAATAGGTATCCTCGAGGTGGCCGTGCCGATCCATCTTCAAAAGCTGGCGCTCGGTCGAAAAGCCGCAGCCGGTTTCGACGACCGAGGCGATCTGCGGGCCGAGCACGTTCCAGATTTCCGGCCACACATTGCCGAACGGTCGCCCCAGTGCCCAGGGGTGTCGCTCCGCCAGTGCCGGCGCATAGGCGTCGTTGTAGAGAATGCACAGGTCAGAACCCCAGTGCACGGCACTGACGATCGGCATGTTTAGACAAATTTGAAGTGCCAAGCGCAGCGGCTGCGGCCAGCCTTCGGGCGGGCCGAGCGGCGAAGTTGACCAGTCGTGAGCGCGTATCAACGCGCCCATTTCACCGCCGCCGGCTAGGATAGCTCGATCATGCTCGACTGGGGGCATTGGGAGCAATTCCTTCTTTTTGATCAAGTGCCCAGGCGCCGTTTTCGCTTTCTGCGCTAATCGCCTCTTGGGCCGAGGCCGGAAGATGGCGATAAAGCGTGGCCACCGAAACGCCGATCGTCGGCGCAATCTCGCGAGCGGTCATGCCTGAGGCAAGGAGCTTGCGTGCCGCTTCGATGCGCTTGGGGGTCATTACCGTTTTTCGGCCCCCGACCCGCCCATCGCGTTTGGCGATTAGAAGCGCTGCAGTCGTCCGCTCGCGGATCAGATCGCGCTCCATCTCTGCCATCGCGGCCATGATGTGGAAGACGAGCTTGCCGGCAGTACCGGCAGTATCAATGCCATCCGTGAGAGAGCGGAGGCCAATGTTGCGATCGGCCAGCTCGGCCGCGAGTTCGATGAGCCCCTTCATCGTTCGCCCGAGGCGATCCAGTTTCCATACGACCAGTACGTCGCCAGCCCGCGCATGTGAAAGCGCGTCAGCCAGACCGGCTCTGTTCGCCTTCGCGCCACTCGCCTTGTCAGAAAATAACTTCTCGCATCCCGCTTCGCCAAGCGCTGCGAGTTGCGGCTTCAAATCCTGCTCGGCGGTAGACACACGCGCGTAACCGATCAGCATGGAGCGTTCTCAAAACCCATCCTCGACGCCTAACACGTGGCCCATCAATCGCGAAAGTGTTTTGAGACGACGCTATCGGCTGCTATAGGTTCTCACACGGCCGCGTATCAAAATCGATGATGTCACAACCAGCTCACACGCGGAGGAAAGATTTCTGAGGAACCCTAATTCCCGGCGATGAACTGGTTCTGATACGCCCGGTACCGGGGAGGACTGTCCTAAATGCGGCGGAAGCGGCACGGTAGATGGCAAGGAGTGCGAGATTTGTGACGGTCTAGGCAGGGTTATCAGGGGAATTGGTGGCGCTTGAACTATCATTGATATTTGGATAGGAAATTGGCAGGGCAACTTTCTGCCTTTTACACATCGCAGGAGCCAACCCGTATCAAGGTCGTCGGCTTGACCTCCTGCCTAGCTGTCCCAAGCACCTTTGCTTTCAGCCACCGCGCGCGCTCACGATGAGACCTTTGACCGACTAAGCGGAAAGAGCTAGTCGTCGCCGCCATCTCACCGCCTCTTGAGGCCGTTGTTGTCTCCAATCAGCCATCTGAACGACCGGCGAAGCCTTGGCGTTGCATCCTCATCGAACCAGGCGCCATGGGCGAATATCACGCGAGCCGGCTTCATGGCCAGCAATCGCTCCACCGCCGCTTTGCCGGCCCTCCACTTCAGGAAGATGGCGGCGCGCAAATAAAAGGGTGCCCCGCCATGGGGGGACGCACTTCCGCCGAGCTTCATTAACAACGCCATGATGGTCGGAAGTTTGTTCGGTTCAAGATTGATGACAGTATCGGTCAAAACGAGCGTTGCCGTCTTTTTATGGAAGATGGCGACCTCGCAGAAGCCGGCTCCTGGAATAATGACATGTTCGATCTCGCCGCTCCATTCGGCGGGGGCCTGCGGGCCAAGCTCGCGATCGATCGGCAAACGTGCGCGCCTGACCGCAAGGCGTCCCGCTAACTTGGGCGCTGCCCATAGCTGTGTGCCCGGGATAGCATGCCGCCACTTTCCCGCAAAAATCCAGTGCGCAATGTTCGGTGCTACGAGGTGACGGATGCGTCCGAGCTGCTCCAGTTCGGCGTGCAGAGAAGCGATATAGCGGGTAGGCGAATGCAACAAAAGATCACCGTTGTTGAGCCGTATCACGGTCATTCGCACCGGCATGGGCATCCCGTAGGCACTGACCGGCCCGCTATCCACGATCCAGACATCGGGCGCGATGGGTTTCAGGATGTCCAACGGTGCATAGGTGACATCGATGCCACCATGCCCGCCCGAGCGCCCCTTGCCATCTGCTGAACTGGCCACCGGTTTCGCGACTAGATCAGGGGCTTGCCGCCGGTCACGGCTATGGTTGCTCCCGACATGTAGCTGGCTTCGTCTGTCGCTAGCATGACATAGGCAGGCGCAAGTTCCTTGGGCTGAGCAGGTCTGCCGAGCGGGGTATTCTCGCCAAATTTTTTCACCGCCTCCGGTGGCATCGTCGAGGGGATCAACGGTGTCCACACCGGACCGGGCGCCACGCAATTCACGCGTATTTTCTTCTCGCCCAAAAGTTGCGCGAGGCCTCCAGTGAAGTTCTGAATTGCTCCCTTGGTTGTTGCATAGGGAAGAAGAGTGGGGCGCGGCATGTCGGCGTTGATCGAACTGGTATTGATGATCGCCGCGCCTTCTCCCATGTACGGAACCGCGGCCTTGGCTAGATAGAACATCGCATGGATGTTGGTGGCGAAAGTTTTTTCCCACTGCTCGTCGGTGATGTCCTCCAGATTTTCGAAGCTCATCTGGTAAGCTGCATTGTTGACGAGTATATCGATGCGCCCGAACTGCTGGACTGCTTTGTCGACTATGACACGGCAATGCGCCGCATCGCTGATGTCGCCAGGCACCAATATAGCCGTTCGGCCTGCCTCCTGAACCCAGCGGGCGGTATCCTGGGCATCTTCATCTTCGCTTAGATAGGAGATCAGTATATCCGCGCCCTCCCGGGCATATGCTATCGCCACTGCGCGGCCGATGCCACTATCACCGCCAGTGATGATGACCTTCTTTCCCTCGAGCCGTCCTGACCCACGATAGCTATTTTCACCATGATCCGGTACCGGGTCCATGGCCGCAATTGTCCCCGGCACTTCCTGCTGCTGTTCAGGCAGGGGCGGCATCACAGCATCCAGTGTCTTGTCGTTCATGAACCAAGCCTCCGCTAAAAAATCTTACTGGAAGCGCTGAAGCTTTCAGTAGGTTCCTTCGCAACGACTGATCTTCGAAATCGTTCGTGACATATCGGTTCACGTCAGGGTCGAAAAAGCAGCCTCGCCGCCGACGGCGGAACGAAGCAGGACCTTGTTCGTCACCGGAAAGTCGAAGCGCGCGCTTTTGGCCAGTTCAGCTCGGGCCAAGGCAAATAGCAGATGAGGAAGCTCATGAGTGGAAGCCCGAGGAACGTTGTCATCACCGGTGCATCGAGCGGCATTGGCGCTGCAGCCGCGATTGCTTTCGCTGAGCAAGGTGCGCAGTTGGTGCTTGGGGCGCGAGGTGAGGAAGGCCTTGCTGATATCGCTCGCCGCTGCCGGGAAGCGGGGGGCCATGTCGAGGTGCGCGCGGTCGATGGCACCGACGCCGGCGCAATCGCAAACTTTGCCGCTGAAGCTCGAGACGCTTTAGGCTCAATAGATCTCTGGTTCAGCTGCGTGGGGGTGGGGGTTGTCGGCAAATATGAAGATGTCCCGATCGAGGATCACACCCGCGTCATCGCGGCCAACCTCCTCAGTCATATGAACGATGTTCATGCAGTCCTACCCATCTTTCTCGCGCAAAATCACGGCACCTGGGTGAATATGATCTCCGTCGGCGGCTTCGTCGCGACCCCATATGCCGCGGCCTATTCCGCCAGCAAATTTGCCTTGCGCGGCTTTTCACAGGCGCTCCGTGGGGAACTATCGAAAAGGCCTCACATCCATATTTGCGATGTTTACCCCACCTTCGTGGACACACCCGGCATCGACCATGCCGGCAATTACTCCGGTGCGAAGCTATCGCTGCCGCCAGGTTCTTTGGCGCCGGAGAAAGTTGCAAAAGCGGTCGTTAGACTTGCCCGCCGTCCCCGCAACACGACGGTGGTTGGGGCGCCCGCCATTGCTTTAAAGCTGGGACAGTTTGCTACGCCCAACCTTGGTGCCGCTGTTATGAATGGCTTTATGGATATTTGGGCAAAGAAGGCAGACCCTGGTGAGGATACAAGCGGAACTATCTATAATCCGTCCCACACTCCGAGCGGCATAGACGGTGGACGTCGCCGGCCCGATCAACGCCAAAAGGCGGCCGTGGCAACGGGCAGCCTTCTCGCTGTTGGCCTTGCTGGCATCGGTGCATGGCTCTGGCGTCGTCGGTCCTGAATGCCGTCAATGGTCGAGCAGCGGATGATTGCCACCTACAATGCATCACCCCGCTTCATTCTAGGTTCTCATGGCAGATCCTGTCGATAACCCTGCACCGGGAGGGAAATGCCGACAAACGTGGCAAACGAAAGCAATTTTGAATCCGAAGGTAAAATCTGGACGGACGCTTCTCCTCTCTGGCAGGTTCCGGCAAGGTCCGCTCGCTTGCGCGAGCACTGGACTGATCGAAGAGCCCTCTCGGATCGACCATAGATTGGTCTCCGGCGTTCCGAACGATGGCGCGGTCGATGTTCGACTCTCCTTCCCTGTCTAAGGCCAGGTCTGAGTGCGCGCTTTATTTTCACTGACCCCTATCGCAGAATTCACTGCCAAACACCGTGCATCCCCTGAAAAAATTCGGCTCCAGCTTCCGGGCCGAGATCTGGACCCAATGCGTCGTCGACACTCTTTCGGGCAAAACTCACCAAAACTATGGCGCCGCGCCTGCGCCCGCCAAACTGACGCCAAATCCATTCCGATAGAGGCAAAGCTACTCAGTGCAGCAGCGGCGCTTGAGGCAATGGTGGGCGTGGGGTCGATCGCAGTAGGTGAGGGCGGAACGCATCGCATTGTGTCCGCAGCTAATTCGCTTGCCGCAAATGCCGGCATGGTGCGCGCCCACACGCCTCGAAGGCGTGATTACTGGGCCGGGTGCGACGCGGCTCGTGCGATGGGCACTGCGCCGAACTACCGTGGCGAACCAGGTTATCGATCTGGAATGGATGGAGATGGCGATGGGATCGCTTGCGAGCCTTATCGCGGCAACTGACGTAGCCTTTGGACCAAAGGCATCGCCTCATGCTGCCCTTCTCGAACCTGCGCGATATACGCCATGCCGCACCTTAACGAGAAGACCCTCGTCGCACATGCGAGAAAGATAGCATCTGTGGACGCCGACATCGGTGAGGTCCTTCGTCCGAACCTCACCTTTCTCCAAAGCCAAGGCGACCGCTATCTGCCGAATTGTGGGCTTCGGTCCACCCGCGAGCCGTATGCGCTGCGCTCGATCGCGCTCGCGCTTCCGTACTCCATTGGTCGGTTGGCGGGGTTGTGGTAAAGGCGCGTCCCTAGCGAATCCCTCGATTGAAAAGCGCCGGTCGGTCACCGAGGATCGCATAATCGCCCTGTAGCGGGAAATCGTCTGACGCGCCTCATCCGTTGCGAGCCAAAAAAACTGTTTTGTTCGTGTCCTTTAAAGAGAGAGGCTCACGGAACGAAGGCTTCTCGGAAGGAAATTTCCGAAAACCGGAACCACAGTTCCTACCTCGTTGCCGACACCAGATTCCTTCGTCATCCTTCGCACGGTCGATTCGAATTTTGGCTTGCAATCTGTCGCTGGACGAACAGCCAGGTCCCTATCGATTGAACAAACATTGAACGAACGAGCAGGTGCGATTGAACCTGGACTCGAAGGCGCCACACGCTCGCCCCGAGCGATGAACCCCTCGCGTTCGGCGCCACGAAAGCATCAAAAAATGCGCTCGATAGCCGGATACGACTATGCTGCATCTGCAAATGCGGCACGGTATCGTTCCACAATTTTTCGAGATTCAGCTGACGGGACTCTGAAAAAGTTCGATATGTGAGCAAAGAGGATCACCAATTATTTCCCGATCGGGCGACCTTCACGGGTTGGGCTTCACCAGATCATCGACATGGTGGACGACTCCATTGGCGATCACGCTGCGCACCTTGAAGCTGTTGGCGATATTCTCGCGCGGATCGCCTTCCACCAGCGCGATGTCCGCGAGCTTCCCGGCTTCCAGTGTCCCGGCATCAAGGTTGAGCGCCTTGGCCGCGTTGACCGTAGCCGTCTGCAGCGCCTGGAATGGCGTCAGGCCTGCATCGACATAGGAGGCGATTTCCGCGTGGAGATTGGTCGCGATCATCGTGTCGGTTCCCGCGACGACTTGCGCCCCTGCATCATAGATTTTCTTGAGGCTGATGAGGCCCCCTGCCAGTAGCGGCCGAACCATCCGTGCCATGGGATCATTGTCGCCCGTCACGCTTTCCCGCGCCCAGCTGGGATAGAGGTTCACGCGCGGATCGGTTCGATAGTCGGGGTTCTTTTCCAGATAACCGGTCAGCGCCCCGAAATTGGTGGGCGTCAGCGTCCGGCCACTTCGGCCGAACAGTTGGATGACATCGTCATAGGCCATGCCGCCCGGTCCTTGCTTGGGCGAATAGCCGCGGCGGCTGGTCGCCCCCATATGTTCGGTGCCATCGACGCCGCTATAGGCGGCCGGATAGATTTCATGGCCCGATACGGGAATGCCCATGTCGTGCGCCGCCTCGACGATGCGCCGCTGGTAGAGGTCGGGCATGCGGACATAGCTTTTGACGACATCATATTGCAGCAGCCGGGCGCGTTCGAGTTCGCGTTCGAGATGCGCTGGTCCGGAAACGGCCACACCCATCTTGTAATAGACACGCTGCCATTCGAGCAGCGGTCCCCCGACATAGAGGCGCGGGCTGGGGCGCACGCCTGCCTCCGCCGCTTCCCGATCCTCGACGGCGTCATAGACTTGCGTGCCGGGATCGCGGACCGTGGTGATGCCATAGGCCAGCCACGCCTTTTCCAGGTTCGAGCCGAAATCCTTTTGGACATGGGAATGATATTCGATGAGGCCGGGCATGGCGGTAAGGCCGGTGCCGTCGATGACCGTGCCCCCCTCATGCAGCGCCGGGTCATGATCGCGGACCTGCGCGATACGATTGCCGTCGATGATGATGTCTTTGTCATGCTGGGTCGCATCAGTGACGGAGTCGATCAGATGGCTGACATGGACGACGGTGCGGCCCGTCGGCTTGGCCAGACGATAATGCAGGTCGATCGGCACGTCGGTCGTGACGCCGGTCGCCAGGTTGATCGTCTTCAGCATGTCGTTGGATTGATAGAGAAGCGTGTTCGAATCCGCTGTCCAGGTCGGGTAGAAGGCGGTGTCGTTCGTCTGGCTGCGCACTGGCCCCAATGGCTTGCCCGCCTTGTCCACGGGCCAGACCTTGAGCAGTCCTTCATAGATGCCCGCCATCTTCGTGCCGTCGGGCGACCAGGCGGGGCCGCTGCCGCTGCGCGTGTCGAGTGACATATTGGCCTGAGGTATCTGCCAGAATGGCTCGCCCTTGCCATCAGCCGGTATCACATAGACCTGGTTGGTGCCCTCGCGGAAACTGTTGGAAAATTTGTAGGAGAGGCTGATCGCTACATATTTTCCGTCCGACGACCAACTCGGACTGCCCGGCTGGCCAAGCGAGGTCTGCAGCCGTGTGACCTTGCCGGTCGCGACATCCACCACGCAGACACCCGCCACGCCCCAACGACCATCGACGTCGATGAAAGCGACGCGCGTGCCATCGGGCGACCAAGCCGCGCCGAGCGGCTGCGTATCGAGCTTGGTCAGTTGTCGATCCGTGCCCGTTTTCAGATCCTTGATCCACAGCTGCGGCAGACCACCGACACGATCCGAACTGAACACAATGCTCTGCCCATCGGGCGACCAGGCGGGATCGGCGTCGAGCGCGGCGTCCTTGGTCAGGTTTTCCGGCACCCCGCCCTTGGACGAAACGACATAGAGATCACCCAGTGCAACGAAGGCGATGCGACTGCCATCGGGGGAGATACGCGGATGCACGATGCCCAGCGCCCTGCGCGGCGCGGTCGAATCCCAATCGCGCTTGGCCCGCTTATAACTGGGTTTCACGACCTCCAGCGTTGCGGCGAAGTCGATCGTCGAGGGCGCCTTTGCCCCGCCCCGGCGGATCCTGCCGTCCGACACGTAGAAATAGCCGCCTGCCCCATCCCAGCTTATGCGGAAGGGAAAGACATTTTCCTTGCCACTGACGATCTTGCCGTCGATTGCCAGATGGCTGCCCGTGTCGTCCTGCACGACATAAGCCAGTTGCCCCGATGGCCCGAATGACGGCGCTTCGGCCCTTCCTTCGGCCTGTTTCAGCAGACTTTCCTGACCAGTAGACAGATCGACGACATAGATGGCGCTCGCCATCCCCTGCCCGCCGGAATAGGCGATCCGCGCGCCATCGGGTGACCAGGTCGGCAACCGGTCCTCGCGCGCGTGGCTGCTGACCTGCTTCATCGCGCCCGTGGCGATGTCGAGCGTCCAGATGTCATAATTGCCGCTGCGATCCGACGAAAAAGCGATCGTCTTTCCGTCAGGCGAAAAGACCGGCTCGCGATCATCGAACGTGCCTTCGGTCAGCTTGTGCATATCGCTGCCGTCGGGCTTGATGCTCCACAGGTCATAGCCACCATCGCGATAGGCGAAGTAGACAAGCCGCTCCCCATCGGGCGACCAGACCGGCTGACGTGCGTCATTGAAATAGTCGGTGATCCGCCTTGCCTTCCCGCCTTTGACCGGGATGATCCACAGACTGCCCTGCAGATCGACCGCCAGCCACTTGCCGTTCGGCGAAACGGACACGGCCATCGACGTCCCTTCATGCACGTCGAAGGCGATCGGTGTCTCGCCACCGGGCGGGGGCAGATTGGCAGGTTGGGCGATGGCCGGATTGGCAGTGCTGGCCATCAGGGCGATGGCGAAGGGTGTGAGCCGCATATTCATGATGATTTCCCCGTTCATTCCCTACCAGCCAAAGACGTAGCGTTCCCGCCGCACGTCCGCGCCGCCGCGCAAGGTGCCGGTTTCAGGCACCACGCCCGCAGCGACGATGCCCGTCGAGACGCCAAATGGCCCCAATACATCCAGCTTGTGCCCCCGCGCGGTCAGCGCATCGCGCACCGCCGGGGGCACGCGATCCTCAATCTCCAGCACGCCCGGCTCGTCCTTCTTGACGCCGAAGGAGCCGTGGAAATGATTGGAATTTATGCGCGGTGCCTCGATCGCCGCCTGGAGCGGCTCACCGAAGGCGAGGACGCGCAGCAGCACGTTCATGATCTGCTGGTCCTGATTGTCGCCGCCCGGCGTACCGATCGCCAGGAAGGGCGCGCCGTCCTTCAAGACCAAAGATGGCGACAACGTCGTGCGCGGTCGTTTGCCGGGAACAAGCACATTCGGGCTGTCGGGATCGAGATCGAAGATCGTCATCCGGTTGCTCATCGGCACGCCGGTATCGCCCGCAATATAGGCACCGCCCAGCATCCAGCCGGAGCTTGGCGTGCAGCTGAACAGATTGCCGTGGCGGTCCACCACTTCGATCGCGGTCGTATCGGCGGTGGGCACCGGCGGCTTTTTCAGCATGCGCGGGGTGAACGAAGGCGTGTCGCGCTTGCGTCCTTCAAAGGCCCAAGGGTCGCCATAGCGATGCTCCAATGACGCATGCGCCCGGATGTCCCTGGCGCGGGCGGCGGCATAGGGTTTGGACAACAGACCTTGCATCGGCACGCTGGCGAAATCGGGATCGCCGAAGAAGGCGTTGCGATCATCGAAGGCGAGTTTGATCGCCTCGGCGAGTATATGCAGATAGGCGTCGCTGCCCGGCGCCATCGCACCGATCCCGGCGGCTTCGGCAATATTCAGCGCCAGCAGCAGCGCTGGCCCCTGGCTCCAGAAGCCACCCTTGCACACGGTATAGCCGAACACTTCCGCAGTCGCCGGTGGTTCGACCCGGCCCTTATAATTGGCCAGATCCGCATAGCGCATCAGCCCGCCGTCCGCCTCCATCGCGGCACCGATGCGGCGAGCGATGTCGCCCTTGTAGAAGGCATCGCGCCCGGCCTGGATCGCGGCCTTGCGGTCCTTCGTCCGGGCAAAGGCCTGCCGATCGGCGGTGGCGATCGTCCGCATCGTGCGTGCGAGATTGGGCTGGCGAAATATCTCCCCGGTGCGCGGCAGCCTGCCGCCGGGATAATAGGCGTCATAGGCATTTTTATATTTGGATGTGGCTTTCTGCTGGCTGACGAACACTTCGGCCAGGAAATTATACATCACGAAGCCGTCCGCCAGTTCGATGGCCGGTGCCAACACCTGGTTCAGCGTCATCGTGCCGTTTAGCTGCAGCGCCAGCGCCATGGCGTCCACCATCGCCGGGACCGTGCCACCATTGGGGCCGTTGCCCGGTATCACGCCCAGCGCGGCGAACTGATCGACGGTCGCAAGCGCGGGGGCCGTTCCCTGGCCATTGATGACGGACGCCTTCTTCGTGGCCGCGTCATAGATGATGGTGGGGGCTTCACCGCCAAAGCCGAAATGGGAGATTTCAGTGACCGCTGCGGCAAAAACGGCGGCTACGCCTGCATCGGTGGCGTTGCCGCCCGCCATCAATATGCGGGTTCCGGCCGCGACCGCATAATGGCGGCCGGCCGCAACGATGCCGAACTGGCCGACGATTTCGGGCCGGAGCGTTTCGCCAGCGCTTTTGAGGCGCGTTGGTTCTGGCGGCGGCGTTTGCGCCTGGGCGCTGGTGCCGATCGGCCCGGCGATCGCGGCGGCTCCGGTCGCCAAAGCCCATTTGCCCAAGGCACGACGGTTCATTCCCGTAATCGGGTTCTCATCGTTCATCGTTGAAACTCCCCGTTTTTTCCTGCGCCGATACGCTTTATCCGGCGCCAATATGTCAGATGGGACCAAGGATGATCCGGTTACCGTCCATCCGCTTCGCCAGGCCCAGGCTTTCGGCTGCCGCCTTCGCAAAGCCATGCGGATCATTGGCGACAAACAGCCCCGTGATCGTTTCCTGCGCGATCAGCGGGTCGGCAATCATGATCTTCTCGTCATTATAACGCGCAAATTCCGCCGCCGCCTGCGCGAGGGAGGTGTCGCGAAAAGCGATCATCCCTTCGTGCCAATAGAGTTCCTGCGCGATCGCATCGGGCGAAATCCGGGCCGTCTCGATGGGGCTGGCCGCCGCCGGATCGAGCGCTGCGCGCATCCTCTGCACCAGCCTGACAGGCTGGGTCGCGACGTTGCGACGGCTCAGTTCAACGACGCCTTCACTGACGATCACGCCAACGGCGCGATCCGCTTGCCGCCGGACGGTGAAGGCCGTGCCGACCGCGCGAACCCGCGCATCGCCCGCTTCCACCACGAAGGGGACGGCCTTGTTTTTCGCGACATCGAACAGCGCTTCGCCCCTCGTCAGTATGACGGTGCGTGTTTGAGGCGTGAATCGCACTTCGATGCGGCTGGCCGTGTTGAGATTGACCACGCTGCCATCGGGCAGCGCCACCCGCAGCATTTCGCCCTTGGCTGTCTCATAATAGGTGCCCTGCCCCGACAGGTGCAGCCCTACGGCGGCGACTGCCGAGGCCGCAACCGCCGCGCCAGCGCCCCACAAAAGCTGCCTACGTGTCGCGCCGACCTTGGTTGGTGCGGCATGGATCGCCTGTTCGTCGGTTTGCGCCAGTTCGACGCGGGCGAGCGTCGCGCGGGCCATCGCCCAGGCACCCATGCGGCGGCTGTCCCCGGCCAGCCAGGCGTCCAGCTCCCGTCTGTCGGCGGCGCTGAGACCAGTCGCGTCACAGCGGGCCGCCCAGAGGGTCGCCTGTTGTTCTATCTCCGCGCTGCTTTCCCTGACTGTCATATGGCTCTGCATTTGAAATTCGGTCGTTAGACGCGACATGGCCGGTTTTTCCGCCACGTCCGAAAATATTTATCAGGGTGCGGATGCCGCGGCCGACATGTTTTTCGACCGTGCTTTCCGACAAACCCAGCTTTTGCGCGGTTTCGCGCTGCGACAATCCATGGACTTTGCGCAGGATGAAAACCTCGCGGCATTTGGCCGGCAATTGGTCAATTGCCTCCGCCACCAGCCGAAACTCCTCGCGCTGTTCCGCTTGCACGTCCGGCGGCAGAACCCCGGATTCGATGCTCAGCCGATCAATCTCGCTCAGCGTCTCCATCGAGACGACCGGCGCGCGTCGCACTTCGGTGACTATGACCGAAAGCGCGGCGCGGAAGAAATAGGCGCGTGGATTTTCGATATGGTCGACAGACGGCAGGGTCGCGAGCTTCGCATAGGTTTCCTGCACGACATCATCGAGCAGAAAGCCATATTGCACGCGCCCCGCCAGCCAGCGGCGCAGCGCTGGCTCATGCGGACAGATGTGGCGTGCCAGCCATATGGCTCTGCTATCCAGAATAGATCGACCCCTTACATCGACGATCGTCTGTAGCAACGAAAGGCACGCCCAAATCCGCCGCTAGAACAGCATGAAAAAAATGTGACAGGCGCGATGGCGGATATTTTCCGCTCTCGTGTCTTTCCACTGTGATCTGCGGCAGCATTCGCCTCCAAGCCGTGATCTGGAGAGGATGTCGGGCACCCGGAAAAGGGGCCGATCGGCATCGCCTGGCCGGGCGAATGAGTCGGCCCATGAACGGAATTTTCAGTGAGTGATCGACCATCGCGTGGCGCCTTGGCTGCGTGCGTCCGCTGGCGCGCGTCCGTGTGGGAGGGAAATGGGGGAACATGATGAACAAGACGAAAATCTTTACCATGCTGCTGGGGAGCAGCGCCGCTGCACTGGCGCTGACAAGTGGGACAGCCAGCGCCCAGCAACGCAATTTCGACCTGCCAGAAGGACGCGCGGTGGATACGCTGCCCTCCTTCGCGTTGCAAAGCGGCCTGCAGATCATCGCGCCGTCCAAGAAACTGCGCCACAGTCGCACGCCCCGTCTCTATGGCGCGCATGATGCGCGGCAGGCGCTCAAGCATATCATCCGGGGAACCGATCTCGTCATCTCCTCCGACCGTAACGATGTCGTCACCTTGCGCGATCGCAGCCTCAGCGCCGAACCCGGCGCGGTCGCAGCGTTGAAGCCGATTGCGTTTACGCAGTTGGAGACGGGCGGCACCATGTCGGACGCGCCGACCATGGGGTTGCCCGCCGAGCCGCAAGGCGAAAGCCGCGCCGAAATCGTCGTCGTCGGCACCCAGATCAGGGGCGCGAAGACAACGGGTGCCCTGCCCGTCACCGTCGTCGGTCAGGAACAGGTGGATGCCGTCGCGGCCGTTTCCGGCGCGGACCTGTTCCGCTCCATCCCGCAGCTCGGCGGCGTGACCTTCAATGAGCAGGTGCTGGGCGGCGGATCGGGCAATGCCGCGCGCGGCGACGTATCCACCGTGTCATTGCGCGGCCTGGGTCAAGGCAACACGCTGCTGCTGATCAATGGCCGCCGCACCGTCCTGCATCCCACATCGCAGGCGATTACCGGGGTGATCGATTCCGGCGTGCCGACCTTCGGCTTTAACGCCAACACCATACCCGTCGGCGCGATCGAGCGGGTGGAGGTGCTGCGCGATGGCGCGGCGGCGCTCTATGGGTCGGATGCCGTTGCGGGCGTCGTCAACAACGTACTCAAATCCAACTTCACCGGGGCGACCTTCGACGCGCAATATGGCGGGGCGGAAGGCACCAATTTGCGTGAGTTCACCGTCAATGGCCTCGTCGGGTTCAATTTCGGCGGCGGCCGGGGTAATGTCTCGCTCTTTGGCGGCTATGCGCAAAAGTCCAAACTCTATCTGCGTGACCAGGACTATACGGCCACGGCCGACCGGCGATCCTTCGTCGCGGGCACGCCCTTTGCCAACAATGCGAGCTTCAACGGGACATCGACCAGTACACCTTGGGGCACGTTCCAGGCCACCGGGACCGGAGTGATCACCAGCAATGGCGTCGCGCTTACCAACGCATCGCGCCAATTCCATATCCAGCCATCGACCAATGCCGGTTGCCAGGTTGCGGCCGGTACGCCGGGCATGTGCTATGATGATGGCAGCGGCACGACGCAGATGGCGAACGTCGATTCCAACCTCCGTTTCAACCCCAATGCCACATTCACGGACTTGACGACCCAGCCATCGGTCAAACGCATCAACCTGTTCAGCTTCATCAATTATGAACTGACGGACAATCTCGATTTCTTCGGTGAACTGGGCTTCTACCAGGGCAAGACCGAAGCCAATATCGGCACGGGCGGATCGCTCGCCAACATCCCGATCACGGTGGCGGCGGACGCCTATTGGAACCCCTTTGGCCCTGTCGGCTCGCCCAATCGTCTTCCCGGCCTCAACATCCCCGACGAAGGACTGCCCGTTACCATCCGCAGCCTCAACTATGTCGATGTAGGGCTGCGCAACGTTAATGTGACCAACCGGCAATATCGCATTCTCGGTGGCCTGCGCGGCATGTTCGGCGACTGGAACTGGGAATCGGCGGGGCTATATAGCTGGGCGACGGTCAAGGACACTATGGACGGCACGTCCAGCAGCCTGCTGCAAGCGGCGATCAACAAGACGACGTCTGATGCCTATAACCCATTCAATGGCGGCAGCCTGTCTGATCCCTCGGTTGGTGACGGCACACCCAATGCCGATGCGATCGTCGACAGCTTCCGCATTCAATCGACCCGTCGCAACAAGACATCACTGGCGCTTTGGGATTTGAAGATTTCCAATGCCAATCTGATCGGTCTTTGGGCCGGGAACAGCATCGGCATAGCGACCGGCGTCGAGTTTCGGCGCGAAACCTTCGATGACAATCGCGATCCTCGGCAAGGCGGTGTGGCCGGTGTCGACATTACCTATACCGATGCGGTCACGGGCATCTTCTACGGGTCGGACCTGATGGGGGCCAGCCCCAGCCCCGACGTGTCGGGCAAGCGCAAGGTCTGGTCGGCCTATGCCGAAATCGCGCTGCCTTTGGTCAGCCCGGACATGGAAATCCCCATGATCCGCTCCTTCGATATCCAGATCGCCGGACGCTATGAACGCTATAGCGATGTGGGTGACGTCGCCAAACCCAAGGTCGCGGCGAGCTGGGATCTGCTGCAAGGCTTCCGCCTGCGCGGTTCCTGGTCCCAGGGTTTCCGAGCGCCGAACCTGGAAGTCATCAACACCGCGACGCTGGACCGCGTCAATGGCGGCACCGAATATGTGCTGTGCGAAGCCGACCTGCGCGCCGGGCGCATCAGCAGCTTCTCCCAATGCGCGCGCAACGTGTCGGTACTGCGGCGGTCGGGCGGCAATCCTGATCTGAAGCCCGAAGAATCCACCAGCTGGAACTTCGGCGCCGTGTTCCAGCCGCCGCTGCCCGAAGGTTGGGGCAATGTGACCTTCACCGTCGATCGCTGGCGCATCAAGCAGAAGGGCGTCGTGGGTCTGCTGGATTATCAGAATGCGCTCAACCTCGACTATCTGTTGCGGGTCCAGGGCAGCAGCAATCCCGCCGTCGTGCGCCGCGAACCGACGGCGGACGACATCGCGCTGGTGGCGGGCACGGGCTTGGCACCAGTGGGTGAGCTGCTCTACGTGACGGCCCCCTTCCAGAACCTGTTGCCGATCCAGGTCGATGGCATCGACTTCAACCTCGACTATCGCGTCGGCACCACCAATTTCGGCAAGTTCGGGCTGAACGTGAACGCCGCGCGCCTCATCAAATATCAGCTCGACGCCCCGGCTGCCGTGCAGGCGGTGACCGATGGTCAGGCGGCTGGCGAGATCAACGCGGCCGTGCCTGTTCCCGGCGGTGGCGATGTCGTCGGACGCGACGGTCAGCCACGCTGGCGCATTTCCGCCAACCTGACCTGGGACTATGGCCCAGTGACCATCGGTGCCTTCACCCAGTTCATCGATGACGTCTATCAGGACGCGGTGTTCGATGCGGACGGCAACCGGTTCGTGGTCAAGGGGCAGACGACCGTGAACCTCTATGCCACCTATAAATTCGACAGCGGCATGATGAAGGGAACGGCGATCACCGTGGGCGCGCGCAACATCTTCGACAAGGATCCACCGCTCGCGTCGGGCGGCTATCTGTCCAGCCTGTATCAGCCGCAGGCGCGCTATTGGTACACCAGCATCAAAAAGTCCTTCTGATGTGGGATGAAGGTCTGGCCCGTCGCGATCTGATCGCGGCGGGGTTCGCAGGCGCAGCGCTGCTCGGCCTGCCTGGTCGAGCGGCTCTGGCCCAGTCGGGGAACAAGGCCCCCGATGCGCCGCGCAGCAGCCCGGCGGTGGCCAGGGCGCATCGCGTCGAAGTGCCGATGCCCCATGGCGGAGTCGCGGCGGGGCACCCGCTGGCGGCGATGGCGGGCACCCGCATGCTGATGCAGGGCGGCACGGCAGCGGACGCCGCTGTTGCCGCCATGGCGGTGATGAATGTCGTCGAACCCTGGGCATCGAGCGCGGCGGGCAATGGTTTTGCCACCTGTTTCGAACGACGCAGTGGCAAGGTTCAGTCGCTCGCCTTCACCGGTGGTGCGCCTGCCCTGCTCGACCCGAACGTCGATCCCAAGGAACTGGACAGCGGGCACAAGGCTGTGGCGGTGCCGGGCGCGTTCGGTGGGTGGATCGCGCTGGCCCAGAGATATGGGCGGCTGCCGCTGGCGACATTGCTCGAACCCGCCATCGGCTATGCGCGCGATGGGCATCCGCTCGATGCCTCGATCGCGATGTTCATCCGCCGCCAGCAAGCGGTGCTGGCGCGCCATCCGACCAGCGCGGCGATCTTCCTGCCCGGCGGCCAGCCGCCCGCGCCGCGCGCCATCTTCCGCAATCTGCCCTTGGCGCGCACCTTCCAAAGTCTCGCCGACGCGGAAACGCGGGCGCTCAAAAGCGGGGCCGACCGGGACCAGGCGCTGTCCGCCGCCTATGATCAGTTCTACATCGGCCCGATCGCGCAGGACATGACCCGCTTTTCGCAGGCCAATGGCGGCTGGCTGCGCATGGAGGATATGCGCAGCTATCGCCCGGTCTGGGACAACCCCGTTTCGACCGTCTATCGCGGGATGGATGTTTATTGCAGTCCGCTCACCTCGCGCACCGGGCTGGAACTATGCGAACAGCTCAACATCGTGGAGGGCTGGGATCTCGCGTCCCTTGCCAGCGATCGCGCCAGCCTCACGCATCTGCTGATCGAGGCGATCAAGATCGCCAAGGCCGATGTCTATCGCTACGCGGGCGACCCCCGCTTTGTCGATGTGCCCGTCGCCACATTGCTGTCCAAGGATTTCGCCGCGACGCGCCGCAAACTGATCGACCGCATGCAAGCCATCGCCTTTCCCGAAGGCGCTACGCTGGCGAGGAGCAAGCAGCCTGATCGACAGGCGGCCGCTGATGAAGACACACGCGGCGGCGACACCACGAGCCTGTCGGTGGTGGACAAGGAAGGCAATGCCATTGCCGTCACGACGACGATCGGCGGCGGCTTTGGGACTTCGGTGGTGATGGGCGACACCGGCCTGTTGTGCAATAATGGCCTGCGGGTTGGATCGACGGCCCCCTATCCCGGTCATCCCAACGCCGTGGCACCGGGCAAGCGTGCGCTGCTCGGCAACGGCCCCATCATCGTACTGGACAAGGGGCAATTGAAGCTGCTGTGCGGCACGCCGGGCGGCGAAACCATCGGGCAGACCCAGTTCCAGTTCCTCGTCAACGCCCTCGACCTGGACATGCCGATCCAGCAGGCGATTGAAGCGCCCCGCTTCGCGCTCAATGCCAGACCCAGTTTCTACAAGCCGGGTGCTGCCATCACCATACAATTGGAAGACCGTTTCGCGCCCGCGGATGTCTCGGCGTTGAAGGCCAAAGGCCATAGCGTCGAGATGGTCGGCGCCTTCGCCATCGGCAGCATCCAGGGCGTCATGGTCGACCCGTCCGGCGCACGCATGGGCGGCAGCGATCCCCGCCGCATGGGATATGCGGTAGGCTATTGAAAAGATTTTGCTGTTCATCCGGTATGATCATCAGTCTGATCATATTTGGTGCGGGCGGTCGGAATCGAACCGACACTCCTTGCGGAACCGGATTTTGAGTCCGGCGCGTCTACCAGTTTCACCACGCCCGCACGGCTGGGAGAGGCCAAATGGCAAAATCCGACGCGGGCGTCCAGCCGAAAATGGCTTTGGCTGTCGCCAACATCAATTGGCGGCGATTTTCGGCATATGTTGCGATGCGGGCCAAGGGGCGATAGCCTGACTTGCGCTATGATCCGCCCGCGTTATAAGTGCCGCTTCGTGCAGACATAGATAATTTCAACGGAGAAGGACCATCCTTTGACCGAATCGTCTGCCACGTTCCTGTTATTTGGTGCCACCGGTGATCTGGCGCGCCGCATGATCTTCCCCTCGCTTTACAATCTGTTGGCGGATGGCCTGCTGCCTGACGATTTCCTGATCGTCGCGTCGGCACGGTCGCCGATGAGCGACGAGGATTTTCGGGCCGATGTCGATGCCGCATTGCGCCAATTCCTGGCGTCGGATCGCTATGATGCCGCGACCGCCGAGACCTTCGGCCAGATGATCGTCTATCAGCCGGTCGAGGCGGGCAAGGCCGAGCAGTTCGTCGCGCTGGCTGATCGGATCGATGGGCGGTTGGAGCGCGGCCTGTCAGTCTATCTTTCCACCCCCCCGTCCCTGTTCGCGCCCACCGCGCAAGGGCTGGCGCAAGCGGGCCTTATCACGCCGCTGACGCGGATTGCGATGGAAAAGCCGATCGGCAAGGATCTGGCTTCTTCCAAGGAGGTCAATGACGGCATCGGCGCGATGTTCGCCGAAGAGCAGATTTTCCGCGTCGACCATTATCTGGGCAAGGAAACGGTCCAGAACCTGCTGGCGCTGCGCTTTGGCAATGTCATGTTCGAGCCGCTGTGGAATGCCACCGCGATCGACCATGTCCAGATCACGGTGGGCGAGACCGTGGGGCTGGAAGGGCGCGTATCCTATTATGACGGCGTCGGTGCGCTGCGCGACATGGTGCAGAATCATATGCTGCAAATCCTGTCGATCATCGCGATGGAGCCACCCGCCCGGATGGACCCGACCGCCGTGCGTGACGAGAAGGTGAAGGCCCTGCGGTCGTTGCGGCCGATGACGGCGGAAACGGTCAAGACGCATAGCGTGCGCGGCCAATATACGCCGGGCGCGGTCGGTGGCCAGATCGTGACCGGCTATGCCGACGAACTGGGCCAGCCATCGGACACCGAAACCTTCGTGGCCTTGAAGGCGCATATCGACAATTGGCGCTGGCAGGGCGTGCCCTTCTACCTGCGCACCGGCAAGCGGATGCCCGCGCGCCAGTCCGAAATCATGATCCAGTTCAAGCCGGTGCGCCACTCCATCTTCGGCCGCGACGGGCATGGGACCGGACTGGAGCCGAACACGCTGATCATCCGGTTGCAGCCGGAGGAATATATCCGCCTGCTCATCATGTCGAAGCGGCCGGGACTGGAGCGGCAGGTGCTGCTGGACGAAGTGACGCTGGACGTATCGCTGACCGCTGCCTTTGCCGGACAGCGTCGGCGCATCGCCTATGAACGGCTGATCCTGGACCTGCTGGCGGGCGATCAGACGCTGTTCGTGCGCCGCGACGAGGTCGAAGCGCAATGGGCCTGGATCGATTCGATCATTGGCGGATGGAAGGAGGCGAATATGAAGCCCGCCGCCTATTCATCGGGGAACTGGGGGCCGTCATCGGCCATTGCCCTTATCGAACGAGACGGAGCAAGCTGGCATGAGTGAACTACACCCCGTAATCGCCAAGGTGACCGAGCGCATCGTCGCGCGCAGCGCCAAGCGGCGGCGCGCCTATCTCGACCTGATCGAGCGCGGTCGCGAAGCGGGCACCAATCGCGATCAATTGTCCTGCGGCAATCTGGCGCACGGCTTTGCCGCCAGCGGCGAGGACAAGCCGGCGATCCGCACGGGCCAGGCGATGAATATCGGCATCGTCACCGCCTATAATGACATGCTCTCTGCGCATCAGCCCTATGGCCGCTATCCCGAACAGATCAAGATCGCCGCGCGCGAAGTCGGGGCCACGGCGCAGGTCGCGGGCGGCGTGCCCGCCATGTGCGATGGCGTGACGCAGGGCCAGTCGGGCATGGAATTGTCGCTGTTCAGCCGCGACACCATCGCGCTGTCGACCGCCGTGTCGCTCAGCCATGCGATGTTCGAAGGCGTTGCGCTGCTCGGAATTTGCGACAAGATCGTGCCGGGGCTGTTGATGGGGGCCCTGCGCTTTGGCCATCTGCCGACCATCCTCATTCCCGCCGGGCCGATGCCATCCGGCCTCGCCAACAAGGAAAAGGTCCGCATCCGTCAGTTGTATGCCGAAGGAAAAGTCGGCCGCGACGAATTGCTGGAGTCCGAAAGCGCCAGCTATCATGGCGCGGGCACCTGCACTTTCTACGGCACGGCCAACTCCAACCAGATGATGATGGAAGTCATGGGGTTGCACATGCCCTGCGCCTCCTTCGTCAATCCCGGCACGAAGCTGCGCAGCGAACTGACCCGTGCGGCGACGCATCGGCTGACCAGCATCGGGTGGGACGGCGATGATTATCGTCCACTCGGCCATTGCGTCGATGAAAAGGCGATCGTCAACGCCATCATCGGCCTGATGGCGACCGGTGGCTCGACCAACCATGCGATTCACCTGCCCGCGATTGCGCGGGCCGCTGGCATCAGCATCGATTGGACCGATTTTGCCGAGATCTCCGACGTCGTGCCGCTGCTGGCGCGGGTCTATCCCAATGGATCGGGCGATGTGAACCATTTTCATGCGGCAGGCGGCATGAGCTTCATCATCCGCGAGCTGCTGGATAGTGGCCTGCTCCACCGCGACATCCTGACCGTCGCGCGCGGCGACCTGACCGACTATGGTAAGGAGCCGGTGCTGGAGGACGAAGCGCTGCAATGGCGCGACGTGCCCGTATCGCGCGACGAGAATATGCTGCGGCCCGTGTCCAATCCGTTCAGCGCGGATGGCGGCATGCGCTTGCTGGCGGGCAATCTTGGCCGCTGCGTGATGAAGGTCAGCGCGGTCGATCCGGCGCTGTGGACGATCGAAGCGCCCGCCGCCGTCTTCCATACGCAGGACGATGTGCTGCGCGCGTTCAAGGCGGGTGAACTGGAGCGGGATGTCGTGGTCGTCGTCCGCTTCCAGGGGCCAAGGGCAAATGGCATGCCTGAACTGCACAAGCTGACCCCGGCGCTGGGGGTGCTGCAGGATCGTGGGTTCAAGGTCGCGCTGGTCACCGACGGGCGCATGTCCGGCGCATCCGGCAAGGTGCCCGCCGCCATCCATCTGTCGCCCGAAGCCCTTGGCGGCGGTGCCATCGCCAAGCTGCGCGATGGCGACATCGTGCGGGTCTGCGCGCAGCAGGGCGTGATCGAGGCGCTGGTCGATGCAGCGGAGTGGGACGCGCGCGATATGCCGCCTGCCCCGCCCGCGCCCTATGATACGGGCCGGGAGCTGTTCGCGCTGTTCCGCCATCATAGCGATCTGGCGGAACAGGGCGCATCGCCGCTGCTCGCCGCGATGGAAACCGAGCTTTGACCCACTAACCGCCGTCATTCCCGCGAAGGCGGGAACCCATCTCCCAGCGTTGCGGCCAAGGCCAAGGCCGGAGATGGATCCCCGCTTTCGCGGGGATGACGACCAGAATATGTTTGAGGGGCCTGACCATGACCGACATCATCGCCGCCGACATTGGCGGCACCAATGCGCGCTTCGCCCGTGCATCGCTCGACGACCGCGGCGTGCCGACGCTCGGCACCGTGCGCAAATATAAGGTCGCCGACTATCCCAGCCTGCAATCCTGCTGGCAGGCTTTCGTCGATGACGAGACGGCGGCCGATCCCACGCCGCTGCCCGACGCCGCCGCCATCGCCTTTGCCACCGCGATCGGGCGCGATGTCATCAAGCTGACCAACAGCAATTGGGTGATCCGCGCCGACACGCTGGCCGAAGATCTGGGCGTGAACCATGTGCGGCTGGTCAATGATTTCGAGGCCGTGGCCCATGCCGTGTCCCGTCTGCCCGATGAGAATCTTCCCCTGTTGTTCGGGGAGGACCGGCCGTTCCCGCGCGATGGCGGGGTGACGATCCTTGGCCCCGGCACAGGCCTTGGCGTCGCAATGATCGCCTACGACGATGATCATCCCCATGTCATCGCGACCGAAGGCGGGCATCTCGACTTCGCGCCGCTCGATCATATGGAAGAGAAGATCCTCTCCTATCTGCGCGACAAATTCCTGCGCGTCTCGACCGAACGGATCGTGTCGGGGCCAGGCCTCAACTATATCTACAAGGCGATGGCGACGATCGGCCATGATCGTGTCATGCTGATGGAAGACCCCGAATTGTGGCAGAGTGCGCTCGACGGGACCGATCCTTTCGCCCGCGCCGCGCTTGAACGCTTTTGCCTGTGCTACGGGTCGGTCGCGGGCGACCTGGCGCTGGCGCACGGACCCCATGCCGTCGTGCTGGCAGGCGGGCTGACGCAGCGGATGCGCGACTTCCTGCCGCACAGTGGTTTCCATACCCGTTTCAAGGCCAAGGGCCGGTTCGAAAGCCTGATGGCGAGCGTGCCGATCCGCCTGGCCGTCCATGATGAAATCGGCCTGTTCGGGGCCGCCGCCGCCTTTAGGGAGATGAAGAAATGAGCAAGCTGACCGTCGAACAGGTGATGGAACTCGCCCCGGTCATTCCGGTGCTGGTGGTCGATCGGGTGGAAGATGCGCTCACCATCGCGCGCGCGCTAGTGGCGGGCGGTTTGCCCGCGCTGGAAGTGACGCTGCGCACCCCCGCTGCGCTGGATGTCATCCGCGAGATGAGCAAGGTCGAGGGGGCGATCGTCGGCGCGGGCACGGTGCTGAACCCCGCCGATCTCGATGCCGCGATGGAAGCGGGCGCGCGCTTCATCGTCAGCCCTGGCCTCACCACGCCCTTGGGCAAGGCAGCGATCGGGGCGAAAATCCCCTTCCTGCCCGGCACGGCAACGGCGGGCGACATCATGCGGGGGCTGGACATGGGGCTGACCCATTTCAAATTCTTCCCCGCCGAAACATCCGGCGGCCTGCCCGCGCTCAAGGCCTTGGCCGCGCCGTTGCACATGGCGCGTTTTTGCCCGACCGGCGGCATCACCGCCAAATCCGCGCCCGAATGGCTCGCCCAGCCCTTCATCAAATGCGTTGGCGGCAGCTGGATCGTGCCCAAGGGGCCAGTCGATGGCGCAAAGATCGAGGCGCTGGCGAGGGAAGCCGCTGCGCTTCCCCGCTGAGGCCATTGCGCCTGCCCGCCCGCTTGCCTAGATGGACGCCATGAACCCGCGCCGCCTTCTTGCCACGCTTGCCCTGCTGCTGTCCGGTTGTACCGGATCGCAGCAAGGCTATCCCTCGCTGGCCAAGCGGGCGGTGGAGGGCGCGCCGATGGCGGAGATCGCGCCGCCCCCTGCCCCGAACGCGGCCGATGCGCCGCTGACGGCGGAAATCGCCCGCTATGTGGCGCAAGCGGACAAGGGGCGCAGCGCCTTCAATGACGCCTATGTCCGGGCCGATCGGGCAGCAAAGACCGCGTCGGGCGCGGCCGTATCGAGCGATGCCTGGGTTGCAGCGCAAGTCGCGATCAGCGCCCTCGAATCGGCGCGCAACGACAGCGTGTCGGCGCTCGCCAGCCTCGACACCCTCTATGTCCAGCGTAGCAATGCCATTGCCGATGGCCGGGAACGGGGCGGCCTGGCGGAAATCGATACTGCCCGCGCCGCGACGCTGGCGATGGTGGACAGCCAGAATGACCGGATCGATGCGATGAAGGGCCGCCTCGCGCAGCCCTGACCAGCCGTCAGTCCAGGGCGTCCTTCACCGCGCCCTTATGCGCCTTGGCATAATGAACGTAGCGGTCCGCCCCGCCGCGCAACTGGACCAGCGCATCATCCGACAGGTCGCGCATATATTTGGCCGGACGCCCCGCCCATAGCTGGCGATGGGGCAGCGTCTTGCCGGGCGACAGCAGCGCACCCGCCGCCAGCATCCCGTCGCTTTCGACCACGCAGCCATCCATGACGATCGCGCCCAGCCCGACGAAGGACCGGTCCTGCAAGGTGCAGCCATGGATCATCGCCATATGGCCGATCAGCACATCCTCGCCGATGATCGTCGGCCAGCCTTCGGTCGGGCGGCTGATGCCATCGCCGGGGCTGTCGCAATGGATCACCGTGCCGTCCTGCACATTGCTGCGCGCGCCGATGCGTATCCTGTTCACGTCGGCGCGGATGACGCAATTATACCAGATGCTGGCATCCTCGCCGATCTCGACATCGCCGATGATGCGGCATCCCGGCGCGATGAAGGCGCTGGGATGAATCAGCGGTGACTTGCCGTTGAAGGGGATGATGGAGACATCGGGATAGTCGCGCATCTTACGCGCCCAGCAGGCGCGCGGCGTGCAGCGCATGATAGGTCAGCACCCCGGAACAGCCCGCCCGCTTGAACGCCATCAGCGTTTCGAGGATCAGCGCGTCGCGGTCCCCCGCGCCCGCAGCGGCGGCATGTTCGATCATCGCATATTCGCCCGACACCTGATAGGCGAAGACCGGCACTTCAAACCGTTCCTTCACCCGTCGGACGATGTCGAGATAAGGCAGACCGGGCTTGATCATCACGCTGTCTGCCCCTTCCGCGAGGTCGAGCGCGACTTCGCGCAGCGCTTCCTCGCTATTGGCCGGGTCCATCTGATAATTTTTCTTGTCGCCCTTGAGCAGCCCGCGCGATCCCACTGCGTCGCGGAAGGGTCCGTAAAAGGCGCTCGCATATTTGGCGGCATAAGCCATGATCTGGACATTGGCGTAGCCGCTTTCCTCCAACGCCGCGCGGATCGCGCCGACCCGGCCATCCATCATGTCGCTCGGCGCGATAATGTCCGCGCCTGCCGCCGCCTGGTTGAGCGACTGGCCGATCAGCACATCGACGGTGGCGTCATTGACGACATAGCCGGTGCCGTCGAGCAGCCCGTCCTGGCCATGGGCGGTATAGGGGTCGAGCGCCACGTCGGTCAGGATACCGATGTCGGGCACGGCATCCTTGATCGCGCGGATCGCCCGGCACATCAGATTATCGGGATTGAGCGCCTCGGCCCCATCGTCGCTGCGCCGGTCGGGCTGGGTGTTGGGGAATAGCGCAAGGCAGGGAATGCCCGCGTCGCGCGCGTCGCGGGCGCGGTCGACGATGCCGTCCACCGACCAGCGCGACACGCCGGGCAGCGCAGCAATCGGCTCTTCGACCTGCTGCCCTTCGGTCACGAACAGCGGCCAGATGAAATCGCTTGGCGACAACCGGTTTTCAGCAAACATCGCCCGGCTCCAAGCCGAGGCACGAGTGCGGCGCAAGCGCAGCGCCGGATAAGGGGCATGGGTCATGCCGCAGGTCTAGGCGCGCGGTAACGGGGGATCAAGGGCAAGCCGGGATCGAGCCAGTTCAGCGCGCAGTACCCAACCCGGCCACGGCAAACCTATGAGCCGCTACCTTTCCTTATCTCGGCGGCATAGATGTGCGGCGCGCCGTCCATGTTGGAGCGGAAGATCATCCATTTGCCGTCGGGCGTGAAAGTGATGTTGGGTTCCAGCCGATAGTCATGCTTGCGCATGTCCACGATCTTTTCGACCCCGAACGTCCCCGGCGCGATCAGGTCGGCGGCGTTGTCCGCATGAATGCCGGCGACATCGGGTATGGCGCGCGGGGTGAAGAGGTAGAGATATTTGCCATCGGGCGCATGGGCGATCATCTCGCTATCGCCGCCATCGCCTGAAAAATGGCGCATGTCGGGCGCCTGATTATAATGGACCGACCACTGGTTGCGATCGACATGATACCATTGCCGCCGTCCGGTGGCGATCTCATAGCCCGCCAGCCAGAAGACTTCCCCGCGCGGCGTCTGGAGATCGTACCAGATCCAGGCGCCATCGGGCGAGAAGAACTCATGGCCCGCAATTTCCATGTTCATGATCCGCTTATGGATCAGTTGCTTGCCGCTGCCGTCAGTGCGGATCGTCCAGATCCGGTCGACCTTGTGCCACGGCCCTTCATGGCAATACATGATGAGGCCGGGATCGGTCGGCGAAAATTGGATATGGTTGAGCCAATCCGTCGAGGCGACGACGACCTTCCGCTCGCCGGTGCGGATATCGATGGTGAATATCTCCATCGGAATCTTCGCTTCCAGCCGTTCGTTCAGCCGCACTTCCTTCGCCTCGGCAAAGCTGAGCGGCTTTCCGTCCGGTCCATTGGCGGCATAATGCGCTTGGCCGAAGGTCTGCTTAATCTCCGGCGTCCCGGCCTTTTGCGTGCCGTCGGGTTGAAGCGGCTTGTCGCTGGCGGCCCATTGGCCAAGCAGCAGCGTTTCGTCGGCATTGATCGACCCTATCGAACCGCCATCGACCGTCGCGATTTTGCGGGTCTTGCCGCTGTCGATATCCGCCACGAAGATGGTCGTGCCGCCCGCCCCGTCATCGCGCTTGCGGCTGGCATAATAGGCCGTGCGGGTCTTGCGCCCGGTGAACAGCAGTTGCAGATCCTTGCCCTTGACCAGCGGCTTGATGGTCCAGTCGGCCAGCGTCATCACCGCGATGCCGTCGGGCGTCGATATCACCATCTTGTCGCCCTGGGGCGTATAGCTGTTCTGATGGAAATAGAGGCTGGCGCTGCCCGGCTGCTGCGTCAGCCGCAGGACACGGTGGCCGGTCGTCTGGTCGATCCATTCGGCGGCCGGCTTTGCCTGCACGGCCCCGGCGAGGCCAACTGCCGCCATCGCGGCCCATCCGATCATCGCTTTGCGCATCCTCAATTCCTCTTTTCTGCGGCGGCCCATTCCAGTGCGTCGGGAATGAGTGCCAGATTCTGGATCGCCGCCAATCCCCATTGCGATGCGGCGTTAGTGGAGACCCCCGGCCACTCGACGGTCAGGCGAACGAAATCGGGGCCGCTATGCGCGACCCGCGGGTCGCCATCCGACAGCCCCAATCCGGCCTCGCCCCCCAAAAATTCGCGCGCGGCGCGTGTCCATAGCGCGGCATCGCCGGTTTCCCGCGCGACATAGGCCGTCAGGCGGGAATGCCCTTCCTTCAGGTTCCGCTTGCCGAAGGGCAGAGAAAAATGCGCATCCCATTCCTGCGGCGAGGCATTGAACCAGCGGCAATAGTCCAGCCATGCCGCCCGATAGCGCGGCACGTCGATCAGTTGGAGCAATTCGGCATTCACTTCAAACGCGCCGAATACGGCGTTGAGATGCGAGATAGATATTTTGTCGCCCGGCCCGATGAAGCGCCCGGATTTGAGGTCATAGGGTGCGCTGCCCGCCAGCCAGCCATATTTCAATCGCCCGATACTATCCATGCCGGCGATCAGCCGGTCCCGCCACCGCACGTCGCCGGTCCGTTCCCATTCCGTCAGCCAGGCCGCCGCGAGCGACCCCCAGACGGTGCCGAAACTGAAATCCACGACGCCTTCGGGGAGGGTTTTGCGCTCGGCGCCGGGCACCTTGCGGCCGATCTCGACATGGGTCAGCACCTGGTCCGAGGGGACCAAAGCGCGCATCAGGTCGCCGACCCGTTCGTCGCCGGTCAGATAATAGAAGATGCGACGATAGGCCGCATTGCTGACGCGCGGCTGTTTGGAGCTGTCGCTCCAATGCTGAACGCCATGTCGCGTGCCAAGGCCCGCAAAGCGGCCAAGATGATAGACATCGACCTCGCCGGTATGACGGGTCATCGCTTCGGCCAAGCGAAAAGCGCGCGCCCGGCCGCTGCGCAGCACATCATACCAAAGCCACAGGTCAGGCGACAATTCGCTATTGGCCCAGGCATAGCCGCCAATATCATAGCGCCAGACGTGCCGATCCTCGTCATACGTGTGCATGACGTCGCCATGGTTCCAGAAGCCGTACCAGCCGCGCCGGTCGACCTCTTCGGCATAGAAATCGACCAGATTGACCAGTTGGTCCTCGATCCGCGCCTTCAGCGGGCTGGATCGGTCGGGCAAGCTCCAGATGCCCAGCACGTCGGCCGCATGGATGCGTTCGGGCGTCACCATCAGTTGCGGCGGCGTCGAATTGGCCTGCGCCATCGCCGCCAGATGCGCCGCTCCGGGCGTCGCCGCGCAGGCCCAGAGGGTCAGTTCGCTGGTGCGGGCCGCGCCGGTCGCGTCATCCCAGCCGGGCTCATAATCCTCATAGGTGATGTCCAGCCCTTCATTCTGGGCGGCATAGGCTTCCATGCCCATGACGTCCCTATAGGGGCGCATGTCCATCGGCTGTGCGTTGGGGGACCAGAGCCAGGCGGTGAGCGATGCCTGGTCAGTGTCGGCCCCGCGAATGTCGATCTGCGCGGGATACCGCTGCCAGAAATAGCGCGCCGCGATCGCGATGCCGCCGGTGGGCGATCCGACATAGCCCAGGCCCTGCGAGCGCGTTCCCGATGTCGCATCAATCCACGCCTGCCCAGCCTTGGTCCGCTTGGTGATGGCAAAGCCGTCAGCGGAGAGCTGGCTCAGCGTGAAATCGCCCCAAGTCGGGATGCGGCCGAGCAGATTGCGGACCGTCGGTGCCATGCTATCCAACGCCACGGCTTGGCCCGCAATCTGTGCCTTGCGCGCGGCCCCACCCGGATCGCGGCGGAGGCCGGTCAGCGGCCGCACCGCCTCGCTGAACAATCCGTCCGCGCCGGTGCTGATCCGCACATGACGGTCATGCGGGGCAGCATCCAGCGGCACTTGCGCCTGCAGGCCGAGGCCGCTGATGAAATCCCTGGCCGGATCGCCGTCGAAGATGAAACTATGCACGACGCGCAGATGATCGGCCCCTGCATAGGCATAAAGGCGGACGACAAACGGCAGCCAGGCGCGCCCTTGCCCCTCGTGCATCCCTTCCAGCTTCACGACGGCGCGCACCGGCCCTTTCTGCTCGACCGTCGCCTTGTCGATCCTGCCGGTGAAATGGCTGCGCTCACCGCCTTGCGGTGCGTTGTCCACGCTGGCGATCAGCGCCAGCGATCCCATGACGGTCCGCTCGCCTGCTTTGGCCGACTGGATGATGGCCTTGCCCGACGTGCCGATCGTCCATTGGACCGATCCGACGGTGATGACGATCCGGTCGGCGGTTTCGCGTAACAAGACCGGCGCTGGAGGAGCGACTGGCTTGCCCTGAACCACCGTCATGCTTGCGGTTGGGGTGTCTCCGGCTGGCAGCGCATGTGCGGTCCATTTGAGCGATCCATCCGGCCAGCTGGCCAAGGGCCAGTGCTGCGATGGCAGAGCCTTTCCCTCGGCGTCTTTGACGGACAGGGCGGTTCCGGCGCGCAATGCCCCTTGCGGCCATGGCACGCCAAAGGTCTGGCCCAGCGAAAGCGGCGGCGCGGCATCGTCGATCCAGCGCACGGGTGTCGGCGGCACGTTGCTGCCGCGTGCGTTCGCGGCCCGTGCAGCGGCAGGCAGGAGCGCCGAAGCGCCGGTCAGCAGGCCAAGCCTCAGGCTGTCCCGGCGGCTGACTATGATCCCTGTCTTCATCGGCCTTCCGCTCCTTTTGTCAGCCATGGGTGATGGTCAGGTTGCGGACCTGAATGTGGCTCTGCGTGGTGCGCAGCCCGAAATGACCACGACGATAGGGGGCGGGGTCGTCCATCTCGAACAGGGCCGCGCCATCGCGCTCGACCGCGATATGATGGCCGTCAGCGATCAGGCCAATGGCGAACCAGGCGTTGGGTGTCAGCATGTCCGCCTTTGCCAGTCGGTCATGCTCTGGCAGCAACGGTCGTTCCCCCACCCGGCCGACATAGCGGCGCATCCGCGTCGTGCTGTTGCGATTGCCGCCGATGCCGACATAATAGGTTTTCAGCCTATCATAATCCTCGAACGCGCCGCTGCGCCGCCGCCCCAGCACCGACCCATCGGGCACAGCGGGGTCGGTCGCCATCCAGAAGGCGTTGACGTCGCTGACCGCGTCATGGGGTCCGCCTTGGGCCACCGCCCGTACCTCATAGCGGATCGCGACGGGTGCCACGAGGGCGGGCAGAAACCAGAGCGTGACCCCGGCGGGGGCGTCGATGTCCAAAATGCCATCCCGCGCCGAGACGCGCGCATCGCCGATCGCTTCCATCCGCCATTGCTTGAGACCGCTTCGAAAAGCATCGCCCGAAACGGTCCGTCCGCCATCCGCGCGTGCGGCGACCGGTGCCAGCATCAGCGACATGAGCATCGTGCGGCGGTTGAACATGGCGCTATTCCCGGTTCAGGCTGAACGAAGAAATGCTGCGGGATCGGGAGAAGGAGGAGATCCCGCAGCAAGAGCCGTGGTCCAGAAGGGAACCACGGGGGAGCGGATCAGAGCTTGAACCGAATACCGCCATAGACACGACGCCCGAAGGTTTCGATGATCGTGCGGCGATAGATGCTGTTGGCATTCTCCTTGCGCGTGGCATCGAGCAGATTGACGCCTTCCAGGAACAGCGAGACATCCTTCATCAGATTGAGGTTGAGCGATGCGTCCAGCTGGCCATAGGCTTCGCCGAATTCGGGGTTGTTGCCACGCCCGACCGCCGTGATCAGATATTTCGAGCGCCAGTTATAGGCGCCACGGATGCTGAAGACATCATCCTCATAATAGGCCGAAATATTGTAGCTTTTGCGCGACAGACCCTGGAACGGCAGGGAATCGCCGGTGAAGAAGTCGGTGCCTTCGTAACCGCTATCCTTCGAGTAAGTGAAGTTCGCGATCACGCCCATATGTTTGACCACGGGTATGTTGATGAAGTCGAACGCGACCTGTGCGCCCGCCTCGATCCCGTTGATCGTCACCTTCTGCGTTCCGTTGCTGGGCACCGTGATCGCATAGGTGACACCGTTCGCGTCCGTGAACGGCTCCGTCGTATTCTGGATGAAGGAACCGATTTCCTTGCGGAAATAGGTGACCGAGGCAAAGCTCGTCTTGTTGATATAATATTCCAGACCCGCATCATATTGGCGTGCCCGGAACGGCTGGAGCGCGGGATTGCCGCGTGAGCCCGACAGGCCCACGACATCCAGGGTGAACCGCGGCGCAAGCTGCTGCGGCAGGGGGCGGGCCATCACTTCGCTGGCCGTCAAACGCGCCATCAGCGTGTTCGGGATCAGCTCGGCTTTGAGGTTGATCGATGGCAGGAACTCGGTGTTCTTGCTGTCAAAGGCAACCGGGCTGATCAGCGCGGGCTGACCGCCTGGCTGCGCCGTCCGCAGGAAACCGGACGTATCCACCTGCGTATTGACGACACGCGCACCGGCAACGCCGCTGACCGCGACCGATCCGACATCGAAGGCGAATGATGCCTGCGCATAGCCGGCAATGTTGCGCTCGCCCACTTCCCATGTGTCGGTGAAGACCTGGCATGTGCCGTCCGCATTGGCGGGGCAGCCGCCGGGCGCGAACGGGTCGGGCACACCCACCGCATCCGCGACTGCCTGGGTCATGTTCAGCCAGCCGGTATAGCCGCCATCGAAGCCCAGATTTCCGGTGTTGAAGAAGGGCGACGTGCCAAGGCCCGCATTGCCGGCGACGATGGCGCTGATCTGGCTCTGCACCGCAGGATCGCTAAAGCCGTTCAGCGTTGTCGTCCGGCTGAAGAAGCGGCTCTTGACGGTCAGGTCGCGATATTGACCACCCACCTTGATCGACGTGAGGAAGCCGGTATCGAACGTATATTCAGCGTCGAGCTTCGCCATTTTTTCCGCCTGATCGTCGTAACGCGGGCGACGCAGCACGGTTAGCTGGTTGATCCCGGCGATCGTCGTCGGATCATTGGGCAGGATGATCTGGGGCGCCTGCTGGGGATTGTCATAGTCGACGATCAGGCGGGACATGCCGGTCACCGCCGCCGTCGCGTTGATCTCATTATTATAGGCCTGCGCCTTGGAATAGGAGATTTTGGGGCTGAGCTTCAGATTGCCGCTGGTCCAATCGGCACCCACGGCGAGATTATAGGTGGTGCGGCGGATGTCGCCCAATATGTTGCGATAGGATACGCCCAGCTGGCTGGTCTGCGCCAAAGCCGGGTTGTTGATCATCTCAAGATGGGTGACGGTATTGTCCGGGCCAATGACGGTATTGGCGACATCGACCAATCCGCCACTGGTCCCTGTCTGCAGGAATTGCGATGTGACCGACTGGTCGGACCGGGTCCAATTCCCCTCCATATAAGCGGTCAGATCATCGCTCGGCCGCCATTCGAGAATGCCGTTCAGCGCATAACGCCACGTTTCGAGGCGGTTGATGACGTAACGGGGAATGTCGGGGAAGAAGTCGGCCGCGCCGTCTTCGTTCAAATCATAGGCCTGCAAGCCCGGCGTCGTCCGGTCGCTGTCCAACCGAACCCAGCCGGTGGTACGCGCCTGATGGCTTTCCACATTGCGGTTTTCGAACGTGCCCGACACCAACACGCCAAGTTTGCCGTCGGCAAAGGTGTCGCTGGCAATCAGGGCAACGCGCGGGTCCATATAGTCGGCAATGTCGGAATAGATGGCCTGGGCCGATCCGGCGACATAGGTTTTGCCGCCATTGTCGAACGGGCGCCGGGTAATGACGCGCACGGTGCCACCGACGCCGCCTTCCGTCATGTCGGCCGTTGCGGACTTGACGACTTCCAGCCGGTTGACGAATTCGGAGGGCAGGTCGCGGAAGTCGACATCGCGGCCGCCGCCTACCGTGGTGGACAAAGCGGTCGTGCCATTGATTTCGACGCGATTGAGCGACGGATCGGCACCGCGGATGGTCACGCCAGCGCCTTCGCCATCGGCGCGCGAAAGCTGCACACCGGTCACGCGCTGCAGCGCTTCGCCGATATTCTTGTCGGGGAATTTGCCGATATCTTCGGCCGAAATCGCGTCCAGCACTTGCGGCGCATTGCGCTTGGCGTTCAACGCGCCCTGCAAGCTGCTGCGAATGCCGGTGACGACGATGTCGCTATCGCTCGCCGCATCCTGCTGCTGCGCGGTCGCTGTACCGGCGGAAAGCAGAAACACAGCCATGGCGGCGCTCGAAACCAAGGCGCCGTTCCTGGAAAACTTCATCAACCATCCTCCCCAAATCAATGCACATAATGCTGGGCGTTGAGCCAGTGGGCGACTTGACCTGCCGCCTCGTTCAAACCCATTAGTTCCATATATTGGACTTACATATCTATATATGGACATTTTCCCAGAGGTAAAAATTGCGATGAAGCGAATAATATGCGCGGCGGACTGTTTATTTGAGAACGAAAATCATAGAAATCCCACATGGTGGAATATGATCGTTCCACATCCCAGGAAATCTTGCCCGTTACGGCGGTTATGACTCTTCGCTGGCGGAACCAGAGGTGCGCGCACGGATGGAGATGATTGACGTTCAAAGCTGGTGAATGGCGAGCAGAGCAGCTTTCGCCGGAAGCGGACTTCTAAAAGTCGTCGCTAAAACTTCGTCCGGGTTATTCGGCCCAGCAGCAACGCATAGCTGTCGCACCCGCCGCCAGCGTCATAAGCCGCCATCACGCGCCGCAATGCGCCGACGTCCAGCGGTTGGCGCCCTTCGCCCGGCACGACCGCGCCGATGCCCTTGAGATGCGCCAGCAGCGCCCGTGCGCCGACACCATCAAGCGCAACTGTCTCATCGAACGCGAAGGAGTCGTCATAGCCGGCCAGGATTGCCCGGAGCGCCGCCAAGGTCGGATAATCCGGCACGCCGCTGGCGACACCGCAGGCCGCGTGAGCCGCGCGCCATTGCGCGAAACTGCCCTGCCCCATGGTCGAGAAGATCAGGCTGCCCCCCGGCCGCAACAGGCCCGCCAGCCGCGCAATCGCCCCCGCCAGATCGTCAAACCATTGGAAAGTGAGGCTGGACAGGATGAGGTCGAACC
Organism: Sphingobium sp. KKT206; assembly: GCF_055640555.1. Lineage (NCBI taxonomy): Bacteria > Pseudomonadati > Pseudomonadota > Alphaproteobacteria > Sphingomonadales > Sphingobiaceae > Sphingobium > Sphingobium sp. KKT206. Next base: position 1,670,655 of record NZ_CM145764.1, read on the forward strand.
ACGGCCCCTCGAAGATCGGCGCTTCGCCGTCCATCGTCAGGAACCGGCCCGCAACCAGTCCGCCCGACGCGGCCTTGGCCAGCATGCCGGGCGACAGGTCGGTCACCACCAGTTCTGCGCCGGGCCAGCGCGCCTGCACGTCACGAGTCAGGAAGCCGGTGCCGCAGCCGATTTCCAATATCCGCTCTACCCCATGGGGTTTTTGCCGCTGCGCCAGGTCCGCGACCAGCCCAGCGGCCAGCCGTTGCGGCCCGGCATGATCCTCATAGCGGGCCGCCGCTGCGCCGAACGCATCGCTTATCCGTTGCTTGCGCCATTGCCTGGAGCCATCAATCATGGCTAGGCGAATGGCAGAGCCAGCCCCGCTTGACCAGTCACCCCAAGAGGAAATCGCCGCCCATGACCCCAGCCCCCCGCATCCCCGCCATGGACGTGCTGCGCGGATGCGCGGTGATGGGCATAGTGTGGATGAACATCACCGCCTTCGCCCTGCCCCAGACCGCTTATTTCAACCCGGCCGCGATCGGGCCGCTGTCGGGCGGCGATATTGGTTTCTGGGCGGTCAGCCTGATCCTGGTCGACGGCAAGATGCGCGGCTTGTTCGCGCTGCTGTTCGGCGCGTCGATGCTGTTGCTGATCGACCGGGAGGAAATGGCGGGTCGCGACGGTCGCCGCGCGCAGATGGTCCGCGCGGGCTGGCTGTTCGTCATCGGGGCCGCGCATTTCCTGCTGCTCTGGTGGGGCGACATTTTGCGGGTCTATGCGCTGGTCAGCCTGTTCGCGCTGCTGTTCGTACATCTCGAACCGCTTGCGCTGATCAAGCGCGCCTTCCTGTTCTTCCTGCTGCAATTCCTGCTGGTCGCAGCGTTCATTGGCAGTCTCTACCTGTGGAGCCATGCCGCAGGTTTGCCGGACGCCAGCGCCGCTACTCGCGCCGGTTTTGTCGAGTTCATGGGCACCTTGTCGGACCCGGCCAGCCCCGCCATCCAGAGCGAGATCGCCACCTACCGCAGCGGCTATGGCACGATATTGGCGCACAAGATTGCGGGGATTCCGGGCGAGTGGCTGTGGGGTTTCCTGTTTACGGCGTTCGAAACGCTGGGCTTCATGCTGCTTGGCATGGCGATGCTCAAGGGCGGCTTCCTCACCGGCCAGTGGGACAGCGAGCAATATCGCCGCACCGCGCGCCATTGCTTCCTGATCGGCGTGCCGCCCATGGCCGCACTGGCGCTATGGGTGTGGTGGAGCGGCTTTGCGCCGTTGCCCGCCTATGGCGTGGCGCTGACCTGGTCGCTGCCGTTCCGCATTCCGCTGACCGTGGGTTGGGCGGCGCTGATCCTGTGGCTCCTGGCGCGCTATGGCGAGCATAGCCTGGTCGCGCGGCTCGCCGCGACCGGGCGGATGACGCTCAGCAATTATCTCGGCACCAGCCTGATCATGACCGCCATCTTTTACGGTTGGGGACTTGGCCTGTTCGCGCATGTGTCCCCGGCGCTACTGCCGTTGTTCGTCCTCGCGTCTTGGGCGGTGATGCTGCTCTGGTCGCCCTGGTGGGCGGCGCGCTTTGGTCAGGGACCGATGGAGCGGGTGTGGCGCGGGCTAGCGCGGATCGGGCAGCGATGAGGGTCGTCAGCCAATGACGAAATCAGCCAGTCCGATCGTGACGGGTGCTATGTTCGAACCCAGTGATGCCATCTCATTCACTGCACCGCTGCCGTCGGCAAAGGCTGTATGATAGACGATCGCGTTGTTTTGCGCGTCGAGCGCGATGACAAACAGTGCCTCATCCGTTCGGCCCGTGCCATTAGCATCAAGCATCGCCTGTACCGCCGCCCCATCGGTCAGCACGCCGGTATAGATGAACAGGTCGGTCGTCGCGAGGTTGGCACCGCTACCACCCTGGCTGCGAACATCGAAGCTGGCGTCGGTAAGGCCAAAGGCCGCCCCGTCAAACTCCAGATTGTCGATCCCTGGCTGAAAATCGATCAAGACGTCGCCGCCCTCGACTGGCGCATCCCAGATGAAATGATCAGCGCCGCCCCCGCCAGTTAATTCGTCCGCACCCAGGCCGCCGACCAGCCGATCCGCTGCCGCACCGCCCTTCAGCACGTCATCACCACCATTACCTTCAAACAAAACAGTTCGCGCGCCAGTCACCGGCAGAGCGCTCATGATGTCGCGCCCAGTCCCGCCTGATATGACAATATGCGCACCCTCAACCCCATTGAAATTGGCGTCGTGCAGAACGACCCTGTTCCATCCGTCCGCCAGATTGATTTGCTCGATCCCGCGCACGCCGGAGAGAATGTTGCCCGATTGTGTGACAGGCGTTTCAATCGCCAGAATGTCGTGGCCGCCGTTGCCGAACAACCGATCACCGAACAAATGCGATGCAGCCGATCGGAACAAATCATCGCCGGAGCCACCCCGCAGTGTATCAATGCCCGCGCCGCCCAGTAACTCAACAGCATTCGACGCACCCAAGTCGCTGGCGTCTACGACATTGTCGCCAGTACCACCGATTACTTTAATCCTGATGCTCTCAATATTAACGAAGTTAACATCTGTGATTATTACGATGCCGCTTCTATCGAGTATAATTTGTTCGACGCCCTGCATACCGACGAGAGAGGGTATTGAGCCAGTCGTCACTTCCAGAATGTCAATACCGCCATTCCCCAATATGATATCTTGCTCTGTCAACTCGGAGCCTGCCCCTCGGAACAGATCGTTGCCGTTACCACCTGCGAGGTAATTATTTCCTCCGCCACCGCTCAATATGACTGAATAAGGGGCTGAAAGAGCAGTTGCATCGATTCGATCATCGCCAGCCGATCCAATAATTTGGAGACTGTTGTTGGCTACCCCGACAAGAGTCATGTCACCAACGCTAATGTCATTGGCGCCGGAAGCCAGGATTATGCGCTCCATTCCTTGCACATCGCGCAGGTCCGCCGCCGAAAGTATGCCCGAAGACGTCAGTCTGAGGACATCGTTGCCGCCATTACCGTGAATCACATCGTCCAGAAGTTCCGAAACGGTGACAGAAACAGAATCATCTCCTGCGCCGCCGCGAAACACATTGGCACCGCCACCGCCAAACATCACGACTTTGTTCGCGCTTGTCAGTGCCGTAGCATCCACCTCATCTCCGCTCGCATTGCCGACGATGGTGATGGTTGAGTTTGCGACGTCGACATAATTAATATTGGAGAGTTGGATGAGGTTGCGACCTGTAGCAAGCTCGAACCGCTCGATACCCTGCACATCGTTGAGGTCGAAATAGCTAAAAAGACCTGCCGACCGAATCGCAATCGTATCGCTACCACCATTACCTCGCACTGTATCTGCGCTAAGATCTGCACCGTAAAACGAGAATCGATCGTTCCCGGCTCCACCAAGCAGGGTATCGATGCCGCCGCCGCTAACGATCCCTACAGCATTTGCGCCGCCCAACCCCGACGCATCGACCACGTCAGCCGCGGCGCTGCCTGTTATCAGTATCCCATCGGACACAGCTTCGTAATTGGTATCGAGGAGCGTGATGCTATTGCCGCCGCTCGCCAAGGTGATGCGTTCAATTCCTGTCATGCCTGCCAACGCACTTGCTGCAAGCGCACCAGCAGTTGTAAAAAGCAGCGTATCTGTACCCTGCCTTCCTCGAAACACGTCGGCCGCATTTAGATTAGCTACCGCATATTGGAAAATATCGTCTGTAGCGCTACCCAAAAAGAAGTCATCGGAATTAGGTTGGCCCGTAAAGGTCGTCATCGCTGTCTTCCTTTAAAATTATTATCTGTTTCTATAACCAATTATGGGACATTAACCTATCCAAAATCGATAGTGCTAGAAAAATTTGGCGCGCATACGTAAGATATTTTGAAAAACTTTACATTTTCTGGAAATGTAAGCTATGTAAATATGCTGACTAACGTTGCGATCATAGACCTTATGCTTAGTGACGATGCTTTCAAAGAATACTTACGTCACCCCGTGCTCAACGTTATGGATTCGTTGAACGCAAAATCATGTAAATATGAGACCGCGTCGCAAAAGCGTGCATTTTACTATTGCGACCCATTATCATCCGCGCTATCTCTGTTCCAACAGGAGAGTGCTTCGATGGTCGTGTGCATCTGTAATGCCATTCGTGAGAAGGATCTGAAGGAAGCCGTGCGCGATGGCGCGGATACGCCGTGCAGCGCTTATGCGCGCTTCGGCCGTCGGCCCAAATGCGGCCAGTGCGTTCCCTTCGCCCGCACCATCATCGCGGCAGAGCGCGCTTCGGCCTGATAGCATTGCAAATCATCCGCACGAAACAATCGCGACCTTGACGCAATAGTGCCCCAAAAAACGTTGATTTTCCTAGGTTTTTTGACTTAACAGCATCCTGCACAGGGGTTATACGTCCGGCTTTCCCTAACAGCCGGAGTAAACGTCATGAAAGGCGACCCGAAAGTCATCGATTATCTGAACGAGGTGCTCCGCAACGAGTTGACCGCGATCAATCAATATTTCCTGCACTATCGCATGCTCAACCATTGGGGCATCGAAAAGCTCGCCAAGTTCGAATATTCCGAATCGATCGACGAGATGAAGCATGCCGACAAGGTAGCAGAGCGCATCCTCTTCCTCGACGGCCTGCCCAATTTCCAGCTACTCGGCCGCCTCAAGATCGGCGAGACGGTGGAGGAAATCCTCAAGTCGGATCTGGAGCTGGAATATGAGGCGCTGCCGGTGCTGCGCGACGCCATCGCCTATTGCGAGACGATCCGCGACTATGTCAGCCGCGACCTGTTCCAATATATCCTCGAAAGCGAGGAAGAGCATGTCGATACGCTGGAAACCCAGTTCGAAATGATCGAACGCATGGGCATCCAGAATTATATCCAGTTGCAGAGCAAGGCGAAGGAAGACTGATCTTCACGGGCACCGGGATACCGGTGCCCTTCGCTTTACAGCAGGGCTTCCAATATCCCGATCAGCGGCAGGTCCGCTGGCGGCATGGGAAGCGCATACATTTGCGCGGGGCGCACCCATTTGAGCGCCGTCGCATGATGGGGATGCGGCACCCCCTCCCACTTGCGACAGACATAAAGCAATAGCAGCAGATGCCGGTCGTCAAGCGGCTCGCTGGCGAAGGTTGCAGGGGCCAGGCAACTGGCGTGCGTGCGGATACCCAGTTCTTCTTCCAGCTCGCGGATCAACGCGGCTTCGGGCGTTTCGCCCGGCTCGACCTTCCCCCCCGGAAATTCCCACAAATCGGCCATCGCCTTTCCCGGCGGGCGTTGTTGCAGCAGGACTCGGCCATCCGCGTCGATCAGGGCGACAGCGACCACGAGCAATGGATAAGGTGTTGTCATATTGGTCCGTTGAAAGCGGTTTGTTAACCCTGCTTCCTTTACATGTCCGTCGGGGACTGTCTGTAGCGAACTGGGGATCCGATGCGCGCGCTAAGGAAGATCATCGGCTGCTTCACATCGCTGCGCTGCGAGCGTGGCGCAACCACGATCGAATATGCCTTCATTCTCGTCATGATTACGCTGTTCATCATGGTTGCTGTTGAAAGCCTTGCCAGCAACACCACGGGAATGTGGAATAACATGGCCGAACAGGTTAATGCGATTTAACTAAAATCTATTTACAATGTTTGGCGCGCATTAAAGATTCATCAACTGATATTCCCTAAACACAGCCTTGCTGACCACGAACTTCCAAGGCGGGGCGGCCGGGTAGTTATACATCGTTTCCCATCAGGAGATTTACAATGCAGTTCATTCGCAAGATGTTGAAGAACGAAGAAGGCGCGACCGCGATCGAATATGGCTTGATCGCTGCCTTGATCGCCGTCGCGGCTATCACTGCCATGACGAGCCTCGGCGACAATCTGAAGACGACCTTCACCAAGACGTCAACTGCTATCGCCAATGGCAACACGAAAAGCGGTACCTAAGATTTATCTGGCTTGATGCTATTACTATTTGAACAAGGGGGAGAAGCAATTCTCCCCCTTGTTTTTATTTCATTCAGATAACAATCTTCATCTTTTGCCCGGCGCGCAAGGATGCGTTCGCGTTCAGCGCGTTGATCGTCAAAAACCGTTCCAGCTTATAGTCGGGATAGGCCATCCGCTGGCTCAGCGACTGGACGGTGTCGCCGGATTTTACAGTCACGACATCGATGCGACGCGGCTTGATCGTCGCTGCATCCTGCGCGGATAGCCGCTGCATCGACTGGACCATCGCGGTGAATGGCGCGATCCCCTGGCCCGCGGGCGTCAGCAGCAGGAAATGATAGGCCTTCCCGCCCCCGAAGTCATAGGCGAATACCGTGGCATCAACTTGGCTTGACTGGCTGGTGGCGCGCACGGTCCGCCATGCCGCGGGCAGGCCGTTGACGGTGGTGCGACTGACGGTGCCGGTGGGGACACTCCCCTGCCCGCCGCCCATCTGCGCAAAGACACCGTCTATGTAGCTGGCCAGATTGCCCGAATAAGGGGCAGCGCTGAATTGGGCCTGCCCGCCGGAGCCCATGATCGACACCGCATCAGACCCATTTTCCATGCCGAAACCGGAGGGGGCGGCGAAGCTGAGGCGCAGGTCGGGGTGGCGGAAACGACTGCCTTCGATAATGCCCTGCTTGGGATCATCGCCGTACAGGATGCCATCGAGCGCGGCGAGAAAGGCATCGCGATTGCGCACAGTGGCCTTTGAACCACTACCGCCCGCGCCGCGTGCCGCGCGATTGACGCGCGAAGCGGGATCAGGGTGGGTACTGGCCCATTCCGGGGTCGATCGGGCACTGCCCGCCAGACGCGCGTCCAGATTGCTCTGTGCCGCCAGTGAAGCCAGCATGCCGGACAAAGCGCGCGGATCATAGCCGCCCGATGCCAGGTAGCGGATGCCCAGATCATCCGCCTCATATTCCTGGCTGCGCGAGAATTTTAGCGTCAACAATTGGCTGCCGGTGCCGATGCCCTTCTGAATGAGGTTGCCGAAGCCCGAATCACCCAGGAAGGCGCCCGCCAAAGCGCCGAGCAGCGCGCCCCCGATCGCGTTGCGCTGCGCGGTCTTTTGCCGCCGCTGGCCATGTTGGGCGGCGACATGGCCGACCTCATGCCCCAGCACGCCGGCCAGTTCCGCCTCATCATTCATCAGCGCCATCAGCTGGCGCGTGACATAGACATAGCCACCCGGAATGGCGAAGGCGTTGTTGACCGGCGAGTTGAGCAGGGTGACGGTGAAGTCGCTTTGGGCGTTGGACAGGCCGGACTGGACCGCGATCCGCCGCCCGACGCTTTCGACATATTTCGCCTGGGGACCGCTATAGCCGCCGCCAAATTCCTTGAGCAATTCCGGGTGCTGCTTGGCCCCGCTGCTCTTGTCCTGCGCGCTGATCGAACTCACCGTGCGGATCGCCCGCTGCTGCCCGATCACGGTAGGGGCGCTGGCGGCCACGACCAGGGCGGCCGCCGAACAGCCAAACATCATCTTCCGGTTCATCACTTTATCCCATCCCATTCCCATTACCGACACGTAACGAGAAAAAGGGGTCAGCTGTTCCAAAAAAGACGGTAGTTCAGGCGCCTATGGCCAGAAATTTATCGGCCCGGTCAGTGCGCAGCGCGCCGGCATCCATGTTCGACAACGCATCCAGTTCCGCTTCGATCTCGGTGCCCAGATTGGCGATCGCCTGAACCGGGTCGCGATGCGCGCCGCCCATCGGTTCCGGCACGATCCGGTCGATGACGCCCAGCGCCTTGAGATGCTGGGCGGTGACCTGCATCGCCGTCGCCGCTTCGCTGGCCTTGGCCGCTGTGCGCCACAGGATCGAGGCGCAGCCTTCGGGCGAAATCACCGAGTAGACTGCATGTTCGAACATCAGCACGCGATTGGCAGCCGCCAGCGCAATCGCACCGCCCGATCCGCCTTCGCCAACCACGGCGGCGACCATCGGCACGCCGAGCTTGAGGCAAGCTTCAGTCGAGCGTGCGATCGCTTCAGCCTGGCCGCGCTCTTCGGCCTGCACGCCCGGAAAGGCACCGGACGTATCGACCAGCGTGACGACGGGCAGGCCGAAGCGATCGGCCAGTTCCATCAGGCGGATCGCCTTGCGATAGCCTTCGGGCTTGGCCATGCCGAAATTATGCCGCACCCGGCTGGCGGTATCGTCGCCCTTTTCATGGCCGATGACCATCAGTCGCCGATCGCCAAGCGTTGCAAAGCCGCCGACGATCGCCTGATCGTCAGAGAAAGCGCGGTCCCCCGCCAGCGGCATGAAATTGTCGAACAGACCGGCGACATAATCCTTGAAATGCGGCCGTTCGGCGTGGCGGGCGACCTGCGTCTTCTGCCACGGCGTCAGCTTGGCATAGGTGTCGCCCAGCATCTTGGCCGCGCGCTGCTCCAGCGTCGCGATTTCGCCGTCAATGTTAATGTCGCCCGCGCTCGCCGTGGCGCGCAATTCGACGATGCGCGCCTCCAGTTCGGCGATGGGCTTTTCAAATTCCAGAAAGCTAACCATGGCACTGGCGTTAGGGCGGCGACGCGCCGTCGTCAACGCAGCGTTGCACCATCGTCGCCAGCGGATGGCGGCTATTGACCAATTCGATCAGGCGACGGCTGTCGACATGGGTGTAGATTTGCGTGGTGCCAATATCGGCATGGCCCAGCATCGATTGCAACGCGCGCAGATCCGCGCCGCCCTCCAGCAAATGGGTGGCGAAGGCGTGGCGCAGCACATGGGGGCTGACCCGTTCCGGCGCGATGCCCGCCGCGGCGGCCAGCGCCTTGACCAGTTGATAGAGGCGGATGCGGCTGAGATAGGATTTCCCCGACGGGAAGAGCCAGGGACTGTCGAGCGGCACATGGGTCAGCCAGGTTGCGACGGCGGCGCGGGCACGATCGGAGATCGGCACCAGCCGCTCCCGTCCGCCCTTACCCTTGAGGATCAGGAAGGGCCGATCCGAGGCCAGCGCGCGGCGCGGCAGCGACACCAGTTCGGTCGCGCGCAGGCCCGACCCGTAGAGCAGTTCGATCAGGGCCGACAGCCGCCGGTCGTGCGGCACAGGATGGGCCACCGCCAACCGCTCGTCGATCAAGGCGAAGAGCGAATCGACCTCGGCGGTGGACAAGATCTTGGGCAGGGATCGCCGCGTCACTGGACGGGGAAGCGCGGCGGTGGGATTATCGAGGCGCAGCCCTTCCTCTTCGAGAAAGGCGTAGAAAGCGCGCAGGGCCGAGGATTTGCGTGCGACCGACGAGGCGGCGAGTGCCGCCCATGCCCCGGCGAGATCGCCCAGCCGCTCCTTGCTCGCCGCCACCAGGCCGCCGACGATGGTCGCCGCCCCGTTCAGGTCCGCGCGATAGGCCAGTAGCGTGTTGCGCGACGCGCCACGTTCCGCCGCCATCATTTCGAGAAAGCGGTCGATCAGGGCGTCATCATCCGCCATGGTCAGGTCCGGCTGATCGCCTCCGCCGCGATCATCCGCGCTTCGGGGTCCAGCCCGACACGATGAAGCGCGGCGACGACATGATAGAGATGCGCTGGTGGCAGGCGGCGCCAGTCGCGCCCCTGCATGCCGACGGCTGCGAGCAAGGCGACGGTCCCCTTCTCGCCACGCTGCGCCGCTGCGCCGATCGCGCGCGCCCAGCGGCTGTTGGCGGCAAGCGTCACGCCATTATCCTGCGCCAGTGACGCGGCATCGTCGGCCGATAGTCGCGCAAGGCCTGCCAGCGCCGCGATCAGCATCCGGCCCTTTTCTTGTCCTACCTCACCGATATAGGTCGAAATGCGGCTGTCATTGATATCGACTACGGAGCTGGGTGCGCCAACCGCAAGCAGGCCCCAAAATTGGGCCGCGCCATCGCCGTCGATTTGGCCCAGCGCCCGCGCCCAACGCGCGGCATTGCGGTCATAGCCTGCTGTCAGCATCGACGCGACCAGATTGGCCGCATCGCGGGCATCGGCCTGCGCCACTGGTAGCGCCGCTGCCGCCCGTGCGGTCGTGATCAGGCCGACATAGTCGGGATTGCCATTGTCACGCCACAAGCGCTGCATCGCGCCGATACGATAGCCCACCGTCGCCCCGGCATGGGCGGTGCGCAGCGCGTCGATCCGGTCCGCCATGTCGGCAGGCGTGTCGCCTTCGGTGCTCATCTGGCCATAGAAGCCGACCAGCGCCGCGCTGGAAAACACGCCAAGGCGCGCCGCGACTTCGACGCCAGGTCGCCGCCGCACCGCGCTCAGGGCAGGCGCGCGCGCTTCCCAGGCGCGGACATGCGGACCCACCGTGCCAAACAGCGCATCGGGGATTTCGACATTGAGCGCCGTCGCGAGGCCAAAGCGCCAGGCAGTCAATTGACTGACCGTGTCCCATTCGATCTTCACCGATCGGCGGGCATTGAAGCCCGTGCCGACGACTTTCTCCGCCAGCCGATAATCGATACCGCGCACCACGCCGCGTCGCTGCGCCTGGTTGAGCGCGCCGCTGGCGGTGCCCTGATCCCCCGACAGGGCAGCGCAGATGGCGCGCGTCATGTCCCAGCCCGGTTCCTTGCTGACCCGCAGCGCGCCTTCTGACAGGGGGCAAAGCCCGGCCGGATCGGCGCTGCCAAGATAGGCCTGCATGGCAACGGCGTAGAGGCGCGGGGTGTAGCGATCGGGATCGACGCTTTGCACCATGGTCCGGGCGCTGTCCGCCTCCCCCATGCGCAGCAGCAGCCAGGCGCGCTCGGCCGCCCAGTCCGCGCCGTCAATGTCGGCCGGCGTATCCGTCGCCGACAAAAGCGTGCGCCGCAGCAGGATCGACGCCCAGCGCGACAGGATCGGCGCATGCGTCTCCTTCATCAGCGCGGCGAGATATTTGCCCGACTGGTTGCCAAACGCATCCGGCTCCAGACCGCGCGTCTGCGGCGTCAGTGCGCCGATACGGGCGAGCGAACGGCGCGCGCTATCCGGCAGATCATATTTCGCCTTTTCCGCCGCCAGTTCTTCGGGCGTCAGTTCTTCTTCGGCCGCTGCGTTTTCCGCTTCGGCCAGCAACGACAGATCGGGCGGCGTTGCCGGGTTGAGGGTCGGCAAGGCGGGCGCTGCAGGCGAGCCAGGTGCCGGGCGCGCGGGCGTTGGTGCAGGCGGCGGCGCTTCGGGCGCGTCGCCAAAGCCGGGCGGCAAGAGCGATTCGGGTGCCTGTTGCGCGACCACAGGCAAAGCGAGGGCCAGGGCAAAGCTGCCCAGCGCCCATTTCGCTCTGCTCCTTTTAGACGTGCCCCCCTTGACCCGCATATGCCTTACTGGCCCAGCTTCTCAGCGGGGATGGCCTTTTCGACCTGCGCCTGCGGCTGTTCGCCGCCGCGCGACCAGAAGAAGGCGAGCAGAAGAATGACCAGCAGGACAAGGGCGATGGGCAGGATCGGCAAGTTGGCGCCACGGCGGCGGCTGCTGCCTTCGAAACTGCTGAAATTGCGATTTTTCTTCATGTGTCCTTCTGCGGCTGAGCCGGGCGACGAGCAAAAGATGCGATTTGCCTCTGTGACGGGGGGCTGTATAGCCCCGCTCGGCATGCAGCGAAACAGCAAATTCCCCCCATCCGTCGACCGGCGCGGTCCCATCGTCCTGGTGGGGATGATGGGCGTGGGCAAATCGACGGTCGGGCGGCGGCTCGCGGCCCGGTTGGGGCTGGCGTTCGTCGATGCCGATGAGGAAATCGAAAAGGCGGCGGGCATGAGCGTGAGCGAGATTTTCGCCCGCTATGACGAAGCCTATTTCCGCGATGGCGAACGACGGGTGATCGCCCGGCTGATGGATGGCGCGCCCAAGGTGATCGCAACCGGCGGCGGTGCGTTCATGCAGGAGGACACCCGTGCCCTGATCCTGGAACAGGCGACGGCGATCTGGCTGGATGCCGACATCGACGTGCTGGTGGACCGGGTTTCGCGGCGTGAGGGGCGGCCGTTGCTCAAGGATCGCGATCCGCGCACGGTGCTGACCGAACTGACGGCGGTGCGCAATCCCATCTATGCGCTCGCCCCCATCCACGTCAAAAGCGTCGCCGCACCGCATGAAGTGACGGTCGAACGCATCATGGAGCAATTGACGGCATGGCAATAGTGCAGGTCGCGCTGGGTGCGCGCAGTTACGACATCCCGATCGAACAGGGCGCGCTCGATCGCGCGGGCGCGTTCCTCAGCCCCTATGCCCGCAACGGGCGGCTGGTGGTCGTCACCGACGCGCATGTCGCGGCCGCGCAACTGCCCCGGCTGGACGCCAGCCTGCGCGCGGTCGGCATCATGGCCGAACCGATCATCCTGCCGCCGGGCGAACAGACCAAAAGCTGGCGGCATCTGGAGCAATTGCTCGACGCGCTGCTAGCGCTGGAGATCGAGCGCGGCGACCATGTCGTGGCGCTGGGCGGCGGCGTGATCGGCGATCTGGTCGGCTTTGCCGCGTCGATCCTCAAGCGCGGCTGCCATTTTATCCAGGTGCCGACCACTTTGCTGGCGCAGGTGGATTCATCGGTGGGCGGCAAGACTGCGATCAACACGCAGGCGGGCAAGAATCTGGTCGGCAGCTTCTACCAGCCCGCTTTGGTGCTGATCGACCCATCGACGCTCGACAGCCTGCCGCCGCGCGAAACCCGCGCGGGCTATGCCGAAGTCGTCAAATATGGCCTGATCGACGATCCTGCGTTCTTCGCCTGGTGCGAGGCGCATGCCGGCGACCTGCTGGCGGGCGATCCCGACGCGCGGACCTATGCGATCGAACGCAGCGTCCGCGCCAAGGCGGCGATCGTCGCCGATGACGAGCGCGAGACATCGGGTCGCCGCGCGCTGCTCAACCTTGGCCACACATTCGGCCATGCGTTGGAGGCGGATACCGGCTTTTCCGACACATTGCTCCATGGCGAAGGCGTTGCGGCGGGCATGGCGCTGGCGTTCCGCTACTCGGCGCGGCTTGGCCTGTGCCCGCAGGCGGATGCCGACCGGGTGACCGCGCATCTGCGGTCGGTCGGCCTGCCCCATGACCTGGCCTCTGCGCATGTCACCGCCGATGGCGCATCATTGGTGGGCCATATGCTGCACGACAAGAAGATGGCGGCGGGCACCCTGCCCTTCCTACTAGCGCGCGGCATCGGCCAGACATTTCTGTCGAAGGATGTCGTGCTGGACGATGTGGCCGCGTTTCTCGATGCGGATCGGGCGGGCTAACGCCCTCGCGCCCGCAACGACATATATTATCGGAAGTCATCTCCGTTCGCTTTGAGCGAAGTCGAGAAGTGGCAAGCACTGTGCGGGCGTTTCTCGACTTCGCTCGAAACGAACGGAACCTCTCTTCCAGAACTAAAAAGGGCGCCCAGTGGGCGCCCTTTTCATTCAACCATCGAAGGCCGATTACTTCTTCAGCGTCAGACCACCGAAACGCTTGTTGAAGCGTGCCACCTGGCCACCCGTGTCCATCTGACGGTTGCCGCCGGTCCAGGCCGGGTGCGACTTGGGGTCGATGTCGAGCGCCAGCGTGTCGCCTTCCTTGCCCCAGGTCGAGCGGGTCTGGAAGGTCGTGCCGTCGGTCATCTGCACGGTGATCATGTGGTAGTCGGGGTGGGTATTGGCCTTCATGGCGTAACGCTCCGTATGTGCCGGTTCCGACCGGCTGTGGATGCTGTAAATAGCGAAGGCGCGCCGTTAGCGGGTTCGGCGCGCCTTGGCAAGGGATAACCCCCAGTCGTCATGCCAGCGGACGCTGGGATGACGGAGGGTTGGCTCAATCCTTGGGCGGATCGGCGATCATCGCGACGAACTGCGCTTCGGCGGCCAGCTTGTCGCCGATCATCGCCTTGCCGCTGAACTTGCAGATCGCGCCGCGATTCTGGGTCACTTCGACATGCAGGTCGAGCAAGCAGCCCGGCTCCACCGGCGAACGGAATTTCGCGCCGTCGATGCTCATGAAATAGACGAGCTTGCCGGTGTCAGCGAGCTGCATCGATTCCACCGCCAATACGCCTGCCGCCTGCGCCATCGCTTCGACGATCAGGACGCCGGGCATGATCGGCCGGGTCGGGAAATGCCCCTGGAAAAAGGGTTCGTTCACCGAAACTGCCTTGATCGCGTGGATCGACTGGTTGGGCACCAGCGACACCACGCGATCAATCAGCAGCATCGGATAGCGATGCGGCAACGCAGCCATGATCCGACGGACATCCATCGGGCCAAGCGCGGTCGTTTCAACCTCTCCCGTCATTCTTATCAGCGCGACTTGGGAGCCTGCGCCGGGGCAGCGGCGGGCGCTGCCTGGCGACCACCGGGCTGCCAACCGGCAGGCGGGGTGATCGATACGCTGGGGACCAGTGCGTTGAGTTCGGTGATGACAGCGGGGGTAATGTCAGCGCCCGCGCCGAAGCTCTCGGTCGCGGCCTTCTTGACCACGATTTCGGACTTGGTCTTGGCGGTTGCCGCCTTCAGCGCATCGTTCAGCTTGGCGACGAGCTGTTCCTCGACATAGGCTCGTGCGATGGCGATCGGCTGACCCATGCGCTGCAGTTCGGCCTGCGCGGTCTGCTGCGTCTGCTGATATTGCTGATACTGGGTTTCGATCGCCGGGGTCGGCTTGTTGCCCGCTGCCGTCAATGCGGCCTGGAGCGCATCGCCCTTGGTCTTGAGGTCCGCTTCGATCGCAGTGCGGCGCGTGTTGAGCGCGTCGATCTGCGGCTTATAGGTGGTCTGCATCTGGCTGATCGCGGTCGTGTAGGCCGTGCTCTTGGCAACAGCTTCTTCCAGATCGACGACGGCCAGGCCCGACTTGGTCTGGGCAACAGCCGGCATGGCGGTCAGGGCGATGGCGGTCATGGGCGCAAGAGCGAGCGCCGCGGCTTTGAACATGGTCTTCATCAGAATTGAGTCCCTACGTTGAAGGTAATGAGCTTGTTATCGTCGCCAGGTTCCTTGAGCAGCGCCCTGGCAATGTCGATGCGGAACGGGCCGAAGGGCGAGTTCCAGTTGACGCCAAAGCCAACCGACAGACGCGGCTTGAGCGTATCGCCGAGATAGACTTCTTCGAAGGCACCACCAGCATAACTGGCCACGAACCCGGTCGGCGCCGCATCGCAGTTGCCGATGGAGGGCGCCCTGACCTGTGTCGTCGAACCGGTATTGCCCGGTGCAGGCGCCACGGTGCAATAGCCCGCAAATGTGCCATCGCCATTCACAAGGGTCGGGTTCTTCAACCCAGCGACGGCACCGACATCCATGAAGATCGACGGACGAAGGCCCATTTCGCGTGCGCCGGAGCCAAGCGGAATTTCGACTTCGGCGCGAGCGAGATAGTAGATCTTGCCGCCCAGCGCGTCATCGGACACGTTATTGTTGCTATTGTCGCGAACATAGCTGGTCGAACCGTCGTCGTTGGTCTGCGGTTGCAGATAGAAGCGCTTTACGCGCGGGCCGACACCGCGAATGTCGAAGCCACGGAACTGCGGTTCACCCAGGAAGAAGCGATCGACCAGGCGGACCTTTTCGACCAGTTCGCCGGTTGCATCGCGGCGTTCGCCTTCCAGGCTGTGGATATAGCCGCCTTCGGCCGAGACCGAGAAGATGAAGCCACTGCCCAGCGGGAAGAATTTGGAGCCGTTGATCCGGGTCTTGATATATTTGACGTTACCGCCAAGCCCGGCAAAATCCTGGCTCAACACAACGTTATGGCCGCGCGTCGGGCGGATGCGGTTGTCGCGCGTGTCGTAGATCAGCGAGTAGCCAAGCGACGACGTGGTGCGCTTGCCGATCGCATCGCACAGATAACGACCCGCGATGAGGGGATCGCACTCGCGCGTGCCGTCGCCGTCCGTGTCCGAATAATAAGTATCTTCGTCCAGCGTCGTATCATCGAAATTGAGCTGATAGCGCAGCGCCAGCGACATATATTCGGTGATCGGCACACCCGCACGCAACTGGATACCCGTCGACGTATTCTCATAGGTCGTGTCGCGCGTGTTGCTGGTCAGATAGCGGAAGCTGTTGAGGTCACGGCGATAGATGTCGCCGCCCAGCGCGATATTCTTGTCCATGAAATAGGGCTCGGTGAAACCCAGTTCGATCGACTTGGAATAGGCCGAATAGTTGACCGAGGTGCGCAGTTCCTGGCCCTTGCCGCGGAAGTTGCGCTGCGTGATCGAGGCCGACACGATGAAGCGTTCCAGCGACGAGAAGCCCGCCGAGAGCGACAATTCGCCGGTCGATTTTTCCTGCACGTTGGTTTCGAGGACGATGCGGTCGGGCGCGGAGCCCGGCTTCTGCTCGATGTCGAGCTTTTCCTGAAAATAGCCGAGCGAATTGATCCGGTCCTTCGACCGCTTGACCAGGAAGCTGTTGAACGCATCCCCTTCGGCCAGACGGAATTCGCGACGGACGACCTTGTCCTGCGTCAGCGTATTGCCGTTGATGTCGACGCGCTCGACATAAACGCGCGGTGCGTTGGCGATGCGGAAATTAATCCCCATCGTCAGCGTATCCTTGTCGCGGTTGAAGTCCGGCGACACTTCGGCAAAGGCATAGCCGAACAGGCCGGCGGTCTCGCTCAGCGTATCGACCGTATCCTCGACCTGCTTGGCGTTATACCAATCGCCCTTCTTCATCGGCAGCCGCTTGGTCAGGCCATCGCCCGACAGGTCGCGAATGTCCGATTCGACCTTCACGTCGCCGAACTTGTAGCGCTCGCCCTCTTCCACCACATAGGTGATGATGAAGTCCTGCTTGTCCGGCGTCAGTTCGGCGACCGCCGAAATCACGCGGAAGTCGGCATAGCCTTCGGTCAGATAATATTGGCGCAGTTTCTGCTGGTCATAGGCCAAGCGATCGGGATCATAGCTGGTGCCTGACGAGAAGAGCCGGAACCAGCGCGACTGTTTGGTCACCATCTGGCTGCGCAGCGCGCCGTCCTTGAACTTCTCATTGCCGATGATGTTGATCTGGCGGACCTTGGACTTAGGCCCTTCGCTGATCTCATAGACGATATCGACGCGGTTCTGGTCCAACTGCACCAGTTTCGGCTCGATCGTCGCGGCAAAACGGCCCTGACGGCGATAGAGTTCGACGATGCGGGCGACGTCGGCGCGCACCTTGGACCGGGTATAGATCTGGCGCGGGGCGAGCTTGATTTCTGGCCGGATCTTGTCTTCTTTCAGCCGCTTATTGCCTTCCAGCACGATGCGGTTGATGACCGGATTTTCCTTCACCTCGACGGTCAGGGCACCATTGTCGTTGCGGATCTGGACGTCGGCGAACAATTCCGTCTCATACAGGTCGCGCAAGCCCTGATCGAGGCTTTCCTGGCTGTAGGGCTGGCCGATGCGCAGCTTGGTGTAGGACAGGACGGTGCCGGATTCGAGCCGCTGCGTGCCGGTGACGGTGATGCTGCTGATCGTGCCCTGTGCTGCGGGCAGCGACGCGGGCGCAACCACGGGCGCGGGCGCGGCAGCATCCTGTGCCATGGCCGGGAGCGCAGACAGACCTGCGATCATCGTCGTCGCCAACAGGGCGACCACGACCGGGCGCTGCCTCTTGCTGCTGTTCATCGCTGTCACCCGCATCACCTCAAAAACTCGAAAAATTTTGTTTCCGCCGCAACAGACGTCGCCAAACCGGGCTTCCCTGCCCGATGTGCGTCAACCGATCAAGCCGGACAGGCTCTTCCACAGCCCGAAAGACGACAAATCGTTGAAAGTCACCAGCACCATTACCGTCATCAGCAGCGCCAAGCCCGATCGATAGGCCCATTCCTGCACCTGCGGGCTGACCGGCCGACGCTGCAGCGCCTCAATCCCGTAAAACAGCAGATGCCCGCCATCCAGCATCGGGATTGGCAATAAGTTGATGAACCCCAAGTTAATCGAGATGAGCGCCATGAAGGTGAGGAAGCCGAACAGCCCCATCATCGCGGCCTGGCCGGAGACATCGGCGATCTTGAGCGGTCCGCCCAATTCCTTGACCGATCGGCGTCCGGTGATGATCTGGCCGAGGCCGTCCATGGCGGACACGAACATCTGGCCCGTCCGCAATGTACCGACCACCGGGATCTCCCACAGCGCGATGTCGCGGAATTCGACCTTGTCGGACATCACGCCCAATTGGCCGAGGCGGAAGATATTGCCGAACCGGTCCTTTTCGATCCGCTCGCCCGCTGCAATCGTCATGGCGGTGCGCTGACCATCGCGTTCGATGACATAGGGCAGGACTTCACCCGGACGCAGCGACACGATCGGCGCGATGTCGGTGAAGCTGTCGATCTGACGCCCCATGATCGACACGATGCGGTCGCCGGGGCGCAAGCCTGCCTTTTCCGCAGCCGATGCGGGCGCGACCTGCTGCACGACAGGCGGGCTGACCGGATCGCCCTTCCAATAGGCAAGGCCGCCGAGCAGCAGGATCGCGAACAGGAAATTGACCGCAGGCCCCGCCGCGACGATCGCTGCGCGCTGCCATACCGGCTTGGCGGGAAAGCTCTCGGCCCGATCCTGCGCCGACATTTGCAGCCAGGCGGGATCGGCCTGACTGGCCGCGTTCATGTCGCCCTTGAAGCGGACATAGCCACCCAAGGGGAGCGCCGCGAGCCGCCAGCGCGTGCCGCGCTTGTCCACCCAGGCCAGCAGTTCGGGGCCAAAGCCGATGGAGAAGGCCTCCGCCTTCACGCCGCACCAGCGCCCGACGATATAATGGCCGAACTCATGCACGAAAACGAGCGGCCCTATGACCGCGACGAAAGCGAGAACGGTCAGCAGGAAACCGGGATTTTCTAACAAGCCGTCAATCTTTCCATCACTTGGCCCGCCATGACGCGCGCCGCAGCATCCGCCGCCAGCACATCCGCAATGGCATGAGGCGCAGGCGCGCTATAGCGGGTCAACACTTCCTCCACAATCATGGCGATATCAAGGAAGCGGACGCGCCCGGCGAGAAAAGCGGCCACCGCGACTTCGTTGGCAGCGTTCAGGATTGCCGGAACGGCCCCGCCCGCCTCGGCCGCCTGCCGCGCCAAGCGCAGCGCAGGGAAGCGATCGGGGTCTGGCGCCTCGAAATCGAGCCGACCGATCCGCGCCAGATCGAGCGGTTGGCACGGCGTAGCGATCCGCCGGGGCCAGGCCAAGGCGTGGGCGATCGGAATCCGCATGTCGGGCGAGCCCAATTGCGCCAAGATCGACCGGTCGCGATATTCGACCATCGAATGAATGACCGATTGGGGATGGACCAATATCTCGATCCGATCGAGGCCGACCGGGAAGAGATAGGCCGCCTCGATAAATTCCAGCCCCTTGTTCATCATCGTCGCGCTATCGACGCTGATCTTCGCGCCCATCGACCAGTTGGGGTGCGCGACCGCCTGCTGCGGCGTGATGTCCGCCATCTCGGCGCGGCTGCGGGTGCGGAACGGGCCGCCGCTCGCGGTCAGGATGATCCTTGCGACATCGTTCAGAGTGCCACCCGCAAGACACTGGAATATCGCATTATGTTCGCTGTCCACCGGCAACAGGGTCGCGCCGGAGGCGCGCGCCGCCTCCATCATCAGCCCGCCCGCCGACACCAGCGATTCCTTGTTGGCCAGCGCCACGGTGCCGCCCGCCTTGAGCGCGGCCATGGTGGGCCGTAGCCCGGCGCAGCCCACGATCGACGCCATGGTCCAATCGGCCCCGGACCCGGCGACATCGACCAGCGCCTCTTCGCCTGCAGCCGCCTCAACGTTCGACCCCGCCAGCGCAGCCTTGAGCGCGTCATAGCGCGCCGGGTCGCCGATCACAGCAATCTGCGCGCCGGTTGCCTTGGCCGCTTGCGCCAGCCCCTCGACATCGCTGTTCGCGGTCAGCGCGACGACCTGATAGGCATGCGGCTCGCGCTGGATGAGGTCGAGCGTGGACATACCCACCGAGCCGGTCGCGCCAAAGATCGACACCGTCCGCATCACGCCTGTCCCACCATCAGATAGAGCAAGGCAGCGAGTGGCGCGGCGGCCACTACGCCATCCAGCCGGTCCATCACCCCGCCATGGCCGGGCAGCAGCATCCCGCTATCCTTGACGCCTGCGCGCCGCTTCATCGCGCTTTCGAACAGATCGCCCAATTGCGCCGCCACCGCCAGCAAGCCGCTCGCCGCCGCCAACTGGATCGGCAGGCCAGCGAAGCGATGCAGCAGAAAGCCGGTGATCAAGGCGGCAAGGACACCCCCGGCCAATCCGGCCCAGGTCTTGGACGGGCTGATGCGCGGCGCGAGTTTGGGACCACCGATCGAGCGGCCCGCGAAATAGGCGCCAATGTCGGTCGCCCAAACCAGCGCCAGCGCCCAGAAGGCGAGCAGAAGTCCGTAAAGATTGGGTTCCTGCCCGCGCAGGAACAGCAAGGCCATCACCGGCACACAGACATAGAAGATCCCGCAGGCCAGCCTGTAGCCCCGCGTCGCGGCCATCACGAACAGGAAGGCCGCGATCATCAGGCCGACCGCAAACCCATCCACGCCAGCCGCCAGCGGGCACAGGATCGCCAGCGGCACCGACACAGCGAACATCGACAGCTTTCGCTGTTCGGCGCTGGCGCCGTTCAGGTCCGCCCATTCGCCCTGCATCAGCACGCCTGCGACCGCGAGCAGCAGCCAGAAGAGCAGACCGCCCGACAGCAGGGCACCGACCGCCATCGCGATCAAAGCGACACTGACGATGGCGCGGGTCTTCAATTCGCTGGCCATCGCCTACAACCCGCCGAAACGGCGGTCCCTCAGACGGAAGGCATCGAGCGCGCGTGCCAGTTCCGCCGCGTCGAAATCGGGCCAGAGCATGTCGGTGAAATAGAGTTCGGCATAGGCGGCCTGCCACAACATGAAGTTGCTGAGCCGTTGTTCGCCCGATGTGCGGATCAACAGGTCAAGCGGTGGCAAATCGGCGGTGTCGAGCGCCGCGCCGATCGTCTCCACGCCAATCTCGTCCGCGCGTATCTCGCCGCGCGCGACGCGCCGGGCGAGGTGCTGGGCCGCGCGCACCATTTCGTCCTGCGCGCCATAGTTGAGCGCGATGGCGATCACGGGGCCGCTATTGGCGGCAGTACGGGCCACGGCGGCCTCGATCAGGTCGACCAGCGACGGGTCGAGAACGCGATAATTGCCGATCACCCGCAGGCGCACACCATTGGCGTGAAATTCGTCCAGATCCGCCTGGATGAAGTGGCGCAGCAGACCCATCAGGTCGGCCACTTCACTGGGTGGGCGCTTCCAGTTCTCGGACGAGAAAGCGTAGAGCGTGAGGCATTCCAACCCCATGTCGCGGGCCGCCCGCGCGACCCGGCGCACCGCTTCCACCCCGGCACGATGGCCGGCGATGCGCGGCAGCAGGCGCTTCTTGGCCCAGCGGCCATTGCCATCCATGATGATGGCGACATGGCGCGCGCCATGGGCAGGCGCGGTGCTGGTCAGGTCGGGTTTGGCTTGCGTGGCCATCAGATCAGGATGCGGGCAATGGCCACGAAAGGAAAGCCCCGGCTTACTGGCCGAGGATTTCCTTTTCCTTCGACGTCGCAGCGGCGTCAATGTCGGCGATGATGCTGTCGGTCAGCTTCTGGACTTCGGTTTCCAAGCGCTTGCGCTCATCCTCGCTGATTTCGCCTTTCTTTTCATCGGCTTTCAGGCTGTCCATGCCGTCGCGGCGGACGTTGCGTACAGCGATGCGTGCACCCTCGGCATATTTGCTGGCGAGCTTGGCCAGTTCCTTGCGCCGGTCTTCGGTCAGGTCGGGGATCGGCAGGCGCAGCGTCTGACCATCAGTGATGGGGTTGAGGCCAAGGCCCGCCGAGCGGATCGCCTTGTCGACCGGACCGACATTGGTCTTGTCCCACACCTGGACCGACAACATGCGCGGTTCGGGGGCGGACACGGTCGCGACCTGGTTCAACGGCATGGATGCGCCATAGACGGTGACGGTCACCGGATCGAGCAGCATCACATTGGCGCGGCCGGTACGCAGGCCGGACAGATCGCCGCGCAGCGATTCGACGGCACCGGCCATGCGGCGTTCCAGATCGGATTTGTCATATTGGGCCATGATGTCAGCGCTCCTGATTATGCACGATCGTCGCGACGCCCTGCCCCGCCAACACTGTCGCCAGGTTGCCGGTTTCGCGGATGTTGAACACGACGATGGGAATATTATTTTCGCGGCAAAGGGCAATGGCGCTTGCGTCCATAACCTTTAGGTTATCGGTCAAAACCTGGTCGAAGCTGATCTCGTCATAGCGGGTCGCGTCGGCCACCTTCTTGGGGTCGGCATTATAAACGCCATCGACGCTGGTGCCCTTGAAGATCGCGTCGCAATTCATTTCGGCGGCCCGCAGGGCGGCGGTCGTGTCGGTCGTGAAGAAGGGGTTGCCGGTGCCCGCCGCGAAGATGACAATCCGGCCCTTTTCCATATGCCGCACCGCCTTGCGCCGGATATAGGGTTCACACACCGACGCCATCGGGATCGCCGACTGGACGCGGGTGTCGTAGCCGAGCTTTTCCAGCGCATTCTGCACCGCCAGCGCGTTCATGACCGTCGCCAGCATGCCCATATAATCGGCGCTGGTCCGGTCAAACCCCTTGGCCGCGCCAGCAAGGCCGCGGAAGATATTGCCGCCGCCCACGACGACGCACAGCTCGAATCCCGCATCACGCGCCGCCGCAATCTCGCCTGCGACACGATTGACGGTTTCCGGCTCGATGCCGAACTGGCCCTGCCCCATCAGGACTTCACCGGACAACTTCAACAGGATGCGCTTGTAGGCAGGCCGGGTCATAGGCGGTGGGAAGTCCATGTTGCTAGCGGGAAGGCCAGCGATCATTAGTCAGCCCAGCGCCCAATGCCAAGGGGCGTTTGTCGTCAAATATTACGCAGCGCTATGGGATGGCCTTTGCGGTCCCGCAATTACCGTCATCCCGTGGGACCGTCAGCAGGGACGATCGGGCAGGCAGGGCGGTCCGCCACTGCCCCGTGGAGCCTTCCCGCCCCGCGACGGGGGCCGCAACTCAT
Organism: Sphingobium sp. KKT206; assembly: GCF_055640555.1. Taxonomy (NCBI): domain Bacteria; kingdom Pseudomonadati; phylum Pseudomonadota; class Alphaproteobacteria; order Sphingomonadales; family Sphingobiaceae; genus Sphingobium; species Sphingobium sp. KKT206. Next base: position 1,693,677 of record NZ_CM145764.1, read on the forward strand.
CCATGGTCAGCCAGCCATCATGATTGGCATCGGCCGCATCGAAGCGTTTGCCTTGATAGGCCAGCAATTCTTCGAGCGAGAGGCCCGCGTCATAATTGCTGTTGGCGTTGGTGATCAGGCCGACGCTGAGCGGCTCGATAAGCGCGGCGAGGCTCATGCTGCCAGGGTCATCGCCGACATCGGGAAGGAGGACTTCGGCGATCGGACCGTCCCGGTCACCGGTCCCGGCCACTTCCGACGAGGCCACCGAACCCATTTGCCGCTGCCAGGCGACGAATTCTTCATAACTCACCGCACCATTATGATTGCTGTCGATCCTGGTGAAGCGCGCGCGAATGAGGGTCTCGCGCCGGGCATCGAACAGGCTACGCAATTCGGCGATCATGACCATGCCATCGCGGTTGACGTCCGCTTCCCGGAACATCGCCGTCACGACCTTGTCGAACTGCGCCCGTTTGATCGGTTTAGGCGGCGTAGGTTGGCGCGGCCCGCCCCTATCGCCGGGTGGTCCGCCGCCGCCGCCACCGCCGCCGGGAGGGCCACCAGTGCCGCCGCCCTGCATATCGCCACCCATCCCACCCTGCGCCAGCACGGGGGCGATGCATAATAGCAGCGACGCCAGCGCGCCGGACAATATCTTGTGCATCGACAATGCAAACTCCGCCAAAGTCGAAGACAGGCAGGCGGATAGCCATCCGACCGCGCACGCCCCCGAAGCCACGTCTGCGGCAAAGACGGCACGGTGTTGGCAATTCAGTAGACGAGAAGATTGCTCAATGGCGCCTATCGCCCGATGCGACGGTCGCCAAAAAAAAGAGCGCCCAGCGGGGCGCTCTTTTCCTTGTTTCAGACTGTACGTCCGTATGTCAGACGCCGGCAGCCGCCGCGACTTCCGCCGCGAAGTCGCTGACTTCCTTTTCGATGCCTTCGCCCAGCTGGAAGCGGACATAGCCCTTGAGGCTGATCGACGCGCCGGCGTCCTTGGCCGCCTTGGCAACGACGTCGGCGACCGGGGTCTTGTTGTCCATCACGAACAGCTGCGAGAGCAGCGCGTTTTCCTTGGCGAACTTGGCGACCGCACCGTCGACCATCTTGGCGACGATCTCAGCGGGCTTGCCCGATTCGGCGGCCTTTTCAGCAGCGATCGCGCGCTCACGCTCCAGCAGCGACGGATCGATGTCCGACGCGGCCAGCGCCAGCGGGAAGGCAGCGGCGATGTGCATCGCGATCTGCTTGCCCAAAGGCTCCATGACCTCAGCCGACGCATCGCCTTCCAGCGCGACCAGCACGCCGATCTTGCCGAGGCCCGGCGCAGCAGCATTATGGACGTAGGGAACGACGACGCCCTGGCTCACTTCGACATGGCCGACGCGGCGCACGGTCTGGTTCTCGCCGATGGTGGCGATGTTGGCGACCAGCTTTTCAGCGACGGTGCCGCCCGACGGATAAGCAGCGGCCGACAGCGCTTCAGCGTCGGCAGCGCCGGTTTCGAGCGCGATCGTCGAGACGGTGCGGACGAAATCCTGAAACTGTTCGTTCTTGGCGACGAAGTCGGTTTCGCTGTTCACTTCGACGGCGACGCCCTTGGTCCCGGCAACGGCCACGCCGACCAGACCTTCGGCCGCGGTGCGGCTCGACTTCTTCTGCGCAGCGGCCAGACCCTTGGCGCGCAACCAGTCGGTTGCCGCTTCGATGTCGCCATTGGCTTCGGTGAGCGCCTTCTTGCAATCCATCATGCCCGCGCCCGAACGGTCGCGAAGTTCCTTGACGGAAGCGGCGGTAATATCGGCCATGTTTCGGCTCCTAAATCAGTGTGGTTCAAATATGCGGCAGGGCGCGTCTCTGAAAGAGCGCGCCCTAGCCTGTCATTCTTTCAGTTGCGCGACGCTCTTAGGCTTCGGCGACAACCTCTTCCGCCATCGGTTCGTCCATCGCGCCCAGGTCGACGCCCGAAGCCTGCTGCGCACCACGGTTGCCCTTGGTCGCGGCGGCCGCAATGGCGTCGCAATAAAGGCGGATGGCGCGGCTGGCGTCATCGTTCGCGGGAACCGGGAAGGCGATGCCGTCGGGCGAGACGTTCGAATCGAGGATCGCAACGACCGGGATGCCGAGCGTGTTGGCTTCCTTGATCGCCAGTTCTTCCTTGTTCGCGTCGATCACGAACATGACATCGGGAATGCCGCCCATGTCGCGAATGCCGCCGAGCGACATTTCGAGCTTCTCATGCTCGCGCGTCATCTGAAGCACTTCCTTCTTGGTCAGGCCGTGGGTGTCACCCTGCAGCTTTTCCTCAAGGGTCTTCAAGCGCTTGATCGAACCGGAAATCGTCTTCCAGTTGGTGAGCATGCCGCCCAGCCAGCGATGGTTGACGAAATGCTGGCCGGACTTGCGCGCGGCCTCGGCGATCGGATCCTGCGCCTGGCGCTTGGTGCCGACGAACAGCACCTTGCCACCGGCGGCAACCGTACCCGACACGAAGTCGAGCGCGCGGCCGAACAGGGGCACGGTCTGCGACAGGTCAAGGATGTGGATGCCGTTGCGCTCGCCGAAAATATACGGCTTCATGCGCGGATTCCAGCGATGGGTCTGGTGGCCGAAATGCGCGCCAGCGTCGATCAATTGGTGCATGGTGACAACAGGAGCCGCCATAAGATAATCTCCTTCCGGTTAATGCCTCTGGGAATCGGGAACCGCAGATGGTCTGAAAGACCGCTGCCAGCACCGGATATGATGATTCCCATGTGGAATGAGGCGCGCCTTTAACGCCGCAGAAAATAATGTGCAAGGCTTGACTTGCGCCGCAAACCGGAACATAAAGTGAACAAATGGAACAAAGGCGGTTCGCTGCCGTTGAAACCGTCATAGTGAGGCCAGCCGTGCAAATGGCAAGATGGAAAGTGACCGTTATGTTCACATTCGTTGCAGCGACCCTGTTTCTTGGCGCATTCCTGATGGCCGTGGGAACCATCGCATGGATGTTCCTGCTCTATCATGACAAGATGATCGCCGCGCTCCAGTTCGAGCCGATCCCGCACACGCCTGTTTACCATGTGCGTATCCGTCGTCCCCGCGCCGCCGATGCAGACCGCGTTTCCGCCGTCCGAGTACCGAACGGCGTTTTCGCGGCCTGATCATTTATTAAGCAGGCGTTGGCCGTTCCGCCTCGCGAGTCCGCACGACCTTGGCATAGGAGATGATGCCGAACGGGATCAGGGCCACATAGACGGCGCAAAGCAGCAACAGCGTCAGCCAGGGGTCGGTTACCAGCAACGCGGCCAGCAGTCCGGCAAAGGCAATGACTTCCAACCGGATGCGCTTGCGCAACCGCAGCGCCGACCAGCTATAGGTCGCGATGTTGGAGATCATCAGGAAGGCGACGAACGCCGTCCAGGGTGCCACGACATACCAGGCGCGGAACAGGTCTTCGCCCGTCACCAGCCACAGATAGAGCGGCACGAAGGATAACCCCGCCCCGGCCGGCGCGGGCACGCCGGTCATGAAACCGGCGGATTTATGCGGCTGTTGTTCCGCATCGATATTGGCGTTGAAGCGCGCCAGGCGCAGCGCGCAGGACAAGGCGTGGGCCAGCGCGAAGATCCAACCGAATTTCGGCATGGCGTGCAGCGACCAGAGATAGAGGATCAAGGCTGGCGCGACGCCGAATGCGATCGAATCGGACAGCGAATCCAGTTCCGCGCCGAATCGGCTTTCGCCGCGCAGCATCCGCGCGATCCGGCCATCCAGTCCGTCCAGCACCCCGGCAAAGATGATCGACAGCACGGCCCGTTCCCAATCGCCCGATATGCCGTAGCGCACGCCGGTCAGACCGAAGCACAAGGCCATCGCCGTGACGGCATTGGGGGCGAGCATGCGCAGGGTTATCCCCCGTCGCATGCCCTGCGGCACGGCGCGCCGCCGCCTCATTGCTGAATACCGGCAACGACCCGGCGATCACCCATTTGCCCCAGGATGGTTTCCCCGGCGATGGTGCGCTGGCCCAGGATCACACGCGGCGCGGTTCCGGCGGGCAGATAGACATCGACCCGGCTGCCGAAGCGAATGAGGCCGATCCGCTGTCCCGCCGCGACCATGTCGCCAGGCTTGACGAAGGGCACGATCCGGCGCGCCACGAGGCCCGCAATCTGCGTAAAGCCGATGCGGACGCCATCATGGCGTTCGACCAATATATGCTGGCGCTCATTATCCTCGCTCGCCTTGTCGAGATCGGCATTGAGGAATTTGCCCGAAATATAGACGACCGACTTGATCGTGCCGCCGATCGGTGTGCGATTGATATGGACATCGAACACGCTCATGAAAATGGACACGCGGATCATCGGCTGATCGCCAAGGCCATCCACGCCCGCCATTTCGCGCGGCGGGGGCACGCGCTGGATCAGCGTCACCAGGCCATCGGCCGGCGCGATGATCGCGCCTTCATCCTGTGGCACGGCCCGCACCGGATCGCGGAAGAAGGCGAAGACCCAGATCGTCACCATCAGCATCAGCCATCCCAGCACCTCCCATCCCACGAGGAACAGGAGCGCCGTGATTGCAACCGCGATCAGGCCGAATTTCATCCCTTCCGGGTGAACCGAAGGAAAGCGCCATTTGACATTGCCGCCAGCGGCGATCGTGATTTCGTTATTGTCCATGGCCACCATCTTTAGGGAGAGAGCTTCCCCCTGACAACGGCCGATCCCGGCGAAGGCTCCGGTCTGTCATATAACTATGCGTGCGCAGTTGAACATTCTGCCCGCTTTGCCTAGGGCGATTGCCAAATCCACCCACGATGAAGAAGGCGAACAGGCGCATGGCGAAGATCAAGGTGAAGAACCCGGTCGTTGAGATTGACGGCGACGAAATGACCCGGATCATCTGGGAATGGATCCGCGAACGGCTGATCCTCCCCTATCTCGACATCGACCTCAAATATTATGACCTGTCCGTCCAGAAGCGCGACGAGACGAACGACCAGATCACGGTCGATTGCGCCAAGGCGATCAAGCAATATGGCGTGGGCGTGAAGTGCGCCACCATCACGCCCGACGAACAGCGCGTCGAGGAATTCAACCTCAAGTCGATGTGGAAGTCGCCCAACGGCACGATCCGCAACATCCTGGGCGGCGTGGTGTTCCGCGAACCGATCGTCATCAAGAACGTCCCCCGTCTGGTCCCCGGCTGGACCGACCCGATCGTCATCGGCCGCCATGCCTTTGGCGACCAGTATAAGGCGACCGACTTCCTGGTCCCCGGCCCCGGCAAGCTGCGTCTGATCTGGGACGGTGAAAATGGCGAGAAGATCGAAAAGGAAGTGTTCGACTTCCCGGCCGCTGGCGTTGCCATGGGCATGTATAATCTGGACGAATCGATCCGCGATTTCGCCAAGGCGAGCATGAACTATGCGCTCGACCGTGGATGGCCGCTGTACCTTTCGACCAAGAACACCATCCTCAAGGCCTATGACGGCCGCTTCAAGGATCTGTTCCAGGAAGTGTTCGACGCCGAATTCGCCGACAAGTTCAAGGCGGCGGGCATCGTCTATGAGCATCGCCTGATCGACGACATGGTCGCGTCCGCGCTCAAGTGGAGCGGCAAGTTCGTCTGGGCCTGCAAAAATTATGACGGCGACGTCCAGTCGGACACCGTGGCGCAGGGCTTCGGTTCGCTCGGCCTGATGACCTCGGTCCTGCTCTCGCCCGACGGCAAGACGGTCGAAGCGGAAGCGGCGCATGGCACCGTCACCCGCCACTATCGCCAGCATCAGCAGGGCAAGGCGACCTCGACCAACCCGATCGCGTCGATCTTCGCCTGGACGCAGGGCTTGTCCTTCCGTGGCAAGTTCGACGGCACGCCCGAAGTCACCAAATTCGCCGAAACGCTGGAGCGCGTCTGCATCAAGACCGTCGAAGATGGCGCGATGACGAAGGATCTGGCGCTGCTGATCGGCCCGGAACAGGCATGGATGACGACGGAGCAGTTTTTCGAGCAGATCCGCGTCAATCTGGAAGCCGAAATGGCCAAGTGGAACTGATAGGCTCCTGGAGCTTTCAGTACGGAAACGGAATGAGGCGGTGCCGATTATTCGGCGCCGCCTTTTCCATAGCCATCGCGCCGAGGGAAAAAAGCCATGACGACAGCCACGCAGAAACGCCTTGAGGTGCGCCCGGCGGTGCCGACCGACGTACGCGCGATCATCCGGCTTATCGCCCGCGTCTATCCGGGCCTGCCCAATTATTCCCCCGCCACCGTGCGCGGCCAGATCAACAATTTCCCCGATGGCTGCTTCGTCGCGCTCTACGATAACAAGGTCGTGGGCTATTGCGCGACGATGCGGGTCAGCAAGGGCATGGCCTTTGCCTGGCACGACTGGGAAGAGATCACCGCCAATGGCTTCGGCACGCGCCACAGCGCGGCGGGCGAATGGCTTTATGGCTATGAGATGGCGGTGGACCCCAAGCTGCGCGGCCTGCGCATCGGCCAACGCCTCTATGACGAGCGCAAGGAACTGGCCGAACAGCTCGACCTACACGGCATCGTCATCGCCGGCCGGATGCCGGGCTATCTGCGCGCCAAGCGCAAGGTCGAAGGCCCCAAAGATTATCTCGACAAGGTCGCCGCGGGCAAGATCCGCGATCAAGTCGTCAGCTTCCAGCTCAAGAACCAGTTCGAGCCGCTGGGCGTGCTGGAAAATTATCTGCCCGAAGACAAGCAGTCCGATGGCCACGCCGCGCACCTCGTCTGGCGCAACCCCTATGTCGATCCCGACGAAGCGCCAGAAATGCGCGTGCCGCGCGGCGTCGAAAGCGTCCGCCTGGCCACCTGCCAGTTGCAGGCGCGCGCGGTCGAGGATTTCGAGGGGTTCGTCCGCAACATCGAATATTTCGTCGATGTCGCAGCGGATTATCGCTCCGACTTCATCGTCTTCCCTGAGCTTTTCACCCTGCCCCTGCTCTCGTTCGAGACCAAGAAGCTCAACCCGATGGAGGCGATCGACAAGCTCACCAGCTATACCCCGCGCCTGACCAAGGAACTGACGCGGATGGCGCTGCAATATAATATCAACATCATCGGCGGTTCCCACCCGACCCGCGCCGACGATGGCGACATTCAGAATATCGCCTATGTTGCGCTGCGCGATGGCTCGGTTCACACGCAGGAGAAGATCCACCCCACCCCCAATGAATCCTTCTGGTGGAACATCAAGGGTGGCGATTCGCTCGACGTGATTCAGACCGACTGCGGGCCGATCGGCGTGCTGATCTGCTATGACAGCGAGTTTCCCGAACTGGCGCGGCGGCTGGTGGATCAGGGCGCACGGATCATCTTCGTGCCCTTCTGCACCGATTCGCGGCTTGGCTATATGCGGGTGCGTTATTGCGCACAGGCGCGGGCGATCGAGAATCAATGCTATGTCGTCATGTCAGGCAATGTCGGCAACCTGCCCAATGTCGACAATATGGACATTCAATATGCGCAGAGCGCGATCCTGACGCCATGCGACCTGCCCTTCGCGCGCGATGGCATTGCGGCGGAATCGACCGAGAATGTCGAGACGCTGACGATGGCCGACGTGAACCTGGCGGACCTGAGCTGGGCACGGGCCGAAGGGACCGTCCGCAACCTGCGCGACCGGCGGTTCGACCTCTATCATATCGAATGGGACAGCAATCCCGACCATGGCCATGCGCCCAGTGGCGGTCTCGTTCCCGCCGGGGGCCATAATTCACCCGGCGGCGGCTAAGGCGATCAGGCCGCGACCGGTTCCAGCAGCCGGTCGCGCGTCGCCAGCAGCGCTTCGAGCGGCGGCTGATCCGCGCCGCGCGTAACGCTGGCCATCGCGCGGTCGAGCCGTAGGCGGGACTCCGCTCGCATATCAGGCAAGGCGTCGGCGATGGTGACCATATCGTCCATCCGCCCCCAGCAGTTGAGCGCGAGGTCGCACCCGGCCGCCACGACGCCTGCGGCCAGTTCCGCGATACTGCCATCCAGCGCCTTCATGTCGAGATCGTCCGACATCAACAGGCCGTCAAAGCCGATCGAATCTCGGATGATTCCGCCGATGACCTTGGGCGACAGGCTGGCGGGCTGATCGGCGTCCCAGGCGGTATAGACGACATGCGCGGTCATCCCCATCGGTGCCCAGTTCAGTGTGCGGAACGGGCCAAGGTCGGTTTCCAGCGCATTGAGGTCGGCCTTCACCACCGGCAGTTGCAGATGACTGTCGACCAGGGCGCGACCATGCCCCGGCATATGTTTGACGATGCCGACCACGCCGCCCTGCGCCAGCCCCTCCAGCGTCGCGCGACCCAAGGCCGCCACCCGCATCGGTTCGGCCCCCAACGTTCGGTCGCCCATGATATCGCTCGCGCCATCCTGCCGCACATCCAGCAAGGGCAGCGCATCAACGGTGATACCGACTTCGGCGAGCGTCAGGGCAATAGCATGGGCATTAGCCCGCGCCGCCGCGATCGCGCTCGACGGCGCGACGTCGTAAAGGCGATCGAACACAGCGCCGGGCGGAAAGGCAGCCCAAACCGGCGGTGCCATCCGTGCCACGCGACCGCCTTCCTGATCGATCATGATCAGCAGGTCGTCGCGCCCATGCAAAGCGCGCAGATCGTCGGTCAGCGCGCGCAGTTGCGCCCGATCGGCGATGTTGCGCTTGAACAGGATATAGCCTGCGGGCTGCGCCTCGGCAAAGAAGGCGCGCTCGTCAGGGGTCAGGACTGGCCCGGACAGGCCGAAAATAACAGGCTTCATGGCGTCGACGGTAACGATGTGCGGCGCTTCTGTCGAAGGGCTTTATCCGATCCTAATTGACCATCAGGCAGCTTTCGCCCGCCACCTTGAGCTTGCCGCAAATGACGCTCGCCTGCCCGCCCGCGCTGGCGCGGAGGCGATAGACAGTGCCGCCGCCGACTTGTGCCGGTTCGACGGTCATGGCGAGCGGCGCGAGATAGGCGAAGCGCTTGGACAGGCGGCTCCAGGCATCCTTGGCCCCCGCTGCGCTGCCATAGGCGCCCAGCTGGATCATCGCGCCGCCGCTCGCGGCCTTGGTGGCGGCAACCGGCGTGTTGCTCGTGCCGTCGGTCACGGGCGCGGAGACGCTTTGCGCAGGCTTGACCGGCACGACCGGCCGGGTGCCGGTGGGCGCAGGCGTGCCCTTGGCCATCGGCGTTTCAGGCACGCGGCTGGGGTCGATCCGCCCGTCACGCGCCACGCCTTCGCTCGCGGCGAAGCTGGCATCGCCCTCGCCATCGAACTTGCGCGCATCGGCTTCGTTTGCGGCGATCTTATAGTCCTGCGGCGGCGCGGCGATGAGTTGCCCTTCGCCGGCCAGATTAGCGCCGTTGCGATTCTGCACCCACCACACACCGGCGACGACCGCGCCCACCAGGATCAGGCCGAGCAGGATCAAGCCGAGCAGACGCAGCGGCGAAAGGCTTTCCGGGTCGCTATCGTCGATCGCGGGCTCCAGCCAGGGCAGCCGGTCCTCATCGTCGAAATCGAGTCGACCGCGCCCATAGTCGCTCATCGTCACTTCACTCCGCTTTCATTCACTGCATTTCGGTCAGCGCGACCACGCCCATCAGGGCGAGGCCGTTGCGGATAATCTGCCCTATTCCCTGCGCCAGGGAAAGCCGTGCCGCCGTCATCGCCGGATCGTCGGCCAGGATCACCCGCGCGCGCGGATCGTCATTGCCCATATTCCACCAGCCATGGAACGCGGACGCCAAGTCATTGAGATAAAAGGCAATACGGTGGGGCTCGCGCATCTGCGCTGCCCCTTCCACCACGCGCGGGAATTGCGCGGCGAGCTTGACCAAGCCCAATTCCGCCGTCCCAAGAAGGGACAGGTCGGCTGCGGGAAGCGCAATCCCTGCCTCCTGCGTCCGCCGTCCGAGCGACGAGATGCGCGCATGGGCATATTGGACGTAGAAGACCGGATTATCCTTCGAGGCCTCCACCACCTTGGCAAAATCGAAATCCATCTGCGCATCGGCCTTGCGCGTCAGCATGGTGAAGCGCACGACATCCTTGCCCACTTCGCCCACGACATCGGCGAGCGTCACAAAATTACCCGCGCGTTTGGACATCTTCACCGGCTCGCCATCGCGCAGCAGGCGGACCATCTGAATGAGCTTGACGTCGAACCGCGCCTTGCCTTCCGTCAGCGCAGCGACTGCCGCCTGAATGCGCTTGACAGTCCCGGCATGGTCCGCGCCCCAAATGTCGATCAACTGGTCAGCATACTGCGCCTTTTGGTAATGATAGGCCATGTCGGCGCCGAAATAGGTCCAACTGCCGTTCGACTTCTTGATCGGCCGGTCCTGATCGTCGCCGAACTTGGTCGAGCGGAACAGCGGCAGTTCGACCGGTTCCCAATCGTCGGGCAGTTCGCCCTTGGGCGCTTCCAGCACGCCATCATAGACCAGATCCTGCGCCCGCAGCCAGGCTTCGGCCTGTTCCGGCTTGCCCGCCGCCTGCAATTCCGCCTCGGACGAGAAAATGTCATGATGGATGCCGAGCAGCGCGAGATCATCGCGGATCATGTCCATCATCTTCGCCACGGCGAAGGTGCGGAAGGTCACCAGCCAATCACCCTCCGGCGCATCCACGAACCGATCGCCATATTCGGCGGCCAATGCTTGGCCCACCGGGACGAGATAATCGCCCGGATACAGGCCTTCGGGGATGGCGATCGTTTCGCCCAGCGCTTCGCGGTAGCGCAGGTGCGCCGAGCGGGCGAGGACATCAACCTGGCCGCCCGCGTCATTGATATAATATTCGCGGATCACCTTATGCCCGGCATATTCGAGCAAGGTGGCGAGCGCGTCGCCCACCACTGCGCCGCGGCAATGGCCCATATGCATGGGGCCGGTCGGGTTGGCGGAGACATATTCGATATTGACGGTGATGCCCTGCCCGACATCGGACCGGCCATAATCGTCGCTCTCGGTCTGGATCGCCGCCAGTTCCGCGCGCCATGTCGCATCGGTCAATGTCAGATTGATGAAGCCCGGCCCGGCGATCGAGGCGCTTTCCACCTCTTCGAGCGCTTGCAGCTTGGTGACGATGGCCTCAGCCAAGGCGCGCGGATTGGTGCCAGCAGGCTTGGCCAGCACCATCGCCGCATTGGTCGCCATGTCGCCATGGCTGGGGTCGCGCGGCGGCTCGACCGTCACGGGCTTGCGGTTGAGGCCAGCGGGCAGAATGCCATCAACTTCCAGCGCGTCCAGCACGGCGTCGAGATGGGCGGTAAAACGGGTGTAAAGGGACATCAGATTATATCCTGCATCACAAAATGCCGTTCGTCCTGAGTAGCCTCTTCGACTGCCTGCTAAGGCAGGCGCTCAGGCAGGCATTGAGCGAAGTCGAAATGGCGTATCGAAGGATCTGCGCAGCGTGTGATGCTTCGATACGGGCCTTCGGCTTCGCTCAGTCCCTACTCAGCACGAACGGAGATAGGTTAATCGGGTAAGATTAGCGGGTCGCGTTGTATCGCAACTGATCCTGGGTCAGGTTGAACCCGACCAGCAGTTCGAAGCTGGTTCGTGCCAGCGCCGCCTTGACGTCGGGCTGGGCGAAGGGGTCGATCGCGGCATCGGCGTCACCGGCCTTGCGCTTCTGGACGATCTTCGCCTGAATGTCGGCAGGCAGCGTGGCCGAGGATTTCTCGACATAGGAAGCAGCCTTCGCCTGCGCGCTGGCGCGATAATCGCCGGGCGCAAAATTCAGCGTGACCTGACCCACCCGCTTGGCGACCACGGCATTGCCGCCACGCACCACGGCGGAATAATAAGGCAGCGTCACCTGCCGCGCCGCGCTCGCGTCGCTGCGCCGGGCGTTCACGGTGAAGGTCGCTTCGGTATAGAATTGCGCGCCGTCGGTGCAGGTCGATCGCAGGTCGGTGATGTTGGCCACCACGTCGATCGCCGAGGCATCGGTGCTGTTGGCCGGGTTGAACAGCGTGATGTCCCCGGTATAGGCCGGCACCGCCGCCACCGGGCAGGCCGATCGCACTGCGACGATACCGCCGGACGCATCGATTTCTCCCCGGCGCGAACAGCCCGCCAGGGTCAAAGCCAGCATGGCAGTCAGGGCGACACGAGACAGACAGACGTTCCTTGGCACAGGCAGATAATCCTTGGCATGGCCCATCGGCCGAAAGCATCGCGCTTCCTTATCCATCCGCCGTCGCCCATGCAACCGGAAGGAAGCGGCTTTCCTCGTGGCTTACATTCGCCTAAGCGCGAAGACATGACCGAGCCCACCGCCGCCCGCCCGCCAATGACCCTCTTGATCGCTGCCCCGCGCGGCTTTTGCGCCGGGGTCGACCGCGCCATCATCATCGTGGAGAAGGCGATCGAAGCCTATGGCGCGCCGGTCTATGTCCGCCATGAAATCGTTCATAACAAATATGTGGTGGACAGCCTGAAGGCGAAGGGCGCGATCTTTGTCGAGGAACTGGACCAGGTGCCAGATGGCGTACCGGTGGTCTTTTCCGCCCATGGCGTGCCCAAGGCGGTCCCGGCCAAGGCGGAGGAGCGTGGCCTGTCCTATCTCGACGCCACCTGCCCCTTGGTCAGCAAGGTGCATCGCCAGGCCGAACGGCAGGTCGAGCTTGGCCGCCATATCCTCTTCATCGGGCATAAGGGGCATCCCGAAGTTATCGGTACGTTCGGCCAGGTGCCCGACGGATCGATGACGCTCATCGAAACGGTGGAGGACGCAGAAGCGTTCGCGCCGACCGATGCCGACAATCTGGCGTTCCTGACGCAGACGACGCTGTCGGTGGACGATACCGCAGCGATCGTCGCCGTCCTCCAGCGCCGCTTCCCCGACATCGCCGCGCCCAAGGGCGAGGATATCTGCTACGCCACGTCCAACCGCCAAACATCGGTCAAGGCGATCGCCCCTCGTTGCGACGCGCTCTATGTCATCGGTGCCCCCAATAGCTCCAACTCGCTGCGACTGGTGGAGGTCGCCGAGCGCGAGGGCACCCGCGCCCGGCTGATCCAGCGCGCCGATGAAATCGACTTCGATTGGCTCGACGGCGTGACGACTTTGGGACTGACCGCTGGGGCGTCCGCGCCGGAGATATTGGTCCGCGAAGTCGTGAATGGCCTCGCGGCGCGCTATGACGTGACCGAGGAGATCGTCGAAACCGCGCGCGAAAGCATCGCCTTCAAGCTGCCGCGCGGGCTGGAGGCCGTCTGATCCATGGCCGTCTATACCCAGGTTCCGGCCGAAGAGATCGACGCCTTCCTCACCCGCTATGACGCTGGTCGCCTCGTGTCCGCCAAGGGGATCGCCGAAGGGGTCGAAAACAGCAATTATCTGCTCGAAACCACCGGCGCGGACGGGTCAGGCCATCGCTACATCTTGACCCTCTATGAAAAGCGGGTGGATGAAGCCGACCTGCCCTTCTTCATGGACCTGCTCGACCATCTGGGCGCGCGCGGCTGCCTTGTCCCCCGCTTCATCGCCGATCGCAGCGGCCAGCGATTGCAGCAGCTCGCGGGACGCCCGGCCTGTCTGATCGAGTTCCTGACCGGCATTTCCGTGACCGAGCCGACCCCGGCGCAAGCGCGCGCGGCGGGCCAGGCGCTTGGCGAACTGCATCGCGCGGCCGACGGCTTTGCGAGCGAGCGGCCTAACGCGCTCGACAAGGCGGGCTGGCATGATCTGGCGCGCAAATGCGGCACGGATTTCGACCAGATCGCCGCCGGCCTTGCTGAACGGGTCGCCGACGAACTGGCATATCTCGACGCGCATTGGCCTGCCGATCTGCCACGCAGCGTCATTCATGCCGACCTGTTCCCCGACAATGTGCTGATGCTGGGCGACCGGGTCACTGGCCTGATCGACTTTTATTTCAGTTGCACGGATGTCCGCGCCTATGACCTGGCCATCACCCACAGCGCATGGACGTTCAGCCATGATGGCGCGACCTTCTTTGGCGACCGGGCGGCGGCGTTGGGCGCAGGCTACACGCAGGCGCACGGTTTAACCGATGCGGAACGCGCTGCCTTCCCGGTCCTGTGCCGGGGCGCGGCGCTGCGTTTCCTGCTGACCCGCGCCTATGACTGGATTAACACGCCGGCCGACGCGCTGGTGACGCGCAAAGACCCGCTCGCCTATTTGCGTCGGCTCGACTTCTACGCCAACGCCGACGCAGCCGACCTGCTCGGCGCATAACCCATGATCCGATCGCCTCTTTCGACGCGATCGGAGGAGACAGCATGACCGACCTGCCGACCGTAGAGATTTTCACCGATGGCGCGTGCAAGGGCAATCCCGGCCCCGGCGGCTGGGGCGCGGTGCTGCGCTTTGGCGCGAAGGAAAAGGAAATATCGGGCGGCGAGGCGCAGACCACCAACAACCGGATGGAGATGATGGCCGCGGTCGAGGCGCTCAATGCGCTGAGCAAACCGTGCCGCGTCACGCTCTATACCGACAGCAAATATGTGATGGACGGCATCACCAAATGGATTTTCGGCTGGCAGAAAAATGGCTGGAAAACCGCTGATCGCAAGCCGGTGAAGAATGCCGAAGTCTGGCAGCTATTGGTGCAGGCCACCGCCCGGCATCAGGTGACCTGGCAATGGGTCAAGGGCCATGCCGGTCACCCGGAAAATGAGCGCGCCGACCAGCTCGCCTGCGCCGCGGCGGAGAGCTTCCGCCGCTGACGCCTGCCTCGCGTCAAATATCCTGCGCGATCCGCCCATATAGCTCCGGCCGCCGATCGCGGAAGAAGCCCATGCCGGCGCGATGGGTACGCGCCTGCGCCAGGTCCAGCGTCGCCACCAGCGCACCAAAATCCTTGGCATCGCCATCAGCGATCAGGTCGCCCCATTCGTCGCTGATGAAGCTGTGGCCGTAGAAACGCTGGCCATCCTCCTCGCCGATGCGGTTGGCGGCGATCACCGGCATGCAATTGCTGACCGCATGGCCGATCATCGCCCGCCGCCACATGCGGCTGGTGTCGAGGTCCGCATCATAGGGTTCCGATCCGATCGCGGTCGGGTAAAACAGCATCTCCGCGCCCATCAGCGCCATCACCCGCGCACATTCGGGATACCATTGGTCCCAGCAGATGCCGACGCCGATCGTGCCATATTTGGTCGGCCACACCTTGAAGCCGGTATTGCCGGGGCGGAAATAATATTTCTCCTCATAGCCCGGCCCGTCAGGAATATGGCTCTTGCGATAGACGCCCATAATCTCGCCCTGATCATCGATCATCGCGAGCGAATTATAATGATGCTGCCCGTCGCGCTCGAAATAGCTGGTCGGGATATAGACGCCCAGATCCTTGGCCAGTTTGCGCATTTCCTGCACCGCCGGATGGCTGTCGGTCGGCTGCGCGAGCGCGAACAGCGCTTCGTCCTCGACACGGCAGAAATAGGGCCCTTCGAACAATTCGGGCGGCAATATGATCTTCGCCCCGCGCGCGGCGGCCTTGGTCACATGCTCAGCCACCTTGGCGATATTCTCGCCCATATCGTCCGAAAAGCTGAGCTGGAGCGCGGCAACGGTCACTTTGGTCATATCGTCTGTTTCTCCGTTCGCCCTGAGCCTGTCGAAGGGCTCCACCGAGCGATAGCGAGGTGCCTTCGCTTGCGCTCAGGCGCGGGCTTCGACTTCGCTCAGCCCGAACGGTTGATGTTAAACACTTGGCATTTGCTGGCTGCAGCAATGAAAACTGCCGCCGCCTGACAATATGGCATCGCTGCGCAGCCCGACAATATCCCGCCCCGGAAAGAAGGGTGCCAGCGCGTCGAGCGCCGCCTGATCATTGGGCTGGCCATAGATGGGCACGATGACGGCCGCGTTGCCGACATAGAAATTCATGTAGCTGGCCGGAATGGCCTCGCCATCGACCATCACCCGCCCCGGCGACGGCATGTCCACCACGGTAATGCCATGGGCGCTCGCTCGCGCGCGTGCGTCGGCGTAGATCGCCGCATTGGGATCGTCCTCCGTCGTCGCGATCGGCAGTGCCAGCAGCCCTTCGCCCACGAACCGCGCCAGATTGTCGACATGCCCATCGGTATGGTCATTCAGCAATCCATCGCCGAGCCAGAGCATGTCGGAGAGGCCTAGGCTCCCGGCCAGCAGCGTTTCGATCTTGCCCCGGTCGAGGTCCGGGTTGCGATTGGGATGGAGCAGACATTGTTCGGTGGTCACGAACAGGCCGGTGCCATCGGTATCGACCGCCCCGCCCTCGAACACCCACTGCTGCGTCGATGTCGGCAAGCCGGTGGTCGCCGCCAGCCGTGCGCCGATATCTTCGTCGCCCGCCATCTGATATTTACCGCCCCAGCCGTTGAAGCCGAAATCGACCAAAGCCCGCGCCTTGCCGTTCAGCACGGTGATAGGCGCGGTATCGCGCAGCCAGACGTCGCCCAGCGCCTGCAAGACGATCGACACGCCGGGCGCGACCAAGGCCCGCGCGGCGTCGGCATCACCCTCGTTCGCTGCGACCAGCCGCACCTCTTCGCCGCGCCCATCGGCATGGAGTGCGCTTGCAAAGGCGGCGATCTGCGCCCGCGCGGCATCGAATGCGCCGGGCCATTCATCCGCGTTGGTCGGAAAGCCGATCCAGGTCCAGTCGTGCGGTGCCCATTCGGCAGGCATACGAAAAGTCATGCAATGTCGTCCTTACTCGGCGGAAAGGCCGATCCGTGATAGCGGGCGTTAGGCGCGCTCCATAGCGTGCCGGATCGGGTCTGGACAGAGGGCGGGAGCCATGAAGAGAAGAGTTTCGACGATCATAGCGGCGCTGCTGCTGGCGCTGCCCGTCCACGGCAGCGCAGGCGAATTGCCCGATTGGCTGACCGGGGAATGGGTGCAGAAGCGCGACGATCGCTGGAGCGAGGAAGTGTGGACGCTGCCGCGCGGCGGCGTGATGATCGGCGTGGGACGCACGGGGCGCGGCGAAAAGCTGCAATCCTGGGAAGTGATGCGGATCGTTCGCGCAGCCGACGGATCGCTCGCTTTCCACGGCGCACCCGAAGGCGGCCCGGCGACGATTTTTCCCGCGATAGCCGAGGGCGTGCGGGACATCAGCTTTGCCAATCCTGCCCATGATTATCCGCAACGCATCCGCTACTGGCGGGAGGGGCGCCTGCTCATGGCCGAAACGGCGAACATGGATGGCAGCCGCGCGCAGAACTGGACCTATGCCCCAGCCGGTGAGTGACGTACAAAATCGCCATTCGTTTCGAGCGAAGTAGAGAAGTAGAAGCGCGGTGCCGGCGTTTCTCGACTTCGCTCGAAACGAATATAGGTTTGTTGACTGACTATTTCCCGGCCCGATCCTTGTCGCGGATGGCGCGAAATTCGTCGCCATCCACCCAGTTGGGCCAGTCCGTCGTATTCGCCAGATCGCGCCCGACCGTATAATAGAGCTTCAGGTCGGCCAGCACGCCGGTCCAGTCCCAATTGGGATCATATTCATCCTTTGGCCCGTGGTAGCGGTTCTTGGTATAATCTTCCGCTGCGGCCATGCCCGCCGCCGTGCCGCCATTGACCAGATCCTCGCCGCCCTCGAAATAGAGCATCGGCAGGCCGTGCTTGGCGAAGCTGAAATGGTCGGAGCGATAATAATAGCCCTTCTCCGGCGTCGGCTCCACCGTCGCGACCCGGTCCTGCGCGGCCAAGGCGCGGTCGAGATAGGCGTCGAGTTGCGACTTGCCCTTGCCGATCACCACCACATTCTTGGCGCGCCCTGCGACCGACAGTGCATCCATGTTCACGCCGCCAACGGTCTGGTTGAACGGCACCACCGGATTGCTGCCATAATAGGCCGATCCCAATAGCCCCGATTCCTCTGCCGTCACCGCCAGGAATACTTGGCTACGATCGGTCGGGCCCGCCTTCACATTGGCCTCCGCCAGCGCCACCAGAGCCGCCGTTCCGGTCGCATTGTCGACCGCGCCGTTGCAGATGCCATCGCCATCAGGCGCGGCCTGGCATCGACCCAGATGGTCCCAATGTGCGCTATAGAGGACATAGTCATCGGGGCGCGTCTTGCCGGGCAGCAGCGCGACGACATTCTTCGAACTATGTTTGCGCAAGTCGTTGTCGAACGACACCGACGCCTTGACCGCGCCCAGCGGCACCGCCTTGAACCCGGCTTGCTTGGCGGCTGCCATCTGCGCGGTCAGGTCCAGCCCGGCGCTGGCGAACAGGACCGCCGCCTTGTCCTTTTGAATCCAGCCGACCGCCGAAGATTGCTTGGCATTGCCATCCGCACTGTCGGCGACATGCTGCGCGCCAGTCCAGCTCGATTGCACGACGTTCCAGCCATAGGCGGCGGGCACCGTATCATGCACGATGATCGCGGCAGCCGCGCCCTGTCGCGCCGCTTCCTCATATTTATAGGTCCAGCGGCCATAATAAGTCATCGCCCGGCCATTGAACGGCCCGGTCAGGCCCGTCGCCTCATAGTCGGGATCATTGACCAGGATGATGACGGTCTTGCCCTTCACATCGACGCCGGCATAGTCGTTCCAGCCCTTTTCGGGCGCATTGATGCCATAGCCCACGAAGACGACCGGGCTGTCCTTGATCGCGATCTTCGGCTGGGTCGTGCGATAGGTGCCGACCACCATTTCGGGGCCATAGCTGGCGCTGACCGCACTCTTGCCACCCGTGAAAGTCAGCGGCGACACATTCTTGGCATTGATCTCGACCAGCGGGACATCCTGAAACCAGCTGCCCTTATTGCCTGGCTTCAGCCCCAGCTTGCTGAACTCCGCCACCAGCAGCGCCAACGTCTTCTCCTCGCCCGCAGAGCCAGGCGCGCGGCCCTCATAGGCGTCGGACGACATTTCCTGCACCAGCCGCTTCATCGTGTCGATCGATGGCTCGGCACCATTGGGCGCCGCAGCGACCGACGCGGGCGGCGCATCCATGCCATCGGTGGCGCAGGCGGAAAGGGCGAGAACGGCGGCAATCGCCGCGATGGAGCTACGCATGAAAGGCACCCTTTATTCTTGTGATAGCAGGGTGATGCCACTGTGCGGGACACAGGGCAAGCAAGGCCGTTGCCAAGTCTGCAGCGCTCGCCTAGCCATTTGTTACTGGGGCAATGGGGGAGTGAATGGGCATGATCGGATATCGCAAGGCAGTGATCATGGCGGCGCTGGCCACCGGAACCGCGCCGGTCGCGCTGGCGCAAACCCCGCCCGATGCCCTCGCCAAGGCCTTTGGCGCGCGCGAAACCGTGATTTCCGCCAGCATTTCGCCCGATGGCCAGAAAATCGCGCTGATCGCAGCGGGGCCAGGACGAACGAGCCGCGCCTATGTGTTGGAGGCCAAGGAAGGTGCGGAGTTGACGGTGGCGGCCACGACCACCGGTAAACCGGAATATCTCTCCAGCTGCGATTGGGTCGCGACCGATCGCCTAGCTTGCCAGATTTATGGCGAAAGCCGCTATGCCGACGACGTCTATGGCTTCAGCAACATTTTCGCGGTGGATGCATCCGGCGGCAACGCCAAACTGCTGAGCCAGCGGCGGGGCCAAAATGCGTTGCATGCCGATTTTCGCGGGGGTGACATCGTCGATCTGCTGCCTGGCGAAGACGGCGCGATATTGATGACCCGATCCTATGTCCCTGAAGCCAAGATCGGCAGCCTTGTGGAAAAGCGACTGGAGGGGCTCGGCGTCGATCGCATCGACACCCGCAGTGGCAGCGGGAAACGGGTTGAAACACCGGCCAAATTGGCAGTCGATTATATTTCGGACGGCGTCGGTACAGTTCGGATCATGGGACTGCAGGAGATCAAGGGAACCGGCTATTCCAAGGGAACCTATAAATTCCTCTATCGCCCACAAGGCAAGTCGGGCTGGGACGACCTTTCGACCTACGACGTGCGCGACAATAGCGGCTTCTATCCCCTCGCCGTCGATCCGCAGCAGAATATCGCCTATGGCTTTGAAAAGACAAACGGTCGCGACGCGCTGGTCTCGATCGCGCTTGACCCCGGCCAGGAAAAGAAAGTCGTCTTCGCCCATCCGCAAGTCGACGTGACCGGATTGATCCGGGTCGGCCGCGACCGCCGGGTCGTGGGCGTCAGCTATGTGCTAGAGCATCGCGAAGCCGTGTATTTCGACAAAGACGCAGCTTCTCTTGTTACCTCATTGGGTAAGGCGCTGGGTGGCAAGGCTGTTCACATCGGCGACATGAGCAGCGATGGGCAGCGGGTGCTGGTATGGGCCGGTAGCGACATCGATCCGGGCCAATATTATCTGTTCGATCGGACGGCGCGCAAATTGTCACCCCTGATGCCGGATCGCCCCGAACTGGCTGGCCGCCAACTGGCCACGATGCAATCGACGAGCTTCAAGGCAAGCGATGGGGTAACGATCCCAGCCTATCTGACGCTGCCGCCCGGCAAAGAAAGCGCCAAGGGTCTGCCCGCCATCGTCCTGCCCCATGGCGGCCCGGAGTCGCGGGACGAATGGGGTTTCGACTGGTTGGTGCAATATTATGCGGCACGCGGCTTCGCCGTCATCCAGCCGCAGTTTCGCGGTTCCTATGGTTTTGGCGAACAATGGCTGATGCAAAATGGCTATCGATCCTGGCGCAAGGCGATCGGCGACGTCGTGGACGCCGGACGATGGCTGGTGGCACAGGGCATTGCCGACCCGGCGAAGCTGACCATCGCGGGCTGGTCCTATGGCGGCTATGCGGCGCTGCAGGCGCAGGTCATCGACCCCGATCTGTTCAAGGCGGTGGTCGCCATCGCGCCCGTCACGGATTTCGGCGATCGATTGCGCCGCGCGCAATATGACAGCAGTTACCTCGTTCAGCAGCAGCGCATGGGCACTGGCCCGGAGGCCGAAGACGCTTCGCCATCCAGCCATGCCGCGCAGTTCCGCGCCCCGGTCCTGATGTTTCACGGCACAAACGACGGCAATGTCGACATCAGCCAGGCAAAAATCATGCAAGGCAAACTGGAAGGCGCGGGCAAGCGCAGCCGCTTGGTCATCTATGACGGGCTGGCGCACAGCCTGAACGACAGCGATGCGCGCGCCGACATGCTCCAGCAGAGCGCCGACTTCCTGCTGGCGGCGGGGAAATAGCCCCAGATAGAAAAAGGGCGGCTCCTTGCGGAACCGCCCTTTTTCGTAAGTCTGTCGGAAAACCGATTAGCGCGAATAGAATTCGACGACCAGGTTCGGTTCCATCTTCACCGGATAGGGCACTTCGTCCAGCGTCGGTACGCGGACATAGCTGACCTTGGCGGCACCGTCGGGTGCGACATAGTCGGGGATGTCGCGCTCGGCCAGGGCCTGTGCTTCCATCACCAGCGCCATTTCCTGCGCCTTCTTGCCCAGCGTGATCTCGTCGCCCGGCTTCACCAGACGCGACGCGATGTTGCACTTCACGCCGTTCACATAGATGTGGCCGTGTGAAACGATCTGGCGGGCCGAAAAGATGGTCGGCGCGAACTTGGCGCGATAGACAACGGCGTCCAGGCGGCGTTCCAGCAGACCGATGAGGTTCTGGCCGGTATCGCCCTTCATGCGGCTCGCTTCGAAATAGTTCTTCTTGAACTGCTTCTCGGTGATGTCGCCATAATAGCCCTTGAGCTTCTGCTTGGCGCGCAGCTGGATGCCGTAATCGGACACCTTGCCCTTACGACGCTGGCCGTGCTGACCCGGACCATATTCGCGCTTGTTGACAGGCGACTTGGGACGGCCCCAGATGTTCTCGCCCATGCGACGGTCGAGTTTATACTTGGCGCTTGTGCGCTTCGTCATGATAATTCCTTCGATATGCTAACAACGTTACCCCGGTATCGCCTACGTCCGTATTGCGTCGAAACACTCAGGGGCAGGGCCACCGCTTCACCGGGATGCGGGACCAATCGCGAAGGCGCGCCTATGGAGAGAAGGGCCGGGCATGTCAACCCTCGACACGGCTGGACGCGCGGCTTAGTCCGGCACTCATGAACCCTGAAGACTATAGCAGCATGGCGCAGGTGCGTGCGGGCGTCGATGCGCTGGATCGCCAGCTCGTCGCCCTGCTTGCCGAGCGCTTTGCGCATATGCGCGCCGCCGCCCGCATCAAGCCCGATCGCAGCGCCGTGCGCGACGAAGCCCGCAAGGCGCAGGTCATCGCCAATGCCTGCGCCGAGGCGGAGCGGCTGGGCGCGCCCGCCGACATCATCGCTGAATTATGGGAGCAACTGGTCGAAGCGTCGATCGCCTATGAGATGGCGACGTTCGACCGGACGCGCAGCTAAGCGCGGCGCTGCGCCGCGAACCAGGGGATCATTCGCGCGATCGCATCCTCGACCCGGTCGGTCGACACCGCAAAGCTGAAGCGGATGAAGCGATGCCCGTCGACGGGATCGAAATCGATCCCCGGTGCGGTCGCCACCCCCGTCTCGCGCAACAGCCGCTGGCAAAAGCCCAGGCTGTCCTGCGTCAGATGCCCGACATCGGCATAGATATAGAAGGCCCCGTCGGGCGGCGCGATCCGGGCCAGCCCTAGCGCGGGCAGCGCGTCGAGCAGCAATTGCCGGTTGCGGCGATAGGTTTCGACATGCGCCTCCAACTCATCGGCGCAATCGAATGCCGCCAGCCCCGCCTGCTGCGCCAGTACCGGCGGCGTCAGGAACAAATTGCCCATCCGCGCCCGCGCCGCGTCGATCAGCGCGGGCGGCACGATGATCCACCCAAGCCGCCACCCGGCCATGCTGAAATATTTGGAAAAACTGTTCACGATCACGGCGTCGGGCGCATATTCCAGCATCGAATGGGCTGGCTCGCCAAAGCTCAGCCCATGATAGATTTCGTCCGACACGATGCGAATGCCGCGATCGGCACAGACCTGCGCGATCCGTTCCAGTTCGTCGGCGGGAATGATGGTGCCGGTCGGATTGGCCGGGCTGGCCAGGATCAGTCCGTCGGGTGCTGGATCGATCGCCGCCAGCGCCTTGGCACTGATCTGATAGCGTTCGGCCGGGCCGCATCCGACCTCGACAGGCTCCAGATAGAGCGCCTTCAACGTATTGCGATAGGCGACATAGCCCGGCCGCGCCGTCGCCACCCGCGCGCCGGGCGCGAACAGGCTGGTCAGCGCCAGCACCAGACCCGGCGACGCGCCACAGGTCAACAGCACCTGCTCGGCCTCCACCGCCACGCCATGCCGTTCGGCATAAAGATGCGCGATCCGCTCTTTGAGCGTCGGGCTTTCCCAATAGCCCATCGGATCGGTGTCCAGCACATGATGCGCCCTGGCGATGGCGGCGGCAGGCGCGCCGGTCGATGGTTGGCCGAATTCCATATGCAGGATGGAACGGCCCTGCGCTTCGAGGGCATGGGCTTCGCGGCTGATGGCGATGGCGTGGAACGGGTCGATGCTGGCGATCATGCGCGCCTGCCTAGGCCGCTGCCTACCTGATCGCAACCATGCGGCTGGCCCGGCGTTCAAAGATCCATGTCCGACACCATCCTTACTACCCTGCAATATTATGGCGCGGGTGCCGCCACGTTGGCAGCCTTGATCGTCTCACTGAACCTTGGCCGACGGATCACCGGCTGGGCCTTTGTGCTGTTCGTCACCAGCTCGATCGCGTTGATTGGCTGGGGCTTTCTGGCCGAGGATAGCGAGGGGATTGGCTGGCAGAATGTCGCGCTGCTCGTCATCAACGCCGTGGGCGTATGGCGCTATCTGATTTCAAAGCACAAACCGCGCGATTGATCCCCGCCCTTATTCCGCTTCCTCGACCGATGCGCCAGGACCATTTTTGAGCACCGATTCAATCGCATTTCTGGCCCCTGCCTTGCTGGCATAGCCTTCGGTCCAGAAGATCGTCTCACTATTATATTTGAACTTGGCGACGAACTCACCGGCTTTGTTCTTTTCGATCACGAATTTATGCGCCATTTTCCGTCTCCAGACTCGTTGCATCAACGAAACCGTTCTGGACAATAGGCAGCGGCGTCGATCCCTGCAATGCTTTGTGGCAACGATCCCCCCCGGATGATGGCCGCCGCCAGCATCGCAGCAGCCGGTGCCGTCTGGATGCCGAAACCGCCCTGCCCCGCAAACCAGAAAAAGCCCGGCGTGTCGGGATCAAAGCCATAGACCGGCGCGCGATCGGGCGCGAAACTGCGCAAGCCGGCCCAGCGATGTTCAATGCCCGCGACGGGCCATTCAACCACCGCCTCGAACCGCGCCACCGCCTGCGCCACGGCCATCTCTTCCGGCGCAGCATCGCAGGGTGGCGAGGGCACTTCGTCATGCGGGGTCAGCCACACCCGGTCGCGCCCTTCCGGCTTGAAATAAAAGCCACCGCCAAGATCCATCACCAGCGGCAGGTCGGGCGACGGCAAGGACGGCACGCGCAATTGCGCCACCGTCCGCCGCAACGGCGTGATCCCGACCGGCGCGACACCACAGGCCTGCGCGACATCATCCGCCCAGGCGCCCGCTGCATTGACGATCAGCCCACAATCCAGCGGCCCGTCCGCTGTCTCGATCCGCCAGCCACTCCCCTCGCGCCGTGCGCTGATCAGCCGCGCGCCCAGTTGCATCGCCCCCCCGCGCCGACGCAATTGCCGCAACCATGCCTGATGCAGCGCCGCGACATCGATATCGCGGCAGCTCGCCTCCATCACGCCCAGCGTCCAGTCGGGCCTTAGTCCCGGCGCATAGGCGGCCGGATCGACCGGCTGCAAATCCACCCTGCCCGCAAAATCCGCGATCAGCGCATCGCGCGCCGCTTCATCCGAAGCCCGCCCGATATGCAGGGTGCGGCGCGGCGACAGGAAGCTGCCGTCATGAAAGTCGGGATCGGGGGCCGCCAGCATTGGTCCCGATGCCGTGGTCAGCGGCTGGACCGCCGGGCCGCCATAGGTTTCTTCCCAGAAGGCCACGGACCGGCCGGTCGCATGATAGCCCGCCTGCCGCTCCATCTCCAAAACCAGCACGCGGCCATGCGCCGCCAGTTCCGCACCCAGGCTGGCCCCCGCCATCCCGCCACCGACAATCACGATATCGGGCAGGCTCACCGGGCGGCCTCATCCAGAAAAGCATCGATCCGCCCCAGCGCATCCAGACGTACCCCGTCCAGTTCGCGCAGGATTTCATGCGCCGCCTCGCGCCCATAGACATGCAGTTGCGCACCCGAAATGCGGGCCGCCGCCGCCCGGATGGCGGGCGTGGACACCAGCTGATCCACGCGCGTCGCCAATATCAACAAAGGCACGTCGATCTGCGTGAGGCCGTCGCCTTGGCTTAGCGCTTGCGTCGATTCGAGCGCCTGCGCGACCCAGTTCCAGCTTGGCGGTCCCAAGGCGATCTCGCGACTATGGTCACGCCACCATAGTTCGTCGGCATAACGTTCCGGGTCATGCGTCAGGCGCTTCTGCCGCACTCGCCGCTGCCGCTCCGAATCCTCCTTCTGCGTCCAGGCACGCAGCCGCCCCTTGCCACGCCGGATCATCCCCTGTGCGACCATCACCGCCAGCCAGCGTGGCAGCGGCGCACTGTGCAGGCCCAGCATCGGCGCGACAGCAACCGCTACATCGGGTGGCGTCATCCCCTCGGCCAGCGCCCGCAACAGCATATGCCCGCCCATGCTATGCGCCACCATCGCGCTTGGCCCGCTACCCTGCGCCCGCCAATCATCGGCCAGGGCGCGCAGGTCCGTAATATAGTCGGCGAAATCGTCGATATGCCCGCAGAGCAGGTCATCCGTCAGACGACCCGACCCGCCCTGTCCGCGCCAATCGAAACTGGTGACGGCCCAACCGCGCGCCGCCCAATGGGCAATGACCTCCAGATATTTTTCGATCATGTCGCCGCGCCCGCCCATGACGAGCATGCGGCCGCGCGCGCCGCTGCCCAGTTGGTAACGGCGAATCGGCCAGCCGTCAGGCGCAGTCCAATAGTCCAGCCGCCCGCCCATCGGCCAGGCGCGCCGGTCCAGAACCGGTGTGTCGAAGGCCGGAGCCGGAGAAAGGGGCGAATCCATGAACCGCATGGTTACGGTTTGGTAAGTCATCAGGTCTAGGGAATAGTGCCCATGTTAGGGGAATATTTCCGGCTGGCGCTGATCGTCGCCCTGGGCGCGCTGCTGATTGCGGCGGCGATCACCGATTTGCGCGCGCGGATCATTTCCAACCGGCTCAACTCCGTCATCGCCGCGCTCGCACCGCTCTGGTGGATCGCCTGCGGCCTCAACCTGTGGCCCGATGTCGCGGTGCAACTGCTGGTGGGCGGCATCGTCTTCATCCTCTTCGCCGCCCTGTTTTCGATGGGCATGATGGGCGGCGGCGACGTCAAGCTGCTCGCCGCTTTGGCGCTTTGGTTTCCCTGGCAGGCGGTCATCTCGCTGCTGGTACTGATGGCGCTGCTGGGCGGTCTCGTCACCCTGATAACGGTGATCCATCACCGCATGACCCGGCGGCTGGGCCAGCCCGAAATACCCTATGGCGTGGCGATCTCACTCGCCGCTTTGTGGCTGCTACCTTGGCCAACGATATCTTAACCAATTTACGGGATGAGTAGGGCACTGGGGGCAGTGTAGCCGCTTGAGGGAGGCGAATTTCGTCATGGATGCCAAGAAGATCGTGCTGCTGGTGGGGGCGCTTATCATAGCAGTCACTACAGCCTTGCTTGCACGCAACATGTTGAGTTCTTCGAGCACGCCGCAGGCCACCGCCTCGTCGATGCCGACCGAAGCAGATCAGCCCCATGTGCTGGTTGCGACCAAGGCCTTGCCCGTCGGCACCATCCTCGACGCGGAAAGTTTCCGCTTCCAGCCCTGGCCCAAGGATCTGATCGAACAGGCCTATTATCTCAAGGGACAGGCCGATCCGGTCAAGCTGGCAGGCAGCGTCGTGCGCACCGCCATCTCCGCCGGGCAGCCCTTGACCCAGGGTGGCCTGGTCAAGCCGGGCGATCGGGGCTTCCTCGCCGCCGCGCTTGGCGCTGGTATGCGCGCCGTGACGGTGCCCGTTTCGGCGCAAAGTTCGGTTGCAGGCTTCGTTTTTCCGGGCGACCGCATCGACCTCGTCCTGACGCAAAGCGTTGCGGGCGGCGGCGATGGCGAACCGCTCCGCGTGTCGGAAACCATCCTGCGCAACATCCGCGTCCTGGCCACCGACCAGCGCATGGATGCCATGGGTGAAGATGGCAAGCCGGTGGTGCAGACCTATTCCAACGTCACGATCGAAGTGACGCCCAAGATCGCCGAGAAGATCGCGGTCGCTCAGACGGTCGGCTCCCTGTCGCTGTCGCTGCGCTCGCTGGCCGACAACTCCTCGGACCTCGACGCGGCCATTGCCGGTACGGATGTCGAACTGCCCGATGGGGCCAGCCCGAACGCTGAAAAGGCATTGCTTGCCAAGCTCGCGTCGCGCCCGGTCGATCGTGGTGCCACCTATTCCACCGGCGCCGACGTCTCGCGCTATCAGCGCAGTTCCGTCCCCGCCAAGGCCGAAGCGCCTATGCCACCGATGGTCGCCGCCAATGGCGCACCGATGGGCACGGTCGCCTTCAAAGGCCCAGTCATCCGCGTGGCCCGCGGTACCAGCGTGACCGAAGTTCCGGTCGGGGGGAAGTAAGATGAAGACCATTCACAGCTTCGCACGGCGCATCGCGGTCAAGCCGCTGGCCGCCCCGGCCATCGCCATCGGCCTTGCCATCCTGGCGACCGCCGTTCCCGGCACGGCCGTCAACGCAGCGCCATCCAGCGCGCAGGACAATGCCATCCTGATGTCGGTCGGCGGCAGCCGGGTCGTCAATCTGGGGGCCAAGATGTCAGATGTGGTGATCGGCGACCCGAATGTGGTCGACGTGCATGTTCGCTCGCAGAACCAGCTCTATCTGATCGCCAAGAAGCCGGGGGAAACCACGGTGTTTGCCACCGCCACCAATGGCAAGGTGCTGTTTTCCGGCACGGTGCGGGTCGGCAACAACCTGACCAGCATCGACGACATGCTGCGTCTGGCGATGCCCGGCGCGCAGGTTGCGGTCAACAAGATGAACGGCATGGTCCTGTTGACCGGTACGATCCAGGCGCCCGAAGACGCCGCCGAAGCCGAACGGCTGACGCAGGCTTTCGTCGGCAAGGATGTGACCGTGGTCAGCCGCCTGCGCATGGCGACGCCGTTGCAGGTCATGCTGCAAGTCAAGATTGCCGAAGTCGCCAAGGATGTCGGGCACAAGATCGGCACGAATTTCAGCTCAATCGACAGAAGCGGTGGCAGCACAGCCGGTTTTGTCGGCGGCGGAACCCGCGATTTCGTTGAGTTTAACGAAAATGGCGGGGGAACTTTCAACACTCCGATTAATGGTGGCTACAGCCTCGGCGGCGTCGCCCGCATCCTGGGGTTGGATATAGCCGGTGCGCTGGATCTGGCCGAATCGAGCGGCCTTGCCAGCACCTTGGCGCAGCCGAATCTGACCGCCCTGTCGGGCGAAACCGCCAGCTTCCTGGCGGGCGGTGAATATCCCTACACGATCAACAACGGTCAGCAGGGCAACAGCATCGAGTTCAAACAGTACGGGGTGCAACTCGCCTTCACGCCGACCGTGCTGGCCGATGGACGCATTTCGCTGCGGGTTCGCCCGACCGTGTCGACACTCGACTTCACGCTGAATGCCGATGTTCCCGCGCTCAAGAGCCGCACCGCGGAAACCACGGTGGAACTGGGGTCGGGCCAAGCCTTCATGATTGCTGGCCTGCTCAACAATGAAACGAGCAACGGCATCAACAAGGTGCCCGGCATCGGCAATATCCCGATCCTGGGCAGCCTGTTCAAATCGCGCCAATTCCAGCGCAGCGAGACCGAACTGGTCATCGTCGTCACCCCCTATCTGGTGAAGCCGATGAACGCATCGGACGTGCGCCTGCCGACCGATGGCTTCCGTAACGCGGATGTGGGGCAAGGTCTGTTCCTGCAACAAGGGCATGACGGCGTCAGCGGCGCTCGCGCGCCGATGCCGACCCGCGCGCCTGGTGGCGGCGTGCCGACCCCCGGCCCGCAGGCGATGGCGACCCCGGCCCCGGTCGTTGCCAGCGCCGACAGCCGCAAGGCCGGGAAATCCGGCGCGGCCGCCCCTGGCTTCAGTTTCTGACGGAAGGACGAACGACATGACCTCCCCTCTCCCGCCCCGTCTATCGCGCAAGTCCCTGGCCGTATTGGCCCTGATGGCTTTACCGCTGACAGCCTGCGTGACCGATAGCCAGAACCGCAGCGTCGATTCGGTTCATCAACCGGTCGTTAGCTACGCCGCCTACACCTATGATGTGCAGGCTGGCGCTGGCGATATGCTGACGCCCGCCGAAACCCGTCGCCTGGACGACTGGTTCACCTCCATTGGCCTCAGCTATGGCGACCAAGTGGCGATCGTATCGGACGGCTATTATGGTCCCGCCCTGCATGACGGCATCGCCGACGTGGCGGCGCGCCGGGGCCTGCTGGTCGGCACCGACAGTTCGGCAGCGGCCGGCGTCGCGCCGCAGGGCATGCTCCGCTTGGTCGTGCGCCGCGCCACGGCAACCGTGCCGGGCTGTCCCGACTGGTCGGCCAAGCAGGAAGCCGAAATGAACCTGGGCGCGTCGAGCAATTATGGCTGTGGCGTCAACAGCAATCTGGCGGCGATGGTCGCCAATCCCGAAGATCTGGTCCGGGGCCAGGGCACCGACAGCAATTTGCGGACGGCGACCTCCAACCGCGCCATCACGACATATCGCGAAAAGCCGCCGACCGGTGCTGGCGAACTTAAGGAAATGCAAGCCGGAGGAGGCGAGTAACATGAACGCACCCTGGAAACCCGGCGCGGCTGGTCCACGCGATCCGTTCCACGCCTTTGTCTGCGACGATCATAGCTTCGACATGGTTCGCGCCGTGGCGGCCGAAATGGGCTGGGCGCCTGAAAAAGTGAACAAGGGCGGGATGCGCAATGCGGTCCAGAGCCTGTCGATCACCGCTTCGCCCCAGATCCTATTCGTCGACATGTCCGAAAGCGGCGACCCGCTCAACGACATCAACAGCCTCGCCGAAGTGTGCGAACCGGGCACCGTCGTCATCGCGGCGGGCCAGGTCAACGACGTGCGCCTCTATCGCGATCTCGTTGCCAGCGGCATTCAGGATTATCTGCTCAAGCCGTTCGGCGCCGACCAGTTGCGCGATGCCCTGGCCAATGCACAGGCCGTGTTCATGGCCCCGCGCGATGCGACGCCGGACCGGCCGCATATGGCCGTCGCGGTCATCGGCACGCGCGGCGGCGTCGGCGCGTCCAGCCTCGCGACCTCGCTTGCCTGGTTGCTGTCGGACAAGAAGAAGCGCCAGACCGCGCTGCTCGACCTAGACGTGCATTTCGGCACCGATGCGCTCGCGCTCGACCTGGAGCCGGGCCGTGGCCTGACCGACGCGATCGAAAATCCGAGCCGGATCGACGGTCTGTTCATCGAACGCGCCATGGTCCGCGCCAGCGACACGCTGGCGATCCTCTCGGCCGAAGCCCCCATCAGCCAGCCGATGCTGACCGATGGTGGTGCCTTCTACCAATTGCTGGAAGAGTTCCGCTCGGTCTTCGAATGCAGCGTCATCGACCTGCCGCGCGCCATGCTGATTCAGCACCCTCATTTGATCAGCGAGATTCAGGTCACGATGGTCGTGACCGAACTGACGCTGGCGTCAGCGCGCGACACGATCCGCATTCTGTCCTGGCTCAAGACGAACGCGCCCAACAGCCGCGTCATCGTGGTCGCCAACCGCGTCCACCCTGGATCGCCGGAGATCAGCCGCAAGGATTTTGAACAGTCGATCGAGCGCAAGGTCGATGTCCTCATTCCCTTCGACCTGCGCGTGGCATCGCAGGCGGCAAAGCTCGGCAAAACGCTGGCCGAAACCGCCAAGGGCAGCAAGGTTGGGGCAGCCTGTTCCAGCCTGCTCGAAGAGATATTGGGTGCAGCGCAGGTGGACCCTGCCCAATCCGGTGGAAAATCTGCCGCGAAAAAGGGCGACTCCCTGCTCGGCAAGATCGACTTCAGGGCCATGATGCCGTCGCGACGCAAGGACAAGGCCGCCGCGCTGGAAGATTGACGACGCAGGTCGCCCGGTGGCGACGGCAGCCCATGAAGGACGGGGTAGATAATGGACGGCAATTTCATCCTGATCATGGTGTTGATGGCGACCCTCATGGGCCTCGCCGTCATCGCCTTTGCCGGTCCATCACCGGAAAAGGCGCGTAAGCGCCGCGTCGCGATGATCCGCGGCCGTCACAGCGATTCGGCCGAAGCATTGCTGGAAGCGCGCATGCGCAAGGCGATTTCCAACCGCTCCACCACCATCGAAACCAAGATGCTGGTCTCGCTCATCCCCAACCCGGAAAATCTGACCAAGCGGATCGTGATGACCGGCAAGAAATGGACGCTCAGCCAATATATGACGGCCAGCGCATTCATCTTCCTGGGGCTTGCCGCCTTGCTGATGCTACGCGGCTTTCCGCCGCTGATGGCGCTGATGTTCGGACTGGCTGCGGGCCTTGGCCTGCCGCACTGGTGGGTCGGTCGCCTGATCACCAAGCGGGTCAATCAATTCACCGCCAAATTCCCCGATGCGCTGGAACTGCTGACGCGCGGCCTGCGCTCTGGCCTGCCGATCGCGGAAACATTGGGCATCGTGTCGAGCGAAGTGCCGGGACCAGTGGGCGAAGAGTTCAAGCTCATCACCGAACGGATCAAGATCGGCCGGTCGATGGAACAGGCGTTGCAGGAAACCGCCGATCGCCTGGGCACGCCTGAATTTCAATTCTTCGTCATCACCTTGTCGATCCAGCGGGAAACCGGCGGCAACCTGGCCGAAACCCTGTCCAATCTGGCGACGGTCCTGCGTCAGCGCGCGCAGATGAAGCTCAAGATCCGCGCCATGTCGTCGGAATCCAAGGCGTCGGCCTATATCATCGGCGCCCTGCCCTTCCTGGTGTTCGGGATGATCTGCTACATCAACTTCGACTATATGAGCCCTTTCTTCACACCGGACCCGGCGGGCCTCTTTGGCCTTTCGCTGATGCAGGTCGTGGGCATAGGTGGCTTCTGCTGGATGGGCATCGGCGCGTTCATCATGGCGCAAATGGTCAATTTCGAAATCTGATCGGGACGGGAGAAAAGATATGGACGCCCCTGCCCCAGTCGGCACCTTATTTGGCCTGACGGCCACTGACGTCGGCACCCTGCTGGCCGCGCTGGCGACGCTCGCCATGCTTTTTGCCCTTTATGCGGTGATGACGGTGCGCGATCCGATGGCCAAGCGGGTCAAGGCGCTCAATGAACGGCGCGAACAGTTGAAGGCGGGCATTACCGCGTCCACCGGCAAGCGCCGGGCCAGCCTGGTCAAGAAGAACCAGACGACCGACAATATGCGCTCCTTCCTGTCGAGCCTGAAGGTCTTGCAGGACGACCAGCTCAAGGACGCCCAGATCCGCCTGGCCCAGGCCGGCATCCGGTCCAAGGATCTTGCCGTCGCTGTGATCTTCGGCCGCATGTTCATGCCGATCATCATCGGCGGGCTTGCCGTCACCCTGCTCTATGTCGTCGGCATCCAGCCGGAATGGGGACCGTTGAAGCGCTTTTTCGCCTTCGCCATCACCCTGATACTCGCTTACAAGGCACCCGATCTCTACATCGACAACAAGGTAACGAAGCGTTCGGCCGCCATCCGCAAGGGGCTACCCGATGCGCTCGACCTGCTGGTCATCTGCGCCGAGGCGGGGCTGACCGTCGATGCCGCCTTCAACCGGGTCGCACGCGAACTGGGCAAGGCTTATCCCGAACTGGGCGACGAATTTCAGCTGACCGCGATCGAACTGTCGTTCCTCACCGAACGGCGCATGGCGTTTGAAAATCTCGCGACGCGCGTCAAGCTGGATGCAGTCAAGGGCGTGGTGACGACCATGATCCAGACCGAAAAATATGGCACCCCGCTTGCCTCCGCGCTGCGCGTCCTCTCCGCCGAATTCCGCCATGATCGCATGATGCGCGCGGAAGAAAAGGCGGCACGCCTGCCCGCGATCATGACCGTGCCGCTCATCCTCTTCATCCTGCCGACCCTGTTCGTCGTCATCCTGGGTCCGGCGGCCTGCTCGATCAGCGAGGCCTTCTAAAAAATTGCGGCCACGCGCTGCGCGATGCCGTAGCGTTTCGCGCCAAACTGCCTGCTTCCGCCATAAATGGCGGTGGCGGGCACCGCGCATCCCGCCTATCTCTGGTCCCAAGACCAAGAGAGAGGATCGCATGAAGAGCATCGCATTCACCATCGCCACATTGGCCGCTGCCTCGGCCCTGCCCGCCCAGGCCGCTCAGCCCGTGACCGGCCGCTGGACCACCGTCGATGGCAAGGCGATCGTCCACATCGCACCGTGCGGCAAAAGCCTGTGCGGCAAGATCGAAAAGATCCTCAAACCCACCCCCGGCCGTCCGCACACCGACGCGGAAAACAGCGATCCTGCGCTACGCTCGCGCCCGCTGGTGGGCCTGCCCTTGTTGACCGGCTTTTCCGACGCGGGCGACATCTGGAAAGGGACGATCTACGATCCCGAAAGCGGCAAAAGCTACAAGTCCAAGATCAACCGCAACCCCAATGGCACCTTGAAGGTCCAGGGTTGCATCGCGTTCCTTTGCAAAACTCAGACCTGGACGCCGACGCGGTGAGCCGAAACGGGCGAGTCGGAACGATCGTTGACAAGTTTCCGACCAGCGTGAAGAAGGCCAAGGGCCAGAGCCGCAAGGCTGACCTATCAGCAGCAGGGTAGATTTCTATGTTCGCCAGTTCCGTAGCCGGCCGGTTGGATCGTCATAATTTCGCTGATAGACTGGTACAAGCGAACGGCGGATCCTGGCCAGATATGGAAGGATTGATCCGAGATCTTTATGTCGCCCATGCTCGGCCGGGCGATACGATGCTGGATGTCGGGGTCAATCATGGCGGTCATTTCATACAGATGGGCGAGGCCGTGGGCGAGGCCGGTCAAGTCGTAGGTTTCGAAGCAGCACCGGAACTTGCCCGGCGCACGATGGCAACGGTAGATCTCCATTATTCCCATCTTCGGCCGCGACTGACCCTCCATCAATGCGCCGTGTCCAATGAACCCGGCGAAGCCACCTTCTATTTCAGCAAGGCAAATGACTCTGGCCTTAGCGGCTTGGCGAACCGGGCCATTCTCGCCAGTGGTGAAGTCGAAGAAATAAAGGTAAAAATGCATACCATCGATAGCATGGTCGATGATTATTTTGTGGCCCTGTTACGCTTTGCCAAATTCGACATTGAGGGTGCGGAATATCATGCATTTTTAGGCGCTAAAAAAATATTCGACAGCCAACCTATCGTTACGTTCGAATGGGATTCGAGTGCGCCAGGCTATTTCAAATATCAGCCCGAAGATCTATTTGGCTTCATTGCTAACCGCGGCTATCGTATATTTGACCTATTTGGCTATGAATATTCCAGTGTAGCCGAGTTCGTCGGAGCGCGCGTTTGGAACTTCGTAGCAGTCCCCCTTGGGCTTGACCCGGCCCACATCCTGTCGCCCAGCCTTGACACCATGACAAAGGCATTCCCGGACATTTTCCGCTGACCAAGCGGCAGGGCACCGGACCTTGCCTTACCCCCCCAGGATGAAATCCACGCCTGCCATCGCGTGAATGCTGGTGCAGTCGTAGATTGGCAGCACATTGGCCTTCACGTCGACGATCAGTTCCAGCTCGGTACAGGCCAGCACCACCGCCTGCACATCCTGCTTGGCGATGTCGGTCAGCGCGCTTTTCATGAAGCGCTGCGAATCCTTGTTGATCCGCCCCGCCGACAATTCCTCATACATGATGTGATTGATCCGATCGGCCAGCGCAGGATCGGGCGGCAGCAGCGACATGCCATGGCCCACCAGTCGTTGGCGATAGAATTTCTCCATCATGACATTGCGCGTGCCGAGCAGCGCGGCGGTAGTGATACCGTCCCGCTTCATCGCCTGCCCCACCACGTCGGCGATATGAATGACCGGAATCGACACAGCCGCCTGCACCCGGTCATAGACGCGATGCATCGAATTGGCGCAGATCAGCAGCGCCTGCGCCTCGGCCGCCTCCAGCCGCCGCGCCGCCGTCACCAGCGGGACGGACGCGCAATCCCAATCGTCGTCCGACACGCATTGCGCCACCGCCGCGAAGTCCAGGCTTTCGATCGCCAATGGCGCACTGTGCAGCCCGCCCTGGGTCCGCTGCACCGCTTCGTTGATGATCTGATAATAGCGCGCCGTGGACGCCCAGCTCATTCCCCCGATCAGGCCGATCTTGCGCATCTGATGTTCTTGCCCCGCAATGAAAAAGGGACGGCCGAGCGGTCGCCCGGCCGTCCCCATGATGGTTAGGGGAAGCCCGGCTTAGTGGGCAAGCCCCTTGACGATTTCCTCGACCATCTTCTTGGCATCGGCCAGCAGCATCATGGTGTTGTCCATGTAGAAGACTTCATTGTCGACGCCGGCATAGCCCGCTCCGCCCATGGAGCGCTTGACGAACAGCACCGACTTGGCGTTGGCGACGTCCAAAATCGGCATGCCATAGATGGGCGACGTCTTGTCGGTCTTGGCCGCCGGATTGGTGACGTCGTTCGCACCGATGACGAAGGCGACGTCGCACTGGCCGAACTCGCTGTTGATGTCCTCCAACTCGAACACTTCGTCATAGGATACGTTCGCTTCGGCCAGCAGCACGTTCATATGCCCTGGCATACGGCCCGCGACGGGATGGATCGCATATTTGACGCTGACGCCTTCCTTCTTGAGCAGGTCGCCCATCTCGCGCAGCGCATGCTGGGCCTGGCTCACCGCCATGCCATAGCCCGGCACGATGATGACGCTGTCGGCCTGCTTCATCAGGAAGGCAGCATCCTCGGCCGAGCCGCGCTTGTAGGGACGGTCGATAACCGGCCCACCTGCGCCCGAAGGCCCGGACTCCGCGCCGAAGCCTCCCGCGATCACGCTGATGAAGCTGCGATTCATCGCCTTGCACATGATGTAGGACAGGATCGCGCCCGACGATCCCACCAGCGCGCCGGTGATGATCATCGCGCTGTTGCCCAGCGTAAAGCCCATCGCGGCGGCAGCCCAGCCCGAATAGCTGTTGAGCATCGACACCACGACCGGCATGTCCGCCCCACCGATCGGGATGATCAGCAGGAAGCCGATGATGAAGCTGAGCGCCGTTACGGTCCAGAAGATCCAGGGGCTTTGATCGGTCACGAAATAGGCGATCAGGCCCAATATCGCCGCCAGCGTGCCCAGGTTGATGACATGCCGCCCCGGCAGCATGATCGGCTTGCCCGACATATTGCCGTTGAGCTTCAGGAAGGCGATCACCGAACCGGAGAAGGTGATCGCGCCGATGGCGACGCCCAGACCCATTTCGATGCGGCTGGCACCATGGATTTCACCCGTCACGGCATCCAGAATCCCAAACGCACCGGGGTTGAGGAACGCCGCTGCGCCCACCAGCACCGCGGCCATGCCGACCAGGCTGTGGAACGCCGCGACAAGCTGCGGCATGTCGGTCATCGCGATCCGCCGTGCGATGATGAAGCCGATGCCGCCGCCGATGACGATAGCCCCGATGATTTCGGGCAGGCTCACCACATCATGGGTATAAAGCGTGGTGGCGACGGCAATCGCCATGCCGATCATGCCCATACGGTTGCCGCGACGGCTGGTGGCCGGGCTGGAGAGGCCACGAAGGGCCAGGATGAACAGGACGCCTGCGACCAGATAAGCGAGGCTCACGCCCCATGGGATCTGTGCGATCTCATGCATCACTTGCGCTCCTTCTTCTTGTACATCGCCAGCATCCGTTCCGTGACGGCAAAGCCGCCAAAGATGTTGACCGATGCAAAGACCACCGCGAGCAGCCCCAGATATTTGGCCGCCGCGCTCCCCGCCTCCGCCGACGCGACCAGCGCGCCGACGATGATGACGGATGAAATGGCGTTAGTGACCGCCATCAATGGCGTATGCAGCGCGGGCGTCACCGACCACACCACATAATAGCCGACGAAACACGCCAGCACGAAAACCGACAGGATGGAAATAAAGTCCATTCTAGTCCTCCCCTATTCTCTCTTTGGCCATCACCTTTACCCCGGCGACGGCTGTGTCCAGATCATTCAATATTGCGATGGCGGGTATGCGAAGGACATGAATGCCGCGTTCCGCAAACCAAGCATCGCGAATTGCATCGCTTTGTGGGGCATCGCCGCGATTATGGGCTTCGCCGTCCACTTCAACGATCATCCGGGCCTCATGACAGTAAAAGTCTGCCACATAAGGACCAGATGGATGCTGTCTGCGAAATTTCAGGCCATTAGTTTGATCGCGTAACGCATTCCACAGCAACACTTCGGGTAGCGACATGGCCTGCCTGAGAGACTTGGCCCTCGACATGCCGACATCGCCGCCTTGCAGCACCTATATTCCTCCCCTGTAAGGGGAGGTGGCACGCGCAGCGTGACGGAGGGGTGTCACCCTATCGATAGGGTGACACCCCTCCGTCAGGGCTTCGCCCTGCCACCTCCCCCCATGGGGGAGGATTATAGGGGCAAAATTCGCCATCAGCTCGCCAACAACCGCTCGTTCACGACCTTGCCGCCCTGCGTCAGGCGGATGGCGTTGCCGATTTCCTCGTCCAGCACCGGCGCTCCCTTGTCCTTGTCCCAGAAGGCGGACAGGAAGTTGAACAGGTTGCGCGAGAACAAAGCGGACGTGTCCGCCGCCAGTCGCGACGGCACGTTGCGGTGGCCCACGATCTTGACGCCGTGGCGCAGGGCCACTTCGCCGGGCACCGCGCCTTCGACATTGCCGCCCTGCTCGACCGCCAGATCGACGATCACGCTGCCCGGCTTCATCGTCGCGATCTGCGCGTCGCTGATCAGGCGCGGCGCGGGCCGCCCCGGAATGAGCGCGGTCGTGATAACGATATCCTGCTTGGCGATATGTGCGGACACGAGTTCGGCCTGCGCGGCCTTATACTCGTCGGACATTTCGGTGGCATAGCCACCAGAGCCTTCACCCTCGATGCCCGCGACTTTCTCGACGAAGATCGCCTTGGCGCCCAGCGACTCGATCTGCTCCTTGGTCGCGGCGCGCACGTCCGTCGCGCTGACCTGCGCACCCAGCCGCTTGGCGGTTGCGATCGCCTGCAGGCCTGCCACGCCCACACCCATGATGAAGACGCGCGCGGCCGACACAGTGCCCGCCGCCGTCATCATCATCGGAAAGGCCCGGCCATATTCGGCGGCAGCA
Source organism: Sphingobium sp. KKT206 (assembly GCF_055640555.1). Taxonomy (NCBI): domain Bacteria; kingdom Pseudomonadati; phylum Pseudomonadota; class Alphaproteobacteria; order Sphingomonadales; family Sphingobiaceae; genus Sphingobium; species Sphingobium sp. KKT206. The sequence goes on from NZ_CM145764.1 coordinate 1,732,007, forward strand.
TCCAGCACTGCCTTATAGCCCGACAGGTTCGACTGGGACGAGAGAATGTCCATCGACTGCGCGCGCGTTATGCGCGGCATGAACTCCATCGCCAGCGCCTCATAGCCGGCCGCCGCATAGGCATCGACCCGTGCCCGGTCACCGAACGGGTTAAGCCCTGCCACGATCCAGGCACCTGGGTTCACGCCGGACAGGCTGGCCACATCCGGCCCCTGCACGCCCAGCACGATATCCGCGCCTGCAACCGTCGCGGCTCGATCGGCGACGGTCGCGCCCGCCGCCGCATAATCGGCATCGGCGATCGACGCGGTCAGCCCGGCCCCCGCCTCGACGGCGACCTGCGCGCCAAGGCCGATAAATTTCTTCACCGTTTCCGGCGTCGCGGCAACACGGGCTTCGCCCGCTGCCTGTTCTTTCACCACTGCTATTTTCATTATTATGGCATCCCCTCCCTGTACGTCGCGCCGTGCTTAGCTGGAGATCAGCAGCACCACGATCGCGGCCACCGCCACCGAGGCGATCGTGCCCCACTTCATCAGCCCCACAAACCCCGAATAGGTCTGGGTCGCATCCTTGATATTTCCGTCCGTGGCCATGCTGGGTCTCCCTATTGTGGTAAAATCAGGCCAACCTCTTATCCGCAACCTGCCCCCCCCTCAACCCGCCCAAGGCCAAGAAAATCTTTCGCAGTTAAGCGCGCCTTTACCCCGCGTCCCTATCGTCGGTCGCCTGTTGCAATTGAGGGGTGCGAATGGCGCGCGACGGCATACCGATGCTGATGCTAATCGACGACGAACCGGCGCAAAGGCGGCTGGTATCGGCGCTCGCGGCGCGTGCAGGCTGGCGCACGATCTTTGCAGGCGACAATGAAACCGCCATCGCGATGCTCGGCACGCAGGACGGGATGCAGCTTGATGCGATCATCCTCGACCAATGGAGCCCGGATTATGAGCCAGCCGGCTTGGTCGGCGAGATTCGTGCCCGTCGCCCGGCGCTGCCGATCCTGATCCTCACGGCCCATAACAATGTCGCCGTTGCGGTCGATGCCATGCGCGCCGGGGCCACCGACTATCTGTCCAAGCCGATCGCGCCCGAACGCCTGCTCGCCGCACTCAATGCCACGCTCACCGATGGCAGCGACGGCGAACTGCGCCCGCTCACGGAAAAAATCACCGCCCCGCTCTCTTTCGAGGATGTCGTCGGCTCCGCGCCGCAATTCCGTGCCGCCCTCGCCATCGCGGCCAAGGCGGCGCGCGCCCGCGTGCCGGTCCTGATCGAGGGCGAAAGTGGCGTTGGCAAGGATGTGATCGCGCGGGCCATCCACGCCGCCTCCCCGCGCCACAAGCAGGCGATGGTCACCGTCAATTGCGGCGCCATCCCCGCCAACCTCGTCGAATCGGAACTGTTCGGCCATGAGCGTGGCGCCTTCACTGGTGCCTTCGACCGGCATGTCGGCAAATTCGCCAGCGCGGACATGGGCACGCTCTTCCTCGATGAAGTCAGCGAAATGCCTATGGATGCGCAGGTCAAATTGCTACGCGTACTACAGGATGGCGAAGTCCAGCCGATCGGCGCGCGCCGCCCGATCCATGTCGATGTGCGCGTCATCGCCGCCACCAACAAAAAGCTGGCCGAAGAGATTGAGGCGGGCCGCTTCCGCGAAGACCTTTATTATCGCCTCAACGTCGTCCAGCTTACCATTCCCCCGTTGCGCGAACGCATGGGCGACATTCCGGCTTTGTGCCGCCACCTGCTGAGGCGGATCGCCGCGCAGCCGGGTCTGCGTGGCCTCGGCCTCACCGATGATGCGCTCGCGCTGCTGATGCAGCATGGCTGGCCCGGCAATGTCCGCCAGCTTCAGAACGCGCTGTTCCGCGCCGCCGTGCTATGCGAGGGCGACGCCCTTACGCCGCAGGATTTCCCGCAGATCGCCGCTCAGATCAAGGCGAGCGACCCGCTCGATCGCTTGTCCATCCGCCCGCGCGCCGCCAATCAGCCGCACCGCGACGGCGCAGGCATTACCCTGTTCGAGGGCGACGGCCATGTCCGCCAGCTTGCGGACATCGAAGCGGACGTCATCCGCCTCGCCATCGGCCATTATCGCGGTCGCATGACGGAGGTCGCCCGACGGCTGGGGATCGGGCGATCTACCCTTTACCGCAAACTGGCCGAACTGGGCATCGACAGCGCCGCCTGACCGGTGAACATGACGTCCTGTCGCCTCCTCTCGGGCAATGTCGTTGAATTATCGCCGCGCCTATGCTTTGGATCGCGCATGAACCGTTTTCCCCTTACCGCTTGCCTGCCCTTCCTGTTGCTCGCCGCCTGCGGCCGCACCGAGCCGGTTGCCGATATGCCGAGCCAGGAGGAATTGGCCGCCGCCGCCAATGCCGCCGCGGCAGAAGCACTCGCCACGCAGCAGAGCGACGAAGGCCTCGAATCGCTCGAATATGTGAATGCCGCGCGCGGCTTTTCCGTCACGCTGCCCGAAGGCTGGGTGAAGGATGAAAGCGCCAGCAATGCCGATGGCGTGGTCTATGAAGATCCCGGTGCCGGCGCGGACGTGCGCGTCTTCTGGCAGAAGAATGACGGCGACCAGACATTGCAACAGATTGTCGAGGCGGTCAGCGACGGGGCCGAAGGCGTCGATGGCGATTTCATCGGCGACAATGAATATCGCGGCACCGCCAATGACGGCGAAGGCAATAATGTCGCCGTGCGTCTGCTGCGCCAGCCGGACGGATCGATCGTGACGGCGACCTTCGTCTATCCCGAAATGCTGAGCGAACAATATCAGAGCATATCGGACGCGCTGTTGCGGAGCCTGCGACTATTGCCCGCCGCGACACCGGCCGCCGCGCCCGAAGCCGCCGCCAATGCGGCGAGCGCGCCGAAGCCCTGAGGCTGACGCTCTAACCCCGGCGTCGTCCGATGCTGTGCGCGCCCCATGCGAGCGCCGCCACGACGATCGCGCCGACCGCCTGATGCAGCACGGCGAGCGGCAGCGCGATACCGCTCATCACCGTGGCTATCCCCAGCAGGATTTGCGTACCTACGCTGGCATTGATCGCGATCGACGCACCGCGCTGTCCAGCCCGCTTGGCCCGGCGCGCCAGCATCACGGCCAGGATGGCGGCACCCCAGGCCCACCAGCGATGGATGAAATGGACGAGATAAGGGTCGCTTGACAGCGTCGCCCATAGCGACCCCATCCAGGCCATGCCGTCCGGCACGAAACGGTCATTCATCAGCGGCCAGGTGTTGGCGACATAGCCCGCATTCAGCCCGGCGGTGAACGCCCCGAACAGCAATTGCACGAACAGCCCGATCAGCACGACCAACGCGAAGGGCCGCAGCGTCGCCGGGCGCGCATTGCGGTCGCGCGCCAGCATCAATAGGTCGAGCGCGGTCCACACCAACCCACCGATGATCAGCAGCGCATTGAGCAAATGCACGGCCAGCCGATAATGGCTGACGTCGGTGCGTTCCGACAAGCCCGACTGTACCATCCACCAGCCGATCGCCCCCTGCAATCCGCCGAGCGCCAGCAGCGCCACCAGCCGCCAGCCATAGCCCTGCGGAATGGCGCGCTTCCACGCGAACCACAGCAAGGGCAGAGCAAAGGCCAATCCGATCACCCGCCCCAGCAACCGATGCGCCCATTCCCAGAAGAAGATGAACTGGAAATCATTGAGGCTCATGCCCCGGTTGATCTGCTGATATTCGGGGATTTGCTGGTAGAGGCGAAACGCCTCCATCCATTGTTCATGGGTCAGCGGGGGAATGGCCCCGGTGATCGGCTTCCATTGCGTGATCGACAGGCCGGATTCGGTCAGGCGCGTGATCCCGCCGACCACGACCATGAGGAACACAAGCGCTGCTACCGATAGCAGCCAGCGGGCGATGGCGCGCGGCGCAGGCGCGGCGGACGATCGGGGGAAGGTCGCGGTCATGGCCGGTCCATGCGCCGATGCCTGGCGCGTTTCAAGAGCGCATGCGCTGGACAAATGGGCAGGCCAGCCGCCGGGTCGACTACGCAAGCGGCGGTGCGCGCCCCGGATCGACGCCAAATTTGCGGCATCGGTCGCATGCACGCTTGAAACTGTATTTGTATGAGTATATCGGAATGGCGAGCGCGCAAAAAGCGCCATGCCTTATTCTCGTCAGGATGCCCCAATGAGCGATTCGTCCAACTCCGCCCCAAAACTGCGTAGCCGCGCCTGGTTCGACAACCCCGACAATATCGACATGACAGCGCTCTATTTGGAGCGCTATCTCAATTTCGGCCTCAGCCTCGACGAACTGCGTAGCGGCAAGCCGATCATCGGCATCGCGCAGACGGGCAGCGACCTGTCGCCCTGCAACCGCCATCATATGGTCCTTGCCGAACGCATGCGCGACGGCATCCGCGAAATGGGCGGCATCGCGCTCGAATTTCCGGTCCATCCCATTCAGGAAACCGGCAAGCGCCCGACCGCCGGCCTTGACCGCAACCTCGCCTATCTCGGCCTGGTCGAGGCTATGTACGGTTATCCGCTCGATGGCGTGATCCTGACCACCGGCTGCGACAAGACCACACCGGCGCTGCTGATGGCCGCCGCCACCGTCAACATCCCCGCCATTGCGCTGTCGGTCGGCCCGATGCTGAACGGCTGGTTCAAGGGCGAACGCACCGGTTCGGGCACGATCGTCTGGAAAGCACGCCAATTGCTCGCGGCGGGCAAGATCGACGATGAAGGCTTTATCAAGCTGGTCGCCTCCTCCGCCCCGTCGACCGGCTATTGCAACACGATGGGCACCGCCTCCACCATGAACTCGCTCGCCGAAGCGCTGGGCATGATGCTGCCGGGGTCGGCCGCGATCCCGGCCCCCTATCGCGATCGCCAGGAAGTCGCTTATCTGACCGGCAAGCGGATCGTCGAGATGGTGGCCGAGGATCTGAAACCCTCCGACATCCTGACCCGCGATGCCTTCCACAATGCGATCATGGTCAACAGCGCCATCGGCGGATCGACCAACGCGCCGATCCATCTGGCCGCGATCGCCCGCCATATCGGCGTCGACCTGCCGCTCAAGGATTGGGAGACGGTCGGTCACAAGATCCCGCTGCTGGTCAACCTCCAGCCTGCGGGCGAATATCTGGGTGAGGATTATTATCGCGCCGGTGGCGTCCCCGCCGTGGTCGCCCAGCTGATCGCGCAGGGGTTGATCCACGAGGATGTGATGACCGTCAATGGCAAGACCATGGGCGACAATTGCCGCGGCGTGGAAATTGAAGACGAAAAGGTCATCCGGCCCTTCGACCAGCCTTTGGTCGAGGATGCAGGCTTCCTGGTCCTGTCGGGCAATCTGTTCGACGCCGCCGTCATGAAGACCAGCGTCATCAGCCCGGAATTCCGCGACCGCTATCTGTCGAACCCCGAAGACCCGAACGCCTTTGAAGGCCCGGCGGTCGTGTTCGACGGGCCGGAGGATTATCATCACCGCATCGACGATCCCTCGGTCGGCATCACGGATCAGACCTTGCTCTTCATGCGCGGCGCGGGGCCGATCGGCTATCCGGGCGCAGCCGAAGTTGTAAACATGCGTCCGCCTGCCTATCTCATCACCGAAGGCGTTTCGGCCCTGCCCTGCATCGGCGATGGTCGCCAATCGGGAACGTCGGGCAGCCCGTCGATCCTCAACGCTTCGCCCGAAGCCGCGGCCATGGGCGGCCTCGCGCTGCTCGAAACCGGCGACCGGGTGCGGATGGATCTCAACACCGGCACGGTCAACGTGCTGATTTCGGACGAGGAACTGGCGGAACGCCGCGCAAAGCTGGAGGCCGCTGGCGGGTTCAAATATCCCGCGTCGCAAACGCCGTGGCAGGAAATCCAGCGGTCGGTCGTTGGCCAGATGGATACCGGCGCGATCCTCGAAGGCGCAGAAAAATATCAGCGCATCGCCCAGACCATGGGCCTGCCGCGCGACAATCATTAAGCCATCCTCCCCTTGCAGGGGAGGTGGCAGCACGAAGTGCTGACGGAGGGGTGTCACCCTCACGATAGGGTGACACCCCTCCGTCTGGCCTGCGGCCATCCACCTCCCCTACGAGGGGAGGATGAGGGGAAGCAGAAATATTCGGCATTGCATCATGAACCCATTTCAGGAGAATCCCATGTTCAACGGAGCCATCCTCATCGGCGCAAGCGAGCGCCAGGGCGGAGAGACTTTCTACGCCATCAACCCGGCGACCGGCGAAAAGGGCGACGTCGCCTTCTCCAGCGCCATGCCCGCCGAAGTCGAAGAAGCCACCAAGCTGGCCGATGCCGCATTCGACAGCTTTTCGACCCTGGCACCCGACGCCCGCGCGACGTTCCTGGAAACCGTCGCGGACAATATCGTCGCCATCGGTGACCTGCTGATCGAAACCGCCATGGCCGAATCCGGCCTGCCGCGCGCCCGTCTGGAAGGCGAGCGGGGCCGCACCGTCGGCCAGTTGCGCTTGTTCGCCAGCTATGTCCGCCTTGGTGACTGGTTCGATGCCACGATCGACCCCGCCATGCCCGATCGCGCGCCGATGCCCCGCGCAGACCTGCGCCGCGTCAACCATTCGGTCGGCCCGGTCGCCGTGTTCGGCGCGTCCAACTTCCCGCTCGCCTTCTCGGTCGCAGGCGGTGACACTGCATCGGCCTTCGCCGCTGGTTCGCCCGTCATCGTCAAGGGCCATAGCGCCCATCCCGGCACCGGCGAACTGGTCGCCCGCGCCATCCAGGCAGCGGTCAAGGCCTGTGGCCTGCACGAAGGCGTCTTCTCCTACCTGCCCGGTGCCAACCGCGCGCTGGGTGGCGCCCTGGTCGCTGATCCCCGCGTCAAGGCGGTCGGCTTCACCGGATCGCGCGGTGGTGGCGTTGCGCTCATGAAGATCGCGGCGGAACGCAACGAACCGATCCCGGTCTATGCCGAAATGTCGAGCATCAACCCCGTCGTTCTGCTCCCCGGCGCTCTGGCCGAACGGGCCGAAGCCATGGGCACGGCGTTCGTCGGCTCGCTGACCATGGGGTCGGGCCAGTTCTGCACCAACCCCGGCCTCGTCATCGCCCTCGATGGCCCGGACCTCGACACGTTCGTCGCCGCCGCCGCGCAAGCCATGTCCGGTGCCCAGCCGCAGGTCATGCTGACGCCCGGCATCCACGAAGCCTATGAAAAGGGCGTCGCTGCCCTGTCCGGCGCAGATGGCGTCACCACCGTCGCTCGCGGCACTGAAGCGGACGGCTGCAACCGTGGCCAGGCCGCCTTCTTCGCGACCGACTCCGCAACCTTCGGGGCTAACCCGCTTCTGGCCGAAGAAGTGTTCGGTTCGTCGTCCGTTTTGATCAAATGCAGCAGCATCGAGGAAGTCATCGCGACCATCGCCGGTCTCGAAGGCCAGCTGACCGCGACGCTCCAACTGACCGAAGCCGACAATGCCGACGCCGCCAAGCTGCTGCCCGTGCTGTCGCGCAAGGTCGGCCGCATCCTGACCAACGGCTGGCCCACTGGCGTCGAAGTGACCCATGCGATGGTGCATGGTGGTCCCTTCCCGTCGACCGCCGATGGCCGCTCGACCTCGGTCGGCACGCTGGCGATGATGCGCTTCCTGCGTCCCGTCTGCTATCAGGACGTGCCTGACGCCCTGTTGCCAGCCGCCCTGCAGGACGCCAACCCGCTCGGCCTGACGCGCCGCGTCGATGGCAAGCTGGTCGCCGCTGCATGAGCATCCGGGCAGGTCTGGTAGGGCTGGGTAAAATCGCGCGCGACCAGCACCTGCCCGCGATGGAAAAGACCGACGGCATCGATCTGGTCGCCGTCGCCAGCCGCAACGCGCAGGGGGAAGGGGTGAATAATTACCCCGACCTCGGCGCGATGCTGGCGGGCGAACCGGACCTCGACGCCGTGATCCTGTGCCAGCCGCCGCAGGCCCGCTATCATGCCGCGCGGCAGGCGTTGCTGGCGGGGAAACATGTTTTCCTCGAAAAGCCGCCCGGCGCGACCGTCTCCGAAGTCGAGGCGCTGATCGCGCTGGCAAAGGCGCAGAATGTCACCCTCTACGCCAGTTGGCACAGCCGCTACGCCGCCGCCGTGGCGCAGGCCAAGGCCTGGATCGCGCTGCGCCAAATCGAACGGATTTCGATCCAGTGGCGCGAGGATGTTCGCCATTGGCACCCCGGCCAGCCCTGGATTTGGGAAGCGGGCGGCTTTGGCGTGTTCGATCCGGGCATCAATGCCCTGTCGATCCTGACCGAAATCGTGCCCGAACCCGTCACCGTTCTGTCCGCCAATCTGGAAGTGCCCTCCAACAAGGACGCCCCGATCGGCGCGACGCTCGCCATGGCGACCGCGTCGGGCGCACCAATCGACACCGTGTTCGATTGGCGTCAGACCGGGCCGCAGACCTGGGACATCGCGGTCGATACCGACAATGGCAGCCTGCTCCTGTCCGAAGGCGGCAACACCCTGCGGCTGGACGGTGAAGTTCAACTCAAGGCCCCTGACGAGGAATATCCCGCCATGTATCGCCGTTTCGTCGCTCTGGTGGCTGACCGGGCGATCGACGCCGATATTGCCCCGCTCCGTCTTGTCGCCGATGCCTTCCTTTGCGGCCGACATTGTCCTACGGCTGTGTTCGAGGACTGATAAGGGAGCAAGGTTTTGGGCAGCGGGCGCAAGTTCGGATCGGACGAAAGCACGCTCCGCATCCATCAGACGATCGCCCGCGACCTGGGCACGGCCATCCTGACCGGCAAGCACAGACCGGGCGAATTGTTCGAGGGCGAGATCGAGGCGTCCGACCGTCTGGGTGTGTCGCGCACCGCCTATCGCGAGGCTGTCCGCATCCTGATCGCCAAGGGTATGCTGGAAAGCCGCCCCAAGGCCGGCACCCGCGTCCTGCCCCGCAATCGCTGGAACGTGCTTGATCCTGAAATGCTCGCCTGGATGTTCGCTGGCGAGCCGGATGCCAATTTCATCCGTGACCTGTTCGAGTTGCGCGGCGTCATCGAACCGGCCGCAGCGGAGTTCGCCGCGCGCCGCCGCACCGACGATCAATTGGCGGTGATGGAAGCGGCGCTCGCGGAAATGGGCCGCTACGGCCTCTCCACCCCCGAAGGCCGGGCCGCTGACCAGCGCTTTCACAATATGATCTTGGCGGCGACGCATAATGACGCGCTGGAGGCTTTGGCCAGTTCGGTCGGCGCAGCGGTCAGCTGGACCACCACCTTCAAGCATCGCAAGAAATTGCTACCCCGCGACCCCCTGCCCGACCACCGCGCCGTCTATCAGGCGATCGCGTCGCGCGACACGGCGGCGGCTCGCGCGGGCATGGCCGAACTGCTGCGCCTGGCGCTTGCCGACATGGACATCGCGCTGGCGGAACCGGGCGGCTGATCATCCTCCCCGATCCTTTATCGTCATCCCCGCGCAGGCGGGGATCCATCTCCGTCGCTATCCACTGGTGCAAAGTCGGGAGATAGATTCCCGCCTGCGCGGGAATGACGGAGTTTTATAGGCTTGCGCTAGATCTGCACCAGATGCGCGACATCCTTCGCGCTCTCTTCGGCGATCGCGCCCTGCCGGATGATCCGCCCATTCTGCATAGCGCAATAGCGGTCGGCAAAGCGCCACACGAAATCCAGATATTGTTCGACCACCAGCACCGTCATGCCCAGTTCGTCGCGCACATGAACCAAAGCCGCTTCGATCTGCTGCACGACGTTGGGCTGGATGCCCTCGGTCGGTTCGTCGAGCAACAACAGGCTCGGCTCGCCCGCCAATGCCCGGCCGATCGCCAATTGCTGCTGCTCGCCCCCGGACAGGAAGCCTGCCGCCCGACCGCGAATATCCCATAGCTTGGGGAAGAGGTCGAAAATATGCTGCGGCACCTTTGCGCTGCGCTTGCCGCGCCCGGCCAGCGCGGACAAGCCGGTTTCCAGATTTTCCATGACGGTGAGTTGCGGAAACACATGCCGTCCCTGCGGCACGAAGCCGATCCCCGCCCGCGCCCGGCCATGCGCGGGCATGGCGGTCATGTCGCGCCCGTCGAAATGCAGCGTCCCACCGGTCACCGGCCGCGTGCCCATGATCGTGTGAAGCAAGGTGGTCTTGCCCACCCCGTTGCGCCCGATTAGCGCCATCACCTGCCCACGTTCCAGCGTCAGGTCCACATCCCACAAGACCCGACTCTGACCATAGGCGCTCGACAGGCCCGCAATCTCCAGCAGCGCGCTCATGCCGTATGGCCCAGATAGACGGCGGCGACTTGCGGGTCGGCGCGCACTTCAGCGACGCTGCCTTGTTTCAAGAACTTGCCCTGATGCATCACCGTCACCGGCGCGGCCAATTGCTCGACGAAGCTCATATCATGGTCGATCACCAGCACGGTGCGGCTATCCCCCAGCCCCAATATCAATTGCGCAGTGCGGCTCGTTTCGGCCGGTCCCATGCCTGCGGTCGGCTCGTCCAGCAGCAGCAATTCCGCCCCCGTCGCCATCACCATCGCGATTTCCAGCCATTGCTTCTCGCCATGCGCCAGCGTGCCCGCCTCCACATCGGCACGATGCGTGAGCGCGACTGCCTCCAGCGCTTCTTCTACCGCCGCACGCTCTTCCACCGGGATGCCGATGCCCAAGCTTTTCCACCAGCGCCGGTCGCGCCGCGCCGCCAGCGCCAGATTGTCGCGCACGCTCAAGGTCGGCAACACGCCGGGTGCCTGGAACTTGCGGCAAATCCCCCGCCCGACGATCGCCTGTTCGGGCAGATTCTGGATGTCCTCGCCCTTGAAGACGATCCGCCCTTCGCTCGGCCGCACCCGGCCGATGATCGTATCGCACAGCGTCGATTTGCCCGCGCCATTGGGACCGATAACGACCCGCGTCTCGCCCCGGTTCAGCGTCATCGAAAAACCATCGAGCGCCTTGAACCCGCTATAATCGACGGTGACGCCATCGACGCTGAGCAGCAGTTCGGAAACCGCCGAACCGCTCATGCCGCCTTCCCCTTGGCCAGGCCAGCCAGCCCGCGCGGCAGCAGGGTCACGACGAAGATGAACAGCGCGCCCATCAGATAGAGCCACAATTCGGGGAAAGCGCTCGACACCGCATCGCGCGCCAGATTGACCAGCAGCGCCCCGACGATCGCGCCCGCCAGGCTGTAGCGCCCGCCGATCGCCACCCACACCACCATCTCGATCGAGGGCACGACCCCGATCAGCGCGGGCGACACGACGCCCGCATGCAGCGTGAACAATGCGCCGCCAATCCCCGCCAGCATCGCGGCGATGGCGAAGGCCGCGACCTTGAAAGGCGTCGGGTTATACCCCAGGAACCGCACCCTATTCTCGCCATCGCGAGACGCCCGCAGCAATATGCCAAAGCGCGATGCCAGCAGCCAACGCAGGGCGATGAACGCGACGCATAGCACCGCCAGCGTGACCCAGTAGAGCGCTGATCCCGTGCCGGGACTGGCCAGCCCCACGCCGAAGATCGAGTAGAAGTCGGTGAGGCCATTAAAGCCCCCCGTCACATCCTGCCGACTGATGATCAGCGTCGCGAAGGCGAGGCTGAGCGCCTGCGTGATCAGCGCGAAATAGGTGCCGCCCACGCGGCGATGAAACACCGCCCAGGAAAAGAGCGCCCCGGCCAGCGTCGGGATGATGACGATCGCGGCCAGCGTGAAGAGCGGGCTGGTGAACGGCTCCCACCACAGCGGCAGGCTTTCCCGCCCGCTCCACACCATGAAGTCCGGTATCTCACCGTCCGGCAGATCAGCCAGTTTCATGTGGATGGCGATGGCATAGCCGCCAAGGCCGAAAAACACCCCCTGCCCCAGGCTCAATATCCCGCCATGGCCCCAGATGAGGACGAGGCCCAGCGCCAATATCCCCATCGCCATGAAGCGGGCGAGCAGGTTGAGGTCATAGCTCGACAGCGCGAACGGCGCGACAAGGGCCAGCGCAAGCAGCAGCCAGGGCAGTAGCGGCTTGATCGGCGCAAAGCGCGCGGTGAGGGCGAAAAGATCAGGCATCGAGTTGGCGGGTCTTTACGGCGACGACGCCTTGCGGGCGCACCTGGATGAAAAGGATGACGAAGACGAGCAGCAGCATCTGCGCGACGCTGACATCAACGAATATCTGCGCCAGCGCCGCGAACAGCCCCAGGATGATCGCCGACGCGGTCGTACCAACGATGCTGCCCAGCCCGCCCATCACGACGACCAGGAAGGCGGGGATGATATAGCTTTGCCCGACATTGGGCGTCACCGGGCCAAGCAGCGCGAGCATGACGCCCGCAAGACCCGCAACACCTGAACCCAGGCAGAAGACGGTCAGGTCCACCCGGCGCACATCGATGCCGGTTGCCGACGCCATCATCCGGTCCTGATTGACCGCCCGCACCAGCAACCCGATGCGGGTCTTGAGCAGCACCAGCGCCAGCGCGCCCAGCACCAGCGCGGCGATCGCGATGATGAACAGCCGTGCCGATGGCAGCGTCACGCCGAACGCCACGAAGCTGCCCGTCAGCCATTCGGGCGCGCGCACTTCGACACCGACCGCACCGAACAGGTCGCGCGCGCCCTGTTGCAGGATCAGGCTGACGCCCCAGGTCGCCAGCAGCGTATCGAGCGGCCGTGCCGACAGGCGGCGGATCAACGTCGACTGGATCAACCCGCCCATGGCCGCCGCGCCGATGAAGGCGACCGGAATGGCGAGGATGATCCCCATCGCCCCCGGCACCACCAGCAGGGTCATCCAGGCAAGATAGCCGCCCAGCATCAGCATTTCGCCATGCGCCATGTTGATGACGCGCATCAGCCCGAAGGAGAGCGCCAGGCCAAGCGCCGCGAGCAGGTACAGCGACGCGAGCGACGCGCCATTGAACAACTGGTTGAGGAAGAGGGCGTCCATTATGCTGCGCGTCTCGCGATCAGAAGGGGCTGTGGCATATCATCGCCCTCCGTCATTCCCGCGTAGGCGGGAACCCATTTCCCAACCTTCCGTCTTTCGATAGAGCCGGAGATGGATCCCCGCCTTCGCGGGCATGACGGCGTTGCTAGGCATTGTTAGAGCTTGCAAGTCTTGCCGGGGAAGGCGAGCGCATCATAGGGTTCCGGCGCGATGTCCTTGCCGCTGTCGGCGATGATCTCGAACTGGCCATCGGCCTTGAGCTTGCCGATATAGGCCTTCTGCACCAGGCTCTGGTTCGCCGCGAAGCTGACCGTTCCCATCGGGGTCGCAAAGCCACCCAGCGATGCCGCCGCCTTGCGCACCGCATCCGGCTCGAAGCTCTTCGCCTTTTCGACCGCCGCCTTCCACGCATAGACGTCGAGATAGCCATGGACCATCGGGTCAGTGATGGCCGCATCCTTGCCGAACTTCGCTTTATAGGCGGCGATGAACTTCTCGTTCGCCTCGCCCGTCAGGCTTTGGAAATAATTCCACGCGGCATAGCTGCCCTCGACCAGGCCCGCGCCCATCGCCTGGGCTTCCTGCTCGCCGATCGAGAAGGACATGACCGGCATCGTCTTGGGGCTGATCCCCGCGGCCTGCATCTGCTTGAAGAAAGCGACATTGCTGTCACCGTTCAGCGTGTTGATGATGATGGCGGGCTTGGCCTGCGCGATCTTGGCGATCACGCCCGAAAAATCGGTGCCGCCCAAGGGCACATAGGCCTCGCCCAGCACCTTCATGCCGCCCTTTTCGATATGTTTTTTCAGGATCAGGTTGGCGGTGCGGGGATAGACATAGTCGGACCCGACGAGGAAAAAGCTCTTATAGCCCTGCGCCACTGCCCATTCGAGCGCGGGCAGCGCCTGCTGGTTGGGCTGTGCGCCCGAATACATGATATTAGGCGAACATTCGTTGCCCTCGAACTGCACCGGATACCAGAGCAGGTTCTTCGTCCGCTCGAACACCGGCAGCATCGCCTTGCGGCTGGCCGAGGTCCAGCCGCCGAATACGGTCGACACGCCATCGCTTTCGATCAGCTTCGATGCCTTCTGCGCAAAGGTGGACGGGTCCGACGCGCCATCCTCGACCAGGGCGTTGATCTGCTTGCCCAGCACGCCGCCGGTCGCGTTGATCTCCTCGATCGCCAGCATCTCGGCATTTTTCACCGTGATCTCGCTGATCGCCATCGTGCCGGTCAGCGACTGGAGCACGCCAACCGACACGCTGTCGCCCGCAGGCGCGCTCGCATTGTCGCCGCCGCCGGAACAGGAGGCCAGCGCCAACGCGCAGGCGGAAGTGGCAAGCATAAGCAGCCTGGAACGGATCATGATGTGTAGGTCTCCCCCTGGCAGGCCGGTGGTGGCGCTGCGGCACTCTGGATGGGATCAAGGCTATGGAATGCGGGCTATCCCCCGTATGCGTCATTTGACGTAGGCAGGGCGAAGCGCTTGCGCCTAGAGTTGGGACCATGGCGGGCAGGGCAGAGAGTATGGGGATCGACAGCAACGGCGCGGGGGCAACGCCCGGCCAAGCATTGCGCCCCATGCGCAGCCGGGTCGGCAAAGCCGTGCGCGATCCGCTCTTTGCTTTTCTGGTCGCGGGCGTGGCTCTGTTCGGCGGCTATCAGATCATCGAACGCGGGCAAAAGCCGCCGGTCGTCTTCACGCCCCAGGTCGAACAGGCGATGGTCGAAGACTATGAATTGCTTGTCGGCCGCCCTGCCACAGCCGCCGACAAGGCGCGGATCAAGCGCGACTATCTGGCCGAGGAACTGCTGTTCCGCGAAGCGATCGACCGCAACATGCACCTGACCGACGGCGAAACCCGCAAGCAACTGGTCGACAAGGTCCGCTACCTGATCGCGGGCGCTCCGCCCGAACCGACCGACGAACAATTGGTCAACCATTATGCCGACAATCTGGCGCAGTATCGCGCCGAACCGCGCACCAGCTTCACACAGGTCTACCGGGCACAAAAGCCCGCCGACGCGGCGTTGCAGCTGGCGCAGCTCAATGCCGGGGAGACGATCCCCAGCGACGATTTCTGGCTGGGTCGCGCCTTTCCGCGCTATGGCGATTCGATGGTACGCGGCATTTTCGGCCAGCCCTTCGTCGCCACGCTCAAGACCGCCCCGGACGGGCGCTGGTTCGGCCCGGTCCAGTCGCCGCGCGGCTGGCATTTCGTGCGCAAGAGCGAGAGCATCCCCGCCGCCATGATCCCCTTCCCCGCGATCAAGGATCAGGTGCGGCAGGATTATATGATTGCCCATAGCGAAGCCGCCATCGACAAGGCGCTGTCGGGCCTCAAGGAGAAATATGATGTGGAAGAATAGTCTGGCCGCCCTCCTGCTCGCGCTGGCGGCCTTGCTGCCGGGCACGGCGATGGCCGACATCTTCCTGTCCGCTGATTTCGCGTTGACGCGGGGCGAGGATGCGAACAGCTATGAATTCACCGCCGCCGTGCCCGAAACGGTGGGCCAGCCCGCGCCGATCGTTTGGCCGCAGGGCTGTCGCCAGACCGCGATGACGCGCCAATCCAGCGGCGGCCGGGCGCAATATGCCTATGAATTCGCCTGCGAACGCCCGTTCAGTGCGGGCGACGTCATCCAGACGCCATGGAAGGCCGATGGCGGCCGCTTCGTCACCAATGTCATGGGCAGCCAGGTCGATCGCAGCCTGACCGGCGACGCGAAAGGCATCGCCGTTCCAGTCGGGGAAACCGCGGTCGGCGAACGCCCCCTGACTCAGATCGCGCCGGAATTTCTGGCCCAGGGCGTCTGGCATATCTGGCTGGGCTGGGACCATCTGGCGTTCGTTCTCTGCCTCGCTCTGCTGGCGCGCGGGCGGGACTTGCTCTGGTTGGTCAGCGCCTTCACCGCCGGGCATTCCATCTCGCTGGCCGTCGCCTTTTTCGAACTGGTCCACGTCCCCGTTCCCCCGGTCGAAGCCGCCATCGCCCTGTCGATCGCCTTCATGGCACGTGAGGCTTTGCTGGTCGGGAAGGGCGAACAGGCCTTCGCCTTCCGCCGTCAGTTGACGGTCGTGTCGTTGTTCGGCCTGCTCCACGGCCTCGGCTTTGCGACGGCACTGGGCGAACTGGGCGTGCAGGCGGGCGAGAAACTGCCTGCGCTCATCTTCTTCAACATCGGCGTCGAAGCGGGTCAATTGCTGTTCGTCGGGGCCATCATGGCGACGCTGGCGGGCCTGCGCGCTATCTCGCTCGCCGCGCCGGTGCGGATTGCGGCGCTCTATGCCGTCGGTGCGATCGGCTGCTTCTGGATGGTCGAGCGGGTGGCGGGGTTTGGGATCGCTTGATCGTCCAGACGGTCCCGCGCGACGATCCCGCTGACATTAGCCACAGCGAAACTCACGCCATAGAGGTTGCGCCGTTGCTCGACGCCAGGGATCGGGCGGGGATGGCCGGAGGCATGGACGATCCCGTCCTGCACAACATAGGTTTCGCGCGGGCAGTCCCAATCCAGAGCGACGCCCAACACCCCATCCAGACTGCCCGGATAGCAGGGCTGGCCATCGACATCATGCGCGGCCACGATCATCACGCCCGCCGCTGCCGCTCGTTCCACCGCCGCCGCAAAGACCGGGGCGTGCGCCGGGTTGACGGTGCCAAGGCTGAGGTTGATCATATCCACACGCGCTTCCCCCGCCAGATCGATCGCGCGCACTAATGCCCGCGCGCTGGCCCGCAGCCCATCGTGAAACACCCGGATCGGTAGGCATAGCGCATCGGGAGCTTGCTCCATGATGGCGGCCGTCACCGCCGTTCCATGCCCCAGCCGATCGAGCGTATCGTCTGCCGTCACCGCCCCATCGCGCGCCACGGCAAAGCCGGGTAACAGCCGCACCGCGTCGATATGCGGATGGTCGGGATGGACGCCGCTGTCGATGACGGCGATACGGATCGGGTCAGGCATCGACCATTTCGCTGCGCTGCTCGACCCGCGCATGCCCATCGGCCAGGGTGACGACCATATCCGCCATTCGCGCCATAACGGGCTTGTGGGTGATGATGATGATCGTCGCATCGGGCAGCGCGCCGCGCAGCCGCCCGGCGATCAATTGCTCGGTCTCGCCATCCAGCGCCGAGGTCGGCTCGTCCAATATCAGGATGCTGGGCGAGCGCAGCAAGGCCCGCGCCAGCACGATCCGCTGCCGTTCGCCAGCCGATAGAGCCATGCCCCGTTCCCCGGCGCGCGTCGCATAGCCGAGTGGCAGCTTGGAGATGAAGCCATCCAACCCCGCCGCATGGGCCGCCGCTTCGATCTGCTCGCGCTTCACGTCGGGCAAGGCAAAACCGATATTCGCCGCAATCGTATCGTTGAACAGATAGGGCGACTGATCGACCAGAATGATCTCCCGCCGGACATCGTCGAGCCGATAGGCGCGCAGGTCGCGACCATTGACCAGCAGCCGACCTGTATCGGGATCGAGATAACGCACCATCAGGTCCGCCATGGTCGATTTGCCCACGCCGCTGGGGCCGAGAATGGCACACAGGCTGCCAGCGGGGATCGTCAGGTCGATGTCGCGCAACACCGCATCGCGATCATAGCGCATCGCCACCTGCTCGAACCGCATCGTGCCTGCCCGCTCCAGCGGCACCGCATCGGCGCGTTCGACCACCTCCGCTTTGGTATCGAACAGTTCGAATATCCGTCCCAGCGACACGCGCGCCGACGCAAGGCCCGACGTCAGACCCATCAGCGTCTGGATCGGCGAGAGCAGCCGCATATGATAGGTCATGAAGGCGACCAGCGTCCCGATGCTCATCCCATCCTCGATGATGCGCCAGCCGCCATAAAGGATCACTGCCGATGTCGCTGCCGTCATCAGCGTGCCGGGCAGCGCGCCTGTCATGAAGGAGGCCACCTGCATCTTGAGCATGGCACCGACAAAGGCATCGTTGCGGCCCTTGAACCGCTCCACCTCATGCTCGCCCGCGCGCAGGGACGCGACGACGCGCATCCCCATCACCGTATCGACCAGCAGGCTGCCAAGGTCCGCGCCCTTTTCGCGCATGTCGCGGGTCAGCGCGGTCAGGCGGCGCTGATAATAAGCGAAGGTCGCAAGGCTGGCGGGTACCAACACGACGCTCACCAGAAACAATTTCCAGTCGAGCCACAGCATCATCGCGACGCAGCCGACGAAGAACAGCAGATTGCTGACCACCGATAGCAGAGTGTCGGACGCGATCCGCTGCACATCGCTCACATCGCTGTTCATCCGCGACACCAGATCGCCGAGCCGGAAGCTGCCATAAAAGCGCGGCGAGAGCGTCTGGAGATGGCGCAACAGCGCCGCGCGAATGTCGTAGAGCATCGCCGCCGACAGCGCGACATAGCGATAGCTGGCGAGGATATTGACCGCGAACCCGGCGATGGTGACCGTGATCATGATCGCCGCGATCTTCACCAGCGCACCCATGTCCCGGCGCAACAGCGCTTCGTCGATCATGAGTTTCGAGAGATAAGGTTGCGCCAGCCCAAGCATGGTCGACACAAGGCTGATCGCCAGCACGACCACCAGCGCCCCGCGATAGGGTTTCAGGAAGGGGGTCAGCCGCTTATAGGCGCCCCAGTCCGCTACCGGCGCACGCGTCCCGTCGCTCATGCCGCCTGCTGCCGGGGCACGAGCCGCGTCCCTTCCAGCAGGAAGGCCGGCTCCGGCATCTTCGCGAGAAGCCCGGTACACCAGCGATGCCCCGCCAACAGCGCCTCCTGTTGCGACCGCCACCAATCCCCCGTACCGCCGGTCGTGTAGAATTGGGCGCACAGCAATAGGTGCCGCCGCATCGCCGCGATCAGCATGGATTGATAATGAGTCAGAAGCGCGGTGGCATCTTGCCCTTCGGCGATGCCGGTCACTACCGCTGCCGCCAGGATCGCCTCGCGCACCGACTGCGCCGTTCCGTCCCCGCAAATCGGGTCGAAGCCGAGCGCCGCCGTGCCGCAGGCGAGCCAGTCCTCCCCGCACAACGGCAAATGCAGGCGCGGCGCGGCGAGGAACGGCGTCGATGCGGCCCCCACCGCATCGACCACCGGTGCGATCAGGCGGCTGTCGGCGAGCAGATCGTCCAGCGATCCGCCCACGCCCAGTAGCCAGCCCTCCCCCGCCCCTGCGGGCACAAGGAAGAGCCAACCGCTGGCCACCGCCTCGACCCGGCCTTCCTCGCTGCAAGACGGATCGCGCAGCCCGACCTTGGCTGCGACGGCTCGCCGGTCGCCGAAGACATGCGTCTCCCCCTCCGGCATCGGCGGCGCAGCGTGGATAGTGAAATCCACGGGGCCATCCTCCGGGGCAGGCTTGTCCTTCGCCAGCACAGCCTGCACCTGGTCCTCCGACGCCAGCGCCGCGCCATGCGGCACGACGACCGGTGCGCCGCCGCCCCAGGCCACCACACGGCGCTTGATCCGGGGACTGTCGGCGAACAGGTCAGGCCGCTGAAATATGTCGCGCAGCAGCGCCAGTGCTGCATCGCTCAGCATGATCGTTGGGACGGGCGGACGATGAACGACCTTGGTTGCGACCCGGAGGCCCGCTGCCTTGAGCAAATACGCGCATGTCGTCGCGGCAATCCCGCTGCCCCTTATCCCGACGATCATGCGCCTGTCGGTCATTCCACCGCAACCATGCCCGCGCCGGTCGTGTCATAGCCAAGGTCCAGCGTCGTCTCATGCTTGAGCGTCCTGGCGTCATAGACCTCCAGGTCATAGCTCGCGCCATAGATGTAGAGCTTGGCTCCATCGATCGACATGCCCAGCCGGAAGCGCGAGCGGCAAGGAAACTCCGCCTTATCGACCACGGCATTGGTGGCCATGTCCATATGCCAGAATTCGCAGCGCTTATTGCCGAGCTTCCCGTTCGTCACCACGGTATAGGCGTGTTTGCCGTCGGGCGTGACCTGCAATCCCGCCATGGCATCGGGCGCGGGGCCAATCGGGGTAAAATCGAACTGCCGGGTGGACAGGTCGAAGCGCGCCATGCCGAACATCTTGTTATGCACATAGGGGTCGGCCGCGTTGAACAGGGCGACCAACTGCCCCGACGAGCGCACGGCATCGAGCGTGCCGCCAAAGCCGATATTCTCCATCCCCATGCCTTCGGGTTTGGCGAGGTCGATGCGGTCGGCGACCTTCAATGTCGCCAGATCGACGATCACGATCTTCTCGCCGAAGGAATAGAGATATTTGCCATCGGGCGACACCTTGTATCCGCCGCGTCCCCCGGCCCGCTCTTCCTCTTTTTCCAGCGCGGCGGTGCGGACGACCTTTTGCAGTTTCAGGTCGATGACACCATACATGGGCTTGCTGACGGTATAGCGGTCTATGCCCTTCTCGAATTTCGAGATGACGGTGTAGAAATAGCGCCCGGTCGGATCGGGCACCCCGCCCCAAAAGCGATAGCGGGTGGTGCCGTCGTTCAGGCTGAACTTGTTGATCACCTTGCGCGTCGCGGTGTCGATCACCTCGATCCCGCTGGTGGTGATGGTGGTCACATAGATGCGCTTGCCATCGTCGGACAATTGCATTGATGTCGGGAGACCCGTGTCCAGTTTGATCGTGCCGGTGACTGCGCCCTTGCCCTCTTCGAACACCAGTAGGCGATCAGGATAGGAGCCCATGAACAGCGTCGCGGCGGACGCGGGGATGGCGCTCAACAGGGCCAGGCCAGCGCCCAGCATCAGACGATATTTCTGCATCGCGCGCCTCATGGAAAAACGAGATCAAGACTGCGCCAGTCCTTCGTGGCGGTGGCGCAGTTGCTGGCCCAGTCGGGGGAGTAGTTGACATGGTCGGGCACCTGCACCGGCCAGAAGCAGGTGACATAGCAGTCGTAAATGTCGCGCTCGACCGGCTGGCACAGCCCCGCCGTGCCGCCGCCCGCATCGACTTCCCAGCCGGGCGAGAAAGAGAGCGAGCAACCCATCGGCACATGCGGGCGCGGGGCCTGCTGCAGCGCGACGACATCCTCCTCCATGTCGGCGTCGGGGGATACCGCCGCCTCCATCTGCGTCACGGCCTCGTCGATCCGCTGCGCCTTTTTATTGATGGCACGAAGATGCTTCATGACAGCCCCTTTCTTTCGGCAAAGCGTTCGAGGAAGCCTGGATTACGCACCGACAGCACGCCGTAAATGCGCAGGCAAGTGTCGGTCCACTGGTGTATCCAGTCGCAATAATGGAGGTTGGCATGGCCCGTGTCGCCATAGCGCACGAACGCCTCATGGTGGCACCCGCCCGCACAGAGCGGCCGCGCCCAGCAGCTTTGGCAATCATATTTCGCCTCGACATGCCCCTTGGCTAGGAACTCGCCCTGCTTGGCCCGGTCGATGCCGCTGGAGACATGGCCCATGCTGTGCGTGTCGGCGTCGGTGAAGCGGTGACAGGGGGACAGGTCGCCCGATGGGCTGACCCCCATAAGGCCCAAGCCCGCGCCGCAGGGATGCGATTTGTTGACGCCTGAAATCAGCTCGCTGATCGTCTCGCTGACATTGGTGAAGCCGTGGGACTCACCGCGCAGGGCATATTCGAGCCATTCCTCGGCCAGCAGGTTGAACTGCGCCAGCACGCTGTCCATGCCGTTGCCGTCGAGCGAATAGGCGCGTTCCTCCCCCGTCGTGACCGGCGCGAAGCCGACTTCGTGGAAGCCCAGATCATCCTTCAGATGGCGGAAGATGCGGACCACATCGGTCACACCCTCGGTCAACGTCACGCGCGCGGTGATGGCGCGGGTCTTGTGATGCGCGATCAGCGTGCGGAGGCGCGGTTCGATGACCGCATAGCTACCCTTGCCATTCTTGTAGACGCGATGCTTGTCCTGCAATTCCGGCGGGCCGTCCATGCTGACGGTCACGCCGACCCGATTGTCCGACAGGAAGGTGACGATCTCCGGCGTCAGCAGCGTCGCATTGGTCGTCAGGCTATAGGTGATCGCCTTCCCCGCCGCTGCGGTCGCTGCATTGGCGTACTCGACGACGTCGCGCAGCAGCTTGAAGTTCATCAGCGTTTCGCCGCCGAAGAAGGTGATATGCACCGCCTTGCGCCCGACCGCCTCGGCGATCAGCAGGTCGACCGACGCCTTGGCGGTATCCAGCGTCATATATTTGGGCTTGCCCGCAGGCGTCGCGATCTTGTCTGCGCCAAACTCATAGCAATAGGTGCAGGCGAGGTTGCACTGGTTGGTGACGTTGAGGACCAGCGCCTGCAGCGGGAAATCGGCGGGTGGCGCTTGCGGCACTTCCGCCACCGGCATGCCATGGCCGAGATGAATGAGCCGCGCCTGCCGCAATTCGCGCACCAGCCCGTCGGCTTCCTCCTGCGCCCGCCCTTCGCTCACCAGTTCGCGCACCAGCATGGCGTGGGTCAGTTCCTGCCCATCGAGCCGGTCGAGCACCGCGCGGACATCCGCGTCGATCTCGAAGATCGCGCCCGCGCTCACCAGATAGACGAAGTCGCTGCCGCCTGCATCGAAGCCATGATATTCCGCCCGGCGATAGGTGGGTGCCTGCATCACGGTCATTGCGACACCTCCGGTTGATCCCATTTCTGATAGGCGGGCACGGTCACCACCATATAGGCGCGCGCACTCATCGGCTTGCCGAACTTGTCCTTCTCGCTCTTGGCCGTCGCGACGACCCAGACGTCGCCATAATTGTTGCGACCAAAGCGGCGTTCGGGGTTCGGCCCTTCGACATTGGGGGTGAACAAAGCGGCGGGACTGAGCGCGCCGACATATTTGGCGTCGTCGTCATAATAGACGGCGAGGAATTCCTGCGTCGACCAGGTGACATCGACCGGCCCGACCGCAATGTCATCCGGCGTCCCCTGCTTCCCATCCATGCCATTTTCGAAGCCGATCGCTTCGAACTGGGCATAGCCTTTGGGAAATTTGATCCCGCCCAGGCGCGACACGGCGGTTTCGGGGGTCACCTTGATATAGTCGATCTTGCTGTAGACCGGATAGGCCTTTTCCAGCACCGCGCCGCCGATCGCGACATCGCGCTGCCCCGATGGCGCGTTCGCAGCGACATCGGCGGTCACGACCAATTCCTGCGGACTTGCCGAAACGATCTTCGTTGCGGTGACGCCTGCGCCCAGGTCGATGTCGGAAGCGGACAGCGAAGCGGACATGTTATGGCCTATTATGCGGAACTGCGCGCCCTTGGTTCCGGCCTTGACCGGCCCCGGCACGACCGCCAGCACGGCGGGCGCGGCGGTAGCGCGGATCAGTTTCACGTCGAGGCCGAATTCCTGATAATCGCCCCAATACCAGCGACCTTGTGCGCTTTGCTGATCGGGGGCGAACCACATGGTTTCGCGTGCGGCGCTGGCGAGGTCGTCGGGCTTGCCCGCTGCGGCCGCGCCCTTGGATGAGCCGCGCCAGCTATAGCCGGCATAGACGATGCCGATGCCGCTGCGGCTGACGGTGCCGCCATTGGTCAGCGACTTGAGGGTGCTGGCGGTCACGAATTCATCAGCACTCTTGCCGGGCTTGACGCTGAACGCCCCCACGAAGCGCCCCTGCCCCGGCGCCGACGCCACGACCAGCCATTCGCCGGCCAGGCGCGGGGTACTCTGGCGCGAACGCCAGGCCGCCCATTCGGGCGTGTGCAGCGGCGCGGTTTTCGCCATGTAGCCCAGTGCATATTCGCCGCGCAGCATCTTGTCCTTGGGGTCGCGGCCCGCAGGCTGTTCGCTATCCTCGGCCGGGCGGCGATATTGGGCGTCCGCCTGCGAATACATGGCGACGTGCAGATCCTGCAGCGACTTCCATTCCGTCTTGGACCGACGCCAGGATAGCGGCTGGGCAAAGCTGTGGCAGACGGCGCAGGCACCGCGCATCGTTTCGTTGGGGATGTTGGTTTCGTCGATTGTACGCTTTTCAGCGAGATACATGACCGGCAACGCCTCCTGCGGGGCGAGGCCGTGCGAGGCGGACAGCGACTTGACCACGGCGCGGGATTCTTCGGGTGTGATCGGCAGGCCGTTCAGGCGCACCATCCGCTTGATCACCTGCGCCCAGCCTTCGGGCGTGGTCCGCACCCAGCTGATCCGCGACATATTCCCCTTGTCGTCGGGCGCGTGGCAGGTGCCGCATTTTTCCTGGACCAGCGGATCAGTGACCGGAATGCCCGGATCGCTTTCCTTCATCGCCACGCCGTCCGGCCCGCCATCCGCCTGGGCAAAGACGACCGACGCGGAGAACAGGGCCAGCAAGCCGAATTTCGAGACCGTTGTCCGCTTCACCCTATGTCCCCCTTTACGCGATCCCTGTCCGCGTCGACCCAGAGCCTAAGCGGGTGCCAAGGCAGCGCCATTGCCCAAATGACGTATGGCCCGATGACAATCCGCCATATCAAACTGGACGACCGTCAAGATTTTTCAGCTTTTCTTCTTCGGCCCGTAATATGCGTCCTGGCCATGTTCGACCGACACCGGGTTGAAATAGCCGGGCGGCAGGCCTTTCTTGCGCATCGCAATGCCCGCCAGACAGGCGTTCAGCAGATAATTGCTGTTGAGCGCGGTCTTGTAGCTGGTGTCGAGATAGGGCGCGACTTCGACGATATCGATGCCGGCAATGTCATTCTCGGCGCACAGCCGCCGCATGATCGGCTGCGCTTCGCGCATGGTGAGGCCACCGGGGACCGGCGTCCCGGTGCCGGGCATGAAGGCGGGGTCCAGCACATCGACATCGAACGATATCCACAGCTTCTTGGTGTTGGTCCGCGCTTCCTTGAGCGCGCGTTCCATCACCTTTTCCCAGCCCCATTTCTCGACTTCGACCATCGTGTGATATTTCATGCCCTTATTGCGCATCCACCCGAATGTTTCGAGGTCCGGCCCGCGTGCGCGCAGCCCGACCTGAACATAATCCTGCGGGCGGACATGGCCTTCATGCAGGACGCGATAGACCGGCGAGCCATGGGTGATCCAATGGACGCCGTTGCGACCGACATCATAATGGCTGTCGAAATGGACGACGCCGACATTGCCCTTGCCATGGACATCCGCGGCGGCGGCGACATTGGGATATTCCAGACTATGATCGCCGCCGATGACGATCGGGATCGCGCCCGTCTGCGCGATTTCGCGCACCATCTCGCGGACATGGGCGACCGATCGCTCCGTGCTGTTCTGGTCGATCGCGATATCGCCATAATCGACGATCTCCAGCACGGAGCTGGGGTTGATCATCGAATACATGTCGTTGCCGCCCGCCCCGCCGGTCATGCGCAAAGCGCGCGGCCCGTCGATCGCGTTGCGCCAGCCTGAACCCATGTCCAGCGGTGCACCGACGATAGCAACATCGACCTTGCCCGCGCGCAGATCTTCGGGCGTCATCGCCACCGGCGCACCGGCGAAGGTCGCAAAGCCGCCGCGCCGCCCGCCGATATAGCGGCCCAGGTCCATCGGCCCCGGATCGCGCTTGGGGTCCATCACCAACGGCCGCTTGGCCTTCCACGCATTGAACCAGGCCGATCGGGTGTCGAGCGGAATGGTCTTGGCGTCGCGCCCTTCCTTATATTCCACCTGCTCGTGCAGCGCCGCGATCGCGTCGATATAGGTGACGAGTTCGGCGGCGGGCAGCGTGCGGATACGGTCGAACAGCACATCCTTTTCGACATAGCGGCCAGTGCGCCCCTGCTTGATGAGCGCGACCTTTTCCGGCGCGATGCCGGTCAGCTTGGCCGCGATATCAGCGGGAAGCTCCACGGGCTTGGGTTCGCCCATGATATCTTCCTGCGGGATGGGCGGCGGCGGGTTGGGCGTGTCGAACGCATCCCCCGCCAGCACGGAGGTCGCGGCGGCGGCTGCTGCCATGCTCCATCCGGTTATGGCGTTGATCGACGGCATCGCTTCTTCTCCCTCAACGCTTGGCGGTCTTGACCGGCATGCCCGTCTTGCGCATCGCGATGCCCGACAGGCAGGCATGCAAGATGTAATTGGCGCTCATCCGGCTGACATAGGTCGGGTCCAGAATGGGTGCGGCGTCGAGCAGGTCGAAGCCGACCACCTTTGTCTGGGCGCACAGTTGCCGGACCATGGGAATCGCTTCGCGCATGGAGATGCCGCCCGGCACCGGTCGCCCGGAAGCGGGCGCATCGCCTGGATCAAGCACGCTCATGTCGAACGAGATGAAGATATTGTCCGGCCCGCCTTTGAGGCCGGAGAGAATATCGTTGGTCACCGCCTGCCAGCCGCGCTCCGTCACAGCCGCGGTGGACAGGATGCGCACGCCGCTGTCGGTCAGCCGCTTTTGCGTGGCGACGTCCGCGCCGCGCCCGCGCAAGCCCACCAGCGTCACGTCGCTGCCGCGCAACAGATTCTGTTCCATCAGCCGGGTCAGCGTCTGCGTGTCGGAAATCATATGCGCGTCGTTCAGGTCGGCATCGGCATGGGCATCGAACTGCACCAGCGCCACCTTGCCCGCGCCATAGGTATCGACCATCGCCGCGACGTCGGGGAACATGACCGTATGGTCGCCGCCGACGATGAAGGGGATCGTGCCTACGCTTGCCATCTCAGCGATCATCGCGCGGATATGATCCAGCCCCCGATCAGGCGCCATATAGTCGGGCGTCAGGTCGCCATAGTCCGCGATCGACAGGATGAGGCCCGGATCGATCCCGCCATCGGCATCCGCCCCGACCAATCCGTCCATGCCACGCAGCGCCATCGGCGCATGTTTGGCGTCGCGCCAGCCCGACGAGAAATCGAGCGGCACGCCAACGAAGGCGACCTCGACCTTGCCCGCGATCAGATCCTCCTTGCGGATCGCGACCGGCGCGTCGGCAAAGGTCGGGATGCCGCCCTTCTGGAACTGATAGCGTTTCAGGCTGAACGGCCCGTCGTCGCGCTTCAACTTGTCGAACAATTTGGGGCGCAGCGTCGTGCCCGCATTCCACCCGCGCGCCTGCGGGTTGAGGGCGATTTCCGACGGGTCGCGCCCGGCCTTGAACTTGCTGTCCTCGACCACCGCCATCAGCGCGGTGGCATAGGCATCGACATCGGCGGCGCTGCGCCCGGCGAGCGCGACCTGGAGCTTCTCCGCCGTCAGGCCAAAGCGCGTCAACATCACGGGGTCGGACAGAAAGGCCTTCTTTTCCGGCGACAGGGTGGCGAGCGGGTCGCTGACCTGCGCATGGGCGGGGCCGCTCAGGGTTGCGATCGCCAGGGCAGCGGCGGCGCACCGCGCCAGCAAGGGGGTGCGTGCCATCAATTCTTCTTCCCATAATAGCTGTCGAGGCCGTGATCGACCGAGACGGGGTTAAGATAGCCGGGCTTCAAGCCCTTCTTGCGCATGGCGATCCCCGCCAGGCAGGCGTTCAGCAGGAAATTGCTGTTGAGCGCGGTCTTGTAGCTGGTGTCGAGATAGGGCGCGACTTCGACGATATCGATGCCGGCAATGTCATTTTCCGCGCACAGGTTGCGCATGATCGGCTGCGCTTCCCGCATGGTGAGGCCGCCGGGAACCGGTGTGCCGGTGCCGGGCATGAAGGCGGGGTCCAGCACGTCCACATCGAAGCTGATCCACAATTTCTTGGTGCTGCCGCGTGCTTCCTTGAGCGCACGGGCCATCACCTTGTCCCAGCCCCATTTCTCGACTTCGACCATCGTGTGGTATTTCATGCCCTTGTTGCGCATCCAGCCGAACGTCTCCAGATCCGGCCCGCGCGCGCGCAAGCCCACCTGGATATAGTCGCTGGCGCGGACATGGCCTTCGTTGATGACGCGATAGACCGGCTGGCCATGGTCGAGCAGATGGACGCGGCCGCGACCGATGTCATAATGGCTGTCGAAATGGATGACGCCGACATTGCCCTTGCCATGCACGTCGGCGGCAGCGGCGACATTGGGATATTCGAGGCTATGGTCGCCGCCGATCACGATCGGGATCGCGCCGGTGCGGGCGATCTCCGCCACCATTTCCCGCACATGATCGACGCTGCGCTCGGTGCTGTTCTGGTCGATGGCGATATCGCCATAATCGACGATCTTGAGCGCGGCATTGGGGTTGATCATCGAATACATGTCGTTGCCGGCCGCGCCGCCGGTCATCCGCATCGCGCGCGGCCCGTCGATCGCATTGCGCCAGCCTGACCCCATGTCGAGCGGCGCGCCGACGATCGCGACATCGACCTTGCCCGCCTTCAAATCCTCCGGCGTCATCGCCACCGGCGCGCCCGCAAAGGTCGCAAAGCCGCCACCCCAGCCGCCGACATAGCGGGTTAGTTCGATCGGCCCAACATCCCGCTTGGGGTCCATACTGTTCGGCCGCCGGGCCTTCCAGGCGTTGAACCAGGGGGAGCGGGTGTCGAGCGGGATCGCCGCGACATCGCGCCCGGCCTTGAACTCGACTTGAGCGTGGAGCGCCTGCATCGCGTCGATATAGGCGCTGATTTCTTCGGGCTTGCCGGTGCGGATGCGGGCGAAGAGCGCGTCCTTTTCGACATAGCGCCCGGTCACGCCGCTCTTGAGGAAATCGACCTTCGCCTTGTCGACGCCTGCCAGTTTGGCCTCGACATCCTTGGGCAGTTCGAGCGGCTTGGGCCGTCCCATATCATCCTCGGCCGGCATTTGCGGCGCGGGTGTTCCTGCATTGGGCATTTGCAGCGGCAGGTCGCCCGCGACCGCAGCCCCGATGGCCGCGATCCCGGCCATGCTCCATCCTGTGACGGCGCTCAAAGACGGCATGTCATTCTCCGGCCCGGTCCACCGCAATCGCGCGATGCGGGCATAGGCAACAGATATGGAGCAGGTTTTCCCGCCCCTCGCCCAAGGGGTAGGCGGGGACGGTGCCCAAGCCCAATGGGGCATTTGACGTAGGATAGGCCCATGGTGAGCTGGACGAACAGGCTACGTCAAATGCCCCATGTCTGACTGCCTGCGCACTCCATAGCCTCTACCCCAGATCAGAAGAAAAGGAGGCGGCAGTCCGTGCCGTCCGATGCCAGCCGCTGCCGCCGCACAAAGCGCGGAGCGGCCGATCCGGGAGGGGATCGAAAGCAGGGAAGACAATGGACAAAAAGGGGAAGACCATGTCGTATCGCGCAAAACTCAAAATGGGGCTGCTGTCCGCCACCATCATATCGGGCGCCGCCTTCGCCACGCCGGTCCTGGCACAGGAGCCGCAGGCTGCCGCCGACGCAGAAAGCGACGTCATCGTCGTCACTGGCACCCGCCGCTCCACCACGCTGATGGAAACGCCGATCAATATTTCGGCGATCGGCGGCGCTGAACTGGCGGCCGAACGGCTGGACGATGTGCGTGACCTGGGCGCGTTCACGCCCGGCATCACCGTCACCGACACCGGCCCGCGCGGCGCGGCCACCATCATCATGCGCGGCCTGTCGGCCGATGACAGCGGCGCGACCGGCGCGAATTACGACAATGCGATCGGCACCTATCTCGGTGAAATTCCGCTCTATCTGGACTTCAAGTTCATCGATATCGAACGGATCGAAACGCTGCTGGGGCCGCAGGGTACGCTTTATGGCCTGGGCACGCTGGCGGGCGCGATCCGTTATATTCCCAACCGGCCCGATCCGACGCAGTTCAGCGGCGAAGTCCATGGCCGCGTCTATGATGTCGCGCACAGCAAGGGCGTGGGCTATGTCGGCGATGCCACGATCAACATCCCGATCGTCAAGGATGTCTTGGCTTTCCGCTCGGCCACCGGCTATTATTATGACCCCGGCTTCATCGATTATCCCTATCTGGTCGCGACGCCGGGCGTGTCGATCGCCCAGCCGGGTCCGGCCAGCAACCCGCTCGGCACACAGGCGCAGCAGGACGCTAATTTCGCGGGCCGCAAGGATCTGAACTTCGAAAAGACGTTCACGACCCGCAATCAGCTTGGCCTCTCGGTGCCCGACTTCAACGCCTATCTGACCTACGCCTATCAGAAGACCAAGACCGATGGCGCGCAGGCCACGACCGATGGCATCGTCGGCGAAGGCAAATATGAAGCGGCCAAGCGTTTCGCCGAACCTTCCACCCGCCGGTCGACGCTGATCAGCCTGGAAATGGAAGCGCAGTTGGGCGACGTGTTCCAGGCAGTCTGGGCATCGGCCTATACCAAGACGAAGAACAACACCGTCGGGGACGTCACCGATCTGTTGCTCGACCTCGACTATGATTATGAACTCTTCCCGGCATTCGCTGGCTTCACCACCAACGATCAGAGCCGCACGCAGTTCAACCAAGAAATCCGCCTGGTTTCTACCCATGGCGGGCCGTTCAGCTGGGTTGTAGGCGGCTTCTACAACAGTATGAAGTTCCAGTCCGACAGCGTCGAGCGACTGCCCGGTTTCGCCGAGTTCGCCGCATCACCGACCGGCAGCGAAATCTATGGGGGCTATTATGACGGCCTGATCCGCCCGGACGGTGCCGAATATATCTCCTTCACCCGGTCCAAGACCGAGGAACAGGCTGTTTTCGGGGAACTGAGCTTCAAGCCTATCGAGCAGTGGCAGATCACCGGCGGCGCACGCTATTTCAAATATGAAACATCCATCACCGGCGCGACGGAATCGCCGATGACGCCTGGTGGCCGCCGCCGGACGCCCTATCCCAGCCTGACGATCAATCCTTCGCGGGCGCGCAGCGGCCAGGCCAGCGACGATGGCTTCGTCTACAAGTTCAACACCTCGTTCAACTTCACGCCCGACCTCATGGCCTATGCGACCTACAGCACGGGATACCGGATAGGCGGCGTGAACCGTGTCGCGCCCTGCATCCAGCCGCTGCCGCCCGGCCAGAATCTATGCGCCCTGCCCAACGAACTTGCCTTTGGTCCTGATAAGGTGAAGAATCTGGAACTGGGCGTGCGCGCGCAGTTGTTCGATCGCCGCCTCAGCACCAGCGTGTCGGTCTTCCAGGTCAAGTGGGACGGCATTCAATTGGCCAGCCAGACGGTCAATGGGGCCATCGGCATCACGGCCAATGGCGGCAAGGCCAAATCGAAGGGCGTCGATTTCAGCTTCAATGCGCGCATCACGGACCAGTTCACCGTTCGCGGCAACTATTCCTATCTGGATGCCAAGCTGACCGAGGACGTGCC
Source organism: Sphingobium sp. KKT206 (assembly GCF_055640555.1). Taxonomy (NCBI): domain Bacteria; kingdom Pseudomonadati; phylum Pseudomonadota; class Alphaproteobacteria; order Sphingomonadales; family Sphingobiaceae; genus Sphingobium; species Sphingobium sp. KKT206. The sequence continues at coordinate 1,763,047 of NZ_CM145764.1, forward strand.
TGACCTGCTGTCGACGGCGAACGGCTTCGCCAGCCTGGAATCGGGCGATCGCCTCCCCGGCTCGGCCAAGCATTCGGGCGCCGCATCGGCGGTCTATACCGTCCCTATGGGTGATAATAATCTGCGCCTGAACTGGACCGCGACCTATACCGGCAGCATCCTGACCCGTCCTGGCGCACGGGGCGGCGGCGAACGCCTGCCTGACTATATGATGCACCGGGCGGCCGCGACCTACAGCACGGACGTGTGGGAAATCAGCCTGTTCGCCAATAACATCTTCGACAAATATGCGATCACCGGCGTTTCCAACGACCTGACCCGCCGTGGCCAGATCAATGACGGGATCATCTATCGCGGCTATGCCCAATCGGTCGCGCAGCCGCGCACGATCGGCATCGAAAGCCGCGTGAAGTTCTAACGGGACGATCCTTCCTACACGTCAGAGCGTAGGGACGGACAGGCAAAGGGGCGGAAGGCGCAATATCGCGCTTTCCGCCCCTTTGTCATTCAGCGACCTGCGCGCCGTATCGCCGTGCCAGGACGGCGCAGACCATCAGCTGGATCTGGTGGAACAGCATCAGCGGCAGCAGGATCGGCCCGACGGCCGCCGCGGGAAACAACACGCCCGCGATCGGAACGCCGGTCGCCAGGCTTTTCTTCGACCCGCAAAATTGCAGCACGATCGCATCTTCGCGGCTTAGTCCGATCAGCCGCCCCAGTCCGAACGTAAGAACCAGTACGGTTGCCAGCATGAGGCAGCAGACACCCGCCAGCAGCGCCAGTTCGCCGCCCGACACGCTCTGCCACAGCCCCTCTACGACGGCCGCCGAGAAAGCGGCATAGACGACCAGCAGGATCGAGCCACGATCCACCCATCCGATCTTCGCCTTGTGCCGCGCCACGAACCCGCCAATCCAAGGTCGCGCCAAATGGCCGACCAGAAAGGGCAGCAGCAGTTGCAGCACGATCCCTTCGATCGACGCCAGCGACACGCTCGCCCCGCCCTGCCGCATCAGCAGCGCGACCAGCAGCGGCGTCGCGACGATGCCGAGCAGATTGGAGAAGGACGCGCTGACCACAGCGGCGGCGACATTGCCCCGTGCGATCGCGGTAAAGGCGATCGACGACTGCACGGTCGAGGGCAGCAGCGTCAGGAACAGCAGGCCCACGCGCATGTCATCGGGGATGATACCGATCTGCTGGGTCGCGAGGCCGATCAGTGGGAACAGGAGGAAGCTCGTCCCCAGCACCGCCAGATGCAACTTCCACGCCCGCGTCCCGTCCCAGATCGCCGCACGCGACAATTTCGCCCCATGCAGAAAAAAAAGCAGCACGATGCCGGCGTCCGCCACCATGTCCGCAATCCGCGCACCCTCGCCGCGTGCGGGCAGGATCGACGCTAGGGCAACGGTTGCCAGCAGCAGCAACAAGAAAGGGTCGAGGGCGTGGCGCAGTCGGTTCATCATGGGGCTAGGCCTTGGGCTGACAGACGGCGGGGGGATAGACGCGGCCCGTCGCTTGCGCCAACAGTTTCGCCAGAGACATGCAGGCGTGGTCAGTGATCTGGATGGTAGCTGTTCCCCGGCGAAGGCCGGGGTCCAGTTCAGAGCGTGGGACTGGACCCCGGCCTTCGCCGGGGAACAATAGTCTCCATCGTCCGATCAATGCCCATCGGTAGTGACAGAGACATAAGGGAGAGCGCATCGTGAGCGAGTCCATCGCGATCATCGAAGATATCGCTGGCGTCATCGAAATCCATATCGACCGCCCCGACAAGAAGAACGCCCTGACCGTCCCCATGTATCATGCGATGACCGCTGCGCTGGCCGATGCATCGGCGCGCGCGGACATTGCGGTGGTGCTGTTCACCGCCAATGGCGACGCCTTCTGCGCGGGCAATGACCTCAAGGATTTCATGGCCGGGCCGGAGGGCGGCGCTGCGGCGTTCGCCTTCATCCGCGCCATCGCCGCCTTCGACAAGCCGATCGTCGCCGCCGTGCAGGGATTGGCCGTGGGCGTCGGCACGACGATGCTGTTCCATTGCGACCTCATCTATGCCGCGCCCGACGCCCGCTTCATCATGCCCTTCGTCAATCTGGGGCTGGTCCCCGAAGCCGGGTCGAGCCTGCTCGCGCCTGCGACGCTGGGCCATGCGAAGGCCGCGGCGATGCTGATGCTGGGCGAACCGATGGATGCCGAGGCAGCCGATCGCGCGGGGCTGGTCACGGCGGTCGTGCCTGCTGACGGGCTGCTGGCGCATGCGCGTGCCAAGGCCAGAATATTGGTGGCCAAGCCGCCCCAGGCGCTCGCCACCACCCGCCGCCTGATGAAAGGCGATCCGGCGGCACTCACCGCCCGGATCGAGGAAGAAGCGGGGCTGTTCCGCGACACGCTGCGATCCGCCGAGGCGCAGGAAGCCTTTGCCGCCTTCTTCGAAAAGCGCGCGCCGGTGTTTCGGCGGGACTAGGTCGGGGCACGGTCGCGGTTGCCGAACCGCATTTCGCTCACGATCATCGCCGCGACGATCAGCAAGCCGCCTGCGAGCGCCATGGGCGGCAAGCGATCACCCGCGATCCGCCCGATGATCCCCGCCCAGACCGGCTCGCCCGCATAGATCAGCGTGGCGCGGGTCGGCGACACGCTGCGCTGCGCCCAGTTCATCACGAACTGGATGAGCGCCGTGATCAGCCCCAACCCGCAGGCCGACAGGATGACCGTCCAAGACAAGGGCGGCACCGCTTCACCGGCCGGGACCATGCAGGCGAAGGCCAGCAGCGCGGTCACGGCCAATTGCACCAGCGTCACCCGCGCGACGTTGACCTGTCCTGCCCACAGGCTGATGAAGATGATCTCCAGCGCGATGGCGAGCGTGCTGATCAGCGTCAGCACCTCTCCCGTGCCCATCGCCATCCCCTCCTGCGGCGCGGCGATCAGCATGAGGCCAGCGAACGCCAGGGCGACCCCGACCCAGCTGGCGATTCGCGGTCGCCTGCGCAGGATGATCCATTGAAGGATCGGCACCAACGGGACATAGGCAGCGGTGATGAAGGCGGACGTGCTGCTCGATATGGTTTGCAGGCCCCAGCTTTGGAGCGAATAGCCCGCAAAAATGCCAAGGCCAATCACTAGGCCAGCACCAAGTTCCTGCCGCGTGAGGCCGCGCAACAGCGGCCAGGCGAGCGGCAAGGTGACGAGCGTCGCCGTCCCGAAACGCAACCCTACGAAGAAGAATGGCCCCGATTCGCGCATCGCATGATGGACGATCAGGAAAGTGCCACCCCACAGGATGGTAATGCCGATCAGCGCCAGTTCGGGGCGACCGATCATCAGGTAGCTGGTGGGAGGTGGGGCGGGCGCAGCGGACGACATATCCCTGCGCTGTCCGCAATACAGCGCGCCGTCAAGCGCGCGCATGGGCCACACATAACGCAATGGTCATGCGTGGCCCATCGGATCATTCGTTCTTGAGGTCGCTGCCCGCTTCCTGCAGCGTATCGCCGACATCGCGCTTGGCTTCATCGGCGGTGCGATCCGCATCTTCGGCCGCTTCGTCGGTCGCAGCACCGATCCGCGCCGCGCCATTGTCGATCGCGCGGCCCGCATCATCCAGCCCGTTGTCGATCGTGTCGCCCGCGCGGTCCATCGCGCTGCTCATGTCGTTGCCGATCGCCGACCCGGCATTTTCGATGCTGTCCTCGGTCTTTTCCGAACAGGCGGACAGGCTGACTGCCGAAACGACCGCCAGTGTGGCGAGAAATTTGTGACGCATGATGGCTCCTCTTGCCAATGAATGGAGTCCGATAAGCGCAGGAAGTCCGATTAGGTTGCGTCCCGTGCGCTATCGCCCGCGCAGGCCGAACACCATCGACCGGTCCGATTCGGGGATCAACCCTTCCAGCACGCGCCAGAATCCGGTGACCGACCCCTGCCCCGCCTGCGCATAGGCCGCCGCCATTTTTTCCCGCAGCGCCCGGAACAACTCGGCCTCCAGCGCCGCCCCTTCCGCGCTCAATCGCAGCAATTTCTGCCGCCGGTCGCTGGCACCTGGCCGCGTCTCGATATAGCCGCGCTCGATCAGGTCGTTCAGCACCCGGCCCAGCGATTGCTTGGTGATGGACAGCAGCCGCAGCAGATCCTTGACGGTGAGGTCCGGCTGGCGCGAGATGAAATAGAGCGCGCGATGATGCGCCCGCCCCAGCCCCTGCGCCGCCAGCCCCTCGTCGATCGAGCGGGTCAGCGCGGAATAGCCGAAATAGAGCATTTCGATGCCGCGCCGGATTTCATCCTCACGCAGGAAGAGCGGCGATGCAGGCGCCATCTGCGCGAATGTGGGGGAAGAGGAAGCGGACATGGTTGTGGTAATCCGGTACGAAGCCAAGAAGCGTCATAGTGCCGTCGCGAAACTGTGATGACTAGGCTTTCCTTTCGCGCCCGACGCGCTATATGGCGACCCGCGCCGACGATGGTCGGCCTGCTGGGGCGTCGCCAAGCGGTAAGGCAGCGGCTTTTGATGCCGCCATGCGCAGGTTCGAATCCTGCCGCCCCAGCCAGTCTTTCTTCTCCACACCATCCCCGCCGCGCGCCAGCTTGCCCTTCGCGTCCTGCTGTCCTAAAGCGCGGCCATGCCCGACATAACCGCCGCGCCGCTTTCGTCTGACCTAACCGGTCGGGCGCTGTTTCCGCATCGGCATTTGCTGTCGATCGCTGACTTGAAGCCCTGGGAAATCCGCTTCCTGCTGGACGAAGCGGAGCAATGGGCGACGGCCAATCGCGGCAAGGCGCGCAAGCATGACGACCGGCTGGCGGGCATGACCCAGATCAACGCTTTCTTCGAAAACAGCACGCGCACTTTGTTGTCGTTCGAGATTGCGGGCAAGCGGCTGGGGGCGGATGTCGTCAACATGCATGCGGGCCAGTCGAGCGTGAAGAAGGGCGAAACGCTGATCGACACGGCGATGACGCTCAACGCCATGGCCGCCGATGTGTTGGTCATCCGCCACGCCAGTTCGGGTGCGGTCGCGCTGATCGCGGACAAGGTGGACTGCGCGGTGCTGAACGCTGGCGATGGCTGGCACCAGCATCCGACGCAAGCGCTGCTCGACGCGCTCACCATCCGGCGGCGCAAGGGCGGGTTCGAGGGGCTGATCGTCGCCATTTGCGGCGATGTGCTGCACAGCCGCGTGGCGCGATCGAACATGCTGTGTTTGGCAGCACTCGGCGCGCAGGTGCGCGCGGTCGCGCCGCCGACGCTGATGCCGCCTGAAGTCGAGATGCTGGGCGCGACCCCCTACACCCGGCTGGACGAAGGGCTGGAGGGCGCGGACGTGGTGATGATGCTGCGGCTCCAGAATGAGCGGATGGACGGCGCGTTCATTCCCTCGGCGCGCGAATATCATATGCTCTACGGGCTGACACCCGAACGGCTGGCGATCGCCAAACCCGACGCGATCGTCATGCATCCAGGGCCGATGAACCGGGGCGTGGAGATCACCAGTAACGTTGCCGACGATCCCGATCGGTCGGCCATCACCGAGCAGGTGGAAATGGGCGTCGCCATCCGCATGGCCTGCCTGGACGTACTGACCCGCCGGGCGCGCGGCGTGGAGGGATGGGCATGATGGTTAGCCTTTTTCTGTCTGTCATCCCCGCGCAGGCGGGGATCCATCTCCCGGCCTTGCGTCAGGGGAAAGCGTGGGAGATGGATTCCCGCCTGCGCGGGAATGACGAACTTTTATGTTGGATGCGCCGCGCATGACCAAGATCGCCATCATCAACGGCCGCCTCGCCGATCCGGCGGGGGATACGCTTACGCCCGGCACGATTCTGATCGAGGGCGACCGCATCGTCGCGTCTGGCGATGTCGCCCTGCCCGACGACGCGCAACGGGTCGACGCGGCGGGGCTGGTCGTCGCGCCGGGCCTCGTCGACCTCGGCGTCTTTGCCACCGACAAGCCTGCCTTCCATTTCGGCGGCATCACTCGCGCGGCGCTGATGCCCGACCAATCCTCACTGCTCGATGATGCCGCGCTGATCCGGCAGGCGACGCGTGCGGGCAAGCCCGATTTCTGGGTCCACCCCATCGCCGCCGCCACGCGTGGCCTCAAAGGCACCGAACTGGCCGAGATCGGCATGATGCAGGCGGCGGGTGCCAAGGCGGTCGGCACGGGTCGCCAGTGGATCGCCGATTCGGGCGTGATGCTGCGCGTCCTGTCCTATGCGTCGGGCCTTGGCCTCACCGTCATATCCCATGCCGAAGATAGCGGGCTGACCGCGCGCGCAGTCGCGACCAGTGGCGAAACCGCCACGCGCCTCGGCCTGCCCCACGCGCCCGCCTGCGCCGAAGCGATGGCGATCGCGCGGGACGTGCTGCTCGCGCGCCACACGGGCGCGGCGATCCATTTCCGGTTGGTGACGACCAAGGCGGGCTTCGACCTGATCCGCGCAGCCAAGGCGGAAGGGCTGCGCGTCACTTGCGGCATCAGCCCCGCCTATCTTTTCCTGGCCGACAATGCCGTCACCGATTTCCGCACCTTCGCCCGCCTCTCCCCCCCGCTCCGCTCGGAGGATGACCGCAAGGCATCGATCGCGGCGGTGGCGGACGGCACGGTGGACGTCATCACCTCCAGCCACGATCCGCGCGGGGCGGAGGACAAACGCCTGCCCTTCGCCGACGCCGCACCAGGCATGGCCGGGGCTGAGACACTGCTCGCGCTCTCGCTCAACCTGGTGCGGGAGGGGCATGTGAGCATCAACCGGCTGATGACCCTGCTCTGCGCCAATCCCGCGCGGATATTGGGCGTCGATGCCGGGCACTTCGCGCCGGGCAGCGCCGCCGATCTGATCTTCATCGACCCCGATGCGCCGTGGATCGTGGATTCGGCCAGGATGGCGGCGGCGGCGGGCAACACCCCGTTCGATCGCATGCCGGTACAGGGCCGCGCGCGCCGGATCATGAAGGGCGGGGTATTTCTGTAGGGGATGGGATTGAAGGGTGGCAGTTTGGGGCCAGAAAGACGGCCCTTCTCCCCGACGGGGAGAAGGATACGCAGCCTTGGTGCCAAAGGCACCTAGGCTAAGTTGGATGAGGGGGCTCAACGCTGATGTCGCGCGATCCCTTGATGCCTCGACACCCTCACCCAGCTCCGACTAAGCAGCAAGCTGCCAAGTCTTCGCAGCCCTCTCCCTCAAGGGAGAGGGGTAAGCAGGCCGTCAAGTGACACCCCGCGCTCGAAACGCCCCATGCTAACGCGGAACCCCCTCCCCCTTCATGCGCTTGCCCCTGTGGAGCAGTAGGGGACGTCCATGACCGAGAAGATCGCGCAGCAGGTGCATGTCGATGCGCCGTGGAAAATTCCGCCACGGGCCTGGTGGGAAATATTGAAGCGCGTCTATGCGTCGCTCGGATCCAATAATGTCGGTCTGCTGGCCGCTGGCGTTGCCTATTATGCCTTTCTCTCGATCGCGCCGATGTTCGCCGCCGTCGTGCTGACCTATGGCCTGTTCGGCGATCCGGCGATGGTCGGGCGGCATATGCAGGCGATAATCGCCGTCGTGCCCACCGACGCCGCCCAGCTCATCAATGACCAGTTGCTGGGGGTGGTCAGCACCGCCAAGCCCGCGATCGGTTTTGGCCTGCTGACCGCGCTCGCCATCGCCGTCTATGGCGCGACGCGCGCGGCGTCGGCGGTAATGCAATCGCTCAACATCGTCTATGGCCAGCTTGAGCGGCGCAATATTTTTGCCTTTTACCGCGTATCGCTCGGAATCACCTGCTCCGCCGTGCTGGTGGTGGTGGCGGGCGTGTTCACGGCAACGGTGATCGGCCTGATCCAGAAATTCCTGACCGATTGGGGACCGGGCGTGCTGTTCGCGATCAAGGCCGCGACCTGGATCTGCGCGGGATTGCTCGCCAGCGTCATCTTCGGCCTCATCTACCGCTTCGGTCCCAATCGCCAGCAAGCGCAGTGGCAATGGCTGACGGTCGGGTCAGTCACGGCGACCCTGTTCTGGCTGCTTGTGACGCTGGGCGTGTCCTTCTATGTCTCGACCTTCGGCAATTATAACGAGACCTATGGATCATTGGGCGCGGTCGTCGTGCTGCAGCTATGGCTGTTCGTTTCCGCTTACGTCGTCCTGCTCGGCGCGCAGATCAATGCGGAAGCGGAGCGGCAGACCAGCGTCGATACCAGCGTTGCCGCGCCCGTAACGGATGCTGCATAATCCTGCTTGCCCTACCACCCATGCCACGCTAAAGCGCCCTCCTTCGCCGGCACAGGAGTGTAGCTCAGTTGGTAGAGCGTCGGTCTCCAAAACCGAATGCCGTGGGTTCGAGTCCCTCCACTCCTGCCAAGCGCCAAGTCCGGGAAACCTTGTAGTATCAGGGTTTCGCGACTAGGTGCGCAGGCGAACATGTGTCGCGAAGCATGCGGCCGCTTCCCCCGGACGTCCCATAGGACGGGAACGGGAGGGCGGACTGTTGCTTCGCGAATTGGCGTTGGTTTTGAAGATAGAGGCAGGCGATGGCGAAGGTATCCCCCGGCGAATTCGTCAATCAGGTGAAGACCGAAGCGTCGAAGATCGTGTGGCCCACCGGCCGCGAAACGATGATGACCGGCGTGATGGTCGTCATCATGACGACGCTGCTCGGCCTGTTCTTCTTTGGCATCGACACCTTCTTCGGCGCGATCGTCCAGTGGCTGCTGGGCCTTGCGGCGGGTCAGGCTTGAGCATGACAGCCTTGGTTTTTGGGAGTTTGACACGGTAACATGGCGCGCTGGTACATCATCCACGCCTATTCGGGCTTCGAGAACAAGGTCAAGGAATCGATCCTGTCCGAAGCCGAGCGCATGGGCCTCACCCAATTGGTCGAACAGGTCGAAGTGCCCGTCGAAACCGTCACCGAAGTCAAGCGCGGCAAGAAGGTCCAGGTCGAACGCAAGTTCATGCCGGGCTATGTCCTCGCCAAGCTGGCGATGAACGACGATATTTATCACCTGGTCAAGAACACGCCCAAGGTCACCGGTTTCCTGGGGTCGATGGGCAAGCCGCAGGCGATCAGCGAGACCGAGGCTGCGCGCTATTTCGGCGCCCGCAAGGAAGCCGAAGCCGCACCCAAGCACAAGGTCAGCGTCGATTACGAAATCGGCGACAGCGTCAAGGTGCTCGACGGTCCCTTCGCCAGCTTCAACGGCGTGGTCGAGGAACTGGATTTCGAAAAGAACCGGGTCAAGGTGTCGGTGTCGATCTTCGGTCGCGCAACGCCCGTGGAACTGGATTTCGAGCAGGTCGAACTGTCGAAGTAAGGATGTTTCCGTCACCCCGGACTTGATCCGGGGTCCATGCGCCTCAGCGCGGCAGGAACAAGCCAGCGTAGAGCAAATGGATCCTGACTTCCGTCAGGATGACGGGGAAGAAGATTTTTCGTTTCGTCAGCTTTTGCTGGCATGACGCTCAAAGAGATTTCCGGGCAACCGGGAATAGATGCGGGAGAAGGCCTGGCCTTCGTTTGGACCGCTAAACTTGAACCGGGCGCGCTTTGCGGCGCGCCCAGCAACAGAGTGAGTGACAATGGCCAAGAAGATTACGGGCTACATCAAGCTCCAGGTGCCCGCTGGAGACGCCAAACCTGCACCGCCGATCGGCCCAGCACTGGGTCAGCGCGGCGTGAACATCATGGAATTCTGCAAGGCGTTCAACGCCCAGACCGCTGGCGTCGAAAAGGGCACCCCCCTGCCGACGATCATCACCGTCTATGCCGATCGCAGCTTCACCTTCACGATGAAGCAGCCGCCTGCAACCTTCCTCATCAAGAAGGCGATGAACCTCAAGTCGGGTTCCAAGGAACCCGGCAAGATCGTCGCTGGCAAGATCACCCGTGCGCAGTTGGCTGAAATCGCCCAGGCCAAGATGGTTGACCTGAACGCGAACGACATCGACGCTGCAACGAAGATCATCGAAGGCTCCGCTCGCGCGATGGGCCTCGACGTGGTGGAGGGCTGATTATCATGGCAAAGCTGACCAAGAAGGCGAAGGCCCTGGCCACCGCGGTTGACCGCGAAAAGCTGCACGGTGTTGACGAGGCGCTGGGCCTGATCAAGACCCATGCGACCGCCAAGTTCGACGAAAGCGTCGAAATCGCGATCAACCTGGGCGTTGACCCCCGTCATGCCGACCAGATGGTCCGTGGCGTCGTCACCCTGCCCGCAGGCACCGGCAAGGACGTTCGCGTCGCCGTGTTCGCCCGCAACGAAAAGGCACAAGCGGCGCTCGACGCCGGTGCCGACATCGTGGGTGCCGAAGACCTGCTGGAATCGATCCAGGCTGGCAACATCGATTTCCAGCGCGTCATCGCGACGCCGGACATGATGGGCCTGGTCGGTCGTCTGGGTAAGATCCTCGGTCCCAAGGGCCTGATGCCGAACCCCAAGCTCGGCACCGTGACCCCGAACGTCGCAGAAGCCGTGAAGGCCGCCAAGGGTGGCCAGATCGAATTCCGCGTCGAAAAGGCAGGCATCATCCATGCGGGCCTGGGCAAGTCGAGCTTCACCGCCGAAGACCTGCGCAAGAATTTCGACGCCTTCGTCGACGCGATCGTCAAGGCCAAGCCGACCGGTTCGAAGGGCAAATATGTCCGCAAGATCGCCCTGTCGTCTTCGATGGGTCCGGGCGTGAAGGTCGACGTGGCAGAAGTCGCCGCCGTCTGATTTTCATGCTATAGACTAAGGACAAGCCTCTTTCCTCGAAATGGGGAAGGAGGCTTTCCTGTTTTCAATTGATCCTCCCCTGACCGGGGAGGCGGCTGGCGGAAAGCCGGACGGAGAGATGCAACGCGAACGAAAGGGGCAAACCCCTTCGCTGCCAGTCATGCTGGCGGCTCCTGCCCTTGCCGGGTGGGAATGTGAAAATCAGGGTGTGTGGCCTATCACTCTGAACGTCTGCTTTGGCAGGCGTAAGGCACAGGTCTTATGAGTATCCGTCGGAAGAGGCGGGTCGCTTAACCGACGAGAAAAACTAGACATGGCATTTGATACCCTCCCCCCCATCCTCGCCCAGGCGCTGACGACCAAGGGTTACGAAACCCTGACCGAAGTGCAGGCATCCGTTATCGAACCCGAAGCGATTGGCCGCGACATGATCGTGTCGGCCAAGACCGGATCGGGCAAGACCGTCGCCTTCGGCCTCGCCATGGCGGGCGAATTGCTGAACGAAGAAGGCCGCTTGCCCCCCGCTGCCTGGCCGCTGGCGCTGGTGATCGCGCCGACGCGCGAACTGGCGCTGCAGGTCAGCCGCGAGCTGGAATGGCTCTATGCCGGTGCCCGTGCGCGCATCGCGACTTGCGTCGGTGGCATGGACGCGGCGCGCGAGCGCAAGGCGCTGGCCCAGGGCGCACATATTGTTGTCGGCACGCCCGGCCGTCTGCGCGACCATCTCGAACGCGGCGCGCTCGACCTCTCGGCGCTCAAGACCGCCGTGCTGGATGAAGCCGATGAAATGCTCGACATGGGCTTTCGCGAAGATCTGGAAGGCATCCTTGATGCCACCCCCGATGGCCGCCGCACCCTGCTGTTTTCGGCGACGATGCCCAAGCCGATCGTGGCGCTGGCCCGTCGCTATCAGAAGGACGCGCTGCAGATCGCGACCACCTCGACCGAGCGTGGCCATGGCGACATCAGCTATCAGGCGATGACCGTTGCCCCGTCGGACATTGAAAATGCCGTGGTCAATCTGCTGCGCTTCCATGAGGCGGAAACCGCGATGCTGTTCTGCGCCACGCGCGACAATGTCCGCCACCTGCACGCCAGCCTGACCGAGCGGGGCTTTGCCGCCGTCGCGCTGTCGGGCGAGCATAGCCAGAATGAACGCAACCATGCGTTGCAAGCGCTGCGTGATCGCCGCGCTCGCGTCTGCGTCGCCACCGACGTCGCCGCACGCGGCATCGATCTGCCCACGCTGACGCTCGTCGTCCATGTCGAAATCCCGCGCGACGCCGAAACCATGCAGCATCGGTCGGGCCGCACCGGCCGCGCCGGCAAGAAGGGCACCGCCGTCCTGATCGTCCCCTATCCGCGCCGTCGCCGGGTGGAAGGGATGCTCAAGGGCGCCAAGATCCCCGTCGAATGGACGTCCGCGCCTAGCAAGGAAGCCATTGCGGCGCAGGATGCCGAACGTCTGCGCGCGCGCCTGCTCGAACCCATGGAACTGGAAGAGTCCGATTGGGCGCTGGGCGGCGAACTGCTCGAAGCCAAGAGCGCCAAGGAAATCGCGGCCATGCTGGTGCGTTCGGCGCGCGCTGCCCTGCCTGCGCCCGAAGAACTGCTCGACGGCAGCGATGCCCCGGCCCGCCGTGAAGGACCGCGTCCCGGTTTCGAGGATACCCAGTGGTTCCGCATGAATATCGGCCGCACGCAAAATGCCGATCCGCGCTGGATCCTGCCGCTGATCTGCCGTCGCGGCCATGTGTCGCGTGGCGACATCGGCGCGATCCGCATCACCGCCACCGACACGATGTTCGAAATTCCCAAGGCGATCTCGGCCAAATTCCTGGCCGCCGTCCGCCGCACGGGTGAAGCGGGTGACGAGGGCGCGGATGTGATGTTCGATCCCATCGACGGCGCACCGCGCGAGGAAGCCCGTGGCAACCGCAAGCAGTTGCGCCCCGCCAATGGCGATCGTCCCAACCGCAGCGGCCCGCCCCGTGGCGGCCCCGGTGCCGGGTCGCGCGGCGGCGCATCGCCGCACAGCCCACGCCCCTTCAAGGGCGCTGGCGCCGGTGGCCCACGCAAGGGCCCGCCGCGCAGCTGGGGCTAAATGTAGGATATTTCAACACCCGTTCGTGCTGAGTAGGGGCTGAGCGAAGTCGAAGTCCCGTATCGAAGCATCGCGCGCAATCCTTCGATACGCCGCTTCGACTGGCTCAGCGGCTACTCAGGACGAACGGTGTGGATGAAGGGCTGACGCCCCTTAAAGACAGGTGGGAGCCATCGGGGCCGTCGGTCATTGCAGCACGCATGACCGACGGCCCTTTTCTTATTCCCGTGCTGGGCGACCAGCTCGACCCCGACATCGCCGCGCTGCGCCACGCTGATAAAGCGCGCAGCGTCGTGCTGATGATGGAGGTGGCCGACGAAACCACTTATGTCCGCCATCATAAGGCGAAGATTGCCTTCATCCTGTCGGCCATGCGCCATCATGCCGATCGGCTGCGCGCACTGGGCTGGACGGTCGATTATGTGACGCTGGATGACCCGGCCAATAGCGGCAGCTTCACCGGTGAAGTCGCCCGTGCCATCGACCGGCACAAGCCCGCCGCCATCCATGTGACCGAAGCCGGGGAATGGCGCGTCCGGGCGATGCTCGATAGCTGGGCGCTACGCTTCGGGCTGCCCGTCACCATTCATGAGGATGAACGCTTCCTCTGTACCCATGCCGCATTCGATAGCTGGGCCGCCGCGCGCAAGCAGTTGCGGATGGAATTTTTCTATCGTGACATGCGGCGCAAGACCGGCCTGCTGCTGACCGAGGATGGCCAGCCCGAAGGCGGCCAGTGGAATTACGACGCCGACAATCGCAAGCCGCCACCAGCCCGCGACCTGCTGATGCCCCGCCCCATCCGCTTCCTGCCCGATGCGATCACGCAGGATGTGCTGGCAATGGTCGCTGTGCGCTTTGCCGACCATATCGGCAGCCTCGACCATTTCCAGTTCGCGGTGATGCATGAGGAAGCGATGCGCCAGCAGCGCCATTTCCTCGATGAAGCGCTACCCCGCTTCGGCGATTATCAGGACGCGATGCTGACCGGCGAACCCTTCCTGTGGCACTCGATCCTCTCGCCCTATATCAACGCCGGGCTGCTCGATCCGCTGGCGCTGTGCCGCGCCGTCGAGGAACGCTATCGCGCGGGCAAGGTGCCGCTCAACGCCGCCGAAGGCTTCATCCGCCAGATTATCGGCTGGCGCGAATATGTGTGCGGTATCTACTGGCATGAGGGACCGGACTATGCGCAGCGCAATGCGCTGGGGGCGACCCGCGCCCTGCCCGGCTTCTATTGGACCGGGGACACGGACATGCATTGCCTGTCCCAGGCGATCGGCCAGACGATCGACCATGCCTATGCCCATCATATCCAGCGGCTGATGATCACCGGCAATTTCGCCCTGCTCGCCGGTGTCGATCCGCATCAGGTGCATGTCTGGTATCTGGAAGTCTATGCCGACGCCTATGAATGGGTCGAGCTGCCCAACACGCTCGGCATGAGCCAGTTCGCCGATGGCGGCCTGCTCGGTTCCAAACCCTATGCGTCGAGCGGCGCCTATATCAACCGCATGTCCAACTATTGCGGATCATGCCGCTATGATGTGAAGCAGCGCGTCGGCCAAGATGCCTGCCCCTTCAACGCGCTCTATTGGGATTTTATCGCCCGCAACCAGCGCAAGCTGGCGTCCAATCCCCGCATGGCCCTGCCCTATCGCAACTGGGACAAGATGCCGGAAGATGACCGTACCGCCATCCGGGAACAGGCGGCACGGTTCCTCGACTCAATGGACTAGCTCGCACCACACAGCGTCAACATCCGCCCGGCCAGTTCCCGCTCGCCCATGACGATATACCGCACGCCCAGCGTTTCGAGATGCGCGACTTCCGCATCCGAATGGGCGCGGGCGATCACCTCCAACTTGGGGTTGAGGTGGCGGGCATGTTCGTGGATCGCCCCGCCCTCAAACCCTTCGGGCACCGCGATCAGCAGGTGATGGGCCTCGGTAATCCCGGCGCTGCGCAGCGCCTTGTCCTCCAGCGCATTGCCGCGCACGACGGATAGCCCGGCCTCCTGTGCTTCTTCGACCTTCTCGGCATCATCCTCGATCACCGTGAAGGGCATCTGCCGCTCGGTCAGCCGATCGGCGATCAGCTTGCCGACCCGGCCATAGCCGACCAGGATGATATGCCCGATCGCGGGCCGCGCGGCCGCGACGCGCGCGGCCTCCGCCACGACTTCCTCCTGCTTGCGGCCGCGCACGGCCAGCGAGAAGAGGATGGGGTTGAGGAAGATCGACACGATCGCGCCCGCCAGGATCAGGTCGCGCGCATCGGCCGGAAGCACGCCAAGCCCTGTCCCAAGCGTCGCAAGGATGAAGGAAAATTCCCCGATCTGCGCCAGGCTGACCGCGATGGTCATCGCCGTGTCGCCCGGCTTGCCGAACAGGCGGACGATGGCATAGGCGGCGATCGACTTGCCCACGATGATGATCGCGACCGTCGCCAGCAATGGCAAAGGCTGTTCCCACAGCACAGCCGGATTGAACAACATGCCGACCGACACGAAGAACAGCACCGCAAACGCATCGCGCAGCGGCAGCGTCTCTTCGGTCGCTCGCCTGCTGAGCGGCGTTTCGCCCAAGATCATGCCCGCGAAGAAGGCACCCAGCGCGAAGGATACGTCGAACGCATAAGCCGCGCCGAACGCGACACCCAATGCGATCGCCAGAACCGCCAGCCGGAACAGCTCACGCGATCCGGTATGCACGACCCAATGCAGCGTCCAGGGAATGACCCGCCGCCCCACGATCATCATCAGCGCGACGAAGCCCGCCACCTTGAGCAGCGTGCCCACCAGCGGCGCGATCAGCGCGCCCGCCCCGGCCCCGGCCCCAGAGTCCGCGTCGCTTATGACGGCGGCAAGCGCCGGCAGCAGGACGAGCGCCAGCACCATCACCAGATCTTCGACGATCAGCCAGCCGACCGCGATCCGCCCGCGCCGCGTTTCGACCAGGTCAGCCCCTTGCAAGGCCCGCAGCAGCACCACCGTACTGGCGACCGACAGGGCAAGGCCAAAGACGATGCCGCCCATCAGAGGCCATCCCATGAGGGTGGACAGCCCCATGCCAAGGCCGGTCGCCACCGCAATCTGCACCAAAGCACCCGGAACGGCGATATGTTTGACCGACATCAGATCCTTGAACGAGAAATGCAGCCCCACGCCGAACATCAGCAGGATGACGCCGATTTCGGCGAGTTCATTGGCAAGGCCGCTATCCGCGACGAAACCGGGCGTGAAAGGGCCTACCATGATCCCGGCGACGAGATAGCCCACAAGGGGCGACATACGGAGCCTGTGGGCGATCGCGCCCATGATGAAGGCGACGACGAGGCCGGCGACGATGGTGCCGATCAGGGGCGTGTGATGGGGCATGCAAGCCTTTCGATGCGAATCATTCTATATCAGAAAGTCAAAGGATGGAGCAGGACCGCCAGCAGCAGGGCGGCCGCAGCCAGACCTGTCATGATAGCGGGCATGAACCACCAGGGCGGACGGCGACGCTTGCCGCCGGGCTCAGGCTTATCGGACATCTTCATGGTCCTCCTTTCGACGACGCCCGTCGAAACGGGCCATTCAAATCGTCAGAAGGCGGCAGGCGGGCCGCGCGCCCGGTGGGCGCTGGACAAGTAGAGTGAAGTCGCAGCAACCTGGTGCCATGAAAAGACAATTCGCTCGCGGCCTACGAAGACGATGAACGCCAGCGTAGCGAGAACGCAGAACAGAAGCACAGGCGGCGCGTCATCGCCATCCATGCGCGCGGCCTGCGCGACCTGTGGCGGCGTCGGTGCGCGCGCCTTGATCACCACATCGGTCGTTGCAGGGTTGAAGGCGGAGCCGGTCGGGCGACTGAGCGGCGGGCCGATGGGGGCCAGCGCAGAGAGGAGCGTCACCACGATCAGCATCCACAAGGCGACGGATAGGCTATAGCGGCTAAGCTGCCGATCGCCCTTTCCTGTCTCGCCTGTTATATGCCGCATCGCTCGCTTCGGTCCTTTCGCGGACAAGATAGGGCCTGTGCGAACCGAAAACCACCCCGGTTCCGCGCCGCCATCGGTTGACACCCGCGAGTCATTCCACTAACGGGCCACATTCCCGCGCGGGTCGGCAAGGCGTCATGTCTTTGGTGATTTGCGTAAAGCAGATTTGAACGAGAAGAGACAAGCCATGTTCGCTATCGTGCGCACAGGCGGCAAGCAGTATCGCGTCGCCGCCGGAGACAAGATCGTCGTCGAAAAGATGGCCGGTGAAGCCGGTGACAAGATTACGCTGGACGACGTCCTGCTGGCCGGTGAAGGCGGCGACCTCAAGGATGTGGCCGGTCTGACCGTCGCAGCCGAGATCATCGCGCAGGCGAAGGGCGAAAAGGTCATCGTCTTCAAGAAACGTCGCCGCCACAATTATCGCCGCAAGAACGGCCATCGTCAGCGCCACACGATCCTGCGCATCGTCGCAATCGGTGCCGAGGACAAGAAGGCCGCCAAGGCCGAGGCAAAGACCCAAGACGCAGCCCCGGCTGCTGCCGAAGCCTGATCGCTTCGCGCCTGATATTCTAGGAGTTTAGACAATGGCACATAAGAAAGCTGGCGGTTCGTCGCGCAACGGTCGTGATTCGGAATCGAAGCGCCTTGGCGTCAAGAAGTTCGGCGGTCAGGAAGTGATCGGCGGCAACATTATTATTCGTCAGCGCGGCACGCGCGTCTATCCCGGCCGTAATGTCGGCATGGGCAAGGACCACACGCTGTTCGCGCTGGGTGAAGGCCGCGTGGTATTCCACGCTGGCAAGCTCGGCCGCAAATATGTGTCGGTCGACGCGATGGCCGAAGCGGCAGAATAACGGACGACGAATGACGGGTCGTCCTTTTGAGGGGCGATCCTTTCGTGACGCGAACCTTTAGGTTCAAGTGACGATGTTCGAGGGATAAAGGGGCGCTCCTTCCATCAGAGGGGCGCCCTTTTTCCGTTGGGCGAAACCTCCTCTTAAATTCCCTCAACCCACTGGAACTCCACGCCTTCTCACGCGTCATGCAGGCGGGGAACATGCCAGACATCGACCGTCGTCAAGCCGTCATCATTGGCGGCTATGGGCACGCCCAAGAGGAGAGAGAAGAATGTTCGCCCGCACCCCCCGCCTGCTGCTGCGTCCAGGCTGGATGGAAGACGCGCCCGCGCTGGCTGATGCGATCAGTGATCCTGCCATCCTGCGCAACCTGACCCACGCGCCCGCTCCCTATGCTCTGGACGATGCGCAGGCCTTCCTGTCATTGCCCCATGATTCGCGCCTGCCGCGCCTGCTCGCCTTCACCCGCACGCGCGGCGCACCACGCCTGGTCGGCGGGTGCGATATTCATCTGGACGAGCATGGTACGCCGGAACTGGGCTATTGGATCGCGCGGCCCTATTGGGGACTTGGCTTTGCGACCGAAGCCGCCCGCGCCGTACTCAGCATGGCGCGCGCCCACGGCGTCCACGGCATCCGCGCGGCGCATTTCCTCGACAATCCCGCTTCGGGCAATGTCCTGCGCAAGATCGGCTTCCGCTTCACCGACCGGGTCGAGCAACGCTACAGCCTCGCCCGCCGGACGATGGTCGATTCGCTGCTGTTCGAAAAAGGCGAAACCCACGGCATGCACCCGGACCCAGCCATGGATCTCTATCGCGACGCCACGCAGGCGATGGCGGCCTGACAATGCGGGCGGGGGGAGGTTTTCCCCGCCCGTCATGCCGAGTGCGGCCGGTCGAACACCCGCGTCGGCATGTCACCTAGAAACGTATCGGCCAGCGCCACGAAACCCAGTTTCTCTGCGACCCTGATCGACGCGCCATGGTCCGGCGCGATGATGCAGCGAAGCGTAGGCGCATCGAGATGGGCGTCGGCCCAGCGCACCACCGCATCCATCGCTTCGCTGGCCACGCCCCTGCCCCACGCCTGCGGCTCCAGCACCCAGCCTGCCTCCGGCACGCCCTCCAATTCGGGCAGGCCGCGCTCGGCGCTCAGCAGCCCGCTCTCGCCCAGAAACGCGCCTGTCGCCCGATCCTCGATCACCCACATGCCATAACCCAGCAGCGACCACATGCCGGCATAGCGGAGCAGGCGAAACCACACCGTCTGAGCGTCCAGCGGCACGCCACCGACATGGCGCACGACCTGCGCGTCCGCCCACAGGGCGCGGCACGCCGCATAATCGGCGATGCCGTGCGGGCGTAGGATCAGGCGGTCGGTGTGGAGCGTGGGCGCATCGGTCATCGCCTGATAAGATCGCGCCCCACCCCGCCCGTCAAGCCGCGGACGGCAGCGGCCCGGTCATCCGCGCATCCGCGCATCCGCATAGTCGCTGTCCACCAGCGCGATCAGGGCCCGGTCATCGACCGACCAGGGATGAAAGCCCGGCTTGAAATAGCTGAGCCACGGCCCCGCCACCCGGCGCAAGATGCCCGGCCGCACCAGCGCATAGCGCAACAACCCGCCCCAGGCGCGCACGCCCGTCACGCCATCCTGCCGCAACAGGTCCATCATCCCGCGCGCGCGATGATGCAGGAAATGTTTGGTGGCGATCAGCATCATCAGCGACCGCAGCCGCCAGCGCGCAAAGCCGCTCCATTCCCGCGTCGCATGGACCCATGTGTCATGCGCCACGCCCTTATGCTCGATCTCCTCGACCGCATGCCAGCGCCACAGCGCCGCAATCTCCGGGTCCGCGCCGTCGAGCAGGCGCGGGTCGCGCAACAGTTCATGCGCCAGGATCGCGGTGAAATGCTCCAGCGCCATGGTCGCCGCCAGGCTGACGATCGGCGGACGCCGCTTGCCAGGTCCAGCACCCGCACCACATCGGCGTCGAGCCGCGACAGTTCATAGCCATGATCGGCCACCTGCCGGTTGAAGGCCAGATGTTCGCGGCTATGCACCACCTCCTGCTTGATGAAGGCCGCAATCTCGCCCGCCAGCCGGTCCGGCGCGCCATCGCGAAAGGCGCGGACACTCTCGATGAAATAGGCTTCGCCGCGCGGAAAGGTCACGGATAGGGCGTTGAAGAAAGCCGTGGCGATCGGATCGCCATTCAGCCAATGTCGGGCCGCAGCGCGGTCCCGGCCGAAACGGCGGTCGCGCGGCGTGATAGTGAGGTCGGTCGGGGTCATCTCGCACTCCTTACTTACATTGATGTAAATAAGAGTTACTGACACCTATGTCAATAAAACGTGTCCGCCTCAGCCCGGATGAAAGCCGCCTCGCCGCGCTGGAGGCCGCGCGCATCCTGCTGATCGAAGCTGGCCCCCAGGCCGTGACCCTGAAAGCCGTTGCCGCACAGATCGGCCGCACCCACGCCAATCTGCTCCACCATTTCGGATCGGCCGCTGGCCTGCACAAAGCGCTCGCCGCTTATCTTGGCGACACCATCACCGCCACCATCGGCGAGGCAGTAGACGCGGCCCGGCGCGGCAAGGTCAGCCCGCGCACCATCGTCGACATGACCTTCGACGCCTTCGACCGCGAAGGCGCAGGCGCGCTGGCCAGCTGGATGCTGGCGCTCGGCAATGAAGACGCGCTCGACCCGGTGGTGGAGGCGATCCACCGGCTGGTCGACAAGCTGACCGCCACCGCGCTGACCCCGCATCTCGCCGACCTCATCCGCGACAATACCCTGATGCTCGTGCTTCTGGCGCTGGGTGATTCGCAAATGGGTGGGCCGATGGCGGGTGCGCTGGGGCTTCCCCGTGAAAAGGCGCGCGAAATGGCCACGCGCAGCCTCACCTTTGCCCTGATGCAGGAGGCCGCGACGCTTGCCGCGCAGGCCGAGGTTTAACTTTTCGCGCGATGGCGCTATGGGCCGCCCATGCATTTTCTCGATCAAGCCAAAATCTTCATCAAATCCGGCTGGGGCGGCCCCGGCGCGGTCAGTTTCCGACGCGAAAAATATGAGGAATATGGCGGCCCCGACGGCGGCAACGGCGGCAAGGGTGGCGACATTATTTTCGAAGCGGTTCAGGGCCTCAACACCCTGATCGATTTTCGTTACACCCAGCACTTTAAGGCGCAGCGCGGCACGCCCGGCATGGGCAAGAATCGCTATGGCGCGGGCGGCAAGGATCTGATCATCCAGGTGCCGGTCGGCACCCAGATCCTGTCCGATCCCAAGCCGATCGAAGGCAGCGAAGACGAAGACGGCATCCCCGATTATGAGGATCAGGACATCCTCGCCGATTTCACCGAAGTCGGGCAGCGCGTCACTTTCCTGCGCGGCGGCGATGGCGGCCGTGGCAACATGTCCTACAAGACCAGCACCAACCGCGCCCCGCGTCAGCATGGCACGGGCTGGCCAGGCCAGGAAATGTGGGTGTGGCTGCGGCTCAAACTGCTGGCCGATGTCGGACTGGTGGGCATGCCCAATGCGGGCAAATCGACCCTGATCAACCAGGTGACCAATACTAAGGCGAAGGTCGGCGCCTATGCCTTCACCACCACCAAGCCGCAATTGGGCGTGGTGCTGCACAAGGATCGCGAATTCGTGCTGGCCGACATTCCCGGCCTGATCGCGGGTGCGGCCGAAGGCGTCGGCATTGGCGATCGGTTCCTGGGCCATATCGAACGCTGCCGCGTCTTGCTCCACCTGATCGACGCCACGGTCGATGATCCGGTCGAAGCGTTCCAGATCGTCAGCGACGAACTCGCTGCCTATGGCGAGGGGCTGGACGAAAAGCCGCAGATCGTCGCGCTTAACAAGGGTGACCTGTTGGGGCCGGAACTGATGGAAGACATTGCCGAGCAACTGCGCGATCAGGTCGGCGTGGAGGATGTGTTCATCATCTCCGGCGCGACCGGCGATGGCGTGGGCAAATTGCTCGACGCCATCCTGCCGATCCTGGGCGAAGCCCGCGCCGCCGCGCGGCAGGAGGCACAGGACGACGAAGACGGGACATGGTCGCCGCTATAAGCGACCTGCATGACACCCGTTCGCTTCGAGCGAAGTCGAGAAGCGGGTGCATGGCGGTTCTCGACTTCGCTCGAACCGAACGGACCATTTGCCAGTGACTCCCTCCCTCTCCGGCTTCCCCCCCGCCCTGATCCGCCGCCTGGTTATCAAGATCGGCTCGGCCCTGCTCGTCGATCCGGCGGGTAATGTGCGGATCGACTGGTTGCGCACGCTGGTCGCCGATGTCGCGGCGCGGACGCAGGCGGGGCAACAGATCATCATCGTGTCGTCCGGCGCGATCGCGCTGGGCGCGCGCCGCCTCAAATTGCCCAAGGGCGGGCGCGGCAGCCTGGAGGACGCGCAGGCTGCGGCTGCCACCGGGCAGATCGCCCTGTCGCAATGCTGGGCGAGCCTGCTCGACGAGCGCGGCATCACGGCCGCGCAAATGCTGGTGACGCTCGACGACCTCGAAAATCGCCGCCGCTATTTGAACGCCTCGGCAACGCTCGAACGGCTGATGGCCTTGCATGTCGTGCCGGTGGTCAATGAGAATGACAGCGTCGCCACCGCCGAAATCCGCTTTGGCGATAATGACCGGCTGGCGGCGCGTATCGGACAGGCGGCACGGGCTGACGCGGTTGTGCTGCTTTCCGATGTCGATGGGCTTTACACCGCCAACCCGCACGTCGATGCGAGCGCGATGTTGATCGAAACAATAGACCGCATCGACGCGCGAATCGCGGCCATGGCGACAAGCGGCTCCGCCTCCGGCATGGGATCAGGCGGCATGACGTCCAAGATCGAGGCCGCCCGCATCGCCACCGGCGCGGGCGCGCATCTCGCCATTATCTCCGGCAAGGTCGATGCGCCGCTGTCGCGCTGGACCCAGGGCGGCAAGGGCTCGATCTTCCTGGCGGCCCAAGGCAAAGGCGCACGCAAGGGCTGGCTCGCCGGCCGCCTCACCGTGCGCGGCCGCATCATCGTGGACGCGGGCGCGGAAACCGCGCTGTCGAAGGGCAACAGCCTGCTCCCCGCCGGTGTCGCCGGTGTCGAAGGCGTCTTTGCGCGCGGCGATGTGATCGATATCGTGGCGCAGGATGGCCGGGTGATTGCGCGCGGGCTGATCGAATATGATAGCGATGCGGCTGCCAAGATTGCGGGCCGCCGAAGCGAGGATATCGCCGCGCTGCTGGGCGAAATGCCGCGATCGGTGCTGGTCCACCGCGACCATATGGCGATGGTCTGACACCCATGTCCCTCCGCATTGCCATGACCGGCGCGACGGGTTTCGTCGGCGCTGAAACATTGGATCAGGCGCTGAGCGTCGGCCACCATGTTACCGCGCTGACCCGCCGGGCGCAGCCGCCCCGCGCGCGCCTCAAATGGGTGCCGGGCTCGCTCGACCAGGCGGCAGGCCTCGATACGCTGGTGCGCGACGCCGATGTCGTGATCCATATTGCAGGCGTGGTGAACGCACCCGATCGCGACAGCTTCGAAATGGGCAATGCGCGCGGCACGATGGCGGTGGTGGACGCCATGCGCAAACGCGGCGTCCGGCGGCTGATCCACATCTCCTCGCTCGCCGCGCGCGAGCCGGGCCTGTCCGATTATGGCTGGTCGAAGGATCTGGCCGAACGCCATGTGAGGGCCAGCGGCCTCGACTGGACCATCGTCCGTCCGCCCGCCATCTACGGCCCCAATGATCGCGAAATGCTCGAACTCTTCCGCATGGCCAAACGCGGCATCATGCTGCTGCCACCGGGCGGACGGCTGTCGGTGATCCATGTTGCCGATCTCGCCCAGCTATTGCTGGCGCTGGCCGACGATCGCGACCTCAGCCTTGCCCAGACCTACGAGCCGGATGACGGCACGCCTACCGGCTGGGACCATAAGGATTTCGGTGCCGCCATCGGTCGCGCGGTGGGCCGGTCGGTGCGGATCTTGGCGACTCCGGCCTGGCTGCTCGGCGTCGCCGCGCGCACGGATCGCCTGTTTCGCGGCAATGGGGCCAAGCTGACCCCCGACCGTGTCGATTATTTCTGTCACCCCGACTGGGTCGCCGCAGCTGACGCGCATGTTCCCAAGCAGCTATGGATGCCGCAAATCCCGACCAAAGAGGGATTGAAGGCGACGGCGCAGGCCTATCGCACCAAGGGCTGGCTCTAGGCGGCGCACATCGCCTCATTCCGTTCGGTTCGAGCGTGTCGAGAACGATGTTGTTCTCGACACGCTCGAACCGAACGGAATTTATGTGTTTTCAGCTGGCTTCTTCGCCCGCTGCTCCGCCAGAAATTCGCTGACCGCCTGCCCGCTGGCATTGAGCAGCGGGAAGGTCCGCGCATCCGATAGCCAGTCGGGACGCCGCGCGCCGCTGCCATACATGGTGTCGTAGACCAGACTGAACGCCAGGAAGGCCAGCGTCGCGCCGATCAGTCCCTTGACCGCGCCAAAGCCCCCGCCCAGCACCCGGTCGACCGGCCCCAGCACGGATTGCCGGGTGCGGCGGCCGATCGCATGGGCCACCATCTTGCCGACGCCGAAGGTGACGCCGAATACCAGCACCAGCGCTAATATGGCTGCGCCACTCGCCGTGCCGACAAAGGGTGTCAGCAGATCGGCCACAGAGGCATGGAACAGCCGGATGCAGAAGATCGCCAGCACCCACGCCATCAGCGACAGGGTTTCCAGCACGAACCCGCGCAGCAGGCCCAATATGGCGCTGCCACCAATCGCGAGCAGGACGATGATATCGACGGCGTTCATCGCCCGCGTGGCTATCCCCTGCCCAGCATCTGGTCAACCAGTTGCGCAAGCGTGCGAAAGCCGCTGACCGCTATCCCCTTCACCCCGTCGGTCGCCGACGCCGGGATGAAAGCGCGGTTGAACCCCAGCTTCGCCGCCTCGCGCAGCCGCAGCGGCGCATGCGCCACGGGGCGGATCTCGCTCGACAGCGCGATCTCGCCGAACAGCACGACGTCGGAGGGCAAGGGCTTTTCCGACAGCGCCGACACCAGGGCCGCTGCCACCGCCAGGTCCGCCGCCGGGTCCGACAGCCGATATCCGCCCGCGACGTTCAGATAAACTTCGCAGGTCGAGAAACTGAGACCACAGCGCGCCTCCAGCACCGCCAGCACCATCGCCAGTCGCCCATTATCCCATCCGACCACTGCGCGGCGCGGCGTCGCGCCGCTCGACAGCCGCACCACCAGCGCCTGGATCTCCACCAGAACCGGCCGCGTTCCTTCCAGTGCGGGGAACACCGTCGCGCCCGTCACCGTCTCGTCGCGATGCGTCAGGAACAACGCCGACGGGTTGGCGACTTCCTCCAGACCTTCGGACACCATCGCAAACAC
Organism: Sphingobium sp. KKT206; assembly: GCF_055640555.1. Classification (NCBI taxonomy): domain Bacteria; kingdom Pseudomonadati; phylum Pseudomonadota; class Alphaproteobacteria; order Sphingomonadales; family Sphingobiaceae; genus Sphingobium; species Sphingobium sp. KKT206. The sequence continues at coordinate 1,788,120 of NZ_CM145764.1, forward strand.
GCCGATTTCGTCAGTGCCGCCAAAGCGATTCTTGATCGCGCGCAGGATGCGATATTGGTGGCTGCGCTCGCCTTCGAACGCCAGCACCGTATCGACCATATGCTCCAGCACGCGCGGCCCGGCGATGCTGCCATCCTTGGTTACATGCCCGACCAAGATCAGCGCGGTGCCCCGCTGCTTGGCGAATTTGATCAATTCCTGCGACGAGGCGCGTACCTGGCTGACCGTCCCCGGCGCGCCTTCGATCAGGTCGCTGTGCATCGTCTGGATCGAATCGATCACCAGCAAGGCGGGCGGCTCGCCCTGGCTCAGCGTCGTCAAAATGTCGCGCACCGACGTCGCGCTCGCCAGCATCACCGGCGCATTGCCCAGCCCTAGCCGCTGCGCGCGCAAACGCACTTGGTCGGCCGCTTCCTCGCCGCTGATATAGGCCACCGACAGCCCGCGCGCCGCGACCCGCGCCGCCGCCTGCAGCAATAAGGTTGATTTGCCGATGCCCGGATCGCCGCCGATCAGCGTTGCCGATCCCGCCACGATGCCCCCGCCCAGCGCCCGGTCGAACTCGGCAATGCCGGTGCTGGTGCGCGGCGGCAATTCGACCTGCGTATCCAGCCCGACGAGCGTGATCGCCCGCCCGCCCGTGTGCAGGTCATGCCGCGCGGAAAAGGCGGTCTGTGGCGCTTCTTCGACGATGCTGTTCCATTCGCCGCAATCCTCGCACTGCCCCTGCCACCGGGCCGCGACGGTGCCGCATTGCTGACAGACGAATTTGCGCTTTGTCTTGGCCATGGCCCGGATATGCCGTCGAGGCGCGAACATTGCAAGAACATCCGTTCGCCACTGGAAACATGCCTGCGCCTTGGGCATTGGTGCGCCATGAAGACATTGCGCGTTGCCAGCTATAATATCCACAAGGCCGTCGGCACCGACCGCCGTCGTATGCCGGAGCGGGTGCTGGAGGTGCTGGGCGAGATCGACGCCGACATCGTCGCCTTGCAGGAGGCCGACATGCGCTTCGGCGTCCGCTCCGCCGCCATTCCACCCCGACTGCTTGATAGCCATAGCGACTATAAGCCCGTGCCGCTCGATGTGCAGGCCGATTCGATGGGCTGGCATGGCAATGCCATCCTCGTGCGCAAGACGGCGCAGATCAGCGCGCACGACGTCCTCCACATCCCCTATCTGGAACCGCGCGGCGCAACCATGGCGCAAGTCACCATGGACGGCACCACGGTCCGGGTGTTCGGCATGCATCTCGACCTGTCGGGCCTGTGGCGCAGGCGGCAGGCGGCAGCCGTCATCAACGCCGCGGCGCAGGGCGAGGCCATGCCCACCATCTTGATGGGCGACCTCAACGAATGGAGTGCGGGTCGCGGCTGCCTCGCCGACTTTGCCCGCCATTACAGCTTCGCGCCGTGCGGACGCAGCTTCCATGCCCGTGCGCCTGTTGCCCAGCTCGACCGGATCATGCATTGCGATCGCCTGACCCTGGTCGAGTGCGGCGTCCATATGAGCGCGGCGGCGCGCAAAGCGTCCGACCATCTGCCGATCTGGGCCGAATTCCGCCTTTGATCGGCCCCTCGACAATATCCTCTCCCTCTGCGATCCATGCAGCATGAAGGAGCGGGAACTCAGGCTAGCGCTGGTCTGCTATGGCGGCATCAGCCTGGCGATCTACATGCATGGCATCACCAAGGAAGTGTGGCGGCTCGCCCGCGCCAGCCGCGCTTTTCACGACGGCGCGCCTGCCTCCACCGGCAGCGAAGCCATCTATCGGCAGATGTTGGAAGAGATAGAGGCCAAGGCCAGCATCCGCCTGCGCGTCATGCCCGACATCATCGCGGGGGCCAGCGCGGGGGGCATCAACGGTATCTTCCTTGCTCAGGCGATCGAGACCGGCCAGTCGCTCGATCCGCTGACCGACATGTGGCTCGACAATGCCGATGTCGATCGGCTGCTTGACCCCGACGCCCGCCCCGCCCGCGCGCTCACCAAATTCTGGGCCACCCCGCTCGTTTGGATGGCCGCCCGCCGCCCCGGCGACGCGATCGAACGCACCGTCGCCCCCGACACGCGCGAGGAAGTGCGCCACAAACTCTCCCGCTTCATCCGCTCGCGCTGGTTCGAACCGCCCTTTGGCGGGGAGATTTTCTCTGGAATGCTGATGGATGCCTTCGACGCGATGGCGGCGGCGGAGCGCGGCCCGCCTTTGCTCCCGGCCGGGCATCCGCTCGACCTGTTCGTCACAGTCACCGATTTCGAGGGCCATCCGCAAAGCCTCAACCTCAACAGCCCGCCCCAGGTGATCGAGACCGAACATCGCCTGTCGATCGGCTTTCGCGCGCGCGGCCGGGCACCCAATGGCGACCCGCGGGCCTTCGCCGATGCCGCCGAGCTGGTCTTCGCCGCGCGGGCCACCGCCAGCTTTCCCGGTGCCTTCCCGCCCTTCACCGTGCGCGAACTCGACCGGGTGCTCAAACGCCGCCATCGCGCCTGGCCGACGCGCGACGCCTTCCTCCACCGCGCCTTGCCCCGCCATGCAGCGCGCGGGACGGCGGAGGACGCCGTGCTGATCGACGGATCGGTGCTGGCCAACGCCCCCTTCGCCCAGGCGATCGGCGCGCTGCGCAACCGCCCCTCCCGCCGGGAAGTCGATCGCCGCTTCGTCTATATCGATCCCAAGCCCGGTCACCGCTCGATCCGGCTCAACCGCCATGGCGACGCGGAAGATACGCCGACCGGTGCTGACGCCCCCCTGCCCGGCTTTTTCCGCACCATTTTCGGCGCGCTGTCCGACATTCCGCGCGAACAGCCGATTCGCGACAATCTGGAAGTGATCGACCGCCATTCGGCGCATATCCGCCGTATGCGCCGCATTCTCGACACGCTGCGTCCCGGCATGGAGGCGGAGGTCGAAAGCGCGATCGGGCGCATGCTCTTCCTCGATCGCCCCACGCCCGCCCGCCTCTCCGCCTGGCGCGCCAAGGCGCAACAGCGCGCCGCCGGATCGGCGGGCTTCGCCTTCCCCGCCTATGGCCATCTCAAATTGTCGGGTATCGTCGAGGCGCTTTCGACCCTGTTGTTCCGCCTGTCGGGCGAAGACAGCGCAATGATGCGCGAAACCTATCGCCGGGCGATCTGGGCGCAGGTGCGCGCGAACGGGGCGGACCAATTGACCGACCATGGCGGTTCCGCCTCCGCCCCGGTCACCTTCTTTCGCACCCACGACCTTGCCTTCCGCATCCGCCGCCTCCGCTTCCTCGCGCGGCGTCTCGCCGAAACGCTGGAGCGCGAGAGCGCGGTGGAAGCGGTCGAGGTGCAGGCCATGCACGACGCCATCTACGCCGCCCTCGCCCTTTATGCCGAATGCGAGGACGCCGATTTCCACGGCCCCGCCGTCATCGCCGCCGCGCGCCAGGTGTCGACCGACGCCGCCGCTGCGCTGGAGGCCGTAGCGCAGGCCCGCAACCTTCAGGCCCGCGATGATTCGGCCGACGCACTGCTCGCCGAAGCCTTCGCCGCGCTCCCCAAGGCAGCACGGCGCACCATGTTGCTCGCCTATCTCGGCTTTCCCTTCACCGATATCGCCACCTTACCGTTGCTCCAGGGTGACACTCTGGACGAATATGATCCGGTCAAGGTCGATCGGATTTCGCCCGAGGACTGTTCCGCCATCCGCGCAGGCGGCGCGCAGGCGACGCTGAAAGGCATAGAATTCAACAATTTCGGCGCTTTTTTCAGCCGCGCCTATCGGGAGAATGACTATCTCTGGGGTCGCCTCCACGGGGTCGAGCGGCTGCTGGACATCGTGAATTCGGCCATACCCACCGCAAGCCGCCTTTCGCCCGACAGGGTCCACGCCTATAGGCGATCTGCGTTTCTGGCGATCCTGGACGAGGAAGAATCGCGCTTGCCGCATGTCGCGGAATTGATCGCCAGCTTGCTGGAGGAAATCGGGTGAGCAGGCCTGTTGTGCTGGTGCCGATTATCATGTTGCTGGCGCTGGTCGCTGGCTGCCGCGCGTCGGATGATACGGCGCAGGCGGACAATGGCGTTGTCCCGACCGCCGTGGCGCAAATCGCCGACAATGCGACCCCGCCGCCACCCGAACCCGTGGCCGCGCCGACGCCGCCACCCGCCACACCGGCGCGGGTTTCCCCGACCGTCACGGTCCGCGCCCAGCCCGCGCCCTATTTCCCGCTCGACCTGCCCCCTTCGGACGTCGCCGCCAGCGCCGCGCCCTTCCCGCGCGAAGTCACCGAGTTCATGGTGTCGCGCGACAGTTGCGACCATTTCCGGGGCGAAGAGCCCTATGACGCCGAACGCCGCGCCTATATCGCGGAAAATATCGCCGCTTTGTGTCGCGGCACCGATACGAAACTGGCGCTGCTGCGCCAGCGCTACGCCGCCGATCCGTCCGTCACCGCCGCCCTGCGCAGCTATGAGGATCAGATCGAAAAGCGCATGCCGAAACAGGCTGGGCTATACTAACAACCCGTCGATCGCCCGCGCCAGGTCGATGTCGCGCTGCGACAGGCCACCGGCGTCATGCGTGGTCAGAACAATGTCCACCCGGTTATAGACGTTCGACCATTCGGGATGATGATCGGCCTTCTCCGCCAGTATCGCCACCCGCGTCATGAAACCGAACGCCGCGACGAAATCGCGGAATACGAAGCGGCGGCTGATGCCGTCCGGCTCGGCCACCACCGTCCATTCGGGCAGTTCGGCCAGGGCTGCGGCGCGCTGTTCTTGCGTCAATGTGGCAATCATGTCCCTATCCTCTTAATATGCTTTGGCTTATGTGGCAGCCATGTCGCATCATGGTCAACCGCCCCGCTTTGCCCCCACGATCCAGGAGATCGAGACGCTGGCGCTTGGCGCGCTGGCGCGCCTGCCTGAAACCTTCCGCGATCATTTGTCCGACGTCGTGCTGTTCGTCGAGGAATTTGCCGATCCGGCGATCCTGAAGGAGATGGAGATCGGCGATCCCTATGGCCTGACCGGCCTCTATACCGGCCGCCCCGTGGGGCATGAGCCGCAGACCGGCGACACCCCGCCGACCGTCCATCTTTATCGCCGCCCCCTGCTCGACGAATGGGTCGAAACCGGCGTCCCGCTCGATGCCCTCATCACCCATGTCGTGGTGCATGAAATCGGCCATCATTTCGGCCTGTCGGACCTCGACATGCATGTGCTGGAGGATATGGTCGGGTCATGAGTGACGCGGCCTTGCGGCTGACCGATGTCGCCTGCCTGCGCGGCGGACGGATGCTGTTTCGCGGCGTCAGCCTGACGCTGGGACCAGGCGAGAGCGCGTTGTTGACCGGCCCCAATGGCATCGGCAAATCCAGCCTCCTGCGCCTGTGCGCCGGGCTGCTCCCCGCCTTTGCCGGCACGGTCGATCGGCGCGGTGGCATTGCGCTCACCGACGAGCGGCTGGCGCTGGACATGGACCTGCCCCTCGCCACGGCGCTCGCCTTCTGGGCGCAACTAGACCGGGCCGGGCCGGACGCGGTGTCGGCCGCACTTGACGCGCTTGCGCTGACCCGCCTCGCCGATGTGCCCGTCCGTATGCTGTCCACCGGGCAGCGCAAGCGCGCGATGCTGGCGCGAGTGATCGCCAGCAATACTCCCATCTGGCTGCTCGACGAGCCGGGCAACGGGCTGGACAGCGCCTCGACCGACCTGCTCGGCGCAGCGGTGGCCACGCATCTGGCGACCGGCGGCATCGTCGTCGCCGCCTCGCACCAGCCGCTGCCGATGACCGCCCCGCTGACGTTAGCGCTTGCCGACTATCTGCCCGGCGCCCTGGAAGACACGCTGTGAGGCTGCTTTGGCTCCTCGCGCGGCGCGATCTGGCGCAAGCCTGGGCATCGGGTGGCTTGTGGCTCCCCGTCGCCTTCCTCCTGCTCGTCGCCAGCCTCTATCCCTTCGCGGTCGGCCCGGACGCCGCGCTGCTGGCGCGCACCGGCGGCGGCATGCTGTGGATCGCCGCGCTGCTCGCCAGCCTGTTGCCCGTCGATCGCCTGATCGCGCCGGACCGGGACGCCGGGATATTGGACCAGATCGCGCTGCGCGGCATCGGCGAGGAGATGGTCGTCCTCGCCCGACTGATCGCCCATTGGCTGGGCTTCGGCCCGGCCCTGATGATCGCGACCCTGCCCGCCGCTGCGCTGCTGAAGCTCGACGGCGGCACCATCTGGATGCTGGAACTCGGCCTGCTGGTCGGCACCCCCGCGCTCGCCGCGCTCGGCCTGCTGGTCGCCACGCTGACCGCTGGCCTCCGATCGAGCGGCGCGCTGGCCGGCCTGCTCGCCTTGCCGCTCGCCGTGCCGCTGCTGATCTTCGGCGCAGGCACGCTCGGCGACGGCAGCGGCGCAGCCCTCAAATTCCTCGCCGCCGCCTCGCTCCTGCTGGTCGCCCTCACCCCCTTCGCAGGCGGCGCAGCGATCCGCGCGGGGCGGGAATAGGGGCAGTCGCTAAAGTGCCGATGCAACCCTTTGCCCGTCGGCCGGGTTTGCCTGACGATACCGACATGACGACACGAAGGACATGACAGCATGATGCGCCAGCTCCGCCCCCTTTCCGTTGCTGTCGCCTTTGCGATCGCCGCCTGTGGCTCCGGCGCGCAGTCGGCGTCCAACTGCGCCGTGATCAGCCCGCAATCCGGTTCCAACACCGTAACCGTGGGTGAAACCTGGGCGGGCGTCAGTACAGGCGCCGGGTCAGCCACGACTCGCGATGGCCGCCTCGTCGTCGCTTATTATGATCCCGAACGCTATCTGACGGTCGCGACCTATGATCCACGCTCCGGCAAACGGTGCAGCCAAAGGCTGGAATCGCGCTTCGCTGGCTGGGACGCGCATAATGCGCTGGTCGTGGCCATCGACCGCAACGACCAGATCCATGTGTCGGGCAACATGCATGATAGCGCGCTCGTCTATGCGCGCGGGCCGGTCAACGACCTTGGCAAGCTGCGGCTTCTGCCCATGACCGGCCGGAACGAAAAGGCGGTCACCTATCCGCGTTTCATGCAGGATAATCGGGGCAATCTCCTCTTTCTCTATCGCGACGGCAGTTCGGGCAACGGCATATGGCGCTTGAACCGATGGCAGGACGGCCAATGGCAACATATCGGCGCGCTCTTTGCCAACCGGGACGAAAAAGGCCCGGTAAGCGCCTATCCCAGCGATTTCGTCCAGGATTCGAACGGCCGGTTCCATGTCGCGGTGGTCTGGCGCCGCACGTCGGACGTCGCCACCAACTTTGCGGTGACCTACGCCTCTACCGCCGATTTCCGGTCCTGGTGGGTCGGCAGCGGGGGCAAAAGCGCGACTGGGCCGTTGGCACCTGCCACTATGCAGCGCGTCGATGCCCCAGGTGAAGGCAAAGGCCTGGTCAACAACGCCAAGATCGCGATTGCGCCATCGGGCGAGCCCCTCATCCTCTACACCAAATATGGCGAGGGTGGCCGCAACGCCACTTTCGCCGCCCGTTATGACGGTCGCGGCTGGGTGTCGAAATCGATTGCGACGGCCAGCAAGCGAAACGAGATCAAAGGTGGAGGGTCCATCCCCGACCTGCCGACGGCCACCTTCGTCGATGAGGAAGTCCCTGGCGGCGCTATGCGGGTATGGGCGCTGCCTTCGCGACAGGATCGCAAAGACCTGATCCTCGACCCCGCCAGCCTGAAGACGGCCCCGTGGCGTTCTGCCGCCAAGGACACGGTCTATACGCCAGCCAGGCCGCCAGCGATCACCATCCCGACGGGTCTGGATGATGCCGCGAGGGTCTCGACCGTCGTGCGCCGCAACGGCGTAAGCGGCCCCGCGCAGGGGCAACTCCACTGGTATGCGCAAAAATCGAACCGGGATCGCGCCCGCACCTGCACGCCCAAGGCGCCGCGTGCCTGCAACCCGCCGCCATCGCCCCTGATCTGGATGCCCCAGACCGGCCGATAGTCCCCGTCACCATTATCGCGTTGGAGGAAAATGGACGACTTAGGGCGCGCCCGTTTCCGGCCTGCCCTCGCTCGACATTATCCTGCCGTTGCGCCAAAGGCGCGTGATGTTCGCGCTCGCCGCCTCGATCCTGTTCGTCCTCATCTGGTCCACCGGCTTCATCGTCGCGCGTGCCGTCGTGCCCCATGGTGCGCCCGAACTGGTGCTGGCGATCCGCCTCACCCTCACGACACTGCTGCTCGGAGGCGCAGCGCTCTACGCTCGGCAGGCGTTGCCGCGCGGGCGGCGGCTCGCCCTGCATCTGGGCGCGGGCGCGATGTTGCATGGCGTTTATCTGACGGTCAGTTGGTGGGCGGTCAGCCATGGCATGCCCGCAGGCGTCATGTCGCTGCTCGGTTCGCTCCAGCCGCTGATGGTCGCGGTCGCCAGCGTCGCACTGCTGGGCGATCGGTTGCCAGCCCGCACTTGGACCGGCCTCGCCATCGCCATCGCAGGCGTCGCCTGCGTCCTCCTGCCCATCATCCTGCGCAGTGGCGCAGGGTCGATCAGCCTGATCCCGGCGGTCGCGGGCATCGTCGCCGTCATCGGCATGACCGGCGGCACGCTCATCCAGCGCGGCGCGATCGCGGGCGACCCGATCCTGATTTCGGGCACAGTCCAGAATGCGGGCGGCGCGCTGGTCGCCATCGCCGCGACGCTGATCGTGGGCGAATGGCGTTGGGACAATGACCCGGTCCTGTGGCTCGGCCTTGGCTGGTCGATCTTCGGCCTGTCCGCCGCCGGCCTCAGCCTGCTCGTCTGGCTGGTGCGGCATCAGGGACCGACCGCCATGTCGATGCTGCTGCTGCTCGTGCCCCCGCTCGCCGCGATCGAAGCCTGGCTGCTGTTCAACGAACGGCTCGGCCCAATCCAGCTGATCGGCTTTGCCCTGGCGCTAGGCGGCGTGCTGCTTGGCCGTTCGCGCGGCAAGCGGCCGCCCGTTGCCGACCCCGCCGAAACCGTCACCTGATTGTCATCGTCTGCAACAGGCCCGTCATGATCGGGCGATAAGGGACAATATGGCCAAACCTCCCCCCTCCCGCCCCTTCCCGCCGGTCGACATGCGGATGCAGATGGCCTTGCGACAGACCGGCTTCGACGCGATCAAGGATCCGCCCAAGACCGCGCCACCCGCGCCCGATCTCACCCGCACGCTGCGCCGCCGCGAATGGCTGCTCGACGTGATGGAGCGGCAACGCGCCCTGTCTCCCTACGCCTCCGGCCTGCTGACGGCGGAAAATCTGTCGAGTGAGGATTTCCTGCACAGCTTCTACGCGACCGGACGCCCGGTGCTGATCAAGGGTGCGCTGGCAGACTGGCCTGCCCTCACCCGCTGGACGCCCGACTATCTGGCCGATGCGGTGGGCGACGCGACCGTGGAATATCAGGGCGGCCGCACCGCCGCTGGCGACTATGAACTGATGAAGGACCGCCACCGCCAGCGCGGCCCGTTCCGTGCCTTTATCGACCTGGTGCGCGATGGCGGCAACGACGCCTATCTCACCGCTTATAATAGCGCGGCGAACGGCCCCGCGCTTGCCCCGCTACAATCCGATCTCGGCACGATCGATGCTTATCTGACCCCAGCACCCGGCATGTTGTGGATCGGCGGCGAGGGCGCCTTCACCCCGCTCCATTTCGACCTCACCAACAATCTGCTGGCGCAACTGACCGGCACCAAGCGCATCGTCCTGATCCCGCCATCGCAGACCAGGCACCTTGCCCATCGCCGCCATGTGTTCAGCGACGTGCATGACGTGACCGACCCCGCGCGACTGGCCGCCCATCCCGCGGCACGCGACATCTTGCGCTATGATCTGGTGCTGACGCCCGGCGACCTGCTCTTCATTCCCATCGGCTGGTGGCATCAGATCCGGTCGGAGAGTTTCTCCACCATGCTGACCTACACCAATTTCCTCTGGCCCAATGCCGGGCATGAAAGCTACCCGGCGGATTGACCGCCGCGCAGGGGATCAGCCGTCCCGCAACTGCTCATGATGGCGGATCACTTCATCAATGATGAAGCGCAGGAATTTCTCGGTGAAATCCGGGTCCAGCTTCGCGTCGAGCGCCAATTGCCGCAGCCGGGCAACCTGCCGCTCCTCCCGCCCCGGATCGGCGGGGGGCAGCGCATGGGTCGCCTTATATTCGCCCACCGCCTGGGTCACCTTGAACCGTTCGGCCAGCATGAACACCAGCGCCGCGTCGATATTGTCGATGCTTTCGCGATAGCGTTGCAGCATGTCGGTCACGGGATGCTCCTTTGGTTCCACTCGCAGGCTTTTTGCGCCATATGGCCCTACAGGCAAGCTATTCCCGCTTGCCTTTAGCTTTTTGCACCGCCACATGGCGCTTGTCATGACAGCACCCGCCCCCGGTAACGTCCACCCGATCGGCCGCGCCAAGAGCGCGCCATCGCTGGCCCCCATCATGAATCTGGTTGCCGACGGCATGAACCAGGTCAACGCCGTGATTCTGGACCGGATGCAATCGCGCATTCCGCTGATCCCGGAATTGGCAGGGCATCTGATCGCTGGCGGCGGCAAGCGGCTGCGACCGATGCTGACGCTCGCCTGCGCCGACCTGGTCGGCTATGCGGGCAGCCGCCATTACAAGCTCGCCGCCGCCGTCGAATTCATCCACACCGCCACGCTGCTGCACGACGATGTCGTCGATGGCTCTGGCCTGCGTCGGGGCCGCAAGACCGCCAACATCATCTGGGGCAACAGCGCCAGCGTGCTGGTCGGCGACTTCCTCTTCTCCCGCTCCTTCGAATTGATGGTCGAGGCAGAATCGCTCAAGGTGTTGAAGATCCTGGCCAATGCCTCGGCCGTAATCGCGGAGGGCGAAGTCAACCAACTGACCGCCCAGCGCAATATCGACACCAGCGAAGACCATTATCTCGACATTATCGGCGCCAAGACCGCCGCGCTCTTTGCCGCCGCCTGCCGCATCTCCGCCGTGGTCGCCGACCGCGATGACAAGGAGGAGCATGCGCTCGACGTCTATGGCCGCAACTTAGGGATAGCCTTCCAGTTGATCGACGACGCGATCGATTATGAATCGGACGGCGCGACCATGGGCAAGGATGCGGGCGACGATTTCCGCGATGGCAAGGTGACGCTGCCCGTCATCCTCGCTTATGCGCGCGGCGGCGACGAGGATCGTGCTTTCTGGAAGGCGGCGATCGCTGGCCACAAGATCAGCGACGACGATCTCGCCCACGCCACCGGCCTGCTGCGCCGCACCGGCGCGATCGCCGACACGCTCGCCCGTGCGCGCCACTATGGCCAGCGCGCGATCGACGCGCTCGGCATGTTCGACAATGGCAAGGCCAAAGCCGCGCTGACCGAAGCGGTGGAGTTCGCCACCCTGCGCGCCTATTGAGGGTTCGGGCCAGTATTTCGTCCAACCCAACACACCCCGTTCGCCCTGAGCTTGTCGAAGGGCCTTCCTTGAGAAAGTACAGGGCTTCGACAGGCTCAGCCCGAACGGGATGAGGCTGGCAGGCCAAGCAGCCCATGATCCTGACCCCCGAAACCATCGCTTTCCTCATGGCCGCCGCGCTGATGGCGGGCTGTATCGACGCGATGGCGGGGGGCGGGGGCCTCATCACCCTGCCCGCGCTGATGGCGGCGGGCATCCCCCCGGTGCAGGCGGTCGCGACCAACAAGCTGCAAAGCTGTTTCGGCACCTTCGGCGCGTGCCTTGCCTATGCCCGGCGCGGCCATATGGACCTCAAAACCTATAAAGGGCCGGTGATCGCCGCCTTCATCGGTTCGGTCGGTGGCGCATGGCTGCTGCAACGAGTCGATCCCTCGATCCTCGCAGGCTTGATGCCCGCGCTGCTGATCATCATCGCCGCCTATTTCACCTTCTCGCCCAAGCTCGGCGATGCAGACCGGCACGCCCGCGTCGGCATCTGGGCGCTCAGCGGCCTGGTCGGCGTCATCGGCTTTTATGACGGCTTCTTCGGGCCGGGTGCGGGCGCTTTCTACACCACTATCTTCCTGGCCTTGGGCGGCCTGTCGATCCTGCGCGCCACCGCGCAGACGAAAGCCGCCAATTTCGCCAGCAATGTCGCGGGCCTGCTCACCATGGTCGCGGGCGGCCATGTGCTATGGATCGCGGGCCTGACCATGGCGATCGGCAGCATCATCGGCGGCCAGATCGGCTCGCACCTGACGATGCGCTTTGGCTCGACGCTCATCAAGCCGTTGCTGATCATCATGTCGCTGGCGCTGACCACCAAGATGCTGATCGACCCCAAAAACCCGATCCACATCTACCTGTTCGGCTAGACGGCACCTGTTCCAATGGAAACAATGTTCTCCGGGCTTGCGAAGACGGTCAATTGACGCAACAGCACAGTCCATGACCGCCCTGCCGATCCACGACGTCCTGCCCGACCTGCTGGCTGCGCTACGCACCGGCAGCAACGCCGTGCTGGTCGCCCCGCCTGGCGCGGGCAAGACGACGGCGGTGGCCCCAGCCCTGCTCGACCAGCCCTGGTGCAGCGGACAGATACTCTTGCTCTCCCCCCGCCGCCTCGCCGCCCGCGCCGCGGCCGAGCGGATTGCCGAAATGCTGGGCGAACAGCCCGGCAGCACGGTCGGCTATGCGACGCGGATGGACAGCAAGCAATCGGCCCGCACCCGCCTGCTCGTGTTGACCGAGGGCATCTTCGTCCGGCGCATTCAGGACGACCCCGAACTGGCGGGCATATCCGCAGTCCTGTTCGACGAGGTCCATGAACGCAGCCTCGACAGCGATTTCGGCCTCGCCCTCGCGCTCGACGCGCAGGAAGCCTTGCGCCCCGATCTGCGCATCCTGCCCATGTCCGCCACGCTCGACGGCGCGCGCTTCGCCGCCCTGCTGGGCGACGCGCCAGTGATCGAGAGCGAGGGCCGCATCCAGCCGCTGGACCTGCGCCATATCGGTCGCAACGCCGAAAAGCGGATCGAGGATGAAATGGCCGCCGCCATCCGCCGCGCGATCAGCGAGGAAGCCGAAGGCGACCTGCTCGCCTTCCTGCCCGGCGTGCGCGAAATCGAACGGACCGCGGAGCGGATCGACGGCGGCCCGTTCGACGTCCATCTGCTGCACGGCTCGCTCGATCCGACCGCCCAGCGCGCCGCGATTCGCCCGTCCCGCTCCGGCGTGCGCAAGGTCATTCTCGCCACCTCCATCGCCGAAACCAGCCTGACCATCGACGGCGTGCGGATCGTGGTCGACAGCGGCCTCGCCCGCCGCCCCCGCTACGACCGGGCCGCCGGCGTAACCCGCCTCGTCACCGAACGCGCGAGCCAAGCGTCGGCCACCCAGCGCGCCGGTCGCGCCGCGCGCCAGCGGCCCGGCGTCGCCTATCGCCTGTGGGAAGCCGCCGCAAACGCGGGGATGCCCCCCTTCGACCCGCCGGAAATATTGGAAAGCGACCTCTCCAGCCTATTGCTCGACTGCGCGCTCTGGGGCGTAAACGATCCCGCGACGCTACGCTGGCTCGATCCCCCGCCGCCCGCCGCCCTGTCCGAAGCCCGCACCCGCCTGACCGCCCTCGAAGCGCTCGACATCGACGGCCGCATCACCCCCCATGGCAAGGCGCTGGCGAAACTGCCGCTCAGCCCGCGCATCGCCCATATGCTGGTGCGCGCGGGAGAAATGGGTCTCGCCCAGACCGCCGCTGAAATCGCCGTCCTGCTCGGCGAACGCGGCATCGGCGGCCAGGACACTGACCTCACCCAGCGCCTCCAGCGCTGGCGCCGCGAAACCGGCAAACGCGCGGACGCGGGACGCGCCTTGGCAAAGAGATGGGCGAACCTTCTTAAGCCCCTCCCTTCAAAGGGAGGGGTTGGGGTGGGTGCTACTTCTATCGACCACCATGTCGGCCTCTGCCTCGCCCTCGCCTTCCCCGATCGTGTATCGAAACGCCGCTCCGCCGACGGCGCGGACTGGACCAGCGTTGGCGGACGCGGCTTCCGGCTCGACCCGCTCTCGCCCCTCGCCCGCGAACCATGGCTGGCCGTGGGCGAAGTGCAGGGCAGCGCGGCGGGCGCGCGCATCCTGTCCGCCGCGCCGATCAGCGAAGAAGCGGTGCTGGCCCTCTTCCCAGACCGGATCGCGACGACCCGTACCGTCCGCTTTCGTGCCGCCAATGGTGGGATCGAAGCGTTGCGCGAGCGCCGCCTGGGTGCCGTGCGTCTCTCCTCCGGCTCCGACGACAGCCCCGATCCCGACGCCGTCGTCGCCGCGCTGATCGATGGCGTGCGGCAGGGCGGCCTTGCCCTCCTCCCCTGGTCGGAGGCCGCCCGGTCGCTGCGGATGCGCGCCGATTTCGCCGGGATCGCAGAACTATCCGACGAAGCGCTGCTCGCCAGCCTCGACGACTGGCTCCCCCCACTCCTGTCGGGCAGGCGCCGCCTGCCCGATATCGACCGCGCGCATCTGTCCGCCATACTGGAAGGCCTTATCGGCTGGGATGGCAAGCAACAGCTCGACCGCCTCGCCCCACCCGATTTCCGTTCCCCCGCAGGCAGCACCCACGCGATCGACTATGCGGCCGAAGGCGGCCCGCGCGTCGAATTGCGGGTCCAGGCGCTCTATGGCCTCGCCGATCATCCCACCGTCGGCAATCAACGCATTCCCTTGGTCCTCTCGCTTACCTCGCCCGCCGGCCGCCCGATCCAGACCACCCGCGACCTGCCGGGCTTCTGGGCGGGCAACTGGCGCGATGTCGCCAAGGAAATGCGCGGCCGCTACCCGCGTCACCCCTGGCCCGATGATCCCACCGCCGCCAGCGCCACATTGCGCACCAAAAATGCAGATGCCCGCCGCAAGTCTTGACTTGCGCGCGCTCCGTGGTGCAACGCAGCAGGACGATTTACCGGAGTCCTTCGCGATGAACGCGCGCATCTATCAGATCCAGAAAAATGCCATGCAGTCGGGCAAGGCGCTGACCCATAAATGGGTGCTGGACTATGCGCCCGCGCAAGCCAAGACGCCCGATCCGCTGACCGGATGGGCAGGATCAGGCGACACGCAGCAGCAATTGAAGCTCAGCTTCCCGTCGCAGGAAGCGGCCATTGCCTATGCCCAAAGGCAAGGGATCGCCTACACCGTCATCCCCACCCCACCCAAGACACTGAAATTGCAGGCTTACGCGGACAATTTCCGCTAAGCGCCGCGCCCCTCGCGCAATTTCCGGGCGCGATGCTGCCCGATTGCCGCCTTATTCCCTTGCCAAAGAGCGGTCACGGGCGGCAAAAGCCGTGCTTTCACGGAAAGAATGACCAGAATGACGGATCGCACCGAAATTTTCGACAGCGTCGCGGCGCAGATCGCTCCCTTCAACAAAAAGGGGGTCGACCTCACCGAAACCACCAGCTTTGCAGGCGACCTGGAATGGGACAGCCTGACCGTGATGGATTTCGTCGCCGCCATCGAGGATGAATTCGACATCCTCATCACCATGAACATGCAGGCGGAGATCGAAACGGTCGGCCAGCTGGTGGACGCGGTAGCGAAGCTGAAGGGCTAAGCGCCCTCCCCTCCCTCCGTTCGGTTCGAGCGTGTCGAGAACAAGGCACCTCGTTCTCGACACGCTCGAACCGAACGGAGGTTTGACCAAGACGGATTTTAATCATGACCGACGCCGCAACGCTCACCCCCACGCGCGACCTGTTTTCCAAATTCGATCCCCTGATCGCGGAGCGCGAAGCGCTGCTCGCGACCGGCGTGCGCGATCCCTTCTCGATCGTGATGGACCAGGTGCTCTCGCCCACCCGCGCGATCATCAAGGGCAAGGAAACCATCCTGCTCGGCACCTATAATTATATGGGCATGACGTTCGATCCCGATGTGGTCGCCGCCGGCAAGAAGGCGCTGGACGAATTTGGCGCTGGCACGACCGGCAGCCGCGTCCTCAACGGCACTTATCAGGGCCATGCGGAAGTCGAGAAGGCGCTCAAGGAATTTTACGGCACATCGTCGGCGATGGTGTTTTCGACCGGCTATCAGGCCAATCTCGGCATTATTTCGACGCTGGCGGGCAAGGGCGACTATGTCATCCTCGATGCCGACAGCCATGCCTCCATCTATGACGGCTGCTTCCTGGGCGATGCCGAAATCGTCCGTTTCCGCCACAACAGCGTCGAGGATCTGGCCAAGCGCCTCGCCCGCCTGCCCGCCGACGCCTTGAAGCTCGTGGTGCTGGAGGGCGTCTATTCGATGCTCGGCGACATCGCCCCGCTGCCTGAGATGGTCGCCGCGATCCGCCAGCACCCCAATTGCATGATCCTGGTCGATGAAGCCCATGGCATGGGCTTTTTCGGTCCCAACGGCCGGGGCGTCTATGAAGAACAGGGCGTTGAGGACGATATCGATTTCGTTGTCGGCACCTTCTCCAAGTCGGTCGGCACGGTCGGCGGCTTCTGTGTCTCCAACCATCCCAAGTTCGAGATCATGCGCCTCGTCTGCCGCCCCTATGTCTTCACCGCCTCGCTGCCACCCAGCGTCGTCGCCACCGCCGCCACCAGCATCCGCAAGCTGATGCATGCGAGCGACAAGCGCGCGCATCTGTGGAAGAACAGCAAGCGGCTGCACCAGGGGCTGACTGACCTAGGCTTCACGCTGGGTACCAAGACCCCGCAATCGGCGATCATCGCGGTCATCCTGACCGATCAGGCGCAGGCCGTCGCCATCTGGCAGTCGCTGCTGGAACTCGGCCTCTACGTCAATATGGCGCGCCCTCCGGCGACCCCGACCGGCACCTTCCTGCTGCGCTGTTCGCTGTGCGCCGAGCATAGCGACGAACAGGTCGAACAGATCATCACAATGTTCGAAGCCGCTGGCAAGGCGACGGGGGCCATCGCCTGACCATTGCGCTAGGTTGTTTCGCTGGCGGTGCGGTTGGGCTAGTGTGAAAATCGATGGCACAGGGCGACTTCACGGACACAGAGCGCAGCGGCGCGCGCGGCATGGCCCGCCGCGCCCTGCCGCTGCTGCTCGTCCTGCTGCTGATCGGCTCACTCGGCGCGCTCATCTATAGCGCCAGCAACGCCACCCGCGATCATCAGCAGGCGTTGGTGGAGCAGCGGCG
This sequence comes from Sphingobium sp. KKT206, assembly GCF_055640555.1. NCBI lineage: Bacteria > Pseudomonadati > Pseudomonadota > Alphaproteobacteria > Sphingomonadales > Sphingobiaceae > Sphingobium > Sphingobium sp. KKT206. The sequence continues at coordinate 1,805,217 of NZ_CM145764.1, forward strand.
CAGCTTCGACATCATCGCCCTCGCCCGCGCGTTCGAAGCGCGCACCGCCCGCGCCGAAGTGACGCTGGCCCGCTATGTCATCAGCCTCGACACCGACACCGGCCGCCTGTTTCAGGACCAGTGGCGCGGTGCGGCCAGCCAGCTCAAGGCGCTGAACTATGCCACGCGCCATAGCGGCTGGCAGCGCGGCAATGTGCAGGCGCTGCAACGGGCCTTTGACGACCGCACCAAGACGCTGAACGAAATCGCCCTGCGCACGACCTATGGTCAGAAGATCGGCGCGCTCGGCCGCTTTCATCAGGCCGGCAGTTCGCGTGACCTCAAGCGCATCACCGCCCTGCTCGACATCGTCATCAAGGCCGAAAATGCGCGCCTGCGCGAACGCAGCCTGGCGGTAACGCTGGCGGGGGATCGCACTGAAACCATGGGCCGCACGTCCGGCCTGCTGGGCCTCGCCCTGCTCGTCTGCGTCCTCTTTGCCGCCTGGTTTGCCAATAATGCGCTGACCGACCGGCGTAATGCCCGGCGGCTTGCCGAAGCGGAAAGCGAGCGCGCCGACCGGCTCGACACCGCCGTCCGCGCGCGTACCGCCGAACTGACCGAAGCCTATGAGCGGTTGAAGCAGGAATCGACCGAGCGCGAGGCGGCCGAAGACCATCTGCGGCAAATGCAGAAAATGGATGCGGTGGGCCAGCTGACCGGCGGCATTGCCCATGACTTCAACAATATGCTGGCGGTCGTCGTCGGCGGACTGGAACTCGCCAAGCGCAAGATGCGGGTACAGCCGGAGGAAGCCGGTCGCCATCTCGACAATGCGATGGAGGGCGCGAGCCGCGCCTCCGCGCTCACCCGTCGCCTGCTCGCCTTCGCCCGCGCCGAACCGCTGCTGCCCAGCGCCGTCGACCCCGATGCGTTGCTATCGGGGATGGCAGACCTGATCGACCGCACCATCGGCGATCAGATCCGCGTCAGCTTCACGCAAAATGCGCAGGGGTGGCGCATCTTCGTCGATCAGCATCAGATGGAAAATGCGATCCTCAACCTGTGCGTCAATGCGCGCGACGCGATGGACGGGCGCGGCCAGCTGACCCTGTCCACCGGCCGCGCGACGCTGGCGGCGGACGAGATTGGCGAGTGCCAAGCGGGCGATTATGTCACGCTGACCGTCACCGACGACGGCTGCGGCATGAGCGCCGACGTGCTGACGCGGGTGTTCGAACCCTTCTTCACCACCAAGCCGGTAGGCAAGGGCACCGGCCTTGGCCTCAGCCAGATTTTCGGTTTCGTGCGCCAGTGCGAGGGCGAAATCCGCATCGACTCGCATCCGGGCGAAGGCACCAGCGTCCATCTCTACATGCCCCGCCGCACCGGCGACGCCGCCGATGCGCTCGGCCAACAGGCACAAACCGCCCAAACCGCCGTCGAACATCCACCGACCCGCATTCTGGTGGTAGAGGACGACCCGCGCGTCCTCAATCAGACGATGGCGGCGCTCGGCGAACTTGGCCATCTGCCGATCGCCTGCGATCATCCGTCGAAGGCCGCCCGGCTGCTATCCCATAATAGCGACATCGGCCTCATCATCAGCGACGTGCTGATGCCCGACCTGACCGGGCCGGAAATGGTCAAGGCGCTGCCCGCCGCCTATGCCCATATCCCTGTGCTGTTCGTGACCGGCTATGCCGGCGACATGACCGAAAGCGCCGATTTCGCGGGCCATGCCGTGCTGCGCAAACCCTATACGCTGATGGCGCTGGGCCAAGCGCTGGGCCAAGCGCTCAGCGGATCGCCCCGGAACGGAACAGCGCAGGCAGCAGAGTGACCGCGCCCAGCAGCGGCCAGCGTCGCTGCCACGGCTTGATGGTGATCGCCGTCCCGGCATGGCGATTGATTTTCCAGGCGAGATAATCGATTCCGCCCGCATAGGTGAAGCTCGCCTTGGCGAGGCGCACCACCGAAAGCCGTTTGCCGCGCCGCTGCAACGCGCGCCAGCGTCCCGGCGCATCGGCGGGCGACGGCGGCAAGCCCTGCGCCAGCGCCGCCTCCCCCAACCGCCGGTAGCGATCAGGATCGGCATCGACAATCGAAAGCGACCGCCCTTTCCGCTCCGCGCGCAATTCGGCCGCATAGGTCAGGGTGAAGCCGCAGCGCCACAAGTCTAGCACGTCGTCGTTCCCATCGGCCATCGGCCGAGCCAGCGACAACAGAGTCGGCGCGGCCTGCGCCACCGCGACGATCGCACGCTGCCGCGCCAGATCGTCGGCGGCCCACAACAGCCGCGCAGGCTGGGCAAAGCGCGCCCAGACCGAGACATTGTCCGCCGCCACACTGTTCAACCGCGCAAAGTCCGCTTCCGACAGGACGGCATATTTGGCGATCAATCCCTGATGTTCGAACGGAAAGACATTGGGCGGGATCAGCGCATTGGCGCGCGCCAGCCAGCTTTTGCCATAGGCCGCCGGATAGTCCGACACGATCAGGTAGAAATCGAGCATCAGCCCGTCGAGATTGGCTTCGCGCAGGCAAGAGCCATAGAAGAGCACCGCCCGCGACGCCTGCGGGTAGCGCGCCGCGATCGCGCCCGCCATCGCCGCCGCGCGCGGATCGGCAGGCTGGAGCAATTCGGCACGGACAAGATCGACAAGAGAACTGGGCATCGGCCCGCCCTTAGAGCGGATCGCGCGCGAAATGAAGAGGGGCAATCAGTCCCAGCGCAACGGCAGCGCGGTGCAGGCACCGACATTGCCGCCCTTCATCGTCACCGGACGGTCGGGGTCGAGCCGAACGGTCGGCATCCGCCCAAGCCATTCGCGCAGGAACACGATCACCTCCATCCGCGCAAGTCCCGCCCCCACGCAGCGATGCGCGCCCACGCCCATCGTCGTATGCCGCGTCGCATTGAGCTTGCGGTCGAACCGCACGGCTTCAGGCGCATCAAAACTCGCCGGGTCCAGATTATGCAGGACGCTCGGCAAATAGATGATGTCCCCCGCCTTCAGCGTCACACCATCGACCTCGACATCGGTGACGAGGTTGCGGCTGACCGAGACGGTGGGATAGCGACGCATCAATTCGTCGGCGGCATCGGGGATCAGTTCCGGCCGCGCGCGCAGCAACGCCTGGTCCTGCGGATGCCGTGCCAGATGCAGCGCGACCATGCCGACCATCGCCACCACCGTATCCAGTCCGCCGAACAGCAGGTTGCGGCACATGCGCCGTGCCTCATCCTCGCTCCATGCCCGGCCCTCGACCGGTTCGGACAGGATGCGGCTGAACAGGTCGGTCCCCGGATTGGCCATGCGCGCGGCGATATAGGGGGCGAGATAATCATCGGCCGCATCGCGCAGTTGCTCGACGGTCATCGACCCATCGGGTCGCGTGAGTTGCGAGCCCAACGCCCGCAAGCGCGGCCGGTCGGACAAAGGCACATCGATCAGCGTCAGGAAGATATGCAGCGGCAATATTTCGGCGAAATCCGCCACGAAGTCGCACGACCCCCGGTCGATCAACCCGTCGATCAATTCGCGCGCGACCTGCGTCACCTGCGGCTCCATCGCGACGACGAAGCGCGAAGCAAAGCCTTTCATCACCGCCATGCGAAAGGGCTGATGCTCCGGCGGGTCTTGTTGCAACGGAATGAACCGCATCACCTCGCCAAGCCCCGGCGTCACCGCCAGCACTTCGCTCGACAGCCGGACATTGTCCGCCCACAGCGCGCGGACAATCTCGCCGCGCGTCGCGATCCAATGGCCGCCATTGGCGCTGGTCCACACGACGCCGGGACCATCCTCGCGCACCAGCGATTGCCACGCCGCGAAATAATCCTGTTCGACACCGGGCGGCGCAAAAATGTCGAAGTCGACGATCCGATCCGCCGGAACATGGGCAGGCCGCGCCATCATGCTCTGCATTATCCGTGCCTCCCCTTGCCCTGTTTATCGGGCGGGAAGCTATCGCAGGGCCACGCTCTGGCAAGCTGTGACTAGCGGCAGGTCAGGCGCGGCGAAAGATCAGCGTCAGATTGTTCGCGGGCATCGCCTCAACGCGATCGAGCGCAAAGCCCTGCGTCGTCGCCAGCGCAGCCACATCCTCCAACGCCCTTATCCCCCAACGCGGATCGGCCGCGCGCAAGCTGGCATCGAACTCCACATTGCTGGGCGCTGGCGCGACATCGGCCTGAAAATAGGGACCGTAGAGGATCAGCGGCGCGCCCGTCTGAAGCAGCCTGGCGCCATGCGTGAACAATCCCACCGTCGCTGCCCATGGGCTGATATGGGTCATATTGATGCACACCATCGCATCCGCCCGGTCGATCGGCCAGTCCGCCGCTGCATCCAGCAGCATCGGCGCACGCAGATTGGGCAGACGCGCTTCCGCGCGCCACGCCTCGATCGACGCCAGCGCGGCCGGATCGGGATCGCTCGGCTGCCAGTCGAGCGCAGGCAGCGCAGCGGCGAAATGCACCGCATGTTCGCCGCTCCCGCTCGCCACTTCCAGCACCAACCCGGACGATGGCAATGCCGCACGCAGCACCGCCAATATCGCATCCCGGTTCCGCAGCGTCGCGGGGGCGTGGCGCTTATACGCTTCGCCGTCCGCTTCGCCCGGAATCCAGGCCGTCATTCCGCCGCCTGCGCCATCACCGGCGCTTCCCAAGTCAGCACCGGCTTGCGCGCCGCCAGCGTCTCGTCCAGGCGACGACGTGGCGCATGATAGGGCGCGCCCTTCAACGCCTCGTCTCCGGCCTTGGCCCGTTCCGCCAACGACCGCAGAGCCATAATGAACTGGTCGAGCGCCGCCTTGCTCTCCGTCTCGGTCGGCTCGATCAACATCGCGCCATGGACGACCAGCGGGAAATACATGGTCATCGGGTGGAAGCCCTCGTCGATCAGCCCCTTGGCGATGTCGAGCGTCGTGAAGCCCTCGGCCAGCCCCTTGTCGCTGAACAGCGCCTCATGCATGCACGGCCCGCTGGTGCCGAATGGCGCGTCCAGCACATCGTCCAGGCTGCGCAGGATATAATTGGCGTTGAGGACCGCATCCTCCGCCACTTGCCGCAACCCGTCCGCGCCATGGCTCATGATATAGGCGAGCGCGCGGGTGAACATGCCCATCTGCCCGTGGAAAGCCACCATCCGGCCAAAGGTGCCGCCATGATGATCCTGCGCGGATTCCTCCTCGATCAGAACGAACTGGTCGCCCTGCTTCTCAACAAAGGGCAGCGGCGCATAGGGCGCCAGTGCCGCCGACAGCACGACCGGCCCGGAGCCGGGACCGCCGCCGCCATGCGGTGTCGAGAAGGTCTTGTGCAGATTGATATGCATCGCATCGACGCCCAGATCGCCCGGCCGCACCCGCCCGACGATGGCGTTGAAATTCGCCCCATCGCAGTAGACGAACGCCCCCGCCGCATGGACGGCATCGGAAATCGTCTTGAGGTCGCGCTCGAACAGCCCGCATGTATTGGGGTTGGTGATCATCACCGCCGCCACATCGGGCCCAAGCCGCGCCGTCAGCGCCGCCAGATCGACGCGGCCTTCGGGCGTCGCGGGAATATCCTCGACCTGATAGCCGCAAAAGGCCGCCGTGGCCGGATTGGTGCCATGGGCGCTTTCGGGCACCAGCACCACCGAGCGCGCATCGCCCCGCGCCTCCAGCGCTGCGCGGATCGCGAGCAGCCCGCACAACTCCCCATGCGCGCCCGCCTTGGGGCTCATCGCCACGCTATGCATCCCCGTCAGCGTCACCAGCCATTGTGCCAGTTCATGAATCACCGCCAACGCGCCCTGCACCGTCGATTGCGGGGCCAGCGGGTGCAGGTCCGCAAAACCGGGCATCCGCGCGACCTTTTCATTCAGGCGCGGATTATGCTTCATCGTGCAGGAGCCGAGCGGAAACAGGCCCAGGTCGATGGCATAATTCTGCCGCGATAGCCGCGTATAGTGGCGCACCGTTTCCTGTTCCGACAGGCCCGGCAGGCCGATCGCCTTGCGCTCCAACCCGCCAAGCCGGCTCGCAACCTTCGGCGCGGGCGCGAAATCGACGCCGGTCGTTTCGGTCGATCCAATCTCGAAGATCAGCGCCTCTTCCAGCATCAGCGCGCGATTTCCCGTCACCGTCGCCGGAGCCATATGCGCGTGTGCAACCGCGACCGGCGTGGTGGGACGGCCTTCCTTGAGCATGGTCATACGAACAAACCTTTCACCACAAACCGTTCGCCCTGAGCTTGTCGAAGGGCTGCACTTTTCTTCGGAGAGAAGGACGGGGCTTCGACAAGCTCAGCCCGAACGGAATAAGGAGAGATCGTCATACCAGTTCCTCCTCAAGCGCCGTGGCCAGCGCCTCTATATCCTCTGCCGTCACCGTTTCGGTCACTGCGACCACCAGCCCCTTGCCGATCGCGGGTGCATCGGGGAACAGCCGCCCCAGCGACACGCCACCCAGCACGCCCTTGTCGGCCAGGCTGCGCACGACATCGCGCGCATCCCTGGTCAGGACCAGGGTGAACTCATTGAAAAAACTGTCGTTGAGCAAGGTCACGCCCGGCACCTGCGCCAGCCGATCGGCGGCCTGCACAGCCAGGCCGTGATTGAGGCTCGCCATGTCCCGCAGGCCCCGTTCCCCCAGCAAGGTCATATGAATGCTGAACGCCAGCGCGCAGAGCCCTGAATTGGTGCAGATGTTCGACGTCGCCTTCTCGCGGCGGATATGCTGCTCGCGGGTCGACAGCGTCAGCACGAAGCCGCGCTTGCCCGCCGCATCCACCGTCTCGCCGCACAGGCGCCCCGGCATCTGCCGCACATATTTCTGCTTGCATGCGAACAGGCCGAGATACGGCCCGCCAAATTGCAGGCCGACGCCGATCGACTGGCCCTCGCCCACGACGATATCCGCGCCCATCTCGCCCGGCGGCACCAGCGCGCCCAGCGCCACCGGCTCCGTCACCACCGCCACCAGCAACGCGCCCGCCGCATGCGCCGCATCGGCGAGCGGCGTCAGATCGGCAATGCGGCCCAAAATGTCGGGATATTGCACCACGACGCAGCTCACATCCTTGTCGATCGCCGCGATCAGCGCGTCAATGTCCGTCTGCGCCGTCAGCGTGGGTGCCTCATGCGCCAGCACGTCGCCGGTGAACTTCGCCATCGTCCGCGCGACCGACACATAATGGGGGTGCAGGCCAGACGACAGGATCGCCTTGCCCCGCTTGGTGATGCGCCGCGCCATGCCGATCGCCTCCCAGCAGGCAGTCGACCCATCATACATGGACGCATTGGCGACGTCGCAGCCGAGCAGGCGCGCGACCTGCGTCTGGAACTCGAACAAGACCTGCAACGTCCCCTGCGCGATTTCCGGCTGATAGGGGGTGTAGGCGGTTAGGAACTCGCCGCGCTGGATCAGATGATCGACGCTGGCGGGCACATGATGCTTGTACGCGCCTGCGCCCAGGAAAAAGGGCGCTTCCCCCGCCGACAGATTCTGCCGCGCCAGCTTGCTCATATGCCGCTCGACCGCCAATTCGCTGGCATGATCGGGCAGGCCTTCGATCTGGCCGGAAAGCCGGGCCTCGGCAGGCACATCCACGAACAGATCATCGATCGACGCCGCGCCAATGGTCGCAAGCATCGCCTGCCGGTCAGTGTCGGTAAGGGGTAGGTAGCGCATGATATTTTCCTGCGGCGTCATTCCCGCGTAGGCGGGAACCCATCTCCCAACGGTGCGCCAAGACGAACGTGGCGGAGATGGATCCCCGCTTCCGCGGGGATGACGGTGATAAGATTACAAAGCAGCGACGAACGTCTTATACGCCGCTTCGGTCATCAGCCCTTCCAGCTCGCTCATGTCGGTGATGCGCAGCTTGAAGAACCAGCCATCCTCTTCGGCATCGCTGTTCACCAGCGCGGGCTCATCCTCCAGCGCGCCATTGGCTTCGACGACTTCGCCCGAAATCGGTGCATAGACGTCGGATGCGGCCTTCACTGATTCCACGACGGCGGCGTCATCGCCCTTGTCGAAGGTCGCGCCTTCGACCGGCAGTTCGACGAACACGATGTCGCCCAATTGCTCCTGGGCAAAGTCGGTGATGCCGACCGTGGCGATCTCACCCTCGACGTCGATCCACTCATGTTCTTCGGTAAAATAACGGCTCATGATGATAGTCTCCGGAATGATTGCTTGAAAATCATGATCACAAAAAGTCGGAACAAAAATTAGGCGGTCGCGCGGCGATAGCGGTGCGGCACGAAAGGCATCGGCACCACCGTCGCGCTGATGCGCTTGCCGCGCACGTCGATCTCCAGCGCGGTGTCGAGCGCGCTATGCGGCAGGCTGACCCAGCCCATGGCGATCGGCGCGCCCAGGCTCGGCGCAAAGCCGCCCGACGTCACTTCCCCGACCAGATTGTCACCGACAAAAATTTGGGCGCCCTCCCGCGCGGGCAGACGCCCCTGGATTTTCAGGCCGACGCGCTTCGTGCCGGGGCCATCGGCCAGTTCCTTCATCACCCGACCATGGCCGATAAAGCCGCCCTCCGCGCGCCGACGCTTGCCGATCGCAAAACCCAGATCCGCGCCGATCGTGCTGACGGCAGGGGTCAGGTCGTGCCCATAAAGCGGCAAGCCCGCCTCCAGCCGCAGCGAGTCGCGCGCGCCAAGGCCGATCGGCTTGACCTGGCGGAGCGCACACAGCGCATCGGCAAAGCCCTCGGCGGCGTCCGCGGGCAGGCTGATCTCGAACCCATCCTCGCCGGTATAGCCCGACCGGCTGATCCACAGCGCCACGCCGTTCCACTCGAACGCGCCGCACTGCATGAAGGTCAGGTCCGCCGTCCCCGGCACCAGCGCGGCCATCGCCTCGCCGGCCTCCGGTCCCTGCAACGCCAGCAGCGCCTGCTCGTCCATATGGTTCATCACGACCTCGTCGGGCAGATGCTCGATCATCCAGGCCATGTCGTCATATTTGGTCGCGCCGTTGACGACCATATAGATCGCCGCGCCATCGAACGCCCCATCGGCTGGGCGCGCGACCATCAGGTCGTCGAGAATGCCGCCATCCTGGTCCAGCAGCATCGAATAACGCTGGCGACCGGGCTTCAACCCCTTGATGTCGCTCGGCAACAGCATTTCCAGCGCTTCGTCCACGCCCTCGCCGGAAAAGCCGATCTGCCCCATATGGCTGACATCGAACAGCCCGGCATGTTCGCGGGTCCAGCTATGTTCGGCCATGATGCCATCATAGTGGATCGGCATATGATAGCCCGCAAAGCCGACCATGCGCGCGCCCTGCGCACGGTGCCAGGCGTCGAGCGGCAGCGCTTCGAGCGGCAAGGCCTCTTCGAGCGTAGCTACATCGTCATTTGAGTCATAGGTGGCGGTCATAGGACGGCCTTTCCGTGAGAGGGTTGCAGCGACGTTCAGCCCGGCCCGCACCGGACCGCTTCTGTTCGTCACCCCCTCTGTCACGGGAACCTGAGAGCTTTGACCAGCGGCCTTGCGGCCACATGGCTTACCCCTTCGGTGGGACGAGATAACTCGTCCGCTTTCCAGAGTGCCTTGCGCGCGATGCGGTCCATTGGCCTGAGAGATTCCGGGGCGGTTGCTCCTTCGGCGACGGGGACGGCCTCAAAGGCCACCCATGCTCTCCCGCATCATGCCCAGCGCCGAATCCTCGACACCGGAGACATCCAAGGCATTGCGACAAAGGACAGGGCACGTCAATCAGCTAAAATATCCTCCCATTGCAAGGAAGGTGGCTGGCCGCAAAGCTCTGCCTATCTCACCAACCCCACCCCGTTCGGGCTGAGCCTGTCGAAGCCCCCTTCCTTTCTTCAAGAAAGGCCCTTCGACAAGCTCAGGGCGAACGGAAGAGGGATGAGCCTTCCCCCTAACCTACCCGAAAATTTCCGCATGCCGCTTTTCGGCATAGCGGTCCGTCATCCCGGCGATGAAGTCGGTGATGTGGCGGCTACGCGCCGGTTCGGCCAACACACATTCGTCGCGCCATTCAGGCGGCATCAGGCCGGGCTGCTCCTGATAAGCACGGAACAGGTCGGTCACGACCACCCGCGCCCGGTCGGCCGCCGCCATTTGCTCTGGATGGTGATAGAGGGTGGCGTACATGAAGCGTTTGAGGTCGCGCTCCTGCGCCGCCAGCTCCGGCGAAAAGCCGACCAGCGTGAGGCCCAGCGCGCGCACATCTTCCACCGTTTCGACGCGCGATTCCGCGATATTCGCCCGCGTCGCCGCCAGCAGGTCATTGGCCATCACGCCGATCTGCTCGCGCACCAGTTCGCGCAGCAAACCATCCTGCGGCACGTCGGGATAGCGAGTCCGCACCCGGTCCCAGCAGGTCGCGACAAATGGCACTTCCAGCAATTGCTCCAGCGTCAGCAGCCCGGCGCGCAATCCATCATCAATGTCGTGATTGTCATAGGCAATATCGTCCGAAATCGCCGCCAGTTGCGCCTCCAGCGAGGCATGGCTGGTCAGGTCCAGCGGAAACAGCGCATCCAGTTCGCGCATCGCCCAGCCGGGATGGTCGATCGGCCCATTATGCTTGGCCAACCCCTCCAGCATCTCCCAACTAAGGTTCAGCCCCTTGAAGCGCGGATAGGGGCTTTCCAGCAGCATCAGCGTGCGCAGCGTATGGGCATTATGGTCGAACCCGCCATGATCCTCCATCGCCACTTCCAGCGCATCCTCGCCCGCATGGCCGAAGGGGGGATGGCCGATATCATGCGCCAGGCACAGCGCCTCGGTCAGATCCTCGTTCAGCCCCAGCGTGCGCGCGGTGGTGCGGCCAATCTGCGCAACCTCCAGGCTGTGGGTCAGGCGGACACGGAAATGATCGCCATCGGGCGACACGAACACCTGCGTCTTGTGGCGCAACCGGCGAAAGGCGATCGAATGGATGATGCGGTCGCGGTCGCGCTGGAACATGTCACGCGGCCCGCGCACCTCCCCGCCTGGTTCGGCATGGAGCCGACCCCGGCTGGCGGCGGGGTGGCAGGCATAGGAAGCAAGGATCGTCATGGGACGTCCTCTTACTGACCGCCCAGCCTTTCGACCACCTCTCCCGCGCTGCTTTTCCACGCAAAGGCATCGCCACCGGCAGCCTTGATCTTGTCCTCCAGCGCCTTGGCGCGCGCGAAGTTGGGGAACGGCCCGACCAATAAGCGGTTGGTCTGGCCCCAGCTTGCGCTCCAGCCATCCTGCGCGGACAGGCTGTCATATTTTTTGCGCAGCGCATTGAGCGTGAAGGCGAGGCCCGATTTGCTGGCGCCGATGCCGATCTGCAACCAGTTGCGCGACGGATTGTCGGCCAACTTCTTCTTTTCTTCTGCTTCCTTCTTCGCCTTGGCGTCGGCTTCCACCTTGGCCTTGGCGAGCGCCGCTTTCTTCACCTTGTCGGCAGCCGCTTGCCGCTCGGCGCGGCGCGCGGCCTGCCGCGCGGCGATCTCCTCCAGATCCACGGCAGCGACGCGCGCCTGTCGCTCCGCTTCGGGCACATCGATCGCGCGAATGATGTCGGCGAGCGTTCGCGTCGCCTCCGGGTCCGGCTGCGGCGGCGCAGCGGGCACTGATTGAACCATGGCCGGCTGCGGCGCGGTCTGCGGCGCAGGCGACGGCGCGACGGTGGCTACCGATTCGAAGCCCGGCGCGGGCGGCCCCTGCACCGCTGTAGCGGGCGTACTCGCCTCCCGCACCGGCGGCGGCGTTGGATCCGGGGTCGGCACGCTTGCCTGGACCGATGGCACAATGGCAGCCGGTGGCGTCTGCGCTGGCGCAGGACTTGGGGTCGGCTGAACCATCGGCGTCGGCGACGGCGTAGGCTGGACCATCGGCGTGGGCGTGGGCGTGGGCTGAACCACCGGCATCGCCTGACGTTGCGTCTGCGCCCGTGCCATCGCCACGCGGGCGGGTGTTTCAGCGCGGGCCAGGCGCGCGGCCTCGCGCCGCTGGCGTTGCTGTTCGGCCCGGCGCGCCCGCGCGCTTTGCGGTCGATTGGTCGGCGCGGCGGCGACCGCCACCGATGCGGCTGGCACCACGACCTGCGGCGTGCCGGGCGCTGGTGGCGTCGGCGTGATCGCCGCAATGCGCGTGCCGGTCTGCGCCGGGAACTGCCCGAAATGCACCGCCGCCGCCTTTTGCGGCGCGGTCAGATAGGGCATTTTCTGCATATAGGGGACGATCGCCGCCGCGAGTTGCGCGGGCATGGTCTGGTCGGCCACCTTGCGCGCTTCCACCTGCTGGTTGTTCATCGCCAGAATGAATGCGCGATAGCGCCACGCCGCCCGATCACTCTTGTAGAGCAAAGGCTCCAAAGCCCGCTCCGCCGCCGCCACCTGGCCCGATATGCCCAGCGACGCGGCATAGCGGCGGATCAGTTCGGCGTCATTGGGCGTCCGCTGCAACGCGGCCTGATAGTCGCGCTGCGCCCCGGCCTGATCGCCGGTCATGTCGCGCGCCAGCCCGCGATCGGTCAGGATAGTCGCGTCGGCAAATCCCAACCGCCCTGCCTGATCGAACAGCCGCACCGCCTCCGCCGGATTTTGCAGCTTCAGATTGACCCGCGCCAGCCCGACCTTGATCCGGCCATTGCCGCTGGTGATCGTATCGGCGCGCGCAAAGAAACCCGCCGCCGCGCGCGGGTCATCCAGCGCCAGCGCCGCCTCCCCTGCGCCGATCAACGCATCCACGTCGCGCGGATTGGCCGACAGGCGCGCCAGATTGCTGTTGAGGTCGGCGGCGCCAAGGGGACGGACCAGTTGGGCCTGGTCGGTTTGCGCCTGGGCGGTTCCGGCCATCAGCAGGCCGCCAAGAATCCATGAAAGATATTGTGTCACATTCGGGCTCTAGCGGATCAAGGCGCGAATAGGAAATCGCCCAGCCAAAAAAGCACGCCGTGCTGCCCCATAGGACAGACGGCGCGCTGCATGACCGGCGCGGCGCGTACCGCGCGCGATGATCTTACTGGTTGTTCTGGCGGTTCAGGAAGCGGGGAATGTCGACACCGGCGGCGTCATCGCCACCCGGCACCTTGTCCGCACCACGGGTCAGGCCCGCCATCCGCTCGAACAACGTCCCACCGCTGGCAACGCGCGGCGCTGCAGGTTGCGCAGGCGCTGCAGCTGGCGCGGCATTGTCCGCACCCAGCACCAGTTCGTCCTGGTCCGGCCCTTCGTCGGAAAACACGGCCGCAGGCTTGGGCGCAGCGAAAGGCGCGGGGGCCGCTTCGACCGGTGCAGGCGCAGGCGGCGCCGGGACGTCCAGTTCCAGTGTTTCAGGTTCGGGCGCGGGTGCTGCGGCTGGCGCAGGCTGCGGCGCGGGCGTCGCGGCCTTGGGCGCGCCACCCTGCTGCGGCACCGAGACGGCGGGACGGCTGGCAAAGCTGAACGGCTGCGTCAACGGCGCGGCATGGTTGCCGATCTCATTGTCGATGCCGGTGGCGACCACCGACACGCGGATCTTGCCGTTGAGATTGTCGTTGAACGCGCTGCCCCAGATGATGTTCGCGTCCGGATCCACCAGCTCGCGGATATGGTTGGCGGCTTCGTCCACTTCCATCAGGCGCATATCTTCGCCACCGACGATGGAGACGATCACGCCCTTCGCGCCGCGCATCGACACGCCGTCGAGCAGCGGGTTGGCAATCGCCTTCTCCGCCGCCTGCAAAGCGCGGCCGTCGCCTTCCGCTTCGCCGGTGCCCATCATCGCCTTGCCCATTTCGCCCATCACCGACCGCACGTCGGCAAAGTCGAGGTTGATGAGGCCGGGCATGATCATCAGGTCGGTGATGCTGCGCACGCCCTGCTGCAACACTTCGTCCGCCATCTGGAACGCTTCCTTAAAGGTCGTGTTCGGATTGGCGATCAGGAACAGATTCTGGTTCGGAATGACGATCAACGTATCGACATGCTTCTGTAGCTCATCGATGCCGCTTTCCGCCGACTTCATGCGGCGATTGCCCTCGAAGGTGAAGGGCTTGGTTACGACGCCGACGGTCAGGATGCCACGCTCACGCGCCGCCTTGGCGATGACGGGGGCCGCGCCAGTGCCGGTGCCGCCACCCATGCCCGCGGTGATGAAGCACATATGCGCGCCTTCCAGCGCCGCTTCGACCATGGCGATGGTTTCTTCCGCCGCCGCCTTGCCGATTTCGGGACGCGATCCTGCGCCCAGACCCTCAGTGATCTGCGGACCAAGCTGGATACGGCGTTCGGCCGGCGAGCTGTTCAATGCCTGCGCGTCGGTATTGGCGACGATGAAATCGACACCCTCGACATTGGCGGCGATCATGTTCGCGATGGCATTGCCGCCCGCGCCGCCGACGCCGATCACCGCGATCCGCGGCTTCAGTTCGTCCACATGCGGTGGGCTGATCTCAATGCTCATATATTCTGCTCCCTCAGCTTCCTCGTCAGGAAGCGAAACCGTCATTAATTGTTAACACCAGAAAATAGGGGATTTCACCAGCTATTTTCGTTTCATTCCAAATTCGGTCAATAGTTTGTCTTCATCGCGCGCATCATCCGCTGCCACCAGAGCGGAGTCCCCAGACGATGGACCGTCTGCGGCGACGGCGCCATCGTTCGGAGATCAACCGGGTTGGAAGCACCGTAAAGCGCCAGACCCGCCAAAGTTGCAAAGGCCGGGCCACTATGCGCTTCGGGCATGGCGGACAAGCCCCGTGGCCGCCCGATCCGCACGGCCCGGCCCAGCGCGCCCTGCGCATAATCGGCAATGCCCTTCATTTCCGCGCCGCCGCCCGTCAGCACCACCTGCCGCCCGGTCGGCGTGTTGAACCCCATGCCCGCCAGCGCCGTATTCACTTCGGCCATGATCTGGTTCAACCGTTCGCAAATGACGCCGACCAGCGCCGCACGGGTGATCTTGCCCCCTTCCGCATTCGGCCCGGCCGCCTGCCCCGCCGCCGCACTTTCGCCATGGGGCGCGGCAATCTCGATCATCTCGCGGAAATCGCGCGGATTCTGCATCGCCGAGCCATAGAAGCATTTGATCCGCTCCGCCTGGCTGCGCCGAATGCCGAAGGCCGACGCAATATCGTCGGTAATGTCCGCCGCGCCGATCGGGATGCTATGCAGCCCGACCAACATGCCGCCCGCATAGAGCGAGACATTGGTCACCCCCGCCCCGATCTCGACCAGCGCCACGCCCAGGTCGCGCTCCTCTTCGGACAGACAGGCAAGTCCCGTCGCGATCGGCGCGGCGACGATCGAATTGACGTTGAGATACGCCCCGCGCACGCACAGGTCGAGATTGGCGAGCGGCGCGCCATCGGCCAGCACGACATGGATATCCACGCCCAAAAGGTCGGCGTGCATCCCCAACGGCTTCTTAACTGGCACCCGGCCATTGATAGTGAAGCAGGTCGGCTGGGCATGCAGCACGACTCGGCCGTCCGGGTCGATGCCCTGCTGTCCCGTGGTCAGCAGGTCATCAATATCCGCCTGCTCGATGCGATAGCCCGCCATGTCGCGCTCGACCGTGACGACATCGCTGACCAGGCTGCCGCCCGAAAAGCTGACCCAGACATCTTCGATATTGGTGCCCGCGACCCGCTCGGCCTGCTCGATCGTTTCGCGCACGGCCAGTTCAGTGCGCTCCATGTCGGCGATGAAGCCGCGCCGCACGCCCCGGCTTTCGCGCTGGCCGGTGCCCAATATCGCCAGCTCGCCCGTGTCGGTCCGCCCCGCGATCAAGGCGGAGACCTTCCACGACCCGATATCGATCGCGGTGATCAGCTTTTCGACCTTGGGCTGCGCCATGCGGTTTAGCCCTCTTCCTCCGCGGGCGCAGCGCTCGCGGTCTTGCCGTCGGTGGCCATCGGCTTGTCCTCGACCTTGCCTTGGGGCAGGCGCAGGACGAAACGATCGGGGTCACGCATGTCGAACTTGACGATCCCGCGCCCCAGCAGGCGGTTGACGCCATCCATGCGCGCGAAATTCACCAGAGCCGCCGCGCTCCCCTTGTCGCCTTCGGGCAGCGACAGGGTTTCGCCCGACTGAAAGCGTAGATCCCAGCGGCGATTGCCGACCCAGGTCGCGCCCGCCAGCATCGGCTTCAACGCGGGCGCATTGTCCATCAGCGCATTCAGCCCCGCCGTCTGCCGATTGGCGTCCGGTCCCACCACTAGCGGCAGGTCGGGCATCGCATTGGCCGACACAGGTTGCAGCACCACGCCCATCACGTCGATCAGGTGCAGCCGCCCGCCATGCTGCCACACCGCGACCGGATCGCGCTCGACGATGTCCACCACCAGCGTATCGGGCAGGCGGCGGGAAATGCGCGCATCCTTGATCCAGCCGAGTTTCAGCATCTCACTGCGCACCTTGGGCAGGTCGAGCGACAGCATCGAACGATCGACCTGACCTAGTGCGATATTATAGACCGGCAGCTCGTCCATTCGCTCGACGCCGCGCACCTCGACCTTGTCGACCTCGAACCCGGCGCGCGCGGCCAGCAGCGCCGCCTGCTTGTGCGCCATGGCGGGCACGCCGAAGAATATTGCGACGCCGACCACGCCCGCGCCGAAAATGCCGACGATCGCCCAGCTCGCCAGGCGTTGCAGCGTCGCTTCGCTGACCGGCAGCGCTTCGATCACCCGGTCCAGCGTCGATTGCCGCTTGAGCGTGCGGCCGCGCCGCCCCTTGGTCGCCGTATCGCGCGCGCTGCTCAATCGCGTGGAGCCGCCCCGTCTGATGCGTGTCTCAGCCATGTTCCGTCCCCCCGGCGCGCGACAGCGCTTCTGCGACAATAGTCTCTACCAACGTGGCATAGTCAATGCCCAGCTTCGCCGCCTGTTCAGGCACGAGGCTGAGCGGCGTCATGCCCGGCTGGGTGTTGACCTCCAGCAGATACAGCCCCTCGATCCCCTGTTCATCGTCCCAGCGGAAATCGGCGCGCGACGCGCCCTGGCACCCCAGCAATTGATGCGCACGCAGCGCGATCGCCTTGCAGGCTTCGCTAATGTCGGGCGGAATATCGGCCGGGCAGACATGCTCGGTCATGCCATCGGTATATTTGGCATCGAAATCGTAAAAGCCGCTCTTGGGGCGCAATTCCGTGACCAGCAGCGCTTCATTGCCCAGCACGGCCGTCGTCAGTTCACGCCCGCGAATATAGGGTTCGGCCAGCAGTTCGGAAAAATCCTGCCACGGGCCGACACTGTCGCGACCGATGGGATCGCCATAATTGCCCTCCGCCGTGACGATCGCCACGCCGACCGAACTGCCTTCATTGACCGGCTTCAACACATAAGGACGCGGCAACGGATCGCCCGCAAACAGGCTCTCGCTCGCCACGATCTTGCCGCCGGGCATGGGGATGCCATGCGGCACCAGCGCCTGCTTGGTCAGCTGCTTGTCGATCGCGATGACCGATGTAGCGAGGCCCGAATGGGTGTAGATCAGGCCCATCAGGTCCATCATCCCCTGCACCGTGCCATCCTCGCCCGGAACGCCGTGCAGCGCGTTGAACACGACATCGGCCTTGGCCTCGGCGAGACGCGCGGCGACGTCACGATCCATATCAATCCGCGTGACCCTATGCCCCCGCGATTCCAGCGCCTTGGCAACACCCTCCCCGCTCATAAGGGAAACCGGCCGCTCCGCCGACCAGCCACCCATCAGGACGGCGACATGCCACGGACCACGGGTCATGCAATTCCTCCCCGGCACGGTTCGGCAGAGTCACGTGCCTCTGCCGAAGGGGACCGCTGGCGAAGCCAGTGGTGGAGGGGGCGTGCAGCGGGGCGAGCCCCCTCCGTCAGGCCTTCGGCCTGCCACCTCCCCGTACCGGGGAGGAACTTCATAGCGCCGCTCACTTTACCATCCCCACCCGCTGAATTTCCCATTCCAGTTCCACGCCGCTCTTGTCTTTCACCCGCCGCCGCACTTCTTCGCCCAGCGCTTCGATGTCCGCGCTGGTGGCGTCGCCCAGGTTGAGCAGGAAATTGGTGTGCTTCTCGCTCACCTGCGCGCCGCCCAGTTGCAGCCCGCGACAGCCCGCCTCGTCCACCAGCGCCCAGGCCTTATGCCCGTCCGGGTTCTTGAAGGTCGATCCGCCGGTCTTGCTGCGCAGCGGCTGGCTGGCTTCGCGCGCAGCGGCGATCCGGTCCATTTCCGCCTGAATCGCGGCCGGTTCGCCCGGTTCACCGCGAAAGGTCGCGCTGACCACGACGGCCCCTTCCGGCAGCGTCGAATGACGATAGCTATAGCCAAGCTCGTCCTTGGAAAGCGTCACCCGCTCGCCCGATCGCAGCACCACGTCGCATGACAGCAAAATGTCGCATGTCTCGCGGCCATAAGCGCCGCCGTTCATCCGCACGAACCCGCCGACCGTGCCGGGGATGGAGCGCAGAAATTCGAGGCCCGCTATGCCCTTGTCCCGCGCGGTCGAGGACACGAGAATGCCCGACGTCCCGCCGCCGCAGACCAAGGTGGTCGCGTCCAGCGCCTCCACCGTCGCGAATGGCTTGCCCAGCCGCACCACCACGCCCGGCACCCCGCCATCGCGCACGATCAGGTTGGAGCCAAGGCCGATCGCCATCACCGGCACCGCCGGATCGAGCGCGGACAGCAAATCGGACAAGTCCTGCGCATCCTTCGGCTCGAACAGCCATTGCGCTGCACCGCCCGCCTTGAACCAGACCAGCGGGGCCAGCGGCGCATCGGGCTTGATCGTGCCACGGACAGCAGGAAGGGTCAGGCTCAACCGCGCACTCCCCACATATTCATCCATTTTTTCATGGACTTAATGCCATCCTCTTGCGCCTGGGTCGCGGCCATGCCTGCCTGTACGTTTTGCTGTGCGGCATCGATCATGTCGCGCGCGGCTTCGACGCCCTGCATCTGCACGTCGATCATCCGCTTCTGCATTTCCAGGCCAACGGCGAACAATTCGAACATCAGACCGCTTCCTTGACCTTTGCGGACACCGCCAACGCCATCCCCGCCGCCCATTTGGTGATGTCGCCCGCGCCCAGGCAGACGATCATGTCGTCCGGCTGGATGTCAGCGGCGATCGCATCCACCAGTTCGTCCATATCCGCCACGGTGGAGGCATGGCGATGCCCCCGACGCTTGAGCCCCGCGACCAGCGCGGCGCTGTCCACGCCCTCGATCGGCTGCTCGCCAGCGGTATAGACGGGCGTTGCGTAAACCATGTCCGCATCGTTGAACGCTTGCTGGAAATCATCCATCAAATCGCGCAACCGCGTGAAGCGGTGCGGCTGGACCACGGCGATCACGCGACCCTGCGCGCCTTCGCGCGCCGCCGCCAGCACGGCCTTGATCTCGACCGGATGGTGGCCATAATCGTCGATCACGATGGCACTGCCATCCCCGACTACAATCTCGCCGACCTTGGTAAAGCGCCGCTTGACCCCGCCAAACTTGGCGAAGCCCGTCTGGATCGTCGCATCGTCGATCCCCATGTGCAGCGCCACGCCGATCGCCGCCATCGCGTTCAACACGTTATGGCGCCCCGGCATCGGCATCTCGATCCCCTCGATCTTCCGCGTCGATCCGTCGCGTTCGCGCACCTGAATGTCGAAACGGTTGCCGCCGGGGAAGCTCACCACATTGTCGCCGCGAATATCGGCCTGCGCCGAAAAGCCATAGGTGACGATCCGCCGGTCCTGCACCCGCGGCAAGATCGCCTGCACTTCGGGATGGTCGAGGCACAGCAGCGCCGCGCCATAGAAAGGCACATTGCCGACAAACTCGACAAAAGCGTCCTTCACCCGGTCGAAGCTGCCATAATGGTCGAGATGTTCGGGATCGATATTGGTGACGACCGCGATGGTGCCGTCCAGCCGCAGGAAGCTGCCGTCGCTCTCATCGGCCTCCACCACCATCCAGTCGCTATTGCCTAACCGCGCGTTGGAGCCATAGCTGTTGATGATGCCGCCATTGATGACCGTCGGGTCCACCCCGCCCGCGTCCAGCAAGGCCGCGACCATCGACGTCGTCGTGGTCTTGCCATGCGTCCCCGCGACGGCAACGGTGGATTTCAAACGCATCAGCTCGGCCAGCATTTCGGCGCGACGGATGACCGGCACGCGCGTTTCCAGCGCCAGCTCGACCTCCGGGTTGCCGCGCTTGATCGCGGTGGACGTCACCACGACAGCGGCGTCGCCCAGATTTTCCGCCTTATGGCCGATCATCACTCTTATGCCCTTGGCGCGCAGTCCTTCGACCACATAGCCTTCGGCCACGTCCGATCCCTGAACATCATAGCCCAGATTGTGCATCACCTCGGCAATCCCCGACATGCCAATGCCGCCAATGCCGATGAAATGGATCGTGCCGATGTCCGTGCCGACACCCTTCATGAGCGAGATTCCTTCAGGTTCATCATGTTGTGATCCTCCCCTGGCAGGGGAGGTGGCAGGGCGAAGCCCTGACGGAGGGGTGTCGCCCCATCGATAGGGTGACACCCCTCCACCGGCTCCGCCGGTCCCCCTCCCCTTACAGGGGAGGATGCATGGGTCGGGATCTGGCTCACGCCGGAACCCCCGCCAGATTGAGCGTCGTCGGCATCGGTCCGACCCGTACCGGGTCATTGACGATCGGCGCATGACCGATGCTTTCCAGCAAGTCCGCCATGTCACGTGCCGCGTTCGGCCGGCCGCAGCCCCATGCGCGCTTCGCAGCGTTCTGCAACGCGCCCGGCTCCATCGCCATCTTCTGCATCTGCTTGGCCAGCTCGACGGCGGTAAAGCGCGCCTGGGTAATCGTGCGCGCCCCGCCCGCTTCGGTCATCTCGCGCGCATTGGCCGTCTGGTGATCGTCCATGGCGCTCGGCAAGGGGATGAGGATCGCGGGCCGCCCGGCGCAGGTCAGTTCCGCCAGCGTCGAAGCCCCCGCCCGCGCGATCACCAGATGCGCCCAGCCCAATTTCTCCGGCACATCGTTAAAATAGGTGGCGAGGTCTGCGGGAATTTCCATCTCCGCATAGGTTTTCCGCACCCGATCAATATCCTCGGCGCGGCATTGCTGCGTGACCTGCAAGCGGCGGCGCAGCGCGACCGGCAGCATCGACAGGCCTTCGGGCACGACGCTCGACAGGATGGACGCTCCCTGGCTGCCGCCGATCACCAGCACCCGGAACACGCTTTCATCGGTCAGCGCCGGGAAATCCTCCTCGCGCAAGGCTTTCACCTCCTCGCGCACCGGATTGCCGATCAGATGGACCTTAGCATCATATCTGGGCTTGAGCCGCTCGACCCCCGGATAGGCCGTCGCGATCGCATCCACCCGCGCGGCGAGCAGGCGGTTGACCCGGCCCAGCACCGCATTTTGTTCATGGATCGCGGTCGGAATACCATCGGCCAAGGCGCCGAGCAGCGCAGGCATGGCGGGATAGCCGCCGAAGCCCACGACCGCGGTAGGCCGGAACGTCTCGTTCAACCGCCGGGACATGGCGCGCCCGGCGAGGATCGCCTTCAACGCCCCCGGCCAACTCGCCGGGTTCTTCGTCATGCGCCCCGCTGGCATGATATGGACTTGCGCCCGGTCGAAGATACCGGGGATCTTCGCGCCCCGTTCATCGGTAACCAAAGCGACATGATGGCCACGCGCCATCAGTTCTTCGGCCACCGCATGGGCGGGAATCATATGACCCCCCGTCCCGCCAGCGGCCAGGACGAAGTGACGGGAAATGCTCATCGACCACTCCATTTGACGACCGTATGCCGACCCATGAAGGGGTTGCGTCGCGTGAAGGCGAGCAACAGGCCGACGCCGATGCAAAGCGCGAGCATAGAGGAGCCGCCATAGCTGATAAAGGGCAGCGTCATGCCCTTGGACGGAAATATCTGCGCATTGACGCCCATATTGATGATCGCCTGCAATCCGAACTGGGTGGTGAGGCCTGCCGCCGCCAAAATGGTGAACACATCCTCCTCGTCCAGCAGGCGCAGCAACACCCGCACGATGATGGCGAGATAGACGCAGGCAATGGCGATGCAGGCCAGCAGCCCGAACTCCTCGCCGATCACCGAGAAGATATAGTCGGTATGCGCTTCGGGCAGGCGGAATTTATGTTGGCCCCCGCCCGGCCCGACGCCAGTAAAGCCGCCATGGGTTATGGTGCGAAAAGCAAGGTCGGTCTGGTCCGGCCCCGCACTCTCGTCCACACCGATGCCCAGAAAGTCGTTGAAGCGCTGGCGGCCATTTTCATAGAACATATAGACCGCGACCAACCCCGCGAGGCCTGCGCCGATCAGCGCGCCGATCGCCCGCATCGACACGCCCGACAACAGCAGCAACACGCCCCAGCAGGCGCAGAAGATCACCGTCTGGCCGAAATCGGGCTGGCGCATCAGGACGAGCGCGATCAGCGCCGTGGTCACGCCAGTCAGCGGGATGACGGGCAGGGTCTGGTCCTTGCCACGCAGCGACAGCAACCAGGCCAGCGTCACCACATAAGCGGGCTTCAGAAACTCCGACGGCTGAAAGCGGAAGCCGGGCAAATCGATCCACCGCTTCGCCCCGTTCACCGTGCTGCCGAGCAGCGGCACGACCAGCAGCATCACGAAGAAGAAGACCGCCATGAAGGTCGCCAGCCGCCGCGCCTGCGGCCGGGGCAGCATGGAGATGACCAGCATGATGGGGAGGCCAAGCAGCACGAAGAAGAGCTGGCGATAGAAATAGACGAGCGGATTGACCGCGATCTGCGCGGTCGACCGATCGATCGCGGCCACCGGCGAGGCAGCGGCAACCGCCACTAGCCCGATCGCCATCAGCGCGACGATGAGCGACAGGAGGACGCGGTCGATCTCCCAGAACCAGATGGCGAGCGCCGTGCGTTCGCGCGGCACGGTGCGGGTGCGAAACCCCTTCACCAGGTCGCCAGCTCTAGACATGCGCGTCGTCCCTTCCCTGTTCATGCTCTGCCCCCGATGCCGTCTAGTCGAGCGCCGCGACGGCGGCGACGAACGCATCGCCGCGCGCCTCGAAATCGCGAAACTGGTCGAAACTGGCACAAGCGGGCGAGAGCAATATCACGTCGCCGGGCTGCGCGATGCGCGCGGCGCGGCGGACGGCGGCGCTTAGCATCTCACTATCGTCCACCGCCATAGAGGGGCGCAGCAGGTCAGCGAACATATGCCCCGCTTCGCCGATCGTATAGGCATGGGCGACATTGCCGAAATGCGGCACGCACTCGTCCAAATTGTCGGACTTGGCAACACCACCCAAGATCCAGTGGATGCGGGGGCGGCCGTCCTTTGCGGGCCAGGCGGCGAGCGCAGGCGCGGTGGAGGCAGCGTTGGTCGCCTTGCTGTCATTGACGTAAAGAACGCCGTTACGAGTCGCCACGGCCTGCATGCGGTGGGGGAGCGAGGCGTAGCTCACGAGCGCGTTGGCCAGCGTCGCGTCGTCAATATCGAGCGCCTTGGCGACGGCGATTGCTACAGCCGCATTCTGCGCATTGTGCGGCCCTTGCAAAGCGGGCCAGCCCAATTGGGTATTGGGATCGATGGTGGACGATGCGACCGTCACAACGCCGTGCTCCTGCGCAAGCAGGAGCCCAGGGTCGGATGGCACCTCGTTACGCTCTAGGCTCCTGCTTTCGCAGGAGCACAATTTCTCGGCAATCGCCCGGCTCGGCTCATCCTCGGTTGCAATCACCGCGACATGGCCCGCCGACTGCATCGCGAACAACCGCGCCTTGCTCGCCACATAACCCTCAAACCCGTTATAGCGGTCGAGATGATCGGGCGTAATATTGAGCAGCACCGCGACATCGCAATCCAGGCTGTAGGTCAGGTCGATCTGATAGCTGGACAGTTCCAGCACATAGACGCCCACCCCTTGCAAATTCGGCTCCAGCGGCGGTTGGCCCAGCACGGGCAGGCCGATATTGCCGCCCATGGTCGTGGGATAACCCGCCTGCTCGATGATATGATGGATCAGCGCGGTCGTGGTCGACTTGCCGTTGGTGCCGGTTATGCCGACGACCTTGTGCGGCGGCAGCGTCGGCCGGGCGAGCGCGAACAGTTCGATGTCGCCGATGATCGGCACGCCGGCGATCTTCGCGCGCATGGCGATGGGATGCCGATTGAGCGGAACGCCCGGCGACACGACGATGCCGTCGAAACCGGTCAGGTCGATCTCCATCGGATCGCCGATTTCCAAAATTCCGTTCGTTTCGAGCCCTTCGACTGCTTGCCAAGGCAGGCGCTCAGGATAAACTTCATCCCGTTGGGATGAATTCGAGAAACCCTGCTCTGCGCAATCGTCTCTCGACTTCGCTCGAGACGAACGGCCAAGGGCTATAGCAGCCG
This sequence comes from Sphingobium sp. KKT206, assembly GCF_055640555.1. NCBI lineage: Bacteria > Pseudomonadati > Pseudomonadota > Alphaproteobacteria > Sphingomonadales > Sphingobiaceae > Sphingobium > Sphingobium sp. KKT206. The sequence goes on from NZ_CM145764.1 coordinate 1,829,529, forward strand.
CGCGCGCCATTTCCTGGCTATCCCAGGCCACAACCCTCGCCCCGCTGGCCAGCAGCGTTTCGACCGTGGCAAGGCCGGACCGCGCCAGCCCCAGCACCGCATAGGTTTTGCCTGCAAAGACCTCCGAAACGATCATCGCAGCTTCAACGTCGCAAGACCGGCGAGCGCCAGCACGAAGGCGATGATCCAGAAGCGGATCACCACGGTCGGTTCGGCCCAGCCCAGTTGCTCGAAATGATGGTGGATCGGCGCCATCTTGAACACGCGCTTGCCGGTGCGCTTGTAGAAGAACACCTGGATGATGACCGACAGGGCTTCGACCACGAACAGGCCACCGATGATGCCCAGCACGATTTCATGATGCGCCGTCACCGCGATCACGCCGATCGTTCCACCCAGCGCCAGCGATCCGGTATCGCCCATGAACACGGCAGCGGGCGGCGCGTTGAACCACAGGAAAGCGAGCCCCGCGCCGATGATCGCACCGCACAGGATCGTCAGGTTGCCCGCGCCCGGCACATGCGGAATGCCCAGATATTCAGCGAAATCAGCGCGCCCCACCAGATAGACGATCAGCATGAAGGCCAAGCAGGCGATGATCACCGGCATCGTCGCCAGCCCGTCCAGCCCATCGGTCAGGTTCACCGCATTGCCGAACGCCACGATGACGAAGGCGGCAAAGCAGAAATAGAAGGGACCAAGCTCGATCGCCGGACCATTATAGAAGGGCACGTAGAGCGCGGTATTGCCATGGCTGTTGACGATCATCCATGCCGCGACGCCCGCGATCAGGAACTCGAACGCCAGCCGCATCTTGCCCGACAGCCCCTTGTGGCTGGCCTTGGTCACCTTGTCATAATCGTCGAGGAAACCGATCGCGCCGAAACCCAGCGTCACGAACAGGCAGGCCCAGACATAGGTGGACGACAGGTCCATCCACAGCAGCACCGATATGATCATGGAGGTCAGGATCATCAGCCCGCCCATGGTCGGCGTGCCCCGCTTGGCCAGATGCGTCTGCGGGCCATCATCGCGGATCGGCTGCCCCTTGCCCTGGCGGACGCGCAGCCAGCCGATGAATTTGGGACCGATCACCAGACCGATGATGAGCGCGGTGAAGATCGCCGCGCCCGCGCGAAAGGACAAATAGCGGATGAGGTTGAAAATACCCTCGAAATCCATCGTCTGGGCAAGCCAGTACAGCATCAGTCTTGTTCTCCGTCGGCAAGGGCCGCGACCAGCCGGGACAGGCCGATACCGTTCGATCCCTTGACCAGCAGCGCGTCGCCCGCGCGCAGTTCATTTTGGATGATGGGGATGGCGCTCGCCGTATCGGCGACATGCGCGAAGGGCAGCACGCCGTCCAGCGCATCGGCGAGCGGCTGCATTTCTGCGCCGACCAGAATGACGTAATCGATCCCATTGTCGCGCAGCACAGGCGCGATATCGGCATGGAGTTCCGCGCTGCGACTGCCCAGTTCCCGCATCCCGCCCAGCACCGCCAGGCGACGGTCGGCTGTCTCCCGGCCGAGTTGCCGCAACGTCGCCGCCATCGACAGCGGATTGGCATTATAGCTTTCGTCGATCAGCAACGCCGTGCCGCCGCCAACCGAGACGGTCCGCCGCTCGCCCCGGCCCGGCAGGCCCGGCATCTCCGCCAGCGCCAGACCCGCCGCGGCCAGATCGCCGCCGACCGCATCGACCGCCGACAGCACCGCCAGCGCATTGGACACCCAATGTTCGCCCGGCGCGGCAACCGTAAAGCAGAGTTCGGCATCGGGCAGCTTGGCCGTGACCAGCGTGCCACCGCCCGGCGCGGGCACCGTTTCGCGCGCATGGACATCGGCCTGCGGACTGGTGCCGAAGGTCAGGATGCGCCCGGCATGACGCTCCGCCTTGTTGTAGAGCAGCGCCACATGCGGGCTGTCATAGGGAATGATCGCGGTGCCGCCCGGCTCCAGCCCCTCGAAAATCTCGGCCTTGGCCTCGGCGATCGCCGCTTCGGTGCCGAAAAATTCGATATGGGCGGGCGCGATGGCGGTGACGATGGCGACATGGGGCCGCACCTGCCGAGTCAGCGCGGCCAGTTCGCCCGCATGGTTCATGCCCATTTCGAACACGCCGAACGCCGCGTCACCCGCCATCCGCGACAGGCTGAGCGGCACGCCGACATGATTGTTGTAGCTTTTGACCGAGCGGTGAACCTGCCCCGGATGCGCGCGATCCAGCGCCTGGAACAGCGCTTCCTTGGTCCCGGTCTTGCCGACCGATCCGGTGACGCCGATCACCTTGCCACTCATGCGCTTGCGCGACGCGCGGCCCAGCGCTTCGAGCGCGACGGCGCTGTCGGGCACCAATATATGGGGATGATCCACCGGCTCGCTGACGATCGCCCCGGCCGCGCCCTGGGCAAAGGCCTTGTCGAGGAACTTATGCCCGTCGGTCGCCTCGCCCTTCATCGCGACGAACAGGTCGCCATCCGTCACTTCGCGGCTGTCGAACGCCACGCCCGAAACGGCAAACGGCGCCGACGCGGCGCCGCCCGTTGCCTGAGCGATGTCTGCGGAGGTCCACAATGGCTCCGTCACGCGCCCTCCTCCCCGTTCGCTTCGAGCAGCTTCGAGCAGCTTCGAGAAGCGTCTGTCGAGAAGGCAGCGCATAGTTCTCGACAAGCTCGAACCGAACGGAGGACGGATGGCAGGCTCACTCCGCGCACTCCCGCGCCACGGTGACATCGTCAAAGGGCAGCACCCGGTCGCCGATGATCTGGCCCTGCTCATGCCCCTTGCCGGCCAGCAGCACGATGTCGTCCTTGCCCGCCAGCGCGATCGCGGCGGCAATAGCGGCACGTCGCCCACCAATTTCCTCGGCTCCTCGCGCGCCCGCCATCACGGCGGCACGGATCGCGGAGGGTTCTTCGGAGCGGGGATTATCATCCGTCACGATCACATGATCGGCCAGTTCCGCCGCAACCTGCCCCATCAACGGCCGCTTGCCCGCGTCCCGGTCCCCGCCTGCGCCGAACAGCGCGATCAGTCGCCCGTTTGTGTGCGGGCGCAGCGCTTCGATCGCGGCTTTCAGGCCATCGGGCGTATGCGCATAATCGACATAGACCGGCGCGCCCGTCCGGCTGATGACGGCCCGTTCGAGACGGCCGCGCACGGGCTGCACCCGGCCCAGCAATTCCAGCACCTTGGCCACGTCCCCGCCGGTCGCGATGACTAGCCCCGCCGCCGTCAGCGCATTGGCCGCCTGATAGGCGCCGATCAGCGGCAAGTTGACGGTATAGCTTTTGCCCTCGACCTCGATCTCCAGCAATTGCCCCAATTGCGTCGGCGTGCGCGAGACGAGGCGCAGCGCTTCCCCCTTCTCGCCGACCGACAGCAGCTTGAGGCCGCGCGCTGCGACCCGTGCAATCACCTTGTCCGACCAGGCATCATCGGCCCAGACAACCGCCGCGCCATCCGCCGCCACCACTTCATCGAACAACCGCATCTTGGCGTCGAAATAGCGGTCCATATCGCCATGATAGTCGAGATGGTCGCGCGACAGATTGGTGAACGCCCCCGCGACGACCGGCAATCCTTCGGTCCGATACTGGTCCAGCCCATGGCTCGACGCCTCGAACGCGGCATGGCTGACGCCCTCACGGCGCAGGCCCGACATGTTGGCGAGGAAAGTGACGATGTCCGGCGTGGTGAGGCCGGTGGAAACCTGATCGACCGAGGTGGTGACGCCCAGCGTGCCGATGGAGGCGGCATGATGCCCCATCATCCGCCACAATTGCCGCGCCAGTTCCACGGTGGATGTCTTGCCGTTGGTGCCGGTCACAGCCACGGTCACATCAGGGAAAGGCGCGAAATAGCGCGCAGCCAGTTGCGCGAACAGGCGGCGCGGATTGGCGTGCGCGATATGGATCGCACCCTCGACCACCGCTTGCGGCCGGGCAACCACGGCGATCGCGCCTGCCTTCACTGCGTCAGCAATATAATCCTCGCCATTGACGCGCATACCCTCGAACGCGCCGAACACCGTGCCCGGCGCGACCTTGCGATTGTCGATCGCAAACCCCGTGACATTGCGGTCAAGGTCAGCGTCCGCCCCGACATGAGCATCCAGACCGTCGATCAGCGAACCCAGCCGTGTCATTCGCGCTCTCCCTTGGCCTTCCACAGCAACGGCATCAGGTCCGAAATATCCACGTCGCGCCGTTCGTCGGGCATCACGCCCAGCATCGGCCCGACCCGTTCGACCACGCGCTTGACCACGGGCGACGCCGTCCACGCGGCGGTGCGCAGGCCGAATGTCTCCGCATTGCCCTTGGGCTCGTCCATCATCGCCAGGACGACATAGCGGGGATTATCCATCGGAAAGGCAGAGGCGAACGTCGTCACCAGCGAACTCTTGTTATAGCGACCTTCTTCGGGCTTCTCGGCGGAGCCCGTCTTGCCACCCACCCGGAAACCCTTGGCGTCGGCGCTGCGTCCTGTACCCTCCGCCACGATCATCCGCAACAGCTGGCGCATCCGCGCGCTCGTTGCGGCGGTGAAAACGCGGCGACCCTGCGGCACATCGTCCCCATCCAGCTTGCGCAACGTCGCGGGCCGCCATAGGCCGCCATTGACGAGCGCAGCATAGGCGCTGGCCAGATGCAGCGGCGTCACCGCGATGCCATGGCCATAGGATACGGTCATCGTCGTGATCCGTCCCCAATTGGCGGGCCACAGCGTCCCGGCGCGCTCTTTCAGCTCGATCGGCGCGCGCTGGTCGAAATGCAGGGCGCGGAACAGGTCCTGCAACGGGGCCGCCCCCAATTCGTCGGCGATGCGCGCGGTCGCGATGTTGGAGCTATGGACCAATGTTTCAGGCACGTTGATCCAGCGCCCCATGGCGTGATCGTCCTTGATGCGGAACCCGGCGATGGCGATCGGCGCAGTCGCATCATAGCGCTTGCTCATCGACGTCACGACGCCCTTGTCCATGGCGGCGGCGATCGACAGCGGCTTGAAGGTCGACCCCAGTTCGTAGCGGGCCTGCACGATCTGGTTGCATAGCGGCGACTGGCTACAGCTCTTACCCGCATAATTTTGCAGCTTGTTGGGATCGAATACCGGGATGGAGGCCATGGCGATCACTTCGCCGGTGTTGACGTCCAATATGATCCCGCCCGCGCCACGCGCACGCTGCGACACCATCTGCGCATAAAGCTCGCTTTCCAGCGCGCCCTGTACCCGGCTGTCGATCGAAATGGCGAAGGGCTGGCCGCGCAGCGTCGCGTCGGTCAGCCGATCGTTGAAGGCCGACTCGACGCCCATCCCGCCGACGCCGTTGGCGTTGGGCGCAAAGCCCAGAACATGCGCTGCCAGCGTCCGCTGCGGATAAAGCCGTTCCTTTTCACGCGGAAATTCGATGCCGATTTCGCCCAGCGCATTCACTGCCGCCACCTGTTCGGGCAGCGCGCGGCGGCGCAGATAGGCCCAGCCCTTGCCGGTCAGCTTCTTGTAGAAGACTGCCTCGGCTTCGTCGGGGAAGATTTCGTGCAGCTTGCGCGCCAGTTCGGCCGGTTCGCCGATCAGCTTGGACGGCCGCACCGCCACCGAATAGGCATCCATCGTCCGCGCCAGTGGCACCCCGTTGCGATCGACGATATCGGCGCGCGCAGGCAGGAAAGCCGACAGCGCATCGTCGCCCTGGCCGCTCTGCGTGAAGATACCGACCCAGAATAGCCGCCCGATCACGATCAGCGTGATGAGAATGAACAGGATCAGCAACAGCATCAGCCGGTTATGGGCAACGGCAGTCAGGCTGACGCGCTGCCGCCCGACACGCGCATGGCCGGGTTGGACGATGATCGTAGCCATCAGCGCGCCCCCTTCTTGCGTTCGCGCGCCGCCTTGGCGCTCAAATCGCCCAGCGTGCTGTCATCCAGCAGCTTGGCATCGAGCATCGCCATCCGTTCCGCCTTGCGCGCGACCGGATTGGGCTTCGACACATCGGCATCGACCTTGGCCTGCACCGCAGGCGTCCGCGCTGGCGTGGCCTTGGCCAGCTTCTCGACATTGTCGGCGGCATGGGCTTCGCGAATGACGGCGATGTCGCTGCGAATCTGCGTCGCGGCGGGACTGGCGGGTGCGGCCTGCGGCGCGGAGGGCAGGTCGGCGGGGGTTTCGACCATCGCTACCATCACGGGCGGCGCGACATAGTCGGGGCCATTGGGCTGCACCCCGTCCAGCTGCGCCAGTGCGCGCTCGCCCGCCAGATATTGCCCGGCGGTCGGCGTGCCATACATGAAATCATGCTGGTTCCAGCTTTCGAGCTGCCGCATCGAGGCGCGCGCGCTGAATTCCGTTTCCAGATAACGGATCTCACCCTGCGTCCGCGCAATCTGCGCACGCACCCGCATCAGTTCGTTGCGCTCGGTCGCGACCTTGAGCGACACCATATAAGCCCCCAGCGCGCCCAGCGCGACCAGGATCACCCAGATCAGGCTCTGCAACCTCTTGACGGCGATCATGGACGGGCACTCCGGGCGGACGGGACAACAGGGGATTGGGCAACGGGGGCAGCGGTACGGACGGCGCTGCGCAAAGTGGCGGATCGGGCGCGGGGGTTGCGCGCCAGTTCCGCTTCACCGGCCCGCACCGCCTTGGCCGGCTTGGCAAAGGTCGGCGCAGCGCTCGCCTGCTTTTCGGGCATATGGCGCGATCCGCCCCCCTCGCCCCCGCTGCGATTGCGCAGGAACTGTTTGACGATGCGGTCCTCCAGGCTGTGGAAGGTGACGATCGCCAGGCGACCGCCCTCCTCCAGCAGCGCTTCGGCCGCTTCCAGCCCGCGCTCCAGTTCCTCCAATTCGCGATTCACATGAATGCGGATCGCCTGAAAGGTGCGGGTGGCAGGGTCTTTCTTGTCATGCGACTTGTGGCCCAGCGCGCGGCGCACGACGCTGGCAAGCTGCGCCGTCCGCTCCAACGGGCGCGCCATCACGATTGCGCGGGCGACCCGGCGCGACCGTGGCTCGTCGCCATAGCGATAGATGACGTCGGCAATCTCTTCTTCGGCCGCTTCGTTCAGGAAATCGGCGGCGTTCATGCCCGCCTGGCTCATCGTCATGTCGAGCGGGCCGTCAGCCTGAAAGGAAAAGCCGCGATCGGCCCGGTCGAGCTGCATCGAGGATACGCCGATATCGAGCGTCAGGCCCGACACCTGCTCGATGCCCTGTTCGGCCAGCAACTCGCGCATCCGCGAAAACTCGCCCGCGATCAGCAGGATGTCGTTCGCCGCCGCGACATCCTGACCTTCGCGGATCGCATCGGGGTCGCGATCGAAGGCGATGACGCGCGCGCCCTTGCCCGCCATGGCGCGCGAATAGCCGCCCGCGCCGAACGTGCCGTCGACATGGATTTCGCCCGGCGCAATGGCCAGGGCGTCCAACACTTCATCCAGCAGCACGGGGATATGCGGAACGGTCTCGGTCACTTGCCACCCTCAGCCGCGCGCGCATCGAGCCAGCGCTTCGCCTTGTTGCGGATGACCGCCGGACGATCGGGGCTAGCGACCAGCGCCTTGGGATCCCAGAGCTGGAAATAGAAGCCAACGCCCAGAAAGACGACCGCGTCGGTGATACCGACTTCTTCCTTGATATCGGGGTGCAGGAAGAAGCGGCCACCATCGTCGAAATTCACGTCTTCGATCATGCTCAGGCGATTTTCACGCTCCAGATCGCCGTTGAAGGGGCGGTTCGCCTCGCGCGCCAGCCGTTCCAACTCCGCGACTTCATCGAACAGGAACTGCTTGTGCGACAGGCCGAAACCAGTGGCGCAGCCATTGGCCATGTGGATCGACAGGCACAGCCGGTTCTCGCCGCCGCTGGCCTGCTTGACCTGCTTGCGCATCTCCAGAGGCAGCACGAACCGGCCTTTGCCGTCCGCGACGCTGATTGCGTTGCCTGAATAGAGAATTGCGTCCGACACGGCGACTAGCGGCCCCTTTTCCATGGGGCACAGATTTCCTGCCCACGGAACCGCGATCGCGAATCCCGATGCACAGGACTGATCAACGCCTGATGAACCCCAATGCGAGATTACCTATCAAGCATGGGCTGGGCTGCAAAGGGAATTTTCGGGATTTACCGGGAAAATCCGGTCAAAAATGGGATCAACCGCTTTTCGGCGCATCTCCTTCGGGATATACCTTTTTTGTTCTCGTGCCGCCGCCCGGCTTCACCCTGCGCAACAGCCCCGCACCCATCATCGCCCAGCCCAGCCCAGCCAGAATCGCCCAGCGCAGCGCCGCGACCACATCCGCCCCTTCGCGCATCCAGCGCCGATCGTCGGGGATCGCTGCGCCCAACCATTGCGCAATGCGCGCGGGCGTGTCGGCGCTCCAGACGCGGGGGTCGAGCGGCCGGGCGGGATCGGCAAGCCACAGCCGATCATCGATCAGGTCCGCATCGCCCAGCAGCACGACCTTACCCCGGCCGATCCGCTTGCGCTGCACCATGCCCTCGCCCCCCGCCATCTGCGCGCCCGACAGGGTGAGAAGGGCGCCATCGGGCAGGAACCAGCGCCGCTCCCCGTCCTCGATGCGATCGAACGCAAAGCCCCAATGGCCCAGCAACGGCTCCAACAAGCTGGTGGCGGGCGCGCGGCGACGGTCGCCCATGGGCAGGTCGGACGGCCAGCGCAGCAACGGATCGGCCAGCACCACCGCCCTGCCCCCGCCCCGCACCCAGCGATCGACCGCCACCAAGGCTTCGGGCGTCATCGCGCGCGGCTGGACGAGCAGCAGCAGGCGCGCACGCGACGGCTCCAATTGCTGTGCATCATCGATCGGCTGGACGGTGAAACGGGTACGCAGCACGGTGACGATCGCCGCATCGGCCCGTCCCTGCGCATCCCAGAACAAAGGCAGGGCGGTGATGACCGCCAGGGCCGGGCGATCGACGACAGGTTCGATCGGTTGCGCCGGGCCGCGCCACGCCAACAGGGCCGCCAGAGCCAGCAAGGCAATGCCACCGGCCACGCGTTTTGCGCGCAATGGCGCACCCTGCCGGACCAATGCACCACCAAACGCCGCTGATGATGCAACCAGGATCAAGCCGGTCGCCGCTACAGGGTCAGGCCACCGCCCCGCCGCGACCCCGCAAAAGAGCAAAGCGGACACGACGGCGCCCATAGTCCAGGCCAGCAGCGGCCATCCCTGCCTTGCCAGCAACAGCCCCATCGCCGCCATCACCGCCAGCGCGGGCCAGGCCCAATCCCATGGGTCGGTCTGTCCGGTCGCAAAGGCGCGCTGTAGTCCCGCGAGCAAAATCGCAAGGCCCGGCAGCCACAGGATCAGGACTCGCTTTAGCGCCGCCATCATGGGCGGCTTCCCCTGACCCTGTGCATCGGCGTCAGCGCGACGGCTGCGCGGGGTCGCGATCCATGGGATTACGCAAATTGGGGTCCGGCTCAAGGTCAGGGACCAAAGGCGCCTGCTCCGGCGCGGGCTGTACCCCAAGCTCAGCGAGCGGATCCCTGGGCGACACGGCGGCATTGCCGGTCATCGTCGGCACCGCTGGCGGCGGCAGCGCCGCATCGTCCACCCGCGCCTTTTCGATCACGATATTGGCAAGGCCCACCAGCAACACGACGCCCGCCAGTCCGGTCAGGCCGATCTGGACGCGCTGCAACCCTTCGACGCGGCGGGGTGTCTCAGCCATGGGCTTGCTCATTTTCTTGTCGCCGCGACCCGTGTCGGCGCATCAACCATTGTGCGCGAGCCAGGGGAAGACCGTCAAGCCCTTCGCTTCGAGCCACTGGCGATTATAGAGCGTCGAGAGATAGCGGAAGCCCGTGTCGCACAATATGGTGACGATCCGCTTGCCCGGCCCCAATTGCCGCGCCAGCGCCACCGCGCCAGCGACATTGATGCCCGACGAGAGGCCCAGGCACAGCCCTTCTTCGCTCAGCAGGCGGCGGACCCATTCCAGCCCTTCCTCATCCGAAATGCGGAACTGCGTGTCGATCGGCGCGCCTTCCAGATTGGCGGTGATCCGCCCCTGCCCGATCCCTTCGGCGACCGACGACCCTTCGGCCTTCAATTCGCCATGGGCATAATAGTTGAACAGCGCCGCGCCGTGCGGATCGCTGAGCGCGATGGTGATACCTTCATCCTTGGCCTTGAGGCCAAGGCCAACGCCCGCGATCGTCCCGCCGGTCCCCGCCGCGCAGGTGAAGCCGTCGATCCGCCCCTCCATCTGGGTCCAGATTTCTTCGGCCGTGCCGACGATATGCGCCTTGCGGTTGGCGATATTGTCGAACTGGTTGGCCCAGATCGCGCCTTCCGTCTCTTCCGCCATGCGGCGCGAGGTGTGGACGAAATGGCCGGGGTTGGAATAGGGCGCGGCTGGCACGGTCACCAATTCGGCGCCCAACGCGCGCAGCGTGTCCATCTTCTCGCGGCTCTGGGTTTCGGGCATGACGATGATCGACTTATAGCCCTTGGCATTGGCGACCAGCGCCAGGCCGATGCCGGTATTGCCCGCCGTCCCCTCGACGATCGTGCCGCCCGGCTTCAACAGCCCGCGTTCTTCGGCATCATTGACGATGAACAAAGCGGCGCGGTCCTTGACCGACGCGCCGGGGTTGGCGAATTCGCACTTGGCGAAGATGTCGCAGCCCGTTTCCTGGGAAGGGCCGGTGAGGCGCACCATCGGCGTATTGCCAATCAGCGCGAGACTATTGTTCTGGAGCAGCATGGCGTGACGCATAGCGGACGCCATGCACCTTTGCCAAGCAAGGGAATGATGGCCCGGTGAAAGAGCCGATTGTTAACACGGCCGCTGGTTAACGTCCCATCGCGGCACAGCGCAAAATCCGGCAGGCAATTTTTAGCATTTTGGCTTATGGGGCAGCGCAGGCAGCCCATGGCTGCGGCTATAAGGTCTTGAAATGCAGCGGCTCGAACGGTTCAGCGGATGGAAGGGACGCAGCGCGGTCATAGGACTTGCGCTGTTGGCGCTAGCCGCGCCGCGCTTCATCACCGCCGCACCGCTCGACATGCTCGATGGCGATCAGGGCCGTGCGTCGGTCGATCCAGCGGAAGAATCGGCAGCGAATTTCCCCGGCTCTGCTTTTTTCTTCGCACAAGGCGCATTCGATCCCGTGCCGGGCGTCGAAACCGTGCAGAGCCAGCATGTGCTGGGCCTGGATGCGGTCAAGGCCGCCCCCGCCACCATCTTTCGCGGCCTCACCCCGCTCGACAGCTATCGCGCGATCAACTGTCTGACCTCGGCCATCTATTATGAAGCCGGAAACGAACCGGAAGACGGCCAGCGCGCCGTCGCGCAAGTCGTACTCAACCGGGTGCGCAGCCAGCTCTGGCCCGATACCGTATGCGGCGTCGTCTATGAAGGGTCCGAACGCACCGACTATCGCTGCCAGTTCACCTTCAGCTGCGACGGCGCGATGGCGCGGCTGCCTGCGGCCGCTTCATGGAACCGCGCCCGCCGCGTCGCGCAGGAGGCGCTGAGCGGCACCGTCTATGCGCCGGTCGGCCTCGCCACCCATTATCACACGCTCGCCGTCCGCCCGGACTGGTCGTCCCGCCTACATGCCGTGGCGGTCATCGGCGCGCATATCTTCTATCGCAATCCCGGCTTCAACGGCACACCCGCTGCCTTTCGCGCGGTCTATCTGGGCCGGGAAACCCAGTCCGGCCCGGCGCGCCGCGTCTGGCCGACCCGTCCGGTGGCCCCCGTCGAACTGCTCGCCCCCGCCTATAGCGCGCCAGCGCCAGCAAAAGCGGCACCTGCAATCGGCTGGACGCTGCCTGCGCCCCAGGTCGATGACAGCCTGCCGGAATCGACGATCCGCCCGGAATATCGCAATAGCGGCCGGCCGCTGATCTGACTTTTGATGATGGCCGGCACCCTATTTTAATCTTAACGGCCGGTTGACCATCAAAGTCCTTGAAAAGACGCGCGATAAAAAGTGCAAATTTTTGACCCCGGTTTGGAACCAGATTTCGGGCTTGTGGGTTCTATATTCAGGACAGCAAATCTTTTGCCCCCCGCTCTTGCTGTCCAATATTATGAGCCCGGAATGCTTCCCCCCCCGACGCGTTCCGGGCTCAACCTTTTTCCGGGCAAGATAATATTTGAAATCATTATATTTTCCACCGCCGGAACGCTTTGTCGGGCGGCGGGTTCTGATCTGCGTCACCGGCATGGCGCAAACCAACCGGTCGCGAAGTTTCTCAAGGAGACGGTCTATGACGAAGAAGATTTTCGCAGCCCTGCTGCTCACCGGTTCGCTGATGGTCGCCGCCTGCAACACCGTCGAAGGCGCTGGCCGCGACGTACAGAGCGCCGGCGAAGCGGTCGAACGCGCTGTCGACTGACCTGCACGATTTTCTGATTTGCCTCCCAGGCATCAATGAGGTCTGCCCCCAAGGGGCAGGCCTCTTTTTTTTGCGAGTTCAGGCCGCCGCCTCTTCCGCCTCTTCACCCTTGGCCTTGCGCCGATCGGTGAACCAGATCGCCATGATCGTGATTTCGTACAGCAGCAGCAGCGGGATCGCGAGCATCAGCTGCGATACGACATCGGGCGGCGTCAACACGGCCGCGACGATGAAAGCCGCCACGATCATATAACGGCGCAGGCCGATCAATTGCGCCCGGCTGACGAAACCCGCACGGTTCAGCAGCATCAGCAGCACCGGCATCAGGAAGCTGATTCCGAACGCCAGGATGAACTGCATCACCAGCCCCAGATAGGCGTCCGCGCTGGGTAGCGCCTCGACCTGCAAGCCGCTGCTATTGCCCTGAAATTCCAGAAAGAAGTGGAAAGCCGTCGGCATCACCACGAAATAGGCAAGGCTCGCGCCCATGCCGAACAGGAAGGGCGTGGCCAGGATGAAGGGCAGCAGCGCCTTCTTTTCCTTGGCATAAAGCCCCGGTGCCACGAACGCCCAAAGCTGGTTGGCGATGATCGGGAAGGACAGGCAGAAGGCCCCGAAAAAGGCGATCTTCACCTGCACGAAAAAGGCTTCGTAGAGCTTGGTATAAACGAGCTTCCCGCCGCCATCGCCAAAGGCTTCCTTGAGCGGATGCACGAGGATCGCGAAAAGCTGTTCGGAAAAATAGAAGCACAGCGCCCCGGTCAGGGCCAAGGCATAGACGCATTTGAGCAGGCGACCGCGCAATTCGATCAAATGGTCGAGCAAGGGCGCCTTGCTCTCGTCAATATCGCCGATCATGCCGCCGCATCTCCCTTGGGGGTCGCGGACGCGTCGGCGACATAGGGCGGACCATCCGATGCCGCGACAGGCGCGGCGGCCACGGGCGCGGATTCGGCGACGAACGGCGGCACTTCCACGGGCGCAGGCACGGCCGACTGCGCGACATAGGGTGGATGCTCGTCAGCGGCCACGGGCGCGTCCAGCGCTTCCATCGCGGGCGCTGCGGTCTCAGGCGGATGCTCGGCCATGATCCGCTTATTCTGGTCGGCCCATTTCTTTTCCAGTTCCTCCAGTTCGACTTCGCGCACCATCGCGTCGAGCCCAGTGCGGAAATGGCGGGCCATGCCCTGCGCCTTGCCGATCAACTGCCCCACCTTGTAGAGCGCGCGTGGCAAGTCCTTTGGCCCGATCACGATCACCGCAATGATCACGATCACCAGAAACTCGGTGGAATCGATGCCGAACATGGGACTGGTCTACCAGATTGTACGAATCAGACCTTGGTCTTGTCTTCCGTGGTCACGCTCGCATCCTGTTCGGACACGCGCTGCCCCTCGATACGGCTGGCAGGCTTGGTCGGCGTGGCGTCATCATCGTCGGCCATGCCCTTCTTGAAGCTCTTGATACCCTTGGCGACGTCACCCATCAGGCCGGAAATCCGACCGCCACCGAACAGCAGCATGACGACCAGGAGTACAATGACCCAGTGCATCAGCGAAAAGGAACCCATTTTCAATACTCCAGCAAGCAGACCTATCTAGGCCACATCGTCATCAGTTTCCAGAACGGATTGGCCGCCCAGACCCTCCAGCGCCAAATCCACCGGATCGAGCAGCCCGGCCGCGCGCAGATCGTCCACGCCCGGCAGGTCACGGCGGCTGCTAAGCCCGAAATGTGACAGGAAGTCTACGGTCGTCGCATAGATGAGCGGACGGCCCGGCACTTCACGCCGCCCGGCGGGCCGGACCCAGCCCGCCTCCATTAGCACATCCAGCGTCCCCTTGGCCACCTGCACGCCCCGGATCGCCTCGATCTCGGCGCGGCTGACCGGCTCATGATAGGCGATGATCGCCAGCGTCTCCATCGCCGCGCGCGACAATTTGCGCGGTTCATCCTTTTCGCGGCGCAGGATATGCGCCAGGTCGGGCGCGGTCTGGAAATACCAGCGCCCGCCGCGCTCGACCAGATTGACGCCGCGCCCGGCGTAATCCTCCGCTAATCCCGCCAGCGCCGCCGACAGGTCGCCCTCGCCGACATGCAGCTTGAGGTCGGCAGGCGTCATCGGCGCTTCCGCCACGAACAGCGCCGCTTCCACCGCACGCCGGAAATCGTCGGGCTCTTCGTTCATGCGCCTGCCTCCGGTGCCGCCGCGCGCAGATAGAGCGGCTGGAAAATCCCGTCCTGCTGCAATTCCACCCGCCCCTGCCGCGCCAGTTCCAGCGCCGCGACGAAACTGCTCGCCAGCGCCGACTTCGCCTTGGGACCGTCCATATCTTCGGGCAGAAACGACTCCAGCCGCGTCCAGTCGATCGCCGTGCCGACCAGCGCACCGACGCGCTGGATCGCTTCGTCCAGCGTCATCACGGGTCTCCGCGCGATGGTGTGAACGACCGGCCGCGTGCGCGCGCGAATCTGGCCATAGGTCTGAATGAGGTCATAGAGGCTGGCGCGCCATTGCGTCTTGCGCACCAGCCGCAGCCCTTCGGGCTTGCGCCGCACGAACACGTCGCGGCCGATCCGATCCCGCGCCATCAGCCGCGCGGCGGCATCGCGCATCGCGTTCAGGCGTTGCAACCGCAATTGCAGGCGCAGCGCCATTTCTTCGGGGCTGGGATCGGGCTGTTCCTGCCGGGGCAGCAGCAGCGAGGATTTCAGGTATGCGAGCCACGCCGCCATCACCAGATAATCGGCCGCCAGTTCCAGCTTCAATTCCCGCGCGCCATCGATGAAGGCGAGATATTGTTCGGTCAGTTCCAGGATCGAAATTTCGCGCAGGTCGACCTTCTGCCCGCGCGCCAGCGTCAGCAACAAGTCGAGCGGCCCTTCCCAATGGTCGAAGCTGACGGTCAATATGTCCGGGCCGGGGATGACCGGCGACGCGAACATATCCTCGCTCACTCCACCGTCACCGACTTGGCGAGGTTGCGCGGCTGATCGACATCAGTGCCCTTGGCGACCGCGACATGATAGGCCAGCAACTGCACCGGCACCGCATAGACGAGCGGCGCGATCAGCGGATGGACCTTGGGCATTTCGATCGTCGCCATGCAGCCTTCACCGGCCAGCGCAATGCCTTCCGCATCGGAAATCAGCACCACCTTGCCGCCGCGCGCCTGCACTTCCTGCATATTGCTGACGGTCTTTTCGAACAAAGGCCCACTCGGCGCGATGACGATCACCGGCACCAGTTCGTCGATCAGTGCGATCGGCCCATGTTTCATCTCGCCCGCGGCATAGCCCTCGGCATGGATATAGCTGATTTCCTTGAGCTTGAGCGCTCCTTCCAGCGCCATCGGATAATCCGGCCCACGGCCCAGATACAGCACGTCCCGCGCGGGCGCGATCAGATGCGCCATCGCCTCGATCTGCCCGTCGCGGCTCAGCGCCTCGTTGAGCGCGGCCGGTGCTTCGGACAGGTGCCAGACGATCTCGGCCTCCTCCTCCGGCGTCAGCTTCCCTTTGGCCCGCGCCAGATTGGCCGCCAGCGCCGCCAGCACCGCCAACTGGCAGGTGAACGCCTTGGTCGAAGCGACGCCGATCTCCGGCCCGGCATGGGTGGGCAGCAACAGGTCGGCCTCACGCGCCATCGAACTGGTGGGGACATTGACCACCACCGCGATGATCTGCCCCTCCGCCTTGGCATGGCGCAGCGCCGCCAGCGTGTCCGCCGTCTCGCCCGACTGGCTGATGAACAGCGCCAACCCGCCCGGCTCCAGCACCGGGTCGCGATAGCGGAACTCGCTTGCCACATCGATATCTACGGCGACGCGCGCGAATTTCTCGAACCAATATTTGGCGACCAGTCCGGCATAATAGCTGGTGCCGCACGCGACGATGGTGATGCGCTTCACCGACCCCAAGTCGAAATCCATGTCGGGCATGGCGACCTCATTCTCCATCCGGCGGAGATAAGCGCGCAACGTCTGGGCGACGACGACCGGCTGCTCAAAAATCTCCTTCTGCATGAAGTGGCGATGATTGCCCTTGTCGATCATCGCCCCCGACACGCCGGACAGCGTGACCGGCCGTTCGACTGGCTGATTATCCTTGTCGAAAATCTCCGCGCCGTCCTTGGTTATGACGACCCAGTCGCCCTCTTCCAGATAGGCGATCCGCTGCGTCAACGGCGCCAGCGCCAGCGCATCGGACCCCAAATAGGTCTCGCCATCGCCATAACCCACGACCAGCGGCGACCCCAGCCGCGCGCCAATCAGCATGTCGGGATGGCTGCGGAACAATATGGCGAGCGCAAAGGCCCCGTGCAGGCGCGGCAAGACCCGCGCAACGGCATCGCGCGGCGACACGCCCTGCTCGACCAGTTCGCTCACCAGATGCGCAACCACCTCGGTATCGGTCTGGCTGTCGAAAATGCGCCCGCGCGCCATCAGTTCGGCGCGCAGCGGCTTGAAATTCTCGATAATGCCATTGTGGACCAGCGCCACTTCGCGCGTCGCATGGGGATGCGCGTTGCTGGTCGTGGGCGCACCATGCGTCGCCCAGCGGGTATGAGCGATACCGGTGGTGCCGGGCAGCGGCTCGTCGCGCAATTCGGTCACCAGATTGGCGAGCTTGCCTTCCGCCCGCCGCCGTTCGATCGCGCCATCATGGACCGTGGCGACGCCCGCGCTGTCATAGCCGCGATATTCCAGCCGCTTCAATCCATCGACCAGCCGCTCCGCCACGTCGTCCCTGCCGATGATACCGATAATGCCGCACATGTGCCGGAGAGCCTTTCAGAGTGTGTAGGGAACGCGGATACCTGGCATCTCTGCCGGGAAATCCTTTGTATTTCGTGTCACCAGCACGCGGCCGCGCAATTGCGCCGTGGCCAGGATGATGGCGTCCGGCGATTTGAGCCTTGCCCGTTCACGGCGCAGCGCAGCCGCCCGATGCGATATCTCGTCATCAATTTCGTCCAGGCCGAACTGTGCCAAAAACATCAGCACCTCACGCACGGCCGTTTCATTCCCCTTGGACAATATCTCGATCCACGCCATGCGGCTGAGCCACATGCGCGCACCGCTATCGGCTATGCGGGAAAGTTCGCGATGCGCGGGTTCGTGATTCAAAAGAGCGTCGATGACGATATTGGCGTCCAGGCTGTAACCGCTCATGCGCTGTTCTTTGGGTGCGTCTCGGCCGCCTTCTTGGTCAGCGCCAGATAATGCGCCCGCTCCTTATCATCTTCTTCCGTGAAATATTCAGGCGATGCGGCGCGGACTTCGTCATAATCATCGTCCCAGGGTCGTGTCCATTCCGCCCGCCGCGCACGTTCATATTCGTGGGGATCGATCGACACGCCATTCCGCGCCCACGCGCCGAAGCCCTGCTGCAGCCAATCTTTCGACGTTTGCGGGCGATAGGCCGAAACCGCCTCCCGCAGCACCGCCGCGCGCGACTTGCCCTGCTCGCGCGCCAATTGGTCGAGCCATTTGACGTCTTCGTCGGGAATATCGGCCAGGAAACGCATGATGATAGATTGATATCATATCATGATATCATGTCAACAGGCGTCTCACTGTGGCCGGACAGTGATCAGCCAGATGTCCGGTGGTGCGAGCATCCGAATCGGCAATCCGCTGGTGCCGACCCCGCCCGCCACGATCATCGTTCTCGCCCCATCGCGATACAGGCCGCAGGCATAGCGCGTGCCATATTTCGACGGCACATAGACGATCCCCGCAAAGGGCAGCGCCACTTGCCCGCAATGGGTGTGCCCCACCAACGTCAGCGACGGCGCATCGGGCAAAGCGGGAAACACATCCGGCCCGTGCGACAGGATCAGCGGCGCGCCACGGACCCGCGCCATCGCCGCCAGCGTCGCGGGCAAATCGATCCTGCGCGTATAGACATCCTGCAACCCGCCGATCGCCAGCGGCCCGCGCCGCACCGCGCCATCCTGCAACAAAGTGATGCCCATGCGTGCAAAAGCCGCCTGCCAGTCCGCGCCACTCAAAGCGCGCTGGTTCTTCTGGCTGCGGCTGTCATGATTGCCCAGCACCGCGACGACACCCAGAGGCGCGCGCAGCCCCGCAAAGGGCGCGATGCTCGCCCGCGCATCATAGGTCGCGCCACCTTTGGCATCGCCGATATAATCGCCGCCCAGCAGGATGAGGTCAGGCTTGAGCGCATTGATCTGCGCCACGATCCGCGCCATCCGCGCCGGGCTATTGTCCGGCCCCGACAAATGCGTGTCGGTCAGCAAGGCGACCGTGACCGGGCTACGCGGCGCATCGGCGGGAAAGGGCAACACTACCTCCGCACGCCGCACCACCGGCATGGTGCGCGCATTGAGGATGAGCCAGAGAGCGAGCCAGCCCGCAAGCAGAACCAGCGCAAGCAGCGTCCAAAGAATTTTACGGCGCATGCTCAAAGAACGACGTGCTCCTGCGAAAGCAGGAGCCCAGGGTCGATCGGATTGCCCTGCACACTAGGCTCCTGCTTGCGCAGGAGCACCAACATCACCTTCACTTCGCCGCCTTCTTCGCCACCATCCGCTCGCGAAAGGCCGCCGCCCAGCCGGGCTTTGCAACCTGCGCGGGCCGGACCAGGCACAGCGCATCATCGCCCACCGGCTGCGTCACCACGCTACCCGCCGCCACGATCGCGCCATCGCCGATCCTGACCGGCGCGACCAGCGCGCTGTTCGATCCGATGAACGCCCCCGCGCCGATTTCCGTGCGATATTTGAAGAAGCCATCATAATTGCAGGTGATCGTCCCCGCGCCGATATTGGCACCCGCGCCGACGCCCGCATCGCCGATATAGGACAGGTGATTGACCTTCGCCCCCTCGCCCAGCCGCGCCTTCTTGATCTCGACGAAGTTGCCGACCTTGGCCTTGACCCCGATCTCGGCGCCGGGCCGCAGCCGCGCATAGGGACCGATCGCAGCGCCGCGTTCGATGCGCGCACCCTCCAGATGGGAGAAGGCGTGGATCACGACATCATCGGCCACCGTCACGCCCGGTCCGAACACGACGTTCGGCTCCACCACCACGTCGCGGCCCAGCACCGTATCATGGGCAAAGAATACCGTCTCCGGCGCCACCAACGTCACGCCCTCGCGCATCGCCTCGATCCGGCGGCGCGCCTGCCACATCGCTTCCACGCCCGCCAGTTCGACCCGGCTGTTAACCCCCGCCACTTCCCAAGCTTCGGTCTCGATGACGGCGCTTTGCGCGCCCGGCAGCATGATGATATCGGGCAGATAATATTCGCCGGCGGCATTGTCGTTGCCAATCTGGTCGAGCAGCACGAACAGGTCGGTCGATCGCACCGCCATCAGCCCGCTATTGCACAACGTCACCGCGCGCTCGGCCTCGCTCGCATCCTTATATTCGACCATCTTGCCGATCATGCCCTGCCCGTCGGCGATGATCCGGCCATAGGCGGCGGCATCGTCGGGGCGGAAGCCCAGCACCACCGCGCGCGGATCGTCCCCCCGGTTCAGCCGATCGAGCATCGCCCGCATCGTCGTCGCACTCACCAACGGCACATCGCCATACAAGATCAGCACATCGCCCGCGAATCCGGCCAGCGCGTCATGCGCCTGGGCGACCGCATGGCCAGTGCCCAACTGCTTGTCCTGCACCGCGATCACCGCGCCGGTGCCCGCTACCGCCGCCTCCACCTGTTCCCGGCCTGCGCCGACCACCACCACTTGCCGCTCCGGCTCCAGCGCGGCAACGCTGGCCAGCAGGTGCAACAGCATCGGCCGCCCGGCGACCGGGTGCAACACCTTGTGCAGCGCGGATTTCATGCGCGTGCCTTGGCCTGCGGCAAGGATGATGACGGCGAGAGGACGGGCGGCAGTCACGATGGCTTTGTCCCTGACAAGTGCGTTGGATCATGCGGCTCTGCCATGTTTGGCTTGCCTTTGCCACCGCCGACGCGGCATGGCGCGGCCATGGCCCATATTCCTTTCGATATCGTCGGCTTCGACCTCGACGGCACGTTGATCGACACCAGCGGCGATCTCGCCGCGGCGGTCAACCACGCCATCGGCACGGTCGGCCTTGCCCCCTTCCCCGTCGCGGACATTCGCCCTTTCGTCGGCCAGGGGGCCAGGGTCATGCTCGACCGCGCGCTGTCGGCATCGGACGCGCAGGACGATGCCTTGCTGGCGCAACTGCTCCCGGTGCTGCTCGACTATTATCAGGCGAACCTCAGCGCCCATTCCACCCCCTATCCCGGTCTGCTCGGCGCGATGGATGCGCTGACAGCGGCGGGCGTCACGCTCGCCATCTGCACCAACAAGGCGGAACGTTTCGCCCTGCCCCTGATGGATCAGCTCGGCCTGTCGCACCGCTTCGCCAGCATCATCGGCGGCGATACGGTCGGCGTCGGCAAGCCCGATCCCGCACCGATCCACGCCATGATCGAGCGGGCGGGCGGCGGGCGCACGATCTTCGTCGGCGACACGATCAACGACATAGCGGGCGCGCGCCATGCGGGCATCGCCAGCGTCGCGGTCAGCTTCGGCTTCCTCGACGGCCCGGTCGAAGAGTTGCGGGCCGACGCCATCATCCATCATTTCGACGAATTGCTGCCCCTGCTGCAAGGCTGGCCGCAATGACCCTGCGGCTGGAGCGCGACGGCCCGGTCGCCCGGCTGCTGATCGACCGCCCGGCCCGGCGCAACGCCATGACGCAGGATATGTGGGAAACACTACCACTCCTCGTCCATGACGCCATAGCCGATGATGCCATCCGCGTGCTGATCCTCGCCTCAGCCACGCCCGGCCTGTTCTGCGCCGGGGCGGATATCGATGAATTTGCGACTTGTTCCGGTGGTCCCGACTGGCGCGTCACGAACCAGACAGCGATCCGTAATACCCAATATGCGCTCGCCCATGCCGACAAGCCGGTCATCGCCGCGATTGATGGCGATTGCGTCGGCGGCGGCTGCGGCCTCGCCATCGCCTGCGACCTGCGCATCGCCGCGCCCACCGCGCGGCTGGGCATCACGCCCGCCAAGCTCGGCATCGTCTATTCGCTGTTCGACACCAAATTGCTGGTCGATCTCGTCGGCCCTGCCCGCGCCAAGCGCATCCTCTTCACCGGCGCGCTCCACGATGCCGATACCGCGCTCGCGATCGGCCTCATAGACCAGATCGCCGCCGATCCGCTGGCGGAGGCTGACGCCCTTGCCCGCACCATCGCCGCCAATGCCCAGCATAGCGTGCGATCGTCCAAGACGATCATCCGCCGCATCCTGGATGGTCAGGCAGACGATGACGACAGGACGCTCGCGCTGTTCCGCGACGCCTTCACCCTGCCCGATTTCGCCGAAGGTGTGTCCGCTTTCCGCGCCAAACGGAAACCCGATTTCGGCGGCTGAGGCCTTAGGGCTGCGCAGCCTCGAAATAGGATGCGACCCAATCGCGGACCCCCGCATCGGACGCAACCGCCGCACCCAAATCCGGCTGCCCCGGCCAGCCCGCATCGCGCACCGTCAGCCCGCCACCGCTGCGCTCGCCCTCATAGCGCGGCAGGACATGGAAATGGACATGCGGATCGACCATCATCAGCATCAGATAGTTGATCTTCTGATAGCCGACCGCCGCCCGCAATGCCGCTTCGATCGCCCCGGTCACGGTCTTGAGTTCGGCATGGGCTTCGGCTGGCAAATCCCCGAACGCCGTCGCATCGCTCTTGGCCGCCAGCACCAGCGACCCCAGCGTCGGCTGCGCCGGGCGCAGCAGCACCACCCAATGCGCAAACTCCGCGATCAGGCTGGCGGGCCAGCCGAACTTCACTATCGTCTCGTTCACGCTGCCGCCTCATCCATCCAGCTGACGATCGGCCGTCCCGACCGCTTCACGCTATAGGCCTGCGCCAGCCGCACCGCATGCACGACCAGCGAAATCACCGTCCACCAGGCCAGCGCCACCAGCCCGATGTCTGGCCGCCCGACCAGCAGCGCCACGAACAGGATCACCATATTCGGGTTGCGCCGCGCCGTCACCAGCCGGAACTGGCTGTCGAACCGCCTCCAGACATGGATGTCCATGCCGAAATCCTTGAGGAACGCGCCCTCAATCAAGCGTTGCAGCACATAGCCGACGACCACCGCCGCCATCACCAGGATGAACGCCTGCCCCGTCAGCGACAGGCCCCAGGCGGCCAACCCCGTTCCCCAAAAATACCACCAGAAGGGCGGGTGAACCAGATCGACGCCATGGTCGATCACATTGCCCCATTTGGACGAGGTGATGGTGCAGCGCGCCAGCTTCCCGTCCACCGTATCCAGCACCATGAAGATGAAACCGCACAGGAAGCCGGTCCAGTACATCCCTTCTGAAAACAGGAAGGTCGCGATCAGGCACAGCGTCACCCCGATCACCGACACCATATTGGGCGTCATCTTGAGCTGCGCCGCGATCCGCGTCAGTATCAGCGCCAATTCGGGCCACAGATATTTGGTCAGCACGTCCGTCACGCCCTTATAGGCGCCGAAATAGCTGTGCCGCTCGATCGCGCGCCGGGTCGCGGGGGTCAGCTCGCGCACCATCGGCTGCTCCAGCTTGCGCAACTGCCGGTTATAGAGTTTGCGCCCGTCCGACAGGTCGATCACCGCTGCCTGCATCGGATCATGTCCCTGCGGCACCTGCCCCACGACCGGCACGCCACCCCAGGCAAAGACCGTCCCCGGCGTCTCCAGCACCAGCCGCAGCAGCAACGGATCGAATGCATAGGTCAGGTTGAAGACCAGTTCATGCCCCGGTGCCAGCGCGCTGCCATTCTTTGCCGCGCTTTCCGCCATCCGGCGGTTCCGTTCGGCATTGGTCATGCCCCAGATCGGCGTGGTATTCTTCCCCAGCATGCGAATGGGGCCAAGGGCAGTGGTCATCGTCTCAGTCATGCAGGCGCTTTCGCGAAGGTCATTATGATGTCGGCCTGCCGCCGCGACGCGGGAATCGGCGACAGGTCGATGGATTGCTCCATGGCCGCTTCCTGCGCAGCAACGAAGCCGGGTTGCAAGTCCTGCGCCCGCGCCAGGGCATCGGCCAGCGCCTCCGGCGTCTCGATCACCTGCCCCAACCGCCAATGCGCAAAGGCCTCACCACTGGCATCGCGCCGGTCGAGATTGAGGAAGATGCACGGCCGCGGCTGGATCAGAAACTCATACACCTGGCTCGATACATCGCCCAGATAGACGTCGGCGCTCATCGTATAGCTCATGTCGATCGCATGCCGGCTGCCCATGTCGACGCGGATGTGCGGCGCGGCGCTGACGATCGGCGCCACCGCCTGCGCCAGCTTGGTATGCGGCGCGATGATGACATTCCACCCGTTGAACGACTCCAGCGCCGCCAGCATCGCCGGGCCATGCCGCACCCAGGAAGACAGATCAGGGTCGAAATGCGGATTATAGAGCAGCACCGGCTTGTCGTCAGCGAAGAAACGCTGCCGCGCTGCCTTCAACTCGAACTTGGCATAGCCCCCGACCACGACTTTATTCGCCGCGCACAACCCCCGTTCGATCATCCGGCGACGATCCTTTTCGCCCGCCACCAGCGTCAGGTCGAAATCGGCATGGCGCTTCTTATAGCCCCCCTCCCGGTCGCCCGCGCCATGTTTGATCAGCACCAGCCGGGACTTGAAACCCGGCACCCGCCGCAACCAGGCGGTGGAAATCTCCGTCGTCACCAACAGCGGAAAGGCCGCGATCGTGCGGTAATTGCCAAGCAGGGTGAGGATTCGCGAAGGCTGGCGGAACAGCGAGTCGGCTTGGGCCGAAAAACGCCTCAGCCGTACCGGCCGCAACCGCCGGTCTGTGTCGTACCCCGCCACCAGATCCAGTATCGCGTCCGATGGCGACAGCACATGCACCCGCACCCCAGGACGCCGCGCCAGTTCCAGCGCGGCAGGCAGCCAATGATAAAGCTGCTGCGCTTCGGCAATGGCGAGGAAGGCGATGTCCATGCGCGAAAGCCACTCCAGACGGGCTGGAGGCCTAGCGGCGATATAGGGGCTTTTGCAAGGGCGCGCGTCGCATTCCCTTTTGTAGGTGCTGGACCTTTGCCCATATTTTGGTATGCGGGCCGCAACCGAACGACACTCTGAAAGAGGCTCGACGAGCGATGGCCGAATTTGCGTTGCCCAAGAACAGCAAGATCAGCGGTAAGGGTGTGACCCACCCCGCACCCGCAGGCGCAACCAATGTGCGCAGCTTCAAAGTCTATCGCTATGATCCCGACTCCGGGCAAAACCCGCGTTACGACACGTTCGAGGTCGATCTCGACCAGTGCGGGCCGATGGTTCTGGACGCGCTCATCAAGATCAAGAATGAATATGACACCACGCTGACCTTCCGCCGCTCTTGCCGCGAAGGCATTTGCGGTTCCTGTTCGATGAACATGAACGGCAAGAACGGCCTGGCCTGCACCACCGCGATCGACGAATGTTCGGGCAAGGACGTGAAGATCACGCCGCTGCCGCACATGGACGTGATCAAGGATCTGGTGCCTGATTTCACCCATTTCTACGCGCAATACAACTCGATCCAGCCTTGGCTGAAGACCGTGTCGCCCCCGCCATCGGGCAAGGAGCGGCTCCAGTCGCCCGCCGACCGTGAAAAGCTCGACGGCCTCTACGAGTGCATCCTGTGCGCCTGCTGCTCGACCAGCTGCCCATCCTATTGGTGGAACAGCGACAAGTTCTTGGGTCCGGCCATCCTGCTCCAGGCCTATCGCTGGCTGGCCGACAGCCGCGACGAATATACCGGGGACCGCCTCGACGAGCTGGAAGATCCCTTCCGCCTCTATCGCTGCCACACGATCATGAACTGCGCCAATGTCTGCCCCAAGGGTCTGTCGCCGGCCAAGGCGATCGCCGAGACCAAGAAGATGATGGTCGAACGGCAGCTTTGATCTTGAACAGTGATGGTGTCGCCGGGGGTCAGCCACTGACGGACGGGCAATGGGCGGGCTGGATCGCATGGTCCGACCCGCACCCCGATACGTTTTTGCAGGCGATCGGCCGTGGCTATATGCGCGAACTCTCGCCCGGCCGGGCGGAAGTCGCGCTGGAAACCCGCTCCAGCCATCGCAACCGGCTCGATACGCTGCATGGCGGCTTCCTCGCCGCCTTTGCCGACCATGCCTATTTCGGCGCGCTCTGGGCGATGGGGCATAAGGATCAGATTCATGGCGTGACCATCGACCTGTCGATGCAATATCTGGGTGCCGGGCGCGTCGGCCCGCTGCTGCTGGCGCAGGTCGACCTGTTGCGTGAAACCGGCCGCCTATTGTTCCTGCGGATGCTGATGACGCAGGATGGCGAACCCGTCGCCGCCTCCACCGCCACCATCCGCAAGGCGCCGCCCGCCAAATGACCGGTGTCCTTGCTCGCTACGAAGCGTTGATCGCTGCCGGAGAATTGCGCGCCGATCCCGATCAGCGCGCCGCTGCCGTCCGGCTCGACACCCTGCAACAGCAGTTGGAAGCCGCGCCCGAACGCGGCTCGACCCTGTGGCGGCTGCTCCGCAAGGCCCCCGAACCGCCGCGCGGCCTCTATATGTGGGGCGGCGTCGGGCGCGGCAAATCCATGTTGATGGACCTGTTCTTCGACACGGTGAAAATCCCGCGCAAGGCGCGTGCCCATTTCCACGAATTCATGCTCGACGTCCACGCCCGCTTGGCCGAAGTGCGCAAATCCGAAACCGGCGACCCCATCCCCCCGGTGGTCGAGGCGCTGGCCGAGAATGCCCGGCTGCTATGCTTCGACGAGATGGTGGTCAATAATATGGCGGACGCCGCGATCATGTCGCGGCTGTTCACGGGATTGCTCGAAAAGCGGGTGACGATCGTCACCACGTCGAACCGCGTGCCCGACGATCTCTACAAGGACGGCCTCAACCGCCAGTTGTTCCTACCCTTCATCGACCTGATCAAGGATCGGCTCGATGTGCAGACATTGAACGGCCCGACCGACTATCGCCGCGACCGGCTCGGCGATGCGACGCTGTGGCATTGCCCCAATGGCGACGAAGCGACCGCCGCGCTCAGCACTGCCTTTTTCCGCCTGACCGACTATCCGCCGTCCGATCGTGCCCATGTCCCGTCCGAAGACATACCGGTCCAGGGCGGCCGCACCCTGCATGTGCCCAAAAGCCTCAAGGGCGTCGCGGTCTTCTCGTTCAAGCGCCTGTGCGCCGAAGCCCGCGGTGCGCCCGACTATCTGGCGATCGCGCGCAAATATCATACAGTCATCATCGTCGGCATTCCGGTGCTTGGCCCGGAAAACCGCAACGAGGCCGCCCGCTTCGTCACGCTGATCGACTCGCTCTACGAATATAAGGTCAAATTGCTGGCCTCGGCCGATGCGGAACCGGCGCAGCTCTATCCACAAGGCGATGGCGCATTCGAATTCGAACGCACCGTCTCGCGCCTGATGGAAATGCAGTCGGATGATTATCTCGCGCTCGGCCACGGCCCCAAATAGCATCCTCCCCTGGCAGGGGGTCGTTGCGAAATGCGCATCGCTTACCAATCACCGTCATTCCCGCGAAGGCGGGAACCCATCTCCCACCTTATCGTCTTGGGTTTAGGTTCGGAGATGGATCCCCGCCTTCGCGGGGATGACATAAAGACCTATGGGTAACTGCCTGTTGCAGCACGTTATAGCGCGCACCGCCGTCATCACGGCGCAATCTTCTTGTCCATATCCTGCGAAAAATAGACCGGATGCCTTCCGTCGGGAAGGCATCCGGCAGGGTAGCGCTGCAGGGAAGGCTCACCGGCCAGGGTAGGAGCCGGGAGCGACAGCGTGTGAATCGCCTTTAATGCAACTGCGAATGAATTGCAAAGATAAATCCGACTTCCCACCTTTGACAGGTTGAAACCCCCGGTCGAAGGGCGTAGGCGAGGCATCAATTCCAGTAGTCAAGACTTGGAGGATGACAGATATATGGCCCGTAAGAAGATCGCGCTCATCGGCGCTGGCAATATTGGTGGCACGCTGGCGCATCTCGCCGCTCTGAAGGGCCTGGGCGACATCGTCCTGTTCGACGTCGTCGAAGGCATCCCCCAGGGCAAGGCGCTCGACCTGTCGCAGTGCGGCGCGGTCGAAGGCTTCGATGCCAAGATCACCGGCTCCAACGATTATGCCGACATTGCAGGCGCGGACGTCATCATCGTCACCGCCGGCGTCGCCCGCAAGCCGGGCATGAGCCGCGACGATCTGCTCGGCATCAATCTCAAGGTCATGAAGGCCGTGGGCGAAGGCATCGCCGCCAACGCGCCCGACGCCTTCGTCATCTGCATCACCAACCCGCTCGACGCGATGGTGTGGGCGCTGCGCGAATTTTCCGGCCTCCCCCACAATAAGGTCGTCGGCATGGCGGGCGTCCTCGACAGCTCGCGCTTCAACCACTTCCTCGCCGAGGAATTCCAGGTGTCGGCCAAGGACGTCACCAGCTTCGTGCTGGGTGGACATGGCGACACGATGGTCCCCGTCATCGAATATTCGACGGTCGCTGGCATCCCCGTCCCCGACCTCATCAAGCAGGGTCGCTCGACGCAGGAGCGCATCGACGCCATCGTGCAGCGCACCCGTTCGGGTGGCGGCGAAATCGTCGGCCTGCTCAAGACCGGCTCGGCCTTCTATGCGCCCGCCACCAGCGCGATCGCCATGGCTGAAGCCTATCTGGGCGACAAGAAGCGCCTGCTGCCCTGCGCCGCCAACCTCACCGGCCAATATGGCGTCGACAATCTCTATGTCGGCGTGCCCGTGATCATCGGCAAGGACGGCGTCGAGCAGGTCATCGAGATCGAGCTGAACGAAGAAGCCAAGGGCAACCTCCAGGTGTCGGTCGACGCGGTCAAGGAACTGCTCGACGCTTGCAAAGCGATCGATCCCAGCCTGGCCTGAGTGATTTCGATGGTATTTCCCAAGCCCACGGTTGCTCAGGCCATCGAAGTTATCGTCCGATACAGGGCACCTATTGATTTGGTGCAATTGGCAATGGCGATATTTGGCTCTGGTGATCGAGCATCTGATCTACGCAAGGATTTAGCTTGGCTAGTAAAAGAAGGGCATCTGCGTGTGGACGCCGGAAAATACTTTCCGGGTCGGATCGGACCTACTAACTTGAATAGTAACGACCACTACGTTCCCGAATAAACGCCATTCTCGCAACTAGCGAGTTCATAGACCCGACCTGCACCGGGCAACCGAAAGGACGCCAAGACAAATGTCGATTCTCGTCAACAAGAATACCAAGGTCATCACGCAAGGGATGACCGGTGCCACCGGCACTTTCCATACCGAACAGGCGCTTGCCTATGGCACGCAGATGGTGGCCGGCGTCACGCCGGGCAAAGGGGGCCAGACCCATATCGGCCTGCCCATGTTCGACACCGTGCTGGAAGCCAAGACCAAGACCGGCGCCGATGCCTCGGTGGTCTATGTGCCGCCACCATTTGCCGCCGACTCGATCCTGGAAGCGATCGACGCGGAAATCCCGCTGATCATCTGCATCACCGAAGGCATCCCCGTCCTCGACATGGTGCGCGTCAAGCGCGCCCTGTCGGGCAGCAAGTCGCGCCTCATCGGCCCCAACTGCCCCGGCGTCCTGACCCCCGACGAGTGCAAGATCGGCATCATGCCCGGCAGCATCTTCAAGAAGGGCAGCGTCGGCGTCGTCTCGCGCTCCGGCACGCTGACCTATGAAGCCGTGTTCCAGACCTCGAACGCGGGCCTGGGCCAGACCACGGCTGTCGGCATCGGCGGCGATCCGGTCAACGGCACCAACTTCATCGACGTGCTGGAACTGTTCCTGGCCGACGACGCGACCGAATCGATCATCATGATCGGTGAAATCGGCGGCGACGCGGAAGAACAGGCCGCCCAGTTCCTGATGGATGAGGCCAAGCGTGGACGCAAGAAGCCGATGGCCGGCTTCATCGCGGGCCGCACCGCCCCTCCGGGCCGTCGCATGGGCCATGCCGGCGCGATCGTGTCGGGCGGCAAGGGCGACGCGGAAAGCAAGATCGCGGCGATGGAAGCCGCCGGGATCAAGGTCGCCGCCAGCCCCTCGGAACTCGGCACGACCTTGCTCGAAGTGCTGAACGGCTAAAAAGCGACTATATATAGAGGCGGCCGGGCTGCACCCTGGCCGCTCACTTCCCGCACCGCGACTGCACGCGGCACGGATCGGACAAGATATTATGGGTTACGAAAACCAGGATTTCGAGATCGAGCAAGGCCCCAGCTGGGCACGCCCGAATTGGCCGTTGTCGGACACTGACGACCTCACCGGGGCGCTTGACCCCACGCAGATGCAGGTCGCGGTCAAGGCCGCCGCCAAGGCTGCGGGCAAGGCGGTGTCGGATGCGGACATAGCGCAGGCCGCCGAAGATTCCATCCGCGCGATGATGCTGATCCGCACCTATCGCGTGCGCGGTCATTTGGCCGCCAATCTCGATCCGCTGGGGCTGACCCATCGCGATCTGCCGGCCGACCTGACGCCGGAATTTCACGGCCTGACCGACCTTAACCGGAAAATCTATCTCGGCGGCACGCTCGGCCTGCAATTTGCCAGCGTCAGCGAGATCGTCGCCATCCTGCGCGCCAATTATTGCGGCAATGTCGGCCTCGAATATATGCACATCGCCGATGTGGAGGAGCGCCGCTTCCTGCAGGACCGGATGGAAGGCAAGGACAAGGAAATCATCTTCACGCCGGAAGGCAAGAAGGCGATCCTGGCCAAGGTCATCCAGGGCGAGCAATATGAGAAGTTCCTGGGCCGCAAATATGTCGGCACTAAGCGCTTTGGCCTCGACGGCGGCGAATCCATGATCCCCGCGCTCGAAGCCGTCATCAAATATGGCGGCCAGTCGGGCGTGCGCGAAATCGTCTATGGCATGGCCCATCGCGGCCGTTTGAACGTCCTTGCCAATGTGATGGCCAAGGGCTTCCGCGTCATCTTCCACGAATTTTCCGGCGGCACCGCCAACCCCGAAGATGTCGGCGGTTCGGGCGACGTGAAATATCATCTGGGCACCTCCACCGATCGCGAGTTCGACGGGATCAAGGTCCATATGTCGCTGGTGCCCAACCCCTCGCATCTCGAAACCGTCGATCCGGTCGTATTGGGCAAGGTGCGCGCGCAGCAGACCTTCCGCGACGACCTCGACAAGCATGAGCAGGTTCTGCCCGTGCTGATCCATGGCGACGCCGCTTTTGCGGGTCAGGGTATCGTATGGGAATGCCTCGGCTTCTCCGGCGTGTCGGGCTACAATACCGGCGGCTGCATCCACTTCATCGTCAACAACCAGGTCGGCTTCACCACCAGCCCGCAATTCTCGCGCGGCTCGCCCTACCCGTCCGACGTGGCGAAGGGCGTTCAGGCCCCGATCCTGCACGTCAATGGCGACGACCCCGAAGCGGTGACCTTCGCGTGCAAACTGGCGGTCGAATATCGCCAGACCTTCCACCGCGACATCGTGATCGACATGTGGTGCTATCGGCGCTTTGGCCATAATGAAGGCGACGAGCCTTCGTTCACCCAGCCGCTGATGTATGCGAAGATCCGCCAGCATCCGCCGGTCAGCGACGTCTATGCCACGCGCCTCAAGGAACAGGGCGTGATCGGCGACGATTTCGTGGCCAGCGCGACCAACGAGTTCGTGACCCATCTGGAAGACGAGTTCGAAGCGTCCAAAAGCTACAAGGCCAACAAGGCCGACTGGTTCGCCGGTCGCTGGTCGGGCCTGCACAAGCCCGCCGACGCGGAAACCACACGCCGCAGCGTCGAATCCGCCATCGCGCCTAAGCTGATGGAAAGCCTGGGCAAGACGCTGACCACCGTTCCCGAAGGCCATGCCGTCCACAAGACGCTCCAGCGCGTGCTGGATGTCAAGGCGGAGATGTTCAAGACCGGCGCGAATTTCGATTGGGCAACCGGCGAGGCGCTGGCCTTCGGCTCGCTCCTGTCGGAAGGCTATGGCGTGCGCCTGTCGGGCCAGGACTCAGGGCGCGGCACGTTCAGCCAGCGTCACTCGGTCTGGGTCGATCAGAATACGGAAAAGAAATATATCCCGCTCTCCACCGTCCGTCATGGCCGGTTCGAGGTGCTGGATAGCCCCTTGTCCGAATATGGCGTCCTTGGCTTCGAATATGGCTATGCCCTGGCCGACCCCAAGAGCTTGGTCCTGTGGGAAGCGCAGTTCGGCGATTTCGCCAATGGTGCGCAGATCATCTTCGACCAGTATATCGCCTCGTCGGAAAGCAAGTGGCTGCGCGCCAACGGCCTCGTCTGCCTGTTGCCGCACGGCTATGAAGGACAGGGACCGGAACATAGTTCGGCGCGTCTGGAACGCTTCCTTCAGCTCTGCGCCGAAGGGAATATCCAGGTCGCCAACATCACGACCCCGGCCAATTATTTCCACGTCCTGCGCCGTCAGATGCTGCGTCCCTTCCGCAAACCATTGATCATCATGACGCCCAAGTCGCTGCTGCGGCACAAGCTGGCGGTGAGCAAGGCCGAGGATTTCCAGGGCGACACCCACTTCATGCGCATCCTGTCGGACATGAATCCGGCACCCGATGCGGAAACGAAGCGGCTGGTGCTGTGTTCGGGCAAAGTCGCCTACGACCTGATGGAAGCGCGCGATGCGGCCGGGGACAAGAACACCCAGATCGTCCGCATCGAACAACTTTATCCCTTCCCCACCGAAGCACTCGCCATCCGCATGGAGCGTATGCCAAAGCTGGAAGAAGTGATCTGGTGCCAGGAAGAGCCACGCA
The DNA here is from genome assembly GCF_055640555.1 of Sphingobium sp. KKT206. Lineage (NCBI taxonomy): Bacteria > Pseudomonadati > Pseudomonadota > Alphaproteobacteria > Sphingomonadales > Sphingobiaceae > Sphingobium > Sphingobium sp. KKT206. The sequence continues at coordinate 1,861,728 of NZ_CM145764.1, forward strand.
ATAATGGTGCGTGGTTCCATGTGGAGCCCTATATCGAGGAAGCTCTGGCGGACGTCGGCAAGGCACCGATGCGCGCCCGCTATGCCGGTCGCAAGGCATCGGCGTCGCCCGCAACGGGTCTCGCCAAACGCCATGTCGCCGAACAGGGCGCCCTCGTCGCCGATGCGCTGGGTCACAGCGTCCGTGAAGAAATCCGACGCCAGAAGAAAGGCTGAACAAGCTCATGGCTACCGAAGTCAAAGTCCCTACCCTGGGCGAATCCGTTACCGAAGCAACCGTGGGCCAGTGGCTCAAAAAGCCCGGTGAAGCCGTCGCGCTCGACGAACCCATCGTCAGCCTGGAAACCGACAAGGTCGCGGTCGACGTGCCCTCGCCGGTCGCCGGCACGCTGGGCGATATCATCGCCAAGGAAGGCGATACCGTGAATGTCGGCGCGCTGCTGGCGATGGTCAACGAGGGCGCGGCCGCCGCTGCTGCGTCGCCTGCTCCCGCTGCCAAGGCGGAGGCCGCTGCGCCTGCGCCTGCCGCATCGGCCCCTGCGCCAACGGCGTCGGACGAGGAGGAAGGCGGCAATCTGACGCTCTCCCCCGCCGTGCGCCGCCTGGTGCTGGAGCATGGCCTTGACCCGTCCAAGATCAAGGGCACCGGCAAGGACGGCCGCCTGACCAAGGACGACGTCACCGCCGCCGTCGCCGCTGGCACTGCCAAGGCCGCCGCGTCCGCGCCTGCCTCGGCCCCAGCCGCCGACGCCCCTGCCGCTGGCCCCACCCGCGCGCAGGAGCGGGTGAAGATGACCCGCCTGCGCCAGACCGTCGCCAAGCGGTTGAAGGAAGCGCAGAATACCGCAGCGATGCTGACCACGTATAACGACGTGGACATGACCAACATCATCGAGGCCCGCGCCAAATATAAGGACTTGTTCGAAAAGAAGCATGGCGTCCGTCTGGGCTTCATGGGCTTCTTCACGAAGGCGGTCTGCATGGCGCTCCGCGACATTCCGGGCGTCAATGCGCAGATTGAAGGCGACGAGATCGTCTACAATAATTTCTGCGACATCTCGGTCGCGGTGTCGGCGCCCACCGGCCTCGTCGTTCCGGTCATCCGCAACGCCGAATCGCTCAGCGTGGCCGAGATCGAAAAGACCATCGGCGGCTTTGGCAAGAAGGCCAAGGAAGGCAAGCTGACCATGGAAGATATGAAGGGCGGCACCTTCACCATCTCCAATGGCGGCGTGTTCGGCTCGCTGCTGTCCAGCCCGATCATCAACCCGCCCCAGTCGGGCGTTCTGGGCCTCCACCGGATCGAGGACCGCCCGGTCGTTCGCGACGGTCAGATCGTTATCCGTCCGATGATGTATCTGGCGCTCAGCTATGATCATCGCATGGTCGATGGTCGCGAAGCGGTGACCTTCCTCGTCGCGGTCAAGAACGCGATCGAAGACCCGACCCGCCTGCTGATCGACCTGTAAACTAAGCCAACAGTGCTCCTGCGAAAGCAGGAGCCCAGGGCGGAGACGTGCAACGAAAGCCGGATATGTCTACCTGATGGCCAACAGGCGCAACGGAACGCTCTATGTGGGCGTTACGAGCGACTTGGCCAGCAGGGCATATCAACATCGCAAGAAGCTGGTGGATGGCTTTACGAAACAGCATGGCTGCACCATGTTGGTATGGTTCGCTGCTTATGACGATCTGCAGGAAGCGAGGCTTCGCGAAGTGCAGATCAAAAGATGGAAACGCGCCTGGAAGATGGAGTTGATCGAACGGGAAAATCCGCAATGGCGCGATTTGTTCGAGACGCTTTTCTGACGACGCCCTGGGCTCCTGCGTGCGCAGGAGCACTAAGAGGAAGGTGACACATGTCCGATTTCGACTATGACGTTCTGGTGATCGGGTCCGGCCCCGGCGGTTATGTCGCCGCGATCCGCGCCGCGCAGTTGGGTCTCAAGACCGCCTGCGCCGAAAGCCGCGATACGCTGGGCGGCACCTGCCTCAATGTCGGCTGCATCCCGTCCAAGGCGATGCTGCACGCCTCCGAACTTTATGACGAAGCGGCCAATGGCACGCTCGCCAAGCTCGGCGTCAAGATCGACAAGATGAGCCTCGACCTGACCACCATGCAGGGCCAGCGCGCCGATGCGGTCGAGGGCCTGACCGGCGGCATCGAATTTCTGTTCAAGAAGAACAAGGTGACCTGGCTCAAGGGCCTGGCCAGCTTCACCGGCGCGAACACCGTCGAGATCAACGGCGAAAAGGTAACGGCCAAGAATATCGTCATCGCCACCGGCTCGTCGGTCACGCCACTTCCCGGTGTCGAAGTCGACAATGACGGCGGCAAGATCGTCGATTCGACCGGCGCGCTGGTGCTGGACAAGGTGCCGGGCCATCTAGTGGTCGTCGGCGGCGGTGTCATCGGCCTGGAAATGGGCAGCGTATGGCGTCGCCTGGGCGCCAAGGTCACCGTCGTCGAATATCTCGACCAGATCCTGCCCGGCATGGACGGTGAAGTCCGCAAGGAAGCCAACAAGATCTTCAAGAAGCAGGGCTTCGACTATAAGCTCGGCACGAAGGTCACCGGCGCGAAGGCGCATGACAAGGGCGTGACCCTGACCGTCGAACCCGCCGCCGGTGGCGATGCTGAAACCATCGAAGCCGATGTCGTGCTGGTATCGATCGGCCGTCGTCCCAACACCAACGGCCTTGGCCTCGACAAGATCGGGCTGGAACTGAATGCGCGCGGCCAGATCGAAACCGATCATGAGTTCGGCACGAAGGTTCCCGGCGTCTGGGCGATTGGCGATGTCATCCCCGGTCCGATGCTGGCGCACAAGGCCGAAGATGAAGGCATTGCGGTTGCGGAAAATATCGCGGGTCTGACCGGCATCGTGAACCACGACCTGATCCCCTCGGTCGTCTACACCAAGCCGGAAATCGCGGGCGTCGGCCTGACCGAGGAAGCCGCCAAGGAAAAGGGCGCGATCAAGGTCGGCAAATTCCCGATGATGGCCAACAGCCGCGCCAAGACCAACCACGAACCCGAAGGCTTCGTGAAGATCATCGCCGACGCCGACACCGACAAGGTGCTGGGCGTCTGGATCATCGCCACCCCCGCCGGCACGATGATCGCGCAGGCGGCACAGGCGATGGAGTTTGGCGCATCGAGCGAAGACATCGCCTACACCTGCCACGCTCACCCCACGCACAGCGAAGCGATCAAGGAAGCCGCCATGGCGGTCACCGGCAAACCGATCCACATGTGATCGCTGCCCGCTCGCGCAAATGAAAAAGGCCTCCGCAAAACGGAGGCCTTTTTCATGTCATTCCCTTGCAAGGGTCGGAAGCAGGGCTGAACTATGGCATCATAGGACCCGTTCGTCCTGAGTAGCCATTGAGCGAAGTCGAAATGGCGTATCGAAGGATCAGGCGCTGCGTATGATGCTTCGATACGAGCCTTCGACAAGCTCAGTCTCTACTCAGCACGAACGGATGTTATATAACCGATCCAGAGTCATCATGGCTTATGATCAGATGGAGAGGTGTCACCCTATCGAGACAGAAAATGCCTCTGTCCTACAATCCGCCTGAAAAGCATGACGTTCACCCCCCACTCCCCTATCGCCGATAGCGCCCCTCATCGACCCACCGCGCCGTCAGCGCCGCCGCCGCTTCCACGTCCTGCGGAAAATCGACCTCCTGCCACGGCAGACCGTCGATCGACACGGTGCCCACCCGGTTGCCCTTGGCGATGATGTCGATCGCGCGCAGATACCAGCGTTCCACCCCTTCGGGCGTCCGCATCATCTGGTTGATCTGGTTGCGGAAGATCGCCGGGCCTTCGCCGGTGAACGCCAACATGCCGATCGATTCGGCATTGGTGTCGGGCGGCAGCAAGCGCTTGCCGATATGGTGCAGGCGGCCGCTCTCGTCGCGGTTCACCTTCATGTCATCGTCGTCATAGTCTCCATCGGGCTTCACATCGACGGTGACGGTGATCGCGTCGGTCGCCCCGGCGATCAGCTTGGCGACGATCTCGTCCGACACGATGGTATCGCCATTCAGGATGATGAAGTCGCGGTCCATCTCTTCCCGCACGATCCAGCAGGTGCCCAAGTTATCGGCAACCTGAAAGAAGGGATTGAACACGGTGCGGATACGCGCGCCCGTCTCGCGATAGAGCTGCAGCGCATGATCCTCGACCCGCTCGGTGCGAAAGCCCGTCACCACCACGATGTCGGTCACGCCATTGGCGACCAGCGCGGCGACCTGCCAGCTGATGAGAGTACGCCCGTTAAATTCGATCATGCATTTGGGCACGTCGCGGGTCAGCGGCAACAGGCGTGAGCCTTGCCCGGCGGAAAGAATGATGGCTTTGCTGATCGTCATAGCGCGCGGCCTTAGACCGCAATTTGGCCGAAAAAAAGGCGGGGTTTGCACGACGGCCCGAACCCCCTAGACAGGCGCACGCCGGATGACCGGCATCCGGGTGAAAGGCCAGGGCAGACGTGAAGGTCAAACGCGGATCGGGGCAGGCAGGCGACGGCTTTTCGCGCATCCTGGCCAATACCGGCTGGCTGCTGGGTGGCAAGGGCGTCGGCGCGATCCTCAGCATCGCCTATCTCGCCATCGTCACCCGCACGCTCGGCGTCGCCGATTTCGGCCGCTTCGCCCTGGTGCTGAGCGCCGCGCAGGTCATCAAGACGCTGGTGTCGTTCGACAGCTGGCAGATCGTCGTGCGCTATGGCCAGCCGCATCTGACCGCCGGCCATGGCGATGCGCTCAACCGGGTGCTGCGCTTCTGCATCCTCATCGACCTGGCATCGGCGGTCGCGGGTGGGCTGATTGCGGCCGCGATCCTGCTCCTGTTCGCTGACCTGCTGGAGGTCGGACCGCATATGGCCTGGCAGGTCTGGCTGTTCTGCATGGTGATGATGATCACCATCCGCTCCAGCCCGACCGGCCTGTTGCGCCTGTTCGACCGGTTCGACAGCGCCGCGCTCGCCGAAACCATGATCCCGGTCGGCCGGATGATCGGCGCGGGCGCGGCGCTGCTGTGGATGCCCGACATTACCGGCTTCCTCATCGCCTGGGCCTTTGCCGAACTGCTCTGCGCGCTCAGCTATTGGGGACTGGCGTTGCGTGTCGGCCATGGCCGCATCGGCCATTGGCGCGCCGGACGGGCGATCGACGCGCGTCGCGAAAATCCCGGTATCGTCGGCTTCCTGACCGCCACCAACCTCCAGACCAGCCTCACCTCGATCGGCCAGCAGGTCGCGGTGCTGATCGTCGGGGCGTTCGTCGGCCCCGTGGGCGCTGGCCTCTACCGCCTCGCCAACCAGCTCGCCAATTCGCTGACCAAGATCAGCAGCTTGCTGTCGCGCAGCATCTTCGTCGAACTGTCGCGCAGCAGCAGCCATGGCAAGGAAGCGCTCGGCGCCCTGTTCCGCCGCACCAACCGGCTGGCGCTGATCGCGGGCGCGGTCATCATCGCGCTCATCGCGACCATCGGCCGCCCATTGCTGGGCTTCATCGCCGGGCCGGACTTCCTGCCCGCATATCCGCTGCTGCTGCTGCTCGGCATCGCCGCCTGCATCGAACTGATCGGCGTCAGCTACCGCCCGCTACTGATGGCGACCGATCGCGCGGGCCTGTCGCTGCGCATCACCTTCGTCGCGACCCTGCTGCTGCTCGGCCTGCAGGCGGCGTTGCTGCCGCTCTACGGCACGATCGGCGCAGCGGTCGCGAACATCGTCGCCGCCCTTGCCGGTTTCGCGATGATGGGCTGGGCCAGTCGCCGGGCCGTGGCGAGCGACAAGTAAGCAACCACCCGCCGTTCGTTTCGAGCGCAGTCGAGAAACCCTCGCGCCGGTTTCTCGACTGCGCTCGAAACGAACGGAACCAGGAATAGCGCCTACCGCCCCGCCAATATCGCCTCGATCAGATCCACATCCGCCTGCTTGTCCGCATCGATGCACGCTTCGGGCTGCGCCATCGCCACCAGCCGCGCCACCAGGCCAAAGCGCCGCCCGACCCGCGCCATGCCACCGCGCAGCGTCGAAATCCGCAACAGCGCGCCCAGCAACGCCAGCGGCCCGAAGGCGGACAGGATTTTCCACCCCTTCTTGCGGTCCTGCTCCACCTCCTGCCACAGAGCGATCACCGGCCGCGCCTTGTTGCTGCCGAACCAGAAGATATTGGCGCCCGACCAACCGCCATCGCGGAATTTAAGCCAGGTCCGCCGCGATTGCGGATAACGCGCCAGCAGCGTCACCCGTTCGACCATAGCCACCGCAACATCCGCGCCCGTCGCCTCGGCAATGAACTGATCCAACATCGCCCGATCGAGCAGCACATGATCGGCCGTCGTCAGCAACAGCGGAAAGGGCAGATCGCCCGCCTCCATCAACGCCAGCAGCGACGAAGCAATCCCCGCCCCGCCCCGCTCGAACCGCACGCGCGGATGCGCGCCCAACCACGCCGTCGCCGGATCGGCGGCAAAGGCATCGGCCCGCTGGGTCAGGACGATCACCTGCCCGATCGCAGGATGATCGAGCAACGCGCGCGCGGGGCGATTGATCATCGGCTCGCCCGCGACCGGCGCGAGCGGCTTGACCGGCACGCCTGCGGCAATCGCCAACGGATCGGGAATGGGCCGCGCACCCGCAAGCAGGATGGCGGTGACGGAAGCCGGAGCGGAAGCAATCATCCCCGCTCGTTACCCAAGCGACACCCGCGCGGGAAGCGGCTTATTTACCGCTGGCGACCGGCGCGGCCGATGGCACTTCGGCAAAGGCCTGGCGCTGGCCCACAGCCAGCCCCTTGTAGCGCGCCAGTTGCGCGCGGAACGCCCGCAAATCATTGCCCGCCAGCTGCGCCGTGGTGGTGAACTTGACCGACAACGGATTGACCGTCGCACCACCGCGATAGAGTTCATAATGGAGATGCGGCCCGGTCGACAGGCCGGTCGAGCCGACATAGCCGATCACTTGGCCCCGGCGCACACGCTGGCCCGGCGCGGCGGCGATGCGGCTCATATGCGCATAGCCCGTCGCGATACCGCCGCCATGCTGGATACGCACATAATTACCATGCCCGCCATGCCGACCGGCATAGGCGGTCACGCCATCCGTGACCGCATAGATGGGCGATCCATAGCGCGCCGCGAAATCGATGCCCGCATGCATCCGGCTATAGCCCAAAATCGGGTGCCGCCGCATACCATAGCTGGACGACATGCGCCCGGCGACCGGGGCCGACAGCACACCGCGCCGCTCGCCCACGCCCGACGCTTCGAACCATTCGGTGCGGCCATTGCTGGTCCATTTGAGCATGTCGACCGATTTGCCGCGCGCGCGCTGCAACCCGGCATAGAGCAACTCGCCCACCTCGATATCGCCCGTTTCCGCGCGGCGATATTCAGTCACGATGTCGTAGCGATCCCCCGCGCCGATCCCGCCCAGATCGACCTGCCCGGCAATCACCCGCAGGAAGGCCTGCACCGCCTTGGGCGGCGCACCGGCGGCGCGCGCCGAGCGATAGATGCTCTCGCCCACCACGCCCTGAATGCGCAGCGGCGTATTATCGACGCGGATCGGGATGCGCCGCACCGACAGCACCCCGCCCGCCCGCTCCAGTTCCAGCGCCAGGTCGAGCCGCGCGCGGAACGCCAGCCGATCAAGCGGCCGGGGCCGGTCGCGGCTCGCGCGGCGGCCCAATATGATGTCGAGCCGCGTGCCCGGCTTCACCCCGTCGCTGATATCCGCGCCGACCAGCGCGTTGATCGTCGCCACATCGCCGCTGCTGACCCCCGCCCGCGACAAGGCACGCGCCAGCGTGTCGCTGCTGCCGACCTGGGCGTTGAGTTCGATCTGCGGCCGCTCCGGCGTCTGGCGCAATGGCTGCACCGCATCGGTCGCGCCCATCCGCCGCCCGCTGTCCGCGCCCAGTGCCAGTGGCGTGATCATCTGGCTGCGCACTTCGTCATACTGCGCTTCGGCCATCGTCCGGCCGGGCAACCCCGGAATGGGCTTGAAACCCGGCGACAGATACAGCGCCGTCGCGCACAGCCCGAAACAGGTGGCGAGGCCCCGGAACCAGGTCGGGCTGCCGATCCGCTGGGCAAGGTCGGGGACCAGTTCCACCTCGTCCGCCCATTCGCGCAGCCGCATCCGCCAGTCGCGCGGCGGGACCGGTGCAGGCTGACGCAGCGAGTCGGCCAGCCATAGCGACATGGTGGCGCCGCCCTGCTGCGATCCGAACTGGCTATCCTGAAACAAACCGCGACCCCCAGGGGCATGATAGCATTGCTTGGCGACGCAACGGCCCCCGCGCCATACGTCGGGCCAGACCCTTGTGAAGCGGCAGGGTTAAAGTCAATTTAAGACGCACCAATGACGCACCCGCCTGCGACGACCCGTGCCACGGACCCGATAGGAATGCACCAAGGTAGGGAACCCGCGAATCTCCTTGCTCCATCGCCGCCCATGCTCGACAGAGGGCCATCATGGTTGCCTTTGCCCGATCGCCCGTCACCGCCGTCCTGGGGCCAACCAATACCGGCAAGACCCATCTCGCGGTCGAGCGGATGTGCGGGCACAGCAGCGGCATGATGGGCTTCCCCCTCCGCCTGCTCGCCCGCGAAGTCTATGACCGGGTGGTCGCGATCAAAGGCCCGGCGCAGGTCGCGCTGATCACCGGCGAGGAAAAGATCGTCCCGCCCCACGCCCGCTATTTCCTCTGCACCGCCGAATCCATGCCGATCACCGGCGATTATGCCTTCGTCGCGCTGGACGAAGCGCAACTGGGCGCAGACCCTGAACGCGGCCATATCTTCACCGACCGGCTGCTCCGCGCGCGCGGGCGCGAAGAGACCATGATCCTGGGTTCCGCCAGCATCGCCCGCACCGTCAAGGCGCTGGTCAAGGATGTCGAGATCATCGGCCGCCCGCGCTTCTCCACCCTCTCCTATGCGGGCGCGAAGAAGCTCTCGCGCCTGCCCAAACGCTCCGCCATCGTCGCCTTCTCGGCCGAGGAAGTCTATGCCGTCGCCGAAATGCTGCGGCGGTTCCGGGGTGGTGCCGCCGTGGTGATGGGCGCGCTCTCTCCCCGCACCCGCAATGCCCAAGTGCAGATGTTCCTCAATGGCGAGGTCGATTATCTCGTCGCCACCGACGCGATCGGCATGGGGCTGAACCTCGACGTCGCCCATGTCGCCTTCGCGTCGCTGCGCAAGTTCGATGGCCGCCGCACCCGCCGCCTGACCGTCAGCGAAATGGCGCAGATCGCCGGGCGCGCCGGGCGGCATCACAAGGATGGCACATTCGGATCGCTGGGCGGCGAAGATAGCGACGCTGCCTTTACCCCCGAAGAGATCGAAGCGATCGAGGCGCATCGCTTCCCGCCGGTGGACCATCTTTTCTGGCGCGACGGCACGCCCCGCACCGACCGGCTCGACCATCTTATCGCCGATCTGGAGGAGCGGCCCGACCGCCCCGAACTGCGCGCCGCGCCGCAGGCCGTCGACCTGTCCGTGCTCAAGCGGCTGGCCGACGATCCCCTCGTCATCGACCGCGCGCGTGGCCAGCGGCAGGTCGAACGGCTCTGGGCCGCCTGCAGCCTGCCCGATTTCCAGAAGCTCGGCACCGAACATCATGGCCGCGCCGTCGCGCGCATCTGGCGCTTCCTGTCCGAAGGCAATGGCCACATCCCCCGCGACTGGTTCGCGCAGGCGATCGCCCGGCTCGATTCGGTGCAGGGCGATATCGACACGCTCGCGGGCCGGATCGCCGCCGCCCGCACCTGGTCCTACATCGCCCACCGCGCCGACTGGCTCGCCGATCCCGCCGAAATGGCCGAACGCACCCGCGCGCTGGAGGAAAAGCTGTCCGATGCGCTCCACGCCGCGCTGACGCAGCGTTTCGTGGACCGCCGCACCACCGTCCTGTTGCGCGATCTCGGCCAAAATGCCAGCACCCTGCCGGTCACCGTCGAACCGGACGGCAGCGTGTGCGTCGATGGAGAATCGATCGGGCGACTTGACGGATTTCGTTTCTCGGTCGATCCCGCTACGCGGCATCAGGACAGGAAGATGCTGTTGGCGGCGGCGGAAAGGCGCCTTGGAAAGGTATTGCGTGTGAAGGCAGATGAATTGGTTGCGGCGGCGGATGCGGATTTTGCCCTGCTGGACGAAGCGGGACAGATGCCGGGCATCGCTTGGGGACAGGCGACGGTCGCGACCCTGCTGGCGGGGCCGACCCTGCTGACGCCCGAAATCCGGCTCGACCGCGCCTTACTCGAACTGGCCCCCGATCTGCAGAAACAGGTCGCCACGCGCCTCGCCGCCTGGCTCGACGCGCAGAAGCAGAAGCATCTGTTACCGCTGGTAAAAATGGCCGAAAGCGCCGCCGATCCGGCCGTCCCGGCCGTGGTGCGCGCGGTCTTCGCGCAGCTTGCCGATGGCGGCGGCGTGATGGCGCGGGTCGATCTCGATGCCGCGCTTGGTCATCTCGACAAGGACCAGCGCCACCTGCTGCGCCGCGCGGGCATCGATATCGGCGTGCTCGACATCTATCATCCGGGCCTGCTCAAGCCCGGCGCGGCGCGCTGGCGCTCCGCCTTGCTGGCGGCGCGACTCGGCAAGCCCTGCCTGCCCTTGCCGCTGCCCGGCCTCACCCTGCTGCCCACGGGCGACAAATTTGCGCAGATGGGCGCGCGAATCGCTGGCTTTCGCGGCTTTGGTGACCAGATGCTGCGCATCGACATGGCCGAACGCATGGCCCGCGCCGCGCATGAGGCGATCGCCAAGGGCGAAGCCTTCACCGCCGTCAGCCCGCAGATCGTCTCGCTCGGCCTGCTCGAACCCGCTTTCCTGCAACTGATGCGCGCCGCCGGCTTCCGTCCCGTCGAAGCGCCCACTCCGGTTGCGACCGAGGAAGCTGTCGAAGGAGCTGAACCAGCAGAAGCGCCCCCCGTCAGCGCCGCCAACTGGGTCTTCAAGGGCCGCCAGAAACCCCGCCCCGAACGCGCCCAGCACGCCCGTCCGCGCACGGGCCGACCAGACAATGAGCAGAAGCCACGCAGCGACAAACCCGCCCATGGTCGTCGCGGCGGCAAGGATGGCACCCCCCCGCCCTCGCGCGCGAACCCCACCGGCGGCAGCCCCGCGCCCGCCAATAACGCCTTTGCCGGATTGGCCGAGCTGCTTGGTCGCAATGGCTGATCCGGGCGCAGCCCCCGGCCATGCGCCGACGCTGCGCATCGACAAATATCTCTGGTTCGTCCGGCTCTGCTCCAGCCGGTCAAGCGCCCAGAAACTGGCGGAGGACGGCCATATCCGCCTCAACGGCCGCCGCATCGACCGCGCCCACGCCCCCGTGCGCGCGCACGATCTCATCACCTTCCCCCACGGCACCACCGTCCGCGTCGTCCGCATCACCCACCTCCCCACCAGACGCGGCCCCGCAACCGAAGCGCGCGGCTGTTATGAGGAACTGACGGTCGGCGGGTGAAGGGCGGGGGCCATCCGCAATCGACCACTTGCGGACAGAAGCCTACGATGAGACAGTGTCGTTCATGAAAGATCGCCCTCGATATTGGACCCTTCAAACGCGAAAGCCACTGCATCCGGCAATTCCCACGCGGGCAAGGGAATTGCTCATGTTTTTTTGCGGCAGCCCTTTTCCTTGTCGCCGCCCCTGTGTATATTTTATTAGCCTATTTTCGTCACTTACTGACTGCTGACGAAGCAGTACAAATGGCCATCCCGCTTTGGTTTGGAGGCGGAGTGTTCGTTGTGGCCGGGTTGTTTTGTAGATGGTGGCGATTGAAGAAGCTGGAGATGTATATTCGGTTCAAACGAGATTTAGTTGCGGGCCTTTCCAAATCGGACTGACGGCAATCCACCCTTCGCCGTCATGCCGGGCTTGACCCGGCATCCATTGGCTCAACAGTTCGGCGTCACTGAGAGGGCGAGGCTAATAGACCCCGGATCGAGTCCGGGGTGACGCCGTTTGAGGGGCATCCCCCTCTAACCATGCCAGCCGTCCGCCATGGTGCCCCTCTCTCGACGCACCCCCCTTCTCCCCGCCGAGGCGGAGTTGGATGAGGGGGCTCGGCATTGATGCGGCGCGATGGTGTAAGGCTCAGGACACCCTCACTCCGCCTGTACCAGGAACCTGCCACCGCTCTGTCCTACATCCCAATCCCATGTTACCCTCCCCCCGGCACCGCTCTTTCCCATCGTCCACCCCGCTCCCACGACGCACGCCTGCAACGGTGTGAACTTCGCCGGATTCGCATCATCACGCGCCTATCCCGCCGTCCGCCCAATCCAACCCTGCAACGGTGTGAACTTTCGAGTCGGGCCGCAGGAAACCGGGCCTAAACCCCCGGCAACATTATCCTCATTGACCTTGGCCGTGCCTGCGCATAGCAGGACCGCGCTTTTCCAACCAAGAGTGACCAGACAATGACCTATGTCGTGACCGACAACTGCATCCGCTGCAAATATATGGATTGCGTCGAGGTCTGCCCCGTGGATTGTTTCTACGAGGGTGAGAATATGCTGGTCATCAATCCGAGCGAATGTATCGACTGCGGCGTGTGCGAGCCTGAATGCCCGGCCGAAGCGATCCTGCCCGATACCGAAAATGGCCTGGAAAAATGGCTGGAGCTGAACACCAAATATTCGGCCGAATGGCCCAACATCACGGTCAAGGGCGATGCCCCGGCCGACGCCGATGCCATGAAGGGCGTCGAGAACAAGCTGGAACAGTATTTCTCGCCGGAACCCGGCACGGGTAGCTGACGGGCGCGCCGCCGCCGCCTTCGCCGTCCCATTTTGCGCCACACGCCCGCCCTTTATGTCCGGGGGTGGTAATTTTGTTACGAATCTGCTAAAAGCCGTCACAACGGACGGGCATATGCGCTCGCCCCTGGAGTATTAGCTTCATGTCTTGACGGTGGTGTCGCGGTCTTCCCTGCATGTGACCCCTATCGCATGTGCCCTGCGTCGGCCCCGTTCCCCGGTTGAATTGGAAAGGTTGCAAATGGCTGCCAAAGCGCTGTCCTTTGACGTTGGTGATTATGTCGTTTATCCCAAGCATGGCGTAGGCCGTGTAATCGAGCTGCAGAAAGAGCAGATTGCAGGCATGGATCTGGAGCTGTACGTGCTCCGTTTCGAAAAAGAGCGCATGACGCTCCGCGTACCGACCAACAAGGCCGAAGGCGTCGGCATGCGCAAGCTGTCGTCCAACAAGACGCTCGAAGAATCGATGGAAACATTGAAGGGCAAGCCCAAGGTCAAGCGCACCATGTGGTCGCGCCGCGCGCAGGAATATGAAGCGAAGATCAATTCGGGCGACCTGGTGTCGATCGCCGAAGTGACCCGCGACCTGTTCCGGGCCGACGACCAGCCCGAACAAAGCTATTCCGAGCGTCAGATCTTCGAAGCGGCCTCCAGCCGTCTCGCCCGCGAACTGGCCGCGATGGAAGAAACCGACGAACCCACCGCGCTCAAGAAGATCCTCGCGATCCTCAACGAAGCCGCGCCCAAATATGCCAAGGTCGAAGGCTGATCGGCTTGGCTTGAGCCGATAACGGCAGGCTGAAGGAAAAAGGGGCGTCCCGATATCATCGGGGCGCCCCTTCCTCGTCTGGGCCAATCAATTGCCGCGATAGCTGCTATAGCCATAGGGGCTGACGACGACCGGCACATGATAATTGGCCTTTGCCTCGTCGGCGCGGAACGTGACGCTGATTTCCGGGAAAAATGGCTTCGCCGCCGATCCTGCATAGGCCGTCATGTCGAAACTGATGCGATAGATGCCGGGCGGCGTATCGATCCCTTCGCCAAAGCTGCGGATGCGGCCATTGCCATCGGTGCGCGCCGTGGCGACGCGGGTCCAGTTGCCGGCCGCATCCTTGCGCTCCAGCGTCGCCGGGATGTCGGCCCCACCCACGCCCTGCGCCAGATCGAGAACATGGGTGGAAATATCCGAAGCCTGCGCCACCAAAGGTGTCGCAAAGAGAGAGAGGGCTAGGGTAGCGGCAATCCTGTGACGCATCATTCTGGTCCTGATCCTGTGTAGTTCGTCGATGTAAACGCCTCGACTGCGCCGTAAACCAACCCGAAAGACCATGGCTGTCAGGTCGGCATCGACACGAAGGCACCTTTGGCGCGGTCCTTGATCACTTGGTCGGCACGGAACACCGATCCGCTCATGGTGATGTAAACGCCGGGTTCCGCCACCTGCGCGGTGGCGAAGGCCATGCCGAGGTTGAAACTCGCATCGCTCTCCCCGAAGCGCGCGGGCGCGAGCGCACCGACGAGGACGATCGTCTTGCCCTCGATGCCCGCCAGCGCCTTGGCCGTGTCGGTCATCGTATCGGTGCCATGGGTGATGACGATATGCTTTTCCGCCGCGGCCGCAATCCGCGCATAGATGAGCGCGCGATCGCGATCGTCCAGTTCAAGGCTGTCCTTGCGGGTCACTTCCTCGATCCGAAACGGCCGCTTGACCCGTGCCACGTCCAGCAGCTTGGCCATCACCGTTTCGCCCACCTGATAGTCGGACAGCGCATCGAAATAGACTTTGTCGATCGTTCCGCCAGTGGTCAGCAGCAATATGGGGGTGTCGGGCGACAGCATGGGAAAGCTCCAAACAGGGAAGATATGCCCCTAGCGCAAATCGTCCCGTGCCGGAACCGGCCTATTCCCCCCGCGCCATCGCTTCGCCGCGATCCCGCGCCGCCGTCAATGTGTCGACCAGCAGCGTGCGCAGACGGTCGTCGGCGTCGAGGATGTTCATGCCTTCGCGCGTCATGCCGCCGGGACTGGCAACTCGATCGGCCAACTGGCTAGGGCTATCGCTGGCGCAGGCCGCCATATTGGCCGAACCTTGAACCGTCGCCAGCGCCATCCGAGCGGCCTGATCGGCGGGAATGCCGAGCGCTTCGCCTGCCTTGGCCAACGCGTCGATGAAGCGGAACACAAAGGCAGGACCACATCCCGACAGCGCCGTGACCTGGTTGAGCAACGCTTCGTCCGTCACCCATTCGGCAAGGCCCAACGGACGGATAAGGGCATCGACGGCATCCCTCGCCGGGGGTGCAGTGCGGCTATCCGTGAACAGCGCGGTCACGCCCTCGCCCAGCCCCACGGGCAAATTGGGCATGGCCCGCACAATGTCCCGAACCTGCGGGAAACATGCGCGCAGGTCCGCCAAAAGCGTGCCCGCCAGGATCGACACGATCCTCGTGTCAGCCGCGCATAGGGGCGCAAGTGATTCCGCCACATCGCCAATCTGATAGGGTTTCATGCCGAGCAGCACCGTGGTTCCAGCGGGCAATGCGGCGGGATAATCCGTCATCACCACCACGCCATCCGCCACCGCCTTACCGCTCGGACGCAGGACGGTAACGCGCGCAGGATCAAGGCCGCAAGCAAGCCAGCGCGACAACATCTGCCCCGCCATATTGCCACAGCCGACGAGAAAGAGGTGTTGGGGCCAGATCGTCATCGGCTCAGGCTTCGCCGCGCGTTTCGATCAAACTGGCGGAAATCGCTTCCGACGGGGATTTGCCGCCCCACAATACGAACTGGAACACGGGATAGAAGCGTTCGCATTCGTCGATCGCCGTTTCGACCAGCAGTTGCGCCTGGTCGAGCGTCAGCGTGCCGCCTGCGCCCAGCAGCGCCCCATGACGGAACAGAATGATGCCGCTCGAAGACCAGAGTTCGAAATGACCGAGCCAGAGCTGTTCGTTGATTAGGCCCAGCGTCTCGTAAATGACGCTGCGCTTCTCATCGGTGACGCGGATGTCGGGCATTGCCAATAGCTGCAACACCTGGTCTTCGTCGCGCCAAATGCCGCGCAATTCATATTGCGCCCAAGATCCTTGCGTGTTGGCGACGATCTCATCCTCGCCAACCTGCTCGTAGCTCCAGCCATGCGCCTCGTAAAAGGCCGCCAGCATATCGATCGGAGCGGCCTCCTGACCGCCATGTTCAAACTCGTCACTATCCATCATCGCCGCGCCTTATCACTGCATAAGGCGAAAAGACAGACAGGATCAGAGCGCGTCGCTTCCCTTTGGCTTGCTCGCCTTGACCGTCTTGGTGACGGGTTCGGACGTCCGCCCCTCCAGCGCGTCGAGGCGCGCCTTCAGCAATTCGACCTCTTCGCGCGCGACGGCAGCCATGGCCTTAACCGCATCAAACTCCTCGCGCGACACAAACTCCATGCCTCCAATCCATTCCTTGGCCTTTTCACGGGCATTGGCCTCGAACTCGCGGCTCATGCCCGCAACCGTACCGGCGGCACCGTTTACCAGCTTGGCCAGATCGTCGAAAAAGCGGTTTTCGCTCTGCATTGCTCTTGTCCTTTGCGGCGGCGCGATGGAACCTGCGCCAAAAATCATATCTGGGTGCTAAGCGCCGGTGCGACAAGGGTCTCGGCATCGGGATTGAGCCGTCCAATCTCATAATTGAGGAAGGAAGCAAAGGCGAGCCACGCCAGATAGGGGAGCAGCAGCAAACCGGCGACACGCCGTATCCGGCCAAACAGCCATATGGTTATCGCGACAACGACGATCAGCGCCAATATCAACATCAGCGCGCTGCCGACCTGATGCGCGCGGAAGAAGAGCGGCGACCAAGCAAGGTTCATGACCAGCTGGACCAGGAACAGGGTAATCGCCGGTCCCCGCCCCTTCGCGCCGCGCGCATGCAGGACGATAGCCAGTGCCAGACCCATCAATATGTAGAGAATGGTCCAGGCGACACCGAACAGCCAGCCGGGCGGCATCAATGCGGGCTTTTCCAACGCATCGAACCAACGATTGCCATAGCCGCTATTGGCGAGGCGCCCCGACAGGAAGCCTAAAAGTACAATGGCCGGAACGGTAAGCAGGGACCACCGCAGATAAGCGAGGCGCAACTGGCCGGGGGACGCGATCTCGTTCATCGGCAACGCTTCTCCATAACCCTCATTCCGCCGGTTCAGGCGCGTCCTTCAGCGCCGAATCCAGCTTTCGGCCGACGGTTTGCGGGGAAACCGTGCGCTTGGCAACGCGCGAATAGAAGATGGGGATGAGGAATAATGTGATCAGTGTCGCCAAGCTGACGCCCGATACGATGACCACACCGATCGACTGGCGCGCCGCCGCTCCCGCCCCGCCGCGGATGACCAGCGGCACTGCGCCGATGACCGTCGCGATCGAGGTCATGAGGATGGGACGCAGGCGGCGGGTCGCGGCCTCGCGAATGGCCTGCCCCACCTCCATGCCTTCGTCGCGCAACTGGTTGGCGAACTCGACGATCAGAATGCCGTTCTTGGCTGCCAGCCCCACGAGCATGACGATACCGATCTGGCTGTAGAGATTGATCGTGCCCCCAGTGATGATCAGCCCAATCACGCCGCCCGCCACGGCGAGCGGCACTGTGGCGATGATGACACCGGGATGGATGAAGCTCTCAAATTGCGCGGCGAGTAGCAGAAAGACGACGAGGATGGTGAGGCCGAAAATCAACCAGATCGATCCGCCGGTTTCCCGCAACGACTGGCTTTCGCCGCGATAGCCGATGGCCAGCACTTCGGGCGCTTGCCGTGCTTCATTCTCCAGAAATGTGAGCGCGTCCCCAAGCGAGGTTCCCGGTGCAAGGGCCGCGGTCAAAGTGATCGCGCGGAGCTTGTTGAACCGGTTAAGCTGACGTGGCCCTGCGACTTCACGCACGGTCACGACGGACGACAGTGGCACCAGCGCCCCGGTGCGGGTGCGGACATTGATCCGTTCCAGATCGGCGAGGGTTTGCCGCCCTTCGTCTTCGGCTTGCACGATGACACGATATTCCTCGCCCCGATCGACATAGGTAGTCACGCGGCGGGAGCCGAGCAGGCTTTGCAGCGCTTGGCTGACATCGTTAACCGACACGCCCAGATCGCCGGCGCGCTGCTGATCGACGTCGATCCGCATTTGCGGTTTGGTTTCCTTATAGTCGCTGTCGAGGTTGATCAAACCCGGATAGTTGGCGGCGGCCGCGGTGATGCGATCGCGTGCCGCGACCAGGCCTTCGTAGGTAGAGCCTGCAAGCACGATATTGACCGGCAGGCCGCGCCCGCGTCCCAAGCCAGAGCGCGGTGCGGCATTGCCGCGCACGCCTGGCTGGTTGGCGATGACATTGTTGATGATGGTCGCGACTTCCGCCGTTGTGATCGTGCGATCCTCCCAAGGTCGGAGGAAGGCGATGACATTGCCGCCGTTGAAGTCGTCGGTCGTACCAAAGCCGCTTGGCGTGCGGATAATCAGATTTTGAAGCGTGCCATCCTTGCGCAACGGCGAGAGTTCATCCTCGATCTTGCGCATATAGGTCAGCATCCGGGCATAGCCGGTGCCTTCGGGCGCGCTGATCTGGCTGTCGACGACACCTGTATCTTCGGCCGGTGCCAATTCGTTGGGCAACAGGGTGAACAAACCGCCTGCGATGGCGAGGAAAAGGCCGACCCCGATGAGTGGGATCAGGGGCTTGTTGAGCACCCGATCCAGCCACTTGCGATAGCCGCCTTCGATCCTCTGAAACCGTGCATCGACCCAGCGCGCCAAACGCCCGCGCTCCGCATCGTTGAGCAATTTGGAGCAGAGCATGGGTGCAAGGCTGAGGGAAATGAAGCCCGAAAAAGCAATGGCCGCGACCATCGCGATAGCCAGTTCACGGAACAGCAACCCCGTCTGTCCGGCGAGGAACATCACCGGCACGAACACCGCACACACGACCAAAGTGGTCGAGATGATGGCGAAACCCACCTGCCGCGTACCAAGATAGGACGCAAGAAGCGGGTCTTCGCCCTGTTCGATGCGGTGATAGACATTCTCAAGCACGACGATGGCGTCATCCACGACGAGGCCAATGGCCAACACGAACGCCAGCAATGTCAGCAGGTTGATCGACAGGCCCGCCAACCACATGACAGCACAGGTCGCCAACAGACAGATCGGCACGGTAATGGCCGGGATGATGGTAGCGCGCACCGAGCCCAGAAACAGGAAGATGACGAGAATGACGAGCAGCGCCGCCTCGATCAGCGTGTCGTAGACGTTGGCAATGGCACGGCTGATGAAGAGGGACTCGTCGGACCCGACGGCAACGCGCATGCCTTCGGGCAGGGTTGGTCGCAATTCCTCTGCCAAAGCCTTCGCCTTGTCGGCGACGTCCAGCGTATTGGCACCCGACTGGCGCACGATGCCCAATCCCACGGCCGTCCCGGCGTTGGATCGGAAGCTGTTATAGGGATTTTCCGCCGCTTCCTCGATCCGCGCGACGTCGCCCAGCTTGACCTGGTATCCGTCGGCACCACGGCCGACGACCAAGCTGGCGAACTGCGCGGTCGTAGCAAACGCCCGTTCGACGCGCAGCGTCTGATTCTGATCCTTCGATTCAAAGCGACCGGCGGGTAATTCGACATTCTGCGCACGCAGGGCGTTTTCCACGTCGGCTGGCGTCAGACCAAAGGCAGCCAGCCGCTCGGCATTCATCCACACACGGGTCGAAGGCCGCGCCTCGCCACCAATGGTAACCCGCGCCACGCCATCGATGGCAGAGAAGCGGTCCGCAACGTTGCGGTCGATATAGTCGCTGAGTTGAATCGAGGTCCAACCGGGGCGGGAGAAGGCCAGAAACAGGATCGGCCGCGCATCCGCATCGACCTTGCGAATTTCAGGAGCCAACGCGTCTTCGGGCAAGTCCTCAACCACGGAACCGACACGGTCACGCACGTCATTCGCCGCCGTATCAATGTCGCGCGACGGATCGAATTCGATGCTGATGTTGGACGTGCCATCCTGCGACGTCGACGTGATGGTCCTGATGCCTTGGACACCGGCCACCGCATCTTCGATCAACTGGGTGATGCGCGTCTCTACGACCGAAGCGGCGGCCCCGGTATAGCTTGTCTCGACCGATACGACCGGCGGGTCTGTATCGGGATATTCGCGTACCGACAGGCTGAGATAGCCGACCACGCCGACGATGCAGAGCAAGATGGCGACGACGGCCGCAAAAACCGGGCGGCGGACGGAGAGATCGGACAGTTGCATGACTGCTCTAGCCCGCAGGCTTGCGCGAAGGCGCTGGCTTGTCACCCGCCAGGCGCACGGTCGCGCCATCGCTCAGTTTCACCACACCCTCGATCACGACCTGCTGCCCCGCCTTCAGGCCGCTCAAAATCTCGACCTGTCCATCCTGGCGAATGCCAGTATCGACTTTGACCCGCTTCACCTTGCGACCTTCGAGCAGGAACACGAACCGGTCCTCGCCATCACCGACGATCGCCAGTTCGGGCAAAGCCAACGACTGGCGCTGGCGCGATGCGACGCTGACGGTCAGCAACATGCCGGGTTTGAGCGTCCGGTCAGGATTAGGCAAGATCGCCCGGACCCGCACTGCCCGCGTGGCGGGGTCGATCACCGGATCGATCGTCGCGATCGTGCCCGTATAGGGCCGGTCGGGCCAGGCGGCGGAAATAGCCTTGATCGACTGACCGGCCTGGATCGACGATAGCCGTGTCTCCGGGATGGTGAAGTCGAGCTTGATGCGTGACACGTCGCTGACCGTCGCGATGGCGGTGCCTGCCGACACGATCGCACCGGGCGAAACAATCCGCAGACTGGCCCAACCCGTGAAGGGGGCACGGATCACCCGGTCGCCGATCGACGCGCGCGCCTGATCGGCAGTGGCGCGCGCTGCGTTGGCCAGCGCGAGTTGCTGATCGAGCGACGACGCGGTCGCAAAGCCGCGGGTCTTGAGCGACTGGACCCGCTCCAATTGCTGGCGGGCCTGCAAGGCCTGCGCTTCGGCGGCCGCAAGCTCGGCCTGTTCCTGGCCAACCGCCAGCGTCGCGATCACCTGACCCTTTTTGACATAAGCACCATCCGCGAAATTGATCGATGTGATCCGCTCCGTCACCGGCGCGGACAAAACCACCTGCTCGTTGGCAAGGGCCGTGCCGACCGCCTCTAGGCGGTCGGTAAAGGTTGCCGTGGCGACCGGTGCCGCCTCCACCAGCGGAACGGCGCGCGGTTGCTGCGCCTTTTCACTGCCGCAACCGGCAAGGCAAAGCGCTGTAAAGGCGAGGAGATGGGGAAATCGCATAGGAGGGGGCTAACGGGCCTTTGCAAGCGGCACAACATGACCTTTTGCCGCTGGATGAACTTACTGGCGAGAAACGAACATGGGGCGTTTATCCACCAAGCCGCGCGTAGATGAGAAATTCGACATTGCCCTGTGGACCCGTAATCGGACTTTGTGTCAGGCCGATAACGGTCCAACCCTGCGCATCGATCCATGCCCGCACTTCCGCGCAAACCCGATCGTGGATCGCCACGTCGCGCACGACCCCGCCCTTGCCGACTTCGCCACGTCCCGCTTCGAACTGCGGTTTGATCAACGCTACCAGGGCGGCGCCGGGCCGGGCGAAGGTCAGCGGGCGTTCCAGCACCTTGGACAAAGCGATGAAGCTCGCGTCGCAGACGATACAATCGACCGGCTCCGGGATATGCGTTTCCGTCAATATGCGCGCACTGGTCTGTTCATGAACGATCACCCGATCATCCGAACGCAATTTCCAGGCGAGCTGATTGGTGCCGCTATCGACCGCATAGACTTTGGCCGCGCCGTTGGTCAGCAGCACGTCGGTAAAGCCGCCGGTCGAACTGCCTACGTCGATCGCGACCTGACCGGTCACGTCGATACCGAATGTATCAAGCGCGTGGGCGAGCTTGATGCCCCCGCGCGAGACCCAAGGATGGTCGCGACCGCGCACGTCGATCGCAGCGTCCGGCGCGACTTGCTGACCGGCTTTCTCCACCTTGCGATCGCCGAGGAAGACATGGCCCGCCAGGATCAACGCCTGCGCGCGGGCGCGGCTTTCCGCCAGGCCCAGATCGACGAGCAACTGATCGGCGCGTATCTTGGCCATCAGCGTACCAGTCCGGTCAGCGTCGCTACGCTCAGCAATTGCGGCAAGGTCTGCGCCTCCTTACCCGGCGCATACCAGAGGTAGAGCGGCACGCCCGAACGGCCCTGCGCTTCCAAGAAGCGGGTAATGGCGGGGTCGGCATTGGTCCAGTCGCCAACCATGACCGTTACGCCACCCTGTTCGAAACGGGCGCGCGTTTCGGCACGGTCGATGGCGGCGGCTTCATTGGCCTTGCAGGTCAGGCACCAGTCGGCGGTAAAATAGAGGAAAACGGGCTTGTTCGCCGCGCGCAGACTGGCCAGCTGCGCCTCGTCGAACGCGAGATGATTGGCGCTTGCTGTTTCCGCGGGGGCTTGCGTCGGCAATGTCACCGCTGCTGCGGCAAGCAACGCCACGCCCAACAAGGTGGCGATCAGTCCGCCCCCCCGGCCTGCACGCTGCCGCATGCCCAGCCACCAGAGTAGAAGCGCCAGCAGGAGCGCCGCCGCCAGACCGATAGTCATGCCCGAAACGCCGCGCTGCTGACCCAATAGCCAGGCAAGGCCGAGCGCGGTCAGGAACATAGGGATAGCGAGAATTTTCTGAAGGCGACCCATCCATGCGCCAGGCTTGGGCAAACGCCGCCGCAAAGCGGGGACATAGGCGAGCAGCAGGAAGGGCAGCGCCAGGCCCAAGCCTAATCCGGCAAACACTGCCAGCGCAGCGACCAGCGGCAGCAGCAGCGCCGCGCCCATGGCAGCCGCCATGAACGGCCCCGTGCAGGGAGTTGCGACGAAGGCGACCAACGCGCCGGTCCAGAATGACCCGGCTATGCCGCCTTTGCCCGCCAGTCGATCACCGCCGCCGATCGCACGAAAATCGAACAGGCCTGCCAGATTGAAGGCTATGAGCGTCACCAGCAGCAGCAAGCCCAGAATGATGCGTGGATCCTGCAACTGGAACGCCCAGCCAGCCGCCGTCCCCGCAGCGCGCAAGGCGAGCAAAATGCCACCAAGGGCAAGGCAGGTCATGATGACACCCGCCGTATAGGCCAGCGCTTCCTGCCGGACCACGCGCTCGTCGCCTCCGGCCTTGGCCAGTTTCATGACCTTGAGGCCCAGGATCGGAAAGACGCAGGGCATGATGTTGAGCAGCAAGCCGCCAAGCAAGGCGCCACCGAGCGCGGCCAGGATCGCCCCCGCCTGCCCCCCGCCCGACGATGCGGCAACCGCGCCCGGCTGCGCCGTCAGCAGGAAACCGACATGCTCGCCAGTTCGCAACACCGCCTGAACATTACCGCCCTTGCCGCCTTCGGCCGCATCCGTCTCGATCAGTAGGCGATCGCCATCGCGGGTGATGCTTTGCGGCGCGGCGTAGCGGGTGAGGCCCTCTGCCAGCGGAAAGAGATGGACATCGCGCGCCTGCGCATCCGCTGGAAATGGCACTGACAGGCGCAGCTTGCCGTCGGCGATGG
The DNA here is from genome assembly GCF_055640555.1 of Sphingobium sp. KKT206. NCBI lineage: Bacteria > Pseudomonadati > Pseudomonadota > Alphaproteobacteria > Sphingomonadales > Sphingobiaceae > Sphingobium > Sphingobium sp. KKT206. The sequence goes on from NZ_CM145764.1 coordinate 1,885,148, forward strand.
CATAGGTCGACACACTGCCCAACGGCCGGGGGAGATGCGTGCGCCAGGCGTCGAACCGGGCGCGATCGGCGGCGCTGGCCTGTCCCTCGCCCGCTACGAGATCGAGCGCCATTTCCCCGCGTTCAGGCACGCACACTTTGTCGGTGCAAGCCAACCATTGCGCCTTCACCCGGACCGGCAAACGGGTGCCCAGTGCCACATCCGGCGCGACGGTCAGGTTCGCCAATATACCATAGGGGCCTTCATACACATGGTTCATCAGGCCGGAGATCAACAGCGTTTCAGGGACAGGGTAACGCAACGCCCCAACGCTGACGCCCTTTGGCAGCGTCCATTCGACGCTCATCCCCAAGCCTGCATCGCCCGGATTTTCCCAATAGCCGTGCCATCCTGCCTCCGGCGTCATGGCAAAGGCGATAGTCGTGCCCTTGCCGGGCTGCGGCGCGGCGCTTTCGGCCACCAGCCGCGCGGCGATATGCGGCGCTCCGCCCCCGAACGCGCCCTGGGCCAGCGCAGCGGGCGCGGCGAACAGCAACGCCAACGTCATCAATATGCCATGAAAAATCCGCATCGGGCCTCTGGTCGAGTGGGTGAGAGCGGGCTAGGTCCGGGGGCGTTCGCCGTCAAGGCTGGAGAAGGTACAGGAAATGTTGAAACATGTCGCCGCCGCCCTGCTGCTGGCCACCGCCATGCCGATTGTGGCGCAGACGCCTGCCCCGGCTACAACCTCCGCCCCGCCGAAGCTGATCGTCGCAATCAGCGTCGATCAATTTTCCGCCGATCTGTTCAGCGAATATCGCCAATATTATAGCGGCGGTCTCAAGCGACTGACCCAGGGTGCGGTCTTCCCCAACGGCTTTCAAAGCCATGCCGCAACCGAAACCTGCCCCGGCCACAGCACCATCCTGACCGGCAGCCGTCCGTCGCGCACGGGCATCATCGCCAATAGCTGGTTCGACCTCAACGCCGCGCGCCCAGACAAAGCGGTCTACTGCGCCGAGGACGAAACCCAGCCGGGCAGCAGCAGCGACGCCTATGTCGCGTCGCCTGTACATCTCAAAGTACCTACATTGGGCGGACGCATGAAAGCCGCCAATCCGGCGACCCGCGTGGTGTCGATTTCGGGCAAGGATCGGGCCGCTATCATGATGGGCGGGCCGACCGCAGACCAGGTCTGGTGGCTTGGCGGACCGCAGGGCTATGTCAGCTACAAGGGCGTCGCCAAACCGCCGCTCGTCGCCAAGGTGAATGAGGCGATGGGCCGGCAACTGGCGCAGCCCAATCCCGGCTTCGACCTGCCCGCCCAATGCGTAGCCAAGGATTTTGCTGTGCGCGCGGGCGACCGTACCGTGGGCACGGGCCGCTTTGCGCGTGCTGCGGGCGATTATAAGAGCTTCCGAATCTCGCCGGAACAGGATGCCATGACGCTCGCGTTCGCGGCGGCCGCCGTCGCGACGATGGCGCTGGGTCAGCAGGCGCAGACCGACATCATCTCCATCGGCCTGTCCGCCACCGACTATATCGGTCATAGCTACGGCACCGAAGGGACCGAAAGCTGCATCCAAGTCGATCGTCTGGACCGGGAACTGGGTGCCTTTTTCGACCGGCTCGACAAGGACGGCATCGATTATGTCGTGGTGCTGACCGCGGATCATGGCGGGCATGACTTGCCCGAACGGCATCGCCTGAACGCCATGCCGATGGAAAGCCGCGTCGACACCGCGCTCACGCCCAAGGCGCTGAACGCGGCCATAGCGCAGCGCACCGGCCTTGCGGGCAAGACCCTGATCTGGGGCGATGGCCCATCGGGTGACCTCTATTTCAACAAAGGGCTGACGTCCGCCCAGCGCGCGAAGGTGGAGGCTGCCACGCTGGCGCTGCTTCGTGCCCATCCGCAGGTCGCCGCCGCCTTAACCAAGGCCGAGATCGCCGCCACCCCCTCTCCTGTTGCCCCCCCCGAAAACTGGACCCTGATCCAGAAGGCGCGTGCCAGCTTCGATCCGACGCGGTCGGGCGACCTGCTCCTGCTGCTCAAGTCGCGGGTCATGTCGATCCCCGAACAGGCGGTAATGGGTTCAGTCGCCACGCATGGCAGCCCATGGGATAGTGACCGTCGCGTACCGATCCTGTTCTGGCGCAAGGACATGCGCGGCTTCGAACAGCCATTGGGCGTCGAGACGGTGGACATCATGCCCAGTCTGGCCGCGCTGATCGGCCTGCCGATCGCGCAGGATAAGATCGATGGGCGCTGCCTGGATCTGATCGCGGGCGAGGGAGATAGCTGCGCGGGAAAATAAGCGGCGTTAGCGCCGCACGTTCTTGGGCCGCTGCAGGCAGATTTCTGCCCGCAGTCCGCCTTCGGGGCGATTGATCAGCGTCAACTGCGCGCGTTCCAGTTCCACCGCTTTCTGCACGATCGCCAGCCCCAGCCCCAGACCGCGCGTGTTACGCTGCCGCGCGGTATCGAGCCGGGCGAAAGGCTTGAGCACTTCGCCGATCTGATCGCGCGGTATGCCGGGACCATCATCGTCGATGCGGATCAGCACCTCGTCCCCCACCCGCAGCAGGGAGACGCGCGCCCGCTGCCCATAATGGAGCGCATTTTCGATCAGGTTGCGGACGGCACGGCGCAGCGAAAGCGCATGAATCTCCATCTCCAGATGGTCCGGCCCGCTATAATCGACATCCTGCCCATGATCCTGGAACGCATCGACCACGGTCGCGATCGTGACGGCCAGGTCTGCCCGGACCAGAGGCTCAGGATTCTTCTCCCCGCCCAGAAAATCGAGCAGCGATTCGATCATGGCCCCCATCTCTTCGAGATCGCCATCCATGGCTTCGCGGACATCATCCTGCCGCACCGTTTCCAGCCGCAACTGCAACCGGGAAAGCGGGGTGCGCAGGTCATGGCCGACCGCCGCCAATGTCTCGGTGCGTTCGTTGATCAGGCGATGGATGCGAGTCTGCATGGCGTTGAACGCGCGGATCAGTTCGCGCACGTCGCTGGTTCCCGCTTCCGGCAGGATGACTTCGGCACCAAGGCCGATCTTCTCCGTTGCTCGCGTCAACTCCCGTAATGGTGCCAATGTGCGACGGATCAATATCCATCCGGCCACCAACAGCGCCAGCACCGGGATCAGGGCGAGGCCCATTCGGCCGATGGTGAAGGCCCATTTGCCACCGCCATGATGCATGCCGAAATAGAGCCAACTGCCGTCGGGCAGTTGCAGTCCGCCATTGATTTCCGAATGGCGACTGGGCGACGTGAGCCGCAGCCAGAGGCGCGAGCGTTCGAGTGTCGGTTCCCACGCGATGATCTGCTGCCGCATCCGTTCCAGTTCCGGCGACAGCGGCGGGGGCGGCGGCGATGCAGCCGACCAATGAACATCGTAGCGATCGGTGGTCAGTTGAACGCCCATGGCGCGCCGCTCAGCAGGCGGCTGTTCGGTCAATAATTTCCGGGCGATGACCAGATGTTCGGCCAGCCGCCGTGCTTCGTCATCCTGCAGCGATATCTGGCTTGCCCGTTCGTAAATGAGCGTGCCGACGGCAAATTCCAGCGTCAAGGTCAGGAGCAGGATCGCGAAGAGGCGGCCAACCAGCCCCAGCGATCCGTGCATGTGCCACCTCAAGCGCGGCTGACCTCTGCATTGAACATATAGCCGACACCACGCACGGTCGTGATCGGTGCGCCCCGGTCCTCGGTCGATAATTTGCGGCGCAGGCGACTGACCAGCACGTCGATGCTGCGGTCGCTGCTGTCGCCCATCCGGGTCCGCGACAATTCGATCAGGCGCTCGCGGGCGATGACCCGCTGTGGATGGCTCAGAAAACTGCCAAGCAGATCGAATTCCGCGCCTGTCAGATCGACCAGCCCGCCGGTTGGGGATCGCAGCTCGCGACGCGGGAAATTGACGACCCAGCCATCGAACCGGGCTTCATTCTCGCGATGTTCGTCCGGGCCACGCTCAAGTCCCACCCGGCGCAGGATAGCCCTGATGCGGGCGATCAGTTCGCGCGTGCCGAATGGCTTGGGGAGATAATCATCCGCACCCAATTCCAGGCCGACGATCCTGTCCGTTTCGCTGCCCTTGGCGCTGATGAAGATGATGGGGACATCGCTCTTGCGCCGGATCTGGCGGCACAGGTCGATGCCATTGGTGCCGGGCAGCATGACGTCGAGCACGACGAGATCGACGGGACCAGCATCGAACGCCACCCACATTTCCGGGCCGGACGAAGCGGGACGCACCTCATAGCCATGCTCCTGCAAAGCGCGGGCGGTCAGGGTGCGAAGCGGCGGGTCGTCTTCGACGAGGATGATCGACGGAGCGGTCATGAATGCTGCAAGGCGGGTGATGTCATGGCCATGGGATAGGGCCGACCGTTTCGGGGGTCAACCGGATCAGACGCACCGGACGCTTGCCAGCGGCTTAGCAACACTTTGTCATGCGTGCAGCAATGCGACGCAGATGCGAAAACGCCGGGACCAGTTGCTGGCCCCGGCGTTCTTTATGCTATTAGAATGCGGCCGAGATCGAGAAGACGATCTGGCTGCGGGCAATCGACTTGCCCACATCCTTGCTGTCGCCGGAAACCATGAAGTTCGGGCGCAGATAATTTTCTTCGACACGGGCAATGTCCGTATCGACATAGGCGACGCCCAGCGTCAGCGGCGTGCCAGGAATGGCGACGTCTGCACCGACCAACCAGTCGAGATATTTGCCAGTCGGCGCGATCGAGGTGCCGTTCGGGCCGAGGCCGGGGTTACCGTCCGACCAACCCAGATGCGCCTTCAGCGTAACCGGGGTGTTGGGCACCGAACCGCTGACATCGGCCCAGATGTAGAGATTGTCTTCCTTGTCGCCGGGGTTGAACACGGTGCATGCTGCATCACTGCAAACATTGCCCAGGGCTTCCTGCTTGGGCGCGTAGGCGACACCGACCAAGCCCTTTACGGGACCAACCGTGCTGGACAGCTTGATATAGGGTTCGGCGAAGTCCGTCTTATCAGCGCCCGACGGGTACATATACCAGGTCAGACCGACGTCGAGCGTCGCGCCGCCCAGTGGAATGGCATAACCTGCGAACAGGTCGAGTTCCATGTTGGAACCACCAAAACGACCCCAGCCGCCGAGATTGGATGCCCAGGTGCCAGCATAGGCCCCGCTTTCATGCGTAGCGGTGATGCCGCCTTGCACGGCCATGCCCTTGTCGCTCTGCGACACGCCACGGAAACGATAATCGGAAACGAGCGCTACGCTGCCGGTCACGGTGACGGGGCTGGTGGGCTCTTCCTGAGCAAAAGCCGGTACGCTAGACATCAGCGCGAGGGCGGCACAGGCGATTTTATACTTCATGAACATTCCCCTTTACGAAAGAATGTTCCGTCCTGCTTCCACTCAGCCCGAAAGTCTGTTGCTTGCGCCTTCAGTGCCGGTGGATGACCCTTGCCTATTCAAAATAGCCCCACAGTCAAACAGGTTTTTCTCGCATCTGCGAGATGGCGCGTATCGCTGTTGCATAACGGGCACAGTTCAATGCCTTGCCACGCTGATACAAAGTCAAAAAATGCCGCCGCGCCGGGGGTAGTGGCGCGGCGACACTCTGTATCGCCCGATATTTTGAAAAATCAGGCGACCAGTTGGCGCATCCGTCCGGTCGCACCAAATAATTCCACCGGAAGCCCGCTGCCGCGCCGACGCTCGACCCATTCGCGGACCATCTCTGCGGTCGTATGATCGATATGACCCAGACGTTCGACGTTGAGGATGACCAGACCACCCTTTGGCAACGAATCGAGCTTTGCCGACAATTTGGGTAGCGTCAGGAAGGTCGCGCTGCCGCGCAGAGCCACTTCATGCGCATCACCCCGGCTTTCATCCTCCAGCTTGAGGCGCAGGCGGCTCAAATGAGGGATGAGTTCCAGCATCGAAAGGCCGATGCCAACCAGAACACCGGTCAGCAGGTCCATGGTAACCACGCAGATCAGCGTGGCCGCCCAGACGATCGCGGGCAGCGGACCATAGCGGTGAAGCAGATGCCGAACATGATCGACGCTGACGAGGCGCACGCCGGTGACGACGAGAATGCCCGCCAAGGCGGCCATCGGGATTTCGCGCAGCAACCAAGGCAGCAAGGCGACAAAGCCCAGAATCCAGACGCCGTGCAGCACCGCCGACATGCGGGTCTTTGCGCCCGCCTGCACGTTGGCCGAGCTGCGAACGATAACGCCGGTCATGGGCAATGCACCGGCAAAGCCGCACAGCAGGTTGCCGACGCCTTGGGCGCTCAGTTCCCGGTTATAATCGGTACGCACGCCATCATGCATCCGGTCGACGGCGGCAGCCGACAGCAATGTTTCGGCGCTGGCAATGAACGCAATGGCGATGGCAATCGTGATGACCGCAGGGTCCATCATCGTCGCGAACAACCCCGCGTCCGGCAGGCTGACAGCCGCCACGATCGATTCGGGCACCACGACCCGCGCGACGGGAAGGGCGAGGAAGAAGGCCACTAGGGTCGCAAGCAAGACGCCCACCAGTGCGCCGGGGACGAGCTTCAGCGACGCAGGGCGGAACTTCTCCCAGCCGAGCATGCCGCCAATGGTAACCAGGCCGATGGTGAAGGCCGTTACCGTGTCGCCAGTGGAGAGACCGAGCAACTGCGCAGGCATGGCCAGCAAATTGGCTAGACCGCTCGACAGGGGCGTATCGTCGAACAGCACATGAAACTGGCCAACGACGATCAACACGCCGATGCCAGCCAACATGCCATGGACGACGGCCGGCGAAATCGCGCGGAACCAACCGCCAACGCGCATCAAGCCCGCCACCACCTGTATGGCCCCCGCCAGAATCAGGATCGGTCCCAGTGCGGAGAGACCCTGTTCGCGCACGATTTCAAAGACGATGACCGCAAGACCAGCGGCAGGCCCGCTGACCTGCAGCGGAGAACCCGCCAGCAGGCCGACAACAATGCCGCCGATGATGCCGGTAATTAGACCCTTTTCCGGCGGAACGCCGGAGGCAATGGCAATGCCCATGCAGAGCGGCATCGCCACCAGAAAGACGACGATCGACGCCGTGAAGTCGCGGCCGAAGGTGCCGCCGGAAAAGGCTTTCAGCATGATTTACTCCGCCGCCAGGGCATATTCGCCATCGCCAGCCAGTCGACGGGCATGGGGCAGCGCAATCGGCATGGGCTGATCCTCGCGGAGCGGCATGAAACGACCAGTCTCGCCATCCAGGCCCAGCACCTGACCGGCGTGAATGTCCACATACCAACCATGGAGCGCGATATCGCCACGCGCGATGCCCGAAGCGACCGATGGATGGGTGCGCAGATGGGCCAGCTGTACGACGACATTTTCCAGCGCCATGTTACGCAACTTTTCTGCGTCGGTCAGCGTGTCGGGATAGCTCTCGCTGCAAACCTGCTGCGCGGCATGGGCATGACGCAACCAAGCCGCGACGTTGGGCATTTTGGAGAGGTCGGCATTGGTCGACATCGCCTTCATAGCGCCGCAGTCGCTGTGACCACATACGATGATGTCACGCACGCCCAATACCATCACCGCATATTCGACGGTGGAAGTGACGCCGCCATTCTGCGTCGCATGCGGGGGTACGATGTTCCCGGCATTGCGGCATACGAACAGATCGCCCGGCTGTGCCTGCATGATATGTTCGGGCACGATCCGCGAGTCGGCGCAGGAGATCATCAGCGCCTTGGGGCTTTGCCCATCGCTGGCCAGCCGATTGTAAAGCGCGCTTTCATTAGGAAACACATGCTTTTCGAAGCTGAAGACGCGGCCTAGAAGCTCGTTCATGGGGTCTATCCTTCTATTGCTATGCCGGTCAGGGGGAACCAGCTCAGTCTCGGACAATAGAGGTCAGGTTTTGCTGCGTCGCAGCGGCTTTGTTAAAAAACATGTCTGGATGGCAAAATCGTTACGGGGTGATCGCCATTGCGAAAAACCAGCAATTCCGGGCGTTTTAGTGGGTCAGCGTCGCTCCACCGCCGCGCTGAACATATAGCCTGCGCGTCTTACGGTAACAATTGGGGCAGGTTCATTGCCCCATTGCAGCTTTCGACGCAAACGGCTGACCAGCACGTCGATACTGCGATCGGACGATGGCGCGTCGCGCACGCCTGCCAACTCCATCAGCCGCGCGCGCGTAAGCACGATTTGCGGATGATCGAGCAATACGCCGAGCAACGCGAACTCGGCCGCGGTCAGACCAACAGCCGCGCCCGTCGGATCAGCCAGCGTCCTGCGCGAAAAATCTACGGTCCATCCGTCGAAGAACGCCATGGATTGGCGCGGCAGGCCGATCGCGCGCTCGCCCCGCCCCCGCCGCAGGACGGCACGCAGGCGCGCAGCGAGTTCACGCGCAGAATAGGGTTTGTTGATATAGTCGTCCGCGCCAAGCTCCAATGCGACGACGCGATCGACCTCCGAACTATTGGCCCCCACCAGGATCACCGGCACCTCGCTCCGCGCACGCACGTCTCGGCACAAGTCCATGCCATCCGCGCCGCGAAGCGCGGCGTCCAGCACTATGACGCCAACGGGCATGGTGGCCAGCGCCTGAAAAATCTGGGCAGCACCACCGCTTGGCACAACTCTAAAGCCGGTTTCCTCCAGATGCGTGCGGACCGCTTGCTGCTGCGCGGCTTCCGTTTCCGTCACCAGGATGAGCGGCGGGGTCATGCCCAAAGATCGTGCCATCCACACTTGCCTCGACCGCCGATCATGCGCGTACCTCCTGCAACAGACGGACGCCCCCAATGCGCCCGTAACGGGGCCCGGCTTAGATCGCCTGAATGTCTCTGAAATTTGCCGAACGTTACAAATTATTGCGCAGGCGACACAGCAGCGTCAAACCGACGATAATTCCGGCATTTTCGTCCCAATCTGCGGTGGTGCAGCGGCGGGGAGTTGCGCCAGCATGGTGGCGAGCCACAAGGCGTCGGTGCCCGCGCGATGGCGTGTGGGGCATCGACGGTCGGCGATCGCCACGGCCTCACGGACTTGCGCATCGTCGGCATGCCGTTCCGCAACAATCGCGGAGACATGCTCGATCAGGAAGGGCGCGGGTCGACCCGCAGCTGAAGCAAGCGTGTCCAGCCATTGTTGATCGATGCGGCTGTCCGCTACCACGCGCCGACCGGTTGCGGCATCGCTCAGCAAGGCCCATACCGCATCGACATCCAGGCCCTTTTGCACGAGCATCGATCGATCAAGACCGTGCAAGGCCTGCGCCTCCTGCGTCCAGCCCCAGTCTTCCCAATCCTGATGCGGCCGTATCAACCAACTGCACGACCAGCCTTCCACCGCAATACCGACCTCGATCGGGAAGGACCGACCATGGCGCGGGAGGCAGGACGCCTCGAAATCAATGGTCAGGATAGACACGGATGTAGCTCCACTGTGCGCGTGACCCGGTTTATCCCGGCCTGGGTGCCCGCATCGATACATCCCTTTCGCGCTCGACTGTGTCAGAGCGAAGTCAGCTTGCGATGGTTCCCGATAAAATTGCGCCGGGCGAGGCTGGCGAGCGACGAACAGATGGGCGTGCTTGGAGGACGCGGGAAAGGCCATCTGCTAATCGGCATGTCCGACTCCATATGCAGGATCACTCATGACCGTCATCGCCGCCTATCTCTATCGCAATGGCCGCCGCGTCAGGCCGGTGACGATCGACGAGCGGATCGACTGCGCGCACGACAAATCCGAATTCGTCTGGATCGGCATGGCTGAACCGACGATCGCGGAAATGGAAACCCTCCGGAGCAGCTACGACCTGCACCCGCTGGCGATCGAAGATGCCATCAAGGCCAATCAGCTGCCCAAGGTCGATATTTATGGCGACCAATTGTTCGTGGTTGCGCGCACCGCCCATGTCGAGGAAGGCAGCATCTGTTATGGCGAGACCGCGATCTTCGTCGGCCACAGCCATATCATCAGCGTACGTCATGGATCAGCTCGCGCGCATCATATGTTGCGGCAGGAACTGGAAGCCGTGCCGGATCGACTGGCGCAAGGCGTGGACTATGTGCTGCATGCCGTCCTCGATTTCATCGTCGATGGCTATCTGCCCGTCATCGAGGGCGTGGAGGACGAAGTGCTGGCGATGGAGCAACAGACCGTCGATCAGTTCCTGGGGCGGGAAGACATCACCCGGATATTCAATCTACGCAGGCAGGTGATGCGTTTCCAGCGTATCCTGACGCCGATGCATGAAGTCGCCAACAAGTTCGTCAAACTGGACCTCCCCTGCATCGACGCGGAGGCAAGGCCCTATTTCAGCGACGTGCGCGATCATGTCCGCCGGGTCCAGACCATGGTCGATGATCTGCGCGAAATATTGATGTCCGTGTTCGAATTCAGCAACCTGCTCGAACAGCAGCGGACCGGCGCTATCACCCGCCAGTTGGCCGCCTGGGCTGCGATTCTGGCCGTGCCGACCGCCATCGCGGGCATATATGGCATGAATTTCGACAATATGCCCGAACTGCGGACGCGCTACGGCTATTTCGTCGTGTTGGGCGTGATCACGATCATCTGCAGCCTACTCTATGCCCGCTTCCGCAAGCTCAAATGGCTGTAGGAAGATGGTGCACCCGACGGGATTCGAACCCATGGCCCTTAGATTAGGAATCTAATGCTCTATCCTGCTGAGCTACGGGTGCACGCCCGGCACGCTCTATTATGCGTGAACGGCGCGGTCAATTCTTCGCTTCGGGCGGGATGACCGGGAAAGGTAAGGGCGCGACTTCGACGCCTTCGGCGATCAGCGCCTTGGCCTCCTGCGGCGCGACTTCGCCGTGTATGCTGGCGCGATCCTGCTCGCCATAATGCATGGCACGGGCCTGTTCGGCAAAGCCGTGCCCGACCCAGGTCGATCCCTCCAGCGCCTTGCTCTGCGCCTGCGCCAGCGCATCGACCAGCGCCCGCATCTTCGCCTCGTCGCCGCCATTGGCGACCACCGGGGTTGTGGCTTCTGGGCGCGGTACCACCGCGCGACTATTGCCCTTGGCCGCAACGGCCGGGGCCATCACCGCTTTCATCACGCGCGCGTCACCACAAAGCGGACAGGCAATCAGACCGCGCGCCTGCTGGTCGGCATAGTCGTTGCTGGAGCCGAACCAGGCTTCGAACACATGGCCCTGCCCTTCGCATTTGAGGTCGAACACGATCATGCCAGCGTCACCTGCGCCGGGATCGGGCGGCGGTTGGCAATGGCGGGCACGCGCCCGCGCACGGCGTCGATCCGCGACAGGTCGAGATCGACAAGGGCGAGCCCAGCCGTCTCGCCCATGTCGAGCAGAACATCGCCCCACGGATCGACCACCAGGCTATGGCCATAGGTCGTCCGGCCATCCGCATGATTACCGACCTGCGCCGTCGCGATCAGGAAGCAGCCCGCTTCGATCGCGCGGGCACGCAGCAGCACATGCCAATGCGCCTGTCCCGTCGGCACGGTGAAGGCGGCCGGTGCCAACAGGATCGTTGCCCCTGCATTGGTGAGCGCGCGATACAGGTCCGGGAAGCGCATGTCGTAGCAGATTGAAAAGCCCATCCGGCCCCAGGGCGTATCGGCCGCAACCACTTGCTCCCCCGGTCCATAGGCCGACGACTCGCACCAGCTTTCGCCTGTTGCCAGATCGACATCGAACAGATGGATCTTGTCATAGGTCGCGCGGATCGCGCCGGTATCGTCGATCAGGAAACTGCGATTGGCCCAGCGACCGTCGGCGCGCTCGTCCTTGAGCGGCAGCGAGCCGATATGCACCCACAACCCTTCGCGCGCCGCCGCATCCCGCACCGCCGCCAGCACGCCATCGTCCGCCTGGCAACGCAAGGTCGCCGCCGCGCGTGCCCGGTCCCGATCAAGATAGCCCGCCATTTCGGGCGTGAAGAGCATGTCTGCCCCCTCGCCCTTGGCGCGCGCGATCATTTCCACGATCGCGGCGGCATTGGCGGCGGGGTCGATCCCGCTGGTCATTTGGAACAGCGCGGCGCGCATGTGCATCAGAGGCCGAGCAAGGCGTCGAGCTTGCCCTGTCGGTTGAGCGCCGCCATGTCGTCGCTGCCGCCGATATGCGTACCGTCGATGAAGATTTGCGGCACGGTCACCCCGCCATTGCTGCGCGCCAGCATTTCCTCACGCTTGGGGCCGCCCATGCTAATGTCATATTCCTCGAACGCCACGCCCTTGTCGCGGAACAACGCCTTGGCGCGCGCGCAATAGCCGCAAAATGCCTTGGTATAGATTTCGACCTTCGCCATATGCCTGTCATACTCCTTAGCGTCCGAAATTGGGCGCGCACACCGCTTTGTCAATCCGCAGCGTCGCGCGGCAAGGCCCGTGCCCAGCACAATAGACGCACATGACTCGCCCCGCCCCGGTGCAGAACCTGCGCACAGGCCGCCGCCGTCGCGCCGCTGGTGTGGACATCGTCGATCAACAAGATACGCCGCCCCTTCACCCCATGCCCATCCGCCAGCGCAAAAGCACCGCGCACCGTCTTCGCCCGTGCCGCCGGGTTCATGCCCCGCAAGGGCTGGGTCCGACGGGTCCGCAGCAACAGATGTTTTTCGACCCGCAACCTGGTCAGGCGGCCCAGATGATCGGCGATCAGCGCCGACTGGTTGAACCCCCGCCCCCATAATCGCCAGCGATGCAGCGGCACCGGCACGATCAGCGGCGGATCGTCGCCATGATCAGGCACATGACGCAGCATCTGTCGCGCGATCAGCCGCGCCAGGCCGATCCGCCGCCCATATTTGAGCCGCAGCGCCACGGTGCGCGCGACATCGCCATAGGCCAGCACCGCCCGCGCGCTGTCGAAGGGCGGCGGATCAACGAGGCATCGCGCGCATTCCGCCCCCTCCCCCATATCGTGCGGAAAGGGCAGGCCGCAGCGCGCGCAACAGGGTTCGCCCAGCAACTCCATCCCGCCCCAACAATCGAGGCAGAAAGCAAAATCCTCCTGCACGATCGCGCCGCAACCGGGACAGCGCGGTGGCAGCGCATAATCGACCAGCGGACGGATCGCGCCCTTGAGAAGCGGCAAGACGGACATCATCTGCTTGTCCCCGCTTGCCGCCCGATGCACAAGGCCCGCCATGACCGCCCCCGACATATTCGACCGATCGCGCCGCGCCCAGGGTCGCGACCGCATGATCACCCGTTTTGCCGATCACGACTTTCTCTATCGTGCCATGCTGGAGGAATTGCTCGACCGACTGGCCGACGTGCAGCGCGACCTGCCCGAAGCACTGATGATCGGCTGCCCTGACGACAGCGCGAAGGCCGCGTTGGAAGCGATGGGCAAGCGCGTCGCCTGCGTGGATCCCGGCTTCCTCGCCGCGCGCGGGGCAAACGGCGTGCAGGGCGACGAAGATGCCCTGCCCTTTGCCGATGACAGTTTCGACCTCATCATCGCCTGCGGCACGCTGGACAGCGTCAACGACCTGCCCGGTGCGTTGATCCTGATCCGGCGCATCTTGCGACCCGACGGATTGATGCTCGCCGCCTTCACGGGTGCGGGCAGCCTGCCAAGGCTCAAGGCCGCATTGCTGGCGGGTGAGGGCGACCGGCCAGGCCAGCATATCCATCCCCAGATTGATGTCCGCGCGGCCGGCGATTTGCTCAGCAGAGCGGGCTTTGCCATGCCGGTCGCCGATGGCGAGACGCTCGTCGTGCGCTATGGCGACATAGTGCGGCTGATGCGTGACTTGCGCGGCATGGGCGCGGGCAACCGACTGGCAGAGCAGCCACCGCTACTGAACCGCGAAACGCTGGCAAGAGCAGGCGCGCATTTCGCGCAGGCAGCGGACGCGGACGGCCGGACGGCCGAGCAAATGGCGATCGTCTATCTGTCCGGCTGGAAACCCGACCCCAGCCAGGCAGCCCCTGCCCGACGCGGCAGCGCCACCATGTCGCTCGCCGCCGCGCTCAAGGGCAAGGCCTGATCGTGGCAGAGGAAATCTGCGAAGATTTCGCTTGCTCGCCATCCTATGCGTAGCTTCCGCCGCCGAGCGACGACCCATAGACGTCCACTCAGCCAGACCTCACCTTGGAAATACCAATAGACTGACGCATTTCTCCCTTTTTGCGGTCGACAATGTGCCAATTGCCAGTCATTGGAAAGGCGATGCAAGAGCCAGAAATTGATCTGCCAAGTGGCGATGGCCGAACCGCCGATTCAGTCGAACCCGCAGGCACTTTGTTTGTCATAGAGGAAATGCGGCAACGTTTGGCGACTCTAGAGCAGATGACGGCGGCGATTATCGGTCGGATCGATCAATTGCAGCATCTCGCTGAATTGTCATTTGCAGAAACCCACGCCCGCCGCCGTGACGACGCGACGAAGCCTCAAGGCCAATCAAGCTGGTCCAGCGCAGGCTTTCCCCTCATCCCCCGCAACATACCGGTATTTTTCGGTACGCTTCGCGATAACCAAACTGTCGATGTCGATGATATCTTGGTCAGAGGTTGGTACACCCGTGAGGAATGGGGCGTTTGGGGTCAAGATTCAATTCAGGAATTGCGGTTCGCCATGGACGGCTATGGCGGCGGATATGCAACCGTACACCTAGCCCTTCAATGCTTCGTACCACCAGGCATGAGCCATCAGAATATCGATATCCTTGCGAACGGTTATTTTCTCGGCAGTTTCGATCTGCCGGGAGGATTGCAGATGATCAAGTTGCGGCTACCTCCTTCCTGCATCTGCAACGGCGATATTTTGTTGCAAACTCAGCAAGACAAAACATTTTCTCCTGCTGCATTTAGCGATAGTCTGGACACCAGAGTGTTAGGCATTGGACTCATATCACTTGACGCAGGCTGAGGGTGCCAATGAGCATTGAGGTAAATAAATTTTACGCCGCATCGCGTTACCCTGCTTAATCCTATGCTTCGTTCTGACCATTGGAAATATCGCTACATCACGCTGCCTCTAGAAGCCTATATCGCTCTGAAAGGATGATCCCCGTGAGTAAGAATGATGATCCCGCTTTCCACTCGCGATTTGGTGGCTTGTGGGTGGACCGCGACGACTGGCGTCAGCAGATAACGGCCCGTCATTTGACATCCGAGCAAATAAATCAGATCGAATTTTTTGTTAGAAACGGCTTTATCATTCTACACGCTGCCGCAACACCAGAAAAAGTTGATGCATTTCGACGTAAAATAGAGACGTCTTTCCGCGAAGGAAATAAAGACGTTCTTTATCAGCGGCATGATGGCTATGATACTTTGCCATTAAGTCAACCTGAGGACAGATTGGGCGTACGTGTCGTCGATTCTTTTGTGCCGTTTGCGGAAGCTCTCGATCTTTTTTCTTCTCCATCATTGATTGCATTTTTGCAGCTGATATTCGACGCTGATCCCCTGTTGTTTCAGAGCTTGAGTTTCGATCAAGGGTCGCAACAGGGACTCCATCAAGACACGGCTTATGTTGTTGTCGATCAACCGTTAGAACTAGCCGCCTGCTGGATCGCGTTGGAAGATATTCAACCGGGTTCAGGCGAACTGATGTATGTTCCCGGTAGCCATCGGCTGCCCGACTGGAATTTTGGTGGGGACAGAAAACATTGGGTTGCCACCGAGGATGGGAAGGAGCCTCATGACGATTGGGCTCGGCATCTAACGCAGCATGCCAAAGATAGCCAATATGGAGTCCAATACTTCCTCCCCAAAAAAGGCGATATATTGGTATGGCACGCGGATTTGGCGCATGGCGGCGCGCCAGTCAAAAACCCCGACCTGACGCGGCAAAGTTTGGTCGGCCATTTTTGTCCGCAAGGGCGGTCACCCCATTTTTTTTCGACGTCTCCCCATTTGGCCACCATTCGTCATCGCGGTTCGCTTGCTTATTGCAGCCAGCATTATGACCTCGCCGGGCGACCCGATCAAACGCGGACGGACGCTAAAATACCCCCGCAACAAAATTTTATGTCGAGCATAGAGGCATTTCGTCAGGCGACGAAAAAGCAGGCCTCCTGATTGCAGTGCAGCACATTTTGCGGCTACTGCTTTGCGACGGGTAAGGGAATCATAAGTCGCTCGCAATCTGAACAGACTAGGGCGCGCTATTTCTTCGACGTGGGGATTTCAAGGGAGCGAAATACGGGCATATGGCCAATCTGATCATCACTGGAGGAGCCGGTTTCATCGGCGCGAATTTCGTCCGTCATTGGCGCAAAGCGTCTCCCGATGACGGTATCGTCGTCCTCGATGCGCTGACCTATGCAGGCAATCCTGCCAACATTACCGATGTGCCCGACGTCGAATTGGTCGTCGGCGACATTTGCGATACCGACCTCGTTTCCCAACTGATGGCCGATCATGATATCGACACGATCGTTCATTTCGCGGCGGAAAGCCATGTCGACCGATCCATCACTGGCCCTGACGCCTTTGTGACGACCAATGTCATCGGCACGCACAGTCTGCTCAAGGCGGCCAAGACCGCCTGGCTCGACAAGGGCACCGGCCGCCCCCATCGCTTCCACCATGTCTCGACCGACGAAGTCTATGGCACGTTGGAACTGGATGATCCGGCGTTCAGCGAAACCACCCCCTATGCCCCCAACTCGCCCTATTCGGCGTCGAAGGCGGGATCGGACCATCTGGTTCGGGCCTATCATCACACCTATGGGCTGGAAACGACGACCAGCAATTGTTCGAACAATTATGGTCCCTACCAGTTTCCCGAAAAGCTGATCCCGCTGTTCACCATCAATGCGCTGTCGGGCAAAAATCTGCCTATCTATGGCGATGGCATGAATATCCGCGACTGGCTGCACGTCGAAGATCATTGCATCGGCATCGAACTCATTCTGCGCAAGGGCCGGATCGGCGAAACCTATAATGTCGGCGGCGGGCAGGAATTGCCTAACATCGAAGTGATTCGCGAAATCTGCCGCGGTGTGGATGCCGCTTTCGAGCGCAATCCCGCCCTCGCGACGATGTTCCCCGATGCGCCCGCCGCGCAGGGCCGCCCTTCGATCGACCTGATGACCTATGTGCAGGACCGCAAGGGCCATGACCGTCGCTATGCCATCGACGAAACCAAAATTCGCAGCGAATTGGGCTACGCTCCATCGCGTGATTTCCCGCAGGGTTTTGCTGACACACTCAACTGGTTCCTGGATAACCAGGACTGGTGGCGTCCATTGATGAACCGCGCTGAGTTGGGTGGCTAATAGAACCTGACCTCCTTCGAACCGCCTTAGTCAAGGCGGAATGAGCCAGTTATCAAGGACCTTTGATGAAACTCAATCTCATCATACCCGTTTATCGCAATGTCGAGTTGGTTAAGACTTGCCTCGAATCGATAAGCGCAAATCTGGATGAAATTCGGGCATATAATCCTAAGGTCATCGTCATTAACGATTCGCCTGATGATGAGGCGGTTGAAGAGTATCTCGCAGAATGTCACAAGTCGGGCTTGATTGACCTCTATATTCGTAATTCCGCCAATATAGGCTTCGTTCAAAGCGTTAACAAAGGGTTGGCGATCAGCCGAAAAAATGGCGCAGGCGCGCTTCTGATTAACAGCGACACGATCACCTACAAAAACACATTGATAGAATGCGTTGCGGTAATGTTATCGGATCCCCAAATTGGCTTTGTATGCCCGCGATCTAACAACGCCGCCATCGCAACATTTCCCCAAGCGCCAAATAATCTATCCGGCATCGCGACGACGCCGGAGATTTGTCACATAAGTTGGCAATCAGTCTACCGATATTTGCCTCGCTATACTTTAGCGCCCACAGCCGTAGGCTTCTATATGCTCATTTCCCCCCAAGTCGTGGCCAACTTCGGGCATCTGGATGAAGCCTTTGGGACTGGGTATGAAGAAGAAAATGATCTCGTGATGCGTGCTGGTAAAGTAGGTTATCGAGCAGCACTCGCCAATCACGCCTATGCCTATCATTCGGGATCGGCGTCTTTCATGCTTCACGAAATGGACCTGAAAGGCCAGCAGCAAAATAATCTTCAAAAAATGATGGAACGGCACCCGGAGTTTTTGCCGTTGGTTCGAGAATTTGAGCGTTCTCCTGAACATCGGGCCATGACCCAGGTAAAAAATCTAATACCCACTGTGGAGGGTAAGCTTAAGGTTGCTCTTAACCTGCTGACCATGGGCCGTCATCACAATGGCACGAACGAACTGATCGTGAATTTCATCCATTGGTGCGATAAGCGGCAGTTTGACGAATTTGAAGTTTACGCCATTTGCGATAAGTCCGTCGCCGAATTTCATGGTATCGACCAACTTGAAAATGTGAAATTCCGGACTGAAATATCGCCAACCTACGCCGTTGCTATCTTCTTTGGCCAGCCTTTCGACTTACATCATATAAATGTTATGGAGCATCTCGCTCCCGTTAATATATATGGAATGCTGGATGTCATTGCGCTTGATTGCAGCAATTTGCGCTATGATAGCAACGTGGAGCCGATGTGGTCCTATGTTGCGCGTAACGCAAGTGGGCTGTTCTTCATCAGCCAGTTTGCAGAAGATACGTTCCGTCATCGATTCATTCGAAAAGATCGTGCTAAGAAATTTACGCGCCTTTTGCCGACCAGCCCAAAATCTTATGCCGCCCGTTATGATGGTGTAACATTAGGGCGGGAGCATGTCCTTGTTATGGGAAACCATTTTGCACATAAGGCTGCTGGCAGCACTGGCAGAATGATTGCTAATGCTATCCCCAGCCTCTCCATTATAGTCATGGGGAATGGAAGCGAAACGTCTCTCCGAAATCTGCGCGAACTTCAAGCTGGCGTCGTTCCTGAAAAGGAAATGAACGATATTCTGGCAGGCAGTAGCGTTATCATTTTGCCGTCATATTATGAGGGGTTTGGCCTTTCACTTATGCACGCCCTCGCACTAGGTAAGCCTGTGGTTGCCAGGGATATTCCAGCAACACGCGAGATACTGGCCACCTTTTTAACGGTTGAAGGCGTGTATCTCTATGAAAGCGACAGCGAACTACCTGAGTTGGTGCGGGCTGCTGTGGCTTTTGGCCATTCCACCGTGGTCGAACGTGAACCAAGCGACTGGAATGAGTGGTCACGCGGACTATTCGAATTTGCCACCAGCCTGACGTCTAGTCCTGACCTATATGATCGACTGATGGACCGCATTGAGGACGGGGACACGTTGCGTTTTCGTCATTCGGTCGGAAATGCGGCATCGCAATCTTCTTCCCTCGCTTCACCTTCTGCAAGAGATGACGTGGATAGCGGTGCAACGCAAAAAATTTGGCGCGAATCCGATGCGACTGTCGATGTTGCTTCGATCCTTGCGCTAGATGATGAGGCGTTCATTGAGAAATTTTATCAACACGCACTTGGTCGTCGCGCTGATCCCGCTGGTCTTTCGCACCATCTCGCGCTGTTAAGCAGTGGCGTGACAAAAATCGACATGCTTCGTTCAATCCTTGAATCCCCGGAATTTAAGGAGCGACGCGCGAGCATTACGGTGATTGGCGGAGAATTATTAAAGCGTAAGAGCAAGCGTCGCCGATTGTTAATATCACGGGATTGAGCTGATCTTTCGATTCCGATGGACTATGTGATCGACCAAAAAGTCATTCCAGATCATCGAGAAGCTCTTGACCGAATGAGCATCGCCGCCTATCTGCGGCCTCCCAAGCGCAACGCGCTACAGATTGATGCCCGATCGTCTAAAGGTAAGACAACGGACTCTGACTCCGTTAATCGAGGTTCGAATCCTCGTCGGGCATCCAAACTACCGGTATTAGGTAGCAAACGCACCAAGCGCCCTATCGACCTCGCCGAGGCCCATCCGGTATCTCTTCGGCATGGGCATGACCAATCTACAGCACTCCCTCAGAAAGAAATTTTCGGCGCTGACCGGCGAGCTTGCGGAGGTGCGCGCCAATATTGAGCGCATCCAGCGAGAGCAAAGCAGGCTCCCCGAACTGGAAGGTAAGCGCTGTTCTCAGCCCACGGCGGTCCAAGGCATCAGTGCGCCGACGTCGTTCGCCGGATGACCGTTGGCGAGTTTGGTGAGCGTCTCGGCGAGCCAAGTATGCGGGTTGATACCCGAGATCTTGCAGTTCTCGATGAGCGTGGCGATGACCGCCCAATTGTCGCCGCCTTCGTCGGAGCCGGCGAACAAAGCATTTTTGCGATTGAGGGCCAGGGGCCTGATGCTGCGTTCGACGGGGTTGGAGTCGAGATCGACGCGGCCGTCGTCGAGGAAGCGTGAGAGGCCTTCCCAGCGGGTGAGCGCGTAGCGGATCGCCTCGCCGAGCTTGCTCTTGGCGCTGACCTGGCGGTTTCTTGCCTCGAGGTATTGGTGCAGATCGGCGACGAGGACGCGGCTGCGCTCGGTGCGGGCTTGGCGTCGCTGCTCGGCGGATGTGCCGCGGATGTCGGCCTCGATGGCGTAGAGCTGGGCAATGTGGCGCAGCACTTCGGTGGCCACCGGCGACGTGTCGGCGAGTTCGTAGAACTTGCGGCGGACGTGTGCCCAGCAAAACGCGAGGCTGATCTGCTGGCGGCGCCTGGCGAGCGCGGTATAGCCGCCATAGCCATCGACCTGCAGGATGCCTTCAAAATCGCCAAGATGCGCTTCGGCTCGTTCGCCCTTCCGGTCGGCGGCATAAACGTAAGCGACCATCGGCGGATCACCGCCGCCCCAAGGTCGGTCATCGCGGGCATAGGCCCATAGCTGCCCGGTCTTGATCCGCCCGCGCCCCGGATCGAGCACCGGCGCGGTCGTCTCGTCGGCGAACAGCCGCTGCGATCGTCGCAATCGCTCCAGGATGTGGTCGCGCAAGGGCCGCAGATACCAAGCTGCCCGGCCAACCCAGTCCGCGAGAGTGGATCGATCAAGCTGGATGCCTTGCCGGGCGTAGATCTGGGCCTGGCGGTAGAGTGGAAGGTGATCGGCATACTTGGCGACCAGCACCTGGGCGATCAGCGCTTCGGTGGGAATACCGCCCTCGACGATCCGCGCTGGCGCCGGGGCCTGCACAACCGTGCTCTCGCACGAACGGCAACCATAGCGCGGACGACGGGTGACGAGCACACGGAAAGTGGTGGGCACGACGTCGAGGCGCTCGGCAACATCCTCGCCGATCTGGTGAAGCGCCCCGCCACAGCAGGGGCAGGCCTTGTGCTCGACATCGACGACCTGTTCTATCCGCTCGAGATGGGCCGGCAGTGAACCGCGGTTGGTCTTGCGCGGTCGTTCGGTCGGAGTCCGGCTTGCCTTGTCGCGAGCATGCTCGGCCTCGGCCAGCGCCGTCTCGACTTCCTCCAGGGCAAGCTCGAACTGATCGGGATCGAGCTGTTCGGAGCGGCGGCCGAAGCGGTGACGCTGAAGAGCGTCAATGATCGCCTTCAGACGTTCGACCTCGGCCCGGAAAACCTTGAGAATATCGAGCTCGCGGGCCTGTTCGAGGACGAGCGCGCGTAGCGCTTCAACGTCATCCGGGAGGTCCGCTTCCATGAGCATGGAAGCAATGAATCAGGACAAGAAGGCCCCGTCAACCGGCAATCTGCGGGGCAATAGGACGACGTCCACCATGCACCCGCCGCCAGTCCAGACCTTCCAGCAGCGCGCCAAGTTGCGCCGACGTCAGCCGCATTACACCGTCCTGGATGGCTGGCCATCTGAAGCCTCCTGACTCCAGCTTCTTGGCCATCAGGCACAAGCCGGTGCCGTCCCACCATACCAGCTTGATCCGGTCGGCACGCTTGGCCCGGAACACGTAGATCACGCCCGAATAGGGATCACCGCCATACTCGGCGCCGACCAGTGCGGCCAAGGCGTCAGGTCCCTTGCGGAAATCCACCGGACGCGTCGCGACCATCACGCGCGCGCCAGCACCAGGTCCAATCATCGCGTTGCCTTGAGCGCTTCGATAACTGCGGCAATGACGCTGGCGTCGGCTCCGTGGCCGATCTTCACTGCCACCCCGTCAATCTCCAACTCCACAGCGGCACCGGTAGACCGGCGCCGACGGCGCGGGCGACGCTTGGGTGCAGAATGCACCGTGCCGTTCACCTCGACTATGGCAGGCACAAACGATGGCACTTCCGGCTCCGTCGCCGGCAGGACTACGCCCGCCACCTCAAGTTGCTTCCGAAGGTCCCTCCGCCATGCGTACACCTGCGAAGGGTCGAGCCCATGCCGACGAGCAACGGCACGGACGCCTTCTCGCCCGGAATAGCACTCGGCGACAATCGACGCCTTCACCTCGGGCGGCCACTCGCGCCGCTTGCCAGCCCCCGTGAACACCTCGAAGCGCTGCGCGCCCTTGCTCACAGGATCATCACCCGAGATTATCATAGTAGCAGCGCACTCCCGCCCGATCAGGGCGCGAAGACTCGGCGCTACGCGTCAACCGCGCAAGGTGGGCGCAGGACAGCGCTTACACTGGAAGCACGCATTCCGAAGTTGGAGGCATTGATCGAAAGCGCGGCGATGCTGCTCAAAGACGCATCGGATGATTGGGAACCAGAGCAAACACCGCCCGTCAAACCATGGACGCATATGCTTCCCGTTCCGTTCGGTTCTTGCGGTCGTCGCGGGATGGAGGTTCTCCGTAAAGCGGATGTGCCTATGACCACGCGACAGATCGCACAGGAAGTCCTTCGACAGTCAGGTAGCGAGTGTCCTGACCCCATCCACGAGGCTTCCAGTCCATAGCAGCTTGCCTGAACCGCTGCTGCTGGCGGTTTCGTGATATTTGCACTCAGGACAAATGCGTATCGCTTCAATTCCGGCCATGTCGCCCTCCTTTGGGACCACTTAGCTGGAATGAGCTAATGATCCGTGACCGGAAGCTCTTGGTGCGTTTGCTACCTAATACCGCAAACTACTTCCATTCATCCAATAGAAGTTCGGCGAGGACGCATCGTCCATCAAGCTGCATCGCCCCGTACAATAGCTATTTGGCGCTGGCGTCGGCGGCCTTGGCGTGGAAGAGCCAAGACTTCCGACGGGTCCTTCTCAAGGCGCTCAACCGCATTGGCTACAAGCAGTTCAAGCCCTTCTTCGCTCAGCAAACCGCCACGGATGAGACACCGATCCACCAAAACGCGACGAAACGCTGAATAGAGTTTCAGGTCCGGCTGACGAGGTGCCGCCCAAAAATCATCCAAATTGCCCTGGTGTACGACGCCTGGCACTTTGTAGACTGCATGTCCCAGCACCACGACTGGCTTGCCGCTGTTCAGGGCCAGCGTGCCCACAGTGCTGTTGACGGTCACCACGCCCAGAGATTTGCTCACTACCTCGGCAATGTCCCAGTCAGGTAGGTAGGATACGCGATCGGCCACACCATAATGTTTAGCAATCCGGTTCGTCAGCCTGCGCCAGGCGACAAGACCAGCATCCAGCGGATGACGTTTGACCAGCAGGAACACCCCCTGAGGCGCATGCTGTGCGAAGCTCTTTATCACGAAACGCAACGCGGCGCGCATGTTACCAAAGGGCGAATGAACCCGGATCTGATAGTCGGAATTGAGCTGGAGCGGCAGCGTGAAATAGGGCTTGTCTTTGACCGCTTCCCAAACGACCGCCGAACGCTGAATTTCGCTCTGCCGCGTCAGTAGCTTGTAGCACCAGGCAACGGATTCGAGCAGGAAACTGTGCGGACGATGGGTCTGATAATAGGGAAAATAGGGCCGCATCCAGGCCGATGCCATGCCGTTCCGCATGGTGTTGCGCGCGCGCGCTCGAAAAGTCGATGGCACCGGCGGCAAGTCGCCATCATATGGTGACAGTTGTTCGGCCTGATCAAGATACCATTGCGGATCGAGCGGCAGGGTAGAGTTGCCGTTCACTCCATCATCCTGCAAAGTCAGGAAATCGGGACGAATATAGCCCTCCTCCATGACATGGACACGCAAGCCCCGCAGCCGCGCCATGCCATGCGCGGACGCATGATAGGGACGGCAATCACCATAGAGGATCAGGTCGGTGACGCCATGATTGACGACGAAATCATCGAAGAATAACGGCCAGTTGCGGAACGTGCCGCGATAGTCCGTGGCGTCCCCAGGCCAGTCGATCTTGTCGCCGCCATTGATATTGATCCGCAGGGCAATATGCCCACGCGTCCGAAGGGCATCCGCCAGCATTGCGAAATAAGGGCCGTGCGGCCCTTGCAGAAAAAGAAAGGTCTTGGTTGGCACGTCAGCCATGAAGATAATCAGCCGTCAAAGTCATAAACCGTCGTAACTTTCCCTGCATGGACCGCAACCGGATCAGCCATGTCGTCGGTGGCACAGCCCCATTTGCCAAGCGATCCGTCATCACTTCAGGGCCGCAGGGCAACCGGGTTACCGGGTCCAGATACCGTGGATAGAGAATGAGGGCGGCGGCGACAAGTTCGTCCAGCAACAATTGCCGCCCGCGCCGCGCAACCGGTGGGGCAAGATCGCGCGTCAGGCCCCAGCCTGCATAGAAAGGCATGCCATGCACCGTCACGCGACATCCCCGCATCAGAGCCTCGAACCCGGTCAGCGAAGACAGGACATGCAGTTCATCGACCGCCTGCACCAGAGCCATGAGCGGCGAACCGCGGTCAATCGCATCGGCATATGTCAGCACGGTCGCATCGGCCAGATGCCCTTTGCGATGCCCCGCCTCCACATCGGGATGGGGACGATAGATGATCCAGGCATCAGGCTCGGCGCGTCGGACCTGGCCAAGAAAATCGAGATTGCCGACGACCCCTGCCCCGCCAAGTTGCACCGACAAATCATCATCGACCTGCCCGATCGCCAGCACCGTGCGACGTCCGGTGGGTAAATCAGGCAACCGCCCCGTATCCTGCCCATATTTGGTGACCCCACCGGCGCAAATACGCGCGCGCAGGCGGGCGGCACGTTCCACAAGAGCGGGGGAGAAATCCTGCGTCGCCAGCAAGGTTTCCAGATCGTTGGCAGCCAGCGCATTATAATAGATGCCGCTGCGGTCCACGACGATCGATCCCGGCGGATGCAGCGCCGCACCCAGCCCGCGTGAGCGCAGGAAGCCATCCTCCACCCGCACGAGTTGCACGCCCTGCGCCTGCGCGTCCGCCACCAGCGTCGATGGCACCCGCGAAGGCCAGATGGCCAGCGCACCGCGCCCATAACGGGCACGACGCACCCCCTGCGCTGCAGACAGGAACGGCGGTGAACGCTGCCCATCCCAAAGAAAGTGGCGCATGGCCTCCTGCTTCCAGAAGGCCATACCACAGGCGGCTGCGATCCCCCTATTGCCGTCCAGATGCCGCCGCCAGTCCGCCAGCTGCGCTACCGCCTGCGCCGCATCGACGGACTCGCCACTGAAACAGTCACAGTAGCGGGCAGCGGCAATGCGCCGTTTCAGAGTCGAGCGGAGCAGAGCAGGATCGATCCGCACACCATCCGGCCCAATCACCGGCACATCCAACAGTCCGGCGACCAGCGCCACGTCATCGTCGGCGCTCGCCTTTATGCTTTGCACTTGCGCCACCTGTGTCCAAGGGTCGTCGGCTCCGGCCCAGAATGCCCCACCGACGCGCGCATCTCGGATCAGGTCGAGCAGGTCATCGGGAACCTCGCCATCACACTCGATGGCAGCCTCACTAATCGCAGCGACCGAAGGCGCGATACCGGGAAACGGGGGCGACCGCAGAAAGGGCGGGAAAGTTAGGGGCTGGCGCGCAGCCCCTGCTGTCATATCCGAAGGTGATAGCGTCACTGTTCATCCATGCGCGGCGGCCAGTCGCACGTCAAGAAACAGACTCTGTCACTTCTTCCAGAAGACCCGTGATAATGTCGAAATAGTCGCGCCATGTCGGCGCGCGCCATTGCGCGATACGCGCGCGCTGCGCCGCGCGTTCCGGCGAATCTTCAGCGACATAGGCACAGATTATCCGCATCCAGCCTAATCCATCGAGAGGATCGAGATAATCGGGTGCATCACCGCCAACCTCGCGATGGGCGATAATGTCGCTGCAAATGACCGGCACGCCCGCCGCCAGCGCTTCGACCACCGGCATCCCGAACCCTTCGATGAAGGACGGCATCAGCATCGCGCGGGCATGGGCGAGCAAGGCCTGCATTCGGTTGTCGGAAACCTCGCCCGCTTCGATCACATGGCCACGTAGCACTTCGCCGCGCTCCAGCATGTCGATGACATTTTCGTTTTCCCAGCCGCGCCGACCGATCAGCACCAGCATGGGTGCGTCATCGCCCATCGTCTCGATCAAGCGCCGCCAGATATTGAGCAGCAGCAGGTGATTTTTGCGTGGCTCTATGGTGGAGATGTAGACGAAATAGGGGCGGTCGGGGACGTCCTCGCGCGGGGCGCCGAATATGTCGGGCGCGTCTGCGCCGAAATGGGCGACGCGGATCGCTCGTCCCTCCAGCCCGCGCCGCATATGCGGGGCAAGCGCGTCGATCGTCGCCTGGCTGTTGCCGATGATCCCATGGGCAAAGGCATCGATGGACCGCACGCGCCGCAAATGCTCCTCCGCCCCCTGCGGTCGGGCGAACTCTGGATGGCTGAGCGGAATCACGTCATGCACCAAGGTCACGAACTTCGCGCCTTCCGCCCGCAGGATCGCGCCGACCTGCTTGGGATCGTCCAGATGGTGTGGGGAAACCTGCAGATAGATGCGTGGTCGGGTAGCGCGCGGCACCGGGCGCGGCCGGGTGGCGAACATATGGCGGATCGCCGCCGCTTTGCCTTCGGCCGCATCATAGAGGCCCGGATTGCGCCATTTAGCCGCTGTCGAGGCCAGGAATTGGCGCACCGCGGCGCTGTTCAGCCGCCCATAATAGCCGCCCGCCGGATGAACCGCCGCAAAGGACAGGCGATCGGGCATGCGCTCCAGCAATTCGCGCGCATAGACATATTCGACGCGGTCGATGCCGGTGGGTGCTGCATGAAAGGAACGCGAGAGCAGCCGCGACAGATCGAGGATGATCTCGCTATCGCCTGCGCCGCCTGTCAGGTTCGGGCTGGCACGCTTGGACCGCAGCGCGAGCCGCGCGCCGGGGGCATTGAAAGGACGCAGCACCATGTCAGTGCGCGCCGAAGATCAAGGGCCAAGCCATCAAAGTTGCGCGCGAATCTCGTCGGCAAGCGCGCCGAGCGCGTCGGCATCGGCGAACGCGCCCTGCCCATGGGTGGCAAACCCGGCGGCCTGCCCGTCCCAGCGGGGCACGATATGGACATGCAGATGGAACACCGTCTGCCCGGCCGGTGCGCCATTGAACTGCGCGATATGCAAGCCATCCGGCTTCAGCGCGGAGCGGATGGCGCACGCGACTTTCTGCACCGTCGCCATCACCTGCGCCAGCGCCTCAGGCTCAATCTCCAGAATGTTACGCGCCTTCGACCATTTGGAAATGACCAGCGCATGCCCCTTCGACTGCGGCTGTATGTCGAGAAAAGCGAGCGTGTCGTCATCCTCATACAGCTTGGTCGCCGGGATTTTCCCTGCGATGATCAGGGCAAACGGATTGCCCGCATCATAGGTGCCATCGAGGCTCATCAGCCGTCCCTTATTGCACGAAATGCGCGGTGGTCTTGGCGGCTATATCCTCGGCCGTGACGCCGGGGGCCAGTTCGACCAGCTTGAACGGGCTGTCATGATCGGGCCGCTGGAAGACGCACAGGTCAGTGATGATCATGTCCACGACATTGCGGCCGGTCAGCGGCAGGGTGCATGCAGGAATGAATTTGGGATCGCCATTTTTGGACGTATGCTCCATCACCACGATGATCTTCTTGACGCCAGCGACCAGATCCATGGCACCGCCCATGCCCTTGATCATCTTGCCGGGGATCATCCAGTTGGCAATGTCGCCATTTTCCGCGACTTCCATCGCGCCCAGCACGGTCAGGTCGATATGCCCGCCACGGATCATCGCAAAACTGTCAGCGGAGGAGAAATAGGCGGTTTGCGGCAATTCGCTGATCGTCTGCTTGCCCGCGTTGATGAGGTCGGCATCTTCCTCCCCCTCGAACGGGAAGGGACCGATGCCCAGCATCCCGTTTTCGGACTGGAGCGTGACTTCCACGCCAGCGGGGATATGGTTGGCCACCAGCGTGGGGATGCCGATGCCCAGATTCACATAGAAGCCATCCTTGAGTTCCTTTGCCGCGCGTGCGGCCATTTCGTCACGAGTCCAGGGCATCAGTTCTTCTCCCCATCGGTAGGCAAGGCCCACCTTCTATCCATTGGAAAAACATCGTCAAATCCGCCTTTGAGGCCGCTGCCGTAGACAGGGTTCGGCAGGACGAACCAACCCCTTCCCCACAAGGCCGCAATCGCAGGCGTTGTCGTCGCCACACGTCGGGCAGCGACCGGTTGGCCAGCATTGAATAGGTCGGAAAAATCACCGAGCTGGTCACCGCCCAGCGCAATCACGCAATAGCGCGAAGCAATGGTCGCCCGGCGCCCATCCTTGCCCGATCCCATGGCATCATCGCCTTGCAGGAACAGCGTCTGGCCATGCACCGCCTGCCCAAGGCCCGCCGCGCTGATCGCCTGCGCCGTTGCCGCTGCGTTGGCGGCAGAACGATTGGTGTTGAACACCACGGTCACGCCCGCCGCCCGCAATTGCGCCAGCGCCGCGACCGCGCCAGGCACTGGGCTGACCGCGCCTGCGCCAGTGCGCTCCCACGCATCCCATGCTGCTTCGTCATAGCCTTTGCCCGACCGCGCATCATGATATTCATAGCCGATGTTCAGCAGCACGGTTTCGTCGACATCGAACACAGCGGCAAAAGGCTTGTCCCCGCACGGCACGAAGCGTGGCTGGTCGAGCGACGCACCCGATGTCAGCACGACGGACTGCGCCGGTCGCGCTTTGGCCGTCGCGGTGGCATGGGACGCCAGCATGGCAAATGCCTGCACCGACAGCGCAGCCGCCTCGCCCGACCCGTAGAGATATTGCATCCCGGCGGGCGGATTGGCGGGCGGCGGGGCAATCGGTTGCGGCATGGGCGCACAGGCGGCAACCATCGTCAGCAACGATGCCACCGCTACCGCGCGCAGCGCCACTGCCCTCACGCCGCTTCCCGCTGCCTTACGGTGCGAAACTCGATCTTCTTGTCATAGGGCGCGCCGACGATCATGCGCTTCACATAAATGCCGGGCAGATGGATCGTATCGGGATCGAGTGAGCCGACCGGCACCACTTCCTCGACCTCGGCAACGCATATCTTCGCGGCCGTCGCCATCGGTTGGTTGAAGTTACGCGCGGTCTTGCGGAAAATCAGGTTGCCGCTCTCATCGGCTTTCCAGCCCTTGATGATCGCCACGTCGGCGAAGATGCCGCGCTCCAGGATATAATCCTGCCCGTCGAAATTCTTGACTTCCTTGCCCTCGGCCACGGCCGTCCCGACGCCCGTCTTGGTGTAGAAGCCGGGAATGCCCGCGCCCCCTGCGCGGCACCGTTCGGCCAGCGTCCCCTGCGGACAGAACTCCACCTCCAGCTCGCCCGCCAGATATTGCCGCTCAAACTCTTTGTTTTCGCCGACATAGGAGGAAATCATCTTCTTGACCTGCCGGGTGCGCAACAGCTTGCCCAGCCCCTCGCCATCGATCCCGGCATTGTTGGACGCGATGGTCAAATCCTTGACGCCCGAATCGCGGATCGCATCGATCAGTCGTTCGGGAATGCCGCACAGGCCGAACCCGCCCGCACATAGCTGCATCCCGTCGAAGAGGAGGCCTTCCAGAGCCGATGCCGCATCAGGGTAGAGCTTGTTCACCATCGCTTATTCTCCTCCTCAACGTGATCCTGCCCATAGGGGACAAGCGGGCCGCCGGTCAATTTACTGCGGTCGCGAAAGCGCGTCAGATCAGTCCCGCCAAAGGACTGGACGGGTCGGCATACATACGCTTGCCCATGCGCCCCGCGCGATAGGCCATACGGCCTGCCTCGACACCGGCCTTCATCGCCGCAGCCATCAGCACCGGGTCTTTCGCCTCGGCGATCGCCGTGTTCATCAGAACGCCGGTACAGCCCAGTTCCATCGCCTGCGCCGCTTCCGACGCGGTGCCGACCCCTGCATCTACCAATACCGGCAGTTTGGTGCCCTCCACGATCAGTCGGATCGTCACCCGGTTCTGGATACCCAGCCCAGACCCGATCGGCGCGCCCAACGGCATGATCGCGACCGCCCCGACATCCTCCAGTCGCTTGGCCGCGATCGGATCATCGACGCAATAGACCATCGGCTTGAAGCCTTCCTTGGCCAATATTTCGGTCGCGCGTAGCGTTTCGACCATGTCGGGATAGAGCGTCCGCGCTTCCCCCAGCACTTCGAGCTTCACCAATTCCCAACCGCCCGCTTCCCGCGCCAGACGCAGCGTGCGGATGGCGTCCTCGCCCGTGAAACAGCCCGCCGTATTGGGCAGATAGGTGATGACCTTCGGGTCGATATAGTCGGTCAGCATCGGGGCCTTGGGGTCCGACACATTGACACGGCGCACGGCCACGGTGACGATCTCCGCGCCCGATGCCGCGACCGCCGCTGCATTCTGCTCGAAACTCTTATATTTGCCCGTGCCGACGATCAGCCGCGAGCGGAATGTCTTGCCTGCGACGCTCCAGCTATCGTCGCCCGCTGGAGCGATGTCGCCACCGCCGACGAAATGCACGATTTCCAGCTCATCGCCATCCTCGACCATCACGTCCTGCAAGGTCGAGCGCGGCACGACCGCCAGATTGCGCTCCACCGCCACCTTTTCCGGCACGAAGCCCAGTTCGCTTGCCAGCGCCGCCAGCGTCAGCCCTTCGCGCACGCGACGATGCTCGCCATTGATATGGATGGATATGGTGCCGTCGACGCTCACGATATGCGGTCCCGTTCTTGCAAAAAGGAAACGTGCCTCGACTTGGCGCGGCACGAAAGGCTAAGGATTGAGCCGCATATAGGGGCGGCATCGCCCCAGCCGCAACATGCAAGGGGGATCGCCATGGCGGATAGTCGCAAAATCTATGTTCTCAACGGCCCCAATCTCAATCTGCTGGGCACGCGCGAGCCGGAAATCTATGGTTATGACACGCTCGACGACATCGCCGAACGGATGGAGGATGCCGCAACCCGCGCCCATGTCGTCCTCGATTTTCGCCAGTCCAATCATGAAGGCCATCTGATCGACTGGTTGCAGGAAGCCCATGGCGAAGGGGCGCATGCGGTCATCATCAATCCCGGCGGCCTGACCCACACCTCGGTCGCCCTGCATGACGCGATCAAGGCGATCAGCGTGCCGGTGATCGAAATTCACCTGTCCAACCCCCATGCCCGCGAGCCTTTCCGCCATAAAAGCTATGTCGGCATGGCGGCAAAGGGGACGATCGCGGGCTTTGGCCCCCTCTCCTATATGCTCGCGCTCGAAGCGGCGCTGGAACTATAGCATCGGCGGATACGGCGTTGCGCTCGATCGGCCGGACGTTACAAAGTTGCGCTTTGCCGCAAACCGGCATAGGCGCTGGCCGCTAGAGATACGTTAGAATGGCAAACAAGGGTCAACCATGAACGACAAGCAAGACAAGGGCGCGATGCAGGTGGACGTTACCCTGGTGCGCGAACTGGCCGCGCTGCTGGACGACACCAACCTGACCGAAATCGAGGTCGAAGACGGCGATCGCAAGATCCGCGTCGCGCGCAAGGCCGGGGCCATGGCCCCCGTCTACGCCGCGCCACCCGCAGCGCCCGTCGCAGCCGCCGCTCCCGCCGCTGCGCCTGTAACGGCAGCCGCTGAACCCGCCATGCCCGCCGGCACGCTGGTCCGCTCGCCGATCGTCGGCACCGCCTATCTGTCGGCCGAACCCGGCGCCGCGCCCTTCGCCCGCATCGGGTCGCAGGTTGCCGCTGGTGAAACCGTGCTGATCGTCGAAGCCATGAAGGTGATGAACGCGATTCCCGCGCCGGTATCGGGCACGGTAAAGGCCGTATTCGTCGACAACGGCCAGCCGGTCGAGTTCGACCAGCCGCTCATCGTGATCGAATAAGGCCGCTATACCCCATGGCCATTGAAAAGCTGCTCATCGCCAATCGCGGCGAAATCGCGCTCCGCATCCATCGCGCCTGCCATGAAATGGGCATCAAGACGGTCGCGGTCCATTCCACCGCCGACGCCGACGCCATGCATGTGCGCCTCGCCGACGAGGCGATCTGCATCGGGCCGCCCGCTGCGCGCGACAGCTATCTGAACGTCGCGGCGATCATCTCTGCCGCCGAAATCTCCGGCGCGGACGCGATCCATCCGGGCTATGGCTTCCTGAGCGAAAACGCCAAATTCGCCGAGATCGTCGAAGCCCACGGCATCGCCTTCGTCGGGCCGAAGCCCGAACATATCCGCACCATGGGCGACAAGATCGAGGCGAAGCGCACCGCTGGCGCACTCGGCCTGCCGCTCGTCCCCGGTTCCGATGGCGCGATCAGCGACCTGGAAGAAGCGAAGGCGATCGCGGAGAAGGCCGGCTATCCGGTCATCATCAAGGCCGCGTCCGGCGGCGGCGGTCGCGGCATGAAGGTCTGCACCTCGCCCGACGATCTGGAAACGCTGATGCAGCAGGCCGGGTCGGAAGCGAAGGCCGCGTTCGGCGACGCGACCGTCTATCTCGAAAAATATCTGGGCAACCCCCGCCATATCGAAATCCAGGTGTTCGGTGACGGTAAGGGCAATGCCATCCATCTGGGCGAGCGCGACTGTTCGCTCCAGCGCCGCCACCAGAAGGTGTTGGAAGAAGCCCCCTCCCCGGTGCTGGGCCAAGCCGATCGCGAGCGTATCGGCGGCATATGTGCCAAGGCGATGGCCGACATGGCCTATCGCGGCGCGGGCACGATCGAATTTCTGTGGGAAGATGGGGAATTCTACTTCATCGAAATGAACACCCGGCTGCAGGTCGAACATCCCGTCACCGAGATGATCACCGGCGTCGACCTGGTGCGCGAACAGATCCGCATAGCCGAGGGTCGGCCACTGTCGGTTGCGCAGGAAGATATCGTGTTTTCGGGCCATGCGATCGAATGCCGCATCAACGCCGAAGACCCCCGCACCTTCGCCCCCTCGCCCGGCACCGTGACCAGCTATCACGTCCCCGGCGGCATGCACGTCCGCGTCGATAGCGGTCTGTATCAAGGCTATAAGGTGCCGCCTTATTACGACTCCATGATCGGCAAGCTGATCGTCTATGGCCGCACCCGCGAGGGCGCGATCATGCGCCTCAAACGCGCGCTGGAGGAATATGTGATCGAGGGGATGAAGACCACCATTCCGTTGCATCAGGCGCTGCTGCGCGATCCTGAGTTCCTCAACGGCGACTATACGATCAAGTGGCTGGAGGAATGGCTGGCCCGCGACGGCCAGCCATGAAGGCCAGCATCTGGCATAACCCCCGCTGTTCGAAATCGCGCCAGGCGCTTGCGATCCTGCAAGCGACGCCGGGCGTGGAGGTCGAGATCGTCGACTATCTCAAGACCCCTCCGAGCCGTGCCGAACTCGAAGCGCTGTTCGCCAAGGCTGGCGTCACCCCCGCGCAGGCGCTGCGCAAGGGAGAGGCCGTGGTGAAGGAGATCGGCCTCAATACGGACAGCGATTCGGACATACTTCATGCAATGATATCGCACCCGATCCTGATCGAGCGACCGATCGTGATCACGGAAAAGGGCGCGGTCATTGCCCGGCCGCCCGAAAAGGCGCGTGACGTTCTGTGACGCTGGAGCGAAGGGCAGGCGACGTGCCTGCCCTCCGCCTTCTCAAAAGCGATATTGCAGCGTCAGCGTGACATTGCGTGGCTCGCCGAAAGCATGTTGGTTGTAAAAGCCTATCTGCGAATAATAATGTTTGTCGAACAGATTTTCGACATTGACCTGAGCCGACAGTCCGGGCTTGAACTCATATCGGCCCATCAGGTTGACCAGCGCATAGGGCTTGACCTCCAACCGTTCCGCCGCGCCCGTCACCGGATTGACCGCGTCGGTATAGCTCAACCCTTCCCAATTGACCCCGCCGCCTATTGTGAGGCTGTTCAGCTTATAGGTGGTGAATAGGCGCAACAACTTCTGCGCATAAAGCGTGTTGATACGCGCGCCGTTCGCATCCTTAGCGCGAAACTGGGTGTAGTTGCCGCTGACCGACCAGCCGGGCAGCACTTCGCCATTCGCCTCGACTTCGAATCCGGTGCTTCTGGCACCCTTGATCGCCCGATAGGCTTGTTCATTTTCCGTACCCAGCACCGGAATGTCGCCGTCCAGCACGCCGAAATTATCCTGCTCGATGCGGAAGACCGACAGCGCTGTGTTCAGCCGCCCGCCAAAGAAGCTGCTCTTGAGCCCGGCCTCATAGGTGCTGCCCGATAGCGGATCGAGGAACTGGCCGTTGCGGTTCCGTATCTGCTGCGGCTGGAAAATGTCGGTATAGCTGGCATAGAGCGTATGGCCCGGTGCGATATCGTACAGCAGCCCGGCATAGGGCGTGAACTTGTCGCGGATGCCGTAATCGATCGCCATGCCATAATAGCCGCCGGTGCGATCCCAGCTGTTCAGTCGCCCGCCCAATATGAGCTTGAGCGAATCCGCGAGATTGACCCGCGTCGATGCGAAATAGCCCCATTGCTTGGTGGCGAGGTCCACCTGATGGCTGCGCGCGCCCCAGGTCGGTTCGGCATAGCTGCCATCCCAGGTCAGGAAATTACCCGGCGTCGCGACATTGCTGCGCGCATAGCCGAAAAAGTCCATATCCTGCTTGGCATAGCTTGCCCCGACCATCAATTCATGGTCGCGACCGAACAGCGCGTAGCTGCCATTCAGCCGGATGCCGACATCGAACTGGTTGCGCCGCGCGTCAAAGCGACTGGGCGAGGCCGTCATGCCAAGACCCGTATCCTTGTCCGGCTGCCCCGACAGGAACAGCAATCGCATGTCGCTGCTGTTCTGCGTATAATTGCCATAAACGCGCAATTGCCACCGTTCGCCGAGTTGCTGCGTCGCATCGGCAAAATAGGTGGCATTTTTCGCGGGCCATGTCGTCCAGTCCGCACCGATGCTTTGGGACCGGCTCCAATCCGTGCGGGAGCCATCGGAAAACCAGGTCGGCAAACCGCCCCATTGGGTGCCGCTGGCATCATGGTCCTGATAGCTGGCGCCGAAGCGCAGATGCGTGTCCACCGTGACATCAGCGTCGATCACGCCGTATAGGACGAGTTTCTTGTTGTGCAGGCGGTCAATGAAACTGTCGCCTTCCTCATATTTGGCCACGATCCGGCCGCGCACGGCGCCATCGGCGGTGATGGGCGCACTGATATCGCCCATGACGAAAATATTGTCCCAGCGGCTTGCCGAAGCGGTCAACGTTCCGGTCAGATGGTCGCTGTCGGCATGTTTGCGCACCAGGTTGACCGAAGCCGAGGGATTGCCGACGCCGGTCAGAAGACCCGTGGCACCGCGCACGATCTCGACCTGTTCGTAGATAATGACGTCCAGATTGGATTCGCCCGCGCTGAATCCCTGGTCCCATTGCACAGGGATGCCGTCAATCTGATAGATATTGATGTCGAAGCCGCGCGCCGAAAAGCCGTTGCGCGAACTGTCCAGCGCCTTGACCGAAACGCCCGCCGCATTGTTCATGACATCACTCAGCGTTCGGATCGCCTGATCCTCCATACGCTGCGCCGTCATCACCGTCACGGACTGGGGCGTCTCCTGAATGGTCAGGCCCAGCCCCGTCGCTGACCCCAGTTTCTCATTGGTGGTGTAGGAACCCGTGACGATGATCTGGTCTGCTTCCGTCGCCTCGGTCGGCGCAGAGGTCTGCGCCTGTGCGGGCGCGACGAGCAACAGCGCAAGCGGCGATGCCGTGATGGACAAAAGAATGACGTGCGACTTTGGCATGGCGATGCCCCCCGATGATCTGCTTATAATGATATTGCGAATGATTCGCGGTCGCCATATGCGTTTCCGCGCCCACACTGTCAATCGGCATGGATTGCGTCACCGTCGCGTAACATGAGGATGATTGAGCGCTTGCTTTGGCGGACGGAAGCCGTAGCTTCACGCCTCATGGCAAAGGAACCGGCATTGGCGACCATCGCGGTCTACAGTCTCAAGGGTGGCGTGGGCAAAACCACATTCGCGATCAATCTTGCCTGGGCATCGGCCAGCATATCGAAGCGCCGCACCCTGTTGTGGGATCTCGATCCGCAGGCGGCGTCCAGCTGGCTTGTCTCCACCGACAGCAAGAGTCGCGATGCCGCGCAGGCGATCTTCAGCAAGGATGTCGAGGTCAGGAAACTGATCCAGCCTTCGACCGTGCCGGGACTGGACCTGATCGCGGCGGACACGTCGCTGCGCAGCCTCGATCATCTTTTCCGGGAGATGGACAAGAAGAAGCGATTGTCCAAGCTGATCGAAAGCCTGGGCAAGGATTATGACCGCATCATTCTCGATTGCCCGCCGGGCCTCACTGAAACCAGCGAGCAGGTGTTGCGCGCCGCTGACCTGATCGTCATTCCAGTCATCCCCTCCCCCTTGTCGCAGCGGGCCATGGGCGAGGTCGCACGCTATCTGGTCGAACGCGGCGGAGCACATGCGCCGATTTTGCCGGTCTATTCGATGGTCGATCGCCGCCGCAGCCTGCATCGCAAGGCGCTGGACGAACATCCTGGTTGGCCCGCCATTCCGATGGCCAGCATGATCGAACAGATGACGGTGCGCCGCAAGCCGCTGGGGAGCTTCGCGCCCAACTCCCCCCCGGCCAAGGATTTTGCCGCGCTCTGGACTACCGTCGAACGGTTGCTGCGCGGCGGTTGATCAGGCGATCAGCCGTTCGGGCGCCGCCAGGAACAGAGCGCCTGCGTCGTCGGCGGACATGGGCCGTCCGAAATAGAAGCCCTGCACCTTCTTGCAGCCCAGCGCCAATACCATCGCCAGTTCCGCCTCTGTCTCCACGCCCTCCGCCGTCGTCGCCATCCCCAGGCTATCGGCCAGTGTGACAACGGCGCGGATGATCGCCAGGCTTTCCGCCACATCCTTCGACGCGCCGACCACGAAACTGCGGTCGATCTTGATCGTGGTGAAGCGCGTGCGGCTGAGATAGCCAAGCGAGCTGTAGCCCGTACCGAAATCGTCAAGCGAAAGCTGGATACCCAGCCCAAGCAACTGATCCAGCACGCGCAAAGCGCCCGCATCCTCGTTCATGAACACGCTTTCGGTGACTTCCAGTTCCAGCCGCCGTGCGTCCAGGCCGCTCTGCGCCAAGGCGGACACGACGGTCGCGACGAAGCTCGGATGGCTCAACTGTTCGGCCGATACATTGACCGCGATCCGCACGTCATCGGGCCAATTCACCGCTTCCATGCAGGCGGTACGCAACACCCACTCACCGATGGGTGCGATCAACCGCGCTTCTTCGGCCACCGGCACGAATTTGGCGGGCGAGATCGGCCCCAGTTCGGGATGCGTCCAGCGGGCCAAAGCTTCGAAACCGACGACCCGACCGCTATCGGCCTGCACCACCGGCTGATAGAGAACGTGCATCTGGTCCTTTTCCAGCGCCGCGCGCAGCGCCAGTTCCAGCAGACGGCGTTCCTCGGCCTTGGCATGGAGTTGCGGCTCATAGGCGTAATGGACCCCGCCGCCGTCATCCTTGGCGCGATACAATGCCAGGTCCGCGCTGCGGATAAGCGCTTCGGAATCACGCCCATCGACCGGCGACAGCGCCGATCCGATCGACGCGCCGATATAGAGGATATGGCCATCGATTTGATAAGAGGCCGACAATATGGCGATGATGCTGTCTGCCAATTGGGCGATCGCATGATTGTCGAGAGCGGACGGCACGACCACGGCAAATTCATCGCCGCCGATCCGTCCGCAAAATTCCTGCCCACGGCAGGCCTTGCTCAAACGGCGAGCGACCTCGCTCAGCAATTTATCGCCAATCTGATGGCCTAGGGTATCGTTGACCGACTTGAACCGATCGAGATCGACCATCAGGAAAGCGCAGCCGGGGCGGCGCGCGCCTGCGGCAGCTACCGCCTGGTCCAGCACTTCGCGCAGATGGCTGCGGTTGGGCAGGCCAGTTAGCGGATCGAACCGCGCCAGTTGCGCAATCTTGTCCGCCGATTCGCGCTGTACCGTCACATCCGATGCGACGCCACGGAAGCCAAGGAAAGCACCATTATCGTCGTGGCGGGGAGAGGCGGACAATTCCCACCAGCGTGTCTTGCCCGACACCTCAACCGGCAGCACGAGGTTGGAAAAACTCTCCCGCCGCTTGAGATGATCGGCTAGGCTGTGCAGTCCGGCGGCGAAGCGTCCGCTTTCCCACGCGCTGCCTGCCAATATCTGAACCAGCGGCACGCCCTCCAACTGTTCGGGCGGCAATCCCATCGTCTCGGCAAAACGCTTGGACGCGCCGTTAATGCGGCGCATCGTGTCGGTCTGCCACAGCCAATCCGAGCCGCCCTCTTCATATTCGCGCAGCAGCAGGCTGACGACTTCGGATTTTTCCGCCAGTTGCGCGGTGCTGCTATGCTGGTGCGCGAATGTGCGCGCATAGATGAAGCAGCCAGCGAGCAGCGAGAGCGCATAGCTGGTCGCGAGCGCGTGCAGCGGCAGTTGCAGGCCGTCGCCGAACATAGCGAACAAGCCGCCGATGCAGGGCAGCAGAAACGCCGTCGCCGCCAGCGGCGTGGCGGCGTAGCTGATCGCGCTGCAAACCATGATGCAACTGACCAGCGTCCACAGCGCGACCAGTTCCTCCGTTTCCCCGGCATGGGCCACGATCATCATGCAGCCCGCCCAGGACAGGCCCAGCGCCAAGCCCCCCATCCCATGGCGACGCAAATCCCGCGCAGTCAGGCCGACATTGTCCGCCCGGCGACGATTGCGGTCGAGCCATAATCCCAACATTATCGTGCCGATCAGCGCCACGCTCCACCCGGCCAGCAAGATCGGCGAACAGCAATGGGCGAAAACGGCCCAGACGAAAATCAGGCCCAGCAGGTTCATCACATGGCGCAGCAGGGCGACGCTGTCGGCGGCGCGAAACTGCGCCTCCAGCACGCGATATTGCGCGTCGTCGGCGATTGTGCCCAGACCCGTCATCGCCCGGAGACTTATCCGCTCCCGGCCATCCGCGTCGCGTTGCTGATGATCCCTCTTGCCCACCGTGCCGCGATAACGGCTATGGGTTATGATTTGGTAACCTCGATCCGACTTTGTCAGGCGGCGATGTCGTAGGGGCGGATTTCCCCGGTCAGATAGAGGTTGCGCGCTTTCGACCGGCTCAATTTGCCCGAACTGGTGCGCGGCAGGGTGCGCGGCGGCACCAGTTCGACGACGCAGTTCATGCCGGTGATGGCGCGCACGCGCTCGCGAATCTGGTCGCGCAAGCGCGAGCGTTCCTCATTGTCGGAGGTGCGGCAATGGACCAGCACGGCGGGCGCTTCCTCGCCGCCCGGCGTGGTGATGGCGAAGGCGGCGATGTCGCCCTGCTTGAAGCCGGGCAATTGTTCGACCGCCCATTCGATATCCTGCGGCCAGTGATTCTTGCCGTTGATGATGATCATATCCTTGGCGCGGCCGACGATGTAGAGATAGCCGTCGCTCAGATACCCCATATCGCCGGTGTCGAGCCAGATGCGGCCAGAGGCATCGGAGGCCATGCAGGCGTCGGTCGCGGCCTGATCGCGGAAATAGCCGACCATCAGGCTTGGCCCGGTGGTCCAGACCTTGCCGATCTGCCGCTCGCGTAGCGGGCCGCCATCCTCGTCGCGGATTTCCACGACCATGTCCTTGGCGGGCTTGCCGCAATTGACGATCGAACGGAAGCGTTGCGGACGCCCCTCGGTCGCGTCGCCGCCCGACAGGTCGGTTTCCTCGACCAGTTCTACGATGATCCCCTCGCCCGGCGGCATGATGGTGACGGCCAGCGTCGCTTCGGCGAGGCCATAGCTTGGCAGGAAGGCGCTGGGCGAGAAACCGGCATCGGCAAAGGCATCGACGAAGCTCTGCATCACGTCGGGGCGGATCATGTCCGCGCCATTGCCCGCCAGCCGCCAGCGCGACAGGTCGAAGCGATCCTGCGCCTTGGTCTGGCTCGACATGCGGCGGGCGCAGATGTCGTAGCCGAAGGTCGGCGAATAGCTGATCGAGGTGCCTTCATTGCGGCTGATGAGGTCGAGCCAGGCGAGCGGACGGCGGGCGAAATCCTCGGTCTTCATATAGTCGGTCGACACCT
The DNA here is from genome assembly GCF_055640555.1 of Sphingobium sp. KKT206. Lineage (NCBI taxonomy): Bacteria > Pseudomonadati > Pseudomonadota > Alphaproteobacteria > Sphingomonadales > Sphingobiaceae > Sphingobium > Sphingobium sp. KKT206. The sequence continues at coordinate 1,925,409 of NZ_CM145764.1, forward strand.
GATTGGCGACGACCGAGAGGAAGCAGCCGACGAGGCCCATGTCATGATACCAGGGCAGCCAGCTGATGCAGCGGTCGCTGTCCTGCACCTGCATCCCGTGGCTGTGCGCCGACAGGTTGGAGAGCAGCGCATGGTGCGTCACGGCGACGCCATGGGGGAAGCGGGTCGACCCGCTGCTATATTGTAGATAGGCGATTTCGCCGCTGCGCGCTTGCGGCAAGGCGCAGGGGACGGCTTCGCGGGCAATGAAATCCTCGAACGCGATGCTTTCGACCGCCTTTTGCCGACCGGATTCCCCGGCCATGTCGGCCAGTTCGCGGGGAAAGAGGAACAGCATGGGATCGCAACTGGTCAGCTGGACATTGAGCTGGTCGATATAGCTGTCCTTGCCGCCGAAGCTGGTCGGCAGCGGCAGCGGCACGGGCCAGGCGCCGGCATAGACGATGCCGAAGAAAAGCTGGGCAAAGTCCGCCCCGGTTTCGGCGACCAGTGCGACGCGATCGGCGGGCTTGACGCCATGGGCGATCAGGCGATGGGCACAGGCGACGGCGTCGGCACGCAATTCGCTGAACGGATAGGGCCGCGCCAGATTGCCGCGCGCATCATGGAAATTCAGGCCCCGCTTTCCCCGCGCCGCATAGTCCAGCGCCTCGCCCAGCGTCTCGAAGTCCGAGAAGCGGCGCGGCAGGTCATCGGTGGTCGGCGTTGGTGCCATCATCTCTTGCGAACCCGTCATATTGGCGTGACCATATGGTCTAAAAATCGTGAAAGCGCGGCCGCTATCATCTTTGACTGCGACATGCACCGGATATTGCACTCCAGCTTTCCCTCTTAGCGGAACAGGAACGGTAAAATTCCGGCCCGACTGTGGCATAAACATGGCGCATGGCCCATGAAAGCGAATATGTCCGCCAAACGCCTCCCCCCGCCGCTCGATGAGGCGACGATGCGCGACATGGCGCTGCGCCATGTCGCGCGCTTTGCGACCAGCCGGGGCAAACTGCTTAGCTATTTGAAGCGCAAGATCAAGGAGCGCGGCTGGGGTGGCGAGCAGCCTGCCGACCCCGAAGGCCTCGCCGATCGCTTCGTGGAACTGGGCTATATCAATGATGCGGGCTATGCGGTGATGAAGAGCGGGGCGCTGGCCCGGCGCGGCTACGGCGCGCGGCGGATCGACCAGGATCTGCGCGCGGCCGGGATCGGCGAGGAAGACCGGGTGCAGGCGGATGCGCAGATCGCGGCCGAAGCCTGGGCGGCGGCGGACCGCTTTGCGCGGCGCAAGCGGGTCGGCCCCTATGCTACTGCGCCGCTCGGCCCCAAGCAGCGGGAGAAGGCGATCGCCGCCTTTTTGCGGGCGGGCCATGATTATGCCGTGGCACGGCGCTGGGTGGACGCCGCGCCGGGCGAGGCGCTGGCGCAGGAGGAGGAATAGCGGGCCTGGGGCACGGCAGGGTCACAGGGCGCAAGTTCACACCGTCGCTGGCCTGATTTTGCGCGGGAAACTGGGGAAAAAGCGCGCGCAAAGTGCCGACGAAGTGCTGGCGACGCGCCGGTTGGGTCACAATGCGGTGCCTGTCGGGTCACAGGGACGCGCCACCCGCGCGTCGGCGACGCGGCTGCGGGTTTTGGGCGGGAGGCCGTCGCACACGGCGCGGGCGGATCGGCGGCGGGATCGGGGTTCACCGGCAAGGATAGATCAGATGAAATCCTATTTTGGAAGGGGTTTTGGCGTGGGGTGGGTACGCGCCATCTATCTCGCAATCCCCTTGAGCGGCTGGGCAGCAACGACATCGCGGCGTGGGCGCCCATCCCCGCAACTTCGCCCTTGGGGTAAGAGCGAGAGATGTTGGGTCCAGTAGCTTGGTTGCGCGATGGATCGGCGTTGGCGGCCGTCTCGCAATCGCGTCCGACATGCTTCACCCCCAAGGTACGGTTCCTGTGCCTGCCAGTTCTAATCTATCGCCATCGGCGTGCATATCCGAGCGTGACCCAATATCTCAATCTGCTACTGCGTGACCGCACGCGGTGTTCAATCATGAGCCCCAACGCAGGAGATGATGCATGCTTTTTCACACGATGATTGGGTCGAATGACATCGAGCGTGCAAAGCGCTTTTACGACACTGTACTCGGCACCCTTGGAGTGGGGCGGGCAGCAGTTAACGTAGCCGACAGTGGCCACACTCGCCTAATCTACCAAAATGGGAATGGCACTAATTTTATCGTCACACAGCCCATCAACGACGAACCTGCAACCGTCGCAAACGGCGGCACCATTGCTTTTTCATGCAACTCGCCGGAGCAGGTGAAACAATTTCATGATGTCGCAGTGGCGAATGGCGCTACGTCGATTGAGGCAGAGCCCGGTCCTCGTGAAACGGCGTCCATGGGCATGATCGTACTCGCCTATTTTCGCGACCCTGATGGAAATAAGCTATGCGGCATACATTTCCCTAAATAACCAGTCTTCTCATATACTTGCCAGAGGTAGCTGCCCGCTATCGCTTTGGTTGGGCAGCTACAGTCTACCGACTAAATTAAGATGGCGCTGATTCTGCTTTACGGGAGCATCCGGCATCAGCGTCGAGCCATTTTCCTACTGCGCCCATCCTCACTGCGTTCGGTAAGGCTTCGTATCCTTCTCCCGGATGGGGAGACGGGACTTTCGTTTGCGGGCCTGCCAAAAAAGGCTGGCGACGCGGCCGATGCCCCCTCCCCTTCTTTCCCGAATCGCTTTAGGCACATCGCCATGATCCGTTTTGCCGCAATTCTCGCCCTTGGCCTGCTCGCCGCCTGTTCCAGCCCGCAAGCCGCGCCCGACAATGGTGCGCAGGCGCAAGCCGTGCCTGCGCTGCTGCCGGTGGTCATCCGCACGGCCAAGGGGGCGCATCGGTTCGATGTCGAGGTTGCGGATACGCCGCAGGCGCAGGAGAAGGGGTTGATGTTCCGCAAGGAGCTTGGCCCAACCACCGGCATGTTGTTTCCGATGGACCCGCCGCGCACGGCGAGTTTCTGGATGAAGGATACGCTGATCCCGCTCGACATGATCTTCATCCGCACCGACGGGACGATCGCTTTCCTGCGGGCCGATACCGAACCCTATTCGCGCGTGCCGGTGTCGGCGGGTGTGCCAGTAGCGGCGGTGCTGGAACTGGCGGGCGGGCGCGCTGCGGCGCTCGGCATCAAGGAAGGCGACCGGGTTGCGTGGGGTGGGTGCGCGGTGTCGCAGGAGACGGTGACGACCGAACGCAATTTCTGCCCGTCCGCCTCTCGCTAAAGGACGAACAGCCACCAACCGTTCGCTTCGAGCGTGGTCGAGAAGCCTCTCGCGCTGTGCCATGCGTTTCTCGACTTCGCTCGAAACGAACGGATAGGGGTGGATCGACCCCAGCGCTCCGCATCCCGATCCGCCTCTCGATTCTCGCATATCCGCCTTGCCAACGCCCCGCTCCAGCGGCTAAGCGCTTGAGCCATGGGAATCCTCGGCAAGATCTTCACCTGGTGGGATGGCGCGACCATCGGCACTTCGCTCTTCACCGCTCGCAAGGGCAGCAAAGTGGGCGAGGATCATCAGGGCAATGTCTATTATCAGGGCGGCGTCGATGGGAATGGCCTGACGCGGCGCTGGGTCATCTATAATGGCGCCAACGACGCCAGCCGGGTGCCAGCCGAATGGCATGGCTGGCTGCACCATTCGATCGAGGGTGCGCCGGAAAGTTTCCTGCCGCCGCCGCGCATCTGGGAACGCGAATATACCCCCAACGCCACTGGTACGGTGAATGCCTATCGCCCGTCCGGCGCGATGGAAAAGGGTGGCCTGCGCCAGAAGGCGACCGGCGATTATGAAGCGTGGAGCCCCGACGCATCATGATCGGGCGTGCGGCGGGCGTTGCCCCGTCGATCCTGATCGGCGCGTCGCTGCTCGCGCTTGCCGCCTGTAGCGATGGCGAGGTGCCGGTGGCCAACCAGACCGGGCCGGTCAAGGTTCAGGGCACCGCGATCCGCTCCGCCGACAAGGACAGCCTGCCCGGCACGCCCATGGCCGAGCGCACTGCCGTCGTCGGCCTGCTCAACAAGCGCAACGGGCTGACCCGCGACCTGACGCTCAAGCCCGGCGAAGCGGTGCGGGTGGGGGACGCGATCGTGCGCCTGCAGGCCTGCGAAACCAGCGCGCCGTGGGAAAATGTGCAGGACACCGGCGCGTTCGTGCAACTCGACGTGCGCAGCAGCGCCGATGGCAAATGGCGGCGCAATTTTTCCGGCTGGCTGTTCCGCGACCGGCCCGACCGCAATGTCGTGCAACACCCAATCTATGACATCTGGGTCAGAAGCTGCACGATGGCATGGCCCGAAAGTGGCCCCGACACGGTGACGTTGGGCGCGAAGGGTGAACCGGCATCGGCGCGCCCGGCGAGCGGCGCGAATGCCAGTTCGGCGGCAGCCCCGGAACCTGAACCCAGCGCCCCGGCCCCTGCGCCCAGCGCCGCGTCCCCCACGGCCGCGCCCAGCAACTGAAGATAGTCGCGCTGGCTGATTTCGACCGCGCCCATCGAATGGAGATGGTCGGTCATGAACTGACAGTCGAGCAGGGTGAAACCGCCAAAGCGTAGCCGCGCCACCAGCCAGGCGAGCGCGACCTTCGACGCATCGGTGCGCCGCGATACCATAGATTCGCCGAAGAAGGCGCGGCCCAGCGCGACGCCATAGAGGCCGCCGACCAGTTGCTCTCCCTCCCACACTTCGACCGAATGGGCGTAGCCGATGGCATGGAGGTGGCGATAGGCGCTCTCAATCTCGCGGTTGATCCAGGTCGATGGCCGATCCGGCGCAGCCTGCGCGCAGAGCGCCAGCAGGTCGGGGAAAGCGCGATTGGCGGTGACGCGGAACGGATCGCGGCGGAGTGTCTTGGCGAGCGAGCGGGACAGATGGAAGCCGTCGAGCGGCAATATGGCGCGTTGCTTGGGTTCGACCCAATAGACTTCGGCGGCATCGCGGTCGTCCGCCATGGGAAAGACGCCGATCGAATAGGCCTGGAGCAATATCGCGGGATCGATCATCATTGCCCGTCTTATGGCGCATATTCGGCACCGAGCGAAAGCGCTTTGGGCGGCGCGGGCGATTTTTAGCCATTGACGTGGGGGGATGCCACCATAGGCTCCAGCGCCATGATCCTGTTTCGCCTGATGGCCCTGTCGCTGCTGCTCGCCCCGCTGCCGCTCAACGCCGCGCCCGATCCTCATTCGGCACGCATCGCCCGTATCTTGAAGGCCACGCCGCTGATCGACGGGCATAATGACTGGCCCGAAGCGCTGGCGGAAAAGGCCAAGGACGCACGCTGGACGATGGACCTGACCCGGCTCGACCCGGCGACCTATCATACCGATCTCGATCGGCTGCGTGCGGGTGGGGTCGGCGGGCAGTTCTGGTCGGTCTGGGTGTCGGCAGACCTGCCGCAGGTGCAACAGGTCAAGGATACGCTCGACCAGATCGGCATGGTCCATAGCCTGGCCGCGCGCTATCCCCGGCATATCACCTTGGTCCGCACGGCAGCGGAGCTGCGCGCGGCGCACAAGGCGGGGCGGATCGGGTCGCTGATCGGGGTCGAGGGTGGCGGCCAGATCGACGGCAGCCTCGCGGTGCTGCGCGCCTATCGCCAGCTTGGCGCGGCCTATCTCACCCTGACGCATAGCCGCACCATCGCCTGGGCCGACAGCGCCACCGACAATCCGCAGCATGACGGCCTGACCCCGTTCGGCGAAGATGTGGTGCGCGAACTCAATCGGCTGGGCATGTTGGTGGACCTGAGCCACGTCAGCGAAGCGACGATGCTGGATGCGCTGCGCATGACGAAGGCACCGGTCATCTTCTCCCACTCCAACGCCCGCGCGCTGTGCGACACGCCGCGCAACGTGTCGGACACGGTGCTACGGCAGGTCGCGGCCAATGGCGGGGTGGTGATGGTCAATTTCGCCGCCCAATATGTCTCCGAAGCGCGGCGCATCTGGGGCGCCGATCGCAGCGCGGAAATCACCCGCAACAACGCCCCACCCTTTGGCGGCCTGCATATCGGCGACCCCAAGGGCGCGGCGCAGGCACTGGCCGACTGGGAACAGGCGCATCCCGAACCCGTCACCACGATCGCGCAGGTCGCCGACCATATCGATCATATCGTCAAGGTGGCAGGGATCGACCATGTCGGGATCGGTAGCGATTTCGACGGCGTGGGTGCGTTGCCGCAGGGGTTGGGCGGCGTCGAGACGTACCCAGCTTTGCTGTCCGAACTGATGCGGCGCGGCTGGAACGATGGAGACATCGCGAAGCTGGCGGGCGAAAATGTCCTGCGCGTGATGGCGGCGGCGGAGAAGGTTGCGGTGGGGAAGTAGATGCTGCCTAGGGCCAGGACAGCGCTTGGCGGATCGTGGCTGACGACCACCTCAAAAACATATCCCTTGATCCGCATTGTCACCAGGCAACAGAGCATCATACCGCGATAGCGCGCGGGCGAGAGGACGAGTGCGGAACGGTGCCCAGGCCGACATCACCAGACTTCCTTGCCGATCGGAGCACCGAAATCGACATCATCGGGAAAAGTGTCGGCCGTCATTGCGGATAGCAATTCATCGAAATCATAGACTGGCGCCCGGATCGGCTCGATCACCACGCGTCCACCTTCTTCCCGCACATCCACCGCCTGATCGACGTGCAAAGCAGCAGCAGCCATGACCGATGCGGGAATCCACACCGAGGCGCTGTTGCCCCATTTCTCGAAAATTGCCCAAGGCTGACTGTCGTTGGTCGCTATACGGGCGCGAATATGCTGGCGGACGATGTGCCGACCCATAGCCTCTGCGACGCAGGTCAGCGCTGCTCTTACATCCATGTCAGGCGGTTCGGTGACAACGTCATTGTCGTTCGCGACACCGATGCGATGGTCTGTGGCCTTGCTGCTGGCGTTCATCGCATTGGCACAAACCTGACCTTGCCTTCCACCTTCTGGAGACCTTCGAGCGCTATGGTCATCCGGCGGCTGCTATCAGCAGATTTCTAATCGAAGAAAAGCCGTACCAACAAACGACCGGTTCCGGCCGTTCAGCGATCAAATTTTCTTCCCAATGAGCAGACCGTTTCCTTTCCTTGTCGGCAAGATGTAAATTTGCACGGTCATACGGTTCCTATCATTGCCTCATCACGCTCAGCCATCATGACCTCGCGCATGGCGAATTTCTGAATTTTGCCGGTGACCGTCATCGGAAATTCTTGGACGAACCGAATGTGTTCGGGAATTTTATAATGAGCGATCTGGCCGCGGCAATGACCGCGTATTTCCGCTTCGGTAAGGTGCGCATTGCCCGTTCGTATCCATGCGCAGACGGTTTCGCCCAGTCGCTCGTCGGGGATGCCGAATATCTGGGCTTCCTGCACATCCGGGTGGCGGTGAAGGAATTCCTCAATCTCGCGCGGATAGATATTTTCGCCGCCGCGGATGATCATGTCTTTGGCGCGACCGGTGATGCGCACATAGCCATCCTCATCCATCGTCGCCAGATCGCCCGAATGAATCCAGCCGCGCGCATCGATTGCCTCGGCGGTCCGGTCAGCATCCTCCCAATAGCCGTTCATCAGGCTGTAGCCGCGGAACAATATTTCTCCCTGCATGCCTCGCGGCACCACCCGTCCGCGGCCATCGACGATCTTGGCCTCGACAAAATCATGGACTTGGCCGACCGTTTCGACCCGCCGTTCCAGGCTGTCGCCCGGCATGGTCTGGAAACTCAGCGGGCTGACCTCCGTCATGCCATAGCCGATCGTGATATCGCGCATGTGCATCTGCACGATCACCCGCTCCATCACGTCCACCGGGCAAGGCGCGCCAGCCATAATCCCCGTGCGCAGGCTGGACAGGTCGAATGTCGCGAAGGCGGGATGGTCGAGTTCGGCGATGAACATCGTCGGCACGCCATGCAGACCGGTACAGCGCTCGTCCGCGACGGTTTCCAGCACCACGGCGGCATCGAAGGCTTCACCCGGAAAGACCATGCAGGCGCCATGGGTGATGCAGGCCAGCACACCCAGCACCATGCCGAAACAATGATAGAGCGGCACCGGGATGCAGAGCCGGTCCTGTTCCGACAAGAGCATTCGGCGACCAGAATAGAAGCCGTTATTGAGGATATTATGGTGGCTGAGCGTCGCCCCCTTGGGCGATCCGGTTGTGCCGCTGGTGAACTGGATGTTGATCGGGTCTTCAGGCTGGAGGCGGTTGGCCAACGCATCGAGCGCCGCGTCGCTATCCGGGGTAACAAAGGCCGCGACGGCATCGAACGGTAAAGCCCCCGCCATCTGGCCCTCCCCGATGGTGATGAGCCATTCCAGCTCCGGCAGGCGGGCGGCGCGTAGCGCGCCGGGCGAGGCTTGCGCCGCTTCGGGCGCCAATTCGGCGATCATGGCGCAATAGTCGCTGGCCTTGAACTGCCGCGCAAATATCAACGCGCGACAGCCGACTTTGTTGAGGCAATAATCCAGCTCGGCGATGCGATAGGCAGGATTGATGTTGACAAGGATCAGGCCCGCCTTGGCCGTGGCCAACTGGGTGACGACCCATTCCAGGTTATTGGGCGACCAGATGCCGACACGGTCGCCTGGTTCCAGACCCATTGCCAGCAGTCCGCTGGCGAAGGCGTATACCTTCGCCGCCAGGGCCGTATAGGTCAGCCGCACGTCCTGATCACGCACGACGATCGCCTCGCGATCGCCATGTCGCTGCGCGATGTCGGTAAAGGCTGCACCAATCGTCTGATACAGCAGCGGGTGATCGCTGCATCCCGACACATAACTGGCCGTCATTTTATCCTGTCCTGCTACTATTGTCATTGTAGTATCGCACCGACGAGAATGGTCTCGTCGGTGCGACGGTTAGATCAGAAGCGACGGCGGAACGTGACGCCATAGGTACGCGGGGCGCTGTAATTGCCCTGGACGAAGCCAGCCGCGGCATTGGCATCACCGCTAAAGATGACCTGCTTGTCGCTCAGATTCTTGCCCCAGAGCAGCAGATCCCAATTTCCATCGTCATTTTCATAGGCGATCTGCCCATTGAAGATGCTGTACCCTTTCTGCGTCAGCCAGACCGAGTTGATGTCGTCATTGTAGATCTTGCTATTGTAAGACCAGTCGCCGCGCAGGCTGACATCGCCCGAAAGCGCCGGAGCAGGGATGCGATAGTCGAACCCGGCACTGGCCGACCATGCGGGCGAGTTGGACAGGGTGTTGCTCATCCGCACCTGAAATTCCGGCCGGACGAGCGAGGAGAGCGGCAGCAGCTTGGTAATGGGTGGCGAGATGCGCCAGCGAGGCATTGAGCGTCAGCCGATCGGTCGGCTTGGCCGCCAGCTCTGCCTCAAACCCCTTGATCCGCGCATCGCCGCCATTTTGCGTGCCCGGCGCGAAATCCTCGATCACGGTGATCTGGATGTCCTGATATTTGGTGGTGAAGGCGGCAAGGTTTAGCCGCACCTTGCGATCCAGCATCTCCAGCTTGGTGCCGATTTCGAAGGTGGCAAGCTTTTCTGGCGTGAAGCCCAGAACATCGGGCCGGGGCGCGACGGTGCGGGCATTGAAGCCGCCGCCCTTGTAGCCGCGCGAATAGGAGCCATAGAATAGTACGTCGCGGGAGAGTTTATAGTCGATGCTAAAGCGTGGCGACACGTTGGAAAATGTGTTGGTGACACGGCCATAGGGCACAGTGCGGACCCCGGCAAAGGCGCCCCCTGCCGCCGGGTCATAGATGAAGTCCGGCAACAGCGATTTCTTGTCATGAGTATAGCGGACGCCGGCAGTGATCTTGATAGCGTCCGATAGTTTGAAGGATGCCTGGCCGAAAGCGGCGTAACTGCTATTGTCGGCATCGGATTTCAGGATGATCGTGCCGATCGAGGGCGGCAGCGCGCAGCGATAGTCATCAACGGCGCTTTCCTTGAAATAATAGGCACCACCGATATATTCCACGCGATCCGAGAAGGCCGACCCGACCAGTTGCCCTTCCTGCGAGAATTGCTTCTGCTGGAAATTGCTGAAGCAATCGACAACCTGGAGCGGACTGTTGTCGGCATCGCGGTTGAAGCTGCCGCTGACCTTGCGAAAGGCTGTGATCGACTTGAAGGTCAGATCGTCCGTCAGTTTCCATTCTGCGGTTCCGGCAAAGCCGGTAACGTTGAGATTAGTGCCGTTCGGGCCCGTCTGGTAAGTGCCGCGCTTGTTGCCCGGCGCGACCACCCAGCGATCGTCATAAAGGACGCCGGTGCCATAGCCGGGGACGTCGATGACCGCCGCATCATTGGCATTATAGGCCGCCGTCAGCGTGCCATCGAGCGGCACAGCCAAAGCGGCCGAGGGCACGGTAGCTTCCCTTATGCGCGAGACATCGGCGGTCAGATAGAGGTTGAAGGCGTCTGATGGCGCATATTCTATCGCAAGGCGACCCGATCCGCGATTGACGTCGCCGGGCGTGCGCTGGCTGCGGTTATTATGGGCAGGCGCGGGATAGTTGGCCGCCAGCAAATGCGACCAGCCATCGGCGCGCTTATAGCCAAAGGTAAGCTTGGTGCGCAGGACGTCGGAGATCGGCGTATCGATCGATCCGCGCATTTCCATGCGGTCATAATTGCCATAGGTCGCCTCCAGCGAGCCTTCCGGGGTCGAGGACGGGCGCTTGGTGGTCACGCTGATCGCGCCCCCAATCGTGTTGCGGCCGAACAGCGTACCTTGTGGCCCGCGCAACACTTCGATCCGCTCCACATCCAGCACGTCCAACACGCCGCCGACCGAGCTGGAAACATAGACCCCGTCGATATAGGTGCCGACGCCTGGATCGTCCGTGACCTGATAGCCCGACTTGCCGACGCCGCGAATGAACACGATCGCGGCCGACGATGCTCCACTAAGCGGCGCGGTGGAATCGAATTGCAAGTTGGGGGTGAAGGCGGCGATGCCGGAAATATCCTCGACATTCTTGTTGGCAAGAGCCTGCGCGTTAAAGGCGGTCACCGCGATCGGCGTGTCTTGCAGATTTTCGGTACGCTTCTGAGCGGTGACGACGATTTCATCCAGGCCGCCGGACTGCTGAGGCGCAGCATCCGCACCTGTGATTTGCGCTAAGGCGGGTTGAATAATTGTCGATGCCGCCAGGGCGATCAGCGAAATTGACAGATTTGCATTTTTATAACGCAATTTATCTTCCCCTATTTGATTAGATGATCGCGGTCCGACACAATCCGAGCGCGAGATGTTCTCACCCGCCGCAACGTTAATCGCGGCACCCTGCGAATATTTTCTATTATGTTCTTTTGTTTGGCGCAGGATCTGGAAATGAATTCGCACTTTCGTGCGATCATTTGCCTTTCCCGCGATCTGTGGAATGGCGCACTCTTGCGGCAAGATATTGCCCGCTCTTGCGCACTCTTTGCCATTTCGTGCTCGATTGTGACGGCCCACTTGTGCCGCCGCTCACTCTGAGTCTTAATCGAGCCATGGGGTAGCAAGACATGCAGTTGAACAGTCATGGCGACAGAAAATATATTACCGGGCGGCGGCTTTCGGATGTCGCTGAATGGTCCGGACTGCGCCTTGAACTTTGGCAGCATGATGCCGGGCAGCTAGCCGACCTTGGCCTGGAATGTACCGAGATCGGCATCCTCCTGTCCGGACAGCTCAGCGTCCGGCGGACCGGCGATGGCCAGACGCAGGAGGCGTTCGCCCGTCCGGGGACATCCTGGATCTGTCCGTCAGGTACTTATGAAAGCGATATTCGCCTCTCCGCGCCGATGGACGAGTGCCTGCACATCTTCCTGCCGCCCACTTTGCTGGAGCGTGCAGCGCTGGAAGCGTATGAGATCGATCCGGACAAGGCGCGCCTCGGCTATGCGGGCGGCATGAACGACACGCTGCTGGTGCAGATCGGCACGGCTTTCCGTTCGCTATTGGAACGTGGACCGGCCCCTACCGATCGTCTGCTCGTCGATGGGATGCGCACGACGCTCGCGGCACATCTGGTCAGCCAATATTCCGCCGATCACTGGCGCGCGCCGGATATGCAGGCCGCGCGCACGCTCGATCCAGTTCGGCTGAAACGGGTGGTGGACCTAATCGAACACAAGCTCGACGCCGAACTGTCGCTGGAGGAACTGGCCGCGCAGGCGTGCCTCAGCCCGTTCCACTTCACCCGCCTGTTCCGACGGGCGACCGGGCTGACGCCGCATCGCTATGTGATGGAGCGGCGCATCCAGGTGGCGCAGGAACGGCTTGCACTGGGGCGGCTGACGCTGGTGGAGATTGCATTGGAAACGGGTTTCGGGTCGCAGGCGAATTTCAACCGCGTGTTCCGCAAGGCGACTGGCATGTCGCCCGGCCAGTATCGCAAGCTGCATTGCGTCGCGCTATGCGCAACCTGAAACGGATCGCTCAATTGGCGATACCGCCATCATCCGGCAATTGGCCAATGCGCCGCAGTAACCGCGTGGCCACCGATGCGCGGATCGGCTGTCCGCGCCTGATCTTGACCCATGTGTTGACGCTGATCCCCAACTTTTCCATCAGATAGTCTGGCTTCTGGCTTTCGAGCTTTGCCGCTAGCCTATCCGCGATGCTTGGGTCGATATGCGCCATGCGCTGCGGTGTCGCGGGCTGCCCGCCCGACATCACAGCGCTTCCCAATCCACCGCCTGCTCATAGGCAGCTGCAGCCTGATAGATGATGCTTTCGCCATGATCGCGCGCCACCAGCATCAGACCCACGGGCAGCCCGTCGACCGTGCCGCACGGTAGCGACAAAGCCGGATTGCCGGTAACGTCATAGGCGGCTGTATTGCCGATCATCTCCAGCGCGCGGGCGACGATCTCGGTCACGGGCGCATCGGCGGCTGGCAGTTTCGACGCGACGATCGGCAGCGTTGGCATCAACAGCAAATCATAGGCACCGAAAAGCCTTTCGTAGCTGCGCTTTACCCGCAAGCGGATATTCTGCGCTTTGGCATGGTAGCGCCCGCCAAAGGCGCGCCTGCCATATTCGCCCACCATCATGCATAATTTGAGCGACGCAGACAGGGCATCGGCCTGATCGCGCCAATTCCGATGCCGGTCGATCAGCGCGACATCCTGCAAGCCGATGCTGTTATGACCGCCGCCGTTGCCGAACATCATCTGCGCCAATAGCCCCTCGCAGCCGATCGGTGTCCACAGCGCGGTCGCCAACTCATGGTCGGGGACTGACAGGGGCGTGACAGTGGCGCCGAGCGCCTCGAACTGGCGCGCCGCATCCCGGACCTTTTCTGCAACTTGCGGCATCATGTTGGACAGCGCGAAGCCTTCTTCCACTAAGCCGATCCGCAGCCCCTGCACCCCGCGATCCAGCGCAGCCGAATAGGCCTGCGCCTGTGCGCCGCGCTGGCGCGAGTCCATACCGTCGGGACCAGCGATGACTTCGAGCATCAGGGCATTGTCGCGCACAGTGCGGGTGATCGGGCCGCAATGGTCCACCGTCGCCTCGATCGGCATAAGGCCGGTATAGGGCACCAGCCCATGGGTCGGTTTCATCCCCACGACGCCGCAGAAAGAGGCGGGGATGCGCACCGACCCACCCTGATCCGTGCCCAGCGCCATGTCCACTTCGCCTGCCGCGACCAGGGCGGCGCTGCCCGACGACGATCCACCAGCTGAATAGCCCAATCGGCGCGGATTATGGACAGGTGCCGGATCTGACGTATGGCTCCCCCCCGACAGGCAGAACTGCTCGCATGTCGCCTTGCCCAGGATCGAGCCCCCGGCATCCAGTACACGAGTCACGACCGTCGCGTCGAAACTGGGCACGAAGCCCTCCAATGTCGCCGATCCGTTCATCATCGGTACGCCAGCGACGTTGATATTATCCTTGATCGCGACAGTCCTGCCATGCAGCTTGCCGGTCGAGGCGCCCTGCACCATGGCCTTCCAATACCAAGCGTTGCCGCATGTTTCCTCCCCTTCGGGGCGATAGCCCGGCGCGCGCGGATAGCGCAGCGGCGGCACCTCGTCGGGAAGATCGTCGATCATCTGATAATCGGCAAGGAAGCCGTCCATCAGGACCCGATAGTCCTGCACCTGATCGGGCGGCAGAGTCATGTGCAGGCTGGCGGCGATGTCGGCCAGTTCGGCGGTCGACGGCGTGCGGATGGTCATGGATGATCCCCGATCAGTTGGCGTCGGCGCCGATGCGGGCGTCGCGCATCAGGCCGCTATTGGGATGGCAATTGATATATTCATAATATTGGTCAGCAGCGTCGACCACCAGCACCTCATGATAGAGCCTGAGCTTCTCAAGCGAAGTGGCGACCCGGAAGAAGGTGACGAAGATGCGCAAATGCGTCGGATGAGATTCCGCCCAGCGCTCCAGTAGGTCGAGCGACCGCCAGTGGCCCAGGTCGAAACTCTGGTCGATCGGTCGCCCGTCCAGGTCGATATGCCGGACATAGCGGTTCGAATAGCAGCCGACACTGGCACCCTGATCGCGCAGGAAATCCATGCCCGCGCGTAGCGTCGGCTCGATCTCCTCCAGATACAGGACGCGCTCTTCCGCTCCGGCCTCCTCCCAATCCTGTCCTGACCGGATCAGGCAGAGATTGTCATGCCCGCCGATGATGACCCGGCCCCGTGCCTGCGGGTCGCCGGCAGCAACGGTCAGGTCGCCCTTCGCCGCCAGCCAGTCGGTCTGCGAAGCGGCCATCCGGTCACGCATCGACCCCCAATAGCCATGTTCCTCAATCTGGTCGCTGACGCGATCCATGACCGCGCCGACGCCGGGCAGCGCATCACGAAAGGCATAGAGCGTCTCGAACTGATCGACGCGTGGGGCCAGTATCTCGCGAAAATAGCCTAGCCCGTCGGACAGGCGCGCATCCGCCTGCCACCAGTCCCGCACCGGCGCGGCATCCTGCCAGCGCGCGAACGCGGCGGGATCGCCCCAGTAGGCGATGGCCATGCGATTGTCATAGCCATCGGTGTCGGCATAATCGACCAGGTCGAAATGACCCGGACCGTCCGTCGCCTGAAACATCGCGACGATGTGCCGCAGCGCATCCAGCGAAGCGGCGTTGGCGAGACCATCGCCACTTTTCGACTGCACGCCGAAATGCGCCATCACGACCTGCTTGAGCGACGGATCGGCACGCGCCACCCACATGGGGAAAGGCGGAACATAGTCGGCCGCGACCCGGCGCGAGAGGCTACGCGGGCATTTGAGGTGGGTATCGATTGCGGATTCCATGTCGCCGATGGTCCTTTCCGGGCGCGAACTTAGCCCTCCATGAGCCGGTCGATAGGCTCGCGGAAAGGCATGGACCGATCATATCGGGCGGCAGCGCGAGATATTGCCAAGGCTTGCGAAGTCATTGGCATATCTTGCTATTCATTCCGTTGGCCTAGGTTCCCGCAAGATGTGTCAACAGCTCCGCAGGATCGGGCAATACGTGCCTGGTCGAGGCATCCAATCTCTTGGCGATATCGGCGCAAGCCCGGCGACCTCGCCCGAACTGAGGTCCGCTTGCGGTCGTATCGACCTGATCTCATCGAGAGAGGAAAAGGGAATGTCTGTCGGGGTAGAAGAGATGCATGACAACCGACCCGGCCTGCCGTTGCAGGCGTCGGCCGAAGAGCGCGCCCGCGCGCTCTATCAGGTTTTGAAGGACAAGGGCGTTGCAGCGGACGGCTTTGTCGAAGGATGGCAAAAGGTGTTCGAGGAGGATTTCTCCCCCCGGCGCGGCGCAGAATTGGTCGCCCGCGCCTGGACCGACCCGGATTTTCGGGATTTGCTGCTCAGCGATGGCACAGCAGCTGTAGGGCAATATGGCTATCTGGGGCCGCAGGGCGAATATATCGTCGCGCTGGATGACAGCGCCAGCGTCAAGCATGTCGTAACCTGCACGCTATGTTCCTGCACCGCCTGGCCGATCCTTGGCCTGCCACCGACATGGTATAAGAGCTTTGAATATCGGGCGCGCATCTGCCGCGAACCGCGCAAGGTGCTGGCCGAAATGGGCACCGACATCCCCGCCGAGGTCGCCATCAAGGTTTATGATACGACCGCCGAAACGCGGTACATGGTCCTGCCCGTCCGTCCCGAAGGGACCGGGGGCTGGAGCGCGGAGCAGCTCGCCCAGATCGTCACCAAGGACTGCCTGATCGGCGTCGCCTTGCCCAAGGCAGGCTGAACCCAAGACTTCAAGCAAAGGACAGACATAATGGACGGTATCCATGATCTCGCCGGGATGCAGGGCTTCGGGAGGGTCGATCATATCGCCGATGCGGACGTCGGCGGCCCGTTTCACCATGACTGGGAGGCGATCGGCTATGGCGGCATTTTCCTGGGTGTGGAAAAGGGCATTTTCAGCATCGATGAAGTGCGTCACGCGGTCGAGCGGCTGGAGCCGCTCTATTATCTGATGACTCCCTATTATGAACGCTATGTCGTCGGCGTAGCCTCCCTACTGGTCGAAAAAGGCGTGTTGACGCAGGATGAACTGGTCGCCGCGACCGGCAAGCCCTTCCCGCTGGCCCGGCCTGCCTTGTCGCAAGGTCGTGCCCCGCGCCAGGATCGCTCTCTCTTTGCGGTCGGCGATCGCGTCCGGGTACGCGACGATCATTTTGCCGGACATGTCCGCTATCCCGCTTATTGTCGGGGCAAGGTGGGGACCGTCACGCACCGCACCAGCGCACAATGGCCGTTCCCCGACGCGATCGGCCATGGGCGCAACGACTGCGGATCGGAACCAACGCTCCATGTCGAATTTGCAGGGGCTGACCTATGGGGCGACGATACCGACGCCTCCGCCGTGGTGGTCGATCTGTTCGAAACCTATCTCGAACCCGCCTGAGCCATAGGGCCATGGATGACACCCGCCTCCCGGTCACCGTCCTCTCCGGCTTTTTGGGCGCGGGGAAAAGCACCTTGCTCAGTCATATCCTGAAAAACCGTCAGGGCCGACGGGTCGCCATCATCGTCAATGACATGAGCGAGATCAATATCGACGCCGCTGACATGATGCGTGATGTCGCCCTCAGCAGGTCGGAGGAACGGCTGGTCGAAATGACCAATGGTTGCATCTGCTGCACTCTGCGGGAGGATTTGCTGGAACAGATCAGCCTACTCGCAGCAGAGCAGCGGTTCGATTATCTGCTGATCGAATCGTCAGGTATTTCCGAACCCCGGCCGGTCGCGGAAACTTTCACCTTTATCGACCCTGCGGGAAGAACGCTGGCCGATGTCGCGCGACTGGATACAATGGTGACGGTCGTGGACGCTCGTCACTTCCTGCGCGACTTTCGCGCTGGCGAGTGGCTGGAGGCAGGTTTGCCGGGCGATCGCGACCTCTCACAATTGCTGATCGACCAGATCGAGTTTGCCGACATGATCCTTGTCAGCAAGGTGGATCTGGTATCCGCGGACGCGATCGACGAATTGCTAGCGATCCTGCGCCGCCTCAATCCTGTGGCTACCATCAGGTATATGCAGATGGGCAAGGTTCCGCTCGACTGGATTCTCGACACCCGCCTTTTCTCCCTGGAACGGGCGGAAAGCGCGCCGGGGTGGTTGCGGGAACTGCGGGGCGACCATGTACCGGAGACGGAAGAATATGGCATAGCATCCTGCGTCTATCGCGCCCGCGCGCCCTTCCATCCAGGACGCTGGAATGACTTTCTCGCACAACCCTGGAGCAATGGCCGCCTGTTGCGGGCCAAGGGCCATTTCTGGAATGCCGCCCGCTTCGCCGAAATCGGAAGTATCTCCCAAGCCGGAACCCTGATCCACCAAGGCTATATAGGGCGATGGTGGAATTTTATCCCCCAGGTCAACTGGCCCTTAGATGAGGATCGGCGCAGTGCGATCCTGCAGCAATGGGAGGAACCGGTCGGCGATTGTCGGCAGGAACTCGTCTTCATTGGCCAGCATATCGATCGCGAGACGCTATTTAGGCGACTGGACGCTTGCCTTTTGACGGTAGCGGAGATTGCTCTTGGTCCAGATCGCTGGAAAGATTTTGGCGCCGTTGCCGATGATTGAGAAGAAAGAAGGCTCTTAGCGACCTTGATGCGATGTTCAGGATTCGATTGTAATACCCGATGTCCGGACGTTCCGCCTTCCTATTCTGGACACCCAGGACTGGGCTGATTGCAGAATGACTGGTTCCAGATGATATGAACGTGAAGCGGACCATCATTCAGCTGGACTTGTAACCTATTTGCGCCGGTCACCCATCCCATTGAGCCGCCTTGACTTCGAAGGCGAGCAGGCTGATGCCACCGGGATATGAATGTCGACGGCGGGTGATGTAGAGCCCGTTGATCTTCATCAGCCGCCCGTCCCGCCATTGGCCAACATCGAGCCCCACCTCCTTTAGCTCCATCGTCACGCAAGGACGCCCCCTTCGACGACCTGCAAGGCGGGCGCTCAGGATAAACTGCGGTACCACGGCTCAGCCTGTATTGTTCCCGAATATGGGCCAGCACTTTGGCTGAGCCATCCTTCGGAGCCGCTTGCTGATCAGGCGAGAGCGCCAGGAACGATCGCCACGTTCACTCACATCCATGACACGGCAGGGCAGTTCAACGGGCCTCTGGGGCCGACAGCCATGCACAAATGCGAAATTCACGACCTTTGGCTCGCGAAGAACTGCTTGGCCTTCCCCAGCATTTCCCTCTCCTCCCGCAGCACATGGTTTTCAAGGCGAAGACGCTCATTCTCACGCGCCGGATTTGCATCCTGCGCGGCCATCAGGTCAGATCGGTATCTCCAGCGAGTTACAACAATGATGTTCCCGTGAAGGCGGGAGAGAGCAGAGTCGTCACCTCAATGTACGAAGCGGGCCACCACGTCGCGGTAGGAGCGGCTGACTTTGACTTGGGCGCCGGATTCCAGCACCAGGAAACATTCGCCGTTGGTGTGCGGCTTGACCTGCTTCACCTGGCTCAGGTTGACGATGGTGGAGCGGTGGACGCGCTGGAAGTTGCGGGGGTCCAGGCGCTTTTCCAGATCCTTCATCGTTTCGCGCAGGATCAGGCTGTTGTCGGCGGTGTAGATGCACATATAGTCGCCGGCCGCGTCGATCCGTTCGATGGAATCGACGTCGACCCGGAAAATCTGGCCGCGATCCTTGATGTTGATGAGCTTTTCGAAGCGGTTGGAGGCTGGCCCCTCTTCATCGCCCGCGGCGAAATCGGTCATCGCCTGGGGCGCGACTTCGGCCAGTACTTCGCGCAGCTTTTCCGCTTCCTGCACCTGGCGCTTGTCGGACAGGCGCAGCCGCACGCGGTCGAGCGCATCGGCCAGGCGGCCTTCTTCCACCGGCTTCATCAGATAGTCGATCGCCTGCGCTTCGAACGCGCGGATGGCATGGTCGCTATAGGCGGTCACGAAGATGAACAGCGGTGGTTCGACTTCCATCATCCCCTGCACGACGGAAAATCCATCGAAGCCAGGCATTTGAATGTCGAGGAACACGAGGTCGGGCTTGTGCGTCTTGATCGCACGAATGGCTTCGCGGCCATTGGTGCAGGTTTCGATGATGTCGACATCCTCATGCGCTTGCAGACGCAGGGCAAGGCCCTGGATGGCCAGGCTTTCGTCATCGACGAGGATAGTTCTGATGGTCATGCGGCCACTTTCGGTTTGTCTTCCATGTTCAGCGGAATTTCGATGATGACCGAAAATCCGCTTGGGCTGGAACGTGTTTCAAAGCGCTGTCGTTCCCCGAAAGCCTGAATTAACCGGTCCCGGATGTTCGGCAGGCCCACGCCCATGCCCTCGCTCACCATCATGTGCGGCTTCATTCCGCCTTCGTTCAATCCCGGACCGGTGTCCGATACGACGATCCGCACATTTTCACCGGCAGGCTGCGCGCTGACCGAGATTTCCGCCCCCTCCTCCTTGGGCGTGACCGCATATTTGATGGCATTTTCGACCAGCGGCTGGAGCAGCAGCGATGGCAGGCGCGCATGGCCGACCGCCGGATCGATGATGAAGACCGGCCGCAACCGCTCCTCGAAGCGCATCTTCTCAATCTCCAGATAGAGTTTGAGCGTCTCGATCTCCTGTTCGATCGTCACCTGCGCGGTCGGTTCGTTGACGAGCGTGTAGCGCAGGAAGGATGACAGCCGCGACAGCATCGCATTGGCGCGGTCGGTCTGTTTGAGCAGCACCAGCGTCGAGATGGAATTGAGCGTATTGAACAGGAAATGCGGATTGAGCTGATAGCGCAGCATCGCGAGTTGCGCGTTCGCCGCCTGCGCCTCCAGCCGCAACAGTTGGTCGGCCTGTTCCTCAACCGTCAGATAGAAGTTGATCGCATAATAAAGCGCCGACCAGGCCCCGATCAGCGTGACCGACAGGTAGAAAGCGCCCAGGAACAGTTGCACCCCGGCCGTTTCGCTGCCCTTATTCTGCGTCGAAAAGACCCAGGCGTCGATGAAGGCGACCAGCCCGGCGGCGATCAGCACGGCGAGGATGGATACGCCCCAGGTGATGATCGGCCGCTGTTTGAGCAAAAAGCGGAACATCACCGCGATCAGCAGCGTGACCGAATAGCCGGTCGCGGTGGAGATCATCACCGGCACCAGGCTGGAGAAGGACTGGCCATTGGCGATCGTGGACGAACCGCGCAGCAGGAAGGCACCAGCCCATCCCAGCGATTGCAGGTTCCAGAAAGCGCGGTTCTTGTCAGCGAAAAAGGGCTGAGGCTGGATACGGGGCACGGACATCGCGCGGGAGACTAGGCGATTTCCGCGCGGGGGTGAAGCCGGGTTCAGGCTGCGGCTGCCGGTTCTTCCGCCATCGGCGTGATTTCATCCGGGCACAGCCACACCAGATCGGCGAAGCTGAGCGGCCGTCCGTCATGCGCGTGGATGGCGATGGGACGGATCGGCTGGCCATCCCGCTTGTCGGCCAGCACCTGGCACGACATGGTGCCGCATCCCCACCGTTCGCCCCATTGGCGCAGCGCGATCATCGCGGGCACGAGATCCTCGCCCTTTTGCGTCAGGCGATATTCGACCTTGCGTCGGTCGCACTGCATCGGCTGGCGCAGCATGATGCCATTTTCCACCAGCCGCGACAGGCGGTTGGCCAGGATGTTGCGGGCGATGCCCAGCGTCGATTGAAATTCCTCGAAATGGCGGATGCCCGACAAGGCACCACGCAGGATCAGGAAGGACCAGCGTTCGCCCATCATCTCCAGCGCGCTGGGCAGCGCGCATTGTTCCAGATCCTGGGCGAGATTATGTTTCATCGTCATAGCATATAGCGCAAAGCCACAGGCGTTGCAAAAGTGCAGCCTTATTCGGGGAAATGGGATTTTTTTGTTGCGTAACAAGGCACTTCCCACACAATCGGGAAACGATGTTACGCCAGTATGAACTTGTCGAACGGGTAAAGCGCTACGATCCCGATGCGGACGAAGCGATGATCAACCGCGCCTATGTGTTTTCGGTGCAGAAACATGGGAGCCAGAAACGTGCGAGCGGTGACCCCTATTTCAGCCATCCGATTGAAGTCGCGGGGATATTGACCGACTTCCATCTCGATGATCAGACCATCGTCACTGCCCTGCTGCACGACACGATCGAAGACACGCTGGTCACCTATGAAGAGATTGAGGCCGCGTTCGGCAAGGATGTCGCCCGCATGGTCGATGGCGTCACCAAGCTGTCGAAGATCGAAGCCATGTCCGAAAATGAGCGGGCGGCGGAAAATCTGCGCAAATTCCTGCTCGCCATGTCCGACGATATCCGCGTGCTGCTGGTCAAGCTCGCCGATCGGCTGCACAATATGCGCACGCTGCATTTCATCAAGAATGAAACCAAGCGCCGCCGCATCGCCAAGGAGACGATGGACATCTATGCCCCGCTCGCCGAGCGGATCGGCATGTATGATTTCATGCGCGAGATGCAGTTGCTGTCGTTCCGCGAGCTGGAACCGGACGCTTATGACAGCATCACCAAGCGGCTGGAGCAGTTGAAGGAAGGCGGCCATGACAAGGTCGACCGCATCGGCGCGGAATTGCAGCTATTGCTGGGCAGCCGCGACTTGCCGGTCACTGTGTCGGGGCGCGAGAAACATCCCTATTCGATCTGGCGCAAGATGCAGGAGCGCCACATCAGCTTCGAGCAGCTGACCGACGTCATGGCGTTTCGCGTCATCACCGACAGCCCGGAGGATTGCTATCGCGCGCTGGGCGTCATCCACCAGACCTATAAAATGGTGCCCGGCCGCTTCAAAGATTATATCTCCACCCCGAAACGCAACGGCTATCGGTCGATCCATACCACGGTCATTCATCAGGACAATGCCCGGATCGAGGTACAGATCCGCAGCCGCGACATGCATAATCATGCCGAACTCGGCCTTGCGGCGCATTGGGCTTATAAGCAGAAGGGCGACGCCACCGACCAGCAGGCGGCGTGGCTGCGCGACCTGGTCGAAATCCTGGAACAGAGCCAGGATGCCGACGAACTGCTCGAACATACGCGCATGGCGATGTATCAGGATCGCATCTTCGCCTTCTCGCCCAAGGGCGAGCTGCATCAATTGCCCAAGGGGTCGACCCCGGTCGACTTCGCCTATGCCGTCCACACCTCGCTTGGCAATCAGACGGTGGGGGCAAAGGTCAATGGCAGGGTCGTGCCGCTGCGCACCTCCCTCGAAAATGGCGATCAGGTCGAGATCCTCAAGTCCGACGGGCAGGAGCCGCAGCCCGGCTGGCTGACCTTCGCCATCACCGGCAAGGCACGCGCGGCGATCCGCCGCTATATCCGCCAGAAGCAGCGCGGCGAGGAGATCAAGCTGGGCGAGAAACTCTATGACGAGATTCTCGGCCGCTTCTCGCCTGACCTCGCCAAGGAATTGGGCGACAAGGCGCTGGCAGGCGCGCTCAAGCGGTTGAAGCTGGAGGATCGCGCCGCACTGATGGTCGCGATCGCCACGCACCGCCTGCTCGATTCCGAAGTCATGGAAGCGCTCGTCCCCGGCTCGACCAGCGCCATCGGCATGGAGGAAACCCACCCGCGCCAGCATGCCCCGGTGTCGATCCGCGGCCTGACGCCGGGCATCGCCTATAACCTCGGCGATTGCTGTCATCCAGTGCCGGGCGACCGCATCGTCGGCGTGCGCCGCACGGGCGAGCCGATCGAGGTCCACACCATCGATTGCCGCGCGCTCGAAGCGGGGCAGGATGATGACTGGATAGACCTCAGCTGGGACAGCAAGTCCAAGGGCGGCACCGCCCGCCTCTCGGTCATCGTCAAGAACCAGCCCGGCGCGCTCGCCGCCGTCGCCAATGTGTTCGGCGCGACCAAGGCGAACATCCTCAACCTGCAACTGGTCAACCGCGAAGGCCCGTTCCACACCGACGTCATCGACCTGGAAGTCGCCGACGCCCAGCATCTGATGCGGATATTGTCAGCGCTGCGCGCGATTGACGTGGTAGTGCAGGCGGACCGGGTTTAGGCTGCCGCCTCTATCCGCATTCGCAAGCCCAGGGCCGGCAGAAGCTTCAGCATGGTGCCAAGTGTCGGATTTCCTTCGGGACCAAGCACACGATAGAGTTGTTGCCGCTTGATGCCAGTTTCCTGTGCAAGCTCCGTCATTCCATGTGCCCGCGCGACAATGCCAATCGCTTGGGTAATGACATGGACGTCGCCCGTCGCGAGCGCTTCGGCCAGAAGGTCCGCTTGATCTTCGGCCTCGGTCAGATATGCCGCCGCATCGAAGCGGGTGAGTTCGATCGTCATCATAATTTCCTTTCGCACGCAGGCCCAGGCCTATTGACGCTGGTTGCGTGTGGCGGCTCAGCCTATCCGAGCTGCCATATCCTTTGCTTTTATTATATCCCGCTGTTGGCTCGACTTGTCGCCGCCCATCAGCAGGATGACCCATTGTTCGCCCCGCCTCAGCAGATAAAGGCGATATCCAGGGCCGAAATCGATCCGCGCTTCCAATACGCCTTCGCCCACCGACTTCACGTCACCCATCAAACCCAGTTCAAAGCGCGCGATCCGGCCGGCAATCTTCGAACGTGCCTTGTGATCGCGCAAACTGGAAAACCATTCGACGAAGGTTGGGGTTTGCTGCACGTTCACAACGTCAACATATATGTGACACATCCTATGACGTCAATATATAAGTGACACTCGTGATCATTGTCGCATGTTATGCATTGATTCTGCCCAATAGATCTGTATAGGCGACCGCAGCGAACCCTTCGGGGTTCACCGTCCGAGACAGTTGGTGAAGGGAATATGCCCTTCTTAATGTCCAGCCTAGACGGGGAAAAGTTCTTTACCGAACGGGCCATATGCCCGATTCGGGTCTGCCTGTTCCCGTCAAACGGATGCGGGCCAGTCGATCTCTCCCCTTCGGACTTAGTGCCCCGTGGCTTATCCCACGGGTTTTAAGCGTTCGTCGGATTTCCGCCGAACAGAAAGTGGAGAATGGCATGGATCGTAATCAGAAAGCTGAGGTCGTTTCCGCGCTGAACGCAGAGCTGGCAGAAGTTGGCGTGGTCGTCGTGACCCGCAACCTCGGCATGACCGTCGCCCAGTCGACGGTTTTGCGCCAGAAGATGCGGGAAGCAGGCGCGACCTACAAGGTTACGAAGAACCGCCTCGCTCGTATCGCCCTTGATGGCACCGACTATGCCGGCCTCAGCGACATGCTGACCGGTCCTGTCGGCCTTGCTACCTCGGCCGATCCGGTTGCAGCCGCCAAGGTTGCAGTCGAATTCGCAAAGACCAACGACAAGATCGAAATCGTTGGCGGCGCGATGGGCGGAATGCTGCTCGATGCAGAGGGCGTCAAGGCGCTCGCATCGATGCCGTCGCTGGACGAACTGCGTGCAAAGATTATCGGCCTCATCCAGGCGCCGGCAACCAAGCTCGCTACCGTCATCCAGACACCGGCTTCGCAGCTCGCGCGGGTCTTCAACGCCTATGCGGAGAAGGACGCAGCCTAAGGGCTGCCCCCGACCCCTTTTCGTTTGACTCATTATCTGACGGGGCAAACGGCCCCAACGTAAGGAAATATTGCACATGGCAGACATCAACGCACTGGTCGAACAGCTTTCGGCCCTCACCGTCCTCGAAGCCGCCGACCTGTCGAAGGCTCTGGAAGAAAAGTGGGGCGTTAGCGCCGCTGCTGCCGTCGCCGTCGCTGGCCCGGCCGCTGCCGCTGCCCCGGCTGCTGAAGAGCAGACCGAATTCGACGTCATCCTGACCGGCGACGGTGGCAAGAAGATCAACGTCATCAAGGAAGTCCGCGCTATCACCGGCCTGGGCCTGACCGAAGCCAAGACGCTGGTCGAATCGGCTCCCAAGGCCGTCAAGGAAGGCGTGAACAAGGACGAGGCCGAGAAGGTCAAGAAGCAGCTTGAAGAAGCCGGCGCGACCGTCGAACTCAAGTAATCGGTGCGCCCCGCGTCATGCGGGGCACAACGGTCCGGTTTCGACCGGACGATATCGGGCGGCTCCTCGCGGGGCCGCCCTTTTTCGTGGGGTTAGGGGTAGTGGCGTTTGGTTTTGGCCGATCCCAGCTTTGCACCCGTGGATGCACGAGCAAAGCCAGGTGTGACGGCTATTGGTAGATGGCGGACCTTCCGGTTTCCGACTCCGTTTTCCCGATAGCTGACATTTTAGATGTCGGCGCCATGTGGTGCTTGCTCATCCCATTCGGCTCCCTCTGCGCAGCCGCCGCCCTTACACTCAAGGAAACGATCCATCATTGCGCGGACCCGAACGATCTGACGGCAATTCGCCCCATTATCTGGCCGGAACACCACTATAGGCTGGACAGGTAGTTTGGAGATCGAGATTAGACGGGAGGCTAACGCAGACCGTGATATTTCACGGCCATCGAACAAAATCTGGTTTTCTCTCGTTAGCTCCAACACGCTTAATGCAGAGAGCCTAGTGTTCCATTGAGGTTTTGTATCCCAACGTCCCGCCCGACAAACATTGGAAGCGGTTGAGGCGACGATGATACAACCAGCAAAAGCCATCAGCCAAAACGCTCCGCCTAAAATTATCTCGCGCCGTTCCATAGCATCTCTCCGTTTCGGATCAGGCACAGTCTATCGAATGGCCGATTTACGGCGAGCTAACAATAAAATTGGGCCGGCATTTATGGGCGATACCGGGCGGATAACTTTCTATTCCCCGCCCGCTTGCGGGAGGGGCAGCGAGACTTAATGAGCGGAGCGAATTTAGTCGCAGCGGGGTGGGCCGACGCGAGCGTTGCGCTATGCCCACCCCCTAACCCCCTCCCGCCAGCGGGAGGGGGGACAGCCTTTGTGCAAGGGCGGCCTTTCCGATTCAAGTCCGGTAAGGGCCTCGACGTTGTAGCGGGGAAGCTCAATGGCATCGCGCCTAATCCTATCAACAGCGCCAATCGGAAAAAGATCATCCCTCCCCCTTCCCTTCCCGCCATGACGGTTGGCGTTGAAGCGATAGCGGGGTAGGTCTCTTCATCGCCATGTTCGCCCGCCCTGCCCTGCCGCGTCGTTATCGCCCCCTGTTTGCCGCCGTCGCTGCGCTGGCGGCGATTGGCGGCTGTTCGCGGGAGGGTAGCGGGCCGGTTGTCGTCAGCGTGGTGGGCGACCGGGCGGATGTGACCAAGCCGTTGCAGCGATTGCCCAACCCGGCCGCCAAATTGATCCTGGAAGCGACCGCGCAAGGTCTGGTCGGCTTCGACGCCAGCGGTGAAATCCTGCCGGCGTTGGCGCAGCGCTGGATCGTCGAGGATGACGGGCGCAGCTATATTTTCCGCCTGCGCCGCGCTTTCTGGCCCGACGGCACGCGCGTCACGGCGCGCGACGTCGCGCGGATATTGCTGTCGCGGATCGTGGCGCAGCGGCGGCTCGACCCGGACGGGCCGTTCGACGCGGTGCAAAGCGTGGTGCCGATGACGGGCGAGGTGATCGAAATCAAACTGACGGTCGCGCGGCCCTTCCTGCTCCAGATATTGGCCCAGCCGCAAATGGCGATCCTGGCGCGCGAGGGGGGCACTGGTCCCTATCGCCGCGCGCAACAAGGCCAGGCGCTGTTCCTGACTCCCGTCGATCGCGCGACCGGCGACGATGACGCGGCCGATGACGAGCCGATCCCGCCGTCGCAGACGCGGGTGTTGCGCGCCGAAAATGCCGCGCTGGCGATCATCCGGTTTCGCGAGGAACAGGCGGCGCTGGTGTTGGGCGGGCGCTTTGCCGACCTGCCGCTGCTGCTGCCCGCCGGAGTCGAGCGCGATGCGGTGCGGACCGATCCGGTTCAGGGCCTGCTGGGCCTGGCCGTCACCGGGCGCGGCAAGCTGCTCGATGATGATTATGTCCGCGCGGCCATCAACATGGCGATCGACCGCGCCAGCCTGTCCGCCCTGTTCCCGCTCGGCGGCTGGGCCACCAGCGAGCAGATATTGCCCTCCGCGCTCGACCTTGGCCGCTCGCCCACCGCCCCTGCCTGGGCCGGACAGTCGATGGACGAACGCCGCGCGCTGGCCAGCGCCACCATGACGCGGTGGCGGGCCGACAATGGCGATCCCCCGCCGCTGCGCATCGCCCTGCCGCAGGGGCCGGGCGCGACGCTGATCTTCGGCCTGTTGCGGCGCGATCTGGCTGCGATCGGGCTGACCGCCGTGCGCGTGGCGATCAACCAGAAGGATGCGGACCTGCGCCTGATCGACGAGGTGGCGCCCTATGACAGTGCGCTCTGGTATCTCGGCCGCGTCGGGTGCGCCCGTGCGGTGCATTGCAGCGATGCCGCCGACGCGGCGTTGCAGGCCGCCAGCCTTGCCAGCAACAGCGACAATCGGATCGCCCATATCTCACAGGCCGAAGCGCTGATGCAGGCGCATAATGGCTATATCGCGCTCGGCGCGCCGATCCGCTGGTCGCTGGTATCCAAACGGCTGAGCGGCTTTCAGCCCTCGCGTCGTGCGCGCCACCCATTGAACCATCTGTTCCGTCGCCCCAATTAAGGGGGAAGGAGACAGGCAGATGGCAGTATCGCAGGATCAGTTCGAGCGCGTGGTGCGCGACATGCCCGGTTTCGGACGCGATCCCGCGTCGATCCGCCGCCGGATAGAGGCAATGGAAGCGGTGCTGGAGGGATTGTTCGTAATCCCCGGCACCAATCGCCGCGTCGGCCTCGACAGCCTCGTCGGCCTGGTGCCGGTGGTCGGCGACCTCGCCACCGCCGCCATGGGCGCATGGATGGTGTGGGAAGCCCGCAACCTTGGCATGTCGAAATGGCAGCTGGCGCGCATGGCGGGCAATGTGGGCGTCGATACGCTGGTGGGGGCGATCCCCTTTGCCGGTGACATTTTCGACTTTCTCTACAAGTCGAATACCAAGAATCTGCGGATCATCCGCAAGCATCTCGACAAGCATCACCCCTCGACCGCGACGATCGACGCCTGATCCTTAGGGCGCGCTGGCGTTGGCGAGCGGCTGGACCTTGGGATCGAGGTCTAGGATCAGTCCCGGCTTGCGGGCGGGGGTAGCAGCGGGCCTTGGTTGGCGGGGCGCGGAGATCGCCGGACGGCCATAGGCGATGCGCGGCCCTGGCTCGATCCGCAACAGGCTAGTGGGCGCAGCGCCGCCTTGATGCGCCGGGCATCGCGTGAAGGCCATCGCCCGGTCCATGCACAGCCACACTTCGCTCAGCCAATTGCCGCGGGTCGTCGTCACCCGCAGCATGTCGGCGCGCAGTCCTTTGTTGGCGCGGGCGAAGGCTTCGGCGAATTTCCCCACGGTCAAATTCTTGGTCGCAGCGAGCGCGGTCATATCGGGGTAGCGCATCGATTGGTAAAAGGCGCGCGACAGGTTGAAATAGAGTTCCGGCTTGGTCGTCATGCAAGTGCCATGCTTGGCCCATTCATGCTGGATCAGTTGCACCGACGGTGTCGTGCAAAGGTTGGCGCGGATCACGTCGCGCGGGACCAGATCGGCGGGGCGGCAATATTGCGGCCATTCCTTGCCGAAGCCATCGGGCCACAGGCCATGGAGCGTAAAGCCGAAGCGCCCCGCCTTGCCCCCGCATTGCAGCGCATGTTTGTTGCCCCGCGCGGTCGAGCAAAATTGCGGCGACCAACTGAGTGCCAGCGTATAGCTGCCGATCGGCAGGACGCGCTTGGGTTCCTTGGCGGTCGGCCCTTCGATGGTAGGCCGGACGATCTGCGATGGCGGGCGGCATTGGTCCGATTGCGCCAGCGCGGTGCCCGGCAGCGCGATCAGGCTCAGTCCCGCCAACGCCTTAAGCATAAGCGAAGTCCAGCCCGATGTCGGCGGCGGGTGCCGACTGAGTCAGCCGCCCGACGCTGATATAGGTGACGCCCGTGCTGGCCTTCGCGCGGATCGTGTCGAGCGTCACGCCGCCCGACGCTTCGGTCGGGACGCGGCCATCGACCAGTCCCACGGCCTGCCGCAGCATGGCCGCATCCATATTGTCGAGCAGTAAATGAGTCGCGCCCGCCGCCAGCGCCGGTTCGATCTGGTCGATCCGGTCGACCTCGACGATGATCCGCTCGACCCCGGCCTCGACCGCGCGGCGCACCGCTTCCTCGACCGACCTCGCCACCGCGACATGATTATCCTTGATCATCGCCGCATCCCACAGCCCCATGCGATGGTTGGTCGCCCCGCCCATGCGCGTCGCATATTTTTCAAGCCTCCGCAGGCCGGGGATGGTCTTGCGGGTGTCGAGCAGGATCGCGCCGGTGCCGTCGATCGCATCGACATAGGCCCGCGTCATGGTCGCGATGCCGCTCAGATGCTGCACCGTGTTGAGCGCCGACCGCTCCGCCGTCAGCATCGCCCGCGCGCGCCCCCGGATGCGCAATATGTCGGTCCCTGCCGCCACCTGGTCGCCATCCTGGCGCAACTGTTCGATCTCGACATCGGGGTCGAGCGCGCGGAAAAAAGCGACCGCAATTGGCAGCCCCGCCAGCGTCACCGGATCGCGCGCATCCATCACCCCGTCGAAGATAGCGTCGGCGGGAATCACCGCCTCGCTGGTAACGTCGCGCCGGTCCGGCCCCAGATCTTCGGCCAGCGTAGAGGCCACAAAGGCGTTTAGGTCGAAACCATCAAGAGCAAAGCCGGTCATGCGCGCCGTTTTCCATGGCTTGGACAAAATCGCAATAGCGCGCTTCCAATTCCTCCAGCGCCGGGCCGTCCAGCGCCAGGCGGGCCTGCGCGATCAGGCGCGTGCCCTCCGCCTGCAACCGTGCGCGCCGGGAGCCGAGCGTCAACGGGGCTGCGGCATCCCGCAAGCCATCGAGGAACTGCGCCGCCGCAATCGGGCTGGTCGCGGCAGCGGGCATGATCCCACCGAAGCCGCGCGCGACGAAATGGTCGAAATCGTCATTGAGCGGCACCACCCAGTTCCAGTCATAATCGCCCCGGTCCGGTCCGCCGCGCAGGTCGCGCTGGCCGATCGCCGCCGTCGCCGCGCCGAGCCAATGAAGCGCGGTCACCGCCGTAAACGGATCGTTGATGCCGGGCGACAGCGCGCGCAAGGCGATTTCCACCAACTCGTCGATCAGAAATTCGATGTCCTGCGCAGGGGATCGCATCGCCCCGGTCGAAAAGCAGGACCGGACGGCGTCACGCATCGCGCTGTCGATCTTCGCGCCGACGACGCCGACCAGCAGGATGCCGGGATGGACGAAATCGCCCGGCCGCAACCGCAACTCCAGCCGACATCCGGCATCGCGCGCAATCTCGTCCAGACCGGCGAAATCGACGATCTGGATATAGCCGGTATCGGCCGCGACGATCGGCTCCCCCTGGGGCGGGGCATCGGCGGTCTCCTCGACACAATCGTCGGGGAAGCGCCCATGGACTTCGCGCAGCAAGCGATCCCCAATGCCTTCCAGCACGGCGTTGATACGGATGCTCGATGGCACATGGTTGAGGAAATAGACCAGGATGGCGATCGATATGCCCATCAACAGCGTGGCGATAAGCAATGATATTTGAGGCACGAATCCGGGATCGCCCGCGCTTTCCTGCGCATCGCGCACAACCCGCAACACCAGCACCGCATAAACGAAGGTTGCGATAAAGGTCGCCAGCGACAATTGGTTGCCGCGATCCTCCATGAAATTGGACAGCAGGCGCGGGCCATAGCTGCCCGATGCATAGACGACGGCGGCGATGGTGATCGAAAAGACCGTGGAGGCGACGCCGATCATCGACCCGGCAATGACGTTGAGGACGTTGCGTGCGCCTTCGGGCCGGGCGATGTCGATCCAGTCGTGCCGCTCCAGCCAGACCGACCCGCCATGACGGTCGATCCACACCGTCGCAAAGGCCATCAACGCGGCGAGCGTGGTGAACAGGGCGGGATAGAACCAATAGCTGGCGCGGGTTTCCTGCCAGCGCGCGCGCAGCCGAGCGATCATCGCCGTGCGGCCTTCACCGCGCGCCCCTTCACCGTGGGCCTACGTCGCCCAGACCCACCGTGGCGCTCGCCATTTCCAGCATCCGGTCCAGGCTCTTCTTCGCGCCCAGGCGCAGCGTCTCGTCCATTTCGATGCGCGGCTGCAGGTCGCGCAGCGCGAGGTACAGCTTTTCCATCGTGTTGAGCGCCATATAGGGACAGATATTGCAGTTGCAGTTGCCGTCCGCGCCGGGCGCGCCGATAAACTGTTTATCCGGCACCGCCTTTTCCATCTGGTGGATGATATGCGGCTCGGTCGCGACGATCAGCGTATCGCCGGGCATCGTCTTGGCGAAGTCGAGGATACCGCTGGTCGATCCGACATAATCGGCATGATCGACGATATAGGGCGGGCATTCGGGGTGGGCCGCGACCGGGGCGTCCGGGTGTTGCGCCTTGAGCTTGAGCAACTCGGTTTCGCTGAACGCCTCATGCACGATGCAGACGCCCGGCCACAACAGCATGTCACGGCCGAGCTTGCGCGCGAGATAGCCGCCCAGATGCTTGTCGGGGCCGAAGATAATCTTCTGGTCCAGCGGGATTTGCGACAGGATCTTTTCAGCGGACGAGGATGTCACGATGATGTCGGACAGCGCCTTCACCTCGGCCGAACAGTTGATGTAGCTCAGTGCAATATGGTCGGGATGGGCTTCGCGAAACGCCTTGAACTGCGCGGGCGGGCAAGAGTCTTCCAAGGAGCAACCGGCGTCCATGTCCGGCAGCACCACGATCTTGTCGGGCGATAGGATCTTGGCCGTTTCGGCCATGAAGCGCACGCCGCAAAAGGCGATCACGTCCGCATCCGTCTCCGCCGCCTTGCGCGACAGTTCCAGCGAATCGCCGACGAAATCCGACAAATCCTGAATTTCGGGCGACTGATAATAATGGCCCAGGATCACGGCATTGCGCTCCTTGCGCAGCCGCTCGATCTCGCCGCGCAGGTCTATGCCCTGCGGAATGCCGGTAAAAGCGTTCATGTGCCTAAAACTCCTCGATCCCTGAACAGCGCCCTAGCTCCGAGCCTGCCGGTTGGCCAGCACCTCGTTCACGGGCG
This sequence comes from Sphingobium sp. KKT206, assembly GCF_055640555.1. NCBI lineage: Bacteria > Pseudomonadati > Pseudomonadota > Alphaproteobacteria > Sphingomonadales > Sphingobiaceae > Sphingobium > Sphingobium sp. KKT206. Next base: position 1,957,964 of record NZ_CM145764.1, read on the forward strand.
TGGTGACGTCCCATCGTTCGCGATTGCGCCCGGCCCGTTCGGGCGGAAAGGTCACGATCACCCGCGCATCGTCATAGCCTGCGGCCGCCAACGGCGCGGCCATCAATTTGGTCAGCGCGCCGCGGCCATATTCGCGCGCCTGCGCCATGCGTTCGGGTGCCTGCGCCTCGCGCTGGGCGCGGCTTTGCGCATGGGCGGAGACGCGGCGGCTCAACTCCTCGCCCGCCTGCCGCGTCACGAACATGCCCTGGGTGCGGACCAGCGTGCGGCGGCTCTCATCGACATTGGGCTTGCCGGGCTTCACATCGGGCGCGTTGACGATCAGCGTGCGGGTCGCCTCGTTCCATTCCAGATCGCCTTCGCCAAGGCCGCCGACCTCGACGAAATAATCGACCGAGAAGGGCATTTTGACCACCTGATCGGACTTGAGGAGGCCGAAACCGCGCACATCCTGCGCCGTGCTCTGAACCGTGCCGGACAGTTCGGAGACTTTGAGGCTGCTCACCCCGGCGATCTTCGCCGCGATCACCTTGGTCACCGCAACGCCATCCTCCTCGACCGCGACCACATAGTCCCGGTCATAGCGCTGCCAGCCGACCAGCATCGCCCCGCCGACCAGCAACAGGATGACCGCCGCCGCAATCGGCCCGGCATAGCGTTTCAGCGCATCTGCCATCGATCCTCCGTCGACGTCACCAGCCCGCGCTGATCCAGGTCGATCAGATGCGCCAGCACGGATCGCCCGGCGGCGGGATGCAGGCGCGGGTCGACGCCCTTATACATTTCCAGCACCATATCGGGGATGAGGCTGTCGCCATTGCGCGACAGAAAGCGCAAAATCTGTCCCTCGCGCTGCTTGCGATGGCCCATCATGCCGCGCACCAGCCGCTGCGGATTGCCGATCGGGTCGCCATGGGCGGGATAATAGATGACATCCTCGCGCTCCAGCAGCCGCTGCATCGATCGCATATAGGCCGCCATGTCGCCATCGGGCGGGGAGATCACGCTGGTCGACCAGCCCATGACATGATCGCCGGTGAACAATGCGCTTTCTTCGGCCAGCGCGAAGCAGAGATGATTGGACGTATGCCCCGGCGTCGCCACCGCTTCCAGGGTCCAGCCAGTGCCCGCCACTTGCTCGCCATCCGCCAGCACCCCATCGGGGCGATAGGCCGCATCGAACGCCGCATCGGCGCGCGGCCCGTCATCCTCCAGCGTCAGCGGCGCGCAACCGATCACCGGCGCGCCGGTGGCCTCGCTCAGCGGTCGCGCCGCCGGGCTATGATCGCGGTGCGTATGGGTGCAGAGGATCGCCACCACAGGCCGCCCTGCGATCGCCGCCGTCAGTGCCGCCAGATGATCGGGCGCATCGGGACCGGGATCGATCACCGCGACGTCGGCCGCCCCCACCACATAGGTCTGGGTGCCGGTAAAGGTGAAGGGCGATGGATTGGGCGCCAGCACCCGCGCCACCAGGGGAGATAGCGGCATCTGAACGCCGGTCGGCAGGTCGGCCGGATCGAAGGGAGGTGCCATGTCTCCCATGTGCCTATTTCCGGCGGGATTTCAAGGTGCGGCTTGGGTCCATAAAGATCCTCCCCTGGAAGGGGAGGGGGACCGGCGAAGCCGGTGGAGGGGTGTCGCCCCATCGTGAGGGTGACACCCCTCCGTCTGGCCTGCGGCCAGCCACCTCCCCTTACAGGGGAGGATTTTAGTGGCGTACCGGATGCCATCCCGCATTTCCCATTTCCCCCAACCTGCCCTATCCTCCGCCCATGCCCTCCCCCGACCTCATGGAACGCTGGCGTCACCATCTCGCGCTCGACCGCCGCCGGTCGACGCATACGGTGCGCGCCTATGTCGCGACGGCGGAGCGGCTGGTCGCCTTTCTGGAGGGCCATCATGGCGCGGCGGTGACCCCCGCCAGTCTGGCCCGGATCGACCAGGCGGACCTGCGCGCCTTTCTGACGGTGCGGCGAATGGACGGGATCGGCAATCTGTCGGCGGCGCGCGAACTCTCCGCCGTGCGCGGTTTTCTGCGCTTTACCGGCGGCGAGGATGCCCGCGTGCCCCTGCTCAAGGGGCCACGGGCCAAGCGCGGCCTGCCCCGCCCCATCTCGCCCGACGAAGCCGTCGCGCTGGCGCAGGACATTGCGGAAACCGCGCGCCTGCCCTGGATCGGCGCGCGCGACTGGGCGGTGTTGCTGCTGCTTTACGGGGCGGGCCTGCGCATCGGCGAAGCCATGGGGCTGACCGGCGCCGCGCTACCGCTCGCCGACACGCTGCGCGTCACCGGCAAGCGTAACAAGACCCGGCAAGTCCCACTGCTGCCGCAAGTGCGCCAGGCGATCGAGGCCTATGTCGATCAATGCCCCTTCCCCATGACCCGCGACGAAGCGCTGTTCCGGGGTGCGCGCGGCGGGCCGCTCTCGCCTGCGCTGATCCGCCGCGCCGTGCAGGGCGCACGCGGTCGGCTGGGCTTGTCGGACCGCACCACGCCCCATGCGCTGCGCCACAGTTTCGCGACGCATTTGCTGGGGCGGGGCGCGGACCTGCGCAGCTTGCAGGAACTGCTCGGCCATGCCAGCCTGTCATCGACCCAGGTCTATACCCAGGTCGATGCCGCGCATCTAATGGACGTTTATCGCAACGCCCATCCGCGGGCGTGAAGCGGCGTCAGAGCGTGCAGGTGCGGCTCACGCCCCGACGCACGAAATATTGGTCGGTACGCGAATTATAGCTGCGATAGCGCTGCTGGCAGGCGCGCACATGCTGATACCAGTTGCTGCGATTGCCCCAGCTGCGCGGCGGATCGGACGGGCGGCTGCCCCATTTGCTGTCCCAATTGCCATGCCGGCTCTGGCCACTGTTCCGCCCATTGTCGTTCCGGCTGGCGGCGGGAGCACGGCGGTCGTCACGGTTGCTGGTCTGCGCCTTTTGCGGTCCGCGACGGTCATCGTCCTTGCGTCCGATAGTGCTCCCCGATTGCTGTCCCGGCTGGGCAAGAACAGAGGCAGGGGCAAGCGCCAGAAACATAGCGCTCAATAGTGTCGCGGTTTTCATCAACATCAAAACAAACTCCGATAGTCAGCCGGGTTTAGGCAACTGACTGACGAACGAAGCGCTGTGGCTATCGCTCCTCGCAAACAGGCGCCTTGGGCTTCCATGTTGCTAGACGCCACAGATAGAGGATTACCGCCCCAACGACGCAGATTGTCGCGGCCGGGCCGATATATTTGTCGATCTCGCTGAAATTCTTGCCCAGTACGAAGCCAGCATAAGCCAGGATGATGTTCCAGATCAGCGCCCCGCCGGTAGTCCACAGCAGGAAGCGGATATGCCCCATCCGAAACAGTCCGGCGGGGAGCGAGATCATCGTCCGCAACGCGGGCATGAAGCGGAAGACGAAGACGACGATCTGGCCATATTTGCCGAACAGGCGATCCAGCGCCTCGACATCGCGCCACTCCAGCGTCGCCCAGCGGCCATAGCGATCGACCAGCGGCTTCAACCGGGCAAAGCCCAGCACATGGCCGATCATATACCAGAAATAATTGCCGATCGTTGTGCCGATCGTGCCCGCCAGCAGCAGCCAGCCCATGTCCATCCGCCCCTGGCCGACACGAATGCCGCCAATGCCCATGATGAGTTCGGACGGAATCGGCGGAAAGACATTTTCCAGCACCATTAGCAGGAAAATGCCCCAATAGCCGCCCGCATCGATCAGGCGCAGCACCCAGTCAGTCAAACCACGCGCTCCCCGTCATGCCAGCGCACGCTGCCATCCCTCTTTCTTGTCGCGCCAGAGGAAGAAGGGAGATCCCAGCTTTCGCTGGGATGACGATGGAGGATCATGCGGATTAGGCCGCCACGCGCGCTGCCAACCGGGCGTCGATCGCGTCCCAGATCAGCCCGCCGGTGTCGGTCCCGTCGAACGCTTCGATCGAGACGATGCCCGTCGGCGAGGTCACGTTGATTTCAGTCAGCCATTCGCCGCCGATCACGTCGATACCCACGAACAACAGCCCGCGACGCTTGAGTTCCGGGCCCATCGCCGCGCAGATTTCGCGCTCCTTGTCGGTCAGCACGGTCTTGGCCGCAGAGCCGCCAACGGCGAGGTTGGAGCGGATTTCGCCAGCGCCGGGAATGCGGTTGACCGCGCCCGCGACTTCGCCGTCGATCAGCACGATGCGCTTGTCGCCCTCCGCGACGCCGGGAATGAAGGCCTGAACCATGAAAGGCTCGACCCATGAGGCGTTGAAGAGTTCCACGAGCGAGGAGAGGTTGGCGCCATTTTTGCCGACATGAAACACCGCCACGCCGCCATTGCCATAGAGCGGCTTGACTACGATCTCACCATGTTCGGCGAGGAAGGATCGCACTTCGGCCAGGTCGCGGGTAATCATCGTCGGCGGCATGAAGCGCGCATAATCCAGCACGAACAATTTTTCCGGCGCATTGCGGACGCTGGCGGGGTCGTTGACCACCAGCGTCTCATCCTGCACCCGCTCCAACAAATGGGTGGCGGTGATGTAGGACAGGTCGAACGGCGGATCCTGCCGCATCAGCACGACATCGACATCTCGGCCAAGGTCGATCATCTCTTCTGGCCCATAAGCGAAATGATCGCCATCCACTTTCTGCACATGCACCGGCCGCGCCTTGGCCAGCACCCGGCCGTCGCGGAACGTTAGGTCATGGGCGAGATAATGGTAAAGCCGATGCCCGCGCGCCTGCCCCGCCAGCATGATGTGGAAGGTCGAATCGCCCGCGACCTTGATGCCCTCCATCGGGTCCATCTGCACCGCGACGGTCAGGGGGTTGAGCTGCGTCATTGGGGTCATCCTCATATAATGACTCGTCATGCTGAACTTGTTTCAGCATCCATTCGTCCTACCGCTGCGTATATCCGCAGCCGCAGAGCCAATGGACCCTGAAACAAGTTCAGGGTGACGAAGGGGTGTATGGAAGGACAAATCACCCCCCATGCCAGACATTCGCCAGATGGCGTGGCGCGCGGCCCGGCGCAAGGAGGATGACGTCGATTCGCATATCGTCCCCCGCTTTGCCCAGCTCATGCCACAATATTTCCGCCGCCGCCGCCACCCGGCGCAAACGCCGCTCGTCGATCGCCAGGTCCAGTTCCGCCGCCGTGGCGCGCGCCTTGACCTCGACAAAGGCCAGCATCGTGCCCTTGCGCGCGACCAGGTCAACCTCACCCGCCGCCGTCCGCATCCGCCGCCCGACAATCTGCCAGCCTTTGAGCCGCAGCCACCAGGCGGCGATCCGTTCCGCCTGACGCCCGCGTCGCTCGGCGCTTTCGCGCTTCACCCCTTCAATTCCGTCGCCCGATCATAGAGCGTGCGCCGGTCCAGCCCCAGTTTCTTGGCCACTTCGCCCGCCGCCTTGGACACGGACAGCCGGGTCAGCGCCTCACGCAGCGCCACGTCGGCATCTTCGGCGGTTGCGGGCGGCGCTTCGCCCGGCGGGCCGACGGTGACGACGATCTCACCCTTGGGCGCGGCATCGGCATAGCGAGCGGATAGTTCGCTGAGCGTCCCGCACGCCGTTTCCTCGAACGTCTTGCTGATCTCCCGGCTGACCGCTGCCTCCCGGTCGCCCAGATGCGCCGCCATCGCCGACAGGCTTTCCGACAGGCGCGGCCCGCTTTCGTAGAAGACCAGAGTCGCGCGCAATCCCGCCACTTCATCCAGTGCATCGCCCCGCGCCTTGGCCTTGCTGGGCAGGAAGCCCATGAACAGGAAGCGATCTGTCGGCAGCCCCGACAGGGTCAGCGCCGCGATCGCCGCGCTCGGTCCGGGCAGGGTCGTGATCCGCCGCCCCGCCGCCCGCGCGTCGCGCACCAGCTTATAGCCCGGATCGGAAATCAGCGGCGTGCCGGCATCCGACAGCAAAGCGACCGATTCGCCCGCCATCCGCTCGACCAGTCGCTGGCGCACATTTTCGCCGCTATGGTCATGATAGGGCAGCATTGGCCGATCAGAGCCTGCATGGCGGAGCAGCCGCGCGCTGACCCGCGTATCCTCGACCGCGACGACATCGGCCAGCCGCAACACCTCCGCTGCGCGCGGCGTGAGGTCACCAAGGTTGCCGATCGGCCCCGCGACGATATAAAGCCCAGGTTCAAGACCCGATGATTGAGTTTCCATAAGGACGCCAGATGACAGAGACGGATGCCTCCCGGCAAGCGGACTTGTTCGCTTCCCTCAAACGCGGCGCACGGCTGGCTTTCGCCGCGAGCGCCCTGATGCTCGCCGCCTGTCAGTCGATCGTGCCCAAGGGACCGGCCCCGACGACGCCCACCGGTCCGGTTCAGCCGACACGTCCCGACGTGACCGAAGGCCTGCCCACCGACACGCTGCGCCATCGCGTCGCGCTGCTGGTGCCGATGAGCGGCACCAATGCGGGCGTCGGCCAGTCGATCGCCAACGCCACCACGCTGGCCCTGATGGATACCAAGACCGACAAGGTCCGCATCACCACCTATGACACCGCGCTGGGCGCGGCGGCGGCAGCCAACAAGGCGCTGGCCGATGGCAACCGCCTGATCCTTGGCCCCTTGCTGGCCGATGACGCCCGCGTGATCGGGCCGATTGCGGCGCGCGCCAATGTGCCGGTGATCAGCTTCTCCAACGACAGCGGCGTTGCGGGCAGCGGCGTCTATATCATGGGTTACAACCCCAATCAGTCGATCGAACGCGTCGTCGGCTTTGCCCGGCAAAAGGGGCTGAGCCAGTTCGGCGCACTGATTCCGCGCGGCACCTATGGCGAACGGGCGGGCAACGCCCTGCTGCGCGCGGTCGAGCAGGCGGGCGGCACGGTCGTATCGATGCAGACCTTCGACCGCAGCCCCGCATCGATGACGGCGGCGGTCAAGAAATTGCAGGCCTCCTCCAGCTATGACGCGCTGCTGATCGCCGATAGCGGCCGCGTCGCGCTGCAGATCGCGCCGATCGTGCGTAAGAATGGCGGCGCGACGGCGCGGCTGCTCGGCACCGAATTGTGGAATACCGAAGGCTCGCTGTCGGCCAGCCCGGTGTTGCGCGGCGCCTGGTTCGCCAGTGTTTCCGACAGCCTCTATCGCCAGCTCGCCACCAAATATCGCGCCCGCTACGGCAGCGCGCCTTTCCGCCTGTCCTCGCTTGGCTATGATGCCGTGCTGCTGACGGTGCGGATCGCGCAGGACTGGAAGCCGGGCAGCGCCTTCCCCGCCGCGCGCCTGCGCGACGCGGGCGGCTTTTCCGGCATCGACGGCGCATTCCGCTTCTCGCGCTCCGGCGTTGCCGAACGCGCGCTCGAAGTGACCGAAATCGGCGCAGGCAATATGACCGTCATCGCGCCTGCGCCCCGCAGCTTCGAGGATTAACGGAAAGCGAGCGTCACCTGGCGGGCCGGGCCAGCGCTCGGTGCCCTACCCTTCCGCCAGGCCACCCACCTGCCGCATCCGGGTAAAGATGTTCCACGTCGCGATGAACAGCGCCGCGATGACCGGCCCGATGACGATGCCGTTGAAGCCGAACAGCTCGATCCCGCCCAGCGTCGTGATCAGCACCACATAATCGGGGATGCGCGTATCGCGACCGACCAGGATCGGGCGCAGCACATTGTCGACCATGCCGATGATCAGCACCCCGCACGCCACCAGCACGATCGCCTGCCAGATCGCGCCGCTGGCGAACAGATAGATGGCGACCGGCACCCACACGATCGCCGTGCCGACCGCCGGCAACAGCGAAAACGCCCCCATCAGCACCGCCCAGAGCAAGGCGCCTTCAATCCCCAAGGCCCAGAAGACGATACCGCCGATCAAACCCTGAACGATGGCGACGACGATGCTGCCCTTGATCGTCGCGCGGATGACGATGACGAATTGCTGGATCAGCGCCTGGCGCTGGCTGGCCCGCAACGGCGCGGCGGCGACAATGCGCTGCGACAATTTTTCGCCATCACGCAACAGGAAGTAGGAGAGGTACAGCATCACGCCCAGCGCCATGAAGAAGCTGAAGGCTCTCTGGCCGATCTGGAACGCCTGCGCCGCCAGCACCCGGAAACTGCTGGTGATGCCCTTCGTCACCATCGCCTGCGCCGCGTCGAAATTGCTCAGGCCCAACCGTCGCAAATAAGGGCGCGCCCAGTCGGGCAGTGCCGCCATCATCTGCGAGAAGAGCCGGGCGAAGTCGATCTCGCCGGTCTGGATCTTGCCATAGAAATAGGCCGCCTCCTGCAACAACGCCGCCCCCAGCACGAAGGCCGGGATGATGACGATCCCCAGGATCAGGAACAGCGTGATCAACGCCGCCCCGTTGCGATGAGTCGGCATTTTTTCCAGGATATTGCGGTAGATCGGCGCGAACAGGATGGCGGCGATCACCCCCCACAAAATCGCGGCAAAGAAAGGCTGGATCACCAGCAGAAAGGCGATCGACACCAGCACGACGACGCCCAGGAAAAAACCATCCTCGATTTTGGGCGAGACGTGCAGCGGCGGTGGGGGCGTTTGGGAATCCATGCCCGCTCCTTCGCAAGATTCGACGATCAAATCCATCGCCGAACGACCCGGCCGACCCCTGCCCTCTGTCCTTTTGTTGTTTCCGTCGATAGAGAAGCCCATTCCTTGGGCAATTGGGACGTCGAGCAACCGTGGCACGCGAAATCACCGGATTTTCAAACCCGCTGGTGAAGCGTGTCCGATCCTTGCGCGAAAAGAAGTTCCGCAAGGCCGAAGGCCTGTTCTTGGCCGAAGGGCTACGCATCCTGACTGAAGCGCGGGAGGAAGGCGTGCTGCCTGAAATGCTGTTCCACGCCGGGTCCACCCACCCGCTGGCGGCCGAGCTGATCGCGGCGATGGAAGCGGCGGGCGGCGACGTCATCGAAACCAGCGCCGACATCCTCTCCAAGATCAGCGGCAAGGATAATGCCCAGGCCGTGGTCGGCGTCTATCGCGACCGGCTGACGCCCCTGGATGCGCTCGATCGCACCAGGGCCGACATCTGGATCGTCGCGCAATCGCTGCGCGACCCCGGCAACCTCGGCACCATCTTGCGCACCGGCGACGCGGTCGGCGCAGGCGGCCTCATCCTGATCGACGATTGCGTCGACCCCTTCTCGGTCGAATCGGTCCGCGCCTCCATGGGCGCGCTCTTCACCCAGACGATCACCCAGGCGCGCTGGCCCGAATTCATGACCTGGCTGCGCGCCGGCCCCGGCGAACTCATCGGCACCAGCCTCAAGGCAACCCATGACTATCAGGAACCGCGCTACCAAAGCCCGTCCTTCCTGCTCGTCGGCAATGAAGCGCAGGGCCTGCCCGAAGCCTATGAAGCGGAATGCGACCTGCTGGTGAAGATGCCCATGCTGGGCAAAGCCGACAGCCTGAACGCGGCCGTGGCGACGGCGGTGATGGCCTATGAACTGCTCAACCAGAAACGGCGACGATCATAACGGTACGCAACATACAATCCTCCCCTGTAAGGGGAGGGGGACCGGCGCAGCCGGTGGAGGGGTGTCACCCTATCGAGAGGGCGACACCCCTCCGTCAGGGCTACGCCCTGCCACCTCCCCTACCAGGGGAGGATTTTGGCAAGAATAACAGAGGGGGCATGATATGGCGGAACTGAGCGGCGTTGGGGAAATGTGGCGGCACAAGCGCGTGCTGACGGCCAGCCTGGTCGGCACGGCGGTCGAATTTTACGACTTCTACATCTACGCTACCGCCGCCAGCCTGATCTTCCCGGCGCTCTTCTTCCCCTCCTCCTCGCCCACGGCGCAGTTGATGGCCTCCTATGGCAGCCTGGCGCTTGCTTTCTTCGCCCGGCCGCTGGGTGCCGCTGTCTTCGGCCATTATGGCGACCGCGTCGGGCGGAAGGTAACGCTGGTCACCTCGCTGATGCTGATGGGCGGCTGCACGCTGGCCATCGGTTTCCTCCCCACCCATGCGCAGATCGGCTGGTGGGCGCCGCTCATCCTGTGCCTGCTGCGCTTTGGCCAGGGGCTGGGCCTGGGCGGCGAATGGGGCGGCGCGGCGCTGCTGGCGGTGGAAAATGCCCCGCCCGGCTGGCGCGCGCGCTTTGGCATGTTCCCGCAACTGGGCGCGCCGGTCGGCTTCATCGCCGCAAACGGCCTGTTCCTCATCCTGGGCACGATCCTGACCGAAGAGGAATTTTTCGCCTGGGGCTGGCGCCTGCCCTTCCTCGGCAGCGCGGTGCTGGTGTTCCTTGGCCTCTGGGTCCGCCTGAAACTCACCGAAACTCCGGAATTCGCTGCCGCCCAGGCCGAAGCGCCGCCGCACGCCATGCCGCTGGCATCGCTGTTCAAACATCATCTGGGCGCCGCGATCGCGGGCACCTTCGCCGTCGTCGCCTGCTTCGCCATCTATTATATCGCGACCGCCTTCTCGCTCGGCTACGGCACCACCACGCTCAAGATCGACCGCAGCGATTTCCTCTCGATCCAGCTCGGCGCGATCCTGTTCATGGCGCTCAGCATCCTCATTGCAGGTTGGTGGGCGGACAAGACCAGCCCGACCCGCGTCCTCGCCTGGGGCTGTGTCGGCACGGTCTTCATGGGGCTGATCTTCGGCCCGATGATGGGCGCGGGCACGCTGCTGCCGATCTTCCTGATCCTCAGCCTCGCTCTGTTCCTGATGGGCTTCGTCTATGGGCCATTGGGGGCCTATCTCCCCGCCCTCTTCCCGATCCAGCTCCGCTACACAGGCGCGTCCTTCGCCTTCAATCTGGGCGGCATATTGGGCGGCGCGCTCGCCCCGATCGTCGCCACCTGGCTGATCGCGGTCCAGGGCGTCGAATTTGTCGGCCTCTACATGTCCGCCGCCGCCGCGATCAGCCTGGCCGGCCTATGGTGGACCAGCCGCCGCTAATCCGCCGTCAAAGAAAAAGGGCGGCGCTCCCGATGGAGCGCCGCCCTTTTCTGTTTCTACGCTATCCCGTGGGACAGCCGAAGGATCAACCCTCGGTGCGCACGTCGCGACGCTCGGCGATGCGAGCGCGCTTGCCGGTGCGGCCGCGCAGATAATAGAGCTTCGCACGACGCACCACGCCACGGCGGACGACGGTGATCGAATCGATGTTAGGCGAATAGAGCGGGAACACGCGCTCCACGCCTTCGCCGAACGAAATCTTGCGCACGGTAAAGTTCGAACCCATGCCCTTGTTCGAACGCGCGATGCACACGCCTTCGTAATTCTGGACGCGGCTCCGTTCGCCTTCGACGACCTTCACGCCGACGCGCAGCGTGTCGCCGGCGCGGAATTCGGGGATTTCTTTGCCGAGGGCGGCGATGTTTTCCGCCTCGATCTGCTGGAGGATGTTCATGAAACGTCAGTCCTTCAAGTCGCGTTGCGCACCAGAGGGCGACTGGACCCGAACGCCGCTGTGACGTTCCCAAAGGTCCGGCCGCCTTAGCCGTGTATCATCGACCGCCCTTTGTTTCCGCCAGGCAGCGATCTTCGCATGATCCCCCGATCGCAACACCTGCGGGATCGTGCGCCCCTCCCATTCGACCGGTCGGGTATAGTGCGGATATTCGAGCAGCCCCGTTTCAAAGGACTCCTCGACTCCGCTGGAAGCCGCGCCCATTACACCGGGAAGCAGCCGGACGCAAGCATCGAGCAGCAGCAGCGCGCCCATCTCGCCGCCCGACAATATGATGTCGCCCATGCTGACCTGCTCGATCGGCCGGGCATCGAAAATCCGTTCGTCAAACCCTTCGAACCGGCCGCACAGGATCGTCGCGCCCGGCCCCTCCGCCAGTTCACGCACCCGCGCCTGCGTGATCGGCACCCCGCGCGGCGTCATGGCAAGGACGGGCAGGTCCGGCCGCCGCTCCAGCGCATGATCGACCGCCTTTGCCAATATGTCGGCGCGCAGTACCATCCCCGCGCCACCGCCCGCAGGCGTATCGTCCACGGTGCGATGCTTGTCGGTCGCAAAATCGCGGATGTGGATAGGATCGCAGGCCCATTTCCCCTCGGCCAGCGCGCGCCCTGCCAGCGATACACCAAGCGGCCCCGGAAACATCTCCGGGTAGAGCGTCAGGACTTGCGCGGTAAAGCTCATCGCCGCCGCGCCCGCATCTTGGCGGCGGACCAGCCCCCGCCGAGGCACAATGCCCCGCACAGCAGCAGCGTCAGGCCGATCATGCGCAACAGGTCGGCAAAAGGCCGCTCAGGATGGATGAGGCCGGGCAACAGCACCAGCAGCGGCACCGGGCAGACCAGCGCCACCGCAGCCGCGATCTTGATACCGCGCGACCAGCCAAGGCCGAACAGTCGCCAGCCAGCGGCCAGCATGGCGATCAGATAGAGGGCAGTGAATATCTGGGGCATGTCTCGCGCTTAGGCGATGCCAGCCGCAGCGTCCAGACGGCTGCTGTCAGGGCGCCCGCACCGTAAAGGACAGTTCCTGTATCTGCGCATCGGGCGTCGGCGCGAGCAGGATCGTGCCCGCCACCCGCCCGCGCTCGCACGTCCAGGTGAATCGCCCCGCCAGAGCGCCGGTCGCGACGATCGGCGCGTCGCTGGCACATGCCCCGACCTCCTGCTTCACCGCCGCGATCCTTTTACCCCATTGCGCCGCATCATGGTCCATCAGGAAATTCATCGCCAGCCGATCGCGCGCCGCCAACACATCGCCCGCCGCATAGATGCGCCCCGCCGCTGCGTAACCGTCCGCCAGCAACTCCGACACCGGGATCGTCCGCGCGATCAACGCCCCCGCCTTGTGCAGCGCCACCGCCGCGTCCCAGGCCGGGCCACTGCCACCATTATAAGTACGGTTGGTGAAGACGAAGATGCCCACGCCATGGTCCGGCATCAGCATGACATGGCTGCCATAGCCCGGATAACCCCCACCATGCGCCAGCGTCAGCCCCAGGTCGCAATCCTGCGCCACCCGCATCGCAAAGCCATAGGCCGCCGCCTGTCGGCACGCCGTCGCCCCGCTCACGCCGTTGCGCTGGGCGACCGCCATGAAATTGCTCCCCTGCGCCAGCATCCGCACGGACGCGCGCATCACCGGCCCCGTCTCCGCGTCATCGCGGGCGGGCCAGGCGGACAGCAGAAAGGCGACCCAGCGCGCATAGTCGTTGGCGCTGGTCTGCAAGCCCCCCATCGCCCCGAACGCCCCGTCCGCCATGGTCGGCTCGACGCTCCATCGCCCGTCCTCCCAACGATGGCCCATCGCGCGCTGCTCAACCGGCCATTCGCTGACCTGATAGCCGCTCGACGTCATGCCGAGCGGGGCCAGCAAGCGACCTTCCACATAGCGGCGATAAGGCTGACCCGACACATTGGCGACGATCCGCCCCAGCAGCGCATAGCCGAAATTGCTATATTCATAACGCGTGCCGGGCGTGGTGCTGAACGGCACGCCCGTTTGCAACATCCGCGTAAAGTCGGCTTCGGGCAAAGGCGTCTGCCGATCGCCCCAAGGATTATCGTCCACCAGACCGGCACTGTGCGTCAAAAGGTCTCGGATACGGATACGCGGACTGTCCTTGGTCGGATAGGTCCAACCCCGCATTTCCGGCACATGGGTCTCGGCCAGATCATCGAGGCCGAGCTTGCCCTCGTCCCGCAATTTCAGGATGGCGAGCGCCGTGAAAGCCTTGGTCATCGACGCGATCCGAAACAGGCTGTCGGGCGTAACGGCCCGCTTATGCACCAGATCCTGCACACCCAGCCCCTTCACATGGACCAGCTTGCCATCGGCCACGATCCCATAGACCAGTCCCGGTGCCCGACTATCCACCTGAAAATCGGCAAACAACCGATCGATCTCAGGAATGGCTGCGGCGATCTTCTGCGCGTCGGCGGCATGGGCAACGCACGGAATGACGGCGAGGAGCAAGAGGAGAAAATATCGCATCAATGCGTCCAGTCTTCCACGCGCAAACCGGGGATATCCTTGAAATCGGCAAGATTGCGCGACACCAGCGCCGCATCGAGGGACAAGGCATGGGCGGCAATGAGCCGATCGAAACTACCCCGCCTGAATGGCATGGCGGCATAGGCTCGCGCCGCAGCTTCATCAAAAGGCAGGATGCCCACTTCCGAGACGAAGGCAGCCAGCGCGTCCGATGCCGGCGGCTTACCCTGCATCGTACCATAGGCCAATTCGGCATAGGTGATGGAAGAGATGAAGAGACTGCCCGCAACCTGGTCGGCCATGCGCGCGATCAATGCGGGATAGACGCCGGTAAAGACGTAGATGCAGCTATTGGTATCCAGCAGCCGCATCACGCCCCGGACGCATCCCGGCCGAGCAGGTGCCAATCGCGCGGAGAATCGTCAAAATCCTCGCGCGGCAAGGGTTCCAGCCACGGGGCCTTGCCCGCGAACTTGCTGACGTCGATCTTGCGCTCACTATGCGCGGGTTCGAAGCTATATTTGCCCTGCTCTTCACGCAGGGTCATTTCCGCGCCCTCTTTCAGACCAAGGGCCTTGGGCAAGCGCAATGCCAGGCTGTTGCCAGACTTGAAGACCTTGGCCTTATATTCCGCGCTCATGGCAATGCCCTTCGTATATACTCACTGTATATACTACTCCACAAACAGCGCGTCAATCACCGCCCGCTCCGCCTCCAGCGTCACCGCATGCATCGGCGCCATAAAACGCTTGCCGGGCTTGCCCTCGACCGATGGCCGCTGCACTTCAACAATATCTCCCGCGCCGAAATTCTCGATCGCGATGATCTCGCCCAACGCTTCCCCCTCGCTCGAAACGCAAGGCAGGCCGATAATGTCGGCATGATAATATTCGCCCTCGGCCAACGGCGGCAGGGCGGATCGCGGGACGGTCAGCGCCGTGCCGCGCAGGGCTTCGGCCGCGCCGCGATCGCCGATCTCGGCAAAGCGGGCGACCGCGCCATTGGGGCCGGGGCGCACCGACTTCAACGTCAATGTGCGCCCCGCCGCATCGAAACTGCCATAGGCTTTGAGGCTCTCGGCCCCTTCGCCAAACAGCTTGAGACGGACTTCGCCCGCCACCCCATGCGCCCCGACGATCGCGGCGAGCGTGACGGGCTTGTCCGTCAAGACAATCAGCCCTCGGCCTGTTCGGTCGCGGCATCCTCGGCGGGAGCCTCTTCAGCGGCAGGCGCTTCGGCAGGAGCCTTGGCGGCTTCTTCCGCAGCAATGCGGGCTTCTTCGGCTTCGGCCAGCTTGGTCGCACGATCTTCGGCGCGATCCTTGGCCTTCTGACCCGGCACGGCCTTGTTCGGGTTGTTGCGGACGATCCGCTCCTTCACGCCGGCGGCGTCGAGGAAACGGGCAACGCGGTCGGTCGGCTGCGCACCAGCGGCAACCCAATGCTTCGCACGCTCGACGTCCAGGATGACGCGCTTTTCGTCGCCCTTGGGCAGGACGGGGTTGTAGCTGCCGATACGCTCGATGAACTTGCCATCACGCGGCGCGCGGCTGTCGGCCACGACGATACGATAATAGGGACGCTTCTTGGAACCACCGCGCGAGAGACGAATGGACGTTGCCATGGAACTTAACCTTTCTATACTAAATCAAACTATTGAAATTGCTTATTTCTTCATGAAATTCTGAAAGCCCGGCGGCAATTTGGGCATGTTACCGCCCAGTCCGCCCAGGCCCGACAGATCAGGCCCACCAGCCCCATCGGGTCCGCCCAGGCCACCCATGCCGCCACCGGTGAACATCTTGGCCAGCCCCTTGAGGCCGCCCATTTTGCGGATCTTCTTCATCGCACCTTCCATCTCCTGATGCATTTTCAGGAGGCGGTTGACGTCCTGCACGGTCCGCCCGGCGCCCTTGGCGATGCGGATCTTGCGCTTGGCGTTGATCAAGGCGGGGCGTTCCCGCTCCTTGGGCGTCATCGACCCGATCATCGCGTCGAGATGGATCAGCGTCTTGTCGTTCGCGCCGCTATTGGCCATCGCCGCCTGCGCCTTCTTGAGGCCCGGCAGCATCCCCGCCAGCGCGCCAAGGCCACCCATGCGGCGCATCTGGTTAAGCTGCGCGCGCAGGTCGTTCATGTCGAACTGACCCTTGGCCATCTTCTTGGCGAGCTTGTCCGCCTCGTCCGCGTCGATGCTCTCGGCGGCCCGCTCGACCAGCGAGACGACATCGCCCATGCCCAGGATGCGCTGCGCCACGCGCTGCGGATGGAAAGGCTCGATCGCGTCGAGCTTTTCGCCCGTGCCCGCAAACTTGATCGGACGGCCGGTAACCGCCCGCATCGACAGCGCCGCACCACCGCGCGCATCGCCGTCCATCCGGGTCAGCACAACACCGGTCAGCGGCACCTGCGCGGTGAAATTCTGCGCGACATTGACCGCATCCTGGCCGGTCAGCGAATCGACCACGAGCAGGATTTCGGCAGGGCTGCTCGCGTCAGCGACAGCCTTCATCTCGTCCATCAGCGCCTGGTCGACATGCAGACGCCCGGCGGTATCGAGCATCACCACGTCGAAGCCCTGCAGCTTCGCCGCCTGCAGCGCGCGCTTGGCGATATCGACCGGCTGCTGCCCGGCGATGATCGGCAGCGTCGCGACATCGCATTGCGTGCCCAGCACGGCCAACTGCTCCTGCGCGGCCGGGCGCTGGACGTCGAGCGACGCCATCAGCACCTTCTTGCGCTCACGCTCTTTCAGGCGCTTGGCGATCTTGGCGGTCGTGGTCGTCTTGCCCGACCCCTGCAGGCCAACCATCATGATGACGGCGGGCGGCGCCACGTCGATCATCAGGTCCGACGTTTCGGACCCCAGCGTTTCAGTGAGCGTGTCGGAAACGATCTTGACGACCATCTGCCCCGGCGTGACCGACCGCAGCACGTCGCTGCCGACCGCGCGTTCGGTGGCCTGATCGACGAACTGGCGCACGACCGACAAGGCGACGTCGGCT
Organism: Sphingobium sp. KKT206; assembly: GCF_055640555.1. Lineage (NCBI taxonomy): Bacteria > Pseudomonadati > Pseudomonadota > Alphaproteobacteria > Sphingomonadales > Sphingobiaceae > Sphingobium > Sphingobium sp. KKT206. The sequence goes on from NZ_CM145764.1 coordinate 1,974,872, forward strand.
TCGAGCAGCGCGATTCGCACCTCGCGCATCGCGGCGCGGACATCGTCCTCCGTGAGCGCACCACGCCCCCGCAGTTTATCGAATACCCCACCCAGACGATCGCTCAGCGAATCGAACATCATCACCTCAATTGGGCCAAAAGGCCCGGAAAACAGCAGCTACCCTGCCAAAACGACAAAATCGCCGGTGGGCGAAACCTCGCCAACCAGCGTCCATACAAAACGCCTGGTGCATCCTGTTTTCAGGATGCGCGCTCAATGGATGTGTCAGGGACCGAACGGCAAACCGCCCGATTGCTGCTTGGCCCTATAAAAGAAGGCATCGGGAATGGCAAGCGGCCTGCCCCCAACAGCGGCGCACAAGGTAGCGCTGCCGATTATAGCGTGCCCGTTGTGCCGTGAAGGCTTTGGGCTATAGCGCGTCATACCAGATACATGCGGAAGTACGATGTGATGAAACTACACTCATCCTTACCCTTATCCGTCCTTGCCTTGTGCCACACAATGCTGCTGGCGGCTTGTGCCACGGGCGGGGACGGCAGGGTCGCGTCGCTGTCATCAGGTGCCCGTTATGTCGCCATGGGCAGTTCGTTCGCGGCCGGGCCGGGCATCTCGCCCCCGTTGGCGGAAACCCCCGCGCGCTGCGCCAGATCGGCACGGAATTACGCGCATCTGCTCGCCACCAGTCTCAATCTCGCGCTGACCGATGTGAGTTGCAGCGGCGCGACCACCAAACATCTGCTGGGACCATGGGGAGATCTGCCGCCCCAACTGGGCGCGCTGACCCCCGATACGAAGCTGGTGACGATCACGATCGGCGGCAACGATGTGGGCTATATCGGAAGCATCGGGTCTGCTTCGTGCCGCAGCTTTCCCACGCCTCCAGCCAATGCACCGGGCGGAAAATGTCCGCAAGCGCCGCAAACGTCGGAAAGCGACTGGACGGGGCTGGATGCATCGCTGCGACGCATCGTGGCTGAAGTACGCCGCCGGTCACCTGATGCGCGGCTGATTTTCGTCGATTATGTCACGGTCCTTCCACCCGCCAACCCATGTGCCGCCGTGCCGCTGTCCAAAGAACAGATGGAGGCAGGTCGGCAAATAGCGAACCGCCTTGCCAGATTGACGCAGCAGATCGCGACAGAAACGGACGCCGAAGTTCTTCCCGCCTCCTCTCTTTCGCGCGATCATAGCGCATGCAGCGACGATCCGTGGATCACCGGCTTTCCCTTGCCGGGGCAGCCTGGCTTCGTCCCCCACCACCCCAATGCGCGCGGCATGGCAGCGATCGCCCAAGCGCTGCACAACCGGCTCAAGCCTGCATAGGCAGGACGGTTCGGCGATGCCGTTGACATGTATTGCTGTCCTATCTGCACTTGAGCCCCTATGCTGCCCCGCGTCTCGTGCGCTCTACGCCCCGACTTTCCGATAGGATCAAGGCCGCGTAATTTTATGTCGAAATCTGCGGGAAATGTGCGAAGCTAAGGGCGACAAGATGAGGGGAGCCTGAGACACATGAGTTGGACACGCCGCAAGTCGATCGAAGCGATGACGCCGACGGGGGATCAGCATCGCCTGGCCCGCACCCTGTCCTGGCCGCATCTGCTGGCGCTGGGCGTCGGCGCGATCGTCGGCACCGGCATCCTGACGCTGATCGGCGTCGGCGCGGATCGTGCCGGGCCTGCCGTCCTCCTCTCCTTCGCCATAGCAGGCGCGATCTGCGCCTGCGCCGCGCTCGCCTATGCCGAACTTTCGACCATGATGCCCGCCGCGGGCAGCGCCTATAGCTACTCCTATGTGGCGCTGGGCGAGGGCATCGCCTGGATCGTGGGATGGAGCCTCATCCTCGAATATAGCCTCGTCGTTTCCACCGTCGCGGTCGGCTGGTCGGGCTATGCCGCGCCGCTGCTGACCGGGATCGGCTTTCCGCAGGTGTTGACGCAAGGGCCGGAACTGGGCGGCTTCGTCAACCTGCCCGCCATCTTCATCATCGCCGTGGTCGCGGGCCTGCTGATGCTCGGCACGCATGAAAGCGCGCGCCTCAACAGCATCCTCGTCCTCATCAAGATCGCGACCTTGAGCCTGTTCGTCTGGGTCGCCCTGCCCGCTTTCGATGCGCAGAATCTTGAGCCGTTCATGCCCTTCGGCTTCGCCAAGGATATGGGACCGGACGGGGTCGAGCGCGGCGTGATGGCAGCGGCCGCGATCATCTTCTTCGCCTTCTACGGCTTCGACGCCATTTCGACTGCGGCGGAGGAAGCCAAGAACCCGGACCGCGACCTCGCCATCGGCATCGTCGGCTCGCTGATCGTCTGCACCCTGATCTATGTCCTGGTCGCCGCCGCCGCGATCGGGGCCATGCCCTTCACCCGCTTTGCCGACAGCCCCGAACCGCTCGCGCTGATCCTGCGCGAAATGGGTCGCGGAGAGGTGGCGCGGATCGTCGCCATCGCCGCCGTCATCGCCCTGCCGACCGTGCTGCTGGGCTTCCTCTACGGCCAGAGCCGCATCTTCCTGGTGATGGCGCGCGATGGCTTCCTGCCGCAAAGCCTCGCCAAAATCTCCAAGCGCGGTACCCCTGTGCGCATCACCATCGTCACTGCCGTCTTGGTCGCCATCATCGCGGGCCTCCTCCCCATCGATGAGATCGCCGCCCTCGCCAACGCAGGCACCCTGATCGCCTTCACCGCGGTCGGTGCCTGCCTCCTAGTCCTGCGCCGCCGCAGCCCCGACCTCCGCCGCCCCTTCCGCACGCCCGCCGCCTGGTTCGTGGGGTTAGGCGCGATCGCCGGTTGCGCCTATCTGTTCATCAGCCTGCCGACGGGCACGATCTTGGCGTGTTTCGGGTGGAATGCGCTGGGGCTGGTCGTGTATTTTCTGTACGGGCAGAAGCGGGCGACTGCCGCTGGATAACGATCAAGCCGCGAGCGGTTTGACCTCCAGCCCATCGGCATGACCCCGCGCCACAGCCAAGTCATGGCGCATCCGCATCAGCGTATCCGCGTCGATGCCGAACAGCTTTTCGAAGCGGATCGCCATGTCTGCCGTCAACACCTGTCGCTGGTTCAGCAATCGGCTGACCGTCTGGCGCGTTACCCCCAGATGATCGGCCAGATCACCAACCTTGAGGCCCTTTGTTTCGACCAGTTCCGTCTTGATCCTGTCGCCGGGATGAACCGCCAGCGAAGCGTGCATCTTGAGCGCCATTATTGACCTCCCCCTTCCGTTCGGGCTGAGCTTGTCGAAGCCCTTTACTGAAAGCTATCGTTACTCGATTTCCAGACACCCGTGACATCATGAAATAGAGACCGCCTTCGACAAGCTCAGGCTGAACGAAATGAAGGGGAATGCCTCTGCTCTGGCCTTTTCCCGCCCCACCCCCTACATGCGCCGCCATGGGACGCTTCTCGAAAATGCATGGCTTGGGCAACGACTTCGTCGTGATCGACGCGCGCAGCAACGCGATCGAGATGACCCCGAATCTCGCCCGCGCCATTGCCGATCGTCATGCCGGGATCGGCTGCGACCAACTGATCCTGATCGGCAATGCGCCCGACGCGGACGTGTCGATGCAGATTTTCAACGCGGACGGCAGCGAGGTCGAGGCTTGCGGCAACGCCACCCGCTGCGTGCCCTTGTTCGTCGGCCGCGACGTGTCGATCCGCACCAAGGGTGGCCTGCTCGAAGCCAGGGCCGTCGATGGCGGCGTGAGCGTCGACATGGGCGCGCCGCGCTTCGCATGGGACGCGATCCCGCTCGCCTACCCCATGGACACGCTGACCATGAGCGCGAGTTGGGAAGACTTGCCTGCCCCCGCCGCGGTCAATGTCGGCAACCCCCATGTCATCTTCTTCATGGACGCTTGGGACGGTGTGAACTTCGAGCGGCTCGGCCCGCTCATAGAGACCGACCCGCTCTTTCCCGCCCGCATCAACGTCAATTTCGCGCAAGTCATCGCCGACGATCATATCCGCCTGATCGTGTGGGAACGCGGCGCTGGCCTCACCCGCGCCTGCGGCACCGGCGCCTGCGCCACCGCCGTCGCCGCGATCCGTCGCAAGCTGGTGCGCGGCCCCGTGACCGTGAGCCTGCCCGGCGGCGATCTGGTCATCGACTGGGCACCGGGCGGCACGATCCGCATGACCGGCCCCGCCACCCATGTCTTCGATGGCGAGGCTGACTGGGCGCGTTTCTGATGAGCGGTCCCGCCATCATCACCATGGGCTGCCGCCTCAACATTGCGGAGAGCGAGGCGATCCGTGACCTGGCGCAGGGGCAGGACAACCTGATCGTCGTCAATAGCTGCGCCGTCACCGCCGAAGCCGTGCGTCAGACCCGCCAGGCCATCCGCCGCGCCCGACGCGAGCGGCCCGATGCGCGGATCATGGTGACCGGCTGCGCGGCGCAGACCGAGCCGGAGACCTTCGCGGCGATGGCCGAAGTCGATGCGGTGATCGGCAACCGGGAGAAGCTAGAGGCGGAAACATACCAACGTCCGTTCGCTTCGAGCGAAGTCGAGAAGCGCTTCTCTACTTCGCTCGAAGCGAACGGAGCTTTTGGAGCGATGCCCAAAGTCCGTGTCGCCGACATCATGGCCGTGCGCGACACTGTGCCGCATATGGCGTCCGCCTTTGCCGACCATGCCCGCGCGTTTCTGGAGGTGCAAAATGGCTGCGACCATCGCTGCACCTTTTGCATCATCCCCTATGGCCGGGGCAACAGCCGCTCCGTCCCCGCAGGCGCAGTGGTGGACAAGGCCCGCGAACTGGTCGCGGCGGGCTATCGCGAAATCGTGCTGACCGGCGTCGATGTCACCAGCTACGGCCCCGACCTGCCGGGCAGCCCGTCGCTTGGCTCCTTGGTCGAGCGCATCCTGACCAGCGTCCCCGATCTCCCCCGTCTGCGCCTTTCCTCGATCGACAGCGTGGAGATAGACGACCGGCTGTTCGACCTGATCGCCCACGAACCCCGGATGATGCCGCACCTTCACCTCTCGCTTCAGGCGGGCGATGATCTGATCCTCAAACGGATGAAGCGCCGCCACTGTCGCGCCGATGCCGTCCGCATCGTTGAACGGCTCAAGGCCGCGCGCCCCGACATCAGCATCGGCGCGGACATCATCGCGGGATTCCCGACCGAGGAGGATGCGATGTTCGAACGGAGCCTGGCGCTGATCGCCGACTGCGACATCGTCCATGGCCATATCTTCCCTTATTCGCCGCGCACCGGCACGCCCGCCGCGCGGATGCCGCAGGTCGATCGCGCCACCATCAAGGCCCGCGCCGCCCGCCTGCGCGCGGCCTGCACGACCCGACGCGAAGCCTGGCTGCACAGCCTGATCGGCACCACCCAGTCGGTGCTGGTCGAACGCAGCGGACTGTCGGGCCATGCCGAAAATTTCGCCCCCGTGCGCTTCGCGTGCGCCCAAACGCCGTCGACCATCGTGGCCACCCGCATCACAGGGCTTGAGAAGGACACGCTGATCGCGCAAGAGGCGGTTCAAGAATGACGCTCTTTTTTCCGTCATTCCCGCGCAGGCGGGAACCCATTTCCCAACCGCCGCGCTTGATGCTGCGTCGGGAGATGGATCCCCGCCTGCGCGAGGATGACGATGGTGGATGAACATGGCTGACATTTCCTGGCGCGACCGTCTCTTTGGCGGATTGAAGCGCACGTCCGACAAGCTCGGCGACAATCTCACCGGCCTGTTCGGCAAGGCCGCCCTGGACGCGCAGACCCTTGACGAGATCGAGGAGGCGCTGATCCTGTCCGACCTCGGTCCGGCCATGGCCGTGCGGGTGCGCGAACGCCTGGCCGAAGGCCGGTTCAACAAGGAACTGACAGAAGAGTATCTGCGCGAGATCATCGCGGAGGAAATCGAGAAGGTCTTGGCCCCCGTCGCCCGGCCACTAGAGATCGAAGCCTTCCCCCGGCCGCAGGTCATCCTGGTCATTGGCGTCAACGGGTCGGGCAAGACCACCACCATCGCCAAGCTCGCGCATAATTTTCTGGAACAGGATTATGGCGTGATGCTGGCAGCGGGCGACACGTTCCGCGCCGCCGCGATCGGCCAGCTCAAGGTCTGGGCCGAGCGGTTGGGCATCCCGATCGTCGCGGGCAAGGAAGGCGGCGACGCGGCGGGCATCGTGTTCGACGCGGTCAAGCAGGCGACCGCGACCGGCATCGACGTGCTGATCGTCGACACCGCAGGGCGCTTGCAGAACAAGACCGAGTTGATGGACGAACTGGCCAAGATCCGCCGCATACTGGGCCGGCTGAACCCGGCTTCGCCGCATGACGTCGTGCTGGTGCTGGATGCGACCACGGGCCAGAATGCGCTGAACCAGATCGAAGTGTTCAAGGAAACCGCGCAGGTCACGGGCCTCGTCATGACCAAGCTGGACGGCACGGCGCGCGGCGGCGTGCTGGTCGCGGCGGCAGAGAAATTCCGCCTGCCCATCCACGCCATTGGCGTCGGGGAAAAGATCGAGGATCTGCGCCCCTTCGATCCCGGCGACATGGCGCGCGCTATCGCAGGAACAGCCTATGCCCGCTGATACCAAACCCGCCCATAGCGGCACGCTCAGCCTGGCGCTCGATTTCGGGCCGCTGCTCGTCTTTTTCCTCGGCTATAAATTTCTCGGCATGATCGTCGGCACGGCGGCCTTCATGGTCGCCATCATCATTGCGGTGATCGTGTCGAAATGGAAACTGGGCCGGGTTTCGCCGATGCTCTGGCTATCGGCAGCGCTGGTGCTGTTCTTCGGCGGCCTGACCATCTATTTCCATGACCAGAGCTTCATCCAGTTGAAGCCGACCATCATCTACGCCTTCTTCGCATTGATGCTGTTCGCGGGACTGGTGCGGGGCAAGCCGCTGCTCAAATATCTGTTGCAGGCGGCCTATGATGGCCTGAGCCACACCGGTTGGATGAAGCTGTCCCGCAACTGGGCGCTCTTCTTCGTCGCCATGGCGATCGCGAACGAAGCGATGCGTCGCTCGCTGAGCTTCGACACCTGGCTTGCGGTCAAGGTTTGGGGCGTGACCATCGTCTCGGTGATCTTCGCCGCCGCCAATATCCCGATGCTGATGCGTCACGGCCTGAAACTGGGCGACGAGCCTGCCAGCGACGATCTGGGCGAGACGACCCCGCCCCAAGGTTGAGCCGCCCGCTAAGCCCTTATTTCTGCGATCGTTTCGCAATAGGCATATAGGCCTTTTTTTCCGCGCGCGGGTGCGCATATGGAAGGGCGCGGCGGCGTTTCGCGTCCCGCCTGGACCCATAATAGATCGACCGCGCCAGTCATCGTGCGGCCGTCCCACCGAACCTTAGGAGTTCCGCCATGGCTTTTGTTCTGCCCGACCTGCCCTATGCCAAGGATGCATTTGGCGACATCCTGTCGGCCGAAACCTTCGACTATCACCACGGCAAGCATCATAACGCCTATGTCGTGAAGGCCAATGAACTGGTCGCCGCCGACGCGGCCCACCAGGGCAAGTCGCTGGTCGAGCTGATCAAGTCGACCAAGGGCGGCCTGTTCAACCAGGTCGGCCAGATCTGGAACCACACATTCTACTGGCAGTCGCTGTCGCCGACCAAGACCGCGCCGACCGGTGACCTGCTGGCCAAGATCGAAGAGGCGTTCGGTTCGGTCGATGCGCTGATCGAGAAGATGAAGGCGGAGGCCGTGGGCCATTTCGCCAGCGGCTGGGCCGCGCTGATCCTCAAGGACGGCAAGCTGGAAGTCACCAGCTATCATGACGCCGACACGCCGGTCGCGCATGAAGGTCATGCCCCGCTGCTGATCGTCGATGTGTGGGAACATGCCTATTATATCGACTATCGCAACGCACGCCCCGGCTATGCCGACCGCATCCTCAAAGACGCAATCAACTGGGACTTTGCGGCGCTGAACCTGGATGGCGAAGGCGCGAGCCGCGCTGATCAGCCGGGCTGAAGCACAAAGGGCGGCCCCACAAGGGGCCGCCCACTTTTTTTGCGCCAGTTCGGACCTTACACAATCTTTTGTTAAATCCCGACGCGCATCATCGCCTATCCTTGAGGGAGGGGCGACATATGATGGATATGACGGCGCTGCGGGGGCAGCATGAACAAATCAGCCTGACCGCCCGGCAACTGGCGCAGGCCACGAGCGACACGGCCACGCCGCAAAGCGTTGCGGCGCTCCGATGGTCCCTCGCGCGACAATTGATCGCGCATCTCGCGCTGGAGGATCGCATCCTCTATCCCGCGATGCAGCGGGCGCCGGACTTGGCCGCACGCAAGACAGCCGCCCAATTGCAGAGCGAAACCGGCGCACTGGCCGATCGCTTCACCCGTTATATGGCCGATTGGAGCGATGATCGCATCGCGCGCGAATGGCCCGCCTTCTGTGCGGAAACACGGCTGATCCTGGCGGCGCTGGCCGAACGGGTCGACCGCGAGAATCGCACCCTCTATCCATTGGCGGACCAGCAACGACGCCCCATGCCACCGGTCGCACGGGCAAGCTGACCGGGCTCAGGCCGCTTCGAGTTGCGCCACGAACAGGTCTGTCGCGCGCTGCAAATCCTGCGCCGTGCGCGACAGACCGGAAGCGGCACTCGACACCCGCCCCGACAGGCTTTCCGTGCTGCGGGCCATGTCCGCCACTTGCTCCATTCGTCCGGCCATGATGGTGGCGTCCTGTGCCGTATCCCGCGCCGTCGCACCAATGGCCGCCGTCGCATCCCGCTGATCCGCCACCGCGCGTTGGATCGCATCGGCGGCATCGGCCAGTTGCTCGACTGCGCTCGCGACATCGGACAGCGCGTTTTGGGCGACTCCTGCGCCCTGCTGTGCCGAAGACGCCAGCGACTGGATCTCCCCTGTCGCATTGGCCGCCTGCCCCGCCAATTGCTTCACCTCGCCCGCCACCACGGCAAAGCCACGTCCGACATCCCCGGCGCGCGCCGCTTCGATCGTGGCATTGAGCGCCAGCAAATTGGTACGCGACGCGATCTGGGTGATCGAATGGGCAAAGCTGGTGATGGAAGCGGTATGATTTTCCATGTCGCGCATCGCTTCATGTCCGGCGTTGGACACACGTTGCGCCTCACCGCCTAGCGTCGCCTGCTGATGTGCGGCCGAGGCGATGGCCGTGATGGATTCGGACAACTGATCAATCCGCTGCGCCAACATCGCCGCGCGCGCCGAGGATTGCTCCGCGGCATGAACAGTCTCGCCGGTACCCGCACTTGCGCGGCGCGCGAGATCGTTCAGCGAGAGCGCTGACTCCTCCAACTCGCCGGTCGCTGCACTGACCGCATCGGCCACTTCGGCAATCGACTGGCGGAAGGCCGCAAGCAATGCCAGCGTTTCGGCCCGGCGATCCGCCATCATCCGTTCGCGTTCCCGCTCCCTTTCGACCCGCAGCGCTGCTTCGCGTGCATCGGCCTCCCGCCGCGCCGCCATCGCCGCTTCCGCAGCCGCGCGTCCGGCCTGGGCCTGTTCGGCCAACTCCGCCGATCCCGCGACATGACGATCCAATGCCAGCAGCATTTCGCGCAGGCGAACGCTCAGATAACAGAGCACCGATGCCTGCAAGATCACCGCCGCCCCGTGGAGCGCGATCCGTTCGAGATTGCCCTGCCCCGGAAAGACCCAGGAAGGCGCAAGATAATTGAGCAACAGATGATGGAGCGCAACCAATGTCGCCCCCAACACGATCGGCCGCCAGTCATAGAGCAGCACCAGCCCCGCCAGCGCGACGAAGAAATACATATGGCCGTCCATTTGCCAGCCATGGCCGGACAGCAGCACGACGCCGATGGCAGGCTGAACCGCCGCGAGTGTGCCCATGACCATACGGGCTTCCAGATCCCGACGCCCACGCAGGACCATCACCGTGGGCAGCGCATTGACCAAGGCGGACAGGAACATCGCCTTGACGCTGTCCTCTTCGCCCATCGCCATGGCCATCAGGCCCAGCACCACGGTCCAGACCCAGTTGGCGAGCAACAGGATACGCAGACCCTGCAAGCGCAGACGGCCAAGACTGCTGATCGCGTTCATCAGCCCAGATCTCCGCAACCACCAGCGTCAGCCGCAATGGCCAGGACACCTGCCATGAACAAGGGCCGCGCCAAGGCGTCACGCCGTCCCTCCACCACCAGCGATCCCGCCCATGGCCCGGCAGCGATCAGCCGCGCACCATGGGCAACCGCGACGCGCGCAAGCCCCGCGCGCCCATCCTGGGTCATCGGCATCAGCAGCATACGTCCGCTGACGGGGGGCATGGCGTAAAGCACGGCCAGGCTGCTCATCGCCAAGCAGCATTGAACGGATAGGGACGTGCCAGGACGCGCGCGCGCAAAATAGGTCATTCAGTCCGGATAGGATTGAATGGTAAGGATAATATTAAGGCTGTTTTGGTGCGCCTATGCCCAAAGTGACAGCGAGTTCATCCAGATCAGTACCCGGTTTCACCAGCAGCCATTCGCGACTCACCGCGCCGTTGACCACCGTCACCGCGCCCTTGGGACAGATGCCCAGGCAGTCGACTTCGATGATCCCTGCCGCCGCTTTGCGCCCTTTGCCCAGCGTCAGATGCTTGCGCAGCGCCTTGGCCAGCCGCTCGTCACCGTCGGGGCCAAAGCCGCCATCCAGTTTCTTGGCGCATTTGCGGCACACCAGCACGGCGTTGCGCCAATTGGAGCGGACATGATCCTTCATCGATCGGCCTTCAATCCACCGCGCCACGCGGTTTCCACGTCCGCCGCTCCTCGGCGGCGCGCAGAACCTCATAGGCGGCCTGGATCGTCTGGAATTGGACCGCCGCCTTGGCATCGCCGGGCTTTACGTCAGGGTGGAATTCCTTGGCCAATCGACGCCAGCTTTTCTTCACCGCTTCGAAATCGGCGTCATCCTCCAGCTCCAGCGCCTGGAGCGCGTGCAGTTCGTCGCGCGACCGGTTGCCATCGCCTGGCCCACCCCAGCCATGATAGGCGCTCGACTGAAAGCCACCCGCATCGCGCCGCTCATCATGTTCGCGCTTCGCCCGCTCTTCGTCATCCAGCCCCTGAAAATAATCCCAGTTCCGGTTATATTCGCCCGCATGTTCGGGGCAGAAATACCAGCGTTCCGGGCTGTTGGGGGATTTGGGCGCAGGGCAATTGCCCGGCTGGTCACAACCAAAGCGGTCGCAGCCGCGCACCGCCTGGGCTTCACGCGATGCGCCATAGCTGCGCCAGCGGGGAAAGCCCCAGTCATTGGATCGGCCGTTACGAGACATGGATTACAGGTAAGGATTCCGTCAGAAAAACGCCACCCCGCTGCAGCGCAAAAGGGGTCGCCAAAAAAATGTGCCAGAGGGCCTATAAGCCGGGTTTTGTCCTCTCCTTGCGGAGATGTGCGACCATTCCTCTAGGGGACGGATTACTCCGCCCCTCAAGCAACCAACCCGGACGATCTCGGTCGAAACAGACCTAGCAGCCAAAACTGCGCGCCGTCCCTATTCGGTCTTGCTCCCGGTGGGGTTTACCGTGCCGCCTTGCGTTGCCGCAGACGCGGTGCGCTCTTACCGCACCCTTTCAATTTCGCATGGCCTAAGCCGTTGCGACCTGCTTTCTGTTGCACTGTCCCTTGGATCACTCCAGCCGGTCGTTAACCGGCACCGTCATTTCGTGGAGCCCGGACTTTCCTCGCCGTGGAAGTTACCCGCCACGCCGCGGCCGCCCAGCCCTCTGGCGGACACGTCCCTAGCGCCGTTCGGGTCCGGCGTCACCTGCTTATTCATCGCCCCTGGGCTTGGGCAGCAACAGCGCGAGCAGGATGGCACGGCATTCGCCATCGATCACCCCGTCGATCCGTTCCGGGCGAAAGCGGCGCTGGAACGCGACCACCGCCGCCTGCGGTTCGGCAATGTCATAGCCGAAGCGTTCGAGCGCGAGCATGAAGCCGCCATCGGTCCAGTGTGGGTCCATCAGATTCTTGGTCGGCCGGGGCAGCGCCAGTCGCAGCCGCGCCAGTTGGCCCCAGGGAAACAACTCGCCCGGATCCTGCTTGCGCGCAGGCGCGATATCGCTGTGGCCAACGATATTGCCACGCGTGATCCGGTGCCGCTGGGTGATGTCATGCACCAATGGGATTAACGATCCCATCTGCGCTTCGGGAAAGGGCCGATAGCCCCATTCATGCCCCGGATTGATAATCTCTATGCCGATGCTGGCCGAGTTGATGTCGTCGATACCGCGCCAGTGCGACCGCCCGGCGTGCCAGGCGCGCTTGGCCTCATCGACCATGCGGATGATCTGGCCATCCTCGGTCACGACATAATGGGCCGACACCTTCGATTCCGGGTTGGCCAGCCAGTTGATCGCGCTCGCCGCGTCGGGCATCCCGGTATAATGCAGCACCAGCATGGTGATGGGCAGGCTGCGCTCGTCATAATTGGGCGACGGCGTCTCGATCATCGGCAGCTTGGTCATCATGCCCTTTCGGCCTGCACCGTCGATCCGGCGGCCTGACCATGACAATGGCGCAGCGCGACGCCGCAATCAAGCATGGTTAAGGACGGGCAGGTTAGCCTGCCAGCCGCGTCCGCCCGATGGTGCCCTCCGGTAGCGCTGCCTGCCGGGCATAGGCACCGCGAAATTCGGGATGGGCGGTAAAATCATCCCCCTGCCCGATCACAGTTTCGCCTGCTCCCAATAGCAATACCGACCGGGCATGGCTGTGTCGGCCCAGCAGCCGCAGCACCGCCTGCCGCCGCTCCGGCGAGAAATAGAGTAGGACGTTGCGGCACAGGAGAAGATCATATTCGCCGGTGGGAACCTTGGCATCGAACAGGTTGTCGTGGCGGAAATCGATCATGCGGCGCAGTTCCGCGCTGGCGCGCCAATCTTCGCCATGCGGTTCGAACCATTTGATGAGGTCGCCGACCGCCAAGCCGCGCTGAACGTCCATTTGCGAGAAAATGCCGGCGCGCGCCTGATCGATCGCCGCGGTCGAAATGTCCGTGGCCATGATCTCGATCCGCCAGCCGCTCCAGCGCGCGGCATCGTTGCGCAGGCGGATCGCCAGCGAATAGGCTTCCTGACCGGTCGAACAGCCCGCGCTCCAGATGCGCAAGGTGCGATTGGATCGCTCCGCCTGGATCGCGGGCAGGATCTGGCGATGGATCATGTCGAAGATCTGAAGGTCGCGAAAGAAGCTGCTTTCATTGTTGAGGAGCGCGTTGACCACATCTTCCTCCAGGCGGGGATCGCTCTTGCGCGTCAACCATCCGGCCAGTTCGTCCATGTCCGTCAGCTTATGCTGTCGCAACACCGGACGGAGCGCGGTTTCCATCCGCCAGGCGCGCCCTTCGGACAAGGCCTGACCGGTGCGGGCTTCGAGCAGCGCCGCCAGGACGCGGGCCGCGCCTTCGAATACCGCTGCCGTCATATGCCGACCCTGCCGCGCTTGGTAATGAAGTTCATCATCTGGTGCGGCTCCATCAAGGCGCAGGTCAGGCCAGCACCAGCAACCGATCCCGGCATGCCCCAAACGACGCTGCTGGCTTCGTCCTGCGCCACGATCCAGCCGCCCGCCGCGACGATGTCGCGCGCGCCGACCGTGCCGTCCCGGCCCATGCCGGTCAGCACGACCCCGGCTGCGCCCGCGCCATAGACCTCCGCCATGCTGGCGAACATCGGATCGACGCCGGGTAGGTTGCCCGCTGGCGTGCGTTCGGGATTGAGTTGCACCATGACCCGGCCGTGGAGGCCACGGCGTACCTGCAGATTAGCATCGCCCGGCGCGACATAGATGGTGTCGGGGAGCAAGATATCCCCGGTTTCAGCCACCTTCACCCGTAAGCTCGTCATGCGCATCAGTTGTTGCGCGAAATAGACGGTGAAGCTGGCGGGCAGATGCTGGGTCAGCAGCAGCGGCACCCCCATCGGCGCTGACAGGCCTTCGAACAATTGGCCCAGCGCATGGATACCGCCGGTGGAGGCGCCAATGCCCAGGCAAGCCAGCGGCTGAAGCGCGGGTCGCGCGACCGGTGGGACGACCGGTGCGGTGGACAGGACAGCCATGACGCGCTGGTCGAACAGGCGGTTGAGCCGGTCGATCAAGCCCTGGGAGAATTGGTCGCCGAAACTGCCGCTGCCGGGCTTCGACACGATGTCACTGGCGCCAAGCGCCAGCGCTTCGACCGCCGCCGCGCTGCCTTCCTCGCACTTGCCCGACAGGATCGCGACCTTCACGTCGGCCTGCGCCTTCAATATCGCCGGGAGCGCGGCAAGGCCGCTCTGCCCCGGCAGTTCGATGTCGAGCAGAACCAGATCGACGGCATGATCGGCCAGATAGCCCAGGGCCAGTTCCGCGCTGTTGCTCTTGTGAACCACGCTATAGGCTGGCTCGTTGTTGAGTATCCGCTCGATCACCGTGCGGACCACCACCGAATCATCGACGATCAGGGTGCGCACGGCACCCTGCTGTCTCCTTATATGGGTCATGATCGGCATGTTGACGGTCATCACGAGGCTTTCTGCACGAAGACGAAAAGGGTGGAGGTTACTCCCTGGATTGGAGTGCAGGCTGTCGGGCTAGATAACCCCGACGATCACCAATTTGCTTTCCAGCGTTTCGCGATCGAAAGGCTTCATCACATATTCGTCGGCCCCCGCCTCGACCGCAGCCTTGATATGGCTGATGCCATTTTCCGTGGTGCAGAAGATGATCTTGGGACGGGCGGTCATCTTGGCGGTCGTCAGGGCCTGCAGAAACTCCATCCCGCTCATCACCGGCATGTTCCAGTCGAGCAGGACCACGTCCGGCGCGGAGGCTTCGCACTGGGTCAGGGCGTCCTGTCCATCCACCGCTTCGGTGACGGACAGGTCGAGCGATTCGAGAATATGGCGGGCCACCTTGCGGATAACCTTCGAATCGTCGACGACCAGGCAGTTCTTCATGATGCGTCCCTTTGGAATTTATGGCCCGAAAATCGAGACCTAACGGGCAAAAGCGAGTTTTTGGTAAACGTGTTGGAAAACAGTTCAGGCCGCCTGGGCCTGGCAGCCGCCGTCGATGAAGCTGGCCAAGGACACCAGCAGCCAGGGATGACCATCCTGTTCCACGATGGCGCGGCCATAGGGTGCCCAGGCCCGGTCCAACTGACCGCGCAGCGGCAGTTCCCCCTCCGGCACGCGGCAGATGTCGGAGACGCTGTCGACCATCAGACCATAGCTGTGCCCGGCGATATTGGCGATGATGGCGAGGCCCGCGTCGCGGGTCGGCGAGGCCATCCCCTGGATCAAGGCGGCCGTATCGATGATCGTCAGCACCCGGCTGCGCAGCGCTGACAGGCCCGCGACATGCGCGCCCATGCCCGGCACCGGCGAAATTTCGGTCAGCTTGACCACCGCTTCCACCTCGTCGGTTTCCACCGCGATCCGCGTGCCCGCCAGCGTGGCGAAAAGATATAGTCGGTTCATGGCCCTATCCCTGTCCGGCGGTGATCGCCGCCATCAGTGCGTCCTGGTCATAGCGATAGATGCTGGCGTCGTGCGGTCCGGCGGCACGGGGCGAGGCGCGCAGTTGCACCACGCGGCATCCGGTCATCTCCGCCATGATCCCGGCGACTTTCGATCCTTCGCCATCATGGCACAGCAATACGTCGCGCGGGTCGATCACGCCGTCTTCCGGCAGGCCCAGCACGACGTCATGGCCCGCCTGCCGCAACAGCGGTGCCAATATCTCGCGGGTCCAGCCATCCTCGGCATCGGCCAGCAGGCAACGGCCGCCCTGCCCTTCGACGCTGTCGTAACCGGACAGCGAAGCGAACAGTGCAAACGGGTTTATCACCTCCAGATGCTCGCCTTCGATCACCGCGACGCCGCTCAGGATTCCTTGCATCGCGACCATGTCGGGGACCAGCGGCATCTGGACGATGTCCAGCACGGCGGCGACCGGGTAGCAGGCTTCCTGCGTGCCATCGCGCAGGCGCAAAGCGGACACTTTGGCCCGATCGAACTGGGACAAGCCATTGACGACGGGGATTAATCGCCCGTCGAGCCGGACATAGGCCTGGTCGCCCGACCGGCCGAACAGCCCGACATCGATATCTTCGACCCGGTCGATCAGCGCCAGTTTGAGCAGCCGTTTTTCGCCGGTCATTTCCTCGAACCGCAGCGCCGCGACCATCTCGACCCCGGCCTGGGCGTCCGCCTGTTCCTCTGTCCGCCGTGCGGCCTGATCGTCCAGGATCGTGGGGAGTTGGGCCGCGCTGGCAATGCCTGCCGCGTCCAGCAGCAGCATCGGCTTGCCATTGTCCGGCAAGGTCATGCCGGCATAGACGCCCGTCGCCATGATCAATGGCGAGGCTGGCCGGATCACCAGTTCCTCATGATTGTCCACGGCGGCGACGCCCATCGCATAGGGTACGCCGCTGCCCGACCGTACCACCATGATGGCGCGGGGTCCGGCCTGTGCCGGTCGGTCCATGCCCAGCACATCTTCCAGCTCGATCATCGAATGCCGCACGCCGCGGATCGTGGCGATCTGTGCGCCGCCGATGCAGCTGATCTGGAGCATCGCATTGTTATCATGCAGTATTTCGACAACGGCAGCGCGCGGGATGGCGAAATGCAGGCCGCCCGCCCGCACCACCAGCCCCGGAATGATGGTCAGCGTCAGCGGCACGCGCAGGGTGATGCACAGCCCCTGGCCCGGATGATTGTCGAGCGCGATGACGCCGCCGATCCGCTCTACATTGGCGCGCACCACGTCCATGCCGACGCCGCGGCCGGAGATCGACGTCACTTGATCGGCGGTGGACAGCCCGGCGTGGAAGATCAGGTCCAGCTTGTCCGCCTCGGTCATCCGTGCCGCCGCTTCAGGGGTCAGCCGGCCTGCGCTGATCGCCTTGTCCACCAGCCGCGCAGTGTCGATGCCTGCGCCATCGTCGCTGATGGTGATGACGATCTGATTGCCCGACTGGCGGGCCTCCACGCGTAGCGCGCCAGCTTCCGGCTTGCCGACCGCGCGACGCTGTTCGGGGGACTCGATGCCATGGTCGATGGCGTTGCGGACGATATGGGTGAGCGGGTCGACGACCATCTCCACCATTTCGCGGTCCATTTCGACGTCGCCGCCCTCCAGCGTCAGGTCGATGCGTTTGCCCAGATCCCGGCCGAGATCGCGGACCATGCGCGGGATGGCCGCGAACAGCCGTTCGACCCGTTGCATCCGCGTCTTGGAAATCACGTCGCGCATGTCCGCCACGCAGGTCGACAGCCGTTCGAACACATTGTCGAGTTCCGGGTCGGCCGACCGTTCGCGCAGTTTGCGCGACAATTCGTTGCGGGCCAGCACCATGTCCGACACGCCGTTCATCAACTGGTCGATCAGGCTCAAGGGCAGGCGAATGGTGCGGGGGCCAGCCTGTCCCGCTTGACGCGCCACCGCGACCGGAGCCGCCTGCACCTGGGGCGCGGGCTGGTCCACTGGCGCGTTGAGCGCCGCAATCAGATAATCGTCATTTTCATTGGGGAGCGCCGCGCCCATGGCCACCGCTTCAGTCAGTTCGCCGATCCGGTCCATCAGGCCCAGTACGGCGCTCACCGTTGCGGGATCAGCGCCGCGCTTGCCTGCACGAATGTCCGCCAGCACATCTTCGGCAGCGTGGCTGAGCCGTTCGAACCTGGGCAGGTTGAGGAAGCCGCAACTGCCCTTGACCGTGTGGAAGAAACGGAAGATCGCATCGAGCCGGTCGCGGTCAGACGGGTCGGCTTCCCACGCCACGACCTCCCCAGCCAACGCTTCAAGCGTTTCCTGGGTTTCCGATATGAATTCCTGCAGTAACTCGTCCATTGCCATGGCCCCACCGATGCGCGCGACAGGCACCTTTGGCGGGACGTGGTTAAGGGGCCGTTAAAAGCCGGGACGCAGACGGCAAAAGGGGCGCCGTGACCATGTCACGACGCCCCTTCGCTTGAATGACGAGAGCAGATTACTGCTGGTCTTCGACCGCTTCTTCAGCCTTCTCGCCCGCTTCGCGGGTGGCGTCGGCCTTGTTTTCCAGCGCATCGGCAGCATTTTCAGCCGACATTTCGGCGTTGCCGGTCAGGTTGTCGGCCATGGCTTCCATATTGTCAGCCTGGTTGTCGAGGGCGTCCGCCTGATTTTCGTAAGCGTTCTCGACCTGGTTTTCCTTGGCGGAATCGCACGCTGCGAGCGCGACAAGGCTGGCGAGGCCAAGGACTTTGACGAAGGTTTTCACGGCGTTGTTCTCCTGTTGCGCCCCCTGGGGCTACCTACTTCGCAAGGCTTCCAGGCCGCACACGCAGCCTTCAGCCCTGACCGCGATCAACCGGTCGCGCCGGGGATGGTTCCCGTCGCAGTCTCGCTTCGTCGCATAAACGATTATTTTTTGAGGGAATCGCGGATTTCGCGCAGCAACATGATGTCTTCGGGGGTGGGCGCGGGTGCCGCAGCGGGTGCTTCGGCTTCCTGCTTGGCGGTCAGCCTGTTCACCAGCTTGACCAGCAGGAAGATGATGAAGGCCAGGATCACGAAATTGACCAGCACGGTCAGAAATTCGCCCCAGCCGAACATGGCGACGCCCGCCGCCTTTAGATCGGCATAGCTTTCGGGGTTGCCCTTAAACTCTGCGGGCAGATCGCCCATGCGGATGAAGTAGCCCGAAAAGTCGGCGCCGCCGAAAATATAGCCGACCACCGGCATGATCAGGTCATCGGTCAGCGATTTGGTGATGGTCGCGAAGGCGCCGCCGATGATGACGCCGACCGCGAGGTCCATCACATTGCCGCGATTGATGAAAGTCTTGAATTCCGAAAGCAGCCCCATGGTTTAAGCCCTTTTACCATCTGCGATAATATCTGCATGGCCCGTTGCGCGGATCAGTTCAACGCCCTATTTCCAGCAACGAAACAATCGCCAAGGATGTCCCATGACGCGCCTGCGCCGCTTCTCCACCTTTCTGCTGCCGCTCTTTGGGGCGTTCGCCCTGTCCGCGTGCGGCATCAACAGCGTTCCAACGGCCGAGGAAGAGGCGAAGGCCAAATGGGCCGACGTGCAGGCGCAATATCAGCGCCGCTCCAACCTGGTCGGCAATCTGGTCGCCACGGTCAAGGCGGCGGGCAAGCAGGAGCAGGACACGCTGGTCCAGGTGACCGAGGCGCGTGCCAAGGCCACTTCGGTACAGGTCAATGCCGAAGACCTGTCCGATCCCGCCAAGGTCGCGCAGTTCCAGGCGGCACAGGCGCAGTTGAGCCAGGGGCTTGGCCGCCTGCTCGCCTCGGTCGAGGCCTATCCCGACCTCAAGAGCAATGAGAATTTCCTGCAGCTCCAGTCCCAGCTGGAGGGCACCGAGAACCGCATCGCCGTTGCCATTCGCGACTATAATGGCGCGGTGCAGGCTTATAATACCCGCATCCGCACCTTCCCCGATGCGATCGGCGCGAAGATCATCCATGGGGCCAAGCCGATGACGCCGTTCCAGGCCACCACCCCCGGCGCGGAAGAAGCCCCCAAGGTCGATTTCGGTAGTTGAGCATCGGAACCATGCTTTCCTTTCCGTTCGGCCTGAGTCTGTCGAAGGCCCCTTCCCTTCGTTGGGGAGGAGCGTCGATAGGCCTGCTCCGCACGGCACTGTCTGGCCTGTTTCTTCTCCTTCTCCTCGCGCTCGCCTCGACGGCATGGGCGCAGGATTTTCCGAAGTTCGACGACAAGGGCGTGGTCGATGCCGCCAACCTGCTCGATCCGGCGCAGGAGCAGGCACTTAGCCAGACGCTGATCGCGCAGAAGCAGGCCAGCGGGCGGTCGCTGGTGGTCGCGACCATAGCCGATCTGCAGGGCTATGATATTGCCGACTATGGCTATCGGCTGGGTCGCGCCTGGGGCATTGGTGACAAGGACAGCAATGGCGCGCTGCTGATCATCGCGCCCAATGATCGCAAGGTGCGGATCGAGGTCGGCTATGGCCTGGAAGGCATACTGACCGACGCGCTTTCCTCGCAGATTATCCGCAATGCCATCACCCCGCGCTTCAAGGCGGGCGACATGCCCGGTGGCATCGCGGCGGGCGTGGAGCAGATCACCGCCTTGCTTGCCCTGCCGCCCGAAGAGGCCAAGGCCCGTGCGGCGGCCGCAGAAACCGAAGCGCGGGCCGCCGATCGCGGCGGCAGTGCGATATTGGGTTTGTGGCCGATCCTGTTCATCGTCCTGTTCATCGCCATGCGACTGATGTCGCGCGGCACCGGCGGGGGCGGCGGGAAGCGCTATCGCCGGGGCGGGAGCAGCATGCCGATCATCCTGTGGGGTCCGGGTGCGGGCGGGTCCGGCTGGGGGTCGGGCGGCGGCTCCAGTTGGGGCGGTGGTGGCGGCTTTGGCGGCGGCGGCGGCGGCTTTTCGGGTGGCGGCAGCTTCGGCGGCGGCGGCGCGTCGGGAGACTGGTGATGCAGCTTAACCTTAGCCAGGCCGACCATGACCTCGTTTCCGCCGCGGTCGCGGAGACCGAAGCGCTGACGTCGGGCGAGATTGTCACCATCGTCGCACGTCGGTCGGACGCCTATCATGATGTCGGGCTTAGCTGGGCGGCGGCGGCGGTGTTCATCGCCCTGTCGCTTGCCGCAGCTTTCCCCGACCATTTGCATAGCTTCATGTCCACCTTGTGGCTCGATTGGGAGCATGAACTGGCGGACTGGAAGCTGATGACCGGCTTGCTGGGGCTGCTGCTGCTCAAATTCCTGATCGTGCGCTATGCGCTGGCGATCATGCCGCTGCGCATGGCGCTGACCCCGCGCGCGACCAAGGCGCGTCGCGTGCGCCGCCGTGCCATCCTGCTGTTCCGCTCGGCGGTCGAGGCGCGCACCCATGGCCGCACTGGCGTCCTCCTCTATCTCTCGCTCGACGAACATCGCGCCGAACTGGTCGCCGACCGCGCGATCAACGACAAGGTTGCGCCCGAAGCCTGGGGCGAGGCGATGGCGGCGCTGATCGAGGCGATCCGCGATGGTCGCCCCGGCGAAGGGCTGGCGGCCGAAGTGAGGCAGGTCGGCGCGATATTGGCGACGCATTTCCCGCGCGCGCAGGACGACATCAACGAATTGCCCGACAGGCTGATCGAATTATGACCGACCCGGATCGCGATGCGCCCGAAGAGGTGATGTGGCAGGGCCGCTTCATCACCGCCAAACAGCGCGGCAAATGGGAATATGTGGGCCGCGCGCGCGGCATCCAGGCGGCCGTGATCCTGGCGATCGATGACGGCCATGTCCTGCTGGTCGATCAATATCGCGTGCCTTTGGGTCGGCGCTGCATCGAACTGCCCGCTGGCCTGGTGGGTGACGAGGCAGCGGGCGAGGACGCCAGCATCGCCGCCGCGCGCGAGCTGGAGGAGGAGACGGGCTATCGCCCTGCCCGGCTCGAATCGCTGGGCCAGTTTTTCAGCTCTCCGGGCATGGTGTCGGAAAGTTTCACCCTGTTCCGCGCCCTTGGCCTGAAGAAGACCGGCGAAGGCGGTGGCGTGGAGGGCGAGGATATTATCGTCCACCGCATCCCGCTTGCCACCCTGACCGACCAGATCGCGGAGTGGCGCGCGCAGGGCTATGCGATGGACGTCAAGCTGCTCCTGCTTTTGGGCGCGGGGATGATGGCTTAGGCCACCCGATACCAGTCGGCCACGCGCTCCAGGGCGAGGGTCAGCACCAGCTTGCCTGCGCGGCTCGGCCAGCCCAGCGCTTTTTCCGCCGCGACGAGGCCTTCGCCTGCACAGACCACGCGCCACAATATGTCGGCGAGGCCAGGCCCGGCGGCCGTGATCGCGCCATCGAAACGGTCGCGCGCCGACAGTTGCGCGCTGGTCGGGTCGGGCGTTCGTCCTGGTCCGCGCCGCCCGCCCTCGCGCGGGGCCGCATCCCAACACATGGCCACCCGTGCGCCGAGGCCCGCTTTCTCCCAGTCGGCGCGCAGGCGTTCGCCCGCCAGATATTGGCGTTCGCTCACATGGCCGCGCGTGTGCAGCCAGGCGAGCGGCGATTCGCCGAGATTGACCATTACGCGCTGCGCCCGGCCATCGGGGCCTTCGATCGTCTGTTCGATATGCGTTACGGCCATCACCACCTCCTGCTGCCCAAGAATCGGAAGAGCCGCTCTTGCCATGGGGGATCATTTGTAGGAAAGAGAAAACCAAATAGGTTATTATAGAGGCGTGGGATGATCACCCGTATCCGCGAAGTCCGCAAGGCGAAGGGGCTGACACTCGAACAGGTGGGCGCGCTGTGCGACCCGCCGACCACGGCGCAGACGATCGGGCGGCTGGAAACGGGCACGCGCACCGTATCGGTGAAATGGCTCAACCGCATCGCGCTGGCACTGGGCGTCACCACGTCCGAACTGGTCGCGTTGCCGGGCCAGGCCGAAGTGCCGGTTGCAGCGTTGCTCGGCCCTGATGGCGTGCGCGCGCCGACCCGGCCGCTCGCCTTCCCCTCGCCCGCGCCCAGCGACGGCATGGTAGGCGTGCATGTCAGCGCCAGCATCGGCGATTATCGCAGCGGCGACGCGATCTGGTGCCGCCGCATCGGACCGGAAGAATTCGCCAGCGCGCTCAATCGCGACATTCTCTTTCCGCGTCCCGCCGGGCGTTTCCTGTTCGGGCGGCTGATCGGGCGGGAAGGCGACCGGCTGCAACTGCTGCCGCTGGGGTCGGGCGCGCGGCAATTGGTGCTGACCGACCCGCCATGGGCCGCAGTCGCCGTGCAACTCGTCCGGCGGCTCTAGCCAAAAGCACAAGCGCCGCTTAACCCGATGGCAATGGCTGATCCGCGAAAGACAAGACCATGACGCTCAACGTCCTCATGCTATCGACCCTCTTTCCCGATATCAGCCGCCCCAATTTCGGCGTGTTCGTGGAACGGCAGGCGCGCGAACTGGCCAGCCGGGCGGAGGCGACGGTCACCGTCGTCGCGCCGGTCGGCCTGCCGCCATGGCCGCTCTCGCTCAGCGCCCGCTATGCGCCGCTGCGCGCGCTGCCGCGTAAGGAACGCTGGCGCGAACTGACCGTCTATCGCCCGACCTTTCCGATCATCCCCAAATTCGGCGGGCGCACCAATGTCATCACCATGACGCGCGCCATCCTGCCGCTGGTGCGTCGGCTCCACGCGCAGACGCCGTTCGACGTGATCGATGCGAGTTTCTTCTTCCCCGATGGGCCGGTGGCGCAGCGACTGTCGAAGGCGCTCGGCATTCCCTATTCCGTCAAGGCGCGCGGCGCGGATATTCACCATTGGGGCACGCAGCGCGGCACCCGCAAGATGGTGCGTCAGGCGGGCGATCAGGCGGCGGGCATGCTCGCCGTGTCCGACGCGATGCGCCGGTCGATGGCGCGGATGGGGATGGATGCCGACAAGATCCGGGTCCATTATACCGGGGTCGATCTCGACACGTTCGAACTGTCCGATCGCGCAGCGGCGAAGGAAGCGCTCGATTTCAGCGGGCCGGTGGTGCTGTGCGTCGGGGCGCTGATCCCGCGCAAGGGGCAGGAACTGCTCGTCCGCGCGCTGCCCGCATTGCCCGACGTCACGTTGCTGCTGGCGGGACAGGGTCAATATCGGCGGACGCTCGAAAATCTGGCGCAGGAGCTGGGGGTGGAGCGCCGAGTCGGTTTCCTGGGGTCGGTGCCGCATCATAAATTGCCGCGCATCTTTGCCGCCGCCGATGTGATGGCGCTGCCGTCGGCATCCGAAGGCCTGGCCAATGCCTGGGTCGAATCGCTCGCCTGCGGCACGCCGATCGTGATCAGCGACGTGGGCGGTGCCCGCGAATTGCTCGATCGGCCCGAAGCTGGGCAGATCGTCGAGCGCGATCCGCAAGCCATCGCAGCGGCCATTCGTACTATCCTTGATGATCCGCCGCCACCGGAGAAGGTGCGCGAGGCCGCGCTACGCTTCACCTGGGCGGCCAATGGCGACGCGCTGCTGGCGCATCTTCAGGGGATCGCGGCCTCGGCCTGACCCGCGATCGGCAAGAGCCGCGCCCGACCATCGGACGTCGGAAAATGCCCGCCATCGAATGGCACTTCGCCCCAGCGCCACGGCGTCAGTTCGGCATAGGCCGGGTTGGAAATGGGTGCATGGCGGCGCAGGTTGAGCAGTCGCGTGCCATCATTGCGATAGGCGGTCAGCCGCCCATGTTCGCGATAAATGTCGGCGGGCTGTTCATAATGGAAGGCATCGCCCCAGCCCATGGCTTGGGCCACCCGCGTCAACATCCACCAGTCGGGCCGCGCTTCGCCGGGCAAGTCGAACAGGCGGCGATGGCGACTGACCAGCCGGTCCAGCCCCGTTACCGTGCCATCCTTTTCGATCCAGTTCGCCGAAGGGAGGCATAGGGTCCAGCCGTCCTCGGCTTCTTTCGCACGGTCGGTCGAGCGGATCGACAGTGGCACCACCGCTCGCGCGGCGCGCAACCAGTCCGTTGCCCCGTCATCCGCGCCGATGCTCCATAACGCCCGCACCTGCCCGTCGCGCATCGCGTCGAGCAGCGCTGCGTCCTCCAGTCCGGGCTGTTCCACCAACTGCCGCGCCCCCCAGAAGCGCGCGACATTGGCGCGCACGGGTTCGTAGAAATCGCCATGCGCCGCGAGGTCGGCGGCGTGACAACCCACCTCGCGCGCGCCCATGCCGTTCGCGCCGGAAGGCAGCGCGAAGGGTGCCGCGCCCGGTCGTCCGATCCTTCCCGTGAGCAGATGCAGGTTGATCGCCGCCACCGCGACATCCGCGCCCGCCGTCTCGCCGAACAGGGTCACCAGCCGATCGACCGGTCCGATCGCATCGAAGAAATCGCGCACCTGGCCCGGCTCGATCCCGCAGACCCGCGCCACCGACCAGAGATCATGGCCGGGGGCGAGCCGATCCCGAAAGCCATCCGGCACGGTCACATGCGCGGCCACGAAGTCGGCGTCGATCAGGCCACTATCAATGCTGTGCAACAGCCATCCGGCCAGTAAGCGGGCGACACTGCCTGTGCGCACCGGCAATTGCATGTCGGCTTCGATCCCCGTGCCCAGCACCACGAGCCGCGTGCCGCGCGTCGTGCGCGCATCCTGTACCCGTTCCAGCAAGAGCGGGTGCGCCAGCAACGCAGGCACGTCGGCGATCAGGATCAGGTCGGCGCGGTCGATATCCTCCAGCGTGGCGGGCATCACATCTTCGCCATAGGCGGCGCGCTGCACGTCGCCGATCGCGCCGCGCCAGGGGGCATGGATATGGGTGGACCCCAAAAAGCCCTTCATCAGCTTGTTGGCGACATAATAATCCTCGGTCAGCAAGCCGCCGCCGACATGCAGCGCGACGCTGCCGGGGCCATGACGCGCCTGCACGGCGGCCAGACGCCGCGCGATCAGCGCAATGGCCTTGTCCCATGCTACCCGCTTACCCTCGATCAGCGGGTGCAGCAAGCGCCCGTCCAGGTCCGCCATGACCGTCAGCGCATCCGCGCCTTCGCACAGCCGCCCGGCATTGGCGGGATGCGCCTTGTCGCCCTCGATCCGCAGGTCGCGATCGGTGCCAGTCATCGCCCGCACGCCGCAACCCATGCCACACTGGCCGCACAGGCTTCTGACGATCGCCATCTCAGCGCGGATTCCGGTTGCGAACGCTCATAGGCCGCGTCCTAGCGTATCGCGCTATCCGACAAAAGCAGCCACGGCGATGTCAGGCGATGGCACCCACGCTCACCGGATGATCAACCGCCTCGCCGGTCCAGCGATCGCCATGCTGATGATAGGCGACATGGCTGGCGCGCTGGAAGCCGGTGCCGTCCCAAACGATTACCTGCAGTTCCACTTCATTATTTCGGTGGACGTGCAGCCAGTTGAAGCTCTGCGGTTCGTCGTTGCGCAGGCGTGTCGAGGTGGCAGTGCCAGCCTGGATCACCAGCGCGCCGCCCGCTTGTTCCACCATCTTCGTCGCCGATTCGGCATAGGTCTGATGAAAATGGCCCGCCAGTGCGAGATGCACCCCAGCTTCGCGTGCCGCCTGTATCGCGTCCTCATGCTGGCCGACCGCTTCGCTCAGTTCGCCGCCCCGGCCGATCGGCATGGCGAACAGCGGGTGGTGGGTCACGAGTATCCGCGTCTTGTCCGGGGCGACGGGAGCGAAGCGCTGGCGTAATATCTCCATTTGATCATGATTGATCCGGCCATCCTTGATCGTCAGCGAGCGCGCCGTGTTAAGGCCCAGAATGGCGACTTCGGCATCCTCATAAAAGGGGCACAGGTCGCTGCTGATATAGCGTTTGTAGCGATCAAGCGGGGCCATGAACCGCCGCACCACGTCATAGAGTGGCACATCATGATTGCCGGGCACGACCAGCAATTTGAGGCCTGCGCTACGCAGGCGGTTGAGCCAGGCCGATGCCGCCCGGAACTGATCGACGCGGGCGCGCTGGGTGAAATCGCCGCTGATGACGACCAGGTCCGGTCGGCGCGCCTCCAGCCAGGCGGTGGCAGCGTCGACGATCCTGGGATCGTTCGCGCCAAAGTGAATGTCGGAGAGATGTGCGATGCGGGCCATCAAAGGGTAACGAAGTGTAAGCAGATGGTTTCCATTTGACCCAAATCCCCTCTTGCCGTGTTGTTGTGCCATGGAAACGAAAGCGCCCCCCAGCCCTGTTCTTCGCCCCCTCCCCCGCGAGGCCGCGCTCATCGTCAACGCGCATAGCCGCAGGGGGCAGGATCTATACGCGCAAGCCAAGCAGAAGCTGGAAGAGGCAGGCGTCCGGCTGGTTGCCGCCCATGCGGTCGAAGATCCCAGCCAAATGAATAGCACGGTTCGCCAGGCGATCGCCGATGGCGCGCCGATGGTGATCGTCGGCGGTGGCGATGGGTCGATGTCGGGCACGGTCGATGAACTGGTGGGCAAGGATTGCGTTTTTGCCGTGCTGCCGCTCGGCACCGCGAACAGCTTTGCCCGCACATTGGGCTTGCCGCTCGATCTGGACGGCGCGGTGCAGGTGATTGCCCATGGCCGCCGACGACGGGTTGATCTGGGCATGATCGACCGGGATTATTTCGTCAACGCCGCCTCGCTCGGTCTGTCGCCGATGATCGGCAAGACCGTGCCGCACAAGCTCAAACGCTATCTCGGTCGGATCGGTTATCTGGTCTGGGCGGTCAAATGCTCGGTTGGGTTCCGTGCCTTTCGCCTCGTGATCGACGATGGGCAGAAGGAACATCGGCTCTGGTCGACCGAAGTCCGTATTCTCAACGGTCCCTTTCATGGGGGGGTCGAGTTATCCGACCATGCCGATGTGGATACGGGCGAAATCGTTGTCCAGGCGGTGGTCGGACGCAGCCATGTCCGGCTCGCCTGGGACTGGTATGCCAAATTCTTCAAGCTGCGCGACCGGAATTCCCACACGCAGGAATTTACCGGCAAATCGTTCAAGATTTCGACCCGCCCGACCCAGCGCATCTCGATCGATGGCGAAGTGCTGGCGAAAACGCCCGTCACCGCCCGGATCGCGGCGGGCGCGATCGAGGTGGCAGTGCCGGTCGAGGATTGATCAGAGCAGCTTTTCGTAGATCTGATAAACTTTGTTGACCGTGCTGTTGATCGCCTCGGCAATCGCGTTCATCCCCTGATTATCGTCCAGCACCCAGCCGATCTCACCCCGTGTCGAGCCATAATGTTCGATTGCGTCGAGCCGGATATGTTCGATCATCATGAAGGCGAGTTGGCTGGCGATGCGCGAGGATTGCAACCGTTGCACCACGCCCATCAGCGGCACGCGCATGGTGCGGACCTTGGGCTTGCGCAGCCAGCGGAGCAATTTTAGCCAGCCGAACGGGAAAAGCGACCCGTTGAGCGGCCCCAGCGCTTCGTTGAGGTCGGGCAGGGTCATCATGAAGGCGACCGGCTCGCCATCCAGTTCGGCGATCATGATCAGATCTTCGAACACGATGGGTTTCAGCTTCTTGCCGGTATGCGCGACTTCCGCATCGGTGATCGGCACGAAGCCCCAATTCCTGCCCCAGGCGTCGTTCAGGATCGACAGGATGATCGCCGCTTCCTTGTCGAACTTCGCCTTTTCGACCTTGCGGATGCGGATGCGCGGATTTTTCTGCCCCGACGCGACGATCCGCTGGATAAGCGGCGGGAATTGGTTGGTGATGTCCAGTTCGTAGCAGAGCAATTGCTTGGCCGGGGCATAGCCTGCGCCCTCTATCATCGCCTGGTAGGTCGGGCTGTTATGCCCCATCATGACCGTTGGCGGATGATCATGGCCCTGGATCAGCAAGCCAGGCTCTTCCCAGATCGACAGCGAAATCGGCCCCAGCACGCGAGTCATGCCCTTGGCGCGTAGCCAGGCTTCGGCGGCCGCGATCAGCGCCGCGCCGACGTCCGCATCGGTCGCTTCGAACAGACCGAAATTGCCCGTGCCCGGCCCCATGCCTTGTTCCGCTGGCTGCGCCAGCGCCAGACGATCGATATGCGCCGAAATGCGGCCGACAACGCGGTTGCCGCGGCGCGCGAGAAAATATTGCGCTTCGGCATGGTCGAAAAAGGGATTGTCGCCGGGCGTCAGCAGCGCCTTCACCTCGGCCTTGAGCGGGGGCACCCAGTTCGGATCGTTCGCATAGAGGGACCAGGGCAGGTCGATAAAAGACTTGAGGTCGGCCTTGCCGGAAACGGGAGTGATGACCAGATCGGATTGCGCCACGGTTGCCGCCTTGATGATGGGAATGGGATGCAGTTCGCCGCTTGTTTGCGCAATGTCAATCACGGGCGCGGGTTGGCGGCGTATCGGGACGCGGATGTCATGGTGCTGCCACGATATCAGCGCATTTGGAGTGTAGGACGGCAGGTATGACAGTGCATGATCCCATATTGGCCGCCGCCCAGCGCGCGCGGGCGACCATTCCCGACGATACCGCCATGCTGCGGGCCGCAGCGGAACTGACGCGCGACTATAGCGTCGCCAATCCGCGTATCTATTGGCCCGACATGCTGGGTTCGGCGCTGATCGGTTGGGCCGCGATGGTCGGCGCGATCGTGGCGGACAATCTCGCGATTGCCCTTGCCTGTGGCTTGGTCGCGATGATGGCGCTTTATCGGGCGGCGAGCTTCATCCATGAGTTGACGCATATCCGCAAGGGCGCGTTGCCGGGCTTTCGCTTCGGCTGGAATCTGATCGTCGGCATCCCGCTGATGATCCCGTCCTTCCTCTATGAAGGCGTGCATACGCAGCACCATGCCCGCACCCGCTATGGCACGGCGGAAGACCCCGAATATTTGCCGCTGGCACTGATGAAGCCCTGGTCGTTGCCCTTGTTCATTCTGGTCGCGTCGCTGGCGCCCGTCGGCCTGATCCTGCGCTTCGGGCTGCTGACGCCGCTCAGCCTCATCCTGCCGCCCTTGCGCCGCAAGGTGGTGGCGGAACTGTCGGCGCTGTCGATTAATCCTGCCTATCGCCGCCGCGCGCCGGAGGGTGACTTTGCGCGCATGTGGGCGTGGCAGGAAGCGGGTGCCTGCCTGTTCGCGCTGGCGCTGGTGGGCAGCGTATTCGTCTTCGGCTGGAAGCCTTTGCTCGTCTATATGGCGATCCATTCGGCGATGACCGTCGTCAACCAGTTGCGCACCTTGGTCGCCCATCTGTGGGAGAATGAGGGCGACCCGATGACGGTGACCGCGCAATATCTCGATTCGGTCAATGTGCCGCCGCCCGGTGTCCTGCCGGAGCTATGGGCGCCGGTGGGGCTGCGCTATCATGCGCTCCACCATCTGCTGCCGAGCGTTCCCTATCATGCGCTGGGCCAGGCCCATGCCCGGCTGATCGCGACGCTGGACGGGGATTCTCCCTATCATCGCGGCAATTATCCGGGGATGATCCCGCTGGTGGGCAAGATCGCGCGCAGCACGATGGGCGCGCGCTGAGCCTTATTCCTCGGTCCTGAACAGCACGGTTTCGCCGACTAGCAGGAACAGGAAGAAAGGTGCCCAGGCCGCGAGGAAGGGCGGATAGGCACCCAGGCTGCCCATCGCCAGCGAGAAATTGTCGGCGACGAAATAGGCAAAGCCAAGCGCCATGCCCATCACTGCGCGCACGAATAATTGCCCCGACCGGGCGAGGCCGAAGGCGGCAACGGACCCCAGGATCGGCATCAGCAGTGCAGACAGCGGCCCCGATAATTTGTGCCACAGGCTTGCCTCCAGCTCCGCCGTCGGCCGCCCGGCATCATGCAGGTCGGCAATCGCCGCCTTGAGCTGGGCGAAGGTCAGCGCGTCGGGATCGACCTTCGCCAGGGTGAACTGGTCAGGACGAATATCGCGGCCAAAACGGACGGTGCCGACATTGGTGACCGTGCCGCGCGCCACGTCGAACTGCCGCGCGCCTTCCAGCAACCAACTGCCGCTGGCGGCGTCATAGCGGCCGCGAGGCGCCTCAACTATGGTCGTCAGGCTGTTGTTGATCCGGTTATAGATGCGGACCTGGCGCAGTTGGACTTCCGTGCCGCGCCCCGCCACGATCGCAGCGTTGACGAGGTTGTTGCCGTCGCGGACCCAGGGGTTGCTCTTAACCCCGCTGTCGCGCGGGATCGGACCGTAATCCACCGCTTCCCAGGCGCTGAGTGCGGCAGTCGATCGCGCCACCACCCGTTCGTTGAAGACATAGCTGATCAGCGAGACGCCGAGCGCCGCGGCGATCAGCGGTGCCAATATCTGATGCGCCGACAGGCCCGCCGCCTTCATCGAGATGATCTCGCTATTCTGGTTGAGCGTGGCCAGCATGACCAGCGTGCCGAGCAACACCGAGAAGGGCAGGAAGCGCGCGATGATCTGTGGCGCGCGCAGGCCGACATAATGCCATAATTGCGCATCGCCATTGCCGGGATAGGCCAATACGTCGCCCGAATTGCCGAGCAGGTCGAGCGTCTGCAGCACCACCACCAGCAGCGCCAACACGGCGAAGGTCCGAGTCAGGAACAGGCGCGCCATATAGAGGGTGATGGGCGTCGACGGGAAGAAATTGAACTGCATGGCCTCAGGCCGCTCCTTCCACGGTCATAGCAGGTCGCCGTTTGCGGCCCAGCCGCAACAGGCGCGCGACCTGCTTGCCCAATTTGGCGAAGGCGAATTCCAGCGCGCCGATCGGCTGCCCACCGGGACGATGCGCCACCACATGATACATCCAGAAGATCAGCCCGGCGGCCAGAATGAACGGCCCCCACAGAGCGATGATCGGGTCGACCTTGCCCAGCGCACCGATGCCTTCGCCATATTGGTTGATCTTGTGATAGGTCACGATGAACACGATCGAGAGGAAGACGCCGAGCGCCGATGTCGATCGCTTGGGCGGGATGGCAAAGGCCAGCGCGGCGAGCGGCAACAGCAGCATCATCGCCACTTCGACCATGCGGAAATGGAAGTTCGCACGCACTTCGTCGCGCAGTTTGTCGGGCGTGGCCGCGCTGCGGCCGATCACCATCAGTTCGGGGATCGTCTTTTCCCGATCCACGTCGCGGCCGCGGAAATTTTCGATCTGCGGCAGGTCGATCGGCAGGTCATGGCTGGAAAAGGACAGGATGCGCGGCGTCTTATATTTGGGCGCATCATTGACCAGCACGCCGTTGCGCAGGCGGAAGATGATCGTGTCGGGATCGTCGGTGGCCAGGAACATGCCCTGCGCCGCGGTCACTGCCACCGATTGGCCGTCGCGGCTGGTCGCTCGCACGAAGATGCCCTGGAGATTGCGGCCCTCGTCCAGGCTGCGTTCGATTCGCATCGTCATCCGCTTGCCCAGATTCGTGAACTCGCCGACCTTGATCGACGCGCCGAGCGCACCAGACCGCAGTTCGAAGCGCAATGCCTCATAGGCGTGGCGCGACAAAGGCTGGACCCAGCCGACGATGCCGAAATTGAGCAGCGCCAGCGCGATCGCATACATGTAAGGGACGCGCAGCAAGCGGCCGTAGGACAGGCCAACGCCGCGCATGACGTCCAGCTCCGACGACATGGCGAGCTTGCGAAAGGCCAGCAAAATGCCGAGCATCAGGCCGATTGGGATGCCGAGCGAGAGATATTCGGGCAGCATATTGGCGAGCATCCGCCACACGACGCTGACCGGTCCGCCCTCCGCCGCGACAAAATCGAACAGGCTGAGCATCTTGTCGAGGACAAGCAGCATCGCGGCGATCACCAGCGTACCCAGCATGGGTACCGCGATCAGGCGGGCGAGATAACGGTCGGTGGCGGTCAGCATTCTCTAAGTCGTCGTCCCATCACCATGTTTTGGCCGCAAACCCCGCCCATATCAAACGGCATAGCGTTGCGGGGCGAACAGGGGCTCGCCATCCGGCCCATGCCGGTGGCTATAGCTTCCAGGAGTCTGATGGTCATGATAAAAGTTGCAATGGGTTTGATGTCGGGAGCAGCGCTGGTCGCTGCGACGCCCGCATTCGCCCATGGCCAGGAAATTGCCAATGATCTGGACCGTTGCGCGGCAAGCGCCAGCGGACCGGCGGTGCTGGTCGATGTACGCGGTTTTGCCGCCGCCACCGGCAAGGTGCGCGTCCAATCCTATCCCGGCACCAAGGCCGCCTGGCTGAATAAGGGTCAATGGCTGCATCGCATCGATACCGCGGTGCGTCCCGCCAATGGTGCGATGCGATTCTGCATGCCAGTGCCGCAGCCGGGCAAATATGGCATCGCCGTGCGGCATGATCGCAACGGCAATGGCAAGACCGACATTTCCAGCGACGGCGGTGGTTTTTCCAACAATCCGTCGATCAGCATCTTCAACCTGGGCAAGCCCGGTGTCGAGAAAGCCGCTTTCTATGCCGGTCCCGGCGTGACGAAAATCACGATCACCCTCAAATATATGTGACCCCAAAGCCATGGTTTGCGTCGCCCTCCTGTCCAATCCCAAGTCCACGGGCAACCGGCAGTCGCTTCCGCGCGTGCGCAGCTATTGCGCGAGCAACCCCGACATCTTCCATTATGAAGTGGAGCATGTCGAACAGATCGGCCGGGCGTTCCAGACCATCGCCCGCGTCGATCCGGTCGTCATCGTCATCAATGGCGGCGACGGGACGGTGCAGGCGTCGCTGACCGAGCTGTATCAGGGCGAGCATTTCAAAGGCCGGGTGCCGCCGATCGCGGTGCTGCCTAATGGCAAGACCAACCTGATCGCGCTGGACCTGGGCATCCATGGCGACCCGATCAGGGCGCTGGAGCGGATCGTAGCGATCGCCAAGGCAGGCGTGGACGATCATGTCGTCGCGCGGGAGCTGATCGCCCTGTCGGACGGACAGGTCGGCAGCCGCCCGGTGCTGGGCATGTTCCTGGGCGGCGCGGGACTGGCCGACTATATGCTCTATTGCCGCAACCAGATTTATCCGCTGGGGCTGTCCAATGGCCTGAGCCACTTCATCACCGCGATGGCGGTGCTGGTGTCACTGTTGTTCGGCATCAGCGCCCGTTTCCTGCCACCATCGAGCAAGCCGGTCAGCATCTCGCTGATCCGCGACGGCCAGTTGGTCGGGCGCTTTTCGGTGCTGATCGTGACCACGCTCGAACGGTTGCTGCTGGGCGTGCAGCCGGGCGACAGTCGACGCGGCAATATGAAATTGATGGCGGTGGACCAGAATTTGCCGGCGCTGTTGCGGCTGATGTGGGCCAGCATCTTCAAGCGGGTGGGCAAGCGTCAGATGCAGGGCATCCACCTGGAACAGGGCGACACCATCCGTATCGAAGGCAATCATAGCAGCGTCATCCTGGACGGCGAATTGTTCGAAGCGTCGGAGGGCAAGCCGATCGTGCTGCGCTCGACCCAGCCGGTGCCGTTTTTGCGGTTGGCGGCTTAGAACACGTTCGAGTAGTTGATTTTAAGAATTTGCTAACGATCTTTTAGGAGTCAGCGCACGTGATAACGTCGGAACATTTGTTGGTGCGTGCGGAGGTCGAAGTTGACGGTTCGCGTGAGACAATCGACCTTGCTGGGCTGTCAATTTTGCCCAAAGCAGGCGAAGTTATGAAGCTCGACTATTGGCATGGGCGTAAGCTGATATTTCTTGTTGAAGAAGTTCAGCATCACATCTCCAACATTGGTCAGGATATGCTTCAACAGATCACCCTGCGCGGGAAGGAAGTGTAACCCCACCACCTTTAACCGATGCACACATCGGCGGCGTAAGCTTCCATCTTAGCTGTCACGTTAATCCCGCAATTCCACCCAGGTCGGGGCATGGTCGCTGGCTTTTTCCCGGCCGCGAAAGTCCCTGTCTACCTGTGCGTCGATCAGGCGGTCGGCAGCGGCGGGGCTGAGCAGGAGATGGTCGATGCGGAAGCCTGCGTCGCGTGGCCAGCTGTTCATCTGATAATCCCAGAAGGTCCATACGCCGCCCGCAGGGTGGCGGCTGCGCAGCGCGTCGGTCCAGCCATCGGCCAACATCCGGCGATAGGCGGCGCGGCTTTCGGGCTGCATCAGCGCGTCGTTGGCCATTGCCTTGACGGAATAGGTGTCATCGTCACGGGGGATGACATTATAGTCGCCCGCCAGGATCGCGGGCACTTCTTCCGCCCAGATTTCAGCAGCGCGGGTGCGCAGGCGTTGCATCCAGCGGAGTTTATAGTCGAATTTGGGGCCAGGCTGCGGATTGCCATTGGGCAAGTAGATGCTGGCGACGCGCACGCCCTTCACATCGGCCTCCAGATAGCGGCTATGCTCATCCTCCGGTTCGCCGTCGAGGCCGCGCCGGACTTCGACCGGACTTTCGCCGCGCGCGAGGATGGCGACGCCGTTGAAGCCCTTTTGCCCGTGCCAGATCACGCCATAGCCCGCCTCCTCGATATCCTTGACCGGGAAGGTTTCGTCGGAGGTCTTAATCTCCTGCAGGCAGGCGATGTCGGGCCGTGTTTCGTCCAGCCATTCCAGCAGGCGCGGCAGACGCGCCTTGATGCCGTTGATGTTGAAGGTGGCGATACGCATGGACGATTCTCCTCGCCCCCGTCCCTAATGACTGGAACGGCGCTTGGCTATCAGACCGAGAAGCTGGTGCCGCAGCCGCAACCCGCCGTCGCGTTGGGGTTGGTCACCTTGAAGGCTGCGCCGCCCAGGTCCGAGACAAAATCCACCGCTGATCCGCGGACCAGGTCGAGGCTCACGTCATCAACCACCAGGGTCACGCCGTCACGCTCGACCGATATATCCTCTGCGTCGATCTGATCGGCGAGGCCGAACCGATATTGGAAGCCCGAACAGCCGCCCCCCTCCACGGCCAGACGCAGGATCGCGGGCTTGCCCTGTTTGGCAGCGATCGCGGCGACACGCGCGGCGGCAGACGGGGTGAGATCAATGTCGGTCATGCGCCTTAGATAGGATCAAGCAAAAGGCCCGGCAACCCATGGGGTGCCGGGCCTTTTGCGAAAGTCGAAAAAGGGTGATCAATCGGCCGCTTTTTCCTGCGCCGTGGTCGGGCCGCCCATGGCGACCGGCGGCTTGGTGTTGGCGGCGACCAGATAGTCGGGACCGGCAACGAAGGGGATGGGGTTTATCGCCGCGCCATCGACGCGGACTTCATAGTGAAGGTGGCTGCCGGTGGAACGGCCGGTCGAGCCCATGAGGCCGATGACCTGGCCGCGCTTCACATAGCTGTTGGCTGCAACGACCAGCTTCGACATATGGCCGTAGCGCGTTTCCATGCCGCCACCATGCGAGATCTGGACGAGATTGCCATAGCCGCTGGCCCAGCCCGAACGGCTGACGATGCCGTCGGCGGTCGCATAAATGGGGGTGCCGACGGGACCGGGAATGTCGATGCCCTTGTGCATGCGGGCGCGGCCATTGAACGGATCGGAGCGGGTGCCGTAGTTGGAGGTCAGCGAGAGCTTTTCGACCGGGCGGCCCGACGGGATATAGGCAGTCGCCTTGGGCGTGCCATCCATGCGCTGCAGGCTGGAGAAGATGTTGGAGAAGGCGAGATCGACCGCGGCAGGTGTGGTTGCCGCCGCTTCGGTCACTTCGCCATAGGGATCATCATCTTCGGTCGCCTGTGCGGGCATCGCCGCGCAGAGCGTTCCGACCATCGCGATGCTTCCAAAAATTTTTGCGGCTTTCGCTGCACTCTGGAACAAATTGGATGCACCAACATTGATCGATTGAAGAAACAGCATGCCGACCCCGACTTATGTCACCGCAGGCTTGATTGCCCGTCGGCGCTTCCCGTGTTTTTATTGGCGACCTAGATCGCCCCCGCCAGACATAGACTGCAAATTGGCGGTCAGGTTGCAAGCGCGGCGTAGAATTCGTGGGTCAAACCGGCCTGTCGACGCGCCGAGTCGTTGAACGGCGGCTTAACGCTGCCCCGAAAATGGCGTTTCACCAGCATTTGGTAATGAATCGGTGGATTTAGGTTCCTTCGGTTCGCCTCCGTGACAAACCAGTTCGTCCCGGCTTGGACATGGCGAATCTCGTCGACGAGGATGCGCTCAAGGATTTTGACAGTGGGCGCGTCGCCTGCCTGGTCGAAGCGCGCGACCGTCGCGGGCGTGATGTCGAGCGCGCGCGCCTCCAGCACCATGGGCACGATGGCGAGGCGGGCGAGCGCGTCTTCCGCTGTTTCGGTGGCCGCCTGCCACAGGCCGTCATGGGCAGCCAGCGCGCCATAATGACTGCCCATCTGGCGCAACCGCCGGTCGAGCAAGGCGAAATGCATCGCTTCGTCCGCGCCGACGCGCATCCATTCGTCGGTGAAGGCCGGCGGGAACTGGCTGCCGAAGCGGCCGATCAGGTCGAAAGCCAAGTCGATTGCGACAAATTCGATATGGGCGAGCGCGTGGATCATGGCGATCCGCGCCCGTTCCGACCCGATCTTGCCGCGCCGGGGCATCTGGGCTGGCGGCAGCAGTTCAGGCGTGGTCGGGCGCGCGGGTCGATCGGGCATGGCCACATCGAAATCATGGGCCAGATGTCCGAGCCGCCACGCCCGCGCGGTCGCGCGGGCGGCCATGAGCTTGGCGATGGGATCGGCGGTCAGCAGGACATGGGCACAGGCGGCGCCCACGCTGGTAACGCCAGCAGGCAGGCTCAAAGTGCCTGCGCCGCCTCAAGCACCTCCTGCGCGTGGCCCTTGACCTTCACCTTGAGCCAGACACGCTGCAGGCGGCCATCAGCGTCGAACAGGAAGGTGTCGCGCTCGATGCCCATATAAGAGCGGCCATACATGGATTTTTCGACCCAGGTGCCGAAGGCTTCGCACAGCGTACCTTCCTCGTCGGAGGCCAGGATCACCGACAGGCCATATTTGTCGGCGAATTTGCGCAGCTTGGCGGGCTTGTCCTTCGACACGCCGACGGCCGGGACGCCCGCCGCCGCAAATTCGTCGGCCAGCGCGGTGAAATCCTTGGCTTCGTTGGTGCAGCCCGGCGTGTCCGCCTTGGGATAGAAATAGACGACGAGCGGCTTGCCTGCATAGCGGTCCAGCGTGAACTCCACGCCATCGGCATCCTTGATCGTCCCCGTGGGGATGGCGTCGCCCTGTTGCAGCATCATATATCCTCCGAATAGGGCGCGGCGAGCGCGGCCCAGGCCTGGCCGACGCTTTGCCGCGCCTGCGCATAGCTTTCAAGCAGACTGTCCCAATGGTCAGCCCCGCAGGCGCGCGCGACGAGCGGACGGGTCGCTTCGGCCGGTTCGGTCGATCCGGGCGCGACGAGACGCGAGACGACGAGATAGCGGGTAATGAGGTCATGCGCGGCGATGAGATCGGCGGGCAGATGCCCCGCAGCGACGAGGTCCGCGAGCGCTTTGCCCAGATCCGGGTCGAACGCCATGCCGTAACGAAATTGCGAGACGTGGATTAGAAATTCGAGATCGACCAGGCCACCGGGCACCAGCTTGACGTCGAGGTCGCTGGCAGGCGGCTTGTGGGTGGCGATGTCCCGCCGCATCTGCACCGCCTGCCGCGCCAGTTCATCGAAGTCGCGGGGGCGATGCAATGTCTCGGCGAGGATGGCCTCCAGCGCAGCGTGAGCTTCGGGCGATCCGAACACAGGCCGGGCGCGGGTGAGCGCGAGATGCTCCCAGGTCCAGGCGGCTTCGCGCTCATATTTCGCGAAACTGTCGAAGCTGACCGCCAGCAGCCCCTGCGCGCCCGATGGCCGCAGCCTTGTATCGACCTCATAGAGCGGGCCGGAGGCGGTATGGACTGACAGCGCATTGGTGACGCGCTGGGCCAGGCGGTTGAAATAGAGGGTCGCGCCGAGCGGCCGGGCACCATCGGACTCGGTCTGGAAATCGCCGGTGAAGAGATAGATGAGATCAAGGTCGGAGGCGTGGGTCAGCAGGCCGCCCCCCATCCGGCCCAGCGCCAATATGACCAGTTCGCCGCCCGGCACCGTACCATGCGCGGATTCGAACTCGGTGATGGTGGCATTAGCCAATGTCTCGATCGCGGCCTCAGCCACGCGGCCATAGCCGCGCGCGGCTTCGAGCGGATCCCCGCCACGGATGATCTGTACCCCCAGCGCGAAGCGGCGATCGCCCACCCGCTGGCGCACCCGGTCGAGCAGCGCCTGATAATCCTCGCCCGGCTCCAGCGCGCCAAGCTGGGCGGTCAGCCCTTCAACCGAGGGCGGCGGGTCGAAGGCGGTGGCGTCGATCAGCCCGTCGATCAGTTCGACCCGGCGGGCGAGCGCATCGGCCAGCGTCGGCGCATGGCTCAATATCTCGGCAAGCAGTTCGACCAAAGCGGGCCGGGCGGCGAGCAGCTTAAAGAAATTGATGGCGCTGGGCAGCCGGGCAATCATGTCGTCGAGCCGGTTGAGCGCGCGGGCGGTATCGGGTGCCTTGGCGATCGCGCGCATCACGCCGGGTAGCAGCGCTTCCAGCGCCTCGCGCGAGGGGCCGCTGCGCAGCGCGCGGATCGTGCCCCCGCGCCAACGGGCGATGCGGGCGAGCGGCGTGTCAGCATCGACAAAGCCCATGGCGAGCAACTGGCCCTTCAGCCGATCTTCGTCATGGGACAGCGATGTGTCGTCGGTCTGCGGGGTCAGCCGGTCATAATTGCGGCCGACCCATTCGACATGCGGGGTCAGCACGGCGAGCAGCGCCGGACCATCTGCAAGGCCGTGCAACCGGGCAACATTGTCGAGCGCTGCGTCGCTCTTGGGCAGTTCGTGCGTCTGAAGGTCGTCAACCATCTGGAGGCGATGCTCGATGGTACGCAGGAGGATGTAAGCGGCATCGAGCCGCGCCGCGACGTCGGGTTCGATTACGCCCGCGTCGGCCAGTGCGCTAAGCGCTTCGCGCGTGTTGCCCGACCGCAGTGCGGGATTGCGCCCGCCATGGATCAACTGATGCACCTGCGCGAAAAATTCGACCTCGCGGATGCCGCCGCGTCCGCGCTTCAAATCATAGCCCAGGCCGAACGCTTGTCCCTGCGCATAATGGTCGCGGATGCGGCGGCTGATATCGACGATGGCATCGATCGCGCCGAAGTCGAGGCTGCGCCGCCACACGAAGGGGCGGATCTGGCGCAGGAAATAGTCGCCCAGTTCCATGTCGCCCGCCGCGGCACGCGCACGGATGAAGGCGGCCTGTTCCCAGCCGACCGCCATCGATTCATAATAGCCGATCGCCGCTTCCACCGGCAGCGCGATCGGCGTCGCTTCGGGCGACGGGCGCAGCCGCAGATCGACACGAAAGACATAGCCGTCGCCATCGGGCGCGCTCAGCAATTCGGTCATGCGTCGCGCAATCCGCACCGCGGCATCGGCAACATCCTCGCGATCGCGATGCGGCAAGGTCGCAGGATCGTAGAGGAGAATGGGGTCGATGTCGGAGGAATAATTGAGTTCGCGGCTGCCATGCTTGCCAAGCGCCAGCACGACGAAGCCGCGATGAGGCATGTCGGGATAGCGTTCCTGCATGGCGGCGGCGAGCGCCTCTTCCAGCGCGGTGTCGGCAAAGTCGGACAGGGTGCGGGTAACCCGGTCCAGATCCCACGCCCCTGACAGGTCGGCGGCCGCGACGGTCAGGGCGATGGCGTTGCGCCGTCGCCGCAGCGATCGGGCCACCCCGTCCTGCGGGCTGCCTGCCGCATGGGCCATGGCCAGCGCGGCGTCGAAATCCCCGGTCGCGAGGCAATCGGCCAAGGTCGGCAAGCGATCCAGCACCCGCGCCAAAAAGGGCGAATGTGCCCGTATCCGTGCTTGTGTCTGCGGCCAGTCCGTCACGCACTCTCTCCCGTCTTTGCGCGGGCTATCGCGTGACCATGCGACGAATGCCAGCAACTTTTTGGCCCGACGACCGTTCTATGGATTATGGAAATGCAGCGCAAATATGCTTGCCGATCGGCAACGGGCGGCGACGGCGACAAAGGCCGGATCGTCACCGTCGCGCTGCCCGCCCCTTATGAGGGGATCGGCAATGCCTTGCGCAAGACCTACAGCCCGCCGCGCGACAGTTTGCCCGACGATATGATGGCACTGCTCAAGAAGCTCGATCATCATTGAAACGGCGCGTTGCCTGGTAGGGCAGCAGTTTCTTTACCTCTGATCCTTAAATGCAGACTGCATTATCGTCGGGATCTGGGACGGCTCCATGCTCTATCGCAACTTTGCCATCGCCACCTTGTTGGGTGCGCCCTTGCTGGTCATGATCGTGGAAGCGGTGGTGCCCAAGCCGCAGCCTGCAGCGGAGACAAGCGCCGTGGCGGCGGCGACCCCCGCGCCAGTTACGCCGGTCCCGCCATCACCTCCCATTGTCATGCCCCAAGCGCCACCCGTCGCGGCGATGCCCGATTATGGGCAGCCGCTTCCGGGCGCAGGCCAACCCGCGATCGTGCCCAATGCCGAAATGCCCACGACAGCCAGCGGGCCGATCTTTTCGTCCCGTTCCGCGCCGCCGGGGTCGCCCAACGCGGAATGACCGTCAGATCGCGCCGCTGAACGTGTCGCACTGAGCGGGGTCGCCGGTCGACAGGCCTTTGCGTAGCCAGACCATGCGCTGTTCGCCGCTGCCATGCGTAAAGCTCTCTGGCACGGGACGACGTCCGGCCGCTTTTTGCAGCGTATCATCGCCGATCGCTTCGGCAGCGCGCATGCCCTCTTCTAGATCGCCCGCTTCCATCAAATTGGTGTCGCGCGCGGCCCATACGCCGGCATAGCAATCGGCCTGCAACTCCATCTTGACCTGGAGCGCATTGCCCTCCGCCTCGCTGGCCCGGCTTTGGGCGGCGCGGACCTTGTCGGCGGTGCCAGTGATGGTCTGGATATGATGGCCCACTTCATGCGCGATGATATAGCCGATCGGGAAGTCGCCCGGCGCGTTGAAGCGGCTCTCCATCTCGTTGAAGAAGTCGGTGTCTATATAGATGCGCTGATCGGCCGGGCAGTAGAACGGCCCCATGGCCGATTGTGCCGCGCCGCAGCCCGACTGGCCGTTCTGGGTGTAGAAGACCAAGGTGGGTGGCGGATATTGCTGCCCCTCTGCCTTGAAGATGTCGGCCCAGCGGCGCTCGGTCGATCCCAGCACCTTGAGCGACGTGCGCTGGATGTCGGTGAGTTCAGTCGTCGCGGGGCGTTCCGTCTGCACCGACTGGCCGCCACCACCACCACCGCCGCCGATCATGCTGAGCGGGTTCATGCCCATCACCACCATGATGACCAAAACCACGGCGATGCCGCCGCAACCAAAGCGACTGCCGATCAGCGGCAACAACATGCCGAGGCCTCCGCCAAGGCCGCCGCCCCCGCCCCGGCCGTCCTGCACTTCGAAATTGCCGCTTTCCTGTTCGTCGTCGAGCCGCATGATACCCTCCCTCTATCCATCGCGGCCTACGCGATTCCCTGACGGCTGGAAACCATCGCAAGGGTCATGCGGTTGCAAGGCGGTGAATAATTTACCTGCTACTATGCGTTGGATTGCGAGGCCTAAACCCTATATTGCAGTGCGACATGGCTGACAGTGATCCCCCCATCCACCCCAAGCCGCTGCGCCGTGCGCGTACGCCGCTCCCCCTTCCCCGCGAAGTCGCGCTGTTGCTGCAAGGCGGCGGGGCGCTCGGTTCCTTCCAGTCCGGCGCCTATGAGCGACTCGACGAACTGGGTGTGGACGTCACCTGGGTCGCGGGGATTTCGATCGGCGCGATCAATGCGGCAATCATCGCGGGCAACGAGCCGCATCGCCGGATCAGCCGCCTTAAGAAATTCTGGTATACGGTGTCGGGCGGCATGCCCAACATCATCCTGCCCGAAATCGACCAGATTCGCGAAGCGATGCATCTGCTCGCTGCCGGCACGGTAGCCAGTTTCGGCGTGCCGGGCATGTTCCGCCCCCGCCTGTGGCCCGCCACCCTGATGCCGGAAGGCACGCCCGGTGCGATCAGCTTCTACGACAGCGCACCGCTCAAGGAGACGCTGGACGCCTGCGTCAATTGGGATCTGCTCAACGACGGCCCGGTGCGGTTGTCGGTCGGCGCGGTCGATGTCGAGACCGGCAATTTCGCCTATTGGGATACGCGCGGCCCCGGCGGCAATACGCGGATCGACGCGCGGCACATCATGGCATCGGGCGCGCTGCCCCCTGGCCTGCCGCCGATCGAGATTGACGGGCGCTGGTATTGGGACGGGGGCATCGTGTCGAACACGCCGCTCGCCCACGTGCTTGATCACCAGACCGACGACATGCTGGTGTTCCAGGTCGACCTCTTCCCCGCCGAAGGGCCGATGCCGCGCCACATGACCGACGTCTATTCGCGGGCGAAGGACATCCAGTTTTCCAGCCGCACCCGCCAGGTTACCGACCAATATCTGCGGCTGCGGCGCGAGCATGGCGCGATCAAGGCGTTGCTCGACAAGCTGCCGCCCGCCTTGCAGGGCGAACCAGAAGCGCAGAAGTTGCGCGATATCCTCGATGTCGGGTCGGTCAACATCGTCCACCTCATCTACCGCACGCGCGATTGGGAAAGCGGGGCGAAGGACTTTGAATTTTCGCGCTCGACCATGCTCGACCATTGGGCGCAGGGTCGCGATGCCGTGGAGGAAGTGATGCACAAGGGCGATTTGATCGCGCGCAACATCCTGAACGGCAAGAGTTCGACCTTTGATCTCGACGCCCCCGATCATCTCAAGGAGAAAAAGGCATGAGCAAGTCACTGGTGGGCAAGACCGCTCTCATCACGGGTTCGACGTCGGGCATTGGCCTCGCTTATGCCAAGGTGCTGGCGGGCGAAGGCGCGAATGTCGTCATCAACGGCTTTGGCGATGCCGATGCGATCGAGAAGGAGCGGCTGGGGCTAGAGGCGCTGAGCGGTGCCAAGGCGCTCTATAGCGGCCATGACCTGACCAAGGCGGACGAGATCGAGGCGATGATGGCGCACGCGGCCGAGGCCTTTGGCGGGGTCGACATCCTGATCAACAATGCCGGTACGCAGCATGTGTCGCCGGTCGAGGATTTCCCGGTCGACAAGTGGAACCTGATCATCGCGCTCAACCTGACCAGCGCCTTTCACACGACCAGGCTGGCCGTGCCCTATATGAAGTCGAAGAAATGGGGGCGCATCATCCAGACGGCATCGGCGCACAGCAAGGCGGCGTCACCGTTCAAGAGCGCTTATGTCACTGCCAAGCATGGCCTTGCGGGCTTCACCAAGACGGTCGCGTTGGAAGTCGCGACGTTCGGGATCACCGCCAACTGCATTTCGCCCGGCTATGTCTGGACGCCGCTGGTAGAGAACCAGATTCCCGACACGATGAAAGCGCGCGGCATGACGCGCGAGCAGGTCATGAACGATGTGCTGCTCGCCGGTCAGCCGACCAAGGAGTTTGTGACCGTCGAACAGGTCGCGGCCATGGCGCTGTTCCTGTGCAGCGACGCCGCCGCGAACATCACCGGCGCGAATATGAGCATCGATGGGGGTTGGACGGCGCAATAAAGCGCCGTCACCGGTTCGTTCAGGCGGCCGCTGGCTCCAGCAGGCGCAGCACCGATTGCAGGCCATCTTCGCTGGCAGTCGCCAGCGGGAGTGGTCGGTCGGACAGGCCGTCATGTTCGCTGTTGAGGAACAGGATCGCAGCGGAAGCGCCTAGCGCCTCGATGGCAAGGCGCGTGACGCGGCCCTGCCGTTCCGCCGCATCCGGTGCGAGGCGCACGGCGTTGCGGGGCGTGAAGCGTCGGCCGGGCGCGGTGCGCGCGGGCGTTGGCGTGGCGGCGGCGTCAGGTTTTTGCGTCGTCATCGATCAGCTCTTCAACGTCACGATACCGACCGGCGCTGGCTTGCTGGATGGGTTGGACGCATTGGCCTTGGGCGGTTTTTCCGCCTTGGGTTTGCGCACTTCCTTGTTCGATTTCTTCTGGCTCTTGGCCATCGTCCATTCCTTCGATTAGGGGAAAAGGTCAGCCGGCCGCGCGCGCGGCTGCTTCGTCTTCAGCCTGAAATTCCGCGACGATCGCTTCATCTTCGCTCGCGACCGTGCGGGTCGCGCGGCGGCGTTCGGCATTGGCGGCGAGCGTCGCTTCCTTGCCCCAGGCATCGGCAGCGGCAAGCGCGATCCGGCGGGTGTTGGGCAGGGTTTCCGACTGCGAACGGGCGATGTGGAGCGACTGCTGGGTGAGGCAGAATGCCGATGTCTGGGCCATGGATCAGGCTCCTAATGCGAGGAATGGGGCGTTCGTGGCGGCAGGGCCAAAATAAGGTAGTGCCGCAGGGAGGACGATCATCGGGCCGCGTCGTGCGACGGATCGTTCCTTTCACATGTGAAATAGTCTCTTATGCGCAAGTTTACAAGGGCGGCGAGGAAACAGCCCCTTTTTAACCGGCGCAAAATAGGCTTATGCTCCCCCGATCCAAGGGAGACATATCAGCATGCGCCACGCGCTTACGGCCATCATGGCCGCCG
The DNA here is from genome assembly GCF_055640555.1 of Sphingobium sp. KKT206. Classification (NCBI taxonomy): domain Bacteria; kingdom Pseudomonadati; phylum Pseudomonadota; class Alphaproteobacteria; order Sphingomonadales; family Sphingobiaceae; genus Sphingobium; species Sphingobium sp. KKT206. The sequence continues at coordinate 2,019,760 of NZ_CM145764.1, forward strand.
TCAGCTTTTCGTCCATCGCCACCGCCCAAACCGCGGACACCCCCGTCGCCGCAGCGCCGCCCGTACAAAGCGAGATCGGCGCGGCGATCGCCAAGGATATGGACGGGCTGATGGCGCTCTATCGCGACCTGCATGCCAACCCCGAACTGTCGGAAAAGGAAGTCAACACCGCCGCCAAGCTCGCCAAGCGGTTGAAGGCGATGAAGTATGACGTGACCGAGAAGGTCGGCGGCACCGGCGTCGTGGCGGTGATGAAGAATGGGTCCGGCCCGGTACTGTTGATCCGCGCCGACATGGACGGCCTGCCGGTGGTCGAACAGACGGGGCTGGAGTTCGCGTCCAAGGTCCGCACCAAGACGCCCGAAGGCGTCGAGACAGGCGTGATGCACGCCTGCGGCCACGACACGCATATGACCGCCTTCATCCAGACCGCCAAGCTGCTCGCGGCGCGCAAGGATGACTGGAAAGGCACGCTGGTCATGATCCTCCAGCCCGCCGAGGAAGTCGGGCGCGGGGCGCGACTGATGCTGGAGGACGGGCTTTACACGCGCTTCCCCCGGCCGACCCATGCCATCGCTTTCCATGATGCCGCCAATCTGGAGGCGGGCAAGATCGGCTATACGCCGGGCTTTGCGCTGGCCAATGTCGACAGCGTGGACATCCTCGTAAAGGGCGTCGGCGGCCATGGGGCCTATCCGCAAACGACCAAGGATCCGATCGTGTTGGGATCGCGGATCGTGGGGTCGCTGCAGACGTTGGTGAGCCGTGAGCAGGAGCCGCAAGACCCCGCCGTGGTGACGGTCGGCAGTTTCCAGGCCGGGGCGAAGCATAATATCATCCCCGACGAAGCCAAGCTGCTGCTGACCATCCGCAGCTATTCGGACGAGACGCGCGAGAAGCTGATCAAGGGGATCGAACGGATCGCGCGCGGCGAGGCGATCGCGGCGGGCATCCCCGACAACCGGATGCCGGTAGTAAGCGTGAAGGACGAGTTCACCCCGTCGACGTTCAACCCGCCCGAATTTGCCGAACAGATGGCAGGCGTGCTGAAAGCCCATTTCGCCGATGATCGGGTGGTCAAGACCCCGGCGGTGATGGGCGGTGAGGATTTCGGCCGCTTCTATCGCGCGGACAAGAGCATCAACAGCTTCATCTTCTGGGTCGGCGGCGTGCCCGCCGACAAGATGGCCGCGGCCGCCGCGGGACAGGCGACGCTGCCGTCGCTGCACAGCCCCTTCTGGGCACCGCAGGCCGATAAGGTGATCGCCTCGGCGAGCGAAGCCATGACGGTGCTGGCGCTGGATATATTGAAGGAGAAATAGGGGAATGGCGGCTTAGCAGCGCATCCTGCTTCTAGGCCATCGCGGTCCTCAGTCCCAGATGCGTAACGAAAGGGTCGAAATCACGGTCGCTGAAAAGCAGCGCATGGCCGTCGCGGATGCATCGGGTGGCGATCAGCGTATCGATCGTCTTGCGGACAGTGATGCCCAATGCGCGGAGGTGGCGGAAGTGCCGAGCAGCATCGATCGCCACCTCCGCTCCGCCGATGACGATCACATCCATGGTCAGGAGCAGGCGGCGAACGCGGTCGAACTCCCGGTCAGCACTGATGCCCTGTAATATTTCAGCGAGAATGAGATCGCCGACCAGCAAGGGTTCCCGTCCCAACAGACTGTCGAGACGGTCGGCCTGGGGCGTCGCGATACCGCGAAAATAGTCGATCCAGACGCTGCTATCGACGAGGATCATCCGTCGCAGCGCTGGACGTCAAGATCACCGTCCCATTCGATCGCGCCGCGCAACGACCGCAATTCCGCTTGCTCGCTCAGGCGCAGCAGGGTGCGCAGCCCCTGTTCCACGGCCTCTTTTTTGGTCTTGATGCCGGTCGCGTGCATGGCCCGCGCCATGAGTTCGTCGTCAATTACGATATTGGTGCGCATGATGTGTATCCGATTAGAGAATTATACACATACCATGTCGGTAGAGCGGAGACAAGCAAGGCCCTTCGACAGGCTCAGGGCGAACGGAACAGCCAACATTTCATGTGGGTCGGTGGCCTTTGCGCCATTTGGTCCAGAGGTGGCGGGCGAGCATCAGGGGGGGCATGCGGAGCCAGTGGGAGCGGAGGAAGAAGGCGAAGACCAGGGCCTTACGGGTTTCACGACCCCAGCCGTCGCGGGCGAGGAGGCGGGCGCGGACGAGGTGGTCCCACAGGGTCAGGCGCGCGCCGTCGCCATAGAGGGCCAGCGCCAGGCGCCGCGCCTGCTGCACATGGGCGCGCAGGCCGTGGTGGGCGGCGCGCTGGTCCAACAGGCTCGGATCGCATTCGGCGAACAGGCCATATATGTCCCACAGGTTGCGCAGCCCGCCCTGCAGATCACCATCAGCCAGCATATGCGCGGCGGCGTGACAGACGCGGTCTTCTGCCGAGAGCATATATAACCCGTCGGCTATCGGTTGGGCGTCAGCGATCAGCGCGGCGGCATCGGGCGTGGGTCGGGCGGTAAGCGGCAGGATGGTATGATGCACGTCGATCATCCGGTCGCGGGTGCGGTGGATCATCGGCGGGAGTTCGTGCATCCACTGGCGATAATAGGCGTCGTCATAGGCGTCTTCCTTCACCCATTCCCAGCCTGCCGCGATCAGCGCCTGTTCGATAGCCGCCAGTCGGCCGCGCGGCACGAGTATGTCGAGGTCGCCGATAAAGCGTCCCTGCCCTGCGCGCAGTCCGGCCGCTGCATAGGCGGTGCCCTTGAGCAGGATGACCCGCACGTCGAGGGGACGCAGCGCATGGACCGCGCGGTCGGCTTCCCACAGGGCTTGGCGCGCTTCGCGGGCTGCGTCGGTGCGAGCGTCGGCGAGGATCGGTTGCACCGCTGGCGGCACGGCGACGTCGGCGAGGCGGAAGGCCAGCGTGCCGATCAGCCGTTCGGCGCGGGCTGCGGCGATCAGGCCGTTCCAGCCGGTTGCATCGAGTGTCGTGACGGACGCGGGGTCGCGCAGCGCGCTTACCAACAGCGCGGCGCTCATGCCCGCTCCTCCCACAGCCGTTCCACCATGGCGATGGCGCCCTCACCGGTGGGGAAGTCGATGGCGCGGGCAGGCACGTCGCGCACGAAGCGGGTCAGGGCGGTGAAGGCGGGTTCGCCGAGTGCGACATAGTTGGTCGAGGCCTGAGTCAGGCGCATGAAGATTTCGCCCTGCCCGACCGGGCGGATGTCCGGCGCATGGCCGAAGCGAGGGAAGAGCAGCAGGGCGGGCATCGCCCCCTCCCCCATGCGCGCCACGGCATCGGCGCGGGGGACCATGTGGCGGATGTCGCCCTTGGCGGTGGCGGCGAGTAGTGGACCCATGCGGGCTTGCCCGACCGTATCGGCGACGACCTCGATCGCGCGGTTCTTGAGGCTGACAAGGCGGGGAAATGGCAGGATTGCGCCGCTGTCGAGATCGAGCAGGGCAAATTCGTCACCCATGAAACGCCAGCCGCGCTCGCCCAGCAGCGCCGCGAGGGTGGATTTGCCGGACCCCGACTCGCCGGTCATCACCAGCACGTGGCCGTCCTTTTCGACGCTCGATGCGTGGAGCAGCAGATGCCGTCGCCAGCCGAGCGCCATCTGGAGGTTCATGCCCATCTCCGCCGCCAGCAGGCCATGCGAGAGACTCATCGGCGCGGCGTCGGCCAGGCCATGGTCGCCGGTGATGAAGATGGAAGGGCGGACCCAGCGGCGCAGCGCGCTGGTCGGCTGGAGCCGGACGGTGAAGTCGGCGACTTGCCCCGTCACATCGGGATAGGCGGCATAGAGGCGTTGCAACTGCGCGATCGGCTGGGGCCAGGCCGCGCCGATGCGGAATGTTGCGGGGCCGATGCGCAGGGTCAGCGCATGGTTCATGCCGGACGCACCAGGCCGAGCGCGGCCAGCGCGTCGAGATGGGTGGCGATTTCGGCGATGGCTTCGTCCGGTGGGCCGAGGTCGAATTCCTGCGCCAGCCGGTCATGCAATATGTGCGCGGTGACGGGGGCGCCGTCGGCCATGCGGTCGAGCAGTTCTGGGACCGGGCTGATGACCATATGGGTCTGGCCCGACCGGCGATGATAGAGCAGCGTCAGGTCTTCGAGCGCGCAACTGAGCAGCACGTCGGCCGTATCGCGTCGATAGGATAGGCTGTTGTCCATAGTCCGGCACCCTGCTGCTTTGGCTCCCCCTAGCGCGGAAGCGTAGCCAAGTGCCTAACGTATCAGCGCAGGGCTGGCGATGGCAGAGCGCGGGTTTCGGGGCGATCGGCGAGGGCCGCGAAGGCGCGCCAATAGCCGTCGAGCGCGCGTTCGACATGATGATCGCGCACGGCGGCGGCCAGCGTTGCGGGGTCGGTCGGCTGGCGCAGCGCGCGTTCGATGGCGCGGGCGAAGGCGGCGGGGTCGCCGGTGGGCACCGGGGGATGCTGGGCAGCGGCGGCGAGGACCGGGTGGATGTTGGGCGTGCTGTCGGTCGCGACCACGCCCGCGCCGCAGGCCAGGGCTTCGATCAGGGTTGCGCATAGTCCCTCCCAGCGAGAAGGCTGAAGCAGCAGGTCGGCTTGGCCCATCAGCGCGGCGAGTTCATGTGGGTCGCTGACAAAGCCAGTGAAATGCACGCGGTCGGCGATGCCTGACGTGGCGCATTGCTTCTGGAGGGCGGCGCGCAGCGGCCCTTGGCCTGCGATCGTCAACTGCCAGTCGAGATGGGGCAGCAGCGCCAGCGCTTCGAGCGCCGTTGCCTGATCCTTTTGCGCGGTCAGGCGGCCTACCATCAGCAGGCGCACGGGCGCGGCGGGATCGCGCGGCTGGCGGGCGGCGCGGGCCTGATCCATCATGGGGGTGACGGTCGGACGGGGCAGCAGGCGCACGGGGCCGCTGTCCGCCAGCAGGGCGCGATCATGCTGACCCATCACGATGGTCAGGGCACTGAGGCGCGCGATGGTACGGAAGCGGAAAAGCCGAGCCTGGGCGGCTACGCCGTGGCTGCCGGGGCGCTGGATCGGGTTGGAAATGCGCGCGACCGCCTGCGTCGCGGTGCCCAGCGCAGCGAGCGCGACGAGCATATTGCTCTGGTTGCCCGCCGAATAGAGGATGTCGGGGCGATGCCGCCGGACCAGCCGGGCGAGCGCAGGCCATTGCGCGATCATCGCCAATCGGCGGTTGCCGCCGGGCGCGGGAAGGCGGCGGACGGTCAGTGCCGGATCGATCAGATGCGCCGTCGGTCCATCGGTGCGCGCCATCCACAATTCGACGCGCCCGCCACGACGAAGGAGGTGATTGGCCAGCAGGATCGCGACCCGATCAAGCCCGCCATCGCCGGGCTCGTAGAGATAGACTGCGACCGACAGGGCATGCGCCGGAGACTGGCGGAAGTGGAACATGGGGCTGCCCTTGCGTTGGATCGAACCTTCGCAGGTTCGACGTCCTCAACGCGGGAAAGCCGTATTCGTCCTGATCGTTATAGCTAGGGTAGTCGCGGAAAAGCGGCGCTTCAGCGCGGCATTTGCAGCGAGGCGTAGCAGGTGAAGCCGCTCTGCCCCGATTGGAGGCGGCGGATATAATTGAGATAGGCCTGGTTCTGCTGATAGCTGGTGCCGGGCAGCGGACGACCTCGCAGGGCTTGCTTCACCTGCTCGCCGGTAAAGCTGCGCCCGGTGCCGGGAAACGCGCCGGGGGTGCCCGCAGGCACCACATGCCCGTTGGGCGCGATGAAATTGCCCGCGCGGCCATTGTCGGGAACGGGGATGGTGCAGTTGAGGACCGAGGCGGCGGTGTTGGCGAGCGCGGGGCGGATCGAGACGATGGCGGACGCCGCCATGGCCCCGCCCATCAACAATTGGCGACGCGAGGCGACGGCCGGTTCGGCGGCGGTTTCGTCCATCTGGGGACCGTCCTGATCGGGCATCTGCTCGCTCATATCGTCCTGTTCCGCATCTCGCGCTTGCCAAAGCGTAATGATTGCACGCTATTGGGCTTAGGTCTTCGCAGTGTTTGCGCGACAAATCCAGTGCGGTAACCATGAATCGACTCAGCATTTCCCAAATCACCGCGTCGCTGGCCGTGCTTATGCTGGGCACGGGCGGCGCCTTGTTGCTTGGCGCTTCGCCCGTCGGCATTGCCCTGCCGATTCTGGCGGGCCTGGTCGTGTTGCTGATCGCGGCGCACGGTCACGACCCGGAGCCGGACCAGCCCGCGCCGCCGCCCGAACAGCCCGACCTGATCGACCATCCTGATTTTCCGACCTTGCTGGAAGGGATTTCCGATCCGCTGATGCTGGTGGAAAAGGGCAAGATCGTGCGCGCCAATCGCGCGGCGCAACGCTTGCTGGGCGCGCACATAGAGGGGGATGATGCGCGGATCGCCATTCGTCATCCCGCCGCCGCCGAACGGCTGGCCAGCACCGCGCCGCTGGCCGATCCCTTCATGATCGAACTGGTGGGCCTGGGCAGTCGCGAGCAGCGCTGGCAGATGCGCGTGGCACCGGTGGGCGCGGTGACGTCGATGCGGCGGCTGGTGCATCTGGTCGACCATAGCGGCACCCATGCGGCGGAGCGGATGCGCGTCGATTTCGTCGCCAATGCCAGCCACGAACTACGCACGCCGCTGGCCGGGATATTGGGCTTCATCGAAACGCTGGCCGACCCCGAACTGGGCAAGGACCATGAGACGCGGCAGCGTTTCCTCAAGATCATGGATGGCGAAGCGCGGCGGATGCAGCGGTTGATCGACGATCTCATCTCGCTCTCGCGGATCGAGGCGGAAAAATATCGCGCGCCTGACGGGGCGGTCGATCTGTCCGAACTGGTCGCCGAAGTGGTTGGCATATTCCGGTCCAGCCATGGGCCGCGCGGTCGCGATGTGGAGATGGAGATCGCCCATTCGTTGCCACCCGTGTTGGGCGATCGGGCGCAATTGTCGCAGCTGGTGCATAATCTGATCGGCAATTCGGTGAAATATGGTCGACCCGACACGCCGATCCGCGTCACGCTGACCGAGGGACCGAGCGGCATGACGCGGCTGGCCGTGGCGGACGAGGGCGAAGGCATAGGCCCCGATCATCTGCCGCGATTGACCGAGCGTTTCTATCGCGTCGATTCGGGCCGCAGCCGCGCGATGGGCGGCACGGGGCTTGGCCTCGCCATCGTCAAACATATTATCGAGCGGCATCGCGGTCGGCTGGATATTGCCAGCACGCTGGGCAAGGGCACGACGATCACCATATTGCTGCCGCCAGCGACCGATGAGGGGGTGACGAAGGCCGATGAACGGCGGCGGCCATCGGCGCTTTCGGGCACCGTGTCATGAAACTGCAACCTAACTGTCACAAAGGCGCGATGGTCCGCAGCTAGACGCATGCTCCATGGGGGGCGGCGACATGCGAATCGCGGCCTTAGTTGATGGAGGTTTTCCGTGAAGAGATTCGCCTTGCTCGCCGCCACGGCGCTGAGCGTCCTTAGCCTGTCCGCTTGCGGCGATCAGGGCGGCGCGGGGGCGACCCGCGACCAGATCCGCGCGGTCGGTTCCTCCACCGTCTATCCCTTCGCCACGGCTGCGTCCGAACTGTTCGTGCAGACCAATGCCGGCATGAAGTCGCCGATCATCGAATCGACCGGCACCGGCGGCGGCATGAAGCTGTTCTGCAGCGGCGTCGGCGCGCAATATCCCGACATCGCCAACGCATCGCGGCGGATGAAGAAGGCCGAGTTCGACCTGTGCGCCGGCAATGGCGTCAAGGACATCATCGAAGTGCAGATCGGCGTCGATGGTCTGGCCTTTGCCGAAGCGAAGAACGGCCCCGGCTATAAGCTGACCCCCAAGATCGTTTACGAAGCGCTGGCCGCCAATCCCTATGGCAAGGGCCCGAACAAGACGCAGACCTGGAAGGATGTGGACCCCAGCCTGCCCGCCATCGCGATTTCGGTGTTCGGCCCGCCATCGACCAGCGGCACGCGCGATTCGCTCGCCGAGCTGATCCTGGAAAAGGGATGCCAGAGCGATCCGGCGATGGAAGCGCTCAAGGAAAAGAGCGAGGACGAGTATAAGGCGACCTGCACCCGCGTTCGCGAGGACGGCAAATATGTCGATTCGGGCGAAAACGACAATCTGATCGTGCAGAAGCTGGGCGCGAACCCCAATGCGGTCGGCGTATTCGGTTTCAGCTTCCTCGAAGAAAATCGCGCCACGCTGAAGGATATTCCGATCGACGGGATCGAAGCTTCCTATGAGACGGTCTCGTCCGGCCAATATCCTGGCGCGCGCCCGCTCTACATCTATGTGAAGAAGGCGCATATGTCCGCCATTCCGGGCCTTCAGGGCTTCCTGAATGCTTTTTCGACCAATTGGGCGCCGGGCGGCGCGCTGACCAAGCGCGGTATGGTTGCCGCGCCGGACGATGTCCGCAAGGCGAACGAACAAACCGTCAAGGCGCTGACCACGCTTGACGGCGCGCAGCTGAAATAAGCGAGACCCCATGACCGGACCCGCAATCCTCCTGCTGCTGGCAGGCCTGGGCGCGATCGCCTGGGTCAGTGCCCGCGCCCGCGCCATGCGTCTGCAGGCGGTGGCACGGACCACCGGGCGGCGTGACGCCGTCCACAGCCTGCCGGGCTATCATGGCTGGTATGTGGCGCTATGGACGCTGCTGCCCGCTGCCCTGTTCCTGGTCGTCTGGGCCAATGTCGCGCCCAGTCTGGTGACGCAGGCCGTGCTGGCTGATCCGGCTGCGCAGGCTTTGCCGCTCGACGGCTTCTCTCGTTCCGCCATCTTGGGCGAAGCGCGGGCGATCGCGACGGGGATGCAGGCCGGCGCCTTCAACCCCGCCTCGCAAGCGCTGGTCGAGCCTTATACGCGAGCGCTCGACAAGTTCGGGTTGGCAGGCGCGATATTGGCGCTGGTGCTGGCTTTCGCCGGGGGTGCCTATGCCTTCACCCGCATCCGTCCCGATTTCCGGGCACGCACGCGAGTGGAGCGGCTGGTGATGGCCCTGCTGCTGGTGGCATCGCTGCTGGCGATCGTGACCACCGTCGGCATCGTCGCTTCGCTCTTGTGGGAAAGTTTCCGCTTCTTCTCGATGGTCAATCCTATCGACTTCCTGTTCGGGACCAAGTGGAGCCCGCAATCGGCCGCGATGGGCTATGGCAATGAGGATGCGTTCGGCGCGATCCCGCTCTTTTGGGGCACGATCTTCATCGGTGCGATCATCGCGATGATCGTCGCCATTCCGCTGGGCCTGATGAGTGCGGTCTATTTGACCCAATATGCCAGCCCAACGGTCCGCCGCTGGATGAAGCCGACGCTGGAGATGCTCGCGGGCGTGCCGACGGTCGTCTATGGTTATTTCGCCGCCCTTACCATAGCCCCTGCGCTACGCGACTTTGCGGTGATGATCGGGATTTCCGGTGCATCGTCGGAAAGCGCGCTGGCGGCCGGCTTGGTGATGGGCGTGATGATCATTCCCTTCGTCTCCTCCATGGCCGATGACAGCATTGCCGCGGTGCCGCAGTCGATGCGCGACGGCAGCCTGGCGATGGGCGCGACGACCAGCGAAACGATCAAGCGCGTCCTCATCCCCGCCGCCCTGCCCGGTGTCGTCGGCGGCGTGTTGCTCGCCGTCAGCCGCGCGATCGGCGAGACGATGATCGTGGTGATGGCCGCAGGGCTTGCCGCCAACCTGACGCTCAATCCTTTCTCCAGCGTGACGACGGTGACGACGCAGATCGTCCAGTTGCTGACCGGCGACCAGGAGTTCGACAGCGCCAAGACGCTGGCGGCCTTCGCGCTGGGGCTGGTGCTGTTCATCATCACCCTGTTGCTCAACATCGTGGCCCTGCGGGTCGTGAAGAAATATCGCGAGGCTTACGAATGACCGTCGAACGTCTGCCCACCGACTGGAAGTCGGAGGCGATGCGCAAGCGGATTGCGGGGCGCTATGCCAAGGAACGCCGCTTTCGGCTGATCGGCCTGGGCGCTGTGGTGCTGTCCGCCGCCTTCCTCGCCTTCCTGCTGTTCACCATGATGGGCAATGGCCTGCGCGGCTTTACCCGGACGGAGATTGCGCTGACGGTCGATTTCCCGGCCTCACCGCTGTTGCTCGATCCCGCCGCGATCACGGACGAATCGCTCAATCAGGCGAACCTGCCGATGGTGACCAGCGCGGTCGCCAAGCAAGCATTGGGGCCGGACGCCGACTCGCTCCTGTCATCGACGGCGTGGATCACCATCCGCGACGCGATCAAGGCCGATCCCTCGATCCTTAGCCGGACCGAGACGATCGCCCTGCCCGCTTCGACCGGCATCGACCTGGCGGCCAAGAGCGAAGGGCCGCCCGAAGCCGAGGCCGCCGTCGCGCGGCTGGAAAAGGCGGGCGTGCTGACGACCGGTTTCAACTGGAATTTCCTGTCGGCCAGTGACGGCACCGATCCAGCGCAGGTCGGCATCTGGGGCGCGTTCAAGGGCACGTTGCTGACGATGCTGGTGACGCTGTTGCTCAGTTTCCCGGTGGGCGTGGCGACCGCGCTCTATCTGGAGGAATATGCGCCCAAGGCATGGTGGACAGACATCATCGAAGTGTCGATCAACAACCTCGCTGCGGTGCCGTCGATCATCTTCGGTCTGCTGGGCCTGTCGATCTTCCTCAACCTGCTGCACTTGCCACGATCGGCGGCGCTGGTCGGCGGCATGACGCTGGCGCTGATGACGATGCCGGTCATCGTCATCGCCGGGCGTAACGCGATCAAGTCGGTGCCGCCCAGCATCCGCGACGCGGCACTCGGCATCGGGGCCAGTCCCGTACAGGTGGTGTTCCAGCATGTGCTGCCGCTCGCCCTGCCCGGTATCCTGACCGGCACGATCATCGGCATGGCGCGAGCGCTGGGCGAGACGGCACCGCTGCTGATGATCGGCATGCGCGCCTTCATCGCCACCCCCCCCGGCGGGATCAGCGATCCGGCGACCGTCCTGCCGGTCCAGATCTTCCTATGGTCGGACGAAGTATCCAAGGGCTTTGTCGAAAAGACATCGGCCGCGATCATCGTGCTGCTGGCCTTCCTCCTCGCGATGAACGGCCTCGCCATCTATCTGCGCAACAAGTTTGAAACACGGTGGTAACTGCACCCATGACCCAAGACCAAATCAACCTGGCGATCGCCAATCCGAAAATGTCGGCCCGCGACGTCAACGTCTTCTATGGCGAGAAGCAGGCGATCAAGCGCGTGTCGATCGACGTCGACATGGACAATGTCACTGCCTTCATCGGCCCGTCGGGCTGCGGCAAGTCGACGTTCCTCCGCACTTTGAACCGCATGAACGACACGGTCGCGTCGGCACGGGTCGAAGGCGAGATCACGCTGGATGGCGAGGACATCTATGCCTCCTCCATGGACGTGGTGCAGTTGCGCGCGCGGGTGGGGATGGTGTTCCAGAAGCCCAACCCCTTCCCCAAGTCGATCTACGAGAATATCGCCTATGGGCCGCGCATCCATGGCCTGGCCGCATCGAAGGCGGACATGGACGTGGTGGTCGAAAAGTCGCTCCGTCGCGCTGGCCTGTGGGAAGAGGTGAAGGATCGGCTGCACGACAGCGGCACGGCATTGTCTGGCGGGCAGCAGCAGCGGCTGTGCATCGGCCGCGCGATCGCGGTCGAGCCCGAAGTCATCCTGATGGACGAGCCATGCTCGGCGCTTGATCCGATCGCGACAGCCAAAATCGAGGAACTGATCCACGAGCTGCGCGGCCGCTACGCGATCGTCATCGTCACCCATAATATGCAGCAGGCCGCGCGCGTGTCGCAGCGGACCGCCTTCTTCCATCTGGGCGAACTGGTCGAATATGGGGTGACGTCGGACATCTTCACCAATCCGCGCCAGGAGCGGACCAAGGACTATATCACCGGTCGTTACGGCTGATCGGGCGGAGAGAGACAAGACATGGCTGAACATACGATCAAGGCATTTGACGACGAAATCGACCGGCTGCGCGGGTTGATCGCCGAAATGGGCGGTCGCGCGGAAGCGGCGATCGAAAATGCGATGCTGGCGCTGCAACGGCAGGATCTGGCGCTGGCGGCCGAGGTCGTCCAGGGCGACAAGCGGATCGACGCGATCGAAGCGGAGGTCGAGAAGCTGGTGATCGAGGTCATCGCGCTGCGCGCACCGATGGCCAACGACCTGCGCGACGTGATCGCCGCGCTCAAGATCGTCAGCGTGATCGAGCGGATCGGCGACTATGCCAAGAATATCGCCAAGCGGGTGCCGCTGATCGCCACCAACAGGCAGTTGCTCGAACCCATGTCGCTGCTGCCCGCCATGGGGCAGGTCGCGGCCGAAATGGTGCATGACGTGCTGAACGCCTATGCCGCGCGTGACCCTGACCTCGCGCAGGCGGTGGTGGAGCGCGATGCGGTGGTGGATGATTTCTACAATAGCGTGTTCCGTACGCTGGTAACCTTCATGGTCGAAAATCCCAAGACGATCAGCGAATGCGCGCATTTGCTGTTCGTCGCCAAGCATATCGAGCGGATCGGCGACCATGCCACCAATGTCGCCGAGATGGTCTATTATGCCGCGACCGGCCAGACCATGCCGGAGCGGGAACGCGGCGGCACCGACGTACAGGCGGAGATCTGACCATGGCACGGGCCAAGATGCTGCTGGTGGAGGATGACGCGGCTTTGGCCGAATTGCTCATCTGGCACTTTAAGCGCGAGGATTTCGACGTCGCCCATACGGTCGATGGCGAGGAAGCGCTGTTGATGGCGCAGGAAAATGTGCCTGACATCGTGCTGCTCGACTGGATGGTCGAAAGCCTGTCGGGGATCGAGGTCTGCCGTCGGCTGCGGCGGATGACCGGCACCGCCAATGTGCCGATCATCATGCTGACCGCGCGCGGCGAAGAAGAGGATCGCGTCCGTGGCCTGGAAACCGGCGCAGACGATTATGTGACCAAGCCCTTCTCGCCCCGCGAGCTGGTAGCGCGGGTCGGCGCGGTGCTACGCCGGGTGCGCCCGGCGCTGGCCGGTGAGACGCTGACCTTTGCCGATGTCGAGATGGATACGGTGGGGCATAAGGTGCGGCGCGGCGGGCAAGTGATCCCGCTGGGGCCGACCGAATTCCGGCTGCTCAAGCATTTTCTGGAGCATCCGGGCTGGGTCTTCTCGCGCGAGCGGCTGCTCGACAGCGTGTGGGGGCAGGATAGCGACATCGAACTGCGCACGGTCGATGTGCATATCCGCCGTCTGCGCAAGGCGATCAATGCCGATGGCGTCTATACCGACATCATCCGCACGGTACGGTCGGCGGGCTATGCGCTGGATACCGACGGGGTAGCGTGACAGGATGGGAAGCCCCGGTCGGCATGACCGGGGCTTTCCCTTATACCGGATCAGGCGGCGCGGCGCGCCTTGGTCAGCTTCTTGAGCAGCATGTCGCGCTTCATGCGCGAAAGATGGTCGATAAACAGCACGCCCTCCAGATGGTCCATCTCATGCTGGAGGCAGGTGGCGAGCAGGCCTTCGAGCTGCTCCTCATGGATGCGGCCATCGCGGTCCATCCAGCTGGCGCGGATCGTCGCGGGACGCTCGACCTCGGCATATTGCTCCGGGACCGACAGGCAGCCTTCATTATAGACCGACATATCCTGCGATTCGCGCAGGATTTCCGGGTTGATGAAGACCATCGGCCGTTTGACCGGGGGCGCGCCTTCCTCGTCGGATTCGGGTTCCTGCAGGTCCATGACCAGTACCCGCTTGGGCACACCGACCTGGATCGCGGCAAGCCCGATGCCCGGCGCGTCGTACATCGTTTCGAACATATCGTCGATCAGCCGTTGCAGATCGTCGTCGATCGCCTCGACCGGGGTCGAAATGGTACGCAGGCGCGGATCGGGCGCCTCAAGGATAGGAAGAATGGCCATGGCGACAAAATAGCGGAATGGCGCGGAATTTCAAGCCGCCCGCCGAGTCGCCTCCGCTTATTCGCCCAGCCATGCGTCGATCGCGGGCTTGAGCGCGGTGGAGATCAGTTCGACCAGCAGCGCGCCATCAGGCGAGGCGAGATAGGCGATGAGGCCATAGCCATCGGCAGGCGCAGCATTGGCGGCACGGACCGTCCAGCCGAGATCGACCAGCCGTGCGGTATCGGCCGGAAGGTCATCAACCCAGACACCGATATGGCGGGCCGTTTCGGCACTGGCGGGATCGTAGAAAGGCCCCTGCCCCTGCACCAGTTCGATATGAATGGGGCCACCCAGCGAATAGGTGGCGCGCACGCGAAGGTCGCGCAGGCCGTCTTCGGGCGTCCAGAAAGGCAGCGGATCGAAATCGCGCACGGGCGCGAACGTCAGGCCGAGCGCCGCGCCATAGTCCGCGACGGCGCGGTCGATATCGGCAACGGCAATACCCTTGTGATGGGTGCGGGTCAGGTCGATCATCGGGGCATCCCTCCTGTGGTTCTTGAGGTGGGTCTAGCGGAAGGTGGAGAACAGGTCAGCTAGTGGCTTTCGCAGGGAGGGCCGGCCAGGAAGGCCGACCCTGCCCCTAATTGCCCTCGGCGTCGACGGTGAACACCATGGGTTTGCCGCGCGAGGTGGGTTCCCAGCCGGCTTCCAGCGCGGCGCGGATGCCGCGGGCGATGATGGCATCGTTGATCTGCAGGCGGCCGCGTTGCAGGCCTTTCAGCAAGCGCTTGGGCGGCGGAAATTCGAGGAGCGCACCGCGTTGCGTGTCTTTCTGCTGCAAGGCGATGGCCATGCCTTTCCACCCGTCAATGTCGCTCCATTGGGGTTCGCGGCGGAGTTCCCATTCATAGGATTCGCCATCGACGTCGATAGTACCGGCAAGGTTTTGCATGTTTTGCATGGCACCGCGCATAGCAGGACTGGCGGGATAGGCCAGCTATTGCAGCGACAGTGTTTCCGACTGGGCTTGATGGTCGTTCGCCATCGACAGGCTGAGGCTAATAGATCCCGGATCAAGTCCGGGATGACGGATTGAGAGGATCATGACGATTTGAGAGGTTCACCCCCTACCCTACTGGCCTTCTCGCACGCAGCGCCTGGGCGAGGGTGCCTTCGTCGAGATAGTCGAGTTCGCCGCCGACGGGCACGCCATGGGCCAGCTGGGTCAGGCGGATGGGGAAGCGTTCGAGCCGTTCGGCGAGATAATGGGCGGTGGTCTGGCCTTCGAGCGTCGCGTTCATGGCCAGCACCACTTCGTCCACTCCACCCTGTTCCAGCCGCGTGACCAGCGCGTCGATGGTCAAATCTTCGGGCCGGATGCCTTCAAGCGCGGACAGCCGCCCGCCCAGCACATGGAAGCGGCCGGGAAACAGCCGCGATTTGTCGAGCGCCCACAAATCCGCGACATCCTCCACCACGCAGAGCGCGCGAGGATCGCGGCGCGCATCCTTGCAGATGCCGCAGGGATCGACCGTATCGACATTGCCGCAGACATGGCAGGTGACGAGCCGCTCGTTCACCGCCTCCAGCGCGCGCAACAGCGGCGCCATCGCCGCCTCGCGCTTCTTGATGAGGTGCAGCACCGCGCGCCGCGCCGAACGCGGCCCAAGGCCGGGCAGGCGGGAGAGCGCCTGGGTCAACGCTTCGATTTCGGGAGAGGCCATGCTGTGAGATAAGGGGTTGCAACCCGTCCCGACAAGAGCTTTGAGCATTTGCTATGCGTATCATTTATATGGGTACTCCCGAATTCGCGGTTCCGGCGCTGGAGGCGTTGGCTGCCGCAGGACATCAGGTCGTGGCGGTCTACAGCCAGCCGCCCCGACCCGCCGGGCGCGGCAAGGCTTTGCGGCCCTCTCCGGTCCATCAACGTGCCGAAGCGCTGGGGATCGAGGTGCGAACGCCGGTGTCGCTGAAGGAGCCGGAGGTACAGGCAGCCTTTGCCGCGCTCGACGCCGATGTCGCGGTGGTGGCCGCCTATGGCTTGATCCTGCCGCGCGCGATTCTCGATGCGCCGCGCCATGGCTGCATGAACATCCATGCGTCGCTGTTGCCGCGCTGGCGCGGGGCGGCACCGATCCAGCGAGCGGTGCTGGCGGGCGACAATGTCACCGGCGTTACCATCATGGACATGGAAGCGGGTCTCGACACCGGCCCCATGCGCGCCAAATATGTGACGTCGGTGGAGGGCAAGACGGCGGGCGCGCTGACCGAGGAACTGGCGCAGGCGGGTGCTGCGCTGATGGTCGAGGTGCTGGACGACATCAGCCTGCATCCGGCGATGCCGCAGCCGGAGGAAGGCGTGACCTATGCCGCCAAAATCGACAAGGCCGAAGCGCGAATCGATTTCGCACGCCCGGCGATCCAGGTCGAGCGCCAGATTCGCGCTTTCAATCCCGTTCCGGGTGCCTTTTTCGAATATGGCGGCGAGCGGTTCCGCATATTGACGGCACATGTCGAGCATGAGGATGGCGCAGCGGGCGCAATGCTGGACGATGCGCTGCTGATCGGGTGCGGCCATGGCGCGATCCGCCCGACGCTGATCCAGCGCGCGGGCAAGGCGGCGATGACGCCGGACGATCTGCTGCGCGGGTTCGACATGCCGGCGGGGAGCCGGGTGGATGGATGAGCCGGAGACGGGTCTGACTCGCTTTGCCTTCACGGTCGAATTTGACGGGCGGCCCTTTATGGGGTGGCAACGGCAGAACCATGGGCCCAGCGTGCAACAGGCGATCGAGGACGCCATCCATGCGGTGACCGGCGAACGGGTGGCCGTCAATGCCGCCGGACGGACCGATGCGGGCGTGCATGGGCTGGCGATGCGGGCGCATGCCGACATAGCCAAGGCGATCACCCCATTCCGGCTGATGGGGGGGATTAATGCGCGATTGCGGCCGCATCCGGTGGCGATCCTGGCGTGCGAGATCGTGCCGGACGACTGGCATGCGCGTTTTTCCTGCCTTGGCCGTTCCTATGTCTATCGCATCGTCAATCGCCGGGCACCGCTGACGGTCGAACGGGGGCTGGCCTGGCAGGTCGCCAAGCCGCTGGATGCCGATGCGATGCAGGCGGCGGCGCAGTTGCTGGTCGGGCTGCATGATTTCACCACCTTCCGGTCGGCCCATTGCCAATCGGCCAGCCCCGTCAAGACGCTCGACCGGTTGCACGTCGCGCGCGATGGCGAACGCATCGCCGTTCACGCAGACGCGCGATCCTTCCTGCATCATCAGGTGCGATCGATGGTCGGGTGCCTGGCGCTGGTGGGCTATGGACGGTGGTCGGCCGACGATCTGCGCGCGGCATTGGAGGCGAAGGATCGCGCCGCGTTGGGGCTCAATGCCCCGCCCGATGGGCTGTATTTTTCAGCGGCACATTATCCGGTCAGGGAAGATAGCCCGTCCTGAGTTGATTGCGCCCGCCGCGCTTGGCCGCGAGCATGGCGGTGTCGGCGCAGTCGATCAGCGCTTCGAGATCAAGCGCACCGCTTGCAGTGACCAGCCCGAACGATCCGCTGATCCCGCCGCAGCGCGCCGTGAGCGCATGGCGCAACTGATCGCCCAGCGCCGTCGCGGTCGGCGCGTCGCGCAGGGGCAGCAGGAGCAGAAATTCGTCACCGCCCACCCGCGCGACCGCATCGATGGCCCCGGTATGATCCATCAGCAACGCTGCCACATCGGCAAGGCAGGCGTCACCCGCCGCATGGCCGCGGCTGTCGTTCAATTGTTTGAACCCGTCGAGGTCGAGGAAGATGAGGCTGACCGGCTGCCCTGTATGCGCGGCGTCGGCCAGAATGGCGTCAGCGCGGTTCGCCAGCCCGCGCCGGTTGAGCAGGCCGGTCAGCGGATCATGCACGGCTTCGAAACTGGCACGGCGCAGGTCGGACAGATCCTCGATCACGGCGACAAACAATTCGGGCTGCCCCGCTGCATCGCGCACCATCGACACGGTCAGGTTGACCCAGACGATGCCGCCATCGGCGCGGATATAGCGTTTTTCCAGCGTATAACGCGGTATCTCACCGGCATGGAGACGCGCCAGTAAGGCTTCGTCGGTATCGAGATCGTCGGGATGGGTAATCCGCTGAAAACCGACCTGCAACAGCGTATCGGCATCATGCCCGCTGATTTCGCAGAATCGGGGATTTACCAGCAGGAAGCGGCCATCCAGGCCCGCATGGGCGATGCCCACCGGCGCATGATAAAAGGTCGCCTCGAACCGGCGCTGCGCAAGCGCCAGTTGGGCGACGAGATGGTCATGAGAAATGGAGGCGACGCCTCCTTCGATGTTCGATTGGGCGAAATGCCGATGCGACTGCCTGCTCATGCCCCCTCATGCGACCGGGAGGGTAAACAGGGCCTTATCTCATGCTCGCTGGACGAAAGAAATCAGAGCCGCGCACGGAATGGGGTGAAGTTGGTGCCTGCGTCATATACGTCCAGCCCTTCGCGCCGCTTGAGAGCATTGACGACGACATAAGTGACAGGCGTCAGCAGCGCTTCCCAACCGACCTTCATCGCCCAATTGGTGACCATGACGGTCAGCACCTGCGTTTGGGTCCAGTTGCCGTAGAAGGCGAGCGGATAGAAGAGCAGACTGTCCACGCCCTGCCCCACGATCGTCGATCCGATCGTCCGCATCCACAAATGCTTGCCCTGCGTCAGCAATTTCATGCGGGCGAGGACGAAGCTGTTGGCCAGTTCGCCCGCCCAGAAAGCGATGAGCGAAGCAAAGACGATGCGCCAGGTGCTGCCGAACACGGCTTCATATGATGCCTGGCCCGCCCAGCCTTCGGCAGGCGGCAGCGCGACCACGACCCAGCTCATCACCGCCATGAACAGCATGGCGGCAAAGCCCGCCCAGACGCAGCGGCGCGCGCGGGCATAGCCATAGACTTCGGTCAGCACGTCGCCGATCACATAGCCGAGCGGGAAGAAGAGGATGCCAGCGCCGAAGGTGAAGCCACCCAGGCTCGACAATTTGGCCGCGCCGATCAGGTTGGATAGCAGCAGGATCGCGACGAAGGCCGCCATCACGAAATCATAATAGCGTAGCGGCCGCGCACCCAGCGCGCCCGCATCGACCCTGTGAACTGCCCCGTCGTTCATGACGTCCTGCATATCGCACAGTCGGGTGATTGCAAGCTGTCCCCGGCGTCGCTATCGAGCCTGCCCAAGGCCCCGTAGCTCAACTGGATAGAGCACCCGCCTTCTAAGCGGGATGTTGCGTGTTCGAGTCACGCCGGGGTCACCATCCACCTTTCGGTTGTCAGTAAGACTGCTCCTTTACTTCATTTTCGTGATCCTCTGAGCTGCAAGAATGGCCAATTTCGGCCATTCCGGTTCTTAGAGGGTGTAGCGAAGTAGGGGTTTTCGCCGTCAGCGAGGAATTAGGAACGTCCATTCAGGATGGCAAATCGAGGCGATCGAGTATCCGCTTGAGCAATGCCCAAGGTCCATCCCGGCGCGGATGCGATGATATTCCCACCCAGGTATCCATCCCTAGCACTCCTATCCGGGAATTCTCCCGCTGGACGATGCGGGCGGTATAGTCGCTGACGTCCGCCAGCCTACTCTCGTTCTCGATCTTCATCTGAGCGATATCGAAAGCCGCTGCCTCATCGCCACCCGGCCAGATTGTGATCGTGACGACCATCATGGCCTGCGCGCCTCTCTACGGCGCGAACCTAGACTCGAGCTGCAGGTCCAGCCCTTCAGCCAACGCACTTTGAGGATTGCTGGCTACCATCGCCAAGATCGCCCCCATCGCGTCCGACACCATAGAGACCGCCAGCGGGTTGCTCGCGTCGTACCCTCTGCGGACCTCAGCCTGGTCCGCCAACTGTCTTCCATAACGAAGTCTGAGCAATCCTCTCGCCTCAGCGAGATCGCAGGCCATCATCGCATGGTAGACATGATGGATTTGGCTCACCTGCACATCGACGATCGTCGCGGTGTAAAGCGTCCGACCATGTTCGACACTGTCCCGGTCCCTGCCGGTATTCCAGAGCCCCCCGGCCACCGTCTCTCCGGTCATGCCCGCGTCACGACGGAGGATTTGATCGACCAGATCACTTGGCATGCCCAGTTCCAGATCGAGCGAGTGGAACATGATGCACCTCATCAACCCCGGCGCTGTCAAACACGCTTCCAGCGGTCGCGCCCCGTCAAACGGAGGCTGCGGGCTATACAGCCAGGCCAATGGATCGGACGGCAAGCTGTCACGCTCAAACCGAGCGCCGGTTTCAACGGCCGCGATCACGAGGCGATCGACCATCTTGTAGGTCAAATCGAATGACACATCGTCGGGGCTATCGCTGGCTAGCGGATCAGGGCGTCCCAACAGAGCTGAAGTGGTAAAGTAATCCAGCGCTGAGCGCTGGGTCCGTGCAGCTATTCTCTGTTCGTACATCTCATGCGTCAGCATTGCGATACCCTTTCTGTCACCATCCTTTTCAGAAGAAGCCTGCGCGAGTCGCTTGCTCCACTTGCAGACTTGTACATTCATTTCAATGATTCTGGAATTGTAGAATTGAACGGTGTCCGATTTGCTGTTTCAACGGACGTCGAAACGGACATCGGCCGGTACATTGTTGGTTTGGCTGACGGATCTGTCCGTCACTAACCGTTTGACCGGTTGGGATGGATCGCTGATAGTCTGGTCCATGGACTCATCAGCAATGGTCGAGGCCCTGGCTGCGCTGGGGCAACCGACTCGGCATGATATCTACCGCCTCCTCGCCCGGGCGCCTGAAGGCCTGCCGGCGGGAGAAATCGCGCGCCACCTCAATGTCGCTGCAAACACGCTATCTTCCCACCTGGGAATTCTATCGCGTGCCCACCTGGTCTCCTCACGCCGTGCGGGAAAACAGGTGATCTATCGGGCTGATACAGCCGCAGCGTCGTCCATCAGCACATACATCAATGGTCTGGCCTCAGTGACGCCCTGAATTTTCTGAATACGCTCAGCTTCGCTCCTCGAAACTCAGGAGTGAAGAAAAATGGAAGATCGCATTGCCCACTACATGGTGACCTTCACGCCTCAGCAGTGGCCGGAAGCTTATCGGCGCGCTCTGGAAGTTGAAGAGCTCCCCAGGAAGGGCGGTCGGCGAATGGCAGCAGCTGTTACCGCTGCCGCCACTCGGCTGGGGTATAAGGAGCGCAACTTCTTCAAGATCATTCGGGCGTACAAGGACTCGCTCCAGCTGAACGATCAGGTTCTGTCCAACTACCCCCGCCAGCTTCCTGCTGAAACGAGAGCAGCTCTCGAAGAAGCCATCGCGCACGCCGGCCCGGGCGCTCGGCCAGGGGCGATCCAGGCTGCCGCCGAAGCCTTGTGCGAGAAGCGTAAAATAAGTCCACCAAGCAAACGGGCAGTCCGCACGAGACTCAATCTGCCCATGGAAGTGACCGATATCGCGTCCTACACCGGCATGAATACCGATTACGCCATCGATATGTCGCCACTCGATGTGGCGGTCGATGGCCCTGATGACATCCCCTATCACGCTGTCCTCACCGCGTTCATCGACGTCAGCCGTGGTATCGCTCTTGCCCATGTGGTGACTGCAGATAGGCCAACTGCCGACGACATCCTCCAGTTGGTCACCGAGGCCGCTGAACAGATGAGTTCCGCATCACCCGCACGCGCGTCTTTGGCAATATAC
This sequence comes from Sphingobium sp. KKT206, assembly GCF_055640555.1. NCBI lineage: Bacteria > Pseudomonadati > Pseudomonadota > Alphaproteobacteria > Sphingomonadales > Sphingobiaceae > Sphingobium > Sphingobium sp. KKT206. The sequence continues at coordinate 2,041,386 of NZ_CM145764.1, forward strand.
CGCAACGCTCCTGTCGATGACCTACGCACGAAAGCCCAGTTGCGCTCGATCGGCATCGCCAAGTCAGACGTTCAGGTGGATTCTCGTCGGCCAGGATTGGCCCTCACTGCCATGTTCGGCACCAAGCTCGGCCGCGTGCCTCTCAATCCGCGCCGCAATCCTTCCATCCCATTCGCAATTCGCGAAACTCTGCCTCTGCCTGTCGTGCGTCCAGCCGTCGCTCTGCTTCTGGAGCGCTATCACGCTGGCCTGCAGATCAATCGAGAGGCCGAGCCTGCCGTATCAGCCGCGGCAGCGGTCCAAGCGATTACCAAGGGGCCAGCCAAAGCGACGCCGATTGGAAACGCCTATCCCCCATCTCTCCACGCAAGTAGATAGGCCATTGGTCATGTGCCCGCCCAGGTGCATTCTTTTATCATGATAGCTTAGCTTGAAACTTCGAGGCGCCTCTCTAACTTGCAAGAGGGGGTGTCGCTTGGCGTTTCAAATCCTATCCTTGTCGGGAGGAGGCTTTCTGGGCCTCTACACCGCCGCAGTTCTTGCAGAACTAGAACAGCGTTCGGGCAAGCGCCTGAACGAGTGCTTCGATATGTTCGCCGGCACGTCGATTGGCGGCATTATTGCTCTGGGTCTTTCAGCTGGGAAGAGTGCCACTGAAATCCGTGATGCCTTCATCGAGCACGGTCCTAAAATTTTCCCTCGCGCGCCAGCGAACTCCAAACTGGCTTGGTTGATCCGTTTCACCAGAAATTTGCCTGCCCCTCTCTACAAGCAGGACGCGCTGCGCGAGACGATCGAAGAAATCGTCGGTCCCCAAACGTTGATGTCGGACCTCGCCCGGCCGACGGTCATCCCTTCTGTCAGCCTTACCAAGGGCGGACCTAAGGTATTCAAGACAGGACATCACAAGCGATTTGTCCTCGATTGGCAGTTGAAGGTCGTAGACGTCGCATTGGCTACCTCGGCAGCGCCGACCTATTTCCCTGCACATCGGATCGGCGACGAGTTGTTTTCGGACGGAGGGATGTTCGCCAACTCACCCGATATGATCGCCCTTCATGAGGCCGACATGTTTCTGGGCATTAACCGTGACGACATCTCAGTCTTAAGCGTCGGCACCACTACCACAGACTTCGCCATGTCCAGTTCGCTCAATCCCAACATGGGGGTGATGGGTTGGATGAAAAACCAGCGCCTGACCGATGTGATGATCGGATCACAACAGGCGTTGGCCGATGACATGATGAAGCATTTGCTGAAAGATCGTTACCTACGGATTGACCGTCGACAGGCAGATGAACAACGGCAAGAACTTGCCTTGGATGCCGCCACCCCCAGCGCCATCAGCAATTTACTTTCCATCGCCAAGGGCTCGTTTGCCGAGGTGTCAGCCGACCCTCGCCTCCGGCAACTGCTGTCACACGAGGCCCCGCCATTCGCTTTCGTCAACGCTAAGCTTTGAGTGTCCGATGTCCACTGCTGCACGCCTCTTTCATTCGAAGTCCGATCAGACGCTTTACGAGCGCATCACCCCATCAACCGATCAGTTCGCGACTCAACAAGCCCGCTGGAATGACCTTGCCGACTTTCTGAAATCCAGAATGAAAGACGACACCGGCTATCCGATCAGCACCTGGCTGCAGGGTTCCTACAAATTCGACACTCAGATCAGGCCGTGGACGACGGGCGCCCAGTTCGACATAGACCTCGGACTATATTTCGAATGGGCCGGCTCTGACGATGACGGCGACTATGATCCTGAAGGTTTCAAAGAGCTGATCCAGAACGCTCTCCTCGATTATGCAGACGACGAGGACAACGACGCCTCAGGGGTCGAAGAGCCCAAAGAGCGATGCTGCCGCATTGCCTTCAATCCCGACTTTCACATCGATGTGCCCTGCTATCACCTTGATCGTGCCAAGGACCGGCGCGCGCTGGCAACAGAGACCAAAGGCTGGGAGGCAAGCGACCCCAAGGCGATCTATGTGTGGTTCAAGGATCTCCACGACGACAAAGCCATTCGGGCTCAGCTGCGTCGACTCGTTTGCTATTTCAAGATGTGGGCAGCGTTGAAGATCGAAGACGAGGCAAGCCGACCTTCATCGATCACACTTACGGTTCTGGTCGCCGAAGCTCTGGATGGGATTGATCTTTCAGAGACCAGAGACGACGACGACGTCCTCGCGGAAATTATCACGATCATCGCAGATCGCCTTGATGACGATACTGAGGTCGAAAACCCGATCGATACCCAAGAAAATTTGAACCGTCTTTCTGACGACGCAAACGACAATCTCCGCGAACGCCTCCGCGAGTTCGAAGACACCGCGCGCCGAGCGAACGCTGCGACCAGCGAGGCGACGGCGGCCGAGATCTGGACGGAGGCCTTTGAGCATTTCTTCCCTATGCCGGAGGATGTTGAGGGTGAAGCAAACGCCACCACTGCAGCACGCAGCGATATTGCAAAAAATCACGCTTTGGTCGCTTACAGCTTCGACCCCGAAATTCACGTTCGGGCTTGGTCCCAAAACAATGAGAATTACGAGCGCTTCGGGGTGAACGAGCTTCCCACGATCCTGAAAGACTGCTCCATCGACTTTACATTGGTCAACGCAGCCTCGCTCCCAGTGGGCGCTTCGGTACGATGGACGGTTAGGAACCGCGGACATGAAGCGTGGACCAAGAATGATATTGGACACTGCTCAGGCGATGGTTACGAAGTATCCGAGCATTCAGCGTATAATGGCAACCACGCAATGGATCTCACCGTCTACCAGTGGGGTCGGATTATCGGCCGCAGGCGCATCGAGATCAACGTCCGCGGCACAGCGTTGGCTGCCCGGCAATTACCGGCGAAGCGACGCTTCCGACGCTGAAGATTTCGCGCACCCGCAGATCACAGAATTCGATCCAACAGTAGGCATCTCATCATTCTGTCCGAATGGATCCCCACCGTCATGCCGTTCGATTGATCTTTGAAAATCCACCTTGCGTTAACTTTTGCACGTCAGATGCAAGGTATGCATCCGGTGAGGACCGCAGCTACTGACGGTTCGCTGCAGGATTTGGCATCTTACTTGCCGAGGAAGGCCTCGACGCCTTCTTGAGCGAGCACATCGCGGAATGCAGCATCGGCATCGCGGTCGGTGGGGAATAGATTGTCCCAGACCGTCGAGGTGCCGTGCTCGTTGACGACCTCGAGGGACCAACCGCGCTCGGTGGCGAGCCGCACGATGTTGATGGTCAGCCGTATGCCCGCCTGTTCGATGGACCGGCAGAGAGAGGATTCAATCAGTTCGGGTTGCGGGCCAAATTCCATGCCGTGATGCTATGAGATCACGGCTCCAGCTTCAACGCTGTTGGTTTCCAATTCCATGGGAGTAGATCGCCAAGCCGATTAGCCGGATGACCGGCGATGCGGGCGAGGACGTCAGCGAGCCAAGCCTGGGGATCGACGTCGTTGAGGCGACAGCTCTGAATGAGTGAAAACATGATGGCGGCGCGCTGACCGCCGCGATCGGAGCCGCAAAATAGCCATGCTTTCCGCCCGAGTGGCACACAGCGCAGCGCCCGTTCCGCTGCGTTGTTCGTGAGGCATACCCTGCCATCGATGAGGAAGCGGGTGAAGGCGTCCCAGCGCCGGAGCATATAGTTGATGGCCTTGGCGAGATCATGGTTACGCGACAGCTTGGCGAGTTGGGCGTTCAACCAGTCGTGCAGTTCGGCGATCAGCGGCGCGCTCAACTCCTGACGTGCGGCAAGCCGCTCCGCTGGTGTCTTGCCGTTGACACCGCGCTCAACGTCGAACAGGGCGTCCAGCTTCTGCACCGCCTCCAGCGCAATCGGATAGATGGGGCCAGTCCGCTCGCCGCGGCTCTTCTTGCGCGCAGCGCCCTCGACGTCAGCAAGTTCGAAGAACTTCCTGCGCGCGTGAGCAAAGCATCCTGCCTCCAGGATGAGACCAGGCTGGCGGTCGGGAGCGTACAGCTCGAAATAGCCCGCATAGGCATCTGCCTGCAGAATCCCGGACCAGGACGCGAGATGCGCCTGGGGATGTTCGCCGCGCCGGTCGCGCGAATAATAGAAAACGACCGCCGGCGGATCGGCGCCGCCGAATGGGCGGTCATCCCGGACATAATCCCATAATCGACCGGTATCGGTCTTGCCCTTGGCCATGACTGGCACGGTGGTGTCGTCGCCATGCACACGTTCGGCGGCAAAGACATAGGCCTCGATCAATCGGAAGATGGGCATCAGGGCGAAGGAAGCTGCACCGACCTGATCGGCAAGCGTGGAGACGCTCAGCGGCACGCCTTCGCGGGTGAACCGCTCCGCCTGGCGGTTGAGAGGCTGGTGCTGGCCATACTTCTCGAACAGCAGCATGGCGAGGAAGCTTGGGCCTGCCCAGCCACGCGGCACGACATGGAATGGCGCGGGCGGCTGCGTGATCTTCTCGCAGTCACGGCAGGAGAACTTCTCGCGTACGGTCTGGATGACCTTCCAGGTACGCGGGATCACCTCCAGCGTCTCGGTTACATCCTCGCCCAGCTTCGACAGGCGCATGCCGCCACAGGCCGGACAGGAACAGGGCGCCGGAACGACGACGCGGTCGCGGGGCAAATGGTCGGGGAACGGCTTTCTGACCGGCCTCTTGCGCTCGAAGGCGGTGACGTTCGTCGCCTTTGTCGCGGCGGTCTCGGCGGCCAGATCGTCTTCGGCGGCGTCGGCCTCCAAATCTTCGAGCTCAAACTCCATCTGCGCAAGAAGCCGGCGGGTGCGTTCGGCGCTGGGGCCGTATTGCTCGCGCCTGAGCTTGGCGATCTGCAACTTGTAGTGCGAGATCAATGCCTCGGTGGCGCTCTCCCGGGCACGGGCATTGGCCAGTTCGGCCTCGGCGCTGGTGGCGCGCTGTTCGGCCGCATCGGCGCGTTGCGTGCTGAGCCGGACCAGCGCCTTGAGCACTTCAATGTCGTCAGGCAGGGGCGAAACGGCGGCGTCCACAACCAGGATGGAATCATAGAAAACCGCCCGGTTAAAGCGGAAAATGCGGCCTCGACGAAGAAAGTCTGCGCCTATCCCGCGCTCTGCGGGCGCCAGCTATATTGCGGGTTCCGCCAGTCCACGCCGTCGAGCAAACAGGCCAGCTGTGAGCTCGTCAGCGACACTACGCCGTCCTTCGCGGAGGGCCAAATAAACTTCCCTCGTTCCAACCGCTTCGAATAAAGCGACATCCCGAGACCGTCGTGCCAGATTATCTTCACCAGCGACCCGTTACGCCCGCGAAAGACCCAAAGATCGCCGGCAAATGGGTCTCGCGAAAAACTCTGCTGTACCATCGCCGCGAGGCTCTGCATGCCGCGACGCATATCGGTATGGCCCATTGCGATCCACACCCGTGCGCCTGCTGGGATCATCGCAAGGCCTTCAGCGCCGCCGACACCAATGCAGGTGATGCCGCAGCTGATACGTTCACGCGTCCCTTGGCGCCGAGATCGATGATGATCACCGGCATCCCGGCCTGTTGCCCGCCTTGCTGGGTGCCATCGTCTACCACCGCCTCGGCGAACTCGGTCAGGGCGGGCGGTTGTCGCAGCTTGCTGCGCCATGTGTAGATCCGCGCCGTGGAAATGTCGTGCCGTCGCGCCACGGCCGAAACGCTGGATCCCGGCGCAAAGGCTTCCGCCAAAATCTGCAGCCGTTCCTCGTCGCTCCAACGCCGCCGCCGTTCCGGCCCGGTCATTACCGTTATGTGCCCCATGAACCGCTCCTAAGCCTACTCTCGAGAGCATGCTTAAGAGCAGTCCACTACCTCACGACAAGGCGGGCGCCGCCGGATGGATACGATGCAAGCGCATGTTCTTGCAGTATAAATTTCCGATCGAGCCAAGCCGGGCGCAACATGCGCGCCTGGCGTCGATCCTGCAGCTGCAGCGAAATTTATACAACGACGCGCTCCAAAATCGGCGTGCAGCCTTTCAGCGCGGCGTCCATCTCACATACGAAGACGATACCAAGTCTCTCCCTGCGTATAGAATGGCCAACCGCCAGCATACTGCCCTGCCCTGGGGCATTAACAACTGGACCTTGCGCTGCGTCGATACCGCAATGACGAGGTATCGCGATCGCCTGACGGCCAACCCCAACGCCGGGTTCCCGCGCTTCCGCTCCGAAGAGCGTTGGCGCAGTTTTGGCGTCCACGGCGTACGAGGATGTGTTATTGCCGACGGCTACCTAACGGTCGATGGCATCGTCGGGAAATTGCGCATGCGCATGCATCGCCCTTTGCCGGCTGACGCTCGCCTCGCCAGACTCACCTTCACCCGCAGAGCCCGCCAATGGCATGTTGCCATCCTGATTGATTGCAAAGTCGGCGATCAAGAGCATAAGAAACCCGGTAGCGCATGCGGCCTCGATCTCGGCATAGAGCAACTAGCATCGCTGTCAGATAGCTCTCTCTTCGACGACACACCCCGTAAGACCACTCAGAGTTCCGCGTTGCGTCGGGCCTACCGGGCACTGGCAAGATGCCAGAAAGACTCCCGCCGAAGTAAAAAGCTGCGCGAACGCCAAGACCGCGCCAGTCAACGGGTGATAAACCTCCGTTCCACGCGGCTGCATCAGATCTCGGCGGCGATCACTAATCGATTTGAAACGATCGTGGTCGAAGATCTCGCGCTCAAACAATTTCCCCGACCAACACGCACACGACGCCCATCAGACGGCGTTGGCGCAATCGCGATACGAGAAAACGGTCAGGTGTTGGCCGAGCCAAGACCAAAGCGCCTTCTTGAGATGATCCGCTACAAAGCTGAAAAAGCTGGTGGCAAAGTCGTCGTTGTCGATCCGAGACACATTACGCAAACGTGCAATGCATGCGGATCACCAACCTCTGAAAGTAACGATGCTGACCGGCACATCTGTGCCTGCGGCGCCGATGTCCCACGAGGCACCAACAACGCAATCAACATCCTTGCGCGCGGTCTCTCCGCGCATGCGGCCGCTTTGGGTCGCAGGGTGGGCAAGGTTTTGCCCAACGCCAGCGTCTAGCTGCGCGTCCACCCGGAAATGCAGCGCGTTTGCATAGCAACTGCCTGTCCAAAGCCAGTTTGGTTTTTTTCAAACCCGCTTTAGCCATTCATATTCGCACTGGAACCCTGATGATCACCTTACGCCCCTCCCGCGACTTCGGCAGCTTCCGTTTGGATCATTTCCAAAGCCTTCAGCATTTCGGGCCTGAGAGCTGCGGCGGACATCCGATGCAGTGGGGCGATATGATCATGTGGAACCACGAGACGATCTCTCCCCGCGCTGCCCTGCCGCAAACTCCGCATGCCGATACCGAGATACTGACCTACGTCACCAGTGGGTTCCTCTATCACGAAGATAACCTGGGCAATGTCGGGATGCTCCAGGCAGGCAATTGTCAGATCATGTCAGCTGGAACTGGTGTCTTTATCAGGCGCGGCAATCCAGACGAAGCTGAACCAGTCGAATTTGTCCAGATCTGGCTGATGCCCAACCATCAGGCTGGCGAGCCATTTTCCTTCACGAATGGGTTCGCTGATGATGGTGAGCCGGGGCAGTTCGTTACATTGGCCAGCGGGTTCGACAATGAAGGCAATTCACTGCCAATGCGAGCCAATGCCCGCCTCTCGCGCATTGTGCTGACCGACAGTGGCACTGCGGATTACCGATTTGAAGCAGGCAATTTCGGCTATGTCGTGCCGCTCACCGGCGCTGTTCAGGTCGGTGATGTTGTCGCCAACCGCAACGACGGAATTCTCATCAACGATGTTGAAGTCATAACCATAGTCGGCGTCGGAGACGCGGAAGTGCTCCTCATAGAGCTTTCTGAAGCCTGAGGGCTGATCGCTTTAAGAAAACCTCACAGGGTGGATGACCAAGCCAAATGAATCAGATCGCTCGGGTTGTGAACGTATTTTCCACCCCATACGAAGCATGGAGTTACCGCCAGTCCACCGATGAAGAAGCGCTATCCCTTTGCCAAAAGGGTTATTCGTTAGCCGAATCCTTCACCACGAAAGACAAGCTGCTTGAGGAAGTCTCGAACCATGTCCAGGCCGCGGCGCGCATGCTTCGTGAGGGTGCAGATAACGCGCTCGAGCGTCACATAGACAAAGCGCTGTCAGCAAGCTCTGAATATCGCGATCTCCGCAACCTGATGCCGTCAAACGTGCCTCAAGCCCTAAGTGCTTATCAGGCTGAGTTCTCAGAGGCCGACTTATCTGCGGCGGATAGCGCGATCAAAGCTATCGGGGTGACGATGCCAAATGGACAATTCTTGTTCCACGGTGGCTTATGGCCGCTCGGCGTACAAACTTTCACGACAACCCGCCCATTCTCCACATCCTTCTGCCCGCAAGTGGCACGCAAGAATGCAGAGTGGAAAAGCAAAGCTTATGACGCTGGCCGGATGGACCTGATGGTCGTCCACGTCATCCAGCCACAAACCAAAGCCTACGCTTACAGTAGGGATGGAGACCACGGCAACGAGAAGGAAGTCGTTTTCGCCACCGGCGCACAGCTGACCTTAACCCGCGAAACCCACATTGCTGACGTGACAGCCTATAAGGTTGGGCCTTGCTATGAAACGTTGAAACGCACTGTTCCGGCGTATCTGGTGGAAATCGACATCTCATAACATCGCAACGATCGTGTTGCTTGGTTCCGACTAGAACTCCGGCCGCATCACCACATCGCGGAAAAGGGCAGTTATCGCACTCGCACGCTCTTCACGCATACGCTGAGACTTCTCGACCGTCGGCTCCGCCTGCTGCCACTGGCTTTCGTTCCAGCGCATCGCCTCCACGAGCAGCGCCCGCTCGAGAACCTCTTGCTCAATCCCCTCGCTGATCGAGTTGCTGAGAGGAGCCCCCTCCTCCGTAAATCGCGGTTTGAACTGATACGGCCCCAGCGTGTCGCCCAGGTAGCGGACCAGCTGCGTGCCGTGACGCCACTTCCCGCCTGCATGGATGTCGAACGACACTCGGCGGTTGAAGACCCGAAAGCGCTTCTGTAACTGCTTGCTCTGCCGCGCTCCTCCTGGAGGCGCGATAAAGTCGATCGACTCCACTCGATCAAAATGCACCTGCGTATGTTGCACCAGATGGCGCATGAGGTCGTCGTCCATATTGCGGGTAGCGCGCATGAGCCCGTCTTCCGGAATTAGCGGATCGCCCACCCCCAATCCAAGGATCATCCTTGAGCCCGTATCAAGAATGAACGTCGCCGTAGCCAATTCCACCCGGCCGTTGATCTGAACCATCACATCGACTGCGGTCTGGTCCACCAGGATCTGAAGACCAGCAGCCCCAGCCGCCGGCTCTGCGACACCTTCCCGGCGGAGTACCTTTATGCGTCGCTGGATCGAGGATGCGGACGGAGGCGCCTCGCCCGCGTCCGCGCAGGATTCAAATATCCAGCGTATGATCGACGCGGGCGAAGCCGCGGGCTCATGCTGCAGTTTCCAGCGCAGCGCACGCTCGGCAACGGGTGCGAAGCCTTTCTGTGCTGGTGCCGCGACAGCCTTCACCCGGAAGCTCGGTGACAGACCTCGTGTTGGGCCCAGATCCTTCAGCTTCTTCAGCAGTCGGTAAAAATTGCGCTGCTCCATATCGAGCGCGCTGCACGCGTCGCCCACGGGCATGGGGTCATCGTCGCGAAGATAGAGGTCCATCGTCCTCAGTCTGGCGATCACCGCCTCCCGCTTAGAATCATCCAGAGACAGGAACAGGGCGTACTCTGATTCGCCAGAAAAGCCTGAAGCGGCATGCCGTTTGACCAACTCCTCGTCAGTTTCGAGGGCCGACCGGTCCGAACCAACGTCGCGCGTGCCGTTTTTCTTACTGTTCATCCATGACTTATTAGAACAGTAAGGCACGCATCGTCAAGTGAGTTGGTCACGATACTGTGCAGTTGAAACCACATTCCTGTTGCCATCACGGTCATTTTAGCGTTCCTAAATGCACAGTATCGTGACCAACATGGAGACAGTGCGATGACGACTAAACCGCGAAGTGCAGATCAAAACAACCTCGTTTCAATCGTTTATACAGAGTATCTGATCGAGATCATTCGACATTTTGAACGACAGCAGCGCGTTAAGACGTGGAGTCGTTCTCGCTCCAAATGGCCCAACAGCAACCGTCGCGGTTGGACGTTCTGGCATGACTGACGCATATGAAGAACTGGCTGAGATCGACGTTCGCGCCGCTATCAACCTCATGCTGCGCAACCCGTCATACGAACCTTCCGCTGGCCGGTTGCGCGCCGAAACCTTGCTGAGGAAGCACAACAGCCTGGTCAACACCATGGCTCGCATTGTGGTCGCCAACGACAATGGATCGCTCCGAACAGTCTCTGGCGGAACGCACCATGCGAGTGGCTGGTACCCTTCCGTGAAGGTCGGCCGCACACAGCATTATGAGAGCCTGCATCAGCTTGCACTGATCGAGCGGTGCGAGACGGACCCCAATGTCGTCCACTACCAATCAGAGGCTCGCCGCTTCGAATTCATCCTGAGGAAGAAGGAGCGGTACACAAGCGACGTCGACATATTGGACGCCGATGGCCGCCTGGCGGTTGTCGAGGTCAAAGGCGACGATGCAGACCTCCGAGATCCGGAATATCGGCTGAAGCTTGCCGGCGTCGCAGAGATTTGCCGCCGGGTAGGCCACGAATTCCGTATCACCTTCGGTTCCGAAATTTTCGAGAATAGCCGCCACCGCTTCAACGTACGCCTCGCCAGCTCGATGCGCCGCACGGCCATCTCATCGTCGCAGAAGCGGCTCGTCGAAAGCCTCCGCAGCAAAGGCGATGACATGCAGTTGGGCGAATTCGCTGAGCTGATGGCGCCCGGAAATTTTGTCCAAGGGCGGGCAATCACTTTCGCCATGCTGGTGAGGCGCATCGTGTCGATCGATCTCACGCAGCCTTTCATCGATGAGATGCCTGTCAGCTTCATCTGATCATAGATCAAATACCCCAGGAAGGATTCAACCATGACCTAGAGTGAAATCATAACTACCTGACGAACCCGCAGGCACCCATCACAACAGAAGCAATGCCATTCGCAGCGTAGAAATATCTACTGCTGATGGATTTTGCGCGCCCTCAGAATGCCCAAATCTCGGGAGAGATACGTGAATTACTTCCCCTATAAGCTCAAACGCAATCAGCTATACAGTATCGAAGGTCAACCCTGTGTTTTTACATCACACGGATATGGCACCCGCCTGAACTTCGAACATGCTGCCACAGGCAAGCCCGTCGAATATCTCGATGACGCCGGCGTCGTCCGTCCAATGGACCAGGAGCGCTTTCGAGAGCTGCTTCAGAACGGTCAATTCTTCCAGATGGCAGACCGTGGGCAGTCGCCGGCCAAGAACAAGATCGCTGAATCACATCTCACGCCCGCCGAATGTGAGGAGCTCGATCCCGAAAGCGCACTTCGGCTGGCAACGTTACGGCTGCTCGACCGGAACGGCGTAATGACCGGCGTGAAGGCAATCTCTGCAGGATTTGCCGAGCACTGGACCCCCGAGTTGCACGCCAAATATGGCGAGGCACCCAATCCGCACACCGTGAAACGCTGGATGCGGGAGCGCGGTAAAGTCGGCGACCGCGATGCTCGTGAGGCCACAAGCGCCCAGGGGCACCATTGCTATGATGAAGATGGCATCCGCATGGAAATCCGCCAGCGCCTGGCTTTGACCTACTATGTGTCGAAGAAGAGCGTCACCGATATCAATGTGCTGACCAACGCCGAGATTAGCCGCGTCAACGATGGCACTTCGCTCGAATACGAGATGCCTACAGAGCCGCTCCTCCCGGTGAGCATGAGCACCACATATCGCGATATCAAAAAGCTGGAGTGCGAACAGACGGTTGCGGCCCGCCACGGCAAGCAGGCGGCCTACTCTCGGTGGCGTGGCGCAGGGAAAGGCCATGAGGCGGAGCGTCCTCTGGAATTCGGGCTTATGGATCACACACCCATACCCGCTCTCCTCGTCATCGACGTGGAACGCGCCATCATCCTGGGCCGCCCCACTTTCTCCGCACTTGTTGATGGGTTCAGCAGGGTCGTGCTCTCGCACATGCTGTCCTTCAATGCTCCATCATACGCCACCGTGTCGGAGTTGCTTCGCCGGTCTGTTCTGCCCAAGATCGTACCGCCGATCATCAAGAACAAGCACCCTGAAGCCCAGGACGTCTGCGGCCTGTGCAGCACATATCATGTGGATGGCGGCATGGAATTCCGCAGCCACGACATGGAGAGCATGAGCAAGGCGACCGGTGCAACGGTCCGCATCAGTGGTCGTAAAAAGCCGCGCGAACGAGCCCTTGTTGAGCGCATCTTCCTCACCATCCACAATTACGTGTCATCGAAGGTGGCCGGCGCCCATCTGCCGATCGCCCTCTCCCGCGAGTATGATTACGACCCCGCCGTGGATGCCGTGTTGACGCTCGACGAGCTCGAGACGCTCATCATGTTCGCCATCGCGGTCTATCACACGACCCCGCATGGCGGCCTGAACGAGAAACAGCCTCTGCTCTGTTGGAAACAGGGCACCGCCCAGTACGGGATCGTTCTACCGCGTGACCCTCGCATCTTCGAGAAGGCCCTCCTCCCCAAGATCAATTCGCACCGGCTGACCCACGCTGGCATCGAGTGGAATGGCCTGCGCTTCGGCGATTTCAAAGCCGTGCCTGACCTGCTCGCCGATCTTGTCCCTTTGGAAGGCAAGCGTCAGCGCCTGAAGAATGCCACTGCAACGGTGTCGTTCCGCTATGACCCATACGATCTGCGCAAGATTTGGGTGATCAACCGCAAAACCAATCAGGACGTCGAGTTGTACTGCCAAACGGCCGGCTATAGCGATGAGCCGATCAGCCTGTGGATGCACGAACAGATCCGTGAGAAGGCCAAAGCGGAAGCCGCCGACTTCAACTCACGGGAATGGCGTGACGCCTGCCGCGCCGAGCTTCTCGACGCCATCGACCAGCTGACGCCCGAAGCCAAGGAGCGTGAACGCAAGCTTCTGGCCAAGCTGTACGAAAACAAGCGCATCCGCAGCATCACCGGTGAACTCGCCAGCCTGCAGCGCGAGCGCCCCGAGCCGGTCGATATCCCGATCATCTATGCAGACGTGATCGAGCACGAGATGCACGATGCCGACACCCTGTCTCGTCGCCCCGCTCCACAGAAAGCTGCCCCTACCGCATCTAAACGGCGGAGCAACCGGCAGAAGGCGAAAGCTGCCAATGCCCGAGAGGCGACGCCAGAGGACATGCCAGAGCGCGACCGGCGTGCTCCTGCGCCGCCACCCACCCCGGACGCATCGACCACCGACCCCGAACCACGCCGTGAACGCAAAAAGCGCTCGAACGACAGCAGCTATTTCTAACCCCTACCCGAAAGGCAACTCATGACTACCACCACTCCAAACCCGCCCGTTGTACGGCCGAATGAAGCCGCTGCCCGCTCTCAACGCGTGGCAGATGCCCGCAGCGCATTCCGCCAGATCAAGATTGTTCATCCTCGCCAAGAGGCCATCATTGCTGGGTTGGATGAGGTCCGGCGCTCTGGCATCGCCACCCGTGGCGAGCGGCAATATGGCATCACCCTCCTGGCTGAAAGCGGTTCCGGCAAAACGACAGCAGCCGAACATTTCCGGGACGGCATCGAACGCCTGGGCGAACTTCCCGAAGGCAGCCGGCCCGTCCTGATCGTCAAGCTCATGAGCACTGGCACCGCCAGGTCGCTATTCTCTTCCATCCTGCAGGCCCTGGACGACCCCTTTTATGACCGCGGCACCGAACCCAACCTGCACAAGCGCGCCGTGCAAGCCATCAAACGGGATAACGTGCAGTTGCTCGTCATCGATGAAATCCAACATCTGTCGCGCCGGTCATCGGCCGCAACCCATGTCACGGATAGCCTGAAGACGTTCCTTGATTCTGGCCTTGTTCCTATCGCCTTTTTCGGCACCCACGACGCGGACAAGCTGTTCCAGTCCAGCCACGAGTTGAACGGCCGGCTCTTCCCTCCCCTCACGCTTCCTCCCCTTGATTGGTGGGCGGATGACGATCGGGATCTGTTCCTGGACTTCATCGAAGACCTCGATACCGCCATGGTCGACAAGAAGATCATGAAGGTTGCCAGCGGCCTAGTCGAAGAAGACATCGCCCGCCCCCTTTGCCTCGCAAGCAGCGGGATCATCGGCCGCACGTGCCGCATCGTAGAAACGGCGGCCATAAACGTCGTGCGTGATGGTCGACATGCCATTACCCGCAACGATCTCGCCCTGGCGGTGAACAGCTGGGCAATTGCCCATAGCTTCATCGACTATAACCCGTTCGTGGAGATCGAAGCTTGAGCCAAGTGAAATACCCGCTCGCGCCGATCGCTGGCGAAAGTCTCATGGGCCTTGTCGCCCGTGTGACTGCCGAGAACGGGTATCCACGGACGGGAACGCTGTTGTCCGAGGCTGGCTGGGTTTACGACAACAAGCCGACGGCGGCCACAACCAACGCCGAACAGCTACCGGCGCTGGCTGACATTCTGGTGGTGCCGTACCTCCAATTACTGCACCATGCCCACGGTCCAGAAGAAGGCAGCGCGATCATACATTGGTTTGGTGGACGCGCGTGGCAGAGCGAACTGAGAACCACCATCCGCCGATATGCACCGGCCAGCCTTGCCCTATCGGCTCATCATCGTGCGATTTGGCAGTTAGCCTCCGTCCCATTCTGCCCGGAAACCTTTCAGGTCTTGCGCAGTGAGTGTCACGAATGCGGCGCCACCCAGCGATGGCGCTACGCCAACGGCATTGCCACCTGCGACCAAGATGTCTGCAGCGCGGATCTCCGAGAGGGACAAGCCGAGTTCATCCCTCACGAAATGCGCGGCAATTTGGGCATCTATGCTGGCCTCTTCAGCCATGATCCCGATGTACGTGCCGCTTCGCGATCACAGCTTCCTGACCCGATTTCGAGCTTGGAGCCGCACGACATTGCCGACTTGGCCGTGAAGCTCTCCCCCTGGCTAAACGTCCAACTGCGCGGAAAATGGCTGACCAATCCTGACCTTACCATGGCGGTCATCAGCGCGCTTCACGACGCTGTAACGCTGCTGCGCCAATGGCCCATCGTTCCAGCCGATCTACTTCCAACTCCAGGCGAAGGGGGCAACTGGTCGAACAAGCTGGGGCACGCCGTCAAGCAAGCCCGGATCGGCCGCTCCTCGCCCCGCGTCAAAGCCCTATTCGCGATGTTTCTACATGGCCTCCAGCAAGAGCAAGCCGATCTCAGTCAGAGCCCCGATCTGACCAACCTCCCGTCGGCCGACGAGGGGAATGAAATAATTGGACTGATCTCCGCCAAATCAGCCGTGCGTGTGCTGCGCGAGACGGATACCATCATCGCAAAGCTGCGAGCCGCCGGCGTCTTCAAGCTAACCGACGTGCGAGTTCATGGCGTGGTTAGACCGTTCCATGATCCCGAAGAAATCGAGAAACTGGCACGTACCAAGCCCGACCGTCTGCCTTTGACCGCCGTGTCGCAGTCAACTCAGTTGCCCCGCTATGCCATAGCGCAGTTGATGCAATCTGGATTGCTCGCCCCGCTGACCCACCCGTACTGGGAGGCGCGATATGGCGTCCGCAATACCACCACGCAGGCCTGGGCGGCATTCGAGGCAAAGATCCAAGCCAAAGCCGATCCCGCTATGATTGACGGCGTTCCGCTGCAAATCGCAGCACGAGCTATTGGCGGTCGCGCCAAGCCCTGGGCCGGCATCTTCGCCTGGCTTCTGGGGCCGGATGGTCGATTTGGTCTGGCCCCCGAGGCGACGGACCTGTCCCACCAGATACTAATCCCGGCCGAACTCATCGACACTTTGCGGATGTTGGAAAACCCGTTGCCCGGTGCCCATGTCGAGGATGAGCTATCAGGCGCCGATGCCAGCGAGATACTCAACCTGGCCACCAATCGGTTTCTCAAATTCGTCGCCACCGGCCGCATACGTCGCCACGGTAAAGCATATCTCGCGGTGGATGTTCTTCAGACCGCCGCAGAGATCATAGGATCGGTCGAGATCGGCTACAGGATGGGATTGCCTCCCCAGTCAGCACAAAAATGGGCGCGGAAGGTCGGTTTGCCGACGATACATGATGCTGGCTACTGCCGCATGAGCTTCGCCAAGATCATGAAACAAGGCGCTTGGTCAGCCTAGACGACGCCCGCGTCGCGTGAGCGCTCCTCGATCCGGGCCAACATAGCACGCTTGCGCGCTGTTCGACGCGATCCGCTATTGCGCATGGCATCGGTACGCTCTGGGGTATCGATGATACCCAAGGCAGCCTTGCGCTCTCGGATTCCCGTTAAAAGGTCAGAGAGGGTGATGATCATGCCGCTCCATCCCTTCCGTGGATCCAGGTTCATTTTAGAAATGTGCAGCCCGCCAGCGACATTCCTGCTTCGGTGCCAATAATATCCCATGCAAGATGAATACGCGAGCAAGCGTCGGAGCAACTCCGAACGCCGCTCGATCGCCTTCAGGACATCGCTGTTCACGCCCCGTTAGGCCGGGCTTTTTATTATGCGCGGTTCTAGCGAATAAGAAGAAATCATGAGACCGACGATCTTACTGACCGCCTTGGCCCTCTCCCTGTCCGCCTGTGGGCCGGTCCACCCCAGATGGAAGAATGAAAGCTCCCACGACATCCGTGTGACCTATTTCAAAGGCACATCGCACTATGGGGTGCTCATCAAACAGGGTCGGGAAAACGTCCCTGTTGCGCCATTCGATTTCCAATCGGTCGAACGGATCGAAATCGAAGATAGCGGCCAGACACAGCGGCTGACCAAAGCCGCCGTGTCACAGATGCACGCTGAGTGCGGCCATGGCTATTCCTGCCGCATTCGATACGGAGACGATCATCAGTTAAAGGTCGCGCCTGGCTAACAGCTTCAGCTTGCCACCCATCGCACTGACGACATCAGCCGAGAAGTTGGTCAGTCGTCGGTGCGAATCATTCGTCAGGCTCTTTGCGCGCAGCTTGGACAGGCGCTGTGGCAAGTCCGCCGCAACCTTACGCGCCTCGCCCGGGCGCAGATTGCGCCAACGACGCACTTCCTCACGAGAACGACCACAACCACGGCACCAGCCGGACGAGGCGTCAAAACCACAAAGGTCAATGCAAGGTGAGGATCAGCGTGCAATAGGCACCCCCTTCGTGGGGTGATCGGCGTGCAAAAAGGACCCCTTCATCCCGGGGATTTAGTCGGCCGACTGGTTTTGATCAGTTGGCGAGAACGGGATGTTGATCGTGGAGACAGTGGTTCGGATTCGGCGTGAGCATGCAGCGGGTAAGGCGATCAAGGCGATCGCTCGTGACCTTCGTTTGTCGCGGAAGGTCGTCCGCAAAGCGATCCGGTCGCCGGAGGCGGCGTTCAACTATCAGCGCAAAGTCCAGCCGCTGCCGCGGATCGGTCCTTATCAGGATCGTCTCGATGCGCTGCTTGAGGAGAACGAAGGTCGCGGCCGCCGCGATCGGCTACGGATGACGCGTATCCATGACCTGCTGGTGCGCGAGGGGTTCGATGGATCCTATGATGCGGTGCGCCGCTATGCGGCGCGCTGGCGTGCTGCGCGGCGGAAGGATGCTGGCGAAGGCGCACCGGCGTTCATCCCGATGACCTTCCAGCCGGGTGAGGCCTACCAGTTCGACTGGAGCCACGAGGATGTGGAGATCGCCGGCAAGCCGATGCGGGTGAAGGTGGCGCATATGCGTCTCTGCGACTCGCGCGCACCCTATGTCCGGGCCTATCCGCGCGAGGGCCAGGAGATGCTGTTCGATGCCCATGCCCGGGCGTTCGCGTTCTTCGGCGGTGTGCCGCGACGCGGTATCTACGATAATATGAAGACGGCGGTGACGGCCGTGTTCACCGGCAAGGAGCGTGTGTTCAACCGCCGCTTCCTGATCATGACCGATCATTACATGGTCGAGCCGACCGCCTGCTCGCCGGCGGCGGGATGGGAGAAGGGCCAGGTCGAGCAGCAGGTCCAGACAATCCGAGGCCGCTTCTTCCAGCCGCGGCTCCGGTTCGCCAGCCTGGCCGAGCTCAACGGGTGGCTGGAGGCCGAGTGCCGGCGCTGGGCCGAGCATCATGCCCATCCCGAACGCGGGGATATTACCGTCGCCGAGGCGCTGGATATGGAGCGACCGGCCCTGCAGCCGATCCTGGCACCGTTCGACGGCTTCCATGAGAGCGAGCATGCCGTCACCGGCACCTGCCTCATCAGCTTCGATCGCAACCGCTACTCGGTCATGTCGACGGCCGCACGCCGGACCGTTCAGGTGCGCTCCTATGCCGATCGCATCGTCATACGCTGCGGCGATGCGATCGTCGGGGAGCATGAGCGCCACTTCGGTCGGAACCGCACGATATACGATCCCTGGCATTATCTGCCGGTCCTCGCGCACAAGCCCGGCGCGCTGCGTAACGGCGCACCGTTCCAGGACTGGGATCTGCCGCCCGCCCTGCACCGATTACGGCGAAGGCTCGGCACCGGGGACGAGGCCGATCGCAGGTTCGTGCGGGTCCTCTCGGCGGTGCTCACCGATGGCCTGGAGCCGGTAGAGGCTGCCGTGCGCGAAGCGTTGGCGAACGGAACGGCCAGCGACGAGCTGATCCTCAACATCCTCTCCCGGCGCCGCGAGCCGGCGACACCCCACAGCATCGTCACTTCGGAAGACCGGATGCTGCAGCATCCTCCGCTCGCCGACTGTGCCCGCTATGATCTGCTGCGAGGCTATGATGCAGCGGCATGATATGATCGACACGATGCGCGGCCTCGGACTCAAGGGCATGGCGGCGGCGTTCGACGAGGCGGTCACCACCGGCCTCCAGCGCAAGCGCACCACCATGGAGATACTGACCGACCTGCTCCGTGCTGAGGCGACCCACCGGGATGCAGCCTCCATCCGCTATCGGATGACGGCTGCGAGGCTGCCCGTGGTGAAGGACCTGGAGCGGTTCAGCTTCGAGGGCACACCGATCAATGAGGAGATGATCCGCTCCCTTCACGATGGCTCCTTCCTCCCGCCTCGCCGCAATATCGTGCTGGTCGGCGGCACGGGGACAGGCAAGACCCACCTCGCCATCGCGATCACCGCCAATGTCGTGCGAAGGGGCGCTCGCGCCCGCTACTTCAACACCGTCGATCTGGTGACACGCCTCGAAGAGGAGACCCGGATCGGCAAAGGCGGGACCCTGGCGGCGCAGCTGTCGCGGCTCGACCTGATCGTTCTCGACGAGCTCGGTTATCTGCCGTTCGCCCGCTCGGGAGGGCAGTTGCTGTTCCACCTCATCAGCAAGCTTTATGAGCGGACCAGCGTCATCATCACCACGAACCTCGCCTTCGGCGAATGGCCGACCGTGTTCGGCGATCCCAAGATGACCACGGCGCTGCTCGACCGCGTCACCCACCACTGCGATATCGTCGAGACGGGCAACGACAGCTGGCGCTTCAAAAACCGCAGCTGACAGCCACCTTCGGCGCCTTCAAAAATCTATCTTGCGCTGCGCGCGCCTCCGGTCGGGCTACGCCCGCCCTCCGCCGCACGCAGCGCAAGGCCATCTTCAACAAACCAGCATCATATTATCTGAAAAGGGGGTCCCTCTTCGACGCCGATCGGGGGTCCCTTTTGAACGCCGTTTGACAATGCAAGGCGAGCGCACAGATCATTCCATTGAATTTGATTGCATACCCTACCCACCTACCCTATAACGCATCGTCCTACCAGCAGCAATTTGCTGCGTGACACTGAGGCTACCGAGGGAAAAATGGCCCACATCAATGAGAACCGAGACGCGTTGCTCGGGCGAATCAAGCGCATCGCGGGCCAGGTTGGCGCAGTAGAACGCGCGCTTGGCGGCAACGCGAATTGCACCGAAGTCCTCCATCTGGTCGCAGCCGTTCGCGGAGCCGTGAATGGGCTTCTCGATGAGATCATCGTCGAACATCTGGAGGCCCATGTCGCGCGCGACGGTCTGTCGCCCGAAGAACGCCAGCAAGGCGCAGAGGACCTCGTCACGATCATCCGGAGGTACAGCAAGTGAGCACCAAGACCGCCGTGCTGGCCGACACCGGCCACCTGACGCACGAACATATGTTCCTGGCCGCCAGCCATGACGACAATGCCCGCCGGACACTCTGGGTCGTGGTGCTCACCGCCCTCATGATGGTGGCAGAGATTGTCGCTGGTTACACTACTGGATCGATGGCCCTACTGGCTGACGGCTTCCATATGGCCACCCATGCCGGAGCGCTTGGTGTTGCGGCCGCGGCTTATGCCTATGCGAAACGCCATGCTCATAACGGCGACTTCAGCTTCGGCACCGGGAAGATCGGCGATCTCGCTGGATTCGCATCGGCCCTCGTCCTGGGCATCATAGCCCTCGCTATCGGCGTCGAGTCCGTCATGCGGCTGTTTGAGCCTATCAACGTCGCCTTCGCGGAGGCCACATGGATCGCAATCCTCGGGCTGCTCGTGAACATAGCGTCGGCCTTCCTCCTATCTGGTGGTCATGGACACAACCATGGTCATCACCACCACCACGATCATGGGCATTCGCATGGCCACAGCCATGGTGGCGACAACAACCTGCGTTCCGCCTATATGCATGTTCTCGCTGATGCCCTGACATCGGTGCTGGCAATCGCAGCTCTGTTGGCCGGCCGCTATCTGGGCTGGGTGTGGATGGATCCAATCATGGGCATCGTCGGCGCCATCGTGATTGCGCGCTGGTCATGGTCGCTGATGCGCGACACGGCCGCCATTCTCCTGGACCGCACAGATCGCCACGTAGCCGATGAAGTCCGCGAGTTGGTCGAAACGACAGGCGATGCCCGGATCACGGATCTGCACGTCTGGAAGGTCGGCCCCGAAGCCCACTCAGCGATCGTCGGCGTCGCTGCCCATCCGGGTGTAGATGCGACGGAAATCCGGCGGCGCCTGGTGCCCGTTCATGAGCTCCAGCACCTTACCGTCGAAGTCGCGACAGTGGCATAACCGACAGGAATATCGCAATTTATCCCACATTTTTACGATTCGAGAAAATGTGGGATAAATTTATGACAACATACGATCGGCGCCTCTCACCTGAACGCCAAATCAGATGTACCGTCGATAGTCAGCGCTAACCGACTGCCCCTCCTCCAGATACTTCAGCACCTCGCCGACCTTACGAGCAGCGCGAATGGGGACCGGTAGACGCTGATTCATCTGGGTTGAATTCCAGTTGATCTTGGTCAGCGAAAAGACCTCTTCAGCAATCTGTGCCACTGTGCTGTCGCTGCTAGGATGAGGACATAGGAGCAGCGGCCGCGGCACATACAGGCCTGGATATGTGCCGTAATACGGGATGCTGCCGTTCGTGTAGAGTAACCCTTTGCCGTCCAGCTCGACGAACGTACCTCGCAGAACCGGATAATCGCCATCTCTTAGGATTTTGGCGTCATACGACTCTTGGACCCAGACAAGATCGCGAAACTCGGTTTCTGCTTCGTCGAGCGCGCGAAGGATGCCATCGGCCTCTTCAGCCCGAAAGCGCGATGTTTTCAGAATGATCACCCGCGCTGGCGGATGCTTGTGATGGTCGCGATAGGCTTTGAGCGCGCCCTTCACCAGATCATAGGCGTCGCTTTCGGTCATGTAAGGATGCCGGCCTCGCGTCTCCGTCTGTGCCCGCTTGCCCTTCAAAATGAACCCACGGCCACGTTCGTCGAACATCTGAGCCGCACTGGTCCAAAGCTGTTGGCCGCTGACATCCCGGTAAAAGCTGACCCCGATGTAACAGGCGCGAAACTCGCCTTCCTTCGGCAAACGACGCCACGGGATACGCCCCGTTCCCTTGTAGTAGAGGGTGGTTAGCAGGTTCCAGGTCCGCCCGGCCTGATCCTGGATCTTCCGATCGCTGCTGACCTTCACCTTCCGAGGGATCTTGGCCTTCTCGTCAATGACGTCTTCCCAGATGATCTGGATCGGGAAGTTGAGCGGCATCGCCTTGGCCTTGAGCAGGCCCCGGAAATTAGGAGCATCAGAGCCGCCCGCATCTTCTTGCTCTGTGGTCCCATCGGCATCCGTTTTGGCGTTCCAGACCCGCTCAATGAGGGCAACCGGAAGCGCAACTAATGCGACATCAGGTCGATTTCCGCTGTCATCGATCGCCTGGAGACTATCCATGATGGCATCAACTGCCATCTCAACGGCTTTGCCGTGATGAGGCTCTTTCAGGATGCGATCGATCTGCGCTCTAGTCAGCGTGCTGCAAGCGTCATCGTCAATTTCAAAGCCACAGCGGAAAGGGTTGTTGTTATGAAGGCCCGGAAAATGGGGATTCATGTTTGGATGGCTTTCCGCCTTCGACGCAAAGCCGCTAGCCGCCGCCACCAAGAACTGCTTAGAGCCCTCGACGGTCTTGGCATCGCCTACGACACCTACGCGAATTTTATCGCCCAACGGAGCCTGTAAAGGACCAGCGTCGGTTAGGCCGAGGCGAGGATCCTGATGGCTATGCTGGTCGCCGAACTCGAGCAGCGGCTCGTCGAATATCCGACATTCAAACTTCATCGAACAATGACCCCGACGTCTCACCATCATCTTGCTCTGCGGCCGGCCGCCGTCCCCAGACATCATCCGGTACGGTCGTTGGCAGTTCGATCTCCGGGGGTGGATCAAAGCGCAACACCACTGCTGGCCCGACAGGCTCGGCGAACAGATCGGTGCCACCTTCCTCATTCTTTGTGAGGAAACGATGCCACATGATCACCTGCCCCCGTATCGCCGCATTATTTTCCAAACGCTTCTTCCCCGACAGCAACGCGTCGGGGAATGGATGGCGATAGTAGCCGTTTGTCGTGAAGTGGTAGGTCGGGCTGACCATCAAGAACCACTGATCCATCATGCACTCGAATTTGGGTGCAAAGGCGTGATGCCGCACGAAGCCGACCTTGTCTTTCACCTTGGTGCTCATGATGACGTTCACCACGTCGGCCTTCGTCTTCACCTTGGCGGACTGATAATGGAACGTGCGAGGCTGGCTGTCTTCAAGCGCCCTGACATAAAACACCCGACCATCTTTGTCCCATGCCAGGTCGTCCTGCATCTGGTGCTGGAGCGTCTGACGCAACAGGAACGCGAAGTTGTTCTGCTCGTCGATGTCCTCATGATATCCGATCATGCGGGTCTCGACGGCTTCCACCTGGTCCAGATCGACTATGGCGCCAGTCACCGCTTCGCGGGGATCATGGAACGACCAAAACGTCCCATCCTTGATCACCCAGTCGTACCGCACCGTTTCACCCGTGTCGTACATCTCTTTGATCGCGCTTTTGCGATCGAAAGGGGTGCTCGCGACGAATATCTCGGCCGGCAGTTTGATCGGCAGCAGGTTGACCAATGCGGTTTCACCACCGCCCAACGGCGGCACATAGTAGCCAAAACCGTTGATAGGGACCGTCAGGGCCGCAAGCCTATCAAGAGATGACTTGTCGAGAACGTCCCGAGCCTTATCGAAAGTGAGGCGGCGCTGCTCAACGCCTGGTTGCGACTGAACCTGAGCCCAATAATGGCTATCGTCGCTTTCGCGATACATCACCACGATGACCGGCAAATTGGACGTCTTCCAATATTGAAGGTCTTTCACGTCGAGGAGATACGTAAACCCAGTTTCCGTCTCGGACGTGTATTTACCAGCCCTGGTCGACTTAATCTGGACGGCGATCATCCGCGCTGTCGGCTCACCCTCAATCATGACCTCAGCTAGCCCGTCGATACCGGCTTCCAGTCGACTGCGATGGTCAAACTGAAAGCCCATGGACAGGAACCGCTTGCGAACGGCCGCTTCTCCCAGCTCGCCAATGAGCTGATTATCGGTGATCTTCTTCCCCATGAGCCAATGATAGAACATCTTGGCAACGACGCTACAGTGATTTTCGGCTGCGACGTCCCTTTTCTTGCCGAAAACTGTGGATATCGATCATGTTACGATATGCCACTGGAGAAATCGTATCAAAGCTTACCTACACTTCCAATATCCATGCCATCTTAACGGACATGATCGGTTCAATTTCCGATCACGTCCGTCAGGGATGCTTGCCGCCTTATAGCCAGCGCACCCGGCCCGTTGACAGCTCGTACACAGCGCCCACGACCTTCAACTCTCCACGCTCTTGCGGCTCTATCAGCATCGGCTCCGAAAACTTCTGCAGACGTTCGACCATGCGCCGGACGTTTTCCTCGACCGCGGTATCGACCAGCTTGTCTTCGCCAACGTTGCGCTGAGCCGCCAAAACGGCCGGCACGATCGGCTCGATCATACGAGCGATGCTGCCCGGAAACCGTGTGTCCTTCGTCACGACGTCGGCGGCTGCCGCAACGGCACCGCACTTTTCATGCCCCAGCACGACGATGAGCGGCACCTTCAGCACGGCCACCGAATATTCGATTGACCCCATGCCGGCGGTGTCCACGTTGTTACCGGCAGTCCGGACAATGAACAGTTCGCCGAGGCCGGCGCCGAACAGCTGTTCTGGGCCAACGCGAGAGTCCGAACAGCCCACCAGCGTCGCAAACGGCTGCTGACCTTCTGCCAGCGCCAAGCGCCGCTCGCGTGACAAGTCGGCCGGCACCGGCGCATCGGCCACGAAAGCTTCGTTGCCATCGACCAGGCGCTGCAGGGCCTCGTCCGGTGTCGGTTGCGTGTTGATTACGCTTGCTGTTGCCACTTCATACTCCTTCAAATGAATGGGGGCGCAAGGCAGATAGGAACCGTCTGTCGCCGGCGCCCAACTCGATCGTAACGATTGATTTCCGCCCCTTTACGGCCTGTTGGAGGGTGTAACGGCTACGTCCGGCCTTTGATCCCCTACCCTACCACTGCGTTCCCGCCACAGGAGGAAGCGGCCCCGGGCTCTTCCGCCCCAAAGACTCCAAAAGGTCGATTTCGATCGTCCGACACATCGTTGATAGCGGCACGTCATGGACGGTGTTGGCAAACGGGTCCGTCAGATCCTGCCCGATCCGCAACGCAGCCAGGAAGATCATCCCGATCAGGGTCGATCCTATCGGTGTGTAGAGATCCAGCGTCTCTACCAACGAGATCGGTAACAGCACGCAGAACAGCCGCGTGAAGAAGTTCGGCATAAACTCGAAGCCGCTGGGCAGCGGCGTGTTCTTGATCCGCTCCATGCCACCCTGGGCATTGGCGATGTCGATCATCACTCGTTCGAACAGGGACTGCTGGATGGTGTCGATCTTTCCATCAGCCCGCGCTCCAGACACGATGCGAGACATGTCCTCGAGCAGCGCGTTGGGGCGGTTCGTACGCTCGGCAGCGACTTCGGCCGCCTCCTTGCCCGCCAGCCGCTCAATATCCTCTGTCGGATCCTGCCCCCGCAGCCGGCACCGCATCGCGTGCGCGAAAGAGATCTGCCGCAGCACAATGGCCTCCGCTTCCGGGCCAGCTGGCAATACATTGCGGCACAACCGGGCAATGCTGCGCGATGCATTGATCAAGGCGCCCCATAAGGTGCGCGCCTCCCACCAGCGGGCGTAAGCGGCGTTCGTCCTGAAGCCGAGAAACAAAGCTATGGCCGTGCCGAACAGTGCGACTGGCAGCGCGGGCTCCTTGATTGGCATGAACCGGTGGAAGATGGTGACTGCCACATCCCAAGCAAACAGGATGGTCAGTGGCTTCCAGATTTCGAGGATTATCTGCTGCAGGCGGGGACGCGCTCCGACGATCATCGCGGTGCTCCATTGTCTATGATGTGAGAGGTGTAGCGCCCAATTCTTAAAATCAGGGGGCCACCAAGGATTCAGGCTGACGAGCGCCTGTTCGGTTCAGGATGTCGAAATTGCCCTCGGCAAAGAAGCCTACATGCACCGGCCCGGGCGATAGGTTGTTCCAAGACCATTCGTACAAGCTGCCATGCTGGGGGCGTAACTCCCCCCGCTGAGCGCCTGAAGCAATCGTATCGGCAAGAATGGAGCCCTGGTGCCCATCTTCCAGGCGAAGGCGATAGCGGACCTTCGCCCCGAGACTGTCGCTCACGAACCGTACGGTCCCCTCGCCCGCCACATAGACTGCTACCCGCTGCGTTTCGCCCGGCCGGATCGTGAAGTTCATACGCTTCGCGGCGGGAGGATCATTGGGCGGTGCGTGCAGTACGCCGGACACCACCCACACTCCCACGACAGCGAGCGCGACGCATATCAATATGCCTGTCCCGACGAAGATGGCGTCGAATCGTCCGATCCTCACGTCGCGTCTCGATGGTGGCCCGCGCCCTGCTCAGGCACGGACCGGATCCCGATATGCCAGAAGCCGCAGCGCGTTGATGACCACCAACAGAGTCGATCCTTCATGAAGGGCGACAGCCGGTCCGATGCCAAGACCCAGGATGGTCGCCGGTACGAGGAAGGCGACGACACCCAGGCTGACGAACACATTCTGCCTGATAACCCAGCGCGTGCTCCGGCTGAGGCCCACCGCAAACGGCAGGTGCGACAGATTGT
This sequence comes from Sphingobium sp. KKT206, assembly GCF_055640555.1. Taxonomy (NCBI): domain Bacteria; kingdom Pseudomonadati; phylum Pseudomonadota; class Alphaproteobacteria; order Sphingomonadales; family Sphingobiaceae; genus Sphingobium; species Sphingobium sp. KKT206. The sequence continues at coordinate 2,067,995 of NZ_CM145764.1, forward strand.
CGGCCATGAGCGCCACATCGGCTGTCTCCAAAGCAACATCTGAGCCGGCTGCGCCCATGGCGATACCCACGGTTGCGGTCGCCATAGCTGGTGCATCGTTCACGCCGTCGCCGACCATGGCGACCTTGGTCTCGGCTCGCAGCTTCTTGATGGCCTCGACCTTGTCTTCAGGCATGAGATCGCCCCAGGCTTCATCGATCCCGACCTGCTTGCCTATGGCATCAGCCACACGCTGGTGATCGCCCGAGATCATGACCATCCGCTTGATGCCGATCTCGCGCAGGCGTTCCAGCGCCGCGCGGGCTGCTTCGCGCGGCGTATCCAGAAGACCGATAGCCCCCATATCCCGCGAGCCGCTGCGCACGACCATGCTGGTCTGTCCTGCCTCCCGGAGCGTCTTGATCGCAGCATCCATCTCGGTGGACAGCGGGGCGATGCCATCGCTGCCGAACATCTCGGCCTTGCCAATGAGAACTTCGTCCTCACCGACAAGAGCCGAGATGCCGCGACCCGTGAGGCTTTTCAGATTTTCAGCCTCCGGAACTGGATGATCGCCAATATGCTCGCGCCCATCTCGCGCAATTGCCTGGGCCAAGGGATGGTCGCTGAGGCTTTCTACAGCCACCGCCAGCGCCATCAGCTCGTCCCTGGTGACGCCAGGCGCCGGGATGATCTGCTGGATGCGCGGCTCACCCATCGTCAGCGTGCCGGTCTTGTCGAACGCGATAGCGTCGAGCGAACCCAGCAATTCGAGCGGGGCACCGCCCTTCACCAGGACGCCGCCACGCGCTGCACGGGCAACACCCGACAGCACGGCGCTCGGCGTCGCGATGGCCAGCGCGCAGGGGCTGGCGGCCACAAGGACGGCCATCGCCCTATAGAAACTGTCGCGGAAAGGCTCGTCGACGACGACCCATGCGAACAGCAACAGGAACGCCAATACAAGCACCGCAGGCACGAAGAAGCGCTCGAAACGATCGGTGAACCGCTGTGTCGGCGATTTCTGCGTTTCCGCTTCGCTGACCATCTTCACGACCTTGGCGAGCGTGCTTTCGCTCGACAGCCGCGTGACCTCGATCTCGATCAAACCGCTGCCATTGATTGTGCCGGCGAAGACCCGGCTTGCTGCCGCGACACGGTCGGGATTGGTTCGGGCCGCCTCAGGGCTTTCTACAGGCTCCTTATCGACGGGGATGCTTTCGCCGGTAACCGGCGCCTGATTGACGGCAGAGTTCCCCTTGATGACGAAGCCATCGGCCGCGATGCGTTCGTCCGGCTTGATGATGACGACATCACCGAGGACCAGTTCCTCGACCGGCACGACACTGGAGCCACCATCCATGCGCCGAACAGTGGCCGTCCGCGGCGCCAGTTCGGCCAGCGCTTCGATTGCACGCTTGGCGCGGCCCATGGCGTAGTGCTCTAGCGCATGCCCCAGACTGAAGAGGAACAGCAGCAAAGCACCTTCGGCCCATGCCCCAAGAGCGGCCGCACCTGCTGCTGCCACAAGCATCAACGTGTCGATCTCGAAGCGCTTCTGGCGCAGATTTTCGATAGCCTCACGCACGGTGTAGAAACCGCCGAAGACATAAGCAGCGATGAAGAGAGCGAACGGAACCCAGGCGGGTGCCTGCAGGAACGTCTCGATGAGGTAACCCACGCCCAGCGCGCCGCCGCAGGCCAAAGCGAAAATCAGCTCGGTGTTGGGTCCAAGCAATCCGCCGTGCCCATGATCATGGTCGTGCTTCTCGCCAGCCGGGTGATCGTGATCCTTGTCATGGTCATGTGCCGACGGCTTCTTGTCCGGAGCGGTGAGAGCCCTCGGGCTTACACCTGCATCGCGAAGCGCCGTAAGAATTCCATCTTCCGAAGTGAGCATACGATCGAACTCGACCCGCACTGTCCCAGGAAGAATGGCTTCGGCTTCGAGCACGCCTGACAGCGCGCGAAGCGTTTCGCCAATGGACCTGGCCCGCCTCTGGTGGCCGATGCCGTCGACCTCCCACACCACATGGCCGATGCGCTCTGCGATCTGCGTCCCCGCCGCCTTCGCCAGCTCCCGGATACGCGGAAGTGAGATCGCGTCCGGATCATAGTGGATGCACAACTGCGGCAGTGTACCGGCTGGCTCCTTCGTTACATGCACTTCAGAGACGCCGGGACGGCTTTCGATCAAGGATATCAGGCGCGAAACGCAGCCATCAGCCGTGTCGATGACTTCGGGGAGCAGCAGGGGGACATCGAGGCGGAGTTTTTCAATCATGACCATCATCCTGGTTGGGGCACGCTATCTTCGGTAAAAGCAGTTACCATCAGGGTGGATGCAGGCGTCCCTGCTTGCTGATCGTCCGAGTTCTCCTGCAGATCAGCGGTTTTTGATCGGCGCGTACCAGCTTCAACGTGTCTACGCCGGTTAGGCTGACGTTAAGCTTGTTGCCGACATAGGTCAGGCCCGTGTCGGGTGCGGTGAGCCGGATAGGCTTCTGATCCGGTAGGATGGCGAGATCTAGCGTCAGTCCGTCGACCAGGAAATCCCCATCGAGCTGGGTGCCATCCTCGCAGACATAGAGATGCTCGCCCACTAACGCTGGCGTTGAATTACGATCATGGCGACTTTCATCACCGCCGCTATTCTGCTGGCATCCCATCAGGCTGAGCATCAGGGCTCCTCCAGTCAGGGAGAGACGGCTCAAACGATATTGTTTCAGGCGCATATTGTTTCCCGGATCCGGAGGATAAACTGTCGCCATGAGCGGCAAGAGAAGCCGCCCATGGCGCGGGCCGTTCTCACACACAGGGGTAGGTGCGGCGGCCAAGCTGGTCATCAGTCGAACAGTTCGCGCAGGAAGCCCTTGCGACGACCATGATGGCCGCCTCGAGATCCGTGGCTCTCGCCACGATCGCTTCCGTGCTTTGAGCCGAACACACCAAGAGTGCCTTCACGCCGTTCGGCCGGCTGAGTTTCGCTGATGCTGCGTTCGATGATCTTGTCGAGTTCGCCACGGTCGAGCCAAACGCCACGACACTGGGGGCAATAGTCGATCTCGATGCCCTGCCGCTCGCTCATGAGCAGGTCGACGTTGCAGACCGGACAGGGAAGTCCATTCGAAGAAGTACGGTTCGTCATGTCAGGCTTCCTTGGTTTCTGGGCGACCTTTGGCCTCCCGAATTTCGCTACGAGCGTCCTGAAGGATTTCGACCCCGCCCTTGATGGCGATCAGCGCAGTCGCGACGCCGACAAGGAGATCCGGCCAGTTTGTGCCGAGCCACCAGACCAGCACGCCTGCGATCAGGATCCCGCCATTCGAGATGAAGTCGTTGAAGCTGAAGGTGGTCGCAGCACGCATGTTGACGTCGGGCTGCTCAAGCCGTTGCAGAAGCCTCAGGCAAATGAAGTTTACGACGGCTGCCACTGCCGACATCGCCATCATCGCTGTGCCGATCGGCTCGCTGCCATAAACATAGCGACGGCCGACATCGACGAGGATGCCGACTGCGAAGACCAACAGCATAGAGCCGGAGAACATTGCCGCCCGGCTCTTCCACATGACGCCTCGGCTCAGGGCTACGAGGCTCAGAGCATAGACGAGAGCATCCGACAGATTGTCGACGCCATTGGCGATGAGCGCGCTGGAGTCTCCAGTGAAGCCCACGACAAAGAAGGCAACAGATATGAGGACATTCAGGATCAGCACAATCCAGAGCGTTTTGCGCTCCATCCTCTGATCGCCGGCACGTTTGGTCTCAACCATCGCTCTTCCCCCTGCCCTTGATCACGCTGAGCGAGCGCCGCTTGTGGCGATTGACTGGAGAGACTGCGCGGACCGTGCGCTTCACCGCCGCCATGAAACTCGCGTCCTGCGTTCTCATTTGACGGCGAAGGCCTGTGGCTAGCGGGCGTGCCAACAATCCAAGGATACCCTTGCATTCGAAGCTGTGCCGGACATGCAGACCGGTTTCATCCTCATAAATTTCATACCCCTCTTCGATGCTGAAAAGCGGCAATGTGGCTGCTCTCCAGCGGATGATATCGGGCTTATCATTGGCTACAATTCTGGCTTCCAGCGATGCCTGCTTGCCCATCAGCGTCCAGGTCATGTCGATCTTGTTCCCAAGTTCGACGACCCCCGCGCCAAAGCGATAGTGGGGATGCCATGCTTCATAGCGATTGAGGTCGGCCAACAGCGTCCACGCCCGCAAACGCGAGATCTGAGGACTGAATATGGTTTCCTCTCTCATCGGTCTGATCCTTTCCTTCGATCAGGAAGAGGCGGGAGGGCAGTTGCTGCCCTCCCGTCACATCAGTGCTGCGGTTGAACAGACGGGGAGACCTCGATCTCTGGATCATCCTCCTCGACCATCGTCGTGCGGCCGTATCGCGCATAGAGCGTCGGCAGGACGAACAGGGTCAGGAGCGTCGCGGAGATCAGGCCGCCGATTACGACCGTCGCCAGCGGCTTCTGGACTTCGGCGCCAGCACCACTGCCCAGGGCCATCGGCACGAAGCCAAGGCTCGCAACCAGCGCCGTCATGACCACCGGCCTCAGACGCTGAAGCGCGCCCACCCGAGCGGCTTCGGCGCGCTCCATGCCGGTTCGCATGAGATCCTGAATGGAGGACACCATGACGAGGCCGTTCAAGACCGCGATGCCGGACAGCGCAATGAACCCGACCGCTGCGGAGATGGAGAAGTCCATGCCCCGCAAGAAGAGGGCCAGCACGCCACCCACCAGAGCGAGCGGAACGCCGGTGAACACGATCGCTGCATCACGGACCGACCCCAACGCTCCATAGAGGAGCAGCAGGATCAGGACAAAGCAGGCCGGGATCACCAGTTGCAGGCGTTCCTGAGCCGATGCCAGATTCTCGAACTGGCCACCCCATTCGAGATAGCTGCCTGGAGGAAGACGCACTTCCTTACCAATGGCAGCCTGCGCATCTGCGACCACGCCGCCAACGTCACGGCCACGCACGTTCGCCTGGACAACGACACGACGCTTGCCGTTTTCACGGCTGATCTGGTTTGGACCGTCGACGACGCGGATATCCGCAACGCTGGCCAGCGGAACAAACTGGCCGCTCGGGGTCGGCACCTGGACCTGACTGAGCAGCGAGATGTCACCACGCTGATCTTCGGAAAGACGGATCACCACCGGGAAACGGCGGTCGCCTTCGAAGATCATGCCCGACTGCTGGCCGCCCAGCGTTGCGTTCACGATGTCCTGCACGTCCTGAGCGGTAACGCCGAGGCGGGCCATGGCGTCGCGATTCACCCGAATGTCGAGCATCGGAAGGCCCGTGGTCTGCTCGACTTTCACGTCGGCAGCCCCCTGCGTGCGGCGCAGGACGCTGGCGATCTTCTCCGCCGTCGCGTTCATCGAGTTGAAGTCGTCCCCGAAGACCTTGACCGCAATATCACCGCGCACGCCGGCGATGAGCTCGTTGAAGCGCATCTGGATCGGCTGGGTGATCTCGTAGGCGTTGCCCGGGAATTTGGCGAGTTCCCCCTCGATCCGAGAGATGAGTTCCTCCTTCTTCAGGCTGGGGTCCGGCCATTCCTTCCGGTCCTTGAGGATGACGAACATATCAGTGGCGTTGGGCGGCATCGGGTCGGATGCCAGTTCGGCCGTACCGGTCTTGGAGAAGACGAACTTCACCTCCGGCTGCTTCGACATCATCTGCTCGATCGGCACCTGCATCGCCTGGCTCTGCTGCACCGACGTCGCCGGAATACGCAGGGCTTGGATCAACAGGTCGCCCTCATCGAGCTGCGGCAGGAAAACCTGTCCCAGCGACATGAAGGCCAGGATCGCGAGAACGAAACCACCGACACCAGCGCCGACAGTGACTACAGGCCGCTTCATCGCCCGGTCGAGACCGGGTTCGTAGCGGGCCTTGAGCCAGCTCATGATCCGTCCTTCCTTCTCTTCGATCCGCTTGGATAGCCACAGGGCGATCGCGGCGGGAACAAAGGTCAGGGAGAGGATGAAGGCGCAGACCAGCGCGATGATGACGGTAAGCGCCATCGGCACGAAGGTCTTGCCCTCGACACCGGTCAGGGTGAGGAGCGGCACATAAACGAGGATGATGATCGCCTGGCCATAGACCGACGGCTTGATCATCTCCCGGGCAGCAGAAGCGACCGTATCCAGCCGTTCCTTCACGGTGAGCAGACGCCCTTCGTGATGCTGATGCTCAGCCATGCGTCGCAGGGCATTTTCGACGATGATGACGGCGCCATCGACAATGAGGCCAAAGTCGAGCGCGCCAAGGCTCATGAGGTTCGCTGACACCCCGGCACGCAACATGCCAAAGCCGGTCAGCATCATGGTCACCGGGATGATGACGGCGGCGATCAGCGCGGCACGGAAGTTGCCGAGCAGCAGAAACAGCACCACGATGACAAGGACCGCGCCTTCGCCCAGATTCTTGGCGACCGTCTTGATGGTCGAGTTCACCAGCGCCGTACGGTTCAGCACAGGCTGGACGATTACGTCTGGCGGCAGTGAGGCGTTGATCTCCTCCAGCCGGTTGGCGACTGCGGTCGCGACGGTGCGGCTATTCTCGCCGATCCGCATGATGGCGGTGCCGACGACGACCTCAGTTCCGTTTTCGGACGCCGACCCCATGCGAATCGCCTGACCGGTACGAACAGATGCAACCTGACCAAGGGTGATGGGTACACCTTCCCGGGTGGCCACCACGATCTTGGAAAGTTCGTCGGCGTTACGGACAAGAGCGTCCGCACGGACTGCCAGACCTTCGCCATTGCGATTGACGAAGCCGCCACCGACGCTGGTGTTGTTGCGTTCAAGCGCCGTGCTGAGCTGCGTCAGCGTGATCCCCATCGAAGCCAGGCGCTGGACGTCGGGCACGACGAGGAACTGCTTGGCATAGCCGCCAATCGAATCGACGCCGGCCAAGCCCTGCGTGTTCTTCAGCAGCGGCGAAACGATCCAGTCCTGCGCGGTACGCAGGTAGGTCGCCTTGTCGGTGTCGTTCGTCAGCCGTTCGCCTTCCGGCGTGATGTAGCTGCCATCGGGCTGCATGCCGGGTTCACCCGGCTGGTGCTTGTCGTCCTTGCGATGCTCCAGACGGACGGTCCACATATAGACCTCGCCCAGACCGGTGGCGATCGGGCCCATTTCGGGCGTTACGCCATCGGGCAAGTTCTCGGACACGCCTGTCAGGCGCTCGCCGACCTGCTGGCGGGCGAAAAAGATATCCGTCTGATCGGAGAAGACCGCCGTCACCTGCGCGAAACCATTGCGGCTAAGCGAACGGCTATATTCGAGGCCCGGAATGCCGGCGAGCGCAGTCTCGATCGGGAACGCCACCTGCTTTTCGACCAGTTCGGGCGAAAGCGCGGGCGCACGGACGTTGATCTGCACCTGATTGTTGGTGATGTCCGGCACTGCGTCGATAGGCAGGCGAGACAGGGCGGCGGCGCCGATCACGGCGGCAATGGCGGTCAGCAGCAGGACGAGCCAGCGCTTGTGAACCGCCCATGTTACGATTGGGGCGATCATCGGCTCAGTCCTCCGCGGCTTCGCTCTTGCCGAGTTCGGCCTTGAGCGTGAAGCTATTGACGGTGGCGATCTCCTCGGTGCCCTTCAGGCCCGACTTGATGATCACGCTGTCGCCGGCACTGTCGCCCAATTGGACGGCGGTTGCCTGGAACCCGGTCTTGGTCCGCACAAAGACGACCGACCTGCCCTCCTCTGTCTGCACCGCAGTCAGCGGCACACGGATCGCGCCATCGCCGCCGCTGCCGGTGAGCGCGACCGATGCCGTAACCGGCTCGCCGACGCGCCAGAGGCCATCACGATTGTCGAGAGTCGCGATGACGGGAACCAGTCGCGTATTGGCATCGAGCGCCGGCGACACGAACGTCACCTTCGCGGTCGCCTGTCGACCAGCTGCCTTGATATTCACCGTTGCGCCCGGACGCACCCGGCCCGCATCCTGCGGCTGCAGGTTGAGCGAAAGCGACACGCTCGAAAGGTTGGCGACGCGGAACAATTCAGCATCCGCCGCGACCGTCTGCCCCAGCACCACGCTGCGGCCGATAACCTGACCCGACATAGGCGCCACGATGCCGATGCGATTGAGGCCGCCGCCACCCGTGCCCGCAGCAGAAACCTGCTGCTGCGCCAGACGAAGGGCGATGCGGGCTTCGGTCGCTGCGGTGCGTGCAGCGATGAGATCCTGCTCAGGCGAGACGCGCTGCGAAAACAGACGCTGTTCGCGGGCGAGATTGCTGTTCGCCAGAGACAGCCGTGCGCGAGCAGCTTCGGTCTCGGCGTTGAGCGAGGCGGCCTCGCGGCTCTCGATCACGGCAAGCGTCTGGCCGCGACCGATCGACTGCCCAAGGTTACGGGTCAGCGAAACCACGCGGCCACCGATCGCGGCCGATACCACCTGCGTGCCCTGAGGGTCGCCATCGATGGTAGCGGGGAGCTCGATCGTGCCCGAGCCGCCCATCATCGGGCGCGCCGTCTGAATGCCAGCCGATGCGATCTGATCGGCCGAGAGCGTGATCTTGCCCTCTTCGGCTTTCTCCCCTGCCTTTGCTTCAGCAGCGGGTGCCGCGTCGTTGGACGGATTCTCCTCGGCACCGCTTCCGCAAGCGGCGAGCGCCAGCATCAGGGACAGGGGCAAGGCGGCGTAGATGATCTTCTTAGATGTCATGGATCAGTTCCCCTGTTCCGGCGCGGGCGCTGTCAGGCGCTCCAGCTGCGCGCGGGCATTCTGGTAAGAGGCGAGCGCGTCGATGGCCGCGAGGCGCGTCTGGGCGAGCGTACGTTCGGCATCGAGCAGATCGAGCTGGCCGAACTTGCCTTCGCGATAGCCGATGCGCGCAATACGAGCCGCTTCCTGAGCTGCCTCAAGGGCAGGACCAGTAGCCGTCTGTGCAGTGACTGCGGCATTCGATGCCGATGTCTGCGCGTCGGTGATGGCCTGCTCGACGTCGAGTGCCGTCATACGCTTCTGGGCTTCCACCTGATTGCGCTGCGCGCGAGCCTGCGCGACAGCCGCCTTGCCCGAATTGAAGATCGGGATAGGCATCGTGACCGTGAAGATCAGGGCCGTATCGTTGGTGGCTGACAGCCTGCGTAAACCGGGGCCAGCTTCGAGATTGGGGACTCGTTGAGAATTGGCGAGTCGGACATTGGCATCAGCTACGGCAAGGTCCGCGTCTGCGGCAGCCAGGGCCAGCGTACCTACCGCGCTCGGTGGGACTTCGGGACCGTAGCCACGTGGCAAGCGCTCCAACCAAGCCGTATCGAGCGGTCCGCCCATCGGTTGCCCAATCCGACGCTCGAGATTAGCGCGGCTGGCCTGTGCCAGCCGGATAGTCCGAACCAGTTCGGCATCGGCGTTGATCTTCGCAACGTTAGCGCGCTGCTCCTCGATCGGAGAGGCCCGTCCGGCCTTTACCCGTACACTCGCAGCGTTCGCGGCGTCGCCGGCTATCCGCGCCTGATCGCGTGCCGTTTGGACACGCCGTTCGGCAGCAGCCGCTTCGATATACAGCTGCGTGATCTGCAGCCTGATGTCTGCCTGCGTGATCGCCGAGACTAGCAGCGCCTTGTCGGTCTGGGCATTAGCGACCGCGATGCGTGCGGACCGCTTGCCACCCAGTTCGATGGGAACAGCCATGCTGACCGTCGACTCGGCGCTACCAACGCCGCGATACGGTCCGCTTCCTGCGATATTCTCCACCTGCGTCTGCACGGTGGGATTGGGACGAAGACCAGCGACGGTACGTGCGGCGCGGGCCGCTTCGACATTGGCTTGCGCGGCTTCGGCCGCCGGGGCGCTGCCACCAGCGGCGGCGACTGCCTGATCAAGCGTATAGGGTGACGCCCCCGCTACCGCAGCGGGCATCTCCTGTGCCTGCGCCACAGCGACGCAGGACACGGCAGCCAATAAGGCTGCAATGGATCGGAACATGAATAGGAATCCTGAACACGAGTCATGGACGACCGGCGGCCTGAATTCAGGCGCAACGGTCCATTATGGCTCTGTCAGGCTATGGGTGGGCGCAGGTCGGGGCCGATGGCCCAGCGCTTGGACGGAATCGGCGCAGGGATGAACACAGGCGCGTCCACCGCCAACGGAAGCATATCTTCGCTTGCAGAGACCGGAACGAAAGCCGGAGCACCCTGGCAACCGCCATGATGATGCGGGATCGCCTTGTCGGCATCACCCTGCGTCTGGTCCGCGTCCCCTTCGCTATGCACGTAACCCGTGCACTCGATTGTGGGGGCACGGGCGTTAGGAACTTCCTGGGCATGCACCAGCGTCGTCGTCAGCATGGACAACGAAAGCAGGCAGAGCAGGAAACGTCCTAAGCGGCGCATGACAGGCTACATAGTAGGCTTTTCGCAGAATGTCATCTGCAAAAGTAAAATCGCGGCATATTGGACTGTTTCCGAATGTTACATCAGATCATTGTGCCATGATAGCGCACTGATACACCATATCATCACGGATTAACTTTACCTAAACTATGATGCGATCAAATATACATTATGGCACAGACAAGAATAATTCGAATAAATCTGCATACCGACCCAGACACAAGGCGCAATTTGCAAAATAGCCACCCCCCGTCTTATGGGCATTACAGATCCTTTGGAATCAGGCTGCACTTTAGACAGAAGCTTTCTGATGCCGCTTATCCGCGGACCATCCGGGGAACCAAAGCTTCCTCTCAATCCGTGAGTGCCGCCCGATAATTGCTCATGCATTCTTCTACGATGCGATCTTGATTTCCGACGAAGATCACGGCTGGAAATCCATGCAGTATCCCCTCAGAGGCATTGCCAACCGTTGGCCGGCAAAAGCCTCCAGACTGCGACTGCCGTTATAATCACGCCGAGCGACAGAACGCCGCCAACGACAAGAAGAGCAGCGCGGTGCCACTTGATGCGGGCGTGGAGGTCATCGAACACGTCAGAGAATTGATCGGCGATCAGGGCAAAGTCGTCGCTGAGGCGGGTGCTTTGCCGCTTCACCTCTTTCGCGATAACATTGAGCGTCTTCTACTGGTTCAGCCCGGCAATCCCCAACATCACCGCGAAGACGATTGCTCCTATAAGCACGCCAAGGTTCGTCCAGAACTCGAGGCCGCACGACGCCGGCACCTTTTTGAGTTGGGAAACCACGACGATCGTTGCAACAGGAATGCCAAGGAGCTGGCCTTGGATATCGACGATGGTCTTGTGGATCTTGCCCACGAAATCCAGTCGCGCCGTTTCAACCTCATTGCGGATCTTCGAGTACGAGAAGCTCGAGGTGAAGAGTCGATATCCCTTCTCGACCTCATTCGCGAGGCGATCTAGATTCCGAATTAGGAAACCGAACCGATCCTTGTCGCGTAGCGAACGCACCATTTCGATGAGGGTGGTCTGAAGAATCGTCCGCTTCTCATCCAAGTGCAATTCGTCTTCGAACAGCTTCGTCAGCCGCACAGCCTGACCCACCACGTCGCCGCGAAGGTCCATTGAACCAAACTGGATCGGCACGACGACCTTCTCTTTGCCGATGAAAATGAGCTGACGCATCGTTTCATCAACCAGCGACGCGCTATCGCGAAGTATCTTGAGCACGTCCAAGACTGCACGATACGCAAGCAGTTTTGGCGGGACAGGGTTATCACCCGACGCGTAATGTTCTTTCTTGATGTAATACCGCTGAGGCTCCGCGAGCACGGCGCCAGGCGCCTTGAACAGATCATCCAAAGTGGAAACCAACAGGCCCATCTTCGCCACATTGGGCCGACCAATCGTTACCGGCACTTCTGCCCCGACGGCCAGATCATAGCCGTCCTCGACCGAAATCTGGGCATCGTTGTAATGCGTATCGATCTCCATGATGGCGGTTAAAACTGCCACCATATGGTCGCTCTTGATCGTCAGAACGTCGCCGTTCTCATCATCGAACCGCGTAGCGCGGTATATCTCGACAAGATCGGCAAACGTAACATCAATCACTGATCATCCCTTCGGCGCGCATCTGATTGATCAGCTCGTCTGGCACATCCATCAACGTAAGGGATTTCTTGTCCTTGTCGAACACGACTTTGCTCTGGTCGATTGCTTCACGCGTGAATTCGACCGACCACATCTTCGTTTTGGCGGTCACTTTCACGAGGGCTTTCAATGCGCTGGCGTTCGGAACATAGCCTTCATTCAGCTGACGATCGGTATTGGCCAGAAATTTCGATAGCCTGCCGGGTTCCTTCGGCATCAGGCGATTTGCCATAGCTTCGAAATCCACCGGCTCCTTCGCCTTATTCGCCTTGCCAAGATAATCTAAGGCATCGGACAGGAACGCCGTCGCCTCGGTGTCGACCATCTTTTCAGTGAGCGTAAATTCCTTCAGTGCATCCACGAGGCTCTGAGTGTCCTTACGCTCCAGAACCGCCGAATCGCAGCCAAGGAAATCACGAAAATAATCGGATATCGAACCCTTGCCTTTCAAGAAGCTCAGGTAGCGGTCCTGCTTGTCCGCCCAAGCAGTAAGATTAATGCGGCCGGCGAAGCGGAAACCATCGAGATCGAGGTGCTCGACGTCCTCCATTCCATGATTTTTGGTCAGGGCCGCGCTCAGCTTGTCGGTGACCACCGTGACGAGCATGAAATCTGAACCATCCCGTCGGAAGTGGGCAAAAAACACATGCCCGCCGACTGAAGCAGATTTCTTTCCCGCTTCCCGTGCCAGATTATCCATCATCTTGCCGGTAAGACCGAGGAAGTCCTTCTCCTTGGCCTCAACATAGGCACGGATTTGCCCCTCGGTGGGAGAACCTTCTGCCGTTGTGAACCGACCGTGAGACTTGGAAGTCCGGCTGTTGTAAAGTTCATAGACCGTGGAGATGACGCGAAGCGTCGTGTCGGTCACGTCAAGCAACTTCTTGGAGAGTGCGACAGAATAGCCAGCATCGCTACGATTCAGGTCATGAATCGCAAGCGCAATTATCTCGGTCACCAATAATCCCCCCAACGTCCAAAACCGTGACGGACATGACCAATCCTTGGGACGTCCGACTGTTACGCAAAACTTTGAAGCACGAGCGAGCGATAAGCAAGGTGTCGCAGATTTAGCGCAGATATCATGCTCTGGGCTTCGGCTAGGAATCTTCTCGACGCGATGAAAGGTTCATCTGAATCGCCGATAAATAGGGATCGGAGCAGAAGTTGACATTACTCCCCCTCCAGAGGAGCAGAAGTTGAAAATCAGCCGTGATCCTCTGATGACAAAAGCACCGGAAACTCTAGGGGGTCAGGAGCAGACTTCCTGACAACCGACACCACCCATGACCATGAGCAGCGCCATGCCAATGATGGTGAGTAGCAGCGAGAACCAGAGAAAGCCGAAATCGGGCTTGTCGGGATCGTGGCTCATGGGATTTTCCTTAAGGCGGGACGACGCTTGCCGTCCCGCCTGTTCAGATCACAGGATCGACTGGCCGGTCTTGGCCCAGTCGGCGGCGAAGCCTTCGAGGCCCTTGTCGGTCAGCACATGCCTGGACAGCATGCGGATGACGGCGGGCGGCGCGGTCATAACGTCGGCGCCGATGCGGGCGCTTTCCAGCACATGGATGGGGTGGCGGACGCTGGCGACCAGGATTTCGGTGTCAAAGCCATAATTGTCGTAGATCAGGCGAATATCCTGGATCAGCGCCATACCGTCGAAGCCATTATCATCGTGGCGGCCAACGAAGGGCGAGATGAAGGACGCGCCGGCCTTGGCCGCGAGCAGCGCCTGATTGGCGGAGAAGCAGAGCGTGACATTGACGAGCGTGCCCTCGTCGGTCAGCGCCTTGCAGGTCTTGAGGCCGTCAATGGTCAGCGGCACCTTGATGCAGACATTGTCCGCGATCTTGCGCAGGACTTCTGCTTCTTTCATCATCGTTTCATGGTCGAGCGCGACGACTTCGGCGGAGACGGGGCCGTCAACCAGACCGCAAATTTCCTCGACCACTTCGAGGAAGGCGCGGCCCGACTTGTGGATCAAGGACGGGTTGGTGGTGACGCCATCGAGCAAGCCAGTGGCAGCCAAGTCGCGAATGTCGGCGGTGTCGGCGGTATCGACAAAGAATTTCATGGATTTGGGCTCCGGGGATGAATGAGTCGGCCCCCTTTAACCGCTGGCAGCCGGTTTCGCCATCGTCGGCGACGCAGGGCGGCAATTGCAACAGAGCAGCAACATCCCTAAGGCGCGGGCACCTTACCAAAGGATATGCCATAATGCTGTGCCGACTGAGTATTGCCGTGTCGGTGCTGGCCATGCCGTTGCCCGTTCATGCGGCGACGCAGGAAAGCCAGGCGTGGCTGACCGAGATGGTGATGATCAAGGTGAGCGAGGCCGATCTGGTGACGATCGATTCGAGCCAGCGCGCGCGGTCCGACAGCCAGAGCGGCGGCGAGCAGTTTCTCAGCCGGATCGCCATCGACCACCGCATCGCCCCGGTCGTGCAACTGGGCGGGGGCTTTGCCTATCTCAAGAGCGAGGCGGACGAAGAGTTGCGGCTGTTCCAGCAAGTGACGCTGACCAAGGGTATCTGGCTGGCCCGCACCCGCATGGAGCAGCGCTTCTTCGATACGGTCGATGCGCCGGTGTGGCGGCTGCGCCAGCGGCTGCAGGCGAGCGTCCCGGTCGACACGGCAAAGCAATGGACGGTGGTGGCCGCGACCGAAATCTTTTTCCATCTCAATCGCGGGCGGCCCAGCGACAAGACGGGTCTGGCGACGATGCGCCACCAGATCGGCCTGCGTCATCCGATCGCCAAGGACGTCGATGCGCAGATTCTCTATATGCGCCAGCAGAATTTTCGCGATGGGCGGCCCGATATCGTGTCGCATGTGCCGTGGCTGACGCTGAGTTGGCGGATCTGACGCGCGGCATTTGCGTGGCGGGCGGGACGGGCTAAGGACGGTGCCATGTCCCGCGCCCGTGTCCTCCTGCTCAATGCCGCCCTGGGGCCGCTCGACTATCGCGTGCCGCACGGGATGCACGTCAAGCCCGGCAGCATCGTCGTCGCGCCGCTGGGGCCGCGCCAATTGGTGGGCGTGGTGTGGGAGGAAGACAGCTTCCCCGATGTGGAGAGCGTGGGCGACAACCGGCTGCGCAATTTGCTCGAACTGGTCGATGCGCCGCCCCTGCCCGCGCCCCTGCGCCGCCTGATCGAATGGACAGCGCATTATTATCTGAGCCCGCCCGCCGCCGTGCTGCGGATGGCGCTGGCGTCGATGGCGGCGCTGGAGGGGACGCGCACGGTCATCGAATATAAGGCGACGGGCGCCGTGCCCGAACGGATGACCGAGCAGCGCGCGCAGGCGCTGGAGCGGATTGGCGAGCGGCAAGGGCTGGTGCGCGAACTGGCGATGATCGGCGGGGTCAGCGACGCGGTGATCCGTGGCCTCATCAAACAGGATGTGTTCGAGCCGGTCGAGGTAAGCGTCGATACCCCCTTCCCCCTGCCCGACCCGGATCATGCGCCGCCTGCCTTGTCGGACGCGCAAAGGACGGCGGCGACCACCATGGCCGACGCGGTGCGGGCACACGAGTTCGCGCCCTTCCTGCTCGACGGGGTCACCGGATCGGGCAAGACCGAGGTGTATTTCGAGGCGATCGCCGCGGCCATGCACGCGGGCCGGCAAGTGCTGGTGCTGCTGCCTGAAATAGCGCTGACCGAGCCGTTTCTGGAGCGGTTCGAAAAGCGGTTCGGCACGGTGCCGGTCAACTGGCATAGCGGGCTGCGCCAGACCGAGCGCCGGCGGGCGTGGCGCGCCATTGCGGCGGGCGAAGCGCAAGTGGTGGTGGGGGCGCGGTCCGCGCTGTTCCTGCCCTATCCCAACCTTGGCCTCATCGTCGTCGATGAAGCGCATGAGGCCAGCTTCAAGCAGGAGGATGGCGTCCATTATCACGCGCGCGATGTGGCGGTGATGCGGGGCCTCATTGAGAAATTCCCGGTCATCCTGGCGTCCGCCACCCCCGCGATCGAAACGCGGCATCAGGTGGAATTGGGCCGCTATGCCGAGATCAAATTGCCATCGCGCTATGGCGGGGCGGAAATGCCGCATATCGAGGGCGTCAACCTGCTGACCGATCCGCCCGAACGCGGGCGCTGGATCGCGCCGCCTTTGGTCAAGGCGATCGACGAGACGATGGCAAAGGGCGAGCAAAGCCTGCTCTTCCTCAACCGGCGTGGCTATGCGCCACTGACGCTGTGCCGCCATTGCGGCTATCGCTTCCAATGCCCCAATTGCACCGCCTGGATGGTGGAGCATCGGCTGTCGCATCGGCTGGCCTGCCATCATTGCGGCCATGTCGTGCCGGCGCCGCGTTTCTGCCCGGACTGCAAGGAGGAGGACAGCCTCGTCGCCTGCGGGCCGGGGGTCGAGCGGATCGCCGATGAGGTGAAGGCGCTGTGGCCGCTGGCGCGGATTGCGATCGCTACGTCCGACACGCTGTTTTCACCGGCAAAGGCGGCCGATTTCGTCAAGTCGGTTGAGGCGGGCGACATCGACATCATCGTCGGCACGCAGTTGGTCACCAAGGGCTATCATTTTCCCAACCTGACGCTGGTGGGGGTGATCGACGCCGACCTGGGGCTGGAGGGCGGCGACCTGCGCGCGGCCGAACGGACATTCCAGCAGATCGTCCAGGTTGCGGGGCGCGCGGGGCGGGGTGCCAAGCCGGGGCGGGTGTTCATCCAGACGCGAATGCCAAGCAGCGAGGTCATCCAGGCGCTGATCGATGGCGATACCGAGCGATTCTATGCCGTGGAAACCGAGCATCGGCGGCGGGCCAACGCCCCGCCCTTCGGCCGCTTTGCCGCGATCATCATTTCGAGCGAGGATGCCGATGAAGCCGCGCAGGTCGCCCGGCTGATCGGCAAGTCCGCGCCCGTAATCGACGGGATGCGGGTCTATGGCCCGGCCCCGGCCCCACTGTCGGTATTGCGTGGGCGGCATCGGCACCGCTTGCTGATCCACGCCACGCGGCAGGTGGATATCCAGTCCGCGATCCGTGAGTGGCTGAGCAATATCGTGTGGAAATCGGGGACGCGGGTGGCGGTGGACGTCGATCCCTACAGCTTCATGTGATGGAGACACCCTGCCGCAACCTCTGTGCGCTGAATGCCGCGCGCGCGACCTGCACCGGTTGCGGCCGGACGATCGACGAGATCGTCCATTGGCGCAGCATGACCGACGCGCAGCGCGCCACCGTCATGACGCGGGTGCAGGACTTTGCGCCGTCGCCGCATCCTTCGGCTTTTTCGCAGCCTGCGCGTCGAACTGAGCCTTCATCCTGAGCGCGTTTTCGCGCATCCCGGATTCATGGGGCGAATAGGCGATGGGATCGAGCAGAATAGAGGCGCTGGCATAGTCACCCCTAAAAGCCATCGCCTGAGCAAAATTGAAGCGATAGCCGGGGTTTTGCGGTAGCAGGCTGAATGCCTTGTAGAGACCGTCATAGCCAAGGTCCGGCATCTTGCCGCCCCGCATGGCATGATAGCGATAGAAGAGCGCGAGCGGCACCGGGTCTTCGGTATCAGCACGGTTGGCGCGCACGATCGCCGTCAGCGCAGCCTTCCAGTCGTCCACCTTGTCGCTGTCATTGGCGCGTTCCAGCAACACTTCTGCGCGAACAGCTTGGGCGCGCGCGGATTGGGGGTTGCTGGCGATGGCGCGGTCAGCGGCGGCAAGCGCCGCGTCTACCTGATCCGCCTTCCATTCCGCTTCCGCGAGCAACGCCTGCGCATAGGCGTCGCCGGGATATTGGTCAGCAATGGTGCGGATAGCCGCGACAATGCCGGGCAGTTCTTCCGTCTTGGGGCGGTGGGTCAAGCGTAGCTCATCCTCGACCAAAGCCGCCTGCGCTGGGTCAACAGCGGTCACGGTAATCGCTCCGATCGCCATATCCTTGGGCGTGAGTACGCTGATGAATTGCTTTTTACGCATATAGGCTTTGAGGTCTTTTTCGAGACCTTCCAGCCCGCCCTCAAAATAGTCCGCCACGTCGCCGTCCGTCGTGCCCTTGGCAATCTCTGTCAGGTAGCGGTTGATCTCCGCCTTCCGGTTGGAGGCGTGCTGAAAATAGAAATGGGTCAGCAGCCAGGCGGTGCCATAAAAGCGATCGCCGTCTCGCAGGTTCAGTCCTTTGGTTTCGCGCGCCAGCAGTTGCGTCAACGGATAGGGCTGGCCCAGCACGAGGCCCGGTACCCGTGCCATCGGGATATGGCCGAACTCGATCGATCCGTTTTTGGGGAACTTCACGACGGAAAAAAATTCGGCGAACCCCTCCACGAACCAGGCGGGGTAGGCGGCTGGAAAATAGTGCAGCATGAAATGATGGGCATATTCGTGGAACAGTATTTCCTCTGCCCCAATACCGAACTGACCGTTCTTCGTTTCACGTGAGAGGAAGGCGTAGGCGTTCCGTTCCGACGTTGTGTAAAAGCCCTTGAGATTGCGGTTGCCCGCCAGATCCTGCACCTTGCGGTCGTTGGACAAAAGGTAGACTTTGACCGGACTGCCCTGTTGCCGATCCGTGACGCCATAGAGGCGGCGCAGGAGGAAATCGAACTTCTCCAGACGTTCGGCAAAGCCGCGCAGCGTTTCGTCCTTGCCCTCGCTGTAAACGGTGAAATGGTCGGTCTTTGCCTGCCACCAGGTCGCGTGTGCGACGCCGGGCAGCGCGAGCATCAGCGCCGCCAGCGCCTTCAACCAGAATCGCATCATATCCCCCATTTGGCCCAGCCTTCAGAGTGGCCGAGCGATGGCACGAAGGAAAGATACAATCGGCCCGCTACTCGCCCTTTTCGCGAGCGAGCAGCGCCTGCTTGCGGTCCAGACCCCAGGCATAGCCGCCCAGCGTACCATCGCTGCGCAGCACGCGGTGGCAGGGGACGAGGACCGCCAGAACATTGTCGCCACAGGCGCTGCCCGCCGCGCGGACGGCTTGCGGCCTACCGATGGCGGCGGCTACCTCGCTGTAGCTGCGCGTTTCGCCCGGCGGGATGGCGCGCAGCGCGGCCCAGACGGCCTGTTGGAAGGCCGTGCCGCAGACGTCGATCGGCAAATCCGGCGTTTCGCCCGGATGATCCACCAGTGTCACGACGGCCTCCGCCAACTGGTCGAGAGTGGCGTCGGCCGGTTGAAGATCAGCATTGGGGAAGCGGGCGCGCAACTCTGCCTCGCCCTCGCCGAAGCTGATACAGCACAGGCCGCGCGCCGTCGCCGCGACCAAAAGCGGCCCAAGACTGCTGTCGATCGTGCGCCAGCGGATCAGCGCGCCGCGCCCGCCATCCTTCCAGGCGCTGGGCGTCATGCCCAGATGGCGGTCGGCGTCGGCATAGGCGCGGCTGGGCGCATTATAGCCCGCTGCATAGATGGCGCTCGTCACGCTGCCGGGCACGTCGAGCGCGGCCTTTAATCGGTCGGCGCGCAGGGCGCGGGCATAGGCGGCAGGGGTGAGGCCGGTTTCGCGCTTGAACAGGCGGTGGAAATGATGCGGGGCATAGCCGACATGGGCGGCGATCGCCTCCAGCCGGGTGGCGTCTTCCGTCGCCTCGATCAGCGCGCGCGCCGCCGCGACGGCGATTCGGTCGCGGCCCACCTCGTCCGGGCGGCAACGCAGGCAAGCGCGGAACCCCGCTGCGCGCGCCGCTGCGGGGTCTGGCAGGAAGCGCATATTTTCGCGTTTGGGATGGCGGGCGGCGCAGCTCGGTTTGCAATAAATGCCGGTAGTGGCGACGCAGCCGACGAAACGGTCGTCCATGGTGCGGTCGCGCGCCAGGAAAGCGGCCCAACAGGTCGCGTCGTCAGGCATCGGGTCGGCAAGGGCTGTCATCAGGGTCATGCCTATGGAATAGACGCGGGCGCTTGGCCATGCTTCCCGCGCCTTGCTTTCAAAACATTGCGGCATTTCCCGATTGCGCCGCGCCCGCCATCCAATATGTATGCCCGCTCATGATCGCCCTCCTCCGCCGCTTCGCCCTGCTGATCGCGCTTTTCGCGCCAGCAACATCCCACGCCGAACAGCAGGATATCGCTGCAGCGGCGCGCGGGGTGGTGCGGGTGGTGCTGGTCGCGACCGATGGCAGCGAGGCCTATTTCGTTGGCCATGGCAGCGGCCTGGCGGTCGCGCCCGACAAGATATTGACCAACGCCCATGTCGTCGAACTGGCGCGCGAGGAAAAGAATCTGGTCATCGGCGTGATCCCGTCAGAGGGCACCAAGACCTATGGTGGGCGCATCATCGCCTTTTCGCCGGGTAATGATTTGGCGCTTATCCAACTGGAGGAAGGCAGCCTGCCGGTCAGCACTTTTTACGCCGGGGCGATATCGGATGGGCAGCATGTCACCGCGATCGGCTATCCCGGCACGGTCGATCGGGCGCAGGGGCTTGGTCTCAAGCAGTTGGTCGAGCCGCTGGCGACGGTGAAGACCAGTGGCAATGTGTCGGCGGGACGCGCAAGCCAGAGTTTCGAGACGGTGCTGCACACTGCACCTCTGGCGGCGGGCAATAGCGGCGGGCCGCTGGTGGACGATTGCGGCCGGGTGCTGGGGGTCAATAGTTTCGGGTCGATTTCGGACGGCAACGACGCCGAATTCGGCTTTGCCGTGTCGTGGCGCGAGATCGCCTCCTTCCTGCGGCAGGCGGGCGTCGCGTCGTTGCGCACCGTCGTCCCGTGCCGGTCGATGGCGGAGGCGGACGCCGCCGAAGCCTCCATCACCCAGCGCGAATCGCAGGCAAGCGAGCAGAAGAACCGGGCCAGCGCCGATGCGCGCGACCAGGCGCTGATGCGCGCGCGCGATGCCGCCGTGCGCGATGTCATCACCGCGCGCGAAAACGCCATGGCGGGCGCGGCGGTGCTGCTGGCGCTGGCGGTCTTGGGGTTGGGCGCAGGCGGGCTATTCTACAGCCAGGACAAGGAAAAGCCCGCCATATGGGGCATTGGCGGCGGCGGGGCGTTGCTGTTCGCCGCGCTGGCCCTGTTCGTGTTCAAGCCGAGTTTCGACACGATCGAGGAACGCACGGCTTTGCCGCAGGACAAGAGCATCACAGGCAATGGCGCCTATGCCTGGGCCGGGGACAATATCTGCCGGGTCGACCTGCAGCGCAGCCGCCTCTCCGTTTCGCAGCCCAACGATATCGGGTTCAACTGGGCCGAAGGTGGCTGCGTCGATGGCGACACGCAATATGTCGCGAGTGGGACCAAATGGCAGCGCGCGAGTATCCCCGCGCAGGGCAATTTCGTGACCATGAGCGCGTTCGATCCGGTCAGTGGCACGCTGCGCGTCCAGCGCTGGCTGCCCGATATGGAGAATATGGCCAAGGCGCGCGCGCTGCTGGGCGACAAGCCTTTCCCCGGTTGCGGCAGTGACCCAGAAGCCCTGGCACGCATCGCTACGCTGCAATCGGACCTGACCACGCTGCTGCCCGCCCAGCCCAATGAGCGGATCGTCTATCATTGCCAGAAGGGACGGCTTGCCCCGGCCGAAGCGGCGCAATAGCCGATTCGCGCGGGCGATAAAAACTCAGGCAAATGGCGCGCCCTTCCGACTAATGATGGAATCGCGCACCATGACTTGCATAGTCATAATCGCGCTGCTAACCGGCCCGACAACAAGGGGGACGGGCGTAACTGCTCCCCTCTCTTTTTGCATGACCGGCAAATCACCTGCCAGTAAGTCAATGGAGGACGGCAAGCGCGTGGAGACTAATGGCGGCATACAGGCCAGCCTCAGCGGCCGCTACGCGGTGGCGCTGTTCGATCTGGCTCGCGACGCGAACGCGCTCGACACGGTGGCGCAAAGCCTGTCCGGGTTGAAGGCGGCTATCGCCCAATCCCCTGATTTCAAGGGCCTTATCAACAGCCCCGTGCTGAGCCGGGACGCATCGGGCAAGACGATCGCGGCCGTGGCATCCGCCATGGGCATCGATCCGCTGACGACGAAATTCCTGGGCGTGCTGGCGCAGAACCGTCGCCTGGGGCAATTGGGCGCGGTCATCCGCACCTATGAAACGCTGCTGTCGAATCACAAGGGCGAGGCCCGCGCCGAAGTGACGAGCGCGCATCCGCTCGACGCGCAGCAGATCGCCGCGCTGGCACAAAATCTGCGCGCCCGCGTCGGCCGCACCGTCGCCGTCGATGCCAAAGTCGACCCCGCGATCCTGGGCGGGCTGGTCGTCAAGATCGGCAGCCAGATGATCGACAGCTCCATTCGTACCCGTTTGAATAGTCTCGCTATGGCGATGAAAGGCTGAACATGGATATCAACGCCGCAGAAATCTCGAAGGTCATCAAGGACCAGATCGCCAATTTCGGCACCGAAGCGCAGGTCAGCGAAGTCGGTTCCGTTCTGACCGTGGGTGACGGCATCGCCCGCGTCCATGGCCTCGACAACGTCCAGGCGGGCGAGATGGTCGAATTCGCCAACGGGATTCAGGGCATGGCGCTGAACCTGGAAGCCGACAATGTCGGTGTCGTGATCTTCGGGTCCGACAGCGAGATCAAGGAAGGCGACACCGTCAAGCGCACCGGCACCATCGTCGACGTGCCCGTCGGCAAGGGTCTGCTGGGTCGCGTCGTGGACGGCCTTGGTAATCCCATCGACGGCAAGGGTCCGATCGTGTCCGACCAGCGCATGCGCGTCGAGCGCAAGGCGCCCGGCATCATCCCGCGCACCTCGGTCCATGAGCCCGTGCAGACCGGCCTCAAGGCCATCGACACGCTCGTCCCCGTCGGCCGCGGCCAGCGCGAACTGATCATCGGCGATCGCCAGACCGGCAAGACCGCCGTCGCGATCGATACCTTCATCAACCAGAAGACCGCCAATGCGGGCGATGACGAGAGCAAGAAGCTCTACTGCATCTATGTCGCGATCGGCCAGAAGCGCTCGACCGTGGCGCAGATCGTCAAGCAGCTCGAAGAAAATGGCGCGATGGAATATTCGATCGTCGTCGCCGCTACCGCTTCCGAGCCTGCCCCGCTTCAATATCTTGCGCCCTATACCGGCGTGACCATGGGCGAATATTTCCGCGACAACGGCATGCACGCCGTCATCGTCTATGACGATCTGTCCAAGCAGGCCGTCGCCTATCGCCAGATGTCGCTGCTGCTGCGTCGTCCTCCGGGCCGCGAAGCCTATCCTGGCGACGTTTTCTATCTGCACAGCCGCTTGCTGGAGCGCGCGGCGAAGATGAACAGCGACAATGGATCGGGTTCGCTGACCGCGTTGCCCATCATCGAGACCCAGGCGGGCGACGTGTCGGCCTATATTCCGACCAACGTGATTTCGATCACCGACGGCCAGATCTTCCTCGAAACCAACCTCTTCTACCAGGGTATCCGCCCGGCCATCAACGTCGGCCTGTCGGTGTCGCGCGTCGGTTCCGCCGCGCAGACCAAGGCGATGAAGAAGGTGTCCGGCTCGATCAAGCTGGAGCTGGCGCAATATCGCGAAATGGCGGCCTTCGCCCAGTTCGGTTCGGACCTTGATGCTTCGACGCAGAAGCTGCTGAACCGTGGCGCGCGCCTGACCGAGCTGCTCAAGCAGGCGCAATTCTCGCCCCTGCCCTTCGAAGAGCAGACCGCGTCGATCTTCGCTGGCACCAACGGCTATCTCGACGGGATCGCCGTCAGCGATGTGAACCGCTATGAAGAGATGATGCTGGGCTATCTGCGCCACGAACATGCCGACGTGCTGGGCATGATCCGCGATACCAAGGATCTGGGTGACGAAGCCAAGAGCAAGCTCAAGGCCGCGCTCGACAGCTTCGGCAAGACGTTCGCGTGATCGCTCGCGCCGCTCTTCTGCTGGCGTGCGTCACCGCTGCTCCTGCGTTCGCGCAAGGATCGGCGGATGACGTCGCCTCGGGCGGCGCGCTCAATGGTCGCTGGACGGTCGATCTGTCGCCCGCCGGAGACAAAAGCTACGTCAAGACGATGGCGTTGACGCTTCAAGCGGACGGCAGCGTGTCGGGTAGCTTTTACGATAGCGACATTCAAACGGGGCGCTGGAAAGCCGGAAACGGCCGTACCTGCGTCAGCTTTCGGACGACGGACGGGGCCGGTCCCTATCACACGGCCGCTTGTCTGACAGGCGGCAAGGTGGAAGGGCAGACATGGGCCGAACATCGCAATTTCCTGTTCAACTGGAACGCCGAGCGCGCCCAATGACGGTAGTGAACAATGGCTAGTCTTAAAGAACTGAAGATCCGGATCGGGTCGGTCAAATCGACCCAGAAGATCACCAAGGCGAAGCAGATGGTCGCCGCCGCGAAGCTGCGCAAGGCGCAGGCCGCAGCGGAAGCCGCGCGTCCCTATAGCAGCCGTCTGGAAGCCGTGGTCGCCAGCCTCGCGTCGAAGATTGCGGGCGGTTCGGGCGAAGGCGCATCGCCGCTGCTGGCGGGCACCGGCAAGGATGAGGTGCATCTGCTGGTCGTCGCCAACTCCGACCGTGGCCTCGCTGGCGCGTTCAACGCGAACATCGTCAAGGCCGCACGCGTGAAGGCGGATGCGCTGATCGAGCAGGGCAAGACGGTGAAATTCTACCTGATCGGCCGCAAGGGTCGCCCGGTGATCAACCGCCTCTACCCCGGCGCGATCGTTGCCCAGTTCGATACCACCGGCGCCAAGCAGCCCGGCTATGATCAGGCGCAGGCGATCGCGAACGAGCTGACCACCATGTATCTGGACGGCAAGTTCGACATGGCGCACCTTTTCTATTCGCGCTTCAAGTCGGCCCTGTCGCAAATCCCGACCGAGCAGCAGATCATCCCCGTCAAGATCCCGGCCGATGCCGACCGCAACGCCATTGGCGCCACGGTGGAATATGAGCCGAGCGAGGAAGCGATCCTGGACGACCTGCTGCCGCGCAACATCGCGATCCAGCTGTTCAAGGCGCTGCTGGAAAACAACGCATCCGAACAGGGCGCGTCGATGAATGCGATGGACAATGCCACGCGCAACGCAGGCGACCTGATCAACAAGCTGACCATCCAGTATAACCGCAGCCGCCAGGCCGCGATCACCACTGAACTGGTCGAAATCATCTCGGGCGCGGAAGCCCTCTAAGTACACGCACGCAAGGAAGCAGTCATGGCAACCACCAACAATGTAGGCCGCATTTCGCAGGTCATCGGCGCCGTCGTCGACGTGACCTTCCCCGATGCGCTCCCGTTCATCCTCTCGGCGCTGGAAACCAGCAATAACGGACAGCGGCTGGTGCTCGAAGTCGCCCAGCATCTGGGCGAAAACACCGTCCGCACCATCGCGATGGATTCGACCGAAGGTCTGACCCGCGGCCAGGAAGTCACCGACACCGGCGCGCAGATCAGCGTTCCCGTCGGTCCGGCCACGCTCGGCCGCATTCTCAACGTCGTCGGTGAACCGATCGACGAACGCGGCCCGGTGCAGACCGAGATGCGCTCGCCCATCCATGCCAAGGCACCCGATTTCGTCGACCAGTCGACCGAAAGCTCAATCCTGGTCACCGGCATCAAGGTCATCGACCTTCTCGCCCCTTATGCCAAGGGCGGCAAGATCGGCCTGTTCGGCGGCGCGGGCGTGGGCAAGACGGTTCTCATTCAGGAACTCATCAACAACATCGCCAAGGGCCATGGCGGCACGTCGGTCTTCGCAGGCGTGGGTGAGCGGACCCGTGAGGGCAACGATCTCTATCACGAATTCCTCGACGCAGGCGTTATCGCCAAGGACGCCGATGGCAACGCCATTTCCGAAGGCTCCAAGGTTGCGCTGGTTTATGGCCAGATGAACGAGCCTCCAGGCGCGCGTGCCCGCGTTGCCCTGTCGGGCCTGACCATCGCCGAATATTTCCGCGACGTCGAAAATCAGGACGTGCTGTTCTTCGTCGACAATATCTTCCGCTTCACCCAGGCAGGCGCGGAAGTGTCCGCTCTGCTCGGCCGTATCCCGTCGGCCGTGGGCTATCAGCCGACGCTGGCGACCGACATGGGCCAGTTGCAGGAGCGCATCACCTCGACCAATAAGGGTTCGATCACTTCGATCCAGGCCGTGTACGTTCCCGCGGACGATCTTACCGATCCGGCACCGGCAACCTCGTTCGCGCATCTTGATGCGACCACGAACCTCAACCGCGCGATTTCGGAGCTGGGCATCTACCCGGCGGTCGATCCGCTCGATTCGACCAGCCGCATGCTGACCGCCCGCACCGTGGGCCAGGAACATTATGACACCGCCCGCGCGGTCCAGTCGATCCTGCAGAAGTATAAGTCGCTGCAGGACATCATCGCCATTCTGGGCATGGACGAGCTGTCCGAAGAGGATAAGCTGACCGTTGCCCGCGCGCGCAAGATCCAGAAGTTCCTTTCGCAGCCCTTCCACGTCGCCGAAGTCTTCACCGGCATCAGCGGCAAGTTCGTGCAGATCGAAGACACGGTGAAGTCGTTCAAGGCCGTGGTCGATGGCGAATATGACCATCTGCCCGAAAACGCCTTCTACATGGTCGGCGGCATCGACGAAGCCGTCGAGAAGGCCAAGAAGCTGGCCGCCGAAGCGGCGTAAGCAGAATCTATCTAGCCCTCTCCCGCCTTCGCGGGAGAGGGTTGGGTGAGGGTCTTCCTCTCTTTCTGGCAATGAGCGGAAAGACAGGAAGACCCTCACCGACTTTGACTAGGCAGCAAGCTGCCAAGTCTTCGTAGCCTCTCCCGCGAAGGCGGGAGAGGGCAAGAGGATCGAAAACATGGCACTGCATTTTGAACTCGTGACCCCCGAAAAGCTCGTTCGTGCGGCGGACGTGTGGCAGGTCGTGGTGCCGGGCACCGATGGCGACTTCGGCGTGCTGGAGGGCCATGCGCCTTTCATGTCGACCGTGCGCGACGGCAGCATCCAGATCTATGCGTCGGCAGGGGCCACGCCGGAGATTATTCCGGTCCAGGGCGGCTTTGCCGAGGTCAATGAAAAGGGCCTGACGGTGCTGGCCGAAAAGGCGGGTTGATCCTTCAGCGATAGAGCGGCGGGCATTGGCCCAACCGCATGAGGAGGGGTGCTGTTGGCGCCCCTTTTTATTGTCACCCTATGTTCGCCCCCGTGGGCGGGCACTGATTGGCCAATGCGCCATTAGCCATTTGTCAAAGTTTCCAATCTATTCACCTTATCCGACACCATCAGGCCGGCGACGGTCGCGAATTGCTGGCGGAGATATATGAGCGCCTTTGGACGGAAAAATGGACCTGCCGCGATCAAGACCGGCTTTGGCGTCGCCCGACCGATGCACGGCGGCAGCGCGAAGGAGGAGCCGCGCGGCGGCGACCAGTTCCCGCCACTCGACATAGCGTCGCTGCCCGGCGAGAGTTTCGACTCGTTGTCTGCCCCGACAAGCCAGATGCAGCGCAATGCCGATGCGATGATGCGCCTGTCCGATCGCGCCAATGCCGAGCATCTGCCCGACGCCGGGCCGCAAGGGTTCGAGGCGAGCGTCCACAAGATCAAGGAGCAGGTGCTGCCCCGCCTGCTGGAACGTGTCGACCCCGAAGCCGCGGCGACGCTGACCAAGGATGAGCTGGCGGAGGAATTCCGCCCGATCATCCTGGAGGTGCTGGCCGAACTCAAGCTCACCCTCAACCGGCGCGAACAATTCGCGCTGGAAAAGGTGCTGGTCGATGAATTGCTGGGCCTTGGCCCGCTCGAAGAATTGCTGAACGACCCGGACATCACCGACATCATGGTGAACGGACCGGACCAGACCTATATCGAAAAAAAGGGCAAGCTGGTCATCGCCCCGATCAAGTTCCGCGATGAGGAGCATCTGTTCCAGATCGCGCAGCGGATCGTCAACAAGGTCGGCCGCCGCGTCGATCAGACTACACCGCTGGCCGACGCCCGCCTGCCCGACGGCAGCCGCGTCAACGTGATCGTGCCGCCGCTGAGCCTCAAGGGCACGGCGATCTCGATCCGTAAATTTTCCGCCAAGCCGATTACGCTCGACATGCTGGCCAATTGGGGCGCGATGAGCCCCAAAATGGCGACCGCGCTCAAGATTGCCGGTGCCTGCCGGTTCAACATCGTCATTTCGGGCGGCACCGGTTCGGGCAAGACGACGATGCTTAACGCCCTGTCGAAAATGATCGATCCGGGTGAGCGCGTGCTGACGATCGAGGATGCGGCGGAACTGCGCCTGCAACAGCCGCACTGGCTGCCGCTCGAAACCCGCCCGGCCAATCTGGAAGGCAATGGCGCCATCACCATCGGCGATCTCGTCAAGAACGCCCTGCGTATGCGGCCGGACCGCATCATTCTGGGCGAAATTCGTGGCGCGGAATGTTTCGATCTGCTGGCGGCGATGAACACCGGCCATGATGGCTCTATGTGTACGCTGCACGCCAACAGCCCGCGCGAATGCCTGGGCCGTATGGAAAATATGATCCTGATGGGCGACATCAAAATCCCCAAGGAAGCAATTTCCAAGCAGATTGCCGATTCGGTCGACCTGATCATCCAGGTGAAACGCCTGCGCGACGGATCCCGCCGCATCACCAACGTCACCGAAGTCATCGGTATGGAGGGCGACGTCATCGTCACCCAGGAATTGTTCAAATTCGAATATCATGACGAGGATGACAGCGGGAAGATCGTCGGCGAATATCGCTCGATGGGCTTGCGTCCCTATACGCTCGACAAGGCGCGGATGTTCGGCTTCGACCAGCCGTTTCTGGAGGCGTGTCTGTAAGTTATGATGTTCGGGAGGGGTTTTCCCTTCCATTCCCCTTGCGCTTGGCACGGGCGGACGGCACATCAGCCTCTCCCTATAAGAGAGGATCCCCGATGAACCGTCTCGCCCGTACCGCACTTGTTGCAACCGCCCTTTGCCTTCCCCTCCTGCCGCTGGCCGCCCAGCATGCCGATCATGCCGCGCATCAGGCTGCCGACCCGATCGCGGCCGCTGTCGCCGCACCGAGCCGTACCCCGGCCAATGTCGCGCGCGACCAATATCGCCATCCGGCCGAGACGCTGGCCTTCTTCGGCGTCACCCCCACCCAGACCGTGGTGGAATATAGCCCCAGCGGTGGCTGGTATTCCGAAATCCTCGCACCCCTGCTGCGCGACAAGGGGCGTTTCTACGCGCTCCAGCCTAGCGGCCGTTATCTGGACGGCTACAAGACGTTCCTGGCCGCCAAGCCGACAGTCTATGACAAGGTGACGCTGGTTGCCCATCCCGATGCAGCCGGCACGATCCCGGCGGGGAGCGTGGATACGGTGCTGACCTTCCGCAACGTCCATAATATGGTCATGGCAGGCAGCGAAGCGGCAACCTTCAAGGCCTTCTTCGCGATGCTCAAGCCCGGCGGCACGCTGGGCGTGGTCGATCATCGCCTGCCCGAAGATCGCGACAGCGCGCTGGAAAAGAGCAGCGGCTATCTCAAAGTCTCGACCATCAAGCGGATTGCGCAGGAGGCAGGCTTTGAATTTGTCGAGGCGTCGGAAGTGAATGCCAACCCCAAGGATACGACCGATTGGGCCAAGGGCGTGTGGACATTGCCGCCTGGCCTCAGCCAGAAGGAGGTCGATCGCGACAAATATCTCGCTATTGGCGAGAGTGACCGGATGACGCTCAAATTCCGCAAGCCTGCGGCATAAGCCTTTCCTGACCAAGCCCGGTTGCGTCATCGCGCGACCGGGCTAAGGCGGGGGCGTGACCCTTGCCGCTCGCCCCCATCGCCCGCTCCTGGCCATCGGCCTACGCCTGACCGCGGTGATCTGCCTGTCGGCGATGTTCGTGACGGTGCGGATCGTCGACCAGCGCGGCGTGCATATCGTCGAATCGCTCTTTTACCGGCAGGCGCTTGCCCTGCCCTTCGTGATCGCCTGGCTTTCCATGTCCGGCGGACTGGGCGCGGTGCGGACACGGCGGATCGGCGTGCATGCCAGCCGGATGCTGCTGGGCATGACCGGCATGCTGCTCAATTTCCTGTCCTATATCCTGCTGTTGCCCGCCGAGGCGGCAACGATCGGCTTCACCATGCCGATTTTCGGCACCATCCTGTCGGCGCTGATCTTGCGCGAAGCTACGGGCGTGCATCGCTGGAGTGCAGTGCTGATCGGCTTTGTTGGCGTGCTGGTGATGATCCGGCCCGAAGCGGGGCATTTTCCGATGCAGGGCGTCGCGGTCGCGATCGTGGCCGCGATCGTGACCGCCAGCGTCAGCCTGGTGCTGCGCGCGCTGGGCCGGACGGAAAATGCTGGCGTGGTCGTATTCTGGTTCACCACGCTGTCGATGATCCCGCTGGGCATTGCCATGCCCTTCTTTGCGCAGAGCCATGATCCGCTGACATGGGGGCTGCTGCTGCTGATCGGCTGTGTCGGCGGGATCGCGCAGTTGTGCCTCACCGCATCGCTGCGATGGGGGCCGGTGTCGGTGGTGCTGCCGATGGATTATAGCGCGATCATCTGGACCACGTTGCTGGGCGTCGCGATCGGCGAGGATTGGCCGATGCTCACCACCTGGATCGGCGCGAGCCTGATCATCGCCAGCGGCCTGTATATTGCCTGGCGCGAACATCGTCGCGCCAGGCAATTGGTCGTCAGTTCAGCAGTTCAGCATCCAGACTGATCTCTGCCTTCAGCAACTTGGAGATCGGGCAGTTCGCCTTGGCCTTGCCCGCCAGTTCCTGGAAAGTAGCATCGTCGGTGCCGGGGATGGTCGCCTTGAGCGTCAAGTGGCTGGCCGTCACGGCAAAACCGTCATCCTGCTTTTCCAGCGTCACGACGGCATTGGTTTCCATCTTGTCCGCCGTCAGCCCGGCTTCGCCCAGGATCAGTGACAGCGCCATGGTGAAGCAGGAAGCGTGGGCGGCCGCGATCAGTTCTTCGGGGTTGCTGCCCGGCACACCTTCAAAGCGCGTGGCAAAGCCATAAGGGTAGGCGTCGAGCGCGCCGCTCTGGGTGGAGATGCTGCCCTTGCCGTCCTTGAGGCCACCACTCCAGGCCGCCGAACCGTTGCGATTGATCTTCATCGTGTCACTCCTCTTGTGTCAGCCATGGAACCCCAGCCCGCCCGCATGGTTGCATCAGTATAGCGACATTATGTGAGGAGAGTGACGATGGCCGAACTGGCTATGCACAATCGCGGCGACCTGATCGCATCGGACCGGGTCGAAGGCACCACGGTCTTCAACAAACAAGGCGAGAAACTCGGCAAGATTTCCAACTTCATGGTCGACAAGAAGAGCGGACAGGTGCGCTATGCCGTCCTGTCGTTCGGCGGGTTCCTCGGCATGGGCGAGGACCATTACCCCTTGCCCTGGTCGATGCTGGACTATGACGTGGAACAGGGCGGCTATGTCGTTGAACTGGACAAGCAACTGCTGGAGGATGCCCCCCGCTATGCCGACGAGCAGCGCCCCAATTATGACGACGGCTATGGTCGCAACGTCTATCAATATTATGGGCTGATCTACCCCTGGTAACAGCCCCCTTACCGCCTATCCCCAGGCGCGCGCGATCAACGGATCGCGTGCGCCTTTTTCTATGGTGGTCGCTTTCATCCCTATTCCGACCATCGAAAAACCGCCACTCCCTGCCGCTTGTCATTTGTCTATCTCATAGATAGAGTTATTGCAGGGGCGGAAGCAAGAGGAGTGAGTCATGAACCGATTCGGATATTCAAATGGCGCTCAACAGCCGGTGGTGCTTTTGGTCCCAGGCCTGAACAATAGCGGACCTGACCATTGGCAAACCCGGTGGGAGGAAAGCCGGGGCGATTGCCGACGGGTTGATCTGGGTCGTTGGGCCAGTCCCAACCGCAATGCCTGGGTTACCCGCCTGGACGCGGCGATCCGTGAGATTGACGGGCCGGTCGTGCTGGCCGCCCACAGCCTGGGCTGCATTACCGTAGGCTGGTGGGGGGCGTTACAAAGCCAGGCCTATGGCTGGCCGGTGATTGGCGCATTGCTCGTCGCGCCGCCCGATTGCGAACGGGTGGAAACGCCTGATACGATCGGTGGCTTTGGCCCGACACCCCAATCACCGCTGCCCTTCCCCTCCATCCTGGTGGCGAGCCGCGATGATCCCTATATTTTCTTCGAGCGCGCCCATAGCATCGGCAAATATTGGGGCAGCGCGTTCGTCGATGCCGGGCATTGCGGGCATATCAACGCGGAATCGGGACTGGGCGACTGGGCGTTCGGACAGGGCTTGCTGGACCGATTGATCGACAATGCGCGCGTTCGGCCGCTGCCCACCCACCGGGCTTTACCGACCACGCATCGCATCCGGGCGGCGACCCACGGGGCGGCGCATGCGTACCGCTAATCCTGCAGGCGAGAAGCTGACGTTGACGCCACCCTAATTTTCATTATTTGTCTACTTATAAAGTTGAGATAAAGGAGGGGCAGGAGGTATATATGACGGACCAAAGACCGATCGAATTGCGACACACCCATGCCGATACGCCGCGCATCGACATCGCCGCGAGCATCGAAAAGATACGCGATGCTTTGCAGGAACTGCGCTTCGGCTCGATCACGCTGACGGTGCATGACGCCCGCGTGGTGCAGATCGACGTGACGGAAAAGACCCGCCTCACCGCCTGACAACAGGATGGGGCAACATCTTGCCGGTTCGGGCCGCGCGCCGTCGCAGCCTTTAACACCGGCGCATCATTGGGGCCTTGAAGCCCGACCTACTCGGCCATGACCGGACCACCGGAATCGCCGCGATCACACATCCACCGGACAGCCGGACCTAAAGGGGATAATTATGATTGCGCGTTTCCTGTTGCTCGCCAGCGTGGCGAGCGCTTCCATCATCGTGCCTGCCGCTTATGCGCAGACGCAAGCCCCCGACGGGGCACCGGACCAGTCCGACGCCGAGGCTCAGCGGGTGCGCGGCGATGTGATTGTCGTTACTGCGCGGCGTCGCCAGGAGACGGCGCAGGAAGTGCCGCTCGCCATCTCGGTGATCCGTGGCGACAGCATCGAATCCACCGGCAATTTCAACATCGTCAAGCTGCAACAGCTTGCGCCCACGTTGCAGGTCTACACCACCAACCCGCGCAACACGTCGGTCAATATCCGTGGTCTTGGCGTGCCGTTCGGCCTGACCAGCGACGGGTTCGAACAGGGCGTGGGCATTTATGTCGACGATGTCTATAATTCGCGTGTCGCCGCGGCGACCTTCGACTTTCTGGACGTGGCCCAGGTCGAAGTCCTGCGCGGCCCGCAAGGCACGCTCTATGGCAAGAACACCACCGCCGGCGCGATCAACATCACCACCAACCAGCCGACCTTCGATTTCGAGGGCCGCGCCGAACTGACCGTCGGTAACCTGAACTATAAGCAGGCCAAGGCCGCCATATCCGGCCCGCTGACCGACACGATCGCCGCGCGGATCGCGATCGCGTCGACCAGTCGGCGCGGCACATTGTTCAACACCACCAGCGACCGGTGGATCAACGAGCAGGATAATCTGGGCCTTCGCGGCCAGTTGCTGTTCAAACCCGATGAAGATCTCAGCATCACCCTGTCGGGCGATTACAGCAAGCAGAACCCCGAAGGCTTCGGCACCGCCTTCGTGCGTGTCGGCCGCACCCAGCGCGCGCTCAACCGGCAATATGACGCCCTTGTCGCCGCGATCAACGCCGCCAATCCGGGCCGCAACTATACGCCCAGCCGCAATGTCTATGATCGCGTGACTGATCTCGACTCCAGCTTGAACGCCGGCAACAAGATTGGTGGCGCATCGCTGAAGGTGAATTGGGATCTGGGCGCAGGCAAGCTCACCTCTGTCACCGCATGGCGGTTCTGGGACTGGAAGCCGGAAAATGATCGTGACTTTACCGGCCTGTCGATCGTGTCGCGATCGCAGAACCCCTCGCAACAGGACCAATATAGCCAGGAATTCCGCTACAGTCAGGAAGGCGACCGGATCGATTTCGTCGTCGGCCTGTTCGGCTTCAAGCAACGGATCGACACCCAGGGCACCGAGCAACAGGGTGCCGACGCCAGCCGGTGGAGCCTGACCGGTGCGCTAGCCAATGATCCCAGCGTGCTGCAAGGCCTGACCGCCAGCAACACGCAATATCTCAAGAGTGACAGCGCAGCGCTGTTCGGGCAGCTCAGCTGGAAGGTGACCGATGCGCTGACCATCCAGCCGGGCGCACGCATCAACTATGACAAGAAGTCGGGCTATTACGAGCGCGTGGTGACCAACGGACAGGGCCAACTCATCAGTTGCACCCCGACCCCGGCTGCCGGATCGGTATTGGCCGCGCAATGCGGCGTCTACCAGCCGCAGGTCAGCGCGCCATCCGACAGCGCCTGGAACTTCACCTACGACTTCAACCTGAACTACAAGTTCGCGCGCGATGTCCTCGCCTATGCGACCTATGCCAAGAGCTTCAAGACGCTGGGCATCAACCAGAATGGCTTGCCCCTCAACGCCGACAATAGTGTCAATTACGATGCCGGAACGGTGAAGCCCGAATCGGTCAATCATTATGAAATCGGTTTGAAGACCCAGTTGTGGGATCGTCGGGCGACCTTCAACCTCTCCGCCTTCCGTACCGACATCAGGAATTTCCAGGCGACGGTGAATGGTGGCCAGTTCGGCACGGTGCGCGGCTACCTCGCCAACGCGGGCAAGGTCCGGTCGCAGGGCATCGAAGCCGACTTCAAGATCACGCCGAGCGATCGCTTCAGCGCCTATGCCAACGGTGCCTATACGGATGCGAAGTATAAGAGATTCACCAACGCACCCTGCCCGCCCGAATTGTCGGGCGGCACGCTTCAGCCCGCCAGTGCAACGCCGGATTATTCGCAAGCCGGTGTCCCCGGCGCGCTCAGCCCGCGCCAGTGCGATATTTCGGGGCAGGCACTGCCCGGCGTGTCGAAATGGGCCTTCTCCTACGGCGCGGAGGTCAATGCGCCGGTCACTTTGCTGGCGAAGGAGGGCCAGGTCTATCTTGGCGTCGATGGCAATTATCGGTCGCGCTGGAATTCGAACGCCTCGCCTTCAATCTATACCGAGGTCAAGGGCTATGCGCTCACCAACGTCCGCGCCGGTTTCCGGGGCGAAGGCTTCGATGTCTTCGGCTGGGTCCGCAATGCCTTCGACGTAAATTACATCGAAACATTGCAGGTCGCGCCCGGCAATACCGGCCTGATCGCGGGCCAGCCCGGCGATCCGCAAACCTGGGGTGGCACGATCAAATTCTCCTTCTGACAGGCTCCCACCCTGCGGGTGCGATCCACTGGATCGCACCCGTTTCTTTGCGCATTTGCGGCCCGGCCCAGGGTGGGGTAGAGCGCACCCATGTCCACGACCTTCACGATCGACACGGCGACCAGCCGCGCCACGCCCACCCCAGCCCCCATGAAGCGGCTGACCGTGCCCGCCATCCAACGGCGCAAGTTCGAGGGCAAGACGACCGAGCCGCTGGTGATGCTGACCGCCTATACCGCGCGGCAGGCACAATTGCTCGATCCGCACTGCGACATGCTGCTGGTCGGCGATTCGCTGGGACAGGTCATCTATGGCCTGCCATCCACGCTGGCCGTCACGCTCGACATGATGTGCGCCCATGGCGCCGCCGTCGTGCGCGGCAGCTATCATAGCGTCGTCATCATCGACATGCCCTTTGGCAGCTATGAAGCGTCGCCGCAGCAGGCCTTTGCCAGCGCCAGCCGCATCATGGCGGAAACCGGCGCGGCGGCGGTCAAGCTGGAGGGCGGGCAGGCCATGGCGGAGACGATCAGCTTCCTTGGCCAGCGCGGCATCCCGGTCATGGCGCATATCGGCCTGACCCCGCAAGCGGTCAATGCGCTGGGCGGCTATGGCGCGCGGGGCAAGAGCCAGCAGGAACATGCCAAGATCATGGCCGATGCGCGCGCCGTCGCCGATGCCGGTGCCTTCGCCATGGTGCTGGAGGGAGTAATGGAGGAACTGGCCGTTGCCATCACCGACAGCGTCGATGTGCCGGTCATAGGCATCGGTGCGTCCGCCCATTGCGACGGACAGGTACTGGTGACGGAGGATATGCTGGGCATGTTCGAGCGTGTACCCCGTTTCGTCAAACGGTTCGACAATATCGCCCAAAGCATCGACGGCGCCGCCCAGCGTTACGCCGCCGATGTGCGCAGCCGCGCCTTCCCCACCGAAGAACAGGTCTATCGCCCGAAAAAGTGATTTGCCTGTGGCATAAGCGCCGCTATTGGTCGCGCCTTCTGCCCTTACATATTTCTGATCCATGTCCCGGAGAATGCAGTGGCCCTGACGCCGCAAAATAGTGAAGCCTTCATGCGTGAAGTCGACGAAGCCGTCCGGCAGGACCAGCTGACATCCTTCTGGCAGCGCTATGGCCGCGTGCTTCTGGTCGTTCTGGTGCTGGGCCTCGCGGCTTTTGGCGGATGGCTCTATTGGCAGCAGCATCAGCAGAGCCAGTCCCATGCCGTGTCCGAAGAGATGGACGCAGTGCTGACGACAGCTGCTGGTGGCGGAACGCCCGATGCCAAGCAGCTCGACACGCTGACCAAGGCTGACCAACCGGGCTACCGCGCGTCGGCGCAATTGCTCAAGGCGGGCGTGGCCGCGCGCAAGGGCGACGCCAAGAGCGCGATCGCGCTATACGCAGCCATGGCCGCCGACACTGGCCTCGACCAACCCTATCGCGACCTGGCGCTGATCCGCCAGACCGCATTGGAATTTGAGACGCTCAAACCCCAGCAAGTGGTCGATCGCCTCAAGCCGCTCGCGGTTGAGGGTGCGCCCTGGTTTGGCAGCGCAGGCGAACTGGTCGCCATCGCCTATGCCAAGATGGGCAAGACCGATCTGGCAGGCCCCATGTTCGCCGCGCTGGCCAAGGACAGCAATGTGCCGCAGTCGATCCGTTCACG
The DNA here is from genome assembly GCF_055640555.1 of Sphingobium sp. KKT206. Taxonomy (NCBI): domain Bacteria; kingdom Pseudomonadati; phylum Pseudomonadota; class Alphaproteobacteria; order Sphingomonadales; family Sphingobiaceae; genus Sphingobium; species Sphingobium sp. KKT206. The sequence continues at coordinate 2,104,895 of NZ_CM145764.1, forward strand.
CGCGCGTCAGATGGCAGGCGTCATGGGGATCGACGCGGTAGAAATACCGGCCGAACCGACGGAAGGGTAACGAGCAAATGGGACAGCATAAGATGAAGAGATTTGCGCCCATGGGCCGCGCCCTGACGCTCGCCGCCATGATCGTGATGGTCGCCGGGTGCGGCATCATCGGCGGCAAGAAGGGCGGACCCAAGACCCCCGTGGTCGGCAATCGCGTATCCATCCTGACCAGCGAACAGGGTGTCGAGGTTGAACCGAGCCTGGCCGACGTTCAGGTCACCCTCCCCGCCCCCGCCGTCAATGACAGCTGGTCGCAGCCGGGCGGCGATCCGTCCAAGGCGATGGGCCATGTCGCGCTCGGCGGTTCGCCGACGCAGCTATGGACCGCGAGCATCGATGGCAGTTCGCCGCAGGCCCGGCTCGCCGCCTCACCCGTCGTGGCGGGTGGCAAGCTGTTCGTGACGGATGCGGGCGCCCATGTCATTGCGTTCGATGCCGCCAGCGGATCGAAATTGTGGCAGACCAACCTGCCTGCCGAGGGCAAGGGCAATGGCCGGTCGCTGTTCGGCGGCGGCGTCAGCGTCGTCGGTGATCGCGTGTTCGCCAGCACCGGCCTTGGCGACGTGTTCGCGCTCAATGCCAACGATGGCGCGATCCTCTGGAAAAAGCATCTGGCCGGGCCACTGCGCGGCGCGCCGACGCTGGAAAATGGCCATGTCTATGTGATGGGCCAGGATAATCAGATTTTTGCGTTGAACCAGTCCGATGGCGAAACCCAGTGGACCGACAGCGGCACCTTGCAGGTCACCGGCATTTTCGGCGTCGCCGCCCCTGCCGCCGCGCAGGGCACGGTCGTTGCGGGCTATAGCTCTGGCGAAATCAACGCCTATCGCTACGAAAATGGCCGCACGCTCTGGGGCGATGCGCTCTCGCGCACCAGCATTTCGACGGCGGTTGCGACCCTGACTGACATTGACGCCGATCCGGTCATCGACCGTGGCCGCGTCTTCGCGATTGGTCAGGGCGGCCGCATGGCCTCCTATGAACTCACTAGCGGCCAGCGCCTGTGGGAAATCAACATCGCGGGCATCTCCACCCCCTGGGTGGTGGGCGAGTGGGTGTTCGCGGTCACGAGCGATGCGCGCCTGCTCTGCGTCGCCCGCGCGACCGGCAAGATCCGTTGGGTCAGCCAGTTGCGCCGCTGGCAGAAAGAAAAGAAGAAGGACAAGGCGATCCGTTGGACTGGCCCGGTGCTGGCAGGCGGTCGGCTGATCGTCGTCTCGACGCGCGGCCAGATGGTCTATGTCGACCCCACGACCGGGACGGTGCAATCGGAAGTGGACATGAAACATTCCATGTCGCTCTCGCCCATCGTCGCCAATAATATACTTTATGTTCTGGCGGATGACGGCAAACTGACGGCGTTCCGCTAAACCGATTATTCGTGCTAAGCATGCTCCTGCGAAGGTCGGAGCCCAGTTCCTCGGCTTTTGGACTGGGTTTCTGCCTTCGCAGGAGCATTGCGTTTTTTAGATAAGAAGGAAACGGGCCTCCATGCTGCCCATCGTAGCCATTGTCGGGCGGCCCAATGTGGGCAAGTCCACCCTGTTCAACCGCCTGATCGGCAAGAAGCTCGCACTGGTCGACGACCAGCCCGGCGTCACTCGCGACCGGCGGGAGGGCGAGGCGCATCTGCTCGGCCTCGACTTCACCATCGTCGACACCGCCGGCTATGAAGATGAGGACGCCAACAGCCTGCCCGGCCGGATGCGGATGCAGACTGAAGCGGCTGTGGAAAATTGCGACGTCGCCTTGTTCATGATCGACGCGCGCGCGGGCATCACGCCACTGGACGAGGAAATCGCCCGCTGGCTGCGCGCCAATGACGCACCGGTCATTCTGGTCGCCAACAAGGCGGAGGGCAAAGCCGCCGACGATGGCGTGATGGAATCCTTCAGCCTGGGGTTGGGCGAGCCTGTCCCCTTTTCGGCCGAACATGGCCAGGGCATGGCCGACCTGTTTCAGGCGCTGCTGCCCCATGTCGAGCGCGAAGGCGACGAACCGTTCGAGCGGGAATTTTACGAGGATGACGAGAGCGCCCCGCTCAAACTCGCCATCGTCGGCCGCCCCAATGCAGGCAAGTCAACGCTGATCAACCGCCTGCTGGGCGAAAACCGCCTGCTGACCGGGCCGGAAGCGGGCATTACCCGCGACAGCATCGCCGTCGACTGGATGTGGACCAGCCGGGAGGGTGTGGAGCGCCCCGTCCGCCTGATCGACACGGCAGGGATGCGCAAGCACGCCAAGGTACAGGACAAGCTGGAAAAACTGGCCGTCACCGACGGTCTGAACGCTGTGAACTTTGCCGAAGTCGTGGTGCTGCTGCTCGATTCGACGCGCGGACTGGAAGCGCAGGATCTGCGCATCGCCGACAAGGTGCTGGAGGAAGGGCGCGCGCTGGTCGTCGCACTCAACAAATGGGATACGGTCGAACATGGTTCGGCCTTGTATCAGGGCATCAAAAAAGCGCTGGACGACGGGCTGGCGCAGGTGCGCGGCGTGCCCATCATGACCGTGTCGGCGGCCACCGGCAAGGGTCTGGACGACCTGATCCATGTCGCGTTCGAAACGCGCACCGCCTGGTCGCAGCGCGTGTCCACCGGCGTCCTCAACCGCTGGTTCGAAACCGCGCTGGAGGCCAATCCACCGCCAGCGCCGGGCGGCAAGCGGATCAAGCTGCGCTACATCACCCAGAACAAGACCCGTCCGCCGACCTTCGTGCTGTTCGGCACGCGGCTGGACGATCTGCCCGAAAGCTATCGCCGCTATCTGGTGAACGGCATAAGGCGGGAACTGGGCTTTGGCGCCGTGCCGGTGCGGCTGACGCTACGGAGCGCCAAGAATCCTTATGCCACAAAATGAGCCGCTGTCGGTCAACGCGCGCGGCATGAAATGCCCCTGGCCCGTGCTGCGCGCGGCACGGGCCATGCGCGGGGCCGATGCGGTGGTGGTGGAGGCCGACGATCCGATCGCGCCTGCCGAACTCGCGGCCCTGGCAAGCGCGCAAGGCTGGGCGTTCGAGGCGCTGAGCGACCATCGCTTTTCACTGCGCCGCCCAGGCTGATCATCATCCCGCTTTAACCACCTGTTTACGCAGCCCGCCTATTTCCAGACCTTAGCCAAAGGAGCGGTGCGCGTGCCCCATCAAGAGACCGATCTGGTCAACTGGACCGAATTTACCCGGACCCGGAATGAGCTGGGCGCCGCATTTCCACGTATATTGGGCTATTTTCGCGAAGATGGCGTGAAGTCGATCCAGGCAATCGAGCAGGCATTCCGCGCGCGCAACGCCGTCGCACTGGTCACCCCCGCGCACACGCTCAAGGGGGAATCGGCGCAGTTCGGTGCCTATCGCCTCAGCGCCATGGCCGAAGAGATTGAAATGGTCGCCCGCCGCTGCGTGGAAACCCGTGAGCAGCCCGACGAACTGATCGAAACGGTCGTAGCGTTACGCCCCTGCTTCACCGAAACATTGGCGCTGCTGGATCGCGACGCCAACCCGCTGGTCGCGCGCCGTCCCGTGACCTTCGGTCGCCGTACCGAAACCCCGGCCCAGGGCTTTGGCCGCGCCATATGAATTTACGTATTGAAATAAAACCCATCATGCCCCCATATGGAGAGCATGACACGCTTTTCCCTGCTCGATCTCGTCCCCGTCCGCGAAGGCGACAGCATTGCTACCGCGCTCGCCAATACAGCTGACCTCGCCGCCCATGCCGAAAGGCTGGGCTATCACCGTTTCTGGGTCGCCGAACATCATGGCATGGCGGGCATCGCGTCGGCCGCGACGTCGGTCGTGCTGGCGCATATCGGTCAGGCGACATCGACGATCCGCATCGGCGCGGGTGGCATCATGCTGCCCAATCATGCCCCCCTGCTGATCGCCGAACAGTTCGGCACGCTCGACGCGCTCTTCCCCGGCCGGGTTGATCTGGGGCTGGGTCGTGCACCGGGGTCGGACCAGCGGGTGGCGCAGGCGATCCGCCGCACGCTTGTCGGTGGCGCTGATAATTTCCCGCGCGATGTGATGGAAATACAGGCCTATTTCGCTGCCGACGATCGGCTGGGTATTCAGGCGACACCGGGCGCAGGCGCGAACGTGCCGCTGTGGATTCTGGGCTCCAGCCTCTATGGCGCGCAACTCGCTGCGGCGCTGGGCCTCCCCTACGCCTTCGCCTCGCATTTCGCGCCCGCTGCACTGGATGAAGCGATTGAAATTTACCGCCGCGATTTCCGCCCCTCGGCCCAGCTGAAGGAGCCTTATGTAATGGCGGGCTATAATGTCTTCGCAGCCGACAGCATGGCTGACGCGCAATTGCTCGCCAGCTCGATGCAGCAGGCATTTGTGCGGCTGCGCACCGGCCAGCCGGGCAAGCTCAAGCCTCCCGTAGCAGATTATTACGACACGCTGCCGCCCCAGGCGCAGATGATGCTGGCTGATTTTCTGAGCGCGTCGAGCATCGGGACGCAAGCGGATGTCGAGCGTGACGTGGCCGCATTCTTGCGTCGCACGCGCGCCGACGAACTGATCCTGACCGGGCAGGTTTTCGATCTTGCCGCCCGCAAGCACAGCTTTGCCATCGCCATGGCGGCGGCGCAGGCGATCACCGCGCCTGTACCCGCGTTATAGGCGACCCCCGCTGAGCAAGGCGGCAGCGCGCGGCGCGACGCGACGGAGTATCCTGCCCAGCGCCACCACTGCGACCAGCACCAAGAGCGGCTGAAGGATCAGGTAGAACGGATAAAGCGGCGATCCCAGCGGGCCGGTCAGCGTTCCCAGAAATGGTCCGCCAAGCCAGATCAGGATCAGGTGCGCGCAAAAGAGCAGGAAGACGAACGGTTCGATCCGCAGCAACATCGCGCGCGCCCGGCTGCCCGCCAGTGCCCAGGCAATGCGCCAGAAAGCGACGACAGCGCTCAGGCGAACGGCCAGGTCCAACGTCCGCTGCGCCAGCACCGCCTCGCCATCGCCGACCATGATCGCGCGATAAAGCTGCGCCCCCATCAACAGCGCGAAGGGCAACAGCGCCCATAACAAGGGCAAGCGAATGATCCGCGCCTCCCAGGCACCTCGTCGCGCCATGATGCCCAAGGTGAAGAAGAACAGGATCGACGCGCGCATCAGCACGGGTGGCCCCAATCCCGTGACGTGGCACGCCGCCGCAACCAGCGCGATGATCCCTAATGCCCAGCCCGGCGCCCGCACCAGCAGCGGCGCGGCGACCATGCACAGGAACAGGTCGCGCAAAAATCCCATCTGGACATTGATGTCGGGATTGCGGGTGAGGACCAGCATTTCATTCACGACCCACCAGAGCGACCGCGGCACGGGCGCGGAAAGGCCAAGTGTCAGCGCAGCGCTCGATACCAGCAGGATCGCAATGCCATTCCACAGGATCATGGGCAGCAAGATCGTCCGCGCCTTGCGCCGGACATGCCCGCTCCAGTTGCGCGTACCGCTCGACCCCGCCACCAGCCAGCCTGATATCAGCCCCAGCAACGGCACAGCGCTGCGGCCGAATAATTCCATCAACAGCCAGCGCAGATTTTCCTGCGCCGTTCCGCGCAACGCATTGAGCGCTTCGCCGTTCAAGCCGGTCCAGGCATGAACATAAACCACGCCGAGGATGCAGATGACACGGGCTATGGCAATCGCGTCGGAGCGCCGCGCTCCATCGTCCGTCATCGTTTCGGGCACGAAAATATCCTGTTCTAGCGCAGGCTCAATGCCCCAAAGCCTGTCCTGTTCCCCTGTAACGATCCGATCCGTTTCGGACCAACCGCTACCTTTTGGCAAGAAGCCATGCCCCAAATTGTCCGATCAAGCGATGATCGACCCATGCATAAGCTAATCTTTACCTTCGCCGCCTAGACGTCATGTGTTTGCCGGAAGTCTTTCCGGGCCAAGGGACGACAAAGGCTCATGACCCATATGCCGGGTGCGCATCACTTCACGCCGACAGCGACGCCCGCGTCCCTGGCCACGGCCCAATCGATGGGAATGGTGTTCCAGATCGCCGGATCAAGCTCCAAGATCCTGATCGATCCGCAACGGCTTGCCCTATTGGGGCAGGACATGGACCCCTGCACCGCCATGGCGGGCCAGGTCGGCAGCCAGGTCAAGATGCGCGTCGGCACGGTGTGGCTGGTTGCCAGCGTCCGCGCGATGGTGCTGGACCAGGCGAGCCAGAGCATCGTCGCCGACATCGACTTTCTGGGCGAGGGCGACGAAGAAAAGCTGACCGGGCGTATCTTTCACTTCCGGCGCGGCGTCACCCGCTATCCTACCCCCGGCACCGAGATTTTCCCGGTGTCGAGCAAGGATATGCAGCAGATCTACGCCGCCGATGACCGGCCGCATGTTCAGATCGGCACCGTCTATCCAACCACCGACACGCGCGCTGCGCTCTATGTCGATCAGATGCTGGGCAAGCATTTCGCGCTGCTCGGCTCCACCGGCACCGGCAAATCGACCAGCGCCGCGCTGATCCTGCACCGCATCTGCGACCTGTCGCCGCAGGGGCATATCGTGATGATCGACCCGCATGGCGAATATGGTGCGGCCTTCAGCAGCAATGGCGCGGTGTTCGACATCAGCAATCTGGCGCTGCCCTACTGGTTGATGAATTTCGAGGAACATTGCGAAGTGTTCGTCACCTCCTCCGGCTCCGAACGCACCGTCGATTGCGACATTCTCGCCAAATGCCTGCTCGCGGCGCGCTCGAAGAACCGGCTGGCCGAACAGATAGGTCGCCTGACCGTCGATTCGCCGATCCCCTATCTGCTCTCTGACCTGACCAACATCCTCCAGAATGAGATGGGCAAGCTCGACAAGGGCACGGGGTCACTGCCCTATATGCGGATCAAGACCAAGATCGACGAGATCAAGGCCGACCCGCGCTACAGCTTCATGTTCTCCGGCATGCTGGTTGCTGACACGATGCAGGACTTCATCGCGAAGATTTTTCGCCTGCCATCGAACGGCAAGCCGATTTCGATCATCGACGTGTCCGCCATGCCATCGGACATCACCTCGACGGTGGTGTCGGTGCTGTCGCGCCTTGTGTTCGACTATGCAATCTGGGCGCGCGACGAGCCGCAGCGACCGATCCTGCTCGTGTGCGAAGAAGCGCATCGCTATATTCCCAATTCGACCAGCGGTAACGGTCAGGCGGTGCGCAAGATATTGGAGCGGATCGCCAAGGAAGGTCGCAAATATGGCGTGTCGCTGGGCCTCATCACCCAGCGTCCGTCGGACCTGGCCGAAGGCGTGCTGTCGCAATGCGGTACGATCATCGCGATGCGCCTGAACAACGACCGCGATCAGGCCTTCGTCAAGGCCGCCATGCCCGAAGGCGCGCGCGGCTTCCTCGATTCGATCCCCGCGTTGCGCAACCGCGAGGCAATCATCTGCGGCGAAGGTGTCGCCGTGCCGATCCGCGTCGCGCTCGACAATCTGGAAGAACATCGCCGCCCCGCGTCCGGCGACCCCAGCTTCACCCAATTGTGGCGGCAGTCGGGCGATGAGCAGGCTATCCTCGACCGCACCATCACCCGCTGGCGCAACCAGGGGCGGTAATTATCCGGTCGGCGCGCTCCGTCCGGCGGGTTCAGCATCGCTGTTCACGCTCTCCCGGCATTCCTCTTCATGCACCGGCACCAGCAGCTTGGCCTTGCGCCAGCCGCCCTGAGCATAGACGAGATAGGCGAGCAGCAGCGAAACGAACGATCCCGCCGGAAAGCTGAACCACAGCGCATCGGCACCGATCCGGGGATAAGCGAGATAATAGAAACCGATCCGCACCGCAAACAGGGTGAAGATCAGGATGATCAGCGGCTTTATGACCACGCCATTGGCGCGCATCACCCCGAACAGGATCATGGTGCAGCCAAAGGCAATGAAGCTCCAGCTTACCCGCAACTGCATATGCCACGCTTCGGCGATCACGACGTCATTGTCGCCCAAAAACAGGCCCAGCAATGGCTCGTGGAAGGTCAGCATCACCGCGACCATGGTGCCGGTGATCAGCAACTGATAGCCGATGCCATAGCCGGTGACGCGGCTGATCCGGTCCCACCGCCCCGCGCCGATATTCTGCGCCGCCATGGCGCTGACCGCGCCGCCCATCGCCATCGCCGGCATCTGGAGATAGGTCCATAGCTGCTGCGACGCGCCATAGGCCGCCGTCACCTGCAGCCCTTCGCGGTTGACGAGGCCGATCATCACCAGGCCCGATGCCGACATGACGATCATCTGGAGGCCCATTGGCAGCCCCTTGCCCAGCAGCACGCGCATCTGTTCGGCCGCCGGGCGCAGATAGGCCAGCTCCAATCCGCGTAGCCGCAACGGCAGATCTTTGGCATAGGTATAGGCGATGATCCCGATCAGGCTGACGAAACCGGCCACAGCGGTCGCCGTCGCCGACCCCGCGATCCCCATGGCCGGGAACGGTCCCAGCCCCAGGATCAGCACGGGGTTCAATATCAGGTCCACCGCCACGCTGACGATCATGAAGATCAGCGGCGTGCGCGCATCGCCCACGCCGCGTAGGCCCATCATGATCATGACGGACAAGAGGGTTGCGGGCATGGCGATGAAGATGACGCGCAGATAGACGAGCGCCATGGCATAGGCTTCGACCGGGGTCGAAAGCAGCCGCAGCAGCGCGGGCGCGCCCACCCAGCCGAGGGTCGATACGACCAACGCCAGCCCCATGCAGAAGCCAACCGCCGACCCGAAGGCGCGGCGCGCGGCGTCCATGTCCCGCCGCCCCACCGCCTGGCCGATCATCACCGTGGACGCCATGCCAAAGCCGAAGACGATCGAGAACATAAGGAACATGATGATATTGGCGTTGGCCGTCGCCGCCAGTGCCTCCGGCCCCAGGAAGCGCCCAACCCAGATCGCGTTGATCGATCCGTTGAGCGACTGGAGGATGTTCGACGCCAATGTGGGCATGGCGAACAGCATCAGCGTGGACGCGATCGGCCCTTGCGTCAGGTCTTTTGCGCCCGTCTTGCCTGCCGCCATGCTCATTCCTCAATCCCACTCGCATGAAGCACATATCCTTTGCAGACCCGACCCTAAATTCCTCCCCTGTAAGGGGAGGGGGACCGCCGAAGGCGGTGGAGGGGTGTCACCCTATCGAGAGGGTGACACCCCTCCGTCAGGCTTCGCCTGCCACCTCCCCTGCCAGGGGAGGATCAGCTTGTCTCAACACGCCATCGAATATGATCGCCTCTGTCTCAACGCTTACAGACACCTACTCACCCCAACCGGTCGAGGGCCGCCTGCAACCGTTCCGCCTCGGCGGTCTTCTCGCCATGGTCCTCGCGCGCCTTGGCGACGGCTTCGGGCTTGGCTTTTTCGACGAAACTGGGGTTGGACAGACGCCCGCCCAGCGCATCGCGCTCCTTCTGTGCCGCGGCCAGCGCCTTGGCGAGCCGCGCCTTTTCCGCCGCGATGTCGATCACGCCTTCCAACGGCAGGATGAAGGTCGCCTCATCCACTACGATCTGCGCCGCGCCGCCGGTCGGCGCTTCGCCAAAGGTCAGGCTCTCGATCCGACCCAGCCGTGCAAGCGCTACGCCCTGCCGATCGAGGCGGCGATGCGTCTCCTCCGCCCCGTCGCTCACCACCATCGGCAGTTTGGCACCCGGCGGCACGTTGAGTTCGGTTCGCGCGGTACGGATGGCGCTGACCAAGCGGATCAGCCAGTCGATCTCAGCCCGTGCGTCGCTATCCACCGCCGCCAGCGCCTGCGGCCATTGCGCGACGATCAGTTCGTTCGCGCGCGCGCCGGTCAGGTGCCATAATTCTTCGGTGATGAAGGGCATGAAGGGGTGCAGCATCACCAATATCTGATCGAACGCCCAGCCCGCGACCGCGCGCGTCTCGTCGTCCATCGCGCCTTTCGTCAGTTCGATATACCAGTCGCAAAACTGGTCCCAGACGAAATGATAGATGGCGTTGGCGGCTGCGTCGAAGCGCAGGTCGGCAAGCGCGCTGTCGATCGCCTGCACGGTCGCGACCGTCTCGGCGATGATCCAGCGATTGACCGGCAATTGCGCGGCGGGTGCCTCATGGCTGGTCGAGGCCGTCACGCCGTTCGACTGGAGGAAGCGCGCGGCGTTCCACAGCTTGGTCGCGAAGTTGCGATAGCCCTCGACCCGCTTCTCATCCATCTTCACGTCGCGGCCCTGGCTCTCCATCGCCGCCATGAAGAAGCGCAGCGCGTCGGCCCCGAACTTGTCGATCAGGCCCAGCGGATCGACGACATTGCCCTTGGACTTGGACATTTTCTGCCCGTCCGCCGCCCGGACGAGGCCGTGGAGATAGAGTTTGCGCCAAGGCACGTCACCCATGAACTCCATCCCCTGCATCGCCATCCGCGCGTCCCAGAAGAACAGGATGTCGAAACCGGAAATGAGGAGATCGTTGGGGTAGTGGCGGGATACCAAATCCTCCCCGGCACGGGGAGGGGGACCAGCCAAAGGCTGGTGGAGGGGGCTGGCGTCCTGGGGCAAAGTTGCGTCCATAAGCGCGCCCCCTCCGTCAGCGCTCCGCGCTGCCACCTCCCCGTTCCGGGGAGGATTGTCGTTCGGCCAGCCCAGCGTCCCGAACGGCCACAGCGCCGAGGAGAACCAGGTGTCGAGAACGTCGGGGTCGCGAACAAGAGCTATAGTCGTCCCATCGCTAATTTGAGCGGCTTCAGCCCGATCATTGGCGAAAACAATGTTAGGGTTGGGCAGCTTTTCGCTGCGATAAAACTCCTTCGCTTGACTGAAGACATCTTGCTCAGTTTCACCAACGAAGGCTTGCTGATCTTCAAGCTGATTACGGTTTGAATCAAAGTGTTCATCGTTCGGATAAAAATGGTAGCGAACGCCATCCTTTTCCCAAATTGGCGGCCCAAACCAAGCCGGAATCCGATGCCCCCACCAAAGCTGGCGACTCACGCACCAGGGCTGGATATTCTCCATCCAGTTGAAAAACGTCTTTTCCCACGTCTTGGGGACGATCTCGATCCGCCCGTCGCGCACCGCCTGCATCGGCGCGACCGCCAGTTTAGCCGCATCGACATACCATTGGTCGGTCAGCCACGGTTCGATCACAACACCGGAGCGGTCCCCGAAAGGCGTCTGGATCACGCGCGGCTCGGAGTCGGCGGCGACTTCCTCGCCTTCCTTGTTCCTGGTGACATGCGGCACCAAGAAATCTGGCTTCATCGCCTCGACCACTGCCTTGCGCGCCTCGAACCGATCCAGACCTAGAAACGCCTCCGGCACCAGCCCGTCGGCGGTCTGCACCACCTTCGCATCCGCATCGAACATATTGAGCATCTGGCCCGCGGCGATTCCTGCGCGCTTGCCGACCTCGAAGTCGTTGAAATCATGCCCCGGCGTGATCTTCACCGCGCCTGACCCTAGTTCCGGGTCGGCATAATCGTCGCCGACGATCCGCAAGCGCCGCCCGGTGAGCGGCTGCAAAATCTCCTTGCCGATCACGCTCTGATAGCGCGGGTCATCGGGATGGACCGCGACCGCCATATCGGCCAGCATCGTTTCCGGCCGCGTCGTCGCGACGACGATATGGTCCGCGCCGTCAGCGAGGCGAACGCCATCGGCCAGCGGATATTTGAACCGCCAGAAGCCGCCCTGCGTCTCCTTCGTCTCCACCTCAAGGTCGGAAATGGCCGACCGGAAATGGGGATCCCAATTGACGAGGCGCTTGTCGCGATAGAGCAGGCCGCGCTGGTGCAGTTCCACGAACACCTTGACCACGGCCTTGCTGAAATGCGGGTCCATGGTGAATTGTTCGCGGCTCCAGTCCATCGAACAGCCCAGCCGCCGTAGCTGGCCCGTGATGGTGCCGCCGCTCTCCTGCTTCCAGTCCCACACCTTCGCGATGAATTCGTCGCGTCTATAGTCGGTGCGCTTCTCGCCCTTGGCGTTCATCTGCCGCTCGACCACCATTTGCGTCGCGATACCCGCATGGTCGGTGCCGACCACCCACAAAGCATCCTTGCCGCGCAGCCGCTCGTAGCGGATCATGATGTCCTGCAACGTGTTGTCGAGCGCATGCCCGATATGCAGGCTGCCGGTGACGTTCGGTGGCGGATTGACGATGGTATAGGGCTGCGCGTCCGGCCGTTCGGGGCGGAACAGGCCCTTTTCTTCCCAATGGGCGTACCAGCGGGTCTCGATTGCGGCGGGGTCGAATGTTTTGGGCAGCTCGGTCATGCCCGCGCCTTAATGCGCCTTGCCGCCCCATTCCAGCCGAAAGATCAGCCCAACCAGCGCCATATGCCCGCTGGCCAGCCCGCGAGCGGCATATGCGCCCAGGTCGCGCCCAGCCAGACGACCAGTCCGCCCGCCAGCGCATGCATCCCGAACTGCCCGAACCGCGCGCGCCCAGCCAGGATCGCGGCAAAGGGCCAATAGCTCGTCCGCGATTCCCAATGCTGCCAGGCCGCAGGGGTCAGCACTTCCTTCTTGCGGTCCTGCAAAGCGGCACCGACCAGCGACAGGAGGATGATTGCTACCGACACGATGATATTCGCCGCGACGGGATAGACCAATATATGCGCCAGTCCCCACAGCGCGAAAGCCCACATCATGGGATGGCGGGTGATGGCGAACACGCCCTTCGCCTCTGCCGGGACCATGATCGGCCCGTCCGGGTTGGGCATGGCCGGATTGCCGACCAATGACCCCAGCAGCAGGATCGAGGCGACAAGCATTATGAGGGTCGCGATCGCCCACAGTCCATCGCCGACCGGCCACAGCATCGGCGTGACCGGCGCAGCGCGATAGGCGACGATCATCCAGATCAGCGTCGCCGCCGCGACCAGCGAATAGAGGCCGAGAAAGCCCTTCTCCCCCAGCCGCGCCACCAGTGGCGCACGCAAGGGATGAGACAGGATAAAATGTGTGCCGACGAAGGCCGTCGCTGCGATCAAGACCATCATGTCCCCCCAGCCATCAGAACCGGGTCAGATATAGCATGATAAAAGGAATTGCGTCAGCGGTTTGCGCTAGGACAGGATCAGCGCGCGGTAATCCGCGCAATCTCCTTGGCCACCATCTCTTCGACCAAGGCCGGCAGCCGGGCGTCCAGCCATTCCTTGAGCATGGGCTTGAGCAGCGAGCGCACCAGCCCGTCGAGCGTATTGTCCCCCCCATCCTGCGGCGCGACCAGCATTGAGGACAAAGCGGACAGCGAATGGCGCGCGGCGACTTCGCTTTCGACCGACAATATCGTCTCAGCGCCCGGCGTGGAAGCCGCAGCGGTTGGCTTGGCGGGCTTGGGCGACGCGGCTTTGGGGGCAGGCATGGCGTCCTCCACACCGACCTCTTCGGTCAGTTCCAATATTTCATCACTGTCCAGATCGACGGGCGCAGGCGCTGCGACCGGGCGCACCGCATCGGCACGAACCCGGCGGGGGGCAGCCTGCGCCGCTTCCTCGCCTTCCTCGGCGATGATGCGCTTGATGGACGAGAGTATCTCCTCCATCGAGGGTTCTTTGCTCATATCGCCCATGTCGCCCCCAATTTGTCCGGCCGCCGACCGCAGCCGATCAGGGCCGCTGTGCCGTTTCGGGATTCACATTGGCGTTTTGTGGCACGCTGTCAACGGTGCGTGTCGCGGCGGGCGTAGGCGTGGTGCCATAGTCCCAGTCGAACCATTTGCCCTTCACCCGGTCATAATTGACCATCGGGTCATAGAGCGCGCCACCTTCCAGACCCAGATCATCCGCTTCGGCATGGCCCATGGCCGCCAGCAGGCTGAACCCTGCGACATAGGCATTGCGCCGCGCCGTCACGAGCTGGACACGGGCGTTGAGCGCTTCCTGTTCGGCATCGAGGATGTCGAGAATGGTGCGGCTGCCGACCGAATTTTCCGCGCGCACGCCTTCCAGCGACAGGCTCGATGCATCGACGGCCTTCTGGCTCGATTCGATCGTCTGGAGCGACGCCTGCCAGCTGGCATAGGCTGCGCGGGTCTGGGAGATCACGCTGCGCTCCGTCTCGATCTCCTGTTCCATCGTCTGCGACAGTTGCGCTTGCCGCTGTCGCACCTGCGCCGCCACTCGGCCGCCCTGATAGAGCGGAATGCTTAGCTGCACCCCGGCCTGCGCCTGCTTGTTGATCTGCGATCCGCCGCCGACCGTGCCATTTTCCAGCGTATCGAGATAGTTGGTGTAACCCGCCTGGGTAAAGGCCGATAACGTCGGCAGATTGCCGGCTTTGGCCACCTTCACATCATAACGGGCCGCGTCGCGGGATTTTTCCGCCGCGATGATGTCGGGATTGTCGGCGAGCGCAACCTGCACGGCGGTCTGCGGCGTGGCAGGCAGACCGGGCAGCGCCGGGGGCGGTGCCAGATCGTCCGGCGCACTGCCGACCAGCGCGATATAATTTTCGCGGCTGGTGATCAGATTGGCCTGCGCCGTCTGCAAGTCCGATTGCGCAAGCGCGAGGCGCGATTGCGACTGCGCCACGTCGGTACGGGTCAGGTCGCCAACTTCGAAGCGATCATTGGTCGCTTGAAGATTAACCTCCAGCACGCGCACATTGGCGAGGTTCAGCGACACGATCGCGCTATCGCGGATCACATCCATATAGGCGGCGACGACCTGAGAAAAAATGCTCGCCTCGGTGCCGCGCAGGTTCGCCTGCCCCGCCTCGACCCGCACCTTGGCCGCTTTGACGCCGTTGCGCACGGCACCCCCGGCATAGAGCGGCACGTTGAGCTGCGCCTGCGCATTCACCGTCCGCTGGGGCGAAGTAAAACTGATGGTGGGCTTGAGGATGCTTTCGGAATAGCTGCCGGTCACTTCGGCACCGGGACGCCCCGCCGCCTTCTGGATCGGCACATTCTCGTCCGTCGCCCGCTGCCCGGCGCGCGCGCCGGTCAGCGTGGGATTGGAGGCATAGGCCTTGGCCAGCGCGCCCTGCAGGGTTTCGGCCATGGCCGACCCCGACAGGCTGGTGGACAATAACAGCAAGGCTGTAGCGGTGACCCGCCCAAATGATGGTCGCTTTGCTGTCATGATCCCTGTCTCAAAAAACAAACTGTTCCGGCGTGGCAAAGCCCGGCAGCACCACCATTTCCAGGTCAGCGATGCTGGACAGACCCAGCACGTCGCCGACCACGCGGCCGCTGCACAGGCGCGTCACGCCGCGCTCGACCAGGCCGGTCACCACCCGTCCGCCATCGACAAGCTGCTGAACGAGCGTCGCGGGCACTTCCTCTACCGCGCCATCTATGACCAGAAGGTCATAGGGTGCGCCATCGACCGCCCCGGCACTCAGCGGCCCGCGCGTAACCACGGCACCGATGCTTTCCGGCCCGCCCTCTTCCTCGACCGCAACCACCTGCGCGCCCATTTCGGCCAGCAGCGCGGCGCAATAGCCGGTTGCCGCCCCGATCAGCAGCACCTTGTCACCCGGCACGACCTGCGCCTCAGTCAGCAGGCGGCCGGTGGCCAGCGGAGGATTGATCGCCCGTCCGCCGTCCAGCGGAATGGCGCGGTCGATATAGGTCATGGCGCGGCGATGCGCGGGCACATAATCCTCGCGCGGCACCTTCGCCATCGCCGCGATTACGCGCGGGTCGTTGACGTCGCTGGTGCGCAACTGGCTTTCGACCATGGCGGCCCGCATCGAAGAATGTTTCTGCTCGGTCACGATAGTTTCTCGCTTGGTCCAGTGGGCTTGGCACAACTGTATTGGCAATGCAATACAGTAAGGGGATCAACGGACCTCTAAATCAGCGCAGCCCCCGCGCCAAGCGGCTTTACATGACGGCACGCGAGATTCTTAGGATCGGCCGCTGCCCTTCCGCTTGACTTTGCCGCCAAAGCCGCACATTTGCGACCACCCACTTGACTGAGGCCCGATGGCGGAGTGGTTACGCAGAGGACTGCAAATCCTTGCACGCCGGTTCGATTCCGGCTCGGGCCTCCAAAATCCTGTCTGGCGACGTCTGCCAGCAGTTGAAAAATCCCTGATTTCCGGTAGTTTATGGGCATTCGCTGATTGTCAGTGGATGCCCTTGTTTGCCTGCAATTGCGGATGATGGGGGCCTAATTTGGGGGCCTCAAAGGCCCCAGCAGAATCGAGGCCCCCAATGGTGCTAACCGATACCGCTATCCGCAATGCCAAGCCCGCAGATAAGCCTTACAAGGTTACTGACTCCCAAGGTTTGTATCTGCTCGTCAATCCAAGAGGCAGCAAGCTGTGGCGAATCAAATACCGGATCGACGGCGTAGAACGGAAACTGTCGATCGGGGCGTATCCCGAGATTACCTTGGCCGAGGCGCGCGCTGCCAGGGATGCCGCCCGTAGGCAACTGGCTCATGCGATCGATCCCAACGTAGCCAAACGACAAGCCCGCATTGAGGCGAGCATTCGGGCCAGCAACAGCTTCGCTAGCGTGGCCGAGGAATTGATAGAGAAGAAAGCGCGTGAGGGGTTGGCTGAGCCGACGCTGGAGAAGATGCGCTGGTTTGTGAAACTTATGGGGGCAGACTTCGGAAAGCGACCTGTCACCGATATCACGCCTCAGGAACTTCTTCATGAACTGCAGAAGCATGAACGGCGTGGCCGCTTGGAAACCGCCAATCTCCTGCGCGCCTTTGCCAGCCGTGTTTTCCGCTTTGCAGTTGCAACGGCGCGTGCCGAACGTGATCCGGCGCAACTCCTGATCGGCGCACTGACCACACCGCGAGTCAAGCACTTCGCCGCCGGCCTCTTGGTCTGGTAGCTGATCACGCCGCCCGGCGCGCCAAAGCCGTACATAAAGCCGGTAAGGCCCTTCAGCGCCGTAACGCTTTCGATCGGCTCCAGCAGAAAGTCGCCGCCCCAATACAGCAGCAACGGCACATCATCGATATAATAGTTGCGCACGCCCAGCCCCCTGATCTGGGTGCCCCACCAGTTGGTCGATCCTGACGGCGCGGAAGAAAAGACGGACGGATCGTTGGCAAAGATCTGCCCAATGCTGTTGGCTTGCCGTCGGGCGATGTCATCCGCGTCGATTACCGTTACCGAATAGGGGGTATCCAGCAAAGCTTTCGTACCCAGAGCACCGCCCTGGCTGACCCTGTTCTGGCCCTCGTCCGGCTTTAGGCCGGTCACGATGATCGCCTCATTCGCATCGGGACGTGCCGCATCTTCGGCCGCATGGGCTTGCGTTGCAAAAACGGCAGGACAGGCCGCCATTCCCGTCATCGTCGTAGCGGACAAGAGCGACAGGACCAATTTGTGCGTCATCGAAGACTCCCTTCATCATAGCGCGGCCTCTAGATTTAATGATATTGCGAGTCAATCGCATATATACTTATAGCGCCCCGACTTTGGCGAAGGGGGTGAATGATGAAGAGTTTAGCTAGACTGACCGGCGCGTTGCTCAGCGCATCCTGTCTCGGCCTTTCCGCAGGCGCACGCGCACAGCCGGCGCCGGACGCCGACAGCAAACGGGACGAGATCATTGTCACCGGGGCCAGGAACCCCGATGTCGCCATGGCGTCGAAAGCCGACATCCCGCTTCTTGAAAATTCCCAGGCGATCTCGATCGTCTCGCAACAAACGCTGATCGATCGCGGGGCTCTGCGGCTCGGCGATGCGCTGGCAGGCGTCGCGGGCGTGTCGCGCAATAACACCTACGGATTCTTCGACGGTTTTAACATTCGCGGGTTCAATGCCTCATCCGGCGCGACCTATCTCGACGGGCTGCTCGATGATACCGGCTATGGCACGTCCGAGATGAGCGGGCTGGAACGGGTCGAGGTGGTGAAGGGGCCGGCATCGGGCCTGTTCGGGCAGGGGCCGCTATCGGGCATCGTCAATCTTGTCAGCAAACGGCCACAGGAGGATGCGTTTCTCGATCTGGGCATGAGTGCCGGTTCCTATGATCTGATCGAGGTCCGCGCCGATGCCAACGCACCACTGACAGCGGTCTATCGCGACCAGGATTTCTTCGTCCATTCGTCGGGACAGAAGCGCATCTTCCTCGCACCCTCGCTGCGTTGGCAAATGGGAAGCCGGACTAGCCTGACCCTGCTTGGTCGCTATCAGAGGGACGACATCCGTCCCTGGTCGCCGACTACCGCTTACGGCACTGCGCTACCCAATCCCAACGGACCGCTGCCGATCAGCCTGTCCATCAACGACACCATGTACCCCGCCGTCCAGAAAAATGACTACTGGAATCTGGGCTATGTGTTCGACCATCAGGTCAGCGAGGCCGTCGCGGTCCATCAGTCGCTGCGCTATCAGGATTTCCACAACAGCTGGGACAATTGGCTGTTCATCACCGGCATCAACACCCAGGATATTCCGGCAACCGCGATCAGCCCGCTCATCCCGGCCTACAGCCGGGTCAGCCGCGCCTTTTATGGTCCGTACGAGGAGAATGGCACCTATTTCCGCGTCGACACCAACGCCAGTGCGCGTTTCGACACCGGACCTCTGAACCATTATCTGCTGGCTGGACTTGATTATGGCCGACGCCGGTCGGACAACTACAATCTCTACGACACCAGCAATCCCTATTATCTCAACCTTTACGCCCCGGTTTACGGGACGGTCAGCACGCACAATCCGGCCGTTCCCTTCTCGACCGCAGGCAGCCGGACGCGTCAACTGGGGCTGTACGTCCAGGACCATATCAAGCTGGGCGATGTTCTGACGGTGACAGTCGGCGGGCGATGGGACGATGCCTCGGCGATCAACCTGAGCGGCGGCGTGGCAAGTCCCAAGACCAAAGCCACAGCGTTCAGCCCGCGGGCCGGGGCCACGCTTGCCCTTAATGAATGGGCGTCGCTCTATGTCAACTATTCCAAATCCTTCACGCCGCAATTCAGCTACCGCGACGTTGACCAGAAGGTTTTGCCGCCCGAACGCGGCGTCAATTACGAGGGCGGTGTGAAGATCGCCCGATCCGATGGCCGGCTGACCGGGATGATGACGCTGTTCTCTCTGACCCGCGCCAATGTCGCCACGGCCGACGCCGTGCTGCCCAATGTCTATGTGCTGACGGGCGAACAGCGCACGCGCGGCATCGAGGCGGAAATGGCATGGCGTCCCGGTAGCGGCATCGAACTAACGGCGGCCTATACCTATCTCGACGCCAATTCGCCCTGCCCTTCTATCTGATGATCACCTATACCGGACTGGTCACGCTGGCGACCCAATATATGCCCTGGGGCGTCATGGCGAACTATGCGTCCACCGAGAGGTTCTTCGAGGAACTTTTCCCCGGCCGGGCGGGCGTTCCGCGCAGCGGCGTGGCCGCCCCGTTGGTCTACGTCAGCCCGTTGATGGCGATCGCGAGCCGGACATGGGGCGGCGCGGGGGTGGGATCAATACAAGTTACCAACCCCGGCGACAGTACAGCCACCATCACGCTGCGTCGTTCGGCCACCACCGCAATCGGTGCGCGCGGTGAGAGCATCGTCTTCGCCGGGCCGAGCGGCAAGCTGCTGGATCGGCACGCGCAGGAGGGCGGCGCACTCGCGACGCAGAGCGTCATGGTGGGCCTGCATGCCGGACGCTTTGCCAACTGGGGCTTGCGCTGGCTCTATTTCCTCTCCGGCATCGGCGGCACGATCATGGTCGGCAGCGGGCTGGTGTTATGGACCGTGAAGCGCCGCGCGAAGTTGCCTGATCCGATGCAGCCCCATTTCGGATTCCGTCTGGTGGAGCGACTCAATATCGCGGCGATCGTCGGCCTTCCGGCAGGACTGGCGACCTACTTCCTGGCCAATCGGCTGCTGCCCATCGCCATGTCCGATCGCGCGGAATAGGAAATCAACAGCCTGTTTCTGGCATGGGCGGGCGTCCTCTTCTGGGCCTGCTTCCGGCCGCAGCGGCGCGCATGGGTCGAAAGCCTGTCATGCGCCGCCGCCCTGTTCGTGGCCGTGCCAATTGTAAACGCCCTGACTGTCCCGCGTAACATGCTAACTGGCCTCATGACTGGCGACTGGCTGTTCGTCGCCTTCGACATGGCGATGGTAGCGCTGGCCTGCGCCTTGGGCTGGGCAGCGCGCAAGGCGGCACGAGCTAAACCTAAAACGATGCACAGAAACCGTCCGAACAGAAAGGAACTGATCACAGCATGATCCATATTTTGGCGATTTGCGCGTCCATCCTGGGGTTCGGATGCCTCTGCGCCGCGATGGCGCGACATCAGAAGGATATGCTGGGCCGCACACTGTCGCGCCAGGCACAGCCGTGGCTTCGCGGGGCGGGTGGCGCTGTCCTACTTGTCGCGCTGGCGACCGACATGGCCGGACTAGGGGCAGCTAATGGCGCGATCGCCTGGTTCGGTCATCTGACAATAGGTGCCGCGATGGCAGTGATAGGATTGAAATGGAAAACAGCCTGACGAAATCGCCATCGCCTTTTCGCGAAATCCCGCACTGATTACCCGTCCAAGGAGGTGGTTGGCGGATCTCATCGTACGAGCCTCAAGCTCGGTTGAGTGGTATTGAAACGCGAAAGGACCTCCAGCACTGTCGCCGACTAAACCGTTTGAACCGGGCGAAAGATAGTCCGCCTAGTTTGCGCGGATCATACCTGACGAGCAATAGCGCCAGTGCGCCTAACGGCACCAATCCGAAATCCCCATAGCCCAGTGCTTGAAGCCCCGCGGGTCGTACTTGTAAGAATTTCGTACGCCTGCCAGCACGCGAAACCCTTCGACATTCGGCCGTTCGTGAGCGCCATGCGGAACCGCAGGTCTTGTCAGGAACCGACGTCCAGAACTTACCCAACCGACCATTTGACGATGACAGAAACTGGACGGTCCCGGAATGGCAGGTCTCAGACAGCTAGTGGGAAAACCAGACTGACAGCACCCGCCGAGGTTCCGCACAGTGCCATGAGTTCATCAACGCCGGCATTGCGGATGATTTCCATGATGCTGATGCCCAAATGGGCATACAATCTACGTTCTTGCCCGTCACGGGTCGTCACGACGATCACGCTCAAAACGAACATCCTCGTCCCGCCACAACCATCATTCCCGGCGGCGGCTTCAATCGGCCAAAAGAGCGGTCACGGTCTTTGTCTCTGTATAATGGAGGACGCCTTCTTCACCAACCTCCCGGCCCCAGCCTGATTCCTTGACGCCGCCAAAGGGGGCGGAGGGATCGTTCATCCCGTGCGTATTGATCCAGACCGTGCCGGCCTGAAGCCGTCGTGCGGTCAGATGGGCGCGGGACAGGTCGCGGGTCCAGATATTGGCAGCCAGGCCATAGCGGGAGTCATTGGCTTGCCTGACCACGTCATCGATATCGTCGAAGGGGGTCGCAACCAGCACCGGGCCAAAAATCTCCTCCCGCACGATGCTGGCATCAGCACCGGGATTGGCGAAGATCGTCGGCTCGACGAAATAGCCGTCCCGGTCCCCGGTCCCGCCACCTGTGACAAGGTCCGCGCCGGTCGCCTTGCCTTGCGCGATAAAGTCCAGCACGCGCCCCTGCTGCACTTTCGACACCAGCGGTCCGAGCATAGTGTCAGGATCGCGCCCATGGCCAAGTTTGAAGCTCTTAGCGACCTGCGCGATGCCATCGACCACCTTGTCGAACACCGACCGTTCGACATAGAGGCGCGAGGCGGCCAAGCAAACCTGTCCCGAATTGAAGAAAATGGCGAGCGCCGCGCCGATCGCCGCCTTGTCGAGATCGGCATCGGCGAAGATGAGCGAGGGTGACTTGCCGCCGAGTTCCAGCGTGACCCGCTTGAGGTCTTTCGCACAGGTCTGGACGATCTGCTTGCCGACGCGGGTCGATCCCGTGAAGGCGATCTTGTCGATGCCGGGATGCTCGACCAGCGCCTGCCCAGCCTCATGCCCATAGCCGGTGACGATGTTCAACACCCCTTCGGGCAGCCCCGCCTCCAGCGCCAGTTCCGCGAGGCGCAGCGCGGTCAGTGGCGTGACTTCGGACGGCTTCAGCACGATGGTACAGCCCGCTGCCAGTGCAGATGCGATCTTCCAGGCCGCCATCGCCAGCGGATAATTCCACGGCACGATTTGGCCGACAACACCGATCGGTTCGCGCACCGAGTAACTGTGATATTGGCGGCCATCGCCGGAAATCGGGTTCACCTGCCCATAAATCTTGGATGCCCAGCCCGCCATGTAGCGAAAGATATCGACGGCGGCGGGAACGTCCACCGCCAGCGCATGATGCACCGCCTTGCCATTGTCATAGCTTTCAAGCAGCGCCAGTTCCTGTGCATGATCCTCGATCTTGCGCGCGATCGCCTCGATGATCCGGCCGCGATCCAGCGGGCGCATCCGGCTCCAGGCCGCTGATTCGAACGCGGCCCGCGCTGCCGTGACCGCGCGATCAACATCGGCGGCCGTTCCTGCGGGAACAGCGGCGAACACCTTGCCGATAGCCGGATCTTCTACATCGATGACGCGGCCGTCCGCGGCCGCTTCCCATGATCGCCCGATCAACATTTTTTGCTGTGGAAGGCGGACCTCGAAACCGGCGTCACCATGTAATCCAGCGGCGATCGAAACGGGTGCAGTCATGGAACATGTCTCCGGGGATCGAAAAGAAAGAGCCGCGCCCGCCTTTCAGGGCGCGGCCCAGGGGGGAGCGGGTCAGAAGCGCGCCGACAGGGTCGCGCCGAACGTGCGTGGTCGTCCGGCAAAACGGACCGTCGTGTCCGTGATCCGCGTGGCGTTGGACCAGTAGTAGCTGTTGCCCAGATTCCGCACGAAGGCGCTGATCTTGTAGCGCTTGTTGGCAAAGGACAGGCCAGCGCGCAGATCGATCAGCGTATAATCCTCGATCGTCAGGCCACCCTGCGCGCTTAGGTCCGCCGATGGCGTGGCGCGGGCATTGCCCAGCACAGCCTTGGTATCGCTCTGGAAATTCAGATTGGCACCGACGAAAGCCTCGACGTTGTCGCTGAGCGCCCAGTCATATTGGGCATCGGTCACGATCTGAAATTTGGGCGTGTAGGGAAAGGCCGATCCGCCAAAATCCAGCTGGCTGCCATAGCTGTCATAGTTGACGAAACTGCCCTTGATCCGCGTGTCGAGATAGGTCGCGCCAATACTGACGCGCAGGCCATCGGTCGGCGCGAGGTCGAGTTGAATTTCCGCGCCCTTTACACGGCTTTTCGGGACGTTCACCAACGCTTCGAGCGGGCCGAACACATTGGGATTAGCGATCACGCGGCCCTTCAACTGCTTGTCGCTATAGTCGTAATAGAAGAGTGCGCCGTTGATCTGGGCGGTGTTCTCCAGCAAGGTCAGTTTCGCGCCGAGTTCATAAGCGGTCACGGATTCCTGCGTGACGGGATTGAACTGGTTGGCATCGCTGGCCGACAGCAGCGGAAAGCTACCCGACTTGTAGCCTTTGCTGACGGAAGCGTAGAGCAGCACGTCCCTGCTCGGCTTGTAATCGACACCCCCACGCCAGGATATATTATCCTCGTCCAGCGACTTGCGCACCTCGCCCACGGTCAGCGTCGATCCGTCGATCGTCACGCAACCATTGGTGGGAATATCGATGGGCGCCAGCCCTGCGCCGCCGCGAATGAAGTTGATCAGATTTTCGATCCCCAGCCCCAACGCATTGCCGCGATCGGCCGTGCAACCGGCAAAATCGATATTGGTCTTGGTATAACGCACCCCGCCATGCACGGTGATGCTGTCACCGATGTCGTAGTCCAGATTGGCGAACACCGCCTTGTTCACGAATTTTTGGCGCGCATATTGGCTGTAGACGAAAAAGGGGATGCCAAGGCCGGCGTCGACGAAATTATAGGCCGATGTCGATTGGTCATAGGGACCGGCATCATCCTGCTGATAGGTTTTTTCGCGCGCATAATTGGCACCCAGAATATAGGTCAGGCCGCCAGTCCGCCCTTGCAGACGCAATTCCTGCGACAGTGCCGTGATCTTTCCGGTGGTGTTGTAGAAATAGTCACGCAGGGCGACGCCGTCCGGGTCGATATCCTGGTCATTATGATATTCCGACCAGCTGCTGATCGAGGTCAGGCTCACATCGTCGGTCAGATCGATATCCCCCCGGAACGAGGCCTGATAGAACCAGTCGTCACGCCGGGGCTTTTGTTCCGGCGTCCAGTCGGCATCACGATTGTTACGCGGCGCGATAGGATAGGTGGCCAGAGGCCCCAGCCGCGCGGGATTGCCCAGCGGCACCACACCGATCAGTTGCGCAGCCTGCCCATCGCTCTTGTCGATGAAACCGTTGAGGTTGAGCGAAAAGCGTGCGCTGTCGGACGGCTCGAAGTCGATCAGGATGCGGCCCGTGGTGAAGTTGCGATCGCCGAGCTTTTCATCGCGCGTGTAGCTACGTTGCCATGCCCCGCCCTGTTCGGTCCGCACCGCCACGCGTGCGGACAGCGTATCGCTGATCGGCCCGCTGATGAAACCGCCACCCGACACCTGTCCGAAACTGTCCAGACCCGCGTCAAGACCGGCTTTGAAGGTCGATGTCGGCTTGGCGGCGATATAGTTGATTGCACCGCCCGTCGCGTTCGATCCGAACAGCGTGCCCTGCGGCCCTTTCAGCACTTCCACGCGCTCCAGATCGAGCGTCGCACCACGCGTCATGATGGAAAAGGGGATCGGCACCTGATCCTGATAGATGCTGACGGTGGGCTTGGCAGCGAGGCTGGTGTCGTAAAAGCCGATGCCGCGCAATGTGTAGACCGGCGTTGCGAACGCGCTCTCGGTATAGTTGAAGCCGGGCACGATCTTTACCAGATCCGCGACATTGGTGATGCCCTGGTTCGCCAGCTTCTCGCCGGATGCCGCGGTGATCGACAGCGGCACATCGTTGATCGCCTGCTCGCGCTTCTGTGCCGTCACGACGATGTCGCCAAGGCCCGAGGATGTCGCCTGTGGCGCAGCGTCGGTCTGGCCCCAGGCCTGCGCATGCAATGCAACGGCCGATACGGTGGCGGCCAGCGTGATAAACCTCTTGGTCATGTTCAGACTCCTCCCATTTACCGCCTGGATGTTCCCATCCTGGGCCTGAGCGCCGGTCCCGCTTTGGCGGTGATCCAGCGGCGATGTGCGTCAGTTCTTCGTGAAGCGGATCGGCAGCGCCTTGTACCCGCCGACGAAATTGGTCTCGACCATGCGGGGATCGCCCGCCATTTCGACCGAGCTGAGATGCGGCAGCAATTCCTCGAACAGGATGCGCATCTCCAGCTTGGCGAGATGCTGGCCCAGGCACATATGCGGACCAAAGCCGAAGGCGATGTGCGGATTGGGCGAGCGGGTGATGTCGAAGCGGTCAGCGTCGTCAAACACCGCCTCGTCGCGATTGCCCGACGGGTAACAGATCATCAGCCGTTCCATCGCGCGAATATCCATGCCGCGCACCTGCGTGTCGGCGGTGGCATTGCGCATGAAATGCTTGACCGGACTGGTCCAGCGGATCGCCTCATCCACGAGGCCAGGGATCAGCGACGGGTCCGCCTTCACCTTGGCCCAATTTTCGGGATAGACCATCATCCCGTGCAGCCCACCGGCGGTCGAGGACGACGTCGTGTCATGGCCCGCGGTGGCGATCGCGACATAATAGCCGTTCGCCTCATCGCGCGGGATCGGCGCGCCGTTGATCCGCGAATTGGCGATCAGCGACAACAGGTCATCGGTCGGCCTTTCCCGGCGGGCGGCACTCAATTTGTCGAAATAGGTGTAGAAATCCTCGATCGAGGCTGCCCATTGCTTTGCCGCGACCACCGGGTCCGCCGCCATTTCGGGCCGCTGTTCTTCGGGATCATGCACGCCGAAAAACTCCTGCGTCAACTTGAGCATCCGCGGTTCGTCTTCGGGTGGCACGCCGAACAGCGTCATGATGACGCGCAGCGGATAGTGCAGCGCAAAATCGCGGACGAAATCGCATTCGCCATCGAAGCTCAGCAGATTGTCCACCGACTGACGCGCCAGCACGCGGATCTGATCCTCCAGCTTGCTGATCTTGCCGGGCAGAAACCAGTTGGACGTCAGCGTGCGGTAGGACGCATGTTCGGGCGGGTCCATATAGGTCAGCGACGACAAGATGCGGATCGACCCGCCATTAATGTCCCGCGTGAAGGCGTCCGATGCCTGATCCACCAGAATCGGGTTGTGATCGGCATTGTGGAACAGCTTGCCGTTGCGTTCCACTTCCTTGATGTCGGCATGTTTGGTGACGACCCAGACCGGGTCATAGCCAGGCACCTGTGCGATACCCAGCGGCATATGTTCGCGCAGCCAGCGAAAAGCACCATAGATCGTCGCGTCGTCCGTATAGCTTTTGGGTGCGATCACGATCCGCGCAATGTCGTCGGGGATGATGGGACGCACGTCGGCATCCAGCGAAGTCGCCATGAAACTACCCTCTCCTACACGCTGTCCTAAGGACACTTACGTATTACGTATTGTCATTACGTAACTATGGACAAGCGGATTCGTCAATCGTAAAAAGAGGTCGGACCATTCGGCCTTTCAGGGACGGGAATCGCAGAAAATACGCGGCTTTACGGCGCAAATCATCCGTTCCCATCCCCGAAACTGAATGACGAACCCAAAGATTGAATAGGAGAAGGCCCATGGAAGTGAAGGCAGCTGTCGCCCGGATAGCGGGTGGTGACTTTACGCTAGAGCAGCTCACCCTGTCCGATATGCGCGCCGACGAAGTGCTGGTGCGGATCGTCGCGACGGGCCTGTGCCATACCGATATCGTCGTGCGCGATCAGTTGCTGCCGACGCCCCTGCCCGCTGTGCTGGGCCATGAAGGTGCAGGCATCGTCGAGGCAGTCGGCGCGGATGTCACCACACTCGTGCCGGGTGATCGCGTCGTGATGGGCTTTGCCGCCTGCCGCCAATGCCCCCAATGTGTTGCGGGGCACCCCGCCTATTGCCGCGATTTTTCCGCACTCAACTTCGGTGGCTGCCGGGCGGACGGCTCGACCTGCCTGCATGACGGCGTAGCGCCGGTCAGCAGTCACTTCTTCGGCCAATCCTCCTTCGCCAGTCACGCCATCGCGGCCGCCCATAATCTGGTGAAGGTACCGGCCGAAGCACCGCTCGAACTGCTTGGCCCGCTGGGCTGCGGTATCATGACCGGGGCGGGTGCAGTGATGAAGGCGCTCAAACTTCAGACTGGCGAGACCATCCTGATCACTGGCGGCGGCCCCGTCGGTCTGAGCGCCGTCATGGCGGCGAAGGCTTCGGGCGCAGGGGAGATCATCGTCGCCGATCCTTTGGCAACACGCCGCGCCATGGCGCTCGACCTGGGCGCGACCCATGTCATCGACGTGACCGCGGGCGACACCGCCGAACAGTTGCGCAAGCTGTTGCCCCAAGGCGTCGATTGCGTGCTGGACACGTCGGGCGCGGTCCCGGCGATCGACGCCGGCGTGGCCTCTCTTGCCCCTCTGGGGCGTCTTGCCATCGTCGGTGTGCCCA
Source organism: Sphingobium sp. KKT206 (assembly GCF_055640555.1). Classification (NCBI taxonomy): domain Bacteria; kingdom Pseudomonadati; phylum Pseudomonadota; class Alphaproteobacteria; order Sphingomonadales; family Sphingobiaceae; genus Sphingobium; species Sphingobium sp. KKT206. Next base: position 2,132,418 of record NZ_CM145764.1, read on the forward strand.
GGGCGCTGGATGCGGCGATCAGCCTCAACATCCTGACCCTCCTGTCGCTTGGCATCTCGATCTGCGGCGTGACCGAAGGCAATGCCGACCCGCAGACGTTCCTGCCCGAACTGATCGCGCTGAATGCCAAAGGGCTGTTCCCATTCGAGAAACTGATAACGACCTACAGGCTGGAAGACATCAACCAAGCGATCGAGGACCAGCATGATGGCCGCTGCGTCAAGGCTGTACTGACGATGGCGTGACCTTGCCCGCCGGGCGATCCGTTTCCTTGCCGGCGCGGATCGCCTCGACATGGCGGAAGAAAGCGCGCTGACGCATCAGGCCGAAGAAATCGAGCATGAGCGGAAGCGCATGTTCGACCATGGTGGCCGCTTCCGCCACATCGATATGCCCGTCGACCCGCTCCATGAAGGTCGACGCTTCCCAGCGTCCGACGAAATCCGCCGCCTCGGTGTAAAAGCCCAGTATGTCGGGCGTGTAATCCAGCCGCTGATCGAACCCGGCCTTGCGCATGTCGCCCCAGATACGCACCAGCTGCGCGCAGGTGATGCTCAGCGCCTCGCCCTGATCCGTTTCGATGATATCCAATATGCCGATCTTCGCGAGCGTGCGGGCATCCTCCGCCGCATGCGGATAGCGTTCCAGCAGCGACGCGATCGTCACCGGCGGCCCGTCGACGCCGACGCGATGCGCGACCAGTTGCTCCAGCTGGTCGAACGCGCTGGCCTCGACCCGGCCTTCGGTACCTTCACCGCCGATGATCGCCTTGATCTGTGCCAGCGTCAGCCGGTTCTCCCGCTGGAGCCGACGCACGGACAGGATCGCCTGGACATGCTCCTCGCCATAATCGGCAACCGTCTTGCGCGGCCGCTCCGGCTCCGGGATCAATCCTTCGCGCAGATAGACGCGGATCGTCTCCCGATGAACCCCCGTCCGATCCTCCAGTTCGCGCATCTTCATGATGGCGCTACAGCATGGCGCACCGGACAGGGCAAGCCGCTATGTTACTTATATACGCAAGGCTGAACGGTTCAGGCCGCGACCTTGCCGCCATCCTCCGCTTCCTGCATCGCGCTGAGCAGTCGCCGCGCCTGGTTGACCGCGCCGTCGCTGGCGATACCCACAAATGCCCGGTCCGGTTCGTCGTCGATCCGGCGCTGCTGCGCTTCGAGCGTTTCCTCATCCTCGGTGATGGTATCGAAAAACTGGTCGAACAGCACGTCCGGCACACCACTTTCCTTGGGCGCAGTGGTGCAGATGGTCCACAGATAATGGCTGGTCGTTTCCGTCTCCGGCGTGATGAAATGGTTGTTGGCCAGCATGAAGCCATTGTCGCGCTTGCCTTCATAGGCGCCGGTGCCAGCATCACAGCCCCCCGCGTTGACGCGGCACGTCATGCCGATGCCCGGCTCGAACCGCACTTCCTGCCAGCGATCAACCCGGCCCTTGAAGCCGCCAGCGTCGATATAGGATTTGGGCGGGATCGAATTGGGCATCTTGCGCAGCAACGTCACCTTGCGACCGTCGAACTCGACCTTGGTATCCGCATTATAATGCTGCTCCGGATTCCCGCCGATCGTGCGCGCATGGATATAGGGCACATGGGTCAGGTCCATGATATTGTCGATGATCAGCTGCCAATTGGCCTTCACCGGGAAATTATAGGGCCGCCACGTCCAGGCTGGATCATTATGTTCCGGGCTGTCGACGATGATCGACGGATCGGCCAGCGCCGGTTCGCCCATCCAGATCCAGATCAGATGATCCTTCTCCACCACCGGATAATGGCGGACATTGGCGGCGGCAGGAATGCGCGCCTGGTTGGGGATGCGGGTGCAGGTGCCCTTCCCGTCAAATTCCACGCCATGATAGCAGCAGCGGATGACGTCGCCATCGACATGGCCCGAAGAGAGCGGCATCGCCCGATGGCTGCACCGGTCCTCCAGCGCGGCGATCTCGCCGCTTTCGGTGCGGAACAGCACGACCGCCTTGTTCAGATATTTGCGCCCCAGCGTCTTGCCCGGTTCGATATCGGCAGCGAAAGCGGCCACATACCATGCGTTGTAAATGAACATGCTGCTCTCCATTATCCGGCCGGGCCGTTCACGGCTCCGGCGCTACCCTATTGTTGGTGGTTATTATGGATGGCCCGCGCAGAACCGCCAATCGCAATCCCATAACGCCATAAGAAAAGCGGGAAACAAAGACGGTAAAGCGGGATCACCGCAAATATAGCCCCCCATTCATGTCCAGCGTGGCCCCCACGAAGAACCCACCGCGATCCGAAGCCAGCAGTGCGGTCGCCGCCGCAATCTCGCCCACCTCCATGAAGCGGCCGACCGGCACCTCGCCCTCGACCTGTGCGATCTGTTCCGCCGACAGTCGCGCCTTGGCCGTGTCGATCGGTCCCGGCGCGATGGCGTTCACGGTCACGCCGGTCCCGGCCAGATAGCGGGCGAAATATTTGGTCAGCATGATCGCCCCGGCCTTGGACGCGGCATAATGGGGGGAGGCCACCGTCCCGCCATTCTGCCCGGCGAGCGACGTGATATTGACGATCCGGCCATAGCCATTCTCGCGCATATGGTCGGAAAATATCTGGCAGCTCAGGAATACGCTGCGCATGTTGATCTGCACGATCGCGTCGAACTCTTCGGGGCTGATGTCCTGCGTCGGCGTGCGCTTGGCGAAGCCGGCATTGTTCACCACGATGTCGACCTTGCCCCACAGGCCCGCCATCTGATCCCGCGCAACGAGGAAATGCGCCTTCTCCCGCACGTCCAGCGTCAAGGCGATCGCCGTCTCGCCCGACGGATCGAGCGAGGCCGCGACCGCCTGCGCCACAGCGCTGTCCACATCGCTGACGGCCACGCGACCGCCCCCGGCATGGATTTCGCGCGCCACCGCCTCGCCCACACCACGGCCGCCGCCGGTCACCAGCGCGGTGCGGCCTGCAAAGGAAAAGCTGCCATTGGCAGGCAGCGTGAAATGATCGCTCATGATATCGTCCTGCAGTGAAATGGCGGGGAAGGCCGCACCCTCCCCGCCCATGCCGTTCGTCAGCGGCGGATCGACAGCGTCAGGCCATAGGTCCGCGGCGTGTTGGTAAAGATCTTCCAATAAGTCGTGCCATTGCCCGGTACGGCCAGGAAGGCGGTGATGTCGTCCGCATTCACGATCTGATAATTGTTGGTCAGGTTCTTGCCCCACAGGCCGATCTGGAAACGGCCATCGGCTGTTTCATAATTCAGGCGGGCATTGAGTGTCCGCCCCCGTGTGTCGCGATGCAGATTGTCATAGAGCCGCAGCGTATTGGCGTCGTCGGTCGAAATGCGGGTGGAGAAGTTGAAATCCGCCTGCGGCGTCAACGTCGCGCCATTGCCCAGCCGCCCGGTATAGGCCGCGCCGACGGTGAAGCTGTCACGCGGCGCGAACTTGGCCGGATTGCCCGAATAATCGAGGTTCACCAGCGGATCGCGCAGGTCGGTATATCTGCCCACCAGATGCGTATAATTGGCGGTCAGACGCAGGTCTTCGACCGGGCGAATGACGGATTCGACCTCCATGCCCTTCATCTTGAGCGTGCCATTATAGGTATGGGCAATACCGCCCGCGCCAGAGAAATTCTGGAGATTCTTGGTCGTCTGGTGGAACAGCGCGACGTTCAGATCCAGTTTATTGTCGAACAGGCGGGACTTCGCACCGATTTCATAATTTTCGGCATTTTCCGGCTCCAGCGGGATGGTCGGGTCGCGATAGGCATTGTCGACGAAGCCGCCCGATTTGAAGCCCTTGGCATAGGTCGCATACATGTTGATCTGTTCGGTCGGCTCGAACTTGATCGTGAAGCGCGGCGTGAAGGCATCCCAGGTGCGGCCGCCCGATGCGCGCACTTCACCAGGAAAACCGAAACCGGGAATGGCCCCTGCATCCGTGGTCGAAAACGCACGATAATCGATCTTCTTGCGATCCGACGTATAGCGACCGCCCGCGACCACAGCCAGATTGTCGGTGATTTCGAATGTCGCTTCGCCGAACACGGCCAGGCTGCGGACATTGCCGTCCTGAACGCGCGTGATGTTGGTGACGTCGGGATTGCGGCGGATGCTGCCGGGCACGGCCGATCCGGGCAGCGGGCTGTAGAAGAAGATGTTCGTCGTCGAAACATCGGCCGACAGGAAATAGGCACCCACGACATAGGAGAAACGGCCCGGTGCCGATGCGAAGCGCACTTCCTGCGTAAAGCTGCGGTTCTTGACCACCTGGCGGCGGTCGAACACCGGCACGACCGTCCCCACCGGCACGTCGTCGTTGATCGCGCGGCTGTCGTTCATGCGATAGCCGGTGATCGACGTCAGCGTACCGCCGAGCAGGTCGAGGTCGCCGCGCAGATAGCCCCCGCGCAACCGCTGGCGATAGGGTGACGATACGAAGTCGTTATTGGTCCATTCGTCGTCGGTATAGGCACCAAACGTATCGGGTATGACCTGATTACCGCCAATGCCGAGCTGGATCGCGCCGCCATTGCCTTTGGTATAGCTATAATCGCCCGACAAGACGACCTGCAGCGTATCGGTCGGCTGGAACAGCAGCTTGCCGCGCGCCGAATAGCTGTCATATTTGCCATAACGCCCCGGCTGATTGGGCGTGTCGATCAGACCATCGCTATGTTCAGTGCTGAACGCGAAGCGGCCCGCGATCTTGTCCTCGACCAGCGCGCCGTTCAACATCCCTTCGGTCCGCACGAAGCCGCCATTGCCGCCGCTGATCTGGGCGAAATAATCATCGTTGAATTCAGGATTGTTGGTGACCACCGCAATCGCGCCGCCCACCACATTACGTCCGAACAATGTCCCCTGGGGGCCGCGCAGCACTTCGACGCGGTTGGTGTCGTAGAAATTGGCGTTCAGGTCATTGTTGAACACATAATAGACGTCGTCCATGAAATAGGCGACCGGCGTGTCCAGCGTGGCGGTGCGGAATGTCGACACATTGCCACGGATTGCGACGATCGACAGCGACTTGTCGGCGGTGTTGATGGTGATGCCCGGCATCTGCTGCGTCAGCGCGGCGGGGCTGTAGACCTGCGCCTCGCGTAGCAATTCGCCGCCGAACGCCGCAATGGAAAAAGGCACTTCGCGCACCGTCGATTCGCGCCGTTCGGCGGTGACGACGATGTCTTCGGGGAAGATCGCCTGCTGGGGCGCTGCGTCCTGCGGCACTGGCTGATCGGCCTGCGCAAAGGCCGAAACGCTCGTCATGGCAGCGATGATCGCGCCCATGGCGCAGGATGTTTTGAAGCTGAAAGGCATTCCCGGACTCTCCCTTGACAACACGGCTTGATGCCGTCTGCCAACCGTGAAGCAGCAAAAACAAAAGAGGTGCAATAGTATCATCCCGGTTATTGAATGGTCCGACCACATTCCGATTGGGGCGGGGCGTGGAGTGGCTCTAGTCAGGGATCAGGGAATGGCGCTGGCTTCGATTCACGCGGCGCTGCCAATGACAAGCAAGGAAGAGGCTGAAAAACTCATGCAGTCCACAGATAGCGCCGACATGACCAGGGTAGGACCGGGCACGGTCATGGGCACGATGATGCGCCAATATTGGCTGCCCGCCTGCCTGTCGTCCGAAGTTGCCGCCGATGGCGATCCGTTGCGCCTGATGATCCTGTGCGAAAAGCTGATCGCCTTTCGCGACAGCTCAGGCCGCGTAGGCATCATGGACCATCGCTGCCCACATCGCTGCGCGTCGCTGTTCATCGGCCGCAACGAAGAAAACGGCATACGCTGCGTTTATCATGGCTGGAAGTTCGACGTCGACGGCAAGTGCGTCGACATGCCGTCCGTCCCCGCCCGCATGGACTTCAAGGACAAGGTCCATGCCAAAGCGTATAAGACGCACGAAGCCAACGGCCTGATCTGGGTCTATATGGGCGAAAACCAGTCCGCCCCGCCGCCCTTGCCGGAAATCGAAGCGACGATGCACCCGGACGCCGAAATCTGGTGCCTGCAGCGCGACTGCAACTGGCTTCAGGCGCTGGAGGGTGACATCGACACCAGCCATGTCGGCTTCCTGCATGTCGGCTCGATTGAGGCAGACGATCTGGATGAGGATCATCCGATGCGCCCGACCGTCCTCAACCGCGCGCCCGATTATGAAGTCGCGCAGGCCGACTGGGGCGTCATGTATGGTGGCTATCGCCCGAATGATGATGGCCAGATGAGCTGGCGCGTCGCCCACTATATGTTCCCCTTCTGGACGCAGACGCCCAACAATCGCTTCGCCACCCGCGCCATTGCCCGCGCCTGGGTGCCGATGGACGACGAACATTCGATGCTGTTCGACATCACCTGCGGCGTGGACGCGGGCAACCCGGCCTATACCTCGACGCTCAAGGACGGCACGCCCTTGTTCGCGCCGCTGGAATATGCGCCGACGACCACCGACTGGTTTGGCCGCTGGCGCTCGCCCGATAGCGAGAAGAATGACTGGGCGATCGACCGTGAATCCCAGCGCAACGGCACCCAGTTCACCGGCATCCCCAACATCACGATGCAGGATCAGGCGGTGACCGAAAGCATGGGACCGATCACCGACCACAGCTTTGAAAATCTGGCGCCGACCGACCAGATGATCGCCCGCGTGCGCCGCCGCGTGCTGCTGGCCGCCCGTGCGCTCGCCAACAAGGGCACGCTGCCGCCGGGCATCGAAGACCCCAGCATCTTCTATCGCGCGCGCGCAGGCTCCTTCCTGCACGACCCCAGCGACACGCTTGCCAACGCCTATGAATCGGCACTGGCCAAGGCGGTACGCTGGCCCGACAAGGTCGAAGCGGCTGAGTGACACATATATAAGGGCCGGGGCGATCCATGCCCCGGTGCCTCAGACAAGGATGACAGAGGTGACGACACGCATTGCGGTTTGTCCGGTTCGCCGATCCATGGCGCCCCGGCCCTGCCAAGAGACGCATCGTACCGGACGGAGAGGGTGATGCGCGCACGATTGAAGAATATCCGCTGGGAAGCCGAAGGCATCAACAGCTACATCCTCGAACCGGTCGATGGCGGGCTGATGCCGCCCTTCGATCCCGGCGCACATATCGACGTGCAGCTTTCCCCCGGCTTGGCGCGCAGCTATTCGTTGGTCAATGATCCCGCCATTCGCGGCTATTATGAAATCGCCGTCCATCATGCGATCGACGGTCGCGGCGGATCGCGCCACATCCATGAAAAATGGCAGGTCGGCCAGATCCTCGACATCTCGGAACCGAAAAACAATTTTCCGATGGTGGAGGATGCCAGCCACACCGTGATGATCGGTGGCGGGATCGGCATTACGCCGATGTTGCCCATGATCGCGCGTCTCGAAAAACTTGGGCGTAGCTGGGAACTCCATTATGTCGCCGCCTCGCCTGAGCGCGCCGCCTATGTCGATCGCCTGTCTGATTATGACCAGGTGGAAATCGCCTATGACGGCATTCCCGGCGGCCGCCGCCTGGACCTCAAGGCCATCTGCGCGGCTGCGCCTGCCGACGCGCATCTCTATTGCTGCGGTCCGGGCGGGATGCTCGATGCTTTCGTGGCGATCAATTGCGACCGGCCCAAGGGCCACGCCCATATCGAATATTTCTCGGCCGAAACCGAAATGGCGACCGAGGGCGGCTACACGCTGGAACTGGCCAGGAGCGGCAAGACCATCGCGGTGGAAGAAGGCGAAACGATGCTCGACGCGCTGCTCAGCGCCGGTGTCAATGTCGGCTTTGCTTGTTCGGAAGGAATTTGCGGCACCTGCGAGGTCAAGGTGCTGGACGGCATTCCCGACCATCGCGACCATTTCCTGTCGGATGACGACAAAGCCGCCAACAGGTCGATCATGGTCTGCTGTTCGGGGTCGAAAAGTGCCAACCTCGTCCTCGACATCTGATTGCGATATTCCGGTTTTTCAATTGCCTGTCGATAAATGAATAGAGCGGCCACACATGGCCCAGGATAAGGAGAAGGTGTTGGCGGTCGTCCCAATGAAAGGCAGCAGTAAGGGGATGCTGGATGACATACCCATGTCGTCCTACCAGATCTGGTCCGTGCTAATGATCGCCGCGACCGTCATTCTCGACGGCCTCGACAATCAGATGCTTGGCCTAGCCGCGCCCTCCTTGCTCCAGGAATGGGGCATCGACCGCACGGCATTGGGGTCCGTGTTTGCGCTGGGCTTTGTCGGCATGGCCATCGGCACGCTGACGTCGGGCTGGGTCGGCGACCGTTTCGGACGGCGCGGCGCGCTCATCATCGGCGTCGCCATCTTCGGCGTTGCGACCCTGCTTACCGGCTTTTCCACGGCATTGTGGCAAGTCGCTTCGCTCAAGACGCTGGCGGGCGTGGGCCTTGGCGGCGTCCCCGGCACCGCCAGCGCCATGATCGCCGAATTCACCCCCGTCCGCTGGCGCAGCGTCGCCGTCACCTTCGGCGTGGTGTGCGTGTCGATCGGCGGGATATTGGGCGGGGTCGCGGCCGCGCTGATCCTGCCGGGCCTTGGTTGGCGCTGGCTCTTCTATCTCGGCGGCAGCGTGACGATGATCTTCGTCGCATGGCTCTGTTTCATCCTGCCCGAATCCCCGCGCTATCTGGCGGAACGGCCCGATCGCGCCGCTGAACTCGACCGCATCTTGCGCCGCATCGGGCACCCTGATCCCGCCTCTGTCGCCCACATCCCGCTCGCCGCCGGGGAAGCACCCCGCTACGAACCGATGCGCAACCTGTTCGGCACGGCCCTGTTGCGCGATACGCTGGCGCTGTCGGTGGCGATGTTCTCCGGCATGTTCATGATCTATCTCATGTTCAACTGGGCGCCGACCATGCTCACCAGCGCGGGCTTCGGCCTCCAGACCGCCAGCCTTGGCCTTACCAGTTTCAACATCGGCGGCACCATCGGCGCGATGATCGCGTCGCTGGCCATCATCCGCTTCGGATCGCGCCCGGTGCTGATCCTGATGGCGATCGTCGGGGCGGCCGTCTGCGCCACGCTCGCCCTGCTCCCCATCAGCGGCGCGCGGAACGAAGGCGCTGTCCTTGCCTGCCTCGGCGCGCTCGGCCTGTTCGCCAGTGCAGCCCAGTCGGCCATGTTCGCGGTGGGCGCACACGCTTTCCCCACCGGCCTGCGCGCCCGTGGCCTGGGCCTGATGGGCGCGGCGGGCCGGGTCGGCGCGATCGTCAGCGCGGTGGCGGGCGCGCTCCTCATCGACTGGGGCAATCTCGGCTTCTTCGGCGCGCTCGCCGCCCTGATGCTGGTCAACGCCTTGGGCTTCATCGCCGTGCGGGGCCATGTGCCCGCCATCGCCCGCAAGGATGCACAGATATGAGCGACAGCTTCGACTATATCGTGATCGGCTCCGGCTCGGCGGGCAGCCTGATGGCCAATCGCCTGTCCGCCGACCCGGCCAACCGCGTCACTCTGATCGAAGCCGGGCCATCCGACAAACAATGGCCGGTGAACCTCAAGACCGCGATGCCGGTCGGCAATATCTTCCTGCTGCCGCACGCAAAATATAACTGGAAACAGGCGCTGACCGGCAACGCCGCCGTCAACGACCGTACGATCAACTTTCCGCGCGGCAAGCTGTTCGGGGGATGCAGCGCCATCAACGGTGGCGTCTACATTCGCGGGCAACGGGCGGACTATGACGCCTGGGCCGATGCGGGCAATGATGGCTGGGCCTATGACGATGTCCTGCCCGCGTTCAAGGCGGTCGAAAATTACGCCGGTCCCGATACGCCCTGGCACGGCAAGGGCGGCGAACTGGACGTGCAGAAGCCCAAAAGCTGGAACCCCGTCAGCGCCGCAATCGTCGACGCGGCAGAACAAGCCGGGCATCGCCGCAATGATGATTTTGCCAGCGATCGGCAGGACGGCTTTGGCCGTTACGACCTCAACCAACGCAACGGCACCCGCCTGTCGAGCGCCCGCGCCTTCCTCCACCCCGCACTGGATCGCGCCAACCTGACCGTCATGGCGGACACCATGGTCCGCCGCATCCTGTTCGACCGGGGTCGCGCGGTGGGGCTGGAAATAGAGACGAACGGCGCGCGCAGCACCATCGCGGCGCGGCGGGAGATCATCCTGTGCGCGGGTGCGACCAATTCGCCGCAACTGCTGATGCTGTCAGGCATCGGGCCGCAGCATCATCTGCGCGAGATGGGCATCGACCTGGTCCACCATTTGCCCGGCGTCGGCGCGCATTTGCAGGACCATCCCACCGTCCATGTCGCGATGGAGAACCCGTCGGCGGAATCCTATGCCGTATCGGCCAAGGTTCTGCCCCGCATCCTGGCCAGCCCGTTCAAATATCTGCTGAAACGCGAAGGAATGCTGGCGTCCAATGTCGCGGAGGCCGGCGGTTTCCTTTGCACCGACGGAACGGGTCGCCCGGATATTCAGATCACCTTCCTCGCCGGGCTGAAGCTCGACGCCCGTTCGGTCCCCCGCCGCCACGGCTATATGGGGCTCATTCAGTTGCTGCGTCCCAAAAGCAGCGGGTCGGTTCGCTTGGCCAGCAACCGGCCGGAGGACAAGCCGGTCATCGATCCCAATTTCTTTGCCGATCCCTATGACATGCAGACGCTGATCGCCGGGTTTCGCGCCTGCCGCCATATCTTCGCCCAGCCCGCGCTCGCCGCCATGACTGGTGCGGAAATCGAGCCGGGCGCTCAGCATCAAAGCGACGCCGAGATCGACGCCGCCCTGCGCAAGATCGTCAACACTGCCTATCACCCCACCGGCACCTGTAAAATGGGGCCGGACAGCGACCCGATGGCCGTCGTGGACAATCGCCTGCGCGTGCGCGGCGTATCGGGCCTGCGCATCGTCGATGCATCGGTCATGCCCGAAATCATCAGCGGCAACACCTCCGCCCCCACCATGATGATCGCCCAGCGCGCGGCACAGTTCATCCTGCAAGACGCCGTCACATCCAACATCGCCGCCTGAAAGAGCCCTTCATGACCCAGCTTATCATCCCCTCCCGCCCCGCTCTGCTCGACACGCCGCATCAGGACATGCTGATCGGCGGCCAGCGCGTCCCTGCATTGTCGGGGCAGCGGTTCGAGACCCGCAATCCCGCCACTGGCGATCTGTTGGCTACCGTTGCGCAGGGCGGGGCGGAGGATGTCGACCGCGCGGTCAAATCGGCCCGCGCCGCGTTCGAGGGGCCATGGCGGCGCATGAAGCCGGTGGAGCGCCAGCGCATCATGCTGCGCCTCGCCGATCTGGTGGAACAGCATTTCGAGGAACTGGCGATGCTCGACACGCTGGACCTTGGCGCACCCTATAGCCGCACAATCATGGGCAAGGCGCGCGCCGGTGCGCTGCTGCGCTATTATGCGGGGCAGGCAACGCTGATCGCGGGCGATACGATCGACAATAGCGCGATGGGCGACGTCCTCTCCCACACGCTCAAGGAACCGATCGGCGTGGTCGCAGCAATCAACCCATGGAACGGCCCGATCGGCATGTCGGTGTGGAAGGCGGGGCCGGTACTCGCCACCGGCTGCACCCTCGTCATGAAGCCCGCTGAACAGACGCCCCTTTCCGCGCTGCGCTTTGGCGAACTATGCCTGGAAGCGGGCGTACCGGACGGCGTCATCAACATCCTCACTGGCCTTGGCGATGCAGGCGCGGCGCTCTCCAGCCACCCGGACGTCGACAAGATCGCCTTCACCGGCTCCACCGGCGTCGGTGAAAAAATCCTGCACGCCGCCGCCGGAACGATGAAGCGCGTAACGGTGGAACTGGGCGGCAAGTCGCCCAACATCGTCTTTGCCGACGCTGATCTCGACAAGGCCGTCCCTGCCGCCGCCATGGCCGTGTTCGCCAATGCCGGGCAGATTTGCAGCGCGGGCACGCGCCTGTTCGTGCAAAGCACAATCCACGACGAATTCATGGAGCGCCTGGCCGCCTTCACAAAGACGATCAAGGTCGGCGACCCGCTGGACCCGACCACCCAGATGGGGCCGGTCGTATCCTTGGCCCAAATGGACAAGATCCTCGGCTTCATCGCCAGCGCCAACACGCAAGGCGCCCGCCCGCTGACCGGCGGCAACCGCATGAGCGGCGCGGGCTATGATGCGGGCTATTTTATCGAACCCACCATCTTCACCCATGTCGCCGACGACATGACGATCGCGCGTGAAGAGATTTTCGGCCCGGTTCTGTCCGCCTTTACGTTTGACACGATCGAGGAGGTGCTGACCCGCGCCAACGCCACCGAATTTGGCTTGGGCAGCGGCGTGTGGACCCGCGACCTTGGCACCGCGCACCGCATGGCGCGCGGCATCCGCGCCGGGTCCGTCTGGGTCAATTGCTACCAGATGCTCGACCCCGCCGTCCCCTTCGGCGGCTATCGCATGAGCGGCTTCGGCCGCGAGTCCGGCCCGCACCATATCGAGGATTATTTGGAAACGAAGGCGGTCTGGATCAACCTGGACTGAGGCGCGTATCCTGCAGCAGAACAACAGCAATGGCGTGCATCTGGAGGAGGAGATGATCCTCCAGATGCAAAGGCTGGCAACTGGCCGCACCGACGAAGCGCTTAACGCCCGCTTCGGCATCAGCTACAATACATGGCGCAAATTGCTCGCCGGACAGCCGATCCGCCCTTCGCTTGCTGATCGTCTGAAGGGCCGCATCGCCGCGCTTGAGGCCGGCAACCCGCGATAGCCTCACACCCAGCCCGATTCTCGCAAGTCAGGCGGCGCGCCCGCCACCCGCTCGCCCTTGGCCGCCTCGCCCAGCATTTCCAGAAAGCGCCGCTGCGTCGCGGTCGGGCGCCAGCTGCGCCGCGTCGTGATCCCCACCACGCGCTTGCTGCCTTCCAGCGGCGGACCGACCTGCGTCAGCAGCCCGCTGCGAATCTGCAACGCCACCTGATCGGGCGACAGCAGGGTCAGAAAATCCCCCTCCGTCAACAACCGCCCGATGATCATCACCGACCCGCACTCGACCGGCGTCGCTGGCACCTTGCCCGCCCCAAACAGCTTTTCCCACTGTTCGCGCAACGGAGAGTTGGCGGGCGCGACGATCCAGGGATAGCTGGCCAGTTGCTCCATCGTCGGCCTGGGCACCTTGGCCAGCGGATGCTGGCTCCCCGCCGCGATCACCAACCGATCCTCCGACAAGGGCAACTGATACAGGTCGGCAATCTCGAACGGCCGCAGCGCGCCGACCACCATGTCGATCACCCCGTCGCGCAGCGGCTCTACCAGTTCGCGCCAACTGCCTTCCAGCACCTTGAACGCCGCGCGCGGATCGCTCCGCGCCATCCGCGCCATGGCGGCGGGAACCAGATAGGGCCGCGCCAATGGCAGCGCGCCGAACGCGATCAGCTCGCTCCCGCTCCCGCTATCGCGCCCGATGTCCGCCAGCGCCGCGACGATCTCCGCCACCGCCAGCCGCGTGCCCCGCGCCAGCCGCTTGCCCGCCGGATTGAGCCACACCGCCCGCCCCCGCCGCTCGACCAGCTTGCCACCGATCATCTGCTCCAGGTCGCCGACCGCGCGATGCACTGCCGTTTGCGACAGAGTGCTGCCATGCGCCGCCGCCGCGAAACTCCCCGCCTCCGCCAGCGCCAGAAAGGCGCGCAACTGCGTCATCGTCATTAGCCGCTCAGGATAATGGAACACGCCCGACAAGCCCTTGGCCGCCTGCGACAGATGATCGAGCGCCGCGCGCGCCCGCTCGATCACGATCTCGCCCATCGGCGTGGGGACCATGCCGCCCGACCGCCGCTCGAAAAAGGTATAGCCGAATTGCCGCTCCAGCTTGGCCAGCCCCTGCGTCAGCGCTGGTTGCGACAGGCTGACCACATCGGCGGCGGCAGTGATGCTGCCATGTTCGCGGATCGCCAGCAGCGCGCGCAGGTGGCGCAGATTAAGGTCGAACGGATCGGTCGCCATGCCGCTTACTCTTGTTACCCTGCGCCCGCGCGCTGCGTCGTCGGCGGGCGACCGCAGCCTTATCGGACAACTGCCCCAAAGGACAGCGGCCCCTTGCCGCATCAGGCAGAAAATGTAATGGACTGACCATTACCACAATGGTAGGACCATTAGCGAGAGGCGCGCACGGCCGCGCCACGGATTCGGATAAGAAGGAGGCACAAGATGGACTTTGAACTGCCCGACGACATCAAGGAATTTTGCGACGTCACCCGCGCCATCGTGCGCGACCTGCTACCATATGAAGCGGAATTTCAGGCCACCGGCAAAGTCCCGCCGATCGTGCGGCAAACGCTGGTCGACAATGGCTATTTCGGCCTGTCCTTGCCGGAAGAATATGGCGGCCTTGGCCTTGGCGCGCTCGCGCAGGCGGCCGTGCAGATCGAACTCGCCCGCCTTCCCCCGCAATTCTGGACCGAATTGCGCCCGCTAATGGGTCCGGGCGCGCGCAACATCGTCTATCATGCCTCGGAAGCGCAAAAGCAGCAGTTGATCCCCGGCATGGTGTCGGGCGAAATTGGCATCGCCTTTGCCCTGACCGAACCCAATAGCGGGTCCGATCCGGGGTCGATGCGCACCACCGCGACCCGCAACGCCGATGGCTGGGTCATCAACGGCTCCAAAACCTATATTTCCAATGGCAAGAACGCCAAATATGTGATCGTCTATGCCTATACCGACAAGGCAGCGGGGCCGCGCGGCGGCATTTCCGCCTTCCTGATGCCCGCCGACACGCCCGGCTTTGCCGTCACCGGCACGATCGAACTGATGGGCACCGCAACGCCCGGCGTCTATGAACTGAGCTTCGACGAATGCCAGTTACCGCCCGAAGCCCTGATCGGCGAAGAAGGCCGCGGCTTCCATTATGCGCTCGAAGGCTTGAACGAGGGCCGCATGAATGTCGGCGCGACCGCCGTCGGCATGGGCGAATATGCGCTGGAACTGGCGATCGAGGAATCGAAGCAGCGCCCCGCCTTTGGCGGCGTCATCTCGGACTTCCAGGCGATCCGCCACTACATCGCCACTATGGCGACGGACATGCGCGCCGCGCGCCTGATCCTGCTCGACGCCTGCTGGCGCTACGACCAGGGTGAGAAAAAGCGTGAGCTGGCGTCCATGGCCAAGCTGTTCGCCACCGAAGCCGGCAGCCGCACCGTCGACACGGCAGTCCAGATTTTCGGCGGCTCAGGCTATTGCCGGGGCTTCGCGGTAGAGCGCCTGTATCGCGACATCCGCATCACGCGGATTTACGAAGGATCTTCGGAGATTCAGAAGAACACGATCGCACGGGAATTGTTGCGGTAAGGAGGATGTGGGCGGGAGGCGTTGATGCCCCTTCCGCCTGATGTCTCGTTTGCGCCAAAAGCAGACCTGCCAGCGTTCACGGGTGAACCTGGGCCATAAGCAGCGATGGTCACCAGCCAATCTCCGACAGCGAGCGAATCTCGCGCGATGCTGTGTTTACGGCCCGCAGTGCAGCAATTCCTCCTTCGGGATACCAGGGCGATAAGGATTTGTCTTATTCGCCTAACCAATCGGCTGTGATCTCGCCCTTATGCCCTTCCGGGGCCAGCGCGACGCGCAGGGCTTCCAGCAGAGGCGGCAGCGCCTGTGTGAAGGCGTAGGGCGGGTTGACGATGTACAGGCCCGCGCCGTTATAGATGCCGGGTTGCTCACCATCATACAACCAATGCTCCACCCCCAGCAATTTCGGGATGCCGAGCTTGCGTAATTGCTGTTTCCACCGTGAATGCGTGGCGCGGTCTTTCAGCGGATACCAGATCACCGTCACGCCGTGCGCCCATTTGCGGTGAGCGGCGGCGAGGGTGGCGGTGATGCGCGCGCGTTCGTCCGTCTGCTCGTACGGCGGATCGACCACCACCACGCCACGCGCGGTGCGGGGCGGCAGCATCGCCAGCCACAGCTCATAGGCGTCGCGCTCATGCACGGCAGCGGATGTATCGCGCATCACGCCGCGCAGGGCATAGGCGTCTGCGGGATGTTTTTCGTTCAGGACCAGAAAATCCTGCGGGCGCAGAAGCTGCGCCAGAATCCGTGGTGAGCCGGGATAGAGGTGCGGCTCGGCCCCGACATTCACCGCCTGTACGGCGGCGCGATAGTCGTTCAGCAAAGGGTTCGAGTCGGCAAAGACCCGCTGCACGCCATTTATGGACTCGCCGGTACGTTGCGCCTCCTCCCCCTCAAGATCGTACAGGCCGCATCCGGCGTGGGTGTCGATCAGGGTCAGCGCGCCCGGTTTTTGCTGCAATGCCCGCACGAGGGCGATCAGCAGGCAGTGCTTCACGACGTCGGCGCTATTGCCGGCATGGAAAGAATGGCGATAATTCATTCCGACTCAAAAATCCTGACGATCTATATACATGCTGCCGGGCGCTGTTGCCGAACGCGAAGCGGTTTGAAATACCCCATCCGGTGCTAGTATAAAGTTGGGCGAAAACCTTCAACGGCCTTCTATCATTGGGCATCAAGCCCGGTGTTAGAGCCTGTCCTACACCTCCAACCCCATGCCATATTGCCCGTCGCTCTTTCCCACCGTTCGTCCGTCCGTCCGCACAGGTGCGCGCGGCCACTTCGCAAAAATTCTCCTATTGCGAAGTCCGCGCCACCCTTCCGCGCCCGCGCAAATGCGTGGCCTGCAATGGTGTGAACTTCGCAGGCTTTGCAGTGGCGCGTGTCAGACCAGGTCGCCGCTGGCCCGCAGTGCCGCCACCGCCTCAGCGGTCACGCCCAGTCCGGCCAGCACGGCAGCGCCATCCTCACCCAGCCGCGCCACATGGTCCCGCGCCTCGACCCGCGACCCGCTCATGCGGAAGGGCGGGTTGGGCACTTTGAACACACCCGCATCGTCATGCACCTGCGCAAAGGCGCCGCGCGCCGCCAGTTGCGAGTCGTCCAGCAACTCGGCTATCTCGCGATAGCGGGCGCATGGCACGCCATGGCGCGACAGGATCGCCTCGGCCTCCTCCGCGCTGCGCTCCATCGTCCATTCCTCGGTCAGCGCCAGCAGCGTCGCCCAATTGGCATTGCGATCCGCATTGGTCAGGAAGCGCGGATCGTCGCGCCATTCGGGATGGCCGACCGCGTCCGACAATTGCTCGAAATTGCGCGGACTGGTCGGCGCGACCATGATGAAGCCGTCGCCGGTCTTGAGCGGCGTATAAAGCGGCCGCCGCGCATCGCCCGGAAACTGCGCTTCCTGCGTTTCGAACACCAGCATGCCCACCATCGCTTCCAGCATCGACAGGTCGATATGCTGCCCCTGCCCGGTCCGCTCCCGCTGATAGAGAGCGGCCTGGATCGCGCCGAACGCATGGGTGCCGCCCAGCACGTCGGCGATGAAGATGCCGCTGGTCGCGGGCCGATCCGCCCCGTCCTGATAGCGCAGGTTGACCATGTCGAACCCGCTGGCCGCATGGATGACCGGCGCATAGGCCGGGAACAGCGCCTTCGGCCCGGTCTGGCCATAGCCGGAGATCGAGCAATAGATGAGCCGCGGATTGATCGCCGCCAGCGCCGCGAAGTCGAGGCCGAAGCGCGCCATGACGCCGGGCCGGAAATTCTCCACCAGCACGTCGCAGTTGGCGACGAGCTGCTTCATGAGCGCGATGATCTCTGGCGATTTGAGGTTGCAGGCAATCGACTGCTTGCCCGCATTCAGATTGCCGAAATAGGCGCTATGGCCGTCCCGTTTGGGCGGCCGTGCACGGACCTGGTCGCCCTCCAGCGATTCCACCTTGATGACCTCCGCACCAAGGTCGGCGAGCATCCGCGTAGCGAACGGCCCGGCCATGACGCTGGTGAAATCCAGCACCCGCACGCCGTCCAGCGCGCCTGCCATCTGTGTCTTGCCATCATCCGCCATGCCGCACCCACCTATGGATCCATATATTCAATGGTCCTACCTATTGCATAGCAAAGATGGTGCGGTCAATCAGCCCTTGGCGGCGGTCTTGCTGTTCTTGCGGACATGGCGATGCACCCGCTCCAGATGCTTGCGCATTTCGGCGACGGCTGCTTCCTCATCCTTCGCCCGCAAATGCCGCACCAGCTTGAACCGGGATTCGATCAACGACTGCTGCAAAGTTTCATAGTCCGGCCCCCGCACAAATTCGTGCAGGATCGCCGACAGCGAATCCACGAAGATGCCAAAGATGCGGTTCTTGGTCGCACGGGCCAGCACCGCATAATATTCCACCGCACAGGCATAGCGCGCCTCCACGCTGGTTTCACGCTTGGTCCGCTCGGCAATCGCCTCCAATTCGGCCAGGTCGGTTTCCGTGGCGCGCGCGCACGCCAGCCGGACGATGATATCCTGCAACGCCAGCCGCGCCTCGGTCAGTTCGCCCAGAGAAATATCACCCAGATGGACATAATCCTGCATAGCCTGCACGATCCGGTCCGGCTCGGCCGTTTGCACGAACGCCCCGCCCTTCGCGCCCTTCACATTGCGGATGATCCCCGCGACTTCCAGACTGCGCAGCGCCTCGCGCAACGCGCTGCGGCTGACCTGAAATTCGACCGCCAATTCCCGTTCGGCGGGCAGTTTGTCCCCCGCCTTGAGCGTGCCTGCCGCCAATTGCTCGCGGATCTGCTCACAGATCACTTCGAACGCGCGCCGCGTCTTGATAGGGGCGAAACTGGGTTTGGGGGACGGGGACGATGCCATAGAGTGCGCTCCGATAGGAATGCGGAAAACTATAGCCGACGCCCAGAAAGGCGCAATGGCCGGACCGAACGGGATTGACAGACGCTTATCATGCTTTAATGGTCGGACCATTCAAAAGATGGAGCAAGCCATGAAGATCCTTGTGCCCGTGAAGCGGGTCATTGATTATAATGTGAAGCCGCGCGTGAAGGCGGACGGCACGGGCGTCGATCTGGCGAACGTCAAGATGAGCATGAACCCGTTCGACGAGATCGCGGTCGAGGAAGCCATCCGCCTGAAGGAAAAGGGCGTGGCGACCGAAGTGATCGCCGTGTCCATCGGCGTTGCCAAGGCGCAGGAAACGCTGCGCACGTCGCTCGCCATGGGCGCTGACCGGGCGATCCTGATCCAGACCGATGAAGAGGTCGAACCGCTGGCCGTCGCGAAACTGCTCGCCAAGGTCCAGGAAGAGGAAGGCGCTGGCCTGATCATCCTGGGCAAGCAGGCGATCGACGATGACAGCAACCAGACCGGCCAGATGCTGGCAGCGCTGCTGAACCTGCCGCAGGGCACGTTCGCGTCGAAGGTCGAGGTCGAAGGCGACAGCGTGTCGGTGACGCGCGAAGTCGATGGCGGGCTGGAGACGGTGAAGCTGTCGACCCCGGCGATTATCACCACCGACCTGCGCTTGAACGAGCCGCGCTATGCGTCGCTGCCCAACATCATGAAGGCCAAGTCCAAGCCGCTCGCGCAGAAAACGCCTGCCGATTATGGCGTGGATATTGGCGCACGGTTGGAGACGCTGAAGGTGGTCGAACCGCCCAAGCGCACCGCTGGCGTCAAGGTCGCCGATGTCGATGAACTGGTTGCCAAGCTCAAGGCCATGGGAGTTGCCGCATGAAGACGCTTGTATGGGTTGAACATGAGGGCGGCGCGGTCAAGGACGCGACGCTTTCCGCCATCACCGCTGCTGCGAAGCTGGGCGAAGTCCATCTGCTCGTCGCTGGCGAAGGCGTCGATGGCGTTGCCGCCGCCGCTGCGCAGATTGCGGGCGTGGGCAAGGTGCATGTTGCTGACGATGCCGCCTATGGCCATGCGCTTGCCGAGAATATCGCGCCGCTGGTTGTCGAACTGATGGGGCATCATGACGCCTTCATCGCGCCTGCCACCAGCAACGGCAAGAATATCGCGCCGCGCGTCGCGGCTCTGCTCGACGTGATGCAGATCAGCGATATCCTGTCGGTCGAGAGCGAAGACACGTTCACGCGGCCGATCTATGCGGGCAATGCGATTGCTACGGTCAAGAGCAAGGATGCCAAGAAGGTCATCACCGTTCGCGGTACGGCGTTCGAGAAGGCGGCTCGCGAAGGTGGTTCGGGTACGGTGGAAGCGGTGGCTTCGACCGGGGACAAGGGGCTGTCGTCCTTTGTCGGGGCGGAGATCGCCAAGCTGGAACGGCCGGAACTGACCAGCGCCAAGATCATCGTGTCGGGTGGCCGGGCGCTCAAGGATGGGCCGACGTTCGAGGAAGTCATCTATCCGCTCGCCGATAAGCTAGGCGCTGCGGTCGGGGCCAGCCGGGCCGCGGTCGATGCGGGCTATGTGCCCAACGACTATCAGGTCGGGCAGACCGGCAAGATCGTTGCGCCGGAAGTCTATGTTGCCGTGGGTATTTCCGGGGCGATCCAGCATTTGGCGGGGATGAAGGACAGCAAGACCATCATCGCCATCAACAAGGATGAGGATGCACCGATCTTCCAGGTGGCGGACATCGGCCTCGTGGGTGATCTGTTCAAGATCGTGCCGGAATTGACCGATAAGCTGTAAGCGCGACGCCATCGCATAGGAAAGGGCGCGGGATAAAGATGCCGCGTCCTTTTTACGTCTGTCGTCGGCTGCATTGTCGTAAAGAAGATGATCTGTCGCGCGACGATGAGCGCCGGGCATTCACTGCTACCTCGCTCCATTCATGGTCCGTTCCCTTGTGCCTGGACTTGCGGTAAGTAATTGGGAACCCAATGTGATTCCCGATTCCAGCAAGAACGAACTGGGGCCTTATTAACCATCTCATTTTCATTACATATTTGAAAATAAAAACAGAAACATCGTGGATTGGATTCCGGCTCGGCTCCAACTCCTTCTTCCTGCTCGACTTGCCGCGCCGCTCCCGGCTAAGAGGGGCGGCATGATGAAGCTGTTTATCGGTAACAAGGCCTATTCGAGCTGGTCGCTGCGCGGCTGGCTGGCGTGCAAGCTGTCGGGCCTGCCCTTTGAGGAGGTCGTGGTCCCCCTCTATGACGAGGCGTGGGAGAAACGGCGCGAGGGCGACGAGTTCGCGCCCTCCTCCGGCAAGGTGCCGATCTTGTGGGATGGCGACGACATCGTCGTGTGGGACAGCCTCGCCATCATCGAATATCTCAATGAAAAGACCAGCGGCGACCTGTTCTGGCCGACAGACCCTGCCGCGCGCGCCATGGCCCGGTCGATGGCGGCGGAAATGCACAGCAGCTTCGCCGCGCTGCGTCGCGAGCATAGCATGAACATCCGCCGCATCTACGACGCCGTGCCGCCCTCCGAAGCGGTGGCGCAGGATATTTTCCGCATGATGCAGCTCTGGGCGCAGGCCCGTGCGCGCCATGGTGGCGAGGGCGAATTTCTGTTCGGGGCGTTCAGCGCGGTCGATGTGATGTTCGCGCCGGTCGTCACCCGCTTTATCACCTACCAACTGCCCGTCGCCCGCTTCGCCCAGGCCTATATGCAGGCGATCATCGCCCATCCCTGGATGCAGGAATGGATCGGCGGCGCGCAGGCGGAGGACTGGGTAATCGACAAGTTCGAGGTGCCGCCGCAGGTGACGTGAGGCAATGACGGACACGCCCGATACCCCCACCGAACAACGCGCCGCTGAAGCCGCCGCGATTCGCCGCCGCTGGATCACGCTCGGCGAAATGCTGGCGCTGCTGGCGGTCAGTATCTCCGGGTTGACCCTCTATCTCAATTGGTCGGACAAGCAGGACGAGCGCGCGGAAAAGGCGATCGCAAGCCGTCAGGCCTCCGTCCGCGCGGCGAAGCTGATACTCAACGCCCGTGCCGATGGCGACGACCGGCTGCTATTGACCCCGGCCGCTGCCGACCAGATCGTCCAGAGCCAGACCTTCCTCTTCCCCACCGCGCTGAATATTGCGGCCGTATCCACCACGGGCGAAGCGCGTATCGAGGCACGCTGGTTCGACAATGCGCTCAAGCGGGCGCGGGACAAGGCCAAGCTGCCCGACAATAGCGTGGGCGACGAAAAGCTGCCCGTGTTCATCACCACCCGCTTCGTGGTGAATGGCGAAGCGCGCGAAGATCGCGCCATCTATGATATTGGCTATGGCATATCGGGTCGCTGGTTGTCGGGCCATGACGTGACACTGCGCGGCCTGTCGCTCGTCACGCGCGAGATGGGTCAGTCCCCCGCCACGCGCGTCGATGCGCGCTGGGCGGCCGTCGTCACCGCGCGCAACTGACGCGGCTCCACGAAAAAGCCCGGCCCTTCGTGGAAGGACCGGGCTTTTTCCGCTCGAAAGGATCGGGGCTTTAGCCGACGATTTCTTCGGGCTTGAAGAAATAGGCGATTTCGGTCGCGGCATTTTCTTCGCTGTCCGAACCATGGACCGAATTGGCTTCGATCGATTCGGCCAGTTCCTTGCGGATCGTGCCCGCATCGGCATTGGCGGGGTTGGTCGCGCCCATGATGTCGCGGTTACGCTGCACAGCATTCTCGCCTTCCAAAACCTGAACGACGACAGGGCCGGAAATCATGAAGGCGACGAGATCGGCGAAGAAGGGGCGTTCCTTGTGGACGCCGTAAAAGCCTTCGGCCTGTTCGCGGCTCATGCGGATGCGCTTGGAAGCGACGACGCGCAGGCCGGCTTCCTCCAGCATCTTGGTGACGGCGCCGGTCAGGTTGCGACGGGTCGCGTCGGGCTTGATGATGGAAAAGGTGCGCGTGACGGCCATGGCCCTCGATACTCCGAATGGGTGGAAATGCTGGCCGCGCCTTTAGACGGGGCCGTGCTGCGCTGCAAGAGGTTTGAAGCCAAAGGCCGCGCTATGGCCCCTGCACCCATTTGCGGCCCTCCTGCCGCCAGAAGCGCGGCTCGACGCCGTCGCGCTTCGACAGGGTCCGCCAGCTTGCCCGCGCACCATCGATCGTATCGGCGTCGAAAAAATAAAAGGCCCGCTCGAATTCCAGCGCCTCGTCGCGCCACACGCCATCGGCCAGCGCGACATGCCGCGCGCCATTGGGGGCGTCGCAGGTCGGGGCGAGCAGGATCGGCTGCACCGCCTCATTCCCCTCGCCCGCCTGCCCATGGGCGAGGAAACTCTCAGGCGGCCCGGCCCATAGCCCCTGCGATATACGCTCCCGCCGATCGGCCGTATCCGCCACCACCAGCAGCCGCGCGCCCAGCCCCAGGATGCGCGCCGCGATGGCGGGCAACACCTGTTCGACAGGATCGCGGTTTAGCTGGTAGAAATCGACCTGCATGATCGTAAAATCCTAACCCCGTTCGCCCTGAGCCTGTCTAAGCCTGTCCTGAGCGCCTGCCTTAGCAGGCAGTCGAAGGGGGCTGTTCTTCTTTGCGCAGAAGGACAGGGCTTCGACAAGCTCAGCCCGAACGGGCGTGGGGGCATCTTACTGCTCGAACTTGTCCGCCACCAATTGGTCGATTAGGCGCACGCCATAGCCGGTCGCGCCCTTGTCCCATGTCGCGCCGGGCTTGTCGGACCAAACCATGCCCGCAATGTCGAGATGCGCCCATTTGACGCCATCATCGATAAAGCGCTTGAGGAACTGCGCGGCGGTGATCGATCCGGCATAGCGTCCGCCGATATTCTTCATGTCGGCGATCGGGCTGTCGATCAGCTTGTTATAGGCGTCGGACAGCGGGAAACGCCACAATTCGTCGCCGCTCGCCTTGCCCGCCGCAACCAGGTCATCGGACAGGCCATCGTCGTTCGAGAAGAGGCCCGCATATTGGTCGCCCAGCGACACCAGGATCGCGCCGGTCAGCGTCGCCAGATCGATGACGACCTCCGGCGAGTAGGTCTTCTGCGCCCAAGTCAGCGCATCGCACAGCACCAGCCGCCCTTCGGCGTCGGTGTTGAGCACTTCGATCGTCTGCCCCGACATGGAGGTGACGATGTCGCCCGGCCGCTGCGCATTGCCGTCGGGCATATTTTCGACCAGCCCGCAAATGCCCACGACATGCGCCTTGGCCTTGCGCCCGGCCAGCGCCTTCATCGCGCCCGCGACCGCGCCAGCGCCGCCCATGTCCCACTTCATGTCTTCCATGCCGGCCGCCGGCTTGATCGAGATGCCGCCGGTGTCGAAGGTCACGCCCTTGCCGACGAACACGACCGGCTTGTCCGCCGTGCCGCCGGTGCCGTCCCATTCCATCGCCAGCAGTCGCGCTTCGCGCACCGACCCCTGCGCCACGCCGAGCAGCGACCCCATGCCCAATTCTTCCATCGCCGCGCGATCGAGGACGCTGATCTTGATGCCCAAGTCAGCGAGGTGGCGGCAGCGTTCCACGAAACTTTCGGGATAGAGGATGTTGGCGGGTTCGGACACCAGTTCACGGGTGAAGGCGACGCCCGCCGCCACCGCTGCCCAACGATCCCAGGCCGCGCCTGCATCGCTCGACACGATCGTCACCGTCTCCAGCGTGGGCTTGGCCTTTTCGGCCAATTTGGTGCGATAGGTGTCGATCCGCCAGCTACGAAGCAGGGCGCCGAAAGCGAGGCGCGCCGCGCCTTCGCCCGTCACGTCGCCGACGAACTCGACCGCGACATGAGTCGCGCCGCTGCTCAGCAGCTTGGCCGTGAGCGCGCCACCCGCCCGCTCCATGTCGGCGTCGCTGCCGCTGCCGGTGCCCACCAGCACGACGCGCACTATTTTGCCGCCTTCTTCCACGAAACTCTCGAAGCTCGACCCGGCTTCACCGGTGAAGCGCGCAGCAGCGGCGCCCGCCACCAGCGTCGCGGACGCGGCGAGCGGCAGGCTGGGCAGCGTGCCCTTGGCAACGGCAAAGGCCAGGCTGTCGGTGTCGGGACGGGTCGGGCTGAAGGCGATATCCATGGATGGACCTTTTCTTGCTATGGGGACGGCTTTGGGGGCGTCTGGCCCGCTGATGTTCGTCAGATAGTGCGGCGAACCGTGTCTGGCAAAGCCGTTCGACCGATTTACCGCAAAAGACCATGGTCGCATGATTGCGGCGCGGGCGAAGCAATGCGATAGGCGGGACGATATGCGCCCCCGTTTTGAGGCTCTTTTTGTTGGTCACGCCCCTTTTCCCGTTTCGTTCCGCTTTGTTGCTGGGCAGCGCTTTGCCCTTGCTGGCGCTGGCCCCGCAGGCTTTGGCCCAGCAACTCAACGAGCCGCCAACGCCCATCAGCGCGCCCGATGCGCCCGTGCCCACCAATGACGACCAGATCGGATTCGCCGCCGACGCGCTCGAATATGACAGCAATCAGGAAGTCGTCACCGCCAGCGGCAACGTCCAGTTGCTGCGCGAGGGCAACCGCCTGCGCGCCGACAAGGTGGTGTGGGACCGCGATACCGGCAAGGTCGAGGCGCTGGGCAATGTCTCGCTCACCGATGCGGAGGGCAATATCGCCTATGGCGACCGGTTCGACGTAACCGACACGCTCAAGGACGGCATGGTCGACAATATGCTGCTGGTGCTGCAGTCGGGCGGGCGGCTGGCATCGGCGACGGGCACGCGCGTCAATGGCGTCTATACGCTCAACCGCGCCGCCTATACCGGCTGCGCGGTGGAAGACAGCAAGGGCTGCCCCAAGGAACCGACCTGGCAGATCAATGCGGTCAAGGTCATCTACGATCCCAGGCGCGAACGGGTCAGCTATACCAACGCCAATATCGAACTGTTCGGCCTGCCGCTGATCCCGCTGCCGGGCCTCTCTCATCCGGTCGGCGAAGCGGGCGGCAGCGGTCTGTTGATGCCTAATCTGCGCTATGACCGTAATAACGGTTTCGAAGTCGCGCTGCCCTATTTCTTCAAGCTCGCGCCCAACCGCGACCTGACGGTCACGCCGCATGTCTATACCAATGCGCTGCCCATGCTGGAGGCAAACTACCGCCATCTCTATGATCGCGGCGCCTATCAAGCCACCGGCTTCCTCACCTATGGCAGCCGCGTCGCGACCGGCGACAGCCCGATCGGCACCACCCCGGTCGACGCGCAAAAAGATATTCGTGGCTATATCGACGCCACCGGGGCGATGCAGCTGACGCCGGAATGGAGCCTGGACGGATCGATCCGCTTCGCCTCCGACCGCACCTTCCTGCGCCGCTACGACATCAGCCGCGACGATCGGCTCCGATCGACCCTTGGCGCACAGCGGATCGGCGACAACAGCTATTTCTCGATTCGCGGCTGGGCGGTGCAGACGCTGCGCGCGGGCGATTCGCAGGGCCAGACCCCGATCGCCCTGCCGCTGATCGACTATCGACTGCGGCTGAAAGACCCGCTGCTCGGCGGTGTGTTGCAATTGCAGGCCAACACATTGGCTATCACCCGCACCCATGGGCAGGACACGCAGCGCGCCTTTGCCGCGGCCGAATGGAATCTGCGCACCCTGACCGGCCTTGGCCAGGAAGTGACCTTCACCGGCTATCTGCGCGGCGACGTCTATCATAGCAGCGACAATGATCTGACCACCGTCGACACCTATGCGGGCAGTCCGGGCTGGCAGGGCCGCGGGATCGCGGCGGCGGCCGTGGACATGCGCTGGCCCTTCGTGGGCGAAGCATTCGGCGGGGTGCAGCGCATAGCGCCCCGCATCCAGATCGTCGCTGCACCACGTCTCGCCAATCTGTCGTTGCCCAATGAAGACGCCCGCGCGGTCGACCTGGAAGACAGCAACCTCTTCGCGCTCAATCGCTTCGCTGGCTATGATCGGTTCGAGGATTCGACCCGCATCACCTATGGCCTGGAATATGGCCTGGATCTCCCCGACTTCTCGCTCCAGAGCATCGTCGGGCAAAGCTATCGCCTGGACAGCCGGGAAAATATCCTGCCCGACGGCACCGGCCTGTCGGGTCGCACATCCGACATCGTCGGCCGGGTAACCGCACGCTACAAGGATTTCATCAGCCTCACCCACCGCTTCCGCGCGGACAAGGACAATCTGGCGGTCCGCCGCAACGAAGTCGATGCGACGGTCGGCAGCAAAAGCACTTATTTCATGGTCGGCTATCTGCGCCTCAACCGCGATGCCGACGACACGCTGGAGGATCTGCAGGACCGCGAGGAAGTGCGGCTGGGCGGCCGGGTGCAGTTTGCGCGCTTCTGGTCGGTGTTCGGATCGACCGTCATCGACCTAACCGATGCCAAGGAAGATCCGTTGAGCGCGGCGGACGGCTATGAACCGGTGCGCCACCGGCTGGGCGTCGCTTATGAGGATGATTGCCTGACGCTTGGCCTCACCTGGCGCCGCGATTATGTGGCCAATGGCGACGCGCGAAAGGGCAATGGCTTCCAGCTACGGCTAGCTTTCCGCAATATTGGCATATAAGGATCAGCCTTCCCGCGTCCCGTCAGGACTGGTTAAGGCGGCCCCGCGCATTGGCGCAGGACCGTATTGGAGATTTTTGCCGACGATGCTGCCCCTGGTTCCCCTGCCTTACCGCATCCGCCATTCCCTGCGCTCCGGCCTGCGCACGGCGCTCGCCTCCAGCGCGCTGCTCAGCATGGGCGTGCAAGGTGTCGTCGCACAGACCGTCGATGACGGTGGCGATGTCGCGAACCAGCAGCTCAACCTGCCAAAGGAAGTCACCGTCTTTGGCAAGAGCGATCCCAATGTGCGCAAGGCAACGGCGATCATCAACGGCCGCATCCTGACCGGCACCGACATCGATCAGCGCCTCGCGCTGATCATCACCGCCAATGGCGGCAAGGTCGAAGCGGAAGAAAAGGAACGGCTGCGTCTGCAAGTGCTGCGCAACCTGATCGACGAAACGCTCCAGATTCAGGAAGCCGCCGCCAACGACATCAAGGTCGATCCGGCCGAAATCCAGCAAAGCTATGAACGGGTGGCGGCGAATTTCCGCCAGTCGCCAACCCAGTTCGAAGCCTATCTGCGCACGCAGGGCAGTTCGTCGGCCAGCATCAAGCGCCAGATCGAGGGCGAACTGGCCTGGAGCCGCCTGCTCCGTCGCAATGTCCAGCCCTTCGTCAATGTGTCGGAAGATGAAGTGCAATCGGTCATCGACCGGCTGAACGCCGCCAAGGGCAGCGACGAATATCGGATCGGCGAAATCTATCTGTCGGCGACACCGGAAAATCGGGCGCAGATCATCGCCAATGCGCGCAACATCATTCAGCAGATTCAGCAGGGCGGCAGCTTCCCCGCCTATGCCCGCCAGTTTTCCGAAGCCTCGACGGCGGCGGTCGGCGGAGATCTGGGCTGGGTTCGCCCCGCACAGTTGCCGCCCGAACTGGCGCAAGCGGCGGCCGAAATGCAGGTCGGGCAGATCGCTGGCCCGATCGAAACGGTCGGCGGCGTGTCGCTGCTCTACGTCATGGACAAGCGCAAGGTGCTGACCGCCGATCCGCGCGATTCGCTGCTCAGCTTGAAGCAGCTTTCGGTCCTCTTCCCCAAGGGAACGACCAAGGAACAGGCCAGCACCAAGGCCGCCAGCTTCGCCGCCGCGATCAAGGAGATCAAGGGCTGCGGCCAGGCGAATGAAGTCGGTGCCCGGATCGGGGCCGATGTGGTCGACAATGACAATGTAAAGATCCGTGACCTACCGCCCCAGTTGCAGGATATTCTCCTCAACCTGCAGGTCGGCGAGGCCACCCCGCCCTTCGGGTCCATTACCGAAGGCGTGCGCGTGCTGATCGTCTGCGGTCGCGATGATCCGGCATCGGCCAATGCGCCCAACGCCGAACAGATCCAGGCGCAACTGGAAGAGGAACGGGTTAACCGACGTGCGCGCATCTATCTGCGCGATCTGCGTCGCGATGCGGTGATCGAATATAATTGAGGCCGTCCCTTTAGCACCCTTTGCGGTGCCGCTGGGCGATCCGGCCGGTATCGGGCCGGAGATCGTCGCCAAAAGCTGGGTCATGCGTGAGGCACGCGGACTTGCCCCCTTCTTCGCGGTAGGCGACCCTGCCGCGTTGCGTGCGGTGTGGCTCGGCCCGATTATCCCGATCAGTGCGCCCGAAGAAGCGACGGCGGCCTTCGCGACCGGCCTCCCCTGCCTCGAAATCGCCAAGGCGGGCGAGATCGTGCCGGGGTCGCCCAGCGTCGATGGCGCGCGCATCGCGTTTCAGGCACTCGAAGTCGCTGTTGGCCTAGCCCGTTCCGGTTCAGCCGCTGGCATCGTCACGGCGCCGGTGGGCAAGGAACAGCTTTATGGTGTCGGCTTCACCCATCCGGGCCAGACCGAATTCGTCGCCGAACGCTGCGGCGTTTCTGCCCATAATGCGGTGATGATGCTGGCCGGACCATCGCTCAAGGTCGTGCCGATCACGATCCATATCGCGCTGGCCGATGTGCCCGCCGCGCTCACCATCGATCTGATCCGCGCCCGCGCCATCACCACGGCCAAGGGGATGCAGAAAAATTTCGGCATCGCCCGCCCGCGCCTCGCGGTCGCTGGGCTTAACCCCCATGCCGGGGAAAATGGCGCGTTGGGCCGGGAAGAGATCGAGATCATCCGGCCTGCCATCGAGCAATTGCGCGCCGAGGGTATAGACATTGTCGGCCCCCTGGCGGCCGATGGCATGTTCCACGCCCGCGCGCGCGAAACCTATGACGTGGCGCTGTGCATGTATCATGATCAGGCGCTGATCCCGATCAAGACGCTGAATTTCGACGATGGCGTCAACATCACGCTGGGCCTGCCGATCGTCCGCACATCGCCGGACCATGGCACCGCTTTCGGCATCGCCGGGACCGACAGCGCCAATCCGGGCGCTATGATCGCCGCCATCCGCATGGCCGAAGCCGCTGCCCGCGCCCGCATCGCTTATGGGTGACACCCGCCCGGCATTGCCGCCCCTGCGCGATGTAATCGCGCGCCATGGCCTTGCTGCCAGCAAGGCGCTGGGCCAGAATTTCCTGCTCGACGAACAATTGCTCGACCGGATCGCCGCCATTCCCGGCCCGTTGAATGGGCAGCCTGCCTTCGAGGTCGGCCCCGGCCCCGGCGGCTTGACCCGCGCCATCCTGCGCGCAGGCGCACGACTCGTCGCGGTCGAACGCGACCATCGCTGCCTGCCCGCGCTGGCTGAACTGGAGGAGGCCTTTCCCGGCCAGCTGCGTGTCCTGTCCGGCGACGCGATGGAGATAGATGCCCGCGCCGAGGCTGGCGAGGGCGCGCATATCATCGCCAACCTCCCCTATAATGTCGGCACGCCTTTACTTGTGGGCTGGTTGTCGGCGGCATGGGAGCCGCTGCCCTGGTGGTCCAGCCTGACGCTCATGTTCCAGATGGAAGTGGCCGAACGCATCGTCGCTCAGCCCGGCACCGACCATTATGGCCGTCTCGCCATCCTGTCGCAGTGGCGCAGCGAGGCGCGGATCGCGATGAAAGTCCATCGCAGCGCCTTCACCCCGCCGCCCAAAGTCATGTCGGCGGTCGTGCATATCACCGCGAAACCGTCGCCGGACGGCGTCCAACTCAAGATGCTCGAACGGCTGACCGCCGCCGCTTTCGGCCAGCGCCGCAAGATGCTGCGGCAAAGCCTCAAGGGCCTACCCGGCGCGCTCGACGCGCTGGCGGAGGTGGGCATCGACCCGCAGCGCCGCGCCGAAACTGTCAGCGTCGAGGATTTCGTAGCCGTGGCCCGCATCCTCAGCCGCTAACGGCGCGCAATCAGTTGCGCTGACCGTCGATCTGCGCGATTTCCTCGTCCAGGTCGCGCAGCACTTCGGCGCGAATGCGGTCCGACATATGCTTTGCGCGCGTCGCTTCGGCCCGCGCCTTCATCAGTTCCGCGCGGGCCGATCGCAGCGCCTGTGCCTCGATCTGCGCCTCGCAGATGCGGATGCGGATGGCGCGGCGACCATTGCTGTCCACCGTCTCGCGCTGGCTGACCGTGCGGTCGCCATCGCAACCCTTGCGGACATCCACCACCGGCACCATCCGGGCAATGTCCGCCTCGGTCGGGATAGCGGGCGCCTGCCCCCACTGGTTGGCACGACTTGCGCTGATACGCGCCTTTTCCTCGCGCCAGGTCACCGGCGGCGCGGGGGGCACGGGCGGCACCGGCGCGATCATGTCGGCGGCAGGCACGATCGGCTCTGGCGGCACGGGCGTCATCGGCGCGGTTTCGGCCGCGATGGTCGCAGCGGTCGGTACATCGGGGACGGTTGCAACGGCTGGCACCTCCGGCACGGTGGCGGCGGCGGGCCGGGCGACCAGATCGCCCAGCCGGGCCAGATCAGCGGATTCGACGGTCTCGCTGATCGCCGCCATTTGCTGCGCGGCGCGGCTGCCCGATGCGGTGAGCGCGAGGCCGGTGGCGGTGACGATGGCGACAGCCGCCATGCCCCAGCTGATCCGCTGGAGCGAGATTTCATGGTGCGAAAGCATGGCAAGCCTCCCCTTGAGTGTAGCAATGCGATTGAGATGACAGGCGGCGACAAATTGCCGTCCGCCTGCGGCTTTGAGGATGGCGCGGCCATAAGCATGGGCCTGATCGCGGCCATAGAGAGAGAGGACGCGCGCATCGCACGCGGTTTCCTGGTCGGCGCGATAGGCGCGGTAGGCGATCCAGGCGATCGGATTGCACCAATGAATGCCAAGCAGCAGCAGCGCGATCATATTGGCCAGCAGGTCGCCGCGCTCATGATGGGCGCGCTCATGCGCCACCGCCATTTCCTGCTCCAGATCTTCATAGCGCTGCGCGAAATCGACCGGCAGGACGATCATCGGCCGCAACACGCCAAAGGCCAGCGGCCCCGATGCCTGCGGGCTGGCGATCGTGCGGATACGCCCCTCCTGCCCCAGCAAAATAGAGCCATCGAGCATATGGCGACGGAAACGGATATAGCCCACCGCCTGGAACAGCAGAAACGCCAGCAACCCGATGAACCAGAGCGCAATCCCCGTTTCCAGCCATGGGAAACCTGATGCCGAGGCCGCTTGCGGGTTATTTGAAAGCGCCAGCAATCCGGGCAGACCCGACTGGTCGACCGCGATATGCAGCGGCGAAGGCGCCGCCACCTCCTGCGGCAGCACCGGCAAAACCATGCGCAGCAACGGCAAGACCCAGAGGCTGTACGCCGCCCCGGCCCCCAGCCAGCGCGCGACCGGGCGGCGTAGCAGCATCACCAGCGCCATCAGCAAGCTGGTGGCGATCAGCGTTTCGACGATCCAGACGCTCATGATTTCAGCCCCTTAAGGATATCCTCCAGCTCGGCGATATCCTCCGCCGTCAACTGATCCTGGCTCGCCAACTGCGCGACCAGCGGCGAAATGCGACCGCCGAACAGGCGATTGACCAGCCGCCCCGACTCGCCCGCGACATAATCATCGCGCGCCACCATCGGCCGATAAAGAAAGCGGCGACCATCCTGGTCGGCGGCAATGATATCCTTGGCCATCAGCCGCGACAGCAGAGTCTTGACCGTCTGGACGCTCCAGTCGCGCGCGGCCGCGACGCGGTCGGCAACATCGGTGGCAGTCTGCGGCGACTGTTCCCACAGAGCCTCCATCACCACCAGTTCGGCTTCGCTGATCTTGTCGCTTATGTCCGCCACGCGCCTGCGCCTCCCGTTCAACTACATCTGTAATCGCATCGATTACATGCGTAGTCAACGGAGAAAAGCGAAGAAGCGGCGGCCAATCCCATCAGCCACAAAAAAGGCGGCCCGCACTGGACCGCCTCCTTCAATCTCGCCTTATCCGTCGCGATCAGCTCGCGGCGGCAACGCCCTGATCAGTCATCAGCTGGTGCAGTTCGCCCGCTTCATACATTTCCATCATGATGTCGCTGCCGCCGACAAATTCGCCCTTCACATAAAGCTGGGGAATGGTCGGCCAGTCGGAAAAGGCCTTGATCCCCTGCCGCACGGCCTGGTCCTGCAACACGTCCACCGTGTCATAGGCAACGCCCAGATGCTCCAGGATCGCAATGGCGCGGCTGGAAAAGCCGCATTGCGGAAAGAGCGGCGTGCCCTTCATGAAAAGCACCACGTCATGGGCACCCACAAGGTCGGCGATCCGCTGATGCACGGCGTCGGTCATGATCGAAAGTCCATTCCTGTCTGGCGTCGCGATAGGCCGACGCATACTATCCATGCGATCTTAGTTGGGAACCGCCGTGGTCAGTTGCAAGGCATGCAGTACGCCCCCCATCCGTCCGTCGAGTGACGCATAGACGGCGCGTTGCTGCGCCACCCGGCTCATCCCCCGGAAACTTTCCGCCACCACGCGCGCGGCATAATGGTCGCCGTCCCCCGCCAGATCGGTAATCTCGACCTGCGCATCGGGAATGGCGGCGCGGATCATGTCAGCAATTTCGTCGGCGGCCATCGGCATCGCGGCGGCCTTACTGCGCTTCGATGAACATGCGGCGCGCGACGACCGCCTGCTCTTCCAGCGCGGCGCGCACACCCGGCTCGTCAATCTCGATCCCGGCCGATGTCATGTCGCCCACCAGCTTGCGGATCACATCCTCGTCGCCCGCTTCCTCGAAATCGGCCTGTACGACGGCCTTCGCATAGGCGTCGGTCTCTTCGGGCGTCAGGCCCATTTTGGCTGCGGCCCATTCGCCGAGCAAACGGTTGCGGCGTGCCTGGATGCGAAACTGCATTTCCTGGTCATGCGCGAACATGTTTTCGAATGCCCGTTCGCGATCGTCGAAAGTCGTCATGCCCAAAAGCCCTGTTCAAAGCGGATATCGAAAATCAGATAGGCAGAAGCGCGCGATTACGCAACGGCAGGGATCATCCAGGGGCGATCCTGCGCAACGCTCTTTTCATAGACAGCTATCCCGTCCGCATCACCCAGCGTCAGGCCGATCTCATCCAGACCACCCAGCAGGCAATGTTTGCGGAAGGGATCGATCTCGAAGCGGAAACGATCCTGAAACTGCGTCGTGACCGTCTGTTGCTCCAGATCGACATGGATCTCGTCGGTGCGCGCAACCTCCATCAGCCGGTCGATCGCCGCCTGCGGCAGGACCACGGTCAAGATACCGTTCTTGAACGCATTGCTCGAAAAAATATCGGAAAAGCTCGGCGCGATCACCACCTTGATGCCCAAGTCACCCAGCGCCCAGGCGGCATGTTCGCGGCTCGACCCGCAACCGAAATTGTCGCCCGCGATCAGGATCGGACTGCCCGCATAGGCCGGATCGTCGAAGACATTTCCCGGCTCCTTGCGCAACACCTCGAACGCGCCCTTGCCAAGGCCGGTACGCGAAATGGTCTTGAGCCAGTGCGAGGGGATGACGATGTCGGTGTCGACATTCTTCATCCCGAACGGATAGGCCTTCCCCTCGACGGTCGTCAGCTTCTCCATCAGCGCGCCTGCTTGGCTTCCGCCGCGGTCAGATCTTCGGCCCGGCCGAGCGTCGCGGCCATCGCGGCACTCGCCAGCGCGCCCAGCGTCAGCAGCCAGAATATCTTTTTCACAACGTCATCCCCTCTTGGTCTTTCAATAATTCGCGCACGTCGGTCAGACGCCCGGTGAGCGCCGCCGCCGCAGCCATCGCAGGCGACACCAGATGCGTGCGCGCACCCGGTCCCTGACGGCCCATGAAATTGCGGTTGCTGGTCGATGCGCAGCGCTCGCCCGCAGGCACCTTGTCCGGGTTCATGCCCAGACACGCCGAACAGCCCGGCTCGCGCCATTCGAACCCAGCCGCCACGAAGATGCGGTCCAGCCCTTCGGCCTCTGCCTGCCGCTTGACCAGGCCAGAGCCTGGTACGACCATGGCATGCTTGATGCCGCTGGCGATCCGCCGCCCGTCCAGCAACGCGGCGGCGGCGCGCAGATCCTCGATCCGGCTATTGGTGCAACTGCCGATGAAGATATGCTCCACCGCCACGTCGGCCATCCGCTGCCCGGCGGTCAGCCCCATATAGTCGAGCGACTTTTGCGCCGCCGCCCGCTTGGACGCATCCTCGAAACTATCGGGGTCGGGCACCACGCCTGTCACCGCGACGACATCTTCAGGGCTGGTGCCCCAGGTCACGGTTGGAACGATGTCAGCCGCGTCGATCACCACGGTCTTATCGAACACCGCGCCCTCATCCGTAACGAGCGTGCGCCACCAGGCGACCGCCGCGTCCCAATCCGCACCCTTGGGTGCCATCGGGCGGCCCTGCAAATAGGCAAAAGTCGTTTCGTCCGGTGCAAACAGGCCCGACCGCGCGCCCGCCTCGATCGACATGTTGGCGACCGTCAGCCGCCCCTCGATCGACATGTCGCGGAACACGGAGCCGCGATATTCCATGACATAGCCGGTGCCGCCCGCCGTGCCGATCCGCCCGCAAATCGCCAGCGCGACATCCTTGGGCGTAACGCCAAAGCCCAGTTCGCCATCGACCACGACCGCCATCGTCTTCGACTGTTTGAGCAGCAGGGTCTGGGTCGCCAGCACATGCTCGACCTCCGACGTGCCGATCCCGAACGCCAGCGCGCCGAGCGCGCCATGCGAACTGGTATGGCTGTCACCACATACTAAAGTCGTGCCCGGCAGGGTGAAGCCCTGTTCCGGCCCCACCACATGGACGATGCCCTGCTCGACATCGGCGTCGCCGATCAGGCGGACGCCAAATTCCGGCGCATTGCGTTCCAGCGCTTCCAACTGCTGTGCGCTCTGCGGATCGGCAATCGGAATGCGCTTGCCATCGGCGTCGCGACGCGGGGTCGTGGGCAGGTTATGATCCGGCACTGCCAGCGTCAGATCGGGCCGCCGCACCTTGCGCCCGGCAAGACGAAGCCCCTCGAATGCCTGCGGGCTCGTCACTTCATGGACGAGATGCCGGTCGATATAGATGAGGCAAGTGCCATCCGGGCGACGCTCCACGACATGCGCGTCCCAGATCTTCTCATAGAGGGTGCGGGGTTTAACCATAGTGGCTCCCCCCCTAGACCCGGAATGGCAGGGGGAAAAGGGGGAAAGCCGATGCTATCTTCTGTTTTCTCCGCCACGCAGGCAAGAAAGTTACACCGCGCGATAATCCGCCACGATGCGCCCGGCCGCGCCGATCTCCGCCTCATGGCTATCCTCGCGCCAGGTTTCGGCGAGCGCCGCCGTCTCCCACGCCTGCATCGCGGGCAGCGCCAGCATATGCTCGACCCAGGCCAGTCCCGCCGGGCCGACATCCAGCCCGTAAGTCCGCACCCGATAGGCGACCGGCGCGTAAAAGGCATCGACAGCGGTAAAGACGTCCCCCGCCAGAAACGGCCCTCCGAAGCGCGCAAGCCCCTCCGCCCAAAGCTCGGTCAGCCGGGCGATATCCTTGTTGAGCGCAGGCGAGGGCAGATGCGGCTCCACCCGCACGCCGATGTTCATGGTGCAATCATTCCGCAGCGTCGCAAAGCCGCTATGCATCTCCGTCGCCGCGCACTGCGCCCAGGCCCGCGCCGCCTCGTCCCGCGGCCACACTTCGGCATGGCGATCGGCGAGATAGAGGATGATCCCCAGCGAATCCCACACCGTCCGCTCGCCATCGATCAGCGCAGGCACCTGCCCCGTCGGCGAAAAACTACGGAAGGCGGCATAGTTGGTCGGCTGCAAAAACGGCTCGATCCGGTCGATGAACGGGATGCCCAGCGCGGTCATCAGCAGCCAGGGGCGCAGCGACCAGCTGCTATAATTGCGGTTCGCGGTGATGAGTGTGTAGGCCATGGCAAGTCTCCCTTGGAGGCGCGGGTCGCATATCCCATCGACATCGCAGCGTATAGCGCCAGTGGCTTTGCATCGGACTGCCCCTAGCCAAGCCCTTGGGATCGCGGCACAAGGGGGCATCACGGGCGACGCCCCTCGCCGCCCTTCCCCGATTTGTGGAGCCCATAGTCGTGAACCGACGCCAATTTCTCGCCACCAGCGGCGCCACCGCGCTGACCGCCGCCACCGCCGCCCCCACCTTCGCCCAGTCCGGCAACGCCGACGCCCGGCTGCGCCCCATGCTCGACGGCTTCTTCTACGAACGGCTCGCCGACTCGCCTGAACAGGCGACCCGCCTTGGCCTCGACACCGGCGAGCGTGCTGCGCTGCGCGGCAAGCTCAGCGACACCTCCGCCGCCGGGGTCGCCCGCGACCTCGCCCGCAGCAAGGCCCAGGCCAGGCAACTCGCGACCATCGACCGCAATTCCCTCAGCGCCGCCTCGAAGCTCGACCATGACGTCGTCACCTATCAGCTCGACCGCGCGATCGGCGGCGAACGCTTCGGCTATGGGGAGACGGCGGGCCGCTACGCCCCCTATGTGCTGAGCCAATTGACCGGCAGCTATCGCGAGATTCCCGATTTCCTCGATTCGCAGCATCGCGTTGCCAACGCCGCCGACGCCGATGCCTATCTCGCCCGCCTCGACGCCTTCCCGGCCGCCATGGACGGCGAACTGGAACGGCAAAAGGCCGACGCGGCCAAGGGCGTGTTCGCGCCCGACTATATTCTCGACACGACGCTCAAGATGCAGGCGTCGCTGCGCGACCAGCCCGCCGCGCAGACTGTCCTGGTCGCCTCTTTCGTAAAGAAACTCGCCGCCGCCGGCCTGCCACCCGAACGCGCCGCGCAGGCCGAAAAGATCGTCACCGACAAGATCTTCCCCGCGCTCGACCGTCAGCGCGCCCTGGTGCAGGATCTCCGCGCCAAGGCGACCCATGACGCAGGCGTGTGGCGCCTGCCCGAAGGCGAGGCCTTCTACGCCGCCGCCGCCGAAGCGGCCACCACCACCGCGCTCACCGGCGATGAAATCCACCAGATCGGCCTCGATCAGGTCGCGCAGATCAGCGCCCGGATCGACACGATCCTGAAAGGCGAAGGGATGAGCCAGGGGACCGTCGGCGATCGCCTTGTCGCGCTGAACAAGCGCCCCGACCAGCTTTTCCCCAACACCGATCCCGGCCGCGAAGCGCTGCTCGCCCAACTCAATGTCCAGATCATCGCCATGCAAAAGCGCCTCGGCGAAGCCTTCAACACCGTGCCCAAGGCCCCGGTCGAGGTCCGCCGCGTGCCGGTCACCATCCAGGCGGGCGCACCGGGCGGCTATTATCAGAACGCCTCGCTCGACGGCTCGCGCCCGGCCATCTATTATATTAACCTGCGCGACACGTTCGACCGGCCCAAATTCGGCCTCGCGACCCTGACCCATCATGAAGCCGTGCCGGGCCATCATCTCCAGGTGTCGGTCGCACTGGAATCGGACGCCATCCCGATGATCCGCCGACGCGGCGGCTATAGCGGCTATAGCGAAGGCTGGGCGCTCTATTCCGAACAGCTCGCCGACGAAATGGGCATGTATGACGGCGATCCGCTGGGCCAGGTCGGCTATCTCCAGTCGCTCCTCTTCCGCGCCACCCGCCTAGTCGTCGACTCCGGTATGCACGTCAAACGGTGGAGC
Organism: Sphingobium sp. KKT206; assembly: GCF_055640555.1. Classification (NCBI taxonomy): domain Bacteria; kingdom Pseudomonadati; phylum Pseudomonadota; class Alphaproteobacteria; order Sphingomonadales; family Sphingobiaceae; genus Sphingobium; species Sphingobium sp. KKT206. Next base: position 2,170,672 of record NZ_CM145764.1, read on the forward strand.
CGCGAAAAGGCGACCGATTATCTGATCGCCACCACCGGCATCGCCCGCGGCCGCAGCCAGGGCGAAATCGACCGCTACACCGTCTGGCCGGGTCAGGCCTGCAGCTACAAGATCGGCCACACCGTCTGGAACGACCTGCGCGCCGAAGTGCAGAAGAAGCAGGGCGCCGCGTTCGACATCAAGGCTTTCCATGACGTGCTGACGCTCGGTGCCATGCCGCTCGACATATTGAAGCAGACGGTGCGGCAACGGGCGGGGATAGCCTAAAAATCCTCCCCCTGCGGGGGAGGTGGATGGCCGCAGGCCAGACGGAGGGGTGTCACGCTCTCGATAGGGCGACGCCCCTCCCCCACGCCCTTCGGGCGCGGTCCCCCTCCCCTTCCAGGGGAGGATTTCAACGTTGAAAAAACGGCCCGGCAGTTTCCCGCCGGGCCGTCCAGTCCTTCCACCCAAACCCGCGAAGGGAGTGTCGAATTCCCCCGCGAGCTGGCCCGTAAAGCGGCCGTCATCCCCGCGCAGGCGGGGACCGATCTCCCGACATCGCACCCCAACGGCACGCCGGAGATAAAGCCCCACCCGCGCGGCAATCACGAAAGAGTGTCAGGCCGCAAATTGATTCATCGTATTGTGCGCGCCACCAGCCTTCAGCGCCGCTTCGCCCGCGAAATACTCCTTATGATCATCGCCAATGTCGCTACCCGACATATTCTGATGCTTCACGCAGGCGATGCCCTGGCGGATTTCCTTGCGCTGCACGCCCTCGACATAGCCCAGCATCCCGGCTTCGCCGAAATACTCCTTCGCCAGGTTGTCGGTGCTGAGCGCCGCCGTATGATAGGTCGGCAAGGTGATGAGATGGTGGAAAATCCCCGCCCGCGCTGCCGCATCCTTCTGGAAGGTGCGGATGCGGTCGTCGGCTTCCCGACCCAGATCGGTGGCATCATAATCGACGCTCATCAGGCGCGCCCGGTCATAGCCGCTGACATCCTTGCCCGCTTCGACCCAGGCATCATACACCTGCTGACGGAAATTCAGCGTCCAGTTGAAGCTGGGTGAATTATTATAGACGAGCTTGGCATTGGGGACGACCTCGCGGATGCGGTCGACCATCGACGCGATCTGCTCGATATGCGGCTTTTCCGTCTCGATCCACAACAGGTCCGCGCCATTTTGCAGGCTGGTGATGCAATCGAGGACGCAGCGATCCGCGCCAGTGCCCTCGCGGAACTGGAACAGGTTGCTCGGCAACCGCTTGGGGCGCAGCAGCTTGCCGTCGCGGTTCAGGATGACATCGCCATTCTTCGCCGTCGCCGGGTCGATCTCCTCGCAATCGAGGAAGCTGTTATACTGGTCGCCGATATCGCCCGGCTCGTTGCTGACCGCGATCTGCTTGGTCAGGCCAGCGCCCAGCGAGTCCGTCCGCGTGACGATGATGCCATCATCGACGCCGAGTTCCAGAAAGGCGTAACGGCAGGCGCGGACCTTCGCGAGAAAGTCCTCATGCGGCACGGTGACCTTGCCATCCTGATGGCCGCACTGTTTTTCGTCCGACACCTGATTCTCGATCTGGAGCGCGCAGGCTCCCGCCTCGATCATCTTCTTGGCGAGCAGATAGGTCGCTTCCGCATTGCCGAAGCCCGCATCAATGTCCGCAATGATCGGGACGACATGGGTTTCGAAATTGTCGATCGCGTGCTGCGCCTTCTGCGCCTTGACCTCGTCACCGCCAGCGCGCGCCGCGTCGAGATCGCGGAACAACATCCCCAATTCGCGGGCATCGGCCTGCTTCAGGAAGGTGTAAAGCTCTTCGATCAGCGCCGGAACGCTGGTCTTCTCATGCATCGACTGATCGGGCAGCGGGCCGAAGTCGCTGCGCAGCGCCGCAACCATCCAGCCCGACAGATAGAGATATTTGCGCTTGGTCGTGCCGAAATGCTTCTTGATCGCGATCATCTTCTGCTGGCCGATGAAACCGTGCCAGCAGCCGAGCGACTGGGTGTATTCGGCCGGGTCCGCATCATAGGCCGCCATGTCGCGGCGCATGACGCCCGCAGTATATTTGGCGATGTCGAGACCCGTGTTGAACCGGTTCTGCAATTGCATCCGCGCAACCGATTCCGCATTGATGCCGTCCCATGTGCCGGGATGGCTGCCGATCAGCGCCTGCGCCTTTGCGATATTTTCCTGGTAGGACATGGGCCGTTCCCTCGTGAGCTATGGGCTTGATGTACAGCCCCTACCCCCCGCCCACACTGCGCGGCAGCCCTTGTGAAGTTCAGTTGTCGATCTTTACAAAAATCTGCTGTAAAGTTGTAAAGCCTGCACAGGAGTCGAGCCGATGCGTAAAGACAGCCCGGTCTATATGGGGCCGCGCCTGCGGCGGCTCCGCCGCGACCTTGGCCTTACCCAAGCCGACATGGCCGCCGACCTGGACATTTCCGCCTCCTATGTCGCGTTGCTCGAACGCAACCAGCGGCCGCTGACCGCGGACATGCTGCTGCGCCTCGCGCGCACCTACAAGCTCGACATGGCGGAGGTGGCGGGCGACGGCGGCACTGAACAGACCGCGCGGCTCCACGCCGTCCTCAAAGACCCGATGTTCGCGGACCTTGACCTGCCCGCGCTTGCCACCGGCGACGTCGCGGTCAATTATCCCGGCATCACCGAAGCGCTGCTGCGCCTCTACACCAGCTATCGTGAAGAGCATCTGGCCCTCGCCGACCAGGGCACCGCCCCTGATGACGCGCCCGATCCAGTCGCCGAATCGCGCCGCTTCCTCGCCGCCCGCCGCAACAGCTTCCCGATGCTGGACGACCTGGCCGAAAAACTCGCCGCCGATGCCGAGACGGAAGGCGGCCTCACCGGCTGGCTGCGCGCCCGGCATAGTCTTCGCGTTCGCCGCCTGCCTGCCGACGTCATGGCCGGATCGCTGCGCCGCTATGACCGGCATCGCGACGCCATCCTCCTCGACGACACGCTCGACACCGCCAGCGCCCAATTCCAGCTCGCGCTCCAGATCGCCTATCTCGAAATGCGCAGGGCCTTCGACGCCATCCTCAAGGACGGCCAGTTCACTACCGAAAGCAGCCGCCGCCTCGCCCGCCGCGCGCTCGCCAGCTATGGCGCGGCCGCGATCCTGATGCCCTACGCCGCCTTCGCCAAAGCGGTTGAGGCACGCCGCTATGATGTCGAGGCGCTCGCCCGCCAGTTCGGCACCAGTTTCGAGCAGGTCGCCCACCGCCTCACCACCCTGCAAAAACCGGGGCAGGAGCGCGTTCCCTTCTTCTTCCTCCGCGTCGATCCGGCAGGCAATGTCTCCAAGCGGCTCGACGGCGCGGGCTTTCCCTTTGCCCGGCATGGCGGCTCCTGCCCGCTCTGGTCGGTGCATCGGGTGTTCGAGACGCCCCGACAGGTCGTCACCCAATGGCTCGAACTGCCCGACGGGCAGCGTTTCTTCTCGATCGCGCGCACGGTCACGGCGGGCGGCGGTGGTTGGGAATCCCCCAAGGTCGACCGCGCCATCGCACTCTGCTGCGCCGCGGACCATGCCCACCGCCTAATTTACACACAGGGCAGCCCGCCCCCGGACCCTACCCCCATCGGCGTCACCTGTCGCCTGTGCCACCGCCCCCACTGCCTCGCCCGCGCCGCCCCGCCGATCGGCCGCGACATGCTGCCCGACGATTATCGCGACACGCGCGCGCCGTTCGGCTTTGCGGATGGCTGATCCGCCGGCCCGAACTTCAGCAATAACGTCCGCTGGAAAAATTCGTGATTATCGTCGGAGATGACCCATAGCATCGTCCGCCCGCGCTCCCGGCTGATCGCGATCCCCTCGAAATTATCGGCCAGCAGCGGCGGCGCGAGGCGCGCCAAGGTTCGCGCCTTGAGCGTCGCGCCCGGCGCCAACTTTCCCGGCAGGTCGACGATCGCGATCGTGGCGGTAAAGAGGTTCTGCAGCGTCAGGCGGCGATTGACCACGAGCAACCGCCGATCGTCCAGCGCCACCGCATCGGTCGGCCGATAGCCCTGCGGCGGCTTGTAGCGCAGGGGAATGGGCACCGGCGTAGCACTCTCGGCCGGATCGCCCGCGAACAGCAGCGCCTGATGCGCCCCGTCCGACGTCATCCCCATCTCGGCAATCGCGATGAACCGCCCATCGGGCAACCGCGCCAGCGATTCGATGGACCCCGTCTTGGGCCAGCCCAGAATCGCGGGCCAGACGCGGCACGCCTCCACCCGCGCGAAACCGGGGGCATAGCGGCAGATCGACTGTTGCAATTCGAACCCCACCCAATGGCGGTCGGTCGCCGGATCATAGGTCAGCGCTTCGGAATCCCACGCCCACCAGGGTCGGTCCCGGTCCTTGGGCCGCACCGGCAAGGGCGCGATGAAGGGCCGCCGCGACGCCTCGCCCGATCCTACATGAAAGCCCATCAGGATGCCGGAATCGCTCAGCGCCAATATGTCGCCCCCGCCGGTCGCGCGCAGCGCCGAAATGCCGCCAAAGCCCGGATTGGCGCTGCGCAATTCCCAGCCGCCCAGATAGTCCAGCGCCCCCACGCGCCGCAGCGCAGGATCGATGCTGCTCAGCGGCAGCGCGCGTGCCGATACCAGCAACGCCCCTGCCTGCACCGCTTCCGGCTTGCTGGGATGCGGCGCGGGCAACAGCAGGATGGCCAGCGCCAGCACGATCAGGATTCGCGTCATCCCGCCCGCCATAGCCGCTCACGCGACGAAGCGCAGCAGGGCAATGGCCAACCCCTGCCACGTGACCTGCCATGTGAACAATGGCTGTCATCGCCATTCAGGGATGGCTCAACCCGAATCGGCCATAAAGACGTCACTCGATGGGCAATCCCGTAATCGGACATCGCCCCTCTGATGCTGACACAGGAAGGAGAAGCGCGATGAAGATGAAGTTTCTTTTGAATTTGGGCGCAGCCCTGGCAATGGGCGCAGCCTCTATGGTGGCGACGGCCACGCCCGCAATGGCGCAAAATGGCTATTATCGCGGTTACGACCGTGGCTATGATCGCGGCGATTATTATCGCGGCGACAATCGCGGCTATCGGGGTGACCGTGGCTATCGCGGCAACCGTAACCAATATTATCGCGGCGACCGCTATTATCGCAATAATGGCTATCGGGGCGGCTATCGCTGCCGCGACAATGGCACGGGCGGCACCATCATCGGCGCGATCGCCGGTGGCCTGCTCGGCAATGAAGTGGGCAAGGGTTCGGGCCGCTATGGCCGTCGCGGTGACGGCACGACCGGCGCGATCATCGGCGCAGGCGTAGGTGCTCTCGCCGGTCGGGCGATCGACCGTAACTGCTAAGCTCTGAACCAAGTGAAAAGGCCGTCCCGTCCGGGGCGGCCTTTTTGCGTCAGGGTCGGGGATCAGGCTGCGGCGCAACCCGGCCCCGATCGGCCCCTGCGGCCGCGCTGGCTGCGGGATTAAGACCAGCATCACCGCTCTGCGCCACACCCCTTTGCGCGTCGAGCATCGCGGCGGCGTCATTCAACGCGCTGGCTTCACTGGCGCTCACCCCACCGACACCATCGGACGGCTCTGAACCACAGGCACCAAGCGATAGCAGCGCTGTAGCGATGAATAAGGCGCGGATCATCTCTCTATCCCCAATCGAAAAGCGACCCTGTAATTCGCACATTAAAATCCTCCCCTGCAAGGGGAGGGGGACCGCGCCGAAGGCGTGGTGGAGGGGTGTCACCGCCTCGATAACGCAACACCCCTCCGTCTAACCTTTGGCCAGCCGCTTCCCCTAACGGGGCAGGAATGAGTAGTGGTGCAAACACCAAAACTGCCCAATAGAAAAGGGGCCGCGCCGTTGCCGGTGCGACCCCCAATCACATACTCCAACAAACCCTTGCGGGTTTTACATCGCGTTGGCGACGTTGTTGGTGGCGTTCGACGCAGCGTTGGCGGCGTTGTCGGCAGCGTTCATCGCCGCGTTCATGGCGTTGTCGGCAGCGTTCGACGCGTTCTCGGCCGAGTTGGCGGCGTTGTTCGCGGTGTTTTCGGTTTCGGCGCCCGAGCAGGCAGCCAGGCCGAGCGAAGCGGCAAGAACGAGCGAAAGAGCGATAGACTTGGTCATGGGCAAAAACCCCTCTCTGAGAAAAAAACGGTGCAGACCACTCTCGGAGAAAAGCTCACCCCCCATTGCGCCTGCGGGGCGATTCGTAATGCCTTGGACGGGGCAAGGCAATCCCATTCATGCAACAGCAAGGCGATAGGCCCATGCTTTTGCCGGTCAAAAGCCGGAAAATGAGAGTTGTTGACGCATATAAAGATTTCTTTATATGATGCTGGCATGGCAGCTTCGCTCGACATTTTCCGCGCCCTTGGCGATCCGACCCGCTTGCGGATCATCCATTTGCTGCGCGCGATGGAGCTGGCGGTGGGCGAAATCGCGCAGGTCGTGGGGCAAAGTCAGCCGCGCGTATCGCGCCATGTCCGCATCCTCGCCGAAGCGGGCCTGGTCGAGCGGCGCAAGGAGGGCAATTGGGTGTTCCTGCGCCTCGGCAAAGGCGAAGGCCTCGCTCCCTTCATCGCCCTGTTCGATCATCTGACGCCATCGGACGCCGAAAAATTATGGCAACAGGCTGATTTGGCGCGCCTTGCTGCCGTGCGCGCCGATCGTGCCCGCGCCGCCGAAAGCTATTTCGCCGACCATGCCGAGGAATGGGATGCGATCCGCTCGCTCCACGTTGCCGAGGCGCAGGTGGAAACCGCGATGACCGCGCTGCTCGCCAGCGCCCCGATCGGCCATCTGCTGGACGTCGGCACCGGCACCGGCCGGATGGTCGAACTGTTCGGCCCCGCCGCGCGCGCCGTGACCGCGATTGATCGCAGCCCGGACATGCTGCGCCTCGCCCGCGCCAAGCTGCCTGAAGATGCGGGCGACAAATATGCGCTGCTGCTGGGCGATTTTCTCGACCTGCCGCTCGAACCGGGCAGCGTCGATACGGTCGTGCTGCATCAGGTGCTGCATTATGCCCAGGCCCCCGAACAAGTGATTGCCGAAGCCGCGCGCGTGACCGCGCTCGACGGCCGCGTTTTGATCGCCGACTTCGCCCCGCATGAGCGTGAGGAATTGCGCCTGCGCGACCAACATGCCCGCCTCGGCTTTTCCGACGATCAGATCGGCGGCTGGTTCGCGGCCGCAGGGCTGGTGCTGGAGCGGGTGGAGACTTTGCCGGGCCAGGAACTGACGGTGCAACTCTGGCTGGGGCGGCGCAAGGGCGCCCGCATCCTGCCCATCGAAGGACGAATTTCCGCATGACCCTGAACGATCCTGCCGCCCCGCTCTACGCCGACCTTGCGGGCGACTGCCAGGTCAGCTTCGAATTTTTCCCGCCCAAGTCGGAAAAGATGGAAGCGCAACTCTGGTCCGCGATCGAGACCTTGACCCCGCTCGCTCCCAAATTCGTGTCCGTAACCTATGGCGCGGGCGGATCGACCCGCGAACGCACCCATAACACCGTCGCACGGATCGCCAAGGAGACGCCGCTCGCTGCCGCCGCGCACCTGACCTGCGTCGGCGCGAGCAAGGACGAGATTGGCGAGATCGCCGATGCTTATTGGGACGCAGGCGTGCGCCACATCGTCGCGCTGCGCGGCGATCCCCCCGAAGTCGGTGGCACGTTCGAACCGCACCCGCAGGGCTATAAGGGCGCGGCTGAACTGGTCGAAGGCCTGATCAAGCGCCACCCGTTCGAAATTTCGGTATCCGCCTATCCCGAAGTCCATCCCGAAGCCGTCAGCGCGCAGAGCGACCTGGATAATTTGAAGCGCAAGCTGGATGCCGGAGCGATCCGCGCGATCACCCAATTCTTCTTCACCCCCGACGCCTATTTCCGCTTCCTCGACAAGGTGCTGGCGGCGGGCATCACCGCCGACATCGTGCCCGGCATCATGCCGGTCAGCAATTTCGCCGCGACCCAGCGGATGGCCGCCATGTGCAATACGCAGGTGCCCAGCTGGATGGCGCGCCTGTTCGAAGGACTGGACGACCACCCCGCCTCGCGCCAACTCGTTTCGGCAACGATCGCGGCGGAACTGTGCCAGAAACTCTATGCAGGCGGCGTGCGCGACTTTCATTTCTACACGCTCAACCGCTCGGAATTGAGCTTTGCCATCTGCCATTTGCTGGGGCTGCGGGCAAAGGCGACAGCGGACGCCTAGATATTTCACCCCCCCCTCCGTTCGGTTCGAGCTTGTCGAGAACTGGTTTCGTGGGGGTTCTCGACAGGCTCGAACCGAACGGTACGAGAGGATATGAACATGACCGCTGAACACCAATTACGCGCCCTGGCCGCCGAAAAGATCCTGATCTTCGACGGCGGCTATGGCACGTCGATCCAGAAACATGGCCTGACCGAAGCCGATTATCGCGGCACCCTCGATTTGCCCAAGGATCAGAAGGGCAATAACGATCTGCTCTGCCTGACCCGGCCGGACATCGTTCAGGGCATCCATGCCGCCTATCTCGCGGCGGGCGCGGACATGATCGAAACCAACACCTTCAGTTCGACCAAGATCGCCATGGCCGATTATGGCTGCGAACATCTGGTGTGGGACATCAATATCGCCGCCGCCACGCTCGCGCGCAACGCCTGCGACGCCGCGACCGCAGCGGATGGCAAGCCCCGCTTCGTGTGCGGCTCGATCGGCCCGACCAACAAGACGCTATCCATCTCGCCCGACGTCAACGACCCCGCCTATCGCGAGGTCGATTATGACACTCTCAAGGCCGATTATCGGCAACAGTGCGAAGCGCTGATCGCGGGCGGGGTGGATTTCCTGCTGGTCGAAACCTGCTTCGATACCTTGAATGCCAAGGCCGCAGGCATGGCCGCGCGCGAAGCGGAGGAAGCGGCGGGCCGCCCGGTCCCGCTGATGCTCAGCTTCACCATCACCGACATGTCGGGCCGCAACCTGTCGGGCCACACCATCAACGCCTTCTGGTATTCGATGCGCCATTTGAAGCCGCTGACCATCGGCGTGAACTGCGCGTTCGGCGCGGACCTGCTGCGCCCCTATCTCGCCGACCTGTCGAAGAACGCCGACACCCTGATCCTGGCCTATCCCAATGCAGGCCTGCCCAACGAGCTGGGCCAATATGACGAACTGCCCGAAACCACCGCAAAGCTGATCCGCCAATGGGTCGATGAAGGGCTGGTCAACATGGTCGGCGGCTGCTGCGGCACGACCCCGGACCATATCGGCGCGGTGGCCAGGGCGCTGGCGGGCGAAAAACCGCGCGTGGTGCCGGAACTGCCCGTCGTGACCCGCCTCGCAGGTCTGGAACCCATGCACATCGCCGCCTGAACCCAACCTCCGTTCGTGTCGAGCGTAGTCGAGACACGGGCGCGAATGCTTCTCGACTTCGCTCGAAGCGAACGGACCATGAAAAAATGACCACCAAATCCACCGCCACCTTCGTCAATATCGGCGAACGCACCAACGTCACGGGCTCTGCCAAGTTCAAGAAGTTGATCATGGCGGGCGATTACGCCGCCGCGATCGACATTGCGCGCGAGCAGGTGGAAAATGGTGCGCAGATCGTCGACGTCAACATGGACGAAGGGTTGCTCGACGCGGTCGAGGCGATGACGACCTTCCTCAAGCTCATGACCTCGGAGCCGGACATCAGCCGCGTCCCCGTCATGATCGACAGCTCCAAATGGGACGTCATCGAAGCGGGCCTCAAATGCGTCTCCGGCAAGCCGATCGTCAACTCGATCAGCATGAAGGAAGGTGAGGAGGCCTTCCTCTTCCACGCCCGCAAATGCATGGCCTATGGCGCTGCCGTCGTGGTCATGGCCTTCGACGAAACCGGCCAGGCGGACACCAAGGCGCGCAAGGTCGAAATCTGCGCCCGCGCCTATGACCTGCTGATGGGCATCGGCTTCCCGCCCGAAGACATCATCTTCGACCCCAATATCTTCGCGGTGGCGACGGGGATCGAGGAACATAACAACTACGGCATGGACTTCATCGAAGCCTGCCGCGAGATCAAGGCGCGCTGCCCGCACGTCCATATCTCCGGCGGCCTGTCCAACTTCTCCTTCTCCTTCCGTGGCAACGAACCCGTCCGCCGCGCGATGCACAGCGTCTTCCTCTACCACGCCATCCCCGCTGGCCTCGACATGGCGATCGTCAACGCCGGCCAGCTCGACGTCTATGACGCGATCGACCCCGCGCTGCGCACCGCCTGCGAGGATGTCCTCCTCAACCGCGATCCCGAAGCGGGCGACCGCCTCGTCACCCTCGCCGAAAGCTATCGCGGCAAGGACGCGGCGGTCGAAAAGGCCGCGCAGGAATGGCGCAGCTGGCCCGTCGCCCGCCGCCTCGAACATGCGCTGGTCAAGGGCATCGACATGTATGTGGTGGAGGATACCGAGGAAGCCCGCCTCGTCGCCGCCCGCCCGATCGAAGTGATCGAAGGCCCGCTGATGGACGGCATGAACGTCGTCGGCGACCTGTTCGGCGCGGGCAAGATGTTCCTGCCTCAAGTCGTCAAATCCGCCCGCGTCATGAAGAAGGCGGTCGCCCACCTCCTCCCCTATATCGAGGCCGCCAAGGAACCGGGCGCCAAGGGCAAGGGCAAGATCATCATGGCCACGGTCAAGGGCGACGTCCATGACATCGGCAAGAATATCGTCGGCGTCGTCCTGCAATGCAACGGCTTCGACGTGATCGACATGGGCGTGATGGTCCCCTGGCAGGACATCATCAAGGCCGCGAACGAGAATGACGCCGACATGATCGGCCTGTCGGGCCTCATCACCCCCTCGCTCGACGAGATGGTGACGGTCGCCACCGAAATGCAGCGCGCGGGCATGACCATGCCGCTGCTGATCGGCGGCGCGACCACCTCGCGCGTCCACACCGCGCTGCGCATCGACCCGGCCTTCACCGGCCCGGTCGTGCATGTGCTCGACGCCAGCCGCGCGGTCGGCGTCGCCACCGCGCTGGTATCCGACACGCAAAAGACCGCCTTCGTCCAGAAGACCAAGGATGATTATGAGCATGTCCGCGTCGCCCGCGCCAACAAGGGGCAAAGCGCGCTGGTCAGCATAGAGGACGCCCGCGCCAACGCCTTCGAAATCGACGAAAGCCTCAAGGCCCCGCGCCCGCGCCTGCCCGGCGTCCATCGCTTCCCCGATTGGGATCTGAAGGATCTGGTGCAGTATATCGACTGGACCCCCTTCTTCCGCGCCTGGGAACTGGCGGGCAATTATCCCGCGATCCTGACCGACGAGGTCGTGGGCGAAAGCGCTTCCAGCCTGTTCGCCGATGCGCAGGCGATGCTCGACAAAATCGTCACCGAAAAATGGCTGACCGCGCGCGGCGTCGCGGGACTATGGCCCTGCCGCCGTCAGGGCGACGACATCATCGTCCATGTCGAGGATGAGAAACACTATACCCTCCCCATGCTGCGCCAGCAGATCCAGAAGCGCGAAGGCCGCGCCAATATGTGCCTCGCCGATTTCATCAGCCATGATGGCGACTGGATGGGCGGCTTTGCGGTCGGTATCCACGGCATCGAACCGCATCTGGCCCGCTTCAAGGCGTCGATCGACGACTATTCCGACATCCTCCTGAAAGCCCTGGCCGACCGCCTCGCCGAAGCCTTCGCCGAACGCCTCCACCATTATGTCCGGACCGCGCTATGGGGCTATGCCGAGGGCGAACAACTGACCAACGAAGCGCTGATCAAGGAACAATATCGCGGCATCCGCCCCGCGCCGGGCTATCCCGCCTGTCCCGAACATAGCCTCAAGACGATCCTGTTCGAGATGCTCGACGCCCATCATGCGACCGGCATCACCCTGACCGAGAGCTTCGCGATGCTTCCCACGGCGGCGGTCAGCGGCTTCTATTTCGGCCACGCCCAATCGGAATATTTCGGCGTCGCCCGCGTCGGCCGCGACCAGTTGGAGGAATATGCGGGACGGCGCGGTATCGACCTGGAAACGGCCGAACGCTATCTGCGTCCCAATCTGGATTAAGTGCCCTAAAACAGCCGCTTGTTACGGTCGGCGCAATATCCTACACCCACCCCGCGCCGATGATATGCATCGGCACGGGGGGGATTATTCATGAAGCCGATTGCCACCATCCTGGGCGCCTGCGCCCTGTTTCTCGCTGCGCCCGCCATCGCCGGGGATCAGGACTTCACCCTGTTCAACAAGACCGGCTACGACATCGCCGAAGTCTATGTCTCCCCCGCCGCTGCCAAGACCTGGGGCGACGATGTGATGGAAGACGAAGTGCTGGAAGACACCGCCTCGGTCCCCATCACCTTCAACGCCAAGAACGACATCTGCAACTACGACCTCAAAGTCATCTTCACCGACGGCGACGAAGCCTATTGGACCAATTTCGACCTCTGCACGATCAGCAAGATCCAGATTTTCTGGAACGCGAAGACGCAAAAGGCGACGGCCAAGTGGGAGTGAATGGGCGGGGGTAAGTGGGCCGGTTGGGTAGGGAACCGGTGTATCGCATCACGCCTTCTATCGATGTAAAGCGGGATGCCGGGTCAAGCCCGGCATGACGAAAGGGGGGTAAGTCTGGTGACCAGTCGGACGGACAATCGTCACGACCTCCCCATCCCACTCCACGTCACCCCGGACTTGATCCGGGGTCCCGCTTCTTGCTCGGCGCAACCGAAGGAAAGCGGGATGCCGGATCAAGTCCGGCATGAGGAAGGCGGATGGGAATGAACGACCACATCAAGCTGTTTCCAGCTCAATTGACCTTCCCCCAAAGCTGACAGTACATCGCGGGCATCCGTTGGGCCGGGAGGCTATGCCCGTGAAAAATATTTTGTTTGTTTGCAGTCAGAACCGTCTTCGCAGCCCGACTGCTGAGCAGGTTTTTTCTGGGCGACCGGACCTCGAAGTTTCATCGGCAGGCACAAATAATGATGCTGAGAACCCTCTCACATCGGAATTGATCAAGTGGGCCGACGTGATCGTGGTCATGGAAAAGATGCACCGCACCAAGGTCCAAAAACGCTTCCGTTCTTCGCTCAATGGAAAGCGGATGATCTGTCTCGACATACCAGATGAGTTCGTATTCATGGACCCGGCGCTGGTGGCATTGCTGGAGGAGCGGCTTGCACGGCATCTGCCTACTGGCTGACATCAGCCATTTCTTGCCGCTTATCTGGCTTGCTGATCCGCCCGCAAGCAGACATGATTGCGATGTGTTGAATTAGAGAAGTTGAGCGGGATGGAAGGAGATGCGTCGGGTGATCAGTCGGACTGAAAATGCGCAGCATCCCACCGTCCAACGCTACGTCACCCCGGCCTTGAGCCGGGGTCCCGCTGCCTTCTAAAACCCGCCCCATGGATCGCGAACATAAAGGCGGCTGGGTCTACATCATGGCCGACCGCTATCGCGGCACGCTCTATGTCGGCGTCACCACCGATCTCGCCGCCCGCATCCACCAGCATCGCTCCGGCACCGGCTCAGACTTTTGCGCGCGCTACGGCCTGCATCGCCTCGTCTGGGCGGAGCGCGGCGATGACATCGCAAACTGCATCGACCATGAAAAGCGTATAAAACGCTGGCGTCGCCCCTGGAAGTTCGCGCTTGTCGAACAGGGCAACCCGAACTGGCGCGACCTGTTCGACACGCTGACCTGACCACCCAACCAGCCAAGCCCGACACAAACAACCGTTCACTCCTACTCGCCCCCAATCAACGTCACCCCGGCCTTGAGCCGGCATCCCGCTTCTCCTCCGGCGCAACCGAAGGAAAGCGGGATGCCGGGTCAAGCCCGGCATGACGAGAGGAAGGCAAAGCGTAATGCCCGCGCTTGCCCTAAAATCCTCCCCTGTAAGGTTCAACAGAGGCACGTAACTCTGTTGAAGGGGACCACGAAGTGGTGGAGGGCGTCATCTTCGTTGGGCTGACCAAGGATACGGCTGAGATAATCCAGTTGAGCAGCAGCGCCACGATTTTGGTTCTGATTAAGGTCATGAAGGTAAGCCACGACAATACTCAGCCCAATGAGTAGGATGAGTGCGATGGTGGCCAACAGGTATTGGATTATTAACATGCGCGAAATATGCCTAGCCTCCGTAAATATCGCGTTGCACGGTTATCCGTCACGGCGATTCACTGGGGCATCATCAGATGAAGACTGACACATTCCTGTTCAGACTAGCGTTGAGCATTGCAGTGCTTTGGCTGGGCTATTGGGGCTATCAGTCCATCACGCAATACAACGCCGCTAAGGCATCTGCCCTCGCATATCGTATGGACCCTTCACGCTACGAGCGGTGCAACGACGCCACTCTTGATGCATCATCCAAAATGGATGCGTGGAAATGGCGCGCTCCAACCTTCAAAGAGGTTGATGATTGCCGCCGCATGTATGACAGGATTAAGGATGACTTTGCCGCCAGGCAATCCCTATGGGACAACCTCATCAACGAACGAAACGCTGTGTCATCCTTCTTCTATTATGGGCTGCTGCCAGCAGGTATCGTACTGCTAATACTGGGGCTGTGGGATTGGATAGCTGCCACTTTCCTATATTATCTCAATTGGCTTAGGACAGGGAAAACCAAGGTGGGCGGTGATTGAATATGAACGCTCTTAGGTTGATCTTGGACCGACCCGCGAACGCCCGCAAGTGGGGCGTTTCCTGCCGAATGATTTTATACCGGGCGGCGTCAGCTATCGTCGGTCGTCTCCCCCAAAGCTGACCGACAGTTCTCCCCAAATCCCCCTTCCAATGTAGGAAATCCTCTGGTCTATCCTCATAGATGGACCAGCACCCCACCCCCCATCCGCCCGCGCCCGCCGCGCCAGCCTCCACCGATCGCGCCCGCTGGACGCCGGACAGGCAGCGGCTTTTCCTCGCCACGCTGCTCGCCACCGGCAATGTCACGCACGCCGCCCGCACCGCAGGCATGTCGCGCGCCAGTGCGCATCGGTTGCGGCAGCGCCTCGCGGGCACGCCGTTCGACCGGACATGGGACCGCGCGCTGGCGCTCCATGCGCAGAGCCTGGCCGATCCCTTCGCGCCGCCGCCCGCCCCCAGGGCGGCGCGTCGCTGACGCGTGGGTGGCGCGTCCCTCTCGCGTCGCTGTGACCCAACAGGCGCGTCACTGTCGCATCGCGAGGGCTTTACCGGCACTTTACGCCCGGATTCGCCCGAAAATAGGGTGCTGCAACGGTGTGAACTTCCCCACCGTCGCGTGGCTGTGACCCTGATCGGCGCGGGGACGGGCAGGGGACCGGCAACCGCCACAGCCGCCCGCAACCTTTGCCCCTCCATCTGTCCCATAGCGGGGCAGCGCGCCATTAACCCCCTTCACGCCTTGGTCGGCGCGTCGCCCGCGCCTATCCTGCGCGCCATGCGCATCATATCCACCAGCCTGCTCGTCTCCCTCGCCATCGCCTCGACCGCGCTGGCACAGGGCAATCCCGCCCCCTTCACGCTCGCCGAATCGGGCCGCGCCTTCGGGTCGCTGGCCGATGCGCTGGGCGCGATCGGTGACGGGCGGGGCACGGTGGTCGTGGCGCCTGGCACCTATCGCCAATGCGCGGTGCAGCAGGGCGGCGACGTCACCATCCGCGCCGCGACGCCGGGCAGCGTCATATTCGACGGCGTGCCGTGCGAGGGCAAGGGCGCCTTCGTGCTGCGCGGCCGGGCGAGCGTGGTGGATGGCATCATCTTCCAGAACATCCGCGTGCCCGATGGCAATGGCGCGGGCATCCGCCTCGAAAGCGGCAGCCTCACCGTCCGCAACAGCCTGTTCCGCAACAGCGAGGAAGGGATTTTGACCGGCGACTATGACGGCGGCCAGGTCGTCATCGACAAGTCGACCTTCCGCCATCTGGGCCGCTGCGACCGCGACCTGGATTGTGCGCATGGCATCTATATCGGGCGGCTCGACAGCCTGACCGTCACCAACAGCCGTTTCGACCTCGGCGACGGCGGCCATTATCTGAAAACGCGCACCGCCCGCGTCACCATCACCGGCAATAGTTTCGATGACAGCGGCGGCAAGCTCACCAATTACATGATCGACCTGTCCAACGGCGCGAGCGGCCTCATCCGCGGCAATGAAATGGTGCAGGGCAAGGATAAGGACAACTGGTCCGCCTTCATCACCGTCGCCCCCGAAGGCCGCGAACATGACAGCAGCGGACTGGTGATCGAGGGCAACAAGGCCGGTTTCGTGCCGGGCCTGGAACGCGGCTCCACCTTCGTCGCCAACTTCACCGACGATGCGGTGAAGATCGGCGCGAACCAACTGGCTCCAAGCATGAAAGTGAAGGACCGGCGCTAACGAAAAGGCCGATCCTCGCCGGACCGGCCTCCCCTCAATCGAACAGCTCTTCCAGAAAGCTCTTCTTCCGCTTCTTTTGATAGCCCTGCCCATCGTCACGATAATCGCGATCCGGGCGATAGCTTGGCGGTGCCACCGGCGGCGCAACGACATTGCCCGGCCCCGATCGTTCGATGATCTTGTCCAGTTCGCCCCGGTCCAGCCACACGCCCCGGCATTGCGGGCAATAGTCGATTTCGACACCCTGCCGGTCCGTCATCGCCAATCCGACATGACAGACCGGGCAGAGCATGGCGGAGACCGCCGCTTGATCACGCATAGATTTACTCCCGCTCGCCGGTCAGGCTGAGCAACATCTGGAACAGGTTGACGAAATTGAGGTACAGCGACAGCGCGCCCATCACCTGGATCTTGGCCGCCATTTCATGGCCCGCATAAGCGAAATAATCCGACTTGATGCGCTGCGTATCCCAGGCGGTCAGGCCGGTGAAGATGACGACGCCAAGGATCGAGATGACCATCTGCATCGCCGACGACCCGATGAACAGGTTAATGAGGCTGGCGACGATGATGCCGATCAGGCCCATGATCAGGAAGCTGCCCATCTTCGTCAGGTCGCGCTGCGTCGTGTAGCCCCACAGCGCCATGGCGAGGAACATGACCGCTGCCGAGAAAAAGGCCTGCGCGATGCTGCCGCCGGTGAAGACCAGGAAAATGCTGGCCAGCGATACGCCCATCACGGCGGAGAAGGCGAAGAACGCCATGCGCGCGCCCGCCGTCGTCATCTTGTCGATGCGGAAGCTGAAGAAGAACACAAAGGCCAGCGGCGCGAAGATCGCCACCCATTTGAGCGGCGTGCCAAAGATCGCGGCGGCCAACACCGGCGTATTGCCGATGAACGCGGCGACCAGGCCAGTGATCACCAGCCCCAGGCCCATATTACGGAAAACGCCCAGCATATGCGCGCGCAGCCCGGCGTCGGTCTGCGCCGTCCGGCTCGCGCCATAGCCCGGCATACGAACGGGATTATTCACGGCTACTCTTACTCCATCAAGACGGTGGATCGAGTGGCCCGGTGCGGTCTCTTGCGACATTGAGGGGGCAACTGCCGCAAAACCTGCACCGGGCGCACCCGATGCGGTCCGACATCACGATATGGACAAGGGGGGAAATCCAGATCGTCAGAGGGGCCCGGCCCGCATCAAGCATATTGGTGGAGGAACGCGCCGGTGCAAGGGCCGGGCGCAGATGCAACATTTTATTACAAATATTCAAATCCTCCCCCGCCGGGGAAGGCTTTCTTGTTGTTGACCCCCGCGCCGCTTCGCGCCATCGCTTTGCGCCATGTCCGACGACCAGCATATCACCGCGCCGCTGCGCCTGTTCAACAGCCTGACCCGCACGATCGAGCCGTTCGCGCCGATCGAGGACAGCCATGCGCGCATCTATAGCTGCGGGCCGACCGTCTATAATTATGCGCATCTGGGTAATTTGCGCGCCTATGTCTTCACCGACACGCTGCGCCGCACCCTGTTGTGGAAGGGGCTGTCGGTCACCCACATCATCAACATCACCGATGTCGGCCACCTGACGTCGGACGCCGATGTGGGCGACGACAAGATGGAAGCGGCGGCGCGCGCCAGTGCCAAGAGCATTTGGGACATCGCCGCCCATTATACCCAGGCGTTCAAGCAGAATATCGCTGACCTCAATATCCTTTCGCCTAGCGAGTGGACGGTCGCGACCGATTATGTGCCGCAGATGATCGAATTTGCGCAAAAGATCGCGCCGACCCATTGCTATGAGCTGGACAGCGGCCTCTATTTCGACAGTTCGACGGTGCCGGATTATGGCGCGCTGGCGGGCGGCCGCGACGATGCCGCGCATGCGCGGATCGATCCGGTCGCGGGCAAGCGCAACGCATCCGACTTCGCGATCTGGCGCAAATCGCCACCGGGCGAACAGCGGCAGATGGAATGGGACAGCCCATGGGGCAAGGGCGCGCCGGGCTGGCATCTGGAATGTTCGGTGATGAGTCAGGCGCGCCTCGGCCATCCGTTCGACATCCACACCGGCGGCATCGACCATCGCGAAATTCATCATCCCAATGAGATCGCCCAGAATCAGGCGTTCCACGCCTGCTGCGGCGGCGATGTCGGTGCGGCGGAGGCGGGCTTCACCGGCGCGCGCTGGTGGATGCATAATAATTTCCTGGTCGACCGCAGCGGCAAGATGAGCAAGTCGAAGGGCGGCTTCACCACCCTCTTCTCGCTGATCGACGCGGGCGTGCATCCGCTTGCCTATCGCCTGCTCTGCCTGGGTGCCCATTATCGCAGCGAATTGGAGTTCAGCGCCGAGGGCGTGGCCGCGGCGTTGACGCGCCTCAAGCGGCTGGTGATGGGCGTCGAAGCGTTGAAGGCGCGCGCCGAGGGCGTGACATGGCAATCGCCACGGCTCGATTATCTCCGCGCCAATCTCCACCCCAAGCTGGTGCCGTTGCTGGAGCAATTCGACGCAGCGATCGCCGACGATCTGATGACGCCGCGCGCCCTGCCGCTGCTGGAGGAAGCGATCGCGATCAAGAAGATCCCGGTGGATGAAAAGCTCTGTCTGATCGCCGCCTTCGACGCGGCGCTGGGGCTGAACCTGATGACGCTCGGCCGCGCAGATCTGCGCCTGCGACCCAAACATGCCGCCATCACCCCCGACGCGATCGAGGCGCAACTGGAGCGCCGCGCCGCTGCCCGTGCCGACAAGGATTTCGCCCTGTCGGACGAGATTCGCGACGCGCTGGTCGCGCAGGGCGTCGATGTGATGGATGGCGATCCGCTACGCTGGGACTGGCGATTGACGCTGACGCAAGGATCGTAACGGCTGCGGTTGTGACTTGACGCGGCACTGCGCCGCGCGCCTATGCTGACGCCGGGGAATCCTTGGGGGCATGGGCATGAGGCTTTCGACGCGCGCAATCAGTCTGCTTCTGGCGCTGGCCGCGCCACAGGCGTTGGCCGCGCCGGACGCGATGCGCGGTTTTCAGCGCGACGATGCCCGCTATGCTGACCTGCGCGCGATGGAGACACGCGGCACGACCCTGTTCGAAAATGACGATTTCGACAAAGCGATGGGTCCGGCGACGCGCGACGCTTGGCACAAGTTGGTTGCGGCAGCCAGCCGGGTCAAGGTGAACGGCCTGCCCCATCCGCTGGCGGCGGTGGCGACGATCAACCTGGCGTCGATGGACCAGATCGAGGGCAAGAATCCGCAAGCCCTGGCGATGGCGGAGAAGGGGCTCGCCATGCTCGCGCCCTTCCGCGACGCCTATCCGATCCCCTGGATGCAGGGGCTGTCGATCAAGGGCTATATCCAGTCGATCAACGGCGACGTCGCGACCGGCGCGCAGACATTGGCGGAGGGCAGCGCCTATGCCGACCGCCATTTCGCGCAGGTCGATCCCAAGACGTTGGACAAGGGCGATTATATGCTCAAGTCCAACATCGCCTTTTCCCTAGGACAAGCCTATTCGCGCCTTGGCCGCAACAGCGACGCGGTGGAAGCGCAGAAGCGCAGCATGGAAGCGCGGATCACCGGGCTTGGGCCCCATGATCCCGACACGGTCGCTTCCTATTATACCTATGCGCAGATGCTGCTTCGCGCCGACCGCAATGCCGAGGCGGAACGCTATGCGCGCCAGGCAGTGGAGGTCGCGACCGCCCATATCGACACCAAGCATCCCAGCTATGCCCGCGCGCTGGAAATGTTGGGCATCCTCCTGTCGCGCACCGGGCGACGGGTGGAAAGCCTGGCCTATCTGCAGCGCGCGATTGCGATCAAGCGCGAGACGGTGGGGACTAAGAGCCTTTATTTCCACTATGGCCTCTATAATCTGGGCGGCATATTGCTGCCACTGGAACGCTATGCCGATGCCGCGCCGCTCTATGTCGAAGCGGAAAAGGGGTTTCGCGCAGTGGAGGGCGAAGCCAGCCCGCAGGCGGCGCGATCGCTCGCTTTACTGGGCCTGATCGACCAGGCCAGCGGACGGCCGGACGAGGCCGCAACGAAGCTGGAAACCGCTCTCGCCCGCGTGCGCGCGGCGACGACGCAGGACCGCGACATGGGCCAGCGCGTCTATCCGCATCTCATCCCGGTGCTGCTCGATCTGCAACAGCGGGATAAGGCAGCGGCGGCGGCGCGCGACTATGCCGACGAAACCGCTGCGCTCGACAATAGCCCCGCCTTCGCGCTGGCCAATGCCGCCATGATGCAGCGCTGGGCCGATGGCGATCCGGGCCGCACCGCCTCTGCGGCCCAGCTTGCCGCCCTCCTGCGCGACGAGCAGAATCTGCGCGACGATGGCGAATTGGCCGACGAACAGCGCGCGGCGCTCGATTCGATCCTCGCCATCGCGGCGGACAGCCAAGATGCGGCGCTGGCGCTGGACGCCATGGCGATCCTGGCCGGGTCGAAGATCGCGCAGGCCAACCGCCTCGTCACCGAAAGGCTGGTCGCCGATCCGGCGCTTGGCGAGCGGGTGCGGGCATTGCAGGACAAGGTGCGCGCGCTCCAGACCGCAGACCGCGCGATGCTGCGGGCGCTGGCGACCGCAGGCGATGTCGCCGCCACCCGCAGCGCGCGCGACCGGCTCGATGCCGAAGTGAACGGCCTGCGCGCCGCGATCAGCCGCGACTATCCCCGCTGGGCCGAAGCGCGCGGCGGGGTGAAGCCCGATTTGGCGCAGGTGCAGGCGGGGCTTGGCAAGGATGAAGCGCTGCTGGCGGTCACGCCCGCCTTTGGTCATGTCTATCTGCTGGCGATCAGCCGCACCGGGGCGCGGGTCGAACGCACGGTGATGAGCCGCGCCGCGATGGTCGCGCTGGTCGATCGGCTGCGCGCGACGATGACGCCGGGCGGCATGGACCTGCCCGCCGCCCATACGCTCTATGGCCAGATCTTCACCCCCGCCATCCGCGCGACGCTGAGCAAGGCACGGTCATTGCGGATCGTACCGACCGGCGCCTTCGCCTCGCTCCCCTTCGCGCTATTGCCTGAGCGGCCCGTCGCCGCCGTCGAGCGCGACACGCCCTGGCTGATCCGCCGCTATGCGCTGGCGGTGCAGCCCTCCTTCGCAATGGAGGCGGGCAAGCGCCCCATGCAGGTCGCCGCGTCCCGCTTTCTGGGCGTCGGCGCGCCCCTGCCCTTTCCGACGACGGCCAACGCCGCGCCTGCCCCCGCGCTGATGGCCGCGAACCAGTATTTCCGGGGCGGCGCGGCCGATGGCGAAGCGCTCTCGCACCTGCCGCCGCTGCCGGGATCAGCCGACGAAGTACGCGGCGTTGCCAGCCGCTATGGCGTGCAACGCGCGACCCTGATGCTGGGCGAAGCCGCCAGCGAAAGCGCTCTGCGCGCACTCGACCTATCGGACTATGGCGTCATCCTGTTCGCAACACATGGCCTGGTGAGCGGGCAGATGGAGGGCGTGACCGAACCCGCCTTGGTGCTCTCGCCCCCTGCCCCCGGCGCGACCGGCGAGGATGGACTGCTCACCGCATCCGAAGTCGCCGCGATGCGGATCGGCGCGGACTGGGTGATCCTGTCCGCCTGCAACACGGCGGCGGGCGACAGCGCGCAGGCGCCCGCTTATTCGGGGCTGGCACAGGCGTTCCGCTATGCGGGCGCAGGTTCGCTGCTCGTCTCGCACTGGCCGGTGCGCGACGATGCCAGTGCCTTCGTCACGCTGGAAACGGTGAAGGGGGCGGAGCGTGGCCTGCCCCGCGCGGTCGCGCTGCAACGCGCGATGCTGAAACTGATGCGGTCGAACCGCCCCGGCGCGGCCCAGCCCTATATCTGGGCACCCTTCATCCTCGTCGGGCGCTGATCACTCGTCATCATCGATCAGGATGCGCGCCGCCGCGCCATCGCTATCGTCGAACTGGCCGCTGCCTAGCGCCCAGAAAAAGGCGGCGAGGCCAAGCAGGCCTAGCGACAGGGCGATGGGGATAAGGACGGTGAGACCGGTCATCGCGCTGCGCCCTTGAGCCGCAGCGCATTGGCGATGACGATCAGCGAACTGGTCGACATGGCGACGGCGGCGACCAGCGGGGTGACATGGCCCGCGATCGCCAGCGGAACGGCAAACACATTATAACCGATCGCGAGCGCGAAATTCTGCTTCACCACGCGCACCGTCCGCCGCGCCGCGCGCACCGCCATCGCCACCGGGGCGAGCCGATCGCCCAGGAACACCGCGTCTGCCGCCAGCTGGCTGGCGTCGCTCGCCGAGGCCGGTGCCATGCTGGCATGGCCTGCGGCAAGGGCGGGGCCATCGTTCAGCCCATCGCCCACCATCAGCACCCTATGCCCCGACGCGCGCAGCCGCTCGATCAGGGCCAGCTTGTCCTGCGGGCGCAGATGGCCGATCGCGGTGGTCTCGGTCTGGCGCGCAATCTCGGTCAGGGCTTCGGGCCGGTCGCCGCTGGCGATCAGCGTTTTGAGGCCCATGGCGCGCAGATCGGCCAGCGTCTCGACCGCGTCGGGCCGCAACGCATCGGTAAAGCGCAGCAGGACGGCACGATCGCCGCGCCGATATTCCGCCGCCAGATCGAACAGGGTGATGAGGCTGCGCGGACGGCCGAGCGCCACCGTCTCATCGCCCAACCGGCCCGTCACCCCCTCGCCCGCCTGTTCGCGCAGGTCGGTCAGCGCCGCCGGAACGACACCCTCGCCCTCCAAAGCCTGGCGCAGCGCGACGCTCAACGGATGCCGGCTCCCCTGCACCAGGGCCAGCACGACGGCGCGGTCCTCCGCCGCCAGTCCCGCCAGATCGCGCGGCACCGGGCGACCGAGCGTCAACGTGCCGGTCTTGTCGAACAACGCCTCGTCCACTTCCGCCAGCCGTTCAAGCGCCGACCCGTCCTTGACCAGCACCCCGCGCTTCATCAGCGCGCCGCACGCCACGATCTGCGCCGCCGGCACCGCCAGCCCCAGCGCGCAGGGGCAGGTGATCAGCAACACGGCAACCGCGATCAGCAGCGATTGATGCACGCCCGCGCCCGCGATCATCCACCCAGCAAAGGACAGTGCCGACAGCAGATGGACGCTCGGCGCATAATAGCGCGCCGCCCGATCAGCGAGGCGGACATAGCGCGACTTGCCCTGCGCCGCTTCCTCCATCAGCCGGGCGATGTCGGCGATCACTGTGTCTGGCCCGGCGGCGGTCACCACGACGCGGATCGGCCCATCGATATTGAGCGCGCCGGCCTGCACCAAATCGCCCGGACGCACGCGCACCGGCGCGCTCTCCCCGGTCAGGAAGGCGATGTCGATGCCGCTGTCGCCCTCCATCACGCGCCCGTCGGCGGCCAGCCTTTCGCCCGCGGCGACCAGCATCATCATGCCCGGCCGCAGCGCGCTCGCCGCCACCCAACGGCTTTGCCCGCTATCGTCCAGCAACATCGCGCCCGGCGCGGATTGTTTGAGCAGCGCGGCAACGCCAGCACGCGCCCGGCCCCGCATCAGGCTGTCGAGGCAGCGCCCGGCGAGCAGGAAGAAGAGCAGCATCACCGCCCCGTCGAACCAGGCGTCTTCGCCGCCGATCAGGGTTTCATAGACGCTCATGCCGGTCGTCAGCAGCACACCGATGCTGATCGGCACGTCCATATTGGTCCGCCCCTGCCGCACCGCCGCCCAGGCCGAGCGGAAGAAGGGCCGCCCCGCATAGGCCACGGTGGGCAGCGCGATCAGCGCCGACAGCCAGTGAAACATCTGCCGCGTGCCGCCCTCCGCCCCGGACCAGACCGACACGGACAGCAGCATGATGTTCATCGCGGCAAAGCCCGCAACCGCCAGCGCGCGGATGAGCATGCGGTTTTCCGCCGCCGCCACATCGACGCCGGGATCGGCGAGCGGCTCCGCCTCGAATCCCAGCGCGGCGATCGCAGCGCGCAAATCGGGCGGGCTGAGCGCGGGATCATGCTGGATGGTGACGCGCTTCGCCGAGAGATTGACCCGCGCCGACGCGATGCCGGGGGTGCGGGCCAGGCCATTCTCGATCTTGCCGATGCAGCCCGCGCAATGCATTCCCGGCACCGCGAACAGGCTGATCTGCGTCGTATCTATGTCCGTTTCGGTGTCCGTTGCGGGCAGGATCAGGGCTTGGCTGGCCATCAGTCGATCTCTTGGACGAAGCGATGGTCGGCAGCAGTGAGCGACAACCGCCAGCGCCCGGCAGGCAGTGTCCGATCGGCGCTGTATCGACCAGGTGCCACCTCGCGGAACGACAAGGCGATGTCGGGCGCGCGACCTAGTGGATGCGCAGCGGTAGCGGTGACGATCACACCTGTCAGCGGTGCGCCCGCCGCATCGGCAAGGCTGACCTGCACGCGCCGCTGCGCATCAACCGCGATCGTCTCGTGCCAGCCTTGCGCCTCCTGCGCCCGCGCCGCCTTCAGCCAGCCGTTGAATTTCTGGCTGGCGACATAGCTGTTATCGACCACCACCCCGCCAAAGGACCGCACCGCAAGCGTCGCCATCAGCATGTTGACGGCGATGACGACGGCGAAGAAGGCCACCAATATGCCGGTCATATGCCATCCGGTGAAGCGGCGGGGGGTGGAGCTACGCATCATTGGGGCCTTTCGAAACGGGCGGGTTCGCTGGCGGTGCCGCCTTCGCGGTCGGTGGCGGTCAGGACGAAGCGGAAATCCTGCCGCTGTGGACCGGCGGCGGGCACGGCGGCATAGAGGCGCAACTTGGCCACGCTGTCCGGCGATACGGTGACGTCCACCGCCGCGCGGGCCTGCTCCCGCGCCATCGCATCGGTCCATAGCAGCGCGCCGGGCAAGCCTTCGGCGCGCACCGTCATCGGCCGAGGGCGTGTCTCCATATTGCGAATCTTGATGGTATAGGCGTTGCGCACCGCCCCATCGGACAGAGTCACGAAGATGGGATTGCGGTCCTGCTGTGCGGCGATGTCCAGCCGGGTGCGCGCCCCCAGCGCGAACAGCATCGCCGCGCCGATGCTGCTCCATACCAGCAGATAGGCGATGGTGCGTGGGCGCAGCAATGTCTTGAGTACCGGTCGGGGCTTAGCCCCCTGCTTCTCCGCATCGGCATCATCCTGCGTACAATAATCGATCAGCCCACGTGGCCGCCCGACCTGCGCCATCACCTTGTCGCAGGCGTCGATGCACAAGGCGCAGGTGATGCAGCCGATCTGCGGCCCTTCGCGAATATCGATGCCGGTCGGGCAGACCGCGACGCACTGGTCGCAATCGATGCAGTCGCCAAATTCGCCCGGATGCGCCGCCGCCTTCTTGACGCTGCCGCGCTTTTCGCCGCGCCAG
This sequence comes from Sphingobium sp. KKT206, assembly GCF_055640555.1. Taxonomy (NCBI): domain Bacteria; kingdom Pseudomonadati; phylum Pseudomonadota; class Alphaproteobacteria; order Sphingomonadales; family Sphingobiaceae; genus Sphingobium; species Sphingobium sp. KKT206. Next base: position 2,196,355 of record NZ_CM145764.1, read on the forward strand.
TCCTTATATGTCACGACCAGCGATTTCTCGTCGAGCATCGCGGTCTGGATGCGTGGCCACGGGCACATATAGATGCACACTTGTTCGCGCATGAAGCCGCCCAGGACGAAGGTCGTCGCGGTCAGCAGTGCGGTGGTGCCATAGGCGACCGGCGCGGCGGTGCCGCTCCAAAATTCCTGCTGCAACGTCGGTGCATCGGCGAAATAGAAAATCCACGCCCCCCCGGTCAGGAAGGCGATGATCAGCCACACGCTCCATTTGACCAGCCGCCGCGCCAGCTTGGACGGGGTCCAGGGCGCCTTCGCCAACCGCACCTGCGCATTGCGGTCGCCATCGATGAAGCGTTCGACATGCTGGAACAGGTCGGTCCACACCGTCTGCGGACAGGCATAGCCGCACCAGGCGCGACCCACCGCCGACGTCACCAGAAATAGCCCGACGCCCGCCATCACCAATAGCCCGGCGACATAGTAAAATTCATGCGGCCAGATTTCGATATCGAACATGTAGAAACGGCGATTGGCCATATCGACCAGCACGGCCTGATCGGGCGCATAGGGGCCGCGATCCCAGCGTATCCATGGCGTCACCCAATAGATGCCCAGCGTCACCACCATGATCGCCCATTTCAGGCGGCGGTAAAACCCATCCACCGCCTTGGGAAAGACGCCCTTGCGCTTCTCATAGAGATCGCCCGTGTCGGTCGGCATCAACATGCGCCCAATCCTCCCCGGCACGGGGAGGTGGCTGACCGCAGGTCAGACGGAGGGGGCGGGCAATGCGTCGCAAGCCTTGCGCCAGAGGCGCACCCCCTCCCCTTCCAGGCAAGGATTGGGGCTTTATTGGGCCACATTGCCTTCAACTCCATTATCCGCCGCAGCCGCCGCTTCCACCAGCGTCGCCTCGCCACCGCCCAGGCTATGGACATAGACGGCCAGCATGCGGATGGTCGCGGGGCTGAGCTTGTCGTCCCAGCGCGGCATCACGCCCTGGCGGCTGTTCCACACGCTCTGGTGGATGGACTCGGTGTCGCCGCCATAGAGCCAGATGCCATCGGTCAGGTTGGGCGCACCCAGCGCGCGATTGCCCTTGGCATCCGTGCCATGGCAGACCGCGCAATTGTCGGCGAACAGGCCCGCCCCACGCTGCGCGGCGGCACTGGGCTTATCCTGTCGGCTGGCGACCCGGACATAGGCGACGACATCATCGACCTGCGGGGCGGTGAGCAACTGGTCGCGGCCAAAGGCGGGCATCATCGATACGCGTGTCGCATCATGACCCGGATTGCGGATGCCATCGATCAGCGTCTTTTCGATCGTGGCGAGGTCGCCACCCCACAGCCAGTCATCATCGTTGAGGTTGGGATAGCCCTTGCCGCCCGCTGCGCCAGAGCCATGGCATTGTACGCAATGGACCTTGAACGCGGCGCGCCCACCCTCGATCGCGGCCTGCATCAATTGCGGCTGCCCGGCCAGCTTCTCGATCGTCGTCGCGGCGATCGCCTGGTGAATGGGCGCCACCTGATCGGCGCGCGCGGCCAGTTCCTGCTCCAGCGCCCCGCGGCTCGACCAGCCGAGCATCCCGCGCGTATAGTCGTTGAGCATCGGGATCGCCGGATAGGCAATCACATAACCGATCGCGAATAGGATGCTGGCATAGAAGGTCCACAGCCACCAGCGCGGCAGCGGCGTGTCCAATTCCTGAATACCGTCCCACTCATGCCCCTTGAACTGGGTGCCGGTGGCGGCGTCGATCTTGGGGTTCTTATCGTCAGCCATGGTCGGCCTCCGTCTTTTCCGTGTCTGGCTCGAAGATCATGGTGGCCGCGCGCTTGCTGGCATGGCGGCCGTGCGGCAGAAAATGCCAGCCGATGAGGAGAATGTAGGTCAGGGCCATGAAGACCAGGCCCCAGCTATCGGCGAAATGCCGCAAAGCGTTATAGCTCATCGCGTCCCCTCCTTTGGCTGCGGCTGGCCTTCGAGCGGCTTGGCGGCGTCGACATCGACCAACGTGCCGATCATCTGGAGATAGGCGACCAGCGCATCCATCTCGGTCAGCTTGTTCGGATCGCCATCGAAATCGCGCACCTGCGCCTTGGGATAGCGTTTGATCAGGTCAGCCGTATCGGCATTGGGATCGGCCTGGGCCTTAAGGTCCTCATTGGCCTTTTCCTTGTCCGCATCGCTGTACGGAACCCCGACCCGGCTCAGCGCCGTCAGATCCGCCGTCATATCACCCCCCTTCAACTCGCGCTCGGCGAGGAAGGGATAGGTCGGCATGATCGATTCCGGCACCACGGCGCGCGGATCTTTCAAATGCTGGACATGCCATTCGTCGGAATAGCGCCCGCCGACCCGCGCCAGGTCCGGCCCGGTCCGTTTGGACCCCCATTGGAACGGATGGTCGTACATGCTTTCGGCGGCCAGGCTGTAATGGCCATAGCGTTCGGTTTCGTCGCGGAATGGGCGGATCATCTGGCTATGGCAGTTGTAGCAGCCTTCGCGGATGTAGATGTTGCGCCCGGCCAACTCCAGCGGGGTGTAGGGCCGCATCCCCTCCACCTTCTCGATCGTATTGTCGATCCAGAAGAGGGGCGCGATTTCCACGATCCCGCCAATGGCGACGACGATCAGGGCGGCAATACCGAGCAGCGATACATTCCGCTCCAGCTTGCCATGGTCGAAGAATTTGGATGCCATGTCGGCGTCTCCTTATACAGGCTGGGCAGCGAGGAGCGGCTTGTCGGCCGCTGGATCGAAGGCGGCGTCGTGCATCGGCTTCTCTTCGCGCAGCTTGCTGCCTGCGATGGTCTTGCCGATGTTCCAGGCCATGATGATCGCCCCGGCCAGGTAAAGCAGGCCACCGGCACCGCGGATCAGATACATGGGGAACATGGCGGTCACGACTTCGGAGAAGGCGTAGACCAGATAGCCATCGGCCCCATATTCGCGCCACATCAAGCCCTGCATGATGCCCGCCACCCACATTGACGAGGCGTAGAGAACGATGCCCAGCGTCGCGAGCCAGAAGTGCCAGTTCACCAGCCGCAGCGAATAGAGCCGTTCCCGGCCCCACAGGCGCGGCGTCATATAATAGAGGCAAGCGAAGGTGATCATGCCGTTCCAGCCCAGCGCGCCGGAGTGGACATGGCCGATCGTCCAGTCGGTATAATGCGACAGGGAATTGACGGCCTTGATCGACATCAGCGGCCCTTCGAAGGTCGACATGCCGTAAAAGGCCAGCGCCATCACCATCATGCGGATGATCGGGTCGGTGCGGATCTTGTCCCAGGCGCCGTTGAGCGTCATCAGGCCGTTGATCATCCCGCCCCAGCTCGGCATCCACAGCATGACCGAAAAGACCATGCCCAGCGTCTGCGCCCAGTCAGGCAGCGCAGTATAGTGAAGGTGATGCGGCCCCGCCCAGATATAGAGGAAGATCAGCGACCAGAAGTGGATGATCGACAGGCGATAGCTGTAGACCGGCCGTTCCGCCTGCTTGGGCACGAAATAATACATCATGGCCAGGAAGCCGGCAGTCAGGAAGAAGCCCACCGCATTATGGCCATACCACCATTGGGTCAGCGCATCCTGCACCCCGGCAAAGGCGCTGTAGCTCTTGGATCCCAGCAGGCTGACCGGCATCGACAGATTATTGACGATGTGCAGCATGGCGATGGTGATGATGAAGGCGAGGTAGAACCAGTTGGCCACATAGATATGCGGTTCGGAGCGCTTGAGGATCGTCCCGCCGAACACCAGCAGGTAGCAGACCCACACGACCGTCAGCCACAGATCGACATACCATTCGGGCTCGGCATATTCCTTGCCCTCGGTAATCCCCATCAGATAGCCGGTCGCGGCCAGCACGATGAATAGCTGATAGCCCCAGAAGACGAAGCGGGCCATGGACGGGAACGCCAGCCGCGCGCGGCAAGTGCGCTGCACCACATAGAAGCTGGTCGCGATCAGCGCGTTGCCACCAAAGGCGAAGATCACCGCCGATGTGTGCAACGGCCGCATACGACCGAAGCTGGTATATTCGATGCCAAGGTTCAGCGCGGGAAAGGCCAGCTGAAATGCGATGATCAGCCCGACGAGAAAGCCCGCCAGACCCCAGAAGACCGTCGCGATCACGCCCCAGCGGATCGGATCATCATCATATCTGCCCTGGTCGGTCGGCATTTTCAGCATGCCGCGCGCCAGCCCCGCATAATCCGCGCCGCGCATCGTCAGGACTGCCAGCAGCAGTCCGACCGCGCAGACGATCCCCATATGAACGGCAAATCCGCTGTCCACTGCGCCCAGCATCGCCGCGAAGGCCGCCAGCGCGAGCGCGAACCAGCCGCCCGTCCTCATTACCAATCGGTCCATGATATTCCCCGTCAAAGGCTCGGCGGTCCCTCTGTTCGACAGGCCGCCCCCATGCATTGACCTCTGTCAAACCGCCGGGCGCGGGTCTTTACGGGATAGTGCGTAGAGAGGTACGAGAGGGTCTGGCGCGACGACCGCGACACTTAAAGCCCCTCCCCTTCAGGTTCAAACGAAGCACGTGACTCGATTGAAGGGTTGGGGTGGGGGCGTGCGGCGAAATACTACGAAGCCCCCCAAACCTTAACCTCAGACCCCTTCCGCCAACGCCTCCAGCGCCGCGCCATCGACCAGCCGCACGCCGCGTCGCCCGACCAGCGCGATGATCCCGCGCCGCTTGAAATCGCTCATTTGTCGCGACACGGTTTCGATCGTCGTGCCCAGAATATCGGCAATCTGCTGGCGTGAGAGCGGCAGCTCGATCGTCCCCGTCGGGTCGGCCTGCAACCGCCGCGCCATGTCGAGCAGGAAGGTCGCCACCTTCTCCCGCGCGGTCTTGCGACCGAGCAGCAGCATCCAGTCGCGGGTCCGGTCGAGATCGTCGAGCGTGCGCTGGAGCAACCGATGCTGCAAGTCGCCATGGTCGCGCGCGAATCCATCGAAGCGCCCTCGCGGAAACAGGCACAGCCGCGCGTCTGTCAATGCGGTGACGCTATGGGGCGTGCGCGCGCCAAAGGGGCGACCGATAAAGTCGGACGCATAGACCACGCCGACGATCTGTTCGCGCCCGTCGCCGGTCGAAGTCGCCAGTTTGAGCGTCCCTTCGATGACATTGGCGACGACCATGCTGTCATCCCCCTCCCACATCACCGTCTGCCCGGCATGCAGCGTCACCCGCCGCCCGATCCGGCTGAGCGCGTCGCGATCCGTTTCTGACAGATCAGCACAAATCGCCCGATCGCGCACCCCGCACTGGTCGCAGGACTGGGGCGCACAAGGGCGCGTCATCAGCGAAAGAGCGCCATTTTGCGCCACGTCAAATTGCATGTCCATGTCCGCTGCATGACGCGACGGCGGACACCGACCTATGCGTAAATATCCCTAGCTCCGTAAGAATGCGAGGGATTGGCGTGCCGCAGCCTATCTTGCCAACCGATGCCTTAGCCTCTACATTTTCTATTCATCTTAAAAGGAACCCCCATGGACATCGCCCTGACTGCTTAGCCCACCCGCTCTGCCTTCAGGAAAGCCTGTGTCCATGCCTGCCATTACCCTTTCGACCCTTGGATGGTCCGCGCCCGACGGTACTGCTGTCCTTGCCGGTCTCGATTTCCGCTTTGCCCCCGAACGTATCGGCCTGATCGGTCGCAATGGCGTCGGCAAGTCCAGTCTGCTCGCGCTGATCGCCGGGGAATGCACCCCGACGCACGGCCATGTCACGATCGACGGACGTATTGCCGTGCTGCGCCAGAATCTTGAACCAGCGCCGGGCGCGACCATTGCCGACCTGTTCGACGCGCGCGAGGCTTTGGCGGTGATCGACCGGGCGGAGGTGGGCAGCGCGACGCTTGATGAACTGGATGCGTGTGACTGGACGCTGCCCGCGCGCCTCGCCGATGCGCTGGCGGACGTGGCGCTGAGCGCTGATCCGGCAACGCTGCTTACGACCCTGTCGGGGGGCCAGCGCACCCGTGCCGCGCTCGCCGCCGCGCTCTTTACCCAGCCCGATTTCCTGCTGCTGGACGAGCCGACCAATCATCTGGATGCCGAGGGGCGCGAGGCCGTAATCGCCCTGCTCGCGCGCTGGCGCGGCGGCGCGATCGTCGTCAGCCATGACCGCGCACTGCTGGAGACGATGGACGCCATTGCGGAGCTGACCACGCTCGGCATCGCCCGCTATGGCGGCAATTGGTCCGCCTACACGACGCGCAAGGCGATCGAACTGGCCGCCGCGCATCATGATCTCGACCATGCCGAAAAGCAGGCGGCGGCCCTGTCGCGCAAGACCCAGCAGCTGACCGAGCGCAAGCAGCGGCGCGATGGCGCAGGCAAGCGCGACGCGGCCAAGGGCGGGATGCCCCGCATCCTGCTGGGCCAGCGCAAGCAGCAGGCCGAACAATCGGGCGGCGATGCCGTGCGCCGTGCCGGGCAGCAACAGGGCGAAGCGCGGCAGGCGATCGACGCGGCGCGCGCGCGGATCGAGATATTGGAGCCGATCCGCATCGCCCTGCCCTCCGCCAACGTCGCGCCGGGTCGCATCATCCTGACGCTCGACGCGGTGACGGCGGGCCATGCGCCGGACTGCCCGGTCCTGCGCGACGTCAGCCTGACAATCAGCGGGCCGGAGCGGGTGGCGATCACCGGGGCGAACGGGTCGGGCAAATCGACGCTGCTGCGCCTGATCGCGGGTGATCTGTCGCCGATGGCAGGCCGGGTTCACCGCCCTGTCGATTGCGCGCTGCTCGATCAGGACGTTGCGCTGCTCGATCCGGCACGCAGTATCGCCGACAATTTTGCGCGGCTGCACCCCGGCACGACCCGCAACGCAGTCCATGCCGCGCTGGCCCGCTTCCGGTTCCGCGCCGACCTGGCGTTGCAACAGGTGGGGACGCTGAGCGGCGGGCAGCGATTGCGCGCCGGCCTCGCCTGCGTGCTGGGCGGGGCCGCGCCGCCGCCCCTGTTGTTGCTGGACGAGCCGACCAATCATCTTGACCTCGATTCGATCGCCGCGATCGAACAGGGGTTGAACGCCTATGACGGCGCGCTGCTGGTGGTCAGCCATGACGCGGCGTTTCTGGATGCGATCGGCATCACCCGGCGGATCGCCCTCCCGCTTTAGTGCGCGGCGGACGTATCCACCGGCCCGGTCGGCTTGGGCGCGAGCCAGACAATCGCCGTGGCGAGGAACAGGACGAGCGCGGACAGGAAGAAGACATGATCCACCGCGATCGCCAACGCCTCCTGATCGACCAGATTGGAGATGACTTGGCGCGCTTGCTCGAAGGACATGCCCATCGCGCTCAGTTGTGCCTGCGTATCGGCCGGTTGCAATGTGCCCGCCATCTCGCTGCGCGAGACGCGCTGGCCGTTGCCCCAGCCGGTCAGCACCAGCGACGTCGCGATCGCCAGTGCCATGGTTCGCAGGAAATTCTGCAGCCCTGCCGCCGACGCCGTCTCGTCGGGCCGCACCGACCCTAGCGTCAGGGTCGTCAGCGGGATCATGAAGAAGGGCATGGCGAAGCCCTGGATGAATTGCGGCGCGGCCATCGACCAGAAATCGATCGAGCTGGTCCAATGCGCCCGCCACAGGGTCATCAGCCCCAGCCAGAAGAGCGCACCCGAAATCATGATACGCGGATCGACCCGCCCCGTCATGCGCGCGGCGATCGGCGCGGCCATCAGGGCCGCCACCGCCGTCATGGCGGTCAATATGCCTGCATCGGTGGCGGTATAGCCCATCGACGTTTGCAGCCATTGCGGAATGACGACGATGCCCGCGAAATAGGCGCCAAAGCCCAGCGCCAGCGAGAAAACGCCCGATGTGAAGCCGATATGGCGGAATATCCGCAGATCGACGATCGGATGCTCCTCCGTCAACTCCCAGATGATGAAGGCGGCAAAGCCGATCACGGCCAGGATCGCCAAGATGACGATCAGCGGATCGCCGAACCAATCATGGTCGCGGCCGATATCCAGCATGATTTGCAGGCAACCGATCCAGAAAACGAGCAGAAACAGGCCCATGCGATCGATCGGCACGCGCGCTGTGTCGGTTTCCACCGGGCGCAGCAGCGCCATCGCCGCCACCACGCATAGGATCGCGATCGGCACGTTGATGAAGAAGATCCAGTGCCAGCTCCAATTGTCGCTGATATAGCCGCCGATGATCGGCCCCATTGCCGGGCCGAGCAATGTGGTCATGGCCCATAGCCCCATCGCCCGCGCGCGTTGATCGGGCGGAAAGATGCGCAGCAGCAAAGTCTGCGACATCGGCATGATCGGGCCGCCGCACAGCCCCTGACCAATGCGGCACGCCACCAGCATGGTGAGCGACATGGACAGGCCGCACAGCACCGAGAAGATGCCAAAGCCGATCATCGCCCAGATGAACATCTTCACCACCCCAAACCGCTGGGCCAGCCAGCCGGTCAAGGGCACGCAGATGGCTTCGGCCACCGCATAGGAGGTGATGATCCACGTCCCCTGATCCGGCGTGATGCCCAGATTGCCTGAAATATGCGGCACCGAGACATTGGCGATGGTCAGGTCGAGTACGACCATGAAATTGCTGAGCGCCAGCACCAGCCCGGCCAGCGTGCGCTGGCGCGGCGTCAGCCGGGAAAAGATGCTGTCCTCGTCGCTCACCTGTCGACCCTTCAGTGACCGGAAAGGTCGATCTCGACCTCCGTGGAGAGGCCGACGCGCAAGGGGTGCGCCGCCAGTTCCTTGGGGTCGAGCGCGATGCGGACGGGCAAGCGCTGCACCACCTTGATCCAGTTGCCGGTCGCATTCTGGGCCGGGATCAGCGAGAGCGACGCGCCCGTGCCGCCGGAAAAGCCGACAACCTTGCCATGATAGACGACGTCGCCGCCGTAGATATCAGCGGTCACCTTGGCGGGCATGCCGACCTTCACCTTGCCCAGCTGCCGCTCCTTGAAATTGGCGTCGACATAGACTTGCGCCAACGGGACGATCGTCATGATCGGGCTGCCCTGCGCGACGCGCTGGCCGACCTGCACTTGCCGCTTGGTCACGACGCCGTCGATGGGCGCGCGGATGATCGTGCGCTCCAGGTCTAGCTTCGCTGCGTCGAGCTTTGCCTGCGCTGCCATCACCGCCGGGTCGGTATCGACCTGCGATCCGCGCACCAGTGCATCATTGGCGGCGAGTTGCCCGCTTGCCGCGCTGCGCGTCGCTTGCGCCGTGGTCACGCTGGCGCGCGCGACATCAAGCGCGGCGCGGGCGGCGGCAAAGGCCGTGCGCGCGCTCGTCACTTCGTCGCCCGATACGGCACCATCGCCAACCAGCGCTTCACGCCGTTGCAGATCGACCCGCGCCTTTTCAACGTCGGCCTGCGCGCTGGCGAGTTGCGCCCGTGCCTGGACAATGTCCGCGCCGCGCGCATCGACCTGCGCCGAGAGCGCGCCGCTGGTGGCCGACGTCTGGCGGAAGCGGCGCTGCGCTTCGGCCAGGTCCGCCTGTGCCTGCGCGATCGCGATGCGGGCGTTGGTGGGATCGAGCTTCACCAATATGTCGCCACGCTTGACCGCCTGCGTATCGCTGACCAGTACCTCGATCGCCTGGGCGGAAATGAGCGGGGTTACCTGCGCCATTTCGGCATTCACATAGGCATTGTCGGTGCTGACATGGTTGCGGCCAACCAGGACATACCAGGCCGTCCAGAGGAGGCCAGCGATGACCACCGCGAGCGCCAGCCGGGTCAGCCAGGTCTTGCGGGCGCTGCTGCGATCGGCCTGGGGTTCATCGGTCGGGGCGGTAAGTTCGGGAGTGGCGTCAGCCATGGGGTGCGTCCTTGGACAGGGCGGCGTCAGGGGCGAAACCACCACCCAGCGCGCGGATCAGGGCAATATCGAGCGAAAAGGCGCTTGCCTCCAGCCCGGAAACGGTACGCTGCGCGGCGAGGAGTTGATCCTCGACATTCAGCACATCCAGATAGGTGGACAGGCCGCCATCATAGCGCTTCTTGGCGATGCCATAGGCGTCCTGCGACGCGGCCACCGCCGCACGGGCATCGACCAGGCGCGCGTCCAGCGTGCGGCGGCTGGTGACGGCGTCCGCCACCTCCTGATAGGCCGTCAGCACGGCCTTATCATAGCTCGCCACCGCTTCGTCATAGGTCGCGCGCGCACCGCGATACTGGCCCTGCAGCGCGCCGCCGTGGAAGATCGGCAGGCTGATCGCTGGCCCGGCATTTCCGAAGATCGAGTCCTTCTGGAACAGATTATTGGTGAAAGGCTGGGCCGATCCGATCGCGCCGCCATTGGCAAAGACGGTATTATAGCCCAACGATTGTAGGCCGATCAGTGCGCTCAGGCGCACGGCGGGGAAGAAATCGGCGCGCGCGACCTTGATTCGCTTGGCCGCCGCCTCGGTACGGGCGAGGGCCGCCGCGATGTCGGGACGGCGCGCGATCAGATTGGTGGTGACGTCGGCGGGAAGCCCAAGCGGTGCCAGCGCGCCGGGCGTTGGCCGCGTCATCGCCGCGCCGCGGTCCGGCCCCGCGCCGATCAGCGCGGCGATCTGATGCTGGCGCAGTTCGATCGCCATGCGCGCGCCGGCCAGTTGCGCCCGTGCGGACGCGACCGTGGCATCGGCCTGCCGCACGCTGCCGCGTGTTTCCAGCCCATTTTGCCGCCGATCCGCAACCAGCTTCTGGCTGGCCATGCGGATGTCGAGCGTGCGTTGTTGAATGTCCGCCTCATCATAGAGGCGGGCAAGGTCGGCATAGGCGTCGGCGATGCCCGTGGTCAGCGCCAGTTGCGCCTGCTGCGCATCAAGCTCCGCCGCGCGTGCCTGCGATGTTGCCGCCGCCAGTGCCGCGCGGTTCTTGCCCCACAGGTCGAGATCAAGCTCCAGGTCCAGCGCCAGCCGTCCGGTGCCGAGCCAGCCCTGCGGCACGAACTCCTTGGGCATGCCCATATTATAGCTTTGCTTGGTGGCGGCCGCGCTGGCGTCGAGATTGGCAGAAGGCAGCAATGCCGCGCCGGACTGTTGCGCCAGCGCCTGCGCCTGGCGGAAACGCGCGGCAGCGATCGCCATGTCGGGCGCGTTGCGCAAGCCTTCTTCGATCAGTGCGGTGAGTTGCGGATCGCCATAGGCGCGCCACCAGTCCGTAGCGGGCCAAGCCGCCTGCGGCGCGGCCAGGCTCTGTTGCGCGGCGATCGTGTCCGCCGCGCGAATTTCGGGCTTGGTGCCAAGGTCAGGGACCGCTGCGCACCCCGCCAGCAACGACATCATCGTCGCCAGGACCAGCGGACGAACGGGCGGGGAAAGGCGACTCACCGACATAAAAACCGTACCATCTAGTATGAAAAATGCATCTGGCGTCGCGACACCCGCTTGTCAAGATTTTTATCATACTCTATGGTACGGTTTCATGACAGGCGCTTCCACCACTCCCCCCACCAGCCGAAGGGAAGCACGCCGTCTGGACCGGCGCGATACCATATTGACCGTGGCCAAGGCCTATTTCCTGGAACATGGCTATGCCGGGACGACCATGTCGGGCATCGCCGCAGCGCTGGGCGGGTCCAAGGGCACTTTGTGGAATCACTTCCCTTCAAAGGAAGACTTATTTTCGGCGGTCCTCGATCGGGTCGCTACCGCCTATCGCGCGCAACTGTCGCAAATCCTCGACCCGTGCGGCGTGCTGGAACCCACTTTGTTGCGCGCCTGTCGCAGCCTGCTTGACAAGGTCTGCTCGACCGAAGCGATCGCCCTGCACAGGTTGATCTATGCCGAGAGTGGTCGATTTCCCGAACTCAGCCGGATATTCTTCGAGCTTGCGCCACGCCACACCCGCGCCCTGCTCGCCGACTATATAAGTGGCGCAATGGATCGGGGCCAGTTGCGGCGGGACGACCCCGCCGATGCGGCGCGCGTCCTGATGGCCCTGACCATGGCTGGCAGCCATCAGCAGTTGATGATCGGTCAGATTACGGAACCCTCGTCAGCGCAGATGCAGGCCGATGTCGATCTGGCCGTCGACCTGTTCCTGCGCGGCTATGCGCCCGAACCGAACAGCGCGAACCGTTAACCATTTCTTTGCGGTGCCTTCCTATCCTTCGATGACGGGCGGAAGGACAGACGATGCCATTTTTCAAACGGAACGAAGCCTCGCAGTTCGATGCCCCCGATGCGGAGGGTCGCGCGCGCGCCCAGCGCCGCCTGCGCGTGCTGCTGATCGACGAAAATCCGACCGCGCGCGCTGTCATCGCCCGCCGCCTGTCGCACCTCAATTATGACGTCGCCCTCGCCGACACGGGATTCAGCGCGCTCAGCCTGTTGGTAACGCATAGGGCCGATATCATCCTGATCGACATGGGGCTGACGATGCTGCCCGCCGTCGCGACCATGAAGCAGATCCGCGCCGCCAATCTCGCCGCCTCCGCCTGTTTCGTCATGATCGCCGGGCGGCTCGACAGCCAGGCGACTGTCGAAGCGCTGGACGCGGGCGCGGACGACTATGTCGTCAAACCGTTCGACTTCGACATATTCGACGCTCGGCTGCGCCATCTGTGCCAGCGCGCCGAACAGATGGGCGCGCTCTCGCGCCACAATGCCGAACTCGACGCCCGCATCGCGCGCCGTGCCGTGGAACTGGGCGAAACCCGCGAAACGCTGCGCGAATTGCAGATCGATCGTGCCCGGCTCGTCTCCTCGATCCAGGCCTTGCAAGACGAACTCGAACGAGTCACCGCCCAACAGGGCTAAGCGTCAGCCCAGGGTGAGCCAGAGCGACAGGCCGTCGCCCGGCTGCGCAGGTGGCGCGTCCACCGCGATCCGCACCGCATCGGCCCGCGCCCGGTCGAGGACAGCTGCCGCAACCGTTGGCTGGTGATAGACCCGGTCGGCCTCCCCCAACAGCCGCGCGACCCGCAAGGTCAGATCGTCAGGATCGTTGGATGCCAGCCGGATCGGCTCCAGCCGCGTCGCATCCGCATCGCCCTGCCCTTCGATCCAGCGCGGCACGGCGTCAGCGGCACCGGCGCGCAGGGGATCAATCATCCCGCCCGCCGCTAGCCCGGCATCGATCGCCCGGCGTCGATCGCCCCCATCGGGCCAACGCGCGCGGATCGCGCCCCGCGCCGCTGACAATCCCCTCGCCAATGCGCCAAGGCCCGCAGGCAACAGCGTCTCCAGCCTTTGCCGCAACGCCTTCGCCAATCCCGCCGACGCGCCGCCCGTCCCGATCGCGATCAGCACCGGATCGCGATCGACGATCGCGGGCAGCGTGAAGTCGCACAGGTCGGGATTGTCGGTCGCATTGACCAGCACGCCGCGTACGCGCAGGCGCTGGGCCGTCACCGCATCGCCATCGGACACGATCGCGATCCGCGCATCGCCATCTTCTTCGCCCACGATCCGCGCGCCTGCCCGTTCCAGCAGGCGGCGCTTGGCGTCCGCCGCCTCGCCTTCGCCGGTCAGGATCACGGGCCTGCCCGTCAGGCGCAAGAACACGGGCAGGCTGTGCATCAATCTGCCAGCCAGTCGGGGATCGAATCGCCCTCGATCAACGTCTCGATCGGCGGACGCGCGCGGACCACGGCCCAGCGGTCGCCCGACACCAGCACTTCAGGCGTGAGCGGGCGGCTGTTGTAGGTGCCCGCCATCGTCGCGCCATAAGCGCCTGCGGTCATGAAGGCGACCAGATCGCCCGCTTCCACCACGTCCATATCGCGTCCCATGGCGAAGGTGTCGCCCGTCTCGCATACGGGTCCGACGACATTGGCGGCTGCCTGCTTGCCCGATGGCGCGACCGCGCGAATATCATGCCAGGCGTCATAAAGGCTGGGCCGCAACAGGTCGTTCATGGCCGCATCCACAATGACGAAGGGTGCCTTGGCCCCCTGCTTCACCCGCACCACGCGCGACAGCAACGCGCCCGCATTGCCCACGATCACGCGGCCAGGCTCGAACATCAGCCGCACGGGCCAGGCCTGCGTCACGCGGCACACCATCGCGCCATAATCGGCGGGGCTGGGCGGCAGCGGCTGCGACGGGTCGTAGGGGACGCCCAGGCCACCACCCAGGTCAGCGGTGCGAATGTCATGGCCCGCTTCGCGCAGCGCCGTGATGAGTGCGCCGACCTTGGTAAAGGCGGCCTCCAGCGGGGCGAGATCGGTCAACTGGCTGCCGATATGGACAGCGACGCCCTGCACATCCAGCCCCGGCAGATCGCGCGCGGCGGCATAGCTCTCCAGCGCGCGGTCATAGGGGATGCCGAACTTGTTTTCCGACTTGCCGGTCGAGATCTTGGCATGGGTGCCCGCATCGACATCGGGGTTGATGCGATAGGCGACCGGCGCGCGCTTGCCCATCGACAGCGCGACTTGCGACAGCATCTCGGCTTCCGGTTCGCTTTCCAGATTGAACTGGAAAATGCCATGTTCCAGCGCCAGCCGCATTTCGTCGGCGGTCTTGCCGACGCCGGAAAAGACGATGCGGTCGGCCGGGATGCCTGCCGCCACTGCGCGCAGCAATTCGCCGCCCGACACTACGTCCGCGCCCAGGCCCAACTTCGCCAGCGTCGCCAGGACGGCGGCATTGGGATTGGCCTTGACCGCAAAGGCGATCAGCGGATTGTCGAGCGCGGCCAGCCCTTCGCGGAACACGCCGACATGGCGTTCCAGCGTCGAGGTCGAATAGACATAGACCGGCGTGCCGACCGCATCGGCGATCACCGCCATCGGCACCTGCTCCACCCGCATGGTGCCGTCCACATAGTCGAAATGGTCCAATTTCCAGTCCTTACAGGCTTATTGCGGCTGCTTTTCGGGCGGCAGGTCGAACGGGTCGTCGCTCCGCTGGCGCGATTGGGTCAGCAATTCGACGTTGCGCTCGGGCCGCGCCTGGATGGAGGGTGCCATCAGTTCGCCGCCGGTCGGGGCAGTCGCCGCGCCCACGGGCACGGCAGGCAGTTTCTGGTCCTTGAGCGGCTTGAGCGAAGGTCGGCCGCCGCAGCCCGCCAGCACCAATGCGGCCATAGCCAGCCCGGCCAGCGTGCGCGTCTTCATGAGTCCAGTTCCTTCTTCGCCTGGGCGATCCGCGCCCGCACCTGCGCCGGGGCCGTGCCGCCATGGCTCGTCCGGCTGGCGACCGACGCATCGACGGTCAGCACCGCATAGACGCGATCGTCGATCCGCGCGTCGATATCCTTCAGCGTCGCGATCGGCAGTTGATCGAGCGGTACGCCTGCCGCCTCGGCCGCCGCCACTGCGCGCCCGGTGATATGATGCGCCTCGCGGAAGGGAATGCCGCCTTCGCGCACCAGCCAATCTGCGAGATCGGTTGCGGTGGCGAAGCCGCTTTCAGCAAGGCCGCGCATCCGGTCGGTGCGGAAGGTCACCGTCTCGATCATGCCGGTCATCGCCGCGATCGACAGGCCGAGCAGGTCGTGCGCCTCGAACACCGGCGGCTTGTCGTCCTGCATATCCTTGGAATAAGCGAGCGGCAGGCCCTTCATCGTCACGCACAGCGCGGTCATGCAGCCCATGATCCGCCCGGCATGGCCGCGCACCAGTTCGGCGGCGTCGGGGTTGCGCTTCTGCGGCATGATCGAGCTGCCGGTCGAATAGGCGTCGGGCAGTTTCACGAAGCCGAAGGGCTGGCTCGCCCAGATGATGAATTCCTCCGCTAGCCGCGAGAGGTGCAGGGATGCCTGCGTTGCCGCCATCAGATAATCGAGCGCGAAGTCGCGGTCGGATACGCTGTCCAGGCTGTTATCGGTCGGCCGGGCAAAGCCCAGAGCCTCAGCCGTCGCCTGGCGATCGATGGGAAAGCCCGTGCCAGCGAGCGCGGCCGCACCCAGCGGACATTCATCGGCGCGCGCCCGCGCATCGGCAAAGCGGCTGCGGTCGCGCCGCACCATTTCATAATAAGCCATCAGATGATGGCCGAGCGTCACCGGCTGCGCCGATTGCAAATGGGTGAAGCCCGGCATCACCGCGTCAGCATGCTCCTCCGCCCGCGCCAATAGCGCGCGTTGCAGGCCGAGTAGGCCCGCCGCCACTTCGTCGATCGCGTCGCGCACCCAGAGGCGAAAATCGGTCGCGACCTGATCATTGCGGCTGCGCGCGGTATGCAGCCGTCCAGCGGTCGGCCCGATCAGCTGCGCCAGCCGTGATTCCGTGACCATATGAATATCTTCGAGGTCGAGATCGACCGGCACGCCATCGGCTGCATATTCCGCAGCGATCCGGTTCAGACCTTCGGTAATCGCCTGCGCATCTTCGCCATCGACGATGCCCTGCTGGGCCAGCATCGCGACATGCGCTTTGGACCCAGCGATATCTTGTTGCCACAAACGCTTGTCGAACGGGATGGAGGCATTTATCTCGCGCATGATCGACGCGGGGCCGGCCGCAAACCGGCCACCCCACATGCTGTTGGAGCCTTCTCCCTTGGAACCTGTTTCGCGCGCGCTAATGATACTGCTCCTGGCTGCCGGTCTGGCGGCTTGCGATAGGCAATCGCCGCCCGCTGGGCAAGCCAATGCAAGCATGAGCGGCGAGGTTCCCGCATCGGGAAATGCAACGGCGGGCAGCGAAGCGTTCAACTACCGGCTCGATCGCAGCAAGGCGGGGACGGCCGCGCCGACCTTTGCCTTCCAGAACCCCGATGGCGGCGAGGCGACGCTGCAGGATTTTGCCGGGCGGCCAATGCTGGTCAATCTGTGGGCGACCTGGTGTACGCCATGCGTCGCGGAAATGCCGACGCTTGACCGGATCGCCGCCACCTATGGTCCCAAGGGGCTGGCCGTCCTCACCATCTCGCAGGACAATCAGGGCGAAAAGGCAGTGAAGCCCTTTTTCGCCAAGCATGAGCTGCCCCATTTGAAGGGTTGGGCAGACCCCGACAACCAGTTCGGCTTCGACTATGCCACCGGCCTGCTGCCCACCACCGTCCTCTATGATGCGCAGGGCAAGGAAATGGTGCGCGTCATCGGCGCAATGGATTGGGAAGGGGTGGAAGCCAAAGCGTTGATCGACGCGGCGATGGCATCCTGATCCGAAAGACCAAGGCGCGCCAAAACGAACATAGCGACAAAATCCACCATGCCAGCTGCGTGCAAAATGCATGATCGTCAGTGCAAAATTGGCAATTGCGCAAAGTCGTAGAAGAAAATTATCCTGTTGAGTCGCTGCTCAGATAAGCAGCGGCAATTATTGCATTTTTACTTAAAAATTGTGCGGCGCAATAGAGGCTTTGCCTGAGCCAATCGTCAAACCCCCTGTCATCAACAATGCAATAACAGGGGGCATGAATGACACGCTTGTCAGCGCTTAAACTTTCATTGATTCTCGCTTCGTCTTGGTCCGCTTGCGCATTGGCGCAGGAAGCACCGCAGGAACCACAGGCCGAGGACGGCGGTACCATCATCGTCACCGGCACCCGTGCCGTCGGCATGCAGGTCGCCGACAGCGCCGCACCGATCCAGGTCTTGGGTCAGGACGCGATCACAAGGGTCGGCCAGCCGAACCTCAACCAGGTTCTGACCCAGATCGTCCCCAGCTTCACGGCGCAGACGCAGGGCACCGATCTTTCCAGCTTCTCGCTCTCCGCCCGTCTGCGCGGCCTCAGCCCCAACCACACGCTGGTTCTGGTCAACGGCAAGCGTCGTCACGGCAACGCGATTCTCCAGGTGCTTGGTGCCTTCTCCGGCTCCGCCGCACCCAGCATCGATCTGATTCCGCCAGACGCCGTCTCGCAGGTCGAAGTGTTCCAGGAAGGCGCGGCCGCCGTCTATGGTACGGACGCGATCGCGGGCGTCATCAACTTCATCCTCAAGGACCAGGCCGAAGGCGGCTCTTTCAAGGTCACCGGCGGTCAATATTATGACAGCCAGGGTGAACTTTTCTCGGTTTCCGGCAATTATGGCGTCAAGCTGGGCGAAGACGGCTTCCTCAACGTCAGCCTGTTCCACCGCCGCCAGGATTATACGACGCTGGGCGAAGGCCAGGTCCAGGTGACGAAGCCGGACGGCACGCTCCAGCCCAATGCGCCGGCCCAATGGTCCAACCTTGCCGGCGACGCGCTGGCCAACATCAACGGTGGCCAGCCCAAGACCGAACTCAACCTGCTCTTCTACAATGCCGGCTATGATTTCGGCGGCGTCGAAGTCTACAGCTTCGGCGATGTGTCCCGCCGCGAAGGCTGGGCCAAGCAGGGCTACCGCCATCCCAAGCGCATCTGCTACGAGGCTGGCAACCTGGGCGGCGGCGTCACCCCCGCCGCTTACGACCCCAGCATCTGCTACAGCGACACCGGCATCAACGGCATGGTCCCGCTGCAGCATGTGATCGAGGATGAATATAGCTTCACCGTCGGCGCCAAGGGCGAGTTTGGCAGCGGTTGGAATTATGACCTCAGCACCACCTACGCCAATCAGAAGAACGACATCTGGACTGAAAATTCCGCCCATCGCGAAGTATGGCAGGAAAGCTATGCCGCAGCACTGGCAGGCATCGGCACGCCCAATACGCCCGACAAGGCCTATGATGGTGGCTTCCGCCTGAGCCAGACCACGGTGACCGCCGACATCCGCAAGGAATTCGAAGTCGGCATGGCCGCCCCGCTGACCTTCGCCTTCGGTGGGGAATATCGCAAGGACACCTATGAAATCGTCCAGGGCGATTTCTATTCGACCTACAAGACCGGCGTGCAGTCCTTCCCCGGCTATAAGGCAACCGACGCGGGCCGCTTCAAGCGCAGTTCGCGCGCAGGCTATATCAACTTCATCGCCCAGCCGGTCGAAGGCTGGACGGTCGATCTGGCCGGTCGCTATGAAGATTATACCGACTTTGGCGATACGCTGATCGGCAAGATCACGACCCGCTACGACTTCTCGGACGCCATCGCCATTCGCGGCACCGCCAGCACCGGCTTCCGCGCTCCGTCGCTGGCTGAACAGAAATATTCGACGATCAACGTAGGGCCAACCAGCGCCGTCGCCCAGTTGCCCGCGGGCAGCCCGGCCGCCGCCTTGCTCGGCTTCGACTCGCTTGGCCCTGAAAAGTCCAAGAACTTCTCGGCGGGCATCGTGCTACGGCCCGTGCCCAAGCTCGCCATCACCGTCGATGCCTATATGATCAAGATCAAGGATCGTATCGCCGCCACGGCATCGCGTAACGCCGTTCAGGGTGGCGTCGTCCAGCCCGGCGCCGCCGCGATCTTCGATGCGCTCGCTGCCGCCGGCATCGTTCTCGACACCGCCCTGCAACAGGTCGGCGTCCAGAGCTTCACCAACGGCATCGACACCCGGACGACTGGCGTAGACTTCTCGATCAGCTACCCGGTGGCGCTCGACTTCGGCTCGTTGAACCTGTCGCTCAACGGCAACTATAACAAGACGAAGATCACCAACAACAAGGTCGGCTATCCGCTGTTCAACGCCGCATCGGAAAGCAATATCGAAGACACGACCCCCAAATATAAGGTCGGCTTCGGCGCGCTGCTCAAGGCGGGCAAGCTAAGCGTCAACCTGCGCGAAACCCTCTATGCCAAGACGAGCGTCCTGGTCCGGCCGGGTGTGGGCAGCGGCGTGGTGCCCGAAGGCGGCTTCCTGATCGCCGATGGCGCGCTGATCAACGGCGTGAATGCCAACCAGCTCTACTTCGATGGCGTGGTCAAATCGGCGATCATCACCGATCTCGAAGTCGGCTATGACTTCAACGACAATGTCACCTTCTCGCTGGGCGCGAACAACCTGTTCGACAAGGTGCCGGAAGTGCCCAAGTTCGTCACCGGTGCAGGCGTTGTCGTGAACCCCGGCGTGTCGCCATACCAGAATGGCTCTGGCTCCTATAACAGCCCCTATGGCCATGGCCCCTACGGCACGGCGGGCGGCTATTATTACGCGCGTATCGACTTCAAATTCTAAATCATATCATGACGAAGGGCCGGTTCGGGAACGAACCGGCCCTTTTCCTATGGAGGGTGCCTGCATGACTGGATCGTCCGACAGCCTGTCCCGCCGCATGCTGATGCGCGGGGCGGTGGGTGCCACCGCATTTGCGACCGCAACCCCTGCCCTCGCCCAGCGCGGGCGCAAGGTCGATCTGCCCGACGATCCCGCCGCCATGGTCGCCAGCCTGACCGACGGAATCTTCCTTAATAGCAATGAACATCCCATCGGCCCCGGCGCTGCAGCGCTTGCCGCGCTGGCCAAGCTGCCGCCCTTGTCGGGGCGCTATGGCATGGCGTTCGCCGCCAAGCTCGAAAGCCTGTTTGCGCGGCAAAATGGCCTCTCGCCGACACAGGTGCAGGTCCATCCGGGTTCCTTCATGCCGCTCCGCTCGGTCGCACTCACCTATTCCTCGACTGACCGGCCCATCGCCTATTTCGAGCCGACCTTCGATCAAGGTTTCCTGGGGCTTGGCAACCAGAGCGTGACGCGCTCGGTCGCCGTGCCGCTGTCGGGCGATTTCGCCGCAGACCCCCGCAAACTGCTCGCCGCCGCGCCGAATGCGGGCGTCTATTATCTGTGCAATCCCAACAACCCGACCGGCCTGGTCACGGCACGCGCCGACATCGACTGGCTGCTCGCCAACAAGCCCAAGGGCGCGATCCTGCTGATCGATGAAGCCTATATCGATTTCAGCGATGCCCGGACCTGCCTCGATCTGGTCGCCAGCGGCGCGGACGTGCTGGTGACGCGGACCTTTTCGAAGATTTACGGCCTCGCTGGCTTGCGCTGCGGCCTGATCGCGGGGCGCAAGGATCTGCTCGACGGCATGGCCCGCTACGGCACCAACATCACGCCCATGCCCGCCGTGGTCGCGGCGGAGGCGAGCCTGCTCGATCCCATGCTGCTGCCCACGCGCAAGGCTGAGAATAAGGCGGTGCGCGATGATCTCTATCGCTGGCTTGACGCGCAGGGGTTGCGCTACCTGCCCTCGCAGGCGAGTTTCGCGATGATCCATGTTGGTCGTTCGGGCGCAGACGTCACCGCCGCGCTGGCGGCGCAGAAAATCTACATCGGCGGCCCGCGCAAATATATGGACGACTGGGTCCGCGTCTCGTTCGGCACGCCAGCGGAAATGCAGGCGTTCAAGGCCGGACTGCTCAAGGCGCTGGCATGAGCCTCAGCCGTCGCGAGGCGCTGGGCGCGGCGGTGGCCCTGCCGCTGGCGGTGCGGACGGCGCGCGCCGCGACGCTCACCCTTCCCGACAAGGCTGGCTTTGCCGCCACCCCGGTCGCCTATCTCGACAGCGCATCGACCCATCCGATCAGCCTGGGCGCGCGTGCCGCGATGGACGCCTATGTCGCGACGCGGACGCTCGATCCTGCGGCCGTCGCGCGCAAGCCGGTTGATCGGGCAGGAGTCATCGCCAAATTCGCGCGCCTGGTGAACGCCGACGCGGATGAAATCACCTGGGTCCAATCCACCACCATGGGCGAGCAGGCGGTGCTGCGCGCGCTCGGCTTTCCCGGCAGCAAGGGCCGCGTGGTCACCGACACGCTGCATTTCTATGCTGCCTTCCCCATGTATCTGGAAATGGCCAAACAGGGCGTCGATGTCGCCTGGGTTCAGGCGCGCGCGGGGCGCATCGAACTGGACGATATGGCCCGCGCCATTACGCCGGGCACCCGCCTCGTCAGCCTCTCGCTCGTGTCGACCTATAATGGCTTCCAGCATGACCTGAAGGCGGTGTGCGACCTGGCGCACAAGGTCGGCGCGTTGGTCTATGCTGACATCATTCATGCGGCGGGCGCAGTCCCGGTCGATCTCCACGCCAGCGGCGTCGATTTCGCGGCCTGCGCCACCTATAAATGGCTGATGGGCGATTTCGGGCTTGGCTTCCTCTACGTCAGGCGCGGCGTGTGGGATCAGCTACCCCGCACCGAATATGGCTATTATGGCTTTGCCGCGCCCGATGCCCCGCCCGGCATCGGCCTGTCGCCGCCGCAGACCCATGCCTATCCGCTCGACCCGCCGGGCGACGCGCCGGTCAGCTATGCCGTCCGCACAGGCGCGCTCGGCCATTTCGCGACCGGCACCTATGCGCAGGCAATCGTCGCCGCGCTCGACCATTCGCTCGACTATATCGGCCGCCTGACGGTGCCCGCGATCCAGGCCCATGCCCAGCAATTGATCGCCGCCTTGCGCGAAGGCCTGCGCGCCAAGGGCTATGCGATCATCACGCCATCCGGCACCACCGCGCCGCTGCTCACCGCGCTGCTGCCCGATGCCAAGGCGCGGCTGTCGGACCCGCTGGCCAAGGCGGGGGTGCGGGTTTCGCTGCACGATCATCATCTGCGCGTCTCGCCTTCGGTGTTCAACGATGCGACAGATATCGAACGGCTGCTCGCCGCCCTGCCCCGTGCCTGATATTTGGAGAGACTGATGGTCCGCCTGATCCCCGCCGCCCTGCTGCTGGCTACCACGCCTTCGTTTGCGCAGCCTGCCGCCGCGCCGCAGCCGATGCCCGCCAGCCTGCCCTTCTCCCCCGCCATCCGAGTGGGCGATATTCTCTATATGTCGGGGCAGATCGGCCAGGTGCCCGAAGGCATGGACGCGCATAAGGAAGGGTTCGACGCGGCGGTCAGGGGCGCGATGGATGCGATCGGCGGCATCCTCAAGGATAATGGCCTCGACTTTGGCGATGTCGTCAAATGCACGGTCATGCTGGACGACATGGCCGACTGGCCCCGCTTCAACGCCGCCTATACGCCCTATTTTGCCGGCAAGCGCTTGCCCGCGCGCAGTGCCTTCGGCGCGGACGGTCTGGCACTCGGTGCGCCGCTGGAAGTGGAATGTATCGCGGCTTATTCTTAACCGAACGCCGATCGTCCTGAGCCTGTCGAAGGACGCGCGCCAACCTATCCCTGATCCTGCCGATTCCGCGCTAACAGGCTCAACCGCGCCCAATCGCCATCAATCAGCGCCTGCTTTTTTGCCCGGCTCCATCCTTTGATCCGTCGCTCGGCCGTCAAGGCTTCGTCGCGGGTGCCGAAACTTTCAGTCCAAACCAGATGGAGCGGTCTACGCGCGAAGGTATAGCCGGGGATCATGCCCATTTGGTGCGCTGCGATCCGGCTCTCCAGGTCATCCGTATGCCCGGCATAGAAGCTGCCGTCGCTGCATCTTAGCAGATAAGCGTGGAAGGCCATCGCTTGTGCGCGTCCTTCGACAGGCTCAGGACGAACGGGGGACTGAGAGAGGCATCATCACATGATGGGCACGGCTTCCCGCGCCAACAGCACCGGGACGCCGTCGCGGACCGGATAGGCCAGGCCCGCCGCGTCGGACACCAGCGCCTTGCGCGCTGCGTCCCAGCGCAGGGGTGTGCGGGTTACCGGGCATACCAGCTTGGCGAAGAGCCAGGGGTCGATCGGCCCAGGCTCGCTTACTGCAATCTCGCTCATTGCATCGTCGCGCCGCCATCGCGGTCGCCGCGGCCGACGATCTGCATCAGTTGGATGATGCGCTCCGACCGTTCGGACAGCGTATCGGCCTCCAGCAAGGTCTGCTTGGCGGCGGGATCGAACGGCGCGATCTGGGCGATGCCGTTGACCAGCGACGTGTCGTCCAGCCGCGACACCGCCGTCCAGTCCACCACATATCCCAGCGCGTCGGCAAAGCGCCGCGATTCCTGCTCCAATGCGGTGCGTTCGACCGCGTGCAGCACTTCGTCTTCCTGTGGCGCCTGCTCGATATCCGCTTCGATCTGGCGGAATTGGGTCGCCACCGGCAGTTCGCGCACGAAGCGGAAGCGGGCGAGGCCGGTCAGGATGATATTGAACCGCCCATCCTCCATCGCCTCGATATGGCTGACATGGCCCAGGCACCCCATGTCGAACAGCGAAGGCACCGGCCCGCCTTCGCGCGGCTGGATCATGCCGATGCGTCGGTCGCGCGCCATCGCGTCATGGATCAGCGCCCGGTAGCGCGGCTCGAAAATATGCAGCGGCAGGTCCATGCCCGGCAACAGCAAGGCGCCGGACAAGGGAAAGATCGAGACGCGCGCGAGGGGCATCAGGCGAAGAGAATCTGCGACAGCTTGCGACGCTGCGCGGATACCCAAGGATCTTCCAGCCCGACGGCTTCGAAGATGGTGACGAGTTGCGCGCGCGCCGCGCCTTCGTTCCAGGTGCGGTCGCGCCGCACGATTTCCAGCAGCGCGTCGGCGGCCCCGTCGCGGTCGCCATTGGCCATCAGCCCGCCTGCAAGTTCGAACCGGGCTTCATGATCGTCGGGATCGGCGGCGACTTTCGCTTCCACCGCCGACAGGTCGGCCAACGGCTTGACGTCGCGCGCCAGCGCGATCGCCGCGCGCGCCTGATCGACCGCACCATGCCGGGCGATCTCGGCGGGCAGGGCTGCCAGCAGCGCTTCGGCCTCGTCCAGCTGGCCCAGCATCACCAGCGCCCGCGCTTGTCCTGCGACCACCTCGACCATGTCGGGGGCCATTTGCGCGATCTGCGTGAACACCGACAGCGCCCGCTCGGCGTCGCCCTCGGCCAGCAATTCCTCGCCCATGGCGATCAGCGGGGCGATTTCCTGCGCCTGCGACTTTTCTTCCGATTCGATCGGCAGTTGCGACAGCAATTGGTCGAGATATTGTTTGAGCGCGCCTTCGGTCCGCGCCTGGGTCAAATCCGCGACGGGCTGGCCCTGGAACACGGCATAGACGGTCGGGATCGACTGGACCCGGAACTGGCTGGCGATGAAGCCATTGTCGTCGACATTGACCTTGACCAGCTTGACGCCCTTGGCCGCATAGTCGGCGCAGACCTTCTCGATGATCGGGGTCAGCTGCTTGCACGGGCCGCACCATTCGGCCCAGAAATCGACGATCACCAGCTGGGTGCGAGACGGCTCCACCACGTCCTGGCGAAACGCCTCAATCGCCGCCTTGTCGGCCTCGCTCAATCCCAGGGTCGCCACGCTTCAATCTCCTGCCAATGCGGTGTGTCGCCGCCTCCATATATCGCCATATGGGGCGCGTCACCCTTGTCCCGCAAGATCGCCTGTCAGAAGGTGTAGCCGACGCCGACCGCCCCGACGAACTGGTTGCGCGATCCGACATCCGACACGATCGGCGAATCGGCATATTTGCCGAGCAAGCGGGTGTAGCCGGCGACGCCGAAGATCGCCCAGCCCGTGCGGATATCGCCCGACAGCGATTTGCCTGCCGACAGGTTGACGTTCATCCGACGAAAGCCCGATCCCCGTCCTGCACGGTCATAGACGTCCAGCCCACTGGCCAGACTATCCTGCGGCGTGATGTCGAAATAATAGCGGCCATATTTCTTGCCGACATAATCGGCCGACACGCCCAGGCCGACGAAGGTGGTGATCGACAGCGGCGTGAAATATTCGATCGACGGCGTTATGACGAAGGAGCCATGGGCGCCCGCGACATCCTTGGTCACGGCGACGCGCGCCGACAGATTATCATAATCGCTGGTGATCACCCCGGTCTTGCCGATGCCGATAAAACCGCCCGCTTCCAGCGCGAAGTCCCGCTTCCCCAACGCCTGCACGGCGTCATCCTTGATGGCCTTGCGGCTGGTACGGTCAAATCTCAGGTTGACGACCGGCCCCAGTTCGAAATCGACGCCCGGCCCGGTCGGATCGGCAATGGCATCGACATAGAGGGCGGTGCCGCGTGTCCAGAAGGCGATATCGTTCACCTTGCCGCGCGCCTGGGCAATGGGCAGGACGCGATATTCGTCCGAGCCCTCATAGCTGGGGATCATGGCGGCACCGGCCCCGATGGTCAGCGTGCTATGCTGTTCTTCTTCCTGCGCCATGGCGGGCGCAGCGAGGGACAGGGTCGCGACGACGGTCGCGGCCAGCGAGCAGCGGAAAAATGGCATGAATGACCCTGTTGTTTTTTTAACGTGCGTTCAGGGTTCTGAATGTTTCGGGCGGGTGACAGGTTCCCGCCGATGCGGCCAACCGTTCAGGTCACAGGAAATATTTAAGCTTTATATCCTGCTCGACCGGCGCCCCCGCGACCGGGAAACTGGCCGATTGAAAACTCGGCGCGCCAAAGCGCAGCGCCGGGTTTCGGGAAAAGCCGACGCCTTCGCGCGGTATCCCGGCGAAGGTATCCAATTTGCCATTGGCATTTTCGTCATGGATGATGGCGATGGCATAGCGGCCGGGCGCCATGGCGCCCAACGCCACCGCCCCGCCCTGCGCCGCCACGGCGAAATGACGCTTGTCGGGATCCTTGGTGCAGTCGGGGAAATATTCCGGCATCCGGGTGACGCAGACCAATATCTGCCCCTTGCCCGATCGCAAGCCTTCCAGCGCCATGCTGACTGACTGGGGCTGGCCCAGCGGCGCAGCCCCGCTCAATCCCGCCAGCGCGATGACAGCCATCGCCAACCGCCCGATCATGCGCGCGCCTTCGTCGTGAAATCGCCCAGCCCCTGGTCGGTGCCGCACAGCCGGTCCCAGAAGCGGAAATAGAGGCCATAATTGCAATTATAGCGGTCATGATGCCGCTGATGATGCGTCGCGGTGATCAGCCATCCGCCGATCGGCCCGCGCACCAGCCAGCGCGGGAACATCTCCCACCCCATATGATTGCTGACCCCCATCACCGTCATGATCGTCAGCACGACGCCCAATGCACCGACATGGATGGGGATAAGGAACACCAGCGCCGGGATCACCACCGCGCCGGTCAGCGCCTCCCAGGGGTGGAAGCTCATCGCCGCCCAGGCCGTGGGTGGGCGGCTGGCATGATGCACCGCATGGGCGACGCGAAACAGCTTGGGCCGATGCATCCAGCGGTGCGTCCAGTAGAACCAGGTGTCGTGCGCGGCGAGATAGAGCAGCACCGACAGCGGCAGATACCAGAGCGGCATCGCCGCGACATCGGTGTAGATGCGCGTCCAGCCATGCGCCTGCCAACCCCAGGCGACCACGCCCGCGGGCATGCCGTAGATGAGCGCCGAGGCCAGCGACCAGGCGATTTCCCGCCCCATCTGCTTTTCCAGGCCGCGATACAGGCCTGGCTGGCGAATCCGGGTCGCGAGCGCAAAACCCCCGCTCGCCAACAGATACCGCACGCCGACAATGGCGCTCATCGCCAGGGCGGACAAAAGAATAGCTGCGACCATGAAGCGCCTATAGGCGCGATTGCGCGGCTGCGAAAGCGGGAGCCTGCAGTTAAGTGCGGGGGCGTGCCTGCCGATAGCTGCCCAGCACCCGCACCCATTTGGTGTGGAACTCCAGTTCGGCGAGCGCCCGGTCGACCGCCGGGTCGCCCGGCATCCCTTCGATATCGCAGAAAAATTCGGTCGCGGCGAAGCTCGCCCCGCGCTGATAGCTTTCCAGCTTCGTCATATTGACGCCATTGGTCGCAAAGCCGCCCATCGCCTTGTAGAGCGCGGCGGGGACATTCTTCACCTCGAACAAAAAGGTGGTCATGACCGGGCCGACATAGGCGATCGGCATTTTGGGTTCGCGCGCCAGCACCAGGAAGCGCGTCATATTATCGTCGCTATCCTCGATATTCTCGGCGATCAGGCGCAGGCCATAGAGTTCGGCGGCCAGATAAGGCGCGATCGCCCCTTCGCCCGGCGTCTTGCGTTCCGCCACCAGCGCCGCCGCGCCCGCCGTATCGGCATAGGCGACCGGCTGGATACCGCGCTCGCGCAGATAGTGGCGGCATTGGCCAAGCGCCTGGGGGTGGCTGATCGCGCTTCTCACCGGGCTATTGTCGGGCGCCATCAGGCAATGGCGGATGCGCAGGAAATATTCGTCGACGATCGCCAGCCCCGATTCGGGCAGCAGGAAATGCATGTCGGCAACCCGCCCATGCAGGCTGTTTTCGATCGGGATGATAGCGCGCGCGGCGAGGCCATTGCGCACCGCGTCGATCGCATCTTCGAACGCAAAACAGGGCAAGGGCACGCAATCGGGCGCATAGCCCAAGGCCGCGAGGTGCGAGTTGGCCCCCGGCGCGCCCTGATAGGCGACGGCACGGGCCGGATCGGCGGCGGCCTTGGCCGCGAGGTCGGCGACGATGATGCGGGCGGGGGCGGGATAATTGTCCATGGGTGGCTGCGCGCTTATGCATTTGCTTGGCGCTGCGCAAGCATCGGCGGGGCGGCAGTGAACAGGACTGACATATTTCCCGCGTCAACCCGGCTTGCACCTTGGCGTGTCCGCCATTATGGCAGCCCTCAAGAGGGGGCCGGAACATAGCCGCCCGAAAAGATACGCAAGGGAAATCGAGCGAAATGGGCGATCGTTTCAATACCGTAGCGGGCTGGGCACTGTTCGCGGGCATCATCGCGCTTGGCGGCGCGATCGTCAGTTCCAAAGTTTTCCATGACGAACGGCCCGAAACCATGGGCTATGCGATCGAGGGCGTCGAAGCCGAGGGCGAAGGCGGCGCTGCCGGTCCCAGCCTCAACACCCTGCTCGCCAGCGCAGACGTCGCGGCGGGCGAAAAGGTGTTCGCCAAGTGCGCCGCCTGCCACACCGTGAACCAGGGCGGCGCGAACGGCATCGGTCCCAATCTGTGGGCGACGGTCGGCAAGGCGCATGGCCATGTCGCAGGCTTTGCCTATTCCGAAGCGCTCAAGTCGGTTCCAGGCGACTGGACGTTCGAGGCGATGGACAAGTGGCTCAAGAGCCCGCGCGAATATGCGCCTGGCACCAAGATGACCTTTGCTGGCCTTGGCAACCCGGTCGATCGCGCCAACCTGATCGCCTGGCTCAATACGCAGGGGTCCAACCTGCCCCTGCCCGCCGCCGATGCCGAACCGGCCGCCGAAGGTGACAATGCGGCCGAGGCAGGCAATGCCGCCAACGCCGCCGAAGCCCCGGCCGAGAACGCGGCCAACGCGGCGGAATAATCCGGCGATCCTGATTGCCAATATGACGGGCGCGGCACGAGGTGCCGCGCCCGTTTTGTTGGTGGGGTGAGCGTCGCGGAAGGTGTCGACCGATGTACACCTCTCCCGTCTTCACGGGAGAGGGAGGGGCCCGCGCCGCAGGCGTGGGAGGGTGAGGGTCTGCCTGGCATCTGGAATAAAAGACCCTCACCGACATCGACTAGGCAGCAAGCTGCCAAGTCTACGTAGCCTCTCCCGTGAAGACGGGAGAGGACAAGAGAGAGGGGAAGGCCGCTTAGCGTTCCGCGACCAGCAGCTTGTCGATCTTGCGGCCGTCCATGTCGACGATCTCGAAGCGCCAGCCTTGATCGTCGATATAGTCGCCGACTTCGGGCAGGCGTTTCATCAGCCACAGGACATGGCCCGCGACGGTCGCATAGTCGCGGTCTTCGGACAGGTCGATGCAGATGCGTTCGGCGAGTTGGTCCATCGGCATCTGGCCGGACACAAGCAGGCTGCCATCCTCACGCTCGACCAGATCAGGTTCGTCGAACGCATCGCGGTCGGACGCGAAATGGCCGGCGATCGCCGACAATAGGTCGGCCGGGGTTACGATTCCTTCGAAATGGCCATATTCGTCATGGACCATGACCATCGGCACGTCGGAGCGGCGCAGCACTTCCAGCGCGTCCATGGCATCGACCTGATCGGGCACGACCTCCGCCTTGCGCATCAGCGCGCCGACGTTGAGGGCTTCGCCCCGGAACAGCGCGCTCATAATGTCGCGGGCCTGGACGATGCCGATAATATCCTCCACCGATCCGCGGCCGACCGGCAGTCTGGTATGCGGCGTTTCCAGCAGGCGGGCGCGAATCGTGTCTTCGTCGGCGGCGATGTCGATCCAGTCGACGTCCATCCGCTGCGTCATCACTTCACGCACGGGTCGGTCGGCCAGACGCACGACGCCTGAAATAATCGCGCGCTCGCTTTCCTCGATCACGCCCGACTTGCTCG
Organism: Sphingobium sp. KKT206; assembly: GCF_055640555.1. Taxonomy (NCBI): domain Bacteria; kingdom Pseudomonadati; phylum Pseudomonadota; class Alphaproteobacteria; order Sphingomonadales; family Sphingobiaceae; genus Sphingobium; species Sphingobium sp. KKT206. The sequence continues at coordinate 2,226,228 of NZ_CM145764.1, forward strand.
CTTCGGCGACGATCAGGTGCAGTTCCTCGGCCGTGACATGGCTTTCCGATTCGCGGTCCATCCGCAACAGCTTGAAGATCAGGCTGCTCGACCCGTCCAATATCCACACGATCGGCGCGGTGATTTTCGAGAGCCACAGCATCGGCGTCGCGACCAGCACCGCGATCGGTTCGGGCGCGCGCAGGGCGAATTGCTTGGGCACCAGTTCGCCGATGATGAGCGAGGCATAGGTGGTCAGGCCGATCACGACCGCAAAGCCCAACGTCTGCGAGGCATCGGCCGACAGGCCGAGCCACTGCAACCGCTCGCCCACCGGCCCGCCCAGGCTGGCGCCGGAATAGGCACCGGCGATGATGCCGATGAGGGTGATGCCGATCTGGACCGTGGAGAGGAATTTGCCGGGATCGCTGGCGAGCGCGATCGCCGTCGTTGCGCCCTTGCGCCCCGCCTTCTCCAAGCCCTGCAGCCGGGGCTTGCGGGCGGAGACGATGGCGAGTTCGGACATCGCAAAGACGCCGTTCAACGCCACCAGCGCGAGGATGATGACAAGATCGGCCCAGGGAAAGGGCGTCGGATTGGGGAGGGGTATCGTGGCCATGGTGGTCGGGGAAAGGCTATACCCTCTATTCTTTCATTTGCACAACCATCCCATCATCAAGAGTTCAGTTCGCTTGTGGAACAAAGACGTTCGCTCAGCGATTTGGGGACATCCGCTCCACAGGGCGATAAGATAAGGGAATAGTTTCATGAGGATTTCACATCGCATCATCGGTGCGGCCGGTTTGGCCGCGATGCTGGCCACCACCGCCTGCACCACCGACCCGACCACGGGTCAGCGCACGATTTCGAAGGCCGCGATCGGCGGCATCGGCGGCGCATTGGGCGGCTATCTGCTGGGCGATTTGGTCGGCGGGCGCAGCGATCGGACCGAGAAGATTCTGGGCGCGGGCATCGGCGCGGTCGCGGGTGCGGGCATCGGTGCCTATATGGATGCGCAAGAACGCAAGCTGCGCGAAGAAACAGCCGGCACCGGCGTCGATGTGATTCGCGATGGCGACGACCTGCTTCTGCGCATGCCGTCGGGCATCACCTTCGCCTATGACCGGGCCGATGTGCAGCCCCAGTTCCAGCCGACGTTGAACGATGTCGCGTCGGTTCTGGCGCAATATCCCAAAACCTATATCGACGTGTTCGGCCACACCGACAGCGACGGGGCCGACGCCTATAACCAGACCCTGTCCGAACGCCGCGCCCAGGCGGTGTCGAGCTATCTGGTGAGCCGTGGCGTCCAGTCGGCCCGCATGGGCACGCGCGGTTTCGGCGAGACCCAGCCGATCGCGTCGAACGCGACTGAGGAAGGCAAGGCCGCCAACCGCCGGGTGGAGATCAAAATCTCGCCGGTGACCGAGGCTGACGTTCGGAGCTGATAGTGTATCCTTCCCTGTAAGGGGCCGAGCGGAGTCATGTGCCTCGGTTTGAGGACCACGACGAGATGGAGGGGTGTCACCCTATCGAGATGGCGACACCCCTGGCCTGCGCTTTGCGCAGCCACCTCCCCTACCAGGGGTAGATTACTAAATGCGCCGATTTTAAGACGTTTAGCACCCTTCGATGCGATCCCGATCGCAGGCATTTGCAACAGTCCTGCCAGCGGGCGGGGGAAATTCTCCCACCCTAAAAAGCCCCCCCTTAAAACTCCTCCGCAATATCCATCAGCCCCAGCAGCTTTTTCGGCGCAACCTGCCGCCAGCTGGCGCGCAGCCGTTCTGCGATATGCTCCCAGTCCGTATCGCCCAGGTCCAGGCGGATGCCGACCCAATCGGTGCCGAAATAAGCGGGTCGATAATAGCGCGCCGGGTCGGCTTCGATCAGGCTGGCCTGTTCTTCGGGCGCGGTGGTCTTGACCAGCAGGGCGATAATGCCGTCGCCATGATGGTCGCGGGTGAAATAGGCGAACTTCTTGCCTTTGACGATGCCGAAGCAGGGCATGCCGTGGGAGAGGATTTCGTCCGCCTGCGGCAAGGCCAGCGCACTTTCGCGAACCTTGTTGAGCAGCCAGTCCGGGTGACGCTCGCGACTGACGAAGGCGGCGAGGGTGCGGCTGTAGAGCTGATGCTCCGCGATCAGCGTGCGGGCGGCCAGCGTGTCGGCATCGTCATCGGGCAGGATCGCGACCGGCGTCTGGCCCAGCACCGGTCCGTCGTCCAGCGCGGCGGTGACGATATGCACGGAACAGCCCGTATGGCTGTCACCCGCGTCGATCGCGCGTTGATGCGTGTCCAGCCCCTTATATTTGGGCAGCAGGCTGGGGTGGATATTGAGCATCCGCTCTTCCCATCCCGCGACAAATTCGGGCGACAAGAGCCGCATATAGCCCGCGAGCGCGACATAGTGCGCGCCCGCCGCGCGCAACTGTGCATCGATAATCTGGTCGAATGCGGCGCGCTTCAAGCCCTTATGGCTCTGGCCAAAGGTCGCAATCCCTTCGGCAGCAGCGAGTTTCAGCCCCGGCGCTTGCGGATCATTGGCGGCAACCAGCACGATCTCATAGGGGCAATCATCGGCCTTGGCGGCATAGAGCAGCGCCGCCATATTGGACCCGCGACCGGAAACCAGGACGCCGACTTTGGCTTTAGCCATCATTCTAACTCCGTTCGCCCTGAGCCTGTCGAAGGGCCTTACTTTTCTTAAAAGAAAGAACAGGGCTTCGACAGGCTCAGCCCGAACGGAGCAAATTTGCCTTATCTTACCCCAAATGCGTCGCCGACCAGTCGGCCTTCGCGCTCCATGTCTCGGTCGAACCGCGCACGGTGCAGCCCTTGTCGCCCGCCTGCACCACGCCGATGCGGTGGACGCTCTCGCCCGCCGCGGCCAGCGACGTGGTGACGCCCGCGACATGCGCTTCGTCCACGGCCAGCACCATGCCGATGCCGCAGTTGAAGGTGCGCGCCATTTCGGCGGGGTCGATATGCCCCTGCGCCTGAAGGAAGGCCATCAGCCGCGGCTGTTCCCAAGTGTCGGCATCGACCATCGCGTGGCAGCCGTCGGGCAGCACGCGGGGGATGTTTTCCAGCAAGCCGCCGCCGGTAATATGCGCCAGCGCATTGACCATGCCCGCGCGCACGAGCGGCAGCAGGCTCTTCACATAAATGCGCGTCGGCGCCATCAGCGCATCGATCAGCAACACTTCATTGTCGAAGATGGCGGGGCGGTCGAGCCTCCAGCCCTTGTCCGCAGCCAGGCGACGGACCAGCGAGAAACCGTTGGAATGGACGCCCGACGAAGCGATGCCCAGGAGCACGTCGCCCGCCTTCACCCGGTTGCCGGTCAGCACCTTGGTCCGCTCGACCGCGCCGACGCAAAAGCCCGCGAGATCATAGTCGCCCGGCGCATACATGCCCGGCATTTCGGCGGTTTCGCCGCCGATCAGCGCGCACCCCGCGATCCGGCAACCCTCGGCGATCCCGGCGATGACGCGCTCGGCCACGCCGCTCTCCAGCTTGCCGGTGGCATAATAATCAAGGAAGAAAAGCGGCTCGGCACCCTGCACGATCAGGTCGTTGGCGCACATGGCAACCAGGTCGATGCCCACCCCGTCATGGCGGCCATGGTCGATCGCGAGCTTCAGCTTCGTGCCGACGCCATCATTGGCCGCGACCAGCAGCGGATCGGTAAAGCCCGCCGCCTTGAGGTCGAAAAAGCCGCCAAAGCCGCCCAGTTCGGCATCCGCACCAGGGCGACGGGTGGCCTTGGCCAAAGGAGCGATGGCGCGCACCAGCGCATTGCCGGCGGCGATGTCAACGCCAGCCTTGGCGTAGCTGTAAGATTCGGTATCGGTCATGGGACACGCGCCTAGAGCAATCGATGCGAAAACGGAACCGTCCATCTGTTGGCCCCCTATAACGGGCGGTAAACACACCGTTCGGGCTGAGCCTGTCGAAGCCTTCTCCTGAGCGAAGCGAAGGAGCTTCGCCTTCGGCTCAGCGCAGGGCTTCGACTTCGCTCAGCCCGAACGGCAAGGTGGGTGAAGGTTGGCGCTTGGCATATAGGGCAAATCCCGCCAAAAGGGCGCGCGTGAGCCTTGCCCAGACCTTTTCCCGCCTCTCTTTGTCGCCCGGCACCATGCTGCGTGCCCTGTCGCGCCCGGCACAGATCCTGTTCGCCATCGCGCTCGGCCTCGCGGCCGCCGCGCTGTTCGCGCAGATGGAGGGGGAGCGCGGCGTACCGCCGATCGCCAGCGGCGGCGATTTCGAAGTGCGCGGCGTCAAGGTCGATGTCGTCGCCAAGGATGCCGACACCGCCCGCTATGCCGGCTGGCGCATGGCCCAGCGGCAGGCCTGGCGGATGCTGTGGAGCCGCACCCACAGCGGCGCGGGCGCGCCTGCCCTGTCCGATTCGCAGATCGAGGCGATGGTGTCGGGCATCGAGATCGATTATGAACAGGCCGGGCCGACGCGCTATGTCGCGACGCTCAGCATCCTGTTCGACCGCGCCCGCACCGGCCAGTTGCTTGGCGTGTCCGGCAATGCGATGCGCTCGCCGCCCCTGCTGGTCATTCCCGTGCTGTGGGATGGCGGCTCTGCGGTCTCCTACGAACGCACCAATGAATGGCAAAAGGCCTGGGCGCGCTATCGCACCGGCGACAGCGCGATCGACTATGTCCGCGTCGCCGGGTCGATCGCCGACCCGATCCTGCTGAACGCCGGACAGACCGGACGGCGCGGGCGGCTGTGGTGGCGCGTGCTGCTCGACCAATATGGCGCGGCCGATGTGGTGATCCCGATCGCCCGGCTCGACCGCGCCTATCCCGGCGGCCCCGTGACCGGCACCTTCACCGCCCGCTATGGTCCCGACAACAGCCTGATCGGCAGCATCACGCTGCGCGCTTCCAACGATAGCGGCCTGCCCAAGATGCTGGACGAAGGCGCCCGGCGGCTCGATGAACTCTATATCCGCGCGCTCAACGACGGCCGCCTGCGCCCCGACCCCTCGCTGATCATCGAGGAACCGGTCGATCCCGCGACGCTGGAGTTGGAGAATGTGACCGAGGCGATCGTTGAAACCACAGAACTGCCCACTGCCGCCACGACCGGCACCAGCTTCGCGATCCAGTTCGACACGCCCGATGTCGGATCGGTGACGCAAGGCGAGGCGGCGGTGCGCGCGGTGCCGGGAGTCCGCTCGGCGACGACCAGCAGCCTGGCGCTCGGCGGTACATCGGTGATGCAGGTCAGTTTCGAGGGCACGGTCGAAATGCTGCGCGCCGGGCTTCAAGCGCGCGGCTATACCGTCGCGGCGTCCGGCACCACGCTGCGGATCAGCCGTCGCGCCGCGCCCGCCGGACCCGCCCCCGCCGCGCAATGAGCCAGATCAGCCTGCCCTTCGACTGGCATGGCGATGCGCGCGACGGGGATTTCCTGGTCAGCGAGGCCAATGCCCAGGCCGTCACCCATCTGGAGCGCTGGCGCGACTGGCCGCTGTCGGTCAGCGTGCTGACCGGCCCGCCGCGATCGGGGCGCTCGACGCTCGCCCGCCATTTCGCGCGGATGAGCGGCGGCTCGATGATCGACGATGCGCAGGGGCAGGACGAACACACCCTGTTCCACGCCTGGAACGCGGCGCAGACCGACCGGCGACCGCTGCTGATGGTGGGGCGCACCCCGCCCGCAAGCTGGACCGTCGCCTTGCCCGACCTGCGCTCCCGACTGGCGGCGGTGCCGCATGTCGCCATCACCGAACCCGACGAAGCGCTCGCCCGCGCGCTGATCGCCCGCGCCTTCGACCATGCCGGGGCGGGCTATGCCGCCGATCTGCCGGACTGGCTATTGCGCCGGATAGAGCGTAGCTATGGCGCGATCGACGCCGTCACCCGTTTGCTCGACGCGGCGGCGCTGTCATCTGGTCGTAAGATTTCCACCGCACTGGCGAAAGAGGCTCTGCAAGCTGCCGGATTTCTGCCTATAGTGCCGCCCGATCCTTCCACCGCCAACCGCGAGTAATCCGTGGCCGAAGCCGATCCCACACCCAGCCTGTCGCTGCACAGCGAACGCTATTTCAACCGCGAACTGTCCTGGCTCGCCTTCAACCAGCGGGTGCTGGAAGAAGCGATGAACCGCGCCCATCCCTTGCTGGAACGGCTGCGCTTCCTGTCCATCTCCGGCGCGAACCTGGACGAATTTTTCTCCGTCCGGGTCGCGGGCCTCAAGGGGCAGCAGTTGCAGGATGTCGATCTGCGCTCGGTCGATGGGCTGACGGCGGGGCAGCAACTCGCCGCGATCGCCGCCGAAACCGCGCGGCTGATGGCGGCACAGCAAAAGGTCTGGGGCATATTGCATGGCGAACTGGGGCAGGTCGGCATCGAAGTCATCGGCCCGTCCAGCCCCATGGACCCCCTGTGCGAAGCCTGGCTGCGCGATCATTTCCTCACTCAAATCTTCCCGATCCTGACGCCCCAGGCGCTCGACCCGGCGCATCCCTTCCCCTTCATCCCCAATCAGGGGCTGTCGATCGTCTTCGACCTGCAACGCCTGTCGGACAAGCAGCCGATCCGCGAACTGGTGATGATCCCCGCGACGCTCGACCGCTTCGTGCGCGTACCGGGGCCATCGGCCCGCTATATCGCGCTGGAAGCCGTAGTGCGGCGCTTTTCGGGCGATCTCTTCCCCGGCTATCAAGTGCGCAACAGCGGCGTGTTCCGCATCATCCGCGACAGCGACATCGAAATCGAGGAAGAGGCCGAGGATCTGGTCCGCCACTTCCGCAGCGCGATCAAGCGCCGCCGCCGTGGCCGCGTGATCCGCATGGAAATCGAAGAGCGGATCCCCGAACCGGTCGAGGAAATGCTGCAGGACATGATCCAGGGGCATGAGGCGATCATCGCCGAGGTCGAAGGATTTGTCGGCATCGGCGACCTGTCCGGCATCGTTGACGAGGATCGGCCCGACCTCAAATTCGAACCCTATGCGCCGCGCTTTCCCGAACGTATCCGCGAATATGGCGGCGATTGCTTCGCCGCGATCCGCGCCAAGGACATCGTCGTCCACCACCCCTATGAGGCGTTCGACGTCGTCGTCTCCTTCCTGAAACAAGCGGCGATCGACCCCGATGTGGTGGCGATCAAGCAGACGCTCTATCGCGCGGGCAAGCAGTCGGCGATCATCCGCGCGCTGATCGACGCGGCGGAAGCGGGCAAGTCCGTGACCGCCGTGGTGGAACTGAAAGCCCGTTTCGACGAGGAACAAAATATCCTGTGGGCCGACGCGCTCGAACGCGCCGGGGTGCAGGTCGTCTATGGCTTCATCGACTGGAAGACTCACGCCAAGATTTCGATGGTGATCCGGCGCGAGGGCGAGCAGTTTCGCAGCTACTGCCATTTCGGCACCGGCAATTACCACCCGATCACTGCGCGCATCTATACCGATTTGAGCTTCTTCACCGCTGACCCGGCCTATAGCCGCGATGCCGCCGCGCTGTTCAATTACATCACCGGCTATGTCGAACCCAAGCGGCTGGAAAAGCTGGTCATGTCGCCGCGCGACCTGCGCGACCATCTGTGCCGCCTGATCGATGACGAGATCGACCATGTTCGCGCCGGGCGACCGGGCAACATCTGGGCGAAGATGAACTCAGTGGTGGACCCGGCGATCATCGAAAAACTCTATGCTGCCAGCAATGCGGGCGTTCAGATCGATCTGATCGTGCGCGGCATATGCTGCCTGCGTCCAGGCGTGCCGGGCATGTCCGAAAATATCCGGGTGAAATCGGTCGTCGGCCGCTTCCTGGAACATAGCCGCATCGCCGTGTTCGGCAATGGCAAGGCGCTGCCCAATAATGGCGCAAAAGTCTATATCAGCTCGGCCGACTGGATGCAGCGCAACTTCGACCGGCGGGTCGAATTCATGGCCCCGATCGAAAATCCCACCGTCCATGACCAGATTCTCGACCAGGTGATGGTCGCCAACCTCATTGACACCGAACAAAGCTGGGAACTGGACAGCGACGGCCATTATGCGCGCGTCGATGCGGGCGAAAGGCCGTTCAACCTGCACCGCTATTTCATGACCAACCCGTCGCTGTCGGGCCGTGGTGCCGCGCTCGACAATGAAGCGGTGCCAACCTTGCGCCTGCGCGGACGGGTTTGACCCTCATGAACTCGATGCTCAGCCGGGTCCGTGCCGCTGCTCAGACCATGGCGACCTCGCCCCAGCCAGCCACCGCGCGCACCGCGATCATCGATATCGGTTCCAACAGCGTGCGCCTCGTCGTCTATGACGGGCCACGGCGGCTGCCCTTCATCCTGTTCAATGAAAAGGTGATGGCGGGACTGGGCGCCTCGCTCGCCCGGACCGGCCGGATCGAGGAAGAACCGATGGAGCGCGGCCTGCGCGCGATCGGCCGCTTCGCCCATCTGTGCCAGGATATGAAGGTCGCCCATATCCGCTGCGTCGCCACGGCGGCGGTGCGCGATGCGACCAATGGCGACGAATTCATCACCCGCGCCGCCGCCATGGGCCTGACCGTCGAAATATTGACCGGCGCGCAGGAAGCGATCGGCGCGGCCATGGGTGTGCTGTCGGGCATTCCGGGCGCAGACGGCATCGTCGGCGATCTGGGCGGCGGCAGCCTGGAACTGGCCCGGATTCGCGACGGCGCGGTCGAACAGACGATATCGCTGCCTTTGGGCGTCCTGCGCCTGCCCGCCATCCGCGCCAAGGGGCCGGGCGCGCTGGAACGGCGGGTCAAGGCGATGATGGAGAAAGCGGGCTGGCAGCCTGAACCGGACCTGCCCTTCTATCTGGTCGGCGGATCGTGGCGCGCGCTGGCGCGGTTCGACATGCAATTGACCAATTTCCCGCTGCCCGTCGTCCATCAATATGAAATGACCGCCGCGCGCGCCGAACAATTGACCCGCATCGTCTCGCATGTCGGCCGCGCCCGGCTCAAAAGCATCCCGGCGATGAGCGGATCGCGCATCCCGACCCTGCCCAATGCCGCGGCCCTGCTGTCGGTCGTGGTGCGGCAATTACGGTCGAGCCGCCTTATCGTGTCGGCCTATGGCCTGCGCGAAGGGCTGCTCTACGAAGACCTGCCCGCCGACATTCGGCAGGATGATCCCCTGCTGGTCGCGGCCGAAGCGGAAGGGGAGGCGCAGTCGCGCTTCCGTGGCCATGGCGACCGGATCGAACGCTGGATCGCGCCGCTCTTTCTGGACGACAGCGCCGATCTGCGCCGCATCCGCCGCGCCGCCTGCCTGCTCGCCGATGTCGGCTGGCGCGCCAACCCCGATTTCCGCGCCGAACGCGGGGTGGAGATAGCCCTGCACAGCAATTGGGTCGGCATCACCGCAGCGGAACGCGCGATGCTGGCGCAGGCGCTGCACAGCAATTTCGGTGGCGGCCTGTCCACCCCGCTCGGCGTCGAACAACTCGCTTCGCCCGAAGCGCTGCACCACGCCGCGCTATGGGGGCTCGCGATCCGCCTGGCGCAACGTCTGTCGGGCGGTGTCGAGGGGCCATTGAACCTGTCGCGGCTGGCACGCGAAGGCGACCTGCTCACCTTGTCGCTGCAACAGGAAGACGCCGAATTGTTCGGCGAAGCCGTGGAACGCCGCTTGCGCCACCTGGCCCAGGCCATGGGCGTCAAATATCAACTGACCGCCTGACCCGCGCCATCTTTCCCACGTCCGCAAATAGGGCTAAGGGCCAAGGATGACCACCTCCCCCGCGCTGATCAGCCGCTCGCTCTTTTCCTTCGCGATCTTTTATGGCGGCATGGTCTGCATCGCGGGCGTGCTGGGTAACAAGCAGGTGACGTTGGGGCCGATTTCCGCGCTTGGACCTATGGTCGGCTTGGGACCGCTGGCGGTCGAGGCGGGCATCTTCGCCTTCCTGCTGCTGGTGACGATTTCCAGCGCGGTGGCCGAACTCCATGGCCGCGCGGTCGCCAACCGGCTGGTGCAGATCGGCTTTCTCCCGCTCATCGCCTCGATCCTGCTGTCGATCATCGTCCTGTCGGTGCCCGCGGCGGACGACATGGACCCGGCCCGTGCCGAAGCCTTTGCGATGATGATGGGCGGCACGCCGCGCATCTGGCTCGGCGGCATCATCGCCTATGGCATTTCGCAGACGCTCAACGTCACGCTCTTCGCGGCGCTAAAGGGGCAGGAGGGCAGCCGGATGCTCTGGCTGCGCGCCGCCGTCGCCAGCATCCTCTCGCAAATCGTCGATACGCTGCTGTTCGTCTCGATCGCCTTTTACGGCATCTTCCCGATCGGCGAACTGCTGCTGGGGCAGATGCTCGCCAAGGTCGTGCTGTCCGCACTGCTCGTCCCGCCGGTCATCTATCTGCTGGTGGGCCTTGGTCGGCGGCTCGATCGCGCCTGAGGGGTGACACTTCGATTAGTTAGCTAACTAATCAAAATCGAAAAACACGCGACCCTTGTCCGGGTCGCTGTACGGTCCCGGCCTTGCGATACCCCCGCTTAGGGCTTATGCGCCCGCGCATGAACAGCAATCACGCCCCCGATCCCGCGCTCCTCGCCAAGGCCGAAACCCTGGTCGAAGCGCTGCCCTATATGCAGCGCTATGCGGGCAAGACCTTCGTCGTCAAATATGGCGGCCACGCCATGGGCGACCCCGAAGCCGCGCGCGACTTCGCCGAGGATGTGGTGCTGATGAAGGCGGTCGGCATCAATGTCGTCGTCGTCCATGGCGGCGGGCCGCAGATCGGCGCGATGCTCAAGAAATTGGGCGTCGAATCGGAGTTCGTCGGCGGCCTGCGCGTCACGGATGCTGAAACCGCCAAGATCGCCGAAATGGTGCTGGCCGGCTCCATCAACAAGGAAATCGTCGGCTGGATCGCCGGCGCAGGGGGCCGCGCTGTCGGCATTTCGGGCAAGGACGGCAACCTCATCCTGTGCGAAAAAGTGCTGGGCAAGCGCGAGGCCGACCCCAATTCGGGGATCGAGCGCAATGTCGACCTGGGCTTCGTCGGTGACCCCGTGAAGGTCGACCGCCGCATCCTCGACACGCTGACGCAGGACGGCATCATCCCCGTGGTCGCCCCCGTCGGCATCGGCGCGGACGGCCATACCTATAACGTCAATGCCGACACGATGGCGGGCGCGATCGCCGCCGAACTCGGCGCATCGCGCTTCTTCCTGCTGACCGATGTCGCGGGCGTGCTGGACAAGGACAAGAACCTCCTGACCGACCTCGACCCGCAGGGGATCGAAGTCCTGCAACAGGATGGCACGATCAGCGGCGGCATGATTCCCAAGCTCGAAACCTGCGTCCGCGCGGTCGAGGGCGGGGTGGACGCCGCCGTCATCCTCGACGGTCGGGTACCCCACGCGATGCTGCTGGAAATCTTCACCCGCCGCGGCGCAGGCACGCTGATCCGGCGCTAAGGGCGCGTGCTGCCGCTTGTGGACGGCCTGCCGCCTGCGCTAAAGCATAGACCGAAGAACCCGCCCCCTGTGGCGGGTGACCAGCGGAGAACGATAGCTTGTACGAACTTCTGAACGCCCTCAACGGCATCGTCTATATCGTGCTGGAAGCGGTGTGGTGGATCATCATCGTCCAAGCGGTGCTGAGCTGGCTGATCGCCTTCAACGTCATCAACACGTCCAACGAATATGTGCGCAACGGCCTCTACGCGCTCGATCGCATGACCGAGCCGCTCTATCGCCCGGTGCGTAAGGTGCTGCCGGATCTGGGTGCGCTCGACCTGTCGCCGATGGTCGTGCTGCTCGCGGTCATCATCCTGCAGGGGCCGGTGCGCGAAAATCTGTTCGGGGCGCTGATGCGCGCGACGATCTGACCGCGGTCTGGTCGCTGGCGGGCGATGATCTGCTGCTCGCCGTCCGGCTGACGCCGGGCGCTAAGAAAGATGCGATCGGCGGTGGCTGGACGGACGAGAAGGGCGCGGCCTGGCTCTGTGCCCGCGTGCGCGCCGTGCCCGAAAAGGGCCGCGCCAATGGCGCGCTGATCGCGCTGCTGGCCAAGGCGCTCGATTGGCCCAAAAGCGCGATTTTACTGGAATCGGGCGACACCAACCGGCTAAAGCGGCTGCGAGTACGGGATGGGGCGGATGCTGCGGCGCGCCTCACCACCATCATCGACATATGGGTGCAAGCGACATGACCATCGGCAAGATCATCGACGGCAAGGCTTATGCGGCGGGGCTGCGCGACACGGTGGCCGAGGGCGTCGTAGCTTTCTCGGCGCAAACCGGGCGCAAGCCGGGCCTGGCCGTCGTGCTGGTGGGCGAAGACCCGGCGAGCAGTGTCTATGTCCGGTCGAAGGGCAAGATGACCGTCGCGGTCGGCATGGAAAGCTATGAATTCAAACGCCCGGTTACCATCGGCCAGGACGACCTGCTCGACCTGATCGCGGAACTCAATCAGGACGACCGCGTCGACGGCATCCTCGTCCAGTTGCCCTTGCCCGACCATATCGACGAAGCCAGCGTCATCGCCGCGATCGACCCGGCCAAGGATGTCGATGGCTTCCATGTCGTCAATGCCGGCCGACTGGCGACGGGGCAGGAGGCGCTGGTCCCCTGCACGCCGATGGGCTGCATCATGCTGCTGAAGGACGAACTTGGCGACCTGTCGGGCCTGGAGGCGGTCGTGGTCGGCCGCTCCAATATCGTCGGCAAGCCGATGGCGCAGCTGCTGCTCGCCGAAAGTTGCACCGTCACCATCGCCCACAGCCGCACCCGCGACCTTGCCAGCATCGTCCATCGCGCCGACATCGTCGTCGCTGCCGTCGGCCGCGCCGAAATGGTCAAGGGCGAATGGATCAAGCCCGGCGCGACCGTGATCGACGTCGGCATCAACCGCGTCACCGATACCGAGGATGGCAAGAGCCGGATCGTCGGCGACGTCGCCACCGCCGAAGCGCTCGCCCATGTCCGCGCCATCACGCCCGTCCCCGGCGGCGTCGGGCCGATGACGATCGCCGTGCTGCTGCGCAACACGCTGGTCGCCGCCCATGCCCGCGCGGGGCTGCCCAAGCCGGAGGGCTTGTGAGGGCGCGCGCCGCCCTCCTGACGCTTAGCGCGCTGGCGCTGCTCGCGGTGCCAGTCTCCGCCCGCCCGCCGCTGCGCTTTCAGCCTGACCCCAGCTCGGTCATCGCCGCCGAAATCGCCTTCAACCGGCTGGCGAAGCAGAAGGGGCAATGGACCGCCTTTCGCGACACCGCCGCCGATGACGCCGTGATGGTCGCGCCGCAGCGGGTGCTGGCGAAGGACTGGCTGAAGGGCCGCGCCGACCCGCCTGCGCCGATGACCTGGTCCCCCTCGATCGTCTATGTCGGATGCGATGGTGGCCTCGCCGCCAGCACCGGCAACTGGACCGCCACGGACGGCACCGTCGGCTATTTCACGACCATCTGGCGGCGCGACAAGAAGGGGCGGTGGGAATGGATCTTCGATCACCGCGCCCCGTTGGCCAGCCCGCGCGAGGCTCCTGAATTTATGACCGGCAAGGTCGCGACCTGCAAGCGGCCGCCGCGTCCCGATGGACCGCCGCCGGGTAAAAACGACCTGCCCCCGCCGCCCGACGACAGCCTGCTCTGGAGCGCTGACGTCGCCGCCGATGGCAGCCGCACCGTCAATGTGCAAATATGGAATGGCAGCGGCTATGATGCCGTCATAGCGGACAGGGTAGGGGCCGGATCATGATCGAATTATTCCTGTCGGCCTTCGTCACCCTGTTCGTGGTGATCGACCCGCCGGGCTGCGCGCCCATCTATGCCAGCCTGACCGGCGAGGCGAGCGCCGCCGAACGGCGCGCCATGGCGATCCGCGCAGTCGGCATCGCCGCCGCCATCCTGCTGGTCTTCGCTTTGTGGGGCAAGCAACTGCTCGGCGTGCTGGGCATCGAACTCGACAGTTTCCGCATCGCGGGCGGCATCATGCTGTTCATGATCGCGATGGACATGGTCTTCGAAAAACGCACCCAGCGGCGCGAGGACCGGGCGCAGAAGCTCACCGACGAAGAACCCCATGTCGAGGATGTGTCGGTCTTTCCGATGGCCATGCCGATGATCGCCGGACCAGGGTCGATCGCCACGGTGATGCTGCTGATGTCGCGCGCCCACGATCTGACCGAGCGGATGGTCGTGCTGGGCGCTGTGCTGTTGACGCTGGCGCTGATGCTCGGCGCGCTGCTCGCGGCGGGGCCGCTCATGGCACTGCTCGGCCGCAAGATCGAAGCGGTGATCACCCGGCTGCTTGGGGTATTACTCGCCGCCCTGGCCGCCCAATTCGTAATCGACGGCCTGAAAGCGAGTTTCTAAAAATTCCTCTCCGGTCAGAGGAGGATTTTAGTTCATGCGGCCTGGCGCTTGGATTGCCCTATCCCACCGGTGCCCCTTCGACAGCGTGAAAAGCGATGCGCAGCGCTTCGGCGAGGCTTCGGACTTCCAGTTTCTGCATCAAATTGGCGCGGTGAATTTCGACGGTGCGGGGGCTGATGCCGAGGTCATAGGCGATGGTCTTGTTGGGCAGGCCTTCGACCAGCCCGTCCAGCACTTCGCGTTCGCGGTCGGTCAGGATGTTGAGGCGGGCCTGCGCCTCCTGCGCCCGCGCGCCGACCCCGCGCGTGGCGATCGACTGTTTGCGGGCCGATTCGATGCAGGCGAGCAGAGTCGCTTTTTCGAAGGGCTTTTCGATGAAGTCGCTCGCGCCCGCCTTCATCGCCGCGACGGCCATGTCGATGTCGCCATGGCCGGTCATGATGATGACCGGCAGCATGATGCCGCGCGCGCGCAATTCGCGCTGCACCTCCAGCCCGTCCATGTCGGGCATCCGCACGTCGAGCAGAACGCAACCCTGCGGCAGCGTCGCAGCAGCCTTCAGGAAGGGCAGTCCGCCTTCGAAGACCTGCACCGCAAAGCCGCTGGTCTTGAGCAGGAAGGAGAGCGAGCGGCGGATCGCGTCGTCATCATCCACGACATAGAGGGGATAGGGTTCGGTCATGATAGGTCGTCCGCCCGGTCCAAAGTGAAATGAAAGGCGGTGCCGCCCCATTGCGAGGGCGTGGCCCAGATGCGCCCGCCATGGCCTTCGACGATCGTCTGGCTGATCGACAGGCCCACCCCCATACCATTGGCCTTGGTGGTGGTGAAGGGGGTGAAGAGCGTGCGCGACATGCCGGGGTCAAGGCCGGGGCCGCTGTCGGCGACGACCACCTCCACCTTGCCATCGTCGGCGGGCGCGGCGCTGAGGCGCAGGATGCGTGCCGGGCTATCCTGCATCGCGTCCACCGCATTGCGAACGAGGTTGATGATCACCTGCTGCAACTGCACACGATTGGCCAGCACCAGATCGACTTGGCGGTCGACCTGCACATCCATGTCGATGCCGCGGCTGTCGGTGCCGATGAAGGCCAGCGCCGCGCCTTCGGCGAGCAGGCTGCGCAGCGGTTCGGGCTGGCGCAGGGTCTCGCCGCGCTTGATGAATTCCCGCAGCGACCGAATGATCTCACCCGCGCGCAGTGCCTGGCGCGCGCTTTCGTCCATCGCTTCGCCCAGCATGGCGCGGTCTAGGTCGCCGGGCGCGGCGAGCAGGTCGCGGCCGGCCTCCATGTAATTGGCGATAGCGGTCAGGGGCTGGTTGAGTTCATGCGCCAAGGCGGAGGCGAGCGTGCCCATCGCGGTCACCCGCCCGGCATGGGCCAGTTCAGCCTGCAAATCGGCGACACGCCGTTCGGCCTGCTGCCGTTCGGTCAGGTCGCGGATGAAACCGGTGAAGAGGCGCTGGCCCTGATCATTCACTTCCCCGACCGACAATTCGATGGGGAAGGTAGATCCGTCGCGCCGCCGCGCGGCGGTCAGGCGGCCGATGCCGATGATCCGCTTTTCGCCGGTGTCGATATAATGGCCGATATAGCCGTCATGCCGCTCGCGATCGGGCGAGGGCATCAGCATCGAGATATTCTCGCCCAGCACGTCGGCTTCGCTATATTGGAACATGCGTTGCGCCGCGGCGCTGAACGACACGATGCGCCCGCGCATGTCGATGACGATCAGCGCATCGGGAATGGTCGCCAGGATGGACCCTAGCAAAGCCTGTTCCAGACTGTGCGCGTCGGTCAGCGCATCGCTTTCATCATCCGCTACAGCCATGCGCCGACCATGACCCCCTTTTAGTGCGCCAGCAAGAGGGGGACGCGCGTATCGCGCAGCATGGCACGGGTGACGCCGCCGAATACCAGTTCGCGCCAGCGGCTATGGCCGAATGCGCCCATGACGACCCAGTTCGCCGCCAGCATGCCGATCGCCTCGCGCAGCGCCACGTCCACCGCCCGGCCCTTGCGCGGCCAGCTATGCAGTTGCGCCTTGATGCCGTGGCGGGCGAGATATTCGGGCGCGGCGGTCGAAGGAAATTCAGCTTTGTCGGCTTCCTCCACGGACACGATCTCCACCGCCTGCGCCAGTTGCAACAGCGGAACGGCAGCGCGCAGGGCGGCGCAGGATTCGGGCGACCCGTCCCAGGCGACCAGCGCGGTGCCAGTGACGGCAAAACCCTTGCACGCCTGCGGCACGGCCAGCACTGGCGTCCGCCCGCCCAGCGCCAAGTCAGCGACGATCGGCAAGGGATCGGACAGATGGACCCGCCCGCCTTCGGGTAGGGTCGCGACGATCGCGTCGCTCAGCCGCGCGGCGGAGAGCAGGCCCGCGACGCTGTCGCCGTCGATCTGCCGCCAGTCCCAGGCGATATCCTCCTGCCCCAACCGCGCCTCCATCTTGGTGCGATAGGCTTCGTCAATCTCATGCAGTTCGGCCGCGATCGAGGGGGCATAGCCCGCGCCGCCATAGACATCGGCCGCGACCAGGTCGGGCAGCGGCGTTACCTGGACGCAATGGACATGGGCATCGCAGGCGCGGGCGAGGTCGCAGGCGGCCTGCAGGCGGCTGTCCGCGCCGACATCATCATGAATATGCAGCAGGATCGATTTCATCGCACGTCTCCCGGCAGGGTTTATCGCCCCTTGATGGCTAGGCGTCCCCCGGCGCGCGCACCATCAGGGATAGTCCTTATAGAATTTTGCGCGCCTAAATCCGATTCATTCCGGCATGACGTGGACCACGATACGCCTGGAGCTGGCCAGTTCCCCTGCTTTTCCCAAGGGGTCGGTGGCGCGCAGCTATGTGCTGCGGCTGCCGCTGGGAGAGGATGGCGTGATCGACGAGCCAGCCTATCGCGCCCATCCCGAACTGGCGACGGTGCGGCGTTTCTGGCCCAACGAACCCGACCGGCACGGCAGCCTGCTGCGCACGGCGGAAGGCTGGGCGCTGGCCTATGCGCCGGGCAAGGAAGATGACGAACGACTGTTCCGGCTGGATGCGCAAGCGATCCGGGCGGGCAATATGATCACCCTGATCGAACCCGATGGCGCTGCCCTGCCCTTCCTGGTGAAGGCGTTGGCGGCGGCCTGAATGCAAAAGGATAGTGTTGATGATCGCGCTTGAAACCCGGTACGGCTTTCCCTTCACGGTGCGCCCGGCCACCCATGATGATGAGGTCGCACTCGCCGCCTTCTTCGACGAAGTATCCGACGAGGACCGGCGGTTCCGCTTTCTGAGCGCGGTGCGCCATGTCAGCCCGGCGCAACTGCATGACATTACTGCGTTCGAGCATCACCGGCATGAAACGGTGCTGGCGTTCGAGCCGAGCGGCGCGACGATCATCGCGGCGGCAACGCTGGCAGCGGACAAGGCAGGCGACATTGGCGAGGTCGCCATTTCGATCCTGCCCGAATTGAAGGGCAAGGGTATCGGCTGGACCCTGCTCGACCAT
Source organism: Sphingobium sp. KKT206 (assembly GCF_055640555.1). Lineage (NCBI taxonomy): Bacteria > Pseudomonadati > Pseudomonadota > Alphaproteobacteria > Sphingomonadales > Sphingobiaceae > Sphingobium > Sphingobium sp. KKT206. The sequence goes on from NZ_CM145764.1 coordinate 2,244,036, forward strand.
ATGGCGCAGGAAGCGCGGCATTGGGGCATCAAGAAGCTCCAGTCGATCGAGAGCCGTGACAATCATGCCGCGATCTCGCTGGAACGGGAAATGGGCTTTACCGCCCGTGCCGTCGAGGGCGATCCGGCGCTGATGCTGCTGGAGCGCTGCTTCTAAAGCGCCGGGTCAGCCCGCTTCCAGCGCGGCGCCCGCTTCCATCCACACTTCCTCGGCGGCGGCGAGTTTCTTTTCGATTACGGCGCGCTGGACCATCAGGTCGCTGGTCTTGGCCGTTGCTTTGGCGGGGTTGGCGAGCGCGGCGTCGATGCGGGTGCGTTCGGCGGCGAGTGCGGTCATTTCGCGTTCGGCCTTGTTGACCGCGTTCTTGAGCAGCTTCTGCTTTTCGCGCCATTCGGCGGCGGCCTTCTTGTCGGCCTTGCGATCGACCTTGGGGGCGTCGCCGCTGCTGCTGTTGCCGTCGGCCTTGCGCAGGATGATGTCGGTATAATCGTCAAGGCTGCCATCGAACGGCTGGGCGGTGCCGTTATCGACCAGCACCAGCCGGTCGGCGACCAGTTCGATCATGTGGCGGTCATGGCTGACGATCACCACGGCGCCCGAATAGTCGTTCAGCGCCTGGACCAGCGCTTCGCGGCTGTCGACGTCCAGATGGTTGGTCGGTTCATCGAGGATCAGCATGTGCGGCGCGTCGCGGGTTATGAGCGCCAGCGCCAGGCGGGCGCGTTCGCCGCCGGACATGGAGCCGACCTTCTGCACCGCGCGCTCGCCGGAAAAGCCGAAGCGGCCGAGTTGCGCCCTGACGGCACCGGGGGTCGCGCCCTTCATGACACGGGTCATATGTTCGAGCGGCGTGTCGGTGACGTCCAGCTCTTCCACCTGATATTGGGTGAAATAGCCGACATTCATCTTCGGGCTGCTGGCCATTTCACCCTCCATCGGCGCGAGTTGCGCGGCGATGAGGCGGGCCAGCGTCGTCTTGCCGTTACCGTTGCGGCCCAGCAGCGCGATCCGGTCATCCGGGTCGATGCGCATGTTGATGCGGCGCAAGATCGGCGTGTCGCCATAGCCGACCGAGGCCATGTCCATGGTGATGAGCGGCGGGCGCAGTTCGGCGGGGCTGGGAAAACCGAAATGAAGCGTCGGATCTTCAATCGCGGCGGCGATCGGCTGCATCCGGGCCAGCGCCTTGGCACGGGACTGGGCCTGTTTCGCGGTCGAGGCACGGGCGGAGTTGCGGGCGACATATTCCTGCAATTTCTCGCGCTCGGCCTGCTGCTTGGTGCGGGCCGATTCGAGCTGGGCCAGCCGTTCGGCGCGCTGCCGTTCGAAGGCGTCATAGCCGCCGGGATAGAGGGTGACCTTTCCGCCTTCGAGATGCAGGATATAGTCGACCACATTGTTGAGCAGGTCGCGTTCATGGCTGATGACGACCACGGTGCCGCGATAGGCTTTGAGGAAATTTTCGAGCCAGAGCGTCGCTTCGAGATCGAGATGGTTCGAGGGCTCGTCAAGCAGCAGCAGGTCGGGGTTGGAAAAGAGCAGCGAGGCAAGCGCCACGCGCATTTTCCAGCCGCCCGAATAGCTGTCGAGCGGGCGGCCCTGCATTTCCTCGTCAAAGCCAAGGCCCACCAGGATGCGGGCGGCGCGGGCGGGCGCGGTGTAAGCGTCGATCGTCGTCAGCCGCTCATAGATATGGCCGAGGCGGTCGGGATCTTGCGTATGCTCCGCCTCTTCCATCAGCGCGGCGCGTTCCTTGTCCGCCTCCAGCACGGTTTCGAACGGGGTCGCGGTGCCAGACGGGGCTTCCTGCGCGATATAGCCAAGGCGCGTGTCGCGCGGCATGTCGCAACTGCCTTCGTCCGGGTCGAGCTGGCCGATCATCACCTTCATCAGCGTGGACTTGCCAGCGCCATTGCGGCCGATGAGGCCAACGCGCGACCGGGGCGGCAGCGCGGCGGCGGCACGGTCAAGGATGATGCGGCCGCCCAGGCGCACGGTGATGGCATTCAGATTAAGCATGGCGCGCCCCTAGCATGGGTGTGCGGTGCAGCAAAGGCAGGAAGCGGCGTTTTGCAAGGGCTCGGCCGGTTGCGAAGTATACAGTGTCGTGGCCGACGCAAAAGCGTGGGGACAGACGGGTGGCGCGGATTTCGCAATAGGAGAATTTTTGCGAAGTGGGTGGGCGTGCGGAGGGCGGGCCGCATGGTGGGGGAAGGTGACGGGGAGAAAGAGCGCAGGGCGAGTGTGGCATGATAGGGGGGATGTAGGACAGGGATTTTTGGCCAAAGACGGAACGGCTGCTTTGGAAAATCTTCTTCGCAAAAGCGGACAAGAAAGAGCGATTAGCAAACAAACCAGCAAATGGCGCTAATTTACCAGACGACTTGACATGGCTTGTCCTGTGACGCTCTGCGCTGCAAACTGAACGACATGTATTCACGCCCATTCGAAAAAGTCGCCTCGATTCAGCTCATCGACGCATCTGGCGAGGCACGCACCGCCTCGGCGCTCTTTCATCAGGATCCGCAATACCTTCATATTAATCGCATATCGTTGATCGGTAACAGGGAACACGAACTCAATCTGCTTGGATTTGGTCGAGACGGCATCGTGGAGTGGCGATACCACACTCGGCCCGACTGGAAGATCAGCGATGATCCGAATGATGCTCATATTCAGCGCGGCAATGGCATTTTGCGGTCAACGGGCATGACGCATGGCGTGATGATCGCTGACGATTCCATCCAGCCGTTCGCCGAGATTGAAATTATTGAGGCAATCGATGAACTACGCGCCAAAGGGGCCAGAGGACTCAAAGCAGAATATTGGTTTCTGCAACGACCGAAGGATGATTGGTATGTACATCAACGATCCTGGGGCAAATCTGAGTCAATCAAGCTCGCTGGCCCTTGGGCCAAAATTTCCTCGCTAAATCTTCGCTTCCGCCTTCTGCGTATCGCCTACCATCGCGATGACGACCGCATAACTCAGGAATGCGAGCGCATCGACATACCGGGTATCGAGATCCAGCCGATTGGCACAATGGAGGAAGCCGAGTTCTTCGCAGCCGCCGAAGGGCTTTGGTTCAGCTTCCGAGTGCTTCTGGCATTCCGCTACCGGCAGTTTGTCCACACTCTTGCCAAATTTAAGGCCTGTGAACGATGGCGAGAGAATACTTGGCACAGCGCTCGGCTCGAACCGCGATATCGCCGACGCCAACACGAAGCTTATGACCCCCCATTTTATGGGCACATCGAGCGCTACCTCGCCAAAGGCGCAGCGTTGCTCGCGCAGATGGAGCCGCAGCGCGAACTGCTCCATGCTGCAGCTTTTGGCTATGCAAGCTCGTACATGGCTTCCGTCATGGAAAGCGGTCATACGGCTTGTGTTGAAGGTATCGAGCGGCTGGTCGAGGCATTCGAGCAAGTAAATGGCCTGACTCGCGAACGCATAGACCGAAAACGCTGGCGCACGCTTGGCAAAGCGGTGCGTAAGCAGGCACGCATAGTGGACGCGACTTCGCACGAGCGTAAAGCTATTGAAATCACGCTTTCTGACGTCCCCAAATTTCACCTATTCGAAAGGATCGAGCGAATGGTTAAGAGCCTTCCGCTTAAATGGCGCAAGGATTCTCTCGAATTGCTTGATGGCGCTGCCGCGATGATTACAGCGCGTAACGACATCGTTCACGGACGGATGATCAAGAATTACAATAATCTGCAGATCGAGCGTCTGCGCGCACAAACACTGTTTGAGCGGCTTTGGCTCGGTTTTTTCGGCTGCGGCGATCTTCAACACTCACATTGGGCGCAGTTTGCGATCCGTAGCCATTTGGAACTGCCAACTGATTGAGGTTCTAAACTCGCAGTTGGACAAAACGATTTCTCTGGGCGCGAGGCCGTCTCTCGCGCATGAACGGCAACTTCTGGAATGTGAATGCCCTAGCTTGCGCAGCTTAGTCGGCGCTATCCTCTCGCCACTTACCCCTTCACGCACTCGCGAAAAACTTCGTGCCCACGACGCCCACCACGATCAGCGCCATGAACATCATCTGCACGCCGTTCACGCGGTCGCCGAAGAAGAGGATGCCGCCGATGATGACGCCGACAGCGCCGAGGCCGGTCCAGACGGCATAGGCGGTGCCGGCGGGGATGCCGCGCATGGCGAGGGCGAGGAGGCCCATGTTGAGGAAGCTGAGCGCGATCGGGATGATCGACGCCTGCCAGGTGGCGACCCCTGCGGCCCATTTGAGGCTCAAGGCCCAGCAGATTTCAGTGAACACGGCGATGCCGAGGATAAGCCACGCCATGGGCGCTTCCCTTTCGTCTCTCAGCGGGCTCGGTGGGAGGGCGCGCCAGCCGGAAACCCGGAAGAGGCCGCGCGCCGGGGCGCAACGCGCAAGGGTGGTGGACAGGGTTGGGTTCGAACCAACGTAGGGCGTAGCCCGGCAGATTTACAGTCTGCTGCCTTTAACCACTCGGCCACCTGTCCAGTACCCTGTGCGATGACAGAAAACTTCCTTTCATCGCGCCGGAGGCGGCTCAATGGCGAAACGAGGCTTGCCTGTCAATGGGTGGATGTGAAATGAGCGCAATCATGAAAAGAGGTCATCGCTCCGCCAAGCCCAAGGGCGCCTTCCCGCGCTTCTATGGGCGTCACGCCGTTATCGCGGCTCTCGCCAACCCCAATCGCATCGTGCGCAAGATATGGGGCACGCGCGAAGCGCTGGCCCCGCTCGACCTGCCCCCGGTGCTGCCGATCGTCTATGCCGACGTCGCCGACATGGGCCGGATGGTCCCGTCGGACGCGCCGCATCAGGGCATCGTCGCCGAAGTCGAACCGCTGGACGATGTCTGGCTGGACGAAGTGCTGGAACAGGGCCGCGACGACAAGCGCCCGATCCTGGTGCTGGATCAGGTGACGGACCCGCATAATGTCGGCGCGATCCTGCGGTCGGCCGCCGCCTTCGACGCGCTGTGCATCGTCACGCAGGACCGGCATGCGCCGCCCGAATCGGGCGTGCTGGCGCGCGCGGCGTCCGGCGCGCTGGAAATCATGCCGTGGGTGCGGGTGGTGAACCTAGCGCGCGCGCTCGATGAGATTGCCGAGGCAGGCTATTGGCGCATCGGCCTGGATGGCGATGCGGACACGGTGCTGGGCGAGGCGATCGGCGAATCGCGCGTGGCGCTGGTGCTGGGGGCCGAGGGCGAAGGCTTGCGGCACAACAGCATGGCGCATTGCGACATATTGGCGAAGCTGCCGATCAGCCCGCGGATGGAGAGTTTGAACGTCTCCAATGCGGCGGCGATTGCGCTCTATGCGGCGGCGAGTCGGTAACAAAAGGGAAAGGGTGTCGCCCTGTTGATAGGGCGACACCCCTTCGTCAGCACTTCTTGCTGCCACCTCTCCTTACAGGGGAGGATTTTGACGCTTAGTCTTCGGGGGCGATGGTGACGCGCAGGCCGTCGAGCGCGTCGCTCAGCACGACCTGGCAGGACAGGCGGCTGGTGTCGTTACGATGGTCGGAACTGTCGAGCAGGTCGTTTTCATCCTCGGTCATCGCAGGCAGCACATCGGCGAAGTCGGGATCGACATAGACATGGCAGGTGGCGCAGGAGCAGCAGCCGCCGCACAGGGCGAGCAATTCGTCAAAGCCGTTGTCGCGGATGACTTCCATCACCGACAGGCCATTGTCGCCTTCGACAGCCTGTTCTTCGCCCGCACGGTTGACCACGATCAGTTTCGGCATCTATCCAGTCCCCTAGGAAATTATCTCCGCTGCTCTGACGGAGGGACGCCGGGAAATCAAGCGCTGCTGAGGGAAACATCATGGTGACGACGGCGCAACAGCTGCGCGACAGCCTGGACGCGATCGCCGCCATCGAGCCGGGCTTCGCCGCCGCGCTGGCGCGGGCGGGCTATCCTGAACCGCGGGTGCGCGAGCCGGGCTATGAGACGTTGCTGCGCACGATCGTCGGGCAACAGGTGAGCGTCGCGTCGGCGGGCGCGGTGTGGCGCAAGCTGGAGGCGGAACTGGGCGAAGGCTGTGCGCCGGATGTGCTGCTGGCGCGCGACTATGATGCGTTGCGCGCGTGCGGGCTGTCGCGGCAGAAGCAGGGCTATGCCCGCAGCCTGGCCGAGATGGTGGTGACGGGCGCGCTGGACCTCCACGCTTTGCCCGCCGATGACGAGGACGCGATTGCGCAACTGGTGCGGATCAAGGGGATCGGGCGCTGGTCGGCGGAAATCTATCTGTTGTTTGCCGAAGGGCGGCCCGATATCTGGCCGGCGGGCGACCTGGCGGTGCAAATCGAGACCGGGCGGATATTGGGGTTGCCCGAACGGCCGAGCGAGAAAGCGACCCGCGCTTTGGCCGACGCCTGGCGACCGCATCGCGGCGCGGCGGCGATCATGGCCTGGCACCATTATAACATCGAGGTATTATGACCAAGACACTGCCGCCCAAACTCCCCCATGCCCGCTACATCGTCCTGCACCATGATGGCGCGTGGAAGATCAATCTAAACAACAGCTATTATGGCCCGTTCGCGACCCAAGAGGCGGCGGTCGAGAGCGCGACGGCAACCGCGCGGCAGGCAAGCGAGGGCGGTTATCCCGCGTCGGTGCTGTTGATGAAGGGGACCGAGTTCGAGACGCTGTGGACCAGCGAGGCGGCGTGAGGCCTGTCCAATAGTGTAGTTTTCAAGGCTTTATCCGCCAGCGGGGGAACTGAACCACGGTGCGGGACATTCCGTTGATCCAGGTTATATGGAAATGGGAATGAGCAAGAAGGTTCTGATCGTCGAGGACGAGATATTCGTCGCGCTGGAAATCGAGCAGATCGTCGAGGATGCAGGGTTCAATGTCGGCGCGATTGCCGCTGACATGGACGCGGCGCTCGCCTGCGCCGATTCGTGCGACATCGCGCTCGTCGATCTGAACCTGCGCGATGGGCCGACGGGTCCGGCGATCGGCATGGAATTGGCGATGCGTCATGGCGTGCGCGTGATCTATGTGACCGCCAACCCCGCGCAGATCGGCCCGGCTTCGGTGGCTGCGCTGGGCGTCATCACCAAGCCGTTTCGCGCGCATAGCATCGTCGCCGCGCTGCAGCTGGCGGCAGAGGAAACGCCGGAACCCTGCGCCGCCGATATTGCGGGCTTTATTCCTTTCCTGCCGTCCGACTCATCGAACGGCGCGGAATCGAGAGGCTGATCGCAAGGCCCTCCGAGCGCCATTCGCGCTCGATTCTACCACCCAGTTGCCGTTCGACGCTGAGCGTCATCAGGCGGCTGCCGAACCCGTCGGTGCTGGAAGGCGCCACGCTCGGCCCGCCCTCTTCACGCCAGTCGATACGGATATCGTCGCCGACCGCGCTGACATCTAGAAGCACGCGTCCGTCCGGCACCGAGAGCGCGCCATATTTGGCGGCGTTGGTGGCGAGTTCGTGGAAGAGCAGCGCAAGCGGTGTCGCGGAACGGTCGTCGATCGCGGCATCGTCGCCCGATAGCAGGATGCGCGAGCCGTCCGTGCCGCGATAGGGCGCGAAAATCTGCTTGAGGATACCCGACAGGCTGCCGACCCCCTGCCCCGGCTGCGGCGCAGAGTCGGCGCTGTGCGGGCGCACGAAATCATGCGCGCGACCCAGGGCCAGGATGCGGTCGCGCAAATCGTCGGCGACATCGCTGATCTGCGGATGCTGGCGCGCGGACAGGCCAATGAGGCCAGCGATGACCGAAAAGATGTTCTTGATCCGATGGGAGAGTTCGTGCGCGATCATCTCGCGCTCTTCCATCATCAATTTCTGTTCGTGAATGTCGGTGCAGGTGCCGATCCAGCGGGTGATCGTGCCTTCGGCATCCCGGATCGGCAAGGCGCGGCCCAGCGTCCAGCGATATTCGCCGCTATGATGGCGCAGGCGATATTCGATCTCATAGGGTTCGCCAGTGACGAGGCTAGTGCGCCAGCGGCCCCAGGCGCGCTCCTGATCGTCGGGATGGAAGACGCCGTTCCACCCTTCGCCATCGGTAGAGCCCGACGGCGTGCCGGTATATTCATACCAGCGCGCATTATAATAGTCATGATAGCCGTCGGGCAGCGTCGACCAGACCATTTGCGGCATGGTGTCGGCCAGCGTGTGGAACATGCGATCGCTGGTGGCGAGCGCCGCCGCGCTTTCATTCTGGAAGGTGATGATGTCGCGGTCGCGGCGACGCCCCTCCAGTTCGACCATCACCTGCCGGGCGAGCAGGACCATGCCCTGCCGCTGCATCGGTGTCAGGTCGGCGCGCGGCTTGGTATCGATGACGCATAGCGCGCCGAGCGGCACGCCATCGGCCCCGACCAGCGGTGCCCCGGCATAGAAGCGGATATGCGGCGGGCCGGTGACCAGCAGATTGTCGGCGAAGCGGTGATTCTGCGTCGCATCGGGGACGACGAAAATCTCCGACCCCAGCATGGCGTGCGCGCAGAAGGAGACGTCGCGCGGGGTTTCCTCCGCATCCAGCCCGGTACGGGCGAGAAAGCGCTGACGCACATCTTCGACAATGCTGACCAGCGCGATCGGCGCGTCGCACAGCGTTGCGGCGAAATCGGTGATCTCGTCCAGATTGCGGAAACCACCGGCGTCGAGATCGTAGAGCGCGAGCAGCGCGGCACGATCCGTCTCCAGGCCGCGGCCCTCAGCCATCGCTGACACGTTCGATATCCGCGCCGACGGCGGACAATTTCTCTTCGAGCCGTTCATAGCCGCGATCAAGATGATAGACGCGGTTGACCTGGGTTTCACCTTCGGCGGCGAGGCCCGCAAGAATGAGGCTCATCGAGGCGCGCAGGTCGGTCGCCATCACCGGCGCGCCGACAAGGCGGGGCACGCCGCGCACGACGGCGGTGCGGCCATTGACGGCGATATCCGCCCCCATGCGCGCCAGTTCGGGCACATGCATATAGCGATTTTCGAAGATGGTTTCGGTCAACACCGATGCGCCATCGGCCATGGTGAGCATCGCCATGAACTGCGCCTGCATATCGGTCGGGAAGGCCGGGAAAGGCGCGGTCGAAAGGGTCAGCGGGCGGAGCTTGCCGTCCGAGGCGACGCGGATGCCGCCCTTATAGGGATCGACCTGCACCCCCGCCTCGCGCAGCGCGACGATGATGGCATGCATGTCGTTTTCATTGGCCCCGGCGAGATCGAGCGAGCCCCCGGCGATGGCCACGGCGCAGGCATAGCTGCCCGCTTCGATCCGGTCGGGCATCACGCTGTAAGTCGCGCCATGCAGCCGGTCGCGGCCATGGATCACCAGCCGGTCGGTGCCCACGCCTTCGATATCGGCACCCATGGCGATCAGCAGGTTGCACAGATCGACGATTTCCGGTTCGCGCGCGGCATTGTCGAGGATGCAGGTGCCCTTGGCGAGCGATGCAGCCATCAGCGCATTTTCCGTCGCGCCGACCGACACCACCGGGAAGGTGAAGTGACCGCCGGGCAGGCCGCCGTCGGGCACGCTGGCGCGGACATAGCCTGCGGTAATCTCCAGCACCGCGCCAAAGGCTTCGAGCGCCTTGAGATGAAGATCGATCGGTCGGTTGCCGATGGCGCAGCCGCCCGGCAGCGACACCCGCGCTTCGCCCGCACGGGCGAGCAAGGGGCCAAGCACCAGGATCGACGCGCGCATCTTGCGCACGATATCATAGGGCGCTTCGGTCGAGGTGACGCGACCCGCGCGCATGGTGAGGACGCGGCCGAAATCCTCCGGTCTTGCGCCCTCGATCATGGTCGAGACGCCCAACTGGTTCAGCAAGTGACCGAAGCTGTCGACATCGGCCAGCCGCGGCAGGTTGCGCAGCGTCACCGGTTCGTCGGTCAACAGCGCGCAGGGCAGCAGCGTCAAAGCCGCATTTTTCGCGCCGGAAATGGGAAGGCGGCCGTTCAGTGCGTTGCCGCCGCGAATATCAATGCGGTCCATCGGACAGGGTTAATAGCGGCAAATGCGCGCCGCGCAAGGCGGACGCCGTAGCATTCGTCACCCGTGCGCGGTGCGCGCGCAATATAGCCGCAACAATCGTCGCCAGCTTGATCGAGTTTAGTGCGACGGGCGCAAATGCAGCCAAAAGGCGCTTGAGGCGTTCTGCCATCGTAACGAGAATTGGAAGAAGGTGTTATTGGTGGCAACAAGTTGTTTCGCCGCAAGGCTGGCCAAACAGGTGCCGCTGTCGGACGCGGAAAGGACGGCACTGGCACGGTTGGAGGAAAACCCCCGCAAGGTAAAGCGCGGGGCGATGGTTCAGCGTGTCAATGATACGGTGACAGAATTGTTCGTGCTGCGCGAAGGCCGAATGATGAGCTTCGTCATCATGCCCGACGGCAGCCGTCAGATATTGCGCGTCTATTTTCCGGGCGACTTCATCGGGTCGGCCAGCACCATCTATAGCCGCGCGCCCGAATCGCTGATCGCGCTGACCGACGCGATTATTTGTCCGTTCGACAAGCATGCGCTGCGCCGACTGCTCGATGAATCGCCGCGTGTTGCCGCGTTGCTGTTCCTGCTGTCCAATGCCGAGCGGGTGGCGATGACCGACCGGCTGGCGTCGCTGGGCCGGACATCGGCCAAGGCGCGGGTTGCTTCCTTCCTGCTCGACATGTTCGACCGCATCCGCGTTACCGACGATGCCGTCACCGACAGTTTCGACCTGAAGCTGACGCAGGAGGAAATCGGTGATTCGATCGGCCTGACATCGGTGCATGTGAACCGCATGATCCGGCAGATGGAGGAAGAAGGGCTGATCAGCCGGTCGAACGGCCGAATCACGCTGCGCGACCTGCCCCGGCTGGAGGAAATCGGCCATTATACCAATCGGCAGAAGGATATGGACCTGGACTGGTTGCCGGTCGGATAGCGATCACATCTTGATACCGAGCGCTTAAGCAGCAGGGACAAATTAATCAGAGGCGAGCTTTCCAAGTGTCGGTCGGATATTTGATAATCCGCCGTCGCCATAGCCAAAGAGCGAAAGCAAACATCAGCGCTCCGATAGCGATGCCAGCAGCCCATCCCTGCTGCTGGCCATGAAAATACGCAGCCAGCATGCTTACAATTGCCGGAGCCGATAAGGCGAGCCAATCCCTGCGGTTTAATTTTCTCATGCTACGCGATCTATCGCGAAACAAAGCGAATAGCACCGGCTTTTGCGTGAGCATTGGGTCGTTCTATCTTCGTCTGGGCGCGGGCGCGAAGCAGCGGTCGCAGCGGCGCCAGCAGGCGACGCCGGGCATGGCGACTGCTGGTTTGAGCTCGGGTTGCGGCGCAAGGCGGGCGAGGATGTCGGGCGACAGTCCATCCGGCGCGGCGCGATTATGGCACATCAGGCAGTTTTGCACATATTTGGCACGGGTCAGGCCGCTATGGTCCTCCTGCGCGGCGAGCGGGCCGGGGCTAATCAGCAGCACGGCCAAGGCAAGCCGCAGCGCCCGCGTCATGCCAGCAGCTCGACATCCCAATAGAGCCAGTCGCGCCAGCTGTCGTGGAGATAGCCGGGCGGGAAGGCGCGGCCATGTTCCTGCAACTGCCAGGTCGTCGGGCGGATCGGTTCGACATGGAGGCGCATGCCCGCTTGCTTTGGCGTGCGCCCGCCCTTTTTGAGGTTGCAGGGCGAACAGGCGGTGGCGACATTTTCCCAGGTCGTGCGCCCCCCCGCGCGGCGCGGCACGACATGGTCGAAGGTCAGGTCGGTGCTGACGCCGCAATATTGGCAGGCGAACTTGTCGCGCAGGAACAGGTTGAAGCGGGTGAAGGCGGGATGTTCGGACGGGCGCACATATTGTTTGAGCGCGATGACCGAGGGGATTTTCATGTCCAGGCTGGGACTATGCACCTGCCGCTCATAGCTGGCGATGATGTCCACGCGGTCGAGAAATACCGCCTTGATCGCCGTCTGCCACGGCCACAGGCTCAGCGGATAATAGCTGAGCGGGGTGTAATCCGCATTGAGTACGAGCGCCGGGCAGTTTTCCGGGTGCCGTATAAGGTCGGGATGGTACATAGAAACCTTCTACCCCCTTGCCGACGCCGCTGATTAACCAGCAACATGACATCCGCATGACAGCATCAACCAATATCGTCCGTCAAGAGCCTGTATGACCGATACGAACGCCCTACCGCATATGGTGACCCGCTTTGCCCCCAGCCCGACCGGGCGGCTGCATGTCGGGCATGGCTGGTCCGCGCTGCTGGCCATGGACATGGCGCGCGCGGCAGGGGGCGCTTTTCGCCTGCGGATCGAGGATATTGACGGGACGCGTAGTCGGCCGGAGCATGTGGCGGGGATCATTGAGGATCTGCGCTGGCTGGGTGTGACATGGGATGGCGATGTCGTTTTCCAGTCGCAGCGGCTGGAGGCTTATGAGGCGGCGCTTGATCGGTTGCGGGCCATGGGGCTGCTTTATCCCTGTTTCTGCACGCGCAGCGACATTCAGGCGAGTTTGACCGCGCCGCATGGGCCGGAGGGGCCGGTTTATCCGGGGACGTGTCGGGGGTTGGGCGAGGGCGAACGGGCGCGGCGGATCGACGCGGGGGACGCGCATGCGTGGCGGATCGATATGGCGGCGGCGGTGGCGCGGGTTGGGGTGGTAAGGTGGCGGGCGCTCGCCTTCTCTACCTCGTCATTCCCGCGCAGGCGGGAACCCATCTCCCACGCTATCATGTCAACGCCAGGTCGGGAGATGGGTCCCCGCCTTCGCGGGGATGACGATGAAAAGGGTGAGACGCTGCATTCCGCCGATCCGCTGGCGCATGGCGATGTGGTGCTGGCGCGCAAGGATGCGCCGGCGAGCTATCATTTGTCCTGCACGCTGGACGATGCGGCGATGGGGGTAAGCCATGTGCTGCGCGGCGATGATCTGAAAGGGGCGACGGATATTCATTGCCTGTTGCAGGCGTTGCTCGACCTCCCCTCCCCGACCTATTGCCACCATCCGCTGCTGGTCGGACCGGATGGCAGGCGGCTGGCCAAGCGGGACAGGTCGATCGCGCTCGCCGATCTGCGCGCGCAAGGGGTCGATCCCGCCGAACTCGCGACTGCCCTAAGAGGCAAGCGCTTTCCGGTTGGAATCAGGCTGGCAAGCGCCTAAGTTGGACATATGAACATAGTCCTCGTCATCGCCCTCATCCTTGCCATGGCCGCGACGCTGTTCGCGCTCATCCGTGGCATCATCAGCTTCCTTCAGACGACGAAGGAGGAGTTGAACGCGCCCGAAGGCAGCGGTCCCGGTCCGTCGCGGTTGAAGCAGAATAAGGCGATGATGAACCGCGTGCTGTTTCAGGCGATCGCGATCGTCATCGTCGCGCTCCTGCTGCTGATGAAGGGCAACGGGTAAGATTACATGGTCAAGCTGAACAAGATCTACACCCGCACCGGTGATGCGGGCACGACCGGCCTTGCCGACGGCACGCGCCTGCCCAAATATGCGCCGCGCATGCAGGCGGTGGGTGATGTCGATGAAGCCAATAGCGCGATCGGCCTTGCCGTGCTGGCGATCGGCGATGCGCCCGAAGCGGCGTGGCTGACGATGATCCAGAATGATCTGTTCGACCTGGGGGCCGATCTGGCGACGCCGATCACCGATGCGGGCGACCCGCCCTGGGCCTTGCGGATCATCGAAAGCCAGGTCGAGCGGCTGGAACAGCAGATTGATGCGATGAATGCGGAACTGGCACCGCTCGACAGTTTCGTGCTGCCGGGCGGATCGGCGGCAGCGGCGGCGGTGCATCTGGCGCGCGCCATCACGCGACGGGCCGAGCGCAGCGCGACGGCGGCGGCGACCGACGTGACGCTGAACGTGCAGGCGCTCATCTATCTCAACCGCCTGTCCGACCTGCTGTTCGTCATGGCACGCCGCCTGAACGACAATGGTGCGCGCGACGTCAAATGGGTGCCGGGCGCATCGCGCTGAGCGGTCGGGTCGCTCGACTCATGCGCGGCACAGTTGATCGCAGAGACGCGCATTAACCCTGTTTCTTCAGGATGCGTTTAGACGCGCCGACGACTTTCCGCCCGGTCTATAATCATGACTGGGCTGATATGCATTTCTACCTCGCGACCTCCTTCATTTTCCCCCGCTCGCTCAGGCTCCGGCTGTTCACCCTCTGCTTCGTCGCCACCCATTTGCCGCTGCTGGGCTATATGGCCTGGGGGCTGGCGACCGGGCGGCTGGCACTGGCGGAGTTCGTGCTGCTGACGCTGGCGACGGTGATCGGCACCGGCATTGCGCTGTACGGGATCGGCGCGTTGCTCAATCCCATCCATGCGCTGGCGCAGACATTGCAGGGGCAAGATAGCGACCCCACGCCCCTGCCCCAGGTCGGCGATGTCATCCAGACGCTCTATGCCGGGGTGCATCGTGCCGCCCATGTCACGCGCACGCAGATGCAGGATCTGAACGTCGCCGCGCATGAAGACCCGCTGACCGGTATCGCCAACCGGCGCGGTTTCCTGATGCAGATCGACATGCTGCCCCAGGTGCGGCGCAAGGGATGCGTGGCGATTATCGACATCGACCATTTCAAGCAGGTCAACGACCGGATGGGCCATGACGAGGGCGACCGGGTGCTGGCGGCCTTTGCGCAACGGCTGGCGGCGCAGTTGCGCCGGGTCGATCATGTCGCGCGCTGGGGCGGCGAAGAGTTCATGGTCTTCTTCCCCGACTGTATCGAGGATGAGGCCTGCTGGTCGCTATCGCGGATCGCCACCCAGATGCGCGACGATCCGATCGGCCAGGTCAATGGCCGCGCGATCAGCTTTTCTGCGGGTGTCGCGCGCTGGCAGGGAACGCCCATCGAAGAGACGATCGCGAGCGCGGACCAGGCGCTCTACGATGCCAAGCAACAGGGGCGCGACCGCGTCTGCCGCGCCGCTCAACCGGTCTGCTGCTGAAAAAGGAGGGGAACCCTAAAGGGCAGTCATGCGCTTTTTGCTCCATCATCATGCGAGCATAGCGTAAGGGGCAGGCATGGCCAGAAGCTGGACCGAGTTGGACAGGGATGCGCTGATGTCGCGCTATCGCGAGGTGCGCGCGCTGACACAGGCGCTTGGGCTTCCCCTGTCCGATGCTGATGCGACGGTCCAGTCCATGCCCGATGCGTCTCCGGCCAAATGGCATCTGGCGCATGGCACCTGGTTCTTCGAAACCTTCGTTTTGCGCGATCATGTGCCGGGCTATCAGCCGTTCGATCCGCGCTACGCCTTCCTGTTCAACAGCTATTATGAAGCCGAAGGCGCGCGCCATGCGCGGCCGATGCGGGGGATGCTGACCCGGCCGTCGCTGGACGAGATAAGCGACTATCGCGCGCATGTCGATGCGGCGCTACTGGCGGCGATCCCCATGCTGTCGCGCGAGGCTAGGACGCTGGTGACGCTGGGGCTGCATCATGAGCAGCAGCATCAGGAATTGATGCTGACCGACCTGCTGCATCTGTTTTCGCTCAATCCGATGGAGCCCGCGCTGTTCGCCGGACCCGCTGCTGCCTCCATGGACCTGCCCGACGCCCTGCACTGGATCGAGGGGCGCGAGGGGCTGGTCGAGATTGGCGACGAGGGCCGGGGCGGGTTCGCCTTCGATTGCGAGGGACCACGGCACAAGGCACTGCTCCATCCCCATGCGCTGGGGCACCGGCCGATCACCAATGGCGAATGGATCGCCTTCATCGAGGATGGCGGTTATCGCACGGCGGCGCATTGGCTGGCCGATGGCTGGGCCTGGGTGCAGGCGGAAAGCGTCGATGCGCCAGCCTATTGGGCGCAGGGCGAACAGGGCTGGACCCGCTTTGGCCTCGATGGCCGCCAGCCGGTCAATCCGGCCGCGCCGGTGACGCATATCAGCCTGTATGAAGCCGATGCCTATGCCAGTTGGGCAGGCGCGCGGCTGCCGACCGAGGCGGAATGGGAAAGTGCGGCGCAGAATATCGCGCCGACGTCGGGCAATCTGCTGGATGATGCCGCCTGCCCCCGTCCCCACCCCGCCGATGCCACCGCGTCGCTGACGCAGATGTTCGGCGATGTGTGGGAATGGACCGGCAGCGCCTATCGCCCGCATCCCGGCTTTCGCGCGGCACCGGGCGCGGTCGGCGAATATAATGGCAAATTCATGTCGGGCCAGTTCGTGCTGAAGGGCGGTAGCTGCGCCACGCCGCGCGGGCATGTGCGGGCGAGCTACCGCAACTTCTTTTACCCCCATCAACGCTGGCAGTTCACCGGGCTGCGACTGGCGAAGGATCTGTAACGACCATGCTGCTGACAGACGACGCCCCGACCGTAACCCATGCGGTCGACCCGGCCTTTCGCCGCGACATTATCGAAGGCCTGTCGCGCAGCCCCAAGGCGACGCCGCCCATCTGGTTCTATGACCGGCATGGGTCGGAATTGTTCGAGGCGATCACCGACCTGCCCGAATATTATCCCACGCGCACTGAAACGGCGCTGCTGGAGAATCATGGTGCAGATTTTGCCGAAGCAGTGGGCGAAGGCCGGGCGGTGGTTGAGTTTGGCGCGGGCAGTTCGCGCAAGACGCCGCATTTGCTGCGTGCGATCGCGCCGGGGGCCTATGTGCCGATCGACATTAGCGGCGATTTCCTGCGGGCGAGCAGCGCGACCTTGGCGCAGGCCTTTCCCGACCTGCCGGTGATCCCGGTCGAAGGGGATTTCAACCGGCCGCTGACGCTGCCCGATGCGATCGAGGCCATGCCCCGGCTGGGTTTCTTCCCCGGATCGACCATCGGCAATATGGAGCCGGATGCGGCGGTCGACCTGCTGCGCGCGATGCGCCGCCTGCTGGGCGATGGGGCCATGCTGCTGATCGGCATGGACCGGATCAAGGATCGCGACCGGCTGATCGCGGCCTATGCCGATGCGGCGGGAGTGACGGCGGCGTTCAACCTCAACCTGATCACGCGCATCAACCGTGAGTTGGAGGGCGATCTGCCGATCGACGGCTTTGCCCATCGCGCGATCTGGAACGACGACAAGGCGCGGGTCGAAATGCATCTGGAGGCGGCGCGGCCGCTGCATTTCCATGTCGCGGGAGAGAGCTTCCGCATGGCGCAGGGCGAGACGATCCACACCGAAAGCAGCCATAAATATGGGGTGCGCGACGGGCGGTTGCTGCTGCGGTCGGGTGGCTGGGAGCCGGTGCGCGAATGGACCGATGAGGACGGACTGTTTTCGTTGATGCTGGCGCGCGCGGCGTAGCGGGCGCGCGTTTTCGTCGAATCGCATTACGACTCTCTGCCAAGCCATAGTCGGCCCAAGGCTTACATCCATCCGGCTTTTGCGCTGATCCGACGCCACCTTCGCGTCGGATGAAATGATGCAATTTTAGCACATCACCCGAAATTCATATGCACCTTGGGACAGTCGCTGGATGCAAATTGCGTGGGGGGTGCGCTCATGCTAATTGTTTCAGCAGGACACAATTAACACGATGTCCGGTTTCAGGGAGGGACGCCATGAAAGTTTCCAGTAATTCACGGGCGATTTGCGCCTTGTTCGCTTCCGTTTCGGTCATTGGCGTATCGAGCCTTGGCCTCGCCTCGATGGCGCAGGCGCAGACGGACGGCATGGACATCATCGTCACTGCGCAGAAGCGCAGCCAGTCGTTGCAGGATGTGAGCGTCGCGGTCTCCGCCGTCAGCGGTGATGCGCTGACCAATGCCGGGATCAACAATCTGCAGGACATTCAGCAGCTCGTCCCGTCGGTCACCTTCGGCAATGATTTCAACCAGGCCAAGGTGTTCATCCGCGGCGTGGGTGCCAATACCTCCACCACCGGGTCCAGCACCGGCGTCGCGCTGCATGTCGATGGCGCCTATGTCGCGCGCGCCGAGGCGCAGCTGACGTCGCTGTTCGATCTGGAGCGGGTCGAAGTGCTGCGCGGACCGCAGGGCAGCCTCTATGGCCGCAATGCCGTGGGCGGGTCGATCAACCTGATCACCGCCAAGCCGACCGCCGAGTTCAGCGGTTATGCGCGGCTTGGCTATGGCAATTATAATGCGATGACCGGCGAAGCGGCGATCGGCGGGCCGATCATCGATGCGATCCGCTTTCGTTTGGCAGGCAAGGTCGAGGCGCGCGACGGCTATGGCGGCAATCCGTTCAAGGGCGGCGCCGATGTCGATGATCTTAATCGCTACATGGTGCGCGGCCAGATCCACCTGATCGCGTCGGACAAGATCGACTATCTGATTTCGGGCGAATATTTCCGCCAGAATGACAATAGCGGCGCGGTTCATTATCGTGGCCCCGCCTTCCCCGGCGTGCCACGCCTCGCGCCGACGGGAACGGGCGGTTTTGCGACCAACCCACGCGACCTGGCCAGCGACGAGCCGCCCTCGGTCGATACCAAAAGCTATTCAGTCACCGGCACGCTCAACATCGAGCTGAGCGATGCGTTCAGCATTGGCAACATCACCAATTATCGCGATTTCAAGACGCAGTTGATTCAGGATCTGGACGGGTCGGCGCTGGTCGCCACCCTGCCCAACTCGACATCGGTGCAGGTGCGGACGATCGACGCGCAGCAGTTCAGCAACGAGCTGCAGTTCAAATATGACAGCGACATCGTGAAGGGTGTCGTCGGCCTCTATTATTTCCATGAGCGCCAGCGGGCCCGCGATCAGGTGGGATTGAGCTCCACCAACGATCTGGCGTCCAACATCACCGTGCTGGCGACGCGGCCGACCTTCGTCGACAATGTCGCCGCTCCCGTCGGTTCGGTGACTCTGGCCGAAGCGCAAGCGATGTGCAATTTCCCGGCGGGCACCTCGCCCAACCGCGTCTGCTTGAAGTCCAGCCTTGGCACCCGCGCCTATGCGGCGTTCGGGCAGTTGAACTTCGACCTGGGTGCCGCCTTTGGCCTTAATGGCGTATCGCTGAAACTGGGTGGGCGCTACAGCCATGAGAAGGTGGATAGCTCCAACCCGTCGATCATCCTGACCGCCAACGGTAACCCGGCGGTGGCGCAGGTGCGCAAGACGACCATCGAGGGCACCTATCGCGAACGGACGTTCAAGGATTTCACTCCGGAAATCGGCCTGCAATGGCAGCCCAACAGCGATCTGCTGCTCTATTATACCTATTCCGAAGGCTTCAAGGCCGGGTCGGGTGAGAATGCGGCGGGCAGCACGACGATCGTGCGACCGGAAAAGATGAAGAACCACGAACTGGGCGTGAAGGCGGAACTGCTCGACCGTCGCCTGCAAGTCAATCTGGCCGCCTATCATTACAAGCTGGACGATCTGCAGATCAACAAGACGATCGGCGGTGGCCCGGCAGGCTTCACCACCATCTTCGAAAATGCGGCCAAGACGTCGGCGACCGGCGTCGAAGCCGATCTGTTGGCCCGCCCGGTCGATGGCGTGCGGGTGCGCGGGTCGGTTTCCTATACCGACAGCAAATATGATGACTTCATCACGGTCGATCCGCTCGATCCGGTGAACGTGGCGCAGGCGGGGCAGCCCGCTTACAACCCGGTCACCAATCCCGATCCCACCGCCTTTGGCGCGCCATGCGGGGCCGACGCGCTCAATGCCAATGCGCCGTGCAACATCCAGTTGGCGGGCAACCCGACGCGCAATTCGCCGACCTGGTCCTACAGCGCCGGGATCGAGGTCGATCTGCCGATCATGCAGGAGGCGGGCACCTTCACCGTCAGCGGCGACATGACCGGGCGCAGCAACATCTATTTCACCGAGTTCAAGCGGCTGGTGGAAGGCACGCGCGCTTACACGATGTTCGATGCGTCGCTGCGCTGGGTGGACAAGACCGATACGGTGACGGCGTCTTTGTGGGTCAAGAATATCGGCGATACGCTGCGCGAAAGCAGCACCTTCGCCATCTCCACCGGGCGGATCATCGGTGTGACCTACCTGCCGCCGCGCACCTATGGCGCGACGGTCGGCTATCGCTTCTAAGCTGAAAGGCCTGCGCCGGGGCGGGATGCTCCGGCGCAGGTTGCGTTTTTAGAGCATGATGACTTTGAGTCGCATCACTCCGTTCGCCCTGAGTAGGGGCTGAGCTTGTCGAAGACCCGTATCGAAGGGTCGGCTGCGCTGTATATCCTTCGATACGCCATTTGCCCTTCGGTCGTCTGCGACTCCGACTTCGCTCAATGCCTGTCCTTGCATATTGGGGTTGGCATTTATTTCAGCCTTGGTTGAATTGGTGCCGACCTGTCTGGGGTCATGACCCCGGACAGGTCGGAGCGGATAGGCTGTGCCTGTCCTTGGGCATAAAGCTCGCGATCCTCAGCAAAGCCGTCCGCTCCATCCATGATCGTCTCGAACGGTTGCCTGAGCCTTGAGCTCGTATGCAAGGTGGAGAAACATGATGTCGAACCAATATGTTGCCGTCGATGTATCTAAGGCGGCACTCGATATTGCCTTACCGGGGGCTAACGGGGTTTGGCGCCGTACCAATTCGGTGGCGGGGATCGCGGCTTTAAGAAGGCGGCTCGCGACCCTTGAACATCCCCATATCGTCTGCGAGGCAACGGGCCGCTATGGCCGGTTGCTCGCTCGCCAGATGGGAGCGGCGGGGATCGCCATGAGCATCGTCAATCCCAGGCAAGTGCGGGATTTTGCTAGAGCGAGCGGTCAACTCGCCAAAACCGATGCGCTTGACGCTGGCATCATCCTACGCTTCGCTGACGCCATGCAGCCCGCCAGAACACCGCCAACACCTGAAAATCAGGCTCGCCTTGCCGAGCAAGTGCGCAGAAGGCGGCAACTGGTCGGTATGCTGGCTACCGAAAAGCAGCGTCTGTCCGGCCTCGATGACGCCGAAACGCTGGCTTCGATCCGCGAGCATATTGCCTTCCTGCAAGGACAAATCGGCCAGTGCGATGCGCGCATAACGGCTGAAATCGAGGCTGATGCCACGCTCGCGCGCAAAGCTATGCTGCTGGAGTCTATTCCAGGCATCGGCGCCACGACAGCGGCAGTGCTGATCGCCGAACTCCCCGAACTTGGTATCGCTGACAAAAAGCAGATCGCAGCCCTTGCCGGCATCGCTCCCATGAACCGTGACAGCGGCCAGTGGCGCGGTCAGGCGCATATTACCGGCGGCCGACTCTCGGTCAGATGCGCGCTCTACATGGCAACATTACCCGCCATCCGCTTCAATCCAACCATCCGCGACTTCTACCAGCACCTCCGCGCGGGAGGCAAAGCGCCCAAAGTCGCCATCACCGCCGCCATGCGAAAACTCCTCATTATCGCAAACGCCATCGTCCAGCAGGATAAACCATGGGCCAATCTCGCTTGACACCCAATACGGTTGCTGAGCGCCTGCCGCAGGCGGGCAGTCGAAGGGGCTACTCAGGACGAACGGTTCTGAGTAAAGTCATCACGCTCTAGGGGATTATGCGCCCGCGGGCTGGAACAGATCCTTGTAGAATCCGGTCGTCTTGACCGTGACGGTGACGGGCGTGTCGCCCTTGTTGCGCCAATACCAGCCATGGGTGCCGGCATAGGGCGCGGTGAAGCTGCCCCTGGCGCTGGTCTGTTCGCGCTCTTCCCAATAGCTGGTGAATGCGCCGTCGGTCGCATCGGGGGCTTCGCCATGCATGTCGACCTTGACCGGGCCGCCGGTCGATTGCCATTCGAAGACGAAACTGTCGCCCTGCTGCATATGCGCCTTCACTTCCTGCCCGCTGTGCGGCGCGAGGGTAATGGTCATGCTGTCCTGCCGCCAGGGGGCGGTGCGGGCGATATTGTCCTTGGTCGGCAGGGTCGGTGCCGTGCTGGCTACGGGCGGGGCGGCTGCTGGCGCAGACGCACTTGGTTCGGCCACCATGGCGGTGAGGCCGAGCGCGCTGCCTACCCCGGTCGGATCGATGCCATATTCGGCAGGCAGGACGAACAGAGTCAGGATGGCGACCGCGCCGATCGCGGCGGCGCCGGTGGCCTTGGCGAGCGTGGCGGGCGGGGTTGTGATGCGCGTGGGTGGCGCGGGTTGGTGGCTGCTGGTCATGTCAGGCCCCTTTCGATCAGATAGCCGGTCAACTGAAAGCCGACGAGGACGAAGCCCGCGGTCATCAGCGCCGCATTGGCGAGGACCGCGCTGCGGCGGAAAGTGTCGGTCCTGCGCCAGAAGGTCATGGCGAGCAGGATGAAGGTGAGCGCGATGAACTGGCCGATTTCGACGCCGATGTTGAAGGCGAGGAGGTTGGGGATCATCCCGTCGCTCGACAGGGTGAGATCCTGCAGCTTGGTCGCCAGGCCAAAGCCGTGGAAGAAGCCGAAGATCAGCACCGCCGCCTTGGGATTGGGCGATATGCCGAACCAGGTGCGGAAACCGTCGAGATTGTCGATCGCCTTATAGACCACAGACAGGCCGATGATCGCGTCGATCAGGAAAGGATTGGCGCGCAGGTCGAGGATGACGCCCAGCAACAAGGTGGTGCTGTGGCCGATCGCGAACAGGGTGACGTAGGTGCCGACCTGCTTCAACCGATAGAGGAAGAAGATGACCCCGGCGAGGAAGAGCAGATGATCATAGCCGGTCACCATATGTTTGGCGCCCAGATACATATAGGGGATGATGTTGACCCCCGATGCGCCTTCGATGAAGGCGCGGTCATTCTCGTTTACGCCATGGGCCAAGAGCGCCTGACCGATGCAGGCCAGCATGAGCCCCAGCAGCAGCAGCGCGACCCGCCGCATACCGAGGGGGATGGGCAAGTGGCGGATCGCGCTGCGCATGATCGCCGCTTACTTGGTCTGGAAGGTGGTGAAGACCTTGGCACCGCTCTTGTCGACCAGCGCGACGACGATCTTGGCGCCCTTGGCGGCCTTGAAGCCGGGGGCGGATAATTTATTGCCACCGGCGGGCTTGAGCGCGGCCTGGCTTTTCTGGCCCGACGCGGTCTGCGTCAGCGTGGCGGTGTAGGCCGATGCGGGCAGCGGCTCATCCTCTTCGCTGATATAGACATCGACGCCCTTGGGACTGGCGACCAGTTCCACCATGGTTTCGCCCGACATCTGAACGAGGCCGCCATGCTGGGGCTTCATGCTGCCATGGGCGAAGGCGGCGGTTGGGGTCAGGGCGAGGGCAGCGACCGCGAGGCCGAGCTTCATCAGGTCGAGTTTCATGGGTGTCTCCTTACAGGGTAGCGACAAAAGGTGGCGGTGCGGCCTTATTCGGGCAGATGCGGCAGCACGAAGGACAGCGACGAGCGATATTCGACATGGTCGACCTTCGCCTTGTCATCGGCTGGACCGACATAGATGCCCATCAGCACGTTCAGCCCCTGGTTGCGCAGCGTGATGGTGGCGGTGCCGTCCGCGCCGGTCTTGACCGCGACTTCGTCGGGATCGTTGACATAGTCGGACATGATGGTCGCGCCCGCGATCGGCTTGCCTTCATAATAAGCCCGCACTTTCATCGGTTCGCCCATCTTCTGCGGGATGGCGGGATCGACGGGGACGATCTGGAGCTTATGCCCTTCGAACAGGGGCACGGGGCTGGTCGGCACCTTGGTCAGATGGACGGCATATTTCCAATTATGTTCGGCAAGGCTGGCGGTGGGCACTTCGTCGCGGCCCTTATTATGCCATTTGCCGTCGGGGGTCTTGCTCCACAGGCCATAGTCCATGATCGCCGCGACCGCCGCGATCGGCTCTTCGCTGTCCACGACGGGGATCGGCCCGGCGGTGCGCAGGCTGGTGGTGACGGGTGCCCAGTCAGCATCATAGCCGGTGACGGTCTTTATGAGCGGCAGGCGCTTGACCGCGTCGAGATCGTCAGCGCCGACGCCATAGATGAGGGCGATCTGCGTCGCGCGCTGGGCGAACCAGATGCCGTGCGCGCTCAAGGGGGCGGCCAGGGCCAGAAGCGCTGATCCGGCAACGGTGACAGTAAGGATGCGTGGCAGTTTCATCGATCATCTCCCGTGGCCCCGATGGCCCTGGCACACAGGCTATGTCAGCGACGGCCCGCCGGATGCCGTTTTTCAGGCGTGCGCAGGCAGCATGTGCCGGAAAAAGGCACGCGCACAGTGGATGATCGCCCGATGGCGGAAAAGGGGGATGTGGATCGTTGGAGACTTGAATGGCCCGAAGGGGCCTAATCGAGCGGTGGATCGCCCTGAGCGAGATCCATGAAATTGCGGGCGGCGTCGCGATCGGCCGCGTCCTTGAAGGCGATGTCGAGATCGGGGGCGTCGCCCATCAGGAAGAGCAGGCACCACAACGCAAAACGTCGACCCCGGTCCTTTTCCAGACCAAGGTCGACGCGCATGCGCTCGACGCCCGCTGCGATCGCTTCGGCGGGCACGGCGTCAATGTCCGTGCGGCCGAAATAGCGACGCAACTGGTCGTCAAATTGCATTTGGATCAGCCGTTCAGCTTGTCCTTGACCGCCTTGGCAGCGGTGAAGCCCAGCTTCTTGGACGCGGCGATCTGGATCGTCTCGCCGGTGGCGGGGTTGCGGCCCTCGCGCGCGGCGCTTTCCTTGACCTTGAACTTGCCGAAACCGTTGAGCGAGATTTCTTCGCCCTTGGCCGCCGCGTCGACGATCGCCGAGATCACGCCGTCGATGATCTTCTTGGCGTCCGCCTTCGAAAGGTCGTGGGCGGTGGCGACGGTGTCGATCAGGTCACTGTTATTCATAGGACGTCCTCTTCAAGTGTGATGGCACCCGCCCTAGCCCGTTCGCATCCGCCGGTCCATCGCCTAAGGGCGAATTTCGGCGCATTTCCGGTGACATATTGCCGAAAACACGCGGTTTCGGCGTGGTCGATCGGTTTGGTGGCTTGGGGCAGGTGGTTGGAGTGAAGTTTCAGGCGACGAAATTGCCGGCAAAGGCGAAGCTGTCGATCGGATTGCGGCCGCTGGGGGCTTCGCGCGCCTGCAGGGCTTCAGGCAATATCGCCTTGTCGCCCATGCGCCCGATGGCGACGGCAGCTTCGATGCGGAAACGGTCCGGCACCGCGAGTTCGTGGCGGGCGGCGTCGAAATCGACGCCCGTCATGGCGTGGGTGTGATAGCCCATCCGCGTTGCCTGCAGCGCGAGCAGCGCCCAAGCGGCGCCTGCGTCGAAACTGTGGCTGTGCGAGGGCTTGGTTTCCTGCGAGCCGGGGGCCGACGAGAGGCTGTCGGACAGGATGAAGGTCAGGACCGAGGCATGTTGCACCCAGCTTTGGTTGAACGGCAGCAGCAGACCAAGGAAGCGCGCCCAGTCGGCGCTGTCGCGATGGGCATAGAGGAAGCGCCAGGGCTGATAGTTGAAAGCCGACGGTGCCCAGCGGGCTGCGTCGAGCAGGGTATCGATATCCGCCTGCGGCAAAGCCGATCCATCGAAGGCGCGGGGCGACCAGCGGTCGAGGAACAGGGGGTCGATGGGCCGGGTGACGGCGCGAGGGTCAGTGTCCATAAAATCTCCCTAAAAGGCTTGGGCCCATATAGGATGTTTTTTGCGGCTGCGAAGGGCCAGGGATTTTGGGGCAAGGCGCTGGCGCAGGCCGCGCCGCGCCGCTAATCCTGCCTGCCGACAAGGGGGAGCGGGGCATGACGATCACGGAGACTTTTCTGCTCGCGCTGGCGCTTGTCATGGGGCTGCCCTGGCTGGTGTGGCGATTGCTACGCACCGACAATTGGATGCCGCTGGTGGTGGTGCAGATCGTTGCGGGGGTGCTGCTTGGCCCCGGCGTGCTGGGCGTCGCGCTGCCGCAAGTGCATGATTTCCTGTTTCCGCCCGGCGTCATCGCCGCGCTCAACGGCATCGCCTGGTGGGCGGTGATGATCTTCGTCTGGCTGGCGGGCATCGAACTGGACCTGCACCAGGCCTGGGTCGCGCGGCGCGAGACATGGACGA
Source organism: Sphingobium sp. KKT206 (assembly GCF_055640555.1). NCBI lineage: Bacteria > Pseudomonadati > Pseudomonadota > Alphaproteobacteria > Sphingomonadales > Sphingobiaceae > Sphingobium > Sphingobium sp. KKT206. The sequence goes on from NZ_CM145764.1 coordinate 2,269,896, forward strand.
CGGCGGGGCTGGCGTTGGTGACGCCGCTGGCGCTGGGGGCGCTGGCCGCCGCGCTGATCCTGACGCAGCCGGGCTGGATCGGCACGAAGGGGCAGCATTGGCAGGCGTTGCTGGGGATGGGGATGGCGTGCGCGGTGACCGCCCTGCCCATATTGGTTTTGCTGATGGATCGGCTCACCATCCTGCGCCAGCCGCTGGGCCAACGGGTGCTGCGCTATGCCAGCCTGGACGATATCGCCATCTGGGGCGTGCTGGCGTTGATCCTGCTCGATTGGGCGCGGGTCGAGCGGCAGGCGGGATTCCTGCTGCTGTTCCCGTTCGTCGCCTGGGGGTTGCGCGCGGTGATGCGGCGAATCGGCGGGCGCGACCGGCTCTATCTGGGGATGCTGTCGCTCGCGCTATTGGGCTTTGCGGCGGATTGGGCGGGGCTGCATTTCATGGTCGGCGCCTTCCTGGCGGGCGCGATTTTGGACAAGCAATGGTTCGACGAAGCGCAGATGGATATGCTGCGCGATCATATGCTGTTGACGGTGATGCCGGTCTTTTTCCTGAGCACAGGGTTGCGCACCCAATGGGATATGGGCGGGTTCGAGGTGATCGGCGGGGCATTGCTGCTGCTGGCCGCCGCCGTCGTCGGCAAGCTGGCCGGGGTGGCGCTGGCCGGGCGAATCCTGGGCTGGCCCAAGGGCGAGGCCGGGGTGATCGGCTGGCTGCTACAGACCAAGGCACTGATCATGATCATCTTCGCCAACATCCTGCTCGATCGGCAAATTATCACCGGGACCAGCTTTACCGCGCTGTTGCTGATGGCGATCGGCAGCACGATGCTGACCATGCCCATGGCGCGCCGGGGCCTGGCGAAATTGACGCAGCGATAAGGGAAAAGTCGTCCCGGACGACCCATGGCGCGTGCAGTTCGCCGTAGCGGGCCGTCCGGGATTGCAGCGCTGCCTCACTTTGGAGAGGTATGACAACGCTGTCTCGCGCCATAAAACAGATTCTTCGGCGCGCCGCAAGCCCCTTTGCGCGCGCTCTTTAGAGTATCCGTGATGGTCAAGCGCATGCTGTGGTCCAGAGACGATCTGCCCTGAGTAGCGCATTTGCGGTGACGATGAGCTTTCGCATGATGGCTGTGATGGCGATTTTGGCGGGTTTTCCGGCAGCGATGAGCTGCTGGTATTTGGCCTTGAGGTTTGGATTGAATCGGGCGGCGACCAGAGCAGGCATGTAGAGAGCCTGTCGGACATTGGCCCTACCGCCGCGGATGAAGCTTTTGCCTTTCCATTGGCCGGACTGGCGCGCGACCGGGGCAAGTCCGGCGAGCGAGGCAGCCTGCTTGTTATCGAGCGATCCGAGTTCGGGCATGGTGGCGATGATCTGGTTGGCGGTGAGTGTGCCGAGGCCAGCGATGCTGGTGAGAATGTGGTGGCGCCGGACGAGCTTTTCATCTGCGGCAATGACGGCCGCGATTTCAGCGTCGAGCGCAGCGATGTGGCGAGCGATCTGTTCGAGCCGTTGGCTGCACTGGCGCTTAAGCAGCGTGACGGTGAGGTTCTTTTCGCGGTTTTTGAGCGCGGTGCGATCACGCACCAGACCATCGCGGGCGTTGACGAGTTCGGCCAGTTGGTTCTGCTGCGGGCTTCGGGCGGGCCTGACCGGGGGTTTCAGCGTCACCGCCATCCGTGCGAGCAGCCTGGCGTCGATGCGATCGGTCTTGGCGAGCGTGCCTGTCGCCTGAGCGAAGCGCCTTGCCCGTTCCGGGTTGAGCTTGACGCAGGGCATATGGCCGAGCGCGACCTCCAGCGCGCGGTGGTAGATGCCGGTAGCCTCATAGGCGATCCGCTCGACCTCCCATTGCCCGGCCCATGCGATCAGGGTCTTGTGGCCCTTGGTGGTGTTGGGGAACTGGCGCTCGATCCCGATGGGATGGACATAGCAGTCCAACGTCGCTTTGGAGATGTCGATGCCGATGGTTTGTGGTAGAGAGTTGCTCATCTTTTTCGCTGTCCCATGCTTGTCATCCGGGCCTTAAAAGCCCCGGTATCCGTTCGGGCCTGATGAAAAAGAAAGGGGCGATCCTACTCTAACCCGGTCCCTTCACGACCAGCGGTTTTGCGATCCGTCCCCTTCCGTCCGGTCCGGGGTGGCCACCCCGGACCGGACATCGCATCCTGACCCGAACGGACCACAAAGTCATAAGACAAGCGTGATAACTTTACTCAGAACCGTTCGTCCTGAGTAGCCATTGAGCGAAGTCGAAATGGCGTATCGAAGGATATAAGCGCAGCCGACCCTTCGATACGGGTCTTCGACAAGCTCAGCCCCTACTCAGGGCGAACGGAGTGATGCGACTTAAAATCATCATGCTCTAGGCGTCAGCCTGCATATTGGTGGGTCGGCAGGCCGCGCACGCCGCAATCGACTTCGAAGAAGCCGCCGTCGTGCGGCGTGGCATTGTCCAGCCCGATGGTCGCCGAACTGACGAACATGCGGTCGAGATCGGCCCCGCCAAAGCAGATATTGGTCACCTGCCGCGCGGGCAGCGCGATTGATCGGTCCAGCACGCCGTCGGGGGTGAAACGGCTCACCCGCCCGCCACCCCAATGGGCAACCCAGATATGGCCGTCGGCATCTACGGTCATGCCGTCGGGATAGCCATATTCCTCGGCAAAACGGATAAAGGGCTGGCGATCGGTCGCGCCCTCCGCCGTTCGGGCGAAGCGATACATTTGCCGCTTGGCGGTGTCGCTATGATAGAGCCAGCGGCCGCAGGGCGAGAAGGCGGGACCATTGGGGACGCGATAGTCGGCGTCGATCACGCTCCAGCTGCGGTCGGGTGCGAGCCGGTAGAGCGAACCGCGATCATGCTCCTCGACCATGTCCATCGTGCCGCACCAGATATGCCCCTGCGCATCCGCCTTGCCATCGTTCATGCGATTGCCAGGAAAATGCGGTTCGGGGTCGCCGAAGGGCGTGATCGTCAGCGGATCGAGGCGGATGTCGGCAAAGCCGCTCTGGAAGCCGCCGACAAAGCCGCCCCTTTCGCGTTCCACCACCCAGCCGAGCGGTTCGGGCATGGCCCAGCGCTCGACCGTGCCGTCCGCAAGGGACAGCCGGTTGAGCGCCGGGGCCAATATGTCGACCCAATAGACCGCATTATCGCGCGCCGACCAGAGCGTGCCTTCGCCCAGCGTGTCGGCAACGTCGCGTTCGATCAGACGCCAGGCCGTCATCAGCGCTTGACCGACAGCCGATAGACCATCGCATGACGATAGGGCTTGCCGGGATCGACCTGCGCCGACAGGAAAGCGGGCTTGTTGGGCGCATCGGGGAATTTTTGCGGCTCCAGCGCGATGCCATCGCCCATGCGGTAGAGATGACCGCCCTTGCCGACCAATGTGCCGTCGAGGAAATTGCCGGCATAGAATTGCACGCCGGGTTCGGTGGTCAGCACTTCGAGCACCCGACCCGACACCGGATCTTCCAGCCGCGCGGCCAGTTCGGGTGCCTTGGTCGCGCCCTTGTCGAGCGCCCAATTATGGTCATAGCCGCGGCCATAGACGATTTGCTGGTCACGCCCGTCGCGAATACCATCGGCGACGCGGCGGGGCGCGCGGAAATCGAACACGCCGCCGTCCACCGGCTTCAATTCGCCGGTCGGGATCAGCTTTTCATCCACCGGCGTATAGGCCTTGGCCGGAATCGTCAGCATATGGCCGAGCGCGCCATCGGGCGATCCTTCACCGGCGAGGTTGAAGATCGCGTGGTTGGTCATGTTGACGATGGTGGGCTTGTCGGTCTTGGCGGCGAAGACGATGCCCAGATTGCCCGCTTCGTCGAGCGTGTAAGTGACGGTCGTGTCGAGCTTGCCGGGATAGCCCGAATCGCCATCGGCGCTGACGAGGGACAGGACCACGGTGGCGGTCGGGCCGCTCTTTACCGACACGACCTTCCAGGGCAGCTTGTCGAAGCCCTTGTCGCCGCCGTGCAGCGAATTGGTCTTGTCGTTGAGCGGGAGTTGATAGCTGGTGTCGCCCAGCTTGAAGGTGCCGCCCGCGATGCGATTGGCATAGCGGCCCACGGTCACACCGAAATAATTGGGATGGTCGACATAGCCCTTGAGGTCATCATAGCCGAGCAGCACGTCGGCGATCTTGCCATCCTTGTCCGGCCCCGACAGCGACTGGAGCGTCGCGCCATAGGTCAGGATCTTGGCCGATACGCCCGCACCGTTGGTCAGCGTGATCGTTTCCACCGCCGTACCGTCCGCCAGCGTGCCTGCGGGCGCGCGGCTGGCGTCGGCGGCCAGCGCCGCCGTGCTTGTCAGCGCCATGGCCAATGCGTATGACAGCGCTGTTTTGATGATGACCTTTTGCATGGACTTCCTCCCGATACCGACCGCCCATTGACGCGCGGTTTCGGGGAATATACTCCGACAAAATAAGCGGGCGCAACCCCTATCCGGGTCGCCCGTCCCCGGAAATGCAGTGGAGAAGGATGGATGGCAGGACCCGTAACATCAGGCGCGGGCGTCACCGCGACGCATAATCCCGCAACGCGCTATGGCCCGGCGCTGGGCCTGCTCGCCAGCCTCTTCTTCATGTGGGGCTTCATTACTGTCATCAACAACACGCTGCTGCCGCATCTGCGCAGCGTGTTTGATTTGAGCTACACCCAGACGACGTTGATCGAATCGGTGTGGTTCATCGCCTATTTCGTCGCGTCGATCCCGTCGGCCAAGCTGATCGAGCGGGTCGGTTATCAGAAATCGCTGGTGGTGGGTCTGCTCGTCATGGCGGCCGGTGCGCTGGGCATGACGCTGGCGGCATCGATCCCCTCCTACGGCGTCACGCTGCTGATGCTGTTCGTGATCGCGAGCGGCATCACCCTGCTGCAGGTTGCAGCCAACCCCTATGTCGCAGTCGTCGGCAAGCCCGAAACCGCCTCCTCGCGCCTTAATCTGGTGCAGGCGATGAACTCGGCGGGCACGATGCTCGCGCCGCTGTTCGGGGCCTATCTGATCCTGGGCCGGTCCAAGGGTGGCACGGCCGAAACCGGCACGGTGCTGACGCAGGCCGAACGGCTGGCCGATGCGCAGTCGGTGATCCTGCCCTATATCATCGTCGCCGTCATATTGGTGGTGCTGGCGGTGATCATCGCCCGCTTCCCCCTGCCCGCCATGGGCAATGCGACGTCACGCCACAGCAAGGAAGAGCGCAAGAAACATTCGCTCTGGAACCACCGCAATCTGGTGTGGGGCGTGCCCGCGATCTTCATCTATCTGATCGCGGAAATCGGTGTCGCCAACCTGTTCATCAATTTCGTCAGCCAGCCTGATATCGCCAACCTGACCTATGAACAGGCCGGGCGCTATCTGACCTTCCTATGGGCGGGCATGATGATCGGCCGCTTCCTGGGCGCTGCGATCATGCAGAAATTCGATGCGGGCCATGTGCTGGCGGCCTTCTCGATCGGCGCGTTCATCGTCATGCTGATCACGGTGTTCACCACGGGGCCGGTCGCGATGTGGGCACTGATCCTGGTCGGCCTGTTTCATTCGATCATGTTCCCGACGATCTTCACGCTCGGCATCAAGGGCCTGGGGCCGTTGACCGAAGAAGGTTCGGGCCTGCTGATCATGGCGATCGCCGGTGGCGCGCTGGTGGTGGTGCAGGGCTGGCTGGCGGACGAATATGGCCTGCAATGGTCGTTCCTGCTGACCGCCGCGTGCGAGCTATATATCCTGTTCTACGCGCTGTGGGGGTCGAAGGTGACGAACGCCCTGCCCGATCAACAGGCCGTGGCGGAATAAGGCCAGGGTTGCACATGAGGCGCTGAAAAGGCCGGAGCGGGATGTCCGCTCCGGCCTTTTTCATGTGGTTCATGCTCCTGCGAAAGCAGGAGCCCAGGGCGGCAGGGCATGACGTTCGACACTGGGCTCCTGCTTTCGCAGGAGCACTTGATTTTAGCCGCCCATCGCGCTGGCGGTGTCTTCCAGTGCGAGGTCGACCAGCACCCCCATCGCCTCGGCCGCAGCCGCCGTGTCGCCGGCGGCGATCGCGTCATAGACGCGGACATGGTCGGGGATGGGGTTGCGCGGCAGGGCGCGGGCGCGTTGCTTATATTGCGTGGTCCAGTTGACCGCCGCGCCGATGCTGGCGGACAGCACCTGCAGCGCGTCGTTGCGGGTCGCGTTCAGGATGGCGTTATGGAAATCGCGGTCGGCCGCGCGGCCGAGTTCAGTGGCCAGCGTGTGGCGGCGCATCGCGGCAAGCGCGTCCTTCATGATCCGCAGATCTTCCTTGTCGCGCCGCTGTGCCGCGAGCCTGGCCGCCGCCGGTTCGACGATGGCGCGCAGTTCGAACAGGTCGCGCACGAACTGAATATCCGGTTCTCCGGCGAACGCCCAGGCGAGGACTTCGGGATCGAGCAGGTTCCAGCGGGTGCGCGGCAGGACGCGCGTTCCGGCCTTGGGGCGGCTTTCCACCAGCCCCTTGGCGGTCAGCACCTGGATCGCTTCGCGATAGGCGCTGCGCGAGACTTCCAGTTCCTCGGCAAAGGCGACTTCGCCCGACAGGACGTCACCGGGGGCATATTGGCCGGACAAGATGGCCGTGCCGAGTTTGTGCGCGATCGCGCCGTGCAACCGCCTGCCGGGGCCACGCGCAATCTTCGCCGATGCGCCCGTCTCCGCCTCATCCCCGTGCAAAGACGGATCTTCCTTCGCCATTCCTGCTCCTCTCGCCCCCCAACTATCAGGCACAACTCCGTCTATAATACAAGCATTGCCATTACCATCTTCCTGTAATATGTCGGAGTAATTCGGAGATTCACTGCCGCCCCGGCTTTGGTCGAGGTGGACGATGGCGTGTCTTCGGCAAGCGTTCAGCGCCGTCAGTGGCGCGCGGGAGGAGAGATTTTCATGACATTGCGCCTGTTGCAGCACCGTGCCCAAAGCGGCGAACGGGGCGTTATCGCCGCGCAAGGCGACAGCGCGGCCTTCGTGGTCGGCTTCACCTCGATCCGCGCTTTGGCGCTGCATGCCATCGCGCAGGGCATCAGCCTGACCGCCGCCGTGGCCGCCGCGCCCAAGGGCGACGCGGTGGACATCGCCGCCGAATTCGAAGCGGGCCGCCTGCTCGCGCCGATCGACCATGACGATGACGCGCATGTCCTGCTAACCGGCACCGGCCTGACCCATCTTGGTTCCGCCGAAGGGCGCGACAAGATGCACCGCGAGGCGGCGGCTGTCGAAAAGCAGACCGATTCGATGCGGATGTTCCTGGAAGGCCTGGAAGGCGGCAAGCCTGCCCCCGGCGAGACGGGACAGCAGCCCGAATGGTTCTACAAGGGCGACGGGTCGCAACTGGTCGGCCCGACCGATCCGCTGACCATGCCCGCCTTTGCCAAGGATGGCGGCGAGGAACCCGAATTGGCCGGCATCTACATCATCGGCGAGGATGGCACGCCCTATCGCCTCGGCCTCGCGCTCGCCAACGAGTTTTCCGACCATGTGACCGAGCGGCACAATTATCTGTGGCTGGCCCACTCCAAGCTGCGCCAGGCCGCGCTTGGCCCCGAACTGCTGGTCGGCGAACCGCCGGAGCATATCGAGGGTTCGAGCCGCATCCTGCGCGACGGCGCGACGATCTGGGAAAAGCCGTTCCTGTCGGGCGAAGGGAATATGTCGCACAGCTTCGCGAACCTGGAACATCATCATTTCAAATATGATCTGTTCCGTCGCGCGGGCGACGTCCATGTCCATTTCTTTGGCACCGCGACCCTGTCGTTCAGCGACGGCATCGCAGCCCAAGAAGGCGATGTGTTCGAAATCCTCGCCGCGCCCTTCACCCTGCCGGTGCGCAATGTGCTGACGCGCGCCGCGCCGCAGGAAGTGGCCGTCAAGGCGCTCTGAAGCGATGGACCCGATCCGTATCGCGATCATCGGCATCGGCAAGATCGCGCGTGACCAGCATGTCCCGGCGATCCGGGGCAATAGCGCGTTCAGCCTGGCCGCCACCGTCAGTCCGCATGATGCCGGGCTGACGGGGGTGCCGCATCTGGCCAGCCTCGACGCGCTGCTGGCCGAGGGTCCGGCGGTCGACGCGGTGGCGCTCTGCACCCCGCCGCAGGTTCGCTATGATCTGGCGGCGCAGGCCCTGGCCAAGGGCATCCACGTCTTTCTGGAAAAGCCCCCCGGCGCGACGCTGGCGGAGGTCGAGGCGCTGAAAGTGCAGGCGGACAAGGTCGATGCGACCCTGTTCGCCGCCTGGCACAGTCGGTTCGCGGCGGGGGTCGCCCCGGCCCGCGCCTGGCTGTCCGAGCGGAAAATCGAGAAAGTGTCGATCGTCTGGCGCGAGGATGTGCGCGTATGGCATCCGGGTCAGGCGTGGATCTGGCAGCCGGGCGGGCTTGGCGTGTTCGATCCGGGGATCAATGCGCTTTCGATCGTCACCCATATCCTGCCGCGCCCCTTCTTCCTGAAGGAAGCGACATTGGTGCTGCCGGAAAATCGCGCTGCGCCGATCGCGGCCGACCTGCATTTCCGCGATACCGGCGGCGCGCCGATCCACATGGACCTCGACTGGCGGCAGACCGGCCCGCAAAGCTGGGACATCATCATCGACACCGATGCGGGTACGCTGAAACTGGCGCATGGCGGCGCGGTGCTGACGCTGCCCAGCGGCACCGAACATGGCGAGGATGTCGAATATCCAGGGCTCTACAGCCGTTTTGCCACGCTGATCCGGGGTGGGCGCAGCGATGTCGATACCAGCCCATTGCGGCTGGTCGCCGACGCCTTCCTGCGCGGCCGCCGCGAACCGACCGACGCTTTTCACGACTGATTTCCACATGGGAGAGGACGACATGATAAAAACCCTGCGCCGTACCACCGCCGCACTGCTGCTTTGCGCCAGTGCCCTGACGACCAGTGCGCTGGCCGACACCAACGGCAAGCCGACCACCGCGACGATCAATGCCGCAACGCCCGGCCCGGTCTATGACAAGCGTATCTTCACCCAATTTGCCGAACATCTGGGCAATGGCATTTATGGCGGGCTGTGGGTCGGCAACGACAAGTCGATCCCCAACACCAACGGCTTTCGCAACGATGTGATCTCCGCGCTCAAGAACCTGTCGGTGCCCGTCGTGCGCTGGCCGGGCGGTTGCTTTGCCGATGAATATCATTGGCGGGAAGGCATTGGCGGGAAGGCCAAGCGCCCGGTCAAGATCAACACCCATTGGGGCGGCGTGACCGAACCCAATACGGTCGGCACCCATGAATTTTTCGAACTGATCCGCCAGATCGGCGCGGAGGCCTATGTCGCGGGCAATGTCGGCAATGGCAGCCCGCAGGAAATGGGCGAGTGGGTCGAATATATGACCTCGCCCGCCGGCACCTTGGCCGACGAGCGCGCCAAGAACGGGCATAAGGAACCCTGGGCGGTTCCCTATTTCGGCATCGGCAACGAGCTGTGGGGCTGTGGCGGCAATATGCGCGCCGAATATGCCGCCGACGTGACGCGCCGCTATGCCACCTTCATCAAGGCGCCTGCCGGCACCAAGATCCTCAAGATCGCGGCGGGTGCCAATGTCGATGATTATAACTGGACCGAGGTGATGATGCGGGAGGCGGGCGATCAGCTCGACGCCGTTTCGCTCCATTATTACACCCTGCCCCAGGGTGGCTGGCCACCCAAGGCGGACCCGGTGAATTTCGACGAGACTTTGTGGGCCGACACGCTGGCCAAGGCCGTCCATATGGATGAGCTGATCACCAAGCATACCGCCATCATGGACAAATATGATCCCAAGAAGCGCGTCTTCCTGGCGGTGGACGAATGGGGCACCTGGTATGCGCAAGACCCCGGCACGCATCCCGGCTTCCTGCGTCAGCAGAATACGCTGCGCGATGCGCTGGTCGCATCCATCCATCTCGACATCTTCGCCAAACATGCCGACCGGGTGAAGATGAGCGCCATCGCCCAGATGGTGAACGTGCTGCAGGCGATGATCCTGACCGACGGCAAGAAGATGGTGCTGACCCCCACCTATCATGTGTTCGAAATGTACAAGCCCTGGCAGGATGCGACGGTCCTGCCGATCAGCATCGACACGCCCTGGTATAATAAGGACCAGTTCGTGATGCCCGCGGTCAGCGGGTCTGCGGTGCGGGGCAAGGATGGCAAGGTCCATGTCGGCCTGTCCAACCTCGATCCCACCCAGCCCAACACGGTGACCGTCAAGCTCGACGGCCTGACCGCCGGAACGGTATCGGGCCGCGTCCTGACCGCTGGCGTGATGAACGCGCACAACACGTTCGACGCGCCCGAAACCGTCAAGCCCGCCGCCTTCACCGGCGCGCAGGTGAATGGCGGGACGCTGACCGTCACCTTGCCGCCGATGTCGGTGGTGGTGCTGGACCTGCAATAACTAAGCTGTTCCCCGGCGCAGGCCGGGGTCCAGATCAACCGTTGGAACTGGACCCCGGCCTGCGCCGGGGAACATTTCAGGAGAAGATGCATGGTTTTGCGACATATCGCGACACTGGCGAGCGCAACCCTGCTCAGCCTTGCCGGCCCGGCCGTCGCCCAGCCCGCCGCTACCTCGCCGAGCGCGCCTACGCTCAACAGCCGCCTGACCGGCGACCTCGCCCCTACCCATGATCCGGTGATCATCCGGCAGGGCGATGTCTATCATGTGTTCGGCACTGGCCATGGCCAGCGGCTGATCGAAACGCGCACTTCACCCGACCTTGTGCGCTGGACGGCCGGGCCGCCGGTGTTCACTGCACTGCCCGACTGGGCGAAGCAGGCGATCCCTGGCAGCGATGGCATGTGGGCGCCCGACATCAGCTTCGTGGATGGCCGCTACCGGCTCTATTACTCCGTCTCGACCTTTGGATCGAACCGCTCGGCGATCGGCCTGGCCACCAGTCCGACGCTCGACCCCAAGTCGCCCGATTTCAAATGGCGCGACGAAGGCATGGTCGTCATGTCCACCAAGGACGATGATTATAACGCCATCGATCCCAATTTCATCATCGACCGCGAAGGCCGCCACTGGCTCTCGCTCGGCAGCTTTTGGACCGGCCTCAAATTGTTCGAGCTGGACCCCAAGAGCGGCAAGCCCAAGGATGCGAAGGCCAAGCCCGTGTCGATCGCACGCCGCGCGGCCCCGGCTGGCGGTCCTGCTCCTGTCGAAGCGCCCTTCATCGTCGATCATGGCGGCTATTATTGGCTGATGGCGTCCTACGACTATTGCTGCAAGGGCGTGAACAGCACCTATTATACCGTGATAGGCCGGTCCAAGGACATCACCGGGCCGTATCTCGGCAAGGATGGCAGTGCGATGATGGAGGGTGGCGGCACCATCTTCCTGCGCGCGGATTTGCAGGAGCAGCAGCGTTTCCGCGGCCCAGGCCACGCCGGATGGCTGCACGATAAGGACGGCAAAGATTATGTCGTCTACCACGCCTATGACAAGCAGGCCGACGGTGCCCCCACCCTGCGCATCGCGCCGGTGCGCTGGGGCGCGGACGGCTGGCCCGTCGCAGATTATTGAGGAAACGACTCTATGAACCACATCAACCGCCGTCTCTTCCTGGCCGGTGCCGCGATACTGCCGGCCGCCTGCGGCAAGCTGGGTGCCATACCCGTTGCACCGACCGCTGACGGCCCCGTGCCGGTCAACCCGCTGATCAAGCAGCGCGCCGACGCGCAGATCTTCCGCCATGACGATGGCTATTATTATATGACCGGGTCGGTTCCCGAGTATGACCGGCTGGTGCTGCGTCGGTCGAAGACGATCGCGGGCCTGGCCACCGCGACCGAAGTGGTGCTGTGGCGGCATGAAAAGAGCGGCCCGATGTCGGGCTTCCTGTGGGCGCCCGAACTGCATATGGTGGACGGCAAGTGGATCGTCTATTTCGCCGCTGGTCCGAGCGGCGGCGGCGAGGATGTGTTCCGCATCCGCACCTATGCGGTGGTGTGCGACGGCCCCGACCCGATGACAGGCAAATGGAGCGTGCTGGGCGAATTGCAGACGCCCTGGGACAGTTTCAACCTCGATTCGACCATCTTCACGCATAAGGGCACGCGCTACATGGCGTGGGCGCAGCGCGAGCCGGGCATCGAAACGAACAGCAACCTGTACATCGCCAAGCTGGAATCGGCGCTCAAGCTGGGCAAGGCGACGCGGATCGCCGTGCCGACTCTGGATTGGGAAATCCGTGGCTACAAGGTCGCCGAAGCGCCTGCCATCCTGCATCGCAATGGTCGCCTGTTCATGACCTATTCGGCGAGCGCGACCGATGCGCGCTATTGCCTGGGGCTGTTGACGGCAGACGAGAATGCCGACCTGCTGGACGCCAAGAGCTGGGTCAAATCGCCGCAGCCGGTGTTCGTCACCAACGCGGCGACGAGCGTCTATGGGCCGGGCCACAACAGCTTCACCGTGGACGAGCAGGGCCGGGACATCCTGGTCTATCATGGGCGCGACTATGAGACGATCCAGGGCGATCCGCTGCTCAACCCCGACCGCCATACCCGCGTCCAGCGGCTCTATTATACCGCTGATGGCACGCCCGATTTCGGCGTGCCGGTGGGCAATGGCCCGCTGCCCGAACGCTTCATCGCGGCGGCCGACCCCAAGCGGCTGATGGCGCATGACGGCACCCGCCTGGTCGCGGGCAACCCGGCCCTGCCCCAGACGCAGTTCCGCCAGTCGCCCGGCCGTGCCGGGGCCAAGAGCATCATGCTGTCCCCCATATTGATGCCCGATCATTATCTGGTCGCGGCCAAGGATGGGTCGATCAGCCTGGAGAAGGACAGCAAGAGCGCCGATTTCGCGCTGCGCAGCCAGTTCGTGCGGTTCGAGGAGAAGGGCAGCGACGCGCTGCGCTTCGTCGCCATCTCCGCGCCGGGCCAGGCGATCGGCACCGTGGGCGATCAGCTGCGGCTGGTGCCAAGCCGTGACGCTACGGCCTATTGGCGCGCGGACTGACATTTTGTAATATGTCTGACAAATAGACGGTGCCAGGGGCCGGTTTCCAGCAGGAGACTGGCCCCTTCGCTTATTCGGGTATCCGATCGGCCCCCGATAGCTCGCGGCCTGTGGCAATAATGTAACTAGCGCCGGACATTCGTGTCGCGACGCCCTCATTTTCCGCTTGCGATTCATTTGTCGGAGCAATAATTAGTCCGAGTAATTCACGCATGGCCAAGGGCCAGCTCCAGGGAGGATATCTGACATGGCCCTCAAGCCGATCGTAATGGGTTCCGCATCGCTCTTCGCGCTGATGCTGGCGGGCGCTGCCCAGGCCCAAACCGCCCCCGCAACGCCGCAGGCTGCGCCCGAAGACGATGTCGCCGACATCGTCGTGACCGGCGTCCGCGCCTCGATCGTCGGCGCGCTCAACGTGCGCCGGGAATCGACCCAGATTGTCGATTCGATCGTGTCGGAAGATGTCGGCAAATTGCCCGACAATAATGTCATCGAAGCGCTGCAGCGCGTGACCGGCGTGCAGGTCACCAACCGCACCGGCGGCGAAGCGGCTGGCATTTCGATCCGTGGCCTGCCCGACGCATTGACCACGCTCAACGGCCGCAACATCTTCACTTCGACCGGTCAGTCCTTTTCGTTGCAGGATATTTCGGCCAACCTCGTCAACCGCGTCGATATCTACAAGACCCGCTCGGCGGACCAGATCGAAACCGGTCTGGCTGGTCAGGTCGACGTCCAGACGCGACGCCCGTTCGACTTTGACGGCTTCGCCATTTCGGGCCTCGCGCGCGGTATTTATAACGAGCAGGCCGACACCTATAATCCAAACGTCGCGCTGCTGGTCAGCGATCGCTGGGAAACCGGTATCGGCGACATCGGCATCTTGGTGAACGGCAGCTACACCCGCACCAAATTCCGCGACCAAACCGTCACGGCGGGCGCGCTTGTACCGTTTGCAACGGAAACGCCGGCGGCTGGTTCCGGCTTGGCTCCGCTACAGCGCATCTTCCCCGGCCCTGACAACGTCAACTGGACACCTGGCCTTGACCGTGGCTTGGCTACCGCATCAGGTTCTACGCTGAACATCAACGGTGTAGATACGCCTTATTATCTGTCGCGGGATGCGGCGTTCAGCTCTGATCTTTACGGCAAGCGCGAGCGTCCCTCTTTTAATGTCGCGCTGCAGTGGGCTCCCAATAGCAGTTCAGTATATACCGCCGAAGTATTCTACGCTGGCTTCCGTGGTGAGACCTTCAACAGCCTGCAGTTCAGCTTCGTTGACTGCTGCGGCAGCCCCGGCACGGTGGAATTGTATGACGGCACAAACATCGTCAAATCCCGTACTGGAGTTGGCAATGTGTTCGGCTTCAACAGTGGCGACTTCACCAAGAGCAAGACCGACAGCTTCGTATATGCCCTCAACGGCAAGTGGGATCTAGGTGATCGCGGTAAGATCATCGGCGACATCGCATATCAGACTAGCAAGGTAAAAACATCTTTCATCGCCATGCGTACGACCCGTTTGGCCAATTCGATTGACGTGGATTTTAACGCCGGTGGTGGCATTCCGTCCTATCATTTCGATGACGACAGCCTGCTGAACGATACAAGCAAATGGAATGTCGCGGAGTTCTATGACAACGCCAACCGCGACAAGGGCAGCGCCATCACCGGCACGCTCGATGGCTATTACACCTGGGACGAAGGCTTCATCCGCCAGATCAAGGGCGGTATCCGCATCGACCAGCGCCGGGCCTCCACCGCTCTGCGGACTCAGGACCGGGTTGGCCCGCTCACAGCTACTACGCTTGCGGGCCTGGGCGAAGATGCGGCTTTTACTAATAAGGACTTCTACCAGGGTCGCGCCGACGTGCCGACCAGCTGGACGCTGGCCAACGGCTATTGGCTGAACGCCAATGCCGATACGGTGCGCGGTCTTTATGGACTGCCCACATCCGACCAGTTGTCGTTGCAGAAGACCTTCGACATCGATGAAAGCACCATCGCCATGTATCTGCAGGCCGATGGCGAGATTTCGATCTTTGGCCGCCCGCTGAAATTGCAAGCTGGTGCGCGTTATGTGACCGTCGACACCGATTATAATTTCTTCGACCGCTATAATGCGGGAGCGCAGACCAGCGTCTCGTCCGGGTCGGATCGCTGGCTGCCGAGCTTCACTGCACGCTATGAGATTTTCGACAATCTGCGCCTGCGCTTCAACTATGGCGAAACCCTGCGTCGCCCCAATTTTGGTGACATCAACCCCAATTATAATTTGACTGGCGATCTGACAAACCTGGGTTACGGCAGCGGCACCGCAGGCACAGCCGACCTGGCCCCCACCCATTCGAAGAATTTCGACGTGGCGGTAGAATGGTATTTCGATCGCAACAGCGCAATCACCGCGACGGCCTTCCGCCGCGAAATCCAGGGTCTGGTGGTGCCGCTGACGATCCAGGAGTTCATTCCCAACAACGGCATCGAAGCGGGTGCGACCAACAACTTCGCCATCACCCGGCCGGTCAACGCATCGGACGGCGTGCTCAAGGGCGTGGAGCTGGGTCTGACCTACTTCCCTACCTATCTGCCCGGTCCGCTCAACGGTCTTGGCTTTGTGGGCAGCGTGACGATCCTCGACTCCAAGCAGAATATTCCGCTTTCGGACTCGGCGGGCAACATTACCGGTCAGGCGACATCGGCCTTCTTCGGCGTGTCGGACCTCAGCTACAATGCGACGCTCGCCTATGACAACGGCCCGATCGGCGCTCGCCTGTCCTATATCTGGCGCAAGGAGTTCCTGGCGAACAATGAAGCGCGCCTGTTCGCCAACCCGATCGGCGTATGGCGCAACCCGGAAAAGAGCCTGGATCTCCAGCTGACCTGGAACGTCAACGATCGCCTGGGCGTCACCTTCGACGCGGTGAACCTCACCAAGTCCAAGCAGCAAACCTATTATAAGTTCGAAGATGTCGGCGGGCCGGAACAGTTCAACCTCGGCACCACCCTGCTCTCGCGCACCTTCGCGCTGGGTGTCCGCTACACCTTCAAGTGAGTGCCCATGGAGCGCAGCGTCTCCTCGCTGCGCTCCATGATATGGCGGTCGTTCCGGGTTCCTCTCCAACCCCGGAACGACCGCCATTTTTGTTTGGAGCGAGGGTGGAGGGTGCGACCATCGCGCCATTTTCCCCTTGCCCCGGCGGCGATCCCATGCACAAAGGATGCCAACTGGTGCGGGCGGTTCGCCGTCCGGCCGCAAGGATGGACCCATGCACGACGTCACCACCCAGGAACGGCCCGCCGCCCCTCGCCCTCCCGTCCCGCACGAGCTGGGCGATGGCCTGTCGGTCATCTCGATCGCCAAAAGCTACGACAATCGCGTGGTGTTGTCGGACGTGTCGCTGACCGTCGGCAAGGGCGAAGTCGTCGGACTGCTTGGCCCCAATGGCGCGGGCAAGACGACCTGTTTCTATTCGGTCATGGGCCTCGTCCGGCCCGATCGCGGCCGCGTGCTGCTAGACGGGCAGGATATCACCAGCCTGCCCATGTATCGCCGCGCGATTTTGGGCCTTGGCTATCTGCCGCAGGAAACCTCGATCTTTCGTGGCTTGACCGTCGCGCAGAATATCAGCGCGGTGCTGGAAATGGCGGAGCCCGACAAGGCATCGCGCGCCGCGCGGCTGGAACAATTGCTCGACGAATTCGGCCTGACCCGGTTGCGCGACTCGGCAGCGATGGCCCTGTCGGGGGGCGAGCGTCGCCGATGCGAGATTGCCCGCGCGCTGGCTGCCAATCCGTCCATCGTGCTGCTGGACGAACCGTTTGCGGGCATTGATCCGCTATCGATTGCCGACATTCGCGACCTGGTGAAGCAGTTGAAGACGCGCGGCATTGGCGTGCTGATCACTGACCATAATGTCCGCGAGACGCTGGAAATCGTCGATCGCGCCTGCATCATCTATGACGGGCAAGTGCTGTTCACCGGCAGCCCGACCGAACTGGTCGCCAATGCCGACGTCCGCCGCCTGTATCTCGGCGAGAATTTCTCGTTGTGATGTAAGATGAAGCGGGGGCATTTTCTTTCTGAGCCGCACCGGCCCGCACCCCCACCCGGCCTCCCACAGTATAGGCTGGCTGGGCGTCCGGGTGGGAGCGCGAGCCGGTGGTGCGCCAGCACAAGGCGCGCTGCCTGATGGCGCTCGGCCCACGCCTCGACATTCGGCAGAGCCAGTCGCTTGTCATGACGCCGCAGTTGCAGCAGGCGATCAAGCTGCTGGCGCTGTCCAATCTGGAGATCGAAGCGTTCGTCGCGGGCGAGCTGGAGAAGAATCCGCTGCTCGAATCGGGTGGCGGCGATGATGCCCCCCCGCCTGCCGACGGCATCGACCGCGAGCTTGAGCGCCCGACGCTGGCCGCCGAAACCGGGGCGAGCGACGATCTGATCGCGCAGGGGCTGGGCGGCGCGGACAGCCCGCTCGACGTCGATCATGGCGCGGATACGTTCATCGACGATGGCCCCGGCGACCGGATGGCGAGCGCACTCGGCGCCGGTGGCGGCGGCATGGACGCGATGACGGGCGGCTATGGCGACGAAGCGCCGGACTTCGACAGTTTCGCTGCGCCCGGTGCCAGCCTGCAGGAACATTTGATGGATCAGGCGCGCGCCGCGCTGTCGGGCGTGGACCTGATCGTCGCGGCACAACTGATCGGCCAGATCAGCGAGGCCGGCTATCTGGAGGCGGACCTGTTGCAGACCGCCCATGCGATGGGCCTGCCGCTGGTCGAGGTCGAACGGGTGCTGGGCGTCATCCACAGCTTCGACCCGACCGGCATCGGCGCGCGGTCGCTGGCAGAATGCCTGGCGCTGCAGGCCAAGGAAGCCGACCGCTACGACCCCTGCATCGCGCGCCTGATCGACAATCTCGACCTGCTGGCCAAGGGCGCGCTGCCCCAGTTGCGCCGCATCTGCGGGGTGGATGAGGAGGATATGGCCGACATGATCGCCGAATTGCGCGGCTATGACCCCAAGCCAGGCCTTAAATTTTCGAGCGACCGCGCTGCGCCGGTCACGCCCGACCTGTTCGTGCGCCCTACCGCCGAAGGATGGAGCATCGAGGTCAACAGCGCCACCCTGCCCCGCGTGCTGGTCAACCGCAGCTATTATGTCGAACTGGCGACCGGCAAGCAGGACAAGAATGCCAAGGCGTGGCTCGCCGATTGCCTGGCCAGCGCCAATTGGCTGGTCAAGGCGCTCGACCAGCGGCAGAAGACCATCATCAAGGTCGCGAGCGAGATCGTCCGCTGCCAGGAGGATTTTTTCCGCAAGGGCGTCGCGCATTTGAAGCCGCTGACGCTGCGCACCGTCGCCGACACGATCAAAATGCATGAATCGACGGTCAGCCGGGTGACGTCGAACAAATATCTGTCCTGCCCGCGCGGCCAGTATGAACTCAAATATTTCTTCACCAGCGGCGTGTCGAACGCGGAAGGCGACGGCGCCGTCTCGGCCGAAGCGGTCAAGAGCCATATCAAGACGCTGATCATGGCCGAAGAGCCCCAGGCGATCCTGTCCGACGACACGCTGGTCGAGCTGCTGCGCGCGCGCGGCATGGACATAGCCCGCCGCACCGTCGCCAAATATCGCGAGGCGATGGGGATCGGATCGTCGGTGCAGAGGCGGCGGCAGAAGGCACTGAAGGGCAAGGCGGCCTGATCCCGTGAGGGTGAGATCAGGCCGAAGGGCAGTTTATCGCACCAGCAGCACGGGCGCGTGGACGGTGCGGATAAGGGTGGTGGTGGTACTGCCGACAATCAGGGTGCGGAGCGGCAAGTGGCCGTAGGCGCCTATGACCAGCAGTGCTTGTGGCATTGCTGCCATCCGTTCGGCGATGGCATCTTCCGGTTTGCCTGGCAGGATCGCCAAGGTGACGGAGGCGCTGGCTGACAAAGCGGTGCGCGCCTTGTCGAGCAACGCGCGATGCTTGTCGTCGTCGGGGCCGACCGTCACGACCTGGACCGGCATCCCGGCGAACAGGGGCGAGTTGGCGACCCGTTCCAGCGCGCGGTCGGCGGGCTTGCTGCCGTCATAGGCGAGAACGACGGATTGAGGCACCTGGACCGTGCGCGAGGCGATCAGCACCGGTTTGGCGCTGGCGCGCACGACGCGCTCGATCTTCGATCCGATATGGTCGGTCGCAAATTCATGGCTCGCGCCGCGCTTGCCGATGACAATGACGCGAGCATCCTCTTCCCGCTCGATGATCGTTTCGACGATGCCGCCATGGCGGTGGAGCGGCGCGATGGCGGTGGTCCCGTCGGCGCGCAGCCGATTGGCCATCGTGGCGAGCAGCATGCGGCCACGTTCGATCTGGAGCCGGGAGTCGGCTTCCTCCAGCCGGGTCAATTCCTCCAGCAATTCGCTCTTGGCTCCCAGGCCGATCGCGCCGCTGAGGTCATGGCGCTGCGCCACGGCATCGCGGCGCTGGACGACATGGAGCAGTTCGACCGGCAGGGCGAGGCGCTTGGACGCCCAGGCGGCGAGGTCTACGACGCTGGCCGCATAGGCCGACGCGTCGATACAGGCGAGTATCTTGGTCATGGCGTCTCTCCTCAATGCGCGCCGAGTTGCGCGTCCGCACCCGGCTTGTCGTGCATGGCATAGCGTTCGACCATCGCGGCGCTGGCGTCATTGAGGCCGATCACCTCGACCACGGTGCCTTCGCGGCGGAATTTCAGGATCGCCTTGTCGAGCGTGCCGATCGCCGAAATGTCCCAAAAATGGGCGTCGCTGACATCGATCACGACGCGGTCCAGAACTTCCTTATAATCGAAGGCGGCGGTGAAGCTGTCCGACGAGGCGAAGAAGACCTGGCCCGCGACGCGATAGGTGCGCGCCTTGCCATCGGCAGAGAGCGCAGACGTGACCGTGAACAGGCGTTTGACCTTGCTCGCGAAGAACAGTCCCGACAGGATGACGCCCGCCAGCACGCCCTGCGCCAGGTCATGCGTCCACACGACGATGACGACGGTGGCGATCATGACGACCGAGGATTGCCACGGATTGGTGCGCAAATCCTTGATCGAGCGCCAGCTGAACGTGCCGATCGACACCATGATCATTACCGCGACCAATGCAGGCATCGGAATCTGGGCCACCAGAGGACCAAGCACGACGATCAGGAACAGCAGGAAGGTGCCCGCGACGAGGGTCGACAAGCGGGTCGATCCGCCCGACTTCACGTTGATGACAGACTGGCCGATCATCGCGCAACCGCCCATGCCGCCGAGGAAGCCAGTGGCGAAATTGGCGATGCCCTGCCCCTTCATCTCGCGGCGCTTGTCCGAACCGGTGTCGGTCAGGTCATCGACGATCTGCGCCGTCATCATCGATTCCAGCAGGCCGACGGCCGCCATGGTCAGCGAATAGGGCAGGATGATCTGGAGCGTTTCCAGCGTCAGCGGGACGTTGGGGATGAGGAAGGCCGGGAGCGTCGAGGGCAGTTCGCCCATATCGCCCACCGTGTTGACATTCAGCCCGCCATAGATGGACAGGATCGTCAGGATGACGATCGCGACCAGCGGCGAGGGCACGGCCCTGGTGAGGCGCGGGAAGAGGTAGATGATGGCAAGGCCACCGGCGACCATCGCATAGGTGACCCAGGTCACGCCCACAAGCTGCGGCAATTGCGCGATGAAGATGAGGATCGCGAGCGCATTGACGAAGCCAGTGATGACCGAGCGCGAGACATATTGCATCAGCATGTCGAGCCGCAGGAAACCTGCGACGACCTGAATGATGCCCATCAATATGGTGGCCGCAAATAGGAAATCGATGCCATGGTCGCGCACGAGCGGCACCACCAGCACCGCGACGGCGGCGGTGGCGGCGGAGATCATGCCGGGGCGGCCGCCGACGAAGGCGATGATGAAGGCGATGGAGAAGGAGGCATAGAGGCCGACGCGCGGATCGACGCCGGCGATGATGGAAAAGCCGATGGCTTCGGGGATCAGCGCCAGGGCGACGACGATCCCGGCGAGGATGTCGGCGCGCGGATTGGCGAGCCATTCGCGTTGCAGCGAGGCGATGGACAGCATTCAAAAAAACCTAGATTGGCTAGCGGGGCATCGCGTGTGTGCGCGGAAACGCTCAAAACTCGGAAAAGCGAAGCCCAAATTCGCTAATGGTTATCCCGGGGATAGGCGCCGGGCCGAGCCACCCGACAATGCCGGGTCCAATGGATGCGGTCGCCTTATCCAAGATGCCGGATCGGCGCAAGCGCGATAGGGCGCAGACGACGAGTCAGTCGGATGTCGCCAGCCCGGCCTTTTCGACATGGGTCGCCACCGGCTCGTTGCGCTCCTTGCGCTCCGAATAGCGGTCCAACAGTTGCTCGGCATGGGGCCGCAGCAGGACGGTGAAGCGGACCAGTTCCTCCACCACATCGACGATGCGGTCATAATAGGCGGAGGGCTTCATCCGTCCGGCCTCGTCGAACTCTTCATAGGCCTTGGCGACGGAGGACTGGTTGGGAATGGTGAACATCCGCATCCAGCGGCCAAGGACGCGGAGCGTGTTGATACTGTTGAAGGATTGCGATCCGGCTGACACCTGCATCACCGCCAGGGTGCGCCCCTGTGTCGGGCGCAGCCCCTTATAGGCCAGCGGCAGATGGTCGACCTGCGTCTTCATGATGCCGGTAATCTGGCCATGGCGTTCGGGGCTGCACCAGATCTGCCCTTCCGACCACAGCGAATGGGCGCGCAGTTCATGGACGGCGGGATGATCGTCGCCCGCGACCTGATCGGGCAGCGGCAGGTCGCGCGGGTCGAAGATGCGGGTTTCGCAGCCGAAAAACTGGAGCAGGCGCGCGGCTTCCTCGACCACCAGGCGCGAATAGGAGCGTTCGCGCAGCGATCCGTAGAGCAGCAGGATGCGCGGCGGCGGGTCGAGATCGCCTAAGCCCAGCGCGGGTTGGCGATGCGCATAGTCCGGGTGCAGCGCGGGCAGATGGTCGGCATCGGCCAGCGGGCGGAGATAATGGAACGGCAGGGTGTCGCTCATGCCTCAGCCTCCTCCGCAAAGCGCGACCGGGTGCGGTTGGCGAAGGCGACCAGCGAGAGCATCACCGGCACTTCGACCAGCACGCCGACGACGGTCGCCAACGCCGCGCCGCTCGACAGGCCGAACAGCCCGATCGCGACCGCGACCGCCAGCTCGAAGAAGTTGGACGTGCCGATCAGCGCGCACGGGGCCGCGATCCGGTGCGGCACCTTCCAGGCGAAGGCCCAGGCATAGGCCAGCGCGAAAATGCCATAGGATTGGAGGATGATCGGCACCGCGATCAGCGCGATCAGCAGTGGTTGCCCGACGATGGTTTCGGCCTGGAAGGCGAAGAGCAACACCACCGTCGCCAACAGGCCGATGATCGACCAGGGCTTGAGCCGGGAAGTGAAGGCATCGACCGCCGCCACGTTGCCGCCATGCGCGGCGATCACCCGATGCCGGGTCAAAGCCCCCGCCGCGAGCGGGATCACGACATAGAGCATAGTGGAAAGCAGCAGCGTTTCCCACGGCACCACGATGTCGGTGACGCCGAGCAGCAGCGCGACGATGGGCGCGAAGGCGACGATCATCACAAGGTCGTTCACCGACACCTGCACCAGCGTATAGGCCGGGTCGCCGCGCGTCATCTGCGACCAGACGAACACCATGGCCGTGCAGGGCGCTGCGCCCAGCAGGATCAGCCCGGCAATATATTGGTCGGCATCGTTGCGGGGGATGAGGTCGCTATAGAGATAGTCGAAGAACAGGACGGCAAGCGCCGCCATGGTGAAGGGCTTGACCAGCCAGTTGATGACGATGGTGATGATGAGGCCGCGCGGCTTGCGGCCGATGTCGCGGATGCTGCCGAAATCGACGCCGACCATCATCGGATAGATCATCGCCCAGATCAGCACCGCGACGATCAGGTTGACCGAGGCTATTTCCAACCCGGCGAGCATTGCGAAGGCACCGGGCGCGGCATTGCCCGCCACGATCCCGACTGCGATCGCGAGCGCGACCCACAGCGAAAGCCATCGTTCGAACAGGCCAAGCGGCGAGGCGGATGCGCCTTTGGCATCGGATGCGGTCAGGGTCATGCGCGCTGGCCCGTTGCGTCGACCACCTGCTCGCCATCTTCCTTGGCGAACGCGCCTTGCTGCGCCGCCGGGAGAATATCCAGCACCGCTTCGGACGGGCGGCAGAGTTTGACGCCCAGCGGCGAGACCACCAGCGGGCGGTTGATGAGGATGGGATGCGCCATCATCGCGTCGATCAGTGCGGCGTCGGACAGGCTGTCATCGTCCAGCCCCAATTCGGCAAAGGGCGTGCCCTTTTCGCGCAGCAGGGCGCGCGGCGTCATCCCGGCGCGGGCAATCAGGCTTTCGAGCAGCGCGCGCGACGGCGGGGTTTTCAGATATTCGATCACATGCGGTTCGATGCCCGCATTGCGGATCATCGCCAGCGTGTTGCGCGACGTCCCGCATTCTGGGTTATGATAGATGATGATGTCGTGGGTCATGCGTTGGCTCCTGCCTGGGCGCTGGCACCCTCGCCTTGGCCGATTTCCTTGAGCCTGCGCTGCGTCGCCATGGCATCCAGCGCGTCGAGCGGCAGTTCGAGGAAGAGCGTGATGCGGTTGCGCAGATAGCGCAGCGCGGTCAGGAAGGCGTCACGCTGCCCCTCCCCTTCGACAGCAGCCGAGTCTTCGATGCCCCAATGGGCGGTCATGGGGTGGCCGATCCACACCGGGCAGGCCTCGCCCGCCGCATTGTCGCAGACGGTGAAGATGAAATCGAACTGCGGCGCACCGGGCGCGGCGAACTCGTCCCAGCTTTTCGAGCGCATGCCCTCCGTGTCGAACCCCAACCCCGACAGGACGGACAGGGCCATGGGATGAACCGCGCCCTTGGGCTGGCTGCCGGCGCTCCAGGCGCGAAAGCGGCCCGCGCCGAGTTTGTTCATCAGCGCTTCGCCCAGGATCGAGCGGGCCGAATTGCCGGTACATAGGAACAGGACATTATAGACTTTGTCGGTCATGCTGGGGCTCCTTCGGAAACGGCGTCGCACGAAATGGAAGAAAGAAGGCCGGCGCACAGCGTCGGGTCGCCCTGGCAGCAATCGGCCATCAGAAAGCCAAGCAAGCCCTGCATTCCGGCATAGTCGGCGGCATAGTGGATGAGGCGGCTGGTGCGCCAGGAGGTGGCGAGGCCTGCCTGTTCCAGCTTCGTCAGATGATGCGACATGGTGGAGGGCGGCACGTCCATCGCTTCCGCCAAGGCACCCGCAATCATGCCATCGGGACCGGCCTTTACCAACAGGCGGAAGACCGAAAGGCGGGTGTCCTGTGCCAGCGCGGCCAGCGCCGCGACGGCCTTGTCCTGATCCATGGCGAGTCCTTACTTCGATGATCGTCGAAATATGGCGCGGGACCGGACCCGTCAATGATATTTCGATAGATGTGAAAATATAGGCGTTCTGTAGCACCTCTGTCATGATTGGATGGAAGGGGGTGCGGCAAAGGAGTATCTTCATGGTCGCTGCCCGCCGTCTTGCCCGTTCGTCCGCCCTGGCCTTGCTGATCGCCGCCAGCCCGGCGTTGGCGCAACATGCCAGCACCACCGACGCCTATCGCGCGCAGGCGATGGCCGAGCTGGAACGGCTCAAGGCAGACGCGCCGGTCGTCGGCAAGGCGCGCAACATCATCCTGTTCATCGGCGATGGCATGGGGGTCAGCACGCTGACGGCAGCGCGCATCCATCAGGGCCAGCGGCAGGGTGTGGACGGCGAATCCTTCGTGCCGACCATGGATCGGCTGTCCAGCACAGCGCTGGTCAAAACCTATTCGCATGACGGGCAGGTGTCGGATTCCGCGCCGACCGCCACGGCGATCCTGACCGGGGTCAAGACCCGCAACGGCGTCATCGGCGTCGGCCCGGAAGTGCCGGAAAATGACTGCGCGGCCAGCAAGGCACATCGCCTGCCCTCGCTGTTCGGCTTTGCGCAAGGTCAGGGCATGGCGACCGGGGTGATTTCGACCGCGCGCATCACCCATGCGACGCCCGCTGCCACCTATGCTCACACCGCCCAGCGCGATTGGGAGGCCGATGGCGACCTGACGGCCGACGCCCGCGCGCAGGGCTGTATCGACATTGCGCGACAGATGGTGGAGGGCGACGTGGGTGCCCGGCTCGACCTGATCCTGGGCGGGGGGCGCGCCAATTTCCTGCCGACCACCGCGCGCGATCCTGAATATGCCACCATTATGGGCAAGCGCACCGACCGCAAGGATCTGACCAAAGTCTGGCAGCGGCGCAATCCGCGCGGGGCTTATGTGTGGAATAGCGCGGATTTCGCCAAGGTCGACCTGACGCGCACGCCCCGCCTGCTCGGCCTGTTCGAGCCGGACCATATGCAATATGAGGCCGACCGCGCCAAGGACACAGGCGGCGAACCGTCGCTGGCGGACATGACCCGTTCGGCGATCACGATGTTGGGCAGCCGCGACAAGGGCTATGTGCTGCTGGTGGAAGCGGGCCGGATCGACCATGCCCATCATGCCGGGAACGCTCGCCGCGCGCTGGAAGACACGATCGCGCTGGACGAAGCTGTGAAGGTCGCGATGGACATGACCGATCGCGCGGATACGCTGGTGCTGGTCACGGCCGACCATAGCCACACGTTCGCGATCAGCGGCTATCCCGGCCGGGGCAACCCGATCCTGGGCGCGGTGACCAATGGTGGCCAGGCGCTCAAGGCCAAGGATGGCAAGGGCTATACGACATTGGGCTATGCCAATGGGCCGGGCGCGACGATCGATACCCCGCGCGCCGACCCGCTCCAGACCGACACCACCGCACTCGATTATCGCCAGCAGGCGCTGGTGCCACTAGGCTCGGAAACCCATGGTGGCGACGATGTCCTCGCCCGTGCTTCAGGGCCGATGGCGCATCTGGTCAAGGGCACGATCGAGCAGCACAGCCTCTATTATATCATGCGCGAGGCGTTGGCCGGGCCGACCGCCAAATAGCCCGTGGCGCATTCGTGCCAGCAACAGGTTGCACGATGGATCATGCACGATAGAAGGCGTGCATGACCCTTGATCATGACGACGCCGCCACGGCGCAATCACAGCCGGCACCGGCGTCTTCCGCAACAGCCTACAGCCCCGGCCGGGTTGCCAATGCCGCATTGGTGGTCGTCGGTATCATCGGCCTGGCATGGATCATGGTCGAACTGACCCGCTTCCTGATGCTGGTGTTCGCGGCGATCGTGATCGGTGCGGTGTTCGACACGATCGCCAACTGGCTGTGCCGCATCACCGGCATGAAGCGGTCGATGGCGCTCGCTTTGTCGGTCATCGGCATGATCACCCTGTTCGTGGGCGCCTTCGCGCTGTTCGGGTCGCAACTGGCGCAGGAATTCGACACGATCCGTGAAACCGTCCCCCGCGCGCTGCAAAGCGTGGAGGGGCTGCTCAACCGCTATGGTCTGGGCGAAAGGGCGCGGCAATTGGTCGAGGGTGGCGGCAAGGATGTGTCGCAACTGGTCTCGCAGGCGGGCGGCTATGCGCTGGCGGCGGGCAGCGGCCTTGCCGATTTCGTGCTGGTCCTGGTCGGTGCGATCTTCCTGGCGGGCGATCCCGCCACCTATCGCCGGGGTCTGCTGCTGCTCATCCCGAAGAGCGCCGAGGAAAAGGTAGCGCTGGCGCTGGACGATGCGTCGGGCGGCCTGCGCGGATGGATGGTGGGGCAGGCAGTGTCCTCGCTGGTCGTCGCTGCGTTCACCTGGGCAGGGCTTGCGCTGCTGGGCGTACCTGCTGCGGGCGGCCTGGGCGTGATCGCTGGCCTGCTCGACATCATTCCGATGATCGGACCAGTGATTTCGGGCGTGCCCGCCGTGCTGCTGGCCTTCACCGTGTCGCCGATGACCGCGCTGTGGACCCTGTTGCTCTTCCTCGTGATCCAGCAATTGCAGGGCAATTTCCTGCAGCCGATGATCCAGAAACATGCGGTCGACGTGCCACCGGCGGTGCTGCTGTTCGCCGTGTTCGCCGCCGGCCTGCTGTTCGGCTTCCTCGGCGTCCTGCTCGCCGCGCCCCTTACGGTGGTCGTGTTCGTCGCGGTGCAGCGCCTCTATGTGCAATCGATGCTGGGCAAATAGATCAAGGTCGCCGGGAGGGACTAAGCCATTATCGACGCTGCGCTTGTCCATTTTCAGCTCTAGGTCTGCGGTGTTGATCCAAGACCTTGTCCTCCCAAGTTGCGCCGCCGGATATTGTCTGACAAATAAGGTCTGATTTCTGCTGGCAGAGGACAGGCCTACTCATGGATATATCCCGTCGAACCGCTATATTCGCTACGGCTGCGGCTTCTCTTGCAGGCGTTGCACAACGGGCCGACGCGGAGACGCCGATGTCCCCCTCGCACTCAGGCTCGCAAGGGGCTGTACTGGCCCCGCGCCCGCCCATGGGTTGGAACAGCTGGAACAGTTTTGCCGGCACCATCACCGAGGATCAGGCGCTGGAGACCGCAGCGATCATGCGGGACGCCTTGCTGCCATCGGGCTATAACGTCTTCACGATCGACATTCAGTGGTATGAGCCGGAAGCGAGCAGCTATACCTATAATGCCAACCCGGTCCCGGCGCTGGACGCCCATGGGCGGCTGGTGCCCGCGCCCAATCGCTTTCCGTCGGCCAAGGGTGGTGCGGGCTTCGCGCCGATTGCCGCGAAGGTCCATGCGATGGGGCTGCAATTTGGCATTCATGTCATGCGCGGCATCTCTCGCCATGCGGTGAAGCTGAACTTGCCGATTCT
This sequence comes from Sphingobium sp. KKT206, assembly GCF_055640555.1. Lineage (NCBI taxonomy): Bacteria > Pseudomonadati > Pseudomonadota > Alphaproteobacteria > Sphingomonadales > Sphingobiaceae > Sphingobium > Sphingobium sp. KKT206. The sequence goes on from NZ_CM145764.1 coordinate 2,297,756, forward strand.
GGGTACGAATGTCCGCGCGCAAGACATTGCCGACACCACATCTATCTGTGCGTGGAACCCCGATATGTTCGGCGTCGACATGACGAAGCCCGGCGCGCAGGCCTATTATGACGGGCTGTTCAAACTCTACGCTTCATGGGGTGTCGATTTCATCAAGATGGACGATATGAGCCGTCCCTACGACGCCCGTGCACCGGAAATAGAAGCAGCGGCGACAGCCATTACCCGCTGCGGGCGGCCGATGATCCTGAGCCTGTCCCCTGGCGAGACACCGGTGCTGCGCGGCGACCATGTCCGCCGCCACGCGCAGATGTGGCGCATTTCCGATGATTTCTGGGACGAATGGGCGCAATTGGAAGCGCAGTTCACGCGGCTGGAGAATTGGATCCCGTTTCGTGGTCCCGGCGCTTGGCCCGATGCGGACATGCTGCCGCTCGGCCGCATCGCCTTGGGCGAGCGGGTGTCGCGGTTCACGCCCGACGAACAGCAGACATTGATGATTTTATGGTCGATCACCCGATCGCCGTTGATAATGGGCGGCGACCTGCGCCACCTTGATGGGGCCACGCTGGCGCTGCTGACCAACCCCGAAGTGCTGGCGGTCAACCAGGCGAGCCAGGACAACCGCCCGCACTTTTTGGAAGACGGATTGCGGGTCTGGTCGGCGGTGTCCGAGGACGGGAAGGCGCGCTATCTTGCGCTGTTCAACCTTGGGACCAAGACGCGGGACGTTTCGGTGCCGCTGGCGAATGTCGGTGTCGACGGTTCTGCAGCGGCGCGCGATCTGTGGAAGCGACGCGATATCGGCCCGGTCACGGGCCATGTAGTCACGCGCCTTGCGCCGCATGCCAGCGCGTTGTTTCGCCTGAGTTAGGGGAGGGAACAACCCTGCATGCCTTGGATGTTCCGGCCGGATCAGAAGCCAGGAAACCGGTCATATCGGCACCCATCATCAGCGCCCTGTAGTCATATGACGACGACGAGCGCTTTGGTATGGAACGTTTTGCGTAAATGACATTGAGGGAAATGCCATTCAGGCGCTTTCCGGCATCTTCGCTGTAGAGAAACTGGTGATCCCAACGGGATTCGAACCCGTATCGCTGCCGTGAAAGGGCAGTGTCCTAACCGTTAGACGATGGGACCACATACAACCACCGGCGAAGCGCCGCTGCGAAGTGAGGGGGGCATTAGGAGGAGACGGCGCGGCGGTCAACCCCTTTTGCGGGCAAAAACGCGCCTGCCACTCAGTCGGCCCAGGCGGCGTCGTCCAGATGGAGTTCGGCGGCGGGACGGCTGCCCCAATCGTCGATCTTCGCCCGTCCAGCGACCCACAGCCGCCGGTCGTAGGGCGCGCCCAATATCGCCTGGCCCATGTCGCTTTCGGCCTGGCGAAAGGCGATGGTCTTGATCGACCGGCCGTCCGCGCCCGCCATGATTGCGCGCAGGTGGCCGTTGCCGACCACATCGGCCTTGACCACGCGCATCGGGCCAGCGGCGATCCGGGGGGCGGGCCAGCCTGCGCCATAGGGTCCACCCTGCTCGATCGCAGCGACGAATTCCGGGTTCACGCCAGCCGGGGCCAGCACCGCGTCGATCAGCAGCGCCCAGTCGTCGCGCGCGCGCGCCACAGCGCTTGCCAGTCGGTCGTCCAGAAAATCGGCAAGCGCATCGACCTTGTCTGCCGCGACGGTCAGCCCGGCCGCCATGGCATGGCCGCCGCCCGCGACCAGCAGACCGCTATCCTTGGCCGCCATCACCGCCGCGCCCAGATCCACGCCGGAGATCGACCGGCCCGATCCCTTGCCCACGCCATCCTCGTCCAGCGCGATGACGATGGCGGGTCGCCCAGCCTTTTCCTTGATCCGTCCCGCGACGATGCCGATGACGCCCGGATGCCAGCCCAGCCCGGCAATCACCGCGACGGCGCGATTGCCCTGCGCGTCGAGCAGCGCTTCGGCCTGTTCCTGCACCGTCGATTCGATCGCGCGGCGTTCCTCATTATAATGGTCGAGCTGCCCTGCGATCCGCGCCGCCTCGGCCGGGTCCAGCGTCGTAAGCAACCGCACGCCAAGATCCGCCTGCCCCACGCGCCCGCCCGCATTGATGCGCGGCCCCAGCGCAAAGCCCAGATCATGGCACAGCGGCGCGCGGGTCAGGCGACTGGCGTCGATCAGCGCGGCGAGGCCGATATTGCGCCGCTTGGCCATTACCTTCAGCCCCTGCGCCACGAAGGCCCGGTTGAGGCCGCGCAGTTGCGCCACATCCGCCACCGTGCCGAGCGCGACGATATCGAGCAATTCCATCAGTGCCGGTTCCGCCCGCGTCGCGAACCAGCCGCGCCCGCGCAACAGCCGCACCAGCGCCGCGCCCAGTAGGAATGCGACACCGACAGCGGCGAGATGGCCATGCGTCGCCGCTTCCTCCCCCTCGTCCAACCGATTGGGGTTCACTAGCGCCAGGGCTTCGGGCAACGCCGCGCTGCATTTATGATGATCGACCACCACGACATCGACCCCGGCTGCCTTCGCCATCGCCAGCGCCTCGAACGCCTGTGCGCCGCAATCGACAGTAACGATCAGGGTCGCCCCCTCGCCCGCCAGGCGCACCAGCGCCTCACCGGACGGGCCATAGCCCTCCATCAGCCGATCGGGGATATAGGGTTTGGCCTCCAGCCCCAGATCGCGCAGCAATCGGATCAGCAGCGCCGCGCTGGTCGCGCCGTCCACATCATAATCGCCGAAGATGCGCACATCCTCGCCGCGCTGCACCGCATCGGCCAGCCGCTCGGCCGCCGCGTCCATGTCGCGGAACAGGCTGGGATCGGGCATGAAGGCGCGGATTGTCGGGTTACGATGCGCCTCCAGCGCCTCGCGCGGGCAACCGCGCGCCATCAGCAATTGCGTGACCAGATCGTCGGGCAGATAGCCGGGGTCGCGCGCGTCCGCCCCTTCTCCGCGCCAACGCCAGGGCTGGCCCATCAGGGATCGCGAAATATTGAGCGCAAATGTCATGCGCTTGCTCTAGACGGGCCTTGGGCCGGTGGGAAGCGCCCCCGTCGCGGCTAATCGTCGCCTGATCGGAACCGGCGCAACCCCTTGAGCGTATTGAAAGTTCGTCGGCCAATCATAGGGCTGGCGATGAAGGGGCATCGCATTTTCATGATCAGACGGCAGGCACATCATGTCCGGCGCATGTTGGGCCTTATCCTCGTCACCGCGTCGCCCCTGCCTCTCATGGCGCAGACGACCAATGACCCTGTGCCTGCGCTCCCCTATGACGCGACAGCGAGCGAAGAACCGATCCTGCCCGACGATCAGTTTGAAGCGCGCCTGCCGCAGGTCGAAAATACCGACCCAGCAGCCCCTCTTCCATCCATCGACAGCTGGATCGACCAGCAGATGCCGCAACAGGCCGACGCGCCAACGCAGTTGCCGCCTGCGACCGAGCCCGCGCAGGAGGTCGAACTCGCCCAGCCCTTGGCCCCGCTCGACAGCGTGACCGTGCCCGCCAATGCCGCGTCCGACGATGATCCCAATGCCAAGCAGCCCGACATCCGCTATGCGAGCAGCATCGAAGGGTTCGGCAAGACTGGGCTGGAGGATGCGTTCAAGGATGCATCGACCCTGATCGATGGCGATGGCAAGGCGGAAACCGCAGCCATGGTGCAGGCGCGGGCGCAGGAGGATGAGAAACTCGCCGTGCGGCTGCTCTATTCCGAAGGCTATTATGACGCGACCGCGCTGGCCAGCCTCGATCAGACCGGCGACGGTACGCTCAAGGCGGTCGTTTCGGTGACACCTGGCAAACGCTACAAGCTCGGCGATATCGTCATCACCGCCGAGCCGACCGTACCGGCCGGACTGGTGCGGGACAGCCTGCCGCTCAAGACCGGCGACTATATCGTCGCCACCACGATCGAGGGTGCGGAGGCGAATGTCGCGCTGAAGCTGCCGGAAAATGGCTATGCCTTTGCCAAGGTTGGCGAACGCGACATCCTGCTCGATCCGGCGACCATAACGGGCGACTATACCCTGCCCGTCGACACCGGCCCGCGCGGCACATTCCGCAAGATTACCACGAGCGGCGACAAGCAGGCCTTTGGTGCCGACCATATGGAAGTCATCCGCCGCTACAAACCCGGCCAACTTTATGACAGCCGCAAGGTCGATGACCTGCGCAAGGCACTGGTGGCGACGGGCCTGTTCGCCAGCGTCGGCGTCGATCCGGTGCGCACCGGCGAAGCCGGACCCGATGGCACCGAATATGTCGATCTGCATGTCGAACAGGAGGCGGGTCCGCCGCGCACGCTGGCCGGCGAAGCAGGCTATGGCACCGGCCAGGGCTTTCGCGCGGAAGGCACCTGGACCCACCGTAATCTCTTTCCGGCCGAAGGCGCGCTGATCGCCAGCGTGGTTGCGGGCACGCAGGAACAGGGCGTGGCAGGCACATTCCGCCGCTCGAACGCGGGCAAGCGGGACCGCACGTTTCAGGCAGGCGCGCTACTCAACCATCAGAAATATGACGCCTATGAGGCCTTTACCGCTGGCCTCAACATCACTTGGGCGCGCCAGTCGACGCCGATCTTCCAGAAGCGCTGGACCTATAGCTATGGCGCGGAAATCCTGCTGTCGAACGAACAGACGACGATCGACGCTGCCACGGGTGAGAATAACCGCCTGACCTATTTCATTGGCGCGCTGCCGGTGCAGGTCGGCTATGACCGTTCCAACGACCTGCTCAACCCCACAAGGGGCTTCCGCGCCAATCTGCGCGTGTCACCCGAAGCCTCGCTGCAGGGCAATGTTTCGCCCTATGTGCGCAGCACGTTCGACTTGAGCGGCTATTTCCCGGTATCGGACAGCCTGGTCATCGCCGCGCGCACGCGCCTTGGCACCATCAACGGCGTGGCCCGCGATGATGTCGCGCCATCGCGGCGCATATATGCCGGTGGCGGTGGATCGGTGCGCGGCTTCGGGTTCCAGGAATTGGGACCGAAGGACGTGAACGCCGATCCGATCGGCGGCCGATCCGTCAATGAATTTGCGGTCGAGGGCCGCTATCGTTTCGGCAATTATGGCGTGGTCGCCTTTGTCGATGCGGGGCAGGTGTATGAAAGCCAGATCCCGGAATTTTCCAACATGCGCTACGGCGTGGGTCTGGGCGGTCGCTTCTATACCAATTTCGGTCCCTTCCGCGCCGACATCGCCATGCCGATCAACCGGCAACCGGGCGAATCCAAATTCGCCGTCTATATCGGGATCGGGCAGGCTTTCTGATGACGCAGGACGACACCCTCACCCCCGACCGGATCGACACGGTGCGCCAGGGTCGCCCCTTATGGCAGAAGATCGCGATCGGCGTTGTCGGCTTTATCGTCGCGATCGTCGTGCTGACGGGCGTGTTGCTGCTTGGCCTCAACACCCAGCCGGGCAAGAAATTCCTGATCCAGCAGATCGCCGCGTTCCAGATGGAATCGGGGATGGCGATCGAGGTCGGGCGGATCGATGGGTCCATTTATAGCGACATGGTCATCCACGACCTGATCCTGCGCGATCCCAAGGGTGTGTTCGCGGTCAGCCCGCGCGTGCATGTGGTGTGGAAGCCATTCCGCTACATCAACAACCATATCTCTGTCAGCCTGCTCGAAACGCCGTTGGTTGTGCTGGCGCGCAGTCCGCAGTTCAACGTCACGCCAACCGATCCCAACGCGCCGATCCTGCCCGACCTCGATATCGACGTCGATCGGATGAAGATCGGCAAGTTCATCCTCGCCCGGCCCGTCATCGGCCAGAAGCGCGAGATCGCCATCGATGGCGTCACGCATATTGCCGATGGCCGCGCGATCCTGTCCGCCGATGCCATCGTCGATAGCGGCGATCGGTTGCAGGCGAAGCTGGACGCCGTGCCGTCGCAGAACCGCCTGGCCATGAGCGGCACGTTGGCCGCGCCCAAGGGCGGCGTCATCGCCGCCATGTCGGGCCTGACGGACGGCATGACCGCAACCCTGGATGGCAAGGGCACCTGGCAGGCGTGGGACGGGCGCATCGTCGCCACCAGCCCCAAGGGCGAGCTTGCCAACGTCGCCATCGCCGCGCGCGATGGCAATTTCACCGCCAAAGGTCCGGTGCGTCCGGGCCTGGTGATGGCGGGCACCGTCGATCGCCTGACCGCACCGCAACTGGATGTCGATCTGTTCGCGGGTCTCAACGAACGGCGCGTGAACCTCAAAGGCACATTGCGTTCGCCTGCGCTGTCCGCCGATGCACAAGGCGTCATCGACCTGGCCGCCAGCCGTTTCAGCGCGCTGCGGATCAACGCCGCGCTGCTCACGCCCGGCGCGATCATGGAGAAGGTGCGGGGCCGCGATGTGCGCGCGTCGATCATTCTCGATGGGCCAATGGCGACGCCGTTCATCGACTATGACATCACCGCCAGAAATCTGGCATTCGACGCAACCGGTATCGAAAATCTGAAGGCCTCTGGCCGCGCGGTGATCGACACCGACCGCATCCGCATTCCCGTGAACGCCACGGCGAGCCGCGTGACCGGCCTGAATGCTGCGGCAGGCGGTCTGATGAACAATCTGCGCGTCAGGGGCGACTTCGCCTATGCGGGCGGCAAGCTGATCAGCGACAATCTCAAGATCGACAGCGACCGGATCGATGCCACCGCGATCATCCTCGCCGATCTCGACAACGCCCTCTATCGCGGGGCGCTTAAAGGCAGGGTCAACGATTATAAGATCGATGGCGTCGGCATCGTCAATCTCAATACCGATGTCGAACTGGTCCCCGGTCCCAAGGGCGGCTTTGGCCTGTCCGGCCGCTTCGGCGTGCGCACCGCGCGCTGGGAGAACGCCTCCGTCCGCGATTTCCTGGGCGGCAATGCCGTGGCCAGCGGCCGCATCGGCATGACACCGGAGGGCAAGTTCACGCTCGCAGGCCTCAAGGGCGCGGCGCCCAATTTCACGATTCAATCGGGGTCGGGCAGCTATGATACGGATGGCGCGATCGCCTTCGACGCGACTGCTTCCTCGCGCCAATATGGCCCGCTTGCGCTGACCGTGCGCGGGACAATGGAGCGGCCGCAAGCCGTGCTGCGCGCAGCGCGGCCCAATGTCGGCGTGCAATTGTCCGACGTCGTTGCGAAACTGAATGGCGAAGCGGCGGGCTATCGGCTGGAAGCCACCGGTGGGTCGCCCTATGGGCCATTCTTTGCCAATGTGCTGATCCGCACCGCCACGGGGCCGCTCACGATCGACGTCACCCGCGCGCGTTTCGCCGGTGTGGACATGAACGGCCGCATCCAGCAGAGCGCTGCCGGCCCCTTTACCGGCCAGCTGGCGATGAACGGCTCCGGCATCACCGGCGCGATCCGGCTCGCCGCGGTTGGCAAGGCGCAGGGCGTGAACGTCAATGCGACCGCCAGCAACGCCAAATTGCCGGGCGATGCGGAGATATTGATCGGCCGCGCGATCGTCACCGCCTCCATGGTACTGACCGACCAACCGCGCATCATCGCCGACGCCCAGATCGCCAACGCCGCCTATGGCGACTATATCGTGCGCAAGGCGCGGGCGAAGCTCGATTATCAGGGCGGGCGCGGCAAGGCCCAGCTAGTTGCGGACGGCTCCAGCGGCGTGCCCTTCTCGATCGCCGCCAACGCCGCGCTACGCCCCAATCTCTACGCCGTGGCGTTGCAGGGCAAGGCGGGCAACATCCCGTTCCGCCTAGCCCAGCCCGCGATCATCCGCACCGAGCCGAGCGGCTATCGCCTTGACCCAGCGACACTGGTCCTGCCGCAGGGCAAGGTCGATCTGGCCGGGCGCTTCGGCGGCACGACGGCAGTGCAGGCGCGCTTCAAGGATTTCGATCTCGCCATCGTCAACATGGCTGCCCCCGGCATGGGCATTGGCGGTCGCATGACGGGCGCGCTCGACTATGTGCAGGAGGGCAATGCCTTCCCGACCGCGACCACGCGCCTTGCCATCGCCGATTTCCGCCGGTCGAGCCTGTCGGCCGTATCCGATCCCGTTTCGATGACGATGGAGGGCAAACTGTCCGCCGCAGGCGGCGACATGCGCGGGCTGATCCGGCGCGGCAGCGCGACGCTCGGCCGCTTCGTCGCGACGCTCGCCCCGCCCGGCCCCGGCGCAAGCTGGAGCGAACAGCTCCAGTCAGCCCCGCTCGGTGGTGGCATCCGCTATTCCGGCCCGGCCGATGTCCTCTTCTCCTTCGCAGGCCTGGCCGACCAGCAGCTGACCGGCGGCCTCGCCGTTGCTGCGGACTTTAGCGGGCGGCTGACGGCCCCGCGCGTCAACGGCATCGCCCGCGCCAATGCGCTGACCTATGAGAATGAGACGTTCGGCACTCGCGTCACGCAGATGAAGCTCGACGGGCGCTTCACCAACGACCGGCTCGACATCCGCGACTTTTCAGGGCGCGCTGGCGACGGAACGGTGCAGGCGTCCGGCACGGTAGGGCTGGCGGCGGATAGCGGATTTCCGATGAACATCGCGGTCAGGCTCGACCGCGCACGCTTGGCGCGCAGCGAAGCGATTACCAGCGTGGTGAGCGGATCACTGGCCATCACCAACAGCGCGGCCAATGGCGGCCTAATCAAGGGTGATCTCAGTCTGCCCGAAACCCGTTACAAGGTGGCCTGGCAGGGTGGCACGGAAATTCGTCAGCTCCAGGGCGTCCGTCGCAAGGGCGAAGGCACCGACATACTCGACCAGCGTATGGCCGCGCGCAAGACCGCGGCGCAGCCCGCCGACTGGAAGCTCGACATCCGCGTGCGGGCCGACAATGAAATTTATGTGACCGGCATGGGGTTGGATTCCGAATGGAAGACGGACATGCGCGTCACCGGCACCACCGCCAATCCGCGCGTCGTCGGCAAGCTGGAAGTGCTGCGGGGCCGCTACAGCTTCTCCGGCAAGCAATTCGACCTGGAGCAGGGCATCATCACTTTCAACGGGCCGATGATGAACCCCACGCTGGCGATCAAGGCGGAGACGCGGATCGATACGGTCACGGCGGGGCTGCAAGTCACCGGCAGCGCGCAGCAGCCCGACATCGCCTTCATCTCGACGCCCAGCCTGCCGCAGGATGAAATCCTCTCCCGCATCCTGTTCGGCGATAATGTCGCCAACCTGTCGGCGACGCAGGCGATCCAGTTGGCAGCGGCGCTGAACGGCCTGCGCGGCGGCAGCGGGGGACTCAATCCGATGGGCAAGCTGCAGGGCGCGACCGGCATCGACCGGATCGGCATCGTCGGCGGCGACGAGCAGACCGGGCGCGGGACATCGCTCGCAGTCGGCCAGCGCATCTCCAACGATATTTATGTGGAGATCATCACCGACTCGCGCGGCTTCACGGCGACCCAGTTGGAAATCGCCCTGTCGAAGACGCTCAGCCTGCTGTCCAAGACTGGCACCAACGCCGGGTCGTCAGCCAACCTGCGCTATTCGAAGGATTATTGAGGGCGCGTCATTCGGGCGTTCGCTGGATCGTCAGTCCGGTGAAATGCGCCAGGAAGGCATAGCTGTCGGCATATTCGTCGATCAGCTTGTCGATCGGTTTGCCCGCGCCATGGCCCGCACGATTTTCCACCCGCAATAGCCGGGGCCGATCCCCGACCGCTGCCGCCTGGAGGGCCGCCGCATATTTGAAGCTGTGCGCAGGCACGACCCGGTCGTCGGTGTCGGCCGTGGTCACCAGGATGGCGGGATAGTCCTTGCCGCCCAATATATTGTGGTAGGGCGAGTAGCTGTAGAGCAACGGAAAATCCTTGGCCCGGCCCGGCGAGCCATAATCATCGACCCAATAGCGCCCGGCGGTAAAACGGTCGAAACGCAGCATGTCCATGACCCCCACGGCAGGTAGGGCAGCGGCGAAAAGGTCGGGCCGCTGGTTGACCACGGCGCCCACCAGCAACCCGCCATTGGAGCGCCCCTCGATCGCCAGGCCATCCTTGGGCGTATAGCCATTGCTCTTGAGCCATTCGCCCGCCGCAATGAAATCGTCGAACACATTCTGCTTGTTCGCCCCGCGCCCGGCCTCATGCCACGCCTTGCCGAACTCGCCGCCACCGCGCAGATTGGCGATGGCATAGACCCCGCCCTGCTCCAGCCAGGCAAGCCGCGTCGCCGAATAGCCGGGCGTCAGGCTGATGTTGAAACCGCCATAACCATAGAGGATGGTCGGCGCGGCAATCGCTCGGTCCGCCAGCACCTTTTTGCGGATGATGGTGATCGGGATCGGCGTGCCGTCCTTGGACGGGTAGAGCCGCTGCTCGATGCCGAAATCATCGGGGTTGAAGGGCAGGTCGGGCTGCGCGAACACGCTGCTTTCCATGGTTGCGGTGTCGAACCGATAGATGCTGGACGGCGTTACGAAGCCGGAGAAGCTGAAGAATGTCTCCGGATCGCCGTCACGCCCGCCAAAGCCCGCCGCCGTGCCCATGCCCGGCAGGGGGACATCCGCCACCTTGCGCCCGTCCAACTCGACCAGTTCGGCAATCGTCTCCGCCTCGCTGACATAAGCCAGGACCAGCCGGTTGCCGACGAGCGACCCGCCCGCCAGCGTCTCGGCCCGCTCCGCCACCACTTCCCTCGCTCCCCGGCGCGGCCGCGCGGCGTCCAGAGTCACCAGCCGCGATCGGGCGGCGGATTTGTTGGTGATGAAGTAGAGCGTCGTTCCCCGGCTGCCGACCAGCCGCCAGTCATGCGTTGGTCCCTTGACCAGCAGGCGCGGCTTGACCGGGCCTCCGTCCAGCACGGCGACATGGACTTCACGCCGGCTGTCGATGCCTTCGAAACTGTTGATGACCAGCCAGCCGCCATCGCTCGTCACCTGCGCCTGATGGCTGAGCTTGGGCCGGTCGGGCGTTTCGTAGACAAGTTGGTCCTGCGCCTGTTCCGTGCCGATCCGATGGTAGAAAAGCTGCTGCCCCTCATTGGCGGAGCGAAACGTCTCGCCGTCCGCTGGGGGGGCATAGCGGGAATAGAAGAATCCCTCGCCCCGCCCGTCCCAGGCGATCTGCGAGAATTTCACCCATTCGACCCGTTCGTCCAGCGTTCGGCCGCTGTCCACGTCCAGCACGCGCAGGGTGCGCCAGTCGCTCCCCGCCTCCTGCATCGCATAAGCGAGGTAGCGGCCATCGGGGGACGGTGCCCATTCGGCGAGCGCGCTCGCGCCGTCCTTGGCCCAATCATTGGGATCGAGCAGCAAGCGTTGCGCACCCGCCAGCCCGTCGCGCACATAAAGCGGGGTCTGGTTTTGTAGACCCTTATTATAGCCGTAAAAATAGCGGCCTCCTGCCTTGCGCGGCACGGTGTAGCGGCCGTGCGACAACAAAGCCTGCATCCGCGCCTTGAGCGCATCGCGGCCCGGTAGCCCGTCGATATAGCGGCGGGTCAGGGCGTTTTCCTGAGCCACCCAGTCGCGCACGGCCGGATCGGCGCGCAGGTCGTTTTCGAGCCAGCGATAGGGGTCGGCGACCTTCACGCCGAAATGATCCTCGACCAGATCGAGCCGTCGTGCCGCGGGGTAGCGCAGGCTGCCATCCTGCGCGCCCGCATCGATGATAGCCGCGTTCGGCCCGGCCAGCGCAGGCGTCGCCGCCAGCAGCAGCGGCAGCAGGGTCAGGCGAAACACGCGCGCATCCTCTCACAGTCTTCTTTAACGCCAACAGGCCGCAGCTCTCTTGAGAGCCACGGCCTGTTGGTAAAGCAATATGGTCCGACTGTCAGGTCATGCCGACAGTCGCAACTGACGGATCAGGCTGCTTCCAGCTCATCCTCGTCTTCATTCTGCAGCGGGCCGGAATCCTGACCCTTGGCGCTGACGTCGCGATCGACCAATTCGATGATCGCCATCGGCGCAGCGTCCGACGCGCGGAAGCCAGCCTTGATCACGCGGGTATAGCCGCCGTTGCGATCCTTATAGCGTTCGGCCAGCGTCTCGAACAGCTTGATCAGCTGCGTGTCGTCCTGCAGCCGCGCATGGGCGAGACGACGGTTGGACAGGCCACCCTTCTTCGCCAGCGTGATCAGCTTTTCGACATAGGGACGCAGCGCCTTCGCCTTGACCGTGCCGGTCATGATCTGCTCATGCTTGATGAGCGAGGCGGCGAGGTTGCGCAGCAGCGCGTTACGATGGCCGGTAGCGCGTTGCAGCTTACGCTGACCCATTTTATGACGCATAATCTCTTCCTTCGTTCGTTAAGGGGCCGTTTGAGGTACCCCAGACCTGGCGGTGATAAGGGCCACCGCCGACAACCCTTGCCCAAAAAAGCGGCAAAGTTCACACCGTCACAGGAGCGAAATTCGCCTGCCCGGTCATCGCCCCTTCCCGCACGAATACGGAAAGGAGCGAGAGGATCAGCCCAGCAGCTCTTGTTCGAGCTTCTTGGCCATTTCCTCGATATTCTCAGGCGGCCAGCCGGGGATGTCCATGCCAAGGCGCAGGCCCATGGACGACAGCACTTCCTTGATTTCGTTCAGCGACTTGCGGCCGAAATTGGGGGTGCGCAGCATCTCGGCTTCGGTCTTCTGGACCAGATCGCCGATATAGATAATGTTGTCGTTCTTGAGGCAGTTGGCCGAGCGGACCGACAGTTCCAGTTCGTCCACCTTCTTGAGAAGATAGCGGTTGATCTGGTTGGTGTCGCCTTCGCTGTCCGACGTCGATGCGACGGCATGTCCGCCCTGCGACGGCGCTGCGGTCGGCAGTGCGTCTTCGAAGTGGACGAACAGCTGGAGCTGGTCCTGCAGGATACGGGCGGCGAAGGCCACAGCATCTTCCGGCGTGACGGTGCCGTCGGTTTCGACGGTCAGCGACAGCTTGTCATAGTCCAGTTCCTGGCCGACGCGGGTGTTATCCACCTTGTAGGCGACCTGACGGACCGGCGAGTAGAGCGCGTCGATCGGGATGAGGCCGATCGGCGCGTCGGCCGGGCGGTTGGCAACGGCGGGGACATAGCCCTTGCCGATGTCAGCCGTCAGTTCCATGTTGAGCGTCGCACCCTGGTCGAGATGGCAGATGACCAGATCGGGGTTCATCACCTCGATATCGCCGACGACGCTGATGTCGCCTGCCTTGACCACGGCCGGGCCGGTGGCGGAAAGCTGCAGGCGCTTTGGCCCGTCGCCTTCCATCCGCAGCGCAACCTGCTTGATGTTGAGGACGATATCGGTCACGTCCTCACGCACGCCAGCGAGCGACGAAAATTCGTGCAGGACGTTCTCGATCTTGATCGAGGTGACCGCCGCGCCCTGGAGCGAGGAAAGAAGAACCCGGCGTAGCGCGTTGCCAAGCGTCAGGCCGAAACCGCGCTCTAGTGGCTCGGCGACAAAGGTCGCCTTACGCTTGCCGTCGCTGGTTGGCTTGATTTCCAGCGCGTTGGGCTTCTTCAATTCCTGCCAGTTCTTCATGTTGACAGTCATGTAATTCCCCTGGGGATGTGGCCGAAACGCTTATGATCCTGGACCCGACAGGACGTTGCGGCCGATGCAGACGGGTAACGGGCGGCGCGTCCGCCGCCCGCCATATCGCTCAGCCGTGGTTAGACGCGGCGGCGCTTGGACGGACGCACGCCATTGTGCGGGATCGGCGTCACGTCGCGAATCGAAGTGATGTGGAAGCCGACGGCCTGCAGCGCGCGCAGAGCCGATTCACGACCCGAACCGGGGCCCTTGACTTCGACTTCCAGGGTACGGACGCCATGTTCGGCGGCCTTGCGGCCCGCGTCTTCGGCGCACACCTGGGCGGCGTACGGGGTCGACTTGCGGCTGCCCTTGAACCCCATCATGCCGGCCGAGGACCAGGAAATCGCATTGCCCTGGGCGTCGGTGATGGTCACCATGGTGTTGTTGAAGCTGGCGTTGACGTGCGCGACGCCGGCCGAGATATTCTTGCGCTCACGGCGCTTAATGCGCTGGGGTTCGCGTGCCATTTTGCTCTATCCTACTGAAATCGTTTAAAAGGAGAAGTCGCCGGAGGGTCAGGCCAAAAGGCCTGCGACCCTCAACGATTACTTCTTCTTACCGGCAATCGCCTTTGCCTTGCCCTTGCGGGTGCGCGCATTGGTGTGCGTGCGCTGGCCACGAACCGGCAGCCCCTTACGATGACGCAGGCCGCGATAGCAGGCCAGATCCATCAGGCGCTTGATGTTCATCGCGGTGTTGCGACGCAGATCGCCCTCGACCGTCAGGTCGGCGTCGATGGTTTCACGGATCTGGAGCACTTCGGCGTCCGAAAGATCCTGAATACGACGGCTCTGGTCGATGCCGAGCTTGGTGGCGATATCAACGGCGGTCTTGCGACCAATGCCGTGAATGTAGGTGAGCGCGATGATTACGCGCTTGTTGGTCGGGATGTTAACACCCGCAATACGTGCCATGGTACTTAAATCTCCTGCTCCACGGGGCGATTGGCGTCACCCCATCTCAAAGCGTCAAAGGCCGGTTTTCCTGGCGGAAAAGCGCGATCCATACTATCCTCCGAGACGCAAAAAAGACGGTCAGTGCGCAAAGCACTGCCGGTCACCTGCGTGTCGGGATCGGTCGCCACTAGCGATTCGGCCGCTTCCTGTCAACCGCGTGGCTGGTCTATTCGGCCGCGCGGGCAACCTTTATCTCGAACAGCTTGGGCCAGTTCTTGCCGGTCACGAACAGGCGATCCCTTTTACTGTCCCAGGCGATGCCATTGGCCACCGCTTCGCTGTCCGTCACCCCCGCCGCCTTGCGCAACGCGGCGATGTCGACCCAGTCGATCACGGCGCCATTGCGGGGGTCGATCCGGGCAATCTTCGTATCATACCAGATATTGGCCCAGATTTCGCCGCGCACATATTCCAGTTCGTTCAGTCGATCGACCGCCCGGCCGTTCCAGCTCACGGTGATGCGGCGCTGTTCGGTCAGCGTGTCAGGATCGAGGAAACGAAGTTGCGCGGTGCCATCGCTCATGATCAGGCTCTTGCCATCCTGGGTCAGGCCCCAGCCTTCGCCCTCATAGCGAAAGTCGGCGATCGGCGCGAAATCATCGAGCTGCCAGACGAAGCCGCGCCGGTGCCGCCAGGTCAGGCTGACGATCCGGTCGTTCCAATTGACCATGCCCTCCCCGAAATAGGGCCGCTCGATCGTGCGGCGGGCCAGTATCTTGCCCGTGCGCAGCGCCACTTTGCGAATGTCCGACCGGCCTTCCAGCCCCGTGCTTTCATAGAGCGCGCCGTCGTGGAAGAAGAGACCCTGGGTGAAAGCCGTCTCGTCATGCGGGTAGGTTTTGACCAGCGTCCAGGGCGTGTCGGCCAGGGCTGGCGTGGCGATGAGGGCGAGTAGGGCGAGAAGGAGCATCCGCCCCATGCGTCGGCAGGTCATTCCGCCACCTGCGCCGCTATGGCTTGCGCCAGCCAGTCCGGCAGTAGCGCGGGGTCCAGATCCTCCACCCGCCGCAATTCGATCGACAGGCCGAGGTCGGGCAAGGCGGCGCGCTGGCGCTTCTCCTCGGCCTGCGCCAGCGGCACAGCGACCAGCCGCCGGTTCACCTTGGCGCGATAATGCATCCGCGCGGTATTTTCCTGCCCGACATAGCAGCCCTTGTCATAATCGACGCCATGCAACTCCCCGGCATTGGTTTCGAGCCAGAGCGTCTGATCCTGCCCCAACTCGCCCACCCCTTCGAACACGCCGATCGCCAGCCGATGCGCGCGGAAGGCAGCAGAGGCATCCCCCTCCCCCGCTGGCGCGATCCAGCGATGGCCAAGCGCCGGCAGACGCGGGTCAAGCGGCTTGTCCTGCGCGTCGGGCGCCCAATGCACCGCCAACGCATCGTCCCGCGCGATCACGACCTTGCGGCGCAGGCGATAGAGGGTGAGGCGCTTCGCCAGCGCATCGGCTTGCGCCGCCTCACAGTCGATCAGCACATCCTCGCCGTCTCTCCATAGCAGGAAGTCGAACAGCGCCTTGCCCTGCGGCGTCAGCAGCCCGGTCCAGCGCGCCTCCCCCGGCTTGAGCGTCAGCACGTCGCGAGTCAGCAGCCCTTGCAGGAAGGGCTTGGCCTCCTCGCCCGAAATTCTGAGGAGCGCGCGGTCGGTGAGGGTGGTGCCGGTCATCGGCTTTAGGTAGGACAGTCGCGCTGAATAACCAACCCGTTCGGGCCGAACGGGTTTTGACAAGCGGAACCACGCCATGACCCAGACTTTCGACCTGATCCTCAAAAACGGCACCGTCCACACACCGGGCGGCGCGGAGCAGACGGACGTGGGCGTGCGCGCAGGCAAGATCGTGGCGATCGGTTCCGGCCTGGGTGATGGAGGCGAGGTGATCGACTGTACCGGGCTGGACGTACTGCCCGGCTGCATCGACAGCCAGGTGCATTTTCGCGAGCCGGGCCTGGAACATAAGGAAGACCTCGAATCGGGCAGCCGCGCGGCGGTGCTGGGCGGGGTGACCGCCGTGTTCGAAATGCCCAACACCAACCCCAACACCGACACGGCCGCGCGCGTCCATGACAAGCTGGTCCGCGCCCGGCATCGCATGTGGTGCGACCATGCCTTTTATGTCGGCGCGACGGCGGACAATGCCGAACAATTACGCGAACTGGAACGCATCCCCGGCACGGCGGGCGTCAAGATCTTCATGGGTGCCTCGACCGGCAGCCTGCTGGTCGATGACGATGATGCCCTGTCGCGCGTACTGGCCAGCGGCACCCGCCGCGTCGCCATCCATGCCGAGGATGAGGCGCGGATGAACGCGCGCAAGGATTATCGGGTGGAGGGCGATCCATCGTCGCATCCGGTCTGGCGCGACGATGAAAGCGCGATGATCGCGACCAAGCGGATCATCGCGCTCGCCCGCGCGGCGCGGCGGCGCATCCACATCCTGCACATCACGACGCCGGCGGAGCTGGAATATATCGGCCAGAACAAGGATATCGCGACCTGCGAAGTGACGCCGCAGCATCTGACGCTGGCGGGGGAGGATGCCTATCCGCGCCTTGGCAGCTATGCGCAAATGAACCCGCCGATCCGCAGCGCCGCGCATCGCGACGGGCTGTGGCAGTGGCTTAATCAGGGCGTGCCCGACGTGCTGGGCAGCGACCATGCGCCGCACACGATCGAGGAAAAGGCCAAGACCTACCCGGCCAGCCCCAGCGGCATGCCGGGCGTGCAGACGCTCGTGCCGTTGTTGCTCAATCATGTGGCGGAGGGGCGGCTGACGCTGCGCCGCTTCATCGAATTGACCTCGTCGGGGCCGCAGAGGGTGTTCGGGCTGGTCGGCAAGGGCCGGATCGCGCTTGGCTATGATGCAGACTTTACCGTGGTGGACCTCAAGAAGCGCTGGACCGTGGGCAAGGACTGGCTCGCCTCGCGCTGCGACTGGTCGCCATTCGAGGGGATGGACCTGACCGGCAAGGCGGTCGGCACCATCATCCGCGGCCATCGCGTGATGTGGGAAGATGCGCTGGCCGACGCCGCAGTGGGCGAACCGGTGCGGTTCGAGGCGACGGAATTTTCCTAAGCCGTCACGACCCGATTGCGGCGGGCGGCCTTCACGCTGTCCGTCGCAAACAGGATGAGGCCGACCCAGATCAGGCCGAAGCTCAGCATTTGCCCCAGGCTCAGCGTCTCGCCGAACAGCACGACACCGCAGACAAATTGCAGCGTGGGTGCGAGATATTGCAGCACGCCCAGCGTCGCCATCGGCAGGCTGCGCGCGGCCGTGGCGAACAGCACCAGCGGCACGGTGGTCACTAAGCCTGCGATGATGAGCAAGGCAGTGGTGGACATGTCCTGTCCAAAGCCGATGGGACCATGGCTCGCTTCCCAGAGCAAATAGGCGACCGCCAGCGGCGCGAGCAGCAGCGTCTCGACACCCAGGCCGGTCATCGGCGCCACCGGCGTCATCTTGCGGATGAGGCCATAGAAGGCGAAGCTGAAGGCGAGCGTCAGGCTGATCCACAGCGTCGTAATCGCAGACGCCGCCAAGATGGCAACTCCCACCGCCGCAAAGCCGATCGCCAGCATCTGCCCGCGCCGCAAGCGTTCCTTGAGTACCAATACGCCCAGCGCCACATTGACCAGCGGGTTGAGGAAATAACCAAGGCTAGTCGCCACGACATGGCCGTCATTGACTGCCCAGACATAGACCAGCCAGTTGATCGCGATCATAACTGCCGATCCAGCCAGCGCCAGCAGCAGACGACGATCGCGCAGCACAGCGATCATCGGACCGATGCCGTTGCGCAGCGCCAGCAGCGTCAGGATCAGCAGCAGCGACCAGAGGATGCGCTGGGTAACGATTTCGACCGGATCGACATGGTGCAGCAGCCGGAAGAAGATCGGCAGCAGCCCCCAAAGCCCATAAGCGCCCAGCGCCGCGAGCAATCCCCGGCGTGTACTGGCGTCCGCGTCGGTCAGATAAGCCCCCCGCCCATGAACAGCCGCAACGCGCCGAACGCCGCGACGATCAGGCAGAAATTGCGGCCACCATTTTTCGAGGAGAACATGCCGATAAAGGCGCCGAACAGCGCCATGGGCACGAAGATCCAGTTGAGCGCGCCCAGAAACGGAAAGACCGCCGGCATCATCATGATAAGGGTGACAAGGCCGATAAAGCCGGACAAGATATTGAGCATGATGGTCAGATGATCCTTTCGCCGCGCGCGAACAAGTCGGTCGACAGGGCCAATGCGCAGAAACTGGCCTTGCGATAGGGGAATTTTTCGCGATTCACCAAATGTCCTAACGAAAAATTAACCTCCGTTCTTCATGCCTTGTTTACGAAGGAGTGAAGAATGGCGTTTTTCCGGTCTGTTTCCCTGCTCACGCTTATGGTTGGCCTGGCCGCCTGCGGCAAGGGCGACAAGGACGCCAATCTCGCCGCGCTCGACGCGCAGCTCACCAACAATGCGGTCGATCCCGCGCTCAAGGGCGCGCTGGCCGACCCGATCGTGGTCGATCCGCAACTGGTGGGCCAGTCCAACCGCAACGCCGTGCGCCCCGCCGACCAGCCCGCCAATGGCGCAGTGCCGGTGCTGTCGGGCGATGCCGGTGCGGCCCAGGCGCAAGCGGTCAAGCAGGCGGGCGGCAAGCTGCTCTCTGCCCCTGCCGCCAGCGAAGGCACCGCCATGGCGTCGAGCGTCACGCTGGGTGCCGTCGCGCGCGAACAGGCGACGCGGCGCGGCGGCACGGCCAATTGCTCGAAGAAACTCGCTTATGGCATGGAATGGGCGCAGCGCCTGCCCGACCCCTTCGCCCTCTATCCCGGCGCGCAGCTGACCGAAGCGGCAGGCGCGGAGACCGACGGCTGCACCTTGCGCGCGGCCAGCTTCGTCACGCCCGCCCCGCGCCAGGGGGTGATGGACTATTATTATACCGTGGCCCGCCGTGCTGGTTATGACGGCGAGCATAAGATATTGGGCGGCGACCATGTGCTGGGCGGCACGCGCAAGGCCGATGGCAGCGCCTATTTCATCCTCTTCACCGATGCGCCCGGCGGCAAGACCGGCGTGGACATCATCGCCGACAACGGAAAGTAACAGGCGTCCGCTTCCTGCGCTTGAGGCGCGGAAAGACTGTTTCACCATCGACCTTTCCCCTTTGGCGGAATCGCTATAGGGCGATAGTCATGACCAATATCTTTCTTGTAATGGGCGGCGGCGCGATTGGCGCGGCGCTGCGCTACCAGCTTGGGCGCTTCGCCGGGCAGTTGACGCCTGGCGCGACCTGGCCCTGGGGCACGTTCGCCGCCAATCTGATCGGCGGCTTCGCCATGGGGCTGCTCGCCGGATGGCTGGCGCGCGGCAGCGCGGTGGCGGGCGAACCGATCCGGCTGCTGCTCGGCGTCGGCCTGCTCGGCGGCTTCACCACCTTTTCCGCCTTCAGCCTCGAAACACTGCTGATGTTCGAGCGCGGCCAGATGATCGTCGCCTTGGGCTATGCGCTGGCGTCGGTGATCGGCGCAGTCGTGGCGCTGGCGCTTGGCCTTACCGTGATGCGGAGTATCGTGGCATGAAGGGTCGTCCCCCACCCAAAAGCGACGCCCCGCGCGGTCGCAAGCCTGCCGCGCCTGGCAAATCCACTGGCGGCAAACCCGCTGGGAGCAAGTCAGGGTTCGGCAAGGCCGCTGATGGCAAGCCCGGCGGCGGTGCGAGATCCTTTGCCAAGCCATCGGGCGCGCCCGGTCGCGCCCGTGGCGGGGCCAAGGCGGCAACCGCACGCAAGGGCGAAGGCGGCAAGCCTGCCTTCAAGGCCCCCTTCAAATCGGGGCCAAAGCCAGCGGCCAAGCCAGCCCCCAAAGCTGCCGTGGCGAAAGTCGCTATCGTACCATCCACGCCTGCAAAGCCCAGCGTGGCCAAGGGCGTCTCGCTCGACGTGCGGCAATATCGGGTGCAGCCCGACGATGACGGCATCCGCCTCGACCGCTGGTTCCAGCGGCATTTGCCCGATGTCGGCTTCAACATCGTGTCGCGCTGGTCGCGGACCGGTCAGTTGCGCATCGACGGCGCGCGTGCCGCACCGGGCGACCGCGTTGCCGAAGGGCAGATGATCCGCGTACCCCCCGCCGAAGCCAAGGCACCTGCCGCCGAACGGCCCAAGCGCGCCCGCGTCATCGACCTGACCGAGGACGAGATCGCTTTCGTACAGGAGATGGTGATCCATCGCGACGCGCAGGCGATCGTCATCAACAAGCCGCCGGGCCTTTCGACGCAGGGCGGCACCAGGACCGACGAGCATGTCGACAAGCTGCTCGACGGCCTGATGTTCGATTCCGAATCGCGCCCCAAGCTGGTTCACCGGCTGGACAAGGACACGTCGGGCGCGCTGCTGATTGCCCGCACCAGCCGCGCCGCCGCCCATTTCGCCAAAGCCTTTTCCAGCCGCACCGCGCGCAAAGTCTATTGGGCGCTGGTGATCGGCGTGCCGTCCATCTCCGACGGGATGATCGAACTGCCGCTCGCCAAGCAGCCGGGCACCGGCGGCGAGAAGATGCATGTCGATGAGGAAGAAGGCCTGCCCGCCCGCACCCGCTATCGCATCATCGAGCGCGCGGGCAACCGCGCCTGCTGGGTCGAGCTGCAACCCTATACCGGCCGCACCCACCAGTTGCGCGTGCATCTGGCGGCGATCGGCCATCCGATCGTGGGCGACGGCAAATATGGCGGCAAGGACAGTTTCCTGACCGGATCGATCAGCCGCAAGATGCACCTCCACGCCCGCCGCATCCGCGTCGATCATCCCGATGGCGGCCGGGTCGACGTGATGGCCGAGCCGCCGACGCATTTCGCCGCCAGCCTCGCGGACATGGGCTTCGACCTCAGCCTTGGCGACATGCTGCTCGACGATGAGATCGACCGGACGCCGACCCGCGAGGATGAAAAGAAGTTCGCGCGCCAGCATGCCAAGCAGGTCCGCAAGGACCGCAAGGGCGAACGCCGGTCGCGCGGGGGTTCTCGCGACGAATGACGCCGGGCGCGCCCTATCGCTGGACCGATGAGGCCGCGATCCGTGATTTCGTGACGCAGACGGGCTTTGGCCTGCTCTGCGTCGCTGCGCCCGACCGGATGCATGTCGTCCATTTGCCGCTCATCTGGCTGGACGAGCGGCGGATCGGCCTGCACCTCCACCGCGCCAACCCGATCGTGCCGCATCTCGACGGGCAGGACGCGCTGATCGTCGTCACCGGCGATCAGGCCTATATCAGCCCCGACTGGTATGGGCTGCCCGACAAGGTGCCGACCTGGAACTATGTCGCGGCCGAACTGCGCGGGCCGATGGTGCGATTGGACAAGGCCGAAACCATCGCGCAGATCGACGCGCTGAGCCACGAGCAGGAGCGGCGGCTGGCACCCAAGCCATTATGGACGCGCGACAAGATGAGCGATGGCCTGTTCGACAAGACCATGACCGGGCTGGTCGGCTTTGCGATGCAGGTTGAGGCTATCCACGGCACCGCCAAGCTGGGGCAGGACAAGCCCGAAGCGGCGCGAATCGGGGTCGCCGATGCGCTGGATGCCGTGGGCGAAGGCGCGTTGGCGTCGCTGATGCGGGGGACATTGGCATGAGCAATCCGCTTGTCGTCTTCGATTGCGACGGAACGCTGGTCGATAGCCAGCATAGCATCTGCACCGCCATGACCCGCGCGTTCGAGGAGGCCAAGCTCGCGCCGCCCGACCGGCCCGCGATCCTCTCGGTTGTCGGCCTGTCATTGCCGCTCGCCATCGCGCGGCTGTTGCCCGACGCGGAGGCGGATTTTCACGATCATCTGTCCGACCGCTACAAGCTGGCGTTTCAGGCGATGCGACGCGAGGAAGGCGTGTGCGAACCGCTCTATCCCGGTATTGCCGATCTGGTGGTGGAACTGGATGCGGCCGGCTGGCTGCTGGGGGTCGCGACCGGGAAATCCGATCGCGGGCTGGCGCTCTGCCTCACCCATCATGGCCTGATCGACCGTTTCGTGACGCTCCAGACCGCCGACCGCCACCCGTCCAAGCCGCATCCCTCCATGCTGCTGACCGCCATGGCCGAGGCCGGAGCCGCGCCCGACACGACGGTCATGATCGGCGACACCAGTTTCGACATCGACATGGGGGTCGCAGCGGGCGTGCGCAGTATCGGCGTCGCCTGGGGCTATCACCCGCCAGCAGAACTGCTCGCATCGGGCGCGCAGGCCGTGGCGATGGACAGCGCGGCTTTGCGCGGCCATATCGGCGCGCCATGACCGATATGCCCCCGATTCCGCCCGTCGATCGCGAAAAGATCGCGCGTCAGCGCCACTTCGCCATCGGCCTGTTCCGCCTGTCGGGCGCGTTCGTCGTGATGATCGGCTTCCTTGCCATCATGCAGCGCTTTTCCTGGGTGCAGGGGGACAAGGCCAAGGCGTTCGGCGCGATCATGGTCGTGGTCGGCCTGTTCCAGTTCCTGGTGGTGCCGCGCCTGATGCTGGCCCTGTTCAAGCGGACGGGCGCATGAAGCGCTTCTACAAGGATGTGACGATCGTGGCCGAGAGTGATGGCCATGCCATTCGCCTCGATGATCGTCCGGTCCGCACCCCCGCCCGCGCGCTGCTGACGCTGCCGACATTGGCGCTGGCGCAGGCGGTTGCCGAGGAATGGCGGGCGCAGGGGGATACGGTCGATCCAGCGTCCATGCCGTTCACCGGCCTCGCCAATGCGGCGATCGATCATATCGTACCCAATCGCGCGCAATTTGCCGCCGGGATCGCGCGCTATGGCGAAAGCGACCTGCTCTGCTATCGTGCCCATTCGCCCGAAACGCTGGTCGCGCGGCAGGCGGCGGCGTGGGATCCACTGCTCGACTGGGCGCGCGCGCGCTATGATGTGGCCTTCGTGGTGACGCAGGGCATCCTGCCGGTCGCCCAGCCCGAAGCGACACTCGCTCGGCTGCACGCGGCGGTTGCAATGCATGATCCATTCCGATTGGCGGGCCTGTCCACATTGGTAACGCTGAGCGGGTCACTCGTTTGCGGCTTGGCGGTGGTGGAAAATAGCCATAGTGCTGAAGCAATATGGCCGATCGCCGAGATCGACGAGGCCTGGCAGGTCGAACAATGGGGCGAAGATGCGCAAGCGGCAGCCCGCAGCGCCCGGCGCAAAAGCGAATTTTCCATGGCCGGAGCCTTTTGCGCGATGAGCTGAGTTTGGCGGGGTGGGAACTCCATCGTTCCTTCGTTCATTAAAGATGTTGCGGGGCAGCAATGATGCCCAACCGATATTTTTAGACGACGAACAAGGAGACCCTGACGTTGCCAAAGTCCGCACTGATCGCATTTCTGACCCTTTCGACGGCGATGACCGCCCCTGCATTTGCGCAGGAAGCGCCCGCCGCGCCCGCCGCTTCGGCACCCGCCGCCACGACGCCGGCCGATCCCGCCGCGCCCGCAGAGGCCGCGCCTGCAGCAACCGCGATGACGCCGGAACAGATCGCCGCCTTCAACACGGCCGTTACTGATTTCACCGCCGGGCAGAGCGCGCAGCAGAGCGGCGACAACGCGACGGCCATCACCAAATATGAAGCGGCCATCCCCGCCATCAAAACGGCGGTCGAATCCGACCCGTCCAAGATGGACAATGTCAATTTCCTCGCCAACGCGCTGTACGCCAATGCCGCTGCCTATGGCGCGATGGGCCAGTTGGACAAGACGATCGCCCTCTACGGCGAGTCGCTGCCCTATTGGCGCAAGGTCGTGGAAGCCAAGCCTACCGACGCAGCCAGCCGCAACATCCTGGCCGGTATCCTGATCCAGATGGGCAACCAGAAGCTGGGTGCGCAGGACAAGGCTGGATCGGCCCCGCTCTATAGCGAAGCGCTGACACTGGCCCGCAAGTCGGTTGCCGAAAATGCCACCGACAATGTCAGCAAGAATATCCTGCTATCCGCGCTGATCGGTGCCAGCCAGTCGACCAGCGACACGGCGCTTCAGGCCGAAGCCGTCGAAATGTCCAAGAAGATGCTGGCTGACGGCAGCGTCGATGCGACCAACAAGCCTTCGGCGCAGGCGCTGACCGGCGCCCCCCAGGCGGGCTAAGAGGTTGTAGGGTTGAGGGGACGCTAAAAGCCCCTTCAACCCGCTCCGATCTTATCGGCGTAGAGCAGCCGACCCGTGCCCAGTAGCCCCAGCAAGTGCGGCAGCATATGCGGCGCGACCGCGAAACAGCCTTCGCTGCGGCCGCATTTGCCCCATGCGGCGATATGATCCTCGCCCACATAATCCGCACCGTGCAGCACGATGGCGCGCGGCTCCGCATTATTATTCTGCGGGTCCAAGCCCGCGAGCCGCATCGCCTGCCCATGCTGCCCGACATACATCTCACCCGTCCGAAATGCGCCCGACGAACTGGCAAGCGAATTGGGTTCGTTGGAGAAGCTCTGCAGCCAGCCGGAATGGGCGGGGTCGGACCCTCGACCATGGGCGACCAGATAGCTGCTGGACTGGCCGTTCATCAGGTCAACGACGTGAAAGCGCAAATCCTTCGACGGGGCATCGAAATCGGCAATGGCCACCCGGTCACGCAATAGGACGGCTCCGGCATGGCGATCCAGTGCCGCCTTCGCGCGTGCGAGCAGCCCCGCATAGGGGGGCAGCGGCACGGCGCGGGGCACCGCAGGGACGGGGACGGGTTGGGGCGCCGTCGGCAGCGCAGCCTTGCCCATCGTGTCAGGCAGAAATGTCAGGGCGAATCCGCTTAAGGCGAATTTCGTGAAATTGCGGCGATCCATCCGCACCCTATACCAAAAGGAATGCCCCGGTCCAAGACCGGGGCGATGCGCTTCATTCCTCCGTACCGCTCGCCTCGTCCGCTGGCTGCGCATCATCGCGCATATCGGGCAGGCGGGCGGTCATGCCGGTCGCATCGGCGTCGTCGAGGATCTGCTGCTGCTCCGACACCGATGGCGGCGCTGCGGGCGTCGGCGCGACGGTATTGTTCGACGGCATCGGCAGGGCCGTATCCGGCTCTTCGATGATCACATTTTCGACCGGCGGTTCGACCAGATTGTTGACGACTGGCGCCTCCTCTTCCTTCTTGCCGCACGCCGACAAGGCAAGGGCACCGATGAGCGCGGCAAAGGCAATTTTACGCATGGGGGATCAATCCTTCAAAGCTATAATGTCGGCGGGGGCAGCGGTCGGATCGACACGTCGGCTCGACGCTTCGATCTTGCTCGCGAGCAGCTTGTCCCAACCATAGGGGTCGGCGCGAAAGCTCATCGTGCCATTATTGCTAGCAAAAGCGGTCCAGTAGAGCAGATAGACCGCCACATCCTTGGGCAGGGACACGCGCTGGGTCTTGCCTTCGTCGATCAGGCTCTGGATCTGGCCATTCAATGCCGGGTCGCTCGCCACCATCAGTTCGGCCAGCGATACCGGCTTTTCGAGACGGATGCAGCCATGGCTGGCGAGCCGGTCGTAGCTCGAAAATTTACCGCGCGAGGGCGTGTCGTGCAGATACACGGCGAATGGGTTGGCGAAATCGAACTTCAATCGGCCAAGCGCGCTGTTGGGTCCGGCAGGCTGGACGATCCGCTCGCCGCCTTCGGGTGTCTTGACGATCTTGTAGCCCTGCTTGATCAGCGTCGCCCGCCCCTTGGGGAAGAGTTCGCGCCGGGCGATCGACATGGGCACGTTCCACGGCGGATTGACGACGATCGAATGGATGTTCGACATCAGCATCGGTGTCGCATTGTCGGGGCTGCCCGTGACGGCGCGCATCGAACTGATCGGCTGGTCGCCTTCGAACATGGTCAGTACGGCCGCCGCGATATTCACCTGGACCCGGTTGACCGGCAAGTTGCGCGGCATCCAGCGCCACCGCTCCATATTCGCCATGATCGCCGCGATCCGGTCATCCACGCTGACATTGAGCGCCGCCAGCGTGCGGGTGTCGAGCAGGCCGGTGGGGTTGAGGCCATAGCGGCGCTGCGCGCGCTGCAATACGCTGCTCAGTTTCTCGCCTGGCGTCACCGCGCTATCCTCGATCGCGATACGCGCGCGCACCACGTCGGGCGCGGACTGCGCGGTCAGCGTCGGCCAGCCGCCTTGATCGCGAATCGTCTCGTAGCGGACCAGACCCTGGCGCAGTCCTTCATAGCCTGCATAGGGCGGCGTCAGGCTGTTCGCCCATTGCGCAAGCCGGTCCTCGGCCACGGCCCGCGCCAGCGACGGGCGGGGATCGAAGGGCGCGGGGCGCAGCGCCCAGACTTCGAGGAAATCGGCGGTATCGACGCGCCCGGTGGACAGCGCCTTGGCGCGGTCGAGCAGCGCGCGCACCAGCGCCTCACCCGACAGCGGCCCGCTCGCCTTCTGCCGCGCCATCAATCCCTGCGCCGCGCCCTGCTTCAACCAGTCATTGGCCCATGCTTCCTGTGCCGCCGACAAGGGTGGGATCGGTGCGGGCAAGGGCGCGGCCGGAATCGCTTGCACCATGCCAGGCGCGGGCGAAGTCGGCGCGGGCATGGTCGGCACCACCACGGGCGGCGCGGCCAGGCTTTGGGCGGCGACGGACACCGCACTGACGCCAAGCAGCGCCAGCAACGGAAGACGGATCATATCGGGACGGTTCATGCTGGACCAGATAGCGCAAAGCGGCCATCGTTCAAACGACCATAGCGGAAAAGATCATGCTGCACGTTGTTCACCATTCCGCCTATGTCTCTCCAGCAACACCCGGCAGCCGTTTCCGCTTCGACAAATATGGGCTGGTAATGGAGGCGCTGCGCGAATCCGGCGCACCCATCACCGTGCATCAGCCCGATCCGATGCCGCGTGCCTGGATTGAGGCAGTGCATGATCCCGCCTATGTCGAGCAGGTCGTGACCCTGTCCGTCCCGCCCGACAAGGAACGGCGGATCGGCTTTGCCGTCACGGAACGGGTGATGCGCCGATCGCTGCTGTCACCCGGCGGCACCTGGGCATCTGCGCGGCTGGCGCTGACGCATGGCTATGGCGCCAATGCGGCAGGCGGCAGCCATCATGCGCTGGCCGATAGTGGCGCGGGCTATTGCGTGTTCAACGACCTCGCCATCGCTGCGAACCGCCTAATCGCGGAAGGCGATGCGGCGCGCATCCTGATCCTCGACCTCGACGTGCATCAGGGCGACGGCACTGCGTCCCTGTTGGCGGGGCGCGGCGACATCTTCACTTTGTCGATCCATGCCGACAAAAATTTCCCGGTGCGCAAGGCGCGCTCGACACTCGACATCGCCCTGCCCGACGGGGTGGAGGATGCCGCCTATGCGGCCATCCTCGCCGACACGCTGCCGCCCATATTAGACGACTTCGCGCCCGACCTCATTCTCTATCAAGCCGGGGTCGACCCCCATGCCGACGACCGGCTGGGGCGGCTGGCGCTGACCGATGCGGGCCTTGATGCGCGCAATCGCTATGTCATGCGCCAGGCCAAAGCGCGCGGCATCCCGCTCGCCAGCACCATGGGCGGCGGTTATGGCGAGGACCGGATGCTGGTCGCCCGCCGCCACGCCGCCTGCATGATCCGCCTGGCGCAGGAAGCGGCTTAGTGGATGGGATCGGTGCCCACCATGGTCGCCTTCGTCTCCATCAGCTTAGCCGCGATCACACCCGCAATCGCGATGCCGACGAAGTCGCTGAACGCCAGATAGAGGATATAGCCCCAGGGCGCGTGGTTGAACACGGCCTGGCCGACATGCATCCACAGCACGGCGGCCAGCGGGAACAGGATCGCTACGCGCATCCGGTCGCCGAAATTGGTCGCGATGAAGCGCAGGGCCATGGCGATGATCACGCCGACGATCAGCGCCAGGATCAGCCCGCCGATCAGCGCGCCGCTGTCCATCACTGGAAAGCCGCCTTCATTGTAGAAAATCTGCGCGACCGGCCCCTTGCCGTAAAGCACGGTGCCCTGCGCCGAGGAGGGATCGGGAATGGTATAGACGCCGGTGCCGGTCGGCGTCAGCGCCTGGGCCATGGCGGCCTGCAGATTGGCGCTTGCCTGTTCGTCGGTGCGGCTGAGCGCGAGCGCGCTGAGCGGCGTGCCCCAGAAGATGAAGCCGGTAATGAACAAGGCGAACCCGCCGATCAGGCCGCCGATAACAGTACGTACCATGATAATCTCCCCCGTAAGGATAATAAGCTGACGCCCCAACGCCTGGCACGCAACATCTATCCGATGGAAAAGAGTCAGTCTGCGGGGCGCGCGGCCTTTTCAACAATCCCCGACACGCCTTCGCGCCGGTCGAGTTCGTCCATCACCTCGTCCAGGCTGATGTCGAGGTCGGCCAGCAATATGATGAGGTGAAATAACAGGTCGGCACTTTCGCCGATCGCGCCGTCCCGGTCGCCCGCCATCGCGGCGATCACCGTTTCGACCGCCTCCTCGCCGACCTTCTGCGCAATCTTGCCACGGCCTCGCGCCGTCAGCTTGGCGACATAGGAGGTGGAAGGGTCCGCCGTCCGCCGTTGGCGGATGGTCTGTTCAAGGGTGTGAAGGGTCGCGCGCATGCCGCGCATCAAGCGCCGCGCGCGCGACCCGTCAATCTAAATTTACTTGCGCTTGCGGCGCGACACCATGACGCGACCGACCAGCACGGCTGCACCCATGGCGAACAGCGCCATCTGTTCCGGCTCAGGCACGGGGGTCGGCGTGCCGCCCGACGAACCGCCGGTGCTGGTGCCGCCGGTGGAGCTGTTGCCGCCCGTGCTGGTGCCGCCGCACTTGC
This sequence comes from Sphingobium sp. KKT206, assembly GCF_055640555.1. Classification (NCBI taxonomy): domain Bacteria; kingdom Pseudomonadati; phylum Pseudomonadota; class Alphaproteobacteria; order Sphingomonadales; family Sphingobiaceae; genus Sphingobium; species Sphingobium sp. KKT206. Next base: position 2,326,976 of record NZ_CM145764.1, read on the forward strand.
CGAACCAGCACCATGTCGCCTGCGCCGGTGCGGGCACCGCAACGCCCATGAATGCCGCCGCGCCGACCGCCAAAAGCATCTTGTTCAAAGTCATTTCCTTACCCTCCCTGCGCCAAACCCCCATTGGTTGACGATAGACGGAAAAGGGTAATGCAGAGTGCGTGCCGAATCGCAAAATGCCAGCTTTTCTACCGAAAATGAAGGTTAACGGCGTGATGGCGAATATAGTTACTGTAAAGTAAATCGACGCTTTCGCCGTGATCAGCCGCCGCGCACCGGTACGCCCGCCGCCGCCAGCGCCTGATGCGCCTCGCCGATCGTATGCTGGCCGAAATGGAAGATCGACGCCGCCAGCACCGCGCTGGCATGACCCTGCGTTACGCCTTCCACCAGATGGTCGAGCGTGCCGACGCCCCCGCTGGCGATTACCGGCACCGATACCGCATCGGCAATCGCGCGGGTCAGCGCCAGGTCATAGCCTTTGCGCGTGCCATCGCCATCCATCGAGGTGACGAGCAATTCGCCCGCGCCGAGGTCTGCCAGCCGCAGCGCATGGCCCAGCGCGTCGATTCCGGTCGGCTGACGCCCGCCATGCGTGAAGATTTCCCAGCGGCCCTCCGCAACCTTCCGCGCATCGACCGATCCGACGATGCACTGGCTGCCGAAGCGATCGGCGATGTCGGCCACCAGTTCGGGCCGCACCACCGCCGCGCTGTTGACCGCGACCTTGTCCGCCCCCGCCAGCAGCAGCGCGCGCGCATCCTCGGCACTGCGCACCCCGCCACCCACCGTCACCGGCATGAAGCAGACTTCCGCCGTGCGCCGCACCACGTCCAATATGGTCCCGCGCGCTTCATGCGTAGCGGTGATATCCAGAAAACATAGTTCGTCCGCCCCGGCCGCATCATAGAGCCGCGCCTGTTCGACCGGATCACCCGCATCCTTCAAATCAACGAAATTGACGCCCTTGACCACGCGCCCATTGGCGACGTCGAGACAGGGTATGACCCGCGTGCGGACGGTCACGCCGCCGCCCGCGCCACCGCCATCGCGGCTTTGAGGTCCAGTCGCCCGTCATAAAGCGCGCGGCCCGTGATCACGCCTTCGATCCCGTCGTCGGCATGCAGGCTCAATATGCGGATGTCGGCGATGCCCGCCACGCCGCCGCTGGCAATCACCGGAATGTCGGTGGCGCGCGCCAGTTCGACGGTCGCGTCGATGTTGCAGCCCTTGAGCATCCCGTCGCGGCCGACATCAGTGAAGAGCAGGCTGGCAACGCCCGCATCCTCGAACCGGCGGGCGAGGTCGATCACCGGCATGTCGGACTTTTCCGCCCAGCCATCGGTCGCGACGAAACCGTCGCGCGCATCGACCGCCACGACGATACCACCGGGAAAGTCGCGCGCCGCCATCTTCACGAACGCCGGGTCTTTCAGCGCTGCCGTGCCGATCACAATCCGCGAGATACCCAGATCGAACCAGCGCTCCACCGCCTCGCGATTGCGAATGCCCCCACCCAATTGCACATGGCCCGGAAACGCCTCGACGATCGCTTCGACCGCATCGGCATTGACCGCACGCCCCGCAAAGCTGCCGTCCAGGTCCACGACATGGATATGCTGCGCGCCGGCCTGCGCGAACAGCATCGCTTGCGCGGCGGGATCGTCACCATAGACGGTGGCACGGTCCATATCGCCCTCGGCCAGGCGGACGACCTGGCCATTTTTCAGGTCGATGGCGGGAAAGACGATGAGGCTCAAGGACACCACTCCAGAAAGCGCGAAAGAAAGGAAAGGCCATAGGATTGGCTCTTTTCCGGGTGGAACTGGCAACCGATGATCGTATCGCGCGCCACCGCCGCGACCAGCGGGCCGCCATGGCTGGTGATCGCCGCGACATGGGCCGGGTCGGTCGCTTCGAAATGATAGCTGTGCAAGAAATAGGCCTCGCCCTGCTCCAGCAACGGCGGCGAGCCCTGCAGGATCACATCGTTCCAGCCCATATGCGGCACCTTGATGCCCGGCTCGGCCGGTTCGATCAGCCGCACCGTACCCGGTATCCAGCCCAGCCCCTCATGCCGCCCGAATTCCTCGCCGGCATCCGCCAGCAACTGCATCCCCACGCACACGCCCAGGAACGGCACCGCGCGGCTGCCCACCGCCTCGCCCATCGCTTCGACCATGCCGGGGATCGCCACCAGCGCGTCGCGACACGCCCGAAACGCCCCCACGCCCGGCAGGACGATGCGATCGGCCCGGCGGACCAGATCAGCGTCGGCGGTGATGACGACATCCTGTGCTCCCGCCTTGCGCAGGGCGTTATGCACCGAATGGAGATTGCCCGCGCCATAGTCGATCAGGGCAATGGTCATGCCTTACAACATGCCCTTGGTCGAGGGGATCGCGTCCGCCTTGCGCGGGTCGATTTCGACCGCCTGGCGCAGCGCGCGGGCAAGCCCCTTGAACGCGCTTTCGACGATATGATGGTTGTTCGCGCCATAGAGCAATTCGATATGCAGCGTGATCCCGGCGGCTTGCGCGAAGCTGTGGAAGAAATGCTCCACCATCTCGGCATCCCACTCGCCGATCTTCTGCAGCGTGAAGGGCAGTTTGCACACCAGCCAGGGGCGACCCGAAATATCGAGCGCCACGCGGCTGAGCGTCTCGTCCATCGGCGAATAGACGCTGCCATAGCGGCTGATGCCCCGCTTGTCGCCCAGCGCCCGCGCCACCGCTTCGCCGATGGCGATGCCGGTATCCTCGGTCGTGTGATGCTGGTCGACATGCAGGTCGCCCACCGTCTTGACAGTCATGTCGATCAGCGAATGCCGCGACAATTGTTCGATCATATGGTCGAGGAAACCGATGCCGGTCGACACCGAATAGAGGCCAGTGCCGTCAAGGTTGACGGTCACGTCGATCTGGGTTTCCGCTGTGTTGCGGTGAATCTCGGCCGTGCGCATGGCTGCCCTATAGCGTGTGGTGCGCGCCATGCAATCTGCGCGTGTGGGGGTTGACCGCATGATTCGCGCCGTTAGGACATTGGGCCATGAGCGATGAACTGCCCGACAGCCTGATTCCCTATGACGAAATCGTGCAGGAAGCCCTGCGCGCCGTGGTCGGCCGCGTATTGGGTGAGGTGGAACGCAGCGGCGGCCTGCCCGGCGCCCATCATTTCTACATAACCTTCAAGACGCAGGCACCCGGCGTCGACATCCCCAAGCGGCTGATCGAGCGCTTCCCGGACGAAATGACCATCGTCCTGCAGAATAAATATTGGGATTTGAAGGTCAGCGACCAGCATGTCGAGGTGAGCCTCACCTTCAACCAGGTCGCCGCCCACCTCTACATCCCCTTTGCCGCAATCACGGCGTTCGTGGACCCCGCCGTCAACTTCGCCCTGCAATTCCAGGTGCAGACTGACGCCCTGCCCGAACCGCATGACGAAGCCGAAAATGACGGCCCGGTCGTCACCAGTGAAGACGGCTCCAACGTCGTCAGCGTGGACTTCGGCAAAAAGAAATAGGTCGGGGCGGCTGCATCATTGCAGCAAAACGGCACGTTCCCCTGTCATATATGGACTGGGGCTTTCTGGCCCTGCGCCATCCGAAGGATCATCGGCACGGCCATATGCGGCGCGGTGAGGACCGACAGGGCCATGAAGCTGCTGGCGAAAATGCCTTCGGGCAGGGATTGCCCGCTACCCAAGGCGAAGATCGCAACGGCAATGCCCAGTCCGCCCAGGCTGAGCGGAATGACGGTCCCACCCCATTGGTCGATCCCCCGCAATCCGAGCGCGGTGGCATGAGACCGGAACTGGATGGGTGAGTGGACGAGGCAGAAAAATAGGGCGAATCCCATGACTGGCGGCAGCACCAGCATCGCCAGCAAGGCACAGGCCGCCGACAGCGCCAGTCTGCGGCGGTCGATATGCCACAGCATCGCAAACCCTGCGATGGCGAGCAGCATCATCGTAGGCGCTACCAGAAGCAGGCAGTCAGCGAGGATGGCGGCCGAGGCGCGCCCGGACAATGTCACGAACAGGGTGCCGAGGCTGTCGCCGTGCGACAGGGATGGCGCGGAAATCAAGGCGAGCGCCATTCCACCGGCAATGAACGGCGAGCCGCATCCTTCCCAATCCTCGGCAAAATGGATCACCGACATGAGGAGGAAGGCCGTCAAGGCCGCCACAGGTGCGGCCCGCCATAGGAGATACATGGCGCCCGCACAGGTCAGATAAAGGAGGATCAGCGCGATCCGCGACCCGAACACCCCCCTGCCTGTTGAATGTCTTTGCAACAGCGCCAGATCGAAGCTGCCATGCGGCATGCCAAAAATCAGCAATGTCGCCGACGCCAGGGCGGTCATTATCGACGTGTCTTGCAACACGCCGAAGCAGTACAGGCAGATGGCGGTCGCGGTAATTACCAGCAGACCGGCGGTACGCCAATCGTCCCATCGGGTCGGGCTCTGCTCCATCACCATCTCCTTGGCCGTAAACCGGCAGACCGTGAGAGGCCTGCCGGTTCATAGCCGGTCTCAATGCGTCGCCGTTACGGCGGCGGGCTTGCCCGGCTCACCATATTCGGCCGCCGATTTGCGCACGGCGATCATGTAGACGAGGATGCCCACGCCGGCCTTGGCGATAAGATCGGCAATGGTGTAGCCGATCTGCACGCCGGTTTCGACGGCACCACCGGCCAGGTTGGTGTAGGGGATCATATAGACGATGGGATAGAAGCCCCATGACGCGAAGGTCAGCAATCGTGCTTGCTTGATCAACCCGCGCGCGCTTTCGGGCTGCCGCTCGATCGCATCGCCCAGCCCCTTGAACAATTCCCACACGATGTAGAGGAAGGGAATGGACGACAAGGTGCCCCACAAGGCGCGCGTGCTGTTGTTGTCGGCAATTTCGCCCGGATAGCCCAGGATGATCATCAGCGCCGCGGCCGAACCCAGGCGGACCGACGTAGACACCGTCGCACTTTGCGACAGGCGCATCACCAGCACCAGTTCGATCAGCAGCAACGGGACCGTCAACAGCCAGTCGACATAGCGATAGGCGTCATTGAAGGCGACGCCGCTCGCCGTGATGACGCCATCGGTCAAAGCATAAGCTTCCGACCAGCTCTCGAAAATGCGGTAATAATGATAGGCTGCGATCGCCGTGACCAATCCCGTGATTGTCAATGCCGTCTTATAGGCCGTCCCGACCTGCGATCGCCCAAACCAGAAGAATAATGTGGCCGCAGCCATCGAGGCGAATGTGAACGAAAATGCGTTATAGACCAATAGATATTGGTCTGCCGTAATCATATCCATAATAGACCCCTGAACAAAATCGCGATGAGCGAATGATGAGCATTATATCGATGCATCTTTACTTCGCTGGCCACGTGATCATATGGATTAGGCGGTCATAAAAAAGATACCCATAACACCGTGGGATAGCACGAATCGTCTTGCCTCGATCATGCCGGTATCGAACCAATTTCTTATATCTTCTATACGGCCTTTAGGGCGTATCAGCCCATGACATGATGTGGTCGGACAACCATGGCCACCGGTTAGATATCCGCATAGTGCCACCCTGCGACCACTCTTGGTTTTCTCTCGCCCGGCCCCACATGCTGACCATGTTGATGCGCATGATCATCGACCAGGAGAAGCCCATGCCCGCCACCCGCACCGAAACCGACAGTATCGGCCCGATCGACGTTCCTGCCGCCGCCTATTGGGGCGCGCAAACACAACGGAGCATCGAGAATTTTCCGTTCGGCGACACCGAGCGGATGCCGATCGGCATTGTCCATGCCATGGCGATCGTGAAGCAGGCGGCGGCCAGGGTGAACCGGCATCATGGACTCGACGCCATACAAGCCGATGCGATCGAGGCGGCGGCGGCGGCGGTGGCGGCGGGCGAGTATGACGATCAGTTTCCGCTCGTCATCTGGCAGACCGGCAGCGGCACCCAGACCAATATGAACGTCAATGAAGTGATCGCAGGAATCGCCAATGAAGCGCTGACCGGCACCCGTGGCGGCAAGGTGCCGGTGCATCCCAACGACGGTGTGAACTTCGGGCAATCGTCCAACGACAGCTTCCCCACCGCGCTGCATATCGCGGCGGCCTTGGCGGCGGCGAAGGCGCTGTTTCCTGCGCTCGACCGGCTGCACGCCGCGCTCGATGCCAAGGCGCAGGCTTGGGCGAATATCGTCAAGATCGGCCGCACCCATTTGCAGGATGCGACCCCGCTGACGCTGGGGCAGGAATTTTCGGGCTATGCGCATCAGCTCTATCGCGCCAAAAGCCGCATCGAACCGGCCGTGATGCACGGCATGATGGCGTTGGCGCAGGGCGGCACGGCGGTCGGCACGGGGTTGAATGCGCCCAAGGGCTTTGACGTTGCGGTCGCGGCGGAGATTGCGGCGATCACCGGACTGCCGTTCCGCACCGCCGACAATAAGTTCGAGGCGCTGGCCTCCAATGATCCGCTGGTTCACCTCTCCTCGACTCTCGCCACGCTTGCGGTCGCGCTGACCAAGATCGCCAATGATATCCGCCTGCTCGGCTCCGGCCCGCGCTCCGGCCTTGGCGAGTTGGACCTGCCCGCCAATGAGCCTGGCAGTTCGATCATGCCGGGCAAGGTCAACCCGACCCAGTGCGAGATGTTGACGATGGTCGCCGCGCAGGTGATCGGCAATCATCAGGCGGTGACCGTGGGGGGCATGCAGGGCCATCTGGAACTCAATGTGTTCAAGCCGATGATCGGCGCGGCGGTGCTGCGATCGATCCACCTGCTTGCCGTCGGCATGGACAGTTTCGCCGAACGTTGCGTCGAAGGGCTGGAGGCGAATGAGGCCCGGATCGCCGAACTGGTCGATCGGTCGCTGATGCTGGTCACGGCACTGGCACCTGCGATCGGCTATGACCAGGCGGCGGCGATCGCCAAACAGGCCCACAAGACCGGTCAGACGCTTAAAGAAGCCGGACTGGAACTGGGGCTGGTGGACGAGGCGACCTTCGACGCGCTGGTGCGCCCGGAAAATATGGTGTGATCCATATGGCGCTGGTGGAACCCGTAGGCCTCCGATACATTAACCCTCTATGAAGAAGCTGCGCACCCCCTCCGCCCCACTCGTTACCGTTCGCCCGCCCAAGAAGGCCGGTATATTGCGAAAGGTCGCCCGCGTCGGGGCGACCGTCGTGGCGGCACGGGTTGCCGCCGATACCGGGAAGAAGGGTGTCGTCGGGCTGATTGCCGGGATGGGTGCCAAGCGGCTCATCATGCGGTTCCCGGCGGGCGCTCTGTTCGTCACCGGTGCCTATATGGCGGGCAAGCTCTATGAGGCGAAGCGCGAAGCCGATCGCAAGCGCGCCACCAAATTGCTGCCCGACCTTAGCGCCGAGCCGACCCCAGCCGAGCCGATTCCGATCGATACGGCGCGCAAAGCTCGCGAAGGCTAAAGCGCGGCTTGCCAGTCGCGCACCGCGTCGACCGGCCAGGTCAGCATCAGGATGTTGAGCGTCAGATTGTCGCGGATGACCGCAAGCGCCAATAGCTCGAACCCGACGCCGACCACGACCGTCAACCAGGCCGGTATGCGCGATGCGAACAGGAAGCCCAAGGCCATCATGCCGATGTCGCTCACCGAATTGACGATCGAATCGCCCGAATAGCCAAGCGCGATCGTCGCAGTGCGATACCGGTCGATGATGATCGGCGAATTTTCGAGAATTTCCCAGGCCGACTCGATCGCCACGGCAACGGCCAGCCGCAAGCCGATGGGTCGCCGCCGCAGCACCATCCAGGTGCCGCCGTAAAAGAGAAAGCCATGGATGATATGGCTAAGACTATACCAGTCCGCGATGTGCTGGCTGTTGCCGCTATCGAGCGCGCCATGCCATAATTCCACGGTGCCACAGGCGCAAATTGGCGGTCTTTGCATCAGGAAGAGGATGACGCCGGTCAGCACGACGATCAGCCCCGCAAGGATGAAACCCAGGCGATTGGCGGCGTGCTTGCGGCGCATATCCTGTTCCTTCCGTCATCCGGCCTCTTGCCAAAGCCTGTCCCAAGCGTCACTAGCGGCCATGGCCGAGCATATCCCGATCGAAACGCCCGATTTCCAGCGCCGTGGCGTTCTCTTCGTTCTGTCGTCCCCTTCGGGCGCGGGCAAGTCCACGATCGCGCGCAAGCTGCTCGCCGCCGAACCGGACCTGTCCATGTCTGTCTCCGCCACCACTCGGCCGATGCGGCCGGGCGAGGTCGATGGCAAGGATTATCATTTCGTCGATCTGGAAGCCTTCCGCCAGATGACGGCCGACCATGAATTTCTCGAATGGGCGCATGTCTTTGGCCAGCGCTACGGCACGCCGCGCGCGCCGGTCGAAGCGATGCTCAAGTCCGGCAAGGACGTGCTGTTCGACATCGATTGGCAGGGCGCGCAGCAATTGCACCAGATAGCCGGGGGCGATGTCGTCCGCATCTTCATCCTGCCGCCATCGATGGAGGAGCTGGAACGCCGCCTGCGCGGACGCGGCACCGACAGCAATGCCGTGATCGAAGGCCGGATGGCCCGCGCGGCAGGCGAAATCGCGCATTGGGACGGCTATGATTATGTGCTGTGCAATGTCGATGCCGATGATTGTTTCAGCCGGGTGCAGACCATCCTGCATGCCGAACGCATGAAACGCAGCCGCCAGACCGGCCTCATCGGCTTCATACGTCGCCTGGGCCGCTATCACCAGGACGATTGACGACCGTTTTTAAGGTCAGGCGGTAAAGCCCGCCGGGTCGGCCCAATCGGGGTGCGTCCAGGCCATCACCCGGAACAACGTGCCCATCGCCGCTTCATCGGTCAGCCGCATCCGTGCCGCCTCGATCTCGGCCGCGCGTGCGGGCGCCGCGCGAGCGAGTTGCTCGGCGCGCGGGTCGATCCCCAATTGGCGCAGGAAATTGCCCTGCCCCACCGTGCCATGGACCCGCAGCCCCGCCTGCCGCGCCATATTGCCGATGACGCTGAAATCGACATGGGTGGTCAGGTCCACCTCGCCCGGATCGGTAAAGGGGTCGGCAAACTGGTGCGCCTTGACGGCTTGGAGCGTGTCGCCCAGCAGCGGCCCTTCATAGCCATAATCGATGATGATCGCCGCCCCGCCTTGCTTCGCGATGCGCTGCGCCAGGGCATAGGCGATGCCGGCACCGACGATCGGCGTTTCGATGATCGCGCCATCCTGCGCCTGCGCGGCGATCGGCGGCAGGCCCGATTCGATCCGGCGATAGCCGGGCACGGGCAGAAAGGCAGCGTTTGCCTCGCGCCGGATCACCACCCGCTCGCGCCACTCATCGCCGACGCGGATGCATTGGCGGACGGGTAGCGCATCGAAAAATTCATTGGCGACGACCAGCAGCGGCCCTTCATGCGGCAAGCTGTCGATACTGTCATGATGGGTGACATGGGGGATCAGCCCACGCTGCCGGTCGCGCAGGACAGGGCTGGTCTCGACGCAGTGGACGCGGGGGGCGAGCGCCGCGCGCTCCATCGCCCGCAGCGCATCGGCGGCCAACGTCCCGCGGCCCGGCCCCAGCTCGGCATAGAGCGCGCCGGGCCGCCGCCCCGACCGCATCCAGACATCGGCCAGGCACAAGCCCACCAGCTCGCCGAACATCTGGCTGATTTCGGGCGCGGTGGTGAAGTCGCCCTCCAGCCCCAGCGGGTCGCGGGTCGCATAATAATGCTGGTTCGATTCGGCCATATAATGGGCGACCGAGATCGGCCCGCCCGCCGCAATCTGCCGCGTCAGTCGTTCCGCCAGCGGTAGCGGTTCAGCTGACACTCGCGCTGCCCGCGATCGGCTCCACCCGCACGCGGCGGCCCTTGGCGGTGAAGATGAGGTAGAGCCCGCCCAGGATCATCGGCACGCACAGCCACTGGCCCATATGCAGGCCGGTGCGCGCGGCGAATTCCATCAACTGGGCATCGGCCTCGCGCACATATTCGACGCCGAAGCGGAAGCAGCCATAGCCGAGCAGGAAGATGCCGACCAGCATCCCCGGCTGGTAGCGGGCGCGGGTGCGCCAGAAGGCGAAGGCGAGGATGGCGAACAGCACGGCTCCCTCCAGCGCGGCTTCATAGAGTTGGCTTGGATGGCGCGGGAACGGCCCGCCGGTGGGAAAGATGATGCCCCATGGCACATCGGTTTCCTTGCCCCACAATTCGCCATTCACGAAATTGGCGAGGCGGCCGAAGAACAGGCCGAAGGGCACGCAGCAGGCGACATAATCGTGGATGCGCAGCCAGGACAGCTTCTCCTTGCGCGCCATGTAGAGGATGCCGAGCGACACGCCCGCCGCGCCGCCGTGGAAGGACATGCCGCCATTCCAGAGCTTGAGAATGTCGAGCGGGTTTTGCAGGATTTCGGGCTGATAGAAGATCACATAAGCGAGCCGCCCGCCGATGATGATGCCCAGCGTCGCATAAAAGATCATGTCGTCGGCATGCCGCCGGGCCATCGGCGATCCGGGCTGCGCGATTAGCCGCAGCAGATACCAATAGCCGATCAATATGCCCGCCAGATAGGCAAGGCTATACCATTTCAGCGTGAAGAACCCCAGGTCGAGGGCAACGGGACTGAGCCCCAGATCCTCGAAACGGATGGCGCTCGAAGCGGCGGCGGCAAGGTCCAGGATCAAATCGGCTTCCTTAGTGGCAAGACGTTTGCCGCCATAGAGGAAGCCCCGGTCAAGACCAAGGGGGCAGTCGCCGGGCCGGGACGGTTTAGGTCGTCCCGGCCCGAAGCCTTATTGCGGCAGGCCCAGGGCCTTGACGATATCGGCCCAGGCGACGAGCTTGAAATTCTGCGCCGCCGCGCCATTCTCTCCATCCTGCGCGATGAACAGCCCGCCGGGATAGTCGGGGCCGAAATCGCCCAGCATCAGTTCGATGCCGTCGGTTTCCTCCGACCCGCCGATCGCGCCGGCGACCACGCGGAAGCGGCCGACATAGCTGTCGTCGCTGATGCGATAGACGACATAGGCATTGTCGCCCTGGCTGGAAACGAGGACATAGCCGTCCTTCTCTCCGATCGGGGCGATAGCGACGCCTTCGGCATCGGCGACGATATTCTTGCCGTCTGCAGCGGCGATCTTCGTGGGTGTGGTGCTGCCGCTCGCCCGCGCGTCGAAGCGCCACAGGCCGACATCCTCTTCCGCGACATAGAGCGTGCCGGTGCGGTCATCGACCGCACAGCCTTCCGACTGGGTGCCGAGCTTCATCGTTCGCACGATGCGGCCGGTGGGCGTTGCACCCGACGCATCGAGCGCGACCTGGTTGATCGTCCCGTCCTTGAGCACGATGAAAGCATAGAGACCGGCAGCGTCCGACCCCATGCACAAGCCATAGGCTTCGCCCGCACCGCCATCGATGGTGCCGAGCGCGGTCAGCTTGGCCGTCGCCGGATCAAGCCGGAACAGCGCCAGTTTGGCGCGTGCGACATCGTTGCGGTCGGAGGCGACGACCAGGATGCCCGTGCCGCCGTTGATTGCGACGCCGTCCTTCAGGTCGATATTATTGACCCGGCCCGCGTCGAGAAAGTCGCGCACCTTGCCGTCCAGCCCATAGACATAGACGCCCGCTTTCTTGTCGGTGCCCACGATCAGGCTGGCGGCGGGGTCCGCCGCATTGCGCCAGATCGCCGGATCATCGGCCGCATCGGCATTGGTGGTGCCGACCGGCGTCGTTTCGCCCCGCGCGGTCACCGACACCGCCGGGGTGGCGTTGGCGATGCGCACGGCGATCGGCAATTCGATTTCACCGGCAGCGCAGGCTGACAATGTAATAAAAGTGAAACCCGAAATCATCGAACTGTAATATTTCTTTCGCGATGCGGTCACGAATACCTCCTAGCGGCCCAATTCGACGGGCTAGATACAAGACACGGCCCACTGGTCAATTAAACTATTCTCAATAGGGGGCAGATATGGTCGCGAGTAAGTGGCTGTTGTTTGGTTGCGCATCGATTGCGCTGTTTTCCGTTTCCGCGCAGGCACAGGCACCTGCTGCCGCCGACGAGATCGCCAAGACGGACGGGCCGATTACCCAGGCGGCCGACATCGTCGTCATCGCCGGAATTGGCTATCGCGACCGCACCGACACCCCCGAACCCGTGCTGAAATATGGCACCGACTATTTTCAGCGTTTCGAGCCGCTGACCGCTGGCGATGCGCTCAAGCGCGTGCCCTCCGTCACCTTTCTGTCGGACGTCATCGAAAGCGACGCGCCGCGTCTGCGCGGCCTGCCGCCCGGCTATACCCAGATCCTGATCAATGGTGAGCGCGTCCCCGGCGGCAGCGCCGACCGGAGCTTCTTCCTCGACCGTATCCCCGCCGAACTGATCTCCAGCGTCGAGATCGTCCGCTCTTCCTCCGCGCGTCGCACGGGTGATGCGGTTGCGGGCTCGCTCAACATCAATCTGCGTGACGGCTATGAACTGAATGGCGGTTATGTCCGTGCAGGCGGCCTCTATTATGACGACAAGGAAATCGAACCGAGCCTGGGCCTGGTCTGGGGCGGTCAGGTTGGTCCCGGCCGTCTGCTGCTGGGCGCGAACCTGCAGGGCCGTCATAATCCCAAGCAGAAGAAGAGCCTGCGCTACGGCGATTCGCCCGAAAATAACGCCGACTATGTGACCGACGATTTCGACAATCGCGAGGACCAGAGCGACACCCGCGACGGCAAGGATTACAGCTTCAACGGCAGCTATCAGATCGACGCAGGCGACACGACGTTCAAGCTCAATGGCTTTTATGTGAAGACCGACCGGACCGAGACCGAGCGCAGCTTTGAATATGACGATCCGACCGCCGTCAATGGCCCGGTTCCCGTCGGCAATCTGCTGAGCGACAACGCCAATGTCTCGAAGATCGATCAGGAGAATTTCTCGATCGACGGCAAGCTGAGCCATGAATGGGCGGCGGGTAAGACGTCGCTGCGTTTGAGCTATGCCAAGTTCATCGAGGACCGGGCCGAAACCGAATATGAGATCGGCTTCGACGTGGACGAAGGGGACGATCCAGAATTTGAAGGGACGCTGACGCAGACGGACATCAAGGACAGCGAATTTTCAGCCAAGCTGGAGCATGAGGTTCCGCTCAACGACAGCATGAAATTCGTATTCGGCGGCTTCTATCAGGACAAGAATCGCCGCAGTGGCATTTTCGAATCTGAGCAGGAAGGCACTGGCAGCTTCACCTGGGACCAGTTCAGCCAGAACCCGACCGATCTGGCCACCGCCTTTGACGATGTGGAAGCGATCGACGGCGGCGATAACCGCATCAAGGAAAAGCGTCGCGATGCCTTTGCCTTGATTGAGGGTGACAGCGGCAGCCTGAAGTGGGAAGCGGGCCTGCGCTATGAAAATACCAAGGTCCGTATCACCGACTATACGGTCGCGGCGGCGATCGCTGACCAGGAAAGCAGCTATGATGCTTTCCTGCCATCGGCGTCGTTCAAATATTCGCTGACCAGTAATGACCGCATCATCGGGTCGGTCGCGCGCACGCTGCGTCGCCCCGAATTCAACTATCTGACCCCGGCAGTTCTGGAAGAGGAAGTGGGTGACAGCGACCTGCTCGGCAATCCGCAGCTTGGCCCGGAGACCGCATGGGGCTTCGACATCGGTTATGAACATCGCATGGGAACGGGCGGCATTTTCGGCGTCAATTTCTTCTATCGCGACGTCAAGGATCTGATCGAACTGACCAATACCGGCGAAGAAGGCTCCGAAGGCGAAGGCACGTTCGTGTACCAGCCGATGAATGTCGGCGACGGCAAGGTGTGGGGCGTGGAGTTTGACCTGTCGTCGGATCTTGGCTTCATCGGCCTACCCAACACCGGCATCTTCGGCAATCTCTCTCTGCTCGACAGCAAGATCACCGATGCGCTGGGCGAACGGCGGTTCAACGATCAGTCGAAATATGTCTATAATTTCGGCTTCATCCAGGATCTGCCGCAAGCAGGCGCAGCGTTCGGTGCGACCTATCGCAAACAGGGTAGCGCCTTTGGCCGAGTGATCGCCGAGGAAGTAACCACCACCTATGGCGCGGACCTCGAAATCTTCGTCGAAAAGCGCTTCGGCAAGACCTTCACCATCCGCGCGGTCGGTTCCAACCTGCTGAACGGTGCCAAGGCCGAGAAATTCAACAAGTTCGACAATCTGGCCGACCAGATCGATCGCAACTTCGACGAATATGAGCTGGAAAGCGAAAAGGCCGGCCCTGTGTTCCAGATCATGGCGCGCTACGCCTTCTGATCCGGCATCAGGTCGTAAATGGAGGGGCTGCGCGGTGCGCGGCCCCTTTTTTGTTGTGCCACGATCTCCCCTCAATGAAAGTCGCGCGAGCCGGGCAATATCCGTACCTGGCGCGGGTGGGTGGCGCTGCGCGGTGGGGGGCTGCCGGTGCCGTCGCTGCTGTGGGTCAGGCGGCCCAGCGCGTCGCTGCGGTCATGCACGCGAACAGCCATCAGGTGGACGACGCCTTCCTTGCTGCGCTGGATTTCGCCCTCCACCAGCATCAGCCGGGATGCCATCACCGCGAGCCGCTGCATCTCGAACAGCCGTGCCCACAGCAGGATATTGGCGACGCCGGTTTCATCCTCGATCGTGATGAAGACGGCATTGCCCTTGCCCGGCCGTTGCCGCACCAGCACCACGCCCGCCACCTGCACCCGTGCGCCATTTTTGGCCGCGCTCGCCTGCGCGCAAGTCAGCACGCCCTCGGCGGCGAAGGCCGGGCGCAGAAACTGCATCGGATGGCCTTTCAAGGACAGGCGCGTCACCTGATAATCGGTCGCCACCTGCTCGGCGAGCGGCATGGCGGGCAGCATGGCGTCTGGTTCCTCGCCCAGTTCCCGCGCCGCCCGGTCCTGTCGTCGCGCCGCAGCGAAGAGCGGCAGTTCGTCGGACGGCGTGCGCCGCGCCTCCCACAAGGCGGCGCGCCGGTCCTGCCCCAGCGAGCGGCAGGCATCGGCGTCGGCGAGCAGGCGGAGCGCGCGTGCAGGCAGGCCCGCCCGGCGCGCCAGATCCTCAATGCTGGTAAAGGGGGCGTCGGCCCGCGCCGCCACCATCTGCGCCGCCCAGCTTTCGCGAAACCCATCGACTTGCCGCAACCCCAGCCGCAGCGCCAGGGCTTTCCCCGTCCCCTCCCCCCGATCCGTCCGGCGCGCCCGGTCGATCGGCTCCAGCCCATTGTCCCATTGGCTGGCATTCACATCGACACCGTGCACGGTCACGCCATGGGCGCGCGCATCCCGCACCAGTTGCGCGGGGGCGTAGAAGCCCATCGGCTGAGAATTGAGGAGCGCGCAGGCAAAGACCGCGGGCTGATGGCATTTGAGCCAGGCCGACACATAGACCAGCCGGGCAAAGGAAAGCGCGTGGCTTTCGGGGAAACCGTAGCTGCCAAAGCCTTCGATCTGCTTGAAGCAGCGTTCGGCAAAATCAGCCTGATAGCCGCGCGCGGTCATGCCCTTGACCAGCTTTTCGCGGAAATGGTGGATGGTGCCGACATTGCGGAAGGTCGCCATGGCGCGGCGTAGCTGGTTCGCCTCCGACGGGGTGAAGCCCGCGGCGACGATGGCCAGCTTCATCGCCTGCTCCTGAAACAGAGGCACGCCATAGGTGGCCCCAAGCAATGTTCTCAATTCGTGGGGATTATGCGGTGGCGCGGGATGCGGAAATTCCGGCTCCTCTTCCCCACAGCGCCGCCGCAGATAGGGGTGGACCATATCTCCTTCGATCGGTCCAGGCCGCACGATCGCGACCTGAACCGTCAGATCGTAAAGATTGCGGGGGCGTAGGCGGGGCAGCATGTTGATCTGGGCGCGGCTCTCCACCTGAAATACGCCGACGCTGTCGCCCTTGCACAGCATATCGTAAACGGATGCATCATCGGAATTGATATCGACCGTCAGGTCGTGATCCCCCAGCCCGTGACAGCGCATCAATTCATAAGCCTTGCGGATGCAACTGAGCATCCCAAGCGCCAGCACATCGACCTTCATCAAACCCAGCGCATCAATGTCATCCTTGTCCCACTCGATGAAACTGCGGTCGGGCATGGCGGCATTGTGGATCGGCACGGTTTCGTCCAACCGATTCTGCGTCAGCACGAAACCGCCGACATGCTGCGACAGATGGCGTGGGAAAGGTGCCTTTATCAGTTGCTCGACCAGTCCCCGTAGCCGCACGACCTCCGGATTGTCGAGGGCGAAGCCAGCGTCGATAATCCGCGCTTCGCCCAGATCACCGGAATGGCTGCCCCATATCGTCGCCGACAAGCGCATCGCCACATCTTCGCTGAGGCCCAGCACCTTGGCCACTTCGCGCAGCGCGCTGCGGGACCGATAATGGATGACGGTCGCAGCGATGCCCGCCCGCTCGCGGCCATAGCGGCGATAGATATATTGCATCACTTCCTCGCGCCGCTCATGTTCGAAATCGACGTCGATGTCGGGCGGCTCGTCGCGCTCTTCCGACACGAAGCGGGAAAAGAGCAGGTCATGCTTCATCGGATCGACCGATGTGACGCCCAGCAGGAAGCAGACGATGGAATTGGCCGCCGATCCCCGTCCCTGGCATAATATGGGCGGATTTCGGGTGCGGGCGAACCGGACCAGGTCATGGACAGTCAGGAAATAATAAGCATATTTCTGGATGCGGATCAGCCGCAGTTCCTGGCCGATCAACGCCCTGACTTTTTGCGGCAACGCCCGGCCATAATGCCGTTTCGCTCGCCGCCGCACCATGTCCTCCAACCAATCGTCCGATGACCAGCCGGGAGGAACCGGCTCGTGCGGATATTCATATTGAAGGTCGCTGAGCTTGAAATCGATGCGGGCGATGAACCGGATCGTTTCGGCTATGGCATCGGGGCAGGCGGCAAAGAGCCGCGCCATTTCCGCAGGCGGTTTCAGAAACCGTTCGGCATTGGCGTGCAATAGGCGCCCCGCCGTTCTGAGGGTCGTACCCGTCCTGATGCAGGTCAGGACATCCTGCACGGGACGCGCGGTTTCGGCGGCATAGAGTATGTCGTTCGTCGCGATCAGCGGCACGCCCACGTCACTGGCGGCAGCTTGCATCATCGCCATATGACGGGCATCGCGGCCTTCGTAGCGCATGGACAGACCAAGCCAGACGCGGCCGGGTGCCTTTTCCTGCAATCGTTGCGCTACCTGTTGCCATGTCGGTGGGGAAGAAGGCGGCACCAGGCGTAAATGCCCGGACGGTGCCTCCTCTTCTTCATCCTCGGTGGCATAGGCCGGGGGTGTGCGATGGGCCTGTTGCGCCTGCCCGGTAGAAAAGGGCAGGACGATCAACAGCATATCTTCAAGATGCGCGAGCAAATCGCTGAACCGCAGGATGCAGTCGCCCTTGACTGCCCGGATATTCCCCTTGGTCAGCAATCGGGTCAGCCGCCCCCATCCCAGGCGGGTCGTCGGATAGGCGATGATGTCCGGCGTGCCATCGACGAACACCAGCCGCGCGCCAACGATCAGCCGCAGATCGGTTTCACACGCTGCTTCTTCCTGTGGTGTCAGTAGGGCGGATTCGCCCTTCTCCTCCCGCGCTTTCAACAGCCCGGCGCGTGCCTTGTCCGGTGCCTCACGCAGCGCGACATACGCGCGAACGACACCGGCCACGCTGTTCCTGTCGGCAATACCGATCGCCTTGAGGCGGAGATGGATCGCCTGTCCGACCAGGTCGGCCGGATGCGATGCGCCATGCAGGAAACTATAATGGCTCATCGCCACCAGTTCGGCGAAATCTGGTCCCCCCTTGTCCAGAGGCCGATGCTCCTCCACTCGCCTTCCAGCCGTACGCTTTGCCGCCAACTGGTCCAGCTCGCGCCGGTCGGCCGATTTGGGTTTGGCTGGGTCCGGTCCTTTGCGGCGGCTGCTCATGCGAACAGGCCGTGGAGATACCAGCCGGGGTCAGGCGTCTCCGCGCCATAGAGGCCGTGGCGGAACAGCCAGTAGCGGCGGCCGCGCGCATCCTCGACGCGGTAATAGTCGCGCGTCTTGCCGATACTGTCCCCCTCGATCGCGCCATCCTTCGCACGCCACCATTCGGGCGCGATCCGTTCGGGGCCTTCGAAGCGGACCACGTCATGCAGCGCGCGCCGCCAGCGGAAGCGGTGCGGCGGACCATCGGGCACGCCCGCGACCACGTCGATGGACTGGGGCGGATCGAACAAATGAATGGGGCGCAGCGGCGGGTCGCCCGGTTCGCCGACCGGTCCCCAGTCGGCGGGCGCGCGCACTTCGGCGGCGGGCAAGGCCAGTTGCGCTTGTTCGGGAATGTGGCTGTCGCGCGGCACCAGGCGCTGGATGCGTCCGCGCCCGGCCCGGATCGACAGCCGATCGACCAGCGCCGCCACGCTTTCGCCCTTGCGCGCTT
Source organism: Sphingobium sp. KKT206 (assembly GCF_055640555.1). NCBI lineage: Bacteria > Pseudomonadati > Pseudomonadota > Alphaproteobacteria > Sphingomonadales > Sphingobiaceae > Sphingobium > Sphingobium sp. KKT206. The sequence continues at coordinate 2,345,434 of NZ_CM145764.1, forward strand.
CGCCCCCTTCGAGCGCCAATTGGGTCGCGGCCATCGGCTCGGCCAGCGGCACGGTCAGGCGCAGCATGTCGAAGCCGAAGCCGGGATCTATGGGATCGGACAGGGAGTCGATCCGCTCGCGCATCAGCCGCAGGATGGACGGGGCATCGCGCACGGGCAGGCCGGTTTCGACGCGCAGCGGGAAGGCGAGGCCATCGCTGCGGAAGAAGGTCGCTTCGAACCGACGTCCCCCCTGCCCGCGTTCGGCCAGTTGCTCGCCAGCTTCGGCGGCCATCTCCTCCAGCCGCTTGAGCGCATAGGCGGTGCTGCCGATCGGTTCGGCAAAGCGGCGGTCGATGCGGATGGCGGGGCGGGCGCGGCGGGGCGCGAGCGGGCGATGCCCCAGTCCCAACAGCGCATGGAGCGCATCGACCGCTTCCGCGCCGAAGCGCGCCGCCAGCGTCGCGGCGGGACGAGCCGCAAGATCGCCCACCGTCCGCAGGCCCGCCCGGCGCAGCGCCACTGCGCTTTCCTCCTCCAGCCGCAACGCCTCTACCGGCAAGCGGCGGATCGTCGCCGCTTCGTCGGGTGCGGGGGGCACGGGAAAGCGGGCGAGCGCGTGGGCCGCTTCGGGACTGGCGGCGATCGCATGGCGCACGCGCATGCCATAGCGCTCCAGCCGGTCGGCCGCGTCGCGCGCCAGCGCTTCTTCCCCGCCCCAGAGATGATCGCAGCCGCTAATATCGAGCATCAGCCCATCGGGACCGTCGAGCGCAGCATTGGGGGTGTAGCGCCCGCAGCCATCGCACAGCCGTTCGAGCCAATCCTGATCGGCATGCGGCTGGGCATCGAACACGCGCAGGTCCGGTTCGCGGGCGCTCGCGTCGGCCAGGGTCATGGCCGGCAGCAAGCCGATGGCCAACCCGTCGGCATCGACACTCGCGAGCCGGATCGCCCCGCGCACCGGTTCGACGATGACCGCCGGGCCGTTGCCGCCCGCCGCCCATTGGTCAGGCCGCGCGACCCGCAGCCGGTCCAGCGCCAGGAAGGGAAAATGCAGCGCCAGATAGCGGCGCGTCGCGGATGTCGTCATCGTCATGGCGTTCATCTGCCGCGTCTCCAAATTCGCCCCTGTTGCTGTCCCAATATAGTCGCCACGTCATTCCGTCCGGCCCTGCCCGGCGGCGCAGCAGGGTGATATCGAAGGCGCTTTGGCCCGGTGCCTGGCCCGACAGCGGGGCGGAGGGGGCCGCCGCCACGCGCCAGCGCGTTTCGGCGGCACTGGGCACCGGATCACCGCCGATCCGCAGCAGCAGCGCGGTCACGCCCGATGTTTCCGCCGCCAGCGCCAATCGACGGCTCGCGGTCAGGTCCAGCAAGGGCGCGGGGCCGCGCAGATCGATGAGCAGCGCGCCCAGCGCCGGGCAACGCAAAGCATCCACGGCGGCGCGCAGCAGCATGGCGTCGTCGGCCATCATGCCGATCAGCAACCGTTGCGGGTCCAGTCCCAGCGCCGCCAGCCCCGGACCATAAGGCGCACCCGCCACCCGCACCGCCGTCGCGTTGCGCAGCCACAATAAGGGTGCGTCGCGCCCAGCCTGACGCATCCAGAGCAGGGCGAGGCCAGCGGCGGCGCCTTCCTCTTCGACGCTGGCGAAAATCTCATGCACGCGGCCTTGCGCCAGTCCGCCGCCCAGTGCGGCGTCCATCATCGCCGGGCCACAGCTAAAGCGCGGCGAGGCTTCCGCCGCTGGTGCGCGGTCCAGCGTGGCGATATGCCGCTTGAGCGCGGCGAGACTGTGAATCGACTCGGTCATTCCACTTGTTCCCTTTATGTTCTTTTTCGGGGCAAGCGGGGTCACTGTCAATGCAGGAGCGATGATTGGAGTCGAATGGGGCGGCGACCGGGCCGCCCCATCGGACGATTATTCGGCGTCGACCTGCGTGACGCTGATCGACTGGGCGTTCATCTGGCCCCCGCCGAAGATGGTCATGAAGGCGATGTCGGTGGCGTCGCGGCCGACGGCGATGCGGACCATGGTTTCGACCGGCGCAAGGCCCGTCGAATCGACCAGATGCCAGGCGCCGTCGAGCCAGACTTCGACCACGGCGTGAAAGTCCGGTGGCTCAAGGCCGAGGGCATAGACCGACACCAGTCGCGCGGGAATGTCGCGCGAGCGGATCAGGGCGGCGGTCAGGTGGGCGAAGTCGCGGCAGACGCCTTGCTGGGCGACGAACGTGTCGGCGGCCGTGGTGGTGGCGTCGGAGCTGCCCGACACATAGACCAGATTCTCGTTTACCCATTGGACCAGCGCCTGCACCAAGGCGCCGCCCTCCAGGTCGGGGAAATGGCCGCAGACGAAGCTGACGAACCGGTCGGCTTCGCAATAGCGGCTCGGCCAGATGAAGGGCAGCACATCTTCGGGCAGGCTGGGAAGCGGGCTTTTGTCGAGGGTGGCAAGATCGACGGTCGGCCGCTCCACGTCCACGGTCGCGCGGAACGTGCTGACCATCCGGCCAGTGCCGGTACGGGTCCAGGTGCGGCGGCCAATGCCATTGCCGCCGACCTTGTTGGTCAAAGGCCCGGCATTCTGGATGATGTGGGACTGTTCGACGATGCGTTGGTCGGGCATCGCGGCGGCCTCCACCGCCAGGAGCACGTCGGTTGGCTGGGCGAAATCATAGTCCAGTATCGCTTCGATCGCGACGCGCATGGGATGCCTTTCTGTCAGGGAATATGCGCCAAACGCGCGGATAAGGAGTCCGGGTCCGCATGCTCCAAAAGCAACATTGCGAAGCCGCAGGCACAAGGCAAGGGGGATGGTGGCGGGCGCTTAACTTCGCACTTTTCCCGCACATTTCGACATATTCTTGCGTCCGGCCGATCCTATCGGAAAGCAGACCGCACCCGCCTCGCCGACCATGGTAAAAGGCCCGCCCCACCACGGGACGGGCCTTTTCAGTGCGTGAAGCGAAAGCGCACACGAACCGGGCTGTCTCGTCCGGCTGATCCGACCGGACAAGGCAGTCAGCCCTTATTCGTCATCGTCATCCGCTTCGGGTCCGGTCATTAGGGCTTCGGCTACCTGTTCGGTCTTGCCGCGGATCGCCTTTTCCAGCTTGTCGGCCAGTTCGGGATTGCCCTTGAGGAAAGTCTTCGAATTTTCGCGGCCCTGGCCGATGCGGATCGAGTCGTAGGAGAACCAGGCCCCCGACTTCTCGACGATCCCTGCTTTGACGCCGAGGTCGAGAATTTCGCCGATCTTCGAGATGCCTTCGCCATACATGATGTCGAATTCGACCTGCTTGAAGGGCGGGGCGACCTTGTTCTTGACCACCTTTACCTTGGTTGCGTTGCCGACGATATCGTCGCGATCCTTGATCTGTCCGGTGCGACGAATGTCGAGGCGGACCGAAGCGTAGAATTTGAGCGCGTTGCCGCCGGTCGTGGTTTCCGGGTTGCCGTACATCACGCCGATCTTCATCCGCACCTGGTTGATGAAGATGACCATGCATTTGGACCGCGAGATCGAGCCGGTCAGCTTGCGCAGCGCCTGGCTCATCAGGCGTGCCTGCAAACCGACATGGCTGTCGCCCATCTCGCCCTCGATTTCCGCGCGCGGCACCAGCGCCGCGACCGAATCGATCACCAGGATGTCGATGGCGTTCGAGCGCACCAGCGTATCGACGATTTCGAGCGCCTGCTCGCCCGTATCGGGCTGCGACACGATCAGTTCGTCGATGTTGACGCCCAGTTTCTTGGCATAGCCCGGATCAAGCGCATGTTCGGCGTCAACAAATGCGGCCGTACCGCCGATCTTCTGCGCTTCGGCGATGGCGTGCAGCGCCAGCGTCGTCTTGCCCGAACTTTCCGGGCCGTAAATCTCGATGATCCGCCCCTTGGGCAGGCCGCCAATGCCAAGCGCGATGTCGAGGCCGAGCGAGCCGGTCGAGATCGCTTCGATCTCCAGCTTCTCGCGCGACCCCAGCTTCATCGCGCTGCCCTTGCCAAAGGCGCGGTCGATCTGGGCCAGCGCCGCGTCCAATGCTTTCTGTCTGTCCATAGTCCCGTTCTTCTTGGAATCGATGAGGGATAGCATTGCGGTCATGAGCCAATCTCCTGTCAAGCGGAGCCGCCGACTCGGTCGGCGTCTTGGTCATGATGTATCTCTTTTGTTCTACCAGAACAAGAGGAGAACGGAAATTTCCTATCAGGCGGCGAATATCTTGCCGAGCGCCCGTTCGACCGCGCCGATGGTAAAGGGCTTGGCCAATGTCGGTCGGTCGGCATGGACCGGCGGCAGATCGTCGGCCATGCCCCCGGTGGCGAAGACGAAGGGGATCGACTGTTGCGCCAACAGGTCGGCGACCGGCCAGCTTTTTTCGCCATGAAGATTACAATCGACCAGCGCCGCGTCGAAACCACCGTCGCGCGCATAGGCGCAGGCTTCATCGACGCTCGCCGCGACCGCATGCAGTCGATAGCCCAATGCGTCGAGATAATCTTCCAGCATCATCCCGATCATCGCTTCATCTTCGACGATCAAAATGCTTTTGCCTTCAGTCATGCGTGGCAGTCCCCTGTTTGCGATGCTCGTCCGCTACCGTATCGCCGCAGGCTTGCCCAGCATAATTGCTCTGATCCAACGCAAGCTCAATCGATCGGCGACCTGACTGCCATCGCGTCGCGCGCAGCCTCCGCCAACTGGCTGACGGAAAAGGGTTTGGGCAGGAAGGCGACATTGGCGATGTCGATCGATTTGCGCAATTGCTCCTCGGCATAGCCGGACATGAACAAGACCGGGAGGTCAGGCCGGGCGCGCCGGGCGCGGGCGACCATCGACGGGCCATCCATATTGGGCATGACCACATCCGAAATGAGCAGGTCGATCCTGTCGGTGTTCGCCAGCACTTCGAGCCCCTGTTCGCCGTCATTGGCGGTCAGCACGGTATAGCCCTGCCGGGTCAGCGCGCGTTCGGCGACGGCGCGGACCATGTCTTCGTCCTCCACCAGCAGGATCGTGCCGGTGCCCCATGTCTCGCTGCGCTTGACCGGTGCCTTGACCGGCGCGACCTCCTGCGCATCGGCCCCGGCATAGACCGGCAGATAGATGACGAAGCTCGCCCCGCGCCCCATTTCCGATTCAGCGAAGATATAGCCGCCAGACTGCTTGACGATGCCATAGACGGTGGACAGGCCAAGGCCGGTGCCCTTGCCCAATTCCTTGGTGGTGAAGAAGGGTTCGAAAATCTTGGCCAATATGTCGGGCGGGATGCCAAGCCCAGTGTCCGACACGCGCAGCGCGCTATAGTCGCCGGCGGGCAAGATTTGCTGCCGCATCTCACGCACCTTGATCGCGGGCACGGCATAGGTCTGGATATTGAGGGTGCCGCCTTCGGGCATGGCATCGCGGGCGTTGACCGCCAGGTTGACGATCACCTGCTCCATCTGGCCGGGGTCGGCGCGCACCGCGCCGAGGTTGCGGCCATGATTGACCTCCAGCTTCACATTTTCGCCAAGCAGGCGCTTCAGGAGGTTGGACACGTCGGCGACGATGTCGGGCAATTGCAGGATTTGCGGCCGCAATGTCTGCTGGCGCGAGAAGGCGAGCAACTGGCGGGTCAGGCCCGCCGCCCGGTTGCTGTTCGACTTGATCTGCTGAAGATCGTCATAATCGCTGTCGCCCGGCGCATGGCGCATCAGCATCAGGTCGCAATGGCCGATGATCGCGGTCAGGATATTATTGAAATCATGGGCGACGCCGCCCGCCAGTTGCCCAATCGCCTGCATCTTGGTCGCTTGCGCCACCTGCCGCTTGAGCTTGCTCTCCTCGCTATTGTCCTTGAGGGAGAGCAGCACTGCCGCTTCGCCCAGGCCGCGCACGCCCGCGAGGCTGAGCGCCACAGGTTCGTCGGGCTGATCGCGCATCCGCACCGCGATGTCGCCCGACATTTGCGGGCCGACAGCAAAGCGCCGCACCGCGTCGGCGACCGCCGCCTGGTCCTCCCGCACCACCAGATCGCCGGGATAGCTGGGCGTTTCGCCGGGCTTGAGGCCGACGACCCGCGCAAAGGCATTGTTGACGAACAGCACCCGTCCGTCGCGATCCGCCATGGCGAGGCCGAAGGGCAGCAGCGAGAGCAAAGTTTCGATATAGGACAGCGCCGACGTACCGCCGCCACCGGCCGGTTCGTCGATCAGCAGCAGCAACATCGGGCCGTCCTGCGCCGAACCCTGCGCGCCATTGGCCTGGATCGCGCGCTTCAGCGGCACTTGCAGCAAGCGGAGCGGCAGCCCGCCTTGTTCCTCGCGCGCCAGGAACAGCCGCGACTTGTCGTCGACCCGCATATGCGCGGCAAAGTCGCGGCCGATGATATTGGCGTCGATCCGTCCGGCGGCCCGCAGCAGAAAAGCACCATTGGCGGCGCGGATGCGGCCTTCGCCACCGATCATCACCGCCATCACGCCCGCTTCGCCCAGTTGGCGGCCCGCTTCGCCGGTCAGCAGCCGATGGACATCATCCAGGGCGCTCGGCTGGCGGACCGGCGTGAAGCGCCAAAGCAGATAATCCTCCGCGCGTCCGGTGCGGGCGATATCAACGTCGAGCCGAAGCCCGCCCTGCGCCACCCCCTCGACCCGCGCTTCGCCATCGCGCCAGGCGGCACGCGAGGCCAGCGACAGGCTCTCGGTCAGCGCCGCTTCGCCGGTGACGCCGGGCGGGGTGGGGTAGCCGGGGAACCATTGGCCGAACAGGTCGCTGGCGCAGACTAGCCGCCCGGCCCGATCCGTGACCGCGATCGCCATGCTGGAGGCGTCGGCCGCGGCGCGGGCCACGGTCCAGTCGGGGGTGGCTTCGCCCGCCACGACATGCGCCGGGTAGAGGCGGCGCGCCCAGGCCATCAGTGCGGCAATGACCAGCAGGGTCGCCGCGAACCCGGCGGCCAGCGCGGCGTCACCGATCGCGTAGAAAACCAGCGCGGCCGAAAGCGCGGCCGCCAGCAGCAACAGCGGCAGCGCGAGGCGCGAAGATGGCTGCGTCAGCCATGCTTCTCCATCCTTGTTCAGCCGCGCGGCCATGATCGGCCTTCCCCTTGCACCAGCATTGGTTCCCTATCGCCCCGGTTCAGACCGGCGCGATTTCTTCCCTTGCGCTGCTTTCGTGGACCTTGCCAATCCTCAATTTGCGCGCCTGCCACTTGCGGCCCATGCGATGGCGCCAGAACCAGTCGGCCACGACATAGCCGACGATCGCCGCCACCACTGATATGATCGCCAGCCCCAAGAGCATTGCAGGTGCCGCTTCCGACACCAGCCAAGCGGTCCATTGGCCGATCGTGGCATGGTCATCGACCAGCGCCATGAAGCCCGATGCATCGGCGCTGCGGCCCAGCATCCAGTTGCCGATATAGACCGACAGCCACAGGATGAGCGGCGTCGTCGCGGGGTTGGACAGGAAGGTCATGGCAGCTGCCACCGGGATATTCGCGCGGAATGGCAGCGCCAGCAGTGCGGCCCCGGCAATCTGGATGCCGGGGATCAGCAGGAAGATGCCGACCAGCAATCCCAACGCGACCCCGCGCGGCACAGACCGACGGGTGAAGCGCCACAGCGAGGGTTCCAGCACCCGATGCGCGACCGGAGCCAGAAACTTGTTATGCTCCAGCGACTCGCGGGTCGGGGCGTTGGCGTGCCACCAGCGGCTGAAGCGATTGTCCATCAGCCCTTGTCCCGCATGATGCGCTGCTGGTCGCGCTTCCAGTCGCGGTCCTTGATCGTCTCGCGCTTGTCGTGGGTCTGCTTGCCCTTGGCCAGCGCCAGTTCGATCTTGGCGCGGCCCTGACTGTTGAAATAGACCATCAGCGGGACCAGCGTCATGCCCTTGCGCGACACGGCGCTGTGCATTTTTTCGATCTCGCGTTCGTGCAGCAGCAGCTTGCGGGGCCGCTTGGGTTCGTGATTTTCGCGGTTGCCATGGCTATATTCGGGGATGTTGCTGTTCACCAGAAACACCTGGTTACCCTTCACCTCGGCATAGCTTTCGGCGATATTGCCCTCGCCGCCGCGCAGCGCCTTCACCTCGGTGCCTTGCAGGGCGATGCCCGCCTCGAACACATCCTCGATAAAATAATCGAAGCGGGCGCGCCGGTTTTCGGCGACGATCTTCTTCTTGTCGAAAGTGACGGGACGCGGGCGGGCCATAAATTAATCTAACACCTAATGCTCAACATCCGTTCGGGCTGAGCGAAGTCGAAGCCTTCTACTGAGCGGAGCGAAGTGCCTCGCGTTGCTCGGCCGAGCCCTTCGACTTCGCTCAGGGCGAACGGATAATATGGGGCTTTGTCACTCTTAAACCAGTCCCGCAATCTCCAGCGCGCGATCGACCGCCGACCGGCTCGATTCCGACGGCCAGGTGATCGGCAGGCGGACGTCGCCGGGCATGTCGGGTCGAACGCGCGTGAGCGCATATTTGACCGGGCCAGGTGAAGAATCGCTGAACAGAGCATCATGCAAGGGATAGAGACGATCCTGCAGCGCCAAGGCACCATCCCAATCATGCGCGGCGCAGGCCGCCTGGAAATCGGCGCACAGGCGCGGCGCGACATTGGCGGTGACGGAAATGCACCCCTTGCCGCCCATGGCGTTGAACCCCAGCGCGGTTTCGTCATTGCCCGACAATTGGCAGAAATCCGGGCGGCAGGCGAGCCGCTGCGCGGTGACCCGGCCCAGATTGCCGGTGGCGTCCTTGATACCCACGATCGTCTGAAACTCCTCCGACAGGCGATGGATCACCGGCACGCCGATGTCGGTAATGGTGCGGCTGGGCACATTATAGAGGATGATCGGCAGGGCGCAGCGTTCGGCGAGATAAGCGAAATGCTGATAGACGCCATCCTGGTTGGGCTTGTTATAATAAGGCGCGACCACCAGCGCGGCATCGGCCCCTGCCCCTTGCGCGGCATACATATGTTCCAGCGCGATGCGCGTGTCGTTGGAGCCGCAGCCTGCGATCACCGGCACGCGGCCTGCCGCCTGATCGACGCAGATCGCGATGACGCGATTATGCTCCTCGACCGTCATGGTTGCGCTTTCGCCGGTGGTGCCGCAGGGTACGAGCGCGCTCGATCCTTCCGCGATCTGCCAGTCGACCAGCGCCCGAAACGCCCCCTCATCCACCCGTCCGTCGCGAAACGGGGTCACCAGAGCCGGAATTGAGCCGGAAAACATGATTTAACTCCTTCAATTCTCCGGGCGGCCGGGGCATGATCGGGCAAGCGGCGCGCTATAGCGCGTCATTCAGGGCCTGATAAGGATGCAATTGCGATTATGTCCAGCATGTCGACGCCCCCTCCTGTCGAAAGTACCCTGATTCGCATGCCCCTTATTGCCCTTTTGCTGTTCACCGCCGGCGCCAGCGCCCAGACCGAAGGGCAGCCCCCCGCGCCATCGCCCTTTCCGCCCGGTGCCGTGGTCCAGCCACTGCCCAAGGCCGACAGCGGCCCCAGCCCCTGGAGCCAGGTCGCCGGTCGCATCGGCCAGCCGAGCGACGGCGCCATCACCGCGACGATCAACCAGTGGCGCGCGTTGCAGCAGAGCGATGGCCTGGGCTTTTCCGCCTATGCCAGTTTCATCACCACCAACCCCGGCTGGCCGGGCGAGGACCGGATGCGGCGCTTGGCTGAAACCGGGATCAATCCCGACAGCTATGATCCGCGCCAGGTCACCGCCTTCTTCGCGCGCTTCCCGGCGCGCACGGCGGTCGGCCATGCCCGCAATGCGACCGCCTTGATGCAGGTCGGGCGGATGGACGAAGCGCGCGTCGCGGCGCGCAATGCCTGGATCGGTGGATCGCTGAGTGCGGCCGACGAAGCGCGGTTGCTGTCGTTGTTCGGCACCAGCCTGACCGCGGCTGACCATGATCTGCGCGCCGACAAATTGCTGTGGGGCAATGATGTCAGCGGCGCGGAGCGGATATTGGCCTATGTCAGCCCGGCCCGCCGCCCGGTCTATCAGGCGCGCATCGCCTTTCGCCGCAAGAGCAGCGACGCGGCCATGCTGATGCAGGCAGCCGAGCCGGTCGGGGCCAGCGATGCGGGCTTCGTCGCCGACAAGGCCGCCTGGCTGCGCGACACCGGCAATTGGGTGGCGGCGCGCCAATATCTGGCGAACCGCCCGTCGCTGACCTATCGTCCGACCGACGCCGAGAAATTTTATGAAGTGCTGCTGGGTCAGGCGCGCGCCGCCGCCAATGACAGCCAGTGGAGCTTTGCCTATGGCATCGCCAGCAAGATCGACGATGCGGTGCCGCCCGGCATCGATGTGAGCGACCAGGCGCTGGGCGTGCGCGACGATTATACCAGCTTGGCGTGGCTGGCGGGTACGACGGCCTTCTACAATCTCAATCGCCCGACCGACGCGATGACGATGTTCCGCCGCTATGCCGAGGCGGCCAAATCGCCGCAGACAAAGTCGAAAGGCTATTATTGGGCGGGGCGTGCCGCGCTCCAGGCGGGCGACCCCGCCACCGCCAACAATTATTTCGGCCAAGCGGGCATCTATCCCGATCAATTTTACGGGCAATTGTCGCTCGAACGGCTGGGCCGTCCGATCCCGCCGCCGCCAGCAGCCGAACGGCCGGTGCAGATTTCCGCTGCCGACCGCGCCGCCTTCGAATCCCGCTCGGTGGTCCGCGCGGTCAAGGCGCTAGGGCAGATGGGCTATTGGCAAGATCAGGGCGTCTTTGCCCGCGCCATCGCCAACAGCGCCGACAATGATGTCGATCATATCCTGGCCGGGCAACTGGCGCAGAATATCGGTCGCCCCGACATGAGCGTCATGGTCGGCCGTCGCGCGGTGTCGAGCGGTCTGACGGGCTATGGGTCCACCGCCTTCCCGCGCGTGCCCGTGCCACCGCAAGCGCAGCATAGCTGGACCATGATCCACGCCATCGCCCGGCAGGAAAGCCAGTTCGACAAGCAGATCGTCAGCCATGCGGGTGCACGCGGCCTGATGCAGCTGATGCCGGGCACCGCGCGCGAGCAGGCAGACAAAATGGGCATGGGCTACAACCCGGCGTCGCTCAACGATCCCAGCTATAATATCACGCTGGGATCGGGCTATTTTCAGCGGATGCTCGATTATTATGGCGGGGCCTATCCGCTGGCGGTGGCGGCCTATAATGCCGGGCCGGGCAATGTGAACAAATGGATTCGCGCCAATGGCGACCCGCGTATGCCCGGCGCCGACATGCTGCGCTGGATCGAGCAGATCCCCATTTTCGAGACCCGCAACTATGTGCAGCGGGTGCTGGAAAATGCCGTGGTCTATGAAGCGATGAACCCGGAACGGGCGCGGTTCCGCGGGACCAGCGCGGTATTGAGCCGCTATCTCGGCAAGCAGACGCCAGGGTAATTTTGGTTCACGCGGAGGCGCGGAGAAGAAAGGGGAAGCCCGCCTAATCTTCTCCGCGTCTCCGCGCCTCCGCGTGAACAAAATTGCCTAAAGCCCGTGACACGCGATAGGGCCATCCTATGACCACCCCCTATCCCAATTACATATCCCCCGAAGGCTTTGCGAAATTACGCGCGGAATATGACCATCTGCTGGGCGTCGAGCGCCCGGCGGTGGTCGAAGTGGTGAGCTGGGCGGCGGGCAATGGTGACCGGTCCGAAAATGGCGACTATCTTTATGGCCGCAAGCGGATGCGCGAGATTGATGGGCAGTTGAAGCGCCTGTCGAAGAAAATGAAGGACGCCAAGGTCGTCGATGCGCGGCAGCAGCCCGACCAGAGCCGCGTCTATTTCGGCGCGACCGTCACGATCGCGGATGAGGATGACAATCATCGCACCGTCACGCTGGTCGGCAATGACGAAACCGATGTCGATGCGGGCCGCATAGGCTGGTCCTCCCCCATCGCCCGCGCCCTGCGCGGTGCCGCCATCGGCGATGTGCGCCGCGTCATCCTGCCATCGGGCGAAAAGGAATATGAGGTGATGGCGATCCGCTATCCGGGGTGACGCCGCCATGCCGAAGGCATAAAAAAGGGGCCGATCATTGGCCCCTTTTTCAAATCTCATTTGGCTTTGGCGATTAGTTGCCCGGCATCGGCTGGGGCGCTGCACCCGGCGCGCCACCCTGCTGTTGCTGCATCATCTGCTGCATCTGCATGATTTCGGCGCGGGACTTGAAGTCGTGCAGTTCGACGTCGAACACCAGCACGGACCCTGCCGGGATCGGGCCAGCGGCCTGATCGCCGTAACCCAGTTCTGCCGGGATCCAAAGACGGTATTTACCGCCCTTCTTCATCTTCTGCAGGCCTTCGGAAAAGCCGGGCACGACGCCATCGACTGGCATCGGTGCCTGCGAATTCTCGTCGAACACGGTGCCGTCGAGCAACGTGCCCTTATAGCCCACCAGCGCCACGTCGGCGGTGGTCGGGCTGGGGCCGGTGCCTTCGGTCAGAACCTTATACTGCAGCCCCGATTCGGTCGTCACCACGCCTTCGGCATCGGCATTGTCCGCCAGGAACGCCGAGGGCGTCGATTCGACATGCTGCTGGCCCGCCCAAGCGAGACCGCCTGCCGCCAGCGCTATGGCAGCAACACCGATCCAGAGACGCGTCAGCGACCCCTTGGCAATCGAACGAAGGGGAACAGCTGTCGTGGACATGGCGACAAGTCTCGCAATTAGGGGCGGGATAGCAGCAGGAAAGCGGGACGGCGCATGCCGCCCCGAACGGCGCTTACTTCGCGCCGTCGCGTTCGGCGCGCTTGCGGTCCATCTTGCGCGCGCGACGGACAGCAGCAGCCTTTTCACGGGCACGCTTTTCCGAAGGCTTCTCGTAGTGACGACGCAGCTTCATTTCGCGATACACGCCTTCACGCTGCAGCTTCTTCTTGAGCGCGCGGAGGGCCTGGTCGACATTATTGTCGCGAACGATGATCTGCATAAGTCCGTCTATCTCCAATCGAAAACGAGCGGTTCGCCGGGATTCTATGATCCGTCCCGACAGCCCGACCGAATAGCAAAGCCAATGAGTCGTCGCAGGTCACCCTACGCCGTGTGGAGCGCGCCCTACCAGTAGAGTCGCGGCACATCAACCCTTAAGCATGCAGAGTCTCGACTCCCATGCCGGAAAGGTCGATGGTGTCTGGCAAGACTATAAGAGAGGATCGCCCATGGCCAGCGCCGCAACACGCACCGACATGTCCCCCGCCGAATGGGAAGCGCGCCAGCAGCTTGCCGCCTGCTACCGCATTTTCGAGCATATGGGCTGGTCGGAACTGATCTACAACCACATCACATTGCGCGTGCCGGGGGAGGATAATGCCTTCCTGATCAACCCGTTCGGATTGGGTTATGGCGAGGTTTGCGCATCCAATCTGGTCAAGATCGACATCAATGGCACGGTGCTGGATGGCAGCCCCTATCCAGTCAACCGCGCGGGCTTCACCCAGCATAGCGTGTTCCACCGCTATCTGCCCGACGCCCATTGCATCATTCATACCCATACGACGGCGGGGATGGCGGTCAGCGCGACCCGCGAAGGGTTGCGGCCGATCAGCTTCTACGCCGCCGCCTTCACCGGGCAGATAGCCTATCATGATTTCGAAGGCATCACGATTCGCCCCGAAGAAGGCGAACGGCTGGTCGCCAATCTGGGGGACAAGCGGGTGATGATGCTGCGCAACCATGGCACGCTGGTCATGGCCTCCACCCTGCCCGAAGCCTTTTTGAAACATTGGTCGCTCCAGCGCGCCTGCGAAATTCAGGTGGCGGCGGGCGCAGCGGGCACGCCGATGGAGATCGCGCCGGAGGTGATTGGGGTGCATCAGCGCGACCTGTCGGGGATTCAGTTGCCGGTGGGGCCGGGCGTACCCGATTTTCAGGCGATGGTGCGCGTGATCGACCGGATCGACAAAAGCTGGCGAGAGTGATTCAGCTGCGCTTAGCCTGACCGCTTGAACAGCCAGCCGATGCTTGACCCGCCCGGCAGCGCTTCGCTGGTCACCACCAGCTGGCGCGTCGGGTGTGGGCCACCATCGCCATCGACCCACAGGCTTTCCTCGACGCTCAGCACGCCCGTACCGGTGCGGAATTGCCAGAGCGCGCCCATATCGACGCGCAGCAACGCGCCCTGGCTGTCGGCGGTCAGCGTCGGTTCGACACCGGGCGCGAGGTGGAAGCGCAGCATGACGGGCAGCTTCGATGGCTTGCGCCGCCGTTCGGCCGGGGTCAGCATATCCTCGCCCCGTATTTCCTTGCCGTCGCCACTGACTAGCAGCAGGCGGCGGTGGATATAGCCCAGCCGCCGGACATAGCCGTCATGCGACAGGTCGACCCGGCTGCCATTGTCCAGCTCCTGCCGGTTCAACTCCACTTCGGTCACGCCCTTGCCGAGCGTGCCGTCCGGCAAGAGCGCGGTGCTGTTGCAATCGTCCAGCACCAGCGTGCTGTGCGCGGCGGTGGTGCGCAGTCCTTGGGCGAGGTCTGCGGGAATCCATGCCCCTTCCAGCCCCGCGCCGCCGCAATTGACGACCAGCCGATGCGGGCCGTCGCTGATTTCGATCGCGCCTGTAGACGCGCAACCGGCTTCGGCGAGCCGGGCAACCGGCGGCGGCGCGGCATCGACCTGCACAACGGTCGTGCCTGCCGCAATACGTTGATAGCCCCAGTCGCGCGCCTGCCGCAGCGGGCGGCTGCGCACGCGGCTGGCCTGCACCACGGCGTTGACGGTGACAGGATCGATCGCGCCTGCACCCTGCCAGCTCCCCAACCCGCCATCGCCATGGATCAGGCCCAGCAGCGCCGGAACCGCGCGGCCAAGGCCTTCGTCCAGAAAGGCAGGTATCGTTTCGCGGCGGACGTCATAGACCGCACGCAGCATGGCAAGCGCCATCACCGCCTCGACCTGCGCCAAGGGTGATCGCGACACGATGCCGCCATCGGGGTGGAAGCTGCTCTCGATCGCGCGCTTGAGGCCCGCCTCGCCGAAAATCTTGCGGGACGCGCCGCCGGGGATCAGCATCGAGGCCGCGACGATAGCGCTCCAGGCGACGATGCGCGGCAGGCCCATCGCGGCCTTGTCGGCAATGCGGTCGAGATGCCGGGCGGTGCGGGCAATGCAGTTGAGAACCAGCGAGCGATAGACAAGGTCGCTCGATGACAGGATCAGCGGCGCATGGGCGGTCCAGAACAGCAGCCGCCAGCCCGCATTGTCGGCGCGCCAGGCCGGTTCGCTCGGCGTTTCGGCATGGGCCGCCAGCCAGCGCCGCATTACCCCTTCGGCGATCGGCGCGGCCTGCTCGCGGGTTGCCGTGCTGGCGAGATCGCGCAGCCAGCGGAAGCTGTGGATATGGTCGGCAAAAGCCGGGCCAAGATCGAGCCGGGCGAAATCGACCGTGTCGATGATCTGCTTGCGGCCGCGGAACAGGAAATAGCCAGCGCGGAGTGCCTGCCCCGCCCGCGCATCGCCGGGGATGTCGTCGTCGGGCACGGCCAGCAGCTTGAGCGGATATTTGCCGCGCAGCTTGCGGCCGTGGATCGGCGTCTTCCAGCTGAGCAGGTAGAAATGATTGGCGATCCGCTGCGCCAGCGACAGCCCTTTGTCATCCGCGACGCGGATGAGGCGCTTGCCCTGTTCTATTCCATCGTCCGTGGCCACGGGATCGGCCGCTTGCCCGGTGGAAGCGGGGGAGATGCGCCGCGCGTCGTTCACCCGCCCCGCAGCTTCCGAATATTGTCGGCATAGGCGTCCGGCCCGCCCCGGAAGGTAGCGGTGCCCGCGACCAGCACGTCGGCTCCCGCGGCGATGGCCATGGGCGCGGTGGTGAGGTCAATGCCGCCGTCGACCTGCATGCGGATGTCGCGGCCCGACTTGTCGATCATCTTGCGGATCGCCTCGATCTTGCGCAGCTGGTTCATGATGAAGCTCTGCCCGCCGAAGCCGGGATTGACGCTCATTACAAGGATGAGGTCGACATCGTCGATCAGATAATCGAGCATCTTGGCCGGGGTGCCGGGGTTCAAAACCACACCCGCCTGCACGCCCAGCGACTTGATATGCTGGATCGAGCGGTGGATATGCGGCCCGGCTTCGGGATGAACGGTGATGATGTCCGCGCCGGCCTGCGCGAAGGCGTCGAGATATTGATCCACCGGCGAGATCATCAGATGGACGTCGAATGGCTTGGTGCTGTGCGGGCGCAGTGCCTTCACGACGGCGGGACCGATCGTGATGTTGGGCACGAAATGCCCGTCCATGACGTCGATATGCACCCAATCGCAGCCCGCAGCGTCGATAGCGCGAACCTCCTCGCCCAAGCGGGCGAAGTCGGCGGAGAGGATGGACGGGGAGATGAGAATGGGCGTGGTCATTAACCGTTTGCCTTAGCTACGGCTTGGGCGCAGGGCAACGGCGATTTGGCGATGAAACGATAAGTTTGTGCGGTGGGCCTAAAGCATCACGAAGACGGTCGGGTCGAGGCGGCGCGAGCAAGGGGCGCCGGGCGGCAGCAGTTGCTTGACGCCATGTAGCGCTGTGACGTCGCCGACTTCGTTCAGCAAGGGGGCCGCGATCAGGCGCAGGGCGCATTGGCCCATGCCGTCGGCCTGGTGAATATCGACATCGAGCGTGAAGCCGCGCTTGTGGCGGATGGCATAGCTGCGCAACCGTTCCATCGCTTCCCGCGATTCCGATGCGTACAGCGAGACGGACAAGGTTCGCGGTACGACGCTATGCCGTTCCAGCCCGAACATGTCATAGACGCCCGCCGTCCAGCTGAGCGTTTCGTTCGCCAGATCACAATGCCATAGGCCAAGGCCCCGTTCAGCCAGGGCGACGTCGTTGCGCGCCAGCGACGGATCGAGCGCAACCGGCGCCAGATAGTCATGCAGGTCGAACAGCGGCCAGCTATGATGCAGGGGCAGAGGCTCGATCGGTCTCAAGATGCACCTTTTCTATGAGGGCGGGCTGCAACGTAACTGTTTAATGGTTAAGGCTTAGTTCGCCGCCCTGGCAAGCCGTACAATGAAAAATCCGTCCGCGCCGCCGCGTTCGGCCAGCGTATCGGGCAAGGTGCGCAGCCAGCCGCCCGGCGTCGGGGCAAAGCCGTCGGGCAATTCGCCGGACCGCACCGGGTCGATGGCGAAATCGGGCCGCGCGGCGAGGAAGCGGGTGATCTGGTCTTCCCCCTCCGCCTGTTCCAGCGAGCAGGTGGCGTAGATGATGCGCCCGTCCGGCTTGACCCAATCGGCGGCGCGGGCGAGCAGGTCGCCCTGCAACGTCGCCAACTCCTCTATCTGGCGTGCGCCGATGCGGTGCAGCACGTCGGGGTGGCGGCGATAGATGCCGGTCGCGGTGCAGGGCGCGTCGAGCAGGATCGCATCGACCGGCGCGTCGGGCTGCCATATGCGCAGATCGGCCTGGGCGACCTGGGCGACAAGGCCGGTGCGCGTGAGGTTTTCGGTCAGCCTTTCCAGCCGCTTGGCGGACTGGTCGAGCGCGGTGACATGCCAGCCCGCCGCCGCCAACTGCATCGTCTTGCCGCCCGGTGCGGCGCACAGGTCGAGCGCGCTGCGCCCTGCCCCCTGCCCCAGCAACCGCGCGGCGCAGGAGGCGGCGATGTCCTGCACCCACCAGGCGCCTTCGGCAAAGCCGGGCAATTCGGGAATAGGAACGCCATCGGGCAAGCGGACATGGCCCGGCGCGAGGCTGGTGCCGCCCAATTCTTCGGTCCAGCGCGCGGTTTCCGCTGCGTCGCGCAGGCTGATGTCTACGGGCGGCCGGATGGCATAGACGCTGGCCGCCGCCTCAACCATCGCCGCCCCCCATTGCGCGTCCCAGCGCGCCGCGACTTCGGCGGGCAGCGTGGGCGGCACGGGCAGCGTCGGCGCAGCGCGCGTCACGGTGCCGAACACGCCATGGACCAGCTTGCGCGGGCCACCATCGACCAGCGGCAGCGCGGTGGCGATCGCGGCATGGGGCGGCGTGTCGAGCGCCAGCGTCTGGACGAGCGCGATCCGCAGCACCATCCGCGCCTTGGCATCGGGCGGCAAGACCTGCTGCGTCGCGCCGTCGATCAGCGCGTCGAGATCGGGCAGATGGCGCAGCGTTTCGGCTGCAATGGCATGGACCAGCGCGCGATCGGCGGGCGGCAACCCCTGCGCCGCGCCGTGCAGCGCCAGTTCGAGCGGATCGCCCCGCCGCAGCACCGCATCAAGCAGCCGGAGCGCGGCGCGGCGGGCGGGAAGGCCGGGGACAGTGTCGGGATGGGGTTGTGATTTACGGACCATGGACGGTCCCTAGGCGGAAATGTCCGAAAAGACACGCTTGATTGGTGCGGACTAATTCCGCCCGTGCGGATCGAGGGCGCTGCGGCGGCGCGGGCGCGGGGCGACGGGCGACAGGGCCGAGGCGCGCGGTACGGTGCCGAGCGCCGGAGCGCCCATATGCGCGGCCATATCCTCCAGCGCGGCAATGCGCTTTTCGGTCGCGGGGTGGGTGGAGAAAAGCTCGCTGACATGGGTCGGCACGATATAGAGCTGGGCAGCAGCCGGATTGCGCTGTGCCACCGGATTGGCGATGCGTTCGGCCTGGCCCGCAATCTTGGCGAGGGCGGAGGCGAGCGCACGGGGATTGCCGCTGATTTTAGCGCCGCCCGCGTCCGCGCCATATTCGCGATGGCGGCTGATCGCCATTTGCACGATCATTGCGGCGAAGGGCGCGACGATCACGGCCAGGATGGTGGCGATCATATTGCCATGGCCATTCTGATTGTCGCCGCTGCGGAAAAACAGGCCGAAATTGGCCAGCATCGAAATGGCACCCGCGATCGTCACCACCATCGTCATGATCAAGGTGTCGCGATTTTGCACATGCGCCAGTTCATGCGCCATCACGCCCGCCACTTCGTCGCGGTTCAGCGTCGCGAGCAGGCCGGTGGTTGCGGCGACGGCGGCATGATCGGGATCGCGGCCGGTGGCGAAGGCATTGGGGGCAGGCTGGTCGATCAGATAGACGCGCGGCATCGGCAATCCGGCTCGCTGCGCCAGGTCGCGCACCAGCCCGTAAAATTCGGGCGCGCTATGGGCGTCCACTTCGCGGGCATTGTGCATCGACAGCACGATCTTGTCCGCGTTCCAGAAGGTAACGAGGTTCATGCCCGCCGCAACCAGCAGCGCGATGATCGCGCCGCCGCTGCCGCCCAGCATATAGCCCAGCCCCATGAACAGCGCCGTCAGCGCCGCCAGCAACATGGTGGTCTTCAACCCGTTCACTTGCACTTGCCTCCGTTGCAACCCAGATAGATCATCGCAGATGAATATGGGGTTGCTCCGGCAGCGCCGCAATCGAGAGGCAGCAGGATCATGGGAAGTTTCAACGGCAAGCGCCCCGCGCATGTGCAGGCTCCCGCGCACCTGTCGAAAAGCCCCCCCGTGCCGCAGCCCGACCCGATCGACGCCCCGACGCGCCATACCGAAGAGATGAGCCCGGTGCGCTATGGCGATTGGGAGCGGAAGGGAATTGCGATTGATTTTTGAGGCTTAGCGCCTTTCCTCCGCTCGCCGCCCTTTTTGCACGGCTGCCGCTGGCCCGTGCCCATGATGCGAGCGGACACATGTCCGGCTCTGGCCTTTTGTTCCGCCTCCTGTGCAGGAATTAGACAAAGGAGTGCGGGGCGTGGGGTTACAGTTAGTTTCCGATATGACGATGAAGCCGGTTTCGGATTATGCGCCGCAGGATGCCGCCCTGCTCTGCGCAGTGGGGCGACTGGTCTGGGCCTGGACGATGCTCGAACAAAGCCTGGAGGCCAAGATCGGCTTGCTGCGCGAGGCGATGGGCGACATTCGCACCGTGGGCGCACGCACCCGGCCGAGCATGGCCAAGCTGATGACCGAATTGCGCACGATGGTCGCGATGCGCGACCGGCGCAATGCCAGCGCGCTGACCGAAATCTCCGCAATCGAGCGCGACATGCAGCGGATCGACCGGTTCCGTTCGCTCATCATCAACGGATTTCAGCAACCGGCCGAGGGTGGCTTTACCTGCCGCGACGGGCGCAATACCCAGATTCATGTGTCGCTGGATCAGCTCGAAATCGAGATCGGGTCGCTTGATCATCTCGCTCAAAGGCTTTTGGCGGTTTAAGAGCCGCGCTAAGTGAACATGGCGGCTACGAAGACGTTATGGTCCTGTCGTAAGGCTTGACCTTTGCGACGGGGATGGCGATGCCTTGCTTCATCCCGCGTTGCAGCGAGAATGGAGTAGCATGTCCAACAAACCTATCCGCAAAGCCATTTTCCCGGTCGCGGGACTTGGCACTCGCTTCCTGCCCGCGACCAAGGCGGTGCCCAAGGAATTGCTGCCGGTCGTCGACCGTCCGTTGATCCAGTACGCGGTGGACGAAGCGTTGGAGGCAGGGATCGAGCAGATGATCTTCGTCACCGGGCGCGGCAAGGGCGCGATCGAGGATTATTTCGACATCGCCTATGAGACGGAGGCGACGCAGCGCGAGCGCGGCAAGGATTTGTCGGCGCTAGACGGGACGCGGTTGCTGCCGGGCAATGCGGTGTTCCTGCGCCAGCAGGAGCCGCTGGGTCTGGGCCACGCCATCTGGTGCGCGCGCGACATCATCGGCGACGAACCCTTCGCCATCCTGCTGCCCGACGAGTTCATGAAGGGCGCGCCGGGCCACGGCTGCATGAAGCAGATGGTCGATGCCTATGAACAGGTCGGCGGCAATCTGGTCTGCGCGCTTGAAATTCCGATGGAACAGACGCCGAGCTACGGCGTGATCGATCCGGGTGCGCGCGATGGCGTGCTGACGGAGGTCAAGGGGCTGGTCGAAAAGCCTGCGCTTGGCACCGCGCCCTCCAATCTCATCCTGCCTGGCCGCTATATCCTGCAGCCCGACGTGATGAAAATCCTCGAAACGCAGGAAAAGGGGGCTGGCGGCGAAATCCAGCTGACCGATGCCATGGCCTCGCTGATCGGGCAGCAGCCTTTCCATGGCGTGACCTTTGACGGCCGCCGATTCGATTGCGGGTCGAAGGCGGGCTATGTCGAGGCCAATCTGGTGCTGGCACTGGAGCGTGAGGATATGGGCGACCATATTCGCGCGTTTGCTGCGGCAGAACTGGCGCGGGGCTAAAAAGAGATCCTCCCCCTGTGGGGGAGGTGGCTGGCGAAGCCAGGCGGAGGGGTGTCGCCTTTTCGATAGGGTGACACCCCTCCGTCAGGGCTATACCCTGCCACCTCCCCTTAAAGGGGAGGATTTTTTGCACTGATCAGAACGGGACTTCATCGTCCAAGTCGTTGTCGAAATTGGGGCTGCCCGCGCCGCCGCGGCTGCCGCCTGCTGCGCCACCCGAAGCGCGGCCGCCACCGAAGCCGCCGCCCTGGCCACCGCCAAAGTCGTCGGCATCGCCGCCGCCATAGCCGCTCGATCCGCCGCCCCAGTCGCTCACGCCCTGCTGCGCGCGACCACCGCCGCCACCGCCATAGCCGCCACCCTGACCGCCGCCGCCCGGCGCGCCGTCCAGCATGGTGAGGACCGAGCCCAGACCCTGCAACACGACTTCGGTCGAATAGCGGTCGTTACCCGACTGGTCCTGCCATTTGCGGGTACGCAGCTGACCCTCGATATAGACTTTGCTGCCCTTGCGCAGGAAGCGTTCGGCCACGCCGACCAGACCTTCGGAGAAGATCGCGACCGTGTGCCATTCGGTACGCTCCTTCTTTTCGCCGGTCATCCGGTCCTTCCAGCTTTCGGATGTGGCGATGCGCAGGTTGCACACCTTGCCGCCATTCTGGAAGCTCTTGACCTCCGGGTCCGCGCCCAGATTGCCGACCAGAATGACCTTGTTGACAGACCCTGCCATGATTCCTCCGAATGCCTTGAAAGCGGTCCCTTATAGTCCCGCTGCGGTCGTCGTCCAGTAAGTGACGCCCGCCGCGACATAGGCGAGCGCAAACAAATAGCCGACCATGAACATGGGCCATTTCCAGCCATTGGTTTCCCGCCGCGTGACGGCGATCGTCGAAATACATTGCGGCGCGAAGATGAACCAGGCGAGGAAGGCGAGCGCGGTGGGCAGCGGCCACTGGTCCCTGAGCCGGTCGCCCAGGCTTTTTTCCAGCAGTGCCTCGTCATCGCCCGCGTCGATCGAATAGACGGTGGCGAGGGCCGACACCGCCACTTCGCGCGCCGCCATGGCCGGGATGAGCGCCAGCGAAATGTCGCGGTTGAAGCCGATCGGTTCCAACACGACGGTCAGGCCATTGGCGATACGCCCGGCAACGGAATAATCGACCTGACTGACCGGACTGCCATCGGGGACTTTGGGGAAGGTCAGCAACAGCCAGAGGATCACGGTCGAAGCGAAGATGATCGTGCCTGCGCGCTTGAGGAAGGTCATGGCCCGCTGCCACAGGCCAAGCAGGATATCCTGCGCGCGCGGCCACTGATATTTGGGCATTTCCATCAGGAAGCCGCCGCTTGCGCCCTTGGTCACGGTCATCCGCAGGATCAGCGCCACCAGCATCGCGCCGACGATGCCCGCGACATAGAGGCAGAAGAGCACGAAGCCCTGCAACCCCACGCCCGGCAGCACGTCGCGCGCTGGGATGAAGGCCCCGATGATGACGGCATAGACGGGCAGGCGCGCCGAGCAGGTCATCAGCGGCGCGATGAGGATCGTCGTCAGCCGATCGCGCGGATCGGCGATCGTCCGCGTCGCCATGATGCCGGGAATCGCGCAGGCGAAGGAGGAAAGCAGGGGAATGAACGCCCGGCCCGACAGGCCGACCCTCGCCATGATGCCATCCATCAGGAAGGCAGCGCGGACCATATAGCCGGTCGCTTCCAGCATGAGGATGAAGAAGAAGAGAATCAGGATCTGCGGCAGGAACACGACCACGGAACCGACGCCGTTGATGACGCCATCGACCAGGAAGGAGCGGATGATGCCATCGGGCAGCGTGTCGCGCACGGTGCTAGCGGCGGCTTCGGCCACCCCCTCGATCATCGCGATCGGTGCTTCGGACCAGGCATAGACGGCCTGGAACATCACGAACAGCAAGGCCAGCAGCAGCAGCAGGCCGAAGACGGGATGCAGCGCAACACGATCGACCGCCGCTGTGAGGCGACGCGAGGGGGTTTCGCGCACGATCCCGGCGCGGGCGATGCGCCGCGCTTCGGCGCGCAGGGTATCGAAATCGCGGTCGGGCGCTGCGGCGCGGACTGCGCGGCCCTCGCCCAGCATCTCGCCCAGTGCTTCGCGCAGATGATCGAGGCCACGCTTGCGCACCGCGACGGTGGCAATCACCGGCACGCCCAGTTCGCGCGATAGGGTCGCGGCATCCAGTTCCAGCCCGTCGCGAGTGGCGAGATCGACCATGTTGAGCGCCACGATCGTCGGCAGGCCAAGCGCGATCAGTTCCAACGCGAACCGCAGATGATTGTCGAGATTGGCGGCATCGACCACGATGACCAGCGCGTCGGGGCGTTTTTCGCCCACCTGCTTGCCCATCACGACATCGCGGGTCACCTGTTCGTCGGGGCTGCCGGGATCAAGGCTGTAGGTGCCGGGCAGGTCGACCAGTTCGATCGGGCGGCCATCGCTCAGCGACAGGCGGCCCGCCTTGCGCTCGACGGTGACACCGGGATAATTGCCGAGCTTCTGCCGCGCGCCGGTGAGCGCGTTGAACAGCGCGCTTTTGCCGGCATTGGGATTGCCGACCAGCGCGACCAGGGGCAGCGCGCTCATGCGGCGCGGTCCTGATCGAGACTGTCAGGGCCAGTGCGGACCGTGACGGCGGCGGCATGGCTGCGGCGCATGGCGATGGTCATGCGGCCGACCTTGCAGGCGATCGGGCCGCGTCCGAAAATGCCGCCCCGATGCAGCGCTTCGACGCTCGCGCCTTCGCACAGGCCGAATTCGCGCAAGCGCTGGCCTTCGGAAGGGGACAGAGCGGACCAGTCGATCAGGTCAACATAAGCGGGCTGGCGCAGCGGCAGGTCGGTCAGGCGCACGGTAGGGGATACTCTCAGCATGATTGCTGCGAGTGACTATCAATACCGATTGGGAAAGGCCAGCGCGAATCGCGTCTGCGTCAGATTGCGGGGTAGCGCAGCCGCCCGACGAAGCGCGCGAGGCTGAGCCGTTCGCCGCCGCCGACGCCCTTGATCTTGGCCTTTAGCTTTTCAAAGCGCATGACGCCTTCGATCCGCCGGGCAAGGAAAGCGCGGCTGTCGGCATGGCCTTCGCTGGCGTCATCGACGAACACCAGCAGCGTGGCGGCATAGACGCCAGCCAGCGTCATCCGCTTAGTATAATGGGCCAGGTCCGTGCTGGTGTCGCCCGCCGCACGCCACATGGCATCGGCGGCGCGCCAGCCCAGCCGGGCGGCGCGCGCCGTGTTGGTCGGCATGGCGAGGATCGCCAGCGCGCGGCGCAGCGCTTCCCGATCGGGCGCGACCAGGGCCAGCCGCGCTTCGACCAGCGCGATGATCTTCTTGCGGATCGACAGGGCATCCAGCGTTTCGGGCGGCAGCGTATCGAGCATGGCCGCGTCGATGCTGGCGAACCAGGCGTCGATCATGTCGACCGGCCCATCGGCAAAGGCGAGCGCGGCAATATCGACATCCACGCCTTTTTCTGCCGCCGCCATCATCACGGCTTCCTTGCGCCAGCCGTCGAAGGCGGCGTGGCGCGCCAGTACGGGGGCCAGAAGGTCGCGGATCTCGTCGAGGGTCATGTCCTGGGTCATGGCCCCAATCTAGGCGCGGGTGGGCAGTCGCACAAGCACCAGCGCCGCCGAGACGGCGACAATCCCCAGCATATCGGTCAGGCCCAACCATTCGCCGAACATCAGCCAGCCCAGCACCACCGCCATGGCGGGCTGCAGCAACAGGCTTAGCCCCAATATGAGCGGCGAAAACCAGCCGATCGCATAAGTGAGCAGTCCCTGCCCGATCAACTGGCTCGACACAGCGAGGATCAGTAGCGGCGTCCAATCGCCCGGCATGATCCGTTCGCCCAGCCATAAGGCGCAGAGCAGCAAGGTCGGTGCGCTCGCCACACTCGACACCGCCAGCACCGACCAACTGTCGAGCCGCCCGCGCGCGCGCTGGATGATCAGAATATAGGCGGTGTAGAGAATCCCCGCGAGCAGGCAAAGCAGGTCGCCGCGCAGGTTGATCGGGGCCAGGTCGTAACTGCCCCCCATCAAAACCAGCGCGCCTGCGCCTGCCAGCAGCAGCGCGATCGCCTGCATCCGCGTTGGCCGCTGGCGTAGCACCAGCAGCGCCCAGGCCGGGAGCAGCAGCGCGCTCATATTGCCGAAGAGAGTCGCATTGGCGACCTTGGTATGGATGATGCCCAGATGCCACGCCGCAAGGTCGCCCGCGAACACCACGCCCGCCAGCAGCATCACGCCCCATTCGCGCCGGGTGGGCGGTGTGCGTGTGAGCCGCGGGATCGCCAGCAGCAGCAGGACGGGTAAAGCCAACGTCAACCGCCAGAAGGCCGCCGCAACCGGCCCGACATCGGCCAGCCGCACCAGGACCGGGCCGAGCGACAACATGATATTGGCCAGGATCAGCGCCGGAAAAGCCAGGCGCGGTATGTCCATCGGGGGTGCAGGGGTTGAACTGGGCATCGCGGCTCCCTAGCTGGCTTTGGCACCCAAGTCCCGTTGCAAATTGCAACCTTGAAAGTTCGGGAGATTCCATGACCAGCCTGTTCGACCCTATCCAGATCGGCACGATCGACGCGCCCAACCGCATCCTCATGGCGCCGCTCACCCGTGGCCGCGCGACCCGCGACCATGTGCCCACCCCGATCATGGTGGACTATTATCGCCAGCGCGCGGGCGCGGGCCTCATCATCAGCGAGGCGACCGGCGTTTCGCGCCAGGGGCTTGGCTGGCCCTATGCGCCCGGCCTCTGGTCCGACGAGCAGGTCACCGCCTGGCAACCCGTGACGCAGGCCGTGCATGATGCAGGCGGGCGCATAATCGCCCAGCTATGGCATATGGGGCGGCAGGTTCATTCGAGCGTCACTGGCGAACAGCCGGTATCGTCCAGCGCCACCGCGACGGCGGGCGACGCGCATACATATGAGGGCAAGGCACCCTTCGAGACCGCCCGTCCGCTGGCGATCGAGGAAATCCCCGCGCTGATCGAAACCTATGTCCGGGCGGCGCACAATGCGATTCGCGCCGGGTTCGACGGCGTGCAGATCCATGCCGCCAACGGCTATCTGATCGACCAGTTCCTGCGCGACAATGCCAATTTCCGCGACGATGATTATGGTGGCAGCGTCGAAAACCGCGTTCGCCTGCTGCGCGAAGTCACCCAGGCGGTGGTCGATGCGATCGGCGCGGACAAGGTTTCGGTGCGCCTGTCACCCAATGGCGACAGCCAGGGCGTGGACGATAGCGATCCCGCTACGCTGTTCGCCCATGCCGCCGACGTGCTGAACGCGATCGGCATCGCCTCGCTCGAACTGCGCGAACCGGGTCCGAACGGCACCTTCGGCGCGACCGAGGTGCCGCGTCAGTCGCCCCTGATCCGCCAGCATTTCAAGGGGCCGCTGATCCTGAACAGCGATTATGACAAAGCGCGAGCGCAGGCCGACCTCGACAGCGGCCTTGCCGATGCGATCAGCTTTGGCCGTCCCTTCATGGCCAACCCCGATCTGGTCGAGCGGCTGCGCGACGATGCGCCCCTGAACCCGCCCCAGCCTATGCCGACCTGGTATGGTCCGGGCGAGGCTGGCTATACCGACTACCCGACGCTGGAGGCGGTCGCTCCCACCGCCTGATCGGGTCGATAGTCGGCCGGACCGTCTCCCCCTCCGGCCGACTATCGCATTTTCAGATCGCGAACTTCTGGCGCAGGCCGAGCATGGCGATCGCCGCCTTGGCCGCCTCGCCGCCCTTGTCCTTTTCCGTCATCTTGGCGCGAGTCAGGGCCTGCGCCTCATTTTCGACGGTCAATATGCCGTTGCCGATCGGGATACCGTCCATCGACAAGGCCATCAGGCCGCGTGCGCTTTCGTTCGACACGACTTCGAAATGATAGGTTTCGCCACGGATCACCACGCCGATGGCGATGAAGCCGTCATAGCGCCCGGTTTCCGCCGCCAGCGCCACTGCGCCCGGAATCTCCAGCGCGCCCGGCACGGTCACCACCTCATATTTATGCCCCTCTTCATCGAGCGCGGCGGTCGCCCCCTCGATCAGCAGGTCGTTGAGATGGTCGTAGAAGCGCGCTTCGACGATCAGGAATTTGGCCATGATAAATCCTTTACAGCTCGATCGGACGTTGCCCAACCACGGCCAGGTCATAGCCGTCAAGCGCGATCAGGCTATGATTGCTGTTGGTCAGCAGGATCATGTCATGCACGCCAAGTTCGGCCAATATCTGCGCGCCCGCACCATAGTTGCGCAGTTCGTCCATGTCGCCCTGCGCGATGCCGGAATGATGTTGCAACATGCGGGTCAGCATGTCCGGTTCGTCGCCGCGCAGCACCACGATGATGCCTGCGCCTTCTTCGCCGATGATTTTCATCGAGCGGGCCAGCATTCCCGCGCGTGGCCCCTGCTGTCCGAACGTGTCGGTCAGCGGCGAAAACTGGTGCATCCGTACCAGCGTCGGCTGATCGGGCGTCACATGCCCCTTCTGAAGGGCCAGCTGTTCGGTCTGCGTCGCCTTGTTATAAAAGCTGATCGCCTTCCAGTCGCCGCCCCATTGGCTCTCAAAGCTCGTTTCCGCACGGCGTTCGACGATATGGTCATGGCGGCGGCGATAGGCGATGAGGTCGCGGATCGTGCCGATCTTCATCTTGTGCTTCTGGGCGAAGGGGATGAGGTCGTCCAGGCGCGCCATGGTGCCATCGTCCTTCATCACTTCGCAGATGACGCCCGATGGGTTCAGGCCCGCCAGACGGGCGACGTCCACGGCCGCTTCGGTATGGCCGGTGCGGACCAGCACGCCGCCATCCTTGGCCACCAGCGGAAAGACATGGCCCGGCGTCACGATATCGGCCTTGCCCTTCGACCCGTCGATCGCGACCGATACGGTGCGCGCGCGGTCGGCCGCGCTGATGCCGGTGGTCACGCCTTCGCGCGCCTCGATCGACACGGTGAAGGCGGTTTCGTGGCGGGTGCCATTGTTGCGGCTCATGAGGCCGAGGCCCAGTTCCTCGACCCGCGCCTTGGTCAGCGCCAGGCAGATGAGGCCTCGACCATGGGTGGCCATGAAATTGATCGCGTCGGGCGTTGCCATTTGGGCGGGAATGACCAGATCACCTTCATTCTCGCGATCCTCGTCATCGACCAGGATGAACATACGGCCATTGCGGGCTTCGTTGATGATCTCTTCCGGCGAGGCGAGGGCCGTGCCGCCCTCGCGCTTCAACAGATAGGCTTCCAGCTTGCCCAGCGTGTCGGCGGTCGGGTTCCAGTCGCCCTCGCCCAGCTTGCGCAAGGAATTGGCGTGGAGACCGGCGGCGCGCGCCAGGCCGGAACGGGACATGCCGCCGTCTGTGACGAGGCGGCGAACGGTATCGAGAAGTGCGGACGACATGAAAACGACTCCTGCCCGGAAAGGACTGGAGCCGTATATCACATTTTAATGTGATTAATTCAAGCCGCAATCACATTGCGCGATTGCGAAGGCTCATCATCCGGTCGAGATAGCGCGCCAGCACGTCGATCTCCAGATTGAAGGCGCGCCCTTCCGGCAGCGCATTGAGCGTGGTGGCCGCAGCCGTATGGGGGATGATGTTGAGACCGAAATGGACGCTGCCATCGGCCTGATCCTCGACACTGTTCACGGTCAGCGAAATGCCATCGAGCGTGATCGACCCCTTGGCCGCCAGCGCCGCCGCCAGGGCAGCGGGTGCGGCGATGACCAGGCGCATCGAATCGCCTTCGGGTGTCGCTGATACCAGATGCCCGACACCATCGACATGGCCCGTGACGATATGCCCGCCCAATTCGTCACCGACCTTGAGCGCGCGTTCGAGGTTGAGGCGCGCACCTTCGTTCCACAGGCCGGGCGCGGTGCGCTCTACCGTCTCGGCGGACAGATCGACCGCGAACCAGTCCGCACCCTTTTCCACCACCGTCAGGCACGCGCCCGAACAGGCGATCGACGCGCCGATCGCCACGCCGTCCATGGCATAGCCGCTACCGATAACCAGCCGCAGGTCGCCGCGCTGCTCCGCGCTGCGGATGGTGCCGATGTCGGTGATGATGCCGGTGAACATGCGTCCTGATCCATCTGTTGAGGCCTGTGCCTCGGCCTCTAAGCGCTCCGAACCGCCTCGTAAACCTCAAGTCCGTCGGCCCCCAGCCGCCGTTCGTCGATCAGCCGCCAGCGGCCACGCGCCTCACTCAAGTCGGTCAGTCCGATGTCGCCGATACCAGCAAGGCCATTACCGATGAGGATCGGCGCGCGATAGAGTGTCAGCCGATCGACAAGATCCGCGCTCAGGAAGGCCGCCGCCGTCGCCGCGCCGCCCTCGACCAGCAGATGATCGACCCGGTCGAGCGTCGATATGTCCTCCGGCGCGCCAATCCGTTCCCAGCCATGGGGTGCCGCGCCCCGGCTCAGCAGGATGCGGCGCGGGCTGCGCCCTTCAAGCCCGGCGATCCGCACATCGAGTCGCGGTGCATCGGCGCGCAGCGTGCCGCCGCCGACCAGGATCGCGTCGTGCCGCGCTCGTTCCATATGCGCGTGGGCGCGGGCTTGCGGTCCCGTGATCCAGCGGCTGGCGCCATTGGCGAGCGCGATTTGCCCGTCGAGCGAGAGGCCGAGCTTGAGCGTCACATGCGGCCGCCCCAGCGTCTGGCCCAGGACGAACCCCGCCATGGCGCGGGCGGCATCCTCTGCCATCAGGCCCATCTCGACCGCGATGCCCCGTTCGCGCAGCCAGGCCGCCCCCTGCCCGTCGGTGCGCGGATCGGGATCGCGCAGCGCGATCACCACGCGCGCCACGCCAGCGCGCGCCAGAAGGTCAGCGCAGCGCGGCCCGCGCGGGGACAAATGAAAACAGGGTTCCAGCGTCACATAACAGCAAGCGCCATGCGCCCGGTCGAACGCCTGTTCCAGCGCCTGCGCCTCGGCATGGGGTCGGCCGCCCTTTTGCGTCCAGCCACGCCCCACGACCCGGCCGTCCCGCACGATGATGCAGCCGACATTGGGATTGGGGGTGGAAAGCCCGCGTCCGCGCCGCGACAGCGCGATGGCGGCGGCCATGAAGCGCCGGTCGGTGGCCGGATCGGCTATCGGCGCGTCAGAGATTAGCTGGGGGGCGCTCAGGGCTGTTGCGCCCCTTCGGCCTGCTTGGCCTTGGCGAGTCGTTCGTCCAGCATTGCGTTGATCCGCGTCAGCGCTTCCTTGCGCTTGGCGCTGTTGCGCGCGGCGTCCTCGCGCCATTCGATCCCGACCATGTCGGCGACCTTCTGCATGTCCTTCTGGCTGCGCGAGAGCGCCACTTCATAGCGGGCGATGTCCATCTTCTGCTGCAGGATCACGGCCGCGTCGGATCGGTTGGCGTCCCAGCTTTTGACATAGATGATCTTGTTGCGGGTCGGCATCGTGTTGGTGTTACCATCGACGATGAACGCCCAGATGATGACATAGGTGATCGCGGCCGACAGGCCCAGCAACGGCCATTTATGCGGCCGGCTTTCGCGAAAATAACCCCACAGATCATTGGCTGCTCTTTTGGGGGAAACGGGACGGGGAAAAATCGCCATGTCGTCCATATAGGCCAGCCTGCGCCAGGATGCAAAAGGGTCCGTCACGCCCGGCGCAAATGAACGGCTTCCGCCCTGCCCATCGGACAGGGCGGGAACCGCAGCCTTTACCGATCCGTCAAAGTGAACCGCACGGTCAATATTTTGGTCGTCGCCACCGCCACGCCATCGCGCGTCGCGGGGCGGAACCGCCATTTGCGCAGCGCGTGCCGTTCCGTCGCACGCCAGAAACTCTCGTCGCTCGCAGCAATGCGGGCAATGTCGGTCACGCGACCCTGCGCATTGATCGTCACCCGCACCGTCACGCTGCCTTCCAGCCCCTGCCGGATCATCGCGCCGGGATAGTCGGGCTGGAATGCCGACAGCGCGCGCGGATCGATCGCTGCCTCGACCATCACCGGCTCGCGCGGCGGATCGGCGGGCGGCAGGATGATCGTGGGGGCTGGGTTGATGCCCTCGCCCGACCCGGTGCTGCCGGTCAGGACGGAATCGCCTCCGCTCGACGGTACGATCGGATCGACCGTGGTCGGGCGCTGCTCTGTCGGCCGGGTCGGTATCCGCTCCGTGGTCGTCGGCTTGGTCTGTTCGGGCGGGGGCGGATCAAGCAGCGGAACGTTGGTGGTGATGAGCGGCGGCGGCGTGAACACCTCGTCGATCATCTCCTGCGGGATCATCAGCCAGACGCCGATCGCCACCATATGAACCGCAATTGCGCCACCGATGCCGAACGGCGACCCCTTGCCGCCCTGGTAGCCTGATGGCGCCGCTACTCCCGCCTCTGTCCGTTGGTTGCCCGTCGCTTGAATCGCCAATTTGCGCATCGCTCGACTCCTCTCCACACCGCCCGCCTTTGGACGGATCATGACATGTTACATCATATTTCTATGATATGTTGCAACATCATTTTATCGAGTCACTGGAAAGGTTGTCGAGGAGGGTTAAAGCGCCACGTCAATGGCATGCAAGATCAGCCCGACGAGGCCGCCCACCAGCGTGCCGTTGATGCGGATATATTGCAGGTCGCGGCCGACCGCGCCTTCCAGCCGGTTGGTGATGGTGCCCGCATCCCAGCCGCGCACCGTGTCGCTGACCAGCCGCACGATCGCATCGCCATAGGTCGCGGTCGCGCCCACCGCCGCGCGGCGCACGAAGCGGTTGATAACCAGCCGCAGCCGCGCATCCTCCTGCAAGGTGCCGCCCAACTGGCGCAGCGCTTCGCCCAGCCGCCCGGCCATCGCCTTGCCGGGATCACGCACCGCGCGCAGCAACCCGCCACGCGCCTGTTCCCACAGCCCGTCGATCCAGCGCTGCATGGCGGGATTGTCGAGTATCTCGTCGCGGATCTTCGCCGCCTTGGCCTGCGTTTCCAGGTCAAATTGCAGGTCGAAGGCCAGTTTCGCCATGCCCTCTTCCGCCTTCAGGCGCAGGTCATGGCCCGGATCGGCCGCCATTTCGGCGAGCATCCGGCGCAGGCCGTCGATGATCGCATTGGCCAGATTTTCGTCCAGCCCGGTCCAGCGCAGCACTTTGCCCGCCTTGTCATGCACCATCTGGCGGATCAGATGGTCATTGGCTTCCAGCGTTTTATCAGCCCAGTGGATGATGCCGTCCATGACCGGCGTGTGGCGACCGTCGCGCATCGCCGCCTCGATCGCCTGACCGATCAGCGGGCCGACATTTATGCCGCGCAACCGCTGGCCGATCGCGCCCTTGACCATGCCGCCCAGCCGTTCCTGGTCCAGCGCTTCGAGCATGTCGGCGATCAGGCGCGACGCGCCCGCGCGGAGCCGCCCGTCGCCTGCCGAGGGACTGGCAAGGAAGCGGCCTGCTGCCGACGCCACATCCATCGTCCGCATCCGCCGCGCGACGACGGCGGGCGTGAGAAAATTGTCACGCAGGAAGACGGCCAGCGTCTCGCCGATCCGGTCCTTGTTGCGGGGGATGATCGCGGTGTGGGGGATAGGTAGGCCGAGCGGATGGCGAAATAGCGCGGTGACCGCAAACCAGTCGGCCAGCCCGCCCACCATCGCCGCTTCGGCAAAGGCCTGCACGAAGCCGATGGCGGGATGGATATGCACCGTAGCCCGCGCCGCAATGAATATCGCCGCCATGACCAGCAGCATCACGGTCGCGAACATCCGCATGCGCCGTGCGGGATTGGGCAGGGTGTCACCGGTCGACCGGGAGGCGCGGAGCAATGTCATGGCTGCTTAACGGTTACGCCGCCGTTTCGTTCAGGCAAAGCCCTAATCCATCCGGCTATTCTGCAGGCAGGGCGACTCCCTTGTCATCGCCCGGCTTGTAGGTGAGCAGCCCCCGGCCGAGGCGCGGCCCAACCCAGCTTTCGAGCGCGACGGCCAGGCTGAAGGTCGCGGGCACGATCACCAGCGTCAGCACGGTCGACAGCAGCAGGCCGCCGATCACGGTGATGCCCATCGGCGCGCGCCAGGCACCATCGCCCGACAGCGACAACGCGGTGGGCACCATGCCCGCCACCATCGCCACTGTCGTCATGACGATCGGCTGGGCGCGTTTATGCCCGGCGTCCACGATCGCTTCGAACTTGGGCACGCCCTTGTCCATTTCCTCCAGCGCGAAGTCGATGACGAGGATCGAGTTTTTGGCGACGATCCCCAGCAGCATCAGCAGGCCGATGAACACCGGCATCGACAGGGGCTGTCCTGCGACATGCAGGGCGAGCGCCCCGCCCAACGGCGCGAGCAGCAGCGAGCCGAGATTGACGAAGGGCGGCATGATCCGCTTGTAGAGCAGGGTCAGCACCGCCAGCACGAGCAGGATGCCCGACGCCACGGCGATGGCGAAATTGACCAGCATTTCCGCCTGCCACTTGGCATCGCCGGCGTCGATCTTTTGCACGCCCTGGATACGGCCTTCGTTGATCGCCTTCATCAGCGGCAGAGCGTTGATCTTCTTGGTCGCCTCACTGGTCACGACGCCCGGTGCCATGTCGGCCCCGACGACGATGCGGCGGATCTGGTTGTAGCGGCGGATCTGCGTCGGCCCGGCGCCGAAGGTGATGTCGGCCACCACTTTGAGCGGCACCGATCCGCCATTGACGGTGGGCACGGGCATATTTTCGATCGTGCCGAGATCCTTGCGGCTATCTTCCGCAATCGCCACGCGGATCGGAATCTGGCGATCGGCCAGCGAGAATTTCGCGCTATTCTGGTCGATGTCGCCGATCGTCGCGATACGGATCGACTGGCTGAGTGCAGCCGTCGTCACGCCCAGGCTGGCCGCCAGGTCGAGCCGGGGCTTGATGATGATCTCAGGCCGCTGCATGTCGCCCTGGACGCGCGGCGCGCGCAATTCGGGGATGCGGGCCATTTCCGCGACCAACTGGTTTGCGACCTGCTCCAGTTTCACGGGATCGTCGGACCCGAACATCATGATGATGTCGCGGCCAAAGCCGCCGCCCGACTGCGACTGGAAATTCACCCGTGCGTCGGCGATCGTCTGGAATTTCGGCGCAATCTTGCGCTCCCATTCGACCGACGTCATCGGCCGGTCCTTCTTGAGCGTCAGAAAGATATCGGCATTGGTGGTTTCGATATCGGCAAAGGCGGCATCGACCACCTTCGTATCGGCCGCCAGCATGTCGGCGACCTTGCGCGTGATCGCGGTCGTCTGGGCCAAGGTGCTGCCCGGCACCGTTTCGATCTTCACCTGGCTGAAATCGGTGTTGGTCGTGGGCTGGAACGTCATCGGCAGCGTCGCGAAGGCGATGATGGTCGCGATGAAGGCCAGCGCGCCAAAGCCGACGGTCCACATCCGATGATCCAGGAAAATCGCCGTGAACCGCCGCCAGCCCCCACGTGCGCGGTGCGCGATGGCCCGCCGCTCGTCGAGCGACCAGCGCAGCACGCTCATATAGCGGTCCATCAGCCAGCCTTCGCCATGGCTTGCCTCACCATGGGCTTTGAGGAAATAGGCCGCAATCATCGGCGTGATCAGGCGCGCGACAGCCAGGCTCATCAGCACCGCGACCACGACGGTCATGCCGAACTGGATGAAGAACTGTCCCGAAATACCCGGCATCAAGGCGACCGGCAGGAACACCGCCACGATCGCCATGGTGGTCGCCAACACGGCCAGGCCGATCTCGTCAGCCGCGTCGATCGATGCCTGATAGGCGCTTTTGCCCATGCGCATATGGCGCACGATATTCTCGATCTCCACGATCGCGTCATCGACCAGCACGCCCGCGACCAGGCTGAGCGCCAGCAGCGAGATGCCGTTGAGCGTGAAGCCCATCATGTCCATGAACCAGAAGGTCGGGATCGCCGAGAGCGGGATCGCCAAAGCGGATATCATCGTCGCCCGCCAATCGCGCAGGAACAGGAAGACGATGACGACCGCCAGCACCGCGCCCTCGATCATCGCGGCCATGGCCGAATGATATTGGTCCTTGGTGTAATCGACGCTGGTATAGAGCTGCTTGTAGGTAACCTTGGGGTTTTCCTTGCGCAGCTTGTCCAACTGAACCATCGCATCGTCATAGACGGTGACGTCCGACGAACCCTTGGCCTTTTCCAGGCTGAAACTGGTGACCTGCCGCCCGTTCATCAGCGCCAGGCTGCGCTGTTCGGCATACATGTCACGCACGTCGGCTATGTCGGCCAGCTTGACGGTGCGGCCGCCGGTAATGGCGATCTGGGTCGCGCCCAGGTCGCGCGCATTGCGCGCATTGCCCAGCACGCGGATCGATTGTTCGGCCCCGGCGATTTCGGTGCGGCCTCCTGCAGCGTTCAGATTGACCTGATTGAGCTGGCTGTTCACCTGCGCGGCGGTGATGCCGAACGCCTGCAACTTGGCGGGGTCCAGGATGACCCGGATTTCGCGGCTGACGCCGCCGCCGCGATTGACCGCCGCCATGCCGCTGACCGACAGCAGCCGCTTGGCCACCGTATTGTCGACATACCAGGACAGTTCCTCCAGCGTCATGTCGGTCGCTTCGGCGCTGAAATAGGCAATCGGCCCGCCGTCGATATCGACACGGGTGACCTGCGGCTCCAATATGCCGTCGGGCAAATCGCTGCGGATCTGGTCAACCGCATTCTTCACGTCGTTGACGGCGCGATCGACGGGCGTGCCGATCTGGAACTGGACATTGGTCAGCGACTGGCCTTCGGAGGCGAAGGAGGTGATTTCGTCCACGCCGCTGATGCCGCGCACCGCCGCCTCGATCCGTTGCGTGACCTGCGTTTCCAGTTCGGTCGGGGCAGCGCCCGGCTGGCTGACGATCACGGTAACGGCCGGAAAGCTGATGTCGGGATTATTGTTGACGTCCATCCGCGTGAAACTGACGATTCCCGCCAGCAACAGGGCGGCGAACATCACCAATGGCGTCACCGGATTGCGGATCGCCCAAGCGGATATATTGCGAAAACTCATGACGGGCTTTCCCTCGCCGGACGGATCGCCGTCCCTTCCAAATCCATCCAGCGCAGGCCGCGACGCGACCCCGCCAGCCCTAACTGCCCTTGATCGCTTCCGGCTTGACCTTCTGCCCCGGTGTCAGGAAGGCACCGGCCGACGTCACGATCTTTTCCGTGCCCGTGATGCCGCTGGTTACCGCGACGCCCGCATCGGACACCTGGCCAACGGTCACGTCACGCCGCTCGACCATATTCTTGGCATTGATGACATAGACATAATTGCCCTTGGGATCGCTCTGCACCGCCGATTCCGGCAGCAGCGGCGCGGTCCCCGATCCGCTGGTGATCGTCACCGCGGCAAAACCGCCGGGCCGGATCGCAGGATTATAAGGAATGGCGACGCGGGCGATGCCCTGCCGCGCGGTCGGATCGACCACCGGGGACACCTGCCACACCTGTCCGGCGAACTGATCCTTGCCGCCGATCGGCGTCACCACAGCACTGTTACCGGGGCGCAGCGTCGCAAGGTCGCCCTCGGCCACCTGCGCCTGCAATTCCATCTCGCCATCCTTGGCCATGCGGAACAGCACACCGCTGCCCGAACCGACGATCTGGCCCGGTTCGACCGCGCGCGTCAGGATCAGGCCCTTTGCGGGCGCACGAATGTCGAGGCGTCCGGTGCGGGCGCGCTGTTCGGCCAATTGTGCGACTGCGACATTGACGCGCGCTTGCGCCGCATCCCGTGTCGCCGTGCGTTGATCAATGTCGGCCGCGCTGATGAACCCGCGCCCGACCAGCGCCTTGGCGCGATCGAGCTGCGCCTGCGCCAGTTTCGCATCGGCGCGCGCCACTTCGACTTGGGCCGCGAGCGAGCGGACCTGTTCGACCTGGACCGAACGTTCGATGATGGCGAGCGGCTGGCCTGCGCGCACCCAATCGCCCGGCTGTACCAGCACGCGGCTGACCATGCCGCCTTCGCCGATGACGCCGACCGGCATTTCGACGCGCGCGGCGAGCGATCCTGTTGCCGTGACGGTGCGGGCGACGGTCGATTGGCCGGGACTTGTTACCGTTACCACCGGTACCTGCGCGCTTGGCGCAGGCGCAGCTGCATCGCCGTCGCGCATGGACATCCATATCGCCACCGCAATCAGTATCAGCGCGACCACGCCGCCCACGATCAACAGCTTCTTGCGTCCGTTGCGTGAGTCGTCGTCGCCAAGGACAACCGTCGAGTCGCGCAAGACCTGGGTTTCGTAATTCATGCCGATTCCATCTTTCCGGCCTTCGCCATCCAGCGACTGTGTTATATGAATATAGCACCTGCCTCAACCCCCAATATCACGGGGTCGGGCGCGAGGGCAAAGCGATAATGTATCGGCACGGGACGGTGGATCGCGGATGCCGGTTCGTTACGCCTGCTTAGCATATTGCCAAGCGAACCGGAGTGTGGCGCTATATCGACGCGGGGTACGGGGAGAGGAGCGCGCCATGGACTTGTTGGGATGGATCGTCATCGGCCTGTTGGCTGGGGCACTTGCGAAGCTGATCATGCCGGGGCGCGACCCCGGTGGCTGCATCGTGACGATGTTGCTGGGGATCGCCGGGGCGCTGCTGGCCGGCTTCATGGGCAGGCTGGCGGGCCTTTATGCGCCGGGGCAAAGCGCCGGGTTCATCGCCGCCGTGCTGGGCGCGATCGCCATATTGATCGTGTATCGTTTCTTGGCAGCCAAGCGATAGCCGAAGCACCTGCAGTCATAAAAAAAGGGCCGCGCTTCGGATGAAGCGCAGCCCTTTTGATCGGAAGGTCGGGTTGAGCGCGTTAGCGCACCGAACCGCGACGGACCAGATTGATGATCGCCAGCAGAATGATCGCACCGACCAGCGACACGAGGAAGCTGTAGAGCGTCACACCGTCGTTGATCGAACCGCCGCTGAAAATCAGACCGCCGATGAAAGCGCCGACGATGCCGACGACGATGTTCAGCAGGATGCCCTGCTGCGCGTCAGTGCGCATGACCATGCTGGCCAGCCAGCCAACGACGCCACCGATGATAAGCCACAGAATGATGCCCATGATAATCTCCTTGAACCACGCCCCCTGCGGGTTGGGTAATCATTGAACGGGGGACAGAGCATCTCGTTCCATCGCACAAAAATGATTCCGCCCCTGCAACCATCGCGACTTTGCGCCGTTAGGACGCGCCCGCAACGGGATGCAAAAAGGGCCGCCGGAGCGATGCTCCGACGGCCCCTGCCAATCCCGCCACGCCAGCTGGCGCGAATTCAATATTTCTGCTGCCGCTCATAGAGAGACTTATAATATTGGATGCGCGTGACGCGCAGCCCATGCATGCCCGACCGGTCGACGGCGCGCTGCCAGCCGGCAAATTCCTCCAGCGTCAGATTGTAACGCGCGCATGCCTCGTCGACGGTCAGCAGGCCGCCATTGACGGCCGCGACCACCTCTGCCTTGCGCCGCACCACCCAGCGCGTCGTATCCGCAGGCGGCAGGCTATCCAGCGTCAGGGGTTCTCCGAGCGGCCCGACGACCTGGGCGGGCCTGATTTTCTGGTTCTCGATCATTCTTAACCCTCAACTTGCGGCATTTGGTGTTGCAAAATCCAACAGCGTTATCCTTTTTGCGCTTCAGCCCTGAACATCGACTAAAGCGCCACGGTAAACGCCATCTTCATCTTCCTTGCCCCCCAGCTAGACGGCTCGCGACGAGTGGATTGAAACTTCCCGCGAGACGAACGGCCTCGATCATGCCGCCGGAACGTGGCGCAAACACTGCCGCCAGTTCCTGGACCCAGTCTTCCTCTTCGCCCTGCCCCCGCAGGACGCCCGCAACCGCCTGCGCCGTAGGACTGGCCGCCTGTGCCGCCGCGCAAGCAGCTCGCAGGAACGGCCAGACCGGCATGCGCGGTCGGTCGAGGGCTCTGGCATGGACGGGCTTAAGCCCGCTTGCCCGAAGGAAACTAAGGTCCATGCCCTCTTTCTAGGTGGCAATGGATAAGGGTCCGTAAACTCGGACCAACGCTTCGTCGCATAGCGCAGCAGGCCATCGCATCACTCGCCACTGGCATGGCAGCCGCGTGGAGCGTATAGGCGCGGCCATGCAGCCAGAATTTCAGTTAGCCCAGCCGCTCGACGCGCGGCGGATCGTCGTTGCCATGTCCGGCGGCGTGGACAGTAGCGTCGTCGCCGCGCTGGCCGCGAAGACCGGCGCGGAAGTGATCGGCGTGACGCTCCAGCTCTATGATCATGGCGCGGCGGTGGGCCGAACGGGAAGTTGCTGCGCCGGGCAGGACATACGCGATGCACGCGCCGTCGCCGACCGCATCGGCATCGCCCATTATGTGTTCGATTATGAAAGCCGCTTCCGCGATTCGGTGATCGCCGACTTTGCCGACGAATATATGGCCGGGCGCACCCCCATCCCCTGCGTGAAGTGCAATATGGGGGTGAAGTTCACCGATCTGTTCCAGATCGCCCGCGACCTGGGCGCCGATTGCCTCGCCACCGGCCATTATGTCCGCCGGGTCGAGGGGGCAAACGGCGCGGAACTGCACCGCGCCGCTGATCCGGCGCGCGACCAGAGCTATTTCCTCTTCGCCACGACACAGGCGCAGCTCGACTATCTGCGCTTTCCCTTGGGCGGCCTGCCCAAGCCGATGGTCCGTGAAATCGCCGCCGAACTGGGGCTGGCGGTAGCGTTGAAGCCCGACAGCCAGGACATCTGCTTCGTGCCCGATGGCGATTATGCCAAGATCGTGCGCAAGCTGCGCCCCGATGCGGATGAAGGCGGCGATATTGTCCATATCGATGGCCGGGTGCTGGGTCGGCACAAGGGGATGATCCATTTCACCGTGGGCCAGCGCAAGGGGCTGGAGATTGGCGGCCAGCCCGATCCGCTCTACGTCATCCGCCTGGATGCCGCGGCCAAGCGCGTGATCGTGGGGCCAAAGGCGGCGCTGGCGGTATCGGGCGCGACGTTAAGCGACATCAACTGGCTAGGCCGCGACTTTGCCGGGCCGTTGACCGCCAAGGTACGGTCGATGGCGAAGCCCGTGCCTGCGCGGCTGGTGGACGGGCAATTGCTGTTCGACGCCCCCGAATATGGCGTCGCGCCGGGACAGGCGGCGGTGCTCTATGACGGCGACCATGTGCTGGGCGGCGGCTGGATTGCCAGCACGCAGAGCGCGATGGCGGAGGCTCTATAACCCTCTCCCTTGACGGAGAGGGATGCGTAGACTTGGCAGCTTGCTGCCCTAGTCGTAGCTGGGTGAGGGTGTGCCGACCTAACGATAGCGCACCGCCACCCTCATCCAACTCCGCCTAACCTCACTCCGTTCGGTAAGGCTCCATATCCTTCTCCCTCAAGGGAGAAGGAGTATGCCCCCCCAAATCCTTGCCCTGCCCCCCGCGCCCGGCTAAGGCCCGCGCGTCATGACTCGCACCCTCACCTTCGCCATTCCCAAGGGCCGCATCCTCGATGAAGCGCTGCCCTTGCTCGCCAAAGCCGGTATCGAGCCGGAGGCGGAGTTTCATGACAAGAAAAGCCGGGCACTGCGCTTCGCCACCAACCGCCCCGACGTGTCGATCATCCGCGTGCGCGCGTTCGACGTCGCCACTTTCGTCGCCCATGGCGCGGCGCAGATCGGCATCGTCGGATCGGACGTGGTGGAGGAGTTCGACTATTCCGAACTCTATGCGCCGGTAGACCTCGACATCGGCCATTGCCGCCTGTCGGTCGCCCAGCCCGCCGACGCCGCCGATGAAGATGAAGCCGCTATCAGCCATGTCCGCGTCGCGACCAAATATCCGCACCTCACGCGCAAATATTATGAAGCGCGCGGGCTGCAGGCGGAATGCGTGAAGCTCAACGGCGCGATGGAATTGGCGCCTTCGCTCGGCCTGTCGCGGCGGATCGTCGATCTGGTTTCGTCGGGCGCAACGCTCAAGGCCAATGGCCTTGTCGAAACCGACATCATCATGCCGATCTCCGCCCGCCTGATCGTCAACCGCGCTGCCTTCAAGATGCGCTCGGCTGAATTGGCGCCGATGGTCGAGGCGTTTCGCCGGGCTGTGGGGGTGCGGGATGCGGCTTGAACAAAATATAATCCTCCCCGGCACGGGGAGGTGGCAGGGCGAAGCCCTGACGGAGGGGGCGGGCGACCGTACCAAAGCGCCGATGCATGGGCGAGGGGCAATCCCCCTCCACCACTTGCTTCGCAAGCGGTCCCCCTCCCCGTGCCGGGGAGGATTTTACTTATCATGACCCAACGCCTCGCCACCACCTCGCCCGACTTCGCCGCCGCCTTCACAACCTTGGTCGATGCGCGCCGCGAGGCTGATGAAGATGTCTCGCGCGATGTCACTGCGATCCTCAAGGCCGTGCGCGCGGGCGGCGACGCGGCGCTGGCGGACTATACCCAGCGCTTCGACCGGCACGACCTGAACGTCAGCGGCTGGGCAGTTACGCCCGCCGAATGCCGCGCCGCGCTCGAAGGCATTTCCACCACCCTGCGCGATGCGCTCGAACTCGCGGCCGCGCGCATCACCACCTATCATGAAAAGCAGCGTCCAGTGGACAGCGACAGCGTGGACAGCGCGGGCGTGCGCCTTGGCGCGCGCTGGAGCGCGGTCGACGCGGCGGGGCTCTACGTCCCCGGCGGTCGCGCCGCCTATCCCAGTTCGCTATTGATGAACGTCATCCCCGCCAAGGTCGCAGGCGTGCAGCGCATCGCGATGGTTACGCCGACCCCGAATGGCGAGATCAACCCGCTGGTGCTGGCCGCCGCGCAGATTGCGGGGATCGAGGAAATCTGGCGTGTTGGCGGAGCGCAGGCCGTCGCCGCACTCGCCTATGGCACGGACCGGATCGCGCCGGTCGATGTCATCACCGGCCCCGGCAATGCCTGGGTCGCCGAAGCCAAGCGGCAGTTGTACGGCGTGGTCGGCATCGACATGGTCGCAGGCCCATCGGAAATCCTGGTCGTCGCCGACGCCAAGAACGACCCCGACTGGATCGCCGCCGACCTGCTCAGCCAGTCCGAACATGACCCGACCAGCCAGTCGATCCTCTTCAC
Source organism: Sphingobium sp. KKT206 (assembly GCF_055640555.1). NCBI lineage: Bacteria > Pseudomonadati > Pseudomonadota > Alphaproteobacteria > Sphingomonadales > Sphingobiaceae > Sphingobium > Sphingobium sp. KKT206. The sequence continues at coordinate 2,387,680 of NZ_CM145764.1, forward strand.
CGACGATGCGGCCTTTGCCGATGCCGTCGAACAGGCCGTACAGCGCCGCCTCCCGCTACTCTCGACGCAGGCCGTCGCGACCACCAGTTGGGAAGCCAATGGCGCGATCATCGTCGTGCGCGATTTCGAAGAGGCGATGCCGCTGGTCAATCGGCTGGCTGCCGAACATCTCGAACTGGCGTTGGACGATCCCGACGCGCTGTTCGCCAAGGTACGTCACGCAGGCTCGGTGTTCCTTGGCCGCATGACGCCCGAAGCGGTCGGCGATTATGTCGCCGGGCCGAACCATGTCCTGCCCACCGGCCGCCGTGCGCGCTTCTCGTCAGGCCTGTCCGTGCTGGACTTCATGAAGCGCACCAGTTTCCTGAGCCTCGATGCCGCCGCGATCGGCGCGATCGGCCCGGCGGCGGTTGCGCTGGCGGAAGCGGAAGGCTTGCCCGCCCATGCCGCATCCGTGGCGTTGCGCCTGAAGTAACACAGGCGTAGGGGCCATCCGATGAACGAACGATCCAAATCCCGCTCCGCCGCGCGCCTTGCCGCGGTCCAGGCGCTCTACCAGCTCGAAATGGAGGGCACGCCGCTCCATATCCTGTTGCATGAATTTCACACCCATCGCCTCGGCGCGACGATCGAGGATGTGACCTATGCCCCGGCCGAACAGTCGTTTTTCGACGATGTCGTGTCCGGTGTGGACAAGCGTCGCGACGAGATCGACGCACTGATCGCCGCCCGCCTGTCGAGCGGCTGGAGCCTTGACCGGCTCGACAAGCCCATGCGCCAGATATTGCGCGCAGGCACCTATGAACTGCTCGCCCGCGCCGATGTCGGCACCGGCACGGTCATCAGCGAATATGTCGATGTCGCCCACGCCTTTTACGACAAGCGCGAATCGGGCTTCGTCAACGGCCTGCTTGACGGCGTGGCCAAGGATGTGCGGGCGTAAGCACCGCCCTCCGTTCGTTTCGAGCGAAGTCGAGAAACCTGCGCGCGGCGTTTCTCGACGTAGTTTATCCAGAGCGCCTGCCGCAGGCGGGCAGTCGAAGGGCTTGAAACGAACGGAGGAAAGCATTTCGGATTGGTGGTGAGAAGGTTAGACTCCCGCCATGTCCGCCGAATCCCGCTTCCTCACCCTGCTGCGCCTATTGGCGAATGATCCCGCCGCGCAAGGGTTGATGGATGATGTCGCGATCCTGCCGGTTGGCGACACCCGCCTGATCCTGACCAGCGACACGATGGTCGAGGGCGTCCATTATCTCCCCACCGATCCGCCCGCCGATATCGGCTGGAAACTCGCCGCCGTGAACCTGTCCGACCTGGCGGCGAAGGGCGCGCGGCCTATCGGGTGCCTGCTCAACTATGCACTGTCGGGCAACGAAGCCTGGGACGCAGCCTTCATCGCGGGGCTGGGCGAAGCGCTCGATCGCCATGCCATGCCGCTGCTCGGCGGCGATACCGTCGCCATGCCGCTCGCCAGCGCGCGCAGCTACAGCCTCACCGCCATCGGGGAGGCGACCGGCCCCGTCCCTACCCGCAACGGCGCACAGCCGGGCGACATCCTTTACGTCACCGGTCCGATCGGCGACGCGGGCATTGGCCTCGACCTCGCCCGTGCCGATCCGGCCGCGTCCGGCCCGCTGGTCGATGCCTATCGCCGCCCGCGCCCTCGCCTGGCCGAAGGCGCGCTGCTCGCCCCGCACGCCAGCGCCATGATGGACCTGTCGGACGGGCTGTTGATCGATGCGCAGCGCATGGCACAGGCCAGCGGCGTCGCGATCATCATCGACCATATCCCCCTTTCCCCGGCGCTGGAAAAGGCGCGCGGGGCCAGCACCACCGTCCAGATCGCCGCCGCGCGCGCGGGTGATGATTATGAACTGCTTTTCACGATGCCGCGTGGGCTGGCTCCCCCGGTGCGCGCCATTCCCGTCGGTCGTGTCAGCGCGGGCGCGGGCCTGACCCTGATGATCGACGGCGCCATCGTGCCGCTGCCCGACCGGCTCGGCTGGGAACATGGATAGGCTGAGAGTATCCGTTCGTTTCGAGCCCTTCGAGTGCCCGCCTGCGGCAGGCGCTCTGGATAAACTATGTCGAGAAACGCCCCGCAATCGTTTCTCGACTGCGCTCGAAACGAACGGATGAGGTTGGTGAGGTTTCTGCGCCAACCCGCTTGACGCACGCCCTCCACCCTGTAGCTTCGCCTCACCCTATTCTCAGCCTGTCTGGACCGCTTATGTGCGTGTGCCCACTGCTGATCGACGCGGTGATCGATGCCGGACCCAACCCGCCCGGCCGCCCGCCCCTGCGCCTTTCGTTCGCCCGTCATTCCCTGCGGAGCGGCCGATGACAGCCATAACAGGGGGAGAGGAACAAGCATGCAGATCGTCTATATCGCCATAGGGTGTGGCCTGTTGGCCATCCTCTATGGCCTGTTCACCAGCCGACAGGTGCTAAGTGCGCCTGCGGGCAACGCCACTATGCAGGAGATTGCGGGCGCGATTCAGGAGGGGGCGAGAGCCTATCTCGGCCGCCAATATACGACCATCGCCATCGTCGGCGTGGTCGTGGCCACGCTGGTCCTGCTCTTTCTGGGCATCACATCCGCCATCGCCTTCCTGATCGGCGCGATCCTGTCGGGGGCAGCGGGTTTCATCGGCATGAACATCTCCGTCCGCGCCAATGTCCGCACCGCCGAAGCCTGTCGTGGCACGTTGCAAAGCGGGCTGACGGTAGCCTTCCGCGCGGGCGCGATCACCGGCATGCTGGTGGCGGGCCTGGCTTTGCTCGCGATCAGCGTCTTCTTCTGGTATCTGACCGGACCGTCGGGCTACGCGCCTGATGACCGGCTGGTCATCGACAGCCTCGTCGCGCTGGCCTTCGGTGCCTCACTCATCTCCATCTTCGCGCGGTTGGGCGGCGGCATCTTTACCAAGGCGGCTGATGTCGGCGCGGACCTGGTGGGTAAGGTCGAAGCCGGCATCCCCGAAGACGACCCCCGCAACCCCGCCGTGATCGCCGATAATGTCGGCGACAATGTCGGCGATTGTGCAGGGATGGCCGCCGACCTGTTCGAAACCTATGTCGTCACCATCGGCGCGACCATGGTGCTGACCGCGCTGCTCGTCACCGGCCTCGACAATGCAGTGCTGCTCAACCTGATGGCATTGCCGCTGATCGTTGGCGGCGTGTGCATCATCACCTCGATCATCGGCACCTATATGGTGCGCCTGGGCTCCAGCCAGTCGATCATGGGCGCGCTCTACAAGGGCTTCTGGACCACCGCTCTGCTCTCCATTCCGGCCATCTATTATGTCACTTGGCGTACGCTGGGCGACATGAATGCGGTGTTCGGCGCGGATTTGGATGGCGTTGGCGGCTATACCGGCATGGCGCTGTTCTGGTCGATGATGGTGGGCCTGGCCGTCACCGGGCTGTTGGTGGTCATCACCGAATATTATACCGGCACCAATTACCGCCCGGTCCGCTCCATCGCCAAGGCGTCGGAAACCGGCCATGGCACCAACGTCATTCAGGGTCTGGCGATCAGCCTGGAATCGACCGCCCTGCCGACGCTGGTGATCGTCATCGGCATCATCGTGGCGCATCAACTGGCTGGCCTGATCGGGATCGCCTTCGCCGCCACCGCCATGCTGGCGCTTGCGGGCATGGTCGTGGCATTGGACGCTTATGGTCCGGTGACCGACAATGCGGGCGGCATCGCCGAAATGGCGCATCTCGACGATAGCGTCCGGGTCAAGACCGACGCATTGGACGCGGTGGGCAACACGACCAAGGCGGTGACGAAGGGCTATGCCATCGGCTCTGCGGGCCTCGCCGCGCTCGTGCTGTTCGGAGCCTATACCGAGGATTTGAAATATTATAACAGCGCGCTTGGCCTGACCGCGCCGGTCGATTTCAGCCTGTCCAACCCCTATGTCATCGTCGGCCTTCTGCTCGGCGCGCTGCTGCCGTATCTGTTCGGGGCGATGGGGATGACTGCAGTGGGCCGCGCGGCGGGCGACGTGGTCAAGGATGTCCGCGCGCAATTTGCCGAGAATAAGGGCATCATGGATGGCACCAGCAAGCCCGACTATGCCCGCACCGTCGATCTGGTGACGAAGGCCGCGATCAAGGAAATGATCGTCCCCAGCCTCTTGCCGGTGCTGGCGCCGATCGTGGTCTATTTCGCCATATCGGCGGTGGCGGGCGTGTCCAACGGTTTTGCGGCGCTCGGTGCCCTGCTGCTGGGCGTCATCGTCTCCGGACTCTTCGTGGCGCTGTCGATGACATCGGGTGGCGGCGCATGGGACAATGCGAAGAAATATATCGAGGATGGCCATCATGGCGGCAAGGGCAGCGAAGCCCATAAGGCGGCCGTAACCGGCGACACGGTGGGCGATCCCTACAAGGATACCGCCGGGCCAGCGGTCAACCCGATGATCAAGATCACCAACATCGTCGCGCTGCTGCTGCTCGCGGCGCTGGCGCATGGGGCGTAGTTGAAGGATGGCCCGCCCGGCGCGATCCGGGCGGGCTGTTTCCCTTATGGATATTCCGGCGGCCATTGCCGCGCCGTGTGGATCAGGACGAGTATCCACACCGTTTCGTCCATAACTTCGTAGATGATGCGGTAGCTGCGATGCGGGGTCAGTTCGCGCGTGCCCGCAACCTTCCCCACATGACCAAGCATGGGAAAGTCCGCAAGCTGGGCAACGGCTTGGCTGAATAGGCCATCCAATCTCACCGCAGCAGGCGGGTCACGCACAGCAAGATAGTCAAAGATCGCCGCGCGGTCCCGCTCCGCCTCCGACGTCCAGACGATATTCACGCCTGATCGAGCAACCGCGACCGGCGGGCGACAAAGTCAGCATCGACAGCCTCATTCGAGCGCCCCTCCCCCTCCTGCGCCGAAGCGCGGGCCTTATCGACCTTGCGCTGCAGAAAGTCGCTATGGTCACGCTGCGCCTGCTGCTGCTGGATAAAGTCTCGCATCAACTCGCGAACAACCTGAGAGGCTGGCCGATGGCTGGCCTCGGCTTCGGCCATGAACGCGGCGCGCAAATCGGCTTCCAGCTTCATGGTGAATATCGCGGATTTCGACATGCTATCCTCCCGGCAGGTACTAACGATATATATACCCAACAAACCATGGCGACAATCGGCATGTCGTCTATCGTTCGAGCGAAGGCTGGAATCGCGCCATTCTTCATGCCAGAAGCCTTGTCCGATACAGGGGCTTAGCGACGCACATGACCAACCGGCTTTACTATGGCGACAATCTGGACGTGTTGCGCGCCCACATTCCCGACGGACGAAAGCGTCGATCTCATCTATCTCGACCCGCCGTTCAATTCCAATGCGGGCTATAATGTCCTGTTCAAATCGGCGAGCGGCGCGGGTGCCGACGCCAGCATAGAGGCGTTCGACGATACCTGGACCTGGGGCGAATCCAGCCAGAATGCGCTGATGGACATTGCCAGCGGCACCAACCGCCCGCTGACCGTGATGATGAACGCGATGCACAGTGCCATCGGTGAAAATCCGCTGATGGCCTATCTGGCGATGATGGCGGTGCGGCTGGTGGAACGATCGGAGCGATTGACTTTTCAGCGATAAAAATGCTGCATAATAGCTATGTATCTGTTGTTCGTAGATGAGAGCGGCACTCCGCCAAAGCCTGATAGCTTTGGGCAAAATTACTTTGTTATCGCAGGTTTGGTTGTCCCTGAAGATCGTTGGGTTGGCCTGAATGACAAACTTTCCGGACTCAAGCGCGCATCAGCCTACTTCGGAGAGGTGAAATGGCGATATTTCGCTCCAAATAACAATGACCGAGATAACCCAATGGCAGATTGGGACGTCGAAAGGCGCAATGCGTTCAGAAATGCCGTTTTTGCGATCATAACGGAAATCAAATCCTGCAAGATAATCGCCTGCGTGAGCGAGGCCCCAACCGCCTATGGTATTGGCCCCGTGAAATCTCAAAGCGACCTCTATTTCCGGACCTACAAGCCCGTTACGGAGAGATTTCAGTATCTTTTACAGGATATTACGCGGACCAGCGGGCGAGATAGTTATGGACTTATCGTCGCCGACCATCGTGGACGAGGTGACGACGAACAAATGCGTCAGCAACATGAACGGCTGGTACGAGAGTCTGGGCAACATACGTCTAATTATGCCAATTTCATTGAAGGCCTGTTTTTCTCGCCCAGTCACATGAGCGTCGGAATTCAACTTGTTGATATGATTGCAGGCGCAATTTGGCGCGCACAAAGTCACAATGATCGAACATGGTATGACAGAATCCGCCCATCGTTCCGTGCATCGCCAACTGGAACAATTGACGGTTATGGAATCGCCCGTTTTCCAAAGGCGGGGTGGCGTGGAACGATATTAGATTAGACGCCGGGTGAGGCCATGGCCCCAACGTGCTAGGTGACGCACTCCCGGCTCAACAAATATATATATTGGGCGAGAGCATGTCAATTTCCTCCGTCCATTGTCCAAGTTTCAGCAATGGATATGCTGGCAAGTCGTTGGTTTTCCGCGCGAAAAGAAGGGCGGGGACAAGGGCGTCGATGGCTGGTTCAACTATCTGGCGGGCAAAGAAGGGGCTGGGGGCGGCAAGATCGAAACCGGCGTCATTTCGATCAAGGCGGGCGACAATGTGAACCCCAATATGGTCCGCGACCTTGGCCGCGTGATGGAGCGCGACAAGCACCGCTTCGGCCTGTTCGTCATGAAGGGGATGCCGACCCAGGGGATGCGCGACGAAGCCGCGTCCCAGCCGGTCATCGAAACCGAATTTGGCCGCTTCCCCGCGCTGCAATTCGTCACGCTCGCTGAACTGTTCCAAGGGCTGAAACCCAAATTGCCGCCGCTCATCAGCCCGGTGAAAAAAGCGTCGCGCGTCGAAACCCGCAAATCGCACCAGCCCGGTGCGCAAGGCGGCCTGTTCGGCTGAACCAATTTCGGCTATAGAATGTTATCCCTTTAACGTTCCGTCCGGTCACGCCAGCGCCTGTTTTAACCCTTTGTTCAGAACCCAGGCCCACTCTGGCGCATCGGTCGGCCAAGGGGGGTGGCCAGACCACGCCGGATTTCCCCGCCATGCCCGAAGCGGCAAGGCATACTATGATAACCGGATACCGTGAAATGCCCTGTGCCATACCTATCGATGAACCCGCCCGGATAGCGGCGCTGCGCCGCTATGGGATTTTGGACACCCCGGCCGAAGGCGCCTTCGACAAGGTGACCGATCTGGTGCGGACCTTGTTCGATGTGCCCATTTCGGCCGTGTCGCTGATCGACACCGAACGCCAATGGTTCAAGTCGATCACTGGCCTCGACATATCCGAAACCGCGCGCAGCATGGCCTTTTGCGACCATGCCATCCGCCAGGACGAACCGCTCGTCATCACTGATGCGCAGGCCGATCCGCGCTTTTGCGACAATCCGCTGGTGACCGGAGAGCCAGGCATCCGCAGCTATGCCGGGGTGCAATTGCGTACGCCCGACGGCCATAATCTGGGGTCGCTCTGCGCCATCGACACCCGCCCCCGCACCTTTTCGCCCGAACAGATGGAAGTGCTCAAAGGCCTTGCCCCCATAGTCGTGGAGCAGATGGAATTGCGGCTGCTGGCCGAGCGCGATCATCTGAGCGGAGCGCTGACCCGGCGCGCCTTCATCGCCGAACTCGACAAGCGGATCGCGCTCTTCACCCGCCACCGCCGCCCGGCCGCGCTGGTCCTGCTCGACATCGACCATTTCAAGCAGATCAACGACCGCCATGGCCATCCGGCGGGCGACCGCGTGATCGAAGCGGTCGCGGCACTCTGCAAAGGCCTGTCCCGTCCCAGCGATGCGTTCGGCCGGATCGGCGGCGAGGAATTCGGCCTGTTGCTGCCCGAAGCGCAGGAGGCCGATGCGCTGGCGGTCGCCAATCGGATACGGTCAGCGATCGAGCGGTTCGAGATCACCAACAATCCGCCGCTGCATGTCACGGCCAGCTTCGGCGTCGCGACGATCGGGGCGGGCCGCATGTCGAGCGAAGCGTGGCTGTCGGCGGCCGACGCTGCGCTCTACCAGGCCAAGCGCGCGGGGCGTAACCGGGCCGTGCTGGCCCCGATCGAGGCCGTCCGCGCCGCCTGATCCGCATGGGGTGACGCGACCATAATGGACGGAAATCCGGCCTGATCCCGGCCCACAATTTTGCGCCATATCGGACCAGCACCATAATGGTCCAGGGTCCGCTTGGCGCGGATCGCCCCTGCATCCACCCCGTCTCCCTCATCATGGGGGGAGGGCAGGGATGCGGCTCAGCTGGCCGGAAATTCGCACGAACGCAGCCCATTTCGCCGCCGAATGGCAGGGCAAGGGCTATGAAAAGGGCCAGACCCACAGCTTCTACGACGAATTTTTCGGCATTTTCGGCGTGCCGCGCAAGCAGGTCGCCGTCTACGAACAGCGGGTCAAATCGCTCGATCCCGCGCGGTCCGGCGGCTTCATCGACCTGTTCTGGCCCGGCACGCTGATCGTCGAACAGAAAAGCGCGGGCCGCAACCTCGACCGCGCCATGGCCCAGGCGCTCGATTATTATGACTGGCTGCCCGACGTGCAGCGGCCCCGGCACATGATGGTGTGCGATTTCCAGCGTTTCGAACTGGTGGACCTGGAAACCCGCCGCGAATGGCGCTTTCCGCTCACCGATCTCAAACGCCATGTCGAAGCCTTCGGCTTCATCATCGGCGTCCAGCCGCGCCTCTTCCGCAACCAGTCGCCGGTCAATCGTCAGGCGTCGGAACTGATGGGCCGCCTGCACAATGCGCTCGCCGCTGACGGCTATGTCGGCCATGATCTGGAACGGCTGCTCGTCCGCCTGCTCTTCATCCTCTTTGCCGACGATACCGGCATTTTCGAGCGCAAGGACCAGTTCCTCACCTTCCTCGAACGGCGCACCCGCGCCGATGGCCGCGACCTTGGCCGCTGGCTCGGCGAACTGTTCCAGACGCTCGACACCCCGCCCGACCGGCGCCAGCAGAGCCTCGACGCCGATCTCGCCGACTTTCCTTACATCAACGGCGAACTGTTCCGCGAGCGCATCGCCATGCCCAGTTTCGACGCCGCGATGCGCACGATGCTGCTCGACGCCAGCCTGTTCAACTGGGGCGATGTGTCGCCCGCGATATTCGGGTCGCTGTTCGAAAGCGTCATCGATAAGGTCACCCGGCGCAAACAGGGGGCGCATTACACGCCTGAGCAGGCGATCCTCAAGGTCATCGAACCGCTGTTCCTGGACGATCTGCGCGCCGACTTCGCCCGTGCCAGCGCGCTCAAATCCGGCCGCGAGCGCGCCTTGCGCGCGCTGCATCAGCGGCTGGGGACGATGGCTTTCCTTGATCCCGCCTGTGGCGCGGGCAATTTCCTGGTCGTTGCCTATCGTGAGCTGCGCGAACTGGAACGCGACATATTGCGCGAATTGCTGACCATCGACGGCCGGGTCGAACTGGTGATGGATGTCGCGGCGCTCTCGAAACTGGATGTCGATCATTTCTTCGGCATCGAAATCGACGAATTTCCCGCCATGATCGCGCAGGTCGCGTTGTGGATGACCGACCATATCGCCAACACCCGCCTGGCCGAGGATTTCGGCCAGCATTATGCCCGCATCCCGCTAGTGAAGGCACCCGGCATCCACCATGGCGACGCACTGGAACTGGACTGGAATCAGGTCATTCCGGCGCAGGGCTGCACCTTCGTCTTCGGCAACCCGCCCTTCGTCGGCGCGAAATATCAGAGCGAGGCGCAGCGGTCGCAGGTCCGCCGCCTCGCCGCCCTACCCGGCAGCGGCGGCACGCTGGACTATGTCGCCGCCTGGTTCCTCAAGGCCGCCCGCTATGTCGCGGGCGGCGACGCGCGCATTGCCTTCGTATCGACCAATTCGATCGTGCAGGGCGAACAAGTGGCCCAGCTCTGGCCGCTGATCTTCCGCGCAGGCCTGGAAATCGCCTTCGCCCATCGCACCTTCGTCTGGCCCGGCCGCGCGGCGGTCCATTGCGTCATCATTGGCCTCGCCCAGCGCCGCGACGAACCCGCGCAAAAGCGGCTGTTCAGCTATGCCGACGCCAAGGGCGAACCGACCGAAACCCGCCATGGCGCGCTGACCGCCTATCTGTTCGATGCCCGCGACGCCGACCGCCATCTGGTGGTGCGGGAGGAAAGCCGACCGATCAACGGCGCGCCGCGCATTGTCATCGGGTCCAAGCCGATTGATGGCGGCTATCTGATCTTCGACGCCGACGCGCGGGCAAAGCTGCTGGCGCAGGAGCCCGACGCCGCACCCTTTTTGCGCCCCTATGTCGGCGCGCAGGAGTATCTGAACGGCGGCGAACGGTGGATATTGGCGCTACAGGATGCCGCCCCGGCGGATATTCGCCAGCTTCCCACCGTCCGGCAAAGGCTGCGCCAGGTGACAGCCTATCGCCGCGGCGAGATCGCGGCGCTAGGCAAAGCGGAAGAAAGCATGAAGACGCCCGGCCAGTCGTCGCTGGCACTGGCCGATACGCCATCGGCCTTTCACGTCACGGTCATCCCGACCCTGCCCTTCCTCGCCATCCCCGAAGTCAGTTCGGAACGCCGCGACTATATTCCGATCGGCTGGCTGGAACCGCCGACCATTCCCAGCAATCTCATCCGCATCCTGCCCGGCGCAACCCTCTGGCATTTCGCTATCCTGACCAGCCATATGCACATGGCCTGGATGCGCCAGATCGGCGGCAGGCTGGAAAGCCGCTATCGCTATTCGATCGGCCTAGTTTATAATAATTTCCCTTGGCCCGAAGCCACCCCGGCCCAGCGCGCCAAGATCGAAACCCTCGCCCAAGCTGTCCTCGATGCCCGCGCCCTGCCCCGCAACGCGACATCCACCCTGGCCGATCTCTACGACCCCGACACCATGCCCGCGCAATTACGCAAAGCGCATCATGACCTCGATCTCGCAATCGACCGACTCTATCGCAAGACCGCGTTCGGGTCCGACCGCGAACGGGTGGAATATCTCTTCACCCTCTACCAGCGGCTAATCGACCCGCTCCACAATGTAAAAAACCGCCGCATAATCCGCCAGCCACTGTCGCTTTAAGTCGCCAAGCCATGGCATCGGGGTTGTATGGCTTGATCATGCTATCCGTGCTCGTTCCCCATCCCGCAGCGACTGGCCAGCGGTTTCCGGCATGAAACGCAGCGCGATCAGCCCGACGACACAGGCCAGCATCATGTAGAAAGCGGGCATGAGTTCATTGCCGGTGAGGCCAATGAGGCTGCTGCCGATCGCAGGTGCCGTGCCCCCGAAAATGGACGTCGCGACATTATAGGCGATGGCGAAGCCCGCAAAGCGGACGGACGTCGGGAACAAGGCGGGGAAGGTTGCCGAGATCGTTGCGAGTTGCGGCACATAGAGCAGGCCGAGCAGGGCAAAGCCGACCACCGCCCCGACGAAACCCGTCGCCATCAGCAGATAGGCGGGCACCACCAGCAGGAACAGGCCGATGAGCGAGAAGCGCCACAGCGGCTTGCGGCCGACCCGGTCGGACAGCGCCCCGGCGAAGGGCAGCAGGACCATCATGAACATCATGCCGATGATCGGCACGATCAACGCTTCATTGGCGGACAGGCCCAACCGACGCTGCAGATAGGTCGGCATGTAGCTCAAGAGCGTATAGTTGACGATGTTGAGCGCGGTGACCAGCCCGCCCATCACCAGCAAGGTGCGCCAATGGCCCGTTATCAGCGCGCCGAGCGTCGGCGAGGCAGTCTTGGCCCCTTGCGCGGCTTGTTCGGCCTCCAGAAAGACCGGCGTGTCCTCCATCTTCGATCGCAGATACATGCCGACCAGACCCATGGGACCAGCCACCATGAACGGAACGCGCCAGCCCCAATCATACATGGCGGCGTCGCCCAGCATCAGCGAGAAGCCAAGCATCAGCAGCGCGCCCAGCGAAAAGCCCGCCAATGTCCCGAACTCCAGGAAACTGCCGCAAAAGCCGCGTTTGTCGTCGGGCGCATATTCGGCCATGAAGGTCGCCGCACCGCCATATTCGCCGCCGGTGGAAAAGCCCTGCACCATCCGCAACAGGATCAGCAGGGTCGGAGCCCAAAAGCCGATCGTCGTATAATCGGGGATCAGGCCGACGCACACCGTCGCACCCGACATCATCAATATGGTGAGCGCCAATACGGACTTGCGCCCCATTCGGTCGCCCAGCGGCCCCCAGAACAGGCCGCCAAGTGGGCGCACCAGGAAGGAAATGGCGAAGGTCGCCAGCGCGAACAGCACTGCCTCCTCCGTATTGCCGGGAAACAGCGCGGCGGAGATATAGGTCACGCCATAGGCATAGATGCCATAGTCGAACCATTCGGTCGCATTGCCCATGGCGGACGCACCGATCGCCCGGCGCAAGGTGGTCCGATCGACGGCGGGTTGGAGCGAGGCAGTAGGATGGGGCGCGGGCATGGATCTATCCTGAAAGGGGGAGCGGCGATCGGTCGGCCGGTTCGCCTTCTTCGGGCGCACTCTGTTCCGGGGCATGGGGATCGAGCATCGCGGCCACGGGCGTGGTGCGGGGCAGGATCTGATAGCTTTGCTGGTCGTCGCCCGGCACTGGCAGGGACGATGCCTGACGCCAGAGGCCAAAGGCCAGCGTGCCACCCGCAACGGCGGCGATGAAGAGGAACAGCCCGCTCGCACCGAACAGCGTCATCGCCGCCGCCGCGCCGGTCGGTCCCAATGCCGCGCCGATCGAATAGAGCAGCACCAGTGCGCCGCTGGCCGCGACGCGGGCCGCCGGGTCCAGCCGGTCGTTGGTATGGGCGACGCAAAGCGGATAGAGCGCGAAGCTGAGGCCACCAAACAGGCCCCCCAGCGTCAGCAAGGGCAGGCCGATACCATCGACCATGGTCAGCGCAAGACAGACGGCCATGGTCGCGCCGAAGCTGGTGACGATGACCCGACGGCGATCGAACCGATCCGACAGCCGCCCCAACGGCCATTGCAGCGCAACTCCGCCGAAGATGACGATGCTCATGAAACTGGCGGTCTGGGACAGGTCCAGTCCCAGCCGGCGGACATGGACGGCGGCGAGGCCGTAGAAAGCGCCCAGCATCAGCCCGGTCGTCATCGCGCCGACGAAGCCCAGTGGCGACGAAGCGTACAATTGCCGCATCGTACAAGGGGCATCTTGCCCCGGCAGCGGCGCGGCGATGCGGGTGAGGACAACCGGGATGACGGCCAGCGAAATGAGGATGGAAGCGATCAGGAAAGGAATGGACGGGGTGCGCCCGAAATTAAGCAGAAATTGCCCCAGCGCCTGCCCCGAATAGAGGGCGATCATATAACCCGCCAATATGCTGCCCCGCGTGTCCGGTTCCGCCCGCTCGTTCAGCCAGCTTTCGAGGCATATGAACACGCCCGCCACGCACAGCCCGTCGATGAACCGCAGCGAGGCCCAGAACAGCACATTCTGGAACAACGCATAAGCCAGCGTGCTGGCCGACAGCAGCGACACGAAGGCGGCAAAGGCGCGGATATGTCCGACTCGCTGTACGACAGGCGCGGCGCGCAGCGCGCCAACGGTCAGCCCGGCGAAATAGGCGGTCGCCACCGCGCCGATCATCAGCGTGCCACTGCCCCCCCGTTCCAGCCGCAGGCTGATCAGGGTGGACAGAAAGCCGCTGCCCGCCATCAGCATGAAGATGGCGGCCAACAGGCTGCGAACCGGGAGTATCGATGACAGCATGCGGAAAGCGGCGGCTTAGGCCGCCTGACGCCCTTCGCTCTGATCGGCCACATCCTCGATCAGCCGCTGGTGCAGGACACGCACGGCCGTATCGAAATTCGCGCAATCGATGATGAACTGGATGTCCACGTTGCGGATCTGATGCTGCATCGCGACCATGTCGATATCGGCGGCCGCCAGTGCATCGAGCGCATCGGGCACCAGTCCTGGCCGCGATATGTCGCTGCCGATCACCGACACCATGGCCACAGGCTGCGCGGAGATGGCGGCATCGGGATAGAGCGATTGCAGGTCGGCCATGATCCGCTTCACCGTCGCCGCGTCGATCGACAGATAATGGGTGATCGTGTTGGCGTTGGAGGATTTGCTGACGATCCACGCGCCATGGCGGGTCAGCGCATCGAGGATCGCGGCGTCATAGCCCTTCTCGCCGACCATATCCTGCTCGAAGAACTGGAGCGCCTGCATCGATCGCACACCGGTGATGATTTCGACGCGTGGCGTGTCGGACACATAATCGCCGCAGATCAGCGTCCCTTCATCTTCGCGATCGAACGTGTTGCGGACGCGCAGCGGGATGCTGGTCTGGCGCAGGCCACGGCCCGCGCGGGGATGGATCGCCTCCATACCCAGATTGGCGAGTTGATCGGCCACGTCATAATTGGTGCGGCCGATCTTGCGCGCCGCGGCCTCCCCGACCAGGCGGGGGTCGGCGCTCGACAGGTGAAATTCCTTGTGAATGATCGCTTCGCGCGCATGGGTCAGCACCGCGATCCGCGAGAAGGTCATTTCCGAATAGCCACGCGCATAGCGCCGAACCATGCCTTCGCGGCATCCGGCATAACCCGTGACGATCGGCATCGTATCGCGCAGGTTGATCGGTGCCAGCGCTTCCACGATCCGCTCGTCCAGGCTGCGCAAATCATCCTGGTCCCACAGCGTCAGATCGACGAATGCCGCGTTGATCCCGCGATCGCGCAGCAACAGCGCGGTGCTGTGCGCGCTATGCGCCTCGCCGAGTCCGGCCAGCAATTCGCGCACTGTCAGCAACTGTTCCTTGACGCAAAAGCGCCCATGGCTACGCAACCGGCCCAGATCCGCAAGGCAATCCTGCACCGCCGCGATCCGCAGATCGACAAAGGCATTGGCCTCCTCCAGGCTGGCGGTGCGCGCGAACATCTCGCCATTGCGATCGTGCATCGCCTCGCGCACCTTGGCCATCGCCTCCAGCCAGCCGTCCGCGCCATCATCGGCGATGAAGCGGCCATAGACGCCCGGCACGCCGGATTTCTTATGCTCCAGCAGCAGGTCGGTCATGCCCGCATAGGCGGATACGACGAAGATGCGGTTGTAGAGATCGTCGCCGCTGCGGCCTGCGATCAGGACATTGTCGAACAGGCTGGCCGTGGCCGCCATCGATGTGCCGCCGATCTTCTCGACGCTATGCAGGCCGCTCATGCCATCACCTCCGCAACCAGATCGCCATGACAGACCCTGATCGCCTCTGCCTCCCGTGCCGCGATGAAGGACGGGCGCGGCGTCGCGGGGCCAAAGGGGGCGGCCAGCTGATTGGACATGGCGTTATAGACCATGAAAGCGTTCGCGCGGGGAAAGGGCGTGATATTGCCGTTGGACCCGTGCATCAGGTTGCAATCGAACAGGATGACCGTTCCCGGCTTGCCCGTCGGTGCCACGATACCATGCTTGTGCGCAAGGTCGGCCAGGCTGTCCTCATCGGGGACGCCATATTCCTGCTTCTTGAGCGACATTTTATAATGGTCGTCGGGCGTTTCACCCACGCAGGTCAGAAAGCTGCGGTGCGATCCTGGGATCAGCATCAACGGGCCGTTATGTGGGGTGTTATCCGCCAGCAGAACCGACATGGACAGGGCGCGCATGCGCGGCATCCCGTCTTCCACATGCCAGGTCTCGAAATCCGAATGCCAGTAGAATTCCTTGCCCTGGAACCCCGGCTTGTAGTTCAGGCGCGACTGGTGAAGATAGACTTCGTCATTCAACAGGAAGCGGGCGACGTCGGTGAGCCGGGCGTCGGCCGCCAGCCGGTGCATGACGCGGCTCTGGCTGTGAATTTCGAAGATCGAGCGGATTTCGCCGCCACCCGGTTCGGTGATCACGGTGTCGCCATCCAGCGCATCGGGATCGGCCAGCAGGGAACCAGCCTCCTGTTGCAGGAAGGCGACTTCCTGCGCGGAAAAGATATCCTCCAGCACCAGATAGCCGTCGCGCTCGAACTGCGCGGCCTGCGCTTTCGAGAGCGGTGCCGCCTCGCTCCAGTCACTATGGACGACCGGATCGAGACGGGGCAGGAATTGCGGTTCCGCCATTTGGCGGGATGGGTAGATGTCTGTCATGGGACTCCCCCTTTCTTTATGATTTCAAGACGTCAGTTCGGCCGTGCGGACCATGTCGGCCTCTGCGGGATAGGCGCCATTCTCATCATGCACTTCGCGGCCGGTAACCGGCGGGTTGAAGACGCAGACGGTCAGGATGTCCGTTTCGGGGCGCACGATATGGCGATCATGATCGTTGAGCGCATACATGGTACCTGCGGCCAACTGGTGGGTTTCCCCCGTGCCCAAATCCTCGATCGTGCCCTTGCCCTTGAGCACCAGCACGGCTTCGAGATGGTTTTGATAATGCATCTTCAGCTCTTTGCCGGCGTACATGGTGGTGACATGGTATGAGAAACCCATGCCGTCATCCTTGAGCAGCAGGCGGGCGCTTTCCCAGCCATCGGATTTGACGTTATGGTCGGACTTGCGAATGTCGGTCAGTTTACGGACGATCATGCGATATCTCCTTATTCCGCCGCCACGCCAAAGGCGGCGGCAAGCGTCTCGCGCACGCTGGTTTCCAGTATGTCGAGACCGGCCGAAAGGACGGCGTCGTCGATGATGAGCGGGGCGAGCACCTTGACGATTTCGTCATGGGGGCCGCTCGTTTCGATGATGAGGCCGCGCGCGAAGCAGGCGGCGGTGATGACGGACGCAATCTCGCCCGACCCGACGTCGATGCCGCGCATCATGCCGCGTCCGCGCGTGGTCAGCCCATGTTCGCGGGCCATCTTGTCGAGGCGACTTTCCAGCAGCGCACCGCGACGGCGCACATCGGCGGCGAAGCTGTCATTGCTCCAGAAATGGCGCAGGGCGGCCGTCGCCGTGACGAAGGCATGGTTGTTGCCGCGGAAGGTGCCATTATGCTCGCCGGGCGACCATTGGTCGAGTTCGGCGCGGAATAGCGTGAGCGCGAAGGGCAAGCCCATGCCCGACAGCGACTTGGCCAGCGTGACGATGTCGGGCGTGAAACCCATATCCTCGAAGCTGAAAAAGCCACCGGTGCGGCCGCAGCCGGCTTGAATATCATCCACGATCAACAGGGCACCATGCCGCTTGGCGATTGCGGCAATCTTGCGCAGCCAGGCCGGCGACGCGGCGTTGAGACCGCCTTCGCCCTGCACGGTTTCCACCAGGATGGCGGCGGGTGCATCCAGGCCGCTGGAAGGGTCGGACAGCCGCTGTTCCAAAAGGTCGGCGGTATCGACGTCGGGGCCGTGATAGCCGTCATAGGGTTCGTGGCTGACATGGCTGAGCGGCACGCCCGCACCACCGCGCTTGGCGGCATTGCCGGTGCAGGCGAGCGCGCCCAACGTCATGCCGTGGAAGCCGTTGGTGAAGGCGATCACCATTTCGCGGCCGGTAATCTTGCGCGCCAGTTTGATCGCGGCTTCCACCGCATTGGTGCCGGTCGGTCCCGTGAACATCGCGCGATAATTCAACTTGCGCGGCTGGAGGATCACCTCCTCGAAAGCTTCCAGAAAGGCCGCCTTGGCATCGGTATGCAGGTCCAGGCCATGGGTGATGCCGTCGGCCATGATATAGTCGAGCAGCGCCTGCTTGAGGATCGGATGGTTATGCCCGTAATTCAGCGTCGAGCAGCCCGATAGAAAATCGAGATAACGCCCCCCCTGATTGTCGTGCATCCACACATTCTCGGCGCGGTGAAACTGGCGCGGCATCGACCGGGCATAGCTGCGGACGATCGATTCCCGGCGCTCGTAAATGCCGGTATCGGGAATGATCTGGGTCGGTTTGGGGGTCATTGTCATGGGGGGAAAGTCTCCGAATATCTATGGGCTGGCTTAGGAAGAAAGGGCGAAGGGGCCGATCGTCGCTTGCCACTCGGTTTCATGCGCGCCGGCGAAATGAGCGTCGCGCTCGAACAGCGGGGCTTTGGTCAACTCAGCGCCTAGACGCCGGGCGATCCCATCGAACAGCGCCCAGGAGGCGGCATTGTCCGGGGTCACCGTGGTAATCAGGTGCGTGACGCCAATGGCCGATGGGCGGTCCAGCAAGGCGGCGATCATGCGCTGCGCCAGCTTTTCGCCGCGAGCCTCCGCAGCGACGGCGACCTGCCATATGAAGAAGCGACCGGGGTCGGCGGGTAGGCGATAGCCCGATACCCAGCCGACGATCTGGCCGTCGCGTTCGGCGACGATGCAGCTATCGGCGAAATGCGTGCATTGCAGCAGGTTGCAATAGGCCGAATTGCCATCGAGTGGCGGGCAGGCGGCGATCAGCGCGGTGATGGCAGGGCCGTCCTGCGCCACCGGCATACGGAAATTCATAACTCGTCCAGTCTCATTCTCAGGGCGCGCAAAATTCCGTGGCGACAGGACCGTCGCATCGGTTTCACGATCAAATATGATTAGCCTCCCAAAGTATTTAACTATCTGGGCGAATCCCTTCGCCTCTGTTGCTGCGGCGCAATATATACATATGAACGCGAAATTTTCAACCCTTTGGCCGCAATGACTTCTCTGTCCGCCGTTTCGGCCTTGCATTATCCTTCATTATATAAAGGAAAATGACATTGGCATGGCACTGCGCAAACGGATAGCTATCAGCCATGGAATCCGACCTTTCGAACCCCACTCTCCAGGCGCTTCGCCGCATTCTGCGCGCGACCGAAATCGGCAGTCGCAAGCTGGCGACGACCACAGGGCTGACCCCCTCCCAGATGCTGGTCTTGCGCGAAATTGAGGGGCGCGATCAGGCGACGCCGAGCGCCATTGCGTCCGCTTTGAAATTCAGTCAGGCGACGATCACCAATGTCGTTGATCGGCTCGTGCTATCGGGCCTGGTAACGCGCGAACGCAGCGATCGCGACAAGCGCCAGATCATGCTCCATGCAACGGCGACGGGACGGGATGCACTGGCCTGCGCGCCCGACTTGCTGCAGTCCCAATTCACTGACCGCTTCGCGTCGCTCGCCGCCTGGGAACAGGCGATGATCCTCGCCTCGCTGGAGAAATTGAGCGTCATTCTGGGCGCGCAGGACATGGATGTCGCGCCACTGCTCGATAGTGGTGCTATCGATCGGTCAGAGCCGGTTGCGATCTAGGCCAATAAGCCTGTTCGAATAGTCCGATGCGACCAGAAGGCGGAACCGGATTATTTACCCGGCGCGCGATAGGGGATGAAGTCGCCTAGCGCGCAGGCGCCACTGGTCATCCCGGTCTGCAGGTTGGCGGTCGTGGTCATGTCGCCGCGGCACAGTTGCGAGCCGAAGCTGCGCACGATCAAGGTGTCGCCATAGACGAGGCCGCTGCAGCTGCCGATCAACTCATTCTTGTAGATCAGCCGGTTGCTCACTCGATAGAGCAGCACATTGTTGCTGATGACGGTCAGATTGGTCCGTGGTTCGCGGTTGATGCAGCCTTGTTTTTCACCGGCCACCTTGCCTTCCAAAGCCTTCTCCAGCTTGGCCGCCTGCTTCTGCGTCAGCGGTGTGGGCGTATAGCTGCCGGTGCAGCCCGCCAACAGGAGCGGTATCATCCCTATCCATGCGCGCATCGCGACTCTCCCTTGTCGATCTTTACCCTGACGACGGCACCATAGCGCAGAAACCGTCAGGCCGCGTCCTTTGCCGTGCGGCGTTCGGCCAATTGCGCCACGTCGCGCGCGCGCATGAAGATATTGGTCGCGCGCTCCAGCCCGATCGTCGTCGGCACCGTCGCTTCGTCCCGCGCCCGCAGCGCTTCGACGGCTGCAACCCGCTCGACCAGCGCCGCATTGTCCGGCTCCACCGTCAGCGCGAACCGTCCGTTGGAGAGCGTATATTCATGCGCGCAATAGACGGCCGTATCCTCCGGCAAGTCCGCGAGACGTTGCATATTGGCGAACATCTGCGCCGCTGTCCCCTCGAACAATCGGCCGCAGCCCATGGCGAACAGCGTATCGCCGACAAAGGCCATCTGCGCGGCGGCGAGATGATAGGCGATATGCCCCGCCGTATGGGCCGGGACCGCCATCACGGTCGCGACATGATCGCCGATACGCACGCTATCGCCTTCCCCGACAAAACGATCGAGCGTCGCGATCTTGTCCGCCTCGGCCGCAGGCCCGGTGATGACGCAACCCGTCGCGACCTTGATCGCCGCATTGCCGCCGACATGGTCGCCATGCCAATGGGTGTTCCAGATCTGGCCGATGGTCCATCCCCGCGCGGCGGCCGCTTCCAGCACCGGCTCGGCCACGGCCGGGTCGATCACGACCGTCTCTTGGCTCTTGGGGTCATGCAGCAGCCAAATATAATTATCGGACAGAACCGGGATGCGGACAACCTCCAGCATCGGGCTTACCATTGCCCGACATTGGGCATCGATACCCAAGGTTCGGCCGGGTCGAGCCGCCCATCCTGCAGCAATTCGACCGAAATGCCATCGGGCGTGCGGACGAAGGCCATATGCCCGTCCCGCGGCGGGCGATTGATGGTCACGCCCGCATCCAGGAAGCGCTGGCACGTCTCATAGATATTCTCGACCTGATAGGCGATATGGCCGAAATTGCGCCCGCCATCATAGATTTCGGCGGCGCTGCCATCCTCCGGCGGCCAGTTATAGGTCAGTTCGACCTGCGCATCTTCATCCCCCGGCGCGGCGAGATAGACGAGCGTGAAGCGCCCCTGTTCGCTGTCGAACCGCTTCACCTCTTTCAATCCCAGCAGGTCGAAAAAGGCGATCGTCTTTTCGACGTCACGGACGCGGATCATGCTATGCAGGAATTTGGGCAAGTCTTTCTCCATTCGTCGCTATAAAGCAACGGTTCATCTGGGGGAGGGCAAGGATGCTCCCAAGATAAGGTCGCGCATCAACGCAGGGAAGAGGCAAGCATATGACATGGGACATGCGGGACAAAATAATGTTGGGCAGCGCCGCGCTGCTGGCGTTGGGGGTCGTTGGCGGCGGCTATCTTCTGGGAGACGGACTGCGGCGCGCCAAGGCGGCGGATCGCTCGGTCACGGTGCGCGGCCTCGCGGAAAAGGACGTGACGGCAGACCTTGCGACCTGGTCGATCAGCTATTCGGCGACCGGCTTCGACTTGCCCACCGTGCGCGCGGAAATCGACAATAATACCAAGGAATTGCAGGCCTATTTCACTGGGCTTGGCTTCAAGCCCGCCGAACTGACCCCGACCGGCGCCGGGGTGAACCAATATCTCAACAATGGCGTCAACAATATCACCGTGACACAGCGGATGTTGTTGCGCACGACCGACATCGCCCGCGCTCAGCGCGCCGTCGCCCAGCAGTTCGATCTCGTCCGGCGGGGCGTCACGCTGCAGGAAGGGTCGGGTATGCGCTACAGCTTCACCAAGCTGAACGACGTCAAGCCGCAAATGGTGGCCGCCGCCACCAAGGATGCCCGTGCCGCTGCCGAACAATTCGCCAAGGATGCAGCTTCCGGCGTCGGCGGGATCAAGAGCGCCACGCAGGGCTATTTCTCGATCGACGCGCGCGATGGCGAAGGCGGCGACGGGTCGAGCGACACGCCCTATAAGAAAGTGCGCGTCGTCACGACCGTCGACTTCTACCTGAAATAGCGGGCCTTAATCGCGGCGGTCGTCGCCAATCACGGCGCCCGCCGCGCCACCGATAATCGCGCCTTCGGTCGTGCCGAGGCCGGTCGCGCTGCCGACGACTGCGCCGCCGGTGCCGCCGATCAATCCGCCCGCCGTCGCGCCGCGCGAACAGGCCGTGGTCGCCATCGCGCCTGCGAGCAACAGGCCGATCGCAGCGATATTCTTCACATTGGGGGTCATCATCTCATCTCCGTTTCGGTGGTCCCGCTATACCCATGCGAACGGACCGAACCGGAAAGCGGTTCCGTGACAAAGTCTTGCTGGACGGCCTTAGCCCGCAGGCTTGGCTACAGGTAAACGGGACAGATTATCCGCCGCCGCCTTGCCCGCTGCGGCGTCCGGCGCCAGGCGCACAGCCCGCTGCCAGGCGGATCGGGCGATATCCTCATGATCGGTCAGGATCGCGATATTGCCCTCCTCCAGCGCCACCGACGCATCGTCGGGCGAGAGCTGCACGGCGCGCGCGATATGCGCTTGGGCCAGACTCATTTCGCCGGACCGGCGCGCCAGCGTTGCCGACAACAGCCAGCCGAGCGGGTCTTTGGGTGCCTGGGTCAGCGCCACATCGATCGAATCGCGCGCAGCCTCCGTCTCGCCCAGTGCGACCAAGGCCCGCGCCCGATCGAGATGCACCTCGCCCTTTTCCAGCCCGTCGGGTAGACCGCGCGCTAAGGCCGCATCGAAATCTCCGCGCGCCTTGGCGGCATCCCCGCTGGCGAGCGCGGCATTGCCCGCCTGCGCCCACAGCCGCGCGCTTTGCACCATCTCGCCGCTCCGTTCAGCCTCTTCCGCAGCCTGCTGAAAGGCGATGATCGCGGGCGACCAGCGTTCGGCGCGCGCGAAGGCAAAGCCCATGCAGTGGCGCGCATAGAAGCCCCCGCCGTCGATCCGCCATTTTTCGGCAAAGGCGACCCCGGCGGTGGGATCTTCAAGCGCTTGGTCGAGACAGGCCTGGAAAGGCGCAGCGAATTTCGCGGGCACGGGAATTTTGCCGTCTTCCCGCGCGGGCGTGCTGGGCAGCGGCGCAGCGGCGACGCTGGCGGCGGCTTCCTGCTTCTCTTTGCGGCTGCGATTCATCACGGCCTCAATCTCAGGATCATAGGCCTGGGCCAACAGCATCAGGGGCAAGAGCGGCATCAATGGCTGTCCAACAGGCTGGCGACGGTGCGGATCAACAAGGCGATGTCGCCGTCGCGGGAAAGGCGATGGTCGCCGTCCTTAATCAGCAGCGTCTGCACATCCGATGAACGCAAACGGGCGGCCGCCTTCACCGCCACATACCAGGGCACGTCCTTGTCCTGCTGCCCGTGGAGCAGCCGTACCGGGCAATCAATGCCGATCTCGCCCTCCAATAGCCGCAACGCCTGACCCGACTGCCAAAAGGCCAGCGTCGTGACATAAGGATCGTCGCTATAGGCCGACGGCTCCTCGATCCGCCCCTCGGTCGCCAGCAGCGCCTTGTCGGCGTCGGTAAAGCCCCATTCGGTGAAATCGGGCGCGGCCGCGATGCCGACGATCCCCACAACCCGGCCGGGCCGGGCCAGCGCCACCAGTAGCGCGAGCCAGGCGCCCATCGACGATCCGACGAGCAGGACCGGTCCCTCGATCAGGCTATCCATCACCCACAGCACGTCATCGCGCCAACTGGCCAGCGTGCCATCGGCAAAACGTCCTTCGCTCGACCCGTTGCCCGCATAGTCCATCCGCACGATGGCCCGCCCTTGGCGCGCCGCCCATTGATCGAGCGCGACCGCCTTGCTGCCCTCCATGTCGGACATATAGCCCGGCAGGAAGAGGATGGTCGGCCCCGCTCCCGCCCGCGGGCGGCAGGCGAGACGCAGTCCATCGGGGCGGGCGAACAGGGTGATCGGGGTGGAATCGGGGTGGGTCATAGCGCCGTCATCCCCTCCGCTGGCGCACCCGTCCACCCCCGGCGCGCGATTTTGCAAAGAGGCATGAAATAATCCGCAACATGCGTTGACAGCTTTGGAGGCAGCGGCTAGTTGCGCGCTCCTACCCCGTGCCCAGATGGCGGAATTGGTAGACGCACCAGCTTCAGGTGCTGGCGATCGCAAGGTCGTGGAGGTTCGAGTCCTCTTCTGGGCACCAGCTACTCTCAAAGCATTGAAAATGCACGGGGATCGTCAACAAGACGGTCCCCTGAGAGCGTTTGTTACACATCGGTGTTACACAATTCGGGGCAATCATCGGTTCCAGACCGTGGGAAAACTGCCCTAGTCGAGGCGGCCGACTGTTACACACACGTGTTACACAAACGGCCGGTTGGGCTGGTTCTGCGTGGTCGCCAATATTACTGCCGCCGCCGCGTTCCGAGCGACGCGCGAAGGCTACTCGGACGGGATGAGATCTGGCGATCACTCCGAACTGATAGTTTGAAGATCGCCCTCCGCAGGCTGGCCGGTGCAATAGCTCGGATTGAGGCTGAGATCGAACATCATCGCTGGAAGGCAGGTTTGCCATGCGACCAGACGCTCTGTGGACCGTTGATTCACGATTTGCAGGATGATCGGCCACCGGTGATAAAGGCGGAGCCTGTCCGAAGTGCTCAGGCGGCAGGGAAGCCCTTCGTCTCAGTCACTACGTTTGGCGACGCCTATGGGAAATATCTGTCCGATCCGACGCATTCATGGTCGGCTAGAACGCGCGAGGCCTATGAAACGAGCCGACGGCTAGCTACGTCGGTCATCGGCGCGGAAACGCCAATTAATGCGCTATCGCGGTCACAATGCCGCGACTACGTTGAAGTGCTCCGGCACCTTCCTCGGAACGCTTCTAAACGCTTTCCAAAGTTGTCACCGCGTCAAGCCGCAAGTCATGCTCGTGAGCGTGGCGACATCGACATCATCAGCACCGCCAATGCGAACGTCTGCCTTGCAAATTTGTCGACCTTCCTGAATTGGGCCGTGAACGAAGAGCTTCTCTCTAGAAACCCCCTACGCGGATTGCGATTGCCCGACGAGACAGCGAGGAAGGACAAGCGATATCCATTCAGCCCGACGCAGCTTCAGGCGATTTTTAATGCTCCTCTTTATATTGGATGCGTGGATGGGGGGCGGGGCTACTCAAAACCGGGAACGGAACGCCCTCGGAATGCGAGATTCTGGGTGCCATTGATCGGTTTGCATACCGGCATGAGGCTAAACGAAATATGCCAGCTTGATGTCGCCGACGTTAGGGAGATCGACGGGATCTGGTGTTTCACGATCACGGAGGCCTCGTTGACTGGCCAGAGTGATAAGAACCTCAAAACTGTCGCAAGCGAGCGGTTGATGCCCCTTCATCCGACATTGATTGATTGTGGATTGCTTCACTTCGTTGCAGAGCAGCAGCGGTGCAATCAGACAAAGCTGTTTGAGGAAATTGACCCCGGCACCAAAGGTATCCGTGCCGTAGCTTTTTCAAAATGGTTCACGCAATTCCTCGACAGTTGCGGAGCGCGGCAACCTCGCACGTGCTATCATTCGTTCCGACATAATTTTCGGGACGAACTGCGGTCAGCGCGGGTGGACCATGATGTTGCAATGGCTCTTGGAGGATGGACAATTGGAAAGCGTGGCGCATCGGAAAATTATGGGAACGGTCATCGGATATCGATACTGGAGTCGGCTATCAAAAGCCTTAGTTTCAGCGACATTAGTTTCTCACATCTGGCATGGTCGGCGAGTGATGCGAGTTGATGCGGAAGGTTAGGCATCAAGTTGGTTATGGACAATATCGACGTAGCCGGAGCGACCAAATTTTGGCTGGGCTTGAGTGATTTGGACCGTCTTGAGCCAACATTTGATTGCCCTCGTCGGCGGCGACATATGGACCCATCCGTGCATCCTTCCGCAACAAAAACCGACTGCTGGCGGTTTTACCCTTGCAGGGTGTTAAGAGAACTATTAACTCTTGCTTCCTATGAAGGTCGAAGATGATCAACCTTATCGGGCATTGGGCTGTGAATGCTTGGCAGAGCACATGGGGGCCTGTGTTTTTTGCGATGCGAAAATCGCAAAAGAATATGATGGACTCGACGATCGGCAGCAAGGTCGACTGAAAAGGACGATGCAACGCTGGTGTGAAGGTAGTGCTCTAACAAATGAAATGTTCAACCCGAATGAAGGTAGAAGTGTTGGAAATCTGATGTTGCAGGTCTTTAAGACCCATAAGATCCGGCTATACGGTTATGAAACCGTCGTAGATAACAAGAAAACTTTCATAATTGTAGAGCGAAACCTTTCCAAAAAGAAAGATAAAGCGGACCAAGCGCTGCTAAAGCGCGCTCGAAAATACGCTGATGCTATGGAAATCGCCGTCAAGAATTTAAAGGCAAGGAGCAAAAGATGAGCAACATTGCCATCGAAAAAAGCGCAATCTTCGCAGAAGAGGGTTTCGTTGTAGATGCCCAGATTTTTCTCAACGAGTTGATGCTGGAGAAGCAAATCTCGCGAGCAGATCTTGCGAAGGCAATGGGTGTATCTCGTGCACGTATTTCACAGATTTTTTCTGATGATTGCAAGAACTTCACGGTTCGGTTGCTGGCGCGCGCGATTCACGCTCTCGGTGAGGAAGCATTTATTACTCACAGGCGCGCCTATGAAGCATTGACGACGGCTTGGCAGGAAGAAGGAGCCTCAAAGGAGGCCTTCAGCAATGTGCTGCCGATGTGGTCTGAGGAAGCGTCGAATGATGACGATTGCGATGACAACTCCGCCAAATGGCTGGAATACGCGAGGGCAGCCTGATGGGCGAAATTGCTAAAGTGAGCGGTAGACCACCTACTCAGTCGGGCTTCAAGGGCGCTGAATATAACGCGGTCGCAACGCATGCAAAGTTGGAGAAAATTTGCCTTACGGGATCCAGATTTGATATTAGTCCCGAGCATTTCTCCAATCAGAGCGATTGGAAATTGTCATACGGGCGGAAGCTGAAATCGTGCCAGTTCGTTCCAGAAGACGCATGTGTCATGGGTGTCTTTGAATACCACGTTACGGCAAAAGTGGGAAGATCCCGCGCAATGCAGTGCACCGCTGAGTATATTGTCCTTTATGATGTGCCCGGAGATGCGTCGGAAGCTGCCGCGCACGGTTTTTGTAAAAACGTGGGAGCATTTGCGGCTTATCCTTACTTTCGTGGGCTTGTGGCGCATCTTTTTGCTGAAGCTGGCCTTAACATACCTCCCCTCCCCGCGATCGCATCTACCGCGCATATTCCACCTAAGCAGAAGCCCAAGGAGATTCCCGATGACCCCAAATCGATTTAGGGTCAGTCTTTGGAATGGTGATCGAATAGGACGCTCAAGCAATTTCGCTCGAGCTTTCTGGACATAAGACCATGACCAATAAGAAGGTTCCTACTCAGGTTTCGCATCGAAGCTCGAACACCGGGCGCTTTGTGCCTGAGAGCTATGCCAAGCGCCATCCGTCGACTACCGAGCGCGAACGGATCAAGCATCCTGAGCGCGACTGACGGATTAGCCCGCCTCTTAATGAGGCGGGTTTTTTATGACATGTTGCGCAATTTCGTCCCGCAAGGAAGCGAGAAGCCAAGGGACGTCCATTATGAGATCGATGTGTTGCAAGGCGTTTGCGGCTCATTTACATATTGACTGCTTCGGATCGCAGACCTCCTTTTGAAGGAAAGCAGAAGGTAACAGTCGGCCGCCTCGACTAGGGCAGTTTTCCCACGGTCTGGAACCGATGATTGCCCCGAATTGTGTAACACCGATGTGTAACAAACGCTCTCAGGGGACCGTCTTGTTGACGATCCCCGTGCATTTTCAATGCTTTGAGAGTAGCTGGTGCCCAGAAGAGGAAAGCGCCGATCTGGATTTGATTCCTCGATGGGGACTGGACGGTTTTCCGCCATTTTCGGATCGCGCCCATGATGCCCCAGAACGTCTTCACCAGTCCCAGCTAAAGCAATAAAATCATTCGATTGCTGGACGCTGTCGCACCCGCATGGACAACCATAGGCCAGAAGAGGAACCGCATCATCCTTCCTCTCAAGGTTGGCGGTATCTGGTTCGGCCGTAGGAGTATCGTCGGAGCGTGATGTCATGCTCTATCCCCATGATGATGAAGTAAGGGTCGACCGGCAGCGTCATCCACGATCGTAGGCGACCATGGTCAGGCGGCGATCGGTTGGCCCATCTGGGTTTTGATGCGATGGACGGTGCCGACGCCGACCTTGAGCTTCTTCGCGGTCGCATTAATGCTGGTCCCGCGCGAGAGTTCCCGCCTGATCTTGTCGGCCTTGGCTGGATCGAGGGATGGGCGACCACTCTTCTTGGTGCTCCGAAGAACGGCCTGACCGTATGGCCGCCAAAGATCGACGGCCCGGAAGCCACGCGCCGATCGGTGGCGTTCACCGATAGTTCGCTCCGGCACGCTGTCATGCTCAACGCCCGCGAATCATACCGCGCCTTGGGCGGCACCGATGCCGAATGGATTGGCACATCGATCCCAATGGGGCCGCGCGGTGAGCCGGAAGGCGAAGAGGATATGGAAGGTGGCGAGGGTTTGCAGCGCTTCATTTCGGCTGGCGCGGCTTAGATCGAGTTTTCTACCTAGTGGTTCCGCCATGGTTCCGGGGAAATCGTCGCTTGAATATCACCTCAACAACGACGGCAGAAACCATTGATTTTTCGATGATTTCTGGAGCGGGCGAAGGGATTCGAACCCTCGACCCCAACCTTGGCAACCCGATCGGAGCCGTTACGCCAGAATTCGCCATTCTACGATTTTCTACGCTTTTTCATATGGATATTGCTATCACAGCTACGACGCAGTAGCCTCCGATTTGCCACGAAACGACCGATTTTTATTACGTCCTTATTACTTTTCGGTTTTTCAAGGCTCGCGTAATAAAATGGAGGAAGCGCGCATGGCGCAGGCCAAGCTCAACAAGCGAACGGTCGATGCTCTCACCCCGCCCAAGGCGGGTCAGGCGTTCATCTGGGATACCGAGATCAAAGGGTTCGGGGTCCGCATCGGACAGACCGGCACCAAGACCTTCGTCATCCAATATATGAACAAGGAAGGCCGCATTAGGCGCGTCAAGATCGGTCGCTTCGGCGTCATTACGGTGGATCAAGCGCGCGATCTGGCGAAGATCAAGCTTGGCGAGGTTGCTTCCGGCGAAGACCCTGCCGAAGAGGCACGTCGTGCGCGCAAGGAGATGACCGTCACGGAACTGTGCGATTGGTATCTGACGGAGGCTAGGGCCGGCAGGATTCTGGGCCGCAAGAACCGTCCGATCAAGGAATCCTCGCTGGCAATGGATGAAAGCCGGATCAAGACGCATATCAAGCCCCTGATCGGCAAGCGCATAGCACGGCATCTGACAATCGCCGACGTCGAGGCAATGCAGGACGACGTCAAAAATCATAAGACGCAGAAGAGCCGCAGTGGCGGGCGTGGTGGTAAGGCGACCGGTGGTCCCGGCGTTGCTGCGCGCTGCCTTGGAACGATCCAGGCGATCCTGGGCCATGCCAGGCATAAGGGGTTGCTTTCCGAACACCCCACTAAAGGCGCCAAGAAGCTGGCAGGCAATAAGAAGACCCGTCGGCTCAGCGTGGCGGAGATCGAAACGTTGGGCAAGGCGATGGTATATGCCGAGCAGCAGGGTGTTAGTCCCACCGGGATTTCGGTGATCAAATTGTTGCTCCTGACGGGATATCGCCGTGAAGAAGGCCAAGCGATGGAGCGCTCATGGGTGAACCCGATGGGCGGTTTTGTAGCCTTCCCCGACACCAAAACCGGCGGGCAAATCCGGGCTATCGGACCAGAAGCAATCAAGGTGATCGTGGCGCAGCCACAGGTCGCAGGCAATCCCCATGTTTTCCCGGCCACGACAGGCGACGGCCCCTTCACTGCGGCCAGTGCCTGCCTGCAACGTATCTGCGGATTTGCAGGCATAGTGGGCGTTACGCCCCACACCTTGCGGCACACTTTTGCCAGTATTGCTGCCGAACTTGGTTTTTCTGAACTGACGATCCGCGCGATGCTGGGTCACGCATCACAGAATGTGACACAGGACTATATTCACGTCGATGAAGCCCTGAAACTGGCCGTGCGACGGACTTCGGATGAAATCGCCAAGCTGCTGGCACAAGGGGCCGCCAAGCTTGACCGCCTGCGACTGGTCGCCTGATCGCAAACGCTGGACATATGGTAACATATATGTTACTTGAAAGGCTATGAGTTGATAGTTCAGGAATATATCCGCGAGGACGGTTCCTGTCCGTTCCGGTCATGGTTCGACGGTCTGGATCCACAGGCCTCCGCTAAGGTGGCCACAGCCATAGTGCGGTTGGAGTTGGGTAATGCCTCGAATGTAAAATGGATCGGCGGCGGCCTGGGAGAATATCGGATCGACTGGGGACCAGGCTATCGTCTCTATCTCGCCAAGGAAGGGGATGAACTCGTCATCCTGTTCGTAGGTGGGACGAAGAAGCGGCAGCAGTCAGACATCGATCAGGCGGGGGTGCTGCTGAATGAATACAAGGTCCGCAAGGCGACTGACAAAAAAGGCAGGAAGTAGCGAGATGGCGCTGACCCGAGATTTCAAGGAAACAGTGAAGGAACGCGCCATGCGCGACCCAGCCTTCTCCAAGGCCATGCTTGATGAGGCGGCTACTGCATTTCTGAATGGCGAACCGCATGTGGCGCGCCTGATCCTGCGCGATTTGGTCAATGGGTCATTGGGTTTCGAGGCTTTGGCAGCGGACACCAAGCATCCAAGCAAGAGCCTCCATAGGATGTTGTCCGAAAAGGGTAACCCGAGCATGGATAATCTCGCTGCCATTTTTGGCGCAGTGCGCAAAAGGCTCGGTGTCGCATTCGAGGCACACGCCGTAGATCAGCTTAAGAACGCAATCCTTTAATCGCGCTTCAAGCCCTTGAAAGTTAAGGGGAATGACTGGATTTTTGGTTCAGCATGATGTTGGTTAGGTTTATAATGAAACTTGCCAGTTACCCGTACATTGCTCGCCCAAAAAGGGTTTCGCTCGGCGCGAATTGTCAATCGCTGGCGGCGTCGCTTCGCCCGAAGATCGTCTAGGCTTCTCAGTCTTCTGGAGCGATCGTGACCTTGAGCCCTTCGGTTTCTTCGCCAATGACAATCTGACAGGAAAGTCGACTGGCTGCCGTTCTGTGTTCACTGCTGTCCAGCAGATCATTCTCGTCCTCTGACATGGGCGATAATGCACCAGCGTGGCCGCTATCGACATAGACATGGCAAGTGGCGCAGGAACAGCAGCCTCCACATAAGGCCAGCATTTCGTCAATACCCTCGTCCCGGATGGCCTCCATAAGGGAAAGTCCGTTTTGGGCGTCTAAGGCCCGCTCTTCGCCTGCCCGGTCTATCACGGTCAATTTCGGCATGATCGTTCCTCATATTGCAATATTCATCCGCTCCGCGCGGCCAATGCTGACAATTACGCTGGCGGTTATATTTCCGATCCTCGCGCCGGTATGGATCGGGCGACCAGAAAAAGGGAAAATGCGGCGATCGGGAAAAATGGAACGAGACCGATCATCGCCATTCTGAGAGCTTGCGCGCCAAGGCTTGGTTCCAGCCAATCACTGAGCACGCCAACGTACAGCGGTCCGAGCCCGGTTCCAAAGATGTTCAGAATGAATAGCAGGATGGCCGCAGCCGTACTGCGCTGACTGGCCGGAACGCTGTTCTGCACGATCGCCGTCGCCGGGGCGAGATACATCATGTTCGTTGTCATCGGCACCGCCAGGCAAGCAAGCGCGACCTGCCACGATGTCGCGAGCATCCCGACCACGTAAAATGGCAGTCCACAAATCATCGCCCAAGATGGCGCAATGAGATAGGCCTGCTGATTATGCCCAGGGCGGCCGGTCAGATAGCCGCTCGCCAGCATGCCCAACGTCATCGCGCTACCGCTTACAATGCTGTAGTAGGCGGCGATATCGGACATGCTCATGCCTTTTGTCCGCATCAGCATCGCCGGTGCCCAGCTTGCAAAGCCGGTAAAAACAAAACTGTATGAAGCCGCGGCGACGAGCAGCAGCAAAAGCGTTCGACTGCGTTGGAATGTTCTGAAACTTGCCAACAATGAAGCGCTCTCCAACATGTCGGAAACGCCTGGATCCGTTCCGCCCCGTTTGGGTTCCCGCACGAAAAGCCAAAGCGCAAGCGCCGCAAGAAATCCCGGTGCTCCAACAGCGATAAATGCGGTGCGCCAGCCGTAATGCGCCGCGACGGCACCCCCAAAAGCAATGCCAAGGGTAGCGCCAATCGGAAGTCCCAGAGAATGAAGAGCGATCGCCGCTCCTCTCTTCTCAGGAGGAAAATAGTCGGATATCAGCGAATGAGAAGGCGGCACACCACCCGCCTCACCGGCACCAACGCCCGTCCTTGCCAGCGCCAGCGAAGCGAAACCAGTGGCGGCGCCACAAAGCATCGAAAAAAAGCTCCACACTGCGCAGGCAATCGCCACGATACGAACGCGTGACGTTCGGTCGGCCAGCCATGCGATGGGTATTCCAAGCAATGTGTAGATCAACGCAAAGGCGAAGCCTGACAGGAGCCCTAGCTGCGTGTCCGAGAGTTGGAGGTCCTGCTTTATCGACTGGGCTAGGATCGCGATAATCTGTCTGTCGAGATAGTTGAGCATGTAAATGATGCCCAGCAGGAACAGCACCAAATAGGGATATCTGGCTGTGCTAGGGGGAAGTTCGGCCTTCATGACGTCAGACACGCGCTAACCCCACCACAACAACCGTTCAGCCAACCGACCGTTTCACCAAAACCCATTAACCTGGCCCTCCCACTATATGAAAGGACCAGGCCAGATTCCTATGCGTGGGCGTAGGGCAGATCGACGGCGACGACCGCCAGTTCCTGCGGCACGTTTTCGCGGCCCATCACCACGTCGATGTGCTGCTCGTGGTTATAGATAAACTGTTCCGACCAGCAGAGCGGTATCGAATCGATGCCACCGTGCGCCAGCGCCTTGTGCATCCCGGCAAGCGCGTCGAGATCTTCGCCGATGAAGCTCTTGAAGAAAGTCAGAGTATCCGCGTCCAACTTCTCGTTGGCCGGTCCATCACCTGTTTTGACGAATGACACCTCGACCTTGCAGCGCCCGGCATCGATTGGCCAGACCATCACGATCGGGAAAAGATACTCGGCAATGGGGAATGTTCCGTTAGGGAAGATGTTATAGCTGCGCTGCCCACTGCGCGATATCTCTGCCAGCTTGCTGGCCTGATCTTCCGCCGAATCGTCTTCTGACTTGAAAAAGGCAGCGCCCATCCCGCTGGTCAGCGTCCCGCGCGATTTGATAACGATGGCGTTATGTCCGCCGCGGAGCATCTGCAGCGCCGACGTCTTTGAATCGATCACCTTGTCGATGGTGTTCTCATGGACATATTTCGCGTGATAATTTTCAGCAAAATTGTCCTGGAGGCACTTCCAGTTGCAATCCACCTCGAAGCTGAAGCGATCAAACAGCCGAAGGTCGTCCAGCGGAATGTCCGACCAAAGCGCAGGAATATCGGTGAGATACTCGACAAGTGGCGCCGCCTGTTCGTCGAAGTTCACAAATAGAAGGCTTCCAAACTGTTCGCAGCGGATCGGCTTTAAGCCGCGCTCCTCCTTGTTCAGGCCGGAAAAATAATGCTCGTCGGGAACGAAAATCAACTTGCCTTCTAGATCGTAGGTCCAGCAATGATAGAGACAGCGCATGTTCCTAGCGACACCGCCCTCATCTTTCATGAGCAACGACCCACGGTGCTGGCAGACGTTGTGAAAAGCGCGAATTTCGCCATCGCGACCGCGCATGACTACGACTGGGGCTTCGTTCAACGTATAGGTACGATAGCTTCCCTGCTCTTCGAACTCATGCGCTAGGCCAACGAACAGCCACGTCCTGGACCAAAGGTGCTTTTTCTCCAACTCGTAGAAGGCTTCGCTGGTGTAGCGAGCTGCAGGAATATCGGGCAGCGCCGGAAAATCGTCTGGATGCCGACGCTCACGCATCTGCGTGCTCGCCGCTTCCCACATCGATTGGATGCGCTCGGGGGTTTCCAAGGTCATGTGCAGCCTTCCTCGTCCTATGTTCTTGCACGGTTATACGCTTTGCCCAGAGCGCCTCTATCCCCCCGGCGGGGGACCGCGTCTGGGTGATGCCGCCGTCCCGCCTGAGAGGGACTGCATTGCGCGCGGTATCGGCATAGGCAACTGACTGGGACGCGGGGACCGGCAGGGCAACCATGCCGCCGGCCGACAGACTGTTCCCGATTGCAAGGACAGGATATTGCCGAAGATCGTTGAAAGCGCGGAGGCGGCCTTAGACGACCTCCTTTTTGATGGAATGACCATTGTCGCCGGTGGATTTGGCCTTTGCGGCATTCCAGAAAAGCTGATCCTCGGCACGCGCGATTCAGGCGTGCGCGACCTGACAGTTATCTCGAACAATGCCGGTGTCGATGATTTCGGGCTCGGCCTTCTTCTCCAGACCCGACAAATCAGGAAAATGATCAGTTCCTATGTCGGCGAGAACAAGGAATTCGCGCGCCAGTATCTTGCCGGAGAGCTCGAACTGGAATTCAATCCCCAAGGGACGTTGGCTGAACGGATACGAGCTGGAGGTGCCGGCATACCCGCCTTCTTCACCAAGACGGGCGTGGGGACGCTGGTCGCAGAGGGCAAGGAGGAGCGGGTTTTCAACGGCGAGCGATTCATTATGGAAATGGGGCTGTTTGCAGACTTGGCGCTGGTCAAGGCGTGGAAAGCGGATACCAAGGGAAATCTGATCTTTCGGAAAACGGCTCGCAATTTCAATCCGATTGCCGCGACCGCCGCCAAGGTCACGCTGGTCGAGGTGGAAGAATTGGTGGCGGCCGGGGAGATCGACCCGGACCATGTGCATACACCCGGAATCTATGTCGACCGAATCCTGGTGGGAACCGATTATATAAAACCGATCGAGCAACGCACGATCCGGACGGAGAGCGTTTGATGGCCTGGACTCGCGACGATATCGCTGCCCGCGCGGCGCGCGAACTGACCGATGGCGACTATGTCAATCTGGGTATCGGGGTGCCTACCCTCGTACCCAACTATCTTTCAGAAGGGATCGAGGTGACGTTTCAGTCCGAGAACGGCATGCTCGGCGTCGGACCGTTCCCTCTTGAAAGCGAGGTCGATGCCGATCTGATCAATGCGGGCAAGCAAACGGTCACCGCCCTCCCCGGCGCATCGTTCGTCAATTCGGCCGAAAGCTTCGCCATGATCCGCGGCGGCCATGTCGACTTGTCCATCCTGGGCGCTCTCGAGGTCGCGCAAAATGGCGATCTCGCGAATTGGACGATCCCTGGAAAAATGGTCAAAGGCATGGGCGGGGCAATGGATCTTGTCGCCGGGGTCGCGCGCATCATCGTCCTGATGGACCATGTCTCGAAAGGCGGCGAGCCCAAGTTCCGCACCGTATGCAGCCTCCCGCTAACCGGAGCGGACGTGGTCGACATGATCATAACGGATCTGGCCGTATTCGAGCGACAGACGCGCGGATCATCCTCCTTCCGTTTGACGGAATTGGCACCAGGCGTCTCCCCCGACGAAATCAGATCCAAGACCGAGGCTAGTTTCATCTTCGACTAGGGAGTCCCTCCATTGGAGGGGAGCCCGCGCTATCCTGAATCCCTCCCGTCTATTGACGCCCAGGCAAGCATCTGGGGGGTCAGGCGCCTTCCTCATAGCGTGGGGTATGGGACAAGGACGGTAGTCGGCACGTCATCCCGCCATCGACGGTAATTGACTGGCCGGTGACATAGCTGCCGCCATCCGACGCCAGATATAGAGCAGCCGCTGCAAGATCTTCGGGCTGACTATAACGACCCAGCACCGACGCGATGTCCAGATAGGCCTGTCCCTCGGCTGATTGCGCCGGGGAAAACCAGTCGCGTGTGATGCCGGTCACCGTGTTCGCCGGATTTATGCAGTTTGCCGTAATGCCGTCCGGCCCGAGTTCGATCGCAAATCCCTTCATCAATCCCGATACGGCGTGCTTGGATGCCACATAGGCGCCTTGGAGGCGCAGGCCATATTCGGCGCAGACCGAGGCCGTGGTGATGATGCGGCCATATCGGCTAGATCGCAGCAGGGGTACGCAGGCGCGCGTCAAATGAAAGACCGCATCGACATTCACAGCGAATACTCGGTTCCAGTTGGCGTCCGTCGTTTCATGCAGCATCGCCAGATCACCGGGAATGCCGGCATTATTGACGAGGATATCAAGTCCGCCCAGCACCTCCTGCGCCTTGGCCACCAGGATTTCGGCGGCTTCGTCCAACGCAATATCCTGCACGATCGGTGTGATGGCACAATGGCCCGCGAAGGCGCTAGTCAGTTTCTCGGCCGAAAGATCGACCGCCAGAACCTGGGCGCCTTCTCGTGCGAATATCTCGGCAATGGCCCGGCCAATGCCATCAGCGGCGCCTGTCACCAATGCGCGGCGTCCCTGGAGTTGTGGCATCGTCTATCCTTTCCCGATTATGCGGTGATGATCGGCGATCAGTTGAAGTACATGCCGCCATCGACGTTTAGCGTCTGGGCCGTGATGAACGCGCTCTGGTCAGTGCAGAGGTAGAGAATTGCGTCGGCGCAATCTTCCGGGCGACACAAGCGCCCAAGCGGGGTCTCGGCAAGAAGCGACGCTTCCACGGTCGGCGCGCCTGCGGCCCGGTCTTGCCCATAGGCGACCTTGACCGCATCCCACATAGGTGTTTCGACCGCTCCGGGCGCGATGGCATTGACGCGTATGCTGTGGATCGCCAGCTCTTGGGCCATGCCCTGTGTCATGCTGATCACGCCCGCCTTGCTCGCTGAATAGGCCAGCGAGCCGATCGAAGGCCTGCGGCCGGCAGCTGACGCGACATTGACGATTGCGCCGCCGCGGCCGGCCTTGATCATATATCGTGCCGCAGTCTGGCTGACAAAAAACAGGCCTTTGAGATTGATCGACAGGACGCGATCATACTCGGCCTCGGTGATAGCCATGATCGGCTGCATGGAATAGACGCCAGCGCAGTTGATGAGGATATCCAGTCTGCCATGGTCCTTCCAGACCGTGTCCAGTGCGACCTGTATGCTCGACAAGCTGGTGACGTCGCATGCCAGCGGTGACATCCGATCGGGCAGTGCCGCGCAGGTCTGCGCACAAGCCTCAATTGCCCTGTCTACTGCAAATATTGTCGCGCCCGCCTTCGCAAGGTCCCGTGCCGTGTGTCGGCCTATCCCGCTGGCCGCGCCGGTGATGATCGCGATTTTGCCAGAAAGGTCGGGGATCGGCTTGCTTCGATTCTCTTGCAGCGCCTCATCCATCATCGCGGCCCCATGCGGATCGCGCCATCGAGGCGGATAACTTCACCGTTCAACATCGGATTTGTAATGATTGCCTGCACGAGCTTGGCATATTCTTCGGGCTGGCCCAGCCGACTGGGATGCGGCACCTGTTGCCCCAGGCTATCCTGGGCAGCCTGCGGCAGCCCTTTCATCATAGGGGTCATGAATATGCCCGGCGCGATCGTCATGACCCTTATCTTTTCCCGCGCGAGGTCACGAGCAACCGGCAGCGTCAGACCGACCACGCCGCTCTTAGACGCCCCATAGGCAGCCTGGCCCATCTGTCCGTCATAAGCTGCAACCGATGCCGTGTTGACGATGACGCCCCGCTCTTCCCCGACCGGCTCGACTGGAATCAGTCTTGCAGCAAACTGGCTCAACACGTTGAAGGTCCCGACGAGGTTGATTTCGACCGCGCGTCGGAAGTCGACAAGCTTGTGCGCCACCCCATCCCGGCCAACGGTCTTGATGGCTGGCGCGATGCCCGCGCAATTGACGAGAATGCGCGCCACGCCAAAGGATGCCTCCGCTTCGATCAGCGCAGCTTCGATACCGTCTGCGTCCGTCACGTCGGCCTCGACGAAGCGCCCACCTATAGCCTGGGCATGGGCTTCCCCGGCTGCACGATCGCGGTCCAGAATCGTCACATTGGCGCCCGCAGCGGAGAGCATCGCCGCCGTCGCGGCACCCAGCCCCGAAGCTGCCCCTGTGACGACGGCCGCCAAACCTTCAATCTCCACGGATAATCTCCTCTTCCTGGCACGAATTATTTTGCGTTGTTGTGGGATCAGGTCGACACGAAATCTGGAGGGCGCTTACCAAGGAACGCGGCAACGCCCTCACGGCCTTCCAATCCTTCCGCCTGCATACGCACGCTTGAAGCCTCCATGCCCATCTGGGCTTCAGGCGTATTGGCACCGGCAGCAAGCAACAGGCGACGCGTCGCCGCAAAGGCGCCCACG
This sequence comes from Sphingobium sp. KKT206, assembly GCF_055640555.1. Taxonomy (NCBI): domain Bacteria; kingdom Pseudomonadati; phylum Pseudomonadota; class Alphaproteobacteria; order Sphingomonadales; family Sphingobiaceae; genus Sphingobium; species Sphingobium sp. KKT206. Next base: position 2,425,762 of record NZ_CM145764.1, read on the forward strand.
GGCCCCTTCGCTAGCGCTTCCGCTACATCCTGCGCGTCGCGGGCAAGATCGCCGCCGACCACAGAACGTGTGACCAAACCCAACTCGACTGCCTCGGCACTGGTCAATCGTCGGTTGGTGAGTGCAAGCTCCTGCGTCTTGCGCAATCCGATCAGGCGCGGCAGCAGCCAGCTCGACCCACCATCGGGTGAAAATCCAATCCCCGCATAGGCCATCGAGAAATGCGCGGTTTCCGACGCCAGCACGATATCGCCGACGGCGGCAAGACCAAGGCCCCCGCCGGCGACCGGCCCGTTGACGGCCACGACGAGGGGTTTGTCCATCTGCAATAATATGCTGATCGCGGCGTGCAGCGGTGCCGTGATCCGATCCAGCAGCGAACCAACGTCTTCGCCGGCCTGCCCGATAGCGCGCACGTCGCCACCCACGCAGAAGAACCGTCCTTCCGCTGCCAGCAGGACGGACCGCGTCTCTCGATCCCCTGCGGCTTCCTGCACTCTGGCAAGAAGGCTCTCGGCCATCTCGACGCCCAATGCGTTGCCCGTCTCCGGACTGGAAAGGGTCACCAGCGCAACCCCGTTGAGGCGCTCCATCCGCACGTGCGGCGCGCCATCGCGGCCGTTCATGCGTCAGGCCGCCAAGGTCGCTGCAACGGTGCGTCCGGCAATGAGGTCCGCTGCCTTCTCACCGATCATTATGGCCGTGGCATTTGTATTGGTGCTTGGCAGGGACGGCATGATCGATGCGTCAACGACGCGCAGTCCTTCCACGGATCGTACACGCAATTCGGGATCCACGACCGATCGGACATCGCTACCCATCCGGCAGGTGCCTACGGCATGATAGCCGAGCGCTGCCTTGGCGCGCACAAAGTCCGCCCATCCCTCATCAGTGGAGGGTATTGGATTTGGATTGCGGTCCGCAGTCACCAAACTACGCATCGCTGGCGTGTGGTAGAGTTTGTTGATCACCTTGCAGCCTTCGATCATCGTCGCGAGATCACGTTCGTCACCAAAAAGACGATGCACGACGCGCGGACGTTTATTGGCGTCCAGTAAGATCCGCCCCCGGCTCTTTGGATGACAGACCGACGCATACAAGGTTATGATCTGTTCCTTGGGCAGGCCGTCAGCCCCCCATGAGGTAGAGTTCGGATCGACGTCATAACCCAGCGGCATGAAATGGAACTGGATATCGGGCTCGTCCAGATCGGCGCTCGTCTTCACAAGTCCCATGGCCGGCACCGCAGGCGCGGAGAGGGGGCCGCTACGATTCCATGCGTAACGCGCCAGATATCCAAGGATGTCGATCGGCCGCATGCGACTGTTCATCGTCGGCTTGTTCACATATTTATTCTGTCCGACACCGGGATGTTCCTGGAGATTGGCGCCAACGTCGGGTGCATCGATTCGAACCGGAATGCCGTGCTCGTTAAGGACGGCTGCGGGACCAATTCCTGATCGCATCAACAAAGCAGGCGTACCCATCGTACCCGCTGACAAGATAACTTCTCGACGCGCTGTCGCCTTATGTATCTTGCCGCTCTTGCGATACGTCACCCCGACGGCACGCGCTCCATCGAAATCCACATGTTCGACATCTGCATCGACGATGATTTCAAGGTTAGCGCGTGATCGGGCCGGGCGCAGATAGGCTTTCTCGGTGCTACACCGCCAGCCGTCTCGCTGCGAGCCCTGGGTGAGGTAGACCCCCTCCATCTGCCCATCCTGATATTCGGCAAGAGTGGGAATTCCCATCTCGTTGCATGCCTTCAGGAAGTTATGGGTGAGCGGATGGAATCCTGGACGCATCGGCGCCACCGACAGCGGCCCATGCGAGCCATGCGCCTGGCTCGGCGCACCTGACCATGTCTCGGATTTCAGGAAATAGGGAAAGACCCCGGCAAAGCCCCAGCCCGTGGCTCCGGCCTCTTCCCAACGATCATAATCGCGCCGCGTCCCCCTGACATAGACCATCCCGTTGATCGAACTGCTACCACCAAGCGCCTTGCCGCCAGACCATGCGAAGGAGCGATTGTCGATCGTGGGATCGGGCTCCTGCGGATAGAGCCAGTCATATTTGGTGTTGCCGATCAGTTGGACGACCCCGGCAGGCACCTGCATCATCAACGACCTGCCTTGACCCCCGGCCTCGATCAAAAGCACCTTGGAGCGACCATCCTCGCTGAGCCTGTTGGCAAGTACGGCACCCGCGCTGCCTCCGCCAACGATGATATAATCTGCGGACTTTGCTTGCTCGCTCATGTCGGTCTCCCCGGAGAACCCGGTCAATTGGAGGGGTGGGCGCAACCGATCGGCACGCCAGTGATCGGTTTCAGCCGGCAGCAGGCTGGGTATCGGGCATGGACTGGCGCATTGCTGCAATCCGCTCCTCGCGCAGTTGTTGGCGCCGAACCTTGCCAGCGTCATCGCGCAACATGGTTGTCGCAAATTCGAAACTGCGCGGAAGTTTATAGGCCACCAGCCGCTCCCTTAGAAATGCGAGCAACTCGTCGGGCTCAACCAGGCCCTGCGCCTCTTGTGTCAGTTGAACGATGGCGTGGGTCGTCGCCCCAAAATCGAGGTCCGGCAACCCGATGACCACTGCGCCTTCCACGCCAGGGTGCGCCATCAACGCACCTTCGACTTCCGCCGGGAAAATGTTGGCACCGCCCGATACGATCATATCGGTACGGCGGTCGGCAATGTAGAGATATCCGTCCTCATCCATCCATCCGAAGTCGCCGAGCGTCTCGAACCCGTCCTCGGTGACCCGCGCGTCAGCTCCGATATAGCTGTAGGTCGAACCGCGGCCGCCCGCGGGAAGGGCAAAGATTTCGCCTACCTCGCCCCGCGGCAATTCGACGCCCGCCTCATCGACAATCTTGATCTTGTCCATATGGGCGCGGCCAACCGAACCACGATGTGTCAGCCATTCCTCACCGTTCAATATGGTCGTGACGATCCCTTCGGTCCCCCCGTACAGCTCCCAAATCTTTTCAGGGCCGATCCAGTCGATCCACTCCTGCTTGAGTTCGGCCGGCATAGGAGCCGCCCAATGCCAAACGGTTTCCAGCGACGATACGTCATATCTGGCGCGCACCTCTTGCGGCATGCGCGAAATCCGCATCATCATCGTGGGTACGAAACTGGTCCACTTGACGCCAAATTCCTGGATAAGGCGCAGCGCCTCTTCAGGGTCGAACCGGGTCATCCCTATGATCGAATGCCCCTCGAACAATGCCTGGATATTGGTTGTCACGGGCATGTTGTGGTAGACTGGGCCGGTCGCGAGAATGGGGCCCTGATCGGGGAAGCGCAACGGAGGCTTGCGTTCGCTATCGATTGTATTGGGACCAGGCGCGACGATGATCTTCGGTCGGCCAGTCGAACCGCCAGAGGACATCGCCTTCCAGCGCGGGGCGATCACCGGGATCAATGGAGTCCTATCGGGATGGTCGCGACCAAAATCGGCCGGTTGCGCGCCGAACGCTTCCCTGAGAGACCTGTCAGAAGCGATTACGATCTTTGGTTCAGCGACCGCTACGATAGCTTCGAGTTCCGCCAGGGGCAAACGGTAGGACACCACATGCGGCGTCGCGCCAATGGTCCACAGCGCAAACATGATTTCGTAGAAAGCCGAACCGTTCGGGAGCGCCAATGTGACGAGATCACCAGGTCCAACGCCAGCGTCGCGCAAAGCATGCGCACGCCGTGTCGCGCGATCCGCAAGGTCACCCCAGCTTATCACGTCCTCGCCGTGACGGATTGCCCACGCTTCGCGGCCATGAAGCGCCGCACCGCGCGCGGGTATTTCAGCCAGCGGAATTATGGCCATTGGGCAGCATCCTCTATCAATATTGTGCCGGTTATTTGGGTACCGGCTTGCCCTTCCAGGCCGCCTTGTCCCTCAAAGCGGCAGGCAATCCCGTAGGATCGATCGGCAGGCCGAAAACTTGTTCATTGTGGGCGTGACTGAGTTGATGCAGCGCAAAACTGGTGTTCATCGCATTTACACGGCCCTGCGCATCCTGGGCGGCATTGACCGCTTCTTTAAGCAGCTTCAGCGTGAAGGATGGCTTTTTGGCGATTTTGCATGCCATGGCTTCGGTAAAGCCTTGCAGAGCCTCGTTTGGCACCACATGGTTGACCATGCCTAACCGGTGGGCTTCATGCGCATCGATGAAATCGCTGGTGAACAGCATTTCCTTCGCCTTGCGGACGCCCAACTCCCAGGGGTGATGAAAAAACTCCGCCCCAGCCACGCCGATCTCTGCCGTATTGTCGGCAAATTCGGCGTCTTCGCCTGCAATAATGATGTCGCAGGGCCAGATCAGCATCAACCCGCCCGAAATCGCCTTGCCCTGGACCTGAGCGATCGTGACTTTGGGAATGTTACGCCAGCGCTCGGAGAGCCCCAGGAACATTTCCTTTTCGATCCCCATTCGCCCCTCTGCGCCATCGCAGCCAAACCCGCACCAGGTGCCGACGGGGTCCCACGGCGCCATTTCAGCGACGAAATCCGGCACGCGCAGGTCGTGCCCCGAAGAGAAATGCTTCCCCTGCGCTGCCAGAATGATGACCTTGACGCTATCGTCACGCGCCGCCTGGTTGAACGCGCTATTGAGCTCGTAGAGCATGGCCGCATTTTGAGCGTTGCGGCTTTCGGGACGATTGAGCACGATCCGCGTAACGCCCGGGAACGGGGTCTCGACGAATATCGTTTCGAACGCCTGCTGAACTATATCGCGCGTCAAAATGTGATCCTCACTTCAGCTGAGCAACTCGTCGATAATGCCCGGGATGCCTGGGCCCCTTCTCCCAGGCATCCCGAACGCTCGCTCAGGCCGCGTCGCGCTTGCGACCCGCACCTGCATCGGCCTGATCCTTGGGATAGAGCCGTTGCAGCTTGCTATAGGTTTCCTGGCCTTCATTGCTCTTGTCCCAGACCATCCAGCCCCGATCCATGTGGGACAGAGCCTGCAGCGCCATGCCGTAGCCGACGCCGACCTTGTCGTTGAACAACTGCTTCCAGCGATCGACAAAGCACTGGCGCGTATAGCGCAGGGCAAGGTCGTCATAGGTGGCCATCTGGTGCGCCAGTTCGAGTGCGCGCGGCATGAGGTCGGCAGGTTCGAGAACCTCGTTCACCACGCCCAAGCGCTGTGCCTCATACGCATCGATATGCTGGCCGGTCAGCAGGAAATATTTGCCGCGGTTCGTGCCGAGCAGTTCCTGCCAGAGGATGTGGACGCCATCGCCGGGTACTTCGCCGGCCGTGAAGTGGCCCTCGTCAGCGAAGACCGAGGTGGTCGTGGCAAGGTTGATATCGCCCAGCACCATCAATTCGCCGTGGATCAGCGCCGGGCCGTTGCACGCGCAGATCAGCGGAGCCTCGATTTCGAACAGGCGGCGGAACATCATTTTCTCGCCCCATGACGGAATGTCGAAATTGCTGGGTGTCTTGATCGGCACCCCCCATTCGCCATGACGGTCGATGAAGACATCTCCCGTACCGGTAAACACGACCACCCGGTTGCCGCGATCGCCGCCAATGTCGGTGAATGCAGGCGCCCATTCGGAGTGATGCTCTGAGCCGTAAAGCACCGGACCATCATTGCTGTGCCAGGTCACCACCAGGACGCCGTCTTCGGACCGTTCGAACTTGAGGGTCTTGTACTTATCGAAATATGCTGGACGTTCGCTCATCACATCTTCTCCATTGAATCTAAGTTTTCAAACTGAACCGTTTATGCGATCACCATGCCACCATCGACCGAGAGCGTCGCACCGGTGAGGTAGGAGGCGGCCTCGGAACAGGCCCATATCACTGCCGAAGCAATTTCATCCGGCCGACCGGCTCTACTCATGGGCACGGATGACTGGACGTAATCGTCGATACTGAAGAAGCCCTCGGCCGCTTTCTTGGCAAGCATTGGCGTTTCGATGACGCCAGGGCAGACGATATTAACCCGGATATTCTGTTTCGCATATTCAAGCGCCGTGACCTTGGTGAGACCGATCAAAGCATGTTTGCTCGCGACATAGGCGGGCAATTGGGGCGCGGCGCGAAGCGAAGACACAGACCCTGTGTTCATGATGGCGCCGCCCCCGGTCTTGAGCATGGCCTGAATCTCGTACTTCATGCACAGCCACACGCCTGTCACGTTGACGGCAAATATCTGGTCCCAGATTTCCCGGCTGCAATCCGCCGTCGCGCCGGTGTCAGGCGAGATGCCCGCATTATTATACGCAGCGTCCAAGCGCCCAAAGCGACTGACGGTTTCGGCAACCGAGGCCGCGACCGATGCTTCACATGTCACATCCGTCGGCAGGAAGATCGCCTCGCCGCCGGCCTCCAGGATCGCATCCAAGGTTTCGGCACCCGCGCGCTCATCGCGATCGAGGACGGCGACCTTCGCCCCCAAAGCCGCGAACTCCTGGGCCGTCGACTGGCCAATGCCGCTACCGGCACCGGTGATCAGGGCAACCCGGCCATTCCAATCCATTTTATTCACTGAGTTGCTCCAAACACCGATATCGGGCTTATGCGACCATCATTCGCGCATGTGGGTGGGCAAGCGATCCGCAGGGATCGGCGGGCGATAATCCTCGGCGACGCCTTCGGTGATGCAGACCCGCTGCAGTGTCCGCGTCTTGCCCGGCACCAGTCCGCCCCGTGCATGATGATAGGCCTGGTTCGCCCAGATCACGATGTCGCCATTGCGCCAGCGATGCTCGTAAATGTTGGAATCAGCGTAGAGATGCTCGTGCAACTCCCCGATCAGATCCTCGCTCTCAGCCTCGCTGAGGCCAATGATCAGCGCCGTGTTCTGCTGCGTGGCAAAAAGCACTTCCTGCCCGGTAATCGGGTCGAGGTGGATAAGGGAGTGTTCGGCCCTGGGCGCGTTCTCGGGATAGCCTTCGATGCGCTGGCGGCCCGTAAGGCCCTCTTCGCTGGCCGAAAACAGATTGAGCCCCTTGAGACCGCGCAGACGCTCCCGGGTCGCCGGGGCAAGCGCTTCGAGCGCAAGGCGCCCACTGGCAAAGCGAGTCCAGGTTTCTTCATAGGGAACCTCGATGCCATGGAGGGAAATGCCCAGGAGCGGCACTGGCGTGTACAGAAAATCGAGGTGGAACGACACTTCCGAGTCGCCCAACAGGCCGTCCTTGCGCGTGTTGGAGACATAGCCAACGGTCGTGAAATCTTCGAGGACCGGCCCGAGCTTGCCCATGACGGCCTTCTGCTGGTCCTGCGTCAATTCCTGTTCGCGGAAGACTAGATAGCCATATTCCTTGAACAGCCGAGCGACCTCATCATGGGTCTTCTCGTCTCGCAGATCGAGGTCTACCTCAACGCCAAATGGCTCGATCGTCTTAAGCTTCGCTGTTGATTCGACAGACATAAAATCCTCCTAAAGACCGGACATTTTCGCATCTGCGGGTGCCGGACGAGCCACGCAGGTCGATTTCATTCAGACCCGCTCAATACACATCGCGCTGGTACCGACCCTCGGCTTGCATGGTGCCAAGATAGGCTCCTGCCGAAGCGGCATCGAGGCCCATGCCCGTTTCGAGGACGCGTATTAGCGCGCGATCGACATCGGGCGCCATGTGCGCAGCATCGCCGCACACATAGATATGAGCGCCATCGCTGAGCCATCGGCAGAGATGTTCGGCCTGGGCGAGCAGGCGATCCTGCACGTAGATTTTGCGCGTGCCGTCTCTGGAAAATGCCGTGTCGAGGTGCGTCAGCGCCCCCGTAGCCAGGAATCCAGCAAACTCGGCTTCGTACAGAAAATCGGTGGATTGGTTGCGCTCGCCGAAAAACAGCCATGACCGCCCGCCAGCGCCCTGCGCACTGCGCTCTTGGAGGAAGCCGCGATAGGGCGCCACGCCTGTGCCTGCACCGATCATAATGATCGGCGTATCCGGCGCAGGCAGGCGAAAATGGGAATTGCCTTGCACATAGATCTGAAGCCGCGTGCCGATTGCCGTTCGCTCGCAAAGCTGGCCAGTCGCAACGCCGCGCCGGACTTCACCCCAAAGCGGATAGGACACCGGCGCGATCGTCAGATGAACCTGGCCCGGCGCTGCCTTCAGGCTCGAAGCGATCGAGTAAAGGCGCGGCTGGAGCGATCGCAGCATATCGACCAACGTCTGGGCACCCAAGGCGCAAGCCGGATATTCCCGCATGATGTCGACGATATGATATTGGCGCATGGCAGTGGCGCGGACACCAGGATCACTGGCTTGGGCCATTTCCAGAAGCGCTTGGCTTTGGGCCAATTCTGCCCATGATTCCAGAAAGCGTGGCGTTACCGAGGTGATGTCCAGGTAGAGATGCAGCGCCTCGCGCAGCGATATTTGCTCGCCCTTGAGGGTAACGAGCACATCTGGAGCGAAACCCCCGGCAGCAAGCACGGCAGTGACGACCCCTGGATCATTCTGGACAAAGACGCCCAACGCATCGCCCGGCTCATACGCCGTGGACCTGTCGGAAAAGGCCAGCGCAATATGGCGGGTCGCCTTGGTCGATCCCTCGCCGGTCAGGACCCGGTTCTCGACTACCGTCGCTTCAGTCAGGCGATATTTCTCGCTCCGGGCCGCCGCCGGCCCGCGCGGCGCATCATCGGTCGGCAGTATCAATGGCTGTTGCGAGACCGATCCAAGAACAGCGGTACGCCATGCCGCAGCCGGCTCTTCATAATCGATGTCGCAATCGACCCGTTCCAACAGGCGCCGCGCGCCCCGCTGTGCGAGCGCGTCGTCCAGCCTTTTCCCAGCAGCACAGAAATGCTCATAGGTAGCGTCGCCGAGCGCGAGAACCGCATAGCTGAGATGATCGAGGGGAGCGGCATCATCAGCGCAGATCGCAGCGAAATAACTCTCGGCAGCATAGGGCGCGTCTCCGTCGCCGGTGGTGCTGGCGACAAACAGCGCGACATCCACTGATGAAAGCTCAGCGACATCTGCGTCCGCCATGTCCAGCACCCGCGACGCCAGTCCTTGCTGCTCTACAGCGCGTCCAAGTGCCTTTGCCACGTCCTCGCTGGCACCGGTCTCCGTCGCAAACAATATCAGAACGGATTTCGCGACGGCAGGGCTGGCGCCCGCACCCGCGCTGCCAGGCCGCAATTCGCCGCCCTTCGACGCGCTGTCGCGCGAATCCTGCGTGGCGAGGGTAGCTTCGCTCAGCATCGACCCGCGTCCCGCTGACCAATCCAGAACGGAAGCCGGTTCATGCAGACGCCGCTTCGACATCGTCGATCGTCACGTAGATCGCATCGTTGTCGACCTGGACGTCATAGACCTTGACCGGAATCCACGCAGGCACACCGGTCACTTCGCCGGTGAGAAAGCTGAAACGCGAGCTGTGTGCCGGACATTCGACGCTATCGCCGCAAATCCAGCCGTCGCTGAGCGATTCATCCTCATGCGTGCAACGATCGTCTATCGCCCGAAAACCATGGCCTTCGATATGGGCAACGCAAAGCGTCCGATTGCCGATTTCGACCTTCTTCATCTCGCCAGGCGGCAGATCGCTGGCCTTGAGAACTTTAACCTTGGTCATGCGCGCGGGCTCCAATTGTCGAGAATGACGGGAAACGAGATGTACGTCGGGATCTGGTCCCTTGGATCATCGGAGTGCTTGAGGGGCAGCAACTGCGCAGCGATCTGTGGATCACGCCGGATTCCTGCACGGAACAGGCCCTGGACAAGCCGGAGATGGCTGCCGCTCTTGCCGTCATTGCCGAGAACAGCTCGCAACCCGAGGCATTGATGCGCACCAGTCGCAAAGGCCAGCCCGTACCGACTGATGCCTTCAGGCACCTCCCGCTTGGGATTGAATTCATTGGCGTCTTCGCCAAATATGGCCGCGTCCCGGCCTGCCCGTGCAACCCAGGCCTGGACCTCGTCACCGGCCTTGACCTGGACCGTACCAGCATCCACGTCATCGACAGCGAGGCGCGTGATGAAAGGCACGAATGGCGCGCGCAGCCGAAGCGCCTCCTGCAGCGCGTTGCTGATGAATTCCATATCCTCGACCAGCGCGCGGTCATCGGGATGTTTTTCGAACCAATCGAGCAGATATTCCACGGTCGAGAGCACGGCCTGTGCACTTGTCCCGGTCGTCGCGACGAAGAAGAGGATAGCTTCCTTTATCCCGACATCCTCATCGGCATAGGTTTCATGTGCCTGCGTAGCGATCATCTGGAGGAGGTTGAGGGGGACATCGTCTTCGGACAGTTCGCCAGCTTCCAGCTTCTTCAATTGCCGGCGGGTGAACTCGAGCGAGGGGCGATAGAATTCTTCGACGAATACGTGCTTGGCCTCGATCCCTGCGTTGGTGACGCCTTCACGATCCTCAAAATGGGCCGCGCTCAAGCCACCGAAGATCGGCAAGGCGCAACCGCGCAGGCGGGCCATGCCTTCTTCGGATTCCACCCCCTCGATGCCGATGATCTTGGCTGCGAACTCGAGAAAGATCAGTTCGACGACGCCCGCAAGGTCACAGCCGAACGCTCCCTCCTCATTGGGCTTGACCATGCGGGACATCCACCGATCGACCGAAGGGAGAATAATATCCTCCCGGAACCGGACCAGTTGCTCGGGTCGCACCAGCGAATTCAGCAGACGCCTGCGCTGGCGATGCACGTCGCCATTGCTCATGGCCAGATTGCCTTGCTGAAATTCGCGGACGTTGATCGCAGCCAGCGCGTTAGGGCAGATATAGTTGTCCGCCGAGACATCGGCGTTTTCCTCGACCGCCTTCGAGCGCAGAACCTGCTGCATGGCATCCAGCGTATCAATTTTGACACGCGAGACCGGGCACTGAGACGGGGGGCTCTGTTGCTCGGTATCCATCTATCAACTCTCCTATGGCGGTGAGAGCGTGCGGTTGCTTGCCAGGGCATCCACCGCTCTAAACTCTGGTGATCGGACTAGAGGCAAACCGCCGGTCCGTATGTCACCGATGCTGGGGACTAGCGCCGAAACGGCGGCACGAGCGCCTAGAGTGCCGACCAGCCGCCATCGACCGGAAGACAGACGCCCGTGACGAATTCCGCCTCGTTGGAGCTGAGGAACATGACTGCCTGGGCAATTTCGCGCGGCTTTCCAAGGCGCTTCATCGGATGCATATCGCCGATGGCTCGTCGCGCAGCGTCCTGCTCCGCCCGTTCCAGCCCCGACAGGCTTTGCGCCATCATGCCGGTCGGTATGCCACCGGGCGCAACCGCGTTTATCCTTATGCCGTCGGTGGCATATTCAATCGCGGCATTTTTAGTCAGGCCCACCACGGCCGCCTTGCTCGCCGCGTAGGCGGTTTGAAGGGCCATGCTGTGATGACTGAGGAACGAGGCGGTGTTGATGATGGAGCCGCCGCCCTGGATTTGCATGAGCTTGATCTCTGCACGCATGCACAGCCATACTCCGGTGACATTGACCCGGATCACACGATCCCATTCCTCGAAGGTCAGATCCGCCGTAAGCGTCGATGACTGCGTAATACCTGCGTTGTTGAACGCGCAGTCGATGCGACCGGTCACCGCTTGCGCCGCCTGCATTGCAGCGACGACCGATTCCTCGTCCGCCACATCGGCGGTTATGCCGTGAAAGCGAGCGTCGATGGCTCGCAGGAGTGCGGCGGTCTTGTCCAGACCGTCCTGCGACCGATCGATGCCGACGACATGGGCGCCGGCTTCGGCAAAGGCGAGGGCGCTCTCCTGGCCGATACCGCTCCCGGCCCCGGTGATGAGCACGGTCTTGCCGTCAAAACGAGCAGCCATTCTGTCTCTCCATTTTTATATCGTTGAACATGCTAGATCAGCGCACCCGCTCCAGGACGCTGGCGTAGTTGGCGACAGCCGCACCGCCCATGTTGAATATCCCGGCCAGTTGCGCGCCGGGCACTTGCATCCCGTCGGGAGCCTCAGCGCATAATTGCATGGCGCACAGGGCATGCATCGATACGCCTGTCGCTCCGATCGGATGGCCCTTGGCCTTCAGGCCGCCCGAAGCATTGACCGGCAGACGCCCCCCAATCTCGGTCCAGCCCTCCAGAACGGCGCGTGCGCCCTCGCCATGGGGCACGATGCCCATGGCTTCATACTCGATCAATTCGGCGACCGTGAAGCAGTCGTGGGTCTCGACGAGCGAGAGGTCGTTCAGCCCGATACCGGCTTCCGCAAACGCCATCCGCCAGGCGTGGGTGCAGCCTTCGAACTGGGTGATGTCGCGACGCGACATCGGCAGGAAATCCTGTGCATGGCCGCGTCCGCGAAATTGGACAGCGCGCGCGGCCTGCGCCGCAATGTCGGGCGCTGCCAGAATGATGGCCGCGGCTCCGTCCGAAACCAAGGAGCAATCCGTTCGCTTCAGCGGTCCAGCGACATAAGGGTTGCGCTCACTTTCCGTCCGGCAGAATTCATACCCCAGATCCTTGCGCATCTGCGCCCAGGGGTTGTTGACGCCGTTCTTGTGATTTTTGGCCGCGATCCGGGCAAGGGCATCCGACTGGTCACCATATTTCTGGAAATAAGCGTGCGCGATCTTGCCAAAAATTCCTGCAAATCCGCCGTCCGTGCCGCCTTCCTCGGCGAGGTACGAGGCACGCAGCAGGTTTTCCGCGATCTGTGGTGGTGTGGAATCCGTCATCTTTTCGACGCCGACCACCAGGACGGTCTTGGCGCGTCCTGCTTCGATCGCGTTCAGGCCCTGGAAAACCGCGGCGGACCCCGATGCGCATGCATTTTCCGTGCGCAAAGCGGGCTTGAAGCGAAGCCCCGGATTTGCCTGCAGTACCAGCGCCGACGTCAGGTCCTGCTTGGAAAAGCCAGCGTTGAAGTGACCCAGGACGATCGAATCGATGTCTTCGGGACCAAGCCCGGCATGCGCCATCGCCTCGTTGGCCGCAGCCACGACCAGCGTTTCCACGGTTTCTTCCGGCTGCTTGCCAAACGGGGTGTGTCCCCAACCTATGATCGAAGCGTTCACGCTGCTACTCCAAAATGATAATCGGGCAGATAAATGGCGCTGACTGAATTAGCGCCCAAGAAGGTCGCGCTGTGAAAGCCAATCCTCGGTAATCCTGGTGGCCTGATCGAGATGTTCTGGTTGCCCCACATAATAATGGGTCGCGCCCTCGATGATCACGTGTCGCTTGTCGCTTGAGGCGGCTGCCTCGAAAACCGACCTGCAGTGATATTGCGGCACCGCATCGTCTGCCGTGTTTTCGATGAAGAGCAGCGGCGCTGAAATGCAGGCCGCATTGGCAACGCCTTCGGCATTCGTGTCGTCGATCGACCATTGCGAGAGCCAGGCACGCAAGGTGGAGAAGCGCGCCAGACCCACAGGGCCGCTGTTGACCGTTTCGGGAACGCCCAGATAGCATCGGCCGATGGGCCGATCATTGGGGTCCAGCGTAGCGTCCAGGAAACGGGGGTCGGCCAGGGTTCTGTGCGTTACGAAACCGCGCTCGCGTTCGGCGCCGCCTGCCGATCTCAGCCGTTCGAGCGTTTCTTTCACCCACGCTGTAATCCGCCGCACCCGGACGAGCTGGGCCGCGCGATACCGTTCGATAAATTCGGCTGGGTAAGGCGCCTTAAATGAGCCGGCATAAAGGTCGAGGGTCGGGTCCCTGTTGTCCGGGTCAAGCTCGTCGATGACGGAAGGATCGATGATATCGAGCAGCAATTTGGCACGCGAGCTGTGGGCCGCCTGGAAAATGACTGCATCGGCAGGGATCAAACCTGCCTTCGTGAGATCGACAGGGTCACCCGCCGGGGTGTGCGTGATCGTCGGCTGTTCTGCCTGGGACTGATAGAATAGCGATAGCGAGCCGCCTCCGCTCCATCCCACCAGAACAACCCGGGTGTAGCCCCACACGGACTTCGCATGCTTGATATACGCCCCCAAATCCAGAAGCACATTTTCCAATATGCAGGCGGTATCGTTCCGCGCGTATCGGCTTCCGGCGCATAAAACATGTGCCCCGCGTTTTGCCGCTTCTCTAGGAACCGGGAGGAGTTGAAGCGTTGAAGCGGGGTGCATGTATATCTGAAGGGTTTTACTTGGGACGCCGACAGGTCTTATCAAGATGCCTTCGAGATTCACGGCACCCTGATTACCTGCAAAACCATATGTCTCGGTGAAGCTCTGCGTCTCATCATAATGCACATGCACCCAGTCGAACTGTAGCTCGTGAACTTCAGGCATATAAATACTGTGCCTCCCCAACCCGTATCGGCCTTCGGGCCTTGTGAATTATCGCTTCGGTGAGTATGATGTATCAGGAAGCTGTGTGCAGTCCTGTCCCTATCGCGCGGGACGGAAGACGATAATCAACGCGGCACCCAAGGAGAGAATATGCCTTTCTGGACCGCACTCTCGGAACCGGCGCTTCACAAGCTGGCGGCGAATTTTCCGGACCTGATCATGTCCATCGGACAGAAGCGGTTCGGAGTGCAGTTGTTGACGCTCCTTAACGATACCTGCGGTGCGGAGCATGCGACCGTCTTCCATCTGACTGCCGATAATTTGATCGAAGTGACAGCTGCCAGCATGGACGGCTCGGATACGGCCCACCGGCAGGTCGGCGTGTATCTCAAGGAGGGTCTATGGCGCCGCGATCCCACTTTGAACGAAGCGAAGCTCCGCCTATCCTCGGAAAATGAGGCATTTGTGCGCACCGATGTCGAGCATCTGAGCGACGACGTATTGCGCGAGATCGTTTACGGCGAGCAGGACATCAGCGACAGGCTGCTCATCTGTTCGCGCTGGGGCGATGATATTGTCGGGCTGAGCGTGCTACGCTCATCGCACGCCGGCCTGTTCACCCGCGCCGACATCGACGCCGTCCAGTCGATTGCGGGAACCATCTTCGCCCTTCTGGCCAAGCATATCAGCATCACGTGGGACGGCCCGAATGTATCCGTGGCTCTGACGTCGCTGCAGGAGATCGGAGCTTGCGTGTCGGCATGTGCTGCCTCGCTGCCCCGGCGCGAAGCCGAGGTATGCAGCCGGATCATTTATGGCATGTCGTCGGTAGGCATATCGCTGGAGCTGGAGATCAGCGAGGAGACGGTCATGACATACCGCAAGCGGACCTATCACCGGCTCGGCATCGCCACTCAGCGCGAACTGCTGTTGTGGTATCTCGACCTGTGGAGCCATTGGCAGGATCGCTCGACGCGGGAACCCGCCGAACTGTCCTGGAAGCCGCAAAAGGTGGCATGATAGGTCGCGAAGACCCTGCCGTCTTTACTTCGGTTCCGACGGATCCGGATAGTGCAGCATCCGCATCCGTCGTGGCACGCTCGCCAGAAACTTTCAGCGTTTGTGGCGACGGGCGGCTATGAGTTCGACCATCGCTTCTGCAACATCGCGGCCTGATTCGATGGCCTGCTTCTTGCCCTCGTTCCACATCGTGAGGTCGGCCAGCCCCTTGACCGAATGCCTGTTCCATTCGGGATCGGTCGGATGCGTTATTTCGAGGCGGAGACCGTTCGGATCGCGGAAATAAATGCTGTAGATCAGTCCGCCATGGTCTGTCGGACCAACCACGTCGATGCCCTTGTTGGTAAGCCATTGGTGCCACTGATCGACCTCGTCATGGGTCTCGGCCTGCAGCGCAATGTGATCGAATATTTCATATGCAGGGTGGGAAACGGCCGGACGCTCGGGAAGTCCGGGCGCCTCGAAAAAAGCGATGGTCGAGCCATCCTTCATACGAAAGAAAATGTGGAAGTAAGGGAACGCATCGCCGGTCGAAGGGATCGTGTCATCGACAACGGTGCTCGCCAGCTCCATGCCCATTATATTCATGTAAAAATCGGCGGTCGCTTCGACGTCGTGCGTCACCCAGGCTGCATGATTAAGCATGAGCGGGGTAAGCCTTGTCATCGAATCGGTGGCTACCGTTTCGGCAGACATAACCATGGAAAATCCTCTCCCATCAGGAATTATTACTGGATATAGGAACGCGTCTCGATCGGCTGTCCCCAAGTCGCGGGACCAGTTATCTATTCACTGGCAATAGAAATTGCGGGGACGGAATCGCGATTTTCGCGTTTCCATCGGTCAATTCGCCCCTGATGTCCCAAGGTCTCGGCAATTTCGTCCCGCCCCTCGATGAGTGCGATCTTGCGTCCCGCATCGATGTCGAAGCGGATCGCCCGCGCCATGCTCGTGCGGATCAACTGGCGCTGCAGATCAATCTGCATTCGGGCGGTTGCCGGTATTTCGGCAAGGCGCTGGAGCTGATCTTGGTCCGGCTCATCTAACACGATGGGAAGAATGCCGTTCTTGAAACAATTATTGTAGAAAATGTCGGCAAAGCTTTTTGCGACGATCGCGCGTATGCCGAAATCGGTGAGCGCCCACGGCGCATGTTCGCGGCTGGACCCGCAGCCGAAATTCTGGCCCGCAATAAGGATACCCGTTTTCCGCCAGGGATCACGATTGAGAATGAAGCCCGGATTGTCGCTCCCGTCCTCATGATACCGCATGCGGGCAAACAGGGCACGCCCAAGGCCCTCGCGACTCACCGTCTTGAGATATTCTCCCGGCAGGATCTTGTCGGTATCGATATTGTCCTGCACCAGGGGTGCCGCGATGGCAGTGAGGTCGGTAAATTTACGCATCACGCGTAGCTCCTCACGTCAACGATGGCACCCGCCACGGCAGCTGCAGCGGCCATGGCAGGCGACATGAGATGCGTGCGCCCCCCTGGCCCCTGACGCCCTTCGAAGTTGCGGTTCGAGGTCGAGGCGCAGCGTTCGCCGGGCGACAGGCGGTCGGGATTCATACCCAGGCACATAGAGCATCCTGCATCGCGCCACTCAAAACCCGCATCGCGAAAAATATCGGCTAGCCCTTCCTCTTCGGCCTGGCGCTTGACACTGCCTGAACCCGGCACAACCAAAGCCCGCACGCCTGGAGCAACCTGACGATGCAGCGCGATAGCCGCTGCGCTGCGCAGATCCTCGATCCGTCCATTCGTGCAACTGCCGATAAATACGACGTCGATCTTGACGCCCTGGATTGGCTGTCCGGGGTCCAGAGCCATATAATCGAGCATCGTGCGTACCTGATCCCTTTTGTCGTTCGCCAAGGCCTCCAGCGTCGGAACCACGCCATCTACGCGAGTCACGGCTTCCGGGCTTGTTCCCCAGGTGACCATCGGCGCGACGTCGGATGCATCGACAACCACTTCCCTGTCGAACGTCGCGTCCGTGTCTGAGCGAAGCGCGCGCCACCGATCCAGCGCCGTCACAAGGGCGTCGCCCGAAGGAACGCCCGGTCGGCCTTCAAGCCAGTCGAAGGTCTTGTCGTCCGCTGCTATCAGACCAGCCCGTGCGCCGGCCTCGATCGACATGTTACAGACCGTCATCCTTCCTGCCATGTCCAGATCGGTGATGGCTTGGCCTGCATATTCGATAACATATCCGGTACCGCCAGCGGTTCCGAGTTTGCCGATGATGTAGAGAATGAGGTCCTTGGCCGTCACCCCGACCGGCAGCGCATTTTCCACCCGCACACGCAGTGTTTTGGCCGGCTTCTGTCGCAACGTCTGCGTCGCCAGCACATGTTCGACCTCCGAGGTGCCAATGCCGAAGGCCAAAGCGCCAAACGCGCCATGCGTCGATGTATGGCTGTCACCGCACACGATCGTCATGCCCGGTAGCGTGAGCCCGAGTTCAGGACCAATGACATGGACGATGCCCTGCGCTTCGCTGCGCAAGGCGACATAGGGCACGGCAAACTCCGCGACATTGCGTTCCAGGGTCTCAACCTGAATTCGGCTGTCGGGATCCGCGATGGGACGATCCCGATGTTCGGTGGGCACATTATGGTCCGCGACGGCAATCGTCAGTTCGGGATGCGCAAGCCTTCTGTTCGCGATTCGAAGTCCCTCGAAGGCCTGTGGGCTGGTTACCTCATTGACCAGATGGCGGTCGATCTGCAGCAGCCATGATCCATCGTCCAGTTCCAAGATCGCATGCGCGTCCCAGATTTTCTCGAACAGGGTGCGTGCCTTTTGCATCATACGACTTCGGCCAATGTGGCCTTTGCCCCCAGAGCATCTCTCACACGCCCGCCGACACAGGCGCCGGGCAGGGCCGCTGCGTCCTCCGCAGCGTCCAGTAGCCTTGTCAGATCGATGCCCGTGGCGACGCCCATCTTGGCGAATGTCCACACCAGGTCCTCAGTGGCGACATTGCCCGTAGCGCCGGGCGCGAAGGGACAGCCGCCAAGCCCGCCGAAGGACGAATCCACTACGCCAACCCCTGCATGATAGGCCGCCAGGGCATTCGCGACGCCCAGCCCATAGGTGTCATGGCCATGGAAAGCCCATCTTTCGATCTGCGGGAAGCGCGCCTTCGCCCGCATGAACAACTCGCCGACGCGATCAGGCGTGACCCGGCCGGTCGTGTCGCAAAGGCAATATTCGGAGTCAGGCGAAATCTCCGCCAGCGCCTCGATCAGGTCGAGAGCCTCATCAGGATTAACGGATCCATCGAACGGGCAGTCGAACGAGGTCGCCAGATTGATGCGCACCTCGGCATAGACCGGCAGCATAGCGACGATCGACCGGAAATCCTCGACCGACTCACGCGGCGTTCTGAGCACATTGCTTTGATTATGCTTGGGCGAAACCGACAGCACGAAGGCGAGATGGCGGGCGTCCGCCGCCAGAGCGCGTTCCGCCTGACGCTGGCTGGGCACGAGCACTTGCACATCCAGGCCGGGCTTGTCCCCGCAATAGGCCAGCAATTGCGGTGCATCGGCCATTTGCGGCACCGCGCGCGGGCTGACGAACGCCGTCGCCTCCATCCGGCGAATGCCAGCGTCATACAGCTTGTCGATTAGCGAGAGCTTCTGCTCGGTGGGGATGAACTGCTCGATGGGCTGGAAGCCATCCCTTGGCCCCACTTCGACGATCGATACGGACCGGGCGCTCATGTCAAAACTCCAGAATGTTTCAACGAGACGATCCGGCTTTCGTCATAGCCTAGTAACTCTCGCATGATCGCTTCGCCGTCGGCACCAATGTCAGGGCCAGTGCTGCGAACCTGTCCAGGTGCATCGGGAAAATGGGGAACGATGCCAGGATGGAGAACTGTCCCGATCAGCGGATCTTCAACTTCGCGGACCATGCCACGGGCGCGATATTGCGGGTCGTGCGCGATATCCTGCGCCGTGTAGACCTTTGAGGACGGGATATCCGCACCGGCAAGCATCTGCGAAAGCCTCTCGGCCGTATATTGGCCGCTCCATTCGCCGATCAAGCTGTCGAGTTCGGCGGCATGGCCCACTCGCTGCGCATTGCCCGTAAAACGCGGATCGTCCACCAAGTCGGAGCGGCCCATGAGGGCGAGCAGCTTGGCAAAGAGGGGCTCCGAATTGGCGGCGATCAATATCCACTGCTCGTCCGCGGTAGGATAGGCGTTGGATGGCGCAGCCGTGGCGATCGCGCCCCCGGTTGGCTGCTTTATCTTGCCCAATGCGCCAAATTCAGGAAGCATCCCCTCCATCATGCTGAGCACGCTTTCGGTCAGCGCCACGTCGATCGTTTCGAAGCGCGCCGTGGCCCCGAACTTCTCTCGCCGCCATAGCGCGGAAACGATGCCGAAGGCGGCGTAGAGCCCTGCCAGCGAATCGCCGATGCTGACCCCCACGCGAACCGGAGGCAGGCCATGGGTTTCAGGGGGATGGTTGGTGAGATAGCGAATGCCGCCGATTGCTTCGCCGATCACGCCGAACGCCGCCTGATTGCGTCCTGGGCCGCTCTGGCCATAGCCCGATACATGGGCCACGATCAGTCCTGGCCGCCGCTCGCGCAATATGTCCGGGGCAAGTCCCATCTTGGCGAGTTGGCCGGGACGGAAATTCTCGACGACGACATCGCAATGCTCGACCAGATCGAGCAATATGTCCCGGCCCTCCTGCGCCTTGAGATCAAGTGCGATACTGCGTTTGTTCCGCCCATGCACCGACCACCAAAGCGACCGCCCATCGATCTGCGCCCCCCATTGCCGCACGGGATCACCCTTGGGCGGCTCGATCTTGATGATGTCGGCACCCAGGTCGCCGAGCAGTCGCGTGCAAAAGGGCGCAGCGACGAAATGGCCGATTTCCAATACGCGAATACCCGAGAGGACTCCGCCTTCGCCACTTTGCCCTTCCATCATGCGCTCACCGATTCTTTGGCAGCGCTGCTCAGCCGCTTGTAATCGGTGACCCGCGACGGATCGATCTCGAGCGGCCTTTTGTAGGACGGGTCTTGAACGTCGCGGCTGGGCTGCGGCGCGGTTTCAGCGACCTTGAACTCGAAAGGCTGCAGGCAGTCATAATTCGGCCCGCCTTCGGGCGTCTTGGCTCCCTCGATCGTGTTGATCGAAGGGGCCACCCAGTCCACGATATATTCGCGGGCGACGATCCCCCATTTGCCATCGCGCTTTTCCATCCGGTCGATGTAACGACCACCGATCGCGCTGAACGGTGCGCCCGTCTTGTTCATGCCCGAATAGGACAGATAGGTTTCGCAATGCGCGACATTGCCATCGATCCAGGCGAGATGATTGCCGATCATATGCTGGGTCGAGCTGTGGTTTTCGGAGTGCATTTTGCGTACCCACGGCCAGAACTCATCGGCTGAGCCGACGAACATGCTATGATCGTCCAGAGCGTCGCGATGATATGCCGACATCACCATCTCTTCATCGAGACGATCGACGCCGCGGCAGTAGCGATTCACGACGTCCAGAATCTCCTGGCGGTCCATCAGGTAGGTCAGCTTCTCCTGCATCTCTTCCAGCGTCATTCTATCTCTCCTCTCCGGTTCCAGTCCGCCGCGCGCTCGATGCGATCCAGCAGCCGATGGGTTATGATGGCATCAGCGAAGGTGGGGACAGTCAAAGACCCGCTGGTCAGATCGTCATGGACCGCGCGATACGCGTGCGCGACGGCATCGGAATAGCCCGCCGGATCGGTCGCCACGCGGCGATACTCGACGGGCACGGCCAACTCCGCGAGCGGACTGGTGCCTTGACGTCCTCGCAGGCGCACATGGCCATATTGCAGATGGCCGCTATCGCCTTCAACGACCAGCACGCCCTTGGTCCCGTTGATCTCCCAGCGAAAATTATGTTCGGGCGCGTCTCCGCCACGATAGTGGAGCGACACAACACCGCCCCCTTTCAACAGGCCACCGACAACGATCTGATCGGGCGCCGTGGCCGAGACGACATCCTCGCTATCTACCAGCCCGACCGAGACGTAATGGGTTGCTAAAGTGGCATGAAGGCGGGCGAAATCGCCCAGAACCCAGGTAAATGCATCAAGCATGTGCCCGAATGGTATGCTCAGCATGGTCGCGCCGGTCTTATTGTCGAGCACATAGGCCATGCCGGCCATGGCAACGCCGCCCCATGGAAACCCGCCGGCCCCCATCACGCTGGAAGAGATCACGTCGCCAACATAGCCTTGGCTGACAAGGTCGCGCAGATAGCCGACGACAGGCGCGCTTCTGCCCTGCAAGCCGACGAATGTCCGTACGCCGCGCGCCTTTGCGGCATCGGCGATGTCGGCGGCATCTTCCAGGTCCCTGCCGAGCGGCCATTCGCAATAGACCGCCTTGCCCTGATTGAGCGCATGGGCGACCAGTTCCTTATGGTGCGGCACCTTGACGGTCACGACCACAAGGTCGACGTCCGGATGGGAGGCGAGCCGGGCTGGATCGTCGGTAGTAAAGTCGATACCATATACCTCGCCCGCCGCCTTCGCGCTGTCGGCCGTCGAAGCCGACAGCCCCTTGATCGCGAAGCGATCCGGCATCGCGCGAAGGGCTTCGACGTGCGCCGTGGCGGCCCATCCACCCTTGGCGCTAAGGCCAATGATACCGACACCGAGCGGCTTGATGGCAGTGCCCATCTATCCGTCCGTCCGCTGTCCAGGAGTGAATTCGACATTGAGGCTTTCCAGGGCATGGATCTGGAAATGCTCCATGTAGCGCGGCGCAGGATGCTTATCGGATATGCGGATATCCTTCAGCCGCTCCAGCAGGCGGCCTATCGCCACGCGCATCTCCATGCGCGCCAGTTGGTTGCCGACGCAGAAGTGGATACCCCGGCCAAACGCCAGATGGTTGCGGACGCCCTTGCGATCGATGTCGATCTTTTCGGGGCATTCCCACTTGGCCTTGTCATAGTTGCCCGCGAGATAGCTTAGCTGCACCACCGTGTCCTTGGGGATGGCAACACCGCACAATTCGGTATCCCGCGTCGTGAAGCGATATTGATGCGGCACGGGTGCGTGAGCCCGCAGCATCTCCTCGATGACCGCAGGGATCATCTTGGGATCGGCTATCAGCCGGTCCTTCAACGCCGGATCGCTCAGGATCATGTTCATCGCACTGGTGATGCCGGTGGTCGTCGTCTCGTTACCCGCGACCAAGACAAGCTGTGCGATCATCAGCAACTGGCCCATGGTCAACTTCTGACCATCGACATCGGCATGGACGAGGCGACTGAGCATATTGTCGTTGGGCGAAACCTCATATTCACGCGCGCGCGCAGCCAGATAATTCTGCATGTCGATCATACGATCGGTCAGCAAAAGTTCTCGTTCGGGTGGGCAATTGGGATCGTTGCGGTCGACCCAGGCTGTGGACCAGAGCTTGAACTGCTCATAATCCTCGCGTGCCACGCCCAATTGATCGGAGATGATGTACATCGGAAGATGGACGGCGAATCCGGCACTCAGGTCCGTTTCGCCCGCCTCGATGAAGCCGTCGATCAACTCATCAACAAGGCCCAGCGCATAGGGCTCGAGCTTTTTCACATAGCTTGGCGTGAACACCTTATCGACCAGCGCGCGATGCAGGCCATGCTCGGGCGGATCGGCGAACGCCAGCACATGTTCCTCGGGCCAGCCTCGCTCACGATACCGTTTCGCCACCTCCTCGGAAACGGAGGTCTGGCGGTTGATCATGATCGGCGTCTTGCTGGAGAATATCTCCGGATGGCTGTTGACGAAATTGATGTCGTCATAGCGGCTGACGATATACATGTTCGTGCCAGGGTCGCGATAGACCGGTGCCTCTTCCAGCAGCCGATTGAGAAAAGGGAATGGACAACGCTGCACCTCCGGCGATGCGTAGCTTCCCAGGTCATCTTTCACGATTTCCATATGCCTGCTCCCATTGGCCCACGGATCGAGCTCGCTATCGGAGCAGTCCCAGGTGCCATTCTTTCAATTGCCAGTAAGCCCTAGCAGACCAACCACCGTCAGCCTGTCACCGAGAACCGGGACAGGCGCCGATAATCACGTCAGTCCTGCAGCGTGAATGACGCTGCCCCGCATCTGGCGACCGCCTCGTCCTGATCGGACGACGCGCCGGAAACGCCGATGGCGCCCACGCAATGCGCCTCGTGATAAAGGGGAATCCCGCCGCGAAACGGATAGAAATCGTCGATCGCGATCATCGAAGGCATGGCCATGGCAGCCTGTTCCAACTGTGCGGTCGGCATGTTGAGCTCGAGAGCCGTACGCGCCTTTCCCTCTGCTACGCGCAGAGAGATTAAGGGAGCCGCTCCAAGCCGATCGAGACGCAGCATATGGCCGCCATCATCGACAATGCAGATGGTCACCGCCAGATTCTCGGTCTGCGCAAACGTCCTGGCAGCCTGCATGATCGCATCGACCTCAAGGGTCGTAAGATGGGGTCTGGATATCATGATCCGCTCTCCAGAGGTGCCGTCCGATAAAGGTCGAGAATCAAAGAGTCTATTTCCCGGTCCGACTTCGTACGTGCGAGCTGGCACATATATTCGGCGTCGGTTCCAACCTGGTAGCGCGTCTCCGGCTTTTCAGCCCGCAACGCCTCGACGACGATTTCCGCGACCGTCTCGGGCGATGTATAGTTCGCGTTTGTCAGACCTTCATCCGCCCGATATTTCATTTGACGATAGAGGTTGCCGTAGAGGGCGGCCTCTTCGTCGGGCAGTTCGGAAATGACCTGTGCAAGCGATGCCTGGCTGCAGCGCATCATTTGCGTGTCGAGTGACCCTGGCTGGATCAGGACGACGTCGACGTTCCAAGCGCCTGCTTCCTGCCGCAACACATCGGCCAGCCCTTCAAGCGCGAATTTGGACGCGACATAGCTCGCCATCACCGGGGTAGCGACCACGCCAGACCAGGAACCGGTCAATATGATACGGCCATGGGTCTTCCTCAATGCCGGCAAGCAAGCCTGATAGACAGCCAGGTTCGAGAGACAGTTTATCTCCATCGTCCGTCGGAAGACATCGAAGGAGGTCGTCTCCGCCGGAGCGAAAGGCGCGACCGCCGCGCATATGACGACTGCGTCCAGCGATCCCATGAAATCCACGAGCCTTTCGACCTGAGCCTTGAGCAAATCGGCATCGGCCAGGTCCGCGACTTCCACAATTGCACAGCCGGGACAATCTTCGCAGAATGCTGGAATCGCTTCGGGCCGTGAAACGGTTGCACCGACCCGATAGGACGCGTTCACAAGCGCCCTGGTGACCGACAAGCCCATGCCGCCATTCGCCCCGACTACGAGCGCATTGGGAACAGTCACAGGTTGAGGCCGGCGCAGCGCGTTGCGGTCACAGGGTTTCTCGAACAAGGGCGAGGGTGCCATGATCCTCCACAGCCGTGGAAACCCGGAGCAGCGCGACCGCCATTGTTTCCCAGCCGTAGCTTTCGGGCGGACAGGTCAGCCAGCCGATATAGAGCGTCCACAACGCCGCGCGCCTGTGCTCGGTCCACAGCATTTCGAGGGTCGGCGGCGACAGCACCCCGAATTCGATCAACTTGTCGCGATAATAATCGAGCAATTCCCGCTCGTGCCTGCGTCGTTCCGCGATCGATAGCGCGGTGTTGATGATATAGGTCACATCATGCAGCGCGAAGCCCTTCACGCAAAGCTGCCAGTCATGCAGGCCGACGCTAAAGTCCGGCATCCGATAGGTATTGCCGATGTGGAGGTCGCCATGCAGCAGCGTCTGCGGCAGGGTCGCCTGGTGTTTCTTGTTGGCGACCATGCCAGCGAAAAGTTCGCGCTCTGTCGTACCCAGCCGCTCCAGAAGTTCCCGCTTGAACTTATGCAGTTCCAACTGGCTGCGGATACCTTCCTCCGGGATCACGCTGCGCATATGGGTCTCAACGCCGCCACTCAGATGGGTCTCGACCCATGAGAGGTCGCCGGCAAAGCGATCACTCTCCCAATAGGTCGCATGAACCTTGGCAATGGCGTCCAGAATGCGTTTAACATTGTCGACGCCAACCTCATCGAGATTGCTTGGGAAGGTCGCGCCGCGCTTCGTGACATCCTCCATTATGAGGAGGTAGCGCTTCGTGTCCGGATCGAAATGGCCGCCGAGCGAACCTGGCGCCTCTATGGCCAGGCCCGGCCTGATGCGGTTGTAGAAATTGACCTCGTTCGCGAAGAGCCCGTCCAACTGGCAATACCAGGCATCGGTGCCCTTCTTGCCCGGATCGAACGACAGTTTGAGTATGACGTCCCGCGGCAAGCCGGCGGGAGCCCCTGCGGCGTAATCCAGTGTCGCGGTGGCGCGGGCCGAAGTCGATACGTCCCCGTCCCCATATTCATGCGACTTGACGATAGTGAGGCCGCTGACACCGGCGCCTGGGATGACGGGGCTGACAATGGCCGTCAGCAGGTCGGGCGTCAGATCAAAAGGAGAGGGAGGTATCTGCACGTTGGCAATTCCTTCGCGGTTATTCAAATAATGCGGCGAGGATATCGAGGCTGTCCGAGAGCAGCGCGAACCGGCTCGCCTCGAACGCGCGCGCCTCGTCCTCGGGCAGCGGCGTATCGTAGGTCAGGCGTCGCTCGACCAGGGTTGGGCCTTCGGCACCCACCGGCGTGAGCTGCATGGCGCCGTAAACATTGTAAACGGGCAGCGGGAGGTCGCCGACAACATCATATTCCTGCGTCCAGGTCCGATCATCCATGCCTGTCAGCACTTCGTCGAAACAGGATCCATCACCATAAGTCACCCTGCGCTTCACGCCGATGGTCAAACCATCGCCGCCTTCGAGCGAAATGACCGGGTGATGCTCGATCCAGCGTGCATGCGTCCCGAAATCTCGAATGGCCTCCCAAACTGTTGCGACGGGAGCGTCTATAATTCGGCGTGCGCGAACGGTTGGCATGGATGACGTTCCTCGTGCGTGGATGGTCGGTCAGTGAGCGGTCATGCCGCCGTCGACCGGGATTGCGGCCCCAGTGATGAAGGAGGCATCGTCGCTGGCCAGAAACGCCACTGCGGCAGCTATTTCATCTGGCCGGGCGAACCGCTTGAGAGCATGTTTATCCGCCCAGCTATCCATCGTTCCCTCGTCCATGAAGGACAGAGCGAGAGGCGTGAGAACGCCGCCCGGGCAAAGGGCATTCACCCGAATATTGTGGCGTCCATATTCCAGAGCAGCTGTCCTCGTCATGCCGACGACCGCTGCTTTGGATGCCGAATAGATCGACAGCGTCTCGAACCCGATCAGCGCCGCAACGGATGCGACATTGACGATGGCGCCGCTGCCGCCCGCGACCATGGCGGGAAGGACCTGCTTCATCGCCAGCCAACAGGCTCGCAGATTGACGTCGATCACCCGGTCAAAATCGTCATTCTCCCCGTCGGCCAGCAAGGCAGGCGTTCCGTCGATCCCGGCATTATTGACCAGAATGTCGATCCGGCCCCATCGTTGCTCGGCTTCCCGCACGGCGGCGTGCAGCACCGACGCATCGGACACGTCGCCGACGGTTGCGAAAGCCTGGTTGCCGATGGCCTCGGCAACAGTCCGCACCTTTTCATCGAGATCGACGCATAGGACGCGCGCGCCTTCGGACGCCAGGCGGCCGACCGTGGCTTCCCCTATCCCTTGCGCCGCGCCTGTCACCAGCGCCACCTTACCCACCAGTCGCGGTGCCGGATCGCCCATCACAATGTCCATCCACCATCTGCGGCATAGCTGCCGCCGGTCAGGAAACTTGCCGACTTCGATGCAAGAAAGACGATGAGGTTCGCAATCTCGGCAGGACTCCCCGGTCGCGGGATCGGCAAGCCGGACGCGAATTGCAGGATTGGCTCGAAAGCGGCCGCCCCGCCTTCAGGACGGACCATTGGCGTGTCGACAAGGCCTGGATGGACTGAATTAACCCGAATATTATCCTTGGCGAGATCGAGCGCCGCCACCTTGGTCATGCCGGTCACGGCAAACTTGCTCGCCACATAAGCGATCGCACCGCGTTCTGCCTTGAGGCCCGCCACGGACGACACATTGACGATCGCGCCACCACCCCTACCGATCATGGAGGGAGCGACCGTTTTCATGCCCAGAAAGCAGGAAATCTGGTTGATCTCGATGACACGCCGATAATCGGCTTCGCTAACCTCGAAAAGCGGTGTCGGCGTCGGAGCGATGCCGGCATTATTAACCAATATGGATACCGGGCCGAAGCTGTCTTCCGCCACGGACAGGACCGTCTTCCAGTCGCACCCGTCGCCGACGTCATGCGCGACGAACCGCGCCGCCTCGCCGATCTCGGCAGCGACCTGCGTGCCGAGCGCCTGTTTGATATCGGTCAGGACTATCTTGGCGCCATGTGCGGCAAGCATCCTCGCTGTCGCGGCCCCAATGCCACCGGCCGCGCCGGTCACGATCGCGACGTCCCCCAGAAAAGTTTCGGCGTCCATATGTCGTCCTAGCCGGGGAGGCCGATCCGTTATCGACCTCCCTGTCCCACCATCAGAAACGATAGCTGAAATTCGCCCCATAGGTGCGGGGTTCGCCGGTGAAGCGGACGGCGCCGTCGCCTGCCGACGCCACCGAATTCCAGTAATATTTGTTCGTCAGATTGCGGCCGTAGATACTGACCCGCCACCCGTTGATCGATTCCACACCAAGCCTGGCGTCAAGCAACGTGTAGGAAGGCATTGCAAAGTCAGCACCTTCGCCCAGATCGGCAAACGTCTTGTCCCGATAGGTAACGGTGCCGCCGACGAACGGTGAGATATCGCCGCCGGTGTCGAACTTATATTCCGCGTCCAGGTTGGCGGACCATGGCGGCGCATAGTTGAACTGCTTGCCCGAGAAATCGAGGGGCGCGCCTGCAAAGTCGAAGCCGACATATTTGCTAACCTTGGTCTTGATATAAGTGGCGCCGCCGTTCAGCCGCAGGCCCCCGAATTGCGCCGTGATATCGATGTCCGCGCCATCCACGGTCGACTTGGGGATATTGACCAGCGTCGCCGTCACCAGCGCGCCCTGCAGGACGGGCAGGAACGAGAAGAACTGCTTGTTCACATAGTCATAGTGGAACGCCGAAGCATTGAGCTGGACGTGATTGTCGAACAGCGTGAGCTTTGCGCCCGCCTCGTAAGAGGTTAGCTTTTCCTGCTTCACCGGCTTGATGACGGAATTGAACAGGTTGACGATGACCGGGAAAGTGCCTGCCTTGAAGCCCCGGCTTACCGATGCATAGAGCAGGACGTCCGGGGTTACCTTGTAATTGACGGCACCGCGCCAAGCAATATTATGCTCCTTCTGCTCGCCGTCCGCAAAGATGGGCAGGAAAGTCGGGGCTGCGCTCCCGCCCCCGTCGTCGATCGTGATGCACCCTCCGGAGACATAGGCAGCCGCCAGGGCCGGATTGATGGCGCCGACGATCGCTTGCGAAATACCCCGGATGCCGGGCGTGCCGCCCTTGTCGAACGTGCAGCCGTCGATCGTCTGCTTCGTTTCCGTGTACCGGGCCCCGGCCGTCAGGGTCAGGCCCTGGACGACCTCATAATCCACGCTGCCGAATACCGCGGCGCCCCGCTGGGTGAGATCATATTTCCATTCGGCAGGCGAATTGGCCGGAAAGCCGGTATAGCCTGTATAGGCGTTGGCCACGCCTTCTGTAATGTCGTCCTTGCCGTAGCTCGCGCCAAGCACAAAATTGATACCCGCATCGGCATAGTTGCCGGACAGGCGAATTTCCTGGTTGATGGACTTAATATCCGCCTTTGCAGTTGCGGGCTGCATAGGAACGGCGGTGCCGTCCTGGTCATGGGGCGAACGGAACCTCGTCTTGATGTAATTTGTGATCGAAGTCAGCGTCAACGCTTCGCTTATGTCATAGTCCGCCCGCAGCACGCCTTGATAGGTATAGCTGTCGGCGCGCGTGTCATATCCCGTGTCGAAGTCGGCGTCGCGCGCGTTGGTCGGCAGATGATCCCGATAGGCCAGGAACGGGGCTGCCGAAGCGGCGGCCGGATTCACTGGCTGGATGAGGAATGCCTGGGCCTGCTGCTGCTCGCTGCGATCCTTCGAGGCATTCAGGTTGACCGAGATCTTAAGCCGGTCGGTGGGCGTCCAGTCCAGAAGCAGCCTGCCAGCGATCTTGTTCTGATCGCCATTTTTCTGGTTGTTGAGATAATAGCCACGCTGCCAGCCGCCGAACTGCGTGGTCTGGACCGCAACGCGCGCAAGCAACGTGTCCGACAAGGGGCCGCTGACGAAGCCTTCCGCATTGGTTTCGCCCCAACGATTGACGTCCACGCGGAAGCCGGCGGAGAGATCCTTGGTGGGTTTGGCCGCAATCACGTTGATCGAGCCACCAGTCGCGTTCTGGCCAAACAGGGTGCCTTGGGGGCCCTTGAGCACTTCGACGCGCTCGACGTCCAGGAACAATGCCTGTCCCATTACCGGATAAGGCAGGGCGGCTTCGTCGATGTACGAGCTGACGGTTGGGGGAGCAGATGCCTGGAAGGAGTTGAAATTGACGCCGCGCAGCGAGAATACCGGCGGGCCGAAGACGCTGGTCGAGGCAGTAAAGCCCGGGACGATCGAACCAAGCCCTTCTGCATCTATGACACCAGCGCTCTGAAGCTGGGTTGCTGATGCGACCGAAACGCTGACGCCCACATCGTTGAGGCGTTGCTCACGCTTTTGCGCTGTGACGATGATGTCACCCAAGCCGGATTGGTCGGCGGCCGGCTGCTCGGCCTGCGCGGGCGCACCATCGGTCTGAGCGCTGGCCTGAGCCGCCATCAGGATCGACGACCCTGTCAACGCGATGATCGCCGCAGACGTGTGGAACTGGTGCTTCATGGTACCCCTCTCCTGACATGCCCCTCCTTGGGGTCTATGTCATATTCTTTAGTGTCAGGAGGGATGGACCGCTGTCACCTAGGGGGGTGACTGCTCTGCGGAACGTCGGATTTCTCGTCGGCTGCTGCTGGTCACACGTTGGGAATGACGATTGCAGGTACTGGCCAAGCCCCTGCAATCGCATATCGAGCCAGATCGTGCCTTCAGTCTTCCCCCTCGTCCGCTACCCACCGGACGAACCTGTGCAACGGATAGAAGGCATCATGCGGTCGACCCAGCGAACTCTCCATGGCTTCGCCGAGCGGGACGACGCGCTGCACGCCTGCGCTCGCCAGCGCATCGCGGAACTCGGCTTTTCGGCCATTGGGATAGACACCGACCGTCTGGGTTGCGACGTTCGCGCGGAGGACCCCTTGCCGGAGATTGTCGACCGCCACGACATTGACCGTCTTATCGGAAGGGTGGAAATCGACCGGCGCCTGGGAGCGAATGACCATCCCGCGCCCATCGGGCCGGCCAAACACGCGGTACATAGGCTCCAGCATCGAAACGCCCTCCACATGATCCCTCAATTCAGCGGTCGGCAACGGCCCCTGCCCATCGCCATAGCGCGAATCCTCACCCAGAGCCTCGAGCAAGTGGCCGCAATAGCGATCGGCGTCCTCGACGCTGCCCTCGATAAACTGGAAGCGCGAAGCCACGCACGCATCCTGATTGCAGACCTTGACGTCGGCGCTCGCTCGCCAGGCCACCGCTTTGAGTGTCTCTTCGGAGGCAAAGGCTTCCTTGCCGATCAGTGACATCGAGGTCTTGGGATCGAAGGAAATGAGTTCCAGGCCGGGGCCTATATATTGCTGAATGTGCCGCATCGATGCTTCGCCGCCCCAGGCGACGACCTTGTCGAAATATTGCGCACGGTAAATACCCGATTCGACGCGCTCGTCGCCCCCTGGCCAATAGGCTGCGCTGAACGAGCGTACGACCGGGTGATCCTTGTCGATATCCGCCAGAGTCCGGAGAATCGCGGTCGCGGTAAACAGGTCGTTGGAGGGCAACTTGATCAGATGCACGCCTTTGCTGAGCGCGCCGCGGGCGATCGTGAGCCCGGATACCATGGGCGAGTTGCCGGCTACGACGTGCACCATCCTGGACGGAAAAGCACGAACATGATGGTGCCCGCCCCGCTCGCTCGCCTGCCAGCCGTCAAGGGCGGCAGCGCCGACGATCTCCATGTCGGCCATCAAAGCGGATCTGTCGAATATCCTGGGTATGTCCATATAGGTGTTTTCGACGATCCGCTGACCGAGCGGCGACGCCTTCGCCGACATCGCAGCAGCTTCCTGCAGATAGATGTTGGAGTCGAACGCCAGCCGTTGCCCCAGCTCCACAAGAAGATCGACGATTTCGGCGATCGGCGTATCGAAGGCTGGGCCTGGTTCGCTCCTGGGCCATATCAGACGGTCCAGCCGAAGCGCCGGCGTCGTGAACTCGCCGCCCAGGTCCCGCGACCGGTAGACCGCATCTTCACCCGTCTCATAGGTGCCGCGAATGAAATGCGGAACCCGCAGGCGCGCGGTGGCCGCAGGTGTCATTTCCAATGTGTCAGCCATTAATCGATCCTCTCACATAACTGTCGATAGTGCCGGCGCAGGAGAGCTTGTCGTCTCCCTCCGGCAGATCCTGATAACGCGTGATGGACTGGACGATCGGCGCGCCATCGTCGAATCTCACGCTAACCTTGTCCCCGGTAATGAGGCCGCCCCAGCGGCCCTCGAGCGAGAGGTCGAGAAAGGCCATCCGGCCTTCCACCAACTTGCTCCCGGTCGCGTGATTGAGGAGCTTGGTTCCGTCCCGGTCAAGCACGAGGGGGATGACCCAGGGGGGGACCACATATCCCTCCGCTTTGCTGGAATAGGGCAAGGGAACCTGCATTTCGACCATGCCATAGGTATGTGCGATATTGTCCTGCGACAGGGCGAAGAAATCATAGACCCGCTGCTGATAGCCTTCGGGCAACTGCGCGCCCTTCAGCCCACCCCCGAACATTATGACTGAATCGGGATGGAAATCGCCGTCCTTTATGCCCTTAGCCCCGGCATGTTCGGCCAGTTCGTGGAAATAGGGCCAAAGCGTATGCAGGAAGATCGGCCGATGGCGATTTTCCAGGATATTATCGTAGAATTGCGTGATGGCTCCCCGCACCGCCATGGATTTCTCGCGTGTCTTGCGCTCGAATTCCTCGACTTCTTCCGGTGCGGCCTTGCCCTGCGCAATCTGGGTCCGCAGCCTGCCCATATAATTGGTATCGGCCGCCCGTGTCGGTATGTCCGTGAGGAAATGAATATCCCCGGGCGCGCCGATCGCAACGGCCATGGCCTGTTGAATTTCCGAAAAGCGATGGGGACTATGGCGCGGGACGCCGCAGTAGCATGGGCGGTCGGCATTGGGGTTGAGCGAAGGCGCCTGCCATATGGTCCCGTTCAACAGACCGGTAAACGTGCGCTCGCGATCGACTTCGGTCTGGTTGAGAAAAGACGATTTGCCCGAGGTCCCGCTTGACGCAAAAACATAATGTCCAGCCTCGCGCAACCGCACCATCCAGTCATCGACATCCTGAACGCCGCGCATATCGATGTCCTGAGAAATCTTGCGAGTGGAAAGGCTCTGCAGCCAGAGATTCATCATCTCCCATCTCTGATTGTCGACCAGGCTTTCGGGATAGCTTTTATAGTTAGTATGGGAAAAAAGCAGCGGCACGAGGTCGTCGAACGAGTCGATTGCGTCCACGCCGGTATCATGCGCGCGCTTGTCGAGGACCGCGATCTGGCCCCGCCGCTGCTTCACGCGTTCCCGCGCTGCGTGGAGTTGCAATTCAGCCAAATTGTCTGGGCCGTTGTCGTAGACATTAACATCCCCAATCAGGGACAGCAATTTATCCAGAGCAGACATGACAGTCATCTCTCCAATTTATTGGTTATGATTTAGCTGAATACAGGACTCAGCTACCAGATCGATAATTTGAGGGATTTCATCAATATTCTTAGTTTCAACTGCTCATTTTCGTGAACAGTTGACGACTAGGGGACGATTCATTCCCAAGGCGGTGGCCTTGAACTGTTTATCTGCTCGTGCCCGCTACCGGGCAATCGGATTAATTACCCAAGGCTGCGATAGGCCGGAAACCACGGTCGAATATCTCGACGAGATAGTCGACCCACTTCTGTGTCGTTTCCCGGCCCGGCGAGAAGCCGAATGCCGGCTCCATCACATTCTCGTTCATGATGAGCTGGCAGAGCAGAATTTCGATGGTGAAGGTCGTGAAGTTCGGGTCCAGATCCGCGCGGTAATAGCCCAGTGTCACCAGTCGACCGATGATCCGTTTGAGCACGCGTGTCGGCCGCGAGCAGAGCTGTTCGACATAAAGCTGCTTGAGTTGGGAATTGAACTGGATTTCCGTGATGAGGAGCCGCAGGCCCACGGAATGCTCCGAATAGGTCTCGATGATGGACTCAATGATGATCCGGGTGGGGTTGCGCTCCTGAAGATCGATCTTCTCGATACTCTTTTCGATAATGCAGAAGGCGTCACTCAGCCGCTTGAGCAGATGATCGACCAGAGCAAGGAACAGATTGTCCTTGTTCTGGAAATAATAGCCGATCATGGCCTTGTTGACCCCCGCGACGGCAGCGATCTCTCTCACCGTGATCTCACCCCGGGGCTTGTCGTGCAGCAGGGA
This sequence comes from Sphingobium sp. KKT206, assembly GCF_055640555.1. NCBI lineage: Bacteria > Pseudomonadati > Pseudomonadota > Alphaproteobacteria > Sphingomonadales > Sphingobiaceae > Sphingobium > Sphingobium sp. KKT206. The sequence continues at coordinate 2,459,647 of NZ_CM145764.1, forward strand.
GACGGTAGCGTCGATCAGTGCATCGGCAACATGGCGGTCCAGTTCGGCGCTGGGGCGACCGACGGCGAAGGTCTTTGGGTCCATGCGGATGCTGGTCATAGCCCTGAGACGCCAAGTTTCATCCGCACAGGACATCAGCTGGCGCTTGCTCCCTCCTCATTGCTGCCCGTCTCGTCGCCGACTATTACGGCACCTGCGGGTCTGTTCACCACACCACGCTAATCCCTATTTCCGATAGCGCTGTCCCCTTCGACAGGGTCTTGTCAGCCCTCCCCGACCAGCAGGTGGACAGTTGGCGCATTCACGGATGCTCGACGAGATCGGCGCCCATGTCGATGACAAATCGATAGCGCACATCATTTCTCCTGAGCCGGTCCAATGCCTCGTTGATCTGCGATCTGCCGACCCGTTCGATTTCGGGCTTTATGCCGTGAGTCGCCGCAAAATCGAGCATCTCCTGCGTCTCGGCAATCCCGCCCGTCATCGAACTGGTAACGATCAATCGACGCCAGGCGAGCATCATCGAACTTATGGAGAGTGGTTCGGCAGGCATCCCGATCATGCAAAGAGTGCCGTCCAGCTTGAGCAGCCCCAAATAGGGCGTTGGATCGTGCGGTGCGGAAACCGTATCGAGAATATAGTGAAAGCTTCCGCCATGGCTGGCCATCTGCTCCAAATCGCTGGAAACCACAGTCGAATCAGCGCCGAAGCGCAGGGCGTCTGCGGCCTTCGCTGCTGTCGTGGTGAAAACAACGACTTGGGCGCCCCAAGCCTTTGCCCATTTCACGGCGAGATGACCCAGCCCCCCCATTCCAACGATACCGACCTTGTGGCCAGACTGAAGATTGGCGCGGCGCAACGGCGAATAGGTCGTGATGCCAGCGCAAAGCAATGGTGCGGCATGGGCTGGATCGAGCAGCGGCGGGATCATCACTGCGAAATGTTCGTCGATGACATAGTCGTTCGAAAAACCGCCATAGGTCATCGTCCCGTGACGGTCCGCCCCGCCAAACGTCGGCGTGGCGCCCGTCTCGCAATATATCTCCTCACCATCGCTGCAAGGTTCGCACGTACGGCATGAATCGACCACCGTACCGATGCCGACCATATCGCCGATGCTGAACTTCTCGACGCCCGCCCCGATCGCCGTGACGCGGGCGATGATCTCGTGCCCTGGCACCAGCGGATAGCTGTGGAAGCCCCAGTCATTGTCGATCGCATGAAGGTCGCTGTGACAGATGCCGCAAAACAGGATGCTGACCGCGATATCATTTGGACCCAGCGACCTGCGTTCGAATTCGAAGGGCTCCACGCACGCGTTTCGCGCGAGTGCCGCATAGCCATGGGAAAATGCCACAATCTGTCCTCTTATTGTCAGTAAAGCCGACTGGGTAAGCGCGTCGGCGCGGCAGCGCCGTTCAACGAAAGCTATAGCTCAGCCGCAGCATCAGTTCGCGTCCCCTCGTAATCGGGCCGACCGTATCGCCCAGAACACCTGCGGTCGTGCCGCCCGAAGCCGGCGTGCCGGAGAAGGGATTGTCGATGCTGCGCGTCCAGAAATATTTGTTGGTCAGGTTCCGGCCGATGAGCGCCACTTGCCAGCCGTTATCCTGTTGCCCGAGGCGGACAGAGGCACCCAGCAGGGCGTAGGAGGGCGAGCGCCCGGCCGCCTTTGAGGATGCGTCGGTCAGATAGCTGTCGCTGTACGTCATGTCCGCGCCGAGCCCCAGTTCCAGGCCATTCCCCACCGCAACATGATAGTCGGCGCTCAGATTGCCTGCAAATTCCGGGGCGCGCAGCAATTCCGTCCCGCTCAGATCCTGCAGCAACGCCATGTTGCCAGAGACGCGATTAAGTTGATTGAGACAGGGCACCGGCGAATTGGCATTCTGCCCGCGATAGCATGTCGCCTGATAGTCGAGATAGCGGCCACGATTATAGGACAGTGCCCCATCGATCCTGAGCCCGTCGACCGGCGGGCGATAGCTGAAATCGAACTCGATGCCTTTTGAACTGACCTCGCCGGCGTTACGCAGTTCCTGAACCGTGCCCCCACCCGTGGTCACCGTCACCTGCAGGCCTGTGACCCTGTAGGAATAAAGCGCCAGATTGGCATGCAGCGTTCCGTCGAGCAGGGCGACTTTAGCCCCTCCTTCAAAGCCCTTTATCAGTTGCTGGTCGTAGGACAGATTGGTGGCGAAATTGGCGGCGCCCGAGTTGAAGCCTCCCGACAGGAAGCCTTTCTTGTACGAACCATAGACCGTCATGTCCTTGCTCGGCCGCCACGACAGCGTGAATTCCGGCGAAAAGTTATTGAAGCTTCGCTTGGCGACGATGGCTGTCTGCTCGACCGGTGGATTGGCTGGATTGCGCGTGGTGTCCGTCGCGATGAACGGCAGTTTCTTCCGTTCATGAGAATAGCGTCCGCCGGCGGAAAATTCGAGGGTCGGCAATATGTCGAACGACCCTTGGGCAAAAGCAGAATAGCCCAAGCCATCCTGCTTGAGCAGATATTCGAGTATTTCCACCGGCGCATTGGCATTGAGGAAACTGTGAGCACCGGCCTTGACCCGCGAGTCCTGAAAATGGCCGCCGGCGGTAAAATTGAATGGCCCATCGAAGCCGCTCGCCACGCGAAGTTCCTGCGAAAATTCATCGATCGAAAGATAGTTTCGTCCGTGAATATAGGTCGATGGCACATAAGAAGCTGTAAAATTCCCGACGGAATCCAGGGCCGTCGAATAATAGCCCGTGACGGATGTCAGCGTGATCGTGTCGGAAGGCCGGTAATTCATTTCCAGACCTGTGAGCACTTGCTTCTGGGTAAGAAATGTTCCGCGGCCGTCGAATGATGGGTCGAGTCCGGCAAAATTTGCGCCGGCATCAGCCGAAGACACCGTGCCGTTCGCCCGGCAATCATCCACGCCGCCTGTCTGGGGAGCGCCGAGCGGACAATCGACGAACTGGAGGTTCGCGGCCGAACTATCGCCAGTCCGCTTGCTATAAGTCAATTTGAGACGCGCATCGAAGCTGTCGGATGCGTCGAACTTCAATGTGCCGCGAACGGCAAACTCATTCTGTTCGGGCGAACGGGCATGGGCGGGCTGAAGCGGGGCGTTCGCCGGAATCTGACTCTTCACCCAACCTTTCATGGTCGACCCATAGGCGGCCAGGCGAAAGCCCAGGCTGTCCGTCAACGGTCCCGAAATAAATCCATCGCCGCGGAATTCGCGGGCCTCCATTTCGTAGCTGCTGGCGATCTTCCCCGTCCAGGATGAGGTGGGATCGGCGCTGCGAATGGATATCACGCCGCCGGGGCTGTTCTTTCCGTAAAAGAGCGCCTGGGGTCCTTTCAGGACTTCGACTTGGGCGACATCCATTTCAGCCATCCGTCGCACGCTCGCACGCGCAATCTGAACGCCATCGATGTTGAAGGAAACGGCCTGGTCCGCAAAGGGATTGGAATCAGCGCCACTGATGCCGCGCAGGACGATATTACCGCCCTGGATCGTACCGCCGCCCTCTCCCACGATCAGTTGGGGGACCAGTCGTGCCAGTCCATCTATGGAGTTGACGCCGCGTTGTTCCAGTTGCGCGGAGGTTACCGCCGTTACTGCTACAGGGACAGAAATCAAGGTCTCCTCTCGCTTGCGAGCAGTAACGACGATGTCTCGATCCGCAACTTGAGCGGCTTCGCCAACCGTCTGCGCGCTTGCTTTGTCAGACATTATAGCAGCACCAGTGTTCATCAATAAAATAGCGTATGACGTCGAATTCCAACATCCCCTGTTCATGATATCTCTCCAGATTATTATATTTTGTCGATTTTTATAGTAAGAATGTCACGCTATTATATCGTTTTCTACGCGTGCATCTCGATGAACAGGTGGAAGAATATATCTGTCGGACAGGTGAGCAATGAGTTTAATTACCCAAGCGTGCACGGCGCGATTGGGCGAACGACGCGCGACCACATGGGGACCGGGCGTCTGCAAAATCGAAGTGGTGCCGCTTCTGCATTGGAGATCTTGCCAAGGATGGGCGTTGCCGGGATTCCGAGGGGTCCTAGCGAGCCCCATGCTCGCCGTTGCGATACCGGTTATCGTCGTATTTCAGGAAGTGATGGCGCCCCCCGTGACCGGTCGCGCTCTATGCCGCTGCCTATCGGCCCCGGCACCCAGCCCTCGGGCGGTCTGGTCCATTCGGTAACGATCGCTGGCGCGGTCTCGGCCGCTCGCGCGCCGACATGCGGACGCCACGCTGACGCGCGGCGGCGTCTTGAGGTGAGCCTCTCCCAGGACGCGGGAGTAGGCGGCGCTCCCTCCTAGGCCCTTGGCATGCGCCGGCAACCCGCTGCGCTGCGCTTGCGGGTGCTCCACTGCCGTTTCGCCCTTGCGGTGCCTGCGCCCGCCGGGGCGGGCCTTTCCAGTCGCGTTTCGCCGCCCACCCCCGCTTTCCGGGGAGCCTCATATTTTTGGGCAGGCAGGAGGACAGGACATGGCTCGTAACACCAGCGTTCGCGCAAGGCCGCAGCGTCGCACCGAGGACACCCAGCCCGAACGCACCAATCTTTATGACGAGGTGACGGCCAAGATCGTCACCCAGCTTGAGGAGGGGCGGTTTCCATGGGTGCAGCCTTGGGCATCGTCTGGCACCGACATGGCGCTAGGCGCGCTGGCCCCCGGCCTGCCGCGCAACGCGCTGACGGCCCGCTGCTATTCAGGCGTCAATATCCTGATCCTGTGGGGTGCCGCCATTGAGAAGGGCTATCCTTCCCAAAGCTGGCTGACCTTCAAACAGGCGCAGGATGCGGGCGGATGCGTCTCCAAGGGTGAGAAGGGTGTGACCGTCGTTTATGTCGACCGCTTCACCCCCGACGCGGAGAAGGAAAGGGCAAGGACGAGCGGCGAGGAAGCCAAGTCGGTCGCCTTCCTCAAACGCTTTACCGTCTTCAACGTGGCGCAATGCGAAGGGCTAAGGCCCGGCCTTGCGGCCGAACCTTCCCCCTTGCCCGAACGGGAGATCGTGCCCGTTGCGGAGGCCGTGATCGCGGCAAGCGGCGTGGATTTCCGTATTGGCGGGGACAAGGCTTTCTACATGCCCTCGCTCGACATGGTGCAGGTGCCGCCCCAGCCTGCATTTTACGAGCAGATCAACTATTACCGGACCTGCCTGCACGAACTGACCCACGCGACCGGCCACCCCTCGCGCCTCGACCGCAACCTCAAAAACGTCTTCGGCAGCAAGGATTATGCCCGCGAGGAACTGATCGCCGAAATGGGATCAGCCTTCCTCTGCGCCGCGCTTGGTATCATGCCGACCGTCCGCCATGCCGACTATATCGGCTCTTGGCTGGAAATATTGCGCGAGGACAATCGCGCCATCTTCCGCGCGGCGGGCGCTGCCAGCAAGGCGGCGGAATGGCTGCTGTCGCGGCATCGCGACGCAAGCCAAGACCTCGACATCGAAATCGACATGGCGGCCGGGGACGAGGGCGGCACTTTGCTCCCGGCGCAGACCTGCGCCGCTCTGGAACGGAGGGCGGCATGATCGTCCTGACCCCGGACCTTCGCTATGCGCTGCGCGCCAATGCCATAAATAGCGCCGCCGCGCAGGCGCAGGAGATGCGCTTCGACCCGGTCCCGCTCGTCAAATTCTTCAATCCGCTGGGCGCAGGCACATGGCTGGCGACTGAACTCTATGGCGACGACGACACCCTGTTCGGCCTTGCCGATCTTCGCTTTGGTTGCCCGGAGATGGGCGTTTTCTCGCTGACTGAAATTCAGAGTGTCCGATTGCCCTACGGGATGCGGATCGAGCGTGACGAGGATTTTTATAGCCACCATCCCCTGTCCCGCTGGGCCGATACCGCGCGGCGCGCCGGATCGATCATCCATGCCGAGCAGCTTTTGATCCGCGCCGCGACCGACGCGGCTCCCGACCTTCCGACCGATCCCGCCCACGGGACGGCAGGATGACGCGCGGCGCGTAACGCCGCATTTCCGTAAAGCCGGGCCGCCCAACTCGCGAAAGATCGACGGCCCGGCACTCACAAGGAGTGAAACTGATGAAACTCGATTTTATCCCGCTCGACAAGCTTTGTGTCAGCAAGGCCAATATGCGCTTCTCCAAGAGCGTTCCCGATGTGTCGGACATATTGCCGACCGTGCGCCAGCGCGGCGTGATCCAGCCGGTCATCGTCCGACCGAATTGCACGCCCGGTGCGTTCGAAATCATTGCCGGTTCCCGCCGCTTTCACGCCGCTTTGATCGTCGCGGAAGAAAGGCGCGCCATGGGCGAGGCTGACAGCGAAATCGCCTCGCTGCCCTGCGCCATACTTGAAGACGGGGACGACGCCGATGCGGTCGAAGCCTCGATGATCGAGAATATGGCCCGGCGCGATGCTGACGAGGTGACCCAGTGGGAGAGCTTCACCCGGCTAGTGAAGGAAGGCCGCAGGACCGACGATATCGCCGCAACCTTCGGCCTGCCCGAACTCACCGTGCGCCGGGTGCTGGCGCTGGGCAATCTTCTGCCCCGCATCCGCCGCCTCTATGCCACAGACGAGATCGACCGGGCGACCGTCCGCCACCTGACCCTTGCGTCCAAGAGCCAGCAAAAATCATGGCTTGCCCTGCTGGATGACGAGGAAGCCTATGCGCCGGTCGGCCATCAGTTGAAGGCATGGCTGACGGGCGGCCAGTCCATCGGCACCCGTCATGCGCTGTTCGACATTGAGGCGAGCGGACTTTCGGTGATTGCGGACCTGTTCGGCGAGGACAGCTATTTTGCCGATCCCACTGCTTTCTGGGCCGCGCAGGACGCCGCGATCCACGCCCGGCGCGAAGCCTATCTGGACGAGGGCTGGAACGATGTCGTGATCGTGCCGCCCGCCGAGCATTTCTCGACCTGGGAATATGTGAAGGCCAGCAAGCGCCATGGTGGTCGCATCTATGTCGATGTACGTGGCACAGGCGAAGTCACCTTCCATGAGGGCTATCTGAGCCGCAAGGAAGCCGAGCGGATCGCCAAGGGACAGGCCAGCGGTTCGGGGGGCAAGGTCGCCCGCCCCGAAATCACCTCGACCATGCAGACCTATCTCGACCTGCATCGCCATGCCGCCGTTCGCGCGGCCCTGACCGGCCATCCCTCGGTCGCGCTGCGCCTCATGGTCGCCCATGCCATCGTCGGGTCCAGCCTCTGGGCGATCCGCGTCGAGCCGCAGACCAGCCGCAACGACCTTGTCGCGCTGAGCATCGAAAATGCGTCGGGAGAGGCGGATTTCGACCATATGCGTCGCAAGGTGCTGGACCTGCTGGGCTTAGACGCGGAAGAACCGACCGTCATCGGCGGCGAGGGCGAGGGTTTGGGTCCCGATACCGGTCTTGTCGCGGTCTTCCTGCGCCTGCTCGACCTCGACGATGCCCAGGTGATGGATGTGATCGCCATCGTCATGGGCGAAAGCCTCGCCAGCGGCAGCGCCGCCGTCGATGCGGTCGGCCTCCATATCAACATCGACATGGCGGACTATTGGCAGGCGGACGAGGCCTTTTTCTCCGCTATGCGCGACCGCGAGATATTGGGGCATCTGGTCGCGGACGTCACCGACCCGGCCATCGCGACCGCCAATGCGGGCGAGAAGGCCAAGACGTTGAAGATCATCGTGCGCGATGCGCTCGACGGCACCAACGGACGCGACAGGAAGGATCGCTGGGTGCCGCGCTGGATGCAGTTCCCACCATCGGCCTATTCGCAACGGGGCGGGGTCGGAACGGTTTCCGCTCACGCGCGGGTCGAAGCGGCCATGCAGGGGCATGATGAGCCCCAGCCCGATCCGGGCGCACCGGGCAACGTCGTTCCGCTGCCGGGCAACCGGGAGGAAGGGATCGAGCGCCTTGCCGCCTGATCTGTTCCTGCGGGCGGCGCTGCGCCGCCGCCCGCTTGCCGTCCGCAATCGAAAAATCTGCGCGCCGCCTCCTTTCTGGCGGCGGCGCGCCTCTTGGGAGTTTCATCATGGTAGATCGGGTTTCGCTTTCCATCACGCTCGGCGGCGATCTGTCCGCTGCCCTGCGCGACGATCTTCTTGCCATCGTTCAAAGCGAGGGTCTGGCCCTCGATTGTGACGCTGAACCCTTCACGGCCGACGACTTTCCTGCCGATGGGCCGCTCTCGCTCTACGCCCAGGAGGTCGCTTGGGGGCGGGTCGACCGGCTGGAGGGCTTCTGTGTCGCCCATGGCCTGCCATTCGCCCGCTGGTCAGGCGGCAGCGCGGCGCAGTTCGGCCCGGAGCGCGCCGTGTTCATCGGGACGGGGGAAGTCAGGCTATATGGTGCCGACGAAGACGACGACGTCGTCATCACCATGGACCGGGCCAAGCGGCTAGGCAGCTATGAGGCCATCATGGCCTATTTCACGGCGGCAAATTTCTGCGTTCCCCCATTGCGGTTCGTGGCGCGGCTTCAGGCTGGGCCGCCTGCTTTTCCGTGCGTCGGCGGGATGGGCTTGCTTATGGAAGGACGCGGGGATGCGTTCCCCGCTTCCGCGACGAACAATGTCGCTGTCGGAGGCATAGCGCATCGTCGCTGTTACGGCAGTGGCGGCCCATGCGGCAGCAGGGCAGGCGGGTGCAGCGCCAGGGCGGGCGAACGCAGCGGGGGCCGCATGGACGAGCCATATCGCAATCGTGCGAACCCGCGCGTGCGGCTCGCTCCGCCCGGCAGGCAGGACCGGAAGAAGGCGGATGGGCATGGCCCCCGGTTCGCTGACGGGAAAGCTGCTGTTGCGCGCGCACCGGATCGAACCCACCATCCTCGCCATGGCGTGCCGACTGCTAACGGATGGTACAGTCGCCATGGCCATGGTCCTGCTGCCCTTGCGGCCACTGGCCGGGTGAAGTGCGTTGACCTGGCAGCGTCTCGTGCGCCCCTCAAAACCATCGCCTCGCTTCTATTTCCCCGCCGTTCCGGCTCCTCGCGGCCGCTTCGCTTGCAAATAGCAGCGTGCCTCCGGTCCTCCGCTCGACGCTTCGGCCTGCCGGTTCGGGGGCGCCCAGCGCGCTGCCTGACGGTCCGCACGCCCGGCGGATCGGCCGCAAGGGCATAGACCCAAGGAGATTTGACATGCCAGCCATCGGTTACGTTCAGCGCCTCGACAATGGCGGTTTCAAGGGTGTCCTCAAGACCCTGGCGGTTCGCGCCGAGATCGAGATCATTCCCAATCGGGGCAAAAGCGGCGATCAGCCCGACTATCGCATCCTCTCGGGCGGCTCGGAACTGGGCGGGGGCTGGATTCGCACCGGCGAGGTGTCGGGCCGCGAATATATCCGCGTCGCGATGGCGGCCCCGGAACTGGGCGCGCGCACCATCTACGCCAATCTCGGCCGCGCCGCAGGCCAGGACGATGAGAACAGCTACGCTCTCATCTGGAACCCCGACGTCTGAGGACGAACGGCCCCGCGCCCTCCCGGCGCGGGGTTTCCCGGCAAGCGCCGCGATCGGCCAGCGCGCAGGCGTCTGGCCAATCGCCTTTCCAGTCGCTCAGGTCTTCATCCGGCAGCGTCGATCGGCGATCTTGCAGAAAAGGCCGCTGCGGAAGCGTCGGCGCCGCCGACGGCCCCTCTTGGTTGAAGGGAGAGGGTGGCGCGTCGAAACCTTCCCATCCTGACGGGCGGCGGCGCGGCTTTCAAAGCTCGCAGGTTCCCCCCAATTTGGCTTCGCAAATCGGCTCCCCCTCGCGCCCGCTGGCGCGGCGCGCGCTGACGCGCGGCGGCCCTGACAGCCTTCCGGCGCCCGTCCCTCCATGCCGGTCCTCGATCGGCGAGGGCGCAAGCACAAGGAGACATTCTCATGAGCATCGTTCAGCCCATTGCCCTTGCATCGGATTGCGTCATGGCGGCTCTGGTCGCAGGCCTTGAACTGGAATTCGGCCGCGGCGCGGGGCAAGCCCTCGCGGCCCGCTTGATGGAAGCCGAAGAGATCGACATCCATTGGGACGCCCGTGTCGGCGAACGCTGGATCGGCTTCTATGTCACGCAGGATGACAATCTGGACCTCGATCGTGTCGCAGCGCACGGCTTTCTGGACGGACGCTGGTTCGTCGCGATCTTCATCGTCGATGGCGACGGCAATGCCCATGGACTGTTGAGCTGCAGGACATTTGCATCGGCCGATGCAGCGGCCCAGGCCTTCGCGCAGGCGCGATGAGCCGGGCCGCTTCCGGGGCGCCCGATGGCGCCCCGGATTTACAGATTGGCGCGGACACGGCGATCCGTATCTGCGCCAATCTGTAAATCCGCAACGGCGCTTTGGCGCTCATCCTCAGTCCGGCTTGAAGCGAAGATCATATCGCGCATGATGGCGGCAGGGCTTATAATCGGTCGCGTCCGTATCGTCAGGTCGGCCGACACGTTAGAGCGGCAGCGACATCTGACGCGGATCGTGGATGACGGGCGGACGGGCCAATGCCGCGATCATCGCCTGGGCAAGCTCCACCGCCGCCTGCTCGCGCAGTTGCGGTTTGGGAGCCGACAATGCCACACGCGCCCAGGCTGGTGCCGCCAGCAGGTTCTGGGCTACCCAAAGAGAATCATGTTCCATGTGCAGCATTAGAACAAATGAAGAACATAAGGGCAAGACCATATCGATACGCAGCACCGCAGGCGCGCGCCCTGTCTATGCGGCATGATCCTGTACCGTCTCGGAAGACGGTTCGAAGCGCGGGCGATCTTGCGATAGCGAAGACCAGTTACGCAAAACCAGGCGCATTGCGACGATCCGAAGCGAAATGGCATCGGGCACTGCATGCACGCAGCATTTGCGTGCCACCACTGTTCGTCGATGCGCCCGATTTCCCCGCTTCGAAGCTTTGCTTCATCGCATCGGCAGCGCGGCGGAGTGGGGAAGTAGCGGCAGAGCCGGCCGCTCTTCCCAACGCACCGATCCCGCCCGCGACGGCGTCTCCCCCGCTCTTGCCCGCTGTACCGGCGCTATAGGTGGCGCTGGTCGATCCGGCCGCACGGGCAGCGGTGCTCGATGCGCTCGCTACGGCCCCTCCAACAGCGCCGGCCGCGAGCCGTGCGCCTGCGACCCCGCCGGCCAGGGTGGCGCCGGCTGCAATTGCCGTACCCGCCGCTGCGCCTGCACCAAGCTGCGGACCTCCGGTGACGATGCCGTTGGCGATGCCGGGGCCGAATATGCCCAGACCCAGCAACGCCAATGAGGCGAGCGCAATCGACATGGCCTGTTCCGCAGTCGGCGCGGTTCCACCCAGCGCATTGATGAACTGGTCGAACAGTCCCGTGCCGATGCCGGTGATGACGGCGAGAACCAGGATCTTGATGCCGCTCGATACGATATGGCCAAGCACCCGCTCCGCCATGAATGCCGTCCGCCCAAAAAAGGCGAAGGGCAGCAGGACGAACCCGGCCAGCGTCACCAGCTTGAACTCGATCAGCGTGATGAACAGCTGTACGGCAAGAATGAAGAAGGCGAGGATTACGATTATCCAGGCCAGCAGCAGCACGGCGATCTGGACGAAATTGGCGAAAAACGAGGTGAACCCCATCATCTCGGACGCGGACGTGAGCAGCGGTTCGCCTGCATCAAGCCCAACCGCCGCAACGCTACCCGGCTTCATGAACTCGGCGAGGCCGATGCTGGCGCCGCTGGCCTTGAGGCCGAGCGCGGCAAAGGACTGGAACAGGATTTGCGAGAGCGACGAGAAGTTGCCGATGATGAAGGCGAAGAAGCCGATATAGAGCGTCTTCTTGACCAAGCGTTGCAGGACATCCTCGTCGGCACCCCATGCCCAGAACAGCCCGGCAAGTGTCACGTCGATTGCGATCAGCGTGGTCGAAAGAAACCCGACTTCCCCGCCTAGAAGGCCAAAACCGGAATCGATATAGGCCGTGAAGGTAGCGAGGAACCCGTCGATGACGCCGACATCATTCATATCCGGCACGCTCCTGCAGATCGGATCGGGCGCTGCCGCTATCCTCTGTACCGAAGAAGCGGCGTCGCTCGGCTTCCCAGGCCGCTTCGCAGGTTGGATCCTGTGCCGTGACGTGCCGACAGCGAACAAGGGCGGCCGCGCGGCGCTCGGTCGACACCGGCATCGGCGGTATCTGTTCAGTGGGCGTGCCTCGCTGCTGGTGCATGACCGTGAGCACTGCAACCGTCAGCATGCCACCGCCTGCGAGGCCCGCCAGCGCCAAGCGTCCGCTCCGCATCCTATTGGCCCGAACGCGCCATGAAGCGCTGGAATCGGACGCGGCCCTCCGCCTCCGCAGTGGCTGCGCGTGCTGCTTCGATCGTCTGGGCGCGGCCCTGCGCTGCGAGCATGGCGGTGATATCGGCCAGTTGCTGGGACTGGAGCGCGACAAGCTGGTTCCCGGCCTGGGCAGCTTGCAACGCGCCCGATGCCGACTGGCTGGCTGAAACAAGATCGTCCATCGAGGTCCGGGTGCCGTCGATGTTGCCGACCACCCCGGCCTGGACTTTTAACGCATCCTCGAACGCATCGACGCTGGTGGACCAACGGTCCCGGGCGCCGGCGACCAGATCGGCGTCTGAACTCGACAGCGCTATATCGCCATATTTGGTGGAGAAGGCCTGCTCGATCTGGGTCACGTCATAGGCCAAGCGCTGTGCTTGCCCCAGCAGACGCTGGGTCTGCCGCACCTGCTGCTGGAGCGCCTGAAGGCTGCTGAACGGCAAACTGGTGAGGTTTTTCGTGTCATTTAGAAGCGAGGCCGCCTCGTTCTGTAGCGACCGGATCTGGTTATTGATCTGCTGTAGCGCCCGCGCCGCCTGCATCACGTTGGAGGCATAGTTGGTGGGGTCATATACCACCAGTGCCTGTACTGGTGTCATGGCCAATGCGAGCGCAGCGGCGCACAGGCCAAGCGGGCGAATGATGAAGCGCGATGTCATGAACTTTGCTCCTTTGGCTCTTGCGTAGAAAGCAGGTCCGCCGCCCAGTCGTGACCGCATTCGCGCAGCCAAGCCGCGGCGAACTGCTCGTCGCCCGGTTGGCCCAGTATCTGATCGATCCTGCGCTGGTCGGACTTGGAGGACGCGGCGGTGAAGGCGAGCGCCACCTCCTTTAGCCCTAAGTCCATCAGGCGATTGCCGCGGCGCGACTGGACATAATAATCGCGCTTTGGCGTCGCCCGCGCCAATATCTCGATCTGCCGGGCATTGAGCCCGAACCGGGCATAGATGGCGCTGATCTGCGGTTCGGTCGCCCGCTCGTTGGCCAAGAATATCCGGGTCGGGCAGCTTTCGATGATGGCTGGCGCAATGGCGCTGGTTTCAATGTCGGCCAGGCTCTGCGTCGCAAAGATCACGCTCGCATTCTTCTTGCGCAGCGTCTTGAGCCATTCGCGCAATTGCGCGGCAAAGGTCGGGCTGTCGAGCGCCAGCCAGCCTTCGTCGATGATAACGAGGCTGGGCGATCCATCGAGCCTGTTCTCGATCCGGTGGAAAAGATAGGTCAGCACCGGAGCGGCTGCGGCGCAGCCCACCAGTCCCTCGGTTTCGAATATCTGGACAGGGGCACCGCCCAGTTGCTCTGCCTCGGCATCGAGCAGGCGACCCCAGGCGCCCCCCACACAATAGGGCTGCAGCGCCTGTTTGAGGGCTTGGGATTGCAGCAGCACCGCAAGGCCCGTCAGCGTCCGTTCGTCGGGCCTTGCGCTGGCGAGCGATCGGAGCGCCGCCCACAGATGATCCTTGGCCTGGGGATCGAGCGTGATCCCCTCCGCCTCCAGGATCGAACCGACCCATTGCGCCGCCCATGCCTGTTCGGCCGGATCATCGATCCTTGCAAGAGGTTGGAGCGATACAGCCGCATTCTCGGAGTGAAGCCCGGTCCCCAGATCCTGCCAGTCACCGCCCATCGCCATCGCGGCGGCGCGCATGCTGGCACCAAAGTCGAAGGCGAAAATCTGTGCGCCCGGATAGCGGCGAAACTGCATCGCCATAAGGGCGAGCAAAACCGATTTGCCCGCGCCTGTCGGCCCCACCACCAGCGTGTGCCCGACGTCGCCAACATGCAGCGAGAAGCGGAAAGGCGTCGATCCCTCGGTTTTGGCATGGAATAGCGGCGGACCATCGAGATGCGAATCACCCGTTGGGCCTGACCAGACGGCCGACAGCGGCATCATATGCGCAAGGTTGAGCGTGCTGATCGGTGGCTGCCGGACATTGGCGTAAACATGGCCCGGCAGCGACCCGAGCCAGGCCTCCACAGCGTTGAGCCCTTCGGTCGTGCAGGTGAAATCCCGGCCCTGAACGACTTTCTCGACAAGGCGCAGTTTCTCGGCGGCGATGGCAGGGTTTGTGTCCCACACCGTCACCGTGGCGGTCACATAGGCCTGGCCGATCATGTCCGAGCCCAGTTCCTGCAAGGCAAGATCGGCGTCTGCAGCCTTGTTCGATGCGTCCGTGTCCAGCAGGGCCGAGGCTTCGTTAGTCATCACCTCCTTGAGAATGGCCGCGACCGACTTGCGCTTGGCGAACCATTGTCGCCGGATCTTGCCCAGCAATTGGGTGGCATCGGCCTTGTCGAGCATGATCGCCCGCGTCGACCAGCGATAGGGAAAGGCCAGACGATTGAGTTCGTCGAGCAGGCCTGGATAGGTCGAGGTCGGAAAGCCGGTGACGGTCAGGCTGCGCAGATGGCTGTTGCCAAGGCGGGGTTCGAGGCCACCGACCAGCGGTTCGTCCGCCAGAAGCGCATCCAGGTGCATCGGTGTTTCGGGCACGCGCACGTTCTGACGCTTGGTCGAGATCGTCGAGTGAAGATAGGTGAGGGTCGCACCATCGTCTAGCCAGGCGATTTCCGGCAGGAATCCTTCAAGCAGCTGGACGATCCGGTGTGAGCGGTCGATAAAACCAGCGAGCAGGTCGGCCCCGTTGGACGTCGTTGTCGATCGCCCTTCATAGAGCCAGCGTTCGGCCCGTGCGCTGTCTTCCGCTGGCGGCATCCACAGCAGGGTGACATAATAGGCGCTGTCATAATGCGCGCCTTCTTCGTGGAATTGCTCGCGTCGTTCCCGGTCCAGCAGTCGCGAGGCCGGATCAGGGAAGACGTCTTCGGGATAGTCGTTCGCTGGCACCCGCTGCGCCTCGGTGAACAAGACCCAGCCCGAGCCGAGCCGACGCAGGGCGCTATTCAGCCGCGCGGTCGTCGCCACCAGTTCGGCGGGCGTCGCGGAATCAAGGTCCGGTCCCCGGAAACGGGCGGTGCGCTGGAACGAGCCGTCCTTGTTGAGGACGACGCCCGGCGCGACCAGAGCGGCCCATGGCAGGAAATCGCTCAGGCTGCTCGCGGTCGAGCGATATTCGCGCAGCGACATCATGCCCGTAGCCAGGTCGGATAGCGAACATGCCGCCGGGCCACATCGACGAAGTTCGGATCGTGGCGGGCGGCCCATACGCCCAGCACATGACCGATGGCCCAAAGCACAAGGCCTGCGATCCACAAACGCAAGCCGAGACCGACAGCGCCTGCCAGCGTCCCGTTGACGATTGCCAGCGCGCGCGGCGCGCCGCCCAGAAGGATCGGCTCGGTGAGGGACCGATGGACTGGAACCTCAAAGCCTGGAACCTGTCCAACCCTATCCATCAGACGAGCGCTCCGCCGCCGAAGGAGAAGAAGGAGAGGAAGAAACTTGTTGCGGCGAAGGCAATACTCAGACCGAATACGATCTGAATGAGCTTTCGCGCACCGCCCGACGTATCGCCAAATGCAAGGGTCAGGCCGGTTACCGTGATGATCATCACGGCGATGATCTTGGCGACCGGCCCTTCGATCGATTCCAGGATGGACTGGAGCGGCGCTTCCCAAGGCATCGACGATCCGGCCGCATAGGCCGGAATCACGGACGCCATGGCTATGATGCCAGCGAGCGCCAGATGACTGGCACTCCGGCGGATTGGCACGACAGGCTGGATCATCAATCATCTCCTTGGCTGGTTAGGGAATATTCGCCCCTGGGATCGAGGCCATCGACGCGGACCAATTCGGCCAGACGGCGGCCATGGCCGTCGCGCACAAGCACCGCGACGATGTCGATCGTGTCGGCGATCAGGGCACGAGGGACCGTGACGACGGCTTCCTGGATGAGCTGTTCCATTCGCCGCAGTGCGCCCATGCCTGATCCCGCGTGGATGGTGCCGATCCCGCCCGGATGGCCCGTCCCCCATGCTTTGATGAGGTCGAGGGCTTCGGCCCCGCGCACCTCACCAATGGGGATGCGGTCGGGCCGCAGGCGCAGGGCGGATCGCACGAGATCGGACAGCGTGGCGACGCCATCCTTGGTTCGCATCGCGATCAGGTTGGGAGATGTACACTGGAGCTCGCGCGTATCCTCGATCAGGACGATCCTGTCGGTCGTCCTGGCGACCTCGGCCAGAAGCGCGTTGGTGAGCGTCGTCTTGCCGGTCCCTGTGCCACCGGCCACCAGGATGTTCTGGCGCGTGGAAACGGCTTGCGCCAATATATCGGCTTGGCGCGCAGACATGATATCGGCGGCGACATAATCCGCGAGCGTGAACACAGCGACGGCGGGCTTGCGAATGGCGAATGTCGGCGATTGGACGACGGGTGGGAGAATACCCTCGAACCGCTCGCCTGTATCGGGAAGTTCGGCCGACACGCGAGGCGCTCCGTCATGAACCTCCGCGCCGACATGATGCGCGACCAGACGGATGATCCGCTCGCCGTCGGCGGCCGACAGGCAGGCTCCGGTATCGCTGAGGCCTTCGCCCAGCCGATCAATCCAGATGTGCCCGTCGGGATTGAGCATGATTTCGATGACGCATGCATCGTCGAGCCAGCCGATGATCGCCGAACCGAACGCCGTGCGGAGCATGCGCGAGCCGCGTGTCCTGGCTTCTGTACGGAGCGGATATATGCTCATGGATCGACCCTGCCAATTGCCAGACCTTTGGCGGTCCAGCTCAGGGGATGATCAAGAAAGCCACGTTGCCTCTGTCCGCAACATCGAAATCGCTTGGGCGTAGGCTGGCGCAGAAAGACAGGGAAACGGCGGTTTTGCTAGAACCGTTCGATGAGGGGGCGGCACACCGCCCCCTCGACATGACGTTACCAATATCGGTGTCGCTGGAAGATCTCGGAAAAGGAGATGAGACCATCGAACAGCGCCCGGATCACGAGCGAGGTCCTCTTGCGCACGCCATAGCGCTCGCGCGCGAACTTGAGATGCTGGATCACGGTTTCCTTGGAGATGCCCAATATGTCGGCAATCTCGCCGTCGGTATTGCCACGGGCGGCCCATAGAACGCAGTCGCGTTGACGTTCCGTGATCGCGGAGTCCCCAGACAGGGTCGTGCGGCCCAAAAGGCGTTGCCCCCGTTCAAACGCGAGCCCGCCGATGAGTTGCGCCGTCCATATCTGATCGCGAGGCAGCGGCTCGTCGGCTCGGGTGACGAATGTACAGGACCCGCTGACTTCGCCAGGAATGTGCGAGGGGACGGTAAATCCTTCGCCCAGCCCGTGGGCTTGACCGGCAGCTAGAACGGCGCGATCGGCAGGCGTCAGTGTTAGAAATCGTGGAATGGTGAGCCAGGCAAAGCCCAGATGGGTCCGGTGGCTGGCCCGTCGGATGGGATCGCGCGGCCCCAGGTCCCTGTCCACATAATAGGCGGCCCAGCCGCGTGGATAATTGTGGATTTGAAGAGGTTGCTGTTGTGGCATCCTCAGATCGATGTGCTCAGCCAGCGCGAAATAGTCGAAACCCATTTCCCGCGCGATCCTCGCCAGGAATTCGTAGAGCATGTGCATTTCTGATGCCTCCGCTAATGCTGCGGCAAGGGCATCCAACCGTTGGTAACGACCCATGATAATAGCATAATCGACCGCAAGGGCGTTCCCAACCCGCAGGTCTCGCGATTCGCCTTTCTCATTCTATGCGCTTCCCGCCCGTCCTCACAACGATCGGCGAAACAAGGTGAGCGGACAGCTTATGGCATTTTCGCTATGTGACAATTGCGTGACGGTCATGTGGGATTGCCAAGCGCGCAACCTCAACCACTCAGTCCTCTCCAGCCGACGGAAGTCTGCCGCTCTGCTGAGTGGGTGATGGTCCATATGTGTTAGGAAGAAGGATGCACGATAGCCCGGCCGGCCGGAGATCCCCGTGACTATGCCAGCAGACCTACTCCTTCGGGAGGGTTCTCACCGCTACATGGCCGGGCCGCTTCTACGGAAACCAGATTTTCAGTGGTTCAACCTACGCCAGAACCACCCACAAATACGCGCGCAGCATATTACGTCCTTATTACTTTAGGCTTTTCAGGAGGTCGCGTAATATGAAAACCTGACACAATCGCCCCAGAAACCATTGATTTTTCGATGATTTCTGGAGCGGGCGAAGGGATTCGAACCCTCGACCCCAACCTTGGCAAAGTTGCATAGGCACTATTCCAAGATACGCCACCCCGCGCTATTCTACGATTAACGGTATGATTTTACGTTTCTTTTCTTATCTTTCTACGCTATACAGGGCCGAGAGGAAGCCCGCTTTTCCACTTTGGCGTTGTAGCCCGGTTGTAGCCTGATAAATGGCAAAGGCCCGCAGAAAGACACAGAAAAATGGCAAAGCAGTCTGAAATAAAGCTCACAAAAACGGTGGTGGACGCCGCTGAGCCAGGCGCAAAGCGTTATGTGCTGTGGGATAGCGATACCAAGGGCTTTGGTATTCGCATCGGAGTGAGCGGGGTCAAAACCTTTGTGGTCAAGTATCTCGCCGAAGGCGGCGGCCGGAGTGCGCCGCAACGCTTCTTCACGATTGGGCAATTCGGCCCGCTTACCGTCGAGCTGGCGCGTAAGCGCGCGAAGGAGATCGTGGCTTCCGCGCTGATGGGCAAAGACCCCGTTTCGGAGCGTAATGCCAAGCGTAAGGAAATGCGGATTAGTGCGCTGATCGACCTGTATGAAGCCGAGGGTTGCTTCATCCAGCGCGGCAAGCGCCAGGGTCAGCCGATGAAGTCGTTGACCAAGAAATACACCATCGCCCGGCTGCGCCATCATGTCGTGCCGCTGCTCGGCCGGAAGCGCGTGACGGAGATCGGCGCGGCCGACATCGAGCGGTTCTTCCGCGATGTCGAAGCTGGCAAGACGGCGAAGAATGAGAAGACGGGGCCGCGCACGCGGATCATCGTCAAGGGTGGCGCTGGTGCGGCGCGCAAGGTGTTCCGCGATCTGTCGGCCGTATTCAGCTTCGCCAAGCGGCACGAGATCGTCGCAGCCAACCCCTGCGAGAAGGCCGTGGTGAACAAGTCCGACAACAAGCGCACACGCTTCCTTACGCTTGAGGAAGTCGCACGCTTGGGCGCGGCCTGTGACGCATTGGAAGCGGAGGGCGTCAACAGCAAGGCGCTCAACATCACCCGGTTGTGGGTGCTGACCGGCTGCCGCCGCAATGAAATAGCGGAGCTGAAATGGGATGAGGTCGATCTGGATAATGGTCTGCTCGTCCTCGACGACAGCAAGACCGGCAAGTCGATCCGTCCGCTCTGCCTCGCCGCGGCGACCTTGCTCAAAAGCGTCGAGAAAGTGGACGACACAGACTATGTGTTTCCCGCCGATGAGGGCAACAGCTATTTCCAAGGCACCAAGAACATCTGGCCGAAGATCGTGAAGAAGGCCGAACTGCCCGGCGTCACCCCGCATACGCTGCGTCATACGGTGGGTGCCACAGCCACCTCGCACGGCGAGGCGCTGGCGCTGACCGGCGCAATCCTCGGCCATGCAAATCTACGTTCCACGATGATCTATGCCCATGTTCAGCATGATCCATCGGTGAAGGCCGCCAATCGCGTAGGCCGTCGTATCGCCTCGGCACTGGCCGGTGAAACCAAGCCTGCGCCCCGCAAGCGTCGCAAGGCAGCCGAGCCCATACCAATCAAGGAAGCGGCCCCAGCCAGCAATGGCTTACTCCCTGATGCCGAATGGGAAGCGTTGGTCGAGCTTGCCGCGTTGTCCGCTGAGGACAAGGGATTTCTGGCTTCGGCCAACGATCCGGCCCTCGCTATGCTTGCCAGGCGGGGCTTCGCCATCGCTGATATTGGCCCCAGCGATTTGCTGGCATGGTGGACGATCAGCTCTGTTGGCCGGGCGCTGGTCGATGCGTTAGCTTCGCATCGCGCCGCCGCATAGAGCCTGCTTCGTCCGGCTATTGGGGCGTCATCCTCGTGGGCTGGCTGGCGCTGGGCATCGCCTATTCGAACAGCGCCGGGCGGACGGCTGCTGCGTCGATCATCGGCGGAGGAAGATCGCCCCGCCTTGTTCGCCGCGCAATTCGCGCTCAGTCATGTGTGCTGGCTCATCGCCTATCCACTCGCCGGACAGGCCGGCGCAATTGAAGGCATGGGGACAGCTTTCGGGGCAGCCGCCGCGCTGGCGCTGATCGGCACAGTGATCGCCTTCTGGATTTGGCCGGCGGCAGATGTTGAGGTGCTGGCGCACACGCATGACGATCTGCCACGCGATCATCCCCATCTTCTCGAAGGGCATCCGGGCGGTCGCGCACGCCACGCTTTCGTGATCGACGAACTGCATCCACGCTGGCCCATTGCATAATATATTGACATCTATCATATGAACACATATTCATATGTTCATTCAGTATAGTATGAAAGCTCTATAATGGCCCATTCGCACGCCGATCATGGTCACGGCCACGATCACGACCACGATCATTCGCACACGCCGACCATCACCAGCGATAATGAGCGCAAGGTGCTGCTGTCGTTCGGCCTGATCTTCACCTTCATGGTGGTCGAGGTCGTGGGCGGCCTGATCTCGGGCTCACTCGCTCTGCTGGCAGATGCCGGGCATATGATGACCGACGCAGCGGCGCTGGCACTCGCCTATGCGGCCTTCCGCTTCGGTCAGCGCGCGGCCGATTCCAAGCGCACCTTCGGCTATCTGCGCTTCGAGGTGGTCGCCGGTTTCGTCAACGCCGTCACCCTGTTCGCGATCGTGGGCTGGATCGTCTATGAAGCCTGGGAACGCTTTCAGGAGCCGCAGCCGATCCTTGCCGGGCCGATGTTCGGCGTCGCGGTCGCGGGGCTGCTGGTCAATATCCTCGTCTTCTGGATTCTGACGCGCGGCGACAGCGAGCATGTCAACATCAAGGGCGCGGCGCTGCACGTCATGGGCGACTTGCTCGGTTCGGTCGGGGCCGTGGGCGCGGCGATCGTGATCTATCTGACGGGCTGGACGCCGATCGACCCCATCCTCTCGGTCGTCGTCTCCCTACTGGTCCTGCGTAGCGCGTGGAAGTTGGCGGCCAAGTCGCTTCACATCCTGCTCGAAGGTGCGCCCGACGGCGCGGCGCCGGAGAAGATCGAGCGTCATCTTCTGGAGCATGTGCCGGGCGTCGCTGCGGTCGGTCATATCCATGTGTGGTCGATCACGTCAGGCCGCACGCTGGCAACGATGCACGTCCGCCCCACAAGCGACGCCGAGGCCCGCGTCGTTGTGCGCGCCGTCGAGCGCGAGCTGGAGAACCATTTCGAGATCGAACACGCGACCGTGGCGGTCGACTGGAACGAGGAAGGCGAAACGTGCAGCCTGGCTCCCGGCAACAAGCGGGACAATGGGCATGACCATGACCACGATCATTTCGGCCACAGTCACGGCGCGTCAGGAAAGGCTTGCTCCCACTGACAGGCCGTCAGCGCAACCGATCCGCGATGCTCTGCATCTGCTGGATTTCTTCGCGCTGCGCCTTGCGGATCGCGTTGCACAGATTGGTCAGTTCGGGATCGCTGAGCCTTGCCTCCCGGCACATAAGGATGGCTCCCGAATGATGCGGGATCATCGAGGCGATGAACTGACGGTCATCAATCGCCGCCTGCGCGCGGGTCGCCCAAAAAGACCCGGCGGTCAGCACGGCGAACAGGACGTAGAGCGCGATATTCATTTTCCTGTCGGGAAACATGCCGGGCATGGTGGCGAGCATGAAGATGCCCATCGGCGCCCACATCGTCACCGCCATGTAGAGCATGTTCAGATTGTTCCTGAAGTCATGCCAGCCGTCGATCATGGTGAACATGACCGCATACATGACCGCAAGGCCAAGGATCATGTTGATCCAGAACATCAAATAGGGGCGGCCGTGGGCAGTCTCTTTGTCATGCCCGCCGCCATAGGATTGGTCAGCCTGTGACATCGCCTATGCAATCCTCTGTGCGGCCGTTCGGTTCCCTTCGGGAAGGCGCTTAATGGGGCGGCCCTCGACGCCGAGTGGCGATAGAAAAGACCATATATCTACACATCGTCATATCTTCATGTATGAGTGTTCCAATGTCCGACCCCACTACCTCTGACGATCATGGTAATCCCGAGCATTCGTTGGGATTATCGAGCCACGGTGTTACGATCCTGGCCGAAACGTTCCGCTTGCTGGGTGACCCCTCCCGCCTGCGTATCTTGCTCTATTGCCTGAAAAGTCCGCGATCGGTGGGGGACATCGCCAAAAGCCTCGATCTGTCTCAAACGCTGGTGAGCCATCATCTGCGCCTCCTGCGCGGCGCGCGCCTGGTCCGTAGCGAGCGGCAAGCCAAGCAGATATTCTATGAAGTGGCCGATGCCCATGTGAGCACCATGCTCATCGACATGGCGAGCCATATTGGAGAGGACCACGGCGACGATTGATCGCCGCTGGCCGCGCCGCATTCGGCTCGACCGTTTCCTCTGTCAGAACAAAAAAGCCCCGATGTCGTGCATGACATCAGGGGGCTGTTCTTGGTGGCGCTGGCGCGCGAGGATCGATCGGCCAGCTATATCGGGACAATCACTTGCCCCGATCGGCCAGCCATTTCTGCATCATCGCGATCTCGCCTTCCTGGGCGGTGATGACGTCCTGGGCCAGCTTGCGAACCTCCGGGTCTTTCCCATGCTGGAGAACGACACTCGCCATATCAATCGCGCCCTGGTGGTGCGGGATCATGCCGCGCATGAAATCGACGTCGGCGTCGCCGGTAAACTCGATTCCCATGTCGGCGTGCATCTTGTCATTGGCAATCTGGTAATCGCGAATGACCGGATTGGCCGAGCGTTCCGGGCTGGCGTGTCCGCCATGTCCGCTTTGTGTCGTCGCAACGCTGGTCGTTTGCGGGCCGATGCCGGATTGCGTGTATGCGAGAACGCCGACGGCCAACAGCGCGCCCGCGATGAAGATAGGCGTCAGCTTGTTCATGCCTGTCTCCTATACCTGTTCAATAACGCGCGCGGGATAACCGTCTTCAGCGAGCGCCGCTTCGATGTCCTGCGCGCTGGCGACGCTATCGACCGTGACTTTCTTGTCCGCGATATTCACGTCGACCTTTGCATTGGGGTCGATCGCGGCGATCGCTTGCGTGATGTGCTTGACGCACGAACCGCAGCTCATGTTTTCGACGTGGAATTGCATTGAAAATCTCCATTTTTCCTAACGACGAATCACAAGCTAACCTTTCCCATCGTTGGAAGGTCAAGGCCGTTTTCGCGATTGCTGTCGGAAAGGGAAAATGCGGCTCCCGCATTCACCCATGCGTTTTCAGATGCAGGCTGGCCATATTTGGCCGGCATATATTTTGCCTTGACCTTCCCACGATTGGAACCTGCATCTTGATGCAAATTCAATCGAAAAGTGTGGAGTATCGAGCAATGAGAGCCGCGGAAATCCAGGGAAACTTGGCGGATCGCGCCGATTCGGCGATCAGCCTGCCCATTGAAGGCATGACCTGCGCCTCTTGCGTCGCGCGCATCGAACGATCGCTGAGCAAGGTCGAGGGCGTGCAGTCCGTCAGCGTCAATCTGACGACCGAGCGCGCCGACATTCAGGCCAGCAACTCCGTTGACCGGAAGGCGCTGGTGAAGGCCGTCGAAGACGCCGGCTATAATGTGCCATCTGCCACCGGCATCGAGCTGGCGGTGGAGGGGATGACCTGCGCCTCCTGCGTCGGGCGGGTGGAACGGGCGCTCAAAGCCGTCCCCGGCGTCACTGAGGCGACCGTCAATCTGGCGACCGAGCGTGCGAGCGTGCGCGGCACGGCCGATGTGCAGGCGCTGATCGCGGCAATCGCGGGCGCGGGCTACACCGCGCGCCCGATCGAAACGAGCGTCGCCGGTGATGAAGAAACGGCCGAACGCAAGGATGCTGAGCGCCGCGATCTCAAGCAGGATTTCTTCATGGCCGCAGCACTGGCGCTGCCGGTGTTCCTGCTCGAAATGGGCAGCCATGTCATTCCCGGCGCCCATGCACTGATCGACCGCACGATCGGCATCCAGACAAGCTGGTATATCCAGTTCGTCCTCACGACGCTGGTCCTCGCCTTCCCCGGCATCCGTTTCTACGAGAAGGGTCTGCCCGCGCTGGCGCGGCTGGCACCCGACATGAACTCGCTGGTGTCGGTCGGCACGCTGGCCGCCTATGCCTATTCGCTGGTCGCGACCTTCGCGCCCGGCCTGCTGCCCGCAGGCACGGTGAACGTCTATTATGAGGCGGCGGCCGTCATCGTCGCGCTGATCCTGCTCGGCCGCTATCTGGAAGCCCGCGCCAAGGGCCGCACGTCCGAAGCGATCAAGCGGCTCGTGGGATTGCAGGCCAAAACCGCCCGCGTTCGCCGCGATGGCTCCGTGGTGGAGGTTTCCATCAACGAAGTCGTCACCGGCGACATCATCGAAGCGCGCCCCGGCGAACGCATCCCCGTCGACGGGGAAGTGATCGAAGGCGAGAGCTATGTCGATGAGTCGATGATTACCGGCGAGCCGATCCCGGTCGCCAAGGTCGCGGGCGCCACGCTGGTCGGCGGCACGGTCAACCAGCAAGGCGCGCTGGCCTTCCGCGCCACCGCTGTCGGCGGCGCGACGATGCTCGCGCAGATCATTCGTATGGTCGAACAGGCGCAGGGGTCGAAGTTGCCGATCCAGGCGCTGGTCGACAAGGTGACGATGTGGTTCGTTCCCGCCGTGTTCGCCGTGGCGGCGCTGACGTTCGCGGCGTGGCTGTGGTTCGGCCCGTCGCCCGCGCTGACCTTCGCGCTGGTCAATGCCGTGGCGGTCCTCATCATCGCCTGCCCCTGCGCGATGGGCCTCGCGACGCCGACCGCGATCATGGTCGGCACAGGGCGCGGCGCGGAGCTGGGCATATTGTTCCGCAAGGGTGAAGCCCTCCAGCTTCTGAAGGATGCCAGGGTCGTCGCGGTCGACAAGACCGGCACGCTGACCGAGGGACGCCCCGCGCTCACCGACCTTCAGGTGACGGACGGCTTCGACCGGGCGGCGGTGCTGGGTCTGGTTGCCGCCGTCGAGAACAAGTCGGAGCATCCGATTGCCCGCGCCATTGTCGACGCCGCGAAGGCGGAAGACATCGCGCTGCCCGCGATTGGCGACTTTGAATCGATCACCGGCTTCGGGGTAAAGGCCGTGGCGGGCGGCGAGTTGGTCCAGATCGGCGCCGATCGTTTCATGCGCGAACTGGGGCTGGACGTCGCCGCCTTCGCCGACACGGCCGCGCGGCTGGGCCAGGAAGGCAAGTCGCCGCTCTACGCCGCGATCGACGGCAAGCTCGCCGCAATCATCGCCGTGGCCGACCCGATCAAGGAAACCACCCCGGCCGCGATCGCCGCATTACACGCGCTTGGCCTCAAGGTCGCGATGCTGACTGGCGACAACCGCATGACGGCGCAGGCCATCGCCCGCCAGCTCGGCATTGATGAAGTGGTGGCCGAAGTCCTGCCTGAAGGCAAGGTGGACGCGATCGCCCGGCTCAAGGCGGATCATGGCCGTGTCGCCTTCGTTGGCGACGGCATCAACGACGCGCCCGCCTTGGCGGCGGCCGATGTCGGCCTTGCGGTCGGCACCGGCACGGACATCGCGATCGAGGCGGCGGACGTCGTGCTCATGTCCGGCCATCTGAACGGCGTGGCGACGGCCATTGCGCTCTCGCGCGCGACGATCGGCAATATTCGCCAGAACCTGTTCTGGGCGTTCGCATACAACACGGCGCTGATCCCAGTCGCGGCGGGTGTCCTCTATCCGAGCCTGGGCATCCTGTTGTCGCCGGTCTTCGCGGCGGGTGCTATGGCGATGTCGAGTATCTTTGTCTTGGGCAACTCGCTGCGCCTGCGCGGTTTTCGGTCAGGCACGATTGAGGCAGGAGCAGCATCATGAATATCGGGCAAGCATCCAAGGCATCGGGCGTCTCCGCCAAGATGATCCGCTATTACGAGCAGACCGGCCTCATTCCGAAAGCCGATCGCAAGGACTCCGGCTACCGCGATTATTCGCCGTCGGATGTCCACATGCTGCGGTTCATCCGGCGGGCGCGCGATCTCGGTTTCTCGGTCGCGGAGATCAACGACCTTCTGAGCCTCTGGCGGGACACGTCCCGCCAGAGCGCCGACGTGAAGCGGATCGCCCAGGCGCATATCGCTCAGCTTCAGGAGCGGATCGAAAATCTGGAACAGATGGCCGCGACGCTCAGCACGCTGGTCGACTGCTGCGCGGGCGATGATCGACCTGACTGCCCGATCCTTGCCGATCTGGAAGAACCCAGCGGGGAGCAGGAAGTGCCGAGCCCGGCTACGGCTGGAACAGGGCGCCTCCGACATCGCCCCTGAATGAACTGGCTATTCGGCGCCGCTTCGTGATGCGACGCCGTCCCCACTAGAACGGCGACCGCCGCACACTTGAGGCGGCTGATCCGGCTGCAAGCCACTGGCTTGCGGTTCGGATCGACGCGCCATGCGGGTGCGAATCTCTCGATCCTCCGCCAATCGTTGACATATTACATATGAACACATCTTCATATGAATCTGGGTGACATAAAAGCCTTGACCTTGCCAACGTTGGAAACCGCAAACCGCACAAGAATCAATCAGACGCCGCGGAACAGATGAGCAGGGCGCGGCACCGTTGAAGGGCAAAATCATGCGAGCAAAAAGCGCACTTCTCCTGGCCTCCGTGGCCTTGGCTATAGGTGGCCTTACTTCGGCCTGTAGCGAATCGGGCAGCGATCAGGGCGCGCAGGCGGCTGCCGCCGCGCCGCAAGTGCCGGTGGCGCAAGTCGTGGTGCGCGAGCTTGCGCCCTCGGCCGAGTTCAACGGTTCATTGGCCGCGCCCCAAAGCGTCGAGTTGCGGCCTCGCGTCAGCGGCGCGATCGTCTCCGTCCACGTCCCTGAAGGTGCGATCGTCAGGAAGGGGCAGCTTCTGTTCCGCATTGATCCGCGCCCCTTCCAGGTCGTGCTCGATCAGGCGCAGGCGCAGCTTCGCCAGGCGCAAGCCTCGGCCGCACTCGCGGAAAGCAATTTCAGCCGCTCGGAACAGCTCGTCTCGACCGGCGCGATCTCGCGCAAAGCCTATGACGACGCCGTGGCGCAGCGGAACGCCGCCCGCGCACAGGTTCAGGTCGGCAACGCGGCCGTCGCCGCCGCGCGTCTCGACCTTTCCTTCACCCAGGTTACGGCGCCGATCAACGGCCGGGTCGATCGCGTGCTTGTCACGGCGGGCAACGTCGTGGGCGCAGGCGCCAGCGCGACACCGCTCACCACCATCAAATCGGTCAACCCGCTCCATGTCCTGTTCGACATCGACGAGGCGACCTATCTCAATTTTGTCGAGCAGGCCCGACGTGGCGGTTCGACCGCGCCCCTTCCGGTCGAAATCGGTCTGATGACCGAGCAGGGCTATCCGCACAGCGCCACGCTCGACTTCCTGGGCAATGGCATTGATCGCAGCGCAGGGACCATCCGTGCCCGCGCCATCATCGCCAACCCCGGTGGGGACCTCGCGCCGGGTCTGTTCGCTCGCGTGAGGCTCACGCTCGGCGCACCCCAACAGGCCATCCTCATCAACGATCAGGCTGTCGGAAGCGACCAGGGCAGGAATTATGTGCTGGTCGTCGGCCAGGGCAACAAGGCCGAGTATCGGCCGATCGAACTCGGTCCGGTGGTTGATGGCCTTCGCGTCGTCAAATCGGGACTGAGGCCGGGCGACAGCATCATCATCAAGGGTCTTGTGCGTCCTGGGATGCAGGTCACGCCGCGCAGGGGGCCGATGGTCCAGGGCGAGGCTTCGGGTGCGGGCAACCGTCCCGCCGCTGAGGCTACTTCTGCGGAGGCGGGTCAATGACATTTCCACGCTTCTTCGTCGACCGCCCGATCTTCGCGGTCGTGCTATCGGTGCTCATGCTGATCGCCGGGGGCATCACCCTGTTTCAGCTTCCCTTGAGCGAGTATCCCTCGGTCACGCCTCCAACGGTGCAGGTCACGGCCGCCTATCCGGGAGCCAGCC
Organism: Sphingobium sp. KKT206; assembly: GCF_055640555.1. Lineage (NCBI taxonomy): Bacteria > Pseudomonadati > Pseudomonadota > Alphaproteobacteria > Sphingomonadales > Sphingobiaceae > Sphingobium > Sphingobium sp. KKT206. Next base: position 2,487,958 of record NZ_CM145764.1, read on the forward strand.
CGGAGGTCATAGCCGAAACCGTCGCCGCGCCGCTCGAACAGGCGATCAACGGCGTCGAGAACATGCTCTACATGAGTTCGCAGTCTGCGACCGACGGGCGCATGACGATCTCGATTTCCTTCAAGCAGGGAACCGATCCCGATGTCGCGCAAATTCAGGTGCAGAACCGCGTCTCGCGCGCGCTGCCCCGACTGCCGGAGGAGGTGCAGCGCATAGGCGTTGTGACGGACAAGACCTCGCCCGACATCCTGATGGTCATGCATATGCGCGCCACCAGCGATCGTTACGATCCGCTCTACGTGTCCAACTATGCCTCGCTGCGTGTGAAGGATGAACTGGCGCGCCTTCCAGGCGTCGCCAACGTCATCATCGGCGGTGAAGGCGAGTATGCGATGCGCGCGTGGCTCGATCCTACCAAGGTGGCGGCGCGCGGCCTGACCGCCAGCGACGTCGTCGCCGCGATCCGCGAGCAGAATATTCAGGTCGCCGCCGGTTCGATCGGCCAGCAACCCAATGCGCAGGCCGCCTATCAGGTGTCCGTCAATGCGCTGGGCAGGCTGACCACCGAGGAGCAGTTCGGCGATATTGTGGTCAAGAGCGGCGAAGATGGGCAAATCACCCGCCTGCGCGACGTCGCCCGCATCCAGATGGGCGCGGACAATTATACTCTGCGCAGCATGTTGAACGGCAAGCCCGCCGTCGGCATGCAAATCCTCATGAGTCCCGGCGCCAATGCGCTCGACACGTCGAGTGCGGTGCGGGCCACGATGGAACGCCTCAAGGCCGATTTCCCGGAAGGCATCGGCTATGAGATCGCCTACGATCCCACGATCTTCGTGCGCGCCTCGCTCAAATCGGTGGCGGTGACGCTGCTTGAAGCGACGCTGCTCGTCGTTCTCGTCGTGGTCATCTTCCTCCAGAGCTGGCGCGCGTCCATCATTCCGCTGGTCGCCGTGCCGGTGTCGCTCGTCGGCACATTCGCCATCATGTATCTGTTCGGCTTCTCGCTGAACACGCTGTCGCTGTTCGGACTGGTGCTTTCCATCGGCATCGTCGTCGATGACGCGATCGTGGTGGTCGAGAATGTCGAGCGACACATCGCTTTGGGTCAGTCTCCCAAGGAGGCGGCCCGAAAGGCGATGGACGAGGTGACGGGGCCGATCCTTGCGATTACCTCGGTGCTGGCGGCGGTATTCATCCCCTCGGCATTTCTGTCAGGATTGCAGGGTGAGTTCTATCGCCAGTTCGCGCTGACGATCGCGATTTCAACCATCCTGTCGGCCATCAATTCGCTGACGCTCTCCCCCGCGCTGGCCGGTATGCTGCTGAAACCGCATCACGGCGACACGCCGCGCGATCGGCTTACCCGCTTCATCGACCGTGTATTCGGGGGCGTCTTCGCGCGGTTCAATCGCTTCTTCGACAAGCTGTCCGACCGCTATGTGGGGACGGTGCGCCGTGCGGTGCGGGCGAGTGGAATCGTTGGGCTGCTCTATGCCGGCTTCCTGGGGCTGACCTGGCTGGGCTTCCACCAAGTCCCCGCAGGCTTCGTGCCGATGCAGGACAAATATTATCTGCTCAGCATCGCCCAACTTCCTGCCGGAGCCTCGCTCGACCGCACGGAAGCAGTGGTGCAGCAAATGTCAGAAACCGCGCTTGCGGAGCCGGGCGTCGAAAGCGTCGTCGCCTTTCCCGGCCTCGACGTGAACGGCGCGGCCAACCTGCCCAATTCGGCGGTCATGTTCATCATGCTCGACAGTTTTGAGGATCGGAAAGGCGCGGACCTCTCGGCCCACGCCATCGCCGGCAGGCTGATGGGCAAGTTCAGCCAGATTCCCGACGGCTTCGTGGGTGTATTCCCGCCGCCGCCTGTGCCGGGCCTTGGCGCAATGGGCGGCTTCAAGCTGCAAATCGAGGATCGCGCGGGACTTGGCTTCAACGCGCTCGCGCAGGCGCAAGGGCAGATCATGGCGCGCGCCATGCAGACGCCTGAGCTGGCCGGGATGCTGGCGAGCTTCCAGCCCAACGCGCCCCAGGTCCAGATCGATGTCGATCGGGTGAAGGCGAAGGCGCAAGGCGTGCCGTTGACCGCGATCTTCGAGACGATGCAGGTCAATCTCGGCTCGCTCTATGTGAACGACTTTAACCGCTTTGGCCGCACTTACCGGGTGATGGTCCAGGCCGACGCGCCGTTCCGCCAGCAGGCCGAAAATATCGGTCAGCTCCAGGTCCGCAACGCGACGGGCGAGATGATCCCGCTGTCGTCGCTGGTGACGATCACGCGCAGCACGGGGCCGGATCGCGTCATGCACTATAATGGCTATCCGTCGGCCGACATCAGCGGCGGCCCTGCGCCGGGCTATTCGTCGGGTCAGGCGACGGCGGCAATCGAACGCATCGTCCAAGAAACGCTGCCTCCCGGCATGACCTATGAATGGACCGATCTCACCTATCAGGAGAAGGCCGCAGGCAACACGGCGCTTATCGTCTTCCCGCTGTCGGTGCTGCTCGCCTTCCTGATCCTGGCGGCGCAATATAATAGCTGGTCGCTGCCGTTCGCCGTGCTGCTGATCGCTCCGATGGCGCTGCTCTCCGCCATCGGCGGCGTGTGGATTTCAGGCGGCGACAACAACATCTTCACACAGATCGCGTTCGTCGTGCTGGTCGGCTTGGCCGCCAAGAACGCCATCCTGATCGTGGAGTTCGCCCGCGCGAAGGAACAGGAAGGCATGGAGCCGCTACCGGCGGTTTTGGAAGCGGCGAAGCTGCGATTGCGGCCGATCCTGATGACGTCGATCGCCTTCATCGCCGGCGTCATTCCGCTGGTGATCGCGAGCGGCGCGGGCGCGGAAATGCGTCACGCCATGGGCATCGCCGTGTTCGCCGGGATGCTCGGGGTTACGCTGTTCGGCCTGATCCTCACGCCCGTCTTCTACGTCGCTGTGCGGCGCTTTGCGGTCCGCCGCGAGGCACGTCAGCCATCGGCCCCGCTTTCGGAGCAAAACGCATGAACGCTCGACTGAATGCCCTGAGTGGCAAGCTCATCCTTCTGCTCGGCTCGGCGGCGCTCGCCGGTTGCTCCATGGCGCCGAAATATGTGCGCCCGGAAGCGCCGGTGAGCCCATCCTTCCCGACCGGCGCGGCGTATGAGGGCGTGCAGCCTTCCGAGGCGAGCGCGGGAGCGGACATCGGGTGGCGCGACTTCTACGACGATCCGCTGTTGCACGAGCTGGTCGAAAAGGCGCTGACGAATAACCGCGACCTTCGCGTGACGGCCCTGAACGTGGAAGCGGCGCGCGCGCAATACCGCATCCAGCGATCCGAACTGCTGCCGACCATCGCCGTCGGGGCGGAAGGGACAGCCCAGCGCTTGCCATCCGACCTGTTCTATAACCGCCGCAGCTATCAGGTGGGGGCGATGGCTTCGGCCTGGGAGCTGGACCTGTGGGGCCGCGTCCGCAGCCTGAGCGATCAGGCGCTGGAGTCCTATCTGTCGCTGGATGCCACCCGGCAGGCTTCGCAGATGAGTCTCGTTGCGGAAGTCGCCAACGCTTATCTGACCTTGCGCGCCGATCAGGAACTGCTCCGCCTCGCCAACGAAACGCTTGCCACCCAGGAACGCAGCTATGCGCTGACGAAGCAGCTTGCCGAAGTGGGCAATCTTGCCCGGCTCGATCTCGAACGCGCCGAGGTGGCGCTCCGCACGGCGGAATCGGATCGCGCGACCTTTACTCGTCTTGCCGCACAGGACCGCAATGCGCTGGTTCTGCTGCTGGGTGAGCCGTTGTCGCCGGAGCTGACCACCCGGCTTGATGCGGCTGACACGTTGCCCGACGGGATCATGCCCGCCGATCTGCCCGCTGGCTTGCCCTCGGACCTTCTCACGCGCCGTCCCGACATTCGCGCGGCCGAACATACGCTGCGCGGCGCGAACGCCAATATCGGCGCGGCCCGCGCGGCATTCTTCCCGACGATCAGCCTAACCGGCTCGGCGGGAACAGCGAGCGCCAGCCTCGACGATCTGTTCTCGTCGGGGTCGGGCGCGTGGAGCTTCATGCCGCGCATCACCCTGCCGCTTCCCATCTTTGGCGGCGGCGCGCTCAGGGCCAATCTCGACCGTGCGGAAGTGCAGAAGCGGATCGAGATCGCCAACTATGAAAGGGCAATCCAGTCCGCATTCCGCGAAGTGGCCGATGGCCTCGCTGGCAAAGGCACTCTGGACGCTCAAATCCGGTCGGAAACGCAGCGGGTCGATGCGAGCCGTAACGCCTATGCGCTCGCGGAACAGCGGTTCAAAGCAGGAGAGGACGACAATCTCGCCCTGCTCGAAGCCCAGCGCACGCTCTACGGATCGCAGCAAGCCCTGGTCCGCTCCAAGCTGGTGCGGCTTAGCAATCTCATCAATCTCTACAAGGCGCTGGGCGGCGGCTGGACGGAGTTCGCGGCACCGCCTGATGATCCGTTAACCCGGTGATCGAGCTGCGCCAGCTTCGCTACCTGATTGCGGCCGCCGAGGCTGGCAGCTTCAGCCGCGCGGCGCGCAGCATCAATATCAAGCAGGCAACGCTTAGCAGGCATATCCTCGAAATCGAGAAGCGGCTGGGTATGGCGCTGTTCGACCGCAAGACGCGCGGTGCCACGCTGACACCGAACGGCACAACCTATCTGCGGACGGCGCAGCGCATCGTCAGGGAGTTCGAGGAGCTGAACGCTTGGGTTCGCGCCACGAACGACGGCCATGCCGGCAAGCTGGCGGTGGGCTTCTATACGTCCTTCTCTGCCGGCAACTTGCGGGCGACGCTGAGCGAGTTCGGCGAACGCTATCCCGAGGTGAAAGTGTCCGGCTTCGAGCGCGACCGGGATATGCTGCTGGCCGGGATCGAGAACGGCCTGCTCGACATCGCGATCATGACCGGCGAGACACCCTATCGGGAGTTGATGAGCCGCCCCTTGTGGAGTGAGCGCATGTTGGTGGCGATGCCGGAAGGCCATCAGCTTATCGCGCGCGAGCGTATCCATTGGCCGGACCTGAGCGGCGAACGCTTCCTGCTCACCGAGCGCGATCCCGGCCCCGAAACCCGTAACATGCTGCTAGGGAAGCTTGGGATGCCGGGCTACACGCCCGAGATTGCAATGGACGACATCGGCCGCGACACGGTGCTTAGCGCCATCGCGCTGGGCGGCCATATCTCGATCGTCGCGGAATCCGCGCTCGGCATCCAGATTCCAGGCGTCGTGTTTCGCGAGGTCCATGAGACTGGCAGCCACATACGGATAGGCTTTTCGGGGTATTGGCGGGCTGACAACGAGAATGCGGTCCTGCGCCGGTTTCTCGATTTCGTGGCCGTTCGCTATTCGCTGCCACCCATTCCCACGCCCCAGCCATCACATCACCAACCGGAGAAAAAATAGCCATGACACAGAGTAAGACACTCATCATCGTGCTGGTCATCGGATTCGGCGCGGGCTTCGTCCTGCGCCCGGTGATCGTGCCCGTCGACCAAGCGGCGATCGTCGCCGACCCGCCTGCCGCCGCGCCGACGCCGGCCGAGCCGCGCGCGATGCAGTATTTCGCGGCGCATCTCGATGAAGCCCGGCAGGTCGTGGCGCAATGCGCGGAAGGAACGGCCCGCGGCGACGAGTGCGCCAACGCCGAGCAAGCGGTGATCGAGGCGGAAGGCCGCGAGCGGTTCAAGAAGTTCATGGGCAACTGACGGCAGGCGGCGCGCTCTCACTTCCGCTGCGCGAGCCACCGGCGAAAGCCCCTGTCCGTCGCCATGAGCTGAATGGCCATCGGCACTAGCAGTTTCTCGGGCGGCACAGGCGAACTGCCCGTCTCGGCCGCGTGTGCCTCCGCATAGGCGGTCAGCTCGCGATATACCGCAGCGGGAATGTCCACCGTGGCCTTTATCGGCTTCTCGTCGGGAAGCGGCCCCAGCTTCAATTTGCTCATCGTGCGCCTCCAACCGGCTCCAATACGAGGTCGCGGGTCAGAACCACGCGCAACGGATGCCCCGGCCGGATGGTGAGCGTCGGCTGCACGTTGAGCTGCCGACGCACGATCTGCTGGCCGGTCTGGTTGATGGTGTCCTGCGATCCGCGGCGCAGGGCGCGAGTCAGGTCATCCTCGCTGTCCGCGCCCAGCTCGGCCCCCACGCCAAGCAGCGTCGAGACGGCGGCGGCTTTCAGCAGGTTGCCCCAATGCTGGTTCACGCGATCCTGCAATCCGGCATAGCCGGCCGCATCGGCGCCGGGCTGGCGCTCGAGAACGATCGAGCGGCCGTCCGGCATGATGAGCCGATCCCATGCCAGCAGCACGCGCGTCTGGCCGGCGGCGATTTCGCTGTCATACTCGCCGATCAGCCGCGCCCCTTGCGGGATGAGCAGGATGCGGCCCGTAGGGCTGTCATAGACGTTCGCCGTCACCTGGGCGGTGATCTGGCCGGGCAGGTCGGAGCGGATGCCGGTGATGAGCGCGGCCGGAATGATGCTGCCGGCCTGCACGATGTTGGGCGAAGCCGGCGCGACAAGCCGCTCGACGCTCACCGTGCGCTGGCTGGACGCCTGCGCCATGAAGGCGCGTTTGGCGGCCTGGTCGCCCTGCGCGGAATCGGCTGGCTGCGGAGCGGCAGCGTCGGGCGTTGCGATTGCGAGGTTCGGCAGCGAAGGCATGGCAGCGGCCCCGGCGCTACCGCCGCCGAGAAACACGCCGCTCATGCGCGCCGCGTCGCGCTCCTGGCTGATGCGCTGGCGGGCGGCTTCCTCGGCCTGGGCGCGCGGATCGGGCTGGGCGCCGACCGGCGGGACCGGGACATTCTCCCCGCGCTGTTGCGCCGAGACGATCGGGCCGCCGAGATCACCGGGAAGCGGCGGGCCGAGTTTCGGCGCCTGACTGTAATCGCGCGGTCCCGACGTGATGGTCTCGGAGGTGGCGCGGCTGTCCGTGCTGTAGAGTTCCTTTGCTTCCTTCTCGCCTGCCGGCTTCAGCGCATAGATCAGCGAGCCGCCGATCCCGAGGCTGGCGACGACGCCGATCGCGGCCAGAGCCTTGCGCGACAGGCGCATGACGCGCGGCGGGTCGCCGCGAAGCTGGAAGGCTTGAGGATCGGGGCGCGGCGCTTGCGGTGCGGCGGCCTCGGGCGGGGAATTGTCGGCCGGATCGGTCACGGCCGCCCCCTGCGTCCGTCGTCGCGCACGATGCGGACGCGCTGCTCGCTGCGCCGGTCGCCCAGGCGCAGCTCAGCGGCGGCGAACAGCCGGTCCACCACCATGTAGCGGCCCTGCACACGATAGTTGACCAGCTCGGCGTCGCCGGCCGCGCCGGTCGCGAACAAGGGCGGCATCTCGCCCTGCGAGATCCCGGCCGGAAACTCGATGAACACCTGGGCGGAATCGTCGAAGGCGCGAACGGGCTTCCACGGCACGCGGTCGCCCTCGATCCGGTAACGGAAGTTGAGCGCCGCGAGGTCGAGGCCGGTCGCGACGGGGGCCGAGGCGGCGGCTTCGGCATTGGCGCCGCGCAGCGCGATGAGCTGGTCCTGCGGATAGGTCCACGAGACCGACGCCATGTAGGTCGAAGCCGTCGCGCGCAGCTCCAGATGATAGGTGCGCCGGGAAGTGTTGATGATGAGGTTCGTGGAAAGGTCGGGCCGCGTCGGCTTCACGAGGATATGCACGCGCGCCGTCGCGCCGCTGCCGCTCACCGTGTCGCCAATGATCCACCTGACCGTATCGCCGGCCGCGACCGGCCCCGACCCCACGAGCTGCTCGCCTTCCTGCAAGGCGATGTCCGTTACCTGTCCGGGCGCGGTATAGACCTGATAGAGCGCGCCGTCCGTCCAGGGATATTGCTGGATGGCGTTGAGGAAACCGTCACGCACCGGCTGCACGCGGGCGGCGGCGTTGGCGGCCCCGACGCGGCGGCGCGGATCGGCGGGCTCGGAAGTCGCCGCTCCGGCCGCGACCGGCTTCAATTGGCCGGGGAGCGGCAGGGGTTCGGGGATCGTCACCACCTCGACGGGGCGCGGCGGTTCCGCAGCCGGCGTCGCCGCGATCTCGCGCGGCGGATCGTCGTAGGCGATGGCGGGCGGCTTCGCCGAGGTGGTGGCGCAGCCGGCGAGCGCGGTGGCGGAGACAAGCAGGACCGCCGAGGCGGAACGGCGAAATGGCGTGTGCGTCATTGCGACAGCTCCCTTGACCAATTCAAAGCGTTGACGAAGACGCCGAGCGGGTTCTTGCGCAGGGCGTCGGGCGTGCGCGGCGGCTGCACGACGATGGTGAGGATCGCGGACCAGCGTTCGGTGGCGGCGAGGCTACCGTCCTGATAGCGCCGCTCGGTCCATGCGACGCGGAAGCTGTCGGGCGATGCCCGGATCACGCTCGACACGTCCACCGCGACCTGCACCCGGCCGACATTGGCGAAGGGGTCGTTGGCGCGGGCGTAGTCGTTTAGCGCCACCGCTCCCCGATCGGTCGTGAAGTCGTAGGCGCGCAGCCAGTTCTGGCGGACGATAACCGGATCGGCCGGGATCGCCCTGACCTGCTCGATGAAGCGGGCGAGATGGAACGCGATCTGTGGATCGGTCGGGCGGTAGCCGGCTTCGGCGGGGGCGACGGCCTGGGCCTCGCCGAGCCGATCGACCTGCACCACCCAGGGCACGATATGCCCACGCGCCGACTGCCAGACGAGGCCGGCGGAAAGACCGCCCGAGAGCGCCAGCGCGCCGAAGAAGGCGAGGCGCCAGTTCTTCGCCTGCACGCGGGCGGAGCCGATGCGGTCGTCCCAGACTTGCGCGGCGCGCTGATAGGGTGTGGCGGGTTCGGCGGTCTGGCCATAGCGGATGGTGGGGCGTCGGAACATCGGAGGTCAGTCCTTCTCTTTGATGTCGGGACCGGCTCCGCCGCCGTGGCTGTCGCCGGCCTTCATGGTGTGGGCGAGGACGGTCGCGCCGTGGCTGACGGCCTGGCGGCGTTTCATCGCGGCGGCCCATTGAGGCTGGGCCGACGAGCCGGTCGATGCGGAACCGCCAGCGGTTGCGGCGGCCGGGCCGGCGGGCGCGGGTCCGCCGGTGATCGTGCCGCCGGTGGCGGTGAACCCGGCACGGGCGCCGGAGCGGAAGTTGGACTTCATTGCCGCGCCGCCCTTGGCGGCGGCCGCGCGCAGCGGTGAAAGGACGGCGCTCGCCGCGCTTCCCGCCGCCGCCTGGCCGACCGCGGCCATGCCGCCCGCGACAGCGCCCGCGCCGCTCTTGCCCAGCGAGCCGAGGCTGTAGGCGCTGGTCGCACCGCCAGCCATCTGAGCGCCGCCACGCGCGGCGGCGCCTGTCATCCGACCGGCCGTGCCGAGCGCGGAGCCGGCGGCCCCGACGCCAAGCCGTGCGGCGGCTGCGCCACCGACCAGCGCGCCGCCTGCTGCCAGCGCGGTCCCGGCCGCCGCACCCGCGCCGAGCTGCGGGCCGCCCGAGACGATGCCGTTCGCAATGCCAGGACCGAAGATCGACAGGCCCAGGAGCGACAGCGCGGCGAGCGCGATGGCCATGACCTGATTGATGTCGGGCGCGGGGCCGAGGGCCGCGCCGGTGAACTGGCTGAACAGGGTGGTGCCGATGCCGGTAATGACCGCAAGCACCAGCACCTTGATGCCGGTCGAGACGACATGGCCCAGCACCTTCTCGGCCATGAACGCGGTCTTGTTGAAAAAGGCGAAGGGCAGCAGGACGAAGCCGGCGAGCGTCACCAGCTTGAACTCGATCAGCGTGATGAAGACCTGCACGGCGATGATGAAGAAGGCGAGCACCACGATCACCCAGGCGAGCAGCAGCACGAGGATCAGCGCGAGGTTCGAGAACACAGCCCAAAGGCTGGAGAACTGCCCCGCCGCATCGAGCAGCGGCTTGGCGGCTTCGAGCCCCTTCGCCGCGATCGTGCCGGGCTTCATGAACTCGTCGATCGTCATCGCCCCGCCGCTGGCCTGGAGGCCGAGCCCGGCGAAGCTCTCGAACACGATGGTCGCGAGCAGCGCGAAATTGCCGATGATGAAAGCGAAAGTGCCGATGTAGAGCGTCTTCTTGACGAGGCGCTGAAGCACGTCCTCGTCCGCACCCCAGGCCCAGAACAGGCCGGCGAGCGTCACGTCGATGGCGATCAGCGTGGTCGAGAGGAACGCGACCTCACCGCCGAGCAGCCCGAATCCGCTGTCGATGTAGCCGGTGAAGACATTGAGGAAATTGTCGATAACGCCGGTGTCGTTCATGGCGCGGCGCCTTCATCCGGCGCCGTGTCGCCGCCGCGCTCGATCTCGGGCGCGGGCTCGTCCTGGCGGAAGAAGCGGCGGCGGTTGGCGGCCCAGGCCGCCTCGCAGCCGCTGTCCGGCATGGTGAGCGAGGCGCAGCGATCCAGCTCGCGGGCGAGCCTGGCCTGGCCATCGTCCGCCGACAGGACAAGCGGCGGCGCGGGCGCAGGCTCATCGGGCTGGACGGCGGCGGCGATCGCCACCGTCATCATCAGCCCGGCCAGCGCCGCCACCCCCGCGATCTTCGCCGTGCGCGGCATTGGGCGTCTCAGTTGCCCATGAAGCGGCGGAACCGCTCGCGCCCCTCGGCCTCCTCGGCCGCCTGGCGGGCGGATTGCAGCGCCTGCGCCCGGCCCTGCGCCGCCACGGCGGCGGTCAGGTCGGCGAGCTGCTGCGATTGCAGCGCGAGGAGCTGGTTGCCCGCCTGCGTCGCCTGGAGCGCGCCGGTCGCGGACTGGCTGGCCGAGACCAGGCTGTCCATCGTGGTGCGGGCGCTTTCGATGTTGCCGACGACGCCGGCCTGCACCTGCAAGGCGTCCTGAAAGGCGCCGACGCTATCCTCCCAGCGGGCATTGGCGTTGGCGACCATCTGCGCGTGATCGCCGGTCAGCGCCGCGCCCTTGTAGCGGCCGTTGAACGCCTGCTGGATGTCCTGCACGTCGTAGGCGATGCGCTGCGCCTGGCCGAGCAGTTGCTGCGTCTGCTGAATCTGCTGCTGAAGCGTGCTCACCGTCGAGAGCGGCAAGCTGGCGAGGTTGCGCGCCTCGTTGATGAGGCTCGTCGCCTGCTGCTGGATTTGCTGGATCTGATTGTTGATCTGCTGAAGCGACCGGGCGGCCGTCAGCACGTTCTGCGCGTAGTTGGTCGGGTCATAGACGATGCCGCCGAACTGCGCGTAGGCCGGCATGGGCGCGATCATCGGCACGACGGCCGCGCTGGCGAGGACGCCGGCCAGGATGGCGCGGCGCAGGGGGAATCCGGTCATAGAGGTAGCTCCTGCTGAGGTTGGCGTTGGGGATCGGGGGGAAGAAGCTCGACGGCCCAGGCGCAGCCGCGATGGCGCAGCCATTCGGCCGCGAACCCGGCTTGGCCGTAGGTCTCGATGATGTCGGTGATGGCGAGCTGGTCGGTCTTCGACGACGCGGCGGCGAAGGTCAGCGCGACCTCACCCAGCCCCAGTTCGAACAGGCGATTGCCGCGCCTGCTTTGACAGTAATAATCCCTCTTGGGTGTCGCCCGGCTGAGGATTTCGATCTGTCGGGCATTGAGCCCGAACCGCTCATAGATCACCGCGATCTGCGGCTCGGCGGCGCGCTCATTCGGCAGGAAGATGCGCGTCGGGCAGGATTCGATGATGGCCGGCGCGATGCTCGACGTCTCGATGTCGGCGAGGCTCTGCGTCGCGAAGACGACGCTGGCATTGCGCTTGCGCAAGGTCTTCAGCCATTCGCGAAGCTGCGCGGCGAAGTCCGGACTATCGAGGACCAGCCAGCCCTCGTCGATGATGATGAGCGTCGGCGAGCCGTCCAGCCGCCCTTCGATCCGGTGGAACAGATAGGAGAGCACCGCGGCGGCCGAGCCGGCGCCGACCAGGCCCTCGGTCTCGAAGGCTTGCATGTCGGCTTCGCCCAGCCGCTCGGCCTCGGCGTCGAGCAGCCGGCCCCACGGCCCGCCGATGCAATAGGGCGCGAGCGCCTGCTTGAGATGCTGGCTCTGCAACAGGACCGCGAGCCCTGTCAGCGTCCGTTCTGCCGGCGGCGCGCTGGCGAGGGAGCCCAGCGCCAACCATATATGCTCTTTAGCTTGCGGATCGACGGCGACGCCTTCGCTGGCGAGGATCGCCGCCAGCCATTCGGCCGCCCAGGCGCGCTCGGCCGGATCGTCGATCCGAGCGAGCGGCTGCAACTGCACACCACCATCGCTGTCGTCGGACAATCCGCCGCCGAGATCCTGCCAGTCTCCGCCGCAGGCGATGGCGGCGGCGCGGATCGAGCCGCCGAAGTCGAAGGCGAAGACCTGGGCCTTCTCGTAGCGACGGAACTGCATCGCCATCAGCGCGAGCAGCACCGACTTGCCCGCGCCGGTCGGCCCGACGATCAGCGTGTGGCCGACATCGCTGCCGTCGGGGTGAAGGGAAAACCGGAACGGGGTCGAGCCTTCGGTCCTGCCATAGAGCAAGGGGGGTTCACCGAAATGCTCGTCCCGTTCCGGCCCCGCCCATACCGCTGACAGAGGGATCAGGTGGGCGAGATTGATGGTGGAGATCGGCGGTTGCCGGACGTTGGCGTAGGTGTGGCCGGGCAGGCTCCCCAGCCATGCCTCGATCGCGTTCATGCCCTCGGGGATGACGGTGAAGTCGCGGCCCTGGATGACCTTCTCGACAAGCCGCAGCTTCTCGGCCGCAATGGCGGGATCGCGGTCCCACACCGTCACCGTCGCGGTGACGTAGGCCATGCCGGCATAGTCTGCGCCCAGCTCCTGCAGGGCGGTGTCGGCGTCGGCCGCCTTGTTCGAGGCGTCGCTGTCGAGCAGCGTGGACGCCTCGTTGGTCATGACTTCCTTGAGGATGGCCGCGACCGATTTGCGTTTCGCAAACCATTGCCGCCTGATCCTGGTCAGCAGCTTGGTCGCGTCGGTCTTGTCGAGCATGATCGCCCGCGTCGCCCAGCGATACTCGAAGGCGAGCCGGTTCAGTTCGTCGAGCAGGCCGGGAAACGTGACGCTCGGGAATCCGACGATGGTGAGCGTGCGGAGGTGATGATCGCCCAGGCGCGGCTCCAGCCCGCCGGTCAGCGGCTCGTCGGCGAGCAGCGCGTCGAGATGCATGGGCGTCTCGGGGACGCGCACGCGCTGGCGCCGGGTGGAGATCGTGCTGTGCAGGTAGGTCAGCGTTTCGGCGTCATCGAGCCAGCGGACCTCGGGGACGAAGCCCTCGACCAGATTGAGAACGCGGTCGCTACGATCAGCGAAGCCCTTGAGCAGCTCCCACGGATCGACGCCGGTGGTGGACCGGCCCTCGTAGAGCCAGCTTTCGGCACGGGCGGCTTCCTCGGCCGGCGGCATCCACAAGAGCGTCAGATAATAGGCGCTCTCGAAGTGGGCGCCTTCCTCGCGGAATTGTTCGCGCCGCTCCATGTCCACCAGCGCCGAGACGGGATCGGGGAACGCCGATTTCGGGTAGTCGAGCGCGGGTGTGCGCTGCGCCTCGACGAAGATCGCCCAGCCCGAACCGAGCCGCCGCAGCGCATTGTTCAGCCGCGCGGTGGTGGCGACCAGCTCGGCGGGCGTGGCGCTGTCGAGATCGGGGCCACGGAATCGCGCGGTCCTTTGAAAGCTGCCGTCCTTGTTGAGCACGACGCTTGTCCCGACCAGGGCGGCCCAAGGCAGGAAGTCGGCCAGGTGGGCGGCGCGATTCCTGTATTCGCGCAAGGACATCATGGCCGCATCCACGCCGGATAGCGGAGGTGTCGGCGGGCCACGTCCACGAACTGCGGATCGCGGCGCGCGGCCCAAACCGACAGCGCGTGGCCGATCGCCCAGATGACGAGGCCGGCGATCCAAAGGCGCAGGCCGAGTCCGATCGCGCCCGCCAGCGTGCCGTTGACGATGGCAAGCGCGCGCGGAGCGCCGCCGAGCAGGATCGGCTCGGTCAGCGCCCGATGCACCGGGGCATAAAAGCCCGCGATCGGCTCGACGGGATCGGCCGCGCCGGTCATGCGATCAGCGCTCCGCCGCCGAAGCTGAAGAAGCTGAGGAAGAAGGAACTGGCTGCGAACGCGATGCTGAGGCCGAACACGATCTGGATCAGCCGACGGAAGCCGCCGGACGTATCGCCGAACGCCAGGGTCAGGCCGGTCACGATGATGATGATGACCGCGACGATCTTCGCCACCGGCCCCTCGATGCTTTCGAGGATCGACTGGAGCGGCGCTTCCCACGGCATCGACGATCCGCCCGCATGGGCGGGAGCCGAGATGGTCAGCGCGATCACGCTGGCGGTGGCGGCGAGCATGGCGCGGCGTGCGCCATGCGACAAGGCATGGATCATGGCAGGTCTCCGGTCTGGGGGGTGGTGAGCGGCGTGAGGCGGTAGTCGCCGGTGGCGGCGTCGAGTCCTTCGACGCGGGCCAGCTCGGCGAGGCGGCGGCCGTGGCCGTCGCGGACGAGCACGGCGATGAGGTCGATGGTCTCGGCGAGCAGCGCGCGCGGGACCGTGACGACGGCCTCCTGGATGAGCTGCTCCATGCGGCGCAGCGCGCCGAGCGCGGTGCCGGCGTGGATCGTGCCGATACCGCCGGGGTGTCCGGTGCCCCAGGCCTTGAGGAGATCGAGCGCCTCGGCGCCGCGCACCTCGCCGATCGGGATGCGGTCGGGACGCAGGCGCAGGCTGGACCGCACGAGATCGGACAGCGTGACGACGCCATCCTTGGTCCGCATGGCGACGAGGTTGGGCGCGGCGCACTGAAGCTCGCGCGTGTCTTCGATCAGGACGATGCGGTCGGAGGTCTTGGCGACTTCGGCCAGGAGCGCGTTGACCAGCGTGGTCTTGCCGCTGCCGGTCCCGCCCGCGACGAGGATGTTGGCGCGGGCAGTGACGCCTGTCCGCAGCGCCGCGGCCTCGGCCGGCAACATGATCCCGGCCGCCGCATAGTCGTCGAGCGTGAACACCGCGACGGCGGGCTTGCGGATCGCGAAGGCGGGCGCGGCGACGACGGGCGGCAGCAGCCCCTCGAACCGCTCGCCGCCTTCGGGCAGCTCGGCCGAGACGCGCGGGGACCGGGCGTGAACCTCGACGCCAACATGGTGCGCCACCAGACGGATGATGCGCTCGCCATCCGCCGCGCCGAGCGTCATGCCGGTGTCGGAAATCCCTTCGCCCAGCCGATCGACCCACAGCCGGCCGTCCGGGTTCAGCATCACCTCGATCACGGCGGGATCATCCAGCCAGGACGCAATCGACGGCCCCAGCGCCGTGCGCAGCATCCGCGCGCCGCGTGACTTCGCCTCGGAACGGATCGGGTGGACGGTCAAGAAAAAGCCCCTGATGAGGGCCGGGCGAACCGCCGCCCGGCGTCAGGGGCACATCAAGAGAGACAGAAAATGCCGTGCTTCAACAAGTAAATGTGGTCGTCGTAGTCTGGCGTAGAGATACAAGAACTGGCGTAGTCAGCTCATTCTTCTTGGTGCGGAAAGTCCTCGCCGATTTCTTGTCTGACCTTCGGACCTTTTGCGAGTCGGCGACCGAGCGCCTCCATGAAGGCGTCGTAGCGGTCGCCGCCTCGCCGGCGCATCGCGGCCCGTTCGCTCTCGGGCGGCGGCGGCGTGTTCGACAGCCAGAAGCGCACGAACAGCGCGATCATCTCGACGCCGATCCCGACATCGCGCTCCATCCGGGTCATGCGCCGGTCCAGCTTGTCGAGCCGCTTGGCGATGGCGGCCTCGCGCTGCTCATCGGCGTCGGGCGACAGGAAGGAGGCGATGGCCGCCTCGGCGATCAGCGAGCGCGACTTGTCCCTCCGGTCGGCATAGGCGGCGAGCGCGCGCATCAGCTCGGGGTCGAGATAGACCGACAGCGGCGTCTTGGTCGTCATAGCTCGATGCCGTCATCGGGATCGAGCGACGCCTGCCGGGCCACGCGCTGCATCTGGCGGCGCACCGTCGCCTGCCGTGCCGCATCGCTATCGGGGTCGGGCTCATCCAGCTCGAACTCATTGGCGGGCGCGGGCCGGGGCGTCGGCGCAATGTCGATATGGCGCTCCAGCGCCGGCTCGCGGAGCAGGTCCGCATTGGCGGCATCGTCCTCAGCATCCGCCTTCTTGGCGGCCTTTTTCTTCTTCGGCTTCTTCGGCGCGTCATGCTCGATCGGCTCGGGCATCGGCGGCGCCTCGATTGGCGCCAGGCCGCTCCAGTCGTCGGGCCGCGGCGGGCCGCCGCCGACATTGCTGTCGGGCGGCGACATCACCCGCTGCGTGAACCGCCGGTCCTTGAAGTAGCGGACCTTCTTCGCCCGGATCGGCGGGATGCCCGCGACCATGACGATCTCGTCGTCGGGCGGAAGCTGCATGATCTCGCCGGGGGTGAGGAGCTGGCGGGCTGTCTCGGAGCGCGACACCATCAAATGCCCGAGCCAGGGCGAGAGACGGTGGCCGGCGTAGTTCTTCATCGCCCGCATTTCGGTGGCGGTGCCGAGCGCGTCCGAAATGCGCTTGGCGGTGCGCTCGTCGTTGGTGGCGAACGACACGCGCACATGGCAATTGTCGAGGATCGCGTTGTTCGGCCCGTAAGCCTTCTCGATCTGGTTGAGGCTCTGGGCGATGAGGAAGCTCTGGATGCCGTAGCCGGCCATGAACGCCAGCGCGCTCTCGAAGAAGTCGAGCCGGCCGAGCGCCGGAAACTCGTCGAGCATTAAGAGCAGCCGGTAGCGCGACTGCCGCGCCTTCAGGTCTTCGGTGAGCCGGCGGCCGATCTGGTTGAGGATGAGGCGGATGAGCGGCTTGGTGCGCGAGATGTCGGACGGCGGCACGACGAGGTAGAGCGTCACCGGCAGCTCGCCCTCGACCAGATCCTTTATCCGCCACTCGCAGGTGCGCGTGACCTGCGCGACGACGGGATCGCGATAGAGGCCGAGGAACGACATGGCGGTCGAGAGCACGCCCGATCGTTCGTTGGCCGATTTGTTGAGCAGTTCGCGCGCGGCCGAGGCGACGACGGGATGCACGCCCGCCTCGCCCAAATGCGGCGTCGTCATCATCGCCCATAGGGTGCTTTCGATCGGGCGGCGCGGGTCGGACAGGAAGGCGGCGACGCCCGCCAGCGTCTTGTCGGCCTCGGCGTAGAGGACATGGAGGATCGTGCCGACCAACAGGGCATGGGAGGTCTTCTCCCAGTGGTTGCGCTTCTCCAGCGAACCTTCCGGGTCCACCAGCACGTCGGCGACGTTCTGCACGTCGCGCACTTCCCAGGCGCCCTTGCGGATTTCGAGCAGGGGATTGTAGGCGGCCGACGCGCCATTGGTCGGATCGAACAGCAGCACCCGCGCGTGCTGGGCGCGAAAGCCGGCGGTGAGCTGCCAGTTCTCGCCTTTGATGTCATGCACGATCGCCGAGCCCGGCCAGGTGAGCAGCGTCGGCACGACCAGGCCGACGCCCTTGCCGCTCCGGGTCGGCGCGAAGCACAGCACATGTTCGGGGCCGTCGTGGCGCAGATAGTCGCGCCCGAGCCGGCCGAGCATGACGCCGCTGTCGCCCAGCAGCCCGGCGGCGGCGATCTCGCCGCGGGTGGCCCAGCGCGCCGAGCCATAGGTCTCGGCGTTCTTCAGCTCGCGCGCACGCCACACCGACATGCCGATGGCGACGACGATCGCGGCGAACCCGCCCGACACGGCGATGAAGGCGCCGGTCTGGAATATCTCCGGCGCGTAGGCGTCGAAGGAGAACCACCACCAGAAGAAGGCCGGCGGCGGATAGATCGGCCAGTCGCCGAGCATGAACCAGGGCGCCCCAAGCTCGGGCTGATAGGCGAGCGCCGCGGCGGTCCATTGCGTCGCGGCCCACACGGCTGCGAGCACGATCAGGAAGACCGCGAAGACCTGACCCCAGAGGATTTTGGTTGCCGACATGGCATCGAAGTCGATGCGTGCCGGACGCCAAATCAAGTCACTGTTATCATGGGGGAAAGTCTAGCGTAGAAAGACAGGGAGCAGCGTAGTTCTGCCTGCTATATTTCCGATCGTGATCGTCGTTACTCGACCGCTATTCGCTCGATAGCCGGGTCGCCGCCCGAGTCTCTGCGCTCCGCCCTACAGGCCCAGCCCCCGGCCGCGTCCGAACGACCAATCCACCCCGCCGCCCGCGCGCATGACGCCGGAGATGTGCTTGCCGATCTGACTGTCGAGCGACGGGGACCAGGGCACGAGCTGGAAGCTCAGCCCGTTGTCGATCATCGCGAAGCGGCCCGAGGCGAGCGTCAGGCGCTGGCGCACGGTGCCGGCGACATATTCGCCGGCCTTGGACGGCGTGTGCGGCAGGCCGGTCTCGGCCGACAGCGCCTTGGCGGTGGCGTCCAGTTCGCGCCGCTTGAGCGTGTCGAGCAGGTTCCGCGCGAAGATCACGCGCTGGCCCTGCCGCCGCGCCAGGCCCTCGTCGGCGAGATGCTCGGCGCGCGCTTCCATCGCGGCGCGCACCTCGGTCCCGAAGCCACCGCCGAGATCGCGGCCGTCGCTCGCGAGGTTGCAGCGGTCGAGCCAGGTGGCTCCCGGTGCGCGGACCTGGGCGTCGAGGTCCATGTCGGAGCGCACGGCGAGCGCCACGCGCTGCCGGCCCTTGCGGTCCTCGAAGCGGCGCAGCTCGACGATCGCGCCTGGCCGGCAATCGCCGGTCGCCTCAATGTTGGGAAGCTGGACGTGATGGGTGCGCCCGTCGATCCCGTCCACGATCGCATAGGCCCGGCCGGTCAGCTCGTCGTGGAGGCCGCGATCGACCAGCTTGCCGATGACAGGTTGGGCGGGGTCGAGGTCCAGCACATAGCTGGCGGCGCCCCGGTCGATGCCGCGATCGGTCATGGCCTTGTGCATCCGCTTGATGATGTCGTCGCGGTTGCCCATCTCGCGCAGGGCCGCCTGGGCGTCGTCCGCGAGCGTCCATTGTCCCGGCGCGATCTCGCTGGCGAGGCCGAGGCCCTCCAGCTTGCGCAGCCGGCCCATCCGCAGCGCATGGTCGCCGTCCGGCCGCACGCCCGGTTCGGGCGCCATGTCGATGATGCCCTCGCGCTGCAAGGTGCGCGACAGGTCACGGTCGATCTCGGTCCAGCGCTCGGCTTCGACCTGGCGCACCAGCGACGCCCGGATTTCGAGGTCGGTGCGCAGCCCCAGCTCGCGGGTGACAATCTCGCGGGCGACGGCGCGCATCCCTTCGCGGATATAGTCGCGCGAGATGACGAGGTTCTGCCCGTCCTCGCCGACGCCGCGCACGATGATGTGGACGTGGGGATTGTCGGTGTTCCAGTGCTCGACGGCCCGCCAATCGAGCCGGGTGCCGAGATCCTTTTCCATCTGCGTCATCAGTTCGCGTGTGAAGGTCTTGAGGTCGCCCATCTGCGGCGCGTCCTCGGGCGAGACGATGAAGCGAAAATGGTGCCGGTCGTTCTCGCACGTCGCGGCGAAGGCGTTGCGGTCGAGGCCCTCGGCCTCGGCGCCGAACAGCACGCCCTTCTCGCCGTCGCGGGTGACGCCATCGCGTTGCAGATAGTTGAGGTGAGCCGCGAGCGAGGCGCGGCCGCCATGTTTGACGACGCGCGCCTTGACGACGACCTGGCGCGAGCGGTGGCCGAGCCGGTGCGTGGCGCGCAGGCTGGCGACCCGGCCGCGCCCGAAGGTCGAGCGGCCCGGCGCGATGATCCGGCCGCTGCGCGAGACGTGGCCGCCGGCCCGCTGCGCGGCGACGAGCGCCTGGGTGATGATGGGCAGCACCCGCTGACTGCCGCGCGAGCGGATGCGCCCAGGCCGGATGCGGAAATCCTCGTCGCCGCTCATGGCGCGGCGCTCCGCAATGTGCGGAAAACCCTTGCGGCTGCTGGCGTTTCGCCAGCGCCGCACAGTGCGGGCAATCCGCACACATTGCGCAGCAATGCCCGAAAGCCTTGAGAATCAAGGCCACAACCGGGGCGCATGGGCTTCGCACATTGCCGCCCTTTATCTTGCCCTCGGCCTTCCCCCTGCAAAATCAGGGCCTTCCCCCCTTCCAACGCTGCGAAAGGCTGCGAGGGAGCCCGCCACAGCGCGCCGGGGCCGCTCATCGGGGCCGCTCGCCGGACAGGGGGACGAACAGGCCGAGCGAAGGCGAGGCGACGGCGGCCATCGCGACGGAGGAGCGGTCGGCCGGCGAACGTTCGGACAGCGTGGGCGTGGCCCCGCTTTCGGCGCTCGCACCGCGATCCGAAGCGGCGTCCGCGCGCACCGGGAACAGTGCCGCACGACGCCAGGCGTAGGGATCGGACGGTGGCGCGGCGGCAAGCTGCGTGTCGCCCGCCCCGCCGGTGATCGACGCCAGCTTTGCGAGATAGGCGCGCGTCTCGGCGGGCAACGGACGGCCGCGCGACAGGTGCTCGTCATAGCGGCCCGGTCCCGCGTTGTAGGCGGCCAGCATCGCCGTCACGTTGCCGTAGCGGTCGTGCATTTCGCGCAGGTAAGCCGCGCCCGCCATGATGTTGTCGCGGGGGTCGAAGGGATCGCGCCCGAAGCGATAGCGAGCGCGCAGCCCGGTCCATGTGGCGGGCATGATCTGCATGAGGCCCCGCGCGCCAGCAGACGAAACGGCGCGCGCGTCGCGGTTGCTCTCGACGCGCATGACGGCCCATATCCACGCTTCGGGGAGGCCGAAGCGCCGTGCCGCGTCGGTGACATGAACGGCATAAGGATGACGCGCGGCCGCTCGCTCGGCCGGCGCGTTCTGCGCCAGCGCCGCGCCCGGCGAGACCAGCAGCAGGACCGCCAGACCGACAGCCGCCCCGACCCCGCTCCGCCGCCAGCCTGCCAGCGTGCTCGCTCCGGTAAAGGGTGCGCGCGATGCGCCGGCCGGGGGCCGCCCTTGACCTTCGCTGTGCGCGCTGGCCGGCCTGCGACCGAGCGGGACGAAGGGATGAGACGGCTTTTCCGCGAACAAAGGGATGATCGGGACGGACACCGATCAGCTCCAATCGTCGCGCGGCCGGGGCCGTTTCCACGACAGCCTGAACGTCCGCCCATCGTCGTCGGCGCGGAACAGGACGGGCCGGAACACCGCTGAAAAGAGCGGGCTGTCGATCTCCAGCGCGATGTAGTTGCCGGCGCGTTCGCCGACCCGTTTCCACGCGCCGCCGACTTCGGGGCCGTCCTCGTCGTCGAGGTGGATGCGATAGTCAGGCGCGTTCTCGGTGTCGGTCGGATCGAGCGCAACAAGCACGATCGCCTCGTTGATTCCGAACAGCCGGGTGCGCCCGGCATAGCCGTCGCCGGTGGGTTCAAAGATATTGGTCGGCATGGCCGATCTCCTTTTCGCTGGGGGGTGAAGGCGGTGCGGCCGGCGCGCGCAGGTGCAGCGGCGTCGCGCGGCCGATGACGGCGGAGGCCGGAAGCGGGCCGAAATAGCGGCCGTCCAGGCTGTCGGGATGGTCGGGATTGAGCAGTAGCAGTTCGCCCGTGCCGAGCGTCCGGCAGCCCTGCCAGACCGGCAGCGGACGGCCTCGGCCGTCACGCTCGCGGGCGCTGGCGACGGGCTGACCATCGACGCTCACCACGTCGCCGCTGCGGCACACGCGCTGCCCGGCTTTCGCTGCGACATGCTTCAGGAGCGGCAGGCCCTCGGGCAGATAGCCGCGCGCCGAGAGCCAGCGCGCCAGCCGTTCAGGCGGCGCGACGGCGACCAGCGCGCCGGTGGGCGGGTCGCGGTCGGGATGGATGCGGTAGAGTCCGATCGGCGCGCTGGCGCTGGCGTTCCAGATGACGCGCGGGAGCGGATCGGCGACGGCGATCACGACGAACGACACGGCGAAGGCCAAGGCGACGAAGGCCGTCGCCATGACATAGCGGCGGCGCGTCATCCTTCGATCTCCCGGCGCTTGAGCCAGGCGCTATGACGCTCGACCGTGTAGAGGCGCGGCTGATGGCCGGCGGCGATGCGGTTATGGATGTGCCGCCAGTGATCGGGCGCGGCGTCGCAGGGATCGACGCCGGCCGCCTCCACCGCGTCGATGGCAGCGAGCACCTGCTGGACTTTGGGCCAGCCCTCTATCTTGAGCAGGATGTCGCCGCCCGGCCGCACGAACGGCAGCGTCGTATAGGACTCGTTCGCCGCGACCGCGCGCACCACGTCGATGCGCGAGACGATCGTGCCGAAGTCGTTCGACGCCCAGCGGACGAACGCGAAGACGGCGCCCGGACGGAAGCCGACGACGCGGGTTCGGCGTGTCAGGATGCGGTCCTGGGCGACGCGGCCGAAGCGTATCCAGTGCTCCAGCTTCTTCTCGATCCAGGTCAGCTCGACATGGGTGAGGCCGTCGCTGGCGAGCGCGCTGAACGCGCCGCCGCCGCGCACGGCCGGGGGCCGGTCGTCGATCATGGGAGGTCTCCGGGGATGGGGGTCGCGATGGGTGCGGTGCGAGGCCGGCGGCTCGTCCGTCGAGCGAGCGCCGAGCCCTCGAACGGGGCCGCGCTGTCCACAGCCGCGCGCGCCGTTAGCAAGAATCCGAAGGATTCTTTTCTATTAGCACCGTTAGAGGGGGGACGATTCCGCGAGGATTTCTGCGGGTTTGCGAAGCCCGCGCGTTCCCGATAGTCCGTGTCCGGCGTTCCTGATGGTCCGAATCCGGCCGTTCCCGATAGTCCGAACCTCATGGCCAGTTCTCCACAGGCTTGAGGCCGACGCGGCGCATGGCGGCGTCGAGTGGATCGACGGGGATCGGAGCGAAGTTCAGCCGGTCGCGGCCGAGCGCGTGTTCGAGCGTGAGGACGTAGCCGGGGAGCGGTTGGCGGGCGACGATGGCGCGCAGCTCGAACGCGAAACGGCGGAGCGGCGAGAGCACGCCGGATTTGACGTGAAGGTGCGGAACGTCGAAGCTCCAGCCGCCTTCCTGCCGGCCGCCATGCTTGCGCACGATCCGGTAGAGCCAGCGTTCGAGCCCGCCGGTCAGGTCGAAATAAGAGCGGTCGATCGTCAGCACGAGCGCGCGATCGAGCACGCCGGCATAGAACCAGTCGGGCAGGATCAGCTCGATGCCGAGCGCCCGGCCTTTGCCGTCCGCCAGCTCGCGCCACTCGTTGATCCACGAGAAGCGATGGCGGCGGCGCTGATGCTGCTGCCGGATCGAGGTGGCGACGGTGGTGGATTGCAGCCGGTCGAGCGCAGCCTTCAGGCGCTCGTAGCTGGCCTTGCCGGTCCCGCGCCGCGTGAACGCCAGAATCTCGTGCGGCGTCGTCACCATGAGGCGCGAGGTCAGCCGCCCGGCGTCACGCGCCTCGATGAGCTGGCTCGCCGCCCAGATCAGCACGTCGGCGTCCCAAATAGTCGCCATGCCATGCTCGGGCACGGCCTCGACCGAGATCCATGTCCCGCCCATGCGGAAGTCGATGGGTGTGACGCGCCTGGTCTTGGCGAGGCTGAAGAACGGCCAGGCCATCAAATCCTGCGCGTCCCGCGGCGCAAGATCGCCGGGCACGGAACGGAACAGCTCTAGCTGCGTCCGCTCGACGCTGGACCGGCTGGAATGGGAGGGTGCGGTGCGCATGTGACGATCAGCGGCGCACGCAATCGCTGGGCAGGCGCTTGGCCGGATGAACCACGCCATTGCCGGGATCGGAAGTCGAGCGGCGCGTGCCTAGCGCAGCCCAGGCGTCAAGGTCGTCGATCGCATAGACGATCCGGCCGCCGAGCCTGCGGAACACCGGGCCGGTGCCGAAACAGCGATGCTTTTCCAGCGTCCGGGCCGACAAACCGAGATGGATCGCCGCATCGGGCGTCTTGAGATAGCGTGGCGTGGCAGCGGCAACAGGCTCGGCCATGATGATCCTCCTGATGATGGCCGGCCCCCGAAAAGTGGGACCGGCGGACAGGAGGCGATGGTGGCGAAACCACCCCCGGCCGAAGAAGGGACGCCGGCAAGGGGGTCGGAAATGTCCCCCTCAGCCGCCGCGCAGCAGCCGGATGTAGCCGCCGTCGCGCAGCTCGACGGCCTCGGCGATCCATCGGTTGATGCGCTTGCGCTCGCGGCTGTCGGCCCATTCGGCGGCGCTGTAGTCGCGCACGTCATCGTCGATGAGCGCGGCGGCCAGCTCGCGGCGGGTGGCGCCAGCACGGTGGCCGTCGAGCACTTGCAGGAGGGTGAGAAGGTGCCTGCGCCGGTAGGGCGGCGGGCGCAGCGCCGGCGGGCCTGCCGCCATGCCGTTCAGGCGGCGGCACAGGCGCTCGGCGGATGCGAGGCGCGCGAAGGGATCGGGGCCGATCGGCAGCATCACGGCCATTGGTCCCTGGCACGAGCCGCACATGCACAGATGCTCGTCGCCATCGCTGTCGGCGAGAATGACGTGCAGGAAGTCGCCGATCCTGATCCGCGCGCGAACGTCGCCCAGCGCCTTCATGTCGAGACATTCGGCGCCGATACCGGCGCGCGCGGGCGCCAGGACGATACTGGCCGGCGACAGGTCGGGTTGCGCGACCGCGAGCCTGGGATCGAAGGCGGAAGCTGGCGCGGCGTGGAAACTGACGCCCCAGCGCCGCACCAGGGCGGCGGTCGCCTCGTCGGCGGTGATCGCGCCGCGCTTCACGCGGCCGAGCGCACGGTAATAGTCGGCGCGATAGCGGGGGTTGCGGCGGAGATAGCCGATGGCGATGTCGGAATAAGCAAGCGCGTCGTTCCCGGCCTCGTCCGGGGGCGCGCGCCAGTCCTTCTCAGGCGGCATCGAAATCCTCCCAAGCATGGCCCTCTGCGGAGCGCGTCAGGAGATGTTCTCAAGCCCGAGACTGTGGAGAAGCCCTGCCGAGCGGGCCGGCGCATAGCGGATTCAAGTCAGCGTTCTGGATGGTTTTCCCGCGCGGTCGCGGGGTCGCCGGGATCGGCTTCTACGACCCGGACGGACGCAGGAAATGACGGTAGCCGGTCTCGGTCATCCATCGGGCGCGGGCGAGATGGGAGTCATAGACCATGCGCGCGCGTTCCGGCTCGGCCGCCGGGTCGATCCCGAAGATGATCCAGACGGCCTCGCGCCAGTCGGCGTTTTCAGCCGCCGCATCGAGCAAGCGCCAATAGGTTTGATGGTGGCGCTCGTCATAGTCGGTGACATGCGGCGCGTCGGGCGCGCGATCCTCGAAAGCGCCTATCGCCATCGCCTCGTCCCGTCTGCAACTATTGCTTCCTGCACGCGCCGATTTACGGAACATACACCATAATGGAGGGAAGTAATCATACCATGCTCGCTATGACGCCATGATGACGACAGGATAATCCGGCGAGCGTGACGGCGTGTTACTTTCGCGATTCGCCCTGAGCATTGCTCACCAGCAGCACGCCCTGGCCCCGATCCGAATCGAGAAACACGATCCCCGCCGCCTCCAGCGCCTTGGCCACCTGATGCCGGGTATCCTCGCGCACAGGCAGTTCGTTCTCTGATTCGAGCCGCTTGAGCGCGGTCAGAGCAACAAGGGCCTCGTCTGCAAGCATCTCCTGCGTCCAACCAAGAAGTGCGCGAGCGGCCCGCACCTGGCGGGAAGTGATCATGCACGATCACCTCCACAACCCACGCGCCATTCGCCATGAAAACGACTATTATAGTCGTCTTGGTATAATGGGAATAGGCTAACGGCGAGCCGGGCGTTCGCCCGGCGAGCCCGCCCTGCGGCCGCGCGGACCATCGGGACGCGCGGCCGCCGCCGATCCGAGGGAACGGATCGGCGGCGTCATGCGGGCGATGGGAAGGGAAACCGCAGGGCCGGACGGTCCAGCCCTGCGGCAATGGGGTTCAACCCGTCTTGAGGCGCTGCATCCCCTCGGCCAGCGTCCAGAGCGCGCGATTGAGCGTCACGTTCTGGTCGATGCCGTTGATCGGACGCGAACGGCTGCGGCGGATACGGCCCTCGGCGTTGCGCTTGCGGCCATGCAATCCGCCCCGAATGACGTTCTCCTGTATCACGTTGAACGTGGTCCACAGGCTATCGCCCCGATCCTCGTAGCGGCGTGGCTCGATGATCTGCTCGGGGGTGAGCGGGCTTTCGTCGTCGCCGTAGCGGGCGACAAGGCTGACCTCGCCTAGCAAGCGCTGCTCATCCTCGGAAAGCCGAACCTCCTTCATCGTCTCGCTGGCGTCGATCAGCCGGGGGAAGTCTTCGGCCACGGTGTAAACGCCCTCGATGATGTCATGCTGGATATTGCCCTTGTGCGGCACGCGGACCTCCTCGAACCGCTCGCCTGCGATCATGGAATTGGTGCAGACGAAACGCAGCATCCCGGCGAACATCTGATAGGCGCTGGTCCCGTCATGGCTGTTGACGATGATGACCTCGGCGGCCTCCGGCTTGCCGATGCCGTCATCCCGGCGCAGGCGCAGCATGTGCTTGGCGTGGCCGTGGCGGCTGCCGTCGCGGGGGACAGACTGCACCGCGAAGAACGGGAACCATCCTTCTCGGCGCAACCCCTCCACTATGTCGATGGTGGGGACATAGACATACCGCTCGGAACGGCTGTCGTGCGCCTCGCGGGCGAAGATGGACGGGACGTGGCGATACAGCGCCTCGTTGTCGAGCGCCTCATAGCCGCCGATCTGATGGCTGTTGCGGCCGAACCGGGTAGCAAGGTGATGGATGCTCATAGGTCTTTCCTTCCTTGGGTCTGGGTTTCCGCGCAGCGGGAAGCGCCGCGCTGAAACCCTGCCCGGCGGCGAGCCAGGGGTAGCAAAGGGCAAGGGCGGCCGGGGCGGAGGGGGATCACCCGGCCTGCACAAGCGAAGCGCGGAAGGCTGGGGATACCGCCCCGGACGGTTCCACTTACCTTGCCCGGCGCGAGGGCAACGCCCTTAGCAACCCCGCGCCGCGTCTGCGGCGCACAAGGATTCTCGCTCCTTGCGCTCGGGGTTGTGATGGCGTGGAGACATCTCGCCAGCTAAGACTAGCCTATGGTGGCAACGGATCTTCTGGACGATGCGCAATTGCTGTTCGAGCGTGCCCAGACGCACAAGCGAGAGCTTGGCGGTCTCCTAGGTGCCGGTCCCGGCCTCCTGTGGAACATCGGACGCTCAATCTCGGCCGATGGCCAACATCGCGCCGAGCTGAGGATCGACCGGGGCGCACAGCGCCGGGCCAAGCCGATCCTGGCTGATGTTGCCAACAATCTCGTTCACGCGCTCGACCATGTTACGGCTGCGGCGCGTAAATCTGCTGGTCTCCCCAACCCGAGGAACCTTTATTTCCCGATCGAGCGCGACGACGACGATTATGCCAAGGCCATCGAAAAGAAGGTCGCAATTCACATCGACCAGCCTTGGATCGACATCTTCGCTGCCGCACGCGAGGCGCACCGCCCCTATCTCCATTATCTCCAATTGGTTCGGATTCTTTCGCGCGAGTCGAAGCATTGGGAACTGATCGCCGGGACCGCCGGAGCGCTCGCCGTTCAATGGTTCCCGCCTGGATCGCAACAGCACCGGATCGTAGAGATGCCAGCAGATCATTTTTCCGCGAACGACAGCTACACGATCTGGGAGGCCCCCGAGCCCTTTCCAAACGTCGGAGTCCAAATCCTCACGAACTACCGCGTAGCTGGCGAGGACATTGAGGAAGTATCGCTGGAGTCGGTATTGGCGACCAGCTTCACCTTCGTGGCCGGCGTGATCGCTGCAAGTCGAGAGCATCTGGCGGCCCTTTCCTAAGAAGCTGGAAGGAAAGAGAGCGCCCCGCCCATTTCGGGCGGGGCGCGGAGCCGGTCAGCTTGCGAGCAGCTCGTATTCGCCGGCCACCGTCTCGGACTCGAAAAGCCGGAGATAGACCGGCTGAGCAACGACGGGATTGAGCTTGAACGAGATGTAGTCGCGCTTCTCCTTGCTGGTTTTCCGCCAGGCGGCGCCGAACTCGATCCGCTCGTCGTCGGCTGCGACGATGCGGAAGTGTGGGGCCTTCTCGTTGTCCTGGCCCTCGATCGGGAGGAGCACGACCTGTTCGCGCTTGCCGAAGAACCGGATTTCGCCGGAGAAGCCGTGGTCGGTGGTAGTGAAGTTTCCGCAGATCATAACGTCAGTCCTTTCTTGCCTCGGAACCGCGCCTGTCGCGGCCTCGATGGCTGTCGATCGGACGGGGGACGACCGGCCCGCACCCGCAGGGCGGAACGGAGTGGCTGGCGGCGGCGGGCGGTTTTTTTGCTTTCGCGATGCAAAGCCGGCATGGCCGGCGGCGGAAAAAAATCGCCCGGCGCCGTTGCGGGAAGACGGGCGGGCTTCGGCCAGACAAGCCTTTCGAGAGGCCGCGTGGCGGCGGCGACGTGCAAGATCATGGCGCTGACGGGATGTTCTGCGGCAGCTTTGCCGCCGCCGGCCGTGGCGGCGCCGGCGATGGTCTGGTGCCCGAGGCAGGCGTGATGGGCGGGTTTCGCGCGGGCGAGGTGCAGGGCGACGTGGCGCCGGCTTTCGCGTTGTTGCGGTCGATGCAGCGGAGCGCGGCGGCGTCTGGCGGAAAACCAGCGGGAGGGGCGCGGCCTACGTTTCAGACAGGCTCAGGCCCGGTCGATGCGATGCCGGCCTGGCGCCGGATTCGGGGCCGGGACTGCTGGCGAATATGGGTTGACCGCGCTGGTCGGCGCAGCGTCTCGCCCGGAATGGGCGGGGCGCTCCCTTCCCCGCCATCCGACTATGGCGACACTTCACATTGCATGATGTTCGTCCTTTGTTCCATACTGCACCTTTCCGAATCGAGATCGAGGAACGGCGTATGAGCGTGATGATCCGCGGCCAGGGCCGCACGAGATTGAAGGTCATGGGCGATGTGGAAGCCGATCTGGCGGTTCCGGCCGACAGCGCCGGGCGCTGCTGGCTTAGCTTCTCGGACGGGACACTGATCGAAGCGGCCTATGGCGAGGATGATGATTGCCGGTTCGCTGTCAGCGAGGAAGGCGCCGGGATCGTGCGGATTCAGCGCGACGGCGACAGCGATGTGCTGCGGCTCGACTGGAGCGTGGAATGGGTGACGGTGGCCGCGCCCGGCAATGCGGCGCGTGCGATGGCGCACGGCGAGCCCATGCCGGAGTTGCCCGGCCTGTTCGCGTAAGGCTGCGGCGAGCAACCTTGAAGATTCGGACGAATAGGATTAAATCCTACCCGTAAGGAGTGCTATCCATGCGGACGACTCAACAGTTCAGCGTAACGCTGCCGAACGACATGGCGGCGCAGGTCCGTGCCAAGGTGGCGTCGGGCGAGTATGCCAGCGAAAGCGAAGTGATCCGCGACGGGCTGCGCGCGCTCCAGGCGCGCGACCGGGCCGTCGAGCAATGGCTGCGCAATGAGGTCGTCCCCGCTTATGACGCCTACAAGGCCGATCCCTCGCGCGGCATTCCGCTCGACGACGTGCGGGCCGGTCTGGCCGAGCGACACAAGCGAGCCGT
Source organism: Sphingobium sp. KKT206 (assembly GCF_055640555.1). Classification (NCBI taxonomy): domain Bacteria; kingdom Pseudomonadati; phylum Pseudomonadota; class Alphaproteobacteria; order Sphingomonadales; family Sphingobiaceae; genus Sphingobium; species Sphingobium sp. KKT206. The sequence continues at coordinate 2,517,356 of NZ_CM145764.1, forward strand.
CAAGCGCGGCTGAACGTGGGACATTCCATTATCCTCACGCCGGAAGCGCGTGACCATCTCGATGCCATCTACGATTATATCGCTGCCGCCGCGTCCCCGGACATCGCGCAACGCTTCACCGATGGCATCCTCGATCATATCGGCAAGCTGACCAGCTTTCCCCGGCGCGGCACGATGCGCGACGATCTGCGGCCCGGCTTGCGAACGACGGCCTGGCGGCGTCGTGTCACCATCGCCTTTGCGGTGGAAGACACGGCGGTCGTCATTGTCGGGATCTTCTACGGCGGTCGGGACTTCGAGAGCCTGCTGAGTGAGGATTCATAGACGCGAGCCGGGCCATGCCCGGCGAGCGACGATCATCCCATGACAGAGCGGCCGCGCCCGGTAAGGGGCGCGGCCGCGAATTGTCTGGCCGTGGGGAAAAGGGAAGCCGGAACCGCCAGAGCGGCCCCGGCTCCATCACCTATTCAGCAGCAACCGAGTAGGCGGCTTCCTCGTCCACCGCTTCGGGTTCGGTCGGCAGCTCCACCGCCTCGACCTCCACGGCCTCGCCGTCCTGCGCTCCGGTATCGCGGGCCTCCGCTTCGGACGGCTGCGCGATCCCTTCGGCGTCCTCCGTCTCGACGGGTTCGGCCTCCGGTTCCGGCGTCCACAACACAGCGGGAAGCCAGCCCTTCCCGGCAAGACGCTGCTCGGCGGCTTCGGCCATGTCCGGCTTCTTCTTGTCCGCGATACGGCGGGCCGCATCCTCCGACACCCCTTCGGCCACGGCCTCAAGGATATGCGCCTTGGTGACACGGCCAAGGTAGCTGCCCACGGTCGGCGTCCAGTCCTTCGCCATGTCCAGCGCCAGCGCGCTCGCCAGCCTGTCCGCCGTTTGCAGCGTCCGGGGCTTGCGATCCCACGGCAGGCGCAGGGCGTTGACGGTGCGGGACGCGCAATGCGCCAGCAACGCCAGCCGCTGCTCATCGTCCAGTGCGACGATGAAGCCCCACAGGTCGGCCACGTCACGCGGCATGCGCTCGGCCCATGCGTCATGCGCCTCGCTCGCCCGCGCCGCCAGCGGCGTATCCTCGATCCCCGCCGCATGACCACCAAGCGGGGTCACGGTCGGACGGATTTCAAGGCAACCGGCCTCGGCGTAGCTGTAGAACAGTTGCGCCGTGAGCGTGTGGGTCAGGGCGATCAACGCAATGCCGGGCTGCTCGCCAAGCGCCACGCGAAGGGCCAGCGTCCGGTGGGCGGACAGGTCGCGAATGAGGCTGTCGGAAATGGGCTTGCCCGGTTCCTCGTCCTCATCCTCGAAATCCTGAACGTCCTCGTCGCCGTCCTCGGCCTGCTCATCCTCCACGGCCTCCGGGTCGATGGCTTCCACCTCGTCCTCGGGCTGCGGATCGGCAAGCGCCTCATCCTCGGGACGCACGAAACCCCGCTCGATCCTGACCGTGCCGTCATGGTGAAGCACCACGAACGCCCCGCCATGTGCGATCACGTTGGCATCGTAGGCGTAACGCTTGGCCGAAATGGCGTCGATCTCATCGGACACTGCTTCCAGCTTCGCCGCCACGTCCTCGGGCATTTCGTCATAGGACGAATAGCCTTCGGCAAGCTCGTCATGCTCGGTGGACAGGGCCTCAAGCCGGGCCTCGTCCTCGTCGGACAGGTCCACGGCCTGCGGATAGAAGCGCCGCATACCGTGGGCGTGGGGATAGTCGATATGGGCCTCAACCCATTTCCACCCCTCGGCCTGCACTCCGTCCGCGACCTCGCGCAGCTTCTCGACGGCAAGCATGTCGAGCAAGCCCGCATCCTCGAAGAAACCGCCTCGATCCTCGCTGAACAGGTCGCGGATGATGTTGCCGCCCGCCTCGATATAGGCGTCGGCCCCGACGAACACCGCACGGCGATCATCGGCGGGCACGTTGTTGGCGGTCATGTCGCGCCGAATGATCCACGGCTCCCGGTTGTGGTGCAGGTTCTCGAACACCTGCTCCTGCCGGGCGTGGTCCTCGGTGATGGCGAAGGCCATAAGCTGATCCAAGGTCAGCCCGTCCTCGCGATAGACCTGCAACAGCTTCGGACTGACAGCGCCAAGGCGAAGCCGCTGCTTCACCACACCGCCCGACACGCCGAACCGCGCGCCGATTTCCTCCGCGCCCCATCCCTTGTCTTCGGAAAGCTCGCGGAACCGCTCGAACTGATCGGCGGGGTGCATCGGGGTCCGGGTCACGTTCTCGTCCAGACTGATCTCGGACGGGTCGTTCTCGGTGTCGAGGCGGCAGCGAACCGGGTGGTTCTTCCTGATCTGCTTGCGCTTGGCGCGCAACAGATAGGCCAGCCTGCGGCCTTCGCCAGCAGTGACGAAATAGGCGCCGGTCGGCTTCTCGCTCTTCATTTCCGGTTCGATCACAAGGTTCTGGATCAAGCCCTTATGCTCGATGGAAGCGGCCAGCGCCTCGATGGCGGCCTCGCCATGCGGCACCTTGCGGGCGTTCTTGGGGGACTTCTTGAGCTTGTTCAGCGGCACGAAAATCTCGATGCCCGACACAGGCTCAACAGCGGTCGTTGGGGTAACAGCGTTCATCTTCCTTACTCCTTCAAACCGCACTCACCCCGGAATGGGGTGGGCGGCGAAAGAGCGACCGGCAGGCCCGCCGGCGGAGCCGGGGCGCACCCGAAGGGCTGGAACGCAGAGGAGGTAAGCGCGGCTTGCCGCGCGTTGCGCCCCGGCGCGGCGGGCCTAAAGGACGCGCCCGCCCACCCCACCGACGGGGAGAGTCACAAACAAACGCGATCGGGCCGGCGAACGCCCTGGCCCGATCTCCGAAGATTCAGGAAAGACGCAAATCCGCCCAAACGGATTTACGGATCGGCGCGGAGGCGCCGAACGGGGCGTTGCGGGGTGTCCCCGCTCGAAGGGGTAGCGGGAGACCATCGGGCTCCCGATCAGGGGAACGCTTTCCCCTCACGCCCATCGTGTTTTCAATCGGACGCGAACCGCCGTTGCCGGTTTGGGCCTACCGTCAGCGACCCGAGCCGGATAGAAGCAGGCATGTCCGCAGAATTGGTCATCAAAGAGATTCAGCGATTCCTCGCCAGCAAGGATGCTGAGGTTCTGTGCATCAAGGGGCGCTGGGGTGTTGGCAAGACTTACGCTTGGCGCCATTATCTCGAAAAGGCCCAGGAAAGCGGCGATCTCTACCAACAGGACTATGCCTACGTTTCCCTGTTCGGCCTCAATTCACTCGACGACTTGCGCTATGCGATCTTCGAGAGCACGGTTTCACCCGCACAGGCGCTTACCGGCCCCGATGCCGAAACATTCGGGGCGCTGATCAAGAAAGGAAAATCCGTCGGGCGGCAGGCGCGGGGCTGGATCGGCCCGGCTCTCAGTGCCGTGGGATTTGGCGAGATTGGAAACGCCCTGGCGCGATCCGCCTTCCTGCTGGTGCGCGACCGGCTCGTTTGCCTCGATGATCTCGAACGTGCGGGCGTGGATCTGACGCCGCGTGATGTATTGGGGCTCGTTTCCTTTCTGAAGGAGCAGCGCAACTGCCGTGTCGTGCTGCTGCTCAACGATGAAGCGATGGAACAGGAGAAGCGGAAGGATTTCGAACGCCTGCTGGAAAAAGCGATCGACACATCCATCGTGTTCGCCCCGACCGCTGAGGAAGCGGCCAGGATCGCCATCGTCGATGATGAGCCCGTGAGTGCCCTGCTACGGGGCGGCGTTGTCGCGCTCGGCATCACCAATATCCGCGTCATCAAGAAGATCGAACGGCTCGCACATCGGCTCGCCGGCTATCTGCAACCCTATCGCCCGGAAGTTCTGACACAGGCTGTCACAGCTTGCCTGCTGTCCGGCTGGGCAGTGTTTGAGCGCGATCACGCGCCGCCGATGGAGTTTATCCAGAGTTACAATGCGCTCATCGCAGCCATGCAAGATCGCGACAACGACCCCACAGATGAGATAGTGCGATGGCGCGATCAGCTCTCCGCGCTGCCATTCTCGCACCCGGACGATTTCGACCGAACGATCTTCGAGGGCGTTTCGGCCGGCTATTTTGACGAAGCTCGCTTGCTGAAAGAGGCGAAGATCCTAGAGGAAGCGCTGAACCGCAACAGCCGCGACAACAGTTTCGCCCGAGCTTGGGACCGCTATCACGAGTCATTGACGGACGACGACGAAGTGGTGCTCGATACGCTTTACCAGAGCGCAATGGAAAACCTAGCCACGATCGACTCTCTTAACATCAATGGCACCATATTGTTCTTGCGCGAGTTCGGCCGCAACGATGAGGCTGATGAGCTTGCTCGTGCTTACACTGCGGCACAGCCTGACGATCCCCGCTTCTTCGATTTGAGCTATCACCATTTTTCAACGGACGCGCCTGTCGATCCGACATTGAAAGCCGCGTTTGAGGCACGGCAGTCGAGCTTCAAGGATGAGCGCGATCCCAAGGGGGTGCTGCTGGCCATTGGCCGAGGCGAGCCTTGGCGGGATGAGGACGTCAGGCTTCTGGCGAATGTTACCATCGACGCCTTCGAGGCCATGATTGAGGAAACGGAGGGCAAGGATTTGCGTCTGGTCGTCCAAACGGCGCTACAGATCGCCGCACGCCACGAGCACGAAGACCCGTCCATGAAATCATCGCTCCAGGAGGCTCTGACGCGGATCGCGGGCAAGTCACCCATGCGTGCCCGACGATTGCGGGCGTGGGGCTACAGGGCTTCGGCTCCCGAAAAGGAAATCTGATCCCAGCCGGGCGAGCGCCAGAAGTTTAGCGTTCCACAGCCGTTCGGCGCTATATGTCCGAGGCAAAGTCCGTAGGATAGCCGCGCCCGATCTGGTCGAAGATCATGTCCCCCTCACTGTGGACGGCAAGGATTGCCTCGGGACCGAGTGGCTGTGTCACATAGAGGTCGAAGGAGGGAGTGTCGGTCTGGCAGCCGAGCGTTCGAGCGAAGCTCGCCACCAGCGCGCAACTCGCGTCATAGCGATGATTGGTCAGGGCAAGTGGCACCGCGGCCTCGATCACTCTTGGTCGGCCGAGGGTTGCGAGTTGCGCCTGGAGCATCTCGTCATCCTGCCAAAAATAGACGGCTTCGCCACCCCAGCTTGAGAGCAGCAGTTCGACACCGCCATCGTCGATCGTCCTTGGAAGAGACGTCAACCAGAATTTCCCCGCGCGGGCATCGTGCTGGCTGCCGTGAAAGGGGCTGGCAGTGAATAGGGCGTCGGCCATCTCGGAGGTGAACAATCCGGCGCCGACCTGGCGGTCGAGGCGGGCCTTGATTGTCTCTAGCGTCGAGGGCACCGCACCGCGCACGATGATTGCGTCAGCCTCATCATCCATCAGGCGCGTATAGTGCCAGGCTCGGATCGTCCGGTCAGCGATCTGGGCCGACAACTCCTCCTGAAATTTGAGGAACCCGGCAGCGAAGGGATTGCTCGGGGGCGGGCCGCAATGGTGCGACAGGGTGCGTTCGCGCTGCTGGCGCCGGTCGGTCTCAAAGTATTTGCGTATGAGGTCGGACGCTCCCCGCAGCCTTTCGTTAATGCCCTGGTCGAAAGTTGCGACGTTCCACACGTCGATCGGCGTGGCGATCATTGTCCAGCACCCCCGGCGTTGCTATCCGCTTCGGGTTGGACGATGCCGTCGAAACCAAAGGTCGCGGGCACCTTCTCGCCGCGAACCGTTTCCCGCCCTGTAAGGTCGATGGTGTTCACCCTGGGGCGCCCATAAGCCTTCGCGTCGAACGATCCCGGTGTCGGAAATGGCACCAGACTCAGCGGTTGTCCGTTGATGCATTGGTCTTGGGAGAGCGACGGGATGAAGACTTGCAGCACCTCGTTGCCGAGGCCGATCACATAGAAGGCATAGGGGACCGTGGTGACGCCCGACCGGCGGCGCAGCAACATCAGCGTCACCTTGTCGTTGGGCATCGGACCCGAAATGAAGGTGCGGATGATTGGAAATTCCGCGACGAAACTCTGACTATGATCGGGGTTGCGTATCCAGTCGAACGTCTCGGAGAAATGGGCCAACTCGACTTCAGGAAGCAGGGTCAGGCCGATTTTCACGAGCCCCTTGAGTGCGGCGACCGGGATATAGGGATCGCGGTGAAGCTCGAAGCGGAGCTGCTTTGCTTGTTCGTCGATCGTAAAATGGGGGTCGCCCTCATACTCGCTGAGCTGGAAGGCTCCAGTGGAGTATTCGACTCGCCAACCCTTGCCACCGCCAGGCTCCTTGATGGTCGGAACGCCGCTGCGGCCCTTAATGCGCATGAGCGTCCGCATGGGCTTGGTCCAGTTTCCCAGATCGTTCTCGATTCCCTTACCGAAATAGCTGTTGCAGGCGTCGCACTCGTAGTTGCTGAACAGGCCGATCCGGCCAAAGGCTGCCGGTAGCGCATGGGCATCGGTCTTGAACTGAACCTCGGGTTCGCTGAGGCCACAGAAGCGGCAGTGCTTCGGACGATCAGGGCTACCGAGTGTGCATCTCATTCCGGGTTCGAGGAAGAGAGGTTTGCAGCAAGCGTAGTGCTGGTCGTAGAAGTCGGCGGCGGCCGCAGTTGCTGGATCGAGATCGGTCATCGCTGTTCTAGATGCAGGACTCACGCTTGAATGGCGAGAGGTTGAAGGGTGGGTGCTGATACCGCCGCCTCATCAAACGGGAATCGGTCAGCTAAACGTGGGCGATCCCATCGAAGCTGCACCTCGCTCAATTCTCGCGATAGCCACTAGCCGAATTTTCGGACATCAAAGCTTCCGCAATCGGTTGTAGCCCGGTTGTAGCCCGAGCTTTTTTAGCCCGAGAGGCATTTTTGAATGCCCTAGCAAGTTACTGATTTTCTTAGAAAATCTGGAGCGGGCGAAGGGATTCGAACCCTCGACCCCAACCTTGGCAAGGTTGTGCTCTACCCCTGAGCTACGCCCGCTCTGGCGGCCGGAGGATGTGTCCCTCTCGGCGGGTGGCGGGGAACTAGCAGCGCTTTTGAGGATCGGCAAGGGAAGAATTGCACAAATATGAAATTCCTTGCTGCAAGTGCGGGAAAGCTTGGTTTTCCGCCACTTTTACCTCGTTCAGCGCCCTCGGCCGCTCCGCGCACCCAGCACAAAAATGTCAAACCATTGTCCGACTCGCTGTCCGGCTATCGCGCCGGTCCTGCCGCCCTGGCAATAGGTGCGCTTGCGCTGCCGCGCCTTGTCGATCATATTTCCTGCATCGGCAGGGATCATTTGCCGCCGCCCTTCGTATGACAGCCGATAGCAGAAGAAAGGGACCGCCATGCCGTCCGACCAGATCACCCGCCGGGGCATGTTGCGCGGTGGAACGACCATTGCCGCGGCGACGCCATTTCTTTCCAGCGCGCAGGCGGCACAGCCCGTTGCCGCTTCCTCTCGCGAAGGAACCCCGATGATCCCGGTGGAATTGACCGTCAATGGCCGCGAAGCGCATTTGCAGCTCGATCCGCGCACCAGCCTGCTCGACGCGCTGCGCGAGCATCTGCACCTCACCGGCACCAAGAAAGGGTGCGACCATGGCCAGTGCGGCGCCTGCACGGTCATCGTCGAAGGACGACGCATCAATAGCTGCCTGACGCTCGCGGTGATGCATGATGGCGAGGCGATCACGACGATCGAGGGGCTGGGCACACCCGACAAACTGCACCCGATGCAGCGCGCCTTCATCACCCATGACGGCTATCAATGCGGCTATTGCACGCCGGGGCAGATTTGCTCCGCCGTCGCCGTGCTGGAGGAAATCGAGGCGGGTATCCCCAGCCATGTCACCGACGATTTGGACAAGGTGGCGCTGACCGATGCCGAGCTGCGCGAGCGGATGAGCGGCAATATCTGCCGTTGCGCCGCCTATCCCAACATCATCGCCGCCATGAACGACGTGGCCGGGGGAGCCAAGGCATGAAGCCCTTTACCTATAGCCGCGCGACCAGCGCGCAGGAAGCGGCGAAGATGGCCGCTTCGACGCAGGGCGCGCGCTTCATTGCGGGCGGCACCAACCTGCTCGACCTGATGAAACTTCAGATCGAGACGCCCACGCATCTGATCGACGTCAATCCGCTGAAGCTCGATCAGATAGAGAAGACCGCCGATGGCGGGCTGCGCATTGGCGCGCTGGTGCGCAATACTGATCTCGCCGCCGACAAGGTGGTGCGGCGCGATTATGGCGTGTTGAGCCGCGCCTTGCTGTCGGGCGCATCCGGACAGCTGCGCAATAAAGCGACCACGGCGGGCAACCTGCTGCAACGCACGCGCTGCCCCTATTTCTATGACACGCGCATGCCCTGCAACAAGCGCAAGCCGGGCAGCGGCTGCGGCGCATTGCAGGGCATGAGCCGCAACCTGGCGATATTGGGCGTCAGCGATGCCTGCATCGCCCAACATCCGAGCGACATGGCGGTGGCGATGCGGCTGCTGGACGCGACGGTGGATACGGTCGGCGCGGATGGCGCGGCCCGGTCGATCCCGATCGCGGACTTCCACTTGCTGCCCGGCGATACGCCCCATGTCGAAACGGCGCTGAAAGCCGGGGAGATCATCACATCGGTCACCCTGCCCAAGCCGATCGGCGGCACCCATGTCTATCGCAAGGTGCGCGACCGTTCCTCCTATGCCTTCGCGCTGGTGTCGGTGGCAGCGGTGTTCGGCAAGAATGGCGCGTCGCGCTTTGCTTTTGGCGGCATCGGCGCAAAGCCTTGGCGCACGGCCGATGCGGATGCGGCGGCCGGGTCCGGTGCCAAGGCGGTGGCGGAGGCCGCGCTGGCGGGCGCACGCACGACGCATCATAATGATTTCAAGAAAAAGCTGGTCGAACAGACGCTGACGTCGCTCTATCGGCAGAAGGAGGCACGGGCATGAAGTTCGATACGCCCGCCGGGTTGAACCCGATCGACAAGGGCCGGGTCGTGGGCAAGGCCCATGACCGGATCGACGGCGCCGCCAAGGTGACCGGCACCGCGCCCTATGCCTATGAGCGGCACGATGCCGCACCCAATGCCGCCTATGGCTGGATGATCGGGTCGGGCATCGCCAAAGGGCGCATTGCTGCCATGGACCTGCGCGCGGCCGAGGCTGCGCCCGGCGTTCTGGGCATCGTCACGCACGCCAATGCCGGAAAACTCGGCAAGGGCAGCATGAATACCGCACCTCTGCTGGGTGGGCCGCAGATCGACCATTATGACCAGGCGGTTGCGCTGGTCATCGCCGATACCTTCGAAAATGCGCGCGACGCCGCCAAGCTGGTACGGATTGACTACACCAGCGAAGGCGGGAAGTTCGACCTGACCGCCGAGCGGGCCAATGCCGTCAAGCCACCCGAAGGCGGCTTTGGCGGGTCACCCGATACGGCGGTCGGCGATTTCGACGGCGCGTTCGCCAAGGCGGCGGTCAAGGTCGATCAGAATTACTCCACCCCCGACCATAGCCACGCAATGCTGGAGCCACATGCCTCCACCGCGGTGTGGAATGGCGACAAGCTAACGCTGTGGACGTCCAACCAGATGATCGCATGGACCGTGGGCGATGTTGCCAAGACATTGGGCATCCCTAAGGCGAATGTCCGGCTGGTGTCGCCCTATATCGGCGGCGGCTTCGGGGCCAAGCTGTTCTTGCGCGCCGATGCGTTGCTCGCGGCGTTGGGGGCAAGGCAGGTCGGACGTCCGGTCAAGGTCGCGCTCGCGCGGCACCAGATCCCCAACAACACCACCCATCGCCCGGCGACGATCCAGCGCATCCGCATCGGCGCGGACAAGGATGGCGTGATCGACGCGATCGGCCATGAAGTCTGGTCGGGCGACCTGCCCGGCGGCGGGCCGGAAACGGCGGCGCAGCAGACGCGGCTGCTCTATCGTGGTGCCAATCGGATGACCGCACACCGGCTGGCGACGCTCCATCTGCCCGAAGGCAATGCGATGCGCGCGCCGGGCGAAGCGGTCGGCCTGCTCGCGCTGGAGGTCGCGATGGATGAACTGGCCGAAGCCTGCGGCGTCGATCCGGTCGAGCTACGCATCCGCAACGATGTGCAATATGATCCCGAAGCAGGCACGCAGCGGCCCTTCTCCAGCCGCAAGCTGGTGGAGTGCATGCGCGCCGGGGCCGAACGTTTCGGCTGGAACAAGCGGCAGGCAAAGCCGGGCCAGGTGCGCGATGGACGCTGGATGGTCGGTATGGGCGTGGCCTCCGCCTTCCGCAACAATCTGGTCGGCAAGTCGGGCGCGCGGATCGGCGTCGATGCCAAGGGGCAGGTGATCGTCGAAACCGATATGACTGACATCGGCACCGGCAGCTATACGATCATCGCCCAGACGGCGGCGGAGATGATGGGCGTGCCGATCGAGGCCGTCACCGTCCGGTTGGGCGACAGCCGCTTTCCCGTTTCGGCGGGTTCGGGCGGACAATGGGGGGCTAACAGCTCTACGGCGGGCGTCTATGTCGCCGCCATGGCGTTGCGCGCGAAATTGGCGGAGAAGGCGGGCTATCCGGTTGATCAGGCCGAGTTCGAGGAGGGCCTCATCCGCCACGAGAACAAGTCCCAGACGCTGGCGGCGCTCGCCGGGCGTGAAGGTGTGTGGGCCGAGGACAGCATCGAATTCGGCGATCTCGACAAACGCTATGCGCAGGCGACCTTCGGCGCGCATTTCTGCGAAGTCGGCGTCGATATCGACACGGCCGAAGTGCGTATCCGCCGCATGGGCGGCGCGTTCGCGGCCGGGCGCATCCTCAATCCCAAATCCGCGCGCAGCCAGGTCATCGGCGCGATGACCATGGGGGCGGGATCGGCGCTGATGGAGGCGCTGGACGTGGACACTCGCTTCGGTTTCTTCGTCAATCACGACATGGCCGAATATCTGGTGCCGGTCCACGCGGACATCCCCGAACAAGACGTGCTGTTCATCGAAGAGTTGGACGACAAAAGCTCGCCGATGAAGGCCAAGGGTGTGGGCGAGCTGGGTATTTGCGGTGCTGGTGCGGCGGTGGCCAACGCCATCTATAACGCGACCGGCATCCGCATCCGCGACTATCCGCTGACCATCGACAAATTGCTCAAGGCGCGGGCGGTCTGATCAGCCTGCGCCTCGAGGAGAAGAAGTGATCTTCCCTCGACTGGGGAGGCATGATCTTTGTGTTCTGTCATTGACTTGCGGAAGCCGGCGGCAATCGCGCGGTGCGCGGGAAGCCCTGCCAACACACTGATTATGTCCAATTCATGCTATAGTTTTGGTCTTTTCCTGCGCTATCCCCACTCCGTTTTTATAGATGGGGTAAACTCGACGGCAACATTGCTCGATCGAGGTGCAGGAGGGAATGATGGCGACTATTATTGGCGACAATCTGCCGAATACGCTCACTGGCACAATCGACCCTGATGAAATTTACGGCGGCGGCGGCGATGATGTCATTTCCGGCGGCTTGGGCGATGATTCCCTCTATGGTGAGGATGGCAATGACACGATCAACGGCGATAGCGGCGATGATCTGATCGACGGCGGCGTCGGCAACGACATATTGAACGGCGGCGATGGTAATGATGAGATCATCACTGGTGTCGGCAACGACATTGTCGATGGGGGCAATGGCGCCGACTATATCGTTATAGGGTCATCGCTGAATACCGCCGACCGCATCAATGGCGGTACCGGCAGTGACGTCGACATATTGTCGATATCGGGCATCTACGCCAATTCCATCCTCTTCGACGCTGATACGGTGCGCGGGGTCGAGCGTTTTTCGATCGGTTCAGGGCAAGTGCGTCTGACATTGCATGCCATGACTGACGTGCGATGGATCGACGCGGGATCACAACTGCAAACCGATTTCCTGCACCTGAATGCGACTGCGGCGACCAATGCCATGATCATTACCGGCGGCGCGGGTGATGATGTCATTACCGGCGGCAGCGGCGATGATGTGATCAACGGGGGGCTGGGCCAGGATATGCTGGTCGGTGGCGCTGGCAACGACCAGATCATCGGTGGCCTGGATGGGGACATGCTGACCGGCGGGGCAGGCAATGATATCTTCACCCTGACCTACAACACGCCGCGTTCGGATTCCTCGCCTTCCACGATCGATATCATTACCGATTTCGAAGGCGCTGGTGTAACCGGCGGCGACAAGATCGATCTGCCTTCCTACGCCTATGGCCGGGGCATCGCGTTCAACGCGACTCCGATCAACTTCACCTTCGTCATTGGCGGTGGCGCGTCGGGCGTGCAGTTGCCCGCCGAACTGGTCGGCGATGGCTTTGCCGACGTGTCGTGGAAGCATGACACCGTCAACAATCGTGTCGAACTATGGGTCGATGTCGATGACAACGGTCAGTTTTCCGAACTCGATATCTACACCTATATCAACGGTATCACGTCGCTGACGCAGGAGGATTTCACCGACAGCTTCCCGATCTGGCGCGGAACTGTCGGCGGGGACTCGCTCCTGGCAAGCGCCGGAAACATTATCGCTTATGGCCTTGGCGGCAATGACACGATGCGGGGCGGGGACGGAAACGACACGCTCTACGGGGGCGATGGTGCCGACGTGCTACGGGGCGGCAACGACAATGACACGCTGTATGGCGATGCCGGGAACGACACGCTGTATGGCGATGCGGGCAACGACACGCTCTATGGTGGCGCTGGCGATGATGTGATGTCAGGCGGCGCGGGGTCTGACTCGCTGTATGGCGAGGCTGGCGACGATGTGATGACCGCAGGCACGTCGGGTAGCTATCTGGACGGTGGCATCGGCAATGACCAGCTGACCGGCGGCGCGGGCAACGACACGCTCTATGGTGGCGAGGGCAATGATGGTGTCAGTGGCGGCGCTGGTGCCGATTATATTGTGGGTTTTGCAGGCGCCGATACGCTCGATGGCGGTGATGGCAATGATGACGTTCGCGGTAGCGATGGCAATGACACAGTCCAGGGTGGCGCAGGCAATGACGCCGTACGCGGCGACGGCGGCATCAATATCGTCAACGGTGGTGCAGGTGATGATGCGGTCTATGTCGGCACAGAAGTCAATGCACGGGATACAGCCACGGGTGGCACGGGCGCTGATGTGTTTCGCCTTGGAGCTGCGGGCAATGCGCCTGGCAGTTTGGCGGCACCCCATGTCATTACCGATTTCAGCCGGGTCGAGGGCGACAAGCTGAAGCTGGAGTTCGATCCCTATATCAACGGTACCTATGGCTACACCAATGTGCCGCTGGTGTTCCGGGGCGAATTGTCGTCGGCGCTCTATTATGATGGCGCGCCTTTGCCGGGGGCGGACCTTGGCACGGGCTTTGTCCAGGTGTGGTGGAGCCGGGTTGGCACAGGCGGCAGCGCAAAGACAGTGCTGATCATCGACAGCGACCGCGACCTGACGCTGAGCGGATCGGACTATGTGGTCGAGTTCGCACCCGGCACCATTGCCGACATCCAACTGACGGACTTCGTCGATAACCCCTTCCGCACCTATGCCGGGACGGCCGGGGACGACAGCCATCATGGCGATGCCAGCAATAATTTCATCTATGGGCTGCTGGGCAATGATAGCCTGTGGGGCGATGGCGGCAGCGATACGATCGCCGGTGGCGCAGGCATCGACACGCTTCATGGCGAAGACGGCAATGACATTCTCTATGGCGGGGACGATGCCGATAGCCTCTACGGCGGCAACGACAATGACACGCTGTACGGCGATGCTGGGAATGACACGCTGTATGGCGATGCAGGCAACGACACGCTCTATGGGGGCGCTGGCGACGATGTGATGTCGGGCGGTGCGGGGTCTGACTCGCTGTATGGCGAGGCTGGCGACGATGTGATGACCGCAGGCACGTCGGGTAGCTATCTGGACGGTGGCATCGGCAATGACCAGCTGACCGGCGGCGCGGGCAACGACACGCTCTATGGTGGCGAGGGCAATGATGGTGTCAGTGGCGGCGCTGGTGCCGATTATATTGTGGGTTTTGCAGGCGCCGATACGCTCGATGGCGGTGATGGCAATGATGACGTTCGCGGTAGCGATGGCAATGACACAGTCCAGGGTGGCGCAGGCAATGACGCCGTACGCGGCGACGGCGGCATCAATATCGTCAACGGTGGTGCAGGTGATGATGCGGTCTATGTCGGCACAGAAGTCAATGCACGGGATACAGCCACGGGTGGCACGGGCGCTGATGTGTTTCGCCTTGGAGCTGCGGGCAATGCGCCTGGCAGTTTGGCGGCACCCCATGTCATTACCGATTTCAGCCGGGTCGAGGGCGACAAGCTGAAGCTGGAGTTCGATCCCTATATCAACGGTACTTATGGCTACACCAATGTGCCGCTGGTGTTCCGGGGCGAGTTGTCGTCGGCGCTCTATTATGATGGCGCGCCTTTGCCGGGGGCGGACCTTGGCACGGGCTTTGTCCAGGTGTGGTGGAGCCGGGTTGGCACAGGCGGCAGCGCAAAGACGGTGCTGATCATCGACAGCGACCGCGACCTGACGCTGAGCGGCTCGGACTATGTGGTCGAGTTCGCACCCGGCACCATTGCCGACATCCAACTGACGGACTTCGTCGATAACCCCTTCCGCACCTATGCCGGGACGGCCGGGGACGACAGCCATCATGGCGATGCCAGCAATAATTTCATCTATGGGCTGCTGGGCAATGATAGCCTGTGGGGCGATGGCGGCAGCGATACGATCGCCGGTGGCGCAGGCATCGACACGCTTCATGGCGAAGACGGCAATGACATTCTCTATGGCGGGGACGATGCCGACAGCCTCTACGGCGGCAACGACAATGACACGCTGTATGGCGATGCCGGGAACGACACGCTGTATGGCGATGCGGGCAACGACACGCTCTATGGTGGCGCTGGCGATGATGTGATGTCAGGCGGCGCGGGGTCTGACTCGCTGTATGGCGAGGATGGCGACGATGTGATGACCGCAGGCACGTCGGGTAGCTATATGGACGGTGGCATCGGCAATGACCAGCTGACCGGCGGCGCGGGCAACGACACGCTCTATGGTGGCGAGGGCAATGATGGTGTCAGTGGCGGCGCTGGTGCCGATTATATTGTGGGTTTTGCAGGCGCCGATACGCTCGATGGCGGTGATGGCAATGATGACGTTCGCGGTAGCGATGGCAATGACACAGTCCAGGGTGGCGCAGGCAATGACGCCGTACGCGGCGACGGCGGCATCAATATCGTCAACGGTGGTGCAGGTGATGATGCGGTCTATGTCGGCACAGAAGTCAATGCACGGGATACAGCCACGGGTGGCACGGGCGCTGATGTGTTTCGCCTTGGAGCTGCGGGCAATGCGCCTGGCAGTTTGGCGGCACCCCATGTCATTACCGATTTCAGCCGGGTCGAGGGCGACAAGCTGAAGCTGGAGTTCGATCCCTATATCAACGGTACCTATGGCTACACCAATGTGCCGCTGGTGTTCCGGGGCGAATTGTCGTCGGCGCTCTATTATGATGGCGCGCCCTTGCCGGGGGCTGACCTTGGCACGGGCTTTGTCCAGGTGTGGTGGAGCCGGGTTGGCGCAGGCGGCAGCGCGAAGACGGTGCTGATCATCGACAGCGACCGCGACCTGACGTTGAGCGGCTCTGACTATGTGGTCGAGTTCGCACCCGGCACCATCGCCGACATCCAACTGACGGACTTCGTCGATAACCCCTTCCGCCGGATCGTCGGCACGCCGCAGGCGAATGAGTTTATCGACACGGACGAAGCCAATATCTATTATGGTGTCGATGGCGACGACCTGATTGTCGGCAATGGTGGTAACGACGAACTGCATGGCGGCAATGGCAACGACACCATCTCTGGTGGTCAAGGCAATGACTATATCGTCGGCGGCGCTGGTGATGATGCTATAACCAGCGGCGCCGGGACCGACACCATCTATGGTGACGATGGCAATGACATCGTCCATGGTGGCGATGATGCCGACACCATTTATGGTGGAACAGGCAGCGACCAACTGCATGGCGAGTTCGGTGCCGATACGCTCTATGCACAGGATGGCAACGACCAGGTCTTTGGCGGCGCGGACAATGACCAGATCTTCGGCGGTCTGGGCGATGACAGCCTCGACGGCGGTGATGGGAACGACACGGTTTATGGAGACGGTGGTGCCGACACCCTGATTGGCGGAGCAGGCGCTGACTGGCTCTATGGCGGCGAAGGCGATGATCTGTTGCTCGGCGGCGAAGGCAATGACATGCTGGACGGTGGCAGCGGCTATGATATCGCCAGCTATGTCGGCAGTAATGTCGCACTGACCATTGATTTGTCCACCAACAGCATATTCGCGCTTGGCGGCAATATCGGCACGGATACGCTTTCCAGTGTCGAGGGTATTATCGGCTCCGCATTTAACGACCTGCTGACCGGGAATAGCACGGAGAACGTCATCGAGGGCGGTGCTGGGAATGACGTCATGGATGGGCGCGATGGCGTCGATACGTTGCGCTACACCAGTGCTACGGCCGGGGTCACACTGTCTCTCGCGCTCACAGGTGCGCAGGCCACCGGAGGAGCCGAAACGGATACGGTCACCAATTTCGAGAATATCACGGGGTCTGCCTATAATGACGTGCTGAGTGGATCGTCCGCCAACAATATATTGCTCGGTGGCGGCGGCAATGACAGCCTGGCAGGCGGAGACGGCGAGGATCGGCTGGATGGTGGCGACGGGGCCGACACCGTCCAAGGCGATGCAGGCGATGACGAGATCTTCGGCGGTGCCGGGAATGACAGCCTGTTTGGCGGCGCTGGCCTTGACCAGATTTTCGGCGGCGCGGGCCACGACAGCCTGTCAGGCGGAGCCCACGATGATCGCCTCTATGGGGACGCTGGCGATGATAGTATCGACGGTGGTGACGGCAACGATATCATCCTGGGCGGCGAAGGGAACGACACCATAGACGGCGGCGTCGGCGCGGATGATATGGCAGGCGGCCTCGGCAACGACATCTATATCGTCACGAGCGTCAATGACGTGGTCAACGAAGCGGCCGATGAGGGCGTTGACGAGGTGCGCACTAACCTGGCGTCCTATACATTGGGTGCGCATGTCGAAAATCTGACCGGCATACGCAGCGCAGGGCAAACACTGATTGGCAATAGCCTCGCCAATCGGATCACGGGTACGGGCAGCGCCGACATCCTCAATGGCGGCGGCGGTGCCGACATGATGATCGGCGGCGCGGGCGATGATCTCTACTATGTCAATGATGCAGGCGACACGATCGTCGAGGCTAACAATGGCGGTAATGATACCGTCAATGCATCGGTGAGCTATTCCCTGGTGGGCATTTATGTCGAAAGCTTGGCCCTTACGGGCACAGCAGCCATTAACGGTAGCGGCAATAGCCTGGCCAATACGTTGATTGGCAATGGCAATAATAATGTGTTGAGCGGCGGGACAGGGAACGACGTCCTCAATGGCGGTGCCGGCAACGATACTCTCGACGGGGGATCCGGCACTGACACGATGGTCGGTGGCATAGGTAACGATATTTATATCGTTGATCATGCTGGTGACATTGTCACGGAAGCAACTAATTCCGGGACTGATGAAGTCAGAACCGGTCTTTCCACCTATACTTTAGGTGTAAATGTAGAAAAGCTGACCGCGACCACTAACAATGGCCAAACCCTGATTGGCAATGCGGTAGCCAACCGTATGACCGGGGGCGATGGCAACGACACCCTCAATGGCGGTATTGGTGCCGACGTAATGATCGGCGGCAAAGGTAATGATATTTATGTTGTTGACCATGTCAGTGAAGAAGTGATTGAGCTTGGTGGAGAGGGCAATGACGAAGTGCGCACGGCGCTCACGAATTACATCTTGGCCGATCATGTCGAAACGCTCACGGCGACGGGATCGACTGGCCAAACCCTGAACGGCAATGCCCTAGCCAACACCATTACGGGCACTGCCGGGCATGACGTCATAAATGGCGGCATAGGTGCCGACATCATGACGGGAGGCGATGGGAATGACGTCTATGTCGTGGACAACACTGGTGACATCATCGTCGAATTTAATGGAGGCGGCATCGATCGCATCGACGCATCCGTCGATTTCAGTCTTGCAGGTATCTATGTTGAGAATCTGAGGTTGACGGGGACTGGAAATATCAATGCGGTCGGGAATAATCTGGCAAACATCCTTACGGGCAATGGCGGAAATAATTTGCTAAATGGCGGCGCTGGCGCTGACACGATGACGGGAGGATTGGGAGATGATGTCTATATCGTTGATAATATCGGCGACGTGGTAATCGAAACCAATATCGGCGGAACCGATGTTATCAATGCCTCAGTCAGCTATACTCTGGCCGGTACTTTTGTGGAGACACTGAACCTGACCGGCATTGCCAATATCGGTGGCACAGGCAATAGCGTTGACAATGTTATAAATGGGAACAGTGGCAATAATGGCCTAAGCGGCGGCGGCGGCAATGATCGCCTTGACGGCAACGGCGGGAACGACTTGCTGACCGGTGGCGCAGGCCAGGATGTGTTCGTATTCGATACAGCACTTGGTGCCGGTAATGTCGATGTTATTAGCGATTTCAATGTCACGGACGATGTGATTTCATTGGCCTCATCGATATTTTCGGCGGCGGGAGCCGCCGGCCAACTCGCGGCGGGCGCTTTCCGTCTCGGCGCGGTTGCGCTCGATGCCAGCGACCGGATCATGTATGATAATGCTACCGGCAACCTCTATTATGATGCCAATGGCAATGCGGCGGGCGGGTCAGTGCTGTTCGCGCAATTGGCTGCCGGATTGGCGTTGACCAATGCAGATTTCGTGATCGGTTGACGCGGTACGGCCAAATACACCCTGCTGGCGTTGCCAGTCGGGTGTGGGAGCGATAGGCCGGACGCTATGATCGTCCGCCTATCGTTATTCCATATCCTTGCACTTGCTCTGGCGCTCTCTTCTGGCCTTGCTACTGCTGCACCAACCAACCGGCCGACGCCCGG
Organism: Sphingobium sp. KKT206; assembly: GCF_055640555.1. Taxonomy (NCBI): domain Bacteria; kingdom Pseudomonadati; phylum Pseudomonadota; class Alphaproteobacteria; order Sphingomonadales; family Sphingobiaceae; genus Sphingobium; species Sphingobium sp. KKT206. The sequence continues at coordinate 2,536,367 of NZ_CM145764.1, forward strand.
CTACACCCGCGTCGCGATCGATACGTCGGTGGGGACGATCATCGTCGCGGTGGATCAGAAACGCGCGCCGCGCACGGCGGCGAATTTCCTGACCTATGTGGATGATGGTCGGTTTGACGGCGTCACCTTCTACCGCGCCGCGCGACGCAAATCCGCGCCGACGATGGGGTTGATCCAGGGCGGGATCGACAGCGATGCGCGGCGGTCCTTGCCGCCGGTGGTACATGAGCCGACGACCCAGACGGGCATCCGCCATCTTGACGCGACGCTGTCCATGGCGCGGCCCAACCGGCCCAATTCGGCAATGGGTAATTTCTTCATCACCATCGGCCCGACCCCCACCATGGACGCACGGCCGGGCTATATCGGCTATGCGGCCTTTGGCCATGTTGTCGCGGGGATGGACGTGGTGAAGAAAATCCTCGCTGTCCCGACCTGCTGCGGGACTGGGCCGATGCGGGGGCAAATGATCGTCAAGCCGATCGTCATCCGCCATGCTAAACGTCTTGACGGCAAAGCCAAGCCTACCGGCGGGGTGAAGCCCTGGTTGATCGGCAGGCTACGGAAGCCTGCAAGGTAGCGATCAGGCGAAGGCTGCTTGATCGCGCCGCGACGCCGGATATCCTTCACGCGGCGGCCGGGCCTGTATCTTCTTCCACGCCTTTTCGTGAAAGAAGAAGGCGACGGCATTGATCACTGGTTCGACCAGCGCAATGCCACCCGCCAGCGCTACTGATCCGGTCATGAGATAGGCGACGGTAAAGCCGACCGTGAGGTGGATGCTGAGATATGTGCCCGTCTTGATGAGGTCCAGCGACATGGGGATGCTCCTTGTTGCGACCCAGTTAAGAATTATTCGCAAAATGTGCCAACCGCTTTTTCCATTGGCTCTGATCGGCGAAAGCGATCAGCATTGCGGCAGGAGAATCGCGATATGGCAGGTCGGATGAGGGTGGGCATTGGCGGCTGGGTCTATGCGCCATGGCGTGACAATTTCTATCCCGTCGGGCTGCGGCAGAAAGACGAACTGGCCTATGTCGGGGCGCATCTGACCGCGACCGAGATCAATGCGACCTATTATAGCAGTCAAAAGCCCGCAACTTTCGCGAGCTGGGCGAAGGCCGTGCCCGACGGGTTCCAGTTCGCGGTCAAGGCATCGCGCTACTGCACCAATCGTAAAGTGCTGGCCGAAGCGGGAGACTCGATCGCGAAATTCACGAAACAGGGCATTGTCGAGTTGGGCGATCGGCTGGGTCCGATCTTGTGGCAATTCATGCCGACCAAGCGGTTCGATCCCGACGACTTCGGCGCGTTCCTGCGCCTGTTGCCTGCCAGCGTCGATGGCGTCGCATTGCGCCATGCGGTCGAGGTGCGGCACGAAAGTTTCGACGATCCGGCTTTTCTGGAGATGGCGCGGGATGCAGGCGTGGCGGTCGTACTGGCCGATCATGACAGCTATCCGGCGATTCAGGGATATGATGTCGGCTTTTCCTATCTGCGGCTGATGCGGACCCAGGCGGAAGAGGCGACTGGCTATTCTCCCACAGACATCAACTATTGGACCGATCAGGGGCGGACGCTGGCCAAACAGGGGGACGTCTATGCGTTTGTCATCGGCGGTGCCAAAGAGCGCAACCCTGCTGCGGCCAAGGCGCTGATTGCGGCTTTGGGGTAACAGCACTGTTGCATTTAGTGCAATCGGCATGCCGTGCTTTGCGATTGTTACATAACCATGACAGGCGCATAGGCCCGCAACCCCAAGACGGGGGATAGATGATATCCAAACAAAGGACATGACCATGCGGCAGGCTTTTCAAGGCGCCGCACTGATCGTAGCCGTCGGCGCACAGATGCTGACTTTCTACTCGGTGCTTTATGCCTGAGCGCGCTTTGCGCTCAACCTTGATCCCGACATTACGGGATGCGAAAAGGCCGCTTCCGGTATAACCGGAGCGGCCTTTTTACTGTCTGTATGCCATACGCTTTGCTGCAATGATTTGCGGCGACATCAACCTTCGGCAAGCCATCCTGCGAGCAGATAAGCCACCACGCCGATGGGTCCGAGCGCACAAAGCGTCAGCAGGACGACGGCGACGCGGATCAATGTCACATCCAGGTTGCTGCGGTTGGACAGGCCCGCGCATACGCCCATGATCTTGCCATTGCGACGGTCGAGGGTGAAACTGTTGTTCATGACTTTGGCTTTCAAATCTATCTGGAGAGTCTGAGATGGCGTGCGATCAGGCGATCGGCAGGACCGGTACGGCCGCGCTGATGAACAGGCTGGCGACGAAGATGGCACCGGTGAACGCAACGGCGACATGCTGGAAACGGGTGATGGACATGATGAAAACTCCCTGTTTGTCTGGTGGCCGGACCATCCGGCCTTGATGCTTTCAGGGAATGCAGAAGCCGTGCCAGTTTTGATTTCTTTGAGAAATGCGGGGTTTTCCGCCGTCGCGGTCGGGTGCGCGCATTTCAAAAATTCCGCCTATTGGCGAAAATTCCTGCTGGTTAGGAATTTTTGCGGGGCTTGTGCGTGATCCAACTGCCACTCTTTGTCTATGGCACGTTGCGACGGGGCTTTGACGGGCCGATGGCGCGGCGGTTGCAAGGGGCGACTCAATATATCGGTCGCGCTTTTGCCCAAGGACGGCTTTACCGAGTGGGGGATTATCCCGCTTTCCTGCCGGGGCCGGAGGGGCAGGTCATTGGCGACCTGCTCGCGCTGTCTGATCTTGCGGCGACGCTTGCCTGGCTCGATGCGTATGAAGAATGCGCCGTTACATATCCGCAGCCGCACGAATATCGCCGCGAAAAACTGAGCGTGTGGGGACCGGACGGCCCCATCGTCGCCTGGGCCTATGTCTACGCCCTGCCGGTAACGGATTTGCCGCTGATCGCTGGCGGCGATTTTCTACCCCGCCAGCGATAATGCGCTCTTATTTCTGCTTCATCGCTTCGACCGCGGCGAGCGTGGTCTTCACATGATTGGCATAGCTCATTTCGGAATGGACGAAGGCGATCCGGCCCGACGGCGCGATGACATAGGAGGTGCGGTCGGTCATGCCCGGACGCATTTTGAGCGCAACGTCATAGCCCGAGACAATGCCCGGCCCGGCGGAGGCGACCGCGAACTTGCCCGCGCATTCCTTGGTGGAGAAAGCGACCAGATCATCGACCGGATCGGCCGACATGCCGATCACCGTCGCACCCGCTGCCTTGAACTTGTCGATATTGTCGGCAAATTCGCGCGCTTCGGCCGAACAGCCCGGCGTGAACGCCTTGGGGAAGAAATAGAGGACGACCGGGCCACGCTTCAACTGGTGCGACAGGGTAAGCGTGAAGGTCTTGCCCGCCATCGCCCCGCGCGTTGTGAATTCTGGGGCCTTGGCGCCGACGGCCAGGGCGGCCATGGCGCTGGTCGATGCGGTTAGGGCAGCGACGGTGGCAAGGAGGAAAGTCAGGCGCTTCATCGGTTGGGCTCCATCAGTCAGGCGACGGGAGCCGCTCGCCCCCTTGTAAATGATCGCAATGCCTCGTTGATCATGAATGTCGGCGAAACGGCCGACATCGCGATGATCCTCGCAAGGCTTGGTGATGACGGCAATGACAGCCGGGCGCAAGTCGGCCATTGGGGAATGGCGCTATCGAAGGAACCACCGCGCAACTCGCCTGTTCCTGTGGTCATGCGCCTTGCCCTTGCCATCCTTCTCCCGATCGCGCTTGCCGCCTGCGACAAGGCAGCGGACTCACCGGACGCGTCGCCGTCGGTGACGGCGAATATCAGCGACCGCACCGAAAAAATGGAGCAGGATCGCTCGCCCGCTGCGAACGCAACGTCGCCGGTCGAAACGGCATCCAACGCGACTGCTGCCGACGCCGACATGGCCGGACCGATCCCGGCGGCTCTGCACGGACGCTGGACCGGCATCAATGATCGATGCGGCGACCGGGCGGCGGATATGGAATTGAATATTCTGCCGGACCAGTTGGTCTTCCATGAAAGCGTCGGTATTGTGCAAAAGGCCACGCCGGGGGAGGACGGGCGTTTGTCGGTCACAGCAGCCTTTATCGGCGAGGGACAAAGTTGGACCCGTACCATGTCGCTCGCCCTGGCAGACGATGGGCAACGGCTCGTCATCGTCAATGACGGGACGTCTGCAACGCGCAAACGCTGCTAAGCGCTTCCCCGACAGCCTCTTGCCCGCTACAGCCGCCCGATGATCGGCCGCCTGACCTTGAGCGATTTCCGCAACCATGCGGATGCGCTGATCCTGCCCGATCATCCTTTCATCCTGCTGACCGGCGACAATGGCGCGGGCAAGACCAATATATTAGAAGCCGTGTCGATGCTGGCACCGGGGCGCGGGCTGCGCGGCGCGGCCCTGCGCGCGATGACGCGGCAGGATGGAGCGGGCGGCTTTGGCGTCGCGGCGGAGGTGGACGGGGTCGTGCTGGGCACGGGCGTATCGGCCGCCACGCCCGACCGGCGACAGGTGCGGATCGGCGGGGTGGCCTCATCGGCGAATGCGCTGGCGGATCATCTGGCGATCGTCTGGCTGACCCCGGCGATGGACCGGCTGTTTCTCGACAGTCCGGGCGGGCGGCGGCGCTTTCTGGATCGGCTGACACTGGCGCTGCACCCCGGCCATGCTGCGCACAGCGCCCGCTATGATGCAGCGATGCGTGCGCGCAACCGGCTGCTGGTCGACCTGCGCCGCGCAGACCCGGTCTGGCTGACTGCGCTGGAGGCGCAGATGGACGAGCATGGCACCGCGCTGGCGCAAGCGCGCACTGATCTGGTCATGCGCCTGAACATGGTGCTGGCCGGCCAGCCCGACGCGCCCTTTGCCCGCCCGTCCGTTCTGATCGAGCAGGAAGAGGGTGCCAGCGACGAGCTTTTGGCGGTCCGGCTGGGGCGGGATCGACGACGCGATGCGGCTGCGAGCCGGACCTTGTCCGGGCCACATCGCCATGATCTGGCTGTCACTCATATTGCCAAGGCGCAGCCAGCCGCGCTGTGTTCGACCGGCGAGCAAAAGGCATTGCTGCTATCCATCTTGCTCGCCCATGCCGCACTGGTGGCCGCCGATCGCGGGCAACCGCCCGTACTGCTTCTCGATGAAGTGGCGGCGCATCTCGACCCGTCGCGGCGGGCTGCCTTGTTCGACCGATTGGCCGAAACCGGGGGGCAGGTCTGGATGACCGGCACGGAATCGTCGCTTTTCAACGATTTGACGGCGGCAACTCGATTAACTGTAACGGCGGGCCATCTCTTTTGTTCCGCGACATAACGCGTCGTCGCAACGACTCGTCGCCCGGCGCTTTCCATGGCGTCCGGCGTCTGGCCTAAAGCAGCCATCGGGGCAAAAGCCTAAAAGCCAAGTCGGGGTCGCATTCGCATGATCGGTAGTTTTCGCGCGGTTTTTGCCGCTGCTCTTCTTGCGCTCTCTTCCCTGATCGTTACGCCTGCGACGGCCGGAGTGCTGCAATGCGTTCCCTTCGCCCGTCAGGCGTCCGGCATCGACCTTTACGGCAACGCGCATACTTGGTGGAACCAGGCGGAAGGCCGCTATGACCGTGGTCATGAACCGCGCGTCGGTGCCGTCCTCGCCTTTGCCGCAAGCCGCTCCATGCCGGTCGGCCATGTCGCGATGGTCAGCAAGGTCGTCAATGAGCGCGAAGTGCTGCTGACCCATGCCAACTGGTCCTATCGTGGCGGTATCGAGCGCAATGTCCGCGCGATCGACGTATCGGCCAACAATGACTGGACCGATGTGCGCGTATGGTATGGCCCGATCGGCAATCTAGGCCTGCGCTCCAATGCGGCGCGCGGTTTCATCTATGCCCAGCCGGCCCGCACCATTGATCAGCCGGTGCAGATCGCATCGGCAGCGGCCAGCGGCGGCGCGCCCCGTGCGGCATTCTGATCCTTTAACCTCTTCATAAATAGTCGCGATCTAGGGTCGTCCTTGGTGGGGCGATTCTTGGGTTTCGGGATCGCATAAATGATTCGAGGACTTGTCCGGGCGGCAGCATTGCTGGCGTCCGGTCTGACGGCTGCGCCTTTGTGGAGCGCGGCGGTGCTGCAATGCGTGCCTTATGCGCGTATCGTGTCGGGCGTAGATATTCGCGGGGATGCGCTGACCTGGTGGGACCAGGCCAGCCAACAGTATAAACGCGGTGCCAAGCCCAAAAAGGGCGCGGTGCTGGCGTTCCGGCCGCATGGCCCGATGATGCTGGGTCATGTCGCGGTGGTCAGTCGCGTGCTGGACGATCGGCGCGTGCTGATCCGCCACGCCAACTGGTCCGTGCCCGGCGCGATCGAGGAAGATGTGCTGGCGATCGACGTGTCGGACGGCGGCGACTGGAGCCAGGTGCGCGTCTGGCATAGTCCGACCGCGCAAATGGGCGCGCGCACCAACCCGACCTTCGGCTTCATCTATCCGGTCAAAGCGAAATTGCATGATTTCACGCCTGACCCCGCCTTGGGTAGCAGCGTGCGCTTTGCCAAAATCGACGCGGATATGTGGGATATGCGTCGGCCGCATCGCGCGCCCGCACCCCATGGCGGCATCATGGTCGCGCAGGCACCTGCCGCCCCGGCCAAGGCCGCCCGGAAAGCGGCTCCGCGTCTGGAGGCGGATTTGCGCGTGGTTAGCTACGCGGACGCAACCCCATCGCAGCGGACGCTGAGTGCGATAATCGCCGACGTCAAACGCCAGTCCGTCCTGAACTGACAACAGGCGCGCGCACCGACGCGCGCCTGTGCATGACGCTTATTCCGCGTCGGCCGGCTTGTCTTCGTCGGCGCCTTCGGCCGGATTTTCGAACCAGGCTTCGACAGGTCCGGTCAGCTTGATCGTCAGCGGATTGCCGTGGCGATCGCGGGTCTTGCCCGCAGCGACGCGAATCCAGCCCTCGGAAATCGAATATTCCTCGACATCCTTGCGCTCGCGACCCTTGAACCGGATGCCGATGCCACGTTGCAGCACCTCCATGTTGAAATGGGGGCTTTTGGGATTGGTGGACAGATGGTCGGGGGGCGTGTCGCTCATGATGCGGTTCCTTGGAATTGGCTGGGCTGCGCCTAGCCTTTTGCCCGCCAACCCGTCAACTGCCCCAACCCGCCGATCAGCCTGATCGACGGGCTGGCGCAGGCCCGTCAGCGACAGACGCGAACGCGGACGTTGCGATCGCGATAATAGTCATAGCGCCACTGGGTCCAGCAACGCGGGCGATAGGCGGCTCGGTAATAGCCTCGGTCGCCCCGCCAGTGGCGGCGGCCATCCCAGCGCCGTCCATCCCTGCGCCCGTCCCAGCGACGATTGTCCCAACGGCGGTTGTCCCAGCCGCGATCACGATCGCCCCGCCATCCTTCGCGATAGCCGCCATGATGTTGCGCCTGCGCGGGGGCTGCCGCGGCAATGCCTGCGATGGCGAGGCTCACCGCAGCCGCGCCCTTCCATAAAATGTTCATGTGCTCTCTCCTCATCCACCCCGCGGGGGAGGCGGGGCATGACGGGGAGAATGCCGCCTGTCGGCTGAACCGTCAGCGAATGGCCTTGTCAGCCAACATTCAGCGTCCGGCCAGTGCGGCCTCGGCCTCCAGCATATAGTCGCGGGTGATGGGTAGCGCGCGCCGGTCGCGCGCATATTGGACCTGATAATTGACCATGCCACCATGTTCGAACACCGTCGCGGCCCCGGCGAGATAGAAAGTCCACAGCCGGAAGAAGCGCTCGTCATAGAGCGCGACGATCTCGGCGCGATGCGCCATGGTGCGCTTATACCATTGGCGGATGGTCAGCCCATAATGGAGCCGCAACACCTCGACATCGGTGACCATCAGCCGCGTGCCTTCGCTGCCCGCGATCATTTCCGACAAAGCGGGGATGTAGCCGCCAGGGAAGATATATTTCTGGGTGAAGGCGTCCGTGACGCCGGGGCCGCCCATCCGCCCGATCGTGTGGACCAGCATGACGCCTTCCGGGGTCAACAGGTCGCGGCACTTGCTGAAGAAACTGCGATAATGGGCCGTACCGACATGTTCGAACATGCCGACGGACACGATCCGGTCGAATGCGCCCGTCATGTCGCGATAGTCCATCAGTTCGAAGCGGACATGGTCGGCGACGCCTGCATCCACCGCCCTTTGCCGTGCGACCTTGAGCTGTTCCTCCGACAAGGTGATACCGGTCACGTCGACACCGCAGGTACGGTGCAGATACAGCGCCATCCCGCCCCAGCCGCAGCCGATGTCGAGCACCTTCATCCCCGGTTCGAGCCGCAATTTGGCCGCGATATGCGCCTTCTTGTCCTCCTGCGCCTGTTCCAGGCTGATGCCGGCTTCATTGTCGCCATCGGGGAAATAGGCACAGCTATATTGGCGGTCCCGGTCGAGGAAGAGCGCGTAGAGCGCGCCCGACAGGTCGTAATGATGCGCGACATTCGCCTTCGACCGTGCCTTGTGATTGGCGCGCCATAGCTTCTGGCGCACGCTGCCCATGCTGCGCGCCAGCAGCGTCTTGGCGTCGATCGACCGACCGCTTTCCCAGGGGGTGTTGGCCCGGATCAAGGATATGAATTCCAGGATGCCGCCGCCTTCGATGGCGATGCGGCCGTCGATCCAGGCTTCGGCCATCCCCAACCGGGGATCGCGAACGATGTCGAAGGGCACGCGGCCATCGTGAAATCGCAACGCCAGATCGGGAAAGGCAGGATCGGGCTGTCCAACGACAAAGCGTCGTCCATTTGCATAAGTTACCGTCAGCTGGCCCCGTGTGACCAGTCGCCCCAACACCCGCTCGAACAGTCTCATGCCGTTACCTTGTCACCCCGGACAGCTTGCGTCAAATACCCGCATACCAGTCATAGCCCGCGACATCCTCCCAGAAGCCGCCCTTGCCCTTGCCGATCCCGTCCAGCGTCGCCACCGCCTCTATCCCCATGAGATATTTGGCCTGTTTATAGCCAAGCTGCCGTTCGACGCGCAGCCGAACCGGGGCACCATTGGCGACGGTCAGGGGTGCGTCATTCAGCGCAAAGGCGAGGATGGTCTGGGGATGGAAGGCGTCGATCAGGTCGATGCTTTCATAATAGGGCCGTCCGCCGCCCATATCGTCGGCGCAGCGGAACACGAGATAGCGCGCGCTATCGCGCAGCCGAGCGCCCTCCACTATCGTGCGCAGCGGTACGCCACGCCATTTGCCGATCGCGCTCCATCCCTCGACGCAGTCGTGGCGGGTAATCTGCTCGCGATGCGGCAGAGTCCGTAGCTGGGCAAGGGAGAGGGACAGCGGCCGTTCGACAAGGCCGGTGACGGCCAGTCGCCAGTCGGCAAAGCCATTGCGCCACAACGCCTTATAGGCGGGCGTATTGGGATTTGCGGTGCCATTGGCGCGGAAAATCGGCGAAATCTGGTCAGGGCGAAATTCCTGCGCCAGCGCGTCGCGGGCCATCAGGCTGCGCTGTGCCCAGCGATGGAAATTTTCGGCCGAGAAAAGCGCCTCTCGCACGCTGTCATGGCTGGCCAGCCGGTCGCAGCCGGTGAGCATGGCGCCAGCGCCGAGCAGCGCCATGCGGCGAGTCAGGATCATGGTCGTTACTCCGGCACCCGGTATCGCCCGGTAATCATGGATCGCACTTCGTTGATCGGTCCGGCCAGGATCACCATCAGGATGTGAACGATGAAAAATGCGGCCAGCGCAAAGGCAGCGATGAAATGCAGCGAACGCGCCGATTGCCGCCCGCCGAACAGGTCGACCAGCCAGGGCCAAGCCGCATTCATGCCCGGTGCCATGGTCAGCCCGGTCAGGATGACGAGCGGCAACAGAATGAAGATCACGCCGACATAGCTGGCCTTCTGCAGGACATTGTAGCGCAGCGCGGCTTGCCCCGTCGGGAAACGCAACCGGGCATGGTCCTTTATATCCTGCCAGATGTGGCGCGGGCGCAGATCATAGCGGCGGAATGCGAGGTCGCGGGTCACATGCCGGTTGGCGAGGCTCCTGAGCATGTAGAATAGCAGCGCGAAGGCAAAGATCGGTGCGGCGGTCAGATGCCAGTGGCGCGACATCGCCAGATTATAAAGGCCAGGCAAGGTGATCCAACCGGGAAACCGCTCCAGTTCCAACCAGGCATGGTCGAAATTCGCCCCATACTGCCCCCAATAGAGGCGGGGATGGGCGTTGAAGATGCCAAGGCCGCTGGTGAACAGGACATAGAGCAGCGCGGCGTTCAGCCAATGCCACAACCGGGTCGAAAGCCGATGGCGCTTGACGGTGATGCCGTCGGTGGGAGTGGGGCTATCCATTGGCGCAACCTTACGCCTTTTTCGGGGAAAATCCACGAAGCCTGTATGACAGTCGGCACCCAGCCCGATGGCTGTCAATGTCACACTTTTGCAACATAAATCAAGAATCATGACCACTTACAATCCAGCCCCTTTGCAAATCAACAGGGCGCACCTAGATGGCAATCACGCGATGCCGATGCGGATCGCGTTCATGATCGCTAAAAATAAAAGCAATCATGGATAGGATAAACATGGCGCATATGGCGCCATGAAATCTTCGCGTCGAACCAAATAGCCTGACGATAAACTATGTCAGGCAATATAATAATATCGAGGAATTTATGAAGACTGTGATTTTCGCAGCTATTACTGCTGCCGTTGTTGCAACCCCTGCCGTCGCTCAGGACGCTGCACCCTTCACCGGGCCGCGCGCTGGCGTCACCATGGGCTATGACAAGATCGGCGGCGAAGAAGGCTTCGCTTATGGCGTGACCGCTGGTTACGACCTGGCGCTGACCCCTCGCGTCACCGGCGGCATCGAAGTCAGCCTGGGCGACACCACGGTCGACGATTTCGGCCTGGACGTCAGCCGCGATCTCGCTGCGTCGCTGCGCCTTGGCTTCGTCGCCACGCCGCGCGTCCTGGCGTTCGGCAAGGTCGGCTATGCCACCACCCGCTTCGAAGTCGATGGTGACGGCGCTGGCCTGGAAGGCGTCCGCTTCGGTGGTGGTCTGGAATTCGCGGCGACCCCGTCGACCTATATCTCGGCCGAATATCAGCGCACCGAATATGAGCAGAATATCGGTGGCCGTGACGCCGCGATGGTCGGCGTCGGCTTCCGCTTCTGATCCTTGCGGATCCGTTGAAATGACGAAGGGCGGTCCTGCAAAGGGCCGCCCTTTTTCTATGCTGGGAGCGGCTGTATGTCGGGTTCGATCCAGGCGCGCCGTGCCGCAGGGGCCATCAGCGTCTCGCGCGACCAGTAATTGAACAGCCAGTCCTTGTTCCCAAGCGGCGACGCTATCAGGGCGGCAAAGGCGGTTGCGGGTGTCGCGTCCGCCGGCAATACGGCCAGCAAAGCGCGGGTCATATGCAGCGACGCCTGGGTGATCGTTTCATGATAGCCGCCCGTGTCGCTGTTCACCCCGCCGACGCTCTGATTATAGCGCCGGATCATCGCGGGCATGTCGCGTTCCGGATCGATGTCGGCGCGCGTCAGGATCAGCCAGAGCGCGGTCGCGAAATGCGCGCCATGGGTCCATGCGGCCTTGGGCAGAGTGCAATCGCAAAAGCCCGTCGCCAGCCGTTCGATCTCGTCATCCGTCATCATCAGTCCCCCAAAGAAAAACCCCGCCGGATCAGGGCGGGGCTATCGTTTCGTGCCTTACTGGGCGCACGTAACCGGCGCGCGTCATCCCAGCGCCGCTTGCTTCTCCGCTGCCAGCCGGTCGAGTTCGGCCCGGCTCTTCTTCTCGCTCGCCGACTTCAACTGGCCGCAGGCCGCCATGATATCGCGCCCGCGCGGGGTGCGGACCGGCGCGGAAATGCCGCCTTCGAACACGATGGAACTGAACGCGCGGATACGATCAGGCGTCGAGCATTCATAATCGCTGCCCGGCCAAGGATTGAACGGGATCAGGTTGACCTTGGCGGGCAGCTTATATTTGCGCAGCAACCGCACCAGTTCGCGGGCATCCTCGTCGCTGTCATTCTTGTCGCGGATCATCACATATTCAAATGTGATGCGCCGGGCATTGCTTGCCTTGGGATAGTCGGCACAGGCCTGGAGCAGCTCCTCAATCCCATATTTCTTGTTGAGCGGCACCAGTTCGTCGCGCACTTCCTTGGTTACGGCATGGAGCGAGACGGCGAGGTTCACGCCAATCTCTTCGCTCGCGCGCGCCATCATCGGGATGACGCCGCTGGTCGAAAGCGTGATGCGGCGGCGCGAAAGCGCGAGGCCATCGCCGTCCATCACGACCTTGAGCGCATCGCGCACATGCTCGAAATTATAGAGCGGCTCACCCATGCCCATCATCACGATATTGGTCAGCATCCGCCCATCAGGCGAATATTGCGGCGCGTCCTCGTCTTCGTCGTCCAGCACCGCGACGTTGCTGCCCATATTGCCCTTGGGCCATTCGCCCAGCGCATCCCGCGCCAGCATGACTTGGCCGACAATCTCGCCCGGCGTAAGATTGCGCACCAGACGCATCGTGCCGGTATGGCAGAAACGGCAGTTCAGCGTGCAGCCGACCTGGCTCGACACACACAGCGTTCCCCGATCCGCATCGGGGATGAACACCATCTCATAATCCTGCCCGTCATCCGAGCGGAGCAGCCATTTGCGGGTGCCATCGTTGGAAACTTGCGCCTCCACCACCTCCGGTCGGCCGACGACGAAGCGCTCGGCCATCCAGCCGCGCATCGGCTTGGCAAGGTCCGTCATAGCCTCGAAATCGGTCTCGCCACGATGATAGAGCCAGTGGAACAGCTGCTTGGCGCGCAGCTTGGCCGCTTTCCCGTCCAGCCCTGCCTCCTCCAGCACGGCCTTGATCTGCGGGCGCGACAGGCCGAGCAGGTCGGTGCGGCCATCCGCGCGGGGCGTGACGGCGCGGGGCACGGGCACAGGATCGATGAGGCCGGGAATCGGCATGACAAGGTTGGCGGCTGATTGCATAGCCGCGCCCATAGTCGATTTTCACAAAATGTGAAAGCGCGCGCCTACCGCACCCGTGCGCAGCCCAGCGCCGCTGCATCGATCGCCGTCGCCGCGCCGCGCAGGGCGTAGCTGTCGGCAAAGGCGCGGCCCAGCGCGTCGATGCTTTGCACGCTCATGCTGCTGGCTGATCGCATGGCTGCGATGATCGCCGCATCGCCGCGCGCGTCCGCGGCCCAGGCGTCAACCTTGCCTGCGACCAGGGAGAATCGGCGCTCGCCCACGCTCAGCGTCACCGGCGCCTTGTCCGACCGGGCGCGGCTGAGGCGCAGGTGAATCTGCCCGCGCACCCGCTGGCGTGGCCAGGTGCCGACGGAGGCAAAGCCTTTGCCGCGCCTTCCACCGCGCATCACCGATTGGGCGATGGCATAGCAACGCGGCGTCGCCGGGTCACGAAAGGCGCCCCAACCGTCGAATATTCCAAGAGAATCGCGTGCCGAGGCTGGCGCGATCGCAAGCAGCAGGGCCGTCAGGAGTAAAAAGGCAGCGCGCATCCGAACGGCAAAGCCCAACCTGTCCCCATTTGCAACCCTGGTGCAGCGTGAAAGGGTGAGCGAGTGCTTGCCCACGCCGCAACAGCGGTTATGAAGAACCATCCATCATTGTCGCCGGGATTCGACCGAATCCTGGCTATCGGCTTAAAAAGAAACGGACAGATCAGGGACATGAAGGCCACCATCGAACGCGCAACGCTCCTCAAGAGCCTGAGCCACGTCCAGTCGGTGGTCGAGCGCCGGAACACTATTCCCATCCTGTCCAACGTGTTGATCGAAGCATCGGCCGATGGCGCGATCAAGCTGATGGCGACCGATCTCGACCTCCAGATCGTCGACAGTATTGCAGCCCAAGTCGAGCAGCCCGGCGCGACGACCATTTCGGCGCACACGCTGTTCGACATCGCGCGCAAACTGCCCGAAGGCAGCCAGGTCTCGCTCCAGGCGGCCGAGGGCAAGATGCTGATCCAGGCCGGGCGCGCGCGCTTCAACCTGTCCACCCTGCCGCGCGACGACTTTCCGGTCATTGCCGAGGGCGAACTGCCGACCAGCTTCGAACTGCCGGCCGAAACATTGAAGCAGATCATCGACAAGACGCGCTTTGCGATCTCGACCGAAGAGACGCGCTATTATCTGAACGGCATCTATTTCCACGTCGCCGACGACGGCCAGCCGGTTTTGCGCGCCGCCGCGACCGACGGCCATCGCCTGGCCCGCATCACCGTGCCTCGCCCCGATGGCGCGGACGGCATGCCCGGCATCATCATTCCCCGCAAATGCATCGCTGAACTGCGCAAGCTGCTCGACGAGGTCGATGGCTCGATCCAGATTGCGCTGTCGGCGAGCAAGATCCGTTTCGGGCTGGGCAGCGCGATCCTGACCAGCAAGCTGATCGACGGTACTTTCCCCGATTATAGCCGCGTCATCCCGACCGCGAACGACAAATTGCTCAAGATCGACCCGCGTGGCTTCGAAGAAGGTGTCGATCGCGTCGCGACCATCGCGACCGAAAAGACCCGCGCGGTCAAGATGAGCCTCGACCGCGACAAGATCACCCTGTCGGTGACCAGCCCGGAAAACGGCACGGCGGCCGAAGAAGTACCCGGCGCCTTCCAGGGCGAGGGCTTCGATATCGGGTTCAACGCGCGCTATCTGCTCGACATATTGGGGCAGATCGACAGCGATCTGGTCGAGCTGCATCTGGCCGATGCCGCCGCACCGACCTTGATTCGCGAGAATGATGCCAGTCCCGCCCTGTATGTCCTTATGCCGATGCGTGTCTGAGTAGCGGGCGCTACTGCCTGACCCGATGATGTAATCTTATGATTACAGGAGTTCGGGTAGTAAGCCTCTGTCAACGACTTGGCGCTATTGTCGGGCGCATGAATCCATTGCGCGCTTCCTTGTCCGATCCGTCTTCGCGGCCGATGACCTTGATGGTCGCACTGGGCCTGACGGAAAGCGGAACCGAGGTTTCCGCATCCTGGATTTCGGGAGCGTTCGCGCCGATCGCGCGCTTATGGCCGTTGATCCTGCTGGCGAAGATCTGCATCGTCAGCCTCCTGCATATCCCCTTTTATCACGCAGGGGACGGGGAGCAGGCCGTAGTCCTGGCTATCATGCTGTTGGTCGACGGCGTCTTGATGATCGTCCCGCGCCAGGCGTCGTTTCAAGCGGTCAAGCCCCATGTCCAGAATCGGCTGATGTTGCCGATGGTGTTTTTGTCGGGGCTCTGCTTCAGCCTCTGGCTAGGACAGGCACCCGCAGCGGCGTCGGCACCTGCTTTTCTTTTGGCAGTCCCCGAATTGGCCGTCGCTCTATTGGCTGTCTGTATTTTCGGCGACAGGCGTCTGTTGGGGATCGGCTATTTTCTCGGCCTGTTGCTGGTGGCCGTGACGGAACATGCCGGTGTCACGCACATCGGCATGCTGTTGTGTTGCGTGATCGTGATGGCTGTTGCGACGGTGCGGCAAGCCACGGTCGATCGGGACTGCGCCATCGAACGGCATAGGCAGGACCTGCGCGCGCAGCGTTCCGATCGACTATTGTTGGAGCATGAGCGCACCGGGCGGGGCTGGTTCTGGGAAACCGACCGGCACGGATGCCTGACCTACATATCCGATACGCTGGCGCAAACGCTTGATGCGCGCGAAGGCGCGCTGATCGGCCGCCCGATGACGGAAATCATCCGGCCGGGCGACAGGCAGCAAGGCGACGGGGAGCGCACACTGGGCTTTCATCTGTCGGCGCGGACTGGCTTTTCCGACCTCTCGGTCTGCGCGGCGATGGCGAAGGAAGAGCGATGGTGGTCGATCTCCGGCCAGCCGGTGTTCAACGAATATGGGCAATTTCATGGCTTTCGCGGCAGCGGCACGGATCTGACGGAAATGCGCCGCAGTCAGGCCGAAGTGACGCGCCTTGCCCAGTTCGATTCCCTCACCGGCCTTGCCAATCGTATCCAGATGCTCAGTTCCTTGGAGCAGGCGGTCACGGAGCGGCCGGGCCGACCAGGCGATTGCGCGTTGATGATGCTGGACCTTGATCGGTTCAAGCTGGTCAATGACACGCTGGGCCACCCTGCAGGAGACGCGCTGCTGCGCCAGGTCAGCCAGCGACTTAAACGCACCGTCGGCGACAAGGGGTTGGTCGGGCGTCAGGGTGGCGACGAGTTCAAGATATTGCTGCCTGGACATCATGACCGGGATGCATTGGCCCTTCTGGCCCAGACCATCATCAACGCGGTGGCCCAGCCCTATTCGATCGAAGGCAATGCCGTCGTCATCGGCGTATCCATCGGCATATCCTGTGCGCCCCAGGATGGCGTTACGGCTGATGCGCTTATTCGCAACGCCGACCTTGCGCTCTATGCGGCGAAGGGTGACGGCCGAGGCAGGCATCGCTTCTATTCGTCGGAAATGCATGCCGACGCCGAAGATCGCCGTCGCCTGGAACAAGATCTTCGCCATGCGCTGGCCAGCGATGGCCTGCATCTGGCCTATCAACCTGTCGTGTCATTGCGGACTGATCAGATCACCGGATATGAGGCGCTGTTGCGCTGGACGCATCCCGTGCGGGGGCCGATTTCGCCCGCCTTGTTCATTCCCATCGCCGAAGACAGCGGGATGATCAGTCAGATCGGCGAATGGGTCATCCACACCGCCTGTCGAGACGCAGCGCAATGGGACGACGGCATTCGCGTTGCAGTCAACGTTTCGCCGACGCAATTTGCCAATATCGGCTTTCCGTCCACGGTCATGAATGCGCTCGCCGCGTCGCAACTGGCTCCCGAACGCCTCGAACTTGAAATCACCGAAAACGTCTTCTTGAACGACGATGATGGCACCGACGCCATGTTCGCACGATTGAAGGCATTGGGCGTGCGATTGGCGCTGGATGATTTCGGGACGGGCTATTCCTCGCTCGGCTATTTGAAGAAGGCGCCGTTCGACAAGATCAAGATCGACCAGAGTTTCGTGCGGGGCGCGGCCATCAAGGGCAGCCGCAATAGCGCCATCATCAAGGCGATCGTCAGCCTGGCGGAGGCGCTGGGGATGGATACGACCGCTGAAGGCGCGGAAACGCAAGACGAACTGGCGCTGATCCGGCAATTGGGGTGTAGCCATGTTCAAGGCTATATCTATGGCCGCCCCATGCCCTTCGTCGATGTCATGGCAAGCCACGACACGCATGGCGCCAACGTGGCGATGGATGGCTTTAAATCCAGTCGGCCCAGTCGCAAGACCATGTTGCGAACCGTGGCCATTCACCACCAAGGCCATGTCTACACGGGTCGAGTCCGCAACATCTCGGCCACTGGCGCGCTGATCGAAGGGCTATGGAATGTGCCATCCGGCACTTTGTTCGCCATCGAGTTGGCAGAAGGCCAATCGGTCAATGCGACCGCCAAATGGTCGAAGGGCGACCGAATGGGCGTAGAATTTGCTGGTATGATTGATCTGAGTGCCTTGCGTAATGCGCCCAAAACGCTCGCGTCCTGATCTGCTTATTGTGTAACTAAAAGACTGGTTCAGCAACAAAATATCACCATTTTTCGCAGGAACACCGGGGTTCGGCAGAGATTATGCTCCACGGATACACCCGATGGAGAATAAGATATGCGCAAAGGTGATGATGACGGTCGGACGAACTCTGGACAAAGGTCCGGCAGAGGCAATCGCGCCATATTGGGATTGGTGATCGTCTTGGGCGTCGCCACTTTGAGCGCTTATTATATTTCGGGAAAAGACACGCCAGTGCAGCCCGCCAGCGGTGCCGCCAACGCCATGGCACTCGCCAGTTCCAAACCATCCGCGCGTTGAACGCGTGACGCGCAAAAAAGAGGGGAAGAAGCCATCGGGCTCTTCCCCCTTTTTTTCTACGCTGCGTTCAGGCCGCAATCGCGACTGGCTCCACATCCATCTCCACCAGGCCGCGCGCCACGGCCTTGATCAGGGTGACGAAGCGCGTGGCTTCGCGCACGATCATCGCCTTGTTGAAGCAGGCGGCAGCGCCCCGGTCCATCGCTTCAGCGACGATCGGTGCGCCTTCGCGCATCAGGCTGGACAGCATGATGACCGGGCATGGGTCCATGTCCATGATCTCGTCCAATATCGCCATGCCGTCCTTGCCGGGCATGGCGATGTCGAGGGTCACGACATCGGGCTTTTCCAGCCGGATCATGTCGATCGCTTCCTCGCCATTGCGGGCGATCCCGACCACCTGAACCCGGCGGTCGCGCTCCAGCAACGTCTCGATCATCGCCCTGATGGTGAGCGAATCGTCGACAACCACAATCCTGATCGGCTTCATCTATCGTCTCCCGAACCTTTGATAGCTGTCATAACGGCAGGGCAACGACGGGCTTTAGGCGTGGCTAACAGGAATTTAACTACGCGACCTGTTCCCGCCTCCGAAATTGGGAGAAAATAGCTTGCGGAAACTGATCGATACGCTTCGGCCCAGTGGATCGAGATAGCCGGGCTGATACCGCAGCGGGGTCATGCCCGTGGCATCGGTGACCTCGCGGCGCTGGTTGAAGATATTGTCGATGCCGATCGACACCCGTGCCCCGCGCAGGAACGGCATATCCTTCACCAGCATCGGCATTTGCCCCAGATTGGCGAAGATACGCAGGTTTGCGGTAGCGAGGCTGCCGAAGTTCAGCCGTGATCCTCCACCAAGCGCGCCATCGACATGGGTGCCGCTTTCCCAATCAATGCCCAGCCGTGCGCCGATGCCGTTATTCGTATAGCCGATCCGCGCGTCGATTTCATGCCGCGGTTGACCGCCTGCCGATCCGGTCGCGTCCCCATTCAGCAGGTCGAGCTGGGGCACGCCGGGCGCAATGTCGATGCTCTCGGTCAGATGCCAGGTGTGATAGAGGCTGACGCTGATCCGCCCGCCGCCCTGGCCACCGCCACGCCCGCCGCCAAAGCCGCCGCCGCGTGGGCCGGACGGGCGCCCGCCGCCGGGGCCAGCGCCTCTTTCTCCGCGCGGGCGGTCGGCACCCTCTTGCCCCGGCGCGCGCTGCGGCCGATTGCCGAACAAGGCCGCCAATTCGGGTGGCCGGTCTTCGGGCTTGCCGCCCGACGCGCGCCACGCTTCCACCAGCTTCTGGACATGCGACTTGATCGGGATCGACAGGTCGAAGCCCCAGCGCAATTGTTCGCTCTGCGACCGCAGGAAGTTGAGCGGCCGCGCGTCGATCTGCAGCAGGCTGCCGTCCGCGTCGCGCAGGAAGCGTTGCGGGAAGGCCGCTTCCAGCGCCGGTGTCGGCGTGGGGAAGGCCGCGATCGGATTGCTGGTCCTGCTATTGAGATAAGTGGCGGTCAGCGTCAGATTGGGCTTTTCGAACGGCTTGACCCTGGCCGACAGGCGGAACTGGTCGCGCACGCTTGCGCGCAGGGCGGCGCTGCCGCCTGACAATTGGGTGACGAACACGCTCTGCCCGGTCGCATAGTCGAAGACCGAGACATTCGGGGTCGCGATGAGCGGGTCCGTGATCTGCGCGCCCGTTGGCGCGGCCCGATCCTGATTGGCGGATGCCAATATCTGCACCGCCTTCACCGGTTCCCAGCGCAGGCCATAGCCCAATGTCGAAAGCGTCCCGAAATCCGAATAATGCTGCGCGGCCGCGTTCAGATTGACGCTGATGTCGCCAACTGCGCCCAGCACGTCGCGCGACCGGCTGGTGATCGGCAGGTCCAGGCTCAACTGACCGCTGCCGATCTCCCGGCTGTAGCGGGTCTCGCTCTCGACGCCCGATCGCACCGACCGGCTGTCAAAGCCGTTGGCGGACGCACCGATCCTGATCGAACTGGTCACGTCGCCAGCGGGCAGGTCGAACAAAGTGCCGCTCAGCAAAAGATCGCCCTGTACCGCTTGGCTCTTCGCGCGCGCCCGGTCGGACAGGCGCGTGGCGATCAGGTCGGGCGTGAAACTGCCATAGGGATTGACGCTGGCGTCCCCCGCATCGAGCGCGGCCTGGATCGCACCGCTATCCACCCCACGGTCGGTGCGGGTGCGGGTGATCGACAGGTCACCATTGCCGGTGAAGGACCATTGCCAGCTACGCCCCAACTGACCGTTCAGCGTCAGCCCGATATGCCCCGTGGTGCCGCGTATCTGCTGCTCCAGCGCGCCTGCCTGTGCCAGATAGCGATAGAGCGTCGTATCGCCTGCGAAGGGAGAGAAGGGGTTGCCGCCCGGCAGCGTCAGCGCGTTGGCCGACAGACCCTGCAACGAATCATTATCCGACAGTTCCAGTCGTCCATTGAGCGTGGCGGTCACGCCGCCCAGCGCGCGGGCCAGCGTGGCGTTGACGGAGAAATTCTCCGTTTCCGGGCTCAGGCTGCGATAGCGCGTCAGGTCGCTGACGCCGGTGATGTTCGCGCCTGCGACGAAATCATTGAGCCTGGGGGCACCGGACGCTGCGCTAGTGGGGACGCTCGCCACGGTCACGCTCTGTCCCGCCAGGGCCGAAAGCGCTGGGTCGATGGTATCGCCCAAGGTCGGGGCAGTGATATTGCCACCAAGCGAATAGGGGCGACCCGGCGCAGTCGGAAGGATGCCGCGCTCATTTTCCAGCAGGGCGGCAGCGCGGCTATATTTGAGGTTCAGGGTGAAGCGATTGTCGCCTTGAATGCGCAGCATCCCGGCTTCGGCCTGGCCATTCTCCCGCCCGCCCTGCGTCGTCACGCCCGCGCGCGCTTCGGCGGTTTCGGCGCGGAACCGCTCGCGCAGTACGACATTGACGACCTTCTGCGTCGGCGCATAGCCATAGGAGAGCGCGACCTGTTCGGGCAGGATTTCGACCCGCGCCACCGCTTCGGAGGGAATGTCCTGAATTTCCGAGAAGCTCGATATCCGCTTGCCATTGAGCAGAATCACCGGCGAACCATTGGTCTGCGGCGATAATTCGCTGATCATCTCGGAAATTGACGTGACGCCCAGCGCCCGAACATCGGCAGCCGATAGGGTCTGTTCCGGTTCGATATTGCCGATCACCGATCCGCGCGGGGCTTGGCCGGTAACGATTATCTCTTCGCCCTCTATATCCTCCATCTGGGCGGGTGGCGCGCCCACGGGCACCTCCTGCGCCATCAGCGCGGCGGGCGCTGTCCCCAGCAGGAACGGAACAAGCACTATGGACGTGGAAAACCGCACGAAAACCCCCAAAAATCAGACCGGATGCTGATGAACGATTAGCCGCCACTTGTCGCAGAACTCTGGCAACCGACAGACGAATTTGTCGCAACATGTAATGGCGCGGCTGAACCGGGGCTGGCCGAGGTGGAACATGGCGAAGCCAGGCCGGGGTTGCTAGAAGCAACGCCATGCGAACGCTCTATCCCCCGATCACCCCCTTCGCCTCCGGTCATCTCGACGTCGGCGACGGCCACCTTGTCTATTGGGAACGGGTAGGCACCCCCGGCGCGAAGCCGGCCGTCTTCCTGCATGGCGGGCCGGGTGGCGGCATTGCGCCCGACCATCGCCGCCTGTTCGATCCGGCAAGCTATGATGTGCTGTTGTTCGACCAGCGGGGATGCGGCCGATCGACACCGCATGCGGACCTCAACGCCAACACCACCTGGCATCTGGTCGCCGATATCGAGCGGCTGCGCACGATGATGGGCGTCGACAAATGGCTGGTGTTCGGTGGTAGCTGGGGATCGACGCTGGCGCTCGCCTATGCACAGGCGCATGGGGAGCGCGTGTCGGAACTCATCCTGCGCGGCATCTTCACCATCCGGCGCAGCGAGATCGACTGGTATTATCAGCATGGCGCAAGCCGCATCTATCCCGACAAATGGGAGCGGTTCGTGGCTCCCATCCCGCCGGAGGAACGGGGCGACCTGCTCCACGCCTATCATCGCCGCCTGACCGGACCGGATCGCGGCGCGCAGATCGCCGCCACCCGCGCGTGGAGCGTGTGGGAGGGCGAGACGATCCGCCTGTTGCCCGACCCCGCGCTCTCAGCGGCGCATGACGCGGACGATTTCGCGCTAGCCTTTGCCCGTATCGAAAATCATTATTTCGTCCATGGCGGCTGGATGGACGATGGCCAGTTGCTGCGCGACGCAGGCAAGTTGGCGGGCATCCCCGGCGTCATCGTGCAGGGGCGCTACGACATGGCCTGCCCGGCCGAAACCGCCTGGGCATTGCACCGGGCCTGGCCGCAGGCGCGCTTCGACATGATCGAAGGCGCAGGCCATGCATATAATGAACCGGGCATATTGGACGCACTGATCCGCGCGACCGATGGTTTTGCGGACTGAACGACATGGGAGAGAGTGGCATGCGGACGATGATCATGATGGTGGCCGGTTTGAGCCTCGCCGCTTGTGGTGGCGATGACGCGCCGACGGCTGCCGCGAACAATCAGGCCGCGCTGGACACAGGGGCTGCGGCGCAAGTCGCGCAGTTGGACGACGCCCAGCGCAACGGCGTGTTGGAGCGCGCGATCCGGGCGTCGGGCGCGGCGTGCCCGGTGGTGAGCGAGTCGGTT
Organism: Sphingobium sp. KKT206; assembly: GCF_055640555.1. Classification (NCBI taxonomy): domain Bacteria; kingdom Pseudomonadati; phylum Pseudomonadota; class Alphaproteobacteria; order Sphingomonadales; family Sphingobiaceae; genus Sphingobium; species Sphingobium sp. KKT206. The sequence goes on from NZ_CM145764.1 coordinate 2,558,887, forward strand.
CGAACCGAAGTGCGCAAGGGCGTGATGGGCTGGAAAGCGCGATGCGACAATGACACCGCCCATCTGATCGAAATCACCAGCGACGGCACCGGCCGCGTGACCAGCCGCCGGGATTGAGGGACGTCAGGCACCGCGCCCGGCAGACGCCCCTAAAGTAGTCCCTATTCGTGCGGGCGCAGCGATCGGTTGAGGCTTTCGAGCACTTCGGCGATGGGTTCGGTCACGGTCACGCTGCGGCCTTCGCCGAAGCGGATGCGGGTGCCGTCGTTGACGGATGAGACGAAGGTGACCTGAGTGGCGTTGACGGCAGTTTCGGTGCGGTCCGTCCCCACGAACATGACGAGCATGGCTTCCTCTCCTTTTTTATGGAAGCACAGCCTATCGCGATTTTCGCGGCGCGCCAGTGGCTTTATCAGGCGGCGCGGATTTCAGCGATGAAACCGCCAGCGCGCGCCTCCAGCCGGTGCGCTTCGTCCGCCAATCGCCGGGCTACCGCGCGCATTTCCTGCGCGCCGTGCGCCGTGGCCAGCGCATTGTCGCTGATCGCTTGCGCGCCCGCGCGGATATGGTCACTCGATGATCCGGCTTCAGCGACGCTGTCGGCGATCGTGCGCGTGAACGCGCCCTGCCGCGCCATCGCATCGAACAAGGCGGTCGACAGCCGGTCGGCGCGTGTCATGGCATCGTCGATCGTCATGTGGCCCGCAGCGACATCGCCCACGGCCGCGCGGATATGGTCGATCCGTTCGCCAATGCCCGCCGCTGCCGCGCGCGTCTGCGCGGCGAGCGATTTGACCTCGCGCGCGACCACGGCGAAGCCCTGCCCCGCCTCGCCCGCGCGCGCCGCCTCTATGCCTGCGTTGAGCGCCAGCATCGCCGTCGCGCCGGCAATGGCATCGATCAGCGCAGCGACCTCGCCAATCCCGTCGGCTTCGTCACGTAGTGCCGCGCTTTGTGCCAGGCCCGACCGGCTCCGCGCGGCCGCCTCGCGCATGGCCGCGCCCGCATCGCGCGCTTCGGCCTCCATCGCCGCGAATAAGTGCCGAGTTCCGCGCCACCGCTCTGTAGCGCCGCCAGCCGGTCGGCAGTCTGCACTGCCGCCACCGCCATCGCCGCCGAATCGGTGCGGTCGCCGGTCGCCCGATCCGACACTTGTCCCGCCAGGACCGACAATTGCTCCGCCATCGCCACCATGTCCGCGATCAGCGCGCCGATATCGGCGCGGAAGTCCGTACTTTCCCGCGTGATCCGCTCCGCGCGTTCGGTGCGGGCCAGGGCCGTCCGCGCGTCGCGCTCGGCCGTCAGGCGCAACAGCAGCGGGCCGCCCAGCACACCGGCATAGCGCCCGCGCTCGACCAGGATCAGCCCCTCGCACCCAGCCCCCTGCGCGGCGTAGAGATCGACCAACTGCTCGACGGCCGCGCTGCGCTCGACCGTGGCACAAGGCCGGACATGATCGTCCAGCCGTCCGCCGAAGCTGGGATTGCGCAGCAGCGCATGGCCGAAGGGGTTGAACAGGATGCGCCGCATGTCGCGTTCGTAGATCGCACCGGCCGGCCGGTCGGCCTCATCCAGCACCGGCAGCAGCCGCAGCCCGGAATCATCCTGAAAACAATCGACCGCCTCGCTGAGCGGACGGCCCAGCCTTATGACGGGGCTGGTATCGGACAGGGAAAGACGCGCAGCAAGCATGGGTGTGCGTCAGCGTTCATTGGTAAACAGGCCGTTAGGAATTTATGGCAATAATGTTACAAGCCCTTGTATTTGCACTATTTTACTGCGACTTTCCAGGAACATAGCCAAAGGCCTGTTCCGCCAATTTCACCACGGCCGGGTCCGCCGCCGGAAAATCCATCGGCACCAGCTGTTCCAGCCGCTCGGCGACATAGGTCAGCGCCGCGATCCGCCCGGTCTTGCGATGATTATTGTCGATGACGTGCCACGGGGCATGTTTGGTATCGGTCTTCTTGAACATCGCGTGCATCGCGTCGAGATAATCGTCCCGGCGCGCGCGATTGCGATAATCGTCGGTCCCGGTCTTCCACCGCTTCCACGGCGTATCGAGCCGCTGCGCCAGTTGTTCGTCCTGGGTTTCCTGGGTGATGTGGACGAACAATTTGACCATGTTCATGCCCGCATCGATCTGCTGCTTTTCGAAGGCGTTGATCTCGTCATAGCCGCGCTTCCAGTCGGCCTTCTTGGCGAAACCCTCGACCCGTTCGACCAGCACCCGGCCATACCAGCTGCGGTCGAAGATCGCGATATTGCCGCTGGCGGGCAGCCGGGTCCAGAAACGCCAGAGGAAATGATGGTCGCGCTCGACTTCATTGGGCGCGGCGATGGGATGGACCTGATAGAAGCGCGGATCCCAGTCGGCGGACATCCGCTTGATGATCCCGCCCTTGCCCGCCGCGTCCCAGCCCTCCAGCAGGATGACGCTGCGCCGCTTGTGCAGGATGTGCGCGACCTGGATCTTGGCTAGCCGCTCCTGCAAGGCGGCGAGGGTCGCATCATAATCGCCATCGAATTTCGGTGCGGATTCATAGTCGGTCAGGGTGATGGTCATGAGCGCGATCATGACGCTGCATGGGCACGCTGTCGAGGCTCAACACCGGCGCAGCAGCCTGACGACGCCCAGCGCCATGACCGCCGACAGCGCATAGCTGGCCAGCAACTGGCTGGTCCAATGCCCGCCCATCGTCACCCGCGCGGCCCAGCCCGCCACCATCCAGCCGATCGCGATCCAGCCGATCGCCCGCACCATGGCGCGCCGATCCGCCAGCGCGACGATCGCCAACAGGCCGATCGTCGCCCCGGTGACCAATCCATAGGTCGAGGGCAGGCCGGAGGATGAACTGGGCTTGGCGACCGCGACCAACGCAGCCAGCGGACGGGGTGAATGGACGTAGAAACGCAGCAGGCCGTCCGCCGCGATCGCCAGGGCAAAGCTGATTGGCACGGCGAGCGCCATGCGCGCGCCGTGCAGCATATGGAGCAGGATAGCGACCGCCAGCGTCATCGCCCACATCCATGGCTCGGTCGCGCTCTTGGTCATGACATTGGCCCAGCCGGGCTGATACCCGAACAGCGCCTGCACGCCGCGCGTCAGCGCAGCTTCACCCGGCAACGGCCCCTGCAGCGCCCAGTTGAGCAGGCCGAGCAGCAGGCCGATCGCGCAGAGGGGTAGCAGCGGGCGGCGGGTCATCGTCCTGCGGGTCTTCATGTTCTTCTCCTGAAAACCGCGCAGGACCATGCCGGGTCAGCCCTTGGCCTGCGGCTCCACCACGCGGACATGGAGTTCGCGCAACTGCTTGAACTCGGCGGCGCTGGGGGCGCCCATCAGCAGGTCTTCGGCGCGCTGGTTCATCGGGAACAGCGTGATTTCGCGCAGATTCTGCGCGCCGCACAGCAACATCACGATGCGATCGACCCCGGCGGCCATGCCACCATGCGGCGGCGCGCCATATTGGAAGGCGCGATAGAGGCCGCCGAAACGCTCTTCGACATCCTGCTGCGACAGGCCGACCAGTTCGAACGCCTTGACCATCAGTTCGGGCGACTGGTTGCGGATCGACCCCGATGCGATTTCGAACCCGTTGCAGACCATGTCATACTGATAGGCGTTGATCGTCAGCGGGTCTTGATTGTTGAGCGCGTCCAGCCCGCCCTGCGGCATGGAGAAGGGATTGTGCGCGAAATCGATCGACTTGGTGTCTTCGTCATATTCGTAGAAGGGGAAGTCGACGATCCAGCACAGGTCGAACCGATCCTTGTCGATGAGGTCGAGCGTTTCGCCCACGCGGGTCCGGGCGAGGCCCGCCAGCTTGGCCGCCTGCGATTCCTTGCCAGCCGCGAAGAACACGCCGTCATTCGCGCCGAGACCCAGCGCAGCGATCAGCTTCGCGGTCGCTTCCTCGCCATGATTTTTGGCGATCGGGCCGCCGGGGACGCCATCCTTGATGTTGATATAGCCAAGGCCCGAATAGCCCTCGCCGCGCGCCCAATTATTCATTTCGTCGAAGAATTTGCGGCTACCAGCACCAGCGCCCGGCGCCGGGATCGCGCGGATGACGCTGCCGCTGTCGACCAGGCTGGCGAAGATGCCAAAGCCCGACCCGACAAAATGCTCGGTCACATCAGTGATTTCGATCGGGTTGCGCAGGTCCGGCTTGTCGCTGCCATATTTCAGCAGCGCTTCGGCATGGGGAATACGGCGGAAGCTGCCTGCGGGCGTGACTGGCTTGCCGTCAGCGAATTTCTCGAAGATCTGGGCGATCACCGGCTCCATCGTGTCCCACACTTCTTCCTGCGTGACGAAGCTCATTTCGAGATCGAGCTGGTAGAATTCACCGGGCAGGCGATCGGCGCGCGGGTCTTCGTCGCGGAAGCAGGGCGCGATCTGGAAATAACGGTCGAAGCCTGCGACCATCAGCAACTGCTTATATTGCTGCGGTGCCTGCGGCAGGGCGTAGAATTTGCCGGCATGAATGCGGCTGGGCACCAGAAAGTCGCGTGCGCCTTCGGGGCTGGACGCGGTCAGGATCGGCGTCGAATATTCGGTGAAGCCTGCATCTTCCATGCGGCGGCGCATGTTGGAGATGATCTTCGTGCGCTTGACGATATTGCCGTGCAGCGTTTCGCGCCGCAGGTCGAGGAAGCGGTAGCGCAGGCGAATGTCTTCGGGATAGTCCTGCTCGCCCGCCACCGGCAGCGGCAGTTCGGCGGCGGTGGACAGCACGGCCACGCTGTCGGCGACGATTTCGATCGCGCCGGTTTCCATCTTGGGGTTGGTCGCTTCGGGACCGCGCGCGACGACCGTGCCGTCGATGGTCACGACCGATTCGAGCCGCAGGCCTTCCAGCACATGCAACGCTTCGCTGTCGGCCTTTGCCACCACCTGGCTGATGCCATAATGGTCGCGCAGGTCGATGAACAACACGCCGCCATGGTCGCGCTTGCGATGGACCCAGCCGGACAGGCGAACGGTCGCGCCGACATCGGCTTCACGAAGGGCGCCGCAAGTGTGGGTGCGATAGGCGTGCATGGCGTTTGGGTTCTTTCAGCTTCGTTTTACGGAAATGACAAAGTGTTGCAGCCGGGTTATGGGCTGGAACGTCGACTAGCGACGAGCCCGCCAGGGAGCGGGCCTGCCCATAATAAGATCGAAGACTATATGCAAATTCATCCGCTGATTACCGACAGCAAGACCCTGGCCGCATTTTGTGCCCGTATCGCAAAATCCCCCTACATCGCGGTCGATACCGAATTCATGCGTGAAAACAGCTATTGGCCCGAACTGTGCCTGGTGCAGGTCGCCGACCCGCATGAGGCAGCCGCGATCGACCCGATGGCACCGGGTATCGACCTCAAACCCCTGCTCGACCTGATGTGCGAGAACGAGGATGTGCTGAAGGTCTTTCACGCGGGCGGACAGGATATTGAGATCGTCCACAACCTGACCGGCAAGACCCCGCATCCGATGTTCGATACCCAGATCGCGGCGATGGCGCTCGGCCTTGGCGAACAAATTGGCTATGGCAATCTGGTCGAGGCGTGGATGGGCGTACAGCTCGACAAGGGCGCGCGCTTTACCGACTGGGCGCGCCGTCCCCTCGACAAGCGCCAGATCGACTATGCGATCGGCGATGTCACCTATCTCATCCAGATATTCCCCAAGATGCTGGAAGAATTGCGCAAGACCGGGCGTGGCGATTGGCTCGACCAGGAAATGGAGCGGATCAGCGACCCGTCTAATTATGAAAACCTGCCCGAAGACGCGTGGAAGCGCGTCCGCATCGCTAGCAAGAAGGCCGATGTGCTGGGCCGGTTGAAGGCGCTGGCCGCCTGGCGCGAGATCGAGGCGCAGGACAAGAATCTGCCGCGTGGCCGCATCGTCAAGGACGAGACGTTGGCCGACATTGCCAGCCACCCGCCCCGGACCCAGGAAGATCTGGGCAAGGTGCGTGGCCTGTCCGCCACCTGGCGCACCAATGACATTGGCGCACGGTTGATGAACGCGATCGCCAAGCACCAGCCGCTCGGCAAGGACGAGATGCCCGACCGCGAACCGCGCCGTCCGGGCCTGGGCAAGGATGGCGCGCTGGTCGCTGATCTGCTCAAGCTGCTGCTCAAGATCCGCTCGCGCGACATCAATGTCGCCTCCCGCCTGCTGGCGCGGTCCGATGATATCGAAGCGCTGGCGGCCGGCGTGCGCGATGGCCTGTCGATCCTGGAAGGCTGGCGCTACGAACAATTTGGCCGCGATGCGGTGGACTTGGTCGAAGGCCGGCTGGCTTTTGCGGTCAAGGGTGGGCGTTTGAAGATGACGCGGACGGAGTAATTCCCTACCTCCGTTCGCCCTGAGCCTGTCGAAGCCCCACACTTCCTCTTCAAAGAAAAGTGAGGCCCTTCGACAAGCTCAGGGCGAACGGATATTATGTGTTAGGAGAAAAACATCATGCACCGCATCATGTCGCTGACCGCCGCGCTAGTCCTGACCGCCTGCGCCACCACCACCCCGCCGGTCACGGCCGATGGCTCCTGCAACCACGACAGTCTCGCCCGCTTTACGGGCCAGAAGGCCAGCGCCGAAACCGGCACCGCCCTGCTTCAAGCGTCTGGTGCCAAGACTTTGCGCTGGGGCGGACCCGGCATGGCGATGACGATGGACTTCCGTCCGGATCGGCTGACGGTCAGTTATGACGACGCGATGCTGATCACCTCGGCGCGGTGCGGGTAAAGCGCCCGGTTCTTATTTCGACCCCGTCCCCGCTGTCTTGAGCACAGCACCGACAGCGGCAGCCGATTGTCGGAAGGCGGCAATCTCTGCGCCGTCCAGGTCGGGCGTCAGGACACGCTCGACACCCCCGGCACCCAATATGCAGGGCAGGCTTAGATAGAGGTTGTCGATACCGAACTGCCCCGTCAGATGCGCGGATACGGGCAAGATCACATGTTCATTGCGGACGATGGCTTCGCAAATCCGCACGATCGCGGTTCCGATTCCGAACGACGTATGGCCCTTGCCCTCGATGATCCGGTAGGCCGCCTGGCGAACCTGCTGGTTCAGGGATTCCGGTGCGATGGGCCCGGCATCCGCCGCAAATCGAGCGATCGGGGTGCCGCCGACCGTCGCGATCGACAACGCGGCAAAGGATGTGTCGCCATGCTCCCCCAGGATCATGGCGTCGATGGAGGCCGGGGCGATCGCCAACTGCCGGGCGAGGAGCGCGCGCAGGCGATTGGAATCCAGCAAGGTGCCCGTGCCGATCACGCGCGCATGGGGCAGCGCGCTTTCCTGCTGCGCAACCATCGTCATGACATCGACAGGGTTGGCCGCGACCAGGATGATGCCGTCGAAACCGGCCGCCATCAACTGGCCCACGCAACTGCGCACGATATCGGCGCTGCGCCCAGCAACCGACAGTCGGCTTTCGTCGCCCTTGGTCGCAGCCCCGGCCGTCAGGATGACGATCCGCGCCGATGCGGCATCCTGATAGTCGCCCGCCCGCACGATCGCGGGACGCGCCAGTCCGCCAGCGTCGGTAATGTCGGCCGCCTCCGCCGCCGCAAGCGCAGCATCATTGTCGATCAGGATGATTTCCCGAAACAAGGCGCGCAGCATCAGCGCATAGGCCGTGGTCGCGCCGACATGGCCAGCGCCGATGATCGCGACGCGCCCCTGATCCTCCCCCATGCATAATCCTGTTCGGTTAAGAGGGTGAATATCGGTGCCTACGCACCGTAGGCATCCTACAGGCTTAGCCCGCGTCCCGCCATGTTCCGGGCTCCACGCCCTCCAGTGTCCAGTCCCCGATCCGCCAGCGCACCAGGCGCAGCGTCGGATGCCCCACCGCCGCAGTCATGCGCCGCACCTGTCGATTCTTGCCCTCGCGGATGGTTAGGCTGATCCAGCAATCGGTGACGGTCTTGCGGAACCGTACCGGCGGATCGCGCGGCCACAGCGCCGGGTCGTCGATCCGCTCGACCTCGGCGGGCAAGGTCCGCCCGTCCTTGAGCGTCACCCCGCGCCGCAGCGTATCGAGCGCCGCTTCGTCCGGCTCACCCTCCACCTGCGCCAGATAGGTTTTGGGCATTTTGAAGCGCGGGTCGGCGATCCGTGCCTGCAACCGCCCGTCGTCGGTCAGCAGCAACAGCCCTTCGCTGTCGGTGTCCAGCCGCCCGGCGGGATAGACGCCCGGCACGTCGATAAAATCTTTGAGCGTCGGGCGCTCCGGGCCGTTCGGCTCCGGCGTGAACTGGCACAGGACGTTGAAGGGTTTGTTGAACAGGATCAGCGTCATCGTCGTCATTCCCCCTCGTCAAAGGCAACGCTGCCCTGATCGATCAGCGCCGCGATCAGCGCCAGCGCCGTGTCGGATCCGGCCAGCGCGGGATCGACCATCAGATCGCCCCGCCCGCACAAGGCGCGCGCCAGTAGCGCGCCATCGCCAACGCAATCGAAACTCTGCCCGTCCACGAACAGGGACACGGCGTCGTCCGCCTGCGCCATGAAGGCGAAGCGGCTCGCGGGATTGCGGCACAGCGGCACCTGCGCCGCGATCAGTGCGCGGGCCATGTTGACGTCAGCGGGTTCTTCGGGCTGCCAATCGGTGTCGGCATATTTGGGCTGGCTGCTATAGGCGCCGAACCAGCGGGCGAAGGTCGCCCGATCGCTCAGGGCTTCCAGCACCAGCCCGTGCAGCCGGTCGATCGCCGAGGCGGCGATTTCGCCGGGATGGTCCTGCCGCACCAGATCCGGGTCGGCATAGCGATCCTCGTCGGGCAAGGCATCGACCAGATGTTCGCTCCAATGTTCGACCAGTTCGGCGCGCGATGGTGCGCGAAAGCCGATCGAATAGGTCATGCAGTCATCGCCCACCGCGACGCCATCATGCGCGAAGCAGGGCGGGACATAGAGGATATCGCCCGGTTCCAGCACCCATTCGTCGGTCGCCTCGAAGTCGGCGATCAGGCGCAGGTCGTCATGCGGCAAGAGTGGCGTCGCGCTGTCGCAGCGCGGCCCGACCCGCCAGCGCCTGCGGCCCAGGCCCTGCACCAGAAACACGTCATATTGGTCGAAATGCGCGCCCACGCCGCCGCCATCGCTGGCATAGCTGACCATCACATCATCGATCCGCCAGTCGGGCACGAAGCGGAAGGGGTCGATCAGCGCCGCGACGTCGGGCACATGCTGGTCCACCGCCTGCACCAGCAAGGTCCAGCGGTCACGCCCCAGATCGCCGAAGCGGGTTTCGGGCAGTGGCCCGCTCTCCATCGCCAGCCGGTCGCCCGCGGCCATGACGAGGCGCGATTCGACGCCCTCCTCGCAGGCCAGGCCCGCCAGTTCGTCCGGCTCCAGCGGATTGCGCCACGCCGTCCACGGATTGCGGATCAGGGCCGGTGTCTTCTGCCAATGGGTGCGCAGGAAATGGTCGATATCGAAATGGGCAAATTGCATGATCCCGCCCTGCCGGTTGGGCGCTCGCCTGTCAAAGCGCGATCACAGTTCCAGCCCGATGAGCGTGCCGCTGCCGATCCGGTCGATATAGCGTTTGCCGTCAATTTCCAGCCAGTCGGGCGTCACTTCCAGCCGCCGTCCCTTGATCGTCGTGCGCAGATGCTCGACCGCGATCCGATTGCGGGTCACGATACGCAGCACGGCCAGACCGTCGCCCCGCGCAGCCATCATCGAATAGCGATCGCCGCGCAGCAGGAAGTGCCAACTGCCATCGGTCGGCAGCCATTCATTGCCGTCAATCACCTGCACCGGCTCGCCATCCGGCCCGCCCAGACGCACGCTGATCCGAGTCGCGCCATTGATCCGGCGGGGCGGGGCGAAGATCAGGATCGGTTCGCCCTCCAGCGTGATCGGGATCGGGGTATCGCGCAGCACCCGTGATCCGCCGACGATCAGGTGGGGCAATTCGGAGGAAAAAGGCAGCCGGTCGCGTGCGAAATGCCGCTGGCGCACCACGGGATTGGCGTGGAAACTATGGACCTGGGTCGGGGTCAGCCTCCCTTCCTCGACCAGGCCGTGGCAGGTCGGGCATAGCAAGGTGGCACCCGGCCCGTCGGGCAATCCCAGATAGCGATAGAGGGTGACGCCGCAGCGCACGCAGGCAAATCCGCACGCCTGACGGATGTCCGCGCGCTGCTCGGCGGTCAAATCCGGCAATGAAGGCATTACGCGCAGGCCTACCATGCAGAGCACCCTTTTATGAGCGCCGTGCCGCATGATGCGACCGGCGGTCCTTTCTGGCGTCCATCCTGCCTGCGGGGATGCTCTGATGCGGCTCCCTTGTGGTTGCTATCGTTGGAATATTTGCGCGCAAGTCAAGCGCGGCGTGCAATATGCCCTAGCGTTGCGGCAAAAGATCGAGGTTGCGCGCCGCCGCCAGCGCCCGGATACGGCCGGGGCGCGGCATGTTCTTGATCGCGATTTCCGCTACATCACCCGCACTGAACATCTCGACATGGCCGACGTCGAAGATGCGTTGGCCAAGGCTTTGGGTGATCCGCACGCTGCGGATGCTGCCCAGCGCCACTTCGGTCCGCTGCTTGGACAGCAGCCCGCGTTCGAGCAGCACTTCGCGCTCCGACAAGGCCAGCCGCTCGCCCTTGTGCATGACCCACCAGACAGCGATCACCAGGATGCCAACCACCGACAGCAGCAGTAGCGTGAACAGCAGCGGATGCGCCCGAAACATGGCGGGGTTTTCGTCATACAGCCAGGTGTCGCTCATGCCGCCTCCTGCGTGTGAACCGGCGCGGTTTGACCATGCCGTCCCCGCGGCGTCAAGCGCCGCGCAAGCGCTTTGGTTAACCAAATATTCGTCCGCATCCTGCTAGAAGATGTCGGAAGGTAGGAGCGGCCATGGCACGCAATCTGTACGATATCGAGGATCGCAACCCGGACAGGGACCGCCGCTGGCTGCATGAGAAGCAGGAGCGGCCCGCCCGGATCGTGCCGGTGCGACTGCTGCTCGTCGCTTTCGCCATCGCCGGGCTTGCCGTTTTTCTGCTCAAGGACGCTTTGCCGGGAGGCGGCAACAGCGCAGCAGGCAACACGCCCACCAGCATCAACGCATCCTTTACCGCCTGCGACGACCCGAACGGCGATGCCTGCGTGCTGACCGCCAACAGCTACGCCTATGAGGGCCGCCGCTATCGCCTGTCCGACATCCGCGTGCCCGCCGAAGATGGTGCCCGTTGCCCGGAAGAAGCGGAAAAAGCGCAGCGGGGCCGGATGGCCCTGCTCGCCCTGCTCAACGGCGGCCGATTCGACGCCAAGCCAGACCCCACCGACGCCGACCCTGCCGCGCGCAGGCTGACCCGCGACGAGGTGTCGCTTGGCGAGATCATGATCCTAAAGGGTCATGCCAGTCCCTGGTCCGCCGCGCCGATCGACTGGTGCGCGACCTGACGCTGACATAGAGGCGATATCCCCCTTCCCACTCGGTCCGTCGCAAAAGCGGCTGCACGAGTTGCAGGGTTTACAGGCTGTTAGCATCTGCCGGGTTACGCCTTCGGTTGTAGGAGGACGTTTGGTGCAGACAGGATGCCAGGGCTGCCGGTCGCAAGCCCATCAATTCGACATTGCAATGGCGTTCCAACCCATTGTCGACATCCAGACGGGACGGCCTTTCGCGTTCGAAGCACTGGTGCGCGGCCCCAATGGCGAAGGCGCAGGCGAGGTCATGGCGGAAGTCACGCCGGAAAATCGCTATGCGTTCGACCAGCAATGTCGCGTGGCGGCGATCGAGGGCGCTGTCGCGGCAGGCATTCTTGATACTGACGCGAAGCTGTCGATCAATTTCCTGCCCAATGCCGTCTATTCGCCCGTCGCCTGCATCCAGCTGACCTTGAAGACCGCGCAGAAGACCGGCTTTCCGACCGAACGGCTGATCTTCGAATTCACCGAAAATGAGGAGATGGTCGATTCCGACCATGTCGGGACCATCATCGATTCCTACCGCAAAATGGGGTTCGGCACCGCGATCGACGATTTCGGGGCGGGCCATGCGGGCCTGGGGCTGCTGGCCAAATTCCAGACCGATTATATCAAGCTCGACATGGACCTGATCCGCGGCCTCGACACCAGCCTGCCGCGCCGAATGATCGTGGAGGGCGTGCTGCGCATCGCCCAATCGCTGGGTATCATCGTCATTGCCGAAGGGATTGAGACGGTCGGCGAATATGAAGCGCTACGCGCAATGGGCGTTCGCTATATTCAGGGCTATCTGCTGGCCCGGCCCGGCTTCAAGAGCCTACCGAACGTGACGTTACCCGGCCGCGATCGCTACGCCGCCGTCGCCTGAACGGCGCGCCTGCACCGCCGCCAGCACATCGCCCGCCAACCGCGCATAGTCGGCGCAAGCCTGCTGCATCGCCGCTTCGCTGTCGGCCCGACGCAACCGGCCGAAACATAGGCGATTTTGCGCCGCGCGCAGGCCGCGCAGCACCATGCGCCCCTCGTCCTTCAGTCCCAATTGCGGCCCCGCCCGATGCCACGCCTCGGCTGCGCTGGAAAGGCGACTGCTCGGCCGCACGCCGGGATCATCCCCTGCCCCCGCCCCCAGCCGGTCGATCCGTCGCGCTTCGGCGATCAGGTCGGTCAGAAACAAGTCGAGTTCGCGCAGGCCATTGCCGATCATCTTGGCGGGCATGGCGCGGCGTCGGTCATCGGCCGCATCCGGGCAACGGCCGAGCGACATGCCATTGGCCAGGAACGCCGCCGCCCGCTCGATCCGTGCCACCTGCCCCGCGATCGGCACCATCTGCGCCAGCGACGCGGGACGGACAGGCGCGCCGCTCATCGCTTCTTCACGAACTCCGCGCGCAGCACCAGGCCCTTGATCCCGTCATGGCGGCAATCGATTTCCTGCGCGTCGCCGGTCAGGCGGATCGATTTGATCAGCGTGCCGCGCTTGAGCGTCTGCCCCGCGCCCTTGACCACCAGATCCTTGATCAGCGTCACCTGATCGCCATCGGCCAGCAAATTGCCCACCGCATCGCGGACTTCGACCGCATCGGCGGCATCGCCTGCCTCGGTCAATTGCGACGCAGGCACCCACTCGCCCGATGCCTCGTCGAACACATAATCTTCGTCGGACCCGCTCAATTTTCATCCCCCATGCGCAGCGCCGCGATGAAGGCTTCCTGCGGGATTTGGACGCTGCCATATTCGCGCATCCGCTTTTTGCCTTCCTTCTGCTTGTCGAGCAGCTTTTTCTTGCGGCTGATGTCGCCACCATAGCATTTGGCGGTGACGTCCTTACGCATCGCCGCGATGGTCTCGCGCGCAATCACCTTGCCGCCGATCGCCGCCTGGATCGGGATCTTGAACAAATGGCGGGGGATGAGGTCTTTGAGCCGTTCGCACATGCCGCGACCGCGCGATTCGGCGGTGCCGCGATGGACGATCATGCTGAGCGCATCGACGGGTTCGGCATTGACCATGATGCTCATCTTGACCAGATCGCCCGTCCGATAGCCGATCTGGTGATAGTCGAAACTGGCATAGCCACGGCTGATCGATTTCAAGCGATCGTAAAAGTCGAACACCACTTCGTTGAGCGGCAGTTCATAGGTCACCTGCGCGCGGCCGCCGACATAGGTCAGGTTCTTCTGAATGCCACGCCGGTCCTGGCAGAGTTTCAGGATCGAGCCGAGATATTCGTCGGGGCAATAGATGATCGCCTCGATCCACGGCTCCTCGATCTCGTCGATCTTGGTCGGGTCGGGCATGTCGGCGGGATTGTGCAGCTCGATCTCGCCCGCGCCATAGGTCAGCTGGATCTTGTACACCACCGACGGGGCGGTGGTGATGAGGTCGAGATCATATTCGCGCGTCAACCGCTCCTGAATGATCTCCAGATGGAGCAGCCCCAGGAAGCCGCAGCGGAAGCCGAAGCCGAGCGCCGCGCTGCTTTCCATTTCGAAGGAGAAGCTGGCGTCGTTGAGGCGCAACTTGCTGATCGAGTCGCGCAGCTTGTCGAAGTCGTTGGCATCGACGGGGAACAGGCCGCAGAATACCACCGGCTGGACTTCCTTGAAGCCCGGCAGCGGCTTGGTCGCGCCATTCTTGACCGTGGTGATGGTGTCGCCGACGCGGGTCTGCGCGATTTCCTTGATCTGCGCGGTGATGAAGCCGATCTCGCCCGCCGCCAGTTCGGGCAGTTGCTCGATCTTGGGGCGCATGCAGCCCACCCGGTCGATCAGATGTTCAGTGCCGCCGATCATGAATTTGATCGCCTGGCCCTTCTTGATCACGCCATTGACGACGCGGACGAGGATGACGACGCCGAGATAAGGGTCGTACCAGCTATCGACCAGCATCGCTTCGAGCGGGGCGTTGCGGTCGCCCTTGGGCGGGGGGATTTTCTTGACGATGGCTTCGAGGATTTCGTCGATGCCGATGCCCGACTTGGCGCTCGCCAACACCGCTTCGGACGCATCGAGGCCGATCACGTCCTCGATTTCCTTGCGCACCTTTTCGGGTTCGGCGGCGGGCAGGTCGATCTTGTTGAGGACCGGCACGATCTCATGATCATGCTCGATCGACTGATAGACATTCGCCAGCGTCTGCGCTTCCACGCCCTGCGCCGCGTCCACGACCAGCAACGCACCTTCGCATGCGGCCAGCGAGCGCGAGACTTCATAAGCGAAGTCGACATGCCCCGGCGTGTCCATCAGGTTCAGTTCATAAGTCTGGCCATCCTTGGCGACATAATCCAGGCGCACCGTCTGCGCCTTGATCGTGATACCGCGCTCCTTTTCGATATCCATATTATCAAGGACTTGCGCGCTCATCTCGCGGTCGGTCAGGCCGCCGGTGCGTTGGATGAGACGGTCGGCCAGGGTCGACTTGCCATGGTCGATATGGGCGATGATGGAAAAGTTACGGATATGCGAAAGCTCGGTCATCGCCGCCCGATAGCAGCGATTGCACGCGCTGTCAGTAGGATCACGAGGGGCGGCGTGATGGATGACAAAGAGTGTTACGCCTGCGTACCCATGCTTGGAAGGCCAAGGCGGCTGTGATAGGCTGGTCGCAAAATATCAGGGTCGCCTGCACAGTTTCAAAGCAAGCAACAAACGGGGTTCTGATAATGCGTCTATTGAAAATGCTGACCGCGGCGACGGCCTGCCTTGCCCTGGTCGTCCCGCAAGCCATGGCCAAGGACAAGGGGTCGTCCGGCCGCCAGGCCCAAACCAAGAAACAGATGGAAATTCCCCGCTGCACCAAGCGCATCGGCACGGCGGCGATCGTCGAGCCGGACAATCAGTGGTGGCGGGAATTGAGCCTGGGCAGCCCCGAAGCGATCATCAAATTGTTCGTGCAGCAATCGGGCTGTTTCGGCCTGGTCAATCGCGGCCGGTCGATGGCCAGCCGCAATCTGGAACGCGCCATGGCGGATTCCGGCGAGTTGCAGGCTGGGTCGAACCTGGGCCGGGGGCAGGTGAAGGCGGCGGATTATTTCATCCAGCCCGACATCGTTACCACCAACAAAAATAGCGGCGGCAACGCGCTGGGCGGCATGTTGGGCGGGATGCTGGGCGGCCGCATCGGCGGGGCCCTGCTGGGCGGCATTTCGGTCAAGAAGAGCGAGGCCAATGTCATGCTCTCCGTCGTCAACGCGCGCACGACAGAAGAAGAAGTGATGGCAGAGGGCTATTTCCGCAAGTCGGACCTGAGCTTCGGCGGCGGTGGCGGCCTGGGCTGGATGGGCGGCCTGGCGGCGGTCGGCGGTGGCGGTTATCAAAATACCGACATCGGCCAGGTCATCGTGCTCGCCTATCTGGACGCCTATACCAAGATGGTGACGCAGATGGGCGGCCTGCCGGAAAATGCCGCGGCCGCCGCGCCCGTCGCGCAGTAAGTCGAACGGGTTAGTCGAAGGGGCGGCGCTGGATGGGCCAGCGCCGCCTTTTTCATGCCGGTTGCACGGCGGCTGGCTGGAGCGCACGCCGCCGCTTCCACCAGGCCAATATCGCTTCTCCGGCTGGTCGCTCCACCACGCGGTTGATCAGCGTGCCGAGTGTCAATGCGACCGCGAAGGCGGCGAAGAAGCCGATCCAGGGGCTATAGCCTGCCTTGGCCAGTTCCAGCATGACGACGAAACCGACATGCTGGTGGATGAGGTAGAAGGAATAGCTGATCCCGCCGAGCCAGATGAGCGGGCGGATGCGCAATATATGCAGCCGCCCCGCGATCAGCGCCGCAAAGGACGCCAGCAGGAGGCAGGCGACGATGGTCACGTCCCATGTCTCCATCGTCGCGACCGACGCCAGCGCTAGCGCAGCATAGGGTGCCTGCTGCCGCCAACTGCGCCGTCCCGCCCAGACACGGTAGGACAGCATGCCGATGACGAAGAAGGGCAGATAGCGCAGCACCAGCAGCATGATGATCCGCTCCGGCATGTCGGGCCATAAGGCGTAGAGCCAGCGGACGCCCAGCCATAGCAGGAGCAGCGGCTCCAGATGCTTCAAACCCGCGAATTTCCACAGGCCGATCATGCAGGCGTAGAAGGCGATCTCCACCGTCAACGTCCAATAGGCGCCATCCACTTCGGGCAGGAAGGCAAAGCCCTGCAACATGGTGAAATTGGCGAGGATCGCGCCTGGCCCGATCAGAAGCTGCGTCGCATGGGCGAGATATTCGATCGACAGCGTCACCAGCATCGCCACCAGATAGGCGGGATAGAGCCGGGCGAAGCGATTGACCACGAAGTCGGCGACCGACCCGATCCGATCAAGCGTGAAGAAGATCGCAAAGCCCGAAATAGTGAAGAACAGCAGCACCCGATAATTGCCGCCGGGGAAACTGAACGGCACATGCGATGCCTGGGGGAAGAGTTCGTGGAAGCGCGTGGAATAATGGAAGATCAGCACGCACAGCGCGCCTATGCCACGCAGCGCATCCAGTTCCGTTAACCGTGCGCGTTTGGGGGATGATCCAGTCACAGCCCGCTATAGCAACATAGGAGACATAAATCTGGCAAGATCGTGGTTAATCGGCCCATGAAAGCCTGATTTTTATTGCTGGTCTTTTGCTGCATCGCGTTGCGTTAAGGCAAATATGCTTAACGGCCATGGGTGGATGGTACACCACACCCTCGTCATCGACACCATGAAGCCAAAAGGGGCAGGCATGGCCACCGCCATACCCGCCCCTGTCGGTCATTTTTTTCCGTAGCGCGCTATATCAGGCGGCGTCGCCGTCCAGAATCGCCGCGATGGCGCTGGTCACATCATCCATGTCGGCCATGCCGTCGACGCGCGACACGATCGCGCGCGCTTCATAGATGGGCAGGATGGGTGCGGTCTTCGCGCGATATTCGGCCATGCGGGTGCGCACCGTTTCCTCATTGTCGTCGGGACGGCGCTTGAACTCGTGGCTCTGGCACTTGTCGCATTCGCCCTCGACCTTGGGCAGCTTGAAGACATCATGATAGCCAGCGCCGCAATTGGCACAGGTGAAGCGACCGGTGATCCGTTCGACCAGCGCATCCTCATTGACGTCGAGTTCGATCACATGATCGAGTGAGCGACCGCGTCCATCGAGCAGGACATCGAGCGAATGGGCCTGCGCCTCAGTGCGCGGATAGCCGTCGAAAATAACGCCGGTATCAGCGGCAAGCGCATCCAGTGCTTCGCCGATGATGCCGGATACGACATCGTCGGGCACGAGCGCACCCGCTTCCATCAGCGCCTTGGCCTGCAGCCCGACGGGCGTGCCTGCCTTGACGGCCGCGCGCAGCATGTCGCCCGTGGACAGTTGCACCATGCCGCGGTCCTCGACCAGGCGACTGGCCTGCGTCCCCTTGCCGGCCCCCGGAGGGCCAAGCAGAATGATGTTCATCGCGCGCATTCTCCCCTATTGTGCGCCCAGCGTCCGGGCCGCGTTTAGCGCAGGCGGCCCTTGAGCTTCGCCTTCTTGATCAGATCGCCATATTGATGGGCGAGCAGGTGGCTCTGAATCTGGGTCACGGTATCGACCGTAACATTGACCACGATCAACAAGCTAGTCCCACCAAGGTAGAAGGGAATTCCCGCCCTGGCGATGGCAAATTCCGGCACCAGACAGATGAACGCCAGATAAGCGGCGCCGATCACGGTGATGCGCGTCAGCACATAATCCAGATAATGTTCGGTATTCTTGCCCGGACGGATGCCGGGAATGAAGCCGCCATTGCGCTTGAGATTGTCGGCCGTCTCTTCCGGGTTGAACACCACAGCGGTGTAGAAGAAGCAGAAGAAGACGATGCCCAGGCCATAAAGCCCCATATAGACCGGGCTGCCGTGCGAGAGATATTGGTTGAGCGTCAGGACGAAATCGCCCCACCGGCTTTCGCCCGCGACCGTCTGGCCCGCAAACTGCGAGATGGTCAGCGGCATCAGCAGCAGCGACGAGGCGAAGATCGGCGGAATGACGCCTGCGGTGTTGACCTTGAGCGGCAGATGGCTGCGGTCCGCCTGCATCAATCCCTGACGGGTCTGACGCTTGGGATATTGGATCAGCACCCGGCGCTGCGCCCGCTCCATGAAACAGATCAGCAGGATGAGGCCGATCGCCATGACCATCACGAGGAAGATGAGCAGGCCCGAAATCGTGCCTTCGCTGCCGGACTTGAACAGGTTGCTCAACGTCACCGGCAACTGCGCAACGATGCCCGCCATGATGATGAGCGACACGCCATTGCCGATGCCGCGCGAGGTGATCTGTTCGCCGAGCCACATTAGGAACATGGTGCCGCCGATCAGCGACACGACCGCCGACACGCGAAACACCATGCCGGGATCGACCACGGCCGCACCCTGCGTCTCATAGCCGACGGCGGCGAAATAGCCCTGCACCGCAGCCAGGAACACCGTGCCGTAGCGGGTATATTGGTTGAGTCGCTTGCGGCCGCTTTCGCCTTCCTTCTTGATCGCCGCCAGCTTTGGCGAGAGCGAGGAGGCAAGCTGCACCACGATCGACGCGGTGATGTAGGGCATGATGCCGAGCGCGATAAGGCTCGCACGCTCCAGCGCACCGCCCGAAAAGGTGTTGAAGATGTCGAGGACGCCGCCGCGCGTATTCTGCACCGCGCCGGCCAAAGCCGTCGGATCGATGCCGGGCATGGGCACGAAGCTGAGGAATCGGAACACGATCAATGCGCCGAGCGTAAACCACAAGCGCTTCTTGAGGTCGGTGGCCTTGCTGAATTTCGCGAGGCTCAGATTGGATGCGAGCTGGTCGGCTCTCGATGCCATGGTGGCTGCCCTTCAAATCACTCTTGCCGAGGCATCAAGCCCCGGTGCGGAATCGCTCATCCCTTAGCGGGACGGGTTCAACGTGTCGAACGGGGAGTTGCCATACCAAGTGGCAAAGACAGTCCCCCGATACGCATGACCCCGCCAACCCATATCGGGCAGCGGGGCCGTGCTTGCAAGTCTGAGACTGCGGCTTACGCCTTCCGGGCAGCCTTGGCAGCGGCCAGCGCCGTGCCCTTCTTGGCCTTCGCCTTGTCGGCGGCCGCGACGACTTCGATCACTTCGACCTTGCCACCGGCCTTTTCGACGGCTTCCAGCGCACCCTTCGACGCGCCGGAAACCAAGAAGCTGACCTTCGCGGTCAGTTCGCCCTTGGCGAGCAGACGGACGCCATCCTTGCCACCACGGGCAAGCGCAGCGGCCTTGAGCGCGGCATGGTCGATGGTCGCGTTGGCGTCCAGCTTGCCGGCGTCGATCGCCTTCTGCACCGCGCCCAGGTTCACGATCGCGAAATCGCTGGCGAAGATGTTGTTGAAGCCGCGCTTAGGGATGCGCATGTGGAGCGGCATCTGGCCGCCTTCGAAGCCGTTGATGGCAACGCCCGAACGCGCCTTGGCACCCTTCTGGCCGCGGCCAGCGGTCTTGCCCTTGCCCGAACCGATGCCGCGTCCGACGCGCATACGGCCCTTGCGGGCGCCATCATTATCACGGATGTCATTGAGCTTCATATCGTGCACTCGCTTTCGCTTTGTTCGCGCTGTCCCCAGTGGGAACCTAAAGAGGCCAGGCCGATAGCCCGACCGTCAAAAAAACGAAAGAGGGGTTTCCCCCTCTCCCGCATCATTTCATCGGATCGAAGGGCTTAGCCCTCGACCACTTGCACCATATGGGGCAGCTTCTTGATGGCACCGCGGACTTCCGCCGTGTCTTCCAGTTCCACCACGCGATGCATCTTGCCAAGGCCCAGACCGATCAGAATCTTCTTCTGGTCGGCGGGGCGACGGATCGGCGAACCGATCTGCTTGATCTTGATTGTTGCCATGTCGCTTACTCCACAATCGCTTCGGCGTCAGCCTGCGCGACCTCGACCGAGGCTCCACCGCGATGCAGAAGGTCGGCGACCTTCTTGCCGCGACGCTGCGCCACCGACTTGGGGCTCGTCTGTTCGCTCAGCGCCGCGAAGGTCGCCCGGATCATGTTATAAGGGTTCGACGTGCCGTTCGACTTGGTCACGACGTCTGCGACGCCGAGGCTTTCGAACACGGCGCGCATCGGACCACCGGCGATGATACCGGTACCGGCAGGCGCCGAACGCAGCGTCACCTTGCCCGCACCGAAATGGCCAAGGCCATCATGATGCAGCGTGCGGCCTTCCTTCAGCGGAACGCGAACCATTGCCTTCTTGGCAGCGGCAGTCGCCTTGCTGATGGCTTCAGGCACTTCGCGCGCCTTGCCATGGCCGAAACCGGCCCGGCCCTTGCCGTCGCCGACAACGACCAGCGCCGCAAAGCCGAAGCGCTTGCCGCCCTTGACGGTCTTGCTGACGCGGTTGATGTGGACCAGCTTCTCGATCAGTTCTTCGCCCTGATCTTCGTCACGGTTACCGCCGCGACGATCGTCACGACGACCACGGCCACCGCCGCGATCGCTGCGGTTGCGGTCGCTGCCGCCGCGATTGCCACGACCACGGCCGGGACCACGATTTTCGGTGACTTCCTGAGGCGTCGCTTCAGGAGCCAGGACGGCTGCGGGCTGATTGCCTTCGCCGGTGGTGTTTTCGTCAGCCATGATCAGAACTCCAGCCCGCCCTCACGGGCGGCATCGGCCAGCGCTTTCACGCGGCCATGGAACAGGAAGCCACCACGGTCGAACACGACGCGGGTGACACCGGCAGCGGTCGCCGCAGCGGCGACGCGCTTGCCGACATCGGCAGCGGCTTGCGAGGTAGCGCCGGTCTTGCCGCGCACGTCCTTGTCCAGGGTCGATGCCGCAGCGACGGTCGTACCGGCAGCGTCATCGATGATCTGGGCGTAGATGTGACGACCCGAACGGTGAATGCTCAGGCGCGGGCGGGTGCCCGAAACAGCCTTGAGAGCGGTGCGAACACGGCGACGACGCCGCGCGAAGAGGGAAAGCTTTGCCATCTTACTTCTTCTTCCCTTCCTTGCGGAAGATGAACTCGCCGGCATATTTGATGCCCTTGCCCTTATAAGGCTCAGGCTTGCGCCAGCGACGGATTTCGGCGGCAACCTGGCCGACCTGCTGCTTGTCCATGCCGCTGATCTCGACCGTGGTGTTATCCGGGGTCTTGATCTCGATCCCGTCGGGGATCGCAAAATCGACGTCATGGCTGTAGCCAAGCTGCAGCTTCAGGTTCTTGCCCTGCGAGTTCGCGCGGTAGCCAACGCCGGTGATGAGCAGCTTCTTGGTGAAGCCTTCCGTCACACCGGTGACCAGGTTCTGGATCAGCGTGCGCTGCATGCCCCAGAATGCCCGTGCGGCCTTGGTCTTGTTGGCTGGCTGAACGAGAATGCCTTCGCCTTCCAGCGTATAGCTGATCTCGTCGCGCAGCGGCATGGCCAGGGTGCCCTTGGGCCCCTTGACCGAGAGCTGCCCGCCCTCGATGGTCGCCGTCACCCCATTGGGGATCGCGACCGGCTTTTTACCGATGCGGCTCATTAGAACACCTCCGCCAGCACTTCGCCGCCGACATTCTGGTCGCGCGCTTCCGCGTCGGACAGAACACCCTTAGGCGTCGAGACGATCGTGATACCAAGACCGTTGCGGATCACCGGCAGTTCTTTCGAACCCGAATAGACGCGGCGGCCAGGCTTGGACACGCGGGCGACATGCTTGATAGCAGGCTGCCCTTCGAAATATTTCAGCTCGATGCGCAGGCCAGGGTGCTTGCCGAGATCTTCCTCGGAATAGCCGCGAATATAGCCTTCGCGCTGGAGCACGTCGAGGACGCGGGCGCGCAGCTTGGACGCTGGGGACATAACGCTGTCCTTCTTCGCCTGCTGCCCGTTGCGGATGCGGGTGAGCATATCACCCAGGGGATCGGTCAATGCCATGAGATGATATCCTTACCAGCTCGACTTGGTGACGCCGGGGATCAGGCCCTTATTGGCCAGATCGCGCAGCTGAATACGGCAGAGCCGGAATTTGCGGTAATAAGCGCGCGGGCGCCCCGTCAGTTCGCAGCGGTTACGCACGCGGGTCGGGTTGCCGTTGCGGGGAATTTCCGCCATCTTCAGACGAGCGATCAGACGATCGCTGTCATCGGCCGCGTTGTCATTCGCGATCGCCTTGAGCTTTGCATAACGGCCGGCATATTTCTTAACCAGCTTCTTGCGACGCTCATTCTTGTTGATCGAACTCAGTTTCGCCATGACTTAAGTTCTCTTCCTTAGCTTTAGCGTTGGGAGAGAAGCGGGACCTTGTTCAGGCCGCCTGCTTCTCTTCGAGCGGGAAGGGGAAGCCGAAGAGGCGCAGCAATTCGCGCGCTTCATCGTCCGTCTTCGCCGTGGTGGTCACGATGATGTCCATGCCGCGCACCTTGTCGACACGGTCATAGCTGATCTCTGGGAAGATGATCTGCTCCTTGATACCGAAGGCATAATTGCCACGGCCATCGAAGCTCTTCGGATTGAGACCACGAAAATCGCGGACGCGGGGCAGGGCCACGTTGATCATGCGGTCCAGGAATTCATACATGCGCTCGCGGCGCAGCGTGACCTTGGCACCGATGGGCATGCCTTCACGCAGCTTGAACTGCGCGATCGACTTCTTCGCCTTGGTGATGACCGGCTTCTGGCCAGCGATCAGTTCCATTTCCTCGGCGGCCTGCGTGACCTTCTTCTTGTCCTGGGTCGCTTCGCCCACGCCCATGTTGAGCGTGATCTTGTCGATCTTGGGGACTTCCATGACGTTCTTGTAACCGAATTTCTCGGTCATCGCCTTGGCGATCTCGGCGTCATACAGCGCTTTGGAGCGCGGGATGTACTTATCGGCCATTACAGCACCTCACCGGACTTGACGGCGACACGGACCTTCTTGCCGTCGCGATCCTCGAAACGAACGCGGGTCGGCTTGCCATCCTTGTCGGCGACCGCCACGTTCGAAATGTGGAGCGGCGCGGGCTTGCGCTCGATGCCACCCTGCGGGTTCGACTGGTCGGGCTTGCGATGCTTCGCATGCACGTTGATGCCTTCGACAAGAACCTTGTCGGCCTTGGGCATCACTTGCAGGACAGCGCCGGTACGGCCCTTGTCCTTGCCAGCCAGGACGACGATCTTGTCGCCCTTCTTGATCTTGGCAGCGCTCATTACAGCACCTCAGGAGCGAGCGAGATGATCTTCATGTGCTTCTTGGCGCGCAGTTCGCGAACGACCGGGCCAAAGATACGGGTGCCGATCGGCTCCTCGTTCTTGTTGATAAGTACAGCGGCGTTGCCGTCGAAGCGAATCACGCTGCCATCAGCGCGACGCACGTCCTTGGCGGTACGCACGATGACGGCACGATGCACGTCACCCTTCTTCACCTTGCCGCGAGGCGCTGCTTCCTTGATCGAGACGACGATGATGTCGCCTACGCTCGCGAAGCGACGCTTCGAGCCGCCCAGCACCTTGATGCACTGGACGCGCTTGGCGCCGCTGTTGTCAGCGACGTCAAGATTGGATTGCATCTGGATCATGGATCCGGTTCCTTCTTATTTGGCCTACCGGGACGCTCCAGAAAGGTCTGGCCCAGCGGTTCCGAATTTCGTGCCAAGACTCTGTCGGGTCCTACGCGAAGCGCGGGCCTGTAACCCCTTCTGATCGAAAAGGCCAGCCCCGCGTCGCAATAAGACCCAAATAATCAGTGAGCCTACCCTAAAAGTCCGGGTTTCCGCCTTTAAGCGGCAACCTCCGGCGACTTGTGGGTGTCCACGCGCTCGATGACCTTCCAGGTCTTGAGCTTGGAAATCGGGGCGGTTTCCTCGATGCGGACCGTCTCGCCTTCCTTGTAGACATTGCCCTCGTCATGGGCGTGATATTTCTTCGAACGGCGGATGATCTTGCCGTAGAGCGCATGCTTAACCTTGCGCTCTACACGAACCACCACCGTCTTGTCGGTCTTGTCGGAAACCACCGTTCCCGTCAGCACGCGCTTGGGCATCGTGTGTTTCCTTTACTTCGCGGTCGCAGCCGAGCTGTTACGCTCGGTCTGCAAAGTTTTGATCTGCGCGATCGACCGGCGAACTTCCTTGACGCGGCTGGGCTTTTCCAGCTGGTTGGTGGCCGCCTGGAAACGCAGATTGAACTGCTCGCGCTTCAGGTTGTTGAGTTCGGTCGACAGTTCGTCGTCCGTCTTGGTCTTAAGGTCAGCAACATTCGCCATGGCTTAACCCTCCAGGTGCGAGGTGTCGCCGAGGCGGGCAACGACCTTGGTCTTGATGGGCAGCTTCATCGCGGCGCGCGAGAAGGCCTCTGCTGCGAGCGGACCGGGTACGCCGTCCAGTTCGAACAGGATGCGACCCGGCTTGACGCGGGCGGCCCAATATTCGACCGAACCCTTGCCCTTGCCCTGACGGACTTCGGCCGGCTTCTTCGACACAGGCACGTCGGGGAACACGCGGATCCACAAACGACCCTGACGACGGATGTGACGCGTGATCGCGCGGCGAGCCGCTTCGATCTGGCGCGCGGTGATCCGCTCAGGCTCCATGGCCTTGAGACCATAGGAACCGAAGTTCAGAGCGGAACCGCCCTTGGCATCGCCCTTGATCCGGCCCTTGAAGGTCTTGCGGAACTTCATTTTCTTCGGTTGCAGCATGACGCTATACCTACCTTATGTTCAGCGCGCCGGACGCACACCGGAGGTCTGAGCCTCCAGCATGAGCCGGTCGGTGGCCATCGGATCATGGCCCAGAATCTCACCCTTGAAGATCCAGACCTTGATGCCGCACACGCCATAGGCGGTGTGCGCCGTGGCTTCGGCATAGTCGACGTTCGCGCGCAGCGTGTGCAGCGGAACGCGACCTTCGCGATACCATTCGACGCGCGCGATTTCTGCGCCGCCCAGACGGCCGCCGCAGGTGATCTTGATGCCTTCGGCACCCAGACGCAGCGCCGACTGCACAGCCCGCTTCATCGCGCGGCGGAAAGCCACGCGGCGTTCGAGCTGGTCAGCGATACCCTGTGCGACGAGCTTGGAATCGACTTCCGGCTTGCGGATTTCAACGATGTTCAACGACACGTCGGACGTGGTCAGCGCGCTCAGCTTCTTGCGCAGCTTTTCGATATCCGCGCCCTTCTTGCCGATGATGACACCGGGACGGGCAGCATAGACCGACACGCGGCACAGCTTGGCAGGGCGTTCGATGACGACCTTCGAAATCGCGGCCTGCGGCAGCGACTTCATGATGAACTGGCGGATCTTGAGATCTTCCAGCAGCAGGCGGCCATAGTCCGCGCCTTCGGCGTACCAGCGGCTGTCCCAGGTGCGGTTGATCTGAAGACGCAGACCGATCGGATTGCTCTTGTGACCCATGTGCTTACGCCTCCGCTTCTTCGCCAGCTTCACGCACGACGATGCGCACGCGGCTGTAGGGCTTGAGGATCCGGGTCGACTTGCCACGGCCACGCGCATGGAAACGCTTCAGCGTGAACGCCTTGCCTACCGATGCTTCGGCCACGACCAGGGCGTCGACGTCCAGATTATGGTTGTTTTCCGCGTTGGCGATGGCCGAAGCCAGCACCTTGCGCACGTCCACTGCCATCGCCTTCTTGGAGAAGGCCAAGATGTTCAGCGCGTCCTCGACCTTGTGGCCGCGGATGAGCGTGGCAACCAGGTTCAGCTTCTGGGCCGAACCACGGATCTGCGTGCCGACGGCCAGAGCCTCATTGTCGGCGACGCGACGGGGAGCCTTTTCCTTGCTCATTAGCGCTTGCCCTTCTTGTCGGCAGCGTGGCCGGGGAAGAAGCGGGTCGGAGCGAATTCGCCCAGCTTATGACCCACCATATCCTCGTTCACGGACACCGGAACATGCTTGCGGCCGTTATAGACGCTGAACGTCAGGCCAACGAACTGGGGCAGGATGGTGGAACGACGCGACCAAGTCTTGATCGGCGCACGGCCACCGGCTTCCTGCGCGGTTTCTGCCTTCTTCAGAAGGCTGAGGTCCACGAACGGACCTTTCCAGACGGAACGAGCCATCGCGGATTACCTCTTCTTCTTGGCGTGACGCGACCGGATGATCATCTTGTCGGTCGACTTGTTGTGACGGGTGCGGGCACCCTTGGTCGGCTTGCCCCAAGGCGTAACCGGATGACGGCCGCCCGAAGTCCGGCCTTCACCACCACCATGAGGGTGATCGACCGGGTTCTTGGCGACACCGCGCGTCAGCGGGCGGATGCCCTTCCAACGGTTGCGGCCTGCCTTGGCGAGGTTGGTGTTGCCATTGTCGGGGTTGCTGACGGCGCCGATGGTGCCCATGCAATCCGAACGGATGTAACGCTGCTCACCCGAAGACAAGCGGATCATCACCATGCCACGATCACGACCAACGAGCTGGGCATAGGTACCCGCCGAACGGCAGAGCTGTGCGCCCTTGCCCGGCTTCATCTCGATATTGTGGATGATCGTGCCAACCGGCATCTGACCCAGTTCCATCGCGTTGCCCGGCTTCACGTCGGTCTTCTTGCCCGCGATGACCTTGTCACCAGGAGCGAGGCGCTGCGGCGCGATGATATAGGCCTGCGTACCGTCGGGATAGTTGACCAGCGCGATGAACGCGGTACGGTTGGGGTCATATTCCAGACGCTCGACCGTACCTTCGACATCCCACAAGCGACGCTTGAAATCGATGATACGATAGCGCTGCTTATGACCGCCACCGATACCACGCGAGGTCACATGACCCTTGTTGTTGCGGCCACCGGTCTTGCGCTTGCCTTCGGTCAGCGCCTTGACGGGCTTGCCCTTGTGCAGGCTGGACTTGTCGACGAGAATGAGGCCGCGCTGGGCGGGGCTCGTCGGGTTATAATGCTTCAGCGCCATGGTTAGCGCACTCCCTCGGTGATGTCGATCGACTGGCCTTCGGCCAGGCGGACGATCGCCTTCTTGACGTCGGAGCGGGTGTAGGGCTTGCCCTTCCACTTCTTGGTCTTGCCCTTCGTCACGAGCGTATTCACGCTCTTGACGTCGACACCCCAGATCGCTTCGACAGCGGCCTTGATCTCAGGCTTGGAGGCATCGCCCGCCACCTTGAAGACCACAGCGTTGAATTCGCTGAGAAGGGTCGACTTCTCAGTGATGTGCGGGGCGACAACCACGTCATAATGACGGTTGTCGACCGTTGCGGCTTGCTTTTTAGCCATTGAAACGGGCCTCCAGCTTTTCGACAGCGGCGCGGGTGAGCACCAGCGAGTCGGCTTTCAGGATGTCGTAGACATTGGCACCGACGGCCGGCAGCAAGTCCACGCCGATGATGTTGGCCGACGCCTTGGCGAAGCTGATGTTGACCGCGTCGCCGTCGATGAACAGCACCTTGGTCAGGTTCAGCTTGGCAAGATTGGCGACCAGCGCCTTGGTCTTGCCTTCGGCGACGTCGAGGCTGTCGATGATGAACAGCGAACCGTCCTTCACCTTCGACGAGAGCGCCATCTTCAGGCCCAGCGCGCGAACCTTCTTGTTCAGCGAGGGATTGAAGTCACGAACGCGGGCACCGTGGGCTTTACCACCACCGATGAACACCGGCGCGCGGCGATCGCCGTGACGAGCCGTACCGCCGCCCTTCTGGCGACCGAACTTCTTACCCGTGCGGGCAACATCGCTACGCTCGCGGGTGCCGCGGGCCGTACCGCGACGCTTTTCGAGCTGCCAGGTGACGACACGGTGCAGGATGTCGGCGCGGGGCTCGACACCGAATACGGCATCGTTCAGCTCCAGATCGCCAGCTTCCGCTGCGTCGAGGGTCTGTACCTTGACCTTCATGGTTTAGCCCTCCTGGCCTTCGGTCGCTTCCACTGCCGCGACTTCTTCAGCCGGGGTATCAGCGGGAGCGCTGTCGTTGCTGTTGTCAGCCTTTTTCAGGCTGGCGGGATAGGGAACGTCGGCCGGACGGGGCACCTTGACGGCATCCTTGACGGTCAGCCAGGTGCCCTTGGCACCGGGCACGCTGCCCTTGACGAACAGCAGACCGCGCTCGACGTCCGTGCGGACGATTTCGAGGTTCTGCTGCGTGCGTTCACGATCACCCATATGACCGGCCATCTTCTTGTTCTTGAAGACGCGGCCTGGATCCTGACGGTTACCCGTCGAACCATGGGCACGGTGACTGATCGACACGCCGTGGGTGGCGCGCATACCGCCGAAGCCCCAACGCTTCATAGCGCCGGCAAAGCCCTTACCCTGGGTGTGACCCGACACATCGACGAGCTGGCCGTCGATGAAATGATCCGCGGCGATTTCCACGCCGACATCGAGGAGTGCATCCTCGGCGACACGGAATTCTACCAGACGCGCCTTCGGCTCCACTTCCGCCTTGGCGAAGTGACCGCGCTGCGGCTTGGCGACATTCTTAACCTTCGCTACGCCGGCACCCAGCTGCACGGCAATATAGCCGTCGCTGTCCACATCCTTGCGAGCCACGACCTGGTTGCCTTCAAGGGCCAGAACCGTAACCGGCACGTGACGCCCGTCCTCTTGGAACAGGCGGGTCATCCCGACTTTCTTAGCGATCACGCCAGTGCGCATGATCCATACTCCCAATAGAGGCCCGCCTAAGCCTTAAAAAGAAACTGACGCCGGCGGGCGTATCCAACGAAAAAAACCGCTCGGGATCATTCCCTAGCGGCCAACCCAAATATGCAGATCACCCCGTCCGGGTTGGATGCCAACCCCTCTCGGGACCAGCGACGGGGGACCAGAACCACAGACTTGCCAGTTGCCCGGCGCTGTGCGGTATCCCTTGTGTCGTGTGAGCTTCCAGTTTCCCGGAATACCCGATACCCTGCCGACTTGTTACAGAAGGCAGGGACTTGCTCGCCTTAGGCCAGCTTGATTTCTACGTTCACGCCGGCAGCCAGGTCCAGCTTCATCAGCGCATCGACCGTCTGCGGCGTCGGCTGCACAATGTCAAGCATACGCTTGTAGGTGCGAACCTCAAACTGCTCGCGCGACTTCTTGTCGATGTGCGGACCACGGTTGACCGTGAACTTTTCGATGCGCGTCGGAAGGGGAATGGGACCGCGGATGAGAGCGCCAGTGCGGCGTGCGGTGTCGGCGATGTCGCCGGTCGCCTGATCAAGCACGCGATGATCGAACGCCTTAAGGCGAATGCGGATGTTGCTGTCCATATTCCTGTACCGATGCGAAAGAGCCAAAAAACAACCGCCTCTTAATCTGTCCTTCTAGCTCGCTAGAGCCGGAGAAAGACGATCCGAGGCGGTAAAAATCCGAGCGGCGCGAATCAGGCGATTCGCGCCGCTGCGGTGCCTATATTACTTCGAGATCGTGCCGACAACCCCTGCGCCGACGGTACGACCGCCTTCACGGATGGCAAAGCGCAGACCTGGGTCCATCGCGATGGGCGCGATCAGCTTGACGCCGAGCTTCACGTTGTCGCCAGGCATGACCATCTCGGTGCCCTCAGGCAGGATGACTTCGCCGGTGACGTCCGTGGTGCGGAAGTAGAACTGCGGACGATAGTTGGCAAAGAACGGCGTGTGACGGCCACCCTCTTCCTTCGACAGCACGTACACTTCAGCGTCGAACTCGGTGTGCGGCATGACCGAACCGGGCTTGGCCAGAACCTGGCCACGCTCGACGTCTTCACGACCAACGCCACGAACCAGCGCGCCGATATTGTCGCCTGCACGACCTTCGTCGAGCAGCTTGCGGAACATTTCAACGCCCGTGACCGTGGTCTTGCGGGTGTCGCGAATGCCGACGATTTCGACTTCTTCGCCAACCTTGACGATGCCGGTTTCGACGCGGCCGGTGACGACGGTGCCGCGACCGGAGATCGAGAACACGTCTTCGATCGGCATCAGGAAGGGCTTGTCGATCGGACGCTCAGGCTGCGGGATCCAGCTGTCAACGGCAGCCATCAGCTTCAGCACGGCGTCATGGCCGATTTCGGGGGTCTTGTCCTGCAGCGCGGCAACGGCCGAACCGGGGATGACGGGGATGTTGTCGCCGTCGAAATCATAGCTGCTCAGCAGCTCGCGGATTTCCAGCTCGACCAGTTCCAGAATTTCGGCGTCGTCAACGAGGTCGACCTTGTTCATGAACACGACGAGCTGGGGAACGCCGACCTGCTTGGCGAGCAGAATGTGCTCACGGGTCTGCGGCATCGGGCCGTCGGTGGCCGACACGACCAGGATCGCGCCGTCCATCTGCGCCGCACCGGTGATCATGTTCTTCACATAGTCAGCGTGACCGGGGCAGTCGACGTGCGCATAGTGGCGCGCTTCGGTTTCATATTCGACGTGCGCGGTCGAAATGGTGATGCCGCGCTCGCGCTCTTCAGGCGCCTTGTCGATGTTGTCGTAGCTGGTGAACGTGGCGCCGCCGGTTTCGGCCAGCACCTTGGTGATCGCTGCGGTCAGCGAGGTCTTGCCATGGTCGACGTGACCGATGGTGCCGATGTTGCAGTGCGGCTTATTCCGCTCAAACTTAGCCTTAGCCATTTTATCCTACCTTCTAATCAAAATCAGCTTGGGTCTGACCGCTCGGCCGCGCCTCGCGAAGGCGCGTCCATAGCAGCAAATTTGCAGATTACCAGCCCCTAACCGAGCCGCTTGCACGGCTCGGCCGGGGAAATTCATCAGGCCATCTTCGCCTTGACTTCGTCCGCGACATTCTGCGGCACTTCATCATAGTGCGAGAAGGTCATCGAATAGTTCGCACGCCCCTGGGTGAACGAACGCAGCGAGTTCACATAGCCGAACATGTTGGCCAGCGGGACCATCGCTTCGACGACCTGTGCATTACCACGGGTGTCGGTGCCCTGGATCTGGCCACGACGGCTGTTCATATCACCGATCACGTCGCCCAAATATTCTTCGGGGCTGACGACTTCGACCTTCATGATCGGTTCGAGCAGCGTGATGCCCGACTTCTGCGCGACTTCACGCATCGCTGCGCGACCGGTGATTTCGAACGCCAGGGCCGACGAGTCGACGTCATGATAGGCGCCGTCATACAGGTTGATTTCGAAATCGATGATCGGGAAGCCGATGAGCGAGCCGGTAGCGGCCGTTTCGCGCATGCCCTTTTCGATCGCCGGGATATATTCCTTGGGAATATTACCGCCCTTGATCTCATCCTTGAAGATGATGCCCGCGCCGCGCTCGCCCGGCGTGACCTTCACCTTGATGCGGCCGAACTGGCCGGTGCCGCCCGACTGCTTCTTATGGGTATAGTCGACGTCGACGGCCTTCTTGAGATATTCGCGATAGGCCACCTGCGGCGCACCGACATTCGCCTCGACCTTGAACTCGCGCTTCATGCGGTCGACCAGGATTTCGAGGTGAAGCTCGCCCATGCCCTTGATGATGGTCTGGCCCGATTCGTGATCGGTCGAAACGCGGAAGGACGGATCCTCGGCGGCCAGACGATTGAGCGCGACGCCCATCTTTTCCTGGTCGGCCTTGGTCTTGGGTTCCACCGACAATTCGATGACCGGCTCAGGGAATTCCATCCGTTCCAGGATGATCGGCTGGCGCTCGGCGCACAGCGTATCCCCGGTGGTGGTTTCCTTCATGCCGGCCAGCGCAACGATGTCGCCGGCATAAGCCGCATCGATATCTTCACGGCTGTTGGCATGCATCAGCAGCATGCGGCCGATCTTTTCCTTCTTGTCCTTGACCGAGTTCAGATAGGTGCCCTTGGTCAGGGTGCCGGAATAGACGCGCAGGAAGGTGAGCGAGCCGACGAACGGATCGTTCATGATCTTGAACGCCAGGCCAGCGAACGGCGCATCATCTGCGGTCGCACGGCTGTCGGGCTGGTCGTTGTCGGGGTTGATGCCCTGCACGTCCTCAATGTCGAGCGGCGAAGGCAGATAGTCGACGACCGCGTCGAGCAGGGGCTGAACGCCCTTGTTCTTGAACGCCGAACCACACAGCACGGGGACGAACGACTGGGCCAGCGTGCCCTTGCGGATCAGCTTCTTGAGCGTCGCGACGTCGGGCAGATTGCCTTCGAGATAGGCTTCCATCGCCTCGTCGTCCTGCTCGACGGCCAGTTCGATCAGCTTTTCGCGATATTCGGCAGCCTTGTCGGCGAGATCGTCGGGAATTTCCTCATAGGAGAATTCAGCGCCGAGATTCTCATCCTTCCAGATGATCGCACGGTTTTCGACCAGATCGACCAGACCCTTGAACTCGCTCTCTGCACCGATGGGGAGATACAGAACGGCGGGGATGGCACCCAGGCGATCGATGATCGTCTGCACGCAATAATAGAAATTGGCGCCGGTACGGTCGAGCTTGTTGATGAAGCACATCCGCGGAACCTTATACTTGTCCGCCTGGCGCCACACCGTTTCCGACTGCGGCTCAACGCCCGCAACGCCGTCGAACGCGGCGACCGCGCCATCGAGCACGCGCAGCGAACGCTCGACTTCGATGGTGAAGTCGACGTGGCCGGGGGTGTCGATGATGTTCAGGCGGTGGTCGTTCCAGATGCAGGTGGTCGCAGCCGACGTGATGGTGATACCACGCTCCTGCTCTTGCTCCATCCAGTCCATCGTGGCGGCGCCGTCATGGACTTCGCCGATCTTGTAGGACTTGCCGGTGTAGTAAAGGATACGCTCGGTCGTCGTGGTCTTGCCGGCGTCAATATGCGCCATGATACCAAAATTACGATAGCGTTCGAGCGGATGGCTGCGGGCCATGATGCTTCTCCGTTGCCGGCGCACCGGCGGTTGGGGATTCGAGTTCTTGGGTGGCCCCTAAACCAATCCGTCCGCCATGGGTAGAGACCCCTGACGAACGGACCAATTTTTGAAACCGGACAGCGAAGCGGACATTGGAAACGCCCGCCTGCCTTTTACCAGTAGCGGTATGTTACCAGCGATAGTGCGAGAAGGCACGGTTGGCTTCTGCCATCCGGTGCGTATCTTCGCGCTTCTTGACGGCATTGCCGCGATTGTTGGCGGCGTCCATCAGCTCACCCGACAGGCGCGCAGCCATCGTGGTTTCGCTGCGGTTGCGCGCGGCGGTGATCAGCCAACGGATGGCCAACGCCTGCGAGCGTTCGGGACGCACTTCGACGGGAACCTGATAGGTCGCACCGCCAACGCGGCGGCTGCGAACTTCGATGCCCGGCTTGATGTTGTTCAGCGCGTCATGGAACATGCCGATCGGGTCCTTCTTGGCGCGAGTCTCGACAGTTTCGAGAGCGCCATAGACGATGGACTCAGCAACGGCTTTCTTACCGTCCTGCATGATCGAGTTCATGAACTTGGACAGCACGATATCGCCATATTTGGGATCGGGCAGGATGATGCGCTTTTCGGGGCGACGACGACGTGACATATTCTTGGTCTCCCCTTACTTCGGACGCTTCGCGCCGTACTTCGAACGGCTCTGCTTACGATCCTTGACGCCCTGGGTATCCAGAACGCCGCGAAGAACGTGATAGCGCACGCCGGGAAGATCGCGGACACGACCGCCACGGATCAGAACAACGCTATGTTCCTGAAGGTTATGGCCTTCACCGGGGATGTAGGTGATGACTTCGCGCTGGTTGACCAGACGCACCTTCGCCACCTTGCGGAGCGCCGAGTTCGGCTTCTTCGGAGTCGTCGTATAGACGCGGGTGCAAACGCCACGCTTTTGCGGGTTCGCATCCATGGCAGGGACCTTGGACTTGGCCTTCTGCGGTTCGCGGCCCTTGCGGACCAGCTGGTTGATTGTTGGCATGAAGCCCTTCACCTTTTTCAGTTACTTTACCGTGGCATCCCCGTGTTGCGAGCGGCTTGGAAAACAGACGTCATCCAAACAGCAAAGGCCCCGGTGGGCATAAAACCCCCCTGGAGCCGCAAGAGCACCCGGCAATGTTCAGCTCTAATAGCACCCAGCAATGGCGAGAAAAGACGAGTCTCGACGCGACAGGTCGCTGGGCAGCCGGGCCTATAGCCCTG
Source organism: Sphingobium sp. KKT206 (assembly GCF_055640555.1). Lineage (NCBI taxonomy): Bacteria > Pseudomonadati > Pseudomonadota > Alphaproteobacteria > Sphingomonadales > Sphingobiaceae > Sphingobium > Sphingobium sp. KKT206. The sequence continues at coordinate 2,593,286 of NZ_CM145764.1, forward strand.
CGCGGACAAAGGGTCAAGCGTCGCGAATAGACGGCGCTATGGCCATGATTTTCCGGGCCTCGCCCTACGTGGTTAGGGGTTTGATAACCCTGCAAGGCCTATTTTTCGGGCCAATCACCGATATGGTGTTTTCATGGACAAAATGTGACGGACATCTCCCTCTATACCGGTGAATTTTGCGACCCCACCCGCGAACGCCTCTTTCAGGAAGGGCGCTTGCGCGAGTCGCGTGGCCACGCCCAAATCCTGTTCGCGCTATCGGCCGTCCTCAATACCCTGTTCCTGATGAGCGACTGGCGCTTTGCCGGAACCGATCATTTCTGGGTTGCGGTGCCCGCACGCATCGTCGTTATTCTATGGTCACTGGCCTGCCTGTCGGTCAGCCATCGGATGACCAGCTTTCGCGCGGTCGAACGCATCTGCTTCGCATGGCAGGCGGTCATCGCCGTCGGTGTCGCCTTCCTCGTCAGTTCGCGCAGCGACATTGCCGTCTTCGTGCTGGTGATGCTCCCCCTAGTTTTCTACCTCGTCGTGCCGACCAGCTTTCGCGGCAATGTCGGTGGCGGACTGGCCTGCGGCGTGGCGCTGTTGATCGGCTATCTGGCACCCGCCCCGCTGTCGGCCACCGTGCCCGGCATGATCCTGGCGATGGTGATGCTGCATTTCGGCATGTGGATCGCGATCGCCCGCGGCAATCGGCTCCAGCGCAAGGAATGGAAGGCTGGCCTCGCCGCGCGCGAAGCCCAGGCTGCGCTCGCCAACAGCCGGGATACGCTGGAACATATGTTCATGGCCGTCCCCCTGCCGCTGCTAGTGACACGCTATGACGGCAGCATCGTGCGGATCAACCGCGCCGCGTTGGAGGCGCATGCGGCTGGTGGCCCCGTGTCGCTGACCAATGTCGAGCAAACCTATGTCGACTTGCCGGTGCGCGACGATCTGTTCGCCCGGCTGCGACAGGGGGAGGCGATAGATAATTTCGAATGCCGTCTGCGCCGTGGTGATGGCGCCATTCGCAATGCTTTGCTGTCGTCCCGGCCCATCGTGATCGACGATGAAGCCTGCTTCATGACCAGCGTGGTCGATATCACCGAACGCAAGGAAATCGAACAGAATCTGGAACGGCTGGCGATGTCGGATGCGCTGACGGGCCTGGCGAACCGCGCGCATTTCATGGCAGCGGTGACGCAGGCGACCGCTGCGCCGACCAAGCGAGCGCAACTGGCCGTGCTGTTGATCGACCTGGACGAGTTCAAGCGCGTGAATGATACGGCCGGTCATGACGCTGGCGATGCCCTGCTGTGCGCCGTGGCCGGACGCTTGCGGCACGCGCTGCGCCCCGGCGACCTGGTGGCGCGCATGGGCGGGGACGAATTTGCCGTGCTGCTGACCCGCCTGCCCGACACCGAGTCGGTGCAGCCGATATTGCGGCGTATCACCGAGCATCTTCACGCCCCGCTCAGCTATCGTGGGCGGCCGATGGAATGCCGGGTGAGCATCGGCGTCGCGCTGTTCCCCGACCATGGCGACGATGTCACCGCCCTGGTCAAACATGCCGACATCGCGCTTTATCATGCCAAGAATAGCGGACGGGGCCGCGCAACCCTGTTCGGTCCTGAATTGCTGGAAAGCTGGGAGCGTGAGGCCGCGATGCTGGACCGGGCACGCCATATCCTGGCGCATGAACGGCCCTGCCCCTGGTATCAGCCCAAGGTCGCGCTCGACAGCGGGGCGATCGTCGGGTTCGAAGCGCTGTTCCGTTGCCCGACCGCGGACGGCAAAGTCATCATGCCCGGCGAGATCGCGTCCGCCTTCGAACATCCTGAACTTGGCCCGATCATCACCATGATGATGATCGACCGCATCATCGCCGATTGCGTGCGCTGGCGCGACGCGGGCGTGACGGTCGGCCCCATTGCGTTCAACGGGTCCGGCGCGGATCTGAACGACGATGCCTTTGCCGATCGCCTGCTGCAACGGCTGGCAGATGCAGGCCTGCCGCCGTCGACCGTGGAACTGGAAGTAACCGAATCGGTCTTTCTGGGCCGCAACGCCGAACGGGTCGGGCGCGCCCTCAACCGACTGAGCGATGCCGGGGTCAGCATCGCCCTCGATGACTTCGGCACCGACTATGCCTCTCTCTCCCATCTCAAACAATTTCCGATCGACATCATCAAGATCGACCAGCGTTTCGTGCGCGACCTGGAAACCGACCCGGATGACGCCGCCATCGTCCGCACCGTCCTCAACCTTGCCTTCAGCCTGGGCATCCGCACGGTGGCGGAAGGGGTCGAGAATAGTCGGCAGGTCGATTATCTGCGGGCGGGCGGATGTCATTATGGGCAGGGCTATCATTTCAGCCCGGCCATACCCGCCGCCGCCGTCACCCGCCTGCTCGCGACGACAGCACAGGCCGATCTCGGCTGAGGCGCGGGTTCAAAAAATCGCATTTATGAGGGAACAAAAGATCGCAGGGATCATTTAGTCGCGCGCATCACTCGACTCGTCACGTCTACGTAACGGTGGATTCGCGCGGGTGGCCCGGCTTTGCTATCGGCCCGACTCGAAAAGAGCTACGGGGTCGTCATTGTCGCATCATCGAAAATCGAGGGCAGCCGCTCTCCGGGCACGGCTTGCCGCCTTATGCCCAGAGCGGGAGATTTTCCTGCGATCGGGCGGCCAGGTCCGGTTCCTGCGCATTTCCCGCCGCCTGCAACTCACGACGCTCAGCCTGCTGACGATCGCGCTGGTCGGCTGGGGCGGCATGACGCTGGCGATGATCGCCGACAGCGCCTCAGTGACGCAGGAGCGCGCAGCGCTGGCCGCCAAGAGCAAGTCCATCGCGACCGCTGCCACCAAGGTCGAAGGCTATCGCCAGTCGGTCGATGATCTGGCGCAGGATCTGGAAGCCCGGCAGGACTTCATGGACACGCTCTACAAGACCCATTTCGGCGGCGAGGGTGACAAGGACGCGGACATGGTCGCGCCGACCGCCGCCGACACATCCGGCAAGGCGGAGACGCTGACCGCCAAGATCAGCATGGCCCCGGAGGCCGCGCCGCTCGTGCGGCTGGAAGAGCGCCAGCGCCGTTTCGCCCTGCTGCTGACCGCTGCTGTAGAGCGTCGCGCGGACAAGGCAGCGGCGGCGATCCGCAGCCTCGGCCTCAACCCCGACCAGCTCGCTCGCACCGCTGCCCGCGCCCAGGGTGGCCCCTTCGTTCCGTGGAAGGGCAGCAAGGGCGCCATGACCGGCGAGTTGGAACATCTGGCCGATGCCCTGACGCGAATGGAGTTTCTGGAACGCAGCCTGCTGTCGATCCCGTCGGGCAGGCCGACCATGGCGCCGATGGAAACCAGTTCCTACGGCTATCGCCGCGATCCGTTCAACGGCCACGCCGCTTTCCACGCAGGCATGGATTTCCCCGGCCGTCATGGCCAGCCGATCGTCGCGGCCGCGCCGGGCAAGGTGCGGTATGTCGGCCAGCGTCAGGGCTATGGCAATGTGGTCGAGGTCGATCATGGCAACGGCCTGATGACTCGTTACGCCCATTTGTCACGCTTTGCCGCCAAGGTAGGCCAGGCGGTGGCGCGGGGCGACACGATCGGCGGCATGGGGTCGACCGGCCGTTCGACCGGCACCCATCTCCATTTCGAGGTCCGGCAAAATGACCGGCCCATCAACCCTCGCCGTTTTCTGGAGGCTGCCCAGGATGTTCTCCAAGTCCAGCAAATCGCCAAGGCCCGTTTCGCCGATGTCGGCAACCGGGGCTAAAAACACCCCCTTCTCGCTGATCGGCGGCGACGTCACGATAAGCGGCAACGTCACCGCGTCGGTCGATCTGCATGTCGATGGCGTCGTCGAAGGCGACATTAGCTGCGCCGCCCTGGTCCAGGGGGCCGAGAGCCGCATCATCGGTCATGTCACCGCGCAAAGCGCGCGCCTGGCTGGCCTTGTCGATGGATCGATCACGGCGGAAGAGTTGGTGGTGGAGCGCAGCGCGCGGATCACCGGCGATGTTCGTTATGAGCGCATCACGATCGAGGCGGGCAGCCGGATCGACGGCCATTTTGCGCATAAGGACAATGTGCCTGCCGCCGAACTCAAGCTGATCGCCAACGAGAGCGCCTAACGTCATTTGTCATTGGAAGCGGGTTTCAAGTCCTTCTACCCGTCGCATCGTCACCGACAAGGAGACGACCGACATGGAACGCCCCGATTTCTGGCCCGATATATGCCGCTTTCTGATCGCTTTCATCGCGAGCGGCGCGGCAATTGGTCTTTACACGCTGCTGACGGTCCAGCCGATCCCCTGAATCTCGTCAATTCACCGGTGCGCGGCGCCGATAGCTGAGCGCTTCGGCGACATGCACCCGTCCGACCCGCTCGGCGCCTGCCAGATCGGCGATCGTCCGCGCGACGCGCAACACGCGGGTATAGCCCCGCGCCGACAGCTTCATTGCAGCCGCCGCCTGGGCCAGCAATTGCCGCCCCGCTTCGTCAGGGCCTGCAAAAGCCTCCAGCGCATCGCCGTCCACCTCGGCATTTGTCCGCACTTTCGTCCCGGCATAGCGCTTGGTCTGCACATCGCGCGCCGCCGCGACGCGCGCGGCGACCTCAGTCGATCCTTCGGCGGGGGGCGGCAGCACCAGATCGGCAGCACTCACCGCCTGCACCTCGACATGCAGGTCGATCCGGTCGAGCAACGGCCCCGATACCTTGGCCTGATAGTCAGCGGCGCAACGCGGCGCACGGGAGCAGGCCAAAGCGGGATCGCCCAGATGGCCGCAGCGACATGGATTCATCGCCGCGATCAACTGCACCCGCGCCGGGAAGGTGACATGCGCATTGGCGCGGGCGACCGTCACTTCGCCGGTTTCCAACGGCTGGCGCAGCGAATCGAGCACGGCCCGTTGAAATTCCGGCAATTCGTCGAGGAACAGCACGCCCAGATGCGCCATGCTGACCTCGCCCGGCCGCGCCTTCAAACCGCCGCCGACCAGCGCTGCCATCGACGCGCTATGATGGGGGTGGCGGAAAGGCCGCGCCCGGCTGATCCGCCCGCCATCTAGCGTCCCGGCTACGCTCGCGACCATGGATGTTTCCAGCGCCTTCGGTATTATGTAGCAAACGCACCAAGGCGGTTACACACGTTGCCGCGTGCGCTGCATGTGCCCCCGTTTAAGGGGTAAAGGGCGTGTCTATTTTTTTCGCGGTTGTGTGGGCGCTAGGTGGCATGGTTGCCCATCCGGCATCTTTTGGAATTTGCTTTATCCAGATTCTTCCCCCGATAATAAAAAGCAAAATGGGAGAACCTTCTGATATTAAAAGCGTCGATGTAATCAACTACACCAAACATTACGATAGCCAATTCTTCGTTGTGAATGTCCAGCCAAGTGTCATTGGTCAGGCTAAATGGCATCGAGGAATAAACAAAATTGCTATCTCCAGGCCCAAACGTAAACTCGCTATCGTAAGATTCTTGGATAGATGCGTTTGCCCCATTGGAGTCAAAATTTACAGGGTCATCGCAAATTCTGAACCAAGTATGGACTATAACTTTGTAAGCCGGGGTTTGCCCATTGTTGGTGATTTCAATTGGGACCCTAACGAAGCCCCGATCGTCAATTTCGTAAATCCCATTTGGCGAAACGGAAATGTAAGCACGCAACTGCCTCTTAGCACTATCGCGCGCGATCCAGTTGGAGTGGAACGCGAGCGCAAGGGCAACGAACACACTAACAAGGCTGCCAAGGCCAATTATGCCGCCAGCCCATGCCCACCACGCGCTGTCGGACGCCGCATCTGCGGCTTTCCATTGGGCGCACAGATCGGAATATCTGCGGTCATCGCCGGGTTGGCATGGCTCTGCCTGCTTATCGGGGCTTTGCGCCCTTTCCGCTTGTTGGTTGTAAGTCGCAGCGATGTTGCCAAGGCTATTTGCTATCTGGGTTTGAGCCTTTGCTTGTTCCCGCTGGCTTTCTGGGTTGGGATGATTGGTGCCAGTTAGCGCTATCCATCCGAAAGCCGCAAAGATGATGCTCCGATAGCCTCTAAGCATTGTATCAAAAACACCGCTGTAAATTTTCCCCGCGACAGCTTGTTCCTGATATTCGGCTCAGAGTCCATGACCCCGATGTCGGCAAGCTTGCCCACTAGGTCGGCGTAAGACAGGCCCCGGCGCTTTAGCTCTGCCTTTAGCATCGACTTTACCTGATCTTCCCAATCCTTCGCCGTCTTAGGCATGGTCGTATCTCCTATGATGTTATGTGCATCATATGCGATACGTTTGCCATTGACAACAGTGCATAAATGCCATTATATACGATGTATAAGCAACGGATACGATGACATGCAGCACTTTCTCCTTTCAAGCCAAGCCCGTACGATCAGCCTCAAGGCTGTTTTCACCATGGGCGAAACCAAGGCTTATGAGACGTTTTGCCAGATGCGTTGGCCGGAGAATGACGGTGAAGCCGTTTGCCCGCGTTGCGGCTGCGTCGAAACCTACAACATCACGTCGCGCCGCAAGTTCAAGTGCGTCGCCTGCTATCACCAGTTCAGCGTCACCAGCGGCACCATCTTCGCAAGCCGTAAGATGTCGTTCACCGACCTGCTGGCCGCGATCGTGATCTTCGTGAATGGTGCCAAGGGCATCGCCGCTCTGCAATTGAGCCGCGATCTGGATTGCCAGTATAAGACGGCCTTCGTTCTCACGCACAAGCTGCGCGAAGCCATGGCCCGCGAGAACATGGGCGCTACCCTTGGTGGCATTGTAGAGGTCGATGGTGCCTATTTCGGCGGCTATGTGAAGCCTGCCAACGAAAAGGCCGATCGCAAGGATCGCCGCTTGCTGGAAAACCGGACTGGCAAGCGTCAAGTGGTGGTCGTCGCCCGCGAACGCGATGGCCGCACCCTCTCGACCGTCACCAGCTCAGAAGCCCAGGGTGTGCCCTTTATTCGCTCTGTGGTTGAAGCTGGCGCTACCGTCCATGCCGACGAAGGCACCGCATGGGATACCCTGCACGCCGCCTACGACACGGGCCGCGTCAATCACTCGTTCCGCTACATGGACAAGGGCGTTTGCACCAATCAGGCCGAAAGCTATTTTAGCCGTCTGCGCCGCATGGAAGTCGGCACGCACCACCATATCTCTGGCCCGTATCTGAACGCCTATGCCGGTGAGGCTTCGTGGCGCGAAGATAACCGCCGCGTCGCCAACGGCGCGCAGGCTGGCAAGGTCGGTGTCGCTGCGATGGAAGCGCCGGTTAGTCGCCAGTGGAAGGGGTATTGGCAGCGGGAGGCTTAAGCGAGATTTTGCAGGGCCAAGGCGCGTTGTGATTCCGGTAACAAGCTGATCGGTTCCGCCAAAGCGGCCAGCACAATTTCCTTCATTTCCGCAGACATTTCAGATTCGTTGCGTGCCGTTTCCATATCAGTCGCCGACCCGGTTTTTAGGCCAGAGAAATCAAGATGGCTATCGCGATGCAACGTTGCGCAGATATCTGCACTTATAGGAACTTGGCCAATTCCATGAAATTTTGGATTACTGTTAATCCAAAAAAATAAAGGACGGTTGGGGCAGACGCACAGAGATATTTTTTCATGGACTGGCTGGATAAAACTAAACGTAATCCAGTATATGCGCCCCGCCATGAATGGCATTAAAGGACGCCGTGAGCAGCGAATTCCTTCGCATCCGCAATGATTTCATCGCGATGAGGATTATCCTCGTCTATGAATAACTCGTAATCCATGGCGGAATTTGCAGCCGCCTCCGCCCAAGAGCGTTCCTGATGGGTCAATTGCGATAGATGCCCAAACCCTTTTGAGCGACAAAAAGCAATCGCGCTGTCGATGCACTCGCGGTCGCTTTTTGATAAAACGGCGGTATCGCAATCGCGCTTAGCTGATAGACGAGGGTGATTTGATGAATCTATCGCGCCCCTAAACCCTTCTGGGTCACCAGAGTTTCCAAGATTTCCTTTGATAAAATCGTAAAGGGTGCTTGGCACAGGGCCATTCGGCATAGCAATGAACGTATCCGCAACAATAGGACGCCCATAAGCGTTTAAATGCAGCTTTTCCGCAAAGAAAAGCACCTTAGAGGCATAAAATATAGTTATATCTGCCCATTGCGTCGCCATGTAGGCCAGCGCTTCGGTGCCCTTCCGCTCGTCAAATTGGAAACTGAGTGCCATAAGGCCGATCATATAGACCAAAACATGAATCTGTCACTAACAAATTTTGTGAATGATCCGCAACGCTGTTATCTAACAATCTCCCACTGCAACCAAAGCCCGGTTTCCTCGATAGACTGGATCAACCCGCGCTGGCGCTTGTCGCGCAGGACATGCCCGACGCGGCGGCACATGATGTCCAGTATGTCTTGATCGGCGTCCAGGCCGCGCTGCTGGACGATCATGGCGGCAATCTCCCGCGTGTTAAGCGGTCCCTTGGCAACGCGCAGGATCGATAGCACGGCGCGGCTCATTTCGCCCCGCTTGCTCCACGATTTGGGCGGCGTAAAAACCTTGGGCAGGACGCTCTCCTGCACGAAGTCAGGCGCGAACAGCCTTATGGTGGCGTCCAGATGTTCAAGGTCGGTGGATAGCTGCTGCAACCGGGCATGGCACCGGGCAATCTCCCCGGTCATGTCGGCGCGTTTCCGTTTAAGCTGTTCTAGGGCATAGTCTGTCATACGATGGCATTACGGCACGCGCGCGATTATGTCTGTCATTGTGTTGGTGCGTTTGCTACATAATGCCGAGCGCCTCGGATGGGGTGAGTTCAGGCAATATTCCCGGAAGACATCCCGCCATCAGCGATTTGCCTGCGCCCGGCGGCCCGACCATCAGCAGATTATGCCCGCCCGCCGCCGCGATCTCGATCGCGCGCTTGGCGACTTCCTGCCCCTTGACCTGTTTGAGGTCCAGCGTCCGCACGGGTGCCTCGACCGCGCCCGGCTGGGGCGGCGACAGCGCCGAGGTGCCCTTGAAATGATTGAGCAGACTTAGCAGGTCAGGTGCGGCGACGACTTCGACCTGCCCTGCCCAGGCGGCCTCCGCCCCCTGCGCGACCGGACAGACCAGCCCCATATCCTGCCCGCCCGCATGCAGCGCCGCCAGCAGCACGCCGGGCGATGGCGCGGTGCGCCCGTCCAGCCCCAGTTCGCCGACTACCACATAGCCCGACAGCGTTTCGGCATCGATCACCCCCATCGCCCCCAGCAATGCGAGGGCGATCGGCAGATCGAAATGCGACCCTTCCTTGGGCAGGTCGGCAGGCGAGAGGTTGACGGTGATCCGCTTGGGCGGCAGCGACAGGCCGATGGCGGCGATCGCGTTGCGCACCCGCTCGCGGCTTTCGGCCACCGCCTTGTCGGGCAATCCGACGACAATAAAATTGGGCAGGCCGGGGACGAGTTGGCATTGCACCTCGACGGCTCGCGCTTCCAGCCCCAGATAGGCGACCGTCGATACCGTTGCGACCAAGTGACCCCCGCTCCCTATCCCGCCCCCGCCAGACCGCTTCGGAATGTGGTCCGCCAGTCTGTCTTAAAACCGTTCGTCCTGAGTAGCCATTGAGCGAAGTCGAAATGGCATATCGAAGGATCGCGCCGGATGCTTCGATACGGGTCTTCGACTTCGCTCAGCCCCTACTCAGCACGAACGGGGTAAATCTCATCCATTCTATTCCTCTACGGGATCGCCCGCCCGGTCGCGCGCGGGTTCATCGGGTCGCCCCTTGAACCCCTGCGCCACGACATACCATTCCACGCTGCCCTTGCGGCTGGCGGGGGGCTTGGCATGTTTGATCGTCGTGAAATTCTTCTTGAGCAGGACCAGCAGTTCGCCATCGGTGCCCCCGGCAAACACCTTGGCGACGAATGTCCCGCCCTTGCGCAGATTTTCGACTGCGAACCAGGCGGCCGCCTCGACCAGTCCCATCGTGCGGAGATGATCGGTCTGGGCATGGCCCACCGTATTGGCGGCCATGTCGGAAATGATGAGGTCGGGCGCATCGCCCAGCGCCTCGCGCAGAATGTCGGGCGCCTTGTCGTCCATGAAGTCCATTTCGAACAGTGTTACCCCCTCGATCGCATCGACCGGCAGCAGGTCGATGCCGACGACGGTCGCCTTGGGGGCCAGCTTGCGCACGACCTGCGACCAGCCGCCCGGTGCCACGCCGAGATCGACGACCGCGCGCGATCCCTTCACGAAATGGAATTTCTCGTCCAGTTCGATCAGCTTGAACGCGGCACGACTGCGCCAGCCTTCCGCCTTCGCCTTGCGGACATAGGGGTCGTTCAAATGGCGTTCGAGCCAGCGAACCGATTGCGCGGTCCTGCCCTTGGCGCTTTTGACGCGCACCTTGCCTACGCCTGCGCCCCTCACATCACTCTCCCGTCGCGGTCCATCAGCCCGCGCAATATGCCTTCGCGAATGCCGCGATCCGCCACGCCCAGCCGCTCGGCGGGCCAGATGTCGAGGATCGCTTCCAATATGGCGCACCCCGCCACCACCAGATCGGCCCGCTCGGTGCCGATGCAGGGCAGCTTCTGCCGCTCCATCAGGGTCATGGTCGATAATCGCTCGGAAATCGACCGCATCGATTCGCATGGCACGATCAACCCGTCGATCACCTGCCGGTCATAGCGCGGCAGGTTCAGATGCACGCTCGCCAATGTCGTCACCGTCCCCGATGTGCCGAGAAGGCGGATATCCTCCGCTCCTTGCGGCAAGCGGCGGGCCAGCGGCGCGAAGGCTTCGCTTACCCGCGCGCGCATCCGGTCATAGGCAGCCAGTCGCTCAGCAGGATCGTCATGATCGAACGCTTCGCTCTCGGTCAGAGACACCACGCCCCATGGTGCGCTTACCCAATCGACGATCCGGGGCGCCCCTGCCGATCCGTTTGAGTCGACCAGCACCAATTCGGTCGATCCGCCGCCTATGTCGAAGATTAGGGCCGGGCCATTGCCCGGTTCCAGCAACGCATGACAGCCCAGCACCGCTAGTCGCGCTTCTTCCTGCGCGGTGATGATATCGAGCGCAATGCCTGTCTCGCGATAGACACGCTGAATGAAGTCATTGCCATTGGACGCCCGGCGACACGCTTCGGTCGCGACCGATCGCGCCAGCGTCACATGACGGCGGCGCAGCTTGTCGGCGCAGACGGAGAGCGCGGCGATGGCGCGATCGATCGCGGCGTCGCTGATCCGCCCGGTCGATGCCAGCCCTTCGCCCAACCGCACGATCCGCGAAAAGGCATCGACGACGATGAAGCCATCAGCGGACGGCTTGGCGATCAGCAGGCGGCAATTATTGGTGCCAAGGTCGATCGCGGCATAGGATCGCCGCTCACGCGCGCCATGCGGCGCAAGACCCCGCGATGGTGACGGGGGACGAATGGCCGCAGCCTTGCTCCCATTGCCCTGACCGGATCGGACACGCTTGCCCGAAAAACCGCCGGTCGGACCGGAACTCTGCGGCGATGGGCGGCTCTGCTGCACCATGCCGAAACTCACTTCTGTTTTTCGCCAGCTTCGTGGGGAAGCCGGAACTTGCCCTCATGCTTAAGCGGATCGGCGCGGTTGCGCAAGGGACGCCCTTCGCGCGCCAAAAAGCTGCGCCAAAAAGCTGCGCCAAGTTAAAGTTAACGGCCTTTGTCATGAAGTAGCGCGCAGGCGTCGGCGAATAGCGCTATGCCGAAAACGCCGGATTTTCGCCATTCCACTTCGGATTTTGCGGCGCGTCTCAGCATTCTGTGACCTTTTTGAAACATAAGGAAAGTTTCGCACATTGCCGCATTGTGTTCGTCTTGTTGCTGACATAGCTTCCCTTCAGGTCTTTGGGGAGTTCACATCATGCACATTCGCAAGAATGGTGCGCGCTTACTTGCGCGCGCCGGTCGTACCAGTCTTCTGGCATCCGCAGCGATCGCCGCTTTGGGCTTCGCGCCGCTGGCCCACGCCGTCGTGCCCAACGACAGCAAAACCCCGTCCGACATTATCGATGGCAGCGACGTCAACGGCGTCGGCATCATGTACCGCGCCGATGGTTTCGTCTGCACCGGTTCGCTGATCAACCCGCGGACGGTCATCTTTGCCGCCCACTGCGTCAACGACCTCGACACGCCTGACTATAGCACCGTCAACGGCGGCGTGCCGGTCGCCTTCGCCTTCCAGAACGACGCCCGTCCGGGCCTGATCGACTGGTTGAGCAACGGCTTTCAGACCAACACGTCACTCAGCGTCTATAACGTCAACAATATCGCCTATCATCCCGACTCGCTCGATCCGCCGGCCTTGAGCTTCCTTTATGGCGACGTAGCGATGGCGACGCTGGACACGCCCGCGTCGGACGTGCCGACCTGGACGATGCTCTTTTCCGCCCTGTCCGCGCCATCGGCGATCAGCGAGACGTCGGGCACTGGCTATCATGTGACGATCACTGGCTATGGCCGCACCGGCAGCGGGACAACCGGGTCCAGCTCCGGCATCGACTTCCGTCGCAAGACGGCAGAAAATTTCTTGGGACTGCTCGGATCGCTCGATGACATCGACGCCTTCCTGTTCGGTGCGCCCGGCGGCTATACGCAAAATCTCTATCACACCGATTTCGACGATCCGGAGCGTGAAAATCCGTTCGACTTCAACCTGTTCAAGGATGATGCGCTCGCCAATGAGGGCAGCACCGCTGGCGGCGATTCGGGTGGCCCGCTGATTCTGGACCAGGCTTTCAACGAAAAGACGATCATCGGCGTCCTGTCGGGCGGCAGCCGCTATTTCCTCGAACAGCCGCAAAGCTCCTATGGCGGCTCGTCCTTCTACCAGCCCCTCTACCTGTTCTGGGACTGGATCGCGCAGAACAACCCCTATCGCTATGCCACGGCCAAGGCAGGCGACGGCTTGTGGAGCGATGCTAACCATTGGGTGACCGCGCTCGACCCCAATTATCGGGTGATCGACAGCAATGGTGCCTTGGTGAACGGCATTCCTACTTCGCCAGGCGCAGGCGCGTTCGGCCAGGACAGCACGCAGAAATTCGGTCAGATCTGCTACCAGCCCAATGATGGGCCGGACGATATCTGCTATGATGTCGGCGCCGACACGTTGATCGTCGATGGCGAACCCGTCATTGCGGAAACGACGGACGCGACCACCGGTTCGACCGTGGTCAGCAACAATAAGGGCAAGGTGGAGATTGCCGAGCGCACCCCCAACGCCGAAAACGCCAACCTGCTGACCGGCGCTATTCATGACGCGCAGGAAGGCGAAGTCAGCGCTGCGGTCCTGCCAACGCCGACGCTGGCCAATGGCCTGCCCGGTGCGACCAGCTTCGTGCCCAACAATATCGATCCGCTCGCGTCGCAAGGGGTGATCGGTCGCTATTATGACGTGACGCTCAGCGCCAATGGCAGGACGACGTTGAACACGGACGTCACCGTCGATCGCTTCACCATTTCCGGTGCGGGTGCTGCCCTCAATGTCACCAGCACCGGATCGTTGACCAGCCTGATGGACATTGCCCACCTCGCCGGTGTCGTGAATGTCGATGGCACGGTCGAAACGCCGGGCGACTATTTCCTGATGACCGGGCTGTTGTCCGGCAAGGGAACGCTCCGTGCGCCCTATTTCACCAATGTCCTCGGCATGATCGCGCCCGGCGGCGTCGGCACGATCGGCACGCTTAGCATCGAAGGCAATGCGCTGCTGTCATCGGGTAGCACGCTGCAGATCGATCTGGGTGCCAATGGCGTGTCGGACGTGCTGGCGGTGCGGGCGACGCAATTCGTCGAAGCCGATGGCGACGGCGAGGGCGAAATTCCCGATACCGGCAATGGTGGCGGCGATGGTGGCGGCAGCCAGGAACAGGCTTCGGCTGTATCGGCCATCACGGCAGCGCAGGCCGATGGCGATGCGTCGCTGCTCGCGGTTGGTGATCCCATCGACGGCATCGCCGCGGTCGGCGGGCGCGTCGTCTTCGGTGCAGCGAGCGGCGCCAAGATCCGCTATGGCAACAGCTATACCTTCCTGACCGCCGAAGGTGGCGTGGATGGCAGCTTTGCGACGCCGACCAACCTGTCGGCCGTGTTGAAGCCCGTGCTATTCTACGGCCCCAACAGCGTCAGCGTGCGGATCGACGCGGGCCTCTATGCCGATGTCGTCAACCGCGCTGCGCCGAACCAGACCAGCTTCGCCCAGCTGCTCGACCAGAACCGGCCGCTCTATGCCAACTATGCCAATCTCTATGGCGAGGCCGATCTGCTGAGTGTGGCCGGGGTCCAAGCGACCTTCGAGGCGATGGCACCGCGCACCGAGACGCTCAAGACGTCGATGTCCGAAGTGCTGAACGACAATATGGCGCGCTTCTATCGCGACCGCCTGACGAAGCTCGATGGCGGGGCGATGGGCGGCACGCTGACCATGACCGGCCAGCCGCTGCAACTGGCCGCAGCCAGCCTCAACAATATCGACCTGGGCATGGCGCAGGGCGGCAGCAACGATACGATGACGCGCGAAGGCGTGTTGCCCGATGACGTCAGCGCTTTCCTGGCGGGCGGCTATATCGACGGCGACAGCGCCCCGATGCGGACCGCCACGCCATTGGGCCGCGACCAGTTCGACGGCTGGTACATGGCAGCCGGCATCGAAAAGGCGTTCGGCGACACCGGCGTCATCGGCCTGGCTGCCTCGTTCAGCGAGTTGAAGGGCAATACGGGGGCCAATGACTCGGGCCGCGCCCGCCTCTATCAAGGCACCGTCTATGGGGCGTTCGACCTGGGCGGCCTGAAGCTGGATGCGGTCGGCAGCGCAGGCACGATGGCGACTCGCTCGCGCCGGTCCTTCGCGGTCGGCATCACCCCCTACACCCTCTATGGCAGCGACCAGGAACTGGCCCTGTCGGGTGAACTGGGTCTCAGCAAGGCACTCGGCAGCGATGCGTTCAGCATCGTGCCCCGCGCGGCGCTGCGTGGTGCCTATATCAGCTCTGGCAACCTGTCCGAATATGGCGGCGATGCCGCGCTGGTGATCAAGCGCCATGCGATCCGCAGCGCCCAGGGTCGCCTGGGCGCGACGGTCAAGGCGAATACGGGCGGGTTCAAACCCTATCTCACCGCCAATTATGTCCATGAGTTCAACGACCAGCCTGCCTTCTTCCTCGCCAATCTGGTCGGCGGGACCGGCAGCCTCGCGCCGTTCGCGCTGGGCGGATCGGACAAGAATTGGGGCGAAGTCGGCGGTGGCCTGACCATCCGCGCTGGCTCTGTGGACCTCAACCTGACCGCCGACACGACGGTCTGGCGCAAGGACATCAGCTATCAAAGCTATCGTGCGGGCGTGAAGATCCACTTCTGACCCCACCTTGCGCCAACGAAAAGGGGCCGCCCCACAGGGCAGCCCCTTTTTTTGTGTCCGCAACTGCGCGGTTCAGAGCGGCAGCAGCGCCGCGACGATCGACCGTTCCTCGGCCCGCAACACACCCCAGGCGCGCGCTGCGGCGCGGCTGTCCATCGCCTCCACGCCGATCCCCTTGGCCTCCAGATCGCGCACGAAGGGGCGGGGTGGCTGGCGCAGTCCCGCCCCTGTGCCGAGCAACAGGAATTCGGGACGCGGATCGCCGTCCAGCAGATCGCCGAGCGCCGCCAGCGTCAGCGCATCGACCGTCGGTGCATCGTCCCAGCCCATCGCCAGTGTGGGGCTGAGCAGCAGGCCGTTCGGAAACAGATCGTCGCGCACCCGGAAACCGCGCCCGGCAAAACCGGTGACGATCGGCCCCTGCCCGCTATCGTCGCGGCGCAGTTCTATTCCGGTGCGTCGTTCGCCGCTCAGGGCTTGGCCCCGTCATCGCGCGGTCCGACCCGCTCGGCCTGCGAAGCGAGGTTCGCCTTGGCCGCCTTCTTCTCCGACGACATGGGGGACAGACCCAGCGAGATCAGCAGCGAGGACGACACATAGACCGACGAATAGGTGCCAACGATGATGCCGAGCATCATCGCCGCGGTGAAGCCACGCAGCACATGGCCGCCAAACAGCAGCAACGCGCCCAGCGCCAGCATGATCGTCACCGACGTCATCACCGTGCGCGGCAGCGTTTCGTTGACCGACAGGTCGATCAGCGCCTTCATGTCCATCTTGCGATATTTGCGCATATTTTCGCGGATGCGGTCGTCGATCACCATCTTGTCGTTGATCGAATAGCCCACGATCGTCAGCACGGCGGCGACGATATTGAGGTCGAACTCCAACTGCGTCAGCGCGAAGAAACCCAGCGTCATGAGAACGTCGTGGACGATCGCGACGAAGGTCGAGACGCCGAACTGCCACTCGTAGCGGAACCAGCTGAACACCGCGATGCCCAGGATAGCCAGCACGACCGCCAATATGCCGTTCTGGATCAACTCGCCCGACACCTTGCCCGACACCGTATCGTAGCGGGAGAAGGTGACGCCGGGGAATTGCCCGGTCATCGCATTGCGGGTCTTTTCGACGACCGCATTGGCCGCACCCGCCCCGCCCTGTTCGGGCAAAGGCAGGCGGATCTGCACCGTCTTGGGATCGCCGAATTGCTGCAACGAGCTTTCGCCGACATTGAGCGAGGCGATGGTCGCGCGCACCTTGTCGGTTTCGACATTTTGCGGGAATTTCGCTTCGATCATCAGGCCGCCGACGAAATCGACGCCCATGTTGAGGCCCTTATAGGCCGTAGCGCCGACCGCCAGCACCGTCAGCAGGGCAGTGAGCGCGAACGCCCACTTCCGCATCGCGACGAAGCCGATATTCGTATTGTCGGGGACGAGCTTTAGAAGTTTCATGCGCTAAGACCTAATACCGTTCGGGCTGAGCGAAGTCGAAGCCCCTGTCTGAGCGGAGGCGAAGACACCTCGCTATGCTCGGTGGTGCCCTTCGACAAGCTCAGGGCGAACGGAAGGAGGGGTGTCACCTCGATCATATATGGATGTCCGTCGGCCGGGTGCGGCGCACCCAGTTGGCGACGATGACGCGGGTGAAGGTAACGGCGGTGAACACGCTGGTCGCGATGCCGATCAACAGCACGATGGCGAAGCCCTTGACCGGCCCCGACCCCAGCGCCAGCATGATCCCGCCCGCAATGGCATGGGTCACGTTCGCCTCGAAAATGGTGCGGCTGGCTTCCTTATAGCCATGTTCGATCGCCTGGACGACATTGCGCCCACGCCGCCGCTCTTCGCGAATCCGTTCATAGATCAGCACGTTGGCGTCGACCGCGGTGCCGATCGTCAGCACGAACCCGGCAATGCCGGGCAGCGTCAGCGTCGCGCCCAATATGCCCATCACACCCAGGATGACCGCGACGTTGATGGCGACCGCCAGATTGGCATACATGCCAAAGCGGCCATAGCTCAGGAACATGAAGATCGCCACGGCAACCACCGCGATGATCGACGCGATCAGGCCCGCGCGAATCGAATCCGCGCCCAAGCCCGGTCCGACCGTGCGTTCCTCGACCACCGCCAGCGCGACCGGCAGCTTGCCGGACCGCAGCGCGATCGCCAGCTGGTTGGCGCTTTCGACCGTAAAATTGCCGCTGATCTGCGCGCTGCCGCCCAGAATCGGTTCGTTGATATTGGGCGCCGACAGCACCTTGCCGTCGAGAATGATCGCGAACGGGCGATTGACATTCTGCGACGTCACCTGCCCGAATTTGCGGCCACCCGAACTGTTGAAGCGGATGTTGACGATCGCCTGGTTATTCTGGTCATAGCCCTGCGTCGCGTCGGTCAAATCCTCGCCCGACACCATTACCTGGCGCTTGACCGCGATCAGCGGCACGCCCGACGGATTGTCGAGATAGGGCAGGACTTCGCTGCCCACCGGCGCGCGACCCTGCGCCACTTCGGACGGGTTGGCGGTCGTATCGACCAGCTTGAATTCCAGCTTGGCGGTCTGGCCCAGCAGATCCTTGAGCGCCTTGGGATCCTGCAGCCCCGGCACCTGCACGACGATGCGATTGCTGCCCTGCTGCTGGATCGTGGGTTCGCGCGTGCCCATTTCGTCGATGCGCTTGCGGATCACCTCGGTCGCGACTTCCATCGCGCTCTTGACCGCATTGTCGATACCCGCATTGGTCGGCGTGATCGTCACGGTCTGGCTGTTCACCACCGCCACGTCGAAATCGCGCTGGCCGGTCAGCCCCGCACCCTGCGTCAGCGGGCGGATGCGCTCGACGGCGGCATCAACCTGCGCGGGATCGCGCACCATGAAGCTCAGCTTCCCGTCGCGGCTGGAGATATCGCCGATCGCGATGCGCGGGTCTGCCCGGCGCAGTTCGGTGCGAACCTGCTCCTCCATATTGACCAGCCGCTGCTTGGCGACATCCTGGGTCGACGCTTCGAGCAGCAAGTGACTGCCGCCCGACAGGTCGAGGCCAAGATTCACCCGCGTCTGCATGAAGCTGGGCAGCCGGGCCACGGCGGCGTCGGGCAGGAAGCTCGGCACCGCGCACAGCACGCCGATCAACAGGGGCAGGATGATCGCGATCACCGCCGCACGCGAGAAATTGAGCATCGTTGGGGTCAGTCGTTCGCGGGCTTGGCAGTGGTCGGGTCGATCACGTCGGTCAGGGTCGACTTGACCGCCTTGACCTTCATGTTCGGCGCCAGTTCGACATCGGCATAGATGTCATCGACGCGCACGACCTTGCCGATCAAGCCGCCGCCGGTGACGACCTGGTCGCCCTTCTTCACTGCGTCGATCTTGGCCTTATGCTCTTTCATCTTCTTTTGCTGCGGGCGGATCAGCAGGAAATAGAAGACGACGAAGATCAGGACCAGCGGGGCCATCTGCACCAGGATTCCGGCGCCGGAGGCTTCCCCGCCAGCGGTCTGGGCAAAGGCTGTCGATATGAACATGGGTGGGACTTTCGTCTTGGTGTCTGTCGGCCGCGCAACGCATGGCAGCGCCCGCCTATCAAGGCCGGGCGGCTACCACAGATGCAAGGGCGGAGGCAATATGATTAGGGAATCGTACATGGGGCGCGAAAGCCCGCATCGAAACCCTTGCAACTTCCCAAAACCCCTTCTAAAGCGCGCCCTCCGGTCGGGACGTAGCGCAGCCTGGTAGCGCATCACACTGGGGGTGTGGGGGTCGGAGGTTCGAATCCTCTCGTCCCGACCAAGATTTTCGGAAAGTGCGGCCGTCCGGGGGACGGACGCCCGAAAATCTCCCAAGCGCAAGCGCGGGAGGCGATATTCATCACTGGTGGTGAATGGCATGGGCGGCGAAGGCTGCTTGATTTGCCTACGCGCGCGCCGTGTTGGGGGCGGAGTAACAACTGCTTGTGACATACAGGGAAGGGCGGCCCTTTTGAACCGCCCTTCCGTTAGTCGCTGCATTGGTTTGATCGTCGATACCGACTACTATGAACGGGTTCCAGCATCTGGCTGTTTTGTTCCGATTACCGCTTGCTGGCCTTTGTTAAGAATAAGCCGGGTCTTGTCGCACCTCCGCTAAATCAGATTACTTATGCTTGGTCGGATCGACCAGCTTGTAACCCATGCCGGGCTTCGGCGTCGGTGGCAGCGGTTCGCCCCGCGTCACAGTCCGCTCTGCGCCAGTGTCTCCGCCGCGAGGGCCGAAGATGCCGTACTGGCCCGAACGGGGCGCAGACTGACCAGGCTTCATCGTCTTGCTCATGATTTTCTCCTTTCTACCGCCATCTTCCACAAGATGTTGTGGTGTTAATGTGCTGGTAACTACATCATGAACGAACCCGCGATTCGCACAATAGGAAAATGACAGAGAACGAATAAAATACATTTGAATAACGTATCATGATCGCTCGCCAGCGATCCGCGCCATCTTTGATCGGCGGCTGTGCAACGAGAGGGAGGCAGAGGAAATCAAGTTGCCGCTTCGTATGTTCGAAAAGGGACGGCGCGTCTAATGAGTAACCAAGCCCACTCCATCGCCGTTCGGGCTGAGCTTGTCGAAGCCCAACTTTTACAAGGAGAGTGTGGCCCTTCGACAGGCTCAGGGCGAACGGAACAAGGTTCATCCTTACCCATCACCCCTTGCCCCCACCCCCTCCCCCCGCTAAGTTCCCTTTTCGTTCTGCAAAGGGAAATTTATGGACAGCCTTTCCGCCCTCCTGATTCTGGTCGCATTGCTTGTCGGGCTGGCGGCGGGGTGGCTGTTGCGTGGGCGGATGCTCGCACCGCTGGTGGCGGAGAAGACGGACTTGGCCGCGCGGCTGGAAGTCGCCAGCACGCAGCGCAATGGCGCGATCGCCGAATTGGCGGTGGAGCAGGAACGGGTGGCGCAGGCCCATGCGCAGATTGCCCGGCTCGACGCCGCGCAGGTCGCCTCGGCGCAGCGCCTCGACACGATCCAGACCAGCGCACAGCAGCGTTTCGAGGCCGCGCAGGCCGAGCGCGAGGCGGCGCTCCGCGAACTGGCCGCGCTCCAGTCCGACACGCAGGCGCGCGCCGAAGCCTTTGAAGCGCAGATCGCCGCGCTCAAGGATGCCAAGGAGCAGCTTTCCGCCCAATTCAGCGAGATTGGCGGCAAGCTGCTGGGCGAGGCGCAAAAGACGTTTCTCGACCGCGCAGACCAGCGTTTCGCGCAGGCGAACGAGAAGAGCGAGGCGCAATTGAAGACGTTGCTCTCGCCCGTCGAAACCACGCTCAAACGCTATGAGGAAGGGTTGCAACGGGTCGAGAAGGACCGTGTCGGCAGCTATGCCGAACTGCGCGAAGCGGTACAACAGGTGCATTTGGGCCAAGGGCAGGTGCGTGAAGAGACCGCCAAGCTGGTCAACGCGCTGCGCGCTGCGCCCAAGACGCGCGGCCGCTGGGGCGAACAGCAGTTCAAGAATCTGATCGAGGCCGCTGGCCTGTCGGCCCATGTCGATTTCAGCGAGGAAGTGTCGGTCACGGTGGAAGACGGCCGGTTGCGGCCTGACTTCATCATCAACCTGCCCGGCGACCAGCAGATGGTGGTCGACGTCAAATGCTCGCTCGTCGCCTATCTGAACGCCGTCGACCAAGTCGATTCGGCGCTGCGTGACGCCCATATGGCCGACCATGCTCGCGCGATGCGGACCCATGCCGACGCGCTGGGGCGCAAGGCCTATTGGGAACAGTTCGACAAAGCGCCAGACTTCGTCATCATGTACGTGCCGGGCGACAATTTCGTCACCGCCGCGCTCGAAGCCGACATGGATCTGTGGGAGCGCGCCGCGCGCAACCGCGTCATCATCTGCGGCCCGTCCACCTTCCTGCCACTCGCCCGCACGCTCGCCAGCCAGTGGCGACGTGAAAAATTGCAGGATCAGGCACGCGAAGTCGCCGAACTAGGCAAGCAGCTTTATGAACGCCTCGCCGCCGCCGCCGGATCGCTCAAGAAATTGGGCAATCGGCTCCACGGCGCGGTCGGGGATTATAACGCCTTCGTCGGCAGTTTTGAGGGCCGGGTATTGGTGACCGGGCGTAAGCTGCGCGATCTCAATATAGATACCGGCGGCAAGGAATTGGACGAGCTTGGCCCGGTCGAGGCGCTGGTGCGCGACCCCGCATCGCCTGAAGCGCTGCGCGCCCTGCCCGACGCAGCGGAATAACGCTGCGGAACCAACCACCCTCCGCCTGCGTCTCTTCTGTATGAAGCCTTGAAAATCAAAGCCGTAAGGGTTGAGAGACAAGGGTCGGAGACCATCCATGTGGAAGCGATTGATCTTTAGGCGTGCGCCCCCGTCGCGCGCGGTGCCTGTCGAACCGCACATGCCGCGCCGGTCAAAACAGGCTGAGGCCGACCATCCCTTTGCCGACCTCATCGCCAAACTGGACCGCATCCCCTATCCCATGCCGCATAAGGCGGCGTTCAGCCGCTAAGGCGCGCTGCCCATCTCTTGCCCCCCTGCTTCTCCGCTGGCATGGCAAGAGCCATGACAAAGATCGGCCTGCTGGGCGGCTCCTTCAATCCCGCCCATGGCGGCCATCGCGCCATATCGCTGTTCGCGGCCAAGGCGCTTGGCCTGGATGAAATCTGGTGGCTCGTCTCCCCCGGCAATCCGCTCAAGCCGCGCGCGGGCATGGCCCCCCTCCCCGCCCGGCTGGCCCACGCCCAGCAAATCGCCCGCCGCGCACCGATTCGCGCGACCGCGATCGAAGCGCAGCTTGGCACCCGCTACACCAGCGACACGTTGCGCGCCGTCACTCGCCGCTACCCCAAAAACCGCTTCATCTGGCTGATGGGGGCCGATAATCTCGCGCAATTTGGCGATTGGCGCGACTGGCGCGGCATCGCCCGGCAAATGCCCATTGCCGTGATCGCCCGTCCAGGCTATGATAGCGCTGCCTATGGCTCTGCGGCCATGAGCTGGCTGCGGCGCTTCGTCCGGTCCCCGCGCCAGAGTGCAGACTGGACGAATTGGAGACCACCGGCGCTCGTGCTTTTGCGCTTTCGCCCTGATCCAAGATCGGCGACCCTGCTTCGGCAGGCGGACCCCCTCTGGCATCGCGAATATGAAACATCGTGTGCGCGAGATCCGCTCACGCGCCGGTTAGTGATCTAGAATGGAGCCTTTTTGACCAGACCCCACCCCGCCAACGACACGGCCGCATCGGCCGATAGCGTGGCCGCCCTGCACGCCCTCGTCATGCAGTCGCTCGACGACGACCAGGCGCAGGAAACCATCTCCATCCCCCTGGAAGGCAAGAGCAGCATCGCCGATTATATGGTGATCGCGAGCGGCCGCTCGTCGCGTCAGGTCGCGGCGATTGCCCAGCATCTCGCTGAACGGATCAAGAAGGAAACCGGCCGTTCGGCGCGGGTCGAAGGGCTGCCGGTCGCAGACTGGGTCCTGATCGACGCGGGCGACGTGATCGTCCATCTCTTCAAGCCCGAAGTGCGCAGCTTCTACAATCTGGAACGCATGTGGGGCTTTGTCGATGCACCGGTTGCAGGGACAGCCTGAACCCTTCGACAGGCGAGCGATGACGGGCTAGGAGGAGCGCCATGCTCCTCCACATCATCGCGCGCGGGAAAATCGGGCGCTCCCCTGAAGCCGATCTGGTCGACCGCTATGCCAAGCGGTTGACCATGCCGCACAAGATCACCGAAATGCTCGACCGGGGTGGCAAGCTGCCGCCTGCCGCGCCTGGCACTGTAACGGTGATGCTCGATGAAAAAGGGCGGCAGCTTGGCTCGATGGAGTTCGCCCGGCGGCTGGAAGGCTGGCGCGACGCGGGCGCCCGCGAATGCCGCTTCCTGATCGGCGCGGCGGATGGATTCGACGACGCCGACCGGGCCAATGCCGACCTGCTGATCGCATTCGGCGCGATGACCTGGCCGCATATGATGGCCCGCGCGATGCTGGCCGAACAATTGTGGCGCGCCTGTTCCATCCTTGCCAACCACCCCTATCATCGCGAAGGATAGCGGCGTGAAACGGGGGGCGATCATCACCGGCGGGCTTCTTGCCCTTGTGGCGCTGGCCGCCACGCGCTTGCCTGCCGCCGATGACGCCGCGATCATCCTGCCCGGCACCGCAGGCACCACGTTAGCGCAGGAACAGGCCGCGCTCAAGGCCGCCCGCCGCCAGTCCGACGAAGCGCGCGATCGCTCCGCCCGGCTGGAGCAACAGGCCAGCGCCGCGCGCGACGATGCCGAGCAGGCCCGCCGTCGCGCCGCCGCCACCGCCGCGCGCATCCAGCAGGCCGAAGCCGATATTCAAGCGGCGCAGGCCCGCATCGCCATCATCGCGCGGATGCAGCGAGCCCAGGCGGCGCGGCTGGCCGCTCGGCAGGAGCCGGTGGTGCGCCTCACCGCCGCGCTGCAGATGATGGCCCGCCGCCCGATGGCGCTGGCGCTGGTGCAGCCCGGATCGGTGACCGACGCCGTGCATATGCGCGCGGTGCTGGGACAGATATTGCCCGTCATCCAGCAGCGCACAGCCGGACTGCGCGCCGAACTCGCCCGCAGCCGCGCGCTGCGCGCGACCGCGCAGCAGGCCGCCGGTGCGCTGACGCAGGCGCAGGCCGACCGCCGCGAACGGCAAGCCGCGCTCGCCGCGCTGGAAACGCAAAAGCGCGTCGCCGCGCGCGACTATCGCGCCAATGCCGGGCTTGAAAGCGAGCGCGCGCTGGCGCTGGGCGAACGCGCCCGCGACATTGTCGACCTGATGGACCGGCTGGAGGATGCAGGCGACCTGCGCGAACGGCTCGCCGCGCTCCCCGGCCCGCTGCTCCGCCCCGCCCGCCCGGATCAGACCGGCGCGCCCGCGCCCGAAACAGTCCGCGCAACAGGTGGACCCCCACCCTACCGCCTGCCCGTCATCGGCCAACTCGTTACCGGCATGGGAGAAGTGAATGACGGCGGCGTGCGATCACGCGGCCTCAGCCTCGTGACCCAACCCGGCGCCCAGACCGTCGCGCCGACCGCAGGCCGCATCGCCTTTGCCGGCCCCTATCGCGGCTATGGCCAGATCTTGATCATCGACCATGGCCAGGGCTGGACTACCCTGATCACCGGCCTCCACCGCGTCACCGCACAGGTCGGCGATACGGTGCGTCAGGGCGATCCCGTCGGCATCACCGGCCAGGGTCGCCCAACGGTGACGATCGAACTGCGCCGCAATGGCCGTCCGGTGGACATCGTACCGCTGGTGGGCTTGGGGTGAGGAATCCCCGTTAACCCGACGCTCATCGACACTGCGCGACATTGGTCGAAGCGCGCTTTTGCGTCGGGACGCGAATCGGCTTATGACGGGACGATGATGCCGGAATCAAGGATGCCCATGAAATCGACCTTCCTCCATGGCGCGCTTGCGCTTGGGGCGCTTGCGCTCATTCCTGTCGCCACGGCAACTTTCGCGGCGGGGGAAGCATCGAGCTACAAGGCGCTCGATGAATTTATGGACGTGTTCCAGAAGGTCCGCAGCGATTATGTCGAGAAGGTCGACGATGAAAAGCTGATCAAGGGCGCGATCGACGGGATGCTGGCCAGCCTCGATCCGCACAGCAGCTTCCTCGATGCGCGCGATTTCCAGAATCTGCGCACCCAGACGGAGGGCAGCTATGGCGGCCTCGGCCTGTCGGTCACGCAGGAAGATGGCGCGGTCAAGGTCATCGCACCGACGCAGGACACCCCGGCCTGGCGCGCGGGGATCAAGGCAGGCGACTATATCACCCATATCGACGGGCAACTCATCTATGGCGGCACGCTGGACGAGGCGGTCGACAAGATGCGCGGCGCACCGGGCACCGCGCTCAAGCTGACCATCGTGCGCGCGGGCCGCGACAAGCCGATCGACCTGACGCTGACGCGCGAGATCATTCAGTTGAAGCCCGTCAAATGGGAAGTGAAGAATAATATCGGCGTCATCAACATCGTCAGTTTCTCGGCCAATACCGGGGCCGACGTGCGCCAGGCGATCCGCAGCATCGACAAATCGCTGGGTCACAAGCCCACCGGCTATGTCCTCGACATGCGCTCCAACCCCGGCGGACTGCTGGACGAAGCGGTAACCGTCAGCGACATCTTCCTGGAGCGCGGCGAAATCGTGTCGCAACGCGGCCGGGCCAAGGGCGATGTCGAGCGCTATTATGCCAAGCCCGGCGACGACGCCAAGGGCTTGCCGGTGATCGTGCTGGTGGACGCAGGCTCGGCCTCCGCCTCCGAGATCGTCGCAGGCGCCTTGCAGGACCAGCATCGCGGCCTGGTGATGGGCGAACGCAGCTTCGGCAAAGGCAGCGTGCAAACGATGCTGCCGCTCAGCAACACCAGCGCGCTCAAGCTGACCACGGCGCGCTATTATACGCCGTCGGGTCGCAGCGTGCAGGAAGGCGGCATTCAGCCTGACATCCGCGTGCCGCAATTGTCCGACCCCGATTACAAGAACCGGCCCAAATATCGCGAAAGCGACCTGCGCCGTCATCTGATCAACGAGATCAAGACCGACGATAAGGCGCTGGAAGAAGATGCGAAGGACGATCCGCGCTTCACCATGACGGCCGAGGAGCTGAAAAAGCAGGGCATTGAGGATTTCCAGCTCGACTATGCGCTCAAGACGATCGCGCGCCTTGCCAGCACGCCCGGCGCGACGATCGCGCAGGCGCAGGTCGCGGCACGCAAGCCGGGGGCGAAGTAACGCCCCCACAAGTTCAGCATGACGAAAGGTGCGGGTGTGTCTAAGTGGGGGTGATGAGCAGACTCCCCCTTGCCCGCGCCATCGCGCTGTTGCTGCCCGTCGCCCTGTTGGGCGGTGCCTACGCCTCCCAATATATGGGCGGTCTGCACCCGTGCGAAATGTGCTGGTGGCAGCGTTATCCGCATATGGCCGCGATCCCGCTCGCGTTGCTGGCCTTTGCGACAAAGGCAACGCCGCGGACCAGCGCCATCTTCACCGCACTGGCCGCCATTGCCATCGCGATCAGCGGCGGCATCGGCCTGTTTCATGCCGGCGTCGAATATGGCTGGTGGGAGGGGCTGACCGCCTGCTCCACCACGCCGACCGGCGGCAGCGCGTCAGACATATTGACGCAGATCATGGCGACGCCGATCACGCGATGCGACGTCGCGCCCTGGAGCCTGCTGGGCATCTCGCTCGCAGGCTATAATGGCCTCTTGTCGCTGGGTGGCGCGGTCGCCATCTTGACACTGCTAAGCAAGAAGGGACGTCACGCATGAGCGGATCGAACGACTTTCCTCGCCCCGGCCAGCGCTTGCCCGATGGCGCGCGCGATTCCATGCTGCGCGTCGATCAGGCGGGGGAATATGGCGCGACCCGCATCTATGCCGGGCAGTTGGCGGTGATGGGCGACCGCCACCCCTATGCCCGTATCATCGCGGGCATGGCGGCGCAGGAGGAACGGCATCGCGCGACGTTCGACGCCATGATCGCCCGGCGCGGCGTGCGTCCCACGGCGCTTTCGCCGATCTGGAATGTCGCAGGCTTCGCGCTTGGTGCCGTCACCGCCGCCATCGGCCCGAAAGCCGCCATGGCCTGCACCGCCGCCATCGAAACCGAGATCGACCGCCATTATGCCGAGCAGTTAGAGCAACTCGGCACCGATGATGCGGAACTCTCCGAGGCCATCGCGGATTTCCAGGCAGAGGAAGTCGAGCATCGTGACGCCGCGCTGGCCCATGGCGCGGAACAGGCACCGGCCTACCCCCTGTTATCCGGCGCGATCCGTCTGGGATGCCGGGCCGCCATCGCGTTGTCGAAACGCATCTGAAAAGGACGGACGAATGACCAAGACCCCGATGATCGCAGCCCTGGCGCTGCTGGCCGCCGCCGTCCCTGCCATGGCGCAACAGCCGACCGCGCCAACCGCCGTGACCGACCCGAACAATGAGAAGGTCAATATCGTCATCGTCTATGGCGAAGATGCCTGCCCGCCCAGCCAGGGCGAGGAAATCGTCGTCTGCGCGCGCAAGGGCGAAGCGGAACGCTATCGC
Organism: Sphingobium sp. KKT206; assembly: GCF_055640555.1. Taxonomy (NCBI): domain Bacteria; kingdom Pseudomonadati; phylum Pseudomonadota; class Alphaproteobacteria; order Sphingomonadales; family Sphingobiaceae; genus Sphingobium; species Sphingobium sp. KKT206. Next base: position 2,620,726 of record NZ_CM145764.1, read on the forward strand.
ATACCCGAACCGCTGCGCGGCGACCCCAACAAGCCGAGCAACCAGGCCTGGGGCGAACGGGTGCGCTCGATGGAATATGTCGGACGGTCGGGCACGGAAAGCTGCTCGCCATCGGGCGGCGGCGGGGCGACCGGGTGTTTTGCTCAACTCGCCCGGCTCGCCAAGGCTGAGCGTCAGGCGCTCGACAATGCCAGCTGGAAGGATCTGGTCGAGGCCGAACGCGCCAAGCGCCTGTCCACGATCGATGCGGACAGCGAAGCGATCGAGGCACGGGTGAAGGCCGAGGAAAAGGCCGCACAGCAACAGAGCAATAGTCCGACGCAACCCTGACGGTTTTACGCATCGGTCGTCGTCTCAAAACCGACCAGCCGGGGATTTGGGCACCCCCGGTTCCTACAGGGGTATGAAGGAATATGATCCCATGCGACATCATGTCGTTCTTCCCCTGGTCGGCCTGCTGCTGACCCCGCTGCTGTCCTCCCCGGTGTTCGCCCAGGCGGAACCGCCACCGGAACGCACCATCAACCTTCTCGTCTATGGCGATGATCCCTGCCCGCAGGGCGAAGGCGACGAAATCGTCGTATGCGCGCGCAGGCCGGAGGCGGAGCGTTATCGCATCCCCAAGAAGCTGCGCGAAAAGCCCGCCGTATCGGGCGGCCCCGGCTGGGGTAGCCAAGTCGCCACCATGGAAAGCGTCCAGCGGCAGAATCTGCCCAACAGCTGTTCGGTGAACGGGGCCAATGGCGCCACCGGCTGCACCGCCAAGATGCTGGAACAATGGTTTGCCGAACGGCGGATGCAGCAAAGCCGTGGCGAACCCTGAGCGTCTTGCACAAATTGCGTCTTTGACCTAAGCACGACCCGTCATCTGGGGAGTAGCCAGCCGTTCCGCGCTATGGAACGGGCCTTATGTCAACATATTTGGCCGAGAGGTCATGGCATGAGGGACGCGGGCAGGACCGCGTAAGGCGAGACCAATGGCATCGACGTTCCATGCCCGGCCGGGCGGGGGACGACGGTGGCATTGCGTCATTCACCTCCGCCCGGCCCCGGATATGCCTGATGGAAGCCCTGTTCACCTCCGCCGCCCTCGTCGCGCTCGCCGAAATGGGCGACAAGACGCAATTGCTCGCCATGTTGCTCGCCACCCGCTTTCGAAAGCCTGTGCCGATCATCCTGGGCATATTGTTCGCGACGCTGGCCAATCATTTCCTCGCAGCGCTGCTTGGCCATTCGATCGCTGGCATATTGACGCAGGGCTGGTTCCGTTATGCGGTAGCGATCAGCTTCATCGCCATGGCCGCCTGGACATTGGTGCCCGACAAGATCGATGAAGATGCGCCGCTCAAGGCACCATCCGGCGCGGGCGTGTTCATAACCACGCTGATCGCCTTCTTCCTGGTCGAGATGGGCGACAAGACGCAGGTGGCGACGATTGCGCTCGGCGCGCGGTTCGACAATCTGCTTGCCGTAACGATGGGCACGACGCTGGGCATGATGGTCGCCAATGTCCCGGCCGTATTGTTCGGCGAAGCGCTGGCGAAAAAAGTCCCGATGCGCGCATTGCAGGTCGGCGCCGCGCTGCTGTTCCTGATCCTTGGCCTGTGGATGATCGCCGATCTTCAGGGTTGGATCGGGTAAGACGTTTATTTGGGAATGCGCCTTCGCGCATTCTTCCGCACCGGCCCTCACCCCCACCCGGCCACCCGACGGCAGTATCATATGGGTGGCCGGGTGGGGGTGAGGGCCGGTGCGGACTTCGAAATGCGCCCTTTTGCGCATTTCCAAACACGCGCTAAGCGGTTGTCAGCGCCGCGCGGCTGGGGCAAGGGAAAAGCCAGCATATTCCTTTTCGAACGGACGTGGGACAGGTGATGAAAGACAGTCTGGTAACGGTGTTCGGTGGCGGCGGCTTTGTCGGTCGCCAGGTGGCACAGGCGCTGCTGGCGCGCGGCGCGCGGGTGCGGATCGCACAGCGCGATCCCTCCACGGCGCTGCGGGTCAAACCGCTAGGGGGCCTTGGCCAAGTCCAGTTCATCGCCGCCGACATCCGCAATCCCGCCAGCGTGGCGCGCGCCATCGCGGGCAGCGATGTCGTCATCAACCTGGTCGGCATATTGAAGGGCGACTTCGACGCCTTCCACCATCGCGGCGCGGCCAATGTCGCCAAGGCCGCGGCGGACGCTGGCGTCACCGCGCTCGTGCATATGTCGGCGATCGGCGCGGACCCGGAAAGCCCGTCCGCCTATGGCCGATCCAAGGCGGCGGGCGAAGCGGCGGTCAAGGCCGCATTCCCGGCCGCGACCATCATCCGCCCGTCGATCATATTCGGCGCGGAAGACCAATTCCTCAACCGCTTTGCCGAGATCATCGGCATGCTGCCGGTCATCCCGGTGATCGGCGCGGCGACAAAGTTTCAGCCGGTCTATGTCGCTGATGTCGCCCACGCCATCGCCAATGCGGCGGAACAGCCCGGCGTCCATGGTGGCGAAACCTATGAACTGGGCGGGCCGCAGGTCAGGAGCATGCGCGAGATCAACCAGTGGATCGCCAAGGCGGTCGGCCGCGAGAAGGCGCTGGTGGAGGTGCCAAACGGCATCGCCAAAATGCTGACGATGTTGCCGGGTGGCCCGATCACCGGCGATCAGCTGGCGATGCTCGGCCGCGACAATGTCGTGGCAGATGGCGCCAAGGGGCTCGACGCGCTGGGCGTCGTCGCCACGCCGATGGACGGCGTCGCCGACAAGTGGATGGTCCGCTACCGCAAACATGGCCGCTTCGCCGGTCGCGCCAGCGCCTGACGTCATCATCCCCCATGCAGGGGGATTTTGGTGAAATATAGATAGCAGCCCATACCATCGTCATTCCCGCGCAGGCGGGAATCCATCTCCCGCCTTATCGCTATAATGTCAGGTAGGGAGATTGATCCCCGCCTTCGCGGGGATGACGTAAAAATCTGGCTATGACGAATTTCGCGACGATCCCTCCTGCAAAGGAAGGAGTTTGGAAAGAAACCCATGGACCTGCATTATCTGACCGTCATCCTGCTCGGCATCGTCGAGGGGCTGACCGAGTTTCTGCCGGTGTCCTCCACCGGGCATCTTATCCTCGCCAGCGAATTGCTCGGCTATGATTCCGCGACCTGGGCGATGTTCAACGTCGTGATCCAGCTGGGCGCGATCCTGGCGGTGGTAGTGCTCTATTGGCGCACTTTCTGGGCGGTGGGCATGGGACTGCTGCGGCGCGAGCCGGTGAGTTGGCGCTTCCTGCGCAATCTGCTGATCGCCTTCATCCCCTCGGCCGTCATCGGCCTGGCGCTGCATGACTATATCGAGATCATGCTGGGTGCGCCGCAAATCGTCGCTTGGGCGTTGATCGTCGGCGGCATCGCCATCCTGTTGATCGAGCGGGCGGTCAAGGAGCAGCGTTTTCACGGCATCGCCGATATTCCCATGGTGCGCGTGCTGGCGATCGGCTTCATCCAGTGCCTGGCCATGGTGCCCGGCGTCAGCCGGTCGGGCGCGACCATCATGGGCGCGCTGATGCTGGGCGTGGAGCGGCGCACGGCGGCCGAGTTCAGCTTCTTCCTCGCCATCCCGACGATGCTGGGCGCGACCGCGCTGGAACTGATCAAGAAGGGCGACCGGATCACTAGCGCCGCGGTCGGCTGGGACAGCATCGCGCTGGGCTTTGTCGTCTCGTTCATCGTCGCCTTGCTGGTCATTCGCTGGTTCGTGGGGCTGGTGTCAAAACATGGCTTCGCCCCCTTCGCCTGGTATCGAATCATCGCCGGGATTGCGGCCCTGATCTGGCTGGGCGCAAGATAGGGCCGAAACGGTCTATTTATCACGCGCTTTGTTGCGATCATTTCGCAACTAACCGCGATAACCGCGATTTTATAGTCAGTATTACTGTCCTAAATATCAGAATCCGCGTGACTCTGCGGGTTTTTATGCTATGCGCGCCGCTGAAACTTTAGTCAGGGGCGAGCGATGGCCGACAATCCGATGCTGAAATTCGTGGGCAAGGGACAAGCCTACCCGGAAAAGCGCGCAGCCGACGACCGCGCCGACGATTTTCTGGAAATCAGCCGCAGCTTCATACTGGACAAGGCCGAGGAGCAAGCGTCACGCTGCTCGCAATGCGGCGTTCCCTATTGCTCGACCCATTGCCCGCTGCACAACCACATCCCCGACTGGCTGCGCCTGACCGCCGAAGGCCGCCTGCGCGAAGCCTATGAACTGTCGAACCTGACCAGCACCATGCCCGAAATCTGCGGCCGCATCTGCCCGCAGGATCGGCTGTGCGAGGGCAATTGCGTCATCGAATTTTCAGGGCACGGTGCCGTCACCATCGGCTCGGTCGAAAAATACATCACCGACACCGCCTGGAAGGAAGGCTGGGTCGAACCCTTGGTCGCGGGCAAGCCCACCGGCCAGTCGATCGGCGTGATCGGCGCTGGGCCTGCGGGTCTCACCACGGCGGAATATCTGCGCGCGGCGGGGCATGAGGTGCATGTCTATGACCGGCATGATCGCGCCGGCGGGCTACTGACCTATGGCATCCCCGGCTTCAAGCTGGAAAAGGACATCGTCATGCGCCGCGTCCAGCGCTTGAAGGATGGCGGCATCGTCTTCCAAGAAAATTTCGAGGTCGGCCGCGACGCGACGCTCGAAACCCTGCGCGAGAAGCATGACGCGATCCTGATCGCGACCGGCGTCTACAAGCCGCGCGACATCCGCGCGCCGGGCGTAGGCGCGCCGGGCGTGGTCAAGGCGCTCGATTATCTCACCGCCTCCAACAAAGCCGGGTTCGGCGATGCCGTGCCGGAGCATGAAGACGGCACGCTGCTCGCCACGGGCAAGAATGTCGTCGTCATCGGCGGCGGCGACACCGCGATGGACTGCGTCCGCACCGCGATCCGCCAGGGGGCGAAGTCGGTCAAATGCCTCTATCGCCGCGACCGCGACAATATGCCCGGATCGCAGCGCGAAGTCGCCAATGCCGAGGAAGAAGGCGTCGAATTCGTCTGGCTGACCGCGCCGATCGCATTCGAAGGCACCGATCATGTCACCGGCGTAAAGGTCACCAAGATGCGCCTGGGTGCCCCCGACGCCTCCGGCCGCCGCGCCCCCGAACCCGATCCCGGCAGCGAACATACGCTAGAGGCCGATCTGGTCATCAAGGCACTGGGCTATGACCCCGAAGAACTGCCCAAGCTGTTCGGCGCGGACGACCTGTCGGTCACCCGCTGGGGCACGCTGCGCGTCGATCACAAGACGATGATGACCAGCGTGGATGGCGTGTTTGCAGCCGGCGACATCGTGCGCGGCGCAAGCCTGGTAGTGTGGGCGATCCGCGATGGGCGCGATGTGACCGAGCATATGCACAAATATCTCAAGGCCAAGGCCAAGACCAGCGAAAGCGTCGCGGCCTAAGCGCCCTCATTCCACCCCAGCCCGTTCGGTTCGAGCTTGTCGAGAACGAGGCGCAGGGGTTCTCGACAAGCTCGAACCGAACGGAAGAATAGGATGGCGATCATGACTGACACTCCCTTCATGGCAAGCCCCGAAGAACGCGCGCGGATCGCCGCCGAGGGCATGTATCATCCCGATCTGGAAGGCGATGCCTGCGGCGTCGGCCTCGTCGCCGCCACTGATGGCCGTCCCAGCCGCCGCGTGGTCGCCTCCGCGATCGATGCGCTGAAGGCCGTGTGGCATCGCGGCGCGGTCGATGCCGATGGCAAGACCGGCGATGGCGCTGGCATCCATGTCGATCTGCCGGTGCGCTTCTTTGACGATGCTATTGCCGACTCCGGCCACAAGCCGCTGCCCAATCGCCTCGCCGTCGGCATGATCTTCCTGCCGCGCACCGACCTGTCCGCCCAGGAAACCTGCCGCACCATCGTCGAGAGCGAGATCATCGACGCGGGCTATACCATCTATGGCTGGCGCCAGGTGCCGGTGGACGTATCCGTCATCGGCGAGAAGGCGCAGCGTACGCGGCCTGAAATCGAGCAGATCATGATCGCCGGGCCAATGCCCGAAGAGCGCGACCAGGCCGAGTTCGAAAAGGATCTCTACCTCATCCGCCGCCGGATTGAGAAGCAGGTGATCGCCGCGCAGATCAACGACTTCTATGTCTGTTCGCTGTCGTGCCGCTCGATCATCTACAAGGGGCTGTTCCTCGCGGAATCGCTGTCGGTCTTCTATCCCGACCTGCAGGATGAGCGGTTCGAAAGCCGCGTCGCCATCTTCCATCAGCGCTATTCGACCAACACTTTCCCGCAATGGTGGCTGGCCCAACCGTTCCGCACGCTCGCCCATAATGGCGAGATCAACACGATCCGCGGCAACAAGAATTGGATGAAGAGCCACGAGATCAAGATGGCGAGCCTCGCCTTTGGCGAGCAGTCGGAGGACATCAAGCCGGTGATCCCGGCAGGCGCGTCCGACACTGCGGCGCTCGACGCCGTGTTCGAGGCGATCTGCCGCTCTGGCCGCGATGCGCCGACCGCCAAGCTGATGCTGGTGCCCGAAGCCTGGCAGAGCGAAAGCGCCGAACTGCCCAAGCCTCACGCCGACATGTATGAATATCTCGCCTCCGTCATGGAGCCGTGGGACGGCCCCGCCGCGCTGGCGATGACCGATGGCCGCTGGGTCGTGGCAGGCGTCGATCGCAACGCGCTGCGCCCGCTGCGCTACACGCTGACCGGCGACAATCTGCTGATCGTGGGATCGGAAACCGGCATGGTCGTGGTTCCCGAAACGACCATCGTGCGCAAGGGCCGCATGGGTCCGGGCCAGATGATCGCGATCGACCTGCAGGAAGGCGAACTGTATGACGACGCCGCGATCAAGGATCGGATCGCGAGCGAGCGCCCCTATGGCGAGCTGATCAAGGATTTCATGGCGATCGACGACCTGACCGACGCGCCGACTGCTCTGCCCGGCTGGGACAAGGCGGAGCTGACGCGGCGGCAGGTGGCGGCCAATCTGACGCTGGAGGATCTGGAACTGATCCTCGCCCCCATGGTCGAGGATTCGAAGGAAGCCATCGGATCGATGGGCGACGACACGCCGCTGGCGGTCATTTCCGACAAGCCGCGCACGATCAGCCATTTCTTCCGCCAGAATTTCAGTCAGGTCACCAACCCGCCGATCGACCCGCTGCGCGAACGGCATGTGATGAGCCTGAAAACGCGCTTTTCCAACCTGCACAATATCCTGGAGCAGGATGCGCAGAACAGCCATGTGCTGGTGCTGGAATCGCCGGTGCTGACGAGCGCGGAATGGGCGCGGTTGAAGGCGCATTTCGGCCCGGCGGTGGCGCAGATCGACTGCACCTTCCCCGCCAGCGGCGGGCAGGAGCAGTTGCGTGCGGCGATCGCCCGCATCCGCGAGGAAGCCGAACAGGCGGTCCGCGAAGGCCGCACCGAAATCTTCCTGACCGACGAAAATGTCGATGCCGATCGTGCTGCCATTGCGGGCGTGCTGGCGGCGGCGGCAGTCCACACCCATCTGGTGCGCAAGGGGCTGCGCTCCTATGCGTCGATCAACGTGCGCTGTGCCGAAGCGGTCGACACCCATTATTTCGCGGTGTTGATCGGCGTCGGCGCGACCACGGTAAACGCCTATCTGGCCGAGGCCAGCATTGCCGATCGCCATGCGCGCGGCCTGTTCGGCGATCTGTCGCTCGACGCCTGTTTCGAACGCTATCGCACGGCCATCAACGAAGGCCTGCTCAAGATCATGTCCAAAATGGGCATCGCGGTTATCAGCAGCTATCGTGGCGGCTATAATTTCGAAGCGGTCGGGCTTTCGCGCGCGCTCGTCAATGATCTCTTCCCCGGCATGCCGGCGAAGATTTCGGGCGAAGGCTATGCCTCGCTGCATTACAGCGCGATGCTGCGGCACGAAAAAGCCTTCGACAGCGCGGTCGTTCGCCTGCCGATCGGCGGCTTCTACCGCCAGCGCGACGGCGGCGAGGCGCATGCCTATTCGGCGCAGCTGATGCACTTGTTGCAGACCGCGGTCGGGACCGACAGCTATTCGACCTATCTGCAATTTTCGCGCGGCGTGCGCGACTTGCCGCCCGTCTATCTGCGCGACCTTATGGAGTTCAACTTCGCCCGCGAAGCCGTGCCGATCGACGAGGTGGAAGCCACCACCGAAATCCGCAAGCGCTTCGTGACGCCCGGCATGTCGCTCGGCGCACTGTCGCCCGAAGCGCATGAGACGCTGGCCATCGCCATGAACCGGATCGGGGCCAAGGCCGTGTCCGGCGAAGGCGGCGAGGATGCCAACCGCTTCAAGCCCTATGAAAATGGCGACAACGCCAATTCGGTCATCAAGCAGATCGCTAGCGGTAGGTTCGGCGTCCATGCCGAATATCTGGCATCGGCCGAAGAAATCGAGATCAAGGTGGCCCAGGGCGCCAAGCCCGGCGAGGGCGGACAGCTGCCCGGCTTCAAGGTGACCGAGTTCATCGCCAAGCTGCGCCATTCGACGCCCGGCGTGACGCTCATCTCGCCGCCGCCGCATCACGACATCTACTCGATCGAGGATCTGGCCCAGCTCATCTACGACTGCAAGATGATCAACCCGCGTGCGCGGGTCTGCGTCAAGCTGGTCAGCCAGGCGGGCATCGGCACGGTTGCGGCGGGCGTGGCGAAGGCGCATGCCGACGTCATCCTGATCGCGGGCCATGTCGGCGGGACGGGCGCCAGCCCCCAGACCAGCATCAAATATGCCGGTACGCCCTGGGAAATGGGCCTGTCGGAAGCCAATCAGGTGCTGACTCTCAACGGGTTGCGGCATCGGGTGAAGCTGCGCACCGATGGCGGGCTCAAGACCGGGCGCGACATCGTCATCGCCGCGATCCTGGGCGCGGAAGAGTTCGGCATCGGCACGCTCAGCCTCGTCGCCATGGGCTGCATCATGGTGCGCCAATGCCACAGCAACACCTGCCCCGTCGGCGTGTGCGTGCAGGATGAAAAACTGCGGCAGAAGTTCACGGGCACGCCCGAAAAGGTCATCAACCTGATGACCTTCATCGCCGAAGAAGTGCGCGAAGTGCTGGCGCGGCTGGGCTTCCGCAGCCTGGACGAAGTGATCGGGCGGACGGAGTTGCTCAAGCAGGTCAATCGCGGGGCCGAGCATCTCGATGACTTGGATCTCAACCCGATCCTGGCCAAGGTGGATGCCCCCGACGACCAGCGCCGTTTTTCGCTGACCCAATGGCGCAACGACGTGCCCGACAGCCTGGACGCGCAGATGATGCGCGATGCCAAGGCCGTGTTCGAGCGTGGCGAGAAAATGCAGCTGACCTATACGGTGCGCAACACCCACCGTGCGGTCGGCACGCGGCTCTCCTCGGCGGTGACCGACAAGTTCGGCATGTCGACGCTGGCAGACGGGCATCTGACCGTCCGGCTGCGCGGGTCGGCGGGCCAGTCGCTGGGCGCGTTCCTGTGCAAGGGCATCACGCTTGAAGTGTTCGGCGACGCCAATGACTATGTCGGCAAGGGTCTGTCCGGCGGCATCATCGTCGTGCGCACGACTGTCTCCAGTCCTCTCACGAGCAAGGACAACACCATATTGGGCAACACCGTCCTCTATGGCGCGACCAGCGGAAAGCTGTTTGCGGCGGGCCAGGCCGGTGAACGCTTCGCTGTCCGCAATTCGGGTGCGCAGGTCGTGGTCGAAGGTTGCGGTGCCAATGGCTGCGAATATATGACCGGCGGCACGGCGGTCATTCTGGGCAAGACCGGGGCCAATTTCGGCGCGGGCATGACCGGCGGCATGGCCTTCATCCTCGACGAAGATGGTAGCTTCCCGTCGCGCGCCAACCCCGAAGGCATCGTCTGGCAGCGGCTGGAAAGCGCGCATTGGGAAGCGGAGCTGAAAGCGCTGATCACCCAGCATGCGGTGTCGACCGACAGCAAATGGTCGAACACCATATTGGATGATTGGGATCGCTGGCGTCGCTATTTCTGGCAGGTGTGCCCGAAGGAAATGATCACGCGCCTCGCCCACCCGCTCAGCGACGCCCCAACAGAAGTCGTTGCTGCGGAATAAGCGGTCAGGGGTGGTTGTGGTCGATCGTCGGCACGATGATCGGCTGCACCACCGCCCCTGGTGATATCGCCACCGGCTTCACCACAGGGTCGGCCACAGCGACTTTCAACCGATCCAATCGCGGATTGCTGACCGGCTTTTCCGATGCGGTATCGATCATCAGCGAGTCATCGGTCGCTGGATGGTCCTGCGCCAGATAATCCTGCACGTACGGGTCGCTGCTGCCTTCGATCCCGGCCATATCGGCGGCAAAGCGCCGTTCCGTCAAAGTCGGACCGCAGCCAGTGCAGCGAATCACCGCTGGTCCCCGGTCGCTTGTGCCGCTGTCTCCGAATATCGACGCGGTACGTCCCGCTTCGACATAGGCATTATCGTCGTCCGGGGTCCATTCCTCGGCGGGAACGGCTGTTTTCTGCGGGCTGGTGACATAGCTTCCCAGCCCCAGTCCCATCGCGACCGATGCCGCCACGGTCATGCCCGACATCATCCACCATTGCCCCGGCATCGCGCGCCTCACCTTCCCACAATCATTATACCGACCCAATCTCATCAATCATAACGCAGATGCAGATAGGTTGTTGCATGGGGCAAAAGCCTTTGCTAATGGCCACCGCCTACCAGATGCCGGCCCTGCCGGTTTCCCTTTGAGTGTGCGGTCGTGGCGGAACTGGTAGACGCGCAACGTTGAGGTCGTTGTGGCCGAAAGGCCGTGGAAGTTCGAGTCTTCTCGACCGCACCACCCTACCCCCTGTCAGTTTATCGTGATCGATACGCCTGAGGCGCCACCAACAAACGCACTGATCCAGATCATGTTGGGCGGTTTTGCAGGAACCGCGCCTCGCCCCCACGCGCTCCACGCCCATGTTGGACATCCCGTCCGGCGATGTGGAGAACCGCGATGTCGACCCCTGAAAGCCTGCAAGACGTCTATATCGACGAACTGAAAGACCTTTGGTCCGCGAACGACCAGATGCTCAAGGTCATCAAGAAAATCACAGCCAAAGCCAGCGACGCCGCGCTCAAGGACATGCTGACGAAGAGCCAGGAGGGCATCGCCAGCCACACCGCGATCCTCAAAGAATTGATCGCCGGTCAGGATGAGAAAGTCTCCAAGGACCATTGCAAGGGCATGGAAGGCCTCGCCGCCGAAGCGATCAAGCATGTGATCGAAGAAGGGCCGGACAAAGGCCCTGTCCTCGATGTCCTCATCATCGCGCAATATCAGCGCATGACCCATTATGGCATCGCCGGGTTCGGCACCGCTGCTGCCTTCGCCAAGGCGCTCGGCCTCAAGGACGACGATAAGAAGCTGCGCGACGCGACCAAGGACATCTACGCAAGCGACGCCTTCATGACGAAACTTGCGGAAACGTCGGTCAATCTGGAGGCCGAAGACGCCTGATCGCGCGCCGTCCGCCCGGCTCGTCCGGGCGGATGGCCCCTTCCCGTCTGCACATGACGACAGGAGAACAGCCATGACGATTGCACAGGATGACGCCCCCGCGACCACCTCCAAGGACAAAGAGGTGCGCACGCAGGACGTGGATACGCTGCCCCAACCCAAAGGCGACACGCTGCTCGGCCGAACGGTCACCATCAATCGCCCGCGCGCCGAATTGTTCGCCTATTGGGCGGACCTCACCAACCTGCCGGCCTTCATGGACAATGTCGAACGGATCGACATGCTGTCCGACACCCGATCCCATTGGGTGGTCAAGGCACCGGCGGGCAAGACCGTCGAATGGGATGCCGTCATCACGGACAAGCGCGAAGGCGAACTGATCGCCTGGGCCTCGACCGATGACGCCGACGTCCCCAATAGTGGCCGCATCGAATTTCGCGACGCGGGCGACCGCGGCACCATCGTCACCGCGACGATCGCCTATGACCCGCCCGCCGGCATCATCGGCAAGGTCGTCGCCAAATTGTTCCAGAGCGAACCCGCCATCCAGGCGCGGCGCGACCTTCGCCGGTTCAAGCAACTGATGGAAACCGGCGAAATCGCCACGGCCGCCTGGACCCAAAAGCAATTGCAGGAGGAGAAAGCCTGATGCGCGCCCTCACCTGGCACGGCAAACATGACGTGCGCGTCGACACGGTCGACGATCCCGAAATCCTCAATCCGCGCGACGCGATCATCAAGATCACATCCACCGCCATCTGCGGCTCCGACCTGCATCTCTATGACGGTTATATCCCCACCATGCAGGCGGGCGATATTCTCGGCCATGAGTTCATGGGCGAAGTGGTCGAAACCGGCCCCGGATCGACGCTCAAGAAAGGTCAGCGCGTTGTCGTCCCCTTCACCATCGCCTGTGGCAGCTGCTATCATTGCGGCAAGCATCAATATTCCGCGTGCGACAATGGCAATCCGGCGGACAATCAGGACATCGGCCAGGAAATGTATGGCCAACCCATGTCCGGCCTGTTCGGCTACAGCCATCTGACCGGCGGCTATGCCGGGGGCCAGGCCGAATATGTCCGCGTGCCGTTCAGCGATGTCGGCCCGATCGTCGTGCCGGACGGCCTCACCGATGAGCAAGTCCTGTTCCTGTCGGACATCCTGCCCACCGGATGGCAGGCGGCGGAAAATGCCGACATCGAACCCGGCGATACTGTCGCCGTCTGGGGCTGCGGCCCGGTCGGCCTTTTCGCGGTGCAATCGGCTTTCCTCATGGGCGCGCATCGCGTCATCGCGATCGACCATTTCCCGCACCGGCTGGAACTGGCCAGACGCTTCGGCGCCGAAACGATCAATTTCGAGGAATCGAAAACCTATGAAGCGCTGATGGAAATGACCGGCGGCATCGGTCCCGACGCAGTCATCGATGCGGTCGGCCTCGAAGCCCATGGTTTCTTCGTCGATAATGTCGTCGATCAGATCAAGGCGTCCCTGTTCCTGGGCACCGACCGCATCCATTCGATCCGCCAGGCGATCCACGCCTGCCGCAAGGGCGGCCGCGTGTCGATGCCCGCCGTCTATGGCGGCTTTGTCGATAAATTCCCCTTGGGCGCATTCATGGAAAAGGGCCTGACGCTCAAGACCGGCCAGACCAGCGTGCAACATTATATGCCCGCGCTGCTCAACGCGATCGTCGAAGGCCAGATCGACACGACCTTCCTCATTTCCCATCGCATGAGCCTGGAAGACGCGCCCAAAGGCTACAAGATGTTTCACGACAATCGGAATGAAGTGACCAAGATCGTCCTGAAACCCGATTTTGCGCCTTCGTCGGCCATCGCGGCAGAATAGCCGAAACATATTGGAGACAGACTATGCCAGGCAATGAAAACGGGCGCGATCCCGCCGCCGCCCAGGACGAAGAGATGCCCCGCCGGGGACCAATGGGCGACGTCATCCCCAGCGATGACGATCCCGATCCCCGGACCCGCGGCGGAAAGCCGCAGGAAGATGTCGAGGATCGACCGAATGTCGGCACGGTGACACCGGAGGATTATCCGGCGCGCGATCGCGCCGACTCTCGGCCGGACTGATCAGCAAAAGGGTGGGCTTTGCCATTTGTATGGGTTATTCTCGGCTCAGATCGGCAAACCGACCCTTGGGAGATGAGCATGACGGACGAAGGCATCGTGACGCGACGGACCTTGATGGCCGGGGTCGGCCTTGGCATCGCAGCGGCGGGCATGCCCGCACTGGCGGCCACGCCCGGCCGCAAGCTCGGCTATGCGATCGTCGGGCTGGGTTCTTACGCCACCAAGCAGATCATGCCCGCCTTCGCCGGATGCGACCATGCCCGGATCAGCGCCTTGGTCAGCGGTACCCCGGCCAAGCTGGAACAATATGGCGCGCAATATGGCGTGCCCAAAACGCATCACTACAGCTATGAGACGTTCGACCGCATCGCCGACAATCCCGATATCGACGCGGTCTACATCATCCTGCCCAATAGCATGCACGCCGAATATACGATCCGCGCGGCGCGGGCGGGCAAGCATATGCTATGCGAAAAGCCGATGGCGATATCGGTCGCCGAATGCGAGGCGATGATCGTCGCCTGCCGAACGGCGGGCAAGAAGCTGATGATCGGCTATCGATCGCGCTTCGAACCCCATAATCAGCTGGCAATCGAGCTGGCGCGCGGCGGCCATGTCGGGCCGACTCGGATCATCACCGCCGAACATGGCTTCCCCATTCAGCCGGGCCAATGGCGACTGGACAAGCCCCTGTCGGGCGGCGGATCGCTGATGGATATCGGCATCTACAGCCTCAATGCCGTGCGCTATCTGACCGGTGAGGAACCGGTGGACGTCATGGCGATCGAGTCGACCGACCGCGCCGACCCGCGCTTCCGCACCGTGGAGGACCGCATCACCTTCCTGCTGCGCTTCCCGTCGGGGATCGAGGCGACCTGCGTGTCCAGCTATAGCTCGGCGCATAACAGCTATCGCGTGATCGGCACGCAAGGGTGGATCAATATGGAACCCGCCACCCCTTATAGCGGCCATGCGATCCGCATCCGCAAGGACGGCAAAGTCACCGACCGCACCCTGCCGCCATCGCCCAAAACGCAATTTGCAAGCCAGCTCGACCATCTCGCGCAAGCGGTGCTGAACGGCACGCCCGTCATCGTACCCGGCGAAGAGGGCCTGGCCGACCTCCGCGTCATCGAAGCCATCTACCGCTCCGCCCGCGAGGGCCGCCGGGTGAGTTTGAAGGCATGAGGGAAAGGGGTGGGTTGGGGACATTTGTTTGGTACAACCCTGCGCGATGACGCGCACCTTCATTCTGCTATCTTTCGTTTCGGCTATTGGGTCGGGATGCGCCCATTCGCCAACCCCAGATATTCAGATGGCTCATCCTGAAGAAGCACTTGCGGGGGAACTTCGCGCAGAAATCTGGAGTGACCTTCAATCGAATGCCCTAATCGGAAACGGCAACGAACTCGCTGCTCGCTGGGCAAATGCGGGAAGCGAAGTCGCCGCCGCACCTCAACTGCACATTCAGAATCTGCTTTGCAGCGGTGGCCAAAAGTTGCTTCGCTGCGAGTTTTCACTTCTTCGAGACGGTGGTGTTACAATATATCTTGGCGAACCCACCCCCGATAGACTGACATGCGGTGCGCTCTTTCGTCGCTTGGGAACTAGTGACCGCTGGTACATCCCTCGCTTGCCGCCAGGGCCAAGAGGCGGCCACAGCCGCATCACCATCAAGTGCCAGCCTGTCACCTGAAGGTCCACAAAATGACCGTTCATTCCCATTCCTCCTTCGTCATGCCGGGCTTGACCCGGCATCCCGCTTTTCTCCGCACAAATAGCGGGACCCCGGATCAAGTCCGGGGTGACGTCCCATTGTGGTCGAGATTGTGTAAACACGACAATGACATGCTCTTCCGCACAACTTTGGTTTACACGATACTGACGCAGGATAATTTCTATGCGCGATGGGGATCACACTAATTCTAAAATTGTTCATTTCGTTCGTAGCCACACGTTTTTATACAGCTTCGGCTGTTTTCATTCATCCTCCCCTGGCAGGGGAGGTGGCTGGCGTAGCCAGACGGAGGGGTGTCGCCCTCTCTATAGGGTTACACCCTTCCCCCACTTAGTGATGGAGGTGAGGATTTTAGGGCAAAAACCCACCGCGCTACATACCGGCAAGTCTTGCTCCCCCTCCCGCAGGCGGGAGGGGCGATCGGGGTCGGGCAATTTCCCGGATTGCCCTAAACAGCGCGGGGCGCTGTTTACCCCGATCGGGGGATGGGCCAGCGCCACGGTCGAAAAAGGCAGACTGCCCGCCTCGACACCACACCCCTAAGGCCAGTCGCCGCCGCCTTGTCCCCCCTTTCAATGTAGGATTTTCTCTGGTCTATCCTCTGCGATGCGCCAGTCCTCTGCCCTTTCCACACCGCCCTCTACCGACCCCCGTCGCGTCGATGTCGCATGCATGGCGCATCACTGTCGCGTCGCTGTTGCGTCGCCGGGACGTTGCCATGGCTTCCCCGGTACAATTCGGACCAATCCACCCCAAAAATGCACCCTGCAACGGTGTGAATTTCACCCTGTGACCCTGAACACCCCAAAACCCCCAAGCGGTCTGCCGCTTTGCCTTTGGCGCGGAAGGCGTTAAAGCGCGGGCATGACATATCCCGCTCCCAAGGACTGGATCCTGGGCATTTCGCCCTATATCCCCGGTAAATCCGCCGCCGACGATGGCCGCCCGCTGATCAAGCTGTCGGCCAATGAAAATCCGCTGGGCACTGGCGCCGCCGCGCGGGCCGCGCTGGTTGCGGCGACCGCCGATCTTGCCAGCTATCCCGATCCCGCCGCGACCCGGTTGCGCGAGGCGATCGGCGCGGTGCATGGGTTGGACCCGGCGCAGATCATCTATGGCACGGGGTCGGACGAACTGCTGCATATTGCCGCCTCCGCCTATGCCGGGCCGGGCGATGAAATCCTCTATGTGCGCTATGGTTTTGCGGTCTATGACATCGCGGCCCGCCGGGTCGGCGCGACGCCGGTGATCGCGCCCGACAAGGACTATGCGACCGACGTGGACGCGCTGCTGGCTGCGGTGACCGACAAGACCAAGGTCGTGTTCCTCGCCAACCCCAATAACCCCACCGGCACGATGACCGGCCGCGAGGAGATTGCCCGGCTGCATGCGGGTCTGCGCCCCGACATATTGCTGGTGCTGGACCAGGCCTATGCCGAATATCTCGATGCGGGCGAGGATGATGGCGGCCTGGACCTGGCGAAGAATGCCACCAACATATTGGTCACGCGCACCTTCTCGAAAATCTATGGTCTGGCCGCCGAGCGCATCGGCTGGGGCTATGCCTGCCCGGCGATCATCGAAATTCTCCACCGCATCCGCGCGCCGTTCAATGTGACGACGGCGGGACAGGCCGCCGCCATCGCCGCGATCAACGACAGCGCCTGGGTCGAATCGAGCCGGACGCATAATGCGCGTTGGCGCGAATGGCTGGCGGGCGAAATCGGCGCCTTGTCCAACCACGGCCTGCGCGTGGTGCCGAGCAAGACCAATTTCCTGCTGATCCTGTTCGACGGCAAGCTGACCGCCGAAGCGGCGATGAAGGGGTTGTGGGACGAGGGCTATGCGACCCGCTGGCTGCCCGGCCAGGGGCTGCCCAACGGCCTGCGCATCACCATCGGCACGAAGGCGCAGACCCGCGCCGTCGCCGCAAAGCTGCGCGCCATGGCGGAAGCGGCCTGATAGGATGCTGCCTTTCGCTCGCGTCACCATCATCGGCCTGGGGCTGATCGGCTCCTCGCTCGCCCGCGCGATCCGGGCGAACATGCCTACCGTGCGGGTGACGGGCCATGACGCCGATCCGCAGGTGCGCGAGACCGCACGGCGCATCGACCTGTGCGACGATGTCACGGACACGGCGGGTGCGTCGGTGACCGACGCCGATCTGGTGATATTATGCGTGCCCGTCCGCGCGATGGGCATGGTCGCCGCCGAGATTGCCGACGATCTGCCCGCCGATGCGATCATCAGCGATGTGGGGTCGTGCAAGGCTGACGTGCTGGCGCAGCTTGCCGCCGCGCTGCCGGGGCGGACGATCATCCCGGCGCATCCCGTCGCGGGGACCGAAAATAGCGGGCCGGAAGCGGGCTTTGCGACCTTGTTCAAGGGCCGCTGGTGCATCGTCACGCCCCCCGCCGATGCCGATCCGGCCGCGGTCGAGCGCGTCGCCGAATTGTGGCGGCGGGTCGGTGCGGATGTCGAATTGATGGACCCGGCGCATCATGATCTGGTGCTGGCGGTGACCAGCCATTTGCCGCACCTTATCGCCTACACCATCGTCGGCACCGCCAGTGACCTCGAAAATGTCACCCAGTCCGAAGTGATCAAATATTCGGCCGGCGGTTTTCGCGACTTCACCCGCATTGCGGCGTCCGACCCGACCATGTGGCGCGACGTGTTCCTGGCGAACAAGGATGCGGTGCTGGAAATGCTGCAGCGTTTTTCGGAGGATCTATCCGCGCTGCAGCGGGCGATCCGCTGGAATGACGGCGACGCTTTGTTCAACCTCTTCACCCACACCCGCGACATTCGCCGCTCGATCATCGAACAGGGGCAGGATGACGCGAAGCCGGATTTCGGCCGCGCTCACTGAAGTAGGGCGGATGGCGGGTTCAGCGCGTTGATCGCGGCATGGACACGGGTTTCGGCCTCGCGCCGGTCGAGGCCGGTCGGGACGATCTCCCCCACCTTATAGGTGATGGTGCCCGATCGTTTGAGGAATTTGCCGCGCGGCGACACCCGGCCGCTGTCGATCGCAATCGGCACGACGGGCAGGCCGAGCAGGACATAGAGACCCGCAAAACCGGCCTTGAGCGGTGGCGCTTCGCCATGAGGGACGCGGGTGCCTTCGGGGAAGACGCACACCGCCCGCCCCTGCGCATTGGCGTCGCGGGCCGCAGCGCGCAGCACTCGCATGGCGCTCGCTCCGCCGCTGCGCTCGATGGGGATGAGGCCATAGCGCTGGGCGACGCGGCCCCACAGCGGAATGTCGAGCAATTCCCGCTTGGCGACGACGGCGGGGCGATCGAACAGGCAGAGCATGTCGATCGTTTCGAACATCGATTCATGCTTGACGATATAGAGATAGGGACCAAGCGGCAGGTCGCCGACGACCTTGACCTTCTGCCCCAGCAGCCAATGCGCGCACAGGCGATGGAAGCGGCTCCACCCCGTCCCGATCCGCAGCACTGCCTCGGTACTGAACGACCCCAGCAGCAGGGCCGCCAGCACGAAGAACAGGCTGCCGGAATAGAAGACCAGCGTGAAGGCGAGCGAGCGGATCGCGGTGAGCATGAGCAGATATGCGCCTTTGTCAGATGCCGAGCAGCGCAGCCCCGCGCCGCAGCAGATATTTATTATATTCGCGCACCAATATCGTCAGGCTAGGGCGGCTGGGCACCGCGTCATAGACGATCGCGACCCGCTCCGGCAACGCCTGCCGCAACTCCAGCGCGGCGCGGCGCATATGCCAGTCGGTGGTGATGAGGCGCACGGTCTTGTAATCGCGCCGTTCCAGCCAGCGCGCGGTCTCGATCGCGTTGGAGCGCGTGTCGATCGCTTCGCGGCCAAGCGTGATGCAGCAGGCGAACAGCGCTTCGGGCGTATCATATTCGGCCGCCAGTTCGCCCGGACGCACGGAGCGGTCGACCCCGGAGATCAGCATCCGCTTGGCGGTATCGGCCTGCAGCAGGGCGATGCCCCGGTCGATCCGCCCGGCCCCGCCGGTCAGGACGACGATGGCGTCCGTCGGGCGGCTGTCGAGCGGCTGGGGCAGCAGCACCGCGAACCAGATGAAGCCCAGCATCCAGCCCAGCATGCTGACGGCCAGCAGCCGAACGATCACAGCGCGCGGCCCAGCGCGCGCAGCACGGTCCAGCGCGCGGTGAGGACAGCGAGGAGGACGCCCGCCACCGGCAGCAGCGCGAGCAGCGCCCAGCCGGTCCCATCCAGCGCCACCGCCCCCAGCAGATCGGAGCCGGTCGCATCAAGGCGCAGGCCGATGACGAGCAGGGTGGCAACCGCAAAGGCAAAGCCCAGCACACCGCCCAGCAGCGCGTCGAGACCGATACGCCATTGGAACAGCCGGGCGATCTGCACATCGGTCGACCCCATCAGATGCAGCACGTCGATCGTCCCGCGATGGCTGTCATGTGCGGCGCGCGCCGCCAGCACGACGACTGCGCCGGTTGCGACCGTCATCAGCACGACGACGCCGACCGCCAGCCAGCCGAGCGCCGTCAACAGTCCGGCGAGCGGGAGCAGGAACGCGGCATGGGGTTCGATCCGCAGGCTGGGCGCGATGCTGCCGAGCAGGCGGCGCAACCGATCGACCTTTGCTTGCGCCGCGCCTGGGGTGAGCGTCACATCGATGAGCGCAGGCACCGGCAAGTCGGCGCTGGCGGCATCTTCGCCGAGCCAAGGGCGCAACTGGTCGGCGAGCGCGGCGGGATCGACCGGGGTCGCGGCGCGCACTTCGCTGGCCTGGCGCAGCGCCTGGAGCGTGCGGGCGGCGAGCCGGTCGCGCACGACCGCATCAGCCTCCACCACCTGCACGCTGGCGCGTCCGGCAAGGTCAGCGCTCATCGCCTGGACAGCCGCGCCCAGCGCCAGCCCGGCGGCGGCCGACAGGACAGTCAGGAACATCATGATGGCGATGATCCACGGCATAGGTCCAGCGAGGCGTCCGCCCGGCAGCAGGCGATGGCGCGCGGCGGCGGCGGCGCGGCGGCTGGCGCGCGAACTGCTCATTCGGCCTGCCGGGACCGGGCCGGATAGCGCAGCGATCCGGTGGGATCGGCGAGCCGCCCCTTGTCCAGCCGCATCATCTGCGCGCCGGTGACCTGGCTCATCAGCGGCAGGTCGTGGGTCGCCACGACGATGGTGGTGCCCAGGCGATTGAGCGCTTCGAACAGGGTCAGCAACCGCCGCGCCATATCGGCATCGACGTTGCCGGTCGGTTCGTCGGCGACCAATATTTCGGGACGGCCGATCACGGCGCGGGCGATGGCGACCCGCTGCTGCTCTCCGCCCGACAGGGTGGCGGGGCGCGCCTGGCCGCGATCACCAAGGCCGACCCAGCTGAGCATTTCGGCGACCGGAGCGTCGATCTCCTTCTCCTCCATCCCCGCCACGCGGAGCGGGAGGGCGATATTGTCATAGGCCGACAGATGCGGGACGAGGCGGAAATCCTGAAACACCACGCCGATGCGACGGCGGAAGCCGGGCAGGCGGGTGCGCGGCAGGGTGACGACATCTTCGCCGAACAGGCGGATGACGCCGCGGCTGGGCCGCTGGGCCAGATAGAGGAGTTTGAGCAGCGAGGTCTTGCCCGCGCCCGACGCGCCGGTCAGGAAAAAAAATCCACCGGCCGCCAGCGAAAAGCTGACGTCCGACAGGGTTTCACTGTCCAGACCATAGCGCAGGCCGACATTTTCGAACTGGACGATGGCCGTCATGTCAGATTGATGGCGCGTCATGCGCTCCCTGCTTCCCCGGAAGCTCCGCCATGGCACAGCGGGCAGGTCGCCGTAAAGCCCGCGCCGGGAAAAGGGCCGAGTCGCGCGGTGGGATGACAGTGGTGTGACGTGCCCGATGCTTGCCGCTTGCGCGCGAGTCCCTGCCATGCCTATGAAGCGTCATGATCTTGCTATGTCCCCATTGCGCGACACGCTATGTCGTGCCGGACAGCGCCGTCGGCCCCAATGGCCGCCAGGTGCGGTGTGCCGCCTGCAAGCATAGCTGGTTCCAGGAGCCTGCCATCCTGCCCGGACGGGCGGACGAGCCAGCGGAAGCCGCGCCTCCGCCGCCGCCGGTGGCAGTGCCGCCATCACCGGAATCAGCGCCCGTTGCCCCGCCGGTCGAGGCGGTTCCAGACACGCAGGCCGCAGAGCCGGTTGCACCGGAGCCTTCGGCGCCAGCGAACAACCGCTTCGACGACATCTATGCCGGTGCGCCCGTCAGCCGGGTGGAGGAAAGCGAACCCGCGCCTGCCGCGCCGGTCAAGCGCCGCCGCAATGTCCTGAAATTATGGACCTATGCCGCCGTCGCCTTTGCCCTGATCGTCGCTGCGGCGGGCGGCGCACTCTATTATTTCGGGCCGCCGGGATGGGCGGTCAGCATGGGACTGGTCGCTGAAGAGGGCGATCCCGACCTGCTATTCTACCTTTCCAAACCCGCCGAGCGGCGCAAGCTGCCGACGGGCGAGGAATATTTCGCCTTTGGCGCGCGGATCGTGAACAGCGGGACGCAGGCGTTGCCGGTGCCGCCGGTGCTGGTGCAGTTGCGCGACCGGCAGAATAGGCTGGTGTTCAGTTGGACCACCAAGGCCGACAAGGCCCGGTTGAAGCCCGGCGAAGAGGCGTCGATCAACGAAAGCCGGATCGACATTCCCAAAAATGCCGAGAATTTGTCGCTGACCTTCGTGCAGTAAGGCCATCCTGCTATAAACTGTCATTGCCGCGCAGGCGGCAATCCATCTCCTACCCTGTCGGCAGACGAGATGTCGGGAGATGTCGAAGAGAGGCGCGTGACTCTCTTCGACCCGCCTTCGCGGGGATGACGAGGTTTTTCAGGGATAGCTGACCGTTTTGGGTCGGCCTTGCGGGATGGGGATGAACTCCTGATCGTCGCCGGGGATGAGGGGGAAGCGGAGTGCTTCCCAGTCTTCGCGCGCCTGCATCAGCCGGTCGGGGCGGGATGAGACGAAATTCCACCAGACATGGCGGGGCGAGGTGAAGGCTTCGCCGCCGCATAGCATCACGCGGCCGCCATCGACGCTCATCAACGTGGCGCGGGTGCCGGGGCGCAGGACGTAGAGCGTCTGCGGCGTCAGCATCATGCCATCGAGTGCGGCATCGCCGCCGGAGACATAGATGGCGCGTTCATCGGCCGACGGGTCGATCGGGATGCGGCCGCCGGGCGAGAGCTGGATGTCGGCATAGATGGTCTGCGCA
Source organism: Sphingobium sp. KKT206 (assembly GCF_055640555.1). Lineage (NCBI taxonomy): Bacteria > Pseudomonadati > Pseudomonadota > Alphaproteobacteria > Sphingomonadales > Sphingobiaceae > Sphingobium > Sphingobium sp. KKT206. The sequence goes on from NZ_CM145764.1 coordinate 2,643,270, forward strand.
TAAGTCGTGACCGGGGAGGTTTCGCCCCAGAGCGACCCCATGATGACGCGCGCGCGGACAAGCCCGTCCTCGATCACCGGCAAACCGGCTTCGCTGACATGCTCGAAGGCCGGGTCCATTTCTTCCAGGGCGTCGGGCAAAGCCAGCCACGTCTGGATCGCGGACAATTTGGAGGCCTTCGCCCGTTCGTCGTCGGGCGAGCGTTCGGAATGAACGATGCCCTTGCCCGCGGTCATCAGGTTGATCGCGCCCGCTTCGATCAGCTGTTCGGTGCCCAGCGAATCGCGGTGGAGGAAGGCACCTTCATACATATAGGTGACGGTCGCCAAGTTGATGTGCGGATGGGGGCGCACGTCGATGCCATGGCCTGCATCCAGCTTTGCCGGGCCAGCCTGATCGAAGAAGATGAAGGGGCCGACCATCGTGCGTCCCTTGGTCGGGAGCGAGCGGTGAACCTTGAAATCGCCCAGATCATGGGTGGTGGGCGCGATGCTTTGCAGAATGAGATCGTCCAGGGTCATCAGGCTTCTCCGGGGGCGCGGGCCTTGATCGCCAGCGCGTGGACTTTATCGCGCAGCAGATCGGCCAGCGCGGCGTTGACGAGACGCTGACGCGCGACGCGGCTTTGCCCGGTGAAGCGATCAGCGACGATGTCGACGGTGAAATGGCTTTCGCCCGACCCGTCATGCCCCGCATGGCCGCGATGCTTTTCGCTGTCGTCGATCACGGCGAGCTGTTGCGGGTTCAGGGCGTCGCGCAGCCGCGCTTCGATTTCGGTGGCCACGGGGCCTTTCAGAATCTGGGTCATGTCCCCTATATAAACGCTTTGCCGCGTCATGCATCAGGACAAGTTTGTCGACCGACCCTTTCTCGAACCGTCGTTTCAACCGCTTTCATGGCCGGGTGGAAGGCGACCGCCCCTGCGCGGCGCCCGGATGCCCGGAACCCGGCGAATTTCGCGCGCCCCCGGCGGAAGGCAGCGCGCGGCCGGGCGACGAGGGGCCGCGCTGGCGCTGGTTCTGTCTCGACCATGTCAAGGCGTTCAACCAGGGCTATAATTTCTTCACCGGCATGACGCCCGACGAGATCGCGGCGGCGCAGCGCCCCTATGCCGGGTGGGAGCGGGAGACGCGCGCCTTTTCCGCCAATGCGCATAGCCCGTCCCCCAAATGGGCCGATTTCGTCGATCCGCTCGATGCGATCGGCGCGAAGTTCAAGGAACGGATGGCTAAAGCGCGTGCCGATGCGCAGGTGCGGCAGGATGGCCAATTTCTGTCGGCCGAGGATCGCAAGGCCTTGGGCGTCATGGGGCTGGGCATCGATACCGACCGCAAGGCGCTGCGGACGCGCTATACCCAATTGCTGCGCCGCTATCACCCCGACCATAATGGCGGCGACCGCAGCCATGAGGGCGCTTTGCAGGGCGTAATCCAGGCCTATGCCCATTTGCGCAAGGCGGCGGTTTTCGCTTAGCTTCGCATATTTCCCGCTGTTTTCGATATTTTCGTTCGCTCACTCGTAATTTTATTACGCTGCCTCTGGCCTCGACACTTTATGCTTATAGCGATCGGCGGCCTTGTAGGACAGAGGCTAGCCTTGCGGGCACACGGCGCGGCTGTCATAGCGCGCAGCCCCCTTCCCCGGAGATGAACCATGCAGGATGTGCCGCGCGCGCTGGGCCTAGATTTCGGCACGACCAACAGCGTCGTCGCCATCGCGACCGGCCAGCAGTCGGATCTTGTGGACTTTGTCGGCGATCAGGCGACCGGCGCGGTGTTTCGATCGGCTTTGTGCTTCTGGCATGAGGATGGGGCCAAAGGCGGTTTGGCGCATGAGGCGGGGCCGTGGGCGATCGCCGAATATATGGAATATCCCGAAGACAGCCGCTTCCTCCAGTCGTTCAAGTCGGTGGCCGCCAGCCCGATCTTCGAAACCGCCAACGTGTTCGAAAAGCGGTTCCGGTTCGAGGAGCTGGGCGCGGTGTTCCTGGACCGGATGGTCGATCATGCAGGCGGCGCGTTGGCGACCCGGCCGGAGCGGATCGTGGTGGGTCGGCCCGTGGAATATGCAGGATCACGTCCCGACGAGGCACTGGCCCGCAAACGCTATGACGCGATGTTCGCCGGGTTCGGCACCGACATTCATTATGTCTATGAACCGCTGGGCGCGGCGTTCAGCTATGCCAGCCGCCTGACCGAACCCGCGACGATATTGGTCGCCGATTTCGGCGGCGGCACCAGCGACTTTTCGATCGTGCGGGTGGAAGCCCCCGGCGCGGCGCGACGCTGCGTGCCGCTGGGGTCGGCGGGCATCGGCATAGCGGGCGACCGGTTCGATTATCGGATCATGGACCATCTGGTGCTGCCGATGCTAGGCAAGGGCGGCAGTTATCAGTCGTTCGGCAAGACATTGGAGATACCGCGCAGCCATTTCGCCGACTTCGCCGACTGGTCGCGCCTGGCGCTGATGCGCAACCGGCGGACGATGGACGAATTGGCGCGGCTGAAGAAAGCGGCGACCGACCCGGCGGCGATCGGGCGGATGATCACCGTGATCGAGAAGGAGCTGGGCTATCCGCTCTATGATGCGGTGGGGTCGCTCAAGCGCGCCTTGTCCGACGCGGACAGTGCCACCTTCCGCTTTTCAGGCGGAGGGCTGGAGATCGAGCAACAGGTGCAGCGGCGCGATTTCGAGGCGTGGATCGCGCCCGATATTGCGCGGATCGAGGCGACGGTGGACGCGGCGCTGGCCAAGGCGGGGGTGACGCCCGATGCGATCGATCGGCTGTTCCTGACCGGCGGATCGTCGCTGATCCCGGCCATTCGCGCGATCTTTCGCAAGCGCTTTGGCGAGGCACGGATTGCCAGTGGCGGCGAGTTGACCTCCATCGCCCATGGGCTGGCGTTGATCGGACAGGAAGCCAATCTGGCCGAATGGGCCGCTTGATCCGGCTGGTGGCAGCCCCCATTGTCTCGACATGGCCTTCCTGGATCGGTTAGGGCTGGCATGACTCGCAGGAAGATGATGACCCGATGAACGATATTTCCAACGTCCAGCCCGATACCCGCGCCGAAACGCTGCTGGATGCCCCCGATCGGTTTGTGAACGCGCGCGATATGTTCGGCATCGACGTCGACATGCAGATCCCGGCCTTTTCCCAGGCCGACGAGCGCGTGCCCGACCTCGACCCCGCTTATGTGTTCGATCCCGACACCACGCTGGCGATCCTGGCGGGCTTTGCCTTCAATCGCCGCGTCATGGTGCAGGGCTATCATGGCACCGGCAAGTCGAGCCATATCGAGCAGGTTGCCGCGCGCCTGAAATGGCCGTGCATCCGCATCAACCTGGACGCGCATATCAGCCGTATCGACCTGGTCGGGCGCGACGCCATCGTCCTGAAAGAAGGCCAGCAGGTGACCGAGTTCAAGGAAGGGCTGCTGCCCTGGGCCTTGCAGCGGCCGGTCGCCCTGGTGTTCGACGAATATGATGCGGGGCGCCCCGACGTGATGTTCGTGATCCAGCGCGTGCTGGAAACCGATGGCAAGATGACGCTGCTCGACCAGAATCGCGTGATCCGGCCCAACCCCTATTTCCGCCTGTTCGCGACCGCCAATACGGTGGGCCTGGGCGATACGACCGGCCTTTATCATGGCACGCAGCAGATCAACCAGGGTCAGATGGACCGCTGGAACCTGGTCGTGGCGCTTAACTATCTGCCCGCCGCGACCGAGGCGCAGGTGGTGTTGGCCAAGTCCGGCGAATATGATCATGAGGGCGGCCGCAAGGAGGTCGAGAATATGATCAAGGTGGCCGAACTGACGCGGCAGGGCTTCATCAACGGCGATATTTCGACGGTGATGTCGCCGCGCACGGTGATCAGTTGGGCGCAGAATGCGCTGATCTTCAAGAATGTCGGCTTCGCCTTCCGCCTGAGCTTCCTCAACAAATGCGACGAGGCGGAACGAGCGCTGGTGGCGGAATATTATCAGCGCGTGTTCGGCAAGGATCTGCCCGAAAGCGTGGCTGGCCGGACCGCCTGATGATCGTCGTCGAGCGGATCGCGCCGGACGGGACGGCGCACAAGATCAGCATCAGGGGGCATGAGATCGTCGCCGACATGGCCGCGCCCGATGGCGGGGATGACGGCCCGGACCCGCATGACCTCTATGATGCGGCGCTCGGCACCTGCAAGGCGATGACGATGCTATGGTATGCGCAGCGCAATGCCATTCCGGTCGAGGGCATTCATGTCGGCGTGATCCGCGATGCGAGCGAAGAGCGCAAGGGCCTCTACAAGCTGACCACGCGCATCGCGCTGACCGGGCCGATGACCGACGAGCAGCATGAGAAACTGATCGCGGTCGCGGCGAAATGTCCGATCCACAAGTTGATGAGCGACGTAGAAACGCAGATCGAGACGATCGCCGTGCCGCGCACCGGCGACCCGGAAGGCTGATGACCGAACGCTCCCCCATCGATGCTTTCAAGGATGTGCTGTCCGGCACGGCGCGGTCGATTGCGCGTGATGCCGAGGTGGAGGTGGGCTTTACCGCCGATGCGCCGCATGTGGCGGGCAAGGCGATCAAGGTGCCGACGCCGGGGCGCAATCTGCCCGCCGATCAGGTGGCGCTGGCGCGGGGTTTTGCCGACGCCAATGCGCTAAAGCTGCGCTATCATAACGCGAAGATTCACGGGTCTTCAGCGCCCGGCGAGGCGGTGGCGCGGGCGGTGTTCGATGCGGTCGAGCAGGCACGGGTCGAGGCGATCGGGTCGCGGGCGATGGCGGGGGTGCGCGCCAACCTCAACCATGCGTTGGACATGCGGCTGAAATCCGATGCGATCCGCCGGGCGCGGTCGGCCGACGAGGTGCCCTTGTCCACCGCGCTGGCGCTCAAGGTGCGCGAACGGCTGACCGGACAGGCGATCCCCAAGGATGTCGCGGCGGGCGTGGCGATGGTCGATCAGTGGATCGAGGACAAGGCCGGGCATGATCTGGATGCGCTGGCGCTGGCGATCGATGACCAGCGCGCGTTCCAGAAGCTGACTACCGCGATGCTGGAACATCTGCAACTGATCGACGCCGATGTGCCGCCTGATCTGGACGAGCCTGAGGCACAGGATGAGGGCGAAGATCAGGAGGATCAGTCCGAGGACGGCGACAGCGGGCAGGACGAGTCCGGCGACAGCGATGTGAATGCCGAGGCGCGCGCCGAGGACCAGGGCGGCGACACCGAAGAGGGTGAGACCGACTATAGCGACGAGTTCGAAGCCGACAGCGATGCGGGCGCGGACGATATGGGCGAGGAAGGCATGATGCCGGTCCGCCCCAATCGGCCCATGTCCGACCTGCCGCCGGGGTTCGATTACAAGGCCTATACGCTCAAGCATGACGAGATCGTCACGCCCGACGAATTGTGCGATGAGGATGAGCTGGTGCGGCTGCGCGGCTTCCTCGACCAGCAATTGGTCAGTTTGCAGGGGGCGGTGACCAAGCTCGCCAACCGGCTGCAACGGCGGTTGATGGCGCAGCAGTCGCGGTCGTGGGATTTCGACCAGGATGAGGGGATGCTGGACGCGGCGCGGCTGGCGCGGGTCATCATCGATCCCACCCGGTCGCTGACCTACAAGATCGAGCGCGATACCGAGTTTCGCGATACGGTGGTGACGCTGCTGATCGATAATTCAGGTTCGATGCGCGGACGGCCGATCAGCATCGCGGCGATCAGCGCCGACATCATGGCGCGCACGCTGGAGCGGTGCGGGGTCAAGACGGAGATATTGGGCTTTACCACGCGGGCGTGGAAGGGCGGGCAGGCGCGCGAGGAGTGGCTGGCGGCCGGGCGTCCGCCGATGCCGGGGCGGCTCAACGACCTGCGCCACATCGTCTACAAGAAGGCGGATGATCCATGGCGGCGGGCGCGCAAGAATCTGGGCCTGATGATGCGCGAAGGGCTGCTCAAGGAAAATATCGACGGCGAGGCGCTGTTGTGGGCGCATAGCCGGTTGATCGCGCGCCAGGAGGAACGGCGCATCCTGATGGTGATTTCGGATGGCGCGCCGGTCGATGATTCGACCCTGTCGGTCAATAGCGGCACCTATCTGGAACGACATTTGCGGCAGGTGATCGACTGGATCGAGAACCGCTCGCCGGTGCAGCTGGTCGCGATCGGCATCGGCCATGATGTGACGCGCTATTATAAGCGGGCGGTGACGATCATGGATGCCGAGCAACTGGGCGGGACGATGGTGGAGCAGCTCGCCGGGCTGTTCGATGAGGATTGAGGCGTGAGTGTCGCCTTTCGCCGTGAGGGCGATGACGAGCATATGGAGCCCAAGTTCGAGCTGCCGCTGCCGCCCGGTCCCAATTGGGTGACGGCGCGGGGGCTGCGGCTGACGCAGGAGATGGCGGCGACGCTGGAGGCGGTCGACATTGAAGCGATGGAGGAAGAGGCCGCCAAGAAGCATAAGCGGCTGTTGCGCTATTGGCGGACAAGGCGCGCGACGGCGCAGTTGCAGCCGGTGGCTGATGGCGAAACCGTCGGCTTTGGGTGCCGTGTGACCTATCGCCTCAATGGGCGGGACAAGAGCGTCATGATCGTCGGCGATGATGAGGCCGATCCAGCCGATGGGCGGATCAGTTTCTCCTCACCGCTCGCACGCGCGATGATGGACGCGGGCGTTGGCGAGACGGTGGATTTTGCCGGGAAGGCAGATTCGGTCGAGATCTTGGCGATCGCGCCGATCACGGAAGAATAAGGTCGAAGCGCGCAAGGGACATCCCCCGTGCGCGCTCCGATAAGCCTGCTGTTACGCGCCGCGGCCTGCTTCGAACAGGAACCAGGCGCGCTGTTCGGCCTGGTCGGTCCAGTCATCGACGACGCCTTCGGTGGCATTGTCACCTGCTTCGGCCGCCGCTGCCTTCACGACGCGGAAGGCTTCGACCAGCGCCAGATTGTCGTCGCGCAATTCCTTGAGCATGTCGGCCGGGCTGACGAAATCGGCGTCATTGTCCTTGAGGCTCTGATGCCGGGAAATGTCGCCGATCGAGCGCAGGGTGACATTGCCGGTCTTGCGCACGCGCTCGGCGATCAGGTCGGTCGTGGCCAGGATTTCGGCGGCCTGCTCGTCGAACATCAGATGATAGTCGCGGAAATGCGGGCCGGAGACGTGCCAGTGGAAATTCTTGGTCTTGAGATAGAGCGCATAGCTGTCCGCGAGCGCACCGTTCAGCGCCTGCGCAACGGACTTGGTCTCGTTGCTCTTAAGGTCGGTCGGGGTCTTGAGATCGGGGGCTGTCATGGATGTGCTCCTGTTTCGCGAAATGGTTTCGAACATATAATGATCGGCAATCCATAAGGTGCCACCAAAAAACGCGATCAGCCTTATGAAAGAAAACGATCAGAGCAGGCCGAGCGCCGTAATCGCCATGATGCCGCCGGTCAGCAGCAGGATCGCCGCCCCCGCGCCGCGAATGAGGCGCACGGGGATGGACGCCAGCAGGCGGTCGCGCAGCAGGACGATGGGCACCAGCGCCGCGATGACGCCGATCGCGCCGCCGATTGCGGCCAGCGCCGGGTCGCCCGTGCGGGTGGCGATGCCCAGGATGAGAAATTGCGGACCATCGCCGAAACCCAGGATGAAAAGGCCAAGCGCGGTCGTCAGGAACGCGCCGGTCGGCCAGCCGGTGAGCGTGTCGGGCATCTTGACCCGCCAGAGCAGCCCGGCGCCCAGGAACAGGACCGACAGCGCGAGGAACAGCAGCCGGGCATCCGCGCCCAGCATCGGGCCGATCCATGCCCCGGCAAAGGCGGAGATCAGCGCATTGGCAGTAGCGGCGACGATGATCCCGGCGATGACCGCGCCATTGCGGTCATAGCGCGTCGCCAAGGCGAGAATAAGCAACTGGCTCTTGTCGCCGATTTCGCCGAGCAGGCAGCCAAGAAGGGCGAGCAGCAGGGCGTCCATCAGCGGCGCGCGTTCAGGCGCGCAGTGCGATAGGCGACGGGGTGCGGCTAACGGGCGGCATCATGGTGGCGACCGGCATCTCCGTCGCGATCGCATCACGCATCAGGTCGAGATAGGACAGCACCACCGGGCCAAGGCCATGGAGCGACAGCGCCGATTCGAGCGTGCCCGCCAGCCCTTCGACTGCATCGAGGTGAAAGGCGCGGGCGATGTGCCGGATCTGGTCGACTTCGTCATGCAGGCGCACCACGGACACATGGCCGCGTTCACCCGCAATCCCGTCGACCCGGCGCATCAGGTCCGCCAATATGGCCAGCATCGGATCATGTCGCATGGGAAGCCTTCCCTCTTCTTGCCCCGATGGCGATCATGCGCTTATGGGGTTAAGGCCGCGTAAACCGGCATGACGGCGGCCGACGATCATGGCCCAGCCTTGACATCAACCCGAATCTGCCCCAAGGGCGGGCGCTGAAACGGGGCAGCCCTCCTCGACACGCTTGGGGGGACGCTTTTTCTTTTACATGATTCGACCAGGGATTTTGGGCCATGGCCAAGCCAGCAACTGTCAAGATTCGCCTCGTCAGCACGGCTGACACCGGCTTCTTCTACGTCACCAAGAAGAACCCGCGCACCAAGACCGAGAAGTTCAGCTTCAAAAAATATGACCCCGTCGTGCGCAAGCATGTCGAGTTCAAGGAAGCCAAGATCAAGTAAGCCGTTGCGGGCTTTTTTGTCCGCACGCCTGATCGGTTTTTGTTACAGCAAAAGGCCCGTCCCTTAGGGGAACGGGCCTTTTGCTGTTGGTTTGGTGAGCGGGTAGAGAAGGCGTAATCGATAGGCCCCCAGTCTAAAGCCCCTACCCTCGACGGGCAGCGGCTATCGCATATGGCACCCAACCTATCCAAAGTCGTCACCCTGAACTTGTTTAGCTGCGCTGGCCTGCGGCTCAGGGTCCATTTCTCCTCACGAGCCGCCGCTTTTGGGTCACGATGGATGCTGAAACAAGTTCAGCATGACGAAGAAAAATGGGATCCGTTTCATCTACGATAGCCCCTCCCCCAGACGGGGAAGGGGCTTGTCCGATCTTAGTTGCCGACGGGCTTGGCGTCGGTGCGGCGCACGACGATGGTCGAGGAGCGTGGCTGCTGCCCGGCCACCGGCCAATTGCCGGTCGGATGCTGGATGTTCACGAAGAAGGTCTTGAGGTCCGGCGTGTAGGCGAGGCCGGTGATTTCGCAACCGGTTGGCCCCACCAGGAAGCGGGTCGACTTCTTCGTGGTCTGATCGACATAATACATCGCATTATTGCCGAACACCGATGTCGTCGAACTGCTGGTGCTGGCGTCGGTCTGCACCCACAAGCGACCCTTGGGATCGATCCGCAGGCCGTCGGGGCTGGAGAAGGGATCGCCGTTGATGTCGCCCTTCAGATTGGCCTCGGCCAGGGTCGGGCTGCCCGCGAGCAGGAAGATTTCCCATGTGAACTTCATGGCGAGCGGCGAATTGCCCTCTTCCTTGAACTTGATGATGTGGCCATGGCGATTGGTCGCGCGCGGATTGGCCGCATCGGTGGTGACACGGCGGCTATTGTTGGTCAGCGTGACGAAGACGGCGCTGTTGTCGGGGGCAACCGTGATCCATTCGGGACGATCCATGACCGTACCGCCCGCAACGCGCGCCGCCGACTGGCAGTTGACCAGCACCTGCGCCTGATTGGCGAAATTGACGGTGGACGGTGCCGGGGGAGTGGCAAACTGGCTGACATCGCCAGGGTCAGACGCGCCGACGACCAGGCCGTTCTGGCCCCAGGTCAGCGCACGCCATTCCCCCGAACCGTCGGCGTTGAAGCGCGCGACATAGAGCGTGCCATTGTCCAGCAGGTCGACATTGTTGGCCCGGTTGGCCGTGGAAAAGGCGCGATCGGGGATGAATTTATAGATGCAGCCCGGCGTCGAATCGTCGCCCATGTAAATGGCGACGCGGCTGTCGCTATTGGCCATATAGGCCGTGTTTTCATGGCTGAAACGACCAAGCGCGGTGCGCTTCGTCGGGGCGGCCAGTTCCTGATAGGGGTCGATTTCGACCACCCAGCCATAGTCATTTTCGGGCTGGGTCGGATCAAGATAATTGTCGGTGGTTTCTTCGCAGGTGAGGTATGTGCCCCAGGGGGTACGGCCCGACGCGCAGTTGTTCAGCATGCCCTTGACCTGACCCGACAGCAGACCCGAAGCGGGGCCGCCGACGCGGTAAAGGTCATTGCCGGTATAGCGCTTGTTGAAGCGCGAGCCCGCCTTGACCGACCATTTGCCGTCGCTGCCCTTGGCGATTTCAACGACCGAAATACCGACGGCCGACAGAGCGAGCGCCTTCTGGTCAGCGGTTGCGGTCGCGGCATCATAGCTGCCGCCCATCAGGATGTTGAAGTCGGGATATTCGTGGTTCAGCGCCAGCAGGCCGCCTGCGTTCGCATCCGTACCCGACAGTTCGAAATATTCCATGCCGTCATGGTTGCCGCCAGCCCATTTCTCGGCATCGGCAGGCGTCGGGAAATTGCCCGAATAGGGGGTGCCGGTTTCGACCGAATCGCCAGCCTTCAGCAGCACGTCGACGGTGTAGCCCGTGGGCACCGTGACAGTGTCGTTCTGATTGGCGGCGACGCCCGCGAAGGTGATGGCGTAGCTGTCGGTCGGGGTGGGCGTTGGGGTCGGCGTGGGCGTCGGGGTTGGCGTCGCCGAATCATTGTCGTCATCGCCGCAGGCCGCCAGCGTGCCCAGCATCGGCAGGATCGACAGGCCCATCAGGCCGTTCTTGAGGATCGTGCGGCGGGCCGGATTGGCGGCGACGATCGCCTCCAGGCTGTTGTCGCCCATGGCGATGGTCGGCTGCGCGTCGCGGAAAGGCGCGCGCGCTTCGTCAGTCAGATGAGACATTAGGAATTTACCCCTGTGCTGTGACAGGCTGTCGGCCGGCGGCCGCGCCCTTGACCCAGGGAGTTGGCAGAGAAGGATGACGTGTCGGGGGCGTCACGAAGTAGCGGTGATGAATTTTGTATGACAAAACAGCGACGTGGCGGCCCCGTTTATGACAATAGCGCGCTGACCTGCGCGATGAAGCGCAGCACCGAGATCGGCTTGGACACATAGGCCTGCGCCCCTGCCGCGCGAATCCGGTCCTCGTCGCCCTTTCCAGCATAGGCGGTCACCGCCATGATCGGCACGGCCGCGAGGCGCGCGTCGGCTTTCAAGGAAATGATCAGGTCCAGGCCGCTGACATGCGGCAAGTGAATGTCGGTGATGACGAGGTCGGGCAGGAAGGCCTGCGCCTGCGCCAGGACGTCGCGCCCGTCGCGCAGCGGCAGCACGTCATAGTCATGCGCCCGCAGCAGATCGCAAAAAAGTTTGAGATTGAGTTCGTTGTCCTCGACAACGAGCACGCGCTTTGCCACCAGTCACCCACGATTTTAACGATCATCCCAAGGCAAGCACGCCGTCAACGCGGCTTTCCCGTAGAGAAACACCCATGCGACCCGACCAACCGAATGGCAAGCAGGATAGCGTTGAAGACGCGATGACGCTGGCGCTGATGGCGCTGGGCTGGACGCTGGCGGAGGAATCGCGGGCGGACCGGTTGCTGGCGCTGACCGGGATCGACGTCGAAACCTTGCGCGCGGGCGTGGGCGATCCGGCGATCATGGGCGCCATCCTCGCCTTTCTGGCCAATCATGAGCCGGACCTGATCGCCTGTGCCCAGGCGATCAACACCACACCCGCCGCGCTGATCGCGGCGCAGGAGATTTTGAGCCGATGACCCGCCCCCTGATCATCACCGATTGCGATGAAGTGCTGTTGCACATGGTCGTGCCGCTGCGCGCCTGGCTGGATGAGACCCATGCGGTGGATTTCGACATGCGCGAACGCGGCTTTGCCGAAGCGCTGCGCCACAAGGATAGTGGCCTGGTGCTGGAGCGCGAACATGTGTGGGAACTGCTGATCGCCTTTTTCGATACGGAGATGCACCGGCAATCGCCGATCGCAGGCGCGGTCGAGGCATTGGGACGCCTGGCGCAGGTCGCCGACATCGAAGTGCTGACCAATATCGGCGAACGCCATCACCAGCAGCGCGTCGAACAGCTCGCCGCCTATGGCCTGGACATGCCGGTCCATTGGAATAACGGGCCGAAGGGTCGCCCGCTCGCCCGCATCGTGGCGGCGCGTGCGCCCAGCGTCGCGCTGTTCATCGACGATCTGGCCGAACATCATGAATCGGTCGCGCGCCATGCGCCCGATGTGTGGCGGCTGCACTTTGTCGGCGAACCGGACATCGCCGCCGACGTGCCCGACGCCCCCCATGCCCATGCGCGGATCGACAATTGGGTCGCGGCCGAAGCCTGGATCATGGACCGGCTGGCCCAGGGTCCGGCCCCCCTTCCCCTTATCCCCACTGACGGAGCCTTATCATGAGCATCGACGCCCGCCTTGCCGAACTCGGCATCACCCTGCCCCAGGCCGCCACCCCGGTCGCCGCCTATGTGTCGAGCGTGGAAGCGGGCGGCATGCTGCATATTTCCGGGCAGATCTCGCTGGCACCCGACGGCCTGATGACCGGGCGCCTGGGTGAAGACCGCGACCTAGACTATGGCGTTGCCGCCGCGCGGATCTGTGGCCTCAATCTGATCGCCCAGATGAAAGCGGCGCTCGGCAGCCTCGACCGGGTCGAACGGGTCGTGAAGCTTGGTGCCTTCATCAGCAGCGCGTCCTCCTTCACGGATCAGCCCAAGGTCGCCAATGGCGCGTCCGAATTGATGGTCGATGTGTTCGGCGACGCGGGCAAGCATGCACGCAGCGCCGTGGGTGTGCCTGTTCTGCCGCTCGGCGCGGTTGTCGAAATCGACGCGATCGTCCTTGTCCGGGCTGCCTGATCGGCGACGTTTATGGTCGTGCCTGCCCTTGCGTAATGGCGGGCACGACCCAATTTTCACTTCCGTGACCTGTAAAGCCCGGCAAGATCATCAGAACGTGCGCCCGTGACGGAATGGGTCGCGCGCATTGCCGCGGGCGTCGCCGACCTGCCGCGTGATCAGTGGGATGCCTGCGCGGGATCGGCCAACCCCTTCGTCTGCTGGGATTTCCTCACCGCGCTGGAACGATCGGGTAGCGTTGGCGAAGGGACCGGGTGGCAGCCCTTGCCACTGGTGATCGATGGCCCCGATGGACGAATCGTAGCCGCCGTGTCGGCCTATGGCAAAAGCCATAGCCAGGGCGAATATGTGTTCGACCATGGCTGGGCCGATGCCTGGGAACGGGCCGGTGGGCGCTACTATCCCAAGATCCAGATCGCCGCGCCTTTCTCGCCCGTGCCTGGCCCCCGGTTGCTGCTGCGCGACGAGGCCTTTGCCCCGGCGTTGATTGCCGGTGTCGAGACGCTGGTGGAGCGCAACAGCCTGTCATCGGCGCATGCGACCTTTGTGGAGGCCGATCAGGTGCCGCTGTTCGAATCGGCGGGGTGGTTGATTCGCGAAGACAGTCAGTTTCACTGGACCAATCGCGGCTATGGCGATTTCGGCGATTTCCTGGCCGACCTGTCGAGCGAGAAGCGCAAGAATATCCGCAAGGAGCGGGCGCGGGCGGTCGCGGGGCTGGAGATCGTTCACCTGACCGGCCGCGCGCTCACCGAAGCGCACTGGGACATATTCTGGGATTTCTATCAGGATACCGGCGCGCGCAAATGGGGAACGCCCTACCTCACGCGATCCTTCTTCTCGCTGCTGAGCGAGACGATGGCGGACAAGGTGCTGCTGGTCCTGGCGCTGCGCGAGGGGCGGGCGATTGCGGGCGCGCTCAACCTGATCGGCGGCGATGCGCTCTATGGCCGCTATTGGGGGTGCAGCGAGGATGTGCCCAACCTGCATTTCGAACTATGCTATTATCAGGCGATCGACATCGCCATCGCGCGCGGAATCAAGCGCGTGGAGGCAGGTGCGCAGGGCGGGCACAAACTGGCGCGGGGCTATGCGCCGGAACCCACTTGGTCAGCCCATCATATCCCTAATCCCGGTTTCCGCCGCGCGGTCGCGGACTTCCTGGCCGCCGAGCGGGCGGGCGTGCAGCAGGACCGCCAATGGCTGGCGGAGCGGACGCCGTTCAGGAAGGGATAGCGGTCAGGCGACGCCGATCTGCGTCGTCACCATCCAAGCGCGTGCCTGGCGCTGCGCTTCGGCAATCTGGCGTGCGGTCATTTCTTCGGCGATTTCGGCGCGCATCGATTGGCCTTCCTCGCTGCCGCGCAGGGCGGCCAGGTTGAACCATTTATGGGCTTCGACAAGATCGACCGGCATGCCGCCGGTGCCGCAGCTATAGGCGACACCCAGGTCGAAACAGGCTTCTGCCGATCCGCTCGTCGCGTGCGACAGGCGGCTTTCCATCAGAAACTGCGCGCTCTTGCTACTATTGCCCATAATGTTCTTCCCCTTGCCCAGCTAATTCAATGGATCGACCCTGCGGTTTTTCATTGCGGGCAGGTTGGACCAGCATCCGATAAAAAATGGTTAATGCCTGCGGCGTGATTTCCTGCGAATGGCCCAAGGAACCGGGCGTAGTAGGGTTAATGCTGCCGGAGGTGAGCGTCAGGAAGAGACAGATAAGGGGTGGCGTCGTTTGGCCTTCATCCCCATAGCCATGCCATGGCCCAATCGTCCCCCCAGCCCGCAACGCCGGGCGAAAAGCAGATCGGTTTCCGCGAGTTCGTGCTGCTATGCGCGTGCCTGATGGCGATGAACGCGCTGTCGACCGATCCGATGCTGCCCGCTTTGCCCGCGATCAGTCTCGATCTGGCGATCCCGCAGCCCAACGACCGGCAATTGATCATCAGCCTCTATTTTCTGGGGTTGGGCCTTGGCTCCCTGCTGTTCGGCGTCCTATCCGACCGATTCGGGCGCAAAAGCGTGTTGGGATGGTCGATGGCGCTGTTCATCATGGCATCGATCGCGTGCGCGGTGGCACCGAGTTTCACCATGCTGCTCATCGGCCGCACCTGCGCGGGCTTTTTTGCAGGCGCCAGCCGAGTCGTCACCGTCGGCATCGTGCGCGACCGGTTCAAGGGCGATGCCATGGCGCGGGTCATGTCATTGATCTTCGCGGTGTTCATGCTGATCCCGGTGATGGCACCGAGTTTCGGTCAGGCGATCTTGTGGATTGCGCCGTGGCGCTGGATCTTCTGGGCGCTGGCGATCCAGGCGAGCCTGATCCTGTTGTGGATGCTGATCCGCATGCCCGAAACGCTGCTCCCCGATAACCGGATGCGGATCACGCCGCGCACGCTATGGACCACGGTCGGCACCGTGATGCGGACGCGCAGCTCGATCGGCTATATGCTGGCAAGTGGCGTAGTGATGGGTGGCCTCATCGGCTTCATCCTATCGGTGCAGCAGATTTTCTTCGATATCTTCGACGCGCAGGGATTTTTCCCGATCGGCTTTGCCCTGATCGCCGGATCGATGGGGGTGGGCAGCCTGATCAACAGCCGCCTGGTGTCGCGATTCGGTGCCCGGCGGCTGAGCCAGGGCGCGCTGATCATCTTCATCCTGATCGCCCTCGTGCATAGTGGCGTGATCTGGGCGGGGCGTGAAACCTTGGTCAGCTTCATGGTGCTGCAGGCGATGACGATGATGACGGTCGCCTTCACGGCGTCCAATTTCAGCGCTATTTCGATGGAGCCCTTCTCTAGGGGCGCGGGCATCGCTTCCTCCTTTCAGGCTTTTCTCACGACGGCCTTGTCGAGCGCGCTGGGCACGATCGTCGGCCAGGCATTCAATGGCACCACCCTGCCGCTGACGCTGGGCCTGCTGGTGTTCGGAAGCTTGTCCTTCCTGATCGTCGTCTGGGCCGAGCGCGGCAAGATGTTCACGCGGCCGAATATGAGCAGCCTGCGCGACATCGAGTTCAAGGCGCTGCATTGAACCTTTGATGCCAACAGCATATGGACGGACAGGCATAAAAAAAGGGGCGGTTTCCCGCCCCTTTTTCGTTGGTCGATCAGGCGTCCTGCCCGCCCGGCGTATGCGCGCCGGGTAGCGGCGGCACGGGTTGGGGCGGGATGCCCGCATCATGCTCCGGCACATCCCCATCATTACCGCGTCCGACATGACTGCGGCTGCGGCTATAGGCGAAATAGACGATGAGGCCGAGGGTGGCCCAGCCAACGAACATCAGCTTGGTTTCGACGCCCAGGCTCCAGAACAGATACATGCAGCCCGCAATCGCGACCGGCGCCGTGAACAGGATCGCCGGGGTACGGAACGGGCGGGCACGATTGGGGTCGGTCCGGCGCAGCATCATCACCGCGATCGACACGGCGGCGAAAGCGAAGAGCGTGCCGGAGTTGGAGATGTCCGCCAATATTCCGACCGGGAAGAAGGCCGCGAACAGCGCCACGAAGACGCCGGTCATGATCGTGATGACATAAGGCGTCTTGTAGGTCGGGTGAACCTTCGAGAACATCGCAGGCAACAGGCCGTCACGGCTCATGACGAAGAAGATGCGGGTCTGGCCGAACATCATCATCAGGATGACGGACGGCAAAGCGAGGCCGGCGGCCAGGCCGAGCAGGTTGCCGATTTGCGGCCAACCGATTTCACGCAAGGTCCAGGCGAGTGCTTCCTTCGAGCAGGTGACCGCTTCCGTGCCAGCGGCGGCCAGGGCGGCGCATTGCTGCGACAGGGCGGTCGATCCGGGCGCGAGGGCGATGCCGCCCTGGGCGATCGGAATGCCCCCTTCGGTGACGGGCTGCGCGCCCACCGTGCCGATGACGCCCGCGGCGACCAGCATGTAGAAAATGGTGCAGATGGCGAGCGAGCCGATGAGGCCGATCGGCATGTTGCGCTGCGGGTTCTTGGTTTCTTCTGCTGCGGTGGAGACGGCGTCGAAACCGACATAGGCGAAGAAGATCGAGGCCGCCGCAGCCGATATGCCGGAGAAGCCAAGCGGTGCGAACGGGGTGAATTTTTCCATGTTCATGACCGGCAGCGCCAGGACGATGAACAGCGTGAGCGCGGCGACCTTGATCAGCACCAGAACGGCATTGACCGATGCGCTTTCCTTGGTGCCGATGACCAGCAGCCAGGTGACGAGGCCAGCGATCAGCATGGCAGGCAGGTTGACCATGCCGCCATCAAAGGGCCCGCGCGTCAGGAGATCGGGGATATCCATCGCGAATGTATGTTCGATCAGGCCGACGACATAGCCGGACCAGCCCACCGATACCGCGCCTGCCGCGACGGCATATTCCAGGATCAAGGCCCAACCGACCATCCAGGCGATCAATTCGCCCATCACGGCATAGCTATAGGTGTAGGCGGAACCGGATACCGGCACCATGGCGGCCATTTCGGCATAGCAGAGGGCTGCCACGGCGCAGACGAAACCGGCGATGACGAAGCTGAGCATCATGCCCGGCCCCGCCTTTTGCGCGGCTTCGGCCGTCAGCACGAAAATGCCGGTGCCGATCACGGCGCCGATGCCCAACATCGTCAGCTGGAATGCACCCAGCGACCGATGCAGCGATTTCTTCTCGGCCGTCGCCAATATGGCGTCGAGAGATTTTACCCGCCCGAATATCATCAATGAAACCCTTTTATCGATATCTTGCCTGGGCGGTCGGTGGCCCCGTCCCCCTATGCTCTGATAGGGGAGACTATCGCCTAAATCGTCCCGCGCAAGTATGTTGCGTGGCGATGACATGAATGTCGGCAGTGAATAAGGGGAACAGCGTGGTTGAAGTGATCCGGGCGCGGAGTTTGGCAGACATGCCGCACGGCTTCGCTGGTCGGCGCGGCGGCTGTTCGACCGGGCTCTATGCCGGCGCGAATGTCGGGCTCGGATCGGAGGATGATCCTGCCCTGGTGCGGCGCAATCGCGATCTGGTGCGGGACGCGGTTCTGCCGGGATCGACGCTGATGACGGTGCATCAGGTTCATTCAGCGGACGTAGTGACGGTTGACGCGGCGGTAGCAGATGACGCTCGGCCTGCTGCCGATGCGCTTGTGACCGACAGGCCTGGGCTGTTGCTGGGCATATTGACCGCGGATTGCGTACCAGTGCTGTTTGCCGATCCTGACGCGGGAGTCGTGGGCGCTGCGCATGCCGGATGGAAGGGCGCCATTGGCGGTGTAACCGACCGGACGATTGCGGCGATGGAGACGTTAGGCGCTGGCAGGGGCGCGATCGTCGCCGCGATCGGGCCGTGTATTGGCCGGGCCTCCTATGAGGTGACCGATGCCTTTGCGCTGCGGTTCGAGGCGGAGGACGGGGCGAACGAGCGTTTCTTTTCGGAAGGGCGTGCGGGACATCGCCAGTTCGACATTGCGGCCTATGTCGCGGCGCGCGTGGCGGGCGCTGGCGTTGGTCGGGTCGAACTGCTCGATGAGGATACGTACAGCCAGGCTGATCGCTTTTTCAGCTATCGGCGGTCGTGCCATCTGGGTGAGGCGGATTACGGCCGTCAGCTATCGGTGATTGGTTTGGGTTTGTGATGAGGGCTAGACGCAAAAAAGCCCGCCTTTGAGGGCGGGCGTATTGTGTTTTTGTATGTTGGTTGCGGGAGGGCGATACAACCGAAGCCGACATCCAATATCCTCACGTATATGATCGAAGTTCCATATTTTTAATATTATTCAAAGTTTTACATCACTGTGAACACTTACTCCACAGACCGTTCCGCGGCCCGCGCACGGTCCCCATCGATGCATGATGTGTTTGCTTGTAACGGCTACGCGATTGATAAGTTTCGATCTGCCCTTTTCGCCAAAGAAAACTTGGCGGTCGAAATTATCAAGCGATTGACCCATAGACATTGTCGTGACGCCTCGCCGGTAGATTTCCATTCACTCAAATCCCCTTGGGCGAAAGGTGCCGGGAATTCGAACATCTACATTGTTCCGAAATGTGATGTCGTCACCATATGAAGTAGCCCCCAAAAACGCCTGACAGGCCCTCACACTTATGGAAGTGTGATGCATATGCCTGACCGTATGACCGCGTAGAGGTCATTACCTCGGTGCAGCGCCGTCGGCGCTGGACGCCCGAGGAGAAGATTCGCATCGTTGAGGAGACCTATTTGCCGGGGAACTCGGTGTCGCTGGTCGCCCGCCGCCATGGCATCGCGGGCAACCAGCTATTCACCTGGCGACGGCTGATGACTCAGGGTGCACTCACAGCCGCTGCGGCCGGCGAGGAAGTTGTGGCCGCATCCGACTACCGCGCGCTTGAGGCGCAAGTCCGCGAACTGCAGCGCCTGCTCGGCAAGAAGACGATGGAGAACGAACTGCTGCGCGAGGCTGTCTCCCGGGCCGCAGGCCCAAAAAAACAGCTGTTGCGCTCGACCTCGTGGCCCGAGGGTGGACGGTGAGCGGGGTTGCAAATGCCGTCGGCATGTCACGACCGCATCTCTCCGCAATGCAACGACCAGCAGAACGACGGCGTCGCGGGCGGCCGCCCTTGCCCGACGCCGAACTCGCCGCCGATATCCGCAGGCTGATCGCCGACCTGCCAACCTATGGCTATCGGCGCGTGCATGCCCTGCTGCGCCGCGAGGCGGAAAAAAACGGGCGCGCAGCGCCCAATCCAAAGCGCGTCTACCGAGTCATGAAGCTGCATGGCTTACTGCTCCAGCGCCACGCCGGACGCCGCGAGGAACGCCGGCATGACGGCAAGATCGCCGTCGTCACTCGCAATACACGCTGGTGTTCGGACGGCCTCGAGATCGGCTGCGACAATGGCGAGAAGGTCCGCGTCGCCTTGGCCCTCGACTGCTGCGACCGGGAGGCGATGGGATATGTGGCCACTACCGGCGGCATCACCGCCGAGGACGTGCGCGACCTCATGGTTGCCACCGTCGAGCATCGCTTCGGCCAGGTGAACAAGCTGCCCCACACCATCGAATGGCTGACTGATAACGGCAGCTGCTACACTGCCCAAGATACAAGGCGCTTCGCGCGCGACATCGGCCTGGCACCACGCACCACGCCGGTCGAAAGTCCGCAGAGCAACGGAATGGCCGAGGCTTTCGTCCGGACCCTCAAACGAGACTACGCCCGCGTCAGCCCGCTACCCAACGCACAGGCCGTCATCGACCAGCTGCCAAAATGGCTCGACCACTATAATGGCGTGCATCCGCATCGCGCTCTAGGCTACAGATCGCCAAGAGAGTTTATCGAACGTTCAACCCGTGAGGAACTGTCCGGCCTTTAGGGGGCAACAACACCATACAGGGCACGCTCCTAAACAATTTAACATACCTATTATTATCGCGCCGGAATTTTTCTCATGGTGGATTCTAGATCGAAGTGCGAAATCCTAGGATTTATAGGGGTTTGATCCCTTTTCCAGGAAGGCACATGATGAACGGCTATCAGCATCTGGGTTTGGACGAGCGGCGACAGATTTATCAATTGGCTGCAACCGGGCGGTCCGTGCAGCAGATAGCAGCGGCGCTGCAGCGACATCGTTCGACCATCTATCGTGAGCTCAAACGCAACCGGCATCTCGATGACGAGCCAATGTTTCGTGGCTATTTTCCGACCGCCGCACAAACGATGGCGGACAGGCGCCGGGTGCGTGGTGGCAAGATTGCCCGAAAGCCCGAGCTTGCCGCCTATATCGCCGACCGCTTGTCAGCAGCTTGGTCGCCCGAGCAGATTGCGGGATATCTTCGGCGCCATCGCGGTATTCGTGAAGCCGTCTGTCATGAGACCATCTACCAGTTCGTCTATGGGCCGGACGGACGAAGCCAAGGCCTGTGGCGCCTTTTGCCTGTTGCCCGTCGATCTCGACGTCAACGCTATGCGCGTAAGCCCCGCGGTCTGCATATTCCCTTGGTCAACACCATTGGCAAACGCCCTTCCGAAATCGGTAATCGCAGCAGCTTTGGTCATTGGGAAGGCGACCTGATGATCTTCAGGTTGGAATATGGCAAAGCCAACCTCACCTCGTTAGTCGAGCGCCGCAGCCGGTTTACTATCCTCGCCCGCAATCCCAGTCGGCATTCCGCCGGCGTCATGTCGGGAATCCAGCACCACTTGCACATGCTGCCCCCTTCCCTGCGTCAGAGCATCACCTTTGACCGGGGAACGGAATTTGCTGCCTTTGCGACACTCCAGAAGAAACTCGCGATGACGAGCTATTTCTGCCTGCCATCGGCACCCTGGCAAAAGGGCAGCGTGGAAAACAGCAACGGTCGCATACGGCGCTTCCTGCCGTCTGACACGGACCTGGCATTGCTATCGGATAAGGAAATCGAGGCCGTTGCTGATCGCATCAACAGCACCCCTCGCAAATGCCTGAACTATCGCACCCCGCATGACGTTCTGGGAGAGCAAATCAAGCTCCTCAAGGCCCGATAGATTTTGCCATCCAGGGTGGGGCTCGCCCCACCCTGGATGAAATGCTACGCATCCCATGGATGTCGCGCTTCAAATCGAAACCGCCCATCGGGCAGCGTTTGCGAGAGCCAGTATCGAGCTTGCGGACATTGCAACGGCCGCCGTAACAGGAGACAAACCTCCAAGGAGCGCGGTTGGTACGGCAATCATATTGTAGCCGATTGCAGTCAAGATGTTTTGTCTTGAGATCCGCTGATAACGCCGGGCGATCGACAGGGTGATCGCAAGTTGTTCCACCCCTCCCGAAAGGAAGGAAACGGCTGCACTGGAAGCCGCCGCAGGATGGGCGCGCGCGACAACGATCCCGCAATCTGCCGCAGCAAGCGCCGGCGCATCGTTGACTCCGTCGCCGATGAACAGCACCGGCCATGGCAAAGTCCGCACCAAATCGGCCTTGGCGCCCGGAGTGCACTCCGACAGGACTTCGCCGGATTTCAGTCCCACCTCGAGCCAGTGGGCGGGCAAGCGGCGATCTGGAACTGGGTGCGCTGATAATCAGCGAAGCGCGTAGATCAGTGGCCTTGGATGGCAAGGAAATCGCCGTCTCTCGCCGGGAGTTTGCGATCCTGCATGCTTTGGCCGAGCGCCCAGGGCACGTCCTGTCGCGCAGTCAGCTGGAAGATCGCATCTACGGCTGGCAGGAGGAAATCGAAAGCAACGCGGTGGAGGTACACATCCACAAGCTCCGTGCGAAACTCGGCCGGACCCGCATCGAAACGGTGCGTGGTGATCCATCGCGATGACCTGCGGCACGCGCTCGCGATCCAGCAACGCCTGCTGCGCATGGTCCCGCTCCTTTCCGCGATCGGCAGCCGCATCGCGGGCCTTGGCGAAGCGGAGCGCTTGGCCCTCCGACCCTCTCTCGCCACGGCCAGGGCCCATCTCGATGCCGGTACGGAACCGCCACCCGATCTGGCCGATGCCGTGCGCTCGCTTCCGCTCGATGCCAGTGATGCGCGCGCGTGGCAGCAGCTCATTCATGATGCGCTGGCCGACATGCTGACCGAAATGCTGACGCTCTGGAGCGAAGTCTCGCGGATCGAGGCGGCGTTGAGCGGAAAGGCGAAGCTTGCGCCCGCGCTCGCGCGAACAGTCAGCGAGACGCGGGCGTTTCCGCTCAACCCCGACATTGATCACGCTGCCCGGATCGCGGCGGGAATCCTCGTAACCTACGCCCTCCTCTGCGGGCTCTGGTATGCGACGGGCTGGCATCAGGGCGCGAACGCCGTCCTGTTCAGCACTATAGCGCTGGCCTTCTTCGGCGGCGGCGACGAGCCTGGCCGAGCGATCGGAATGTTCGCGCGTTTCGCCCTGCTAGCGACCCTGCTGGCGGGGATCCTGTGCTATGGCCTGCTCCCGCTCGCTGCCGATTTCGCGACCTTTGCGATGATGATGGGCCTGTTCATGCTGCCGCTGGGCGTCTGGGCGGCCGTCAGTCCGATGGCGACGCTGCTCCTCGCTTTCGGGCTCAGCAACATCAATCTCCAGGGCCATTATTCGCCGCCCGATTTCGGAACCTTCGTCGAGGCGAGCGTCGCCAGCATGCTGGGCATATTCACCGCCATTCTCGGCGCCGGCCTGTTCCGTACCTGGGGCGTGCAGCATCAGCTTCAGCGCGTCCTCCGCATCGAAGCGCGCGAGATCGCGCGGCTGAGCCGGTCGCCCAGCCGACGGTTGCGGGACAGCTATGTCCAGCGGGCGCTCGACCGCATTTCGGTGGTGACGGCGCGCCTTGCCGCAGCCGGGCAGATCGAGCGGAGCGCCGGCCTGCTCATCCGGCTGCGGGTCGGCGCGAACGTCGCCGACCTGCGCTCGATGGGCAACGCGCTTCCCGCCGATGGGCGGCAGGCGACGGATCGGGTTCTCGATCAACTCCGCAGCGAGTTCGACAAACCGCAGCCGTCGTCCCGTCTGCTCGCGCTCATCGACGAAGCACTTGATGCGCTCTGGCCGGGAGATGGTTCGCCCGGCGCTCGCCCCGACCGCGCCATTCATGCCTTAGCGGGTCTGCGCATCGCCCTGTTCGAGCGCGCGCCGGCCTGGGTACCGGCGACATGATCGGCGAAATCGACATCGCGGGCGTGTTCGTTTCGCCGCTGCTCCTCTGCGCGATCCTCGGCTTCGCGATGCGCCTGCTGCTGTCGCGGGTGCTCGAGTCCATCAGCTTCTACCGCCTCGTCTGGCAGCGCCCGCTGTTCGACACCGCCCTGCTCCTCATCCTGACCGGCACCGCCTTTCTGGCTCTACGCCTTGTCACCGCATCCTGAAGTGCCCGCCATGACCCTAGATCGCGATACCCTCCTCCGCCTGCTCAAGCCCTTGCTCACCCTGCTGGTGGTGGGTGCGGGCGTGTTCGTCTTCTGGCACCTCTATAATTACTACACCTACGCGCCACAGACGCGCGACGGGAAGATCAGGGCGGATGTGGTCCCTCTCGCGGCAGACGTGTCGGGCCGGGTCGAGCAGGTCCACGTTCGCGACAACCAGGTGGTCAGGCGCGGCGACATCCTGTTTACCATCGACCATGTTCGGCTGCGCAATGCCGTTGAGCAGGCCGAGGCCGCTGTCGCCACGGCACGGGCAACGTTGAACGCCGCCGAACGGGAGAACCGCCGCTATCAGGCCCTCTCTGATATCGTCTCGGGGCAGCAACGTGACGACCGCCGCTCCACCGCCGAGGAGGCCCGCGCACGCTATGCCCAGGCGATCGCTGATCGCGATCTCGCCCGCATCAATCTGGCGCGCGCCGAGGTGCGTGCGCCGGTCAACGGCATCGTCACCAATTTCTCGCTCCGCCCCGGCGCCTATGCCACCGCCGGGCAGCCCGTGATGACGCTGGTCGATTCCGACAGCTACTACGTTGCCGGCTATTTCGAGGAGACGAAGCTTTCGCACATCCGCCCCGGCGTCCGCGTCACGATCCGGGTAATGGGCGAGGATAGGCCGCTTTCTGGCCATGTTGAAGGCCGATCGGCGGGCATTGACGATCGCGAACGGACGACCGCGTCCGGAACGCTACTCGCGAATGTCAATCCCACCTTCAGCTGGGTCCGTCTTGCCCAGCGCATCCCCGTGCGGATCGCCATCGACAAGGTGCCGCCCGGCATCGATCTGATCGCGGGCCGGACGGTCACCGTGACGCTCAATGGCGCGGAAAATGCGCTCGGCCCCGGCCGGAGCGAATGACGATGGGGCGCGTCGGAACGAAAAGGCCGCTCGGACTGATGGGCGCGCTGATGCTCGCTGGCTGTGGCACGGTCGGCCCCAGCTATCGGGCGCCGCCCTTGCCCGCAGGCATCTCGGATCGGCCCGCAAGCTTTGCCGAAGGAAAATCGCCCGCCTATTCGGCTGAACCCTTGCCCCAGCGCTGGTGGCGCCTCTACGCTATTCCCCAGTTCGATGCGCTGGTCCAGGAAGCGATCGAGGCAAACACCGACCTCAGGGTCGCGGCGGCCAATCTCGAACGCGCGCGCGCGATTGTCCAGGAGGTCGAGGCCGGCGCGGGCGTCCAGACTTCCACGGCGGGCGGCGTATCGGTGGGCGAGCCGTCCAATCTCGGTCTCGGCTCGCCCAACGGGACCCATGCGACATTCGACGCCGGCGTCGGCATATCCTATGAACTCGACGTCGTGGGCCGGATTCGGCGCACGATCGAAGCCGCGCAGGCCGATGCGGAAGCGCAGGCCGCCGCCTATGACCTTGCGCGCACGACGGTCGTGGCCGGAGTGGTCGGCGCCTATGGAGATGCCTGCGCGGCCGGCGCGCGGATGACCGTTGCGCGCCATTCGGTCGAACTGCAGCGGCAAAGCCTCGCCCTCACCGAAAGAGGCGTGCGCGCCGGCCTCTACACGCACCTCGACGCCACCCGCTCGCGCGCGCTCCTGGCTCAGCTCGAGGCAGCGCTGCCGCCGATCGAGGCAGGCCGCAAAGCTGCACTATTCAGTCTTGCCGTGCTGCTCGGCCGGACGCCCGAAGATTATCCGCCCAATCTCGCGACCTGCCGGATCATCCCTTCCGTCGACCGCCCCCTGCCGATTGGCGACGGTATGGCGCTGATCCGGCGCCGGCCTGACATCCGCGAAGCTGAACGCCGGCTCGCGGCTGCGACGGCGCGCATCGGAGTGGCGACGGCGGACCTCTATCCGAGCGTCAGCCTCGGCGCATCGCTCGGCACGACCTCGCGGAGCGTGGGCGGGCTGGTCGACGATTCGGCGTTGCGGTTCAGCTTCGGCCCGCTCATCTCGTGGTCCTTCCCGAACCGACGCGTCGCCAGGGCGCGGATCGCGGAAAGCGATGCAGCGGCGCGCGCGACGCTGGCGGCATTTGACGGCAGCGTCCTCGCAGCTCTCCGCGAAACCGAGACGGTCCTCAGCACCTATGCCCGTGATCTGGACCAGAATGCAAAGCTCAGGCGCGCGCGCGAAGAGAGCCGGAGGGCTTCCGGGCTCCAGGCCCGGATAACCGGGGGCGGTCTTGGAACAGGCCTTGAACTGCTCGACGCGCAGCGAAGCCTTGCCACAACCGAAGCGGCGCTGGCGGCCTCGGATGCGTCCATCGCCTCGGATCGCGTTCGGCTGTTCCTTGCGCTCGGCGGCGGCTGGGAAGGAGGGATGGCGGGGCCATGATGACCGAGCCTTCGCGAGGCGTACGCTCCGCGGATGTTTGATGGGGCCGAATTACAGAGGAGCAGCCCCGCCTCGATAGGTATCCTTTGTGCTGACGGATCAGGTCCCGGTGCCCCTCCACGCCGCAACTGACGCCATGGTGGCGGGAATTGAACGATCCGCTGCTCGATCAACTGATTTGACGGGCGCCGTTCTCCAACCCGTCGAATGATATCGCCGAAGCGCGTGTTCGGCACCCGGCAGCCTGATCATGTGGTGGGGTTGGTCTCGCCTCATGGATATCCAATTCGGCACGATGCTCGCCAATGATGCACTTGTGGGTTGTTTAATCGCATCACGGTCAAGGCAATTTCGATCTTCGTCGATCTATGGTTGTGAGGTCGTAAGCTTGGCTGGTTTTACAAGCGGCCCCATCTTCTGCCTGCGGGTGATGCCGTCTGTCGGGTACAAGGTCGTATACGCGGTCAGGACAACTCCCCGCGGGATAGATCTTCGTCGGACAGAAATTCTATTCAATCACACGTCGAGGCCGATAAACTGCTCTGTGGTTGTCTCCGGTCCGATGTTGCGTCCGGCTATGCGGTCGTGAATCCGTATTTCATCCTATCGGGGGCAACCCCCGTCAAAGACATCGCAATCGCCCCGGGGCGCGTTACCCCGCGAAACTCTGTATAATCGCAAGGGCAGCAGGATGGATGCCGAACAGGCGGGTTGCCCTGTGCCAAAAGTCATCATTGGCGGTGGGCAGGGCCGCCGATTCTTGTATTGGCAAGTCCGGACAGATACCATCATTATTTGCTCATAAGGGCTGAAGCTTGACTCCCAGCTTCTGTCCATCCCAGTCCAAGCGACTTCTGTATGGCAACATAGCTGGCGGTGAGGGCCGCAACCGCACTGTGCAGGTTTGCCTCTGCAAGCCGCTGCTGGCGGTCAGCCTCAAGAGTGTCGCCTCTCGAAATGACCTGCCGCGCATAGCGCTGCCGCATCAGCGTTGCCGCTTCATCTGCGGACCGCTTGATTTCGGCAAATGCGGCGACGTTTCGCCTTTGCTGTGCAAAGCGCGCAAGCGACGTCTCCGCGTCCTCAAGCGCGCCGAGCACTACCTGCCTATATTGTGCCTCGGCTTCATCGCGACCAGAGCGTGCCTGCGCTATCGCCGCTGACGTTCGTCCAAAATCGAGCAAGCCCCATTGCAGCTGAGGGACGGCGATGTTGGAAATATTGCCCAGATCTACCAGGTCTCCGATGGACGTGCCGCCAATCCCGAGAATCCCCATGAAGCTGATTTTCGGAAAACGAGCTGCTTCCGCGACCCCTATCCGGGAGGTTGTGGCGGCGAGATTGCGCTCCGCAGCGCGGATGTCGGGACGACGGCGCATGAGCGCCGAAGGGTCTCCGATCGACACCCGCGCAGGGGGGATCGGGATATCGCGCCGTGGCGTCAATAGCGGATCGAGAGATCCCGGCGCTTCACCGGCGAGAACCGCTAGCGCATTCATATATATTTCGATCTCAGCATCGGCCGCGGCGAGATCGCTGATCGTGGCCTGAACCGCGCGGTTCGCTTGGCCGACAGTGAAGGCCGGGATTGTGCCTTGCCCGAAACGCTGCCGGGCTAGGGCGAGTTGCTGGCGCTGAAGGTCGAGACCTCCCCGAAAAGCAGCGGCGCGCTGCTGCCGGTCACGAAGATTGGTATAGGTCTGCGCGACTTCAGCGCTGAGCTGAACCTTTGCGTCTGCAACATTATACGCCGCTGCGGCCGCCAGCGCGTTTGCCGCTTCGATTTTTCGCACCTGCCCGCCCGCGAGATCTATTTCCCAGTTTGCGTTCAGACCAAGGTTGTAGAAACGCAGAGACGTGTCCGCATCCTGGGCGGATGAAGGTGCCGGAACAGGTGTGGGTAGAGTACTTCCTTGACTGGCCTGGAGATCGATCCCGGGAAGATCAGCAAATATGGCCGCGCCCTGAGCACCAGCCGTCGGCAGGCGGTTTGCTCGCTCCTGGCGTACAGACCCACGGGCTTGGCGAAGTCGGGCCTGCACAACATCAATCGAGGGATTCGCGACAAGAGTGCGCCGCTCGAGCTCATCGAGAACCGGATCTTGCAGCGTCGTCCACCATTCGGCGAGTTCGGGCTCGCTGGTCGACGCATCCGCTGGTTGACGAACGAATGTCGGCCGCGGCGCGGCTTGGCCGAGCTCTGGTGGTCCGGAATAGTCCGGGCCGACCACACATCCACCAAGGAGCAGCGGAAGGATGAGACCACTTAACTTTGCCATTACCACCTCAATGCATCGTCAGCGACATCCCCTTGGGGAGCGGGCGAAGGAAAAACACGAACGGAAGCGTCACAAAAGTCGCTACCGCCATCGTCAAGAATATGTCGTTATAGGTCATGACGAACGCCTGCTGCTGAATTGTGCCAGCGAGCGACTGAAGGCCCGCGTCCATATTTCCCAGAGTATGAGACATCCCCGCGATATACTCCTGCACGCTTGGATTGTTTGCCCACAGGGTTTCCTCCATCCGTTGGCTGTGGAGTGACATACGCTGGTCCTGGAACGACGTCAGGGCCGCCAGAGCGAATGAGCCACCGAGGTTTCGCGCAGCATTGAAGATGCCTGAGGCATCTCCAGCATCCTCCTTGCTGACTGAGGTAATGGCGGCCTGGTTCAGAAACAGCATGACAAAGATCATCCCCACCCCGCGCAGCAGCTGACCGGTAGTAAAGGCTTCGCCTGCGGATTCCACCGTGAGACTGGTGTTCACAAAGCAGCTAGCAGCCATAAGCGCGAGGCCAGCGCCAACGGCCAGCCTGATGTCGACAACCCGCATCAGAAACGGCACGAACGGCATCACAAAGAAGGCAGGAACGCCCATGAGAAAGATGACCTGTCCGGTCTCGAGGGCATTATAGTCGGCGATAAGCGACAGGAACTGCGGGATGACGAAGGTCGATCCGTACATCACCATGCCCAGCGCTAGCGCCATGATAACGACGCTGCCGAACTGTCTGCTCATGACGATTCGCAGCTTAAGGACGGGCTTTGCTGCCCAGATCTGTCCGATCGCCAACATCACAAACCCTGCTACGGTTATAAACGTCAGCCGGATGATAAGCGTCGATTCGAACCAGTCTTCACGGTGCCCCTCCTCGAGCACGATCGTCAGTCCTCCAAGGCCAAGGATCAGGCCTATAATACCCAACCAGTCGGCCTCGCGAAGATAGACCCAATTCGTACGTTCGTGCGGCAGTCCGAGCAACAGGAGCAAGAGGAGTATCCCGCAGACCGGAACATTGACGAAGAAGGCATAGTGCCAGCTCAAATTTTCCGTCAGCCAGCCACCGAGCAAGGGGCCAAGAACGGGTCCCAAGATTACGGTCATTCCGAAAAGGGCCATCCCGATGGGCTGCTGGGATGGCGGGAGTCGCTTTGCGACAATCGTCATGGCGGTGGGTATCAGCAGCCCTCCCATAAGGCCCTGCCCGGTTCGTCCGATGATCATCGTCATAAGGTCGGTGGCGATGCCGCATAGGATGGAGAACCCGGTAAAGGCAGTCACGGAAATGAGAAGGAGGGTTCTCAGTCCCAAAAGCCG
Organism: Sphingobium sp. KKT206; assembly: GCF_055640555.1. NCBI lineage: Bacteria > Pseudomonadati > Pseudomonadota > Alphaproteobacteria > Sphingomonadales > Sphingobiaceae > Sphingobium > Sphingobium sp. KKT206. The sequence goes on from NZ_CM145764.1 coordinate 2,672,892, forward strand.
TTCCAGCCAGGCGCTCAGCGGAATGACGACGATCTCGGCAACGAGAAAGGCGGTGGCGATCCACGTTCCCTCAGTGCCGGTTGCTCCGATTTCGCCTTGGATCGTTGGCAGTGCCGAGTTGACGATCGAGATGTCGAGGGTCGCCAGCAGTGCGCCGAGCGAGCCGGCAGCAACAGCGATCCAAGCGGTCAAGTCCGCACGCGCGGAACGAGCTGCGTCTGGAGATGCTGTGACCGTGACCACTGTCAACGCTTCCGGCTTACGGCCTGACGGAGTCGATCCATCTCTCCTCTGGCTGAACGCGTATCGACCGTTACTCCAACCGACATTCCCGGCACAAGGAGCGTGCGCACTTCGAGAGGAGCATCGATTGCAATGCGTACAGGCACGCGCTGTACGATCTTTGTGAAGTTTCCGGTCGCATTCTGGGGGGGGAGCACCGAGAATTGGGCGCCCGTGCCAGGAGCGACACTGGCAATACGCCCGGTCAGTTCGACGCCAGGGAGCGCATCGATTTCGATGCCAACAGGCTGGCCGACGCGCATAAGCCCCAGTTGAGTTTCCTTGAAGTTCGCCTCAATGAACAATCGATCGACAGGAACCAGTGTCATCATGCGTGTGCCGGGCTGCACGAATTGCCCGACACGGACAGCCAGATCGCCCACACGGCCATTGATTGCAGCCTTGAGCACTGTCGATTCGACGTTGACGCGCGCTACCTTGAGTTGGGCACGCGCGGCCTCTGCTTGCGACTGGGCCTGACGCACCTGCGCGCCCAGTGTACCGACACGCCGTTGCGCGGCGATCAGCGCCGCCTGCGCAGCATTGGTTCGCTCGCGAGCTTGTCGTGCCTGCGTCTGAAGCTGCGCGAAACGCTCCCCTGGCTCAGCGCCTGATGCGGCAAGCGGCTGATATCGCGTAACCTGCTGTGCGGCGAAAGCAGCCTCGGCGCGCGCCGCGTTGAGCTGGGCTTGCGCTTGCGCTATGGTTGCCTGCTGTTCGGAAATCTGAGAGCGCGTCGTATCCCCCGCAGCCGTTGCCGTTTCGATCTGGCTGGCAATCTGTTCGGTCTGCGCCCGATATTCGCGGGGATCGAGTTCAGCCAGAGACTGCCCCTGCCGAACCGTCTGATTCTCGATAACGAACACCCGTTCAACATATCCGGCGATCTTGGGCGCTGTGATGACGGAATCTGCCGCAACATAGGCGTTGTCGGTCACCTGCATGTATCGGCCCCGGTTCTGATGATCCAAGTACCAGACAAAGCCACCGATGAGCAGCAGGATCGCGCCAATGAGCATCGCGAGGCGAACGCGCGGCGATTTAAGCGGCGACACCGCAGATTCGCCGAGGCTCTCAGAATCCGACGAAACAGTGGCCGACTTGTCCGCCATATAAATTACAATCCCAATGTTGCGCGGTGTGGTTCTGTCTTGCAGCATTAAGGAGTGATCGGCAATTGCATATTATATGGAACCTCAGCATTACGCAGAGATAACCCGCTCCTTGCCCGCCGCCGCTGGACCGGTCCTACACCTAAGCCGCATATCAGGCTGTAGCTCCCCCAAACTTCAAGCAAGAATCAAAAGATACCGAGGAGCGGTTTGCTAGGCTGGTGCACAACACAGAAACTGATGGCGCGTGATGCCGAGCACTCCGACGCGAAAAATTACTTTGCCGATCGGGCGGTCGTTAAGAAGTGAGCCTCGAATTGGTGTCCCGTTTCAATCCCCACAATTGTGGCCTATGGTGATATCAGCCAGGGTCACACGAAAGGTGACCCGGCACTTTGATCGGTTGCGCCGCCGTCACCTTGCATGGAAGCAATAATATAGGTTGTTTCTGGCCCGAGTAGCTTTTCGTTATTCTCGCCCCGGCCCATTACCCTGCAATGCCATAGTTCAAGAGATAATGCGCAGCCTCACACAGAGGCGTCGAATTCAATAGCGTCAGCTTTCGTCGCTAATTTTTGCTCCCCGGACAGCGCCGCGCGAGCGCTGTTCCACGAAGAAAGCCGCGGCGTGCGAAGCCGGCGTCAATCGCTGCCGCCAGGCGTCTTTCGGCCGGAGCTGCGCCCGAAATCTCCCGAACTAAGCCCCGAAACGGTATGATTGTGTTAACAATAGTTTTCCCTCCAGCCTCGGCCAGCCGACCAGCCCTGTTCTCTTTTTTGTTGTTGCCGACCGCAAAATCAGGTCCGAGGACGCTATCGAGCTCCGTAGTTGCGGCCTTGATCTGCGCACAGGATTTCAAGCCGACGAGACCATATGGATTTTCTTGCGCTCTTTCCAGAATAGCTGGAATTTCGGTTTTGGCCGCGCCAATATCTTTCGCCGGCTGCGTGACGATTTCCCGACCGCGGTCAACTGTCTCATCTTTTCTGGCGGGTTGCTCGGGGGTTTGTGCAAGAGCCGCCATGGCAAAAACAAGTATCATCATCCGCCCAATATCCTGACGACAAGGTTGAAAGCATAAACACGACCGCTGTGGCGTTCGCTGTTACCGCGCTTGAAATAACAGCGGCTGCCCGCCAGGGCATGACGATCATATTGAGTGGCGCCCGTGAAGAACGGGCGCCACTATGATCATTGACCGCCGGTCAATGCTGAAGGAAGAAGTGCCTTCCCATTGGTGAGTTCCTGCTCAAGTGTGGGAACGGCGGTTCCCGCGACTTGCTTCAAGGCTGGGTCGGTGCCGTCTTGCGCATAGCCTTTGTTGATGGCCCATGCCGCCTGTAGTACTTGGGCGGACTGGGATAGATAAAGATTATCGAAGCTGCCGCGCGGCGTCTTCTGGAGCAGCTTCACGAGTGCGGCTCTGTCGGAGGAAAGCGATGACGATGGCGCTTTTATTGTCCGCTGATCGTTGCGCAGCGCGGCCATGAGTGCTTTCTGCGCGATTTGCGCTTCGGTCTGAACACGTTTGGCAAAAGCCTTCACATCGTCACGCTGAGCCTTGGTCACGGCGAACTGCGCTGCTTTTATTTGATAGAGGTTCGCATCCGATGCAGCCATCACAAAGGCTGGCTCATTCTGTCCAGCTATCGGTGTTGTGCCGGTATCCATGCTCGACATTGAACCTGTGTTTGTTGGTGAAACAGCTTGGGCGAGAGCCCCTGAACCTGAAAGCGCTAGCGCGCCTGCGGCCATAATGACTTTCAGCATAATACCTTCTCCGTAGAATAGATTTCTAGCGGTCAAGTGGCCGCATCACGTTAAGCGTGACGACGTCGTAACGATGCTGTTGGATAATCGTTCCACCATCGCCCGCATTGCATAAATTAAATTGTCAAATGAGTGTCACTTAAATCGAAAGCGGACTGCATTTCATAATCCGATAGAAATATTAATCATTACGAGATTTGACTTATCACATGGTCGATATGCTATCGCTTATTAATACGTAGAATCCGGGATTATACTATCTTGCTTACTCTGGCTCCGATCGGGTCAGCCCTTCAGATAAAAACAAAAACTCGTAGATACCTACGAAGATATCTGGCGCATGGCGATTTTGTACATGCTTTCGCGCCCTAAGATTGTAGAGATCGGCGGCAAGTTCATGATCAATTTATCCCCTGCTTGCGTTCCATTCGATCCTTCGATGTATCAAGCGCGCGCTCCGTGGAATGCTTCCGCGCTGTTTGCGCGGACCAATCCGTCAATTCTGTGGTTGAGCGAGCTACTGCACGATCGAAAGCGGCGACTATCCCACTCGTGGTATTTGCGGACGCTGGCTCCTGCACCAAGAAGCGCTTGGCCTCAACGGGACGACGATCAGTAAGGTCAAACAGGGTTGCATCGCCTTCGATAATGACAATGGGCGGTGCTTTTTCACCCCCATCGAGGGCATACCGTGCTTCGAATCGCTCGATATCAATCTGCAGCGCATGCGATGCCCCGGTGGCATTTCTGACGCCCGTCAGGCGCACGTCAGGTGCCCGCGCCGCATATTGACGCATCAGCGCCTGGGTGAAAAGATCGGGGACCGGCGCCACCCAACGAACCCCCTTAAGGTAGAGCGCACGTTCCCCCCGCGTGGTGAGCATGCGATCGCCCTCTACCTCCTGCGAGAACCGGGGGCGAAGCAGAGATACAGAGCGAGTCGGGAGCGCACCCTGCATCCCGGTGACGGACGTGGGCTCGACCACGCCAAACCTGAAAAGGTCAGCGCGCTCGCCGCCGCCTAGCAGGTTTCCACAGCTACCCAGCAGCAAGGCGCTCGACAGAAGTGCAAAAGTCCGATTCCTGGTTGATAATGTCACTTAGGCAACTCCAGTTCAGCACCCCGGCTTTTGGCCAGAGCTTCGCGGGGACTTTGTCGGATCCCGCGAATTAGTCCGTCCAGCGATTCAGCTGTTTCTTGCAAGGTCAGCATGGTCGCATTGATATTAGGGATCGTGGTCGTACCGATATCGGCGCTTTGCGTGTCGAGTTTGGCGATCACGCCGCGAGCCTCATGAACTGCCGATTTGAGTTCGTTTGCCGCCTGGGAGATATCGGCGAAGGCGCGCTTGCCATCGCCATCGGCAATCTGCCGAACGGCCGAGGCCGCGCCCTGAATATCGTCAGCCGCCCGATCCAGTTTGGCGAGCGCGGAACCGGCATGGGCGAACATGGTCCGATTGGCCGCCAGTTCCGCCGTAGTCATTCGGACATCGCGAATGGCACCGCCGATGTTGGCGATATTACGATCCGAAAGGACCTTGTTCACACGGCTCAGTGCCTCGGTCGCGCTTGCCACCACCTGTCCTCCGCCTTGCAGCAATGAAGACATAGCGTTGGGCTTGCTGGCGATGACAGGCCGCTTACCGTGATCATTGGTCTTGAGCAGCGGCTTGCTCGGCGTGCCCGCGCTGATTTGCACGATGCTGACCCCTGAGATGCCCTGACTTTCAGAGGATGCGACCGAATCTTCGCGCACCGGTGTCCCGCGCGTCAGTTCGATATCCGTGATCACACGGTTGGGGTCGCGCTGGTCGAGGCGGATTCCGCCGATTTCCCCGACCTTGATGCCGTTGAACTGCACTTCGCCTCCAACGCTTAAACCTCTGACCGGCCCATGAAACACGATCTGGTAAGAATCACTTCCTTTGGCCGAACCGCCGAGCCAGACCACAAAAACAAGCGTGGCGATAAGCAACGCGATGGAGGCGGCGCCTACCAGAGCATAGTTGGCATGGCGTTCCATCAGCTTTCTTTCTCTTTTTTCGCGGCACGGCCGCGCGGTCCCAGAAGATAGCTCCGGATCCACGGGTGATCTGACCGTTCAAGTTCTTTGATCGTTGCAACAGCGGCGATTTTCTTGTCAGCGACAACCGCAACGCGGTCGCAAATCGCGTACAGAGTATCGAGGTCGTGGGTTATTATGAACACGGTGAAGCCAAGAGCATCCCGCAATGTTCTGATAAGATCATCGAATTCGGCTGCAGCAATTGGATCGAGGCCGGCAGTCGGCTCGTCGAGAAAGAGGATATCAGGATCCAGCGCGATTGCGCGGGCTACCCCCGCGCGCTTGCGCATTCCGCCAGATAGCTCGGCAGGCTTCAAGCAGCCTGCATCTTCCGGCAAACCAGCAAGCTTGATCTTCAGCCTTGCAAGATCGTGCACATACTCACGTGTAAGTTTCGTATGTTCCAGAAGTGGCGCCTCGACATTTTCTTGTACGGTGAGAAAGGAGAATAATGCGCCTTGCTGGAACATCACCCCAATCCGACGCTCGACTTCACTGTGCGCTTGCGGATCGCGGATGTCCTGCCCGAATATCTCGACGGATCCGCCATCGGGCTGCTTGAGGCCCAGGATGGTGTTGAGCAGCACCGACTTACCGGAACCCGATCCGCCAACCACACCCAATATCTCACCGCGCTTGACCTCAAGGCCGAGATCCTCATGGATGACCTTGTCGCCAAAAGCCGTGCGCAGGCCTTTGACGCGAATGGGCACGTCTTCGGCATCGGTTTCCACAAGCGCCCTCACAGATCGAGCGCCATGAAGATAACCGCGAAAATCGCATCGAACATAATGACCATGAAGATTGACTGGACGACCGCGGACGTCACATTTTGACCAAGGCTTTGGACGTCGCCGCCGACCATAAGGCCATGCCGACAGCCCGCAGCAGCGATGATCAGAGCCAGAAACGGCGCTTTGCACATGCCTATCCAGAAATGCTTAATGTCCACCGTTTCGAGCGTACGCTGGATGAAGAAGACCGGGCTGATATCAATCGTCACCCAACTGACCAAGAGTCCGCCAGCAAGACCGCCGATATCCGCGCAGAAGGTCATAAGAGGCATCATGAGAAGCGCGGCTAAGATGCGCGGGATTACCAGCGCATCGAAGCGGTCCACGCCCATAACCTGCATCGCATCGGTTTCCTGGTTCATCCGCATCGAACCGATCTGAGCGGCAAAGGAAGATGCGGAACGTCCAGACAGAAGGATGGCAGTGATCACCACGCCGAACTCGCGCAGGATGGCCACGCCCACCAACTGGATCGTGAACACCTCAACGCCAAGCGTTGTCAAAAGGTTGGTGCCAACGAGCGCAATGACCGCGCCGATGAAGAAGGTCATGATAAAAACTATCGGAAGCCCATTAATGCCCGCGTCCTGCATGAACGCGACAAGCGGCGTCATGCGCAGTCGGCGAGGATCGCCAAGGGTACGGCCGAGCGCCACAATAAGCTGCCCAGTGAACACCAGCATCTGGTAGGCGTCATCGGCGATCCCGATTACCTGACGGCCGAAGCGCTCGAAAAATCCCAGAACACCAGTGACGCCAGCCTTACCGGCCGTATCTGATTCAAGGGCAGGTCGAACAAGGTCTATCAGCCTTTGCAAATCCTCTCTTTCGCCAAAGTCTATATCGGCGTCTGGAGCCATGGACCGCAAAAGCAGGAGGGCACCGGCAGTGTCGATCCGCCCCAGAGCAGAAAGATCGAGACGCTGCACGACTAGACTCCTGGCCGCCTGGGCACCCAGGCGCCCTTCCGCATCGCCCAAAGCAAGCGAAGTCCAGTCACCGCTCACATGCAGAGTCGGGCCGCCACCCTCGTCAATATGCCAATCTGCCGCGATCATCGCACTAGCAGCATGGGAATTGAGCAGCGGACGATTTCGGCTCCTGCTGGCATCAACGCCACGCAGCGCATATCTTGAACCTTGGCATGGTCAAGCATTGGGGTCTCACGATGATGATCGAGCAATGGCACGCCATGGGCCAAGAGGTGCCAGCTTCGTCGCAGTCATAACTTTATCCTCTCCCCTTGCCATGCCATCGAAGATTGAGCAAGGACATAACATATGGAACCTCAGGAAGTTCATTTGCGCGCACTCGCGACGGCCTTTGGCTGGACCTGGTACAGAATGCGGCGGCTGATCGACACGCACCTTGCGTCCCAAGGTGCATCGATGGCCCGTCTTAAGCTGCTGGTATATCTCGCCGAGCAACCCAGCCGCTCAACCGATATTGCAAGCTTCTTCGATCAGGCCCCGCGCACGGTAACCCAGGCGATTGACTGGTTGGAGCAGAATGATCTGGTCACGCGCTCGCCCGTTGAAGAGGACCGTCGTGTAAAGCTCGTGGAAATCACGGACGCAGGCAGGGCGATGCTGGAGCAGGCCCTGCCACTCTACGATGGCATTGTGGCGAAGACCTTCGGCAGCTTGACCGCGGAAGAACTGGAAGCATTGGATAGGGCGATCCTTCACCTCGACAAGGTCGTGGATCAACTCGAAACGCAAGCTGGCTTCCGCCAAGGTCGCGTCCCCACGCTCAAGGCACATAATGATGGCTGATCCTCATTTGATGGACGGGCCTGAAGCGGTCGCATTGAAGGAGCGGGAGCGGTTCGCACAAATCCTGCTTCTGTTCGGGCGACACGGCCTCAAGGGAATGGCCTCCCGGCTAGGTCTCAGACTGGGTGGTGAGGAACCATTTGATAGCGCTCGACCAGAAGCAGTCGTTGCGCTGCTGCAAGATATCGGTCCTGCAGCGGTCAAGTTCGGGCAGATTCTTGCAATGCGAAGTGATCTGCTGGAGCCCGATTGGATCGATGCGCTTTCGAAACTTCAGGACCGGGTTCCGCCGCTGCCGTTCGCCACCGTGCGACCACTTATCGAAGAGGCGATCGGCGGAACTGTGGAAAGCTATTTCGCCTCCTTTGAAGACGAAGCGATTGCGGCCGGCTCGATCGCTCAGGTCCATGCAGCAACGCTGCTCGACGGCCGGGACGTTATCGTCAAGGTCCGTCGTCCCGGGATCGAGCGGATTGTCGACGCCGACCTTCGGCTGCTGCGCCGCGTCGCCCGGATCGCAGAGCGCCGCATCCCCGAGATCGCGCGACTAAAGCCGGACGAACTGCTGCGCCACTTCGCTGAAAGTATCGATCGGGAAATGGACCTTGGCGCGGAAGCTCGCGCCAGCGATACGATCGGAGAGTATCTCAAAGCTTTCGGCGTGCGAACGGCTCGCTTTGACTGGGAGTTGTCCGGCAGGCGTGTCAACATACAGGAGCGGTTTCGAGGCGTTCCGGCAAGCAATCTGGAGGCGGCGCGGCAAAGCGACCTTGATCTCATTAGCCTCGCCAGCACCTATGCGCAGGCGATCCTCCACATGATCGTCATCAATGGTCATTTCCACGCCGATCCCCACCCCGGCAACGTCTTTTTCCTGGAGGACGGAACGCTGGGGCTTATCGACTTCGGAGCGGTGGGGACGCTTCTGCCACGACGCCGGGAAGAATTGGTACGGCTTGGCCTGGCGATCGCGGCGGAGGACACAGGCGGGGTCGTCGATATTCTGCTGCTTTGGGCGGGCGACCCTGATGTTGACCGTGTCAGGCTGGAAGAGGCCCTGGCCGAACTGATCAACCGTTTCAGCAATGTTCTGCTCGAGCAAATTGACCTTACCGACATTTTCCAAATCGTCTTTGCGATACTGCGCGACTTTCATCTCGCGCTCCCGCCCGATCTGGCACTGGTGCTCCGGACGCTGCTCACGGCAGAGGGATTTGTCCGGCGCATCGATCCGACATTCGACATCACTCGAGAACTGGCTCCGCTGGCAAAGGAACTGATGCGCGAGCGAACGAGTCCGGCGCGATTGCGTGGCGAAGCGGGCAAGCTGTTTGCAGCGCTTGGAAGAGCCGCCTTGTCAACGCCGAGCCTGGTGGGACAGATCGAGAGAGTTGCGCGTACCGGATCGATCACCGTCAGTATCGCACCCAGGGATCTTGAACGATTGCGCGGCGATGAGCGCAACAGCAGAGCCACTCCCCAGCTCTACCCCGCAGCATTGGGAATATGTGCTGCAATCCTTTTCGCCTCGGAACCGATCATCGCCGGGCTGCTGGCGGTGCTTTCCATTGCCCTGGCAATTGGCGAACGAGTGAAGCGGCGGTGATCACGTTCCAAATCTCGCGAAAATTAAAAGCTCATTTGTCGCGCTACCGGCTCCAGGATTTCTAGGTCACATGGAAACGCGTTCGAACTGGTTGAAGGTGAGCCTTGTTGTCGGCCTGCTCATAACCGCCGTCATTGGGTTCACCCTGTGGCTCATCCAGTCACGTGAGGCTGACGGGGCCACGTATGAGGTGCAGTTTAAACAATCGGTTGACGGCGTTCAAATCGGATCGGGCGTCAACCTTCTTGGTGTTCCCGTTGGGAAAGTAACCCAGGTCCGGCTCCAACCTTCAAATCCGGATACGGTCGTGGTCCGGTTCGTCCTTACCAAGGACATCTTACTCCATCGCGGCGTGACAGCGTCGGTCGATAAATCATTCTTCGATGGATCGGCAGAGATAAGCCTGGCGGGAAGCAACAAGCGTGAACCAGCACTTACAGTTCAAGCGGGACAGCCATTCCCGCTTGTACCAGTGAAGACCGGCGGCCTCCTCAGCGGCGACCTCAATCCAGGCGAGATGATCGCCAAGATATCGTCAGGTGCCGATAGCATCTCAAAGAAGCTGGACCCTGCCGGTCAGCGATCCATCGAGGAACGTCTTGGCCAACTCGCGCTGCGCTCGCGGAACTGGAAAAGCGATGTCAGTCAAATCGCGGGGGAGGCCCTGCAGGAAGACAGGATCCATTCTCTAGGGAATGTAATGGCTCGGGCGGGAGACGACGCGGAGAGGCTTCGCCTGAGGCTCGAGGCATCGCGGGGCGGTCTTCACGACAGCCTCGGCCGGCCCTTGCATGATGCCGAAGGCAAAGCCCGGTCTCTGGGCCTATCCATTTCGCACGCACGGCCCCGGATCAGGCAATTGGAAGGGGATGCGCAACAAATCGCCGAAACCGCCCGCGCCGTTCGCGAACCAGTTCGACGCATGGGCGATGCGGCCAAGAAGATTGACCGGGAAGGCGTGGGATCTCCCAAACTACCTGACTACCGTCCCACGACTGAGGAAAGGAAATAGATGATCGCGATCGACCGCTCAGGAACAGACCGACCCTCGTCTTCATGCACAGGCGCGCAATCAGCTTCTGTGAAGCACGAACTCAGGACGATAGAACGACCCTCTCAATTCTTCGCGCGTGAGTGGATGCAACGTCCTGAAGTGGCGCAAAGGCAGAGCCAAAAATGGACTAAGGGGTTTATCTTCAATCGGGCCTGCAGGATCGAGACTGGTGGATGACCGGGAAGAACTGCAAAATCGATGGAGCCGCTGGTATCAGCCTGGCTGCTGAAGTGAAGGGCGAATGCAGGGCGATGCCCGTCTTGCTTGCCCACGGGGCGGGTCAGACTCGCCGCGCCTGGAAGCGGGTAGTGCAAGATCTGGTCGAGGCGGGGTTTCGCGCTATCGCTATAGACATGCGTGGGCATGGCGACAGCGACTGGTCGAGCGCAGGTGCGTATGACGTGCGCGACTTTGCGGCCGATCTCGTCGCGGTAGCATCAGGAATGGATCGCAAACCGGCTCTGGTAGGCGCCTCCCTCGGCGGCCTTGCCGGAATGATAGCAGAAGGAGACCTCGCCCCAGGCAGCTTCGCATCGCTCACTCTTGTAGATATAGCCCCGCGTATCGAGCCGGGCGGCGTGATGCGGGTGGTCAGCTTCATGCAAGAACATGTCGAGACTGGCTTTTCGTCTCCGGAAGAAGCTGCACAAGTCATTGCGCGCTACATGCCACATCGTCGCAAGCGCAGAGCGGGCGATGGCCTACGGCACTATCTCCGGCAGAAAGAGGATGGCCGCTATTACTGGCACTGGGATCCAGCATTTATTCGCAATATGGTGGCTGCACATTGCAGCGACACCGCGCATCAGGAGCAGCAAGTCAATATATTATACAAGGCTGCCGCTAATTTGACGCTACCGCTGCATCTGATCAGGGGCGGATCCAGTGATCTTGTCTCGGAAGGCGCTGTCGAACATCTGCGCGAACTGGCACCGCATGCTGAATATACCGACATTATCGATGCCACGCATATGGTCGCAGGCGATGCAAACGACGCCTTTTCTGCCGCAATTCTCGGCTTTTTAGGGCGCCAGTCCAGCTCCTAGAGGGACGAGCATGGGAGAAGAGATTTGCTCCTGATCATCGAGGGTCGGACGACTTGCTGTGCAGAGCGCCATACATTGGTGGGTTTGCCTAAGATGACACTCGGTAACTGGCTGCTGCCTCGCTCACTGGACTGCTATCCATAACGAAGGTGACGAAAGTTGACGACCAGAAATCTGACCGGCATGCTGGCCAAAAAGATGCCGCGGGAAACAGGCACCGCGCGCACAAAGGGCGAAACCCTGTTCCAGCTATTCTTTGCGCTCATCCAATGGCCTTGGCTGTTGAAAAGCCTTTATGGGGGAAACAAAGCTGAAAAAAATGCTGTTCTTGAGCGTATAAACCTTGAACAGGACGCCTTGCCTCATCTTGGCAGCTGGAAAGCAGATACTTACCTTCTTCACAGGATTGTTGATGAGATTGAAGTCCGACAACCGAAAAATGTTGTGGAACTAGGTTCCGGAGTAACTTCGCTGGTTATCGCCAAAGCATTGTCGCTTCACGGTGGCGGGCATTTATACAGCTACGATCAGTATGAACCGTTCGTTGAGCAGATGGGCATTTGGCTCGCTGAGCACCACCTGTCGGCAAGTTTCAGCCATGCTCCGCTGAACTTTCGGGACCAGGCCTGGCCTGGATTATGGTATGCCTTGCACGACCTTCCACAGACAATTGATCTGCTTGTCATAGATGGACCGCCTTGGTCAATTCATCCCTTTACCCGAGGAATGGCGGAACGCCTTTTCGAACGTATCGCACCGGGAGGCCTTATCATGCTCGATGATGCAGCAAGACCGGGAGAAAGATACGTGGCGCGACGCTGGAGGAAAACCTGGAGAGACTTCGAGTTCAAGTTCGAAGGCACGGGCGCCAAAGGCCTGCTAACGGGACGGAGGATCGACAGATCGGATAATCGCCAAAAGTGACGCTGTAATGCATTAGCGACTTCCGTTGCTGATTCCGAGGCAAGCCGAACTCGCGGAACTGCTGGCAGCCGAAGTGGCTGCCGACCGTTTCCCCGACATGGATGCCTTGCGGATACGCTTCGCTCCCGATCCGGCGGCGCTTCCCGACGTGGTGGTGGAACTGGTCCCCCTGGTCACCTATGATGTTCTCCTGGCGGGAGAAGCCGCATGAGCCGGAACGCTCCCGCTATCGACGCCCAGCGCCTGAGCCTCATCCTCAACGACCTGCGTCTGCCCGCAATCAAACTGATCTGGCCCGACTTTACCACGCGGGCCGACAAGGAAGGCTGGCCTGGTGCCCGTTTGCTTGCAGCGCTCGCTGAGCATGAGATCGCAGAACGGGACCGACGCCGGATCGAAAGGCATCTGGGCGAAGCCCGCCTGCCACCTGTCATCGGTCGTGCAATTCTCCGCAAAAGTGGGCTCTCCCGCAATTTCGGTGCAGGCGTCGGGAACGAACCATGAATCTGGTAGATTCATGGAGGCTCCATAGAGGGAGCCTGTCGAGCCATGCCCAAGCGTATCTTGCCGCTTATTCCACGCCAGCTGATCGTGGAGGAGGTCATTGTCGAAACCGAGCGCATCGTGATCAATTGCCGGTCGCGGTTGTCTGCGCCCCGCTGTCCCAGCTGCCGACGCGTGTCGTCGCGGATGCACAGCAGATACAAGCGACGCATCGCCGATCTCCCATGGCAGGGGTGCCCGGTAGTACTCTGTATTCACGTTCGTCGGTTGCGGTGTGCCAACCGGAGTTGTGAGCAGCGTATCTTCGCCGAACGCGCTGAGGACGTTGCCGCCCGTCACGCTCGTCGCACGCTGCGCGTGCGTGATGTCCAGCGTTCCGTCGGCCTAGCCCTTGGCGGCGAAGCGGGTGCTCGTCTCATTGAGCGGCTTGGCATGCGCGTCAGTGCTGACACGATGCTTCGGATCGTTCGCGCTGATCGGCAGGTCCACCAGGGTGCGCCGCGTGTCCTGGGCGTTGACGATTGGGCATGGCGAAAGGGGCAGCGGTACGGCACCGTGCTGGTGGATCTCGAGGCCCACCAAGTCGTTGACTTGCTGCCGGATAGGGAGAGCGAGACCCTTGCCGACTGGCTGAAGTCCCACCCCGGCGCAGAGATTATCGCACGCGATCGGGCCGGCAGCTATGCCAAGGGCGCGCGCGAAGGTGCCCCTTTGGCTCGGCAGGTTGCTGATCGCTGGCACATGCTGCGCAATTGTTCGGATGCAATGCTCTCCGTCGTGGAAAGGCGATATAAGCTCGTTCGCGAAGTTGGACGCTCGCTGGCGAATGATGATGCTCAGGATCCACCGCCAGAACGACCAGCAACCCAGGGAATGTCCGGCAACGCGCTCGATCATCAAAGGCGAAGCCGAGCGCGGCGGAACAAGATGTTCGATGCGGTCGTCAGCCTGCGCGACAAAGGCTGGACCATTTCGGCAATCGCGCACGAAACCGGCCGAGATCGCAAGACGATCCGCCAGTGGCTTCTCGACAAACATCCTGGAACCTGGGAACGCGGATCGCGTCACCCCGCGAACGCCTTCGAAACATATCTCGTCTCGCGCTGGGAGGAAGGCTGCCGCAATGCCACTCAGCTTTACCGCGAGGTGTGCGGGCTCGGCTATCGTGGCGAAGCGCGCAGCTTTCGTCGCTGGATCAAGGCTCGGTTACGCGATGGCCTGTCGCCGTCTACAGCGCCATCCACCAGACACCCACGCTGGAAAGCACCATCCTCGCGACAGACGGTCAGGCTTCTCACCACGTCCAGCGATACACTCTGCCAGGACGATGCGCGGTTCGTCGATGCCGTGCGCGCCGCCTCGCCCATAATCGCGGAATGTGCCGACCTCGCGCGGCGTTTCCACGCAATACTGGTCGGACGCGACCCCGTAGAGTTCGAGCCATGGCTCGCCCAGGCACTTGGAAGCGCCATTGCTTCGTTCGCGCGCGGCCTCCGGCGCGATATCGATGCGGTGCGCGCCGCATTGATTTTACCGTGGAGCACTGGACCGGTCGAAGGCAAGATCAACAAGCTGAAGCTCATCAAGCGTTCCATGTACGGACGGGCTGGCCTCGACCTACTCCGGGCGCGTATCATGGTATGACACCTGCACCGAAATTGCGGGAGAGCCCAAAAGTGGGCTTTGAAAATTCCCTAGTTGGTGGCCCCTTCATCTCATTCTGCCGGGGCTAGCCCCGGCAGAATGAGATGAGCCAACATTGTCCTCATCTCCTTTGCAGACGCGGAGACGGGGCCGATGATCCGACTTGGAGAATTGATGATGATCCTCGAACTACATCGGCAGGGCGTATCGATAGCCGCGTTCACTGACATCCATGACACGGCAGAGCAGTTCAACGGGCCAACGATGCCGCCAGCTATGCGTATTTCGCAAAAGTCGGACAGCTGCTTCGCTAAATCCCGGACAAGCGCTTCAGTAAATCCGGGACAGCTGGTTTAGGCATTGGATGCCTGGTTGCTGTTAGGGTTGAGTGATTTCCGGATTTGGATCCTGGGTCAAGCCTGAAGGCGCTTTTTGTCGTCGCATGCTGTCGCCTTCGAGGGCGATGCGATGAGCGTTATGGATGATGCGATCGAGGATGGCGTCGGCGATGGTCGGCTCGCCGATCATTTCGTGCCATGCCGCCACGGGGAGCTGGGCAGTGATCAAAGTGGATTTCCGGCGGTAACGTTCTTCGAAGATTTCCAGGAGGTCGAGACGCTGCTGATCATTGAGGCTGTGCGTGCCCCAGTCGTCGAGAATGAGCAGCTGGACGCGTGCAAGTTTGTCGACCACGCGTGGGAAGCGACCGTCGAGGCGCGCGAGTGCAAGATCTTCGAACAGGCGCGGCATGCGCAGATATAAGACGGAGTGATCCTGACGCGCCGCTTGTCGCCCGAATGCGCAACCCAGCCACGTCTTTCCTGTGCCGGTTTGGCCAGTGATGATGAGATTTTCGCGGGCATTGAGCCACGCGCCTTGCGCGAGTGAGAGGATATTACGTCGGTCCATGCCTCGGCGTGCGGCGAAGTCGACATTCTCGATACAGGCGTCGACGAAGCGAAGCTTTGCGCTGGCAAGCCGGTTGGTCAGCCGCCGGTCGGCACGAGCGGCGATCTCGCGGTCCAGCATGAGCCCGAGCCATTCGTCGCGGGTCAGGTCGCCTGAAGTGTCCTGCTCGGCAATGTCGCGCCACGCGGCCGCGATGCCCGCTAGCCCCAAGCTATGCATTTGATCAAGGGTAGGATGCGTCAGCACAAGATCGTCCTTTCATTATTGGTAATAGGACCCGCCACGGATGTTGCCGTGCGCCGGTGTTGGTTTGAGCGGCCCCGTTGTCGGCTGGATCTTGTCGAGCCCGGCTTTGAGGATGGCGTTGACTGAAGAGTAGGTGACGGCACCGATCACCAGCGCCCGGTCGCAGGCCGCTTCGAGCCGATCGTGCTCATAGCGCCGAGCAAGGGAGAGGATGCCCATAGCAGAGCGATAACCCTGCTCGGGGTGCGGCTTGTCGACCATCAACCTTTCCACGAACATCGCTGTGTTAGGACCGGTTTTCCTGGCACGTTCGATCAGGCTTGCTGGTGATATGTTCGCATAGCGCTGATGCGACTTGGGCATATGCTCGTTCACCGTGACATGCCCGCGGCGCTGCGATGTCCGCATATGGCTGGCGACCCGCACATGATCGTAGAAGATTTCTACCACCCGGTGCGTCAGCCGAACATCCACCTGCCGGCCGATCAGCCGATGCGGTACCGAGTAGAAGGTCTTATCCGCCTCGATATGATAATCAGGGTGAACGCGGGCCGTTTTCCACTCGGCATATTCGAACACTGACGTGGGCAACGCTGCCAGAGCTGTCCGTTCGATCTCCTCGAAGATCGCCCGGCGGGATTTGCCGACATGGCGCATGGGCCGATCATTGAGATCAACCAGCAGGTCCGCGATCGCAGCATTGAGATCCGCCAGGCTGAAGAAGCGCCGATTGCGCAGACGCGCCAGGATCCAGCGCTCTACTATCAACACAGCGCCCTCGACCTTTCCTTTGTCGCGTGGTCGCCGGCTCCGGGTTGGCAGGATCGTCGTATCGTAATGCTCGGCCATCGCTGCAAAGGTCGCGCTGAGCGTGGGCTCGAACCATAGCGCTTTGACAACGCCTGACTTGAGATTGTCGCACACAATCGCGCGCGGGACCCCGCCGATAAAGCTCAGCGCACGGCACTGAGCGTCGATCCAGTCCGGCAGCTGCTGGCTCAGGCTTGCCATCGCAAAGGTGAACGAGGAAGCGCCAAGAACCGCCACGAAGATCTGCGCCGGGGTGATGACGCAAGTCACAGGATCGATCAGCGGAACGGTTTGACCAGCATAGTCGGTTTGCATCACGGCGCCCGCCTCATGCCGATTGCGGAAGCTGACATGGGTCCGCCGCTGGAAGGACAGGAATCGATCGCAAAACCAGGTATAGCCGTACCCGTTGGGATGAGCGGCCCGATATTCCTGCCATAGCAAGACCAGCGTCACGCCCTTGCGCTTGATCTCCCGCGCAACGAGCGGCCAATCCGGTTCTTCCCGATCCTGCGCAGGGCGGCCCACACGCCGGAATACAAGCCGTTCAACCGCAGCGTCATCGTCATAGCCCGGCGGCAATGGCCAGACTGTTAGCCCCGCCTGCCGCGCGCGCAGCAGGTACGTCGACACTGTCGTCTTGCTCAGCTTCAGCCGCTCTGACACGGCCCGTACCGACAAACCCTGCTCGTAGGTCAGCCAGTCCGGCAGAGTCTCGGTCCAGCTTCCTTCAGCGTATGTGAGGCTGGATGCACCGAGCACTGCCACGAAGATATGGGCATCACGGATTTCGCCAGTCAGCCGGTCGACCACGATCCCGATCTTGTCCCCGGCATAATCGACGAACAGCTTCTCCCCAGGTGCATGGTTCTGCCGCATCGTAACCGGCAACTTCATGGCCCAGCTACGATACAGATCGCAAAATCGGCTATATCGATAGCCGTCGGGATGCTCCGCGATATACTCGTCCCACAGCACCTGCAATGTTACATGCTTGCGCTTCAACTCGCGGTGGAGCTGCGCCCAGTCGGGTTCCGGACAACGGCGATGTCCCGTCTTCTTGCCCGCATCGCGATATAGCGATGCCTCGAGCGCTGCATCGCTAAGTGCATCATCCAGCGGCCAGCTCAGGCCCGCATCCGCTGCCCGCTTCAGGGTCGCGCGCACTGTCGAGGGCACTGCGCCCACCCGCAGCGATATCGCCTTGTAGCCCAGTTCCTGTTCGAACCGGTATCTCAATATCTCGCGGACACGCCGCATGCTCACCCTTTCCGCCGGCATCGCTCAACTCCTCGGACACATCCAAAAGAGCGAACATAACCCCGCCAGCGAACCCGGGCAGACCCACCCCGCAAGGGGGCGACATCATCTCGGAATCAGGGGGCGACTATTTCTCGGAACATGGGGGCGGCATCAATTCGGAATGAGGGGGCGGCTTGCCTCGGAATCAGCAAACAGATGTCGTTATCCCGCCCAAGCGTAATCGAAAGACGCAACGGTACTACGACAGCGAACTCTACAAAGAGCGCAATCGCGTCGAGCGCTTCTTCGCCAAACTCAAGCAGTTCCGACGGGTGGCAACCCGATACGACAAGCTGCTCGCCAACTTCATGGGCTTCGTCAAACTCGCTGCCATCGCTATATGGCTCCGATAGTTAAATCGTCACCACGACCTAAGTCGCGGACAGGCATTTCATTAAATACGGGACAGTGATTCCGCTAAATCCCGGACAGGGTTTGGGACGGGATCAAGGTTAGGCTTTGTGATGCGCCGCTCTGGCATTGTTGCTCCTCATCGTTGCGATGGGAGGGGTGATGCCAAGGCGGAAGCAGACGAGACGAACCGACGTGAAAGACATGCGATCGATCCTCCGGCTGGCAGCCCATACGCGCGCGCTGTCGATGTTCGGTGGTGCGCCCGCGTTGTTCGTGCCCGACAATGCCAAGGTCGCGGTCATCAAGGCATGCCTGTACGATCCTCAGGTCAACCGCAGCTATGCCGAAATGGCTGCGCATTACGACAGCACGGTGCTGCCGACGCGACCACGGCGACCGCGCGACAAGGCAAAGGTCGAAGCTGCAGTTCTGATCGTCGAGCGCTGGCTGTTTGGACTTGTAACGGATTTGCGCCGGTCACCTGAGCGATTAGAGCTCGCAACAGGAGCCCGACGAGATGATCAAGCACACAGAAGAGTTCAAGCAGGAGGCGGTGCGCATCGCGCTGACCAGCGGGTTACCCCGCGACCGGGTCGCATCGGATTTGGGGATAGGTAAGTCGACACTGGGCAAATGGGTGTCACAGTATCGGCCATCTGACCTGGCGGCAGCGCCGCAGGCAGATCTGGCGCGTGAGAATGAACGCCTTCGCCTTGAGAACCGTGTGCTGCGGGAGGAGAGGGAAGTGCTAAAAAACCGTCGCCGGCTGAGCCCGCCTGTGCGCGGTAGAAACGGGTCGTGCTATGGTGCGGTCGGGAGGGTCGCGGCCGATGGCTTATTGGAGGCATGATACCCCGTTAAAAAACGTGGCCCGTGGGTGTTTGCGTACTTGAGAGTGGTGACGCCGTCTTGCGGCGATCCCGGTTAGGAAGATGACGTTTAGCATCGCCCATACCCTCCTGTTTTGAAGGAGGACTTGGAATGGAACGATCAAAATCCGGCGCGTTGTCTATGGTCAATCCGCGCGCCGCTGCCATCGACATCGGGTCGACTATGCATATGGCGGCCATAAATCCCAACGCCGACGATAATCCGGTACGAGCGTTTGGCACATTCACCGGCGATCTCCATGATATGGCCCGCTGGTTCAAGACATATGGCGTCACTACTGTCGCGATGGAATCGACCGGTGTTTACTGGATTCCGGCCTATGAAGTGCTTGAAGGACACGGCTTTGAGGTGATCCTGGTCAATGCGCGATATGCCAAGAATGTACCGGGTCGCAAAACCGACGTCAGTGACGCTGCATGGTTGCAACGCCTGCACAGCTACGGGCTGCTGCGGGGGAGTTTCCGTCCCGAGGCGGGCGTGGCGACCATGCGTGCCTATCTGCGGCAGCGCGAGCGGCTGATCGAATATGCTGCCTCACATATTCAGCACATGCAGAAGGCGCTGATGGAAATGAATGTGCAACTCCATCACGTCGTCTCCGACATTACCGGCGTGACAGGAATGCGGATAATCAGGGCCATTGTGAGCGGGGAACGTACGCCCAGCACGCTGGCACAAATGCGCGACGTCCGCTGCCACGCGACTATTGAGACCATCTGTGCGGCATTATCGGGGAACTGGCGCGACGAACATATCTTCGCGCTTGGCCAGTCTCTGGCCCTGTTCGACTTCTACCAAACCAAAGTTCTCGAATGTGATCGAAAGCTTGAGATCGCACTCAAGGCGCTCGAAATCAACGAGGGACATGATGTTCGCCAACTCCCAAAAGTCCGGACCAAAAGGCGACAGGTGAACACGCCCGACTTCGAGGTCCGGTCAGCGCTCTATCGCGTGCTGGGCGTCGACCTGACACAGATCCACGGAATCGGCCCTTCGCTCGCGCTCAAACTGGTTGGCGAGTGCGGCACCGATCTTGCCGCATGGCCCAGTTCGAAGCATTTTACGTCTTGGTTGTGCCTGGCACCAGGCAACAAGATATCGGGGGGTAAGTTGCTGTCGTCCAAAACCCGACGATCTTCGAGCCGCGCTGCAGCACTCCTGCGTCTGGCCGCAACCACCATCGGTCGAAGTGACACCGCGCTGGGCGCTTTTTACCGAAGGCTGTCGGCGCGCGCTGGAAAAGCAAAAGCGGTCACCGCAACCGCACGCAAAATCGCCGTGCTGTTCTATAACAGCCTGCGCCACGGCATGGCGTATCATGATCCCGGCGCCTCACAATATGAGGAGCGCTATCGCAGTCGGGTGATCGGAAATCTGCAGCGCCGCGCCAAGGCCTTCGGCTTCATCCTGCACGAAATGCCTGGGGAGCCTGATATGGCTGTTTCTTAGGAAGGCCACGCAGTTCTTCGCGAGCCAAAAGCCGTGAAGTTCGCTTTTGTGCATAGCTGGCGGCACCGATGGCCCGTTGAACTGCTCTGCCGTGTCATGCTTGTCAGTGAGCGCGGCTATCGTTCCTGGCGCTCGCGACCGATCAGTCGGCGGGAGCGGACGGATATGAAAGTGCTGGCCCATATCAGGGAACAGTACAGCCTCAGCCTTGGCAGCTATGGTCGTCCGAGGATGACCATGGAACTCAAAGAGGTTGGGCTCGACGTTGGCGAACGCCGGGTCGGGCGGCTGATGAAAATCAACGGGATCAAGCCGGTCCGCACGCGCAAGCACAAGGTCACGACCGACAGCCACCATCGCCTGGGGGTCGCAGCGAACTGGCTGGACGGCGACTTCGCCGCCGATGCGCCCAACCGTAAGTGGGCGGGCGACATCACCTATATCTGGACCTCAGAAGGCTGGCTCTACCTTGCCGTCATTCTCGACCTGCATAGCCGTCGCGTCGTGGGCTGGGCAGTCAGCGACAGAATGAAGAAGGACTTGGCGATCAGAGCGCTGGATATGGCGGTGCGCCTGCGCCAGCCTCCGGAAGGCTGCTTTTTTCATTCGGATCGTGGCAGCCAATATTGTTCTTACGACTATCAGAAAAAGCTGCAGGCCTATGGCCTGCGTCCATCGATGAGCGGCAAGGGAAATTGCTACGACTGTGATTATGTTGCTGCGGCTTGATGGTCTGACCCATGCTACGATTGACCCCGTGTCATTGCGTTGACGTGTCGGCCATCAAGTCGCCCTGGCAACGGGCGAGATGTGACTTGATAGGAGCCTGACGGGTTTGCCCCTTCACAGTCCTGTCCTTCTCTGAACGGTGCCCGGGCACCGTTCAGAGAAGGACAGGACATGACCAATACCAACATCAGCGGCGTCATTATCGGTGTCGATACCCATAAATCCATCCATGTTGCCGTGGCAATCGATAACAACGGCAGCCGATTGACGGCCTTTTCGGCTCCAGCGACAACAAAGGGCTATAAATTGCTCGAGGACTGGGCGTGTGCGTTGGGCACCATCACAGCCTTTGGCATCGAGGGGACTGGATCATACGGAGCCGGGCTGTCTCGCCATCTTCTGGCCCAGGGCCATAAAGTCATCGAGGTCACCAGACCTAATCGACAGTTGCGCTATCAACATGGCAAAAGCGATAGCCTCGACGCTGAAGGCGCCGCACGGTCGGTGCTGGGCGGACAGGCGATCGCCCAACCCAAAACGCAAACAGGATCCGTCGAGATGATCCGGCATCTCAAAATCGCACGCGACACAGCAGTCAAATGCCGGTCGCAGGCCATGGTGACCCTGAAAACCCTGATCATCAACGCACCTGCGGCGCTGCGCGACACGCTCGATCAGATAAACGGAAAAATCGCGCTGATCCGATATATTGCTGCACTCAGGCCCGGCGCAATGACCTCGACGATCGCATCGGCCAAAACCGCCTTGCGGGCCTTGGCACAACGCTGGCTGGCTCTACACGAAGAAATTCAGTCGCACGACAAGGCGCTCGAGCAACTGGTCATGGCCAACGCACCAACGTTGCTGGCATCGCACGGGATCGCGACGATGACGGCGGCAGAAATGCTTATACTGGTCGGCGATGATCCCACCCGAATCCGCTCCGAAGCTGCACTCGCCAAGCTCTGCGGGGTGTGTCCCATCCCCGCATCAAGTGGCAAGACCAACCGCTTCCGACTCAACCGTGGTGGAAACCGGCAAGCCAATGCCGCGCTATATCGGGTTGCAATCGTTCGGATGCGCAACCATCCGCCGACACTTGCCTATGTCAGCAAACGAAAAATGGAGGGAAAGAGCAACCGGGAGATTATACGCTGCCTTAAGCGATACATCGTTCGCGAAATCTTTACCCACCTATGTCGCCCAAAAGCATCTCTGACCAGCGCTTGACAAATATAGGAGCCTCAATGCGTCCGTCGAGACCTTCTTCAAATCCCTGAAGGCCGAACTCATCTGGCGGCAGAGCTGGCCGACGCGGCGTCAGGCAGAAGCCGCCATCTTCCAGTACATCAATGGCTTCTACAACACCCGTCGTCGCCATTCATATCTGGGCGGCATCAGCCCGCTCGCGTTCGAAGCCAAGGTGGCATAATGAGATAGGTGACCGGCACAAAACATGGGATAATCGCGGCGCGATTCGTCCCGGGCATCAGCATTTTGATATAGCTGACAGGGGTGGTTGCCCCCCGATATGATGGAAAAACGGGCTCACGATTGGCACCGGGCCCAAGCATCGCACGGAGAGCAACCATGAAACAGTATATAGGCTTTGACGTTTCACTAAAAGATACCGCGATTTCCATTCGTCAGGATGGAAAACGGATCTGGCGCGGCAAGTGCGCATCGGATCCCCAGATCCTGGCGCAGATAGTCCGCAAACACGCCCCGCATGCGGAGCGGGTGGTATTCGAGACAGGTCCATTGTCGACATGGTTCTATCATGCATTAACGGCGGCGGGAGTTCCCGCGGTCTGCATCGAAGCGCGTCATGCGCAGAAAATATTGAACGAGACGCTCAACAAGACTGATGCCAATGATGCTGACGGTCTGGCCCAACTGGCAGAAGCCGGCTTTTACAAGGCGGTCAGGGTGAAGTCGTTCGACGCCATGTTGACCCGCACACTGGTGGGCGCCCGCAACCTGTTGCTTACCATCTCAACGCAGCTGAGCAATCAGATCCGCGGGGTCATGAAGACGTTTGGCATCATCGTTCCCAAGGGTACAGGCCGTGTATTCGACGGGAATGTCCGCGAGCTTCTGGACGGCAGGGATGGCCTGGCACAGATCATATTGCCTTTGCTAGAGGCCTGGCGCGACATCCGCAAGCGCGCCGCAGAACTTGATCGTCAGTTGCTCGCCGCAGCCCGGCAAAGCCAGGCAATCAAGTTGCTGATGACGATCCCGGGAGTCGGGGCGGTCACGGCCGTCTCCTATGCTGCGGCGATCGAAGACCCAGCAAACTTCAAAACTTCACGCGCGGTCGGCGCCTGGCTCGGGCTTACCACGCGGCGTTACCAATCAGGCGAAGTGGATTATGACGGCCACATCTCGCGGCGAGGCGACAACTATCTGCGCGGCCTCTTATACGAGGCGGCAACGGTCATTCTCACGCGTACCCACGCTAGCAACCAGAGCGGCCTCAAAGACTGGGGCCTCAGGCTGCGCGAGCGGCTGGGTTTCAAGCGCGCCGCGGTCGCTGTGGCCCGCAAACTGGCAGTCATCATGCACACAATGCTCAATACAGGAGAGGCATTCAACACATCGGCTGGCGTCACCGCATAACCAATTCACCTGCTTAACTTCTCAGCGCGTCAGCATCTGACGTATTGAGGCGTCCCTGCCGCGGACGTGGGTCAGGTCATTCCGCTTTAACGGCTGCAGCTTTTTAAAGACTGCGCACAAAACATAGGAAGACCTTGCCTGCGGAGACCCATCATGCGGCGGCTTTATGCCGACCGCGAAGACAACCCTGCTCCCGGCATACGAAAACCCTCGCGCGACACGCCGTATTGAGAAAAACAAGCACAAGGTTGATTAACGTGTCGACGCCCTGCCCGACGCGATTAGCCTTCCCATGCCAACCACGCTTGACTGCAGGGATGCGATTATACAACCGTTACAAGTCCAGACGGTGCTCTGCAAAGTGCGGGACATGGAGAATGCGGTTCGCGCCGTACTACGCGAAAGCGGGCTCAAAGTGGGAGCTCCAGGGCGCAAGCTGTTCGCCACGCGGGTGCGCGAACTCGCTGAAACCGATCCTTCGCTGGCGGATATTACAGAACCCTTGCTGGCCATCATCGCCGCCATGCACTGCCAACTTGAACGGCTGACACGCCGTGTTCTTGAGGCTGTTCGAGTTGAACCGATCTGCCGACAGTTGATGACCGTGCCCGGCGTGGGGCCGCTGACGGCGCTCGCCTTTCGCGCGACGGTGGATCGACCTGACCGCTTCCGACGATCTCGCGATGTCGGTGCCCACCTTGGCCTGACTCCAAGGCGATATCAATCGGGTGAAACAGATGTGCAGGGACGCGTCAGCCGGTGCGGCGATGAACTCGCGCGCACATTGCTTTACGAGGCGGCCCATACGTTGTTGACCCGATGCAAGAAATGGTCGGCGCTCAAGGCCTGGGGCATAGGTATTGCCAAGCGGCGGGGGATGGCAAAGGCCCGCGTCGCTGTCGCCCGTAAGCTCGCAGTGATCCTGCATCGGATGTGGAGCGATCAGACCGAGTTTCGCTGGGGGAAGGTTCCTGCAGGCCAGGCAGCATGAGGAGGCACAATCAGAATCCCGCCTGAGAAGACGGGTAGCGTCGTTCCCATGGGGACGAAGGGCAAGACGATCTCGCTTAGAGTCCGGAACCTCAGCCCAGCTGAAGGTCGCGAAACAGATTGAGACGCCTTGCTCTCCATGACCCCATTATGCGGCGGCCTTGCGCCGACCGCGGAGAGAAGCGAGTGATCCATGGGAACGATCACGTAATCGAGGAAGCAGCTTGACCCAAAGGGCCCCAATCAGAGAAGACTCTTAGCAGCGCCACGTAGCATGGTTCATCCACACAGCGACTTGGGGATCGACTCCGCTGCGCCAGCTGCGGGTGAAAGCACATGCTACTCACGAAACACTCTGTGCACTCGGTCTGGCAAATCAAGGTCACTCACGGGCGAAAGACAGCATCTCCGTATCTCGTCCGCATATGCTGAGCTACCGAACTACGATAGCGTCTCTGCCGCCACGTCGTCGGGCTGTGATAGACGCCAATCGCCTTCCAGTAATTGCCGTTCGAGCGCAGGGCAGATAAGAATATCCACCTTGCAGCCTCCGCGTTGAAGCAGGGATCAAACCGCAGCCAATGTCGAACCTGAACAGGTGCACGCCCAACAAGCGCAGCGATGCGAGGTATCCACCAACTGTTGATCTGCAAGGGACCAAGATCGTAAGAGCCATTGATGTTACGAACCTCAGCGCCGATCCAGCCCGCTTCCTGATCGCGCAATCCCCAAAGCGTTTTCTCGAGCCAGGGCTGACCAAGCGAGGCTCGCCGAATACAGGCGGAGATCCGCAAGTCCCCCTCGTCAGAAGACTTCGAAAGTGTGGGGGCGGTGTACAATGCCATAGTGATGACGGCAGTGCATAGCAGCCTGGGGATGCCGTATGACCTCATCCGACCCTCCTGATAGCGGTTCCAGGCGTAGTGATCGTATTGGTCGGATCACTGTAAAGTGACAGCGCCGCAACTGGGCCACCTTTCAGAAATGCATAGAGCGCTCTCCCCGAACTGATCTCGGCGGCGGCGCTACGAGCGAAAGAAGTCCAGCTGTCAGGCCCGGTCCATCCAATGCGTCTGAAGGAAACTCTACACCTTCCGGTCAGGCGCGACGTACGGAATTCAAACCCATGCAGAGGTGGGACAGCGCCCGCGAAGCGCTTTCCCTGGGTCAGCTGAACGGCAAACTTACAGCGAAGCATAGGCAGTTACCTTATCGTTCGGGGCCATGGGAGGGTCCGGGTCGATGCGCAGGAGATTCGCTTTCCCGGTCGATGCCGGTTTTCGGCGCTGTCCATTCGGCGCGCGCATGGTCGAGAATGCCTGCGAGAAACCTGTCGAGCACCTGCGCGATGTTCCGGGCACCGTCGGCAAGATGCTCAGCCGCGCCACGGGGTGAGCGGTCACGATAGTGGAGTTGTCGCTCGAGCGCCCGATCGCGCCGCTCGTTTCGGTCTCGCTCCTGCTCGGCCCTCAAATTTTCCAGATGGCCTTCCCGGCGTTTCGAGAAGGCATCTACGCGGTCAGTCTTCAACCGGCCCAACCCTTCCGACGAAGACGTCTTCTCTCCTGATTGGCGCTCGAGCTTGCCAATCAGTTCCTTGACGTTGTTGGTCCATAGCCTGGCACCGAATGCCGCGCGGGTAATGGCAGTGTAGAAATTCTGGGCGTTGACCAGCGGCGATTCGACCGGCGCCAGCACGAAAACGCGCGGATAGGTTTTGGACTGGGCGGAATAGACCGTCTCTGCATAACCATGATCCCAGGTCCGGTGTTCCGACAGATTAACCTGCTGCACGCGCCCATCTCGATCCCAGCGGATCGTCGCTACCGGCCCATCAAGTTTTTCTGCGGTGCCGCGCTCCGCATTGCGTAGCCCGAGTTCGCGATTGACGAGCCGCCACTGCATACGGTCACCCTCCGCAATATCCCGTTCTTCAGGATTGAACACATTGATGTGGCGGGCCTTCGTCGTCTGCGGATCCCAGCGTATGACGCGCCCCTGATCGTCGACAAAACGCACAACCTGGCGCCCATTGACCTCCCGGCCTAGTCCAGCGACCCGATAGTCGGCGTGCCGTGCGATACCGAGGTCTGCAATGTCCCGCTCGAAACGCACCACCTGTCCTGCCCCGTAGAAGCGGGCCATATGCTTCTGGATATTGGTCGAGCCCGCTGGGGCCAGGATGGAAAACCTACTATCCTCGGCGGCCAGCCCATTCTCGTTTTTCAGCGCTTCGCGAATCTTACTGTTGACGATCAGCCGGGTCGCATTGTCGAGAACAAGGATATTGGTCCCTGCCCGTGATTCCGGCTTGAGCCGTATCCAGGCATTGACGACCTGCTCCGCCATCTTTTCATTGTCGTCGACGGTGTTGACGCTATCGAGCTTTGCCAATGCCTCGGCAAAGTTCCCGGCGCGCGCGGCGGTAACGGCAGCCTTGATCGATTTCGTTTCCTGCCGAACGGCTTGCGTCAACTCGACCGTCGGCAAGCCCAGCCTTCGCATCAACCAGAAGGGTTTGCCCTGCTCGATCGCCCCGGTCTGTTTCTCGTCTCCGAGGAAAAGCAGCCGTGCGCCGGTTGTCCCGCTGATCTCCAGCATCCGCTGGGCCTGGCGGCTGCCGAGCTGCCCTGCTTCATCGAGAACCAGCACATGGCGGTCCGTGATTCCCTGCCCGCCGCGCGCGACGAAGCTGGCGACAGTATGAGACATGATGTTCGCCTTGCTTCCCAGTTCCGCAGCGGCCGATGATGTGGGTGCTAATGCAATCAATGACGTTCCCGGCTCGGCCGCCTCAGCGAGAACTCTCACCAGCGTCGATTTTCCAGAACCGGCAACACCGTGAATCGCCGTGACCCGATCCCGCGTCAGCGCCGTCTCGACAAGTGCGCGCTGCTGCTGCGTGTTGAGCGACGTCCCGTCGAGCACGGCCAGCAAGCGATCGCTGGTGGCGATTGGACGCGCGTCATCAAGGCCAAGCGCGATATGCTGGGTCAATGCCAGCTCCAGACGCCAGGACTTCCGGCTGGTGCGGCCACGGGTCAACACCCTGTCACCGGTCTGATCATGGGTCGGCAGCAATTTGCGCAGGACCTCATGTGCTGCGATCCGGGGACGGATATCGTCGAGCCGGACTTCACCGACATAGGCAGCAAGACCAGTGCGCAATATATCGCCTAAATTGTTGACCGCCTCGGATGTCTCCAGTTGCCGCAAGCCAAAAAGAGCCGCACGCGACGCATCGCGTTCCGTGGGCGCCGGATGCTCCCCTTCCAGACCCCGCGCCAGCGCAGCAATCTCCTGCAGCGTTTCGACACGCTTGCCTGTCCGCTTGCATATTGGGGTTGGCATTTATTTCAGCCTTGGTTGAATTGGTGCCGACCTGTCTGGGGTCATGACCCCGGACAGGTCGGAGCGGATAGGCTGTGCCTGTCCTTGGGCATAAAGCTCGCGATCCTCAGCAAAGCCGTCCGCTCCATCCATGATCGTCTCGAACGGTTGCCTGAGCCTTGAGCTCGTATGCAAGGTGGAGAAACATGATGTCGAACCAATATGTTGCCGTCGATGTATCTAAGGCGGCACTCGATATTGCCTTACCGGGGGCTAACGGGGTTTGGCGCCGTACCAATTCGGTGGCAGGGATCGCGGCTTTAAGAAGGCGGCTCGCGACCCTTGAACATCCCCATATCGTCTGCGAGGCAACGGGCCGCTATGGCCGGTTGCTCGCTCGCCAGATGGGAGCGGCGGGGATCGCCATGAGCATCGTCAATCCCAGGCAAGTGCGGGATTTTGCTAGAGCGAGCGGTCAACTCGCCAAAACCGATGCGCTTGACGCTGGCATCATCCTACGCTTCGCTGACGCCATGCAGCCCGCCAGAACACCGCCAACACCTGAAAATCAGGCTCGCCTTGCCGAGCAAGTGCGCAGAAGGCGGCAACTGGTCGGTATGCTGGCTACCGAAAAGCAGCGTCTGTCCGGCCTCGATGACGCCGAAACGCTGGCTTCGATCCGCGAGCATATTGCCTTCCTGCAAGGACAAATCGGCCAGTGCGATGCGCGCATAACGGCTGAAATCGAGGCTGATGCCACGCTCGCGCGCAAAGCTATGCTGCTGGAGTCTATTCCAGGCATCGGCGCCACGACAGCGGCAGTGCTGATCGCCGAACTCCCCGAACTTGGTATCGCTGACAAAAAGCAGATCGCAGCCCTTGCCGGCATCGCTCCCATGAACCGTGACAGCGGCCAGTGGCGCGGTCAGGCGCATATTACCGGCGGCCGACTCTCGGTCAGATGCGCGCTCTACATGGCAACATTACCCGCCATCCGCTTCAATCCAACCATCCGCGACTTCTACCAGCACCTCCGCGCGGGAGGCAAAGCGCCCAAAGTCGCCATCACCGCCGCCATGCGAAAACTCCTCATTATCGCAAACGCCATCGTCCAGCAGGATAAACCATGGGCCAATCTCGCTTGACACCCAATACGGTTGCTGATGCCATTGCGCGCTGAGTTCGGCCTCGCCGATCTTCACCTTCGCCTTGCGGGTGGCGTAAAAGGAAGCACGCTGGGCTTTCTGGCCCACCAGACCATGCTCGCGCGCATGGTCTTCAATCGCCTCGGCGCGCTTCGAGAAATGGTCGATCAGGTCCTTCGGCACGCTTCGTATCTCGAACAATCCGGAACGCGGATCAGCATCGATTTCATAGCCCGCTTCGCGCAAACCGAAGGCCAGCGCGTTGCGATAGATCTGCCCGGCCACGCGCTGTTCGCCATACATGACCCGGCTTTCCAGGCTTGCCATGGGATCGCCATTCTCGTGGTTCGTCATGTTGAGCACGACGAGATGCGTATGCAGATGTGGATCGAGTTCCCGGCTGCCATGCTCGGTGAAACGAGCAACCAGGATCCGGCCCGTTGTTTCGTGGACGATCTTCCCTTCATCACGGCGGCGCAACTGCGCCTGCTCTTCCAGATAGGAGATAGCCGCGTTCACCGCGCGCTCATGGGCGGCGAGCACGCGTTCGTCACCTGCCACCAGCCCCATGATCGAAACCGACTTTGGCGCATTGACCGCAAAATCCCAACCGGGGTGATGCTGAATTTCGCCATCCGCACGGTGTCGTCCGAGTTGTTGATCGCCGACTTTTCCAGCAAGTAGGTCGCGCAACAGCTTTGGATCAACAGCGCCGGAGAGGCCGAGATCGGCTGCCAGCTTCCCACCCCATTCAGACGGTTCGTTACCGCCCTTGGTGTAGTAATCGCCAACCGTGTAGTAGCGGGCGATATTGGCTGGTGTGCCATGGAGGCGTTGCGGCTGGATCATGCTGGCCTCGCCCGCTCACGCGGTCCGTCATCGCGGCCATGCTGGACAAGATCGGACCGGATTTCTCCCTGCTTGCCGGCAAGGATCGTCCAAAGGTTGCGGGCGGGCGCAGGCAAATCCGCATTCTCGTCATTGAGCAATAAATCTTCCACACGTTGCGGATCGATGTTCGGCGCTGGAAGCGTAAACAGTTCCGGCTGCGGTGATGGCCTCGGGACAGATTCTGAAGATAGCGAAGGCTTCGCTGGCTTGATCTCGACATGTGTCGCTGGCGGAGATGACTGCGTGGCTTCCCGCTCCATCGCTTCACGAACACGCGCTTCGGCGTGAGCGATGCGAACGAGCATCTCGGCCTTGTCGATCTGAATGGGGGGTGTCGTGCGTTCGAGGAAGGCTGGTCCCAAAGAGGGTACGTCGTTGAACCGGCTATCGAACCGCACCACGGGCAAATTGCGGCCGAAGCGCAGGAAGCCCACCAGGTTGGGC
Organism: Sphingobium sp. KKT206; assembly: GCF_055640555.1. NCBI lineage: Bacteria > Pseudomonadati > Pseudomonadota > Alphaproteobacteria > Sphingomonadales > Sphingobiaceae > Sphingobium > Sphingobium sp. KKT206. Next base: position 2,703,583 of record NZ_CM145764.1, read on the forward strand.
AGGTTGGTGACCTCGGTCGACATGACCAGTGGCCGCGTCACCTGCATCCGCGACAGATTGACCCCATCGCGCATGTCGTTGACCCCATAGGACATGCCCTCATTGGCTTCGACCTGTTCGACCTGACCAAGGTTGATCGAAACATGCTCGGCGGTATCCGTGTCATTCGCGCGCAGCGCCACCCAGGTCGAGCAATAGCCAGTGATCGCAGCCGCATCGTCCTTGCCGTAAGTGGCCTTGAGCTGGGGATAGGACTGGAAGCCCAATATGCCGCAGCCGCCATATTTGCGGGCACGGGCAAGGAAATCCGAGAGCGACGGCAGCTTATGCAGCGTCGGCAGTTCATCGATCACGCAATAGAGCCGCCGGTCGCGATCTGGCGTCAGGCTCATGATCGCGCTGATTGCGATGTCGAGCCAGACGGTGATAAGCGGGCGTAGCGAGGGAAGCTGATCGGCTTTCACTGTGATGAAGAGCCAGCTTCCATCAGCGCCCTTTTCCACCCAGTCTCGGATCGAGAAGCCGTCTTCGGTGTCATCGAGATAGCCGAAGCTGCGCATGACCGATGCAAGTTCGGCCTGGATGCCGGCTGATGTCCGTTCGCCTTCGGTGCTGATGAAGGCGGCGGCATCGGTCCCGGTGACAAAGGCGGCGAGGTCCTTCAGTTTAGAGCGCAGCAGACGGTCGAGCAGGACCGAGACATAGGTATGTTTCTGGCGCGCCAACTTGCGCATGACCGCAACCAGCGTCCCCCGCGCCGCCTTCGCCCAGAAGGGATCGCCATGCTTGTCGGGAATGGTCGATTCCGCGATCTGATCATAATGGTAGTCGCGCGGCACATCGACCCAGGGCGACCAGCGCGCCGCGCGCTGGTCGAGCGGGTTGAGCAACATGTCAGTGCCCTGCCGATAGAATTTCTCGACGAAGGTCCCGGCGGTATCATAGACGATGGCGCGCCGACCCGATTTGCGGATGCCGTCGAGCATGCCGACGATCAGGTTTGTCTTGCCTGTGCCCGGCGCACCGCACAGCAGGATATGCTCAGGCTCATAGGCCTCAGGCACCGGCACATTACCGATTACCAGCGGTCCCTTGGTCTGTCGCCATAGCGCGCGTTTCACCTGACGGATCGTGCCGAACCTTGCCCCTCGCAGATATTCGTTGGAGCCCAGGCCCTTACCCGTCCGGGTGAAGTAGAACCAGGCCCAGGCGAGCATGACAAGGGTGAACAGGCCAGAGAGCAGTGCGCCATGCAGCAGATAGACTTCAAATGCATGCAGGGTCTTTTTCGCGAGGGTGGAGGCAACCAGCCAGTCCGCCGAGGTCCAGTAGGCCTGGCCTTCGGGGGTGCGAAACTGCACCGGATCATTGGTCCCGGCGGCGGCATCCACCTTGATCGTGGCTTCGGCCAATTTGACCAGAACGAACCGCTCATACTCGGTCGACTTCTCGAACGCATACCAGAGCGTGCCGATGATCCAGATGATGAAGCCGGCCAATATGGTCTGGTAGAAGACCTGGGTCGTCATTCGGACATTGTGGACGATCGCCTGTCCGCCCCGCGTCCAGGAGCCTAACGTGTCGTTGCGAAAGATGCTCATGGGATATCCTCGCCGCCAAGCAGTCCACGTTCGGCAAGGATCATTCGGGCCTGCGCCATGCCCTGCTCGAGCGCGCTGGGAGATTGCTCGCCGACGGACGTCGCGACGATTGACAGGATCTGGATCGAGGTGGCGAGGATCTCATCCTGGGAGGAGAAGACATAGCGTTTGCGCTCATCGACCGCCTGTTCAAGGAGCTGACGGATGAACCCCGATAAGGACAGGTTCGCGCCGAGCGCACGGCGCATCAAGGCGGCATGCAGCGATTCATCGAGGCGGAAATTTAGCTTGGGCAAGCGAAGGGTCTCCTTATCCGGAGACCTTCGAAAATATCATGAAGCGGTCGCATATTACCGGAACGGCAATATTGGTGCAAGCCGCCCTATCACCAGATTGATCCAGAGATTTAGCGCTGAGAATACCTGCCGACAGGAAAACGGGCTGAGCGGACTCTGTCAGTTGCCTCTGATGATGATGGAAGGCGGCGGCGTTCCGCCTGTCTCCCCGCGGTGTCGACGGATTTCGCCGATCCCCAGTCTGATCTTCTTGGCTACAACGTCCGACATGCGCCGCACCTCACTGGGCGTATCGAGACCAGGGACGCCCTCCAGAAACTCGGCCAGCAAAATCGTGAGCATCTGACAGACTTCGGCTGAGCCGATATAGAGTGTGTCCCCCTTCCCCGCTTCCGGAGAGTGCTGCCTTTGCGCCGACACTTCGCAGATGGCCTTTACCACCGCCCGGCGTAGGTCGCTGATATAGTCCTCGTTCAATTCCGGCATGGCGCTATCCTTTCTGAAGCGGCAAAAAGACCATGAATTCGGCCAGGATTCAACGGGCGTCGCCCCGACGGTTCCGGCGTCACTACATTCTGGGATCCGCAATGGCGTACGACGCGTATCACCAAATTCCAGATGTCGTTTCAATAAGATAGGTTGGACCAAGTGAGCGTGGTGTTTCGCGTACGACAGCCCACCGGTTCGACGTAAGACATGTAGTACAGACTTATCTTAATGTTTTCAGGGCATAATGCGCGCGCAGCACCCGTGCGTAGGGTCCATTACAAAACGGCCTTGCGCCGTGCGTCCCGCCTTACGCAGCGCGCTCGCGCTGCGCTGCCTCGTGCCGGTAGGCGCGGGGCATCCTTTCTGCTGATTTTCGGGGGCCGATATCGGGGTGGTTTGAGGGTAGAGTTCATGAGCTTTTTCTCCCAGAATGTAAAAAGGAGGCCGGATATAAGGCCCGGTCCCGAGAGCGTGATTACCGTCATCAGGAGATTTAACGCCGGGCTTCGCATGCCAGCATCGCTGCCTCGCCGGCGCGCCGTACACCCCGCCAGTTCCCCAGGAAGCGGCAAGCCGCTCTTGCTTTGGCCCGTCGATATGGCACAGTTGCGTGTGACGGGCAGCCCATCGGGGAAGGACGATGGAAATGCCAAAGATGACCGAAAGGGATCGGCTTGCCGATCTCGAAACACGTCAGCGCAAGCTGACGGAAGATCTGGAAACCGCCCGCCGCGCTCTGCGCGGCAAATATGCAGCGATGGTGAACGACGTGCCGATAGAAACGCTGACGGAACGTGAGTTCCGCGAACTTCTGATGCAGGCGATCCGGGTTGGTGGCAGCGCAGCGCTGACGGCCCTGAAAAAGTTGCCGCCGGTGACCTGACCCGCCGCGAAGCGGCAATCTGATGATAGCCGGCAGAGGTGGGGCATAAGGAACCTATTTCTGTCGGTATCAGAGTGCAGGATGATGATGCGCTCTTCCGGGGCAGATCAGATAGTGATGAAGCATCCCCGTTCTGCACATCGACGGATATCGGCGAGACTTCCCCTGCTCCGATCATTTTAGATGACAAAGCCATAGGAGGCATTCCCCGCCATAGCCCTCCCCTCTTCTGATCGTCACGCTGAACGTTTCCGCGAAGACCAGCCCTTCCAAACCGCACCCGAAGGGTGTCCCTGCGACGAGCACGGCGAAGCCGCGCGCAGGAGGCCGGGACCGCGCTGGCGGTTCCGCATCGCGCCTGCGACGGGCCCGCTTGCGGGTCCCTGAGCGGGGGCGAGTGCTGCGCTCGAAAAAAGAAATGAGGATCGGCCCGACAAAGCGGACCGATCCTCTCGGGGCGTCATTGCGCCTCCCATTCCTGATCGCTGAGCCTCACAAACCGCGCCGGGATACGCTTCTCCCTGACCAGTCGCGCAAGGTGCGATTGCAATCCCGATCCTTCGCACACCATCGCTTCGACGGGACGTAATCCGACCATCTGCTCGTTGCGGACAAACCCCGCCCGTTTGCCAAGCTTTGCACTGAGCCGGAATGTTATGAGCGTCACCTTGCGCGATGCCGCCCAGGCTGCGGCCATGGCGTCGCATCCCTTGTCCTGCGCGGTCGTCGCCAGCACCATCATCGGATTTCGGGATTTGGCTTCATCGAGCTTCCCCCAGATGAGGCGGTCGTCAAACCAGCATTCCGCTCCTCCTGAGAAGATCACGACGGGCCCTTGCGGATTGTGCGCGTGGGTTTTGCGCTGGCGACGGGCGGCGAGGAAATCGGTGGCGGCAATCACCGACGCGGTGCGCTTGCTCGACACCAGCGATCCCTTCGGCGCTGACCATGGCCGCCCGGTTTCGGTGTGAAAGACGTCGGCGGCATGGTCGCGCATGCACCGCAGCGCATCGGTAGCTTCGTCGAGATATTCGAGCTCGTCGCGTGCCTGCTCGAGTTCGACGCTGTGGATTTCGCTGCCATCGGCACGTCGCAGCAGGTCCTGAACCTGCCGTGTCGCCTTGTCGGCCTGGCCCTCCCACTGGTCGGCGACGTGATGGAAGCTGTTGACGATACCCCACGCCAGGCGCTGCGCGGCCGGCTCCAAGCGCGTGTCCCGTAATACGTCGAAGAGTGTCGTGACGATCAGTTCGACGGCGAACTGGGCTTCCCTCGGATCGGGCATGTCGGTCGCCATCTCTTCTCCACTACGCCCGATGCGGACACCATCGAGATCGGAGGCGAAGGCCGCGTGGAAGTCGTCGGTGGTAGCCACTGTCTCCTGCGTGATGAATGTAGCAATGTCGGAAGGCGTGCGGTCGGCGTGGTTGATCTTCGTCATGAGAACCTCCTTTTGAAGCGAAAGAGGTTCCCCCTTGGGCACGGGCTCCGAGCGGCGGGGTCAAGGATCGCGGAACGCGACCGGCGAAGCCGGCGATGGGGGTCACGATTTTTTGGGGCGGCCACTATTGTCGTGGGAGAAGCGCCGCGCCTGACCCGCCCCGAAAAATGGTGGGGCCCCGTCGTCCTTGAGGCCGACGCGGTCCCGTGCCACCCTTGGAATTCTTGAGAGAGAGAAGAGGCGTTGCGAATCTGGGGCTCGATGCCCCTGATTCGCAAATGGGTGCCTCCAGGCGCTGCCCTTGCGGGAGAGAGCTAGCCACGCTTGCCCTCATCGCCAGGGTTAGCATCTGTTCCATGAAAAAGGGGACAGCGCGCGTAGCGCTGTCCCCGAACGAAATGCGAGCGATGTTATGTCAGGCGGCGCGGCGAAGTCGGTTGCGTTGGAGCGGAGCGACCTTTTCGACCGGAACCTGATCGGCCTTGCGGAAGGCATGGATCGGAACGCCTGCCTTGCGCAGAGCCTGATAAAGATTGGCCTGAATACCCGACCCCTCACCCAGCAAAGCTTCGACAGGCTTTAGATCCACCAGCTTGCGATTGCGGGCGAAGGGCGCACCGCGCCCCGACCCCGTCAGCGAATATGTCACAAGTTGCACCTCCCGATTGCCAGCCCAAGAGGCCACGATCGCGTCGAAGCCCTTGCGCTGCGCGGTCGTCACCAGCGTCATATGCGGGATGCGTTCGAGGATCGTGTCGAGCCGATCCCAGAGCAATTGCCAGTCATGCCACTCGGCATGGCCTGAGGCGATGACGATTGGTCCACGGGGGCGGTACCGCTCGCGTTCGGCCAGTTCCCGGGCACGCAGGAAATCCTGTATCGATACTTGCGTGGCGGTAGCCGCCTTCGAGACACGCGATCCGCGAGCCGGCGACCAGGGGCGACCAGACAGCACGCGGAAAGTTTCAGCGGCATAATCGCGCATGCACTCGACCGCCTCGCGCTGTTCGGTCAACGACTGGCACAGGAGCTGTTTCTCCTCCAGTTCGCTGTTGAAAACCTCGGAAGGCTCGATCCGTCGGATCATATCGCGCAGCTCATGGGCCAGCATGTCTTCCTGTCGTTCAAGCTTGCCAGCGACGAAGTGGAAGCTGTTGACCATGCCCCAGGCGATCTCGGGCGCGAGCGCGTCGAGGCGGGTATCGGTCAAGAGATCGAAGATTGTGGCGATCACACCCGCGCAATCGGCCTGCGCGTGGAGCGGTTCGGGCATATCATGCTCGCCCGGCTCGTCGCCCGGCGTGATGATCGAAAGCGGGATGGGATCGCCAAAAGCGCGTTTGAATTCCGGTGTCGCCGTCATTTGTGCAAACAGTGTCGGCAAGTCTGCGAAGTGACTGATACGCCGCGAATGGTTGTGGGTCATGGGACTTCTCCTCATCATGGAAAAGGAAAAAGGGGCGCCAACGCGCAAAAGCGTCCCGCCCCATTATGTCGGATTAGTGCATGCTTGCCCGTGCACTGGCGAAAGCGGTTGAGCGCGTCAGGACGGCATCGACGATTTGCGCCGCATGGGGCGCAAAGGGCGTGCCTTCGAGCAGGTCATAGATAGCAGCGATGATCTCGCCGCATGTAACGCCGCCAGGTATCTCCGGCGAGCGGACCGCAAGCATGTTTTGGGGTGTCAGCAGATCCCGGATAGCAGGACTGGCCATGATCGCGGCGCAGAGCGCCGAGAGATCGGACAGCGGCGCGATGTCATGAAATGAAGGAAGCGGCATGGACTGTCTCCTCATGCGAAGAAAGGAAAAGGGCCGGGGAAGCCTGACGCCTCCCCGCCCCCGAACGGGTTCCGATCAACGGGTGATCAGAACGGGTCCTCCTCGCCAAACGGCGCGCCCGCACCGGCCAGCTCGCCGTCAGCCCCTGCGGTGCTGTCACCGAAGCCGCCTTCGTCGCGCGAACCGCGATCGTCATAATTGGTGCGGCTGGTCCCCATGCTGCCCCCGAAGTCGGAGCGCATGGTGTCGCGCCGCCATGCGACCATGTAGCCGCCATGATCGGCCGGGAAGAGCGCGATCGGCAGCGGTTCAGGCAGGCTGGGATCGTCGATATTCCCGGCAAGGAAGACCTCGCCGGTGCGCTTGGACGCAGCCTCCCACAATGCGCCGACCTGAACCCAGCGACGCGCGACGTTGAGCGCAAGGATCTCGTAGACCGGAGCCTTCTCATTCTCGCTCATGACCTTGCGCAGCCCGATGCGCGGGAGATCGATCGTGCGGGTGGCGATCGAGCCCGTCAGGCGGCCGTTCTGATTGAAGATTTCACCGATGTTCATCGTCTTGACCTTTCGAATGTCGCTCGAAATCCATTTTCCGGCGACACTTTCCCCGTCCCTTCTCTCCTCTCTGTCCCGCCCTTGCCCCCCGCGCCGCCCGTCGAAGGAACAGCGCTCCCCATCCTTCCCGCGCGACGCTCGCCCCTCCGCCGCCCGCAGCCCTGCGACAGGCCCACAATTCAGCGCAAAACCCCGGCAGGACGGGTCGCCAATACAGCCCTGCCGGGGGCAGCGCAGGTGGATGGCGCGTGAGGCTGAAGGCGCGGTGGGGCTACGGTCGGGCGAATAGCGGTAGCGATGCGCATGGTGAGATCATGCCGCCATCGCCAGCCAGCGATCCGGCCAGGCCGGCGGCCTTGTCGTCACCCGATAGGCCTGCAAGGGTACGATCCCGCGGATGACATAATGCGGGATGCCGGTGTCCCGCCGAAGATTGAGGGCGATTTTATAGGCGTGATCGAATGAGCATAAGCGGTGCCGGCAAGGTGACAACCGGGCGGGCAGATCGGACGAGGGCATCATGACCTCCATGCTGGAATAGGTTCAGGCAGCGATTGACCGGTTTGCATCGACCGCCGCAGCGGCGTTAAGTGCAAGCAGGCTTTGGAGCGTGACCGGTGTGCGATTTGCCCGCCGGGTCCTGGGGCCTCGGGACGGTCTGGCCGGATCGTTGAACCGACAGCCGATACGTGCGGCGCGCTTACCGATGACGGCGGGATCGCGGCCAAGCGCCTGGGCGACATCGACCATCGAAACGCCATGGGTCCAGGCGTTACGGATCGCCCGGTCCTCATGCGCGCTGAATGCGCGCATGAAGCCATGCACCAGCCCCAGGCGGTTGGCATGATAAAGGACAGCGCGCACGCCGCGACCAAGGTCTTTGGCAATATCCCGTGTCGGTACCTTGCCATAATCCGCTCGCAACCGGGCTTCTTCCCCGGCCGTCCAGACAGGTCCCTGCCGAAACCCGTCGCGGCGGACATGCGTGCCGCGCAAGCCAAGCGCCTCTGCACGCCAGCGGATGGAATGCGGGCTGCGGCCAAGCCGCTCCCGCAGGGGCGTCAGGCTCGTACCAGTCGCATAAGCGTGGCGCAGCAGCTCATCTTCTTCGGTGATCCAGGGGCGACCCCACCCTCTGCCGTAACCCAGTTTGCGAAGACGCTGTCCCAGGCTGCGACTGTTCCGGGTCGGAAAACCTTCGGCGGCAAGCGCCTGCGCGATGGCGACATAGCGCGCGCCGGTGGTCGCGAGTGCGAGTGCGCGAGCCATTTCCGCGTCGCTCCAGTCGTCCGGCTGGCAGGCATGGCGCAGACCCAGCGCCGAAGCGCGGGAGATGACGCCAGCGAAGGGACGGCCGATGAGGCTGGCAATCTGGGCGACGGGAACACCCTTGGCGTACCCGGCGCGAAGCTGTGCATCTTCCCAACCGCTATAGGGCGGCGATCCCGGTTCGGAGAGACCGAGCAGTTGGGCACGGGCATACAGGGCGCTCACACCGCGGCCGAGGCGGGCGGCCAGTGTCGCGGTTGGTTCGTGCGTATAGCAGCGCGCCAATTCCTCATCCTCCCACGCGATCCAGGATCGCCGCGAGTTTCGGCGGAGGCCAAGATCATAGATACGCGTGGCGATGCTGGCACGCGATCGGCCCAGCACTGTGGCAATCTCCTCTAGCGTGCAGTCATCGGCGAAGGCGGCGCGCAAACGCAGCGTTTCATCGGGGAGCCATGCGTCGGCACGGAAAGCCAGCTCGGCAAGTGGCGCGGTTGTACCTGTTTGCTGGTCAGGGACGAACGGGGTGAGTTCGACGATATCAGCGTCGAGATCGAAGCTTGTCTCTTTCATGGCACTTTCCGTTCAGACCAGGCCGATGACGGGCGTATCGACGACACGCAGGCGCAACCGGGCCGACAGCCGCGCGATCCGCGTATCGCCGCGCGGCATGGTGTCGGACGCACCGATCGCGGCGAGCAGGTCGAGCCCGGCATCGATATCGTTCGCAGGCAGGGCAAGGTGCCGCACCAGATCGTCCGCCGTGGTGGCGTTGGGCGCTATGCTGCCCAGCGCGCCGACAATCCGTGCAGCGGCGGGGGCAGCCGGGTCGAGGAGGAAGGCGTCGAGCGCACGCTGGCCTCGCATGGTCACCCGATCGCCCCTTGTCGGCATGACCTCGCGCAGGGCGTCAAGATCGAGCAGGGTCCGGCTTTCATCGGCATCAAGATCGGCGGCAGCGACTAGATCAGGCGTGCGCCCGATATGGGGAGTGATCGTGGTATCGATCTTCGCCAGCACCGGCGTTGCCGCGAGCGCCGGGCCGAAGGCGAAGAACTCTCCGGGCGGAAGCTGGCGCAGCAGCGCCGCCTGTTCACTGCCGAACCCCAGAAGGTCGGCAGCACGTGCCACGTCGCGATCAAAGACATTGAGGCCGATCAGATGATTGTGCAGTTCGGAAACCACCGAACTGGCCAGCTTGGCGAGGCGCTGGGTCGCGATGATCGTACCGATCCCGCGCTTGCGACCCCGCGCGCACATATCCGTCAAGGTGGCGACGCCCAGGCGGCGGGTTTCCGCGTCGCGGGCCGAGGCTGCCATATGCGGCGCGAGCAGATGCGCCTCGTCGATACATACCAGCACCGTGTGGCCCCAATGTTCGCGCGGTGTCGAGAGCAGGCCCGCAAAGAAGGCCGCAGCTTTCTCGATGCGATGATCTGGCTCCAGATCGGTAAGGTCGAGATGGAGGGCGATACGATGCTGCCGCGTTCGCAGCGCGAGCGCTGTGAGACCATCATTGGCATATTCGCGTGCGATGACCGTGGTGGCGCCGATATGGGCGGCCAAGTTGGCGAACTCGCCTTCCGGGTCGATGATGATGGTGGTGAGATAATCGAACGCTTCTTCGATGATCCGGCGCAGCGTCTGGCTTTTGCCCGCGCCCGAAGATCCCTGGATCAGGCAGCGCCCCGCCATCAGTTTACCCAGATCCAGTTCGAGTGGACTGGTCGATGAGCGGCCGAGCGGGACTTTCGTGTCACGGGTGAAATCATGGTTGGCGATGGTCATCTGATGTCCTTCTTCACCCGGCGTCGCGCAGAGCGGCCGGAGATGCTGGTCGAGGGAATGGGCTTGACGCGATAAGTGGCTGGCGGCCTGGCGATCAGGGATGCTTGTGCTGCGATCCCTCGATCGACTGTTCGGAGAGCGTGGCGTCCTTTTCACAGGCCTCGCAAAAAGCTGCGTCGAACACAGCGCCGAGCGCCCAGTCCTGGGCATCATCGTCCCAGCGCGCCCAGGCATCGCGCATTACCTCGGCGCTGCCACATGCAGAACAGCGGATCGTGATCCTGGCAGCGGGGTTTGCGGCATTGACCGATTTCCCCGCGTCGCCCGTTGCCTCCCCTTGCACGGCCGCGAAGACCGGGAACCGATCGGAAGGCGGTTCATCACGGTCGAAGCTCAGCCAATTCGCTCCAGCCTTGCGGGCGTCCGACAGCAAAGCCCAGAATTCGGGCGAAAGCCCATCGGGGCGATCGGGCCAGTCATCGATGAAACCAAGATGGACCCAGAAGCCATATTGGTGGGCCTCGATCGACAAGATCGGATGATCGACGATGATCCGACCGCGCCTTCGCGGCGCGTGCCGGATCAGTCGGTCGATGGCGTCATGCTCAGCGCGAGGAAGATGCGCTGTCGAGCAGGCGCAGACGGGGAAGCGGCGCATAGCCGGTCTCCTTGATTGGGTTGGGACAGGAGCAACAGGCGCGGCGAGCAAACTCAGGCGCCCTTTCAATTCGGCAAGAAATCGACCGTGATGGCACCGCGCTCGGCGTGAATGACGATCTTACGATCGAGCGGGATCAGCCAGCTCAGATTATCCCATGCGCTCATGTTGATGGCTTCGAGGGTGGCAGCGTCCTCCCCAAGGAGGATATGCGTAGCGTGCTGCCGCGCCTCGCGTTCGAAGGATCGCGACTGGGTGTCCCAGCTGTCGCAGTCGCCATCATCAGCCCCACAGAAAATCGTCGCATAGATCATGCGGCTCAGTCTGTCCGGGGTGATACCACCATCGCGCGTGGCCAGGATGATGGCCTCCTCAATATCCCAACCGCCATTGCGGCAGACGAGCGCCGAGATTTCGATGGAATGGACGCTGCGTGGCGCGTCCGTGCGACCGGTTTCACAAACCGTCAGCTCGATGACGATCCGGTCGACCATGCCACAAGCGAAATCGGCGGGGAGACACATGTCGTCGTCATACCGATGGACGGAGCCTTCCCGGTCGATGCGCAGGGAAATATCCCTGATCACCGGGAGCGTGTCATACCAGGCGTAGCCTTGCAGCGCGTCTTCCGCCTCGACGAGTTGCACATCCTCAATGGGCGGTTTGCCCCGAGCCAGCGCAAGCGCCTGCGCGATATCGGGCTCCAGCGCCGGCACGATCAGCATTGCGCCTTCAGGAGCGATCATGCGGCTGCTGCGCCCATGACAGTCGTCGGCGGTCTGCGGCCGCCAGATCGCCAGCCCTGAGCGCGCCTGCGGCAGCGTGACGCCCAGCTCGCACGCCCGCTGCCAGGCGGTAAAGGGCAGCCGATGGTCCGGTCGGGTCGCGATGGCCTTGTACAGGATCTGCTCGGCAGCGTCGCGAAGGGCCTTCAACGCCGCGTTGTCGATAACCTCCTTGCGCGCCGGCAGAACCATATGAATTTCCGGCGCATCCATAATATCGATCCGGACCGTCCAGAGACTGCCGCTATCCTTTTCGTCCCGCACCGTCGGCAAGGCGCATTTGACGCGGTGCCCGTGAAAATTGATGCGCTGGTCTCTTGGCCAATCAGGATCCCGATCATAGACACCGATACGGCAGCCGCTGGCGTTTTCGACAAACATGGCGTCCTTGAGGAAGTCTTCGCGGAGCAGCAGCGTCCCGTTCAAAGTGACCGGCAAGGGATAGTGACGGGCGGCATCGGCGACGGTCGCGGGCAAGCCTTGCTTCCAGTCGGGCGGGATTTCGATCGAGATCAGCGTGCCCCAACCGATCATGGCTGGGCGGATGGCAAGCGGCACGCCGCTGTCCCATGCGTCTGCCGGAATCTGGACTTTCCAGGCCGTGGCGGCAGAGGGGGAGAAGGCCTGGATTTCGACCGCGCGGCCGGCAAGGCTGAACATGCCCATGCCGGCCGGGTCTTCGCTGCGGGCAATGTCATCGCCCCAGCCCGAATGGCCCAGCATCAGCAGGGCGGCGGGATCATCGATGCCGCAGCCATCATCGCGGATGTGCAGAAGGTATCGGCCATCCTGTTCGGTCAGATCGACCGTGATGCAGGTGGCGCCGGCGCGTCTGGCATTCTGGAACATCTCATGAAGGCAGTCCCGGCTGTCGCCCGAAAAAAGGCGGGACGCGCGGCGGATCGCGTCCGGGCTGACGGCGCTATGGATCGTTGTTGGAAGGGGCATGGCGGTCTCCCTGGTTCCGGACTGGAACCCATCATCCCTCCCCTCTTCCTTCCCTCCGTTCGTCTTCCAGGGCCATGACGCCCGCGGGTGCCACTGTGCATCCGATATTGCGGCAGCGGTCGTGGACTGCGAAGGACAAGGAATGCCTCAGGATCTGGATTCGCAACTCACCGACTTTCTGCGCCGCATGCCGGACTGGATGCGCCGGGACATCTCTGCAGCCGATCCCGCGCGGCGCGAGCGCGCGGAAGAGGCGCTGCACGCCATGCTGCTTGCGCTGGTCAAGGGGACAGGACGATCGGGCGGTGAAGACATCTGATGGCGACCTCTGACAGTGGTAAACGCGGCACCGGCAGGGTGACGCTCGATGCGATCCAAGCGCTGGGACCAGCGCGCCTTGCCCGGCTTGTGCTAGCCCAGGCCGAGCGTGACGCCGTCTTCGCCCGCGCGGTTCGCATGGAGCTGGCGGCGAAGGACGATAGCGGGGCCCTGGCCCACGAAATCGACAAGCGGCTGAAGACCATTCGGCGTTCGCGCGGGTTCGTCGAATGGGACAAGGTAGGTCCGCTCGCGCGCGAACTCGACCAGTTGCGGGAAACCATATTGGGACCACTGGCCGAAACCTCGCTGAGCCAGGCGGTCGACAGTATGAAGCTGCTGCTGAGCCTTGCCGAACCAGTGTTCGAAAGGTCCGACGACAGCAGCGGTTCGTTGGGCGCAGTGTTCCGCCAGGGAGGCGAGGATCTGGGACTGCTGTGGGCCCGAGCCGATGCACCCGATGTCGAGCAGCTCGCCGGGGATATTTTAACGCTGATTGAAGGGGATGGCTATGGCGTGTTCGACGACCTGCCGGACGCAGCCTCCCCGGCTCTGGGACAGACAGGCCGCGCAGCCTTGCGACGGATGCTGCTGGAGCGGCAGGCGGGGCTGACCGGCCCGGAGCGACGGCAATTCGATTATAAGGTCGGCTGGCTGTTGCCCAAGCTCGCCGACCTCGACGGCGATGTGGACGCCTATATTGCGACAGTCGATCCTGATCGGCGTAACACGCTGCTCAATGCGCAGGTTGCCGCCCGCCTGATCGCGCAGGATCGTGCGGCAGAAGCTCTCGACTGGATCGACGCACCGGTTGAGCGCAGCCATAACGAGCGCGAACTCGCCGATCTCAAATTACGCGCCTTTGAGGCGCTGGGCCGCAGGGACGATGCACAGGGGCAGCGCAAGGCGATTTTCGACCGCTGGCTCGACGCTCAGGCGTTGCGCGACTGGCTCAGGGCCTTGCCTGATTTCGAGGACGTCGCTGCGGAAAGGCAGGCTCTCGATCAGGCCACGACCTATGATCGAGCGACATCGGCACTGGCGTTCCTCATCGCCTGGCCTGATCTCAAGCGCGCTGGGAAGCTGACCAGGGAGCGGTTCGAAGAGCTGGAAGCCCGAACCTACGATGTTCTGCGCCCTGCCGCCGAGGTATTGGCTCAGGCCGATCCGGGTGGGGCCACCTTGCTCTACCGGCGGCTGGTGACTGGCGTGCTCGATCGGGCGAATTCGAAATACTACCCCTATGCCGCGCGGGACTTTGCAGCCGCGACGGATTTGGCCGACCGTATCGCAGGCGATGTCGATGTCGTACCGCATGATGACTGGCTGGTCGATCTTCGCAAGATTCATGGACGCAAGATCGGCTTCTGGAATCAGGTCGCGGGGAAATTCGGATAATCGCGGAGAAGCCGGGGCGGCCAGATTGGAAACCTCCCTACCAATGGTGGAGCGGCAGTCCGTCGACGTCACTGCCGTCACAGTCGAAGAGCAGGAACTGGAAACCGTGCGCGCGGCCGAAGGCGATGAGCCGCAGCAGATCCTGCGGCAATTGCGCACGGCGGTCATCATCAATGGCGCGCGTCGGCACGAACCAGCCATAGACCGAAGCCGCGATGTCGATCGGTCGATCACTGGGCGGCCAGGACGCCCATTTATCGAGGCATGAGGCGGTATGAACCGTCAGATGGGCGGTCGATAGTACACAATAGCGGCCTTGCTCGATCGATCCGGCAACAAGGGGAGACGGGTGTGCGACGGACGCAATACGCATGCGGTCCTTCGTGCAGCTTTCCGACGGATGACATTCGAAATAGATTGATATCGCTTCTGTGTCGGACAGGGTATCCGGGTCGCGCGCGTCGTCGATCTCGCTCCAATATTCACGGCAATAAGCAGCGATTTCCGCGATGAGAGCCATTTCATTCGCCGCGACGTGGATGTTCATTCCATGCCGATGTTCAATCACTGCTGTGTGGACCTCTATCGGCCATGGCAATGGGCAAGCGGCGATCGCGTCTTCGCTGACGCTGATAGCATTGATCACGGCGTAACGTGCCGGTGGATCCAGAGTATCGGGCGCTATCAGGGCAGCGCGCGCCTGCGCGAGAAGCGCGAGATGGCCGTCGCGGTTGGAGGCGGGGTCATTTCCTATGGGCGGAGTCGAAGTGACTGGGGCGCTGGGGCCGCGTGCCTTTCCGCGGATTACCGGATGGCGAGGATCCGACCAGTCGATCGCGTCCGCAATCCAGCGGGGCACAAAATCCCAGTCGAACGACAACGGATATTCGCCTTCAACCGCGCGCCATGCGGCCTCGACCGCCTCGACCCAGCCTACTACCACAAAGCGTAGCGCCGCAGTGCCCAGCGCATCGATACTTTTGCCCATAGCGAGTGCAAGATCGATGGCATGGGGCGCGGCCGTTGGGTGGTCGCGAAGCTCGATGACGGCCTCCCATAGGCACGCGGCGGTTTCGAGATGGGATAATGTGTAGCGGGTCATGGAGATGGCTCCAGGGGAGGTGGCACAGCGCCCACGGTTCGGACAGCGGCTGAATCGGCACACCCGTCCCAGGATTCCGGCTCGGAAGTTCTGTCATCGAGATTGATCGCAGATCATGATCAGGCCGTGCGGACAGTGGCGGTTCGGCTGAGGTCAGGAATGCGCGCATCGTCATAGACGCTGTTTACCGACATCTGCAGCGCCTGTTGCTCCGCAGCAAACCAGGTGGATGCAGGAACGGTGTAAGTCTCGGTGGCATATCGCTCGCCGCCGCTGAAGAAGGCGATGTCGACGATAAATTGCGGCAGGGGAAGGGACGAATGGGCGCGCATGGCGGCATCCTTTCATGACAATGGCCACCCCGGCGCTTGACCGGGATGGCGAGGAAGAAGGTGGAGAAGGCATGAGAGCGGCGGCGCCGGGCCTCAAAGCGCCTGTTCGAGCAGCTTTCTGGCCTTGTTTTCCAGGTCGAGGCGGCTGTCCTGATGCGGCTTCGATCGGGCCAGCGCCGTTATACCCTGGACGAAATCATAGATGGATTCAGGCGGACGGCCTTCCTCGGCCAGCACGGTCTGGATGATCTTTGCCGTCTCGGCCCTGGAAAAGCCGCGTTTGCGCAGGAAGGGTTCGCGCTCTTCCTCCTTGCGCGCGACGATCCGCTCGCGAGCGGCCTTGATGCCGGAGATGAAATGCGAGGGCGAGGAGTTCGCGAAATGCTCGAGCGCGGGCGCGGCCTGATGGGCAAAACGGGTGCCGGCGAATTTCGAGTGGCGGATGTTGACCTCCTCGAAATTCTCGACGCCCCACAGACACCGGTTGGCGCACACACCGCGCAGATAAAAGGTCGCGATCCCGAGGGTTTTGGACCCGACCTCACTGTTCCAGGCGTAGAACCCTCGGAAATAAAGGTCGGGATCGCCATTCGGAAGTTTGCCAGCCTCGATAGGGTGCGTGTCGTCCACGAGGAACAGGAAAATGTCCCGGTCCGATGCGTAGAGCGTGGTCGTCTCCCTGGTGATATCGACATGCGGGTTATAGGTCATGCTGGCCCAGTCGATCGTTCCGGGCACCTTCCAGCGCGTGTCGCCGACGCCATCGCCGGCAAAGGCCATCACCGCCTGGACCAGTTCCCAGTCGAAGATCCTGCCATATTCCGACCCGGTAGCCGCCCGCAATTCGGTGCGACCATTCTCGGTCTGGAGCAGTTTGACCTGCTCGCCCCGGTGGTTGCTCAACCCATGCTGCAGGTTGATGCCGGCAAGCGCGGCAGGAAGCTGGCGCAGATAGGAAGCCGGAGCGCCGACGAGACTTGCCACCTGGCCAAAGGACCAGTTGGTGGGTACAAGCGGTCGATCATCGCCAGGCGCCACCAGCATCAGCCGTTCTGGATTGTCGCTTTTCGCCTCGACCCGGATCGACCGGCTTTCAACGATACGCGTGGTCGCACGGTCCGCGCGGCCGCGCACGGCATCATAGAGACTGGTCAGCGAGAGATATTTCTCGTCGTCGGGACGGGAGAACCACTCGGACGATACGCGGCTGCTCATGCGTCCGCGCGAGACATCGATCCGATAGGGCGCCGTGACGCGGGGGCTTTCGTTCATGGGGGCAAGGGTCGCCATGGAAATCGTCTCCTTGAGATGCAGAGCGACAGGTGCTTCACCGCCCCTGTCACATCCCCGCCCCTCCCTTTCCTTTCGCGTGCCGCGATATCGGCTTCACGAGACCCCGACCGGCGGCGGCAGGTACGACGGCGGCTTGTATGTTTTACAAACTGGCGTATATGTTCAACGAAAGGAGGCCATGATGGCGACGAAGCACGAAGATCATCTGTCCCAGCGACATGGAGCGGTCGTGGCCGCTGCCAAGGCGGCGGGTTTGCTGTCGGGCACGAACAGCGCGGTCGGCGCCCGTGTCCCGCGTGAACTCATCGATCGCGCCAAGATGCGCAGCGGCATCGCCTCGACCACCGATCTTGTCGAATATGCGCTCGCCAAAGTGGCGCTTGAGGATGATTTCGGAGCCAGGCTTGTGCGCCGAAAGGGCACAATCCCTGCGGATATTGCGCTTGGGATTTGATTGCAAGGCCTCGTTGCGCAGGATCAGGCCGCAGCGATCTGGTGCCAGGCTGTCGCGACGACCCGAAGAGGCATTGCCGCTTGTTCACAAGGCAGCTGTCATAGGCCGCGAGCTTCTGCTCGACACGTGCGTCTATATTGATGTGCTTCAGGGCAAGACACCGGTTGAAGTAGATTGTTTGCTGGAAAACCGGATCGTCAATCATTCCTGCGTGGCGCTTGCCGAGATGACCCACCTGATGGGCGCGCTCGATCCGGCCGACAAACGCACCGCGTCGGTCCTCAAGACGCTGGGACGGACAATCGACGATATCCCGGAGCATCGTCTAAGCGCCCCCTCCTCCCGCATGTTCGCAGAGGCCGGTATGCTGGCAGGCATGGTCACACGGCTTTGCGGCCAACCGCATTCGATCACCCTGCTCAACGACGCCCTGCTGTTTCTGCAGGCGGCGGCGACCGGCTGTGACCTGCTGACAGGAAACCGGCGCGACTTCGATTTACTGGATCAGATCATTCCGGGGACGGGCGTCATCCTGTATTGACCCGTCACATAGGCACGGGAAACCGACCATGCTCGCGACCGCCAGGATCGGTCAGGCAACATGCCAGCAGCACCAGCGTTCAGCGGCCTGCCGTGGACTGAGCAGGCCATGATTGTCGGCAGACCATGTACGGAAAGAAGGATCGAGCGCGAGCCCCTGATCGGCGAGCCGGTCGATGACGTCCTGCATGAAGCGATCGACTGGAGCGATGGCCGCCCCGGCTCGAGCATGAGCGACCGCAGCCTGAAGTTGCGTCAGCATTTTCTCGGCTTCATCGATCGAAATATCCTCGATCGCACGCATGCCGCCGCGCGGTCCGCAAATGGCCAACGTTATGATTGCCGTGCCGGACGGAATCCGGCCCAGGGCGTCGATATGGACATGTCGGGACATGCCAATCTCGTATGATGTCAGGCGTGAGAAGGTCAGAAGAGGCTCAACTGTCGCGGCATGGATCGCTGCGATGCCCTTGCTTCGCGCGATGGCGGAACGGCATCTCGCGGTGGTGATGGCGGACCTGCCTTCTTGGTAGCATGTGGCGCCGCCGCGGCCAGAGGCTCGTGACATCGACGAACGGCGAGCCGGGCATCCCATCCACCCAGAATATGGGCCGGTGTGCTCAGGAATCCTTTTGCCATTCGTAGAGAAGGTGATCGTCGGGACCATATTGCGAACCGATGGCGATCCGGACAAGGCGACCATCGCAGGCAAAGGCAGATGCCCGGGGAAACGAAAGGTAGGAACGACCTTCGAGGATAAGGTCGCCGGAGCGCACTTTCGTGATTTCGCGGGTCGTTCCGAGAAGACGATGACCGGCGGGCGCGTCGATCAGCTTCAACCGGTCACCTGCTTTGATGCGCTTCTTGAACGCCGCCAACGATATGACTGGGTCGACGGGGTTGCGGATACCCTGACGTTTTGCCAATGCCGCCCAATAAGCCTGGCCGATGCGGACCTCGCAGTAGAAACTGCATGACCAAAAATCCTGCAGCGGATTGGTCCGCGTGAACCCGAACCGTTCCATCTGATCGCGCACCTCGCCAATACAGGCGTCTTGCGCTTCACGGCCGGTGAGGTCGTCAGGTGTATCAAGGATTTCCGCGATGACCTTGCGTCCGCCCGCAAATGTCTCGGTGCGGATTGCAAAGCTGGTGCCGGTAAAATGCTGGGCGAGATGGCGTTCGATCCGGGAGGCGAGCGATGACAACGCTTCGACGGCGCGGTAGAGATCGCCTTCATAATGGAAATTGCCGCGTTCGTCATGGTCGGTATGGCTATAAAGGCGCGCGGACGCGCCCGGCGCGTTAGCGTCGGTCATGATATCATCCTTATGGCTCGATCAGATTTTGAGGGGCGGGTGCGTCAGGCCGACGGCACTTCCATTGAGGGAGGCACGCTGTGGTCGGCTTCAGTTCGGGCAAGAGCCCAGTCGAGATAGCCAAGACGCGTATCGCCGTTGGCGACTTCGGCCTGCCAAGCGACAGAAGGATATTGTGGATAGTCGATCCATGGATCATGCGGTTCCACCGATGGCGTCATTGCAGATCGGCCCAACCGGCGCGCCACTTCCTCCTGGGTGCTGGCAAATTCGACATGATCGGCAAATATCGCGCACCATCCTCCGCCAAAGGCGTCGCGACGTGGGCGCGAACAGCCATAGCTCCAGTCGAACCCGACAGGCGCGGTCTGCAAGCTCTCCTGGCAACAGCGTCGGATGAGTTCAGCAATCGGACCTGGTTGGAAGTCGGTCGTGCCATAAATGGCGACAATGCACTCGGCTGCACCCGCAATCTCGATCTCAGCCCCGAAATGCGGGAAGTCGGGATCATCGAAGATTTCGAGCAGGCCGTTGAACGGATTGGCGAGATCGGTCGGCATGAAGGCGGCGAGGAACTCAGCGCTCGGTTCCCCCGGGGCAAAATCACCCAACAGGTCGGACGCGTGCTGCCACGCCTCCTCGATCAGCGCGCCTTCACCGGCCGTGCAGGTAAACGCGAAGGAAGCTTGAACATAATGGTCAGCCATGCACCAGCTCCATCATTGCTTCATCGTTCGGTTCTTCATCGACGAGCACCAGCGGCGGCGGGTTCTGGCGCGCAAGCTGGTAGTCAGTTTCGATTGCCGCGATGCCTCCCAATTCCCGAATGCGTTCGATCGAGAAGAGCTGCTGGTCATCTTCGGTCGTCAGATAGTGTCGCGGTTCGCCATGGCCCCTGTAAATGACGCGGACAGAGGGGAAGGTTCCTGCATATCCGCCCGACCATCGGACATAATGAAGGCCAAGACGTCGACAGCGTTCTTCGATTCTCCCGAAGCATCCATTGGCCACTTCGTGATCCATCAAGGTGAGAGGATCATTTATGGGAAGACAGGCGGGATCGAAGGGCGTTCCGTCCCAGTCGACAGCCGCATTGTCGTTGCCGATCGCCTGAACGAGAACGGGGTATTGCGGACGGGGACGCACACCGCCTATCATGATATGCGCGGATACACGGTCGGCCATGACATGCCTTTCGTAGTTACTGGACTCCAGTCGGTCTCCCCCTTCTCACCCCCTCCCCTTTCCTGGACCGTATGACCGTTACTCATTCCTGCCTTGCATGAGCTGTGGTTTCCCGTTTAGCTACAGCGCAGTTCCAGTCCGGCGAAAACCGGCATCCTCCATTCATTCCTCAACCAGGAGTCCTTTCGTGGCCGATACCGAACAGTCTGATTTCACCGCAATGACGGTGCAGTTACTGAGCGCCTATTTCTCCAACAATCAGGTTCCAGCCGGCGACATCGCCGGCATCATCGAAGCGACCCGCGGCGCGCTCGAACGGAAGACCGAGGTGGAAGTGCCAGCGGCCCCCGATCATGTTCCTGCTGTATCGATCCGCAAGAGCCTTGGTTCACGCGAGCACATCATCAGCATGCTTGATGGAAAACCGTACAAGACCCTCAAGCGGCATCTGGCAGTCAACGGGCTGACACCCGCCGAATATCGCGAGCGCTATAATCTTCCCAAGGATTATCCCATGGTCGCGCCTGCCTATTCGGAACAGCGGCGCATCGTCGCGCAAAAGCTCGGCCTTGGACGGCGGGTTGTCGTGAAAGCACAGGATGCTGCTCCGGTGGTGGAAGCATCACCCGTAGTTGAGGCGACACCGGTTGTCGAAGCCGCGCCGGTTGTCGAAACCGCGCCGGCAGTTTCGACGGAAGCTAAGCCCAAGCGCGGCCGCGGCAAGGCGGCCGCTGCCAAACCCAGCGAACAGGCCGAAATCGTATCGTCCGAACCTAAGCCAGAACCTTCGACTGTGCCTGCAAAAGCGGAGGCCGCGACAATAAAGCCTGCCAGGAAGAAGCTGGGCGTACAAACGACACCGCGAACTGCGAAGGCCACGACAGCGGCCCTGAAAGAGCCGTTGGAACCCGCAGTATCAGAGCCTGCAAAGGCCAAACCCGCCAAGCCAGCTACCGGGAAAGAGACAACTGGAAAGGCCGCGACGCCAAAGGCTGCGGCAGCCGCTAAGCCGAAAGCCGCAAGGCAACGCGCATCTGCGGAGGACAAAGGCGCTGCTAAGGTAGCAGCACCAGCGTCGACGGAGTGATATCCTGGACGAGGTGCGCCATAACAAGCCGCACCTCGTCTGTTCGATGATCAAGCAGCGCCTCAACAGCAGTAAGGCAAATCTGATCACACATGCGATGCCATGATTGTTCTTCGGGATATTCTGCCAGCCAGCGTCAGACATCATGATGCCATGAGCGGGCGATAGCCTGTTTCATCGTTCATCTCTTCCTCCCAAGCAATTATCCGGAAGTCGTCCAGCGTAACGCCGCAATCCTCCAGCATCCGGGCGGCCAAGTGCGGATTTTCCGCCACCGCGTCCGCGAGGTCGCCAGCTTGGCCGCGATACGTTTCGTGCCAACCCCAGCGATCATCGTCCTGTAGCGAAGGATCGCGCTCGATCACCAACAGGGAAGCGTCGAGTTGCAACATGGCGGCGAGCAGCTTCTCGCAATGGTCGACGTTAAGCGTTTCCCTCGGCCCATGCTGGCCATGATAGCCGACCGACAGGTTGGTGCATTCAGGGACAATGCCGGCATATTCGTTGGTGTCAGTATAGACCCCCGTATCGTCAGGCCGATAGCGGAAGCCTGGATTAAGGTCATTGAGAGCGGACGCCAATCTAGCAGCAAAAGCGTCCGAGCATGTTCGCCCGTAGCTCTGATGGGTGATGACGTCGCTGAGGCCGGCACGGTCGAAAGCGATTGCTGCGTCGATATCCTTCAGCAGATCCGGCGTATTGCGCGCAATCCAGTGCGATCCGAGGCAGCCTTGCTCTTCGCCGCGATGGAACAGGTAAAGGCCGGGGCGGCCTGCCGCGATCATGTTGAGCATGATCCATATCCCGGCCCCATCGTCGGCACCGAGCGACATGCCGGCCTTGCCCTTACACAAGCTGGCGATATCGAGTTCATCAATGCCTACGTCCTGCTGTCCGCCGCGTGCAGCGACAGTATCGACATGAGAACTCCACATCACCCGAGGTCTATCCCCGATGGTCAGTATCCGGTTGCCGAAGGCATCGGCCTTCATACCAGGAATCCGATCGAGATATTCCTGGCAGAAGGCGCGTTCGACGGGGCTGTTATGAGGACGTGCCCAAGACAGGATTTCGAGCAGGCCGGTCCGGCCTGCAACATGATGATAGGTCATGGGATCAGGCTCCTGCTTGGGAAGCGGCGGCGCTCGATAGCGGCGCTGTCATCGCGATGGCGGGAAAGCGGCTTCCGGGAATGCCAGGCGACAGGTGGTTCTCGCCCGGTGAGCATGAACCATCGTGCGGCTTATCGACATCATGCCGGAGCGCTTCGCGACGAAGGCGCTCTGCCTCGTCTCGCTCACGCTCTAGCCTTGCGGCTCGGGCGCGCTCGCCAGCGGCCTGCCACTTGGCGACGTCCGCATGGATCGCCGCCATTTCATCGTGGAACTGGCGGTAAGCAAGGATATGCGCATTGGCGCAAGAGGTATCGTCATCGTCAAACGGCTCGGGGAGATGGTCGTCGGACAGCCATTCGCCATGATATTCGGTGAGGTCCTCCATGTGGAACCAACCGCCGGAGCCATCGCATTGGCGGCAGCAACGGCTGATCCACCATTGGCAGCGATCTTCGAGATAGACGGCGCCGAACGCCACTGCATCTTCTTCAATTATGCTATGCGAACTGTCGTCCGCATAGACGGTGATGAAGTTTTCGTCGTCACTATAGTGGCACTCGTTATGCTCACAGAAGCTACTGTGGTTGTGGAAGCAACTGTAGCACCATTCCTCATATCCACCGCCACTGAGATATACTGAATCATAGGGACTGCCGTCACTGTCGCAATGCGGACAATACCAAGGGTCGTTTGCCAGCCCGGTCGTACTCTCACAGGAGATACTACCGTGGCCGATAACGAGATATTCGCCATCATCGGCAAGGTCGCCACCTGCGTCGATATACGGAACGACAAAATGGTCATCATCCTCGATGCGTCGGATGCGAGCGCCGTTCAGGCTGCCTTCGGTGTAGCCGGCGCCCTCAAGCAATAGCGTCAGACGGGAGACATCTCCATAGATTCTGGTGTAGATTTTACGGCTTGGCCAAATGACGCTGCGGGCTTTGGCGTCCTCGCGCGATCCAATATAAGCGAGAGCTGTGTCCGGCCCGGCATAAACGCGTGTCGGATGACATGAGCTATCAAAGCCGCACGCCGTATGCGCCATGCAGCTGCTGGGGCCGCCGACATAGACGTCTTCGATCTCGTCTGCGTCCTGGGTTATCTTGAGCGTGTCCTCCTGTAACTGGACGGACAATCTGGCGCACCAGCCTTCTATCGCGTTGTTGTCCAGATGCTCGCAGAAGAAGCGGTTAAGGTAGCGACCCGGCGACATCACCAGTTGGCGATCCATTGCCCCTTTTGCGGCATTTTCGGTGAATGCGATTTTACCCGCCTGCTCCATTGAGACATGGCAAAAATGCGCCTCATGCTTCGACTGGTACCAAGGTTCGTCGTGCCAGGGTGTCGGTTGATACGTACCGTCGGCAAAGCGGAGCTTCTCGCGAATCTGCCAGTCGAGGTCGCCAATCTCCGCGCCGACAAGCGCGACACGGAACCCGACATCAGGCGCGCGCTCGACAAGCCGCTGCAGGGCGGCTTGCGCATCTTCAAAGCTCGACCACACATATTGCTGATCGCCATGTGGTGCATAGTTGAATTCGATCGTTACCGGCCGCCAATCGGAAGCCGAATAGGGAGACAGGATTTGGAATTGTGCCATGGACGTGACTCCACGCAGCCGGGTGCAGCGGGCACGGGCTGGATTGTTGGGCTAGGATTGCGGGGCTCAGCGAGGGAGCGGCTGCACGTCGACTATAGTGCCGACGGCCAAACCTCGGTTCGTCTCAAATGGATAAGCCGGAATTTTCCAGGGGGCGCTACGCCGCGGGAGGATCCAGCCCGATCCGGCTCTCCTTTTCCCGCTCTCCTTCATTCCGTCCCCTGACTTTGCAGGAAGGATAGATCAGACCCGGTGACGGGGGATCGGCTCGAGGCTATGGAAGAGCATGGCTATTCCACTCGACTATCTCGGCGAACTCGATCGGCTGCTGCTTGATCAAGGCGAGGATTGCATGCTGCTGTCGCAGCTGGACGGTTTCCTCACAGGGATACTTGTCAGTCCCGACCTGCTTGCACCAAGCCAATGGCTGAAGATGATCTGGGTCGGCGAAGACGGCACGGGCATGCTGGATTTCACCAACCTGGGCGGTTTCCAGCATTTCACAGACCTCGTCATGCACCATTATCATGTCATCCTGGCCTGCCTGGGTCAGCCGGGCAGCTTCGAACCCGTGCTGGAGATCGACACACGGTCGGACGAGACATTGTGGGAGATGTGGATCGAGGGTTTCGGACAGGCGATGGATCTTGCCCCTTCGGGCTGGCAGCGTGTCCTCAATGACGAGGATCCCGGTTGCCGCGCCGCGATAGAGGGTATTCGCGAACTTCGCTCGTTTGCCGATGGGACGAAAAAGTTGACTCTCACTGCGGAAGACCAATGGGATCGGGAAGCACCTGACCTGATCCCGATTTGGGTCGAGATGCTGCACCAGTGGCGAATTGAAAATGACCCCTACCGACCGGTCACCATCAAGCGCGAAAAGACAGGGCGTAACGATCCATGTCCCTGCGGGTCAGGCGCCAAGTATAAGAAATGCTGCGGTCTGAATTAAATGATCGCGGACAACTGCGGGCGCGGCATGACCGTCAGCTGGGTCTTCCTCTGCGCGCTTCCAAACCCGTCAACCCGATGAAGTTAAACGGCGATCGACATCCGCCCCGGCTGAAATCGTCTCCGACAAAAGCAGCAGACACGTTCGCTCTTTCACGTGCCGACCGCAATCATCCGGGCATGCCCTCATTGCCATAAAGAAAGTCCTGGCTACGTGC
This sequence comes from Sphingobium sp. KKT206, assembly GCF_055640555.1. Classification (NCBI taxonomy): domain Bacteria; kingdom Pseudomonadati; phylum Pseudomonadota; class Alphaproteobacteria; order Sphingomonadales; family Sphingobiaceae; genus Sphingobium; species Sphingobium sp. KKT206. The sequence goes on from NZ_CM145764.1 coordinate 2,728,994, forward strand.
CGCTTCGGGGCCAGTTGTCGTCTTGGCTGTGGCGGCCAAGCGCACCTCTTCCAGCCAAACGCGGCGGCTGGCCCTGTCAGTAGGCATATTGACCGGAACAAGACGGACAGCAGCGTGCCCCTCACGGGTCAGGATGATTTCTTCCCCTGCTTCCGAGCGCCGAACAAGGTCGATGAGTTGGCCTGCCGCATCAGGTATGGAAATATGCATAGGCCATTATTCCTGGCGATTAAGGGCAGCGGCTCATTTTAGACAGTTGCACAGTTACATCCAAGGCCGAAACCGGGGGCGGGGACTAAGCCGTGCCCCCGGCCATGTTCAGGCGGCTTGCGCGAAGCTTTGGTCGCCTTCGTTGCCACCTTCCTTGTTCACCATGTCCGCCAGGTCGTGGTCGCTATTGTCGGGCGAGGTCAGCTCGTCGCCGCTTTCGGGGGCGGCGAACCGCATTTCCTCGGGCAGCCAGGCGAGCGCCCGTTCCTGGAGTTCGGGCTCGATGATGACATCGCCACCGAACAACCGCTCGGCCGAGGCGGCCAGATCGTGCTTCTTCGACCCGGAATAGCGTACCCGCAACTCCAGTCCGCCAATCTCCTCGAACAAAGCGAGGATGCCAGGCTTGGTCAGCTTGTCGAAATAGGTGAGCGCCGTCGGCCGCCACCAGGCAGCGACATCGATCCCGAGCTTCCGCCCCAGATGATCGAGAAAGCCTGCCTCGCGTTGTCCGGCAGGAACGGCATGAAGCGTGCGTGCGATCACCCATCCGAGCCAGGCCGCTCGTGCATCGTCTGGCAGCGCGCAGAAGGCGTCGTAACGATCTGGAACTGCCGGGTGGTGGAGCCAGCTCCGATCAAGCGCCCCGTCAAGCTTCGTCCATTCACCCGCCGCCGCTGTTTCCGGCTTGAAATCGGGCAAGAGACGGGAAGGCACCGAAGCCCGCAGATCGCTCGGCATGTCGAAGGCCGCCAGGCGGGATTCACGATCGACCATGATGAAGGTGCCGAGATCTAACGCGAACGCGGGATCACTGGCGACGTGGACCGCAAGAAGCTCAGTCTTCATCATCGCCAGCATTTCGCGAAGGCGCAGGCTCATCACCGGGCGAGCGTTTTCGGCAGCATCGTTCTCCTGCGTTTCAACGCTGGCATTATCGTCGCCCTCGTCGCCTTCATCATCGGCCTCGCCGCTCTCCTCGTCAGACGCCGGCGCGATATAGAGTTGATGATGGATTTGCGGTGTGCCGTCTTGGCCGAGCACCACATAGCCTAGAGCGGTCGCTTTCTGCTCAGGATCGATCACAACCTCGCGCTCTACGATCGCCGTGAGTTCCGCCTGGAGGGCAGCATAGCGCTGTTCCTCATCCTCTTCCGGCTCATAGGCCTCGTTTTCGGCGAGCAGTTCGATCTCGGCAATCTCCTCCTCAATCTCCAGTTTACGCGCTTCCTGCGCCTGCGTGAGCGGTTCGGCGACGCCGGTCAGCGGTTGCATCGCATAGGTCTCCATATAGGGGATTCGCGCGCCGGTGACGATGCGTACTTCCCCCAGGCCTTCACGCTCGCGGAGTGCCTCGGCGTGCGCGGCGAGTTTCGTCTCCGCCAGATCATCGAGAATATGGGTGTCGATCCAGCGCTCGTCCGCTGCAGTGGAGAACAGGTCCGCGTCCTCTACACGGCCACCTGCCGCGATATAGGAATCCCGCCCGACCAGCAGGGCCTTGGGATCGGTTGCGCGATAGCTGTAGCCATTGAGCGCCCGCCGGATTTCATTCACATTGTCGCGGGAATAGCTGCCTCGCAACGTCTCCCAGATCGCCGTCTGACGGGCGGTGTCCGCGGTCGTCGCATAGGCCTTGGCCACGTCGAGCGTGATTTCGTCAGCCTCGAGCGCATCGAAGATCGGCTGGGCGAGGTTCGCGAGACGCAGGCGCCCGACAACAAAGCGTTCCTCGATGCCAAAGCGCTTGGCGATCTCCGCCGTGCTGCGGCCCTCGACCTCGATCAGATCGCGAAATGCCAGACAATCTTCGGCAGGCGACATCTGCAGCCGGTCATAATTTTCAGCAAGGCTGATTTCGCGGCCGTCCTTCGCTTTGGCAAGAACAAGGACGGGGACCTCATAATCGGCAGGCAGCGTTCCCTTCTCGATCAGGCGATGGATCGCATCGAGGCGGCGGCCACCGGCAGTGATGCGATAATGACCTTTCTTACGGGAGACCGGCACGCCGACGAGATTCTGGATAAGTCCATGCCCGGCGATGCTGGCTTCGAGTTCAGCGTCAGCGCGCGGATCGGTCCGCTTGCGCACATTGACGGGCGACTTGGTGAGATGGGTTGCCGGGACGAGGATGGATGGCTTGGTCATGCAACAAACTCCGCAAAAGCTGCGGCCCGCACATCGAACCGCGCATTCGCTTCCTTCCCCCTCTCCTTTCGTTTGCGCCGTTTTGAGGCGTGACGGCACAGTGCCGTGACGCTAGACACGGCAGCTGCACAATTTCAGGAGGACGTTTTATGAACAATTCCGAGCTGGCTGAAGCGCTCAGCGCCGATCATGGACTGACCAAGGCTGACGCACGCAAACTCGTTGACGCCCTGTTTGGGGTCATTGCCGACGCGGCGGCCAAAGGCGACGAGATTTCGCTGAACGGGTTCGGCAAGTTCAAGGTCAAGGACGTTGCAGCGCGCGAGGGCCGCAATCCGGCCACCGGCGAAACCATCGCCATCAAGGCGTCGAAGAAGCTGACGTTCACCCCCGCCAAGGTGATCAAGGACCGTCTTAACGGCTGACCTATATCGCTGCTCTGCTGCCAACAGGTGCAGGGCAGCGGAGCCGCATCATGGTAATCAGGCAGCGCGTGACTGCCCTTCCAGCACATCCGCCCAATCATTATTGGGCGGCGGCGGCCACGCGCTGATGATCTCAAGGCCAGGACGCTCATAGGCGAGGCTCGCATTTTTGTTGGCTTTCCATCCAGCCTCATCCCGGTCGAACAGCAGAACGAGGCGTTCGAGACTGTCGGGTAGCAGGATATGGCCGGCCCGTTCTGTCCCGAGGATCGCCCATACCGGGATCTTGTGCAGTTGCATCGCCGCCAGCGCGGTCTCGATGCCTTCGGCGAGGCCGAGCACCGAAGTGGGAGGCATGAGTTGTACCGCGCCGCGCCCCGGACGTCCGAGCATCATGCGGGGATCGGCAAGATCCTTTGCTTTGGTGGCAGTTGCGGCATCAAGGAAGGTGCGGTGGATGGCGACGAGCCGTCGTCTCTCCCGCACGGCTGCAATCATGGCGGGCCGGAACAGCGCGCGGCTGCCTCCTCCCAGCGGCGTGCGTGGATTATAGCGCAGATCATGCCAGGGCGGCGTGAGCAGGCGCCCAGACAGGTAGCTTTGCGCGGGCGTTCCCACGAGGGATGTGGATGCGTTCCATATGCGTAGGGCTGGCCCTGCACCCGCGTGAGGCGAGGGCACGTTGCGCGACAAATCGGAAATGTGTTGCTCCGAATGGGGCAGGCGTAAATGCCGGATTGCTCGCAGGACGTCTCTCGTGTCGCAACCGGCAAAGCATTTGAACAGCAGCGCGCTTTTGCCAACACGGATAGACAGGCTAGGATTATGGTCATCATGGGCGGGACATAGGCACAGACCGCGATCCATTTGCCATGTTCCGCCTAGCTTTCGGCAAAGTGCTTCGCCCTCGAATTCAAGTTTTAAAGATTTCATTGTTATAGTCTCGCATAGGTTCATCTTCCCTCTCAGCCTCCCCTCCGGTGCGATCGATCTTTTTGCACTTGAGAACCAGGCGGACTTCCGAATTGATTGGGTCTCGAGCGTTATCAGGAGTCTGACTGGATGATGCTGTTCGATCTTTTCATAATCGAGCAGTGGAATTTGGATGAAGTACTGAGGCAATTTTTTCCCAATTCCGCCGATCCGAGACCAGCGGGTGTCTATCGCAGGACCATCGAAATGTTGGGTGATGATCTACTTGATCGCATTCTCCATTCTCCTGATCGCAGGCGAAGTTTCATCAGGTTGTCGGGCCGGACGCGGGCAAAAATGGCCAAGATGATGCATAGTCTTGCGACACCGCTGCTTGAATGAGTACCCAGATGACCTGCCCCCCGTTAAACACGATGGCCCCTGCGCGTGTACAAGCGCGTCGGGAGTGATGCTCTCGTCTTGCTCGAACGCCCGACGCGTTTGTGCAGGCGTCCGATTTCCCAACGACGAGTGGGGCCGGACATTGTTGTAATCATAGCGCTAGATGGCCAGCTTCCGGCGCGCATCGGCCAGGCTCTCAAACAACTCCTCGTTGAGCAGTTCGTCGTGCAGCGAGCCGTTGAAGGACCGATGAACCCATTCTGCTGAGGTTTGCCCGGGTCGATGATATGCCACTCGACCTTTTTCTTGCCAGCCCATTCTAGGGGCGCCCGACTGACGAACTCGGTTCCGCTATCGCTGACAATGCAAGCCGATTTGCCATAGAGCCGTACCAGCGTATCGAGTTCGCGCGCCACTTGGGCACCCGAGATGCTGCTATCTCCGACCAGCCACAGGTTCTCCCGGCAGCAATCGACCAACTCACGTATGGCGCGGCGATCTGGATGAGAAGTTTCCGTCAATCAGGATGAGAACTGATCGTCGCGGTTTTCAAGTGGTGCCTGCTTTGATTGACGCTGGCAAGCGCTACTCGCAGGTTTGATTGTCGCTGCGCGACATTTCCTCGTTGGACTTGATTGTCGCGAAGGTCGGTGGCCGACCAGCGCGTGATTGTCGCTGGATCGCCGAGCGGCGGCGGTAGCTCTCGACATTCATCTCGAAGATTGTCGCGTGGTGAACGAGGCGATCTACGGCGGCGAGCGTCATGGCGGGATCGGGGAAGACCCGGTTCCATTCACCAAAAGGCTGGTTGGCGGTGATGAGCGTGGAACGCCGTTCGTACCGTGCGCTGATCAACTCGAACAGGACGGACGTTTCAGCCTGATCCTTGGTCACATATGCGAGGTCATCGAGGATCAGCAGATGATATTTGTCGAGTTTGGCTATCGCGGCTTCGAGCGCCAGTTCACGGCGGGCAACCTGAAGTTTCTGGACCAGGTCGGAAGTGCGGGTAAACAGGACGCGCCAGCCATTTTCGATCAACGCAAGGCCGATTGCGGCTGCCAGATGGGTTTTACCCCCACCCGGTGGACCAAAGAAGATGAGGTTGGCGCCTTTTTCGAGCCAGCCATCACCAGAACACAGCGCCGTCACCCGGGCGCGGGAGATCATTGGCACTGCATCGAAGGCGAAGCTGTCGAGAGTCTTGCCAGGTGGCAGGCGGGCTTCGCCCAGATGCCTTTCGATCCGGCGTCGGTCCCGTTCTGCGATCTCATGCTCAGCGAGCGCCGCAAGCAGGCGGGCCCCAGGCCAGCCTTCCTTGTCTGCCCGCGTGGTAAAGTCGGGCCAGATCTGTTTGATTGCTGGCAGGCGCAGGTCGTTGAGGATGAGGCTCAGACGCTGGGCGTCGATAGCGGGTGCGTTCCGGCTCATGCGGCTTCTCCCGCCAGGAGAACATCATAGGTGACAAGGGGGACTAGTTCCACCACCACGTCGGGAAGCGCCGCCGGATCGGGAGCGAAGCGTATTCGCAAGGCATCCATGTCGGGGAGACGGTTAGCAGCCACGTCGGCTGCCAGCAGTTCCGCGAGTTCGGCTTCGCAGGCCCTTTCGTGCGCCATTGCCAACAGTTCTACCATCTGCCGACAAGCGATCCGTTCGGGCAACGCGGCGATGAGCCGGTCGAAGGTCTGACGATAAGGCTCCCTTGGGAAGAGCTGGTCACGATAGACCAACTTCAGGAGCGCCATGGGTTTGCGCCGCAGGCTATGGATGACGTGCCGATAATCGACCACATGGCCGTGGGAGCCGTTATTGAACGACCGCCCCCGCGGCAATGTCATGAGGTGAGTGCCGCCGATGAACAGATCGAGGCGATCATCGTAAAGCCGAACGCGCAGCCGATGCCCGATCAGCCGTGAGGGCACGGTATAGAACACCTTACGAAGCGTGAAGCTGCTGGTCGAGGTGACCGTGACGATCGTCTCCTCATAATCGCTGGTGCGCGCGCCAGGCAGGGGCTGCAATATCGCACGCTCGGCGTCTATGCGTGGGCCGTTGCGCCGGTTCTTGCGGCTGACGACTTCGTCGATGAAGTGCCGGTAACTCGCCAGATCATCGAAGTCTCGCGAACCACGCATCAGCAGCGCGTCCTTTATTGCTGCCTTCAAATGCCCGTGCGGGCTCTCGATCCCGCCATTCTCATGGGCAACGCCGCGGTTGTTGCGCGTCGGCGTCATGCCATAATGTTCGCACAGCGCGTCATATCGCAACGTCAGATCTTGCCGGGCATCAGCGTCCAGGTTGCGAAACGCGGCCGACAGGCTATCGCTGCGATGCTCAACCGGGGCACCGCCGACGGCCCACAGGGCGTTTTGCAACCCTTCTGCAAGCGCGACATAGCTCTCGCCGCCCAGAATGACATGGACGTGTTCGAAGCCCGACCATATCAGCCGAAAATGGTAGAGGCGATGATCGAGCGGCACGCCGACGATCGTTACGTGCTCATCGTTCATCTCGGTGAAGTCCGAGAGGCCAAGCCGTCCCGGCTCATGCACCTGCCGGAAGATCACTTCCTGCTCGGGACCATGGATCGCCCGCCATGTTCGGATCCTTCGCTCCAATGTGCGCCGAATGCGCCCATCAAGCTCAGGGTGACGGCGACATATCTCCTCGAAAATTGCCACTGACCGCAAACCAGGCGCAGCCTGGAGCATGGGGACCACATCCTTGTCGAAGATCCCGGCTAACGGGTCCGGGCGTCGCCGCTCTCGCTGGACCTGCCTTTGCGAGGGAAGCCGAGGATCTCCCTCGATGCGATATGCGGTCGCCGTGCTGATACTGGCCTTGGCGGCGGCGATCGGAACGGCATGGGTATGTCGGAGCTTCATGTAGAGCCTCATCTGATGATCGTTGACGTGGCGGCCCGGCATGAACGACATCCCCTCTCGCGAAGTTATGCCTTTGAATACCTGACCGGCCGCAACCATCAGAAACGCCCCGGAAAGGGCGACATCGCCACCTGCTGATCCGGCTCCGGGCTACGCCCTACGCCGCATCAGCAGGTGGCGATTCTCATCTTGATTGACGCTGCTCTCTCATCCTGATTGTCGCGCGGCAAACTCACGACCTTCACTAGCCGTAATGTGAGCGGCCGCTTGTGCTGGAACCAGCCATTCGTCTCATCCAAGGTCACCACCGGCTGTTCCATGTCGCGAGGATGCAGCACGCTGATCATGAGGGCTTAGCTTTTTTGGTTTTCCAGTACAGCCAGTTGAGGAAGGCGTCTGATTCCGAAAAGTTTGCGCCGCCAAGTCGCGCGCCTAAGGCTTTGATGGTTGCACAAAGTCCCTCATATCGCGCCGGTCCGATCGCCTGAAAATTGGCGAACTGGGGAGCGGCAATGCCGAGAGCCCCTAAAGCACCCACCGTGTTGCCGTTGTAGATCGCGTAGCGGTCCGGCGCGAAGTTGCAGAGGATCTCAGTCGCCATGTTGAGGCCGACGCCTGGGATTGGGTCGGCAAGCTTGCGGATCATTTCGTAACCCTCACGAGGCGGCCGTTGCGCTGCGGCCTGAGCTGACGCGAAAAGCTCGATCATCGGCTTTGGGTGGGACAGAGCCTCGGTGCCCCTCCGATGGATATCGCCCGAGCCCCATAGATGCCGACCTCCCTTGGAGGTCATCAGATCCCGCAACCCATCCTGAAAGGCGATCCGCGAGGCTTGATCGAGCCGCCCATCTTTCAACGCGGCAATGCGCCTCTGAACCTTGAGGGCTTCCGACCGACGCTGCTTCCGTTCGGCGAGATCCGACACCGCCTGTGGATCAGCAAGGTATCGCGCGTACCAGGCTTCGATTACGCGGAGGTCGAATCCAGCGGGAAGCGCGGCATCCCTCGCCTTCTCGAACTTCTTCCGTTCGCGCTCATTTATCTCATGCCTCGAGGCGTACTGCTGAAGGACCAGTGGATCTATATCTTGGAAGCGCTTTCCGACCCGATACCGATTGAAGGTATCCAACAGGGCGCGTGTAAAATCGTCTCCCTTGGTGTGGGTGACGCACATTGACAATTCGTCGTTCGACTTCAATCCGCCCTGAGTGAGGTTCGCCGAACCGATGAGAGTTCGGTAGCTGTTCCCTCGACGCGTAAGGTACGCCTTTGGATGGAAAGTTGCCGATGCCTTGTCCGCAACGCTCACTTTGCAGGCTGGATGCTGGTTTTTGAGTTCAAGGAGCCGCTCCAAAGCGGAGGGTTGGGTTAGGTAGAAGTCAGTGCCGATAAAAAGCTCAACGACGGCGCCAGCTTTAAGACGTTTCGACAGTTTTGGTGCCAAAAAGTCAGCCCCCCCAAGCTTGAGGAAAGCTACCGCGATCATGATCTCGTCGGCGTCAGCGATTATTTCAGCGATCGCCTTCGCATGATCCTCCGGTGCGTCGTTCGCAATGAGGGTTGCGGGCTCGACGCGAAGGCGAGGTTGGCGGCTCAAGTCCGGGCCTTTGAGAGTGTGAGGACGGGCGCCGACACCCTCAGCACATCGCCTGTAGTCACGAACACGACTAAACCCTTCGGAATGCCGGTAACCTCCAGATATCGGCGGACCTGCGATCGGTAGTGATCCGACGCTGCGGCGCTTGGGCTGACGTCGCTCTTCCAGTCGATCACTAGCTCGGGCTTTCCGTCCTCGCCGACGCATAGCGCATCGACGATGCCGAACGTCGCAAGGTCGACGCCGTCATCCTCGCTTAGTCCGTAGACGGGAAGTTCGGCCAGGAGTCGGGGGCGAAGCGCCGCGATCTCCGACAGCTGCAAGGTCCTCGCGACCGTGCCCGCCATTTCCTCGGCAGAGAGACCCGACATCGCGTCCCTTCCTGGTTCGCGCCCGATCGCGCGCGCCAGATCCGCCGCCCGGGCGGTGAGTGTGGACAGATCGTCCGCGGTTTCCCCGGTCAGCACCTCTTCGAACAGCTTATGGATCACGAGACCCCGTTCGCGTCCGCCTTGCGCCGAGATCGCCACGTCCGGCGCAGGCGCATTGTCGGCGGCCACGACGATCTTCGGTTCGGCGACCACCTCGAGAGGTCCCTGCGGATCCTCGTCACGGCTCGGTGCGATCCATCGGAGGCGCAGCGTCGCTGCCATTACGGCAGCGGCTTCGGCCGCGAACGTCTCGCGCGTCTGGCTATTCTCCGGATCGCTATCGACCGTCTCGAAGCCCGGCGGGTGGTGATCGATCGCGATCAACGGCAATCCGTCGAGATCGAAGTCCATCAGGGCGTTCCAGCTGCTTCGCGCCGGCGCCACGTCGAGCTTGGGCAGCACGAGAAGCTCGCGCGCTCGGGTCGCTGCGACATACCAGAGACGCAGGCGCTCGCGCTCGCGCTCGGCGACCTCGGCGGTCTTGGCGTCCTCATAGCCCGCGGGCGCGACGCCGAAGATCGGCAGAAAGATTGTCTTGGTCTCGCCGTCGATGATCGGATCGCGCACTTCGTTGCCCGAGGTCATCGTGTTGATTGGTACGACGATAGGCCATTCCAATCCCTTGGACGCATGCATCGTCACTAGCGATACCGCCTCTTCCTGCGCATCGGGCCTGCCTTCCGCCGAGCGGGTCTTCCCCTCCCAGGCAGCGGTCATCGCGTCGGCGAACGCCCTGATGCCGCGCACGCCATACGGCTGCGCGAGACTCAGGAAGAGATCAACATTTGCCAACGGCCGCTCTGCCTGCCCGCCGTGTCGTTGGAGCAGAATAGGACGCACGCGGAGCAGGTCGACGGCTTCGGCGAGAAGCTGGTGCGGGGTCGTCGCGTTGATCCCGCGACGGATAGCCTGCAGCTTTTCGACGATGTCGCGCGCATACGAGTCCCCGATCGCCTCCGCCGCGAGATGGATGGTAAGCTTGGGTCGGGCATCGGGGCGCTCGGGATCACGCGGCTGACTCCAAACGAGGTCGAGCAGCTGCTCTTCGCTCAACCCGACCAGTGGCCCGCGCAGGAGTGCGACAAGCGCGAGGGTATCACGACTGTCGGCCAGTACGCGGGCGATCGCGATGAGGTCCTGCACCTCCTGCCGGCGATAGAACCCTTTCCCTGCCTGGGTCGCTACCGGCACTCCGCGCTTCTCGAGCGCCTCCTCGTAGCGCCACAATTCGGTCCCGCCCGGGGCCAGCAATGCAATGTCGCCAGGGCGGCACGGCCTCTTCGTATCAGTCTTGCGATCCACGATGATCTGGCTGCCGATCAGGCGGCTGCACATCTCAGCGACCGCCTCGGCCTCGCAGTCGCGCTGCACGCCCGCCTTGGCCTTGCCGTCCTCGTCTGCACAGGCAACGGGAAGCGTTGCGACGCACAGTCCTTCCTCGTTATCGGGATGAAAGCTGTCGAGCGCGGTGAAGCCGGGCTGCCCCTTCTCCTCCGTAAGATGGGGCGCGAAGCGCTCGTTCACATAAGTGAGGATCGCGGCACAGGACCGGAAATTGGTCGAGATCGAGAGCAGATCGTCCGGATTGAACGCGCGGATGGCTTCGCGCGCTCGCACATAGGCGGCGACGTCGGCACCGCGAAACCGGTAGATGGCCTGTTTGGGATCCCCGACCAAAAACAGTGCGCCCGGCCGGATCCGGTAGCTGACCCAGTCGAGCGGATCCGCGCCGAGAGCTGGATCGCCACACAGCCGCCAGAAGATCTCGGTCTGCAACGGATCGGTATCCTGGAATTCATCGACCAGCACATGGGCGTAGCGGCGCGATAGGGCGCCCCGAACATCGCCATGGTCGCGCAGGAGATCGCGCGCGGCAAAGATTAGGTCGTCGAAATCGAGCAGGGCGGCTGAGCGCTTATAATCGCGAAAGCCGTCCGCGATCGGCTGGATCGCGCAGATCAGCTCCGCCAGAACGTGCGCCGCAGCGCCCTGCCGCAAACGCGTCCAGCCCTCGCAGCAGGCGAGATGCAGCTCCTCGGCACGCGCATTCAACACACCACCTTCCGCCTTGGCGAGGCCCGCGGCCTTTGCGGCCGCCTCCCATTTCCCCTTTTTCTTGTAGACGCTGAACGCCCCTTTGGCGGTACAGAGCGAAGGATGCGGCAGCGACGTCAGAAGCCCGACGAGCGCCGACGACGTCTCGTCCGTCTCGGCGAACGCGACACCGGCGGCCATCTCGACAAAGGCCGAAGCGCCGGCGATGCTTTCCTCTTCTTGCGCGGCCGCGCCAACGACGAAGGTGCGATATGCCTCCGTGGCGGTGCGGAACGCCGCCACCAGCGGCTGGATTGGGCCGGAGGCCGGCGGTACGAGCACACGGTTGTCGCGCAGGGCCGCGGCGGCCGTTGCGATCAGCTCGGTTGCCTTCGCCGGGTTCTGGAAGACGAGTTCCGCGACAAGGCTATCGTCGCCGACATTGAGCGTATCGCGCAGCCAGCGATCGACGATATCGCCGAACACCAGCTCGGCCTGCGCCGGATCCATCAGCGCCGCGCCTGGATCGATATTGGCCTCGACCGGATATGGCTTGATAAGCCGCTGGCAGAAGCCGTGGATCGTCGAGCAGGTGATCTCGTCGATCGAGGCAGCCGCCTCCTCGAGGCTCGCTTGCTGTTCCGCCGACAAACCGTTCGGCAAGGCGATGGCCAGTTCGCGTGGCACTCTACCGTCGAGCAGCTCGTCGACGAAGTCGCGAACGCGAGCGAGCAATTCGCTCGCCGCGAGTTCGGTGAAGGTGACTGCCGCGATCGCCTTGGGGGCGGTGCCGCCGGCCAGCAGCAGGGCAAGACGGCCGGCCATGACAGCGGTCTTGCCCGAACCGGCTCCGGCTTCGACAAGCACGGAGCGATCATGTGCGGTCATTGCAGCGAGGCGCGCGGTCTCGTCGTGCAGGGCGGGTGTAGTACCGGTCATCAGATCGCCTCCCATACGATGGCCGCATCGCCGAGAGCGACTCGCGCGTGTTCGAGTTTGCGCAGGCAATACCCGTTGGGGGCGTTCGCGGGCAGCGCGAAGCTCAGATCATCATAATCACCGCCATTGTCTGGGCCGATCAGCGCGCGCCCGGCGAGCAGGCTCGCGCGCGCCGCACGCAGATGCCCGGCAAGCTCCTCCAGGACATCGGCCGGCGCGTCGAGATGGCGGGCCTCGGTATCGCGCGGATAGAGCAAGGCCGCATCGATCTCGATATCGTCGCCGAGCAGCGCCTTGACCGCATAAGCGTAGAGGCAGCGCTGGAGCTCCTTGCCGCCCTGCAGGATGACCGGCTTTGGCGGTAGCTTTCCGCCCTTATAGTCGAGCACGCGCGCCCGTGCGGCATCGCCCGAAAGGTCGAGGCGATCAATGTAGCCCGAGATCTGAAACCCGGTGTCGGCGATCGCGACCGGTGTGGCGGGATCCCATGGGATCGCGCCGTCAGATTTCGCTGCCTGCCCGCCGAAGGGGACCTCGGTATAGCTTTTCTGATCTGCAAGCGGTGGTTCGGGATGCTGCAGCGCGTTCAGCGCGGTCTGCTTGGCATCCTCGAGTGTCCGCCGCCACACTACGAGCGGCGGGGTGGCCTGCCCGGCCTGCCACCGTGCCGTGACCGTCGCGGCACCAGCTTCGATCGCCGCGACGACCTGGTCCGGTCGCGCGCGGGCCAGTCCTCCCTCCCCCTCGAGCAACCGCACGGCATGATCCAGCGTATCGTGGAGCAAGATGCCGCTCTGCCGCGCATCCAGTACCAGCGCCTCCTCCGCGCTCTCCGGTGCCCTGATCCCAAGCGCGTAGGTCCAGGTGAAGCCGAGCGGGTTGCGCAGCAGTTTGGCGAGCGAGCTCGCCGACTGCCGTCGTTCAAGCGCCGCCAGCACCGCCGGATGGTCGCCGCGCACCAGGCCATCATGGGCGGTGACGGTCGGGCGCTGCCAATCCTGCCAGCATGCCGTCGCCGAGAGCGCCTGCGCAAAGGCACCGAAATCGACCGGACGCGCGACGAGACGGTCAGTCTCGCTCATCGCGTGTGCCGGTCGACAGTTGCGGCGGACATAGCGGGCCACGGGCTGGCCACGCAGCAACGGACTCTTGCCAAGCAGGCGACCCTCGCCGTCACGACGCGGCCGGGACAGCACGACCTGCGCGGCTGTAGTACAAAGGATCGTCTCGAAGTCGCGGCGATCGGCGGCGGTCACCGGCAGCGAATCCAGTTCGCTGGTCGGAACGATGTGATCCGATAGCAGGGGGTCTTCCGAGATCCGTCGCGGCCAGCCGGTCGAGGTGAGACCAAGGAGGCGCACGAATTTGCGCGGCGAAGCCGCCAGTGCCGACGCCGGCATCCAGACGACCGAAACGCAGGCTTCGCACGCATCTTCCTGGCGAAGGCTGTCGATGGTGACATCGATGGCTGCCGGGCTTCCGGCAAGCAGTGCCTTGCGCCAAATGCGCAAGGCACCGCCCGAGAGGAACGCGCGCCCGATCTCTTCGGCCTGCGGGATGCCGCCCGAAAGCGTGTCGACGATCGCGCGCAACGCCGGTGCATGGTCGATACCGTCCGGCCAGCGATCGGGCGTCAAAGCGCCAAGGAGCCGCGTCCAGGCGTCGGCGGAGGAGAGCGGCGCATCGGGTAGGAGCACGCGTTGCCAACCATCCGGCAGAGCTTTGAACAATCCCCTTCCGGCCAGCAACGTCGCAAGACGACGCAGATGCGCCTGCGACACGCCCCGCACCAGTATGTCAGCGAGCGCGGCGGCCGTCTGACCGTCACGCGTCGTAACGACGCGAATGCTGTGGACGAAGTGCAGATCGATATTGGCGTCGGCCCTCAGTGCCATGAATTCATCGTCATAGACTGCAGGCGCCGCTGCCGCGATCGCGATCTCGGACGGTTTGGCCGTGCCACTCGCAATCAGCTCACGAGCCCAGCGCAAAGCCTCGATCGCTTCGTGGTAACCGTTGGCAGCGCTCACTGCCTCGATCTGCGGTGTGTTCGGCGCTGACCGGATGATCTCGACCGGCGAGCCGTCGAGCCAAGCGGGCACAGAGCGCGGGCCGGCGTGCCAGCGAACCGGCACCGCTTTCGCCAGACCGAACAACAGGTCGCGCCAACACGGCGACAGCTCGCTGATGCCCTGAATATGGATCTCGCCGAACAACGCAGGCGCGTGTTGGAGACGGTCCATTGCGTGAGAGGCCAGATCGACCGGCCGGAGCATGGCGGGCGGCAGCACGGCCAGCACGGCCTCCTCGAGGGTCGCCATAGCGGCGAGCCGGGGATGGTTGGCCGCTCGTGCCGAGAGATCGATCCCGGTGCGCCAGACCTTGTGCAGCGTATCGGCCGTGGCTCCGACCATGCCAGGCAGCAGCTTGATGGTGTCGAGTTCGCCCAGATCGGTTTCCGGGAGCACGCGCTGGATCGCATCGCGGAGCGATTCGGCGTCAATGGGCTGCGCGAAGCCGCCGGCGAGGCGTGCCGCCAGTTGCTCGAACGCCATTACCTGGGTGCCGTGGTGCTGGTTGCGGGCGGCGTCGAGACGGATCTCACGGGACGCGAGACGACCGTGTACGATATAGGTCTGCCGCTGCATGAGACACTTTCGACTGTTGCCAATCTTTCGAGAGTAGATGGCAGGTGAGTATGGATCAACGACGGACTTGCCTGATCCCTGGCAACCACGACGTGCGGTCGAACTGCACGCCGGTTTTCGCTTCGACTCGTACGATAGACCCCGTTGCGATGCCGTTCTTAGCGCCAACGCCGACGGTACCAGCGGTCGCACTCTTGTCCTAACACTTCGCGGCGATATGCGAGTTCGGTTAGGAAAGGATTGATGTCCCACGCCATGCCGTTCCCGCAGGCGACAGGTGCGACCAGCTTAGGCCGTTCCGTTGCAGTGCTGGAAATGTCGGCTCTTGCCAACACCTACCGTTCTTCCTTCCGAGAACTGGCAGCCGGGCTCCTCACGATGCCTTGTTCAGCTCCAGAAAATTTGAGGAGTTGCTTGCAGCTCAACGCATACGCGTTGCTACGATGACCCCATCTTCAATTTTCAAATCTATCGAGAGGGGGGCGTCGTGAGTGGAGATATCCGTGCCGATTGTTTGGAGGCCATCGAACACAATCGCGCTTTGAGCGGAGATGCGGTCTAACACAGCGTTTTCGTTGCGCAAAATTTTGGAGCGTTCATTAGCACTGGTGACGGCTTTGATTTTCTCGCGGAGGAGTTGGTCCAGCGCAATGGCTGCCTCGCCCTGCGGCAGCAAGGCTAGTACAGAGGCTCTGATATCCTGAAGCCGATCCCATTTACACTGTTCTCGGTCGGGGAAGGCAGAGAAGAGCTGCCAGCCACAGGCGCGCGCGCGTAAGCACAGCAGCATTTCGCGATAGAGTTTGTCCAGTGCTGACTGCTGCTCATACAACGCCTTTATATACTTACCCTGTCGGACCCACTCCTCATCTTTCAGGATCTTCAGGGCTTCGGTTTGGCTGCGGATGTCGATGGCAAGATGGTCCTGCACCTCCAGCAGCTTGGTCTCGTGCATTTCAATGACGTGAACCACCTCATCCGAGAGCTCTCCGGACAGCACGGACCCAGCAATCTGTTCAAAGTAGCGGATCGATCCTGTCAGGACCGATCGACGCTCGTTTTTTTGAAACGTAGCGACATCCTCGATGGCTTCCTTGATGTCCGAGAGCTTCTCGCTGATGTCGGCGAGATGTTTTTGCGCCAACACAGCAGATGCGATATTGAGAGCCGCGCCGGAAGTGGCTAGGACCAAAAGCTTCCCGACATCGAGTTTGGTGGCTCCGGCGAGTTCGTTCGTGCCGATTTTGCGGAGTGTGCCGATAAGGCCACCGTGTTTGACGCTCTCCACCAATTTGGTTCCAGCCGGGGCCTCCAAAATCCTGTCTGGCGACGTCTGCCAACAGTTGAAAAATCCCTGATTTCCGGTAGTTTATGGGCATTCTCTGATTGTCAGTGGATGCCCTTGTTTGCCTGCAATTGCGGATGATTGGGGCCTAATTTGGGGGCCTCAAAAGGCCCCAGCAGAATCGAGGCCCCCAATGGTGCTAACCGATACCGCTATCCGCAATGCCAAGCCCGCAGATAAGCCTTACAAGGTTACTGACTCCCAAGGTTTGTATCTGCTCGTCAATCCAAGAGGCAGCAAGCTGTGGCGAATCAAATACCGGATCGACGGCGTAGAACGGAAACTGTCGCTCGGGGCGTATCCCGAGATTACCTTGGCCGAGGCGCGCGCTGCCAGGGATGCCGCCCGTAGGCAGCTGGCTCATGCGATCGATCCCAACGTAGCCAAACGACAAGCCCGCATTGAGGCGAGCATTCGGGCCAGCAACAGCTTCGCTAGCGTGGCCGAGGAATTGATAGAGAAGAAAGCGCGTGAGGGGTTGGCTGAGCCAACGCTGGAGAAGATGCGCTGGTTTGTGAAACTGATGGGGGCAGACTTCGGAAAGCGGGCTGTCACCGATATCACGCCTC
This sequence comes from Sphingobium sp. KKT206, assembly GCF_055640555.1. Taxonomy (NCBI): domain Bacteria; kingdom Pseudomonadati; phylum Pseudomonadota; class Alphaproteobacteria; order Sphingomonadales; family Sphingobiaceae; genus Sphingobium; species Sphingobium sp. KKT206. Next base: position 2,745,542 of record NZ_CM145764.1, read on the forward strand.
AGGAACTTCTTCATGAACTGCAGAAGCATGAACGACGTGGCCGCTTGGAAACCGCCAATCTGCTGCGCGCCTTTGCCAGCCGCGTTTTCCGCTTTGCAGTCGCAACGGCACGTGCCGAACGTGATCCGGCGCAACTCCTGATCGGCGCATTGACCACACCGCGAGTCAAGCACTTCGCCGCCATCATCGACCCAAACGAGTTCGGCGCTCTCCTGCGCGCTATCGAGGATTATCAGGGCGATCCCGCCGTCATGTACGCCCTTAAACTCACACCTCATGTCTTCCAGCGCCCGGGCGAACTGCGGCAAATGGAATGGGCTGAGGTTAATTTCGACAAAGCTGTCTGGACGATCCCGGTAACAAAAATGAAAATGCGCCAGCCCCATTCGGTGCCTCTGTCTCGGCAGGCTCTCGCGATACTGCAAGCAATGCGATCCTTATCCGGCTCCGGGCGCTATGTGTTCCCTTCGATCCGCACCCGAGCAAGACCGATCAGCGAAAACACCATCAACGCGGCATTGCGGCGCATGGGCTATTCCAAAGAGCAAATGACGGCCCACGGCTTCCGCACGTCCGCATCATCGCTGTTGAACGAATCCGGCAAATGGAACCCGGATGCCATCGAGCGCGCACTGGCACATATGGTGGCCGGGTCCGTACGTCGCATATATAACCAGTCCGCCTATTGGGTGAGAACGGCGGAGCAATATTCGACCACGGTAGCGGCGGGATAGTCCTGCTGCGGGCGGCGTAAAAGTCGTCCACCTTGAAGCCTTTCTGCCGAGTCAGGGAGGTGTGGGGATCTACAGCGTGGAACTTTATCTTCAGGTCCGTCTGGCTTGCGCGGATGGCATGAGCCAACGGGCGGCGGCGAAGCGTTTCAATGTGTCGCGCGAAACGGTACGCAAGATGCTGTCGTTTTCATCGCCGCCGGGTTACCGGCGCCAGTCCGTACCGCAGCGCCCGAAGCTGGACGGGTTTGTGGCGATCATTGATGGATGGCTTGAGGGTGACCGCAGTGTCCCGCGCAAGCAACGCCATACGGCGAAGCGGGTATTCGACCGTTTGCGCACCGAGCATGGTTTCACCGGCGGCTATACGATCATCAAGGATTACATCCGGGAGCGCGAACAGCGCAGCCGGGAGATGTTCGTGCCGCTGGCGCACCCTGCGGGAGATGCGCAGGCCGATTTCGGGGAAGCGCTGGTGGAGATCGGCGGGGTGGAGCAGAAGGCCTACTTCTTCGCGCTCGATCTGCCGCACAGTGATGCCTGCTATGTGCGGGCCTATCCGGCGGCGGTGGCGGAGGCCTGGGTGGACGGACACGTGCATGCCTTCGCGTTTTTCGGCGCGGTACCGCGCTCGATCGTCTATGACAACGATCGCTGCCTTGTGACGAAGATCCTGCCCGACGGCACGCGGCAGCGTGCCACGCTGTTCAGCGCTTTCCTGTCACATTACGTGATCCGCGACCGCTATGCTCGCCCGGGCAAGGGGAACGAGAAAGGCAATGTGGAGGGGCTGGTAGGCTATTGCCGGCGCAACTTCATGGTGCCGATCCCGAAGTTCCCGACCTGGGAGGCGTTCAACCTGTGGCTGGAGGAGCAATGCCGCAAGCGCCAGCAGGACAAGGTGCGCGGGCAGAGCGAGACGATCGGTGAGCGGCTGCAGCGCGATCTCGCGGCCATGCAGCCTCTGCCCGCTACACCCTTCGAGGCCTGCGATCAGAAAGGCGGGCGGGTCTCCTCGCAATCCCTGGTGCGCTACAGGACCAACGATTATTCGGTTCCGGTGGCCTGGGGCCATCAGGAGGTCTGGATCAGGGCCTATGTCGATGAGGTGGTGATCGGCTGCCGCAGCGAAGTCATCGCCCGTCATCCTCGTTGCTATGCCCGCGAGGAGGTTGTCTTCGACCCGCTCCATTATCTCCCGCTGATCGAGCAGAAGATCAACGCATTCGACCAGGCTGCGCCTTTGCAGGGCTGGGACCTGCCCGAAGCGTTCACGACACTGCAGCGGTTGATGGAAGGGCGCATGCACAAACATGGCAGGCGCGAATATGTGCAGGTACTGCGCCTGCTGGAAACGTTCACCCTCGCCGATCTCCAGGCGGCGGTCGAACAGGCCATCGATCTTGGCGCCATCGGCTTCGATGCCGTCAAGCACCTCGTCCTGTGCCGGATCGAACGCGTACCGCCCAGGCTGGACCTGGACGTCTATCCCTTCCTGCCACGCACCACGGTCGAGAAGACCTTTGCCAGAGCCTATCTGAGCCTGCTCTCCGACCGGCAGGAGGCCGCATGAGCGATCAGGCCCCGGAGATCCTTCTCGCTCACCATCTCAAAGCGCTCAAGCTGCCTACGTGCCTGCGTGAGCATCACAAGCTCGCGCGGCAATGTGCCGCTGAAGGCGTCGATCATATCCGCTTCCTCGCCCGCCTCGTCGAGATGGAAATGATCGACAGGGAGCGTCGCATGGTCGAGCGGCGCATCAAGGCCGCGCGCTTCCCCGCCGTCAAAAGCCTCGACAGCTTCGACTTCGCCGCCATCCCCAGGCTCAACAAGATGCAGGTGCTCGAGATGGCGCGCTGCGAGTGGATCGAGCGGCGTGAGAACGCCATCGCTCTGGGGCCATCAGGCACCGGAAAGACGCACGTAGCGTTGGGGCTCGGACTGGCAGCATGCCAGAAAGGACTGTCGGTGGGCTTCACCACCGCGGCAGCGCTGGTCAGCGAAATGATGGAGGCCCGCGACGAGCGCCGTCTTCTGCGCTTCCAGAAGCAGATGGCCGGATACAAGCTGCTCATCATCGACGAACTGGGCTTTGTGCCGCTCTCCAAGACCGGCGCCGAACTGTTGTTCGAGCTGATCTCCCAGCGTTACGAACGCGGCTCCACCTTCATCACCAGCAACCTGCCCTTCGACGAATGGACCGAAACCTTCGGATCTGAGCGTCTCACAGGCGCGCTCCTCGATCGCCTGACCCATCACGTCAGCATCCTCGAGATGAACGGCGAAAGCTATCGCCTCGCGCACAGCCGGGCCCGCAAGGCCAAAACCAGACCCTGAAAATTACACCAATGCCGGGGGGAGTGGCCCTCGGGCTACGCCCTCACGCCACTCCCCCCGGCATGTAACACGATGGCCTGGTTTTACGCCGCCGAATGGCCGACTTTTGCTCCGCCGTTGACATCATTGAGGGGTGTGCCCGCTGGACCACCGGCGGCTGGCGCGAGGCCAACCCGCCTTTTGCGCGCTTGCTCTCGCAGGCCAAGGCCTTGGTGTTCGGCGGACGCAGCAGCGACGCGGAAGAGCAGATGCTATCAAGCCAGCTGATTGCATTTTTGCGCAGCGGGATTGACAGCGGCGAGACCACCCATTTCTGGTTGCAAAGATTCTGGCGCGAATTGGTCACGCCATGGCGCGCGATCGCGCGCAATCCACAGGGAGAATGGGACGTTTGCTCCGAGATAGCCACGCGAACGGATCCTGCGCGCGGCGGGGACATTGCCCTCAACATTTTCGCTGGCCGGATTGAGGGAACGGGCCGCGTCAGTCTCAGTACGCTGCACAGCGCAAAAGGCCGTGAGTTCGATGCGGTCATTCTCTTTGGCATGAACGCCGGGGCGCTCCCAAGTCAACGCGACCGAAAAACGCCAACGGCGCTGCGCGAGGCCCGGCGGCTCTTCTATGTTGGCGTGACGCGGCCGCGAAAGGAGCTCGCGATCGTCTATCAGGACGGAAATCCTTCGCCCTGGGTCGTTGAACTCTACAAGCGGAGCCAGCAGGGTTAACCGCAACGCGATGGGTCCAGGGCAGTTCGAGCCGTGCGGCCATTCCGGAGTCGGATCGAGCGGATTCTCCGGCCAGACATAAAAAGCCCAGGCGACGCACGAGTATTGTTTGATGGCCTCTTCGTTTAATGTCCTGAGCGGCGATATGCGCGTGCGATGAAGAACAAGCATCTTTTCGAGCTTAGGAAGGCAGTAGTGCGAACGAGAGTCGGCTATTTCAGTTGGTCGGGTCGCTCCAAAGCGGTCAGCCGCCAAAATAGTGGACGGTCTGCACCTAGGAGGCGAAATTCTCCTGCTGAAAGGCCGGAATGGGTCGGTTTTGCCGGGGGGCGAACGCCGGGTCGTGAGACAATGCTGCCGTTCGACGTGCGACGCTCAAACGGCAGGCTTCGCCGCAACCCGCCTTAGCTAGCGTGAGATGGGGCGGATGGGGGTCTGGGGCAAGAGGTTTCCGGCTCATACCATCCGTCCGTGATGCTGACTCACGTGGGGGATTCCCAAAGCGGCGAAACTATGAATCTATGTCTTCGGGTTGGAGGGCATTGTCATGGGTGCAGCGATTGGATTGCGAGACGACTTTGATGCAGCGGGCTTGAGGCGACTGGCGCGGACGACGAAGAGTGCGAACCAGGGACGCCGACTGCTAGCTTTGGCTGAAATCTATGATGGCGCGAACCGCAGCGATGCCGCGCGCATCGGCGGAGTGACCCTGCAGATCGTGCGGGATTGGGTGATGCGGTTCAACGCCCGAGGTCCAGCCGGCCTCCTTGACGGCAAGGCCCCAGGCAAGCCGCCCTTGCTGAATGATATCCAGCGCCAAGCGCTCGCGGAGGTCGTTGAAAGTGGACCGATACCAGCGATCCATGGAGTTGTGCGTTGGCGGCTGATCGACCTGGCGCGGTGGCTTCATGACGAATTTGGGGTGTCTCTGACGGAAACGACCGTAGGGCGAGAATTGAAAAAGCTGGGCTATGTCAAATTGACGGCACGCCCACGTCACCATGCCCAGAACGAATATGCGATGGAGGACTTCAAAAAGGGGGCTTTGCAGCCGAGCTGGCAAAGATTAAAGCCGCCCTCTCGCGCGACACGCCCATAGAGGTATGGTTCCAGGACGAGGCCCGTATCGGCCAGAAAAACAAGATCACCCGCCGCTGGGCCAGGCGCGGCACCCGGCCTTCAGCGCCCAAGGATCAGAGGACCAAATCAGCCTACATGTTGGGCTACGCCCGCCTTCGGCCCGGCGTTATCTGCCCTGAGCTTGGCAAGGGCGCTGGCTTGGTCCTGCCCTTCTGTAATACCCAGACCATGTCGCTGCACCTGGCGGAGATATCGCTCGCTATCGAACCAGGTGCCCACGGCGTGCTGCTGATGGATCAGGCCGGATGGCACATGACCGGGAAGCTGGAAGTACCCGATAATATCAGCATCGTTCCGGTGCCGCCAAAATGTCCTGAACTCAACCCGGTCGAAAATATCTGGCAATTCATGCGCGATAACTGGCTATCCAACCGCATCTTCACGTCCCACGACAACATCGTCGACCTTTGCTGCGAAGCCTGGAACAGGCTGATCGATCAGCCCTGCTGGGGTGGACGGCCTCCGTATGGCATCAGAATGTGCCAGAGTGAGTCGTTAGATTTCGATCGAAGGAGACCGCCCATGGAACAGATTATCCGCATTGGCATGGATACGTCAAAACATCTCTTTCAGCTGCACGGTGTGAATGCAGCGGAACAGCCGATTTTGCGCAAGAAGCTGCGACGCAAGGAAATGATCGACTTCTTCCAGAAGCTGCCGTCAACGGTGGTCGCCATCGAGGCGTGCGGCGCCTCACATCATTGGGCCCGCCTGCTGGGCTCGTTCGGTCATGAGGTGAAGCTGATCGCACCACAATTGGCAAAGCCGTACGTGAAGCGCGGCAAGAATGATGCCGCCGATGCCGAGGCGCTGTGCGAGGCCATGAGCCGCCCGACAATGCGCTTCGTGCCGGTAAAGACCGCAGAACAGCAGGCAGCGCTAATGCTGGTCGGAATGCGCGACAGGCTGGTGAGAAGCAGAACCCAACTCGCCAATGCGATCCGCGGCTACGCTGCCGAGTTCGGACTAACCACAGCCAAGGGCATATACAAGATCGAGCCGCTGCTCGAACGCACTGCAACCGATGAGACCGTTCCGACATTGGCACGCGAACTCTTCGCGTTGCACGCCAGCGAATACCAACAGTTGGAACGGCAGCTTGAAGACGTCGAGGCAAAGCTACTAGCATGGCACCGCAAAAATGAGTGCAGCCGACGCCTGGCCCAAATTCCAGGCGTCGGGCCGATTGGCGCATCGCTTCTCATGATGAAAACGCCCGCCCCGGAACTCTTCGCGTCGGGGCGTCAATTTGCAGCTTGGCTAGGCCTGACCCCGAAGGATCACTCAACCGCCGGCAAAGCAAGGCAGGGCGTTATCACGCGCGCTGGCGACGAAGCATTGCGAAGTATACTGGTGGTCGGGGCCACATCATTGCTTCGACGTGTCAGGGATGGAAGCGGAAAAAATGCCACGCCCTGGCTGCTCTCCATGCTCAAACGCAAACCGCCCAAGCTGGTGGCCGTGGCATTGGCGAACAAAATTGCGCGGATCGCTTGGAAAATGATGGCCACCGGCGAAACTTATCGAAAAAGCGTCGTGCTATCAGAGTTGAAATGCACGGCATAATACCAAATCTCTGAGAGCGTGACTCTGGAGGGGGTTGCCAAGAGGCGCGCGGCTTGATTCAACATGGCGAACAGTTGGAGTTTTGCCATGCCGATCCCTCTTCGTCCCGATTTTGACGCCGCCGCGACCAGGGCAGCGGCTCGTAGATCGAAAGATGGGGGTCAGGCCCGGCGGTTGCTTGCGCTGGCGGCGATCTATGAGGGAGCGAGCCGAACGGAAGGGGCGCGGATCGGCGGCGTGACGTTGCAGATCATCCGCGACTGGGTTGTGAAGTTCAACGCAACCGGGCCCGACGGATTGATTGACCGCAAAGCCCCTGGGCAGCCGTCGATCCTGAATGCGACCCATCGCGCGGCCCTGGTAGAGGCAATCGAAAGCGGTCCTATCCCGGCGGCTCATGGGGTGGTCCGGTGGCGGATCATCGATCTGGCACAATTGCTTTGGGACGAATTTGGTGTGTCAGTCTCAAGGCCAACATTGAGCCGCGAACTACGAGCGCTTGGCTACCGCAAACTTTCGGCGCGGCCCAAACATCATGCTCAGGATCCAGAGGCGATCGAGGCCTTCAAAAGGGGGGCTTCGCCGCCGAGTTGGACAAGGTCAGAGCGTCCCTCCCGCGCGGTACACCTGTAGAAATTTGGTTCACGGACGAGGCCCGTATCGGACAAAAGAACAAGATCACGCGGCGATGGGCGAAACGGGGGACACGCCCCTCGGCACCACAGGATCAGCGCACGAAATCCGCCTATATCTTTGGTGCAATCTGTCCCCAGGAGGGAAAGGCGGCAGGGCTCATCCTGCCATTTTGCAATACCGACACGATGAACCTTCACTTGGCAGAAATCTCATTGGCGGTTGCGCCCGGCGCTCACGCGGTACTCCTCATGGACCAAGCCGGTTGGCACCTGACCCCAAAACTCATACTTCCGTCCAATATCTCTATCGTGCCAATCCCTTCGAAAAGCCCCGAACTCAATCCGCAGGAAAACATCTGGCAATTCATGCGTGACAATTGGCTGTCGAACCGGGTGTTCGGTTCCTACGAAGAGATTGTCGATCACTGCACCTACGCCTGGAATCAGCTCGTCGATCGGCCGTGGAAGATCATGTCCATCGGTCTCCGAGACTGGGCACACGGGTTCTGATCAATGAATCTTGGTATAAGAGATCAGGCAGCGATGGTGAGCGGACAGTCAGAGCTACCATCCTGAACTGATGCGTGAACTTGCAAGAAACAGCAGATGGTGGATCGATCGATCCGAGACGCGTGATAGCCCGTATGCGCCAGTGGCCGTTGCAGGTCGCAGCCTTGTTTGGAACTCGTGTCGCGGAAACCATCTTGGCCAGCGTTCATGTGCGAACGCACCCACAGGCCGGACATATGAACGCAAGCGATCCGATCAATATTATCTGCCAAATCTTGCAGGGAGGGGGCCGTCCACATATGGCGCATCATGACAATTGGACGCCGCAAATGGGCACGTGGGTCGTGATCAATGCAGGTTGGTATCAGGTGCAACACCGGGATAAAATCGGGCCAGGCTGTCAAGACCGGTCGACAGTCGAGCACTGGCGCGCTTCGGTGATTACCTCTGCGGTCGGGGATCCCCGCGTCCGAAGGCGTACTCGCTAATCAGCGAGCCGCAGACACCGTTATTCCCGCTACATCATCTAGTGGAAGCTGTGCACCACAGTGATGGCCGGCGGCGTCACCGACACGCTGGATCTAGCTTTGCTCCATACCACCTGCCCCTCCGAGTTGCACAGTGGCAAGTGGTATGGCTAGCCGCTCATCCTTTAGGTTTCAGCGTCAAGGGAAGGCCGGCGAACATTATGACTGCCTCTTCAACCACTGCCGCTATTTCCTGATTGATGCGGCCCGCAACATCGCGAAACCTTCTGGCAAGGGCGTTGTCGGGTACAATGCCCAGACCCACTTCGTTGGCGACCAGAATGACCGGCCCCCGTGCGGCTGAAAGCGAGCGCGCCAGTCCGTCTGTAGCGGTAGCAGTATCGCGTTCCGCTAGCATCAGGTTCGAAGCCCACAACGTCAGGCAATCGACCAGCACCACCGTTTCCGGCGTGCTATATGCCGTGATTGCCACCGCCAGGTCCAGCGGTGCCTCGACAGTTGACCAGCGCGGACCGCGATCGGCGCGGTGCAGCTCGATTCGCTCGCGCATCTCATCATCGAAGGCCTGCGCTGTCGCCAGATAGACCAGTTTACCTGTCAGGGCCTCTGCCCGGCCCTGGGCAAAGCGGCTTTTGCCCGAACGCGCTCCGCCCAGCACCAGCAAATGGGGCAAGGCACTGCTCATGCGCTGTCTCTCGCTGGGACGGAGGCGGGTGGTTCCGCCATCGCCATCGCCACCAGCGCGTCGATATCGAGATGCTCCTCCAGCGCGGCTGCGATCTCGTCCAGCGCCGCCTCGACGGTGAAGCCATAGTCCACGCCCCCGGCTTCTACATCCATGCGCGACAGCAGCGCTCGGCGCAACTCCGCATCGGCCAGCAGGCCGTGGACATAAGAACCAAACACCGTTCCGCCCGCATTTATCGCGCCATCACGGCGTCCATCGGAAAGCAGGGCGAAGGGCCGCTGCGGGTCCGGCCCGCTGGTTTGCCCCATGTGCATTTCATACCCATGAAAAGGCGCGCCCATCGCCATACCGCTGACCGGACGCAGCGCCTTGTGTGCGTGCAAGGTCGTTTCGACATCGAGCAGGCCGAGGCCGGTTGCGGTGCTGGGCGGGCCTTCCAGACCATCGGGATCGGCGATGCTTTTGCCGAGCATCTGGTAACCACCGCAAAGCCCAAAGATCAGCCCGCCGCGCCGGTGATGCCCCAGAATATCGATGTCCCAGCCCTCTGCGCGCAGAGCGGCCAGATCGGCGATGGTCGCCTTTGACCCGGGCAGGATGATGAGCGCGGCCTCTGCCGGGATCGGCTGGCCGGGCGGAACCATGTGCAGGTCCACACCATGTTCGAGCTTCAGCGGATCGAGGTCATCGAAATTGGATATGCGCGGCAGGATCGGACAGGCGATCAGCTTGCGGCCCCCCGCGCGCGCCTTGCCGCGCTCCAGCACCACGGCATCCTCGCTTGGCAGCCGTGCGGTCGCGCCCAGCCACGGCACCACGCCGAATCCGCGCCAGCCCGACAGGCTCTCGATCTGGCGATAACCATCGGCGAACAGTGCGGGATCGCCCCGGAACTTGTTGATGATGAAGCCCTTGATCATCGCGGCATCCGCCGGGTCGATGATCGTCTTCGTGCCGACGATGGCGGCAATGACTCCGCCGCGATCAATATCGCCGACCAGCACGACGGGCACGCCTGCCGCTCGCGCAAAGCCCATATTGGCGATGTCGCCAGCGCGCAGGTTGATTTCCGCAGGAGAGCCCGCACCCTCGGCCACGACAATATCGCACGCCCGGCGGAGCCGGTCGTAGCTCGCCATAACTTCACCCAGCAGCGCGCCCCGTGCCTGCCGAAAATTGCCCGCGCCCAATGTGCCGCGCACCCGGCCATGCACGATCAGTTGCGATGTGCGATCGGCCTGTGGTTTCAGCAGTACCGGGTTCATGTCCGTATGCGGCTCCACCTTGCAGGCTATCGCTTGCAAGGCCTGCGCCCGGCCGATCTCGCCGCCATCGCTGGTGACAGCCGCATTGTTCGACATATTCTGCGGCTTGAACGGCAAGACCCGCAAGCCCCGCCGCACTAGGGCGCGGCACAGCCCCGCCACCAGCACCGATTTGCCCACATCAGAGCCGGTGCCCTGAAGCATTATAGCGCCCATGCTGCACCTCCTGCAATTCCGGCCGCCATCAACCACAGGCACAGACATGCACGGGCGTAGACGCCCAATCCGCGCCGCATATCCTCTGTCCGGGCCGGGCGGCCTCCCTCCCCAATCCAGAGCTTGTCCGAAACAATTCCGTCATAGGCAATTGGCCCGGCTAGGCGCAGCCCCAGCGCCCCGGCCATCGCGGCCTCGGGCCAGCCCGCATTGGGCGAGGTGTGCCTGGAAGCATCGCGCAACAATATCCGCCAGCCACCCCCGCCGCACAGGCAGATCAGAAATCCCGACAGGCGCCCTGGAATGAGGTTCATCGCATCGTCGGTGCGGGCCGCAGCCCAACCATAGGCGCGCCATTGCTCCTCGCGGTGCCAAATCTGCTGTCGGCGGTGTTGATCGCCTTATAGGCCCAGATACCGGGCAGCCCCAGCACCAGCAGCCAGAACAACGGCGCGACCACCCCGTCGCAGAAACTTTCCGCCAGACTCTCGATCGCCGCGCGGGTAACACCCGCTTCATCAAGCGCCGTCGTATCACGGCCAACGATCATGCCGACAGCGGCGCGCGCGGCGGGCAGATCCTGCCGCTCCAGCGCATCGGCAACGGGGCGGACGTGGTCGTACAGGCTGCGCTGCGCCAGACCCGGCCAGGCCAGCACAGCGATCAGGGGCCAGGCCCACGGCCCGGCGATTGCCACGAGCAGACTTTGCAGCATCCAGCCCGCACCGCCCGCCATACCCAGCAGGATCAGGACGGTGACCGCCCCGGCCATGCGCCGCTGTCCATCGGAACGCGAGGGGACATTCCAGCGCCGTTCCCGCGCGGCGATAATCCGCGCAAAAATGCCCACCGGATGGCCGATCCGGCGATACAGCGGCTGAGGCCAGCCCACTGCCGCGTCGAGCACCAAGGCCAGGAAAGCAGTCAGATCAATCATCAGCCAGCGCCGCATCAAGGCGATCCAGCGCCTCTCGGTCGGCGGGCAGGCCCACGCGCAGCCAGCGCGGATCGTAATCGAACGGCCGCGTCAGGATGGCATGTCGCGCAAGGCGTTCGAACAGCGCGGCGGCATCGTCGGTTTCGATCAGCCGGAACAGTGGGCAGGCGCCTATCGCGCTGAAGCCCCGCCGCGCCAGCACCGTATCCAGCGCGGTGGCCTGTTCGCGCAGGGCCATCCGCATGGCGGCTGTCCAGTCCACATCCTGATATGCCGCTGTGCCGATGGCCAGCGCCGCTGCCGATAGCGGCCAACTGCCCAGCCGCTGCCGATATTGCGCGATCAGCGCGCGCGGTCCCAGCACAAAGCCGAGCCGCACCCCGGCCAGCCCGAAGAATTTGCCGAACGAGCGGAAGATAATCAGCCGCTGTTCGTCCTGCACATGGGCGGCAAGGCTGCTGTGCGGGGCGGCATCGGCAAAGGCTTCGTCCACGACCAGCCACGCTGCGCTGTCGCGCCGCGCCTCCAGCCAGCCCAGCAGCGTCGCGGGCGGGGTGATCTGCCCATCGGGGTTGTTGGGATTGGCGAGGATGAGGGTCGCTTCCTCTGTCCCCGCCAATTCGGTCAGGGCTACGGGACGGCTGCGGGGAATCATCTCGCCATGGGTGCGATAGCTGGGCTGGGCATGGATAGCGGGGCCGGGCACGATGTCGCCCAACATCCGCAGGCCGATCTCGGTGCCCGGCACCGCGCAAACATGGGCCGGGTCCGTGCCGAAATGGGCAGCGGCAGCGGCCTCCAGATCGTCCAGCGCGCCCGCGTCGGGCAGCGCCTGCCAGTCCATCGCCAGATCGCCCGCGCCGGGCCAGCCAAGCGGATTGATGCCGGTGGACAGGTCGACCCACGGCGCCTTGCCCATGCCGAACTGCGCCATGGCATCGGCCAACCTGCCGCCGTGAAAACTGAAGCTGTTCATGTCGTGTGTATCCATAGGCCCGTGATTGCCACGCTCAGCAGCAAGCCGGTTTCGATCAACTCGATGCCTGCACCATGGCCATCGCCGGAAATCCCGCCCAATGCGCGGCGCACGTGCCTCCCCCACCACAGAACGAGCAATGGTGTGATAAGCAGCGCCGGAGTGAACCACGCCGCCGCAGCCAGCGCGGCCGCCCAGCCCGCAAGATCGATCGGGCCGATCGCGGAACGGAATCGAGCCGCCAGCCCCTGATGCAGCGGCATCAGCCACCATGTCCACACCAGCGGGCCGATGCGCGCGGCAAACGGCACCAGTACCAGCGCGCCAAACGCCCGTGCATCCACCAGCATATCCAGCAGCACCAACTTGCTCAGCAGTTGCAGCACAATCGCGACAACGCCGAAGCTGCCGACATGAGGATCGGCCATAACGGCCAGCAGCCGCTCGCGATCTTTATGCGCCGCGCCGCTGGCATCAGCGAGGTCGGCCAGGCCATCAAGGTGCAGCGCGCCGGTCACGCCCACCCAGACGATCAGCGCGGCCAATGCGCCCAGCCGGTGATCGACCAGCGCGCCTGCCCATGCGGCTCCCGCAACCGCTGCACCAATAACCAGGCCTACAGCGGGAAACCACCGCATGGATCGGGCGAAGGCGGCATCGTCAACGACAACCACGGGTGTCGGCAAGCGCGTCAGAAACTGCAGGGCGATGATGAAGCCCCTCACGGATAAAGCCCCGCGATCTGTGCTGTGGGGCGCTCGCCCGGTCCCTCAGCGGGCCAGACGCGCAACGCCAGCAGGCCGTTGTAGGGCAGATCAACTGCCCAGGTCTGGCGCACATCAAACCCGCAAAGCACCGCCACTGCTGCCCGCATCGCGCCTGCGTGCGTGACGATCAGCGTCGACCGGGCGGCCAGATCGCCAATGGCAGCGGACACACGGTCCACCAGCGCCGACCAGCGTTCTCCACCGGGCGGCGCATGGCCATCGGGATCGTCCCAGAATCGCGCCAGCGCCGCGCCTTCGACATCGCCCGGCGCCATCCCCTCCCATGCGCCAAAGTCCAGCTCGCGCCAGCGCGGATCGATTGACAGCGGCACGCCGGTCTCCAGCCCGATGGCCTCGCCCGCCAAACGCGCACGGGAAAGGTCGGAAGCGATCAGAACTTCCGCCGCCAGATCCCGCGCCTGATCGGCGCAGGCCGCGATACCTGTGGCAACAGGCGGCGCATCGGTGCGGCCGATCAGCCGCCCCGCGCCTTCCGGTTCGCCGTGGCGCAAGAGGTAAAGTGAAAAGCTGCTCACAAGCCGTCTGCCACCCCGGCCTCGGCAAATGTCGCCATACCATTGTGCGTGGCCAGCGCTGCCCGGATTACCGACACCGCCAGTGCCGCGCCGCTGCCTTCGCCCAATCGCATCCCCAGCGACAGCAGGGGATCAAGGCCCAAATGCCCCAGCAGTCGGATATGCCCCGGTTCAGCCGAGCAGTGCCCCGCCAGGCAATGATCAGTGATCGCCGGAACGGCGGCGGCCAGCGGCGCCAGCGCGGCGCAGCTGATGAACCCGTCCAGCACCACCGGAATACGCAGGCGGCGCGCCTCCAGCACGGCCCCGGCAATCGCGGCGATTTCGCGCCCGCCCAACCGGCGCAAAGTCTCAAACGGGGTGTCCGGCACATTGGTATGACAGGCCAGTGCCTGTTCCACCACCGCCACTTTGCGCGCGATTCCGCCCGCATCAACCCCCGTGCCCGGCCCGACCCATTGCGCGGGCGCGCCGCCATAGCTGCGCGCGCAGAGCGCGGCGGCGGCGGTCGAATTGCCAATGCCCATTTCGCCGACGACCAGCAGGTGCAGCCCCGGCTCCACCACCGCCGCTCCGGCAGAAAGTGCAGCAAGGCACTCCGTCTCGTCCATTGCCGCAGCGACGGTGAAATCCGCCGTGGGCCGGTCGAGATCGAGTGCAACCACCCGCAGATCCAGTCCGGCCGCCCCGGCCAGTGCGTTGATCGCCGCGCCGCCAGTAGTGAAATTGCCGACCATCGCGGCGGTCACGCTGGCGGAAAAGGCGCTGACCCCGTGGACGACGAAACCATGATTGCCAGCAAAGATCGCCGCGCGACCCTGTTTGATCACCGGCTGCGCTATGCCCTGCCATCCGGCCATAAACACGGCAATGTCTTCCAGCCGGCCCAGCGATCCGGCCGGCTTGGTCAGGATGGCCTGCCGCGCGCGTGCAGCGGCCATGGCGTCCGCATCGGCCACGGGCATATGCTCCAGCGCCGCTTCAAACGCGGCCAGCGTGGCAAACCGGCTCATTCTGTGACGAAGCCCTGCGGCGGGGTGCGGGTGATGAAATGGCCCTTCACCCCTTGCGGCCATTGCTTGAACGGCACCCGGCCATGCTCGCTGGCGGCATAGTGGACGGCATAGTCCAGAATGGCGGTGGCGGCGTCCTCGTCCGGCGTGAACCGGCCGAGCACATAGCCGACCTTGCCCGGTGCGCGCAGGTGGATGGTGCAGAAATCGGTGCAGGCGAACAGGCACGGCATCTCTTGCACGGCGACCCCGGCATAGCGCGCGTCGCTTTCCTGAACCGAGCGCAGCGCCGCCACCATCTGCGCGCCGCCGCGCATCCCGCCGTCATCCTCACGCGCGTCGGCGCTGTGGCGACAGGTGTTGCAGGCCACGATAGCGGGGCCATCCTCCACGGGTATCAGCATGGTTTTCTGGTCCTTTGATTGAAAATCATCGTTCGAACACCCGGTCAGCCCACGGCTCACGCTGCTGCCAGCCGCGCTGTTCCAGTTCGGGGGTATCGGACGTGTCTGCCGGGTAACCGATGCACAACAGCGCGATCAGCGACCAGGTGGCGGGAACGTCGAGCAGGGCATGGACCGCCGGTGGATCAACGATCGACACCCAGCCAAGGCCAAGCCCGCGCAGCCGCGCCGCCAGCCACAGATTGTGGATCGCCAGCACGCACGAATAGCGCAACATTTCGGGCATGGTGGCAATGCCAAGACCGTGCCCCGCCTCGGGCTGTTCGTCGCAGAACACCGCGATCAGTTCGGACGCCTCACGCAGTCCGTGCAGCTTGAGCGACAGGTAGTGATCGTACCGCGCCTGCCCGGCATAGCGCTCTGCCGCATGGGCGCTTTGCCCATCGGCATGCGCGGCCAGCGCCTCCCGTATGTCCGGCGTCCGCACGCGCACAAAGCGCCACGGCTGGGCATTGCCGACCGACGGCGCCAGCGCGGCGCAGGCCAGCAGCACGCGCATGTCAGCTTCCGCCACGGCGCGGCGGTCGAATTGCCGCACATCGCGCCGCCAGCGTAGCAATTGCGTGAATTGCTCCGTAAATTCCGCGTCGAACACAGGCGGGGCGTCGCTCAGAATTCGATCCCCGGTCAAAATTCAATGCCGGCCTGGGCCTTCACGCCTGAACGGAAGGGGTGCTTCACCATGGTCATCTCGGTGACAAGGTCCGCCACCTCGATCAGCGCGTCGGGCGCATTGCGGCCCGTGACGATCACATGCTTCATGGCGTCGCGCGCGGTCAGCACCGCCACCACTTCATCGACCGGCAGATAGTCATACCGCAGCACGATGTTCAGTTCGTCGGCCAGAACCATGTGATAGCTGGGATCGGCGATCATGCGCTTGACCTCGTCCCAGCCGGCGCGGGCCACCGCAATGTCGCGTGTGCGGTCCTGCGTGTCCCAGGTAAAACCCTCGCCCATCGGCTTGAATTCGACATGGTCGGGAAAGGCATCGAACACCGCCTTTTCGCCGGTCTTCATCGCCCCTTTGACGAACTGGACCACGCCCACTTTCATGCCGTGGCCGATGGCGCGAACCACCATGCCCAGCGCGGCGCTGGTCTTGCCCTTGCCCTTGCCGGTGTGGACGATCAGCAGGCCCTGCTCGCGGGTCTTGCTGGCCATGATCTTGGTCTGCGCGGTCTGCTTCTTGCGCATCTTTTCGGCGTGGCGGGCATCGTCGCTCACCGCTTGCACTTCGCTGTCAGTTTCCATCAATTTGTTCCTTTCGCATGAGGTAGACATCCATGATCCAGCCATGGCGCGCGCGCAGTTCGGCCCGGCACTGGGCGATCCGGGGGCCAGCCTCAGCAAGCACACCCCGCTCCAGCACTTCATGCGCCATGCCCAGATAGGCGCCCCACCAGATGGTGATGCCCTGCGGTTCCAGCACCTCAAAGGCAGAGCCGCTGTCGAGCATGACAACGAGCGTGTCGGTCCCTTCGGGCCAGCCCTGGCCGCGTAGCCTACGCCCGGTGGTGATCGTCACCGCCCCGGCAAGGGGATTGAGCGGAATGGCATGCGCGGCGGTCAGCAGTTGAATGCTTGTGATGCCGGGCACAACGCGCACCTGCATCGTAAGGCCGCCAGCTTTGAGTTTTTCGGCGATCCGTAAGGTGCTGTCATAAAGCGAAGGATCACCCCAGACGAGCAATGCCAACCGCCCGCCCGCTGGCAGATGCGTGGTGATCTGGGCGCGCCATGCTGCAGCGATAGCCTCGTGCCAATCGTCAACCGCTTGCGTGTAATCCCGGCCTGCGTCGCGAACCGGCATGTCGAATTCGACAATCGGCACTGGGCCGGTCAACACCTGCCCACAGATGGCGCGGCGCAGGTCGATCAGGTCGGACTTGGCGCTGTCTTTGCGCGGCAGCAGAATCAGGTCGGCGTTGTTCATCTCCCGCACGGCTTGCGCCGTCAGGTGATCGGGATTGCCCGTGCCGATGCCGATGAGGGAAAGCTCGATCATGCTTCCTCCAACAATGGGCCGTAGAGGATCAGGGCCGGGGCGAACCCCACGCCCTCAGCCAGCGTGTCTGCCAACCCGGCAACCGAGCTGCGCGTGAGACGCTGATCGGCGCGGCCCACATTCTCGGCCAACAACGCCGGCGTTTGTGGGGGCAGCCCCGCAGCGACCAGCCGGGCGGCCAGTTCAGGGAAGGTTCGCTTGGGCATGAACACGACGGTTGTCGCTTCGGCATCGGCCAGGGCTGCCATGTTGAGGTCATTAGGCAAGGCACCCGTCGCACCATGCCCGGTGATGAACTGGACCCGCCGTGAAAGCGCGCGCCTTGTCAGGGGAATGCCGGCAGTGGCCGCCGCTGCACTGGCAGAACTGACGCCTGGGATGATCTCGAAACCGATACCAGCAAGCCGCAATGCCTCGATTTCCTCCTCAAGACGGCCAAAGATCCCAGAATCGCCGGATTTTAGCCGCACTACACGGCCACCCGCAGCGGCATTATCCACGAGTTGGCGGTTCACCTCGGCCTGGCTGGGCGATTGCCGTCCCGCCCGTTTGCCGACATTCACCAGTGTGGTGTCCAGGCGCACGCGGTCAAGGATAGGACCGGAAGCCAGATCGTCGAACAGCACGACATCGGCGGCCTCCAACCGCGCCAACGCCTTGAGCGTCAGTAACTCGGGATCGCCCGGCCCGGCCCCCACGAAGGAAACAAAACCGGTCATGACACGTCCACGGGGTTCAGTGGCGCAATCATGTGGAAATAGCTGCCGGTGACATGGCCGCGATGCGATCCGGTTTCGGCCACCGCCGCGCCCTCGGCATCGGTCACCCGCGCCAGCGGCGCGTCGCTCTGTTCGACAATGGTTGAATAGTGGAACTCGTGCCCGCGCAGCCTGGTCCCGGCGGCAAGGCCCGATATCGGCACCAGCAGTTCGGCATGGCGATAGCCAAGGTGCATCTTGCGCTGGGCATGGCTGGTGACCAGCCCCAACAGCCCGGCCATCCGGTGCCGTTCACCACTCTTGTCGATCAACCCCTCACCCAGCACCATATAGCCGCCGCATTCGCCGTGAACGGGGCGCGTTTGGGCATAATGGCGCAGGCCGGACAGGAATGTCGCTGCGGCGGCGATGGTTCCGGCGTGCAGTTCGGGATAGCCGCCAGGCAACCACACCAGATCGGCATGGGCGGCGGGCGCTTGATCGGCCAGTGGCGAAAACGGCAGGATCTCCGCCCCGGCGCGCCGCCACCCTTCGATCAGATGCGGATAGACGAACGAAAAGGCGGCATCGCGCGCCATGGCGATGCGCTGGGCCGGCGGGACGGGCAGCTTGCCGCCATCGGCTTGTGGTTCGGCACCGGCGGCACGGCGAACGGCATCAAGATCAACATGGGCGCGCAGGAACGCCGCAAACTCGGCAATCGCGCGATCAAGGTCGGGATGCTCCACCGCCTGAACCAGCCCAAGATGGCGTTCGGGCAGGGTCAGGTCGCCGCGCCTTGGCAGGGCACCCAGCACCGGAATGTCCACCGCCTCCATGCCCTTGCGCACCAGCCGTTCATGACGCGGACTGGCCACGCGGTTCAGGATCACCCCGGCAAATGGCAGCCCCGGATCAAGGCTGCTGAACCCGAGTGCGGTGGCGGCGGCGGACTGCGCCTGCCCCGATACATCCAGCACCAGCACGATGGGCCAGCCCATGCGGCGGGCCATGTCGGCGCTGGCACCATTGCCCGATGCGCCCTTGCTGGCCACGCCGTCAAACAGGCCCATCGACCCTTCGGCCAGCACCATGTCCGCGCCCGCAGCCTGCCCCGCGATGGCAGCGATCAGATCGCCTTCCATCGCCCAGCTATCAAGGTTGAAGGACGGTCGGCCACAGGCGGCGCGGTGAAAGGCCGGGTCGATATAGTCCGGCCCGCTCTTGAACGGCTGCACCGCCAGCCCGTCTTCGGTGAGCGCGCGCAGCAGGCCCAGCATCACCGTGGTCTTGCCGGTGCCCGATGCGGGGGCGGCGATCATCAATCCCGGAGTCTGGTGGCGCGCGCTCATTCCGATGCCCCCGCAAACCGCGAACCGGCATCCTGAGGCCGAAAGCGGCGGTCATAACCGGGCGCATAGAGGCTGCTTTCGGCAAAATCCTGCGCCGCCAGCACCCGCCCGACCAGGATCAGGGCGGTGCGTTGCAGATTCTTGGCCGTGCTGCCCGCCACGGCCTGTTCGATGGTGTCGAGCGTCGCCCGGACAATCTGCTGATCGGGCCAGCTGGCGCGCCAGACCACCGCGACCGGGCAATCCGCGCCATAGGCCGGCGTCAGGTCCGCCACCACTTGCGCCAGATTGTGAACCGAAAGGTGAATGGCCAGCGTCGCGCCGGTAACGGCAAAATTGGTCAGGCTTTCGGCGGGCGGCATGGTGCTGGCGCGGCCCGGCGTGCGGGTCAGCACCAGCGATTGTGACAGCGCGGGCAGGGTCAGCTCTGCCTCCAGCGCAGCGGCGGCGGCGGCGAACGCTGGGACACCGGGCGTCACGGTAAAGGGAATGTCCATCGCGCGCAGCCGGCGCAATTGCTCGCCCATCGCCGACCAGACTGACAAATCGCCCGAATGCAGCCGCGCCACATCGTGCCCGGCGGCATGGGCAGTGGCGATCTCGGCCATGATCTGGTCCAGTTCCAGCGGCGCGGTGTTCACGATCCGGGCACACGGCGGGCAATGATCGAGCACGGCGACCGGGATCAGCGACCCGGCATAGAGGCACACCGGGCTGCCCGCGATCAGATCGCGTCCGCGCAAGGTTAAAAGGTCGGGCGCGCCGGGACCGGCGCCGATGAAATGGACGGTCATGTTGGGGTTCCCTGAAAGGTGACACTGGCCGCAATGGCGCACGTGGCCATGCGGTCGGGCGAGATGCGGCGCGGCGACAGCAGGCGCGCGCCGGCGCCTGCTTCGGCCATGGCGGATGCTTCGGCCACGCTGCCGACGTGGCGGGCGGTCAGGCTGGCGGCGGAGCGCGTGAGGGTGGCGACGGCGGCCAATGCATCGGGCGCCACGCCCGTCAGCGGCAGGCCAAGCGCCTTTGCCAGCGGGACCAGCGCCGCAAGCTTGTCCTGCGCGGTGGCCAGATGCGTCACCGGCGGCTGCCCTTGTTGCGCCAGCGCGAACGCCGCGCGCAGTGAGGGCAGGGCCGCGCCCGCGCGAAAGCCGAAGCCTGCGACGATCACAGCGTCACGCTCCATTGCACCACCGGATAGCGCGCGCGCCAGCCGTGCCGGTTGCCCAACGGTGCGGCGTCGGCCAGTTCGATGCGCAGGAGGCTCCCGCCCTTCTGGCCATGCCACCGGGCTAGCAGCGCTTCTGATTCCAGCGTCACCGCATTGGCCACCAGCCGCGTTCCGGCGGGCAATCGTGCCCACAGCGCGTCCAGCAAGGCTTCCGATAATCCGCCGCCGATGAACACCGCATCGGGCACTAGTCCCGGCGGCAAAGTATCCGGCGCACGTCCGATCACCACCTGCAATCGGTCGACACCCAGCGCAGCGGCGTTGGCCCGCGCCCGGTCCGCGCGCACCGGATCGGCTTCCATCGCGCAGGCGCGGTTGGCCGGGTGGGCCAGCAGCCATTCGATCCCGATGGAACCCGATCCCGCGCCGATGTCCCACAGCAGTTCCCCCACACACGGGGCCAGCGCCGACAAAGTCAAGGCGCGCACCGGGCGCTTGGTCAACTGCCCGTCGGATGCGAACCAGTGGTCCGGTCGTCCTGCCGCCTGCGGCAAGGCATCACCGTGGCCCACACAGTCGATCCCGACCGCAACCGGATGGGCAATGTCGGTGAAGGTCAGCGCTTCTGCAGTCACCCGGCGTACCCGTTCGCGCGGACCACCGAGCGCTTCCATCACGTGCAGCACTGACGGGCCAAAGCCTTGGCCGGTCAGATAATCGGCCAGCGCGCCCACGGCCTCGCCAGCGCGCAACAGCGCCACAATGCGCTGCCCTGACGCCAGATGGGGCTTAAGTCGCTCCAGCGGCGCGGCGTGCAGGCCAAGGCAGGCCACATCCTGCAACGGCCAGCCCAATCGTGCGGCTGCCAGCGTGAAGGTGGAAGGCGCCGGTATCGCCACCCATTCGCCCGGATCGAGCTGCCGGGTTACGCTGCTCCCCGCCCCGAACCAGAACGGGTCGCCCGACGCAAGCATCACCACGCGCTGTCCGCGATGTTGCATCAACAGGGTGATGCCATCGGCAAAGGGCACTGGCCATTCGGTCGCAGGGCAGGTAATCGCGGGCAGCAGCGACAGATGCCGGGCCGGTCCCATGACCAGTTCGGCCCGCGCCAGCGCCGCCCGGCTCGCAGCGGACAGGCCATCCGGCCCGTCCTCGCCGATGCCGATGATCGTCAACCACGCTTCAGGAGCCGTATCAGCCATGCGACATGTCCTCCTGCTGGGTGGAACGACCGAGGCGAGCGTTCTTGCCCGCCTGCTTGCCGCGCAGGGCATTGCGACGACACTCAGCTATGCCGGACGGACGAAAAATCCCCGCGCTCAACCGGTTCCGGTGCGGGTTGGCGGGTTCGGCGGGATGGCTGGGCTGACCGATTATCTGCGCGACCATCGCGTGACCCATCTGGTCGACGCGACCCACCCCTTTGCCGCGACGATGAGCCGTCATGCGGTGGAGGCTGCGCGGCTTGTGGGTGTGGCCCATGTCGCCGTGACCCGTCGCGCGTGGGAACCGGTTGCTGGTGACCGCTGGACCCGCGTTGCTGATATCGACGGCGCGGTCGCCGCGCTGGCAGGACAGGCCCGCCGCGTCATGCTGGCGCTGGGGCGGATGCATGTCGAAGCCTTCGCCGCGCAGCCACACCACCACTATCTGCTGCGTTTCGTGGACGCGCCGGAGCAGCCGCCGGGCCTGCCCCATCACACCCTGATCGTTGATCGCGGGCCATTTACCGTCATGGGCGACAGCCAGCTGATGCAGGCGCACGCCATCGATCTGGTGGTGTGCAAGAACGCTGGCGGCAGTGGTGCCGATGCCAAGCTGATCGCCGCGCGGGCGCTGGGCCTGCCGGTCCTGATGATTGACCGACCCGCCGTTCCGGGCCGGACCGAGTGTTATCGCCCGGAGGATGTGCTCGCGTGGCTGGGTCATGATGCCGAACCCAAGGCCGAGCGGGGGGTGTAGAGAATGGGACCAGCCGCACGTTCGATGATCCGCGTCAGGCTCGATCCGACGATCACCATCGTGCGCATATCGGCCATGTCCGCGCGGGCCTGACCCAGCGGTACGATTTGCAATTGTTCGTCGGGCGTCGATAGGGCGCGGGCGAACAGGATCGGGCGATCATTGCCACACACCGCGCGCAGCAATTCCAGCACACGTTCGAAACCTTCCGGCCGGGCTTTCGACCGCGGGTTGTAGAACGCCATCGCAAAGTCTGCCTCTGCAGCCAGCCGCAGCCGCTTTTCGATCACGGACCACGGCTTGAGGTTGTCCGACAGGTTGATCGCGCAAAAATCGTGCCCCAGCGGCGCCCCCGCTCGCGCGCTGGCGGCCAGCATGGCAGTGATGCCGGGCAGCACCCGGATGTCGAGATCGCGCCAGTGGGCCGGGCCAGCCTCCAGCGCCTCGAACACGGCGGCGGCCATCGCGAACACGCCGGGATCGCCAGAAGACACCACCACCACGCGCCGGCCCTGCGCCGCCAGTTCCAGCGCATGGGCCGCGCGATCCAGCTCCACCCGGTTGTCGGATGGATGCAACGTCAGCCCCTCACGCGGGGCGATGCGGGCGACATAGGGGATATAGCCGATAACATCGCTTGCCCCTGCCAGCGCGGCGGTGACTTCGGGCGTGATCAGTGCCTCGTCGCCCGGTCCCAGACCGGCGATGGATAGCGAACCGCTCATGGACGACGCCCCTGTCCATGAATCAGCAGGATCGAGAAATAGGGCGTGACGCTGGTCGCCTCGATCAACCGCGTGACGCGCTGGCCGGGCATGGCGGCATGTTCGACCAGCCATGCCGCGTCCTCGCGCCCCGCCGCTGCCACCGCGCGGCGCAATTTGGGCAGGTTGCGCCCGATCTTCATCACCACCAGCGCATCGGTATCGCGGATGCGCCGGGCCAGTTCCTCCTCGGGCAGGGTCGCCATCGCGATGGTCAGCACGTCATCGCCCCAGGTGATGGGAATGTCAGTCGCGTTCCATGCCCCGGCCATGCCGGTGATACCCGGCACCACCGTCACCGGGACGATGCCCGCCAAACGGCCATGAAGGTGCATGAACGAGCCGTAGAAAAACGGATCGCCCTCACACAGCACAACCACGTCCTCGCCCGCCTGCGCCAGCGCCAGCAAACGTGCGGTGCATTCGGCATAGAAGGCGGAAAGACAGTCGTTGTAGCGGGGATCGGACAACGGGATCTCGGTCGTTACAGGATATTCCATCGGGATTTCAATCACGTCGGCGCGCAGCATCCCTTCGACAATCCGCCGCGCCTGCCCCGGCCGTCCGGCCTTGCGGAAATAGGCAACATGGCGAGCGCCACGCACCAACCGGTCGGCGCGCACGCTCAGCAGATCGGCCGCGCCGGGACCAAGCCCGACGCCGTGGATGGTTCCGATTGATGACGACGCGCTCATTCGGCGCGGCTTGCCAGCGCGTTAATCGCGGCGACCGTGATCGCGCTGCCGCCAAGCCGCCCATCGACAATGCAGCACGGCACCGGCGGCGCGGCCCACAGCGCGGCCTTGGATTCGGCCGCGCCGACAAAGCCCACCGGACAGCCGATGATGGCCGCAGGGCGCGGGCAATCGGGATCTTCCAGCATATTCAGGAGATGGAACAGCGCGGTTGGCGCATTGCCGATGGCCACCACCGCGCCCGCCAGATGCGGTCGCCACAGTTCCAGCGCGGCGGCGGAACGGGTGTTGCCCATCGCCCGCGCCATGTCCGGTACTGGCGGCGCACTGAGCGTGCAGATGATCGGATTGTTGGCCGACAGGCGGGCGCGAGTGATCCCTTCGGACACCATCCGCGCATCGCACAGCACCGGCGCGCCATCGGCCAGCGCGGCACTGGCCGTTTGTGCGAAGCCGGACGAAAAGCGGATATGCGCCGCCAGTTCGACCATCCCGGCGGCATGAATCATGCGGACCGCCACCGGCTCCTCATCGGCAGAAAAGGGCGCCAGATCGGCTTCGGCGCGGATCGTGGCGAAGGACTGGCGATAAATGGCCGCGCCATCGGTTTCATAGATATGGGGCATCAAGCGGTTCCAAATTGGGCAAGAAGGTCGGCCGGGCCAAGCGCGGAGTGAACCGCAGGCCCTCCGGCGCGCGCGTTCAGGGAAAGATCGAACAGGCCATCGCGGCCCGTCAGCGTGACATCGGCGGCGCGCGGGCGGGCACAGCCCTTGGCACAGCCCGAAACATGCAGCCGTCCCGCGATATGCGGGGCAAGGCGGCGGGCAAGATCGCGGGTTTCAACCGACGCCTGCGTGCAGCACGGCGCGCCCGGACAGGCATCCACATGCAGCAGCGGATCGGCAGGGTCGGTGATCAGGCCATCCACCTGCATGGCAGGCGCGCCTTCTACTACGAGCACCCGCCACGGGCTAATCCGCACCCCCCCGGCAGACGATCCCTCCATCACACCAGCCAGTATCGGCGCCTCTATCCGGCCGAACGGCAGGCCATAAGCCCAGCCCAGATCATGGATGCCGGGCGCGATGCGAGCAGCCGACGGCGCGGGCAGAATGTCGCCACAGGCCCATTCGGGCAGGGCAACCGTGTGCCGGGCCATGCGCCCCGCTTCCGCGCCACCGCTGGCAGAAAACCAGTGTGCCAGCGCGATCAGGGCGTCCACTTCCTGACCTGCGACAACTGCAACACCGCCCGGATGGCCATCGGCGCGCAGGATCAGGCCGCCTTTTTCGTCGCGCTCGATGCGGAAATCGCCCACCTCGCCGTGCAGGGCGCAGGCCCGACCAGCATCGATAACGAAGCCCATCTTGCCCGGAAGATCGGGCAACTCATCCAGCCGGGTCAGCAACGCGCCCGCAATGCGATGGCTGTCATCACCGACCCGCCAATCCGGCGCGACCAGAATGTTGCGTCGCTGTTCGATGACGGGGTCACCGTCCACCAGATCGAGCGTCAGCAACCGGTCGAGCAGCGCCTGCCAGCCGGTATCGCGCACCCCACGAAGCTGGAGATTGGCGCGGGCGGTGATGTCGATCAGGGCATTGCCATGCGCGATGGCGGCATCGCACAGGCCCAGCACTTGCGCGCGGGTCAGGCGGCCAAGCCGCGGCTTTACCCGCATCAGCAACCCGTCGCCCGCGATCATCGGGTGCCACGCATCGGGGCACCAACCCCTCACCATAGGCCCGGTCATGTCCGGTCCTCATGGCTGGGCAGGCTGGCGAGGATGGAATTGCGCCGGGTCTGCCACAGCCCGGCGGCATGGAGCGCTGCAAAGCGGGCTTCCATCGCCGCCAGCGCGCCGGGATTCTCGCGCACAAGAAACGCGCGAACATCGGCTTGGCCCAGCGTCGCATCGTGATAGAGATCGAACAGATGCGGCGGCACGCTACCTGAAAGGTGCGCAAAGGCGCCCATATGATCCAGCGTCGCGGCCAGTTCCGCGCCCCCGCGAAAACCATGCCGCATCATGCCTGCAACCCAGTCGGGATGGGCGGCACGGGCACGGACCACGCGGGCGATCTCTTCGGTCAGGGTGCGCGCGGCCGGCTTCAGCGGGTCGCGACTATCGAGGTGATAGAGCGCTGCCGTCCCGCCTGTCAGCGCCTTGGCAGCGGCAAAGCCCGCCTCATGCGCGGCAGAGTCCGCGGCCAGCAGCAGATCGGTTTCCGGCAAGTCCTGAAGATGAACAAAGGCGTCTGCCGCTTCGACGCGCCGACGCAGGCCCTCAGGATCGGGCGTGCCCCCGATCACATCGGAGGTTGCGTCAAACGCATGATCCGATGCCGCCAGCCATGCCTCTCCGGCCGAGCGTCGCGCCGCATCGGTATAGACCTCGGCCGCATCGCCAAGGCCAAGGCCATAACTCCCCGGCGCCGGTCCATAGACTCGCGGGGCCGGCGCCTGCCCCGCAAAGGGGTTCCAGTCCGCCGGTTCGTCCCGCAAACACAGCGCTCGCACCGCCTGTCCGAACAACATGGGCAGCGCCGGGAAGGCATCGCGGAACAGGCCTGAAACCCGCAGTGTCACGTCGATGCGCGGCCGGTCCAGCAGCGCCAGCGGCAGAATCTCAACGCCCGCCACCCGTTCGGATGTCATGTCCCACAGCGGTTTTGCGCCGAGCAGGTGCAGCGCCATGGCGAATTCCTCGCCCGCCGTGCGCATCGTGGCCGATCCCCACAGATCGACCACCAGCCCGCGCGGATAATCGCCATGATCCTGCAAATGCCGCCGGATAAGTTCCTCTGCCAGTGTCACGCCTTGCGCGTGGGCCGCGCGTGAAGGCACCGCCCGCGGGTCTATTGCATAAAGGTTTCGCCCGGTCGGCAGCACATCGCTGCGCCCGCGAAACGGGGAGCCGGAGGGACCGGGCGGAACGCGCCGTCCGTCCAGCGCCGTCAGCAATCCGGCCCGCTCGGCTGCGCCCTGATCGCCCCGCCCGAACACATGCAGCCCGTCACCGAACTGGCTGTCCTTTACATCGCAAACGAAGCGATCGATCCGGGTGATCGCCTCAACCAGCGTGGCCGCGCCATCAAGGCCCAGTTCCGCCTCCAGCCCCAGCACGCGCGCTTCGTCGCGGATGCTCGCTTGCAGGCGGTCGCGGCGGGCCGGGTCCAGCCCGTAAGCGTTGGAGAATTCATCCAGCAGCGCCTCGATCCGGGCCAGCCCCGCGCCGCTTTTAGTTTGCACCAGTGGCGGCGGAACGTGTCCGATAGTAACCGCACCGATCCGGCGTTTGGCCTGCGCAGCTTCTCCGGGGTCGTTGACGATGAACGGATAGATCACCGGCATCGCGCCGATCAGCGCCTCGGGCCAGCAAGCGCCAGACAGCGCGACCGATTTGCCCGGCAGCCATTCCAGCGTGCCATGCGCGCCGATGTGGACCAGCGCGTCGCTGCCCCGTTCGCGCAGCCACAGATAGAACGCAACATAGCCATGGCGCGGGCAGCGGGACAGATCGTGATAGTCCCCGTCTCGATGGACGCGCTCGCCGCGTTCGGGCTGCAAGGCGACCAGCGCGCTGCCGATGGACAGCGCGGCAAAACGGAACGCGCCGTCAGCGACTGCCACATCGGCTTCCGGTTCGCCCCACGCGGCATGAAGATCAGCGCGCAAGGTCTCGGGCAATGCCGCCTGCGCCTTGCGATACGCGGCCAGCGGCCAATGCTGATGTTCGCTTTCAAGGCGCGCGCCCAGATCGGTCTGGCCATCCGTGGCATATCCCGCCTCGGCCAGATCGGCCAGGGTCGCCTCGGCTGAGGCGAGCGCATCCAGCCCCACGGCGTGGGCCATCTGGTATGCCTTGCCGGGATAAGTCGACAGGATCAGCGCAACCCGCCGATCGGCAACCGGCCTTTGCGAAAGGGCGATCCAGCCTGCCACGCGCGCAGTGATCGCCTCGATCCGGTCGGGATCGGCGCGGTGGACGGTGCGGGCAAAACCTAGTGCGGGATCGCGCGCACCCGCTTCCTTGAAGCTGGCGACCCCGGCAAAGACCCGGCCGTCAATTTCGGGCAAGACCACGTGCATGGCGAGGTCTGCGGGGGACAGCCCGCGCGAAGCCGCTGCCCAGCCGGTGCGGCCCGACGTGGCCAGCGCCAGTTGGAACACGGGAACGCCCGCGCCATCGAGCGGGGTATCGCCGTCTTCGCCACGCGCGGAAAAGGCGGTGGCGTTGATGATCGCCGCCGGGCCAAGGCCGCGCACCCAGCGGTCCACCTGATCGCGCACCTGCGGGGCTTTCAGCGAGGGGACGAAGATCGACAGTGCGTCAAAGCCGTGCCGGTCGAACGCGGCATGCAGGGCGGCAAACGGGTCCAGATCGTGGGCGGTCAGGTAAGAACGATAGAAGATGATCAGGACCAGCGGTCGTCCGGGATTGCGCGCAAAGGATTCAGGATCGACGACGCCCCGGTCGGGATGCCAACCTCCCGCCATAGGCAGCGGCTCGCAATTTTGGGGAGGGGTATCGATCAGCCCTGCCAGCCGTGAAAGCGCAACAAGCGCCGCCTGCGCCGCCCCTGCACCGCCGGCATCGCACAATTGCGCAAGGCTTCTCAAAGCAGGCACGGGGACGGTCGAAACTGCATCCAGCCGCCCGTCCTCCCAGCCGTCGCCGGGCAGCACGGCCAGCGCGATGCCTCGCGACCGGGCCAGAGCCTCCACTCGTTCCAGCCCGTAACTCCAATAGGGCGTACCGCCAATCAGCCGGATCAGGATCGCCTTCGCACCTGACAGCGTCCGCTCGACATAGGTGTCGACCGATAGCGGGTGCATAAGCGCTGCCAGATTGGCGAGCCGCAGCGAAGGAAATGTCGCATCGTCTGCACGGGCCTGATGCCATGCCGCCGCGAACGCCCCCAGATCGCTGTCCGAAAAGGACAGGACCACAAGATCCGCAGGCTCTTGCCCCAGATCCTGCGGGACGGCGGTTTCCTCCATCCCGTGCGTTTCGCGGAAAATGACGTGCATCGCCTGCGCCTTACGCCAGCAGCACCGCGCGAATGGCGTCTGGATCGACATGATCGTGCTCGGCAATGGCGACCAGCGTGGTGCGGCGCGGCTCGTCAGGCCGCCACGGACGGTCGTACTGGTGGCGCACCCGCGCGCCTACCGCCTGCACCAGCAGCCGCATCGGCTTGCCCGCAACGGCGGCATAGCCCTTCACGCGCAGGATATGGTGATCGCGCGCCAGCGTTTCGATCCGCGCGACAAGGGCCGCCGGATCGGCAATTTCGCCCCATTCGATAACGGCGCTGTCAAAATCATCGTGTTCGTGATCATCATCCCCATCATGGTGCGATGGGCGCGCGGCGATGTCGTCCTCGGCGGCGGCATCAAGCCCCAGAATCACGCGCGGATCGACCACGCCTTCGGTCAGTTCGATCACCGGCACCGGGCGGCCAAGCTCTGCCGCGATGATCGCGCGTGCGGCGGCAACGCCTTCGGGTCCGGCCAGATCAACCTTGGTCAGCAGGATCATATCGGCGCAGGCAAGCTGGTCCTCGAACACTTCGGACAGCGGCGTTTCGTGATCGATGCTCGGATCGGCGGCGCGCTGGGCGTCAAGCGCGGCCACATCGGGCGCAAACCGGCCTGCCGCAACCGCCTCGGCATCGGCCAGCGCCAGCACGCCGTCCACGGTGATCCGGCTGCGGATCGCTGGCCAGTCAAACGCCTTGAGCAGCGGCTTTGGCAACGCCAGACCCGATGTCTCGATCAGGATGTGATCCGGGCGGGGATCAAGCGCGAGGAGCTTCTCGACCGTAGGAATGAAATCGTCCGCCACGGTGCAGCAGATGCAGCCATTGGCCAGTTCGACGATGTTTTCCGCCGGGCAGTCTGGAATGGCGCAGGATGCAAGAATGTCGCCATCCACACCCAGCGTACCGAATTCGTTGACCACCACCGCCAGCCTGCGGCCGCCCGCATTGCGGATCAGGTGGCTGATAAGCGTGGTTTTCCCCGCGCCCAGAAAGCCCGTGATGATGGTGACAGGCACCTTTGACAGGTCGGCCACAAGCAATTCCTCCGCGCGCCAGAGCGACAAACGGCGGGGCTTGCCGGACAAGTCCGGTCGGCGCGCGACGACGGGCGAGCGCGACAAAGCACCCGTTACCACGCGACCGTGCAGCCCCAGCCACACAGCTTCGTCGCTCAGACGGAGAGTTACCGTGCCGTGACCATCCCCTGGATCAGGCAAGAGCGACCGGTGCGCCGGCAGGTCTCCTGGCTCGCGGGTCACAGCTTGATGCACGCCTTCCCAGACTTGGCGCTTGCGCGCTGTCCAGTGGCCGCCCCTGAGTTCAGGAGCATGTGCATCGCGCTATCCGCTTACAGTTGCAGGGACAGCCACGGATTTGGGAGCAAGCCCCCGCACCGCATTCCCGATTAAGCCCCTTGCGAGGGCACCGGCGCGATCATCGAAGGGCGGAATCAACCCGTCCTTCGCCATGCGCCCTAGACGAAGATCGGAGCCAAGCCAATTGATGATGTTGCTTCATGCAACGATGGACGATCAGGTAACGACAGAAACCTCGATCTCATCGAACCGCTTCCAGCGATAGATCGCGTAACTCGCCAGCCAACAGAACACGAAAAGTCCGATGATGGCGAAGCCCAGACCATTGAAATTTTCGCCCAATTCAATGGCGATCCGCCATGGGGCACCCGTAAGGGCCAGTTTGTCGCCAATCAGGGCCAGCGTTTCGATTCCACCAATGACAATCGCCACGATGGCCGAGATCAGGGTGATTGTGATGTTGTAGTAGAGCTTGCGGATCGGCTTCACGAAGGCCCATTCATAAGCGCCCAGCATCACCACGCCGTCCGCCGTATCGATGAGGGCCATACCGACCGCGAACAGGGCGGGCAGGACCAGGATTGTCCCGATCGACAGGCCATCGGCGGCCTGGCTGGCCGACATGCCCAGAATGGCAACTTCGGTTGCGGTATCGAACCCAAGCCCGAACAGAAACCCCAGCGGGGCCATATGCCAGCTTTTGTTCACAAGGCGGAACATCGGCCTGAACAGTCTGGAAAGCAGACCGCGCCCACCCAATAACAGATCAAGATCGTCCTCGACATAGCTGCCGCCTGCACGAACATGCGCAAAGGTCCGCCAGACAGAGCGCAGGATGACCAGGTTCATGCCGGCGATCGTGAACAGGAAAAGCGCGGAAATCACGGTTGCAATCACGCCGCCGATTTCCTTGAAGGCGCCGAACTGCGACAGCGCGCTGGCCGTCACCGCAATGATGATCGATGCTATGGCAATGATCCCGGAATGCCCGATCGCAAACCAGAAGCCGGCCGAAACCGGGCGCTGACCATCCTGCATCAGTTTGCGCGTCACATTGTCGATGGCCGCAATATGATCGGCATCGACCGCATGGCGCAGGCCAAGCCCCCAGGCAAGCACAGCGGTGCCGAGCATTAACGGCTGCGCATGAAACAGGCTGAATGCCCAGACCCAGACGCCAATGTTGGCGGCGATCAATCCGGCAAACAAGGCACCAATTCGTAGGCGCAGAGACAGGGATGGCAGTGTCTTCGTGAGGGGCATGATTGGCTCGGCGATTAAGGAATGTACAAACGGAGGATGGCGCAGCAGACGTGCTGCAGCGCCGCCCATCAAGGGATTTCGCTAGAAATTGACCTTTGCGCCAATCCTCACGGTTCGAGGCTCGACGACACGACTCAACCGGCCTTCCACCGGAGCACCTGCATCAAAGGCGGGGATGTAGGACTCGTAATAATAGGCGATGTCCTTGTCCCGGCTGTCGAAGATGTTCAGCACTTCTCCAAATATCTCGACCTTCTTGCCCGTCCACGCGGCG
The DNA here is from genome assembly GCF_055640555.1 of Sphingobium sp. KKT206. NCBI lineage: Bacteria > Pseudomonadati > Pseudomonadota > Alphaproteobacteria > Sphingomonadales > Sphingobiaceae > Sphingobium > Sphingobium sp. KKT206. The sequence continues at coordinate 2,777,093 of NZ_CM145764.1, forward strand.
CGGGCATTCATGACGGTGCTGCCCCGATCCCGGACACTGTTGTCCTCGACAAGCGGAGAAGGTCCGAGGTGGCGCACCCGAATGCTGGCTTCCCAGGGATCAAGAATGATGGCGGCACCGGCTGAAGCCGCGTTCTCAAATGCATTAGGGATGTGATCGCCATTGTCGAAGCGGGCATGGCTGGCAGTATAGTTTCCATCAAGCGCAAGCCACGGGAACGGCCGCCAGAAGGCGACGATTTCATAGCCATGACACCCACTGGCACCCGACGTTCAACAGCATTGGAATCGCCAATGAAACGAAGCTCGCTGCCGACATGCAGCCACCAGTAAGTCGCGGTTAACGTGACCCCGGAGAATTGAAGGCGTCCCCCCAGTTCCTTGCCGATGCCGCGAACGAGAACCGGAACAGGCGTGCCCCTGTTTACCGCACCCCGAACGTCGTTGGAATGGAATCCACGGACCCAGTTGGCGTAGAGTTCAAGTTGCGGTGTAACCTGATAGGCGATCGAGACCTTAGGTGAGAGAATCGACGCCGAGCCACTGCCTTCTCCCAGCGACGCCGCAACCACATCTCGTGCACGCACGGAATAGTGATAATAGTCCCCGCGAAGACCACCTGTCACACGCAGTCCAGCCAAGAGTTTCCAAGCGACTTCGCCGTAGAGCGCGGAAGACAATTCCCCGACCTGATAGTGCCCGAGAGATTCAAGAAATGTGCGGACAGCCGTTCGATCGACACCAACATTCCCGATGGCATCGTATCTGTTTTCGGTGCCAAGGCTCACAGCCAGACTGTCAGCGATTTCCCAATTTTTTTGAGCGGACAGCCCTAGTACCCAATGCCGGTCGAACTGCTTGATCTGCGCGCTTGTGCCATCCGGATCGGTGTAAGTGGGGTTCGACAACATCGACCAGTCGTAAAACTGGGCATAGACATTGGCGCGCCATGTCGGTTGCTTGACCGCGATGTTAGCCACCTGGCGCGTCATCTCACCCCGCGCGGAAGGATCTGGAGAGCAGAACACATCCGCACACAACGCCGTGCCGATAATGCGCTCCGGGATTTGCTCGGTAGGGTGCCATGTCGCCCGGTAGGCATGGAGAGATGCCTCCAATGTGCCCGCACCGCTCGGCATGCTATATTTCGCGAAACCCGAGTAATGGCGAAGACGTTCAGTTTCCTGCCACGGTCCGTCGTAGGTCTTGGCCTGAGCGACAAGCGTGAGATCTCCCACGCCCACGTCGTGCACTGTTCCGCCTACGGCGACGCGGCGCCAACCATATGAACCAGCCTCGGCCGATGCCCACGGCCGGTGGTAACCCTTGATGGTCATCATATAGGCTGCTCCCGCCAGAGCGAAATCACCGCCGTCGGCGCGATAGGGCCCTTTACGAAAATCCTCCCGGCCCACGATCTCCGGAATGAGGCCGTTGAGGTCGAGATAGCCGTGACCGTGTCCGTGTGTGCGAAAGTTCATCTGCAGTTCATCGATATAGGTGGTGAAGTCAGACCCATGGTCGAGGTTGAAACCGCGCAGGAAATACTGGTTGGCTTTGCCGCTCCCCGAATGCTGGGCTGCAACCAGCCCGGGCACCGCTTCCAGCAGTTCCGCCACGCGGAGAAGTGGCCGCACGAGGACATCGGCCCCTCCGACGCTTCCCTCGCTGGCTGATCTGGCAGTGCCGATCATGGCCTCACCACGACCGAAAACCACGATGTCGTTGCCCGCCTCGACCGCGTCCGCGCTTGTTTGCGATCCCTTCTCAAAGGGTTCGGCAAAGGCTGGCGTTCCCATACAGATCAGCGCAAGTGCGCTGCTGGTAGTAATGGTCTTGATCACGAAATAGTCCTCCGGCGTCTTGCGACGTGGCCGGGGCATACCCGCGCGAACGGGCGAGCCGCGCGGCGGCCGGACGCCATGGGCGGCCGACGCACGTCTCCGATGCGGCCCCAGCCGCTCATTCGTCGCTCAGACGGAGTTCACCGTGCCGCAGCCATCCTCTGGACCAAGGCAAGAGCGACCAGACGCCGGCAGGTCTCCTGGCTCACGGGTCACAGCTTGATGCACGCCTTCCCAGACCTCGCATGATTTAGCGTCCGGCCCAGTGGCTGCCCCTTCAAAGAGGAGCCATGTACATCGCGCTATCCGCTTACAGTTGCAGAGACAGCCGCGGATTTGGAAGCAAGCTTCCGCACCACATTCCCGATTAAGCCCCTTTTGGGGGCACCGGCGCGATCAATGAAAGCCGAACTTGTCCGCCTCTCAATCCCTCGCCTAACTGAAGTGAACGGAAAAGCCAATAACGCTTGGAGCTGGGATTTAATCAACGATTACTGCATCCCGCGCCACCATTGCCATTGGCACGGCCAGAGCGCGCCAACCGCACGCACTCGCTTTGAATGGCGGGTTTTCCCTGAACCTGTCGTTGGCCATCGGACTCCTGTACGCCCGGAAGTGGTCGCGACCTGTCGATTAGCGGAAGGACCGCACCTAGGAACAAGAAATTGGCAGCTGAACGGCGACAAAGGGTCGGATTTTACGAAGCACACTTGCCCCTCTCTTAATCAAATGGGTGGGATCTGCACGGCCCAGCCTACTAAAATGGCTCGAACTTCATGGCGGCTCACTGATGATTACAGTTTTCCAAGCCGCACCGCACCTACCCCATTTGCCAAACAACATAAAATCAGTGTCGGAATCCGGTCAGTGCCCAAAACAGACTCGAATTGATCGAACGCTTTACGGACCGCGCTATCCATCAAAAAATCAGCTATGCGATTGCCTTGTGCGCGCAGGCTCCCAATCTAGACGTTGATGGCCAGCCTGTTCCCCGACCTGTTTGAGACTCCGAAAATCCCGGGCTTGTCCTATCGGGAAGACCTTATCTCCCGCGATGAAGAGTTGAGGCTGATCGACGGGATCGACGCATCCGCGCTCGAGCCGTTTCGTTTCCAGGGTTGGCTCGGCAAGCGCCTGACCAGTTCCTATGGCTGGCGCTACGACTTCGACGACGCACGCTTCGGACCTACAGATCCCATGCCGGATTGGCTGCTACCTGTGCGTGCAAAAGCCGCTGTCTTTGTCGGCCTTGAGCCCGCCAGCCTAGCCCAGGCGCTCCTCATCCGCTACGATCTTGGTGCCGGCATAGGCTGGCACCGTGATCGCCCGGTCTTCGACCATGTCGTCGGCATTTCGCTGGGCGTGTCGGCCCCCTTGCGTTTTCGGCGGCGCAACGCCAGCGGGTTCGATCGCGTCACCATTCCGCTCGCGCCGCGTTCGGTCTATCACCTTCATGGCGAAGCGCGGTACCAATGGGAACATAGCATAGCCGAAATGGGAGAGACCCGCTGGTCGATCACCTTCCGTACGCTCGCTGAGAAACTGACGGGCCGGAACATGATCAGATAGCTGCCCTCCTTCAATGCGCCATGGTGCCCGCATCGAGAAGCTGGTCCAAGCGCGTCGCAACGTCGAGCCACCGCGCAACACCGGCCTGATCACCCGCCAGCGCCAGCGTTCTTACTCTTTCTGCAATAAAGTCGCTCGTGTTCGCGCCATGCTGCCGTTCGACCGCCAGCGCTTCGGCCCAGCCTGGATCATGCTCGAGAGAATCGAAGCAATGCAGGATCAACGCTCAGCAGTACCACGGCCCAGCGTACCCATCAGGAATAACTATTCGTCTTGACCTCTTGATCTGCAGACTGGGCCGCGGCATCATAGGTCGGCAGGGGGGATTTTGCTGACGGCCCCGCTGTAGGATTATCCTGTCAGGCATAACTGACGCCCCTCTGATTTTTGGGGCGGTCGGAGCGACGGCCCGCCATCGCTTGAGACACACCTAGCTCAATCGCCCCCGGGATTCTCGGGACCGATTCTGTCGGCCTGTTGGCCAAGCTCGCGTGTTACGTCCTCTCCCCATCAATCGATCCCAGACGGATCGCGCTCAACCGCTTCCTATGCCCGACAAGCATCCAGGCGGCTCCCTATCTGTCGCAAAAGACAGCGCATACACGGCGATTCTAAGTGATACTTACAGCACAGAAGCTCCGGGCCTCATCCGCTATTTCAAGCAACGCATGCGGGATGACGAGGACGCCAACGATCTCATGCAGGAAGCATTTGCCAGGCTTGCAGCCCATATGCGTACGAAGATACTCGTTCATCCAGCGTCCTATCTGCAACGCATAGCCCGCAATCTTCTCGTGGATCGAATGCGCAGTGCGAGACGTGCGGCCGCGACCATAGGGCCGACGCTGGATGAACTACCCGAAATCGGCGCTGCCCCGGAGCAAAGCTTCGGAATCGAAAGGCAGGATGTCATGCGTCTCTACAAGGCGGCCGTCGATGGTCTCCCCGACCAGACCCGGCAAGTCTTCCTCATGCATCGGGTAGAGAATCTGACCTATCGAGAAATCGGTGAAAAGCTTAGAATCGCGGTCCCTACCGTTCAATATCATCTGGGCCGCGCACTGGCGCGTATCGCACAAGCTCTGGACGACTGACATGCTCGATGAACAAGAGAAGCGCTCCGCCATGCGCGAAGAAGCCGCATCCTGGTTCGCCGCGATGCAGGGTCCAGATGCCCAAAACCGCGACCAGGAATTCAAGGCATGGCTTGCCGCAGATCCAGACCACCGAATTGCCTACGCGCGGATCGCGGAAGTCTACAGCATAGGAAAGTCGCTGGTGTCGCCGACCAAAGCCGAAGCAGACGCTGCGCCGACGCACTCCCGACATGCGGTGGCTCTTGCTGCGGCGGTCGCTGTGATCCTGCTTTCCTTCTCTGCCATCGTCTGGATGCCAGCTGGCAATAAGGGCCAAAAGAACGGACCCGCAATCGTCGCCGACGCTGGGCATCATACCGCCGAATTCGCAAGCAGGGTCGGACAGATCCGTAAGCTTCAGCTTGCAGACGGATCAGAGATTACACTCGACACGGACAGCATCGTGTCGATGCGATTTACGCCAAGTTCAAGGTCGCTCCGCCTCGAGCAGGGCAAGGCTCGGTTCGAAGTGGCCCATGATAAGAGGCCGTTTATCGTTTCTGTCGGCGATGCCATCGTGACCGCTCACGGAACAGTTTTTGATGTCGGCTTCCGCTCGGACCAAACATATTTCGTCCGCCTCCTGCGCGGATCGGTGGACGTCGCGCGAGCCGACCATGTTGTTGGACACGATGTTACCAGCAAACCGAGATTGCTACGCCCCGGGCAGGTGGTCGAAGCTGGGAAATTTGGCGTGCGCGACCTACCAGCATCCTTCGCTCCAGCTGCAGGCGAAAGCTGGACCTCGAAAATGCGGCAGTTCGATGATGTAAGGGTGGGCGATCTCATCAATGAGGCAAATCGCTACTCGCGTCTCCAGATCAGGCAGCCAATCGCGGCCATCGCTGATCTGCGGGCGTCAGGCACATTTGCGATCGACGAACCTCGAAGGCTGGCCACCAACCTCAGCCTTCTCTTTGGCTTGAAGATTGCAGAAACGCCTGACAACTCCATCACCCTGACGCCATCCGACACAAAAATTTCACAGAGCGGGGCCGAAGCCCTATAAATTCACATCCGGCAACGTGGAGCCAGTCAGAGCATCAAAAAACGATGCGAAGACAAGGGGTCCTCATGCGGAAAATCTTTAACAATCTCGCCAACATCATCGCCATCGCGAGTGCGGTCGGCTTCGCCACCGCCTCGCCGAGGCTGCTGGCCGACACGCAGGCCGATCAGACCTTTCATATCGAGGCGCAAAATCTCGCCGATGCGTTGCGAGCCCTGGGAACCCAGCTCGGACGCGAAGTCATGTTTCAGCCGGCACAAGTGGAAGGTCGGATGTCGCCCAAGCTGGATGGCCGCTTCGTCCCTGAGCAAGCGCTACGACTGCTCCTGAAGGGCACGGGTCTGCGTGCCATTGAGAATGGCGGCAGCTTTGTGATTGTGGGAAGTCCTACCTCGCAGCGATCGCCGGAGGATGGCGATGCGCCATCCGCGACCCTCCTCGTGACAGGCTCCCGCATCAAGGGTGCGAACATCGCGGCGCCCGTGATCGAAGTATCGCAAAAGGAAATGCGCCGGTCGGGGCAGAATGATCTGGGTGAAGTCATTCGATCCCTGCCACAAAGCTTCAGCGGCGGACAGAACCCCTCGGTCGCACCGGGCAACGTCGGGATCGCAAACCAGAACCTCTCCGGCGGTTCTACGGCAAACCTCCGCGGCCTCGGCGGCGACGCCACGCTGACCCTGCTCAACGGCCACCGTCTCTCTTACGGATCCGCAGTCCAGGCAGTCGATATCAGCGCGATACCTGTTTCGGTCGTGAGCCGCATGGAGGTCATACCCGATGGCGCTTCGGCTATTTATGGATCGGACGCCGTGGGCGGCGTCGTCAACATTATCCTGAAGCGAGACTATGAAGGTTATTCAACCTCGGCGAGATGGGGCGCGGCAACGGACGGCGGCGATGTCGAGCAGCAATATAATGCCACTGCCGGTATCCGCTGGAACTCTGGCGGATTCATCGTGGCCTATGACTTTCTGAAGGGCAGCGACATAACCGCGCGCGATCGCAGCTACACCGACTATATGCCGGACACAGCCACCTTGCTGCCCGAGCGCGAAAATCATAGCGTCATTCTCAGCGGACACCAGGCGATCGGCCCGAATCTCGAATTTGCGGTCGATGCACTTTTCAATCGCCGCGAGATATCCTCAATGCTCGCGCTCGACGCGCGTTCGGGCTATCTCAACACGCCAGTCAACAAGAGCTTCGCGTTGGCTCCATCACTGGCCTGGAGGATCAATCCCGACTGGACGGTGAACCTGAGCGGCCTTTATGGCCGGGACCGCACCGATTACGATCAACGCTATTACTCGAACGGTGCTGTCGCGAGCAGGGCCCATGGTTGCTATTGCAATGTTGCGCGATCGGTAGAGTTGGGCGCGGAAGGCAAGCTTCTTAGTCTGCCGGCGGGGGACGTCCGCCTGGCGATCGGCGGCGGTTACCGATATAATAGTTTCGAGGATACAAACGCATCTGGCAGCCGGTCCAACGGGGGCGGCAGCATCGATAGCAGCTATGCCTTCGGCGAGCTTAACGTCCCCCTCATATCGCCCGAACAAGACTTGAGCTGGGCCTATCGGATTTCGATTAATGGAGCCCTGCGCTACGAGCGCTATCCCGGTATCGACGAAGTCGCCACGCCCAAGCTCGGCCTCATATATGCACCGACCCGCGATTTTGATCTCAAGGCTTCTTGGGGCAAATCGTTCAAGGCGCCCACGCTGTTGCAGCAATATCAGATGCGCTACGTCACCCTGCGCGCGGCGTCCGCCTATGGCGGATCCCAATTCCCAAGCGGCTCGGTCGCCATGATGAGCCAAGGCGGCAATCCCGATCTGAAGCCTGAAAGGGCGGAAACCTGGACGATCACCCTTGGTGCGCATCCTAGCGCGATCCCGGGCCTTCAATTGGACGCTTCCTATTTCAACATCCGATACAAAAACCGGATTATCCAGCCCATCTCTGGGGTCAATCAATATTCCGCATTAAGCAATCCCATCTTCGGGGACTATGTGATCTACGCCCCGGACGCGGCTACGCAGGCTGCTCTCATCGCATCGACCAACGGGCAGCTGAATAATTACAGCGGGGCGCCCTATGATCCATCGTCCGTCGTCGCCATTGCCTTCAACAATTTCATCAACGGCACTGAGCAGAAGATTCACGGCTTCGATCTGAGCGGGCGGTATAGCCTTCCAATAGGCGCATGGGGCGAACTGAATGTGGGCGGCAACGGGTCCTGGCTTAAATCGACCGAACAGATCAACGAGAACGCTCCGGTTACCCGCCTCGCCGGCATCATCTACAATCCACCCAAATTCCGGGGCCGGTTTAACATAAGCTGGACCAAGGGCAGCTTCACGCTGGCAGGCTATGTCAACCATTCGGGGCGGCTGCGCGATACGCGCTCCACAAGTGAGAATGACGTCAAATCGCAAACCACGTTCGATCTGAACGCGCTTCTCAACCTGCCAGCCGACACCCCGCTTGGTGCATGGGATTTTGCACTCAGCGCTCGCAACCTGTTCAATGCCCGGCCTCCCTATGCTGCACCAAGCGGAGGCAACAGCTTCTACGTCAACTATGATTCAACCAACTATTCTCCCATCGGTCGCTTCGTAAGCCTGAGCGTCACAAAGCATTGGTGACAGTGATGACCAGAGCATTTGCCAGGCCGACTACTTCCAATCCGTCCGGTGCTGCCAGGGCCCTGATATGCGCCGCCATGCCCTTGTTCATGGCGACGCATGCCTTCGCCCAACCCCGAAGCAACCCCGTAACGGAGGGAGGGAGCACCCCATGTTCTCTCCCGATCCATTGGACCAGTAACCGGGCTTTCAGGGACATCACTGCGGAAGCCCTGATCGGCTTACGCGATTTTGGCGGCGTTTCGTTGGATGGCGCACCGATACAACTGTCCCCGGACGGCGACATGATTGCGCTTCAGCTTCGCCAGGCGAACCCGGCGTCTAACCGCTTCTGCTCGGCGCTCGTCTTGGTTCCAACAGATGGCCGTACCCCAGCGCGTGTGATCGACGACGCGGGCGACATCGAGCGCGCAAGCTTCGACAAATATGGTCTGGTCGGCATACCGCTCGGCATTCCCAAGCCTCCCTTGGTCCGCTGGCATCCTGACGGCCGGTATCTCGCCTATGTCAAACAGCGTAGCGGGAAGGCAGAAATCTGGATCATCAAGCCCGACGGAACAGACCGTCATATGCTCATTCAGTCCGAGGTCGATGTCGAAGCACTGGAATGGTCAGAAACTGGCGACGCGCTCCTATTTCGGAGTCGTCCCGGCCTTGTGGAGGCAAGAGATGAAATTACGCGAGAAGGCCTGAAGGGCTTTCGCTATGACGACCGCTTCTGGCCGCTGGGCAGCAATCAGCCCCTGCCCACAAACCAAATTCCATCGGTCGTCCAAGCGCTTGATATAGGCGGCGCTACCGTCCGGTCGGCGAGACAGGAAGAGATCACGCGAATAGTGTCCCCTGGCGGGGCACGGCCCGCAGGGGCGAGAGCCCATGCTCGATTCGATGCCGATCATGTCGCCTGGTCCATCGCCGACGATCCCGCAAAATTTCGACAGCCAGCGCGTCTGCACGTTCGTGTCGGCGCGAGGACATTCGACTGCCTGGCCATTGCCTGCCGGAACGTTACCGACTCCTGGTGGCTGCCTGGCGGCAAGCAACTGATATTTGCCACGCGCGAAGGCGCATCGGACGAGAAGACCGGATTTTACCGCTGGATTCCTGGAAGCAGTCGCCCGCGCAGGATCCTGCTCACTGACGACGCGCTGTTTGGCTGTGGAGTAGCAGACACACAGCTTATCTGCGCTCGCGAAACCTCCCTTCGGCCCCGACATATTGTCTCGATCAACGTAGCAACAGGCGCCCTCGACACGATTTTCGATCCCAATCCGGAATTCGCGCAATTTCGGCTTGGTAGAGTCCAGCGCCTGGCGTGGAAGAACAGCTTCGGGATTGAGGCCTTTGGCGACCTCGTCCTTCCGGTGGGCTCTAGGCCGGGAACGCGGTTGCCACTGGTTATCGTCCAGTATGAATCACGAGGTTTTCTACGCGGCGGAACGGCGGACGAATATCCGATACAGCTTCTCGCATCGCAGGGATTTGCGGTTCTCAGCTTCAACAAGCCCAGGGCCTATGCGCTGCAGGGGCCAGCCGTCACCTATGATGAATATCTTCAGGCAAACCAGAAAGACTGGATAGATCGCCGGAGCATATTGTCCTCGCTTGAGACCATTATCGATCGTCTCGAACAAAGCGGCTTGGTGGATCCGGGCCGGGTTGCAATCACCGGCCAGAGCGATGGTGCGACGACAGCGACCTTCGCGCTGATCCATTCCAACAAGTTCGCGGCCGCAGCCCTGAGCACATGCTGCGAAGATGCGAGCATGATGGTCGGCAACGGCGAAGGATATCGGCGGTGGTATGGAAGCTTGGGCTATCCCCTGCCCGGCAGTCGGGCGGATGCCTTCTGGTCGCAATCCTCATTGGCTATGCATGCAGATAAGCGGCCGATCCCTATCCTCATTCAGGCTTCGGAAGAGGAATATCGAATGGCGCTCAACACGTTTGAAGTGCTGCGCGCCAAAAGATGGCCCGTTGAGATGTACATATTCCCAGACGAAGGGCATGTGAAATTCCAGCCCGCGCACCGTCTTGCGGTGTATCGACGTGTGCTCGATTGGTTGCGACGCGCCCTGAACGCGTCGGCCGTTAACGGGCGCTTCGCCCCGCCAGCCACGCCTCCGCATCCACAAAAAGCGCGAGACGGCTCATGACCTCCGGACGCAATTTCTCCGGTCTGCTCAGGGCATCGAGGCATGCCGCACGATCCAGAAGGCCTTGGGCCGCGAGTTGGCCATCCGCGAGCATGGACCTGGTGACACCGATGTTACGCATGAAGCCCGCTTCGAAAAGCTGGCCGAATGATCCTTTTGTCCGGCGCGCTATGATTTCATCTGGCAACATTCGGCGGAAAGCCTCACGCACGAGCGACCGATCAACGCCTTTGTCCGACCAGCGCCAAACCGGGATGGAAAGGCAATATTCCATCAGTGGTTGGGAGAGCAGCGGATAAATAGTGGGGCGCCCGCCGATGTTGAGAAACTCGGTGAAATGAATGGCCTCCAGCGTCGCCGCGATATGTTGACGCTTTCCCGGACGCCGCTTGCCGCCGCGCTCGATCCACGGATGAACGGGCAAGGCGTCGGCATTCTGCTCGCCTAGAAATCGCACGTCCACCCTGTGGGCAAACGGGCGATGCGCAAAGACCCCGTGTCTGATTGATCGCACCAATATCTGCCACATGTCGCAGCCGGTCATCCGCGTCAGGTTGGATATGGTTGACCGATATTTCGCCCCGAAGCCGGTATCCAGTAGACAGTCGGTCGCGGGATAGGAAGAGTGGATGAAGGCGAAGAGATTGTCACCGCCTCCCCCGCTGAAATGGGCGTCCGCTAAGCAGGCGTCGGCGACGTCGGCGGAGGCTCTGTCGATTGCCTGCGTGAAAGCGCTCGATAACGGTCTCGGCTTGGCCGAGGCCAGCGATCTGCTGTAATCAATGTCATGAACCTTGAGCAATACTTGATGGAGGGGGAAACCGTACATGCCAGCGACCGCCGCCGCATAGCTTCTCTCATCTCCCCTCCCTGTGCCAAAGACGGCATTCAAACAGTTCACATCCGACTTGTGTGCCCTGAGCGACGCAGCAATGACCGAGGAATCCAGACCTCCAGACAGACCCAGTAAAGGGCGAGGAAAGCGCCGCGCCCAGGCGGTAGTTGCATTTTCGATCTCGCGCTTCAGTCGATCCGCAATAGCCTCGACAGGCTTTTCGATCAGATTTGCTTCAATCTGCGGAATCCACCTTGGCTTGCATGTCAGCCTATCAGCCGACCATGTGACGCACAAACCCGGCAAAAGCTCAGACACGCTGTGAAGACAGGTATCGTTCGTTCGTACCATGGGATTGCGCAGATGCCTTGCCAGGATGGACCAGTCGGGATCGGGCACCCCAGTCTCAACGAACAGCCGATCTGCGTCATGCGCGACGTGAAGCTGACCGATATCCTGGCGATAATAGCATGGGACTTGGCCAGACGGATCTCGGACCAGTTCAACATGTCCAGTCGGGGCATGGTGAAGGACAGCGACATACCGCCCCCAATAGTCCACGAGCAGCGCCTGGATCGGATCCTGCTCCCGTAGAATCTGCGAGAAATCGCTCGGCGACACAATTTGATTTGCGGTCCTGTCGAATAGATTGCCCAATAACAGCAAATGGCGGCCGCGATCGTCGACGGCTTCATAGCGATCAAGGTCGCTGGACACGCTCCTCAGGGAGACCGGCGTCTCTGCATTCCCCACCCCACTCTCCACGGGACCAGGAAAACTCGAAGCCGCAGGCCGAATGTCGATCGCGAAAGAATAGAAGCTGCTCATTTGATGCCTCTGATCACCGTATAAGGGGCGATGCCCTCCAGCGTGTCGTTCAGCACGATGTCGTCGACCTGAAGCCAGCAATGCGCCGAGAATGGATGAAGCCTCACCCCGACAATCATGTCGGTATCCACGCCATAACACGCCAGAAAATATTTGAGTGCTCGTGTGCGGCTAACGCAGTTCAGCCGGAGCGGCAGCAGCCGCTCCGCGTACGACATGGCCTCAAGCAGATCACCAAGACGGCCTCGGCCAGAAACGTTCGCCCCCAATTTCCACCAGCGCGCTTCAAGCCCGAACGCGAACAATGCCTTCGGGCGATATATCTGCTTGAAACGCGTGGCGAGCAAAATAGCCATCGCCCGCACCAAGGTTTGTCGGCGGACCGAGACGTCCGGCAGAAGAGGCGCGTCACGCGCTGGCAACTGAATATTTGGCAACGCCCGGCCTGTTGCGTCCGCAACGCCGATGACCAATATCCCGGCGTCTATGAAATAGCGCAAAGCCGGTTTCGCCTCGGGGCTATGATCCTCGATGAGGCAATCTGAAAAGGCGGCAGTCTTTGCAGGACTCAGAGCAAAATAGCGATCGGCCGTGAGATCGAGGAAGACGGCCTGCCCTTCGGTCACACAATAGGCAAGGCCCGGCCGCAGCATGACCAGCATGGGGCAAAGCTCCCGTAAAATTCTTGAATATGACCCGGCGCGCTGAAACGCGCGCCGGGTCGACCGATTATTCGTCGAGAATGCCGGTCTGCTGCTGACCAGCGGGATTGTCCTGATCGACCAGGCCAATGCCCTGCGTTTCGGCGCTCGCGCCGCCCAGATCGATCATGTCACCTTCGATATTTTCCAGATGTTCCATAACAACCTCCATCTTCAAAAAAGCTACCAAGTGGCAGCGACGAGAAGTTTAGGTGGCAGCTCAACATATTGGCGATCTTATAAGCTCTCAATATGCGCGCTAATCTGTTGGTGGCTGGCCTGCGCGAACAAGCTGTACTGCATATTTGGGAAATCTAATTTCATTTCGGCGTGTTAAAACTGGATATATTCGATAGGATCTGATGAGCGACAATCGAAGCCCGCCTTATTCTGCGTCGGTGATAGGCCCAGATTGCCTCCCGGACGGCCGCATCGCGACCGATCTCTGTCAGGTTCCAGATCGACAGCAGTTCTTCTTGGACGTTGTCGAAGACAAGCGGCTCGTGGAGTCTCGCGATAGCCAATCTGTCACCTGCCATGATGATTGCGCGTGCATGGACCGCATTTTTGGGTCGGCTTCCGATAAAGGAAAACAGGCTATTGGCCGCATCACGTAATTCGCGGGGATGAAAGGGCCCATGCCGGTCGAGCGCCTTGATAGGTTCGAGATCACCTTGGAATGGCGCCTTGGCCTTGAGCGCATGTCGCACCAGATATCCGTGCCAGGTGTAGAGATCACGCAGCATATCGGCAGTAACAGGCGGCACAACAAAACCGCCGCCCTGGTTCGATACCAGGATTTGCTCACCAACGAGTTGGTGGGCGCTATCGCGTACGGGTGATATACTGACACCATAATGATCGGCGAGCGCCTGCACGACAAGCGGCGCGCCTGGTCTCAATATACCGTCCAGAATATCCTGCTTGAGCCGCCGGTAAATGCGATCGGCGGTGATCGGTTCGGCAGACATTGCGCGACAAGCCCTTATTCCTGATCGCCCGCATCTGTAAAAAAGGAGGCTCTGCGCCTGCTGATCGTGCTGGACGAATGTTCATAAATGAGAGCGATGCAGCGATCCTCCAGCTCGGACAGGTCCTCGTCGAGAAGCAGTTCCTGGGGGATCGACATTTTTCGCTCCATGAGAAGAAGCGGGATCATGATATGAGCCGTCGATAGCCCCAGCCGGTGTGCACATGCCAAATGCTCGTCCAGCTTGGATTTTGGATTGCCCGCCTCAATCTCCCGCAACCATCTAACACTAACCCCGGCGGCGCGTGCCAGCTGGGGCTGAGTGATCCGGTCACGTCGGCGGCGCTCTTCGATGCGCTTGCCGGAAATCTCCTTGATCGTGGAGAGAACCAGCCCGTCATCCTTGGTCTGAAGTTTTCGAGTCTGCATGTACAGGCACCCCCGGACATTGTCTCGAAACTCCCAATGGCACTTACCCGATTACGATAGGCTATGCATTTTGCTCATGCGGTCAAAGGCTATCGTTCTCAATCTGAGACGAATTTTCTCCTGTCATTCCAGGTATCACGAATGAACAGTCATCCTTTTTCATGCTGATTGAGGCCGGCGCAACAGCGCACATAGGCGACGCATATCCCTTTCGCTGGCGACGCTCATATGACTTACGGCTGCGACATACACGGTGCTGAGAGGCGGCGCATATATAGCACCGGCCCGCGAGACCTTCTCTCTGATTTCTCGGGCCAAGCTTCCCAGCTCCTGCGGTGCCCCTACATAATGCTGCATAGTCCCCGAAAGGCGCGCAATATCGGGATCGGCAAGGTCGGCAACCATTTCGTCAAGGTCCCGAGCGGCTAGCAGCGTGACGGCCGCATGCAAGGTATTGCCGTACGACAAAAGATCATGGGCGGCGGTGCAGAACCGTGAATGACACTGCAAGAAAAGGCTTAGCCCGCACTCGGACATTGTCAGCCTGTAACTTCGTGTCGCCTGCGCGGCCATAGATGCCTCCTTTCCCCGCGGTGGCCCAACGAATCGAGCCCGCATGCCCGTTGAAAATACGCCGTGCCCAGCCGTGGGAGCAGCGTGGGATCAAAGCATTGTGAACGGCCCATCGGCACTGACGTGCCCATTCGGCATGATGTTGCCTGATCGCGGCATCTCACTGCCTTCCAGCGGCACGTCACTACCCTGCACCGGCACGACATTGCCCTGGCCATTGCAGGGCTGGGGAAGCTTGGACAACGATCCATTTCAACGGACCGGTGATGGCAAGTCTACCCGAACGAACGAAGCTCCCCGGTCACACAGTCCCTTCATCCAGGCGGCCAATGGCCGCTCTAGTCCAAGGAGGTATGAACCATGGCCAGCGGATTCCCATACAGGCCACCGACCTTCGTCATTCTTATGGCCGTCACTATGCCCTCCATTGCGGCTCCAAAACAAGAGGCCTTCGTCCGATCAACCCGCGCCGTAGACAGGGCGACACGCGTCATCCGCAACGTCGGCGGCGACTATGCGATCATAGCAGCCACGCCGCGGCGGCAATTGGCCCGGCCGACAACGGTGCCGATCGGACGATCCATCGGCATTGACGCCGCGCTTTTCTCGCTCAATTCCAGGAAACCGGAGCAACGCCCATGACGGTCACATCTCACCCGCTGTCGCTGTTCGCTTTGCTCGCAGGAGCCGCATTGGCCGTATCGCCCAGCCTAGCAATCGCAGACCCAGCCGATGAGGCTGCGATACTAAGGGCAGCCGCATCAGAAGCCGAGGCGAAGCTCCATCAGACCTTTACGAATCTTCAGTTCGAGGATTTTGCCGTGGCTCCCGTCACGGGCCAGTTGTATCAGGCAAGCGCCAGAGGCCGCATCATCTACTATGCGCCGCAAAGTGAGCATCTTTTGTTCGCCACCGTCTATGACCGCAACGGCGTCAACCTGACCGCGCTGGCGCAGGAACAGGGTGCCACGCGCCGCCTTAAAGCCATCGACCCTGCCAAGGCACTGGCGATCGGCCCTGCAGATGCGCCAACGGTCATCGAATTCACCGACCCGGATTGTCCCTACTGCCAGACGCTCGATCGCTTCTGGAGCGCCAAAGCCGCCGAGGGCAAGCCGGTAAGGCGTCTCATCTTCTTCGTGAGCGGCATCCATCCGACCGCTGCCGCCAAGGCCGAGCATATCCTATGCTCGGCAGATCGGGAGGCTGCCTTCCGGGCGGCCTATTCCGGCCAGACACCGCCCGTCCTGCGCCAGTGCGCGGAGGGCCGTGCCAAGGTTGCGGAGGACGCTGAACTGGTCGCCAAGGTGGGCGTTTCGGGAACGCCAACGCTGATCGCCGATGGCAAGCTCATCTCGGGCTTTCAGCAGGCCGAACTTGAAGCGTTCCTCGATCGGCACGCAAAGCCTGCGCTTGCAAAGGCAGTGTCCGATGTGCGGCGCTGAACGGGCGCGCGCCATCGCGGCTGCGCACAATCTCTTTGCGGAGGGCATCCGGCCCGGCCCCAACTGGCCAGCGCGGATGAACCAGGATGCCGGCGGCGGCGGGCTCATGGAGCCGTCCACCGACGCCCCGGCCGACACCGATCTTCCTTCGATGCCGGCAGGCTTTGGTTGGACGGCTCCTTTTTGGAGCAATGCTATGATGCACAAATTTGGCAACAAGGTCCTGGCGGTGGCCAATGTCGGCCTCCCTTTAGGCGCGATGGCCCTGGTCGGTGGCCCGGTCCATGCCTTCTCGGCACCCGCCCAGGGCGATCTTGGTTACGACATATACGATATCGTCGTGAACCAGGGCGTGAAAGGTCCGATGGGATTTGTGGGCGGCGTCGCTGCCTTCCTGTTCGGCGTCTCGCGCCTTTTCTCGAATATCATGATCGGCATCCCGACCATCGTCGCGGCCGTCTGCCTCATCAAGGCGGACTCCATTCTCCAGACCTTCGGGATGGTCATCTGAGACGCGAAGGTGGGGGCACGCACCTGGCTGACCAGGCGCTTCCCCCATCGGCAACAGGCTGGGAACCGATGGTCGGTTCCTGGAGGATGATACCTTTGAAGGTATCATGAAGCCAAGAGGAGAAGGGCAGATGGACGAACGCCTTCCGCAATATCTGCATCGGCCCGTCCAGATCCTGTGGTTTGGATCTGACGAGTTTTTGCTCGCGACCTCGAGCATTTTCGTGGCCGCGATCGTGGGCGGACTTGTCGGCTGGGCGCTCATCGCTGCCCTTCTCCTTTTCATTCCGTGGAAGCGGACCAAGCCCAGGGGCTATCTCCCCCATCTCGCCTGGCGCTGGGGTCTTGTTTCCTTTCCTCATTATCCGGGTCCCACCCAGACCCGCTTCTTCGAGTGAGCGCCATGGGCATGTTCGGGCAAAATAAGACAAAGGAGGATCCGCTGCTGGGCAAACCGGCCAGCTACGGCATCCATCGCTACCTGCAGGGCTCGGCCAACCTGTTCGAGGAAAACCGCCTGCTCAAGGTTGCCATTGCGGGCATGTTCGGCGTCACCGCCGTGCTGGGCGTGGTCATCTACACGACCAACCAGAATGCCCGGACGGTGATCGTCCCCTTTGGCGCCACGGGTGATCTTCATGTCTCGGGCAACACACCGTCCGAAGCCTATATCGTCGCCATGACGCGCAACATCGTCGCGCTGTCGGGTACCTGGTCGGCTTACTCAGCCGACCGGCAGTTCCAGGAGCTGCTGGGGCTCGTTCACCCGTCCGCTTATGGCGCGATGCGCGACAGTCTCAATGCCATGCTCGACGAACTGGCGAACAACCCTACGCTGTCGATCGCCACATACATCCGCAACGATCAGCCGGTCCGCTGGACCGCCCATGAGATCGTCGTCCCGGTCGAGAAGGTCCGTGTCATCGGCGGCGTAATCCGCAAATTCCGGGGCATTTTACGCATCGGCTACGGCATCGAAAATGGCCGTTTCTGGCTGACGCGTCTTTCCGAGGAGCAGTTCGATGTCGAAACACGCTAATCAGCGCATAGGAGCGTGCGCCGCTCTAACCGGGTTCATGCTGCTGGCGATCCCGGCCTCAGGTCAGACGCTCCATGCGCTGCCCGATCAGACCAGTCGGATCCGTCTCTCCAACCGCGACATCAACCATGTCGTGTGCGAAGGCGGCGAGATCGAGGATATCAAATTCTCGGCCGAGAAAGGTCTTGCCGTCGAGAAAGGCGGATCGGACGCCTGGATCAAGTTCCTCGCCCGCGAGATTGACGACGCAGGGCAAGTGACGCGCAGCTATGTGACGCAACCTTCCGAGTTCTTTGTCAATTGCAACGGCGCGACCTACCCCCTCTATGCTGAACCGGCGGAAATTCCAGCGCAGACGGTGATACTCGTGCCCGGCGCACGCCAGCGTGCCCAGGCCAATAGCGCCTTGATGGCTGCGCTGGCCGATGAAGATCGTGCCGTCTCCATCACCATGGCGTTGCTCGACGATCGCATCCCTGCCTCGTTCAGCGAGGTCGCGCCGTCGGGCGAAGCGGTCGGCATTGCGGCGCTGCCAGGCCTGTCGATAACCGAACAACGCCGTATCGCCGTCGAGGGTGCCGGGCTCTCGGCCTCGCAATATCATGTGCGAACCATGGCAGCGGTGACGCTGGACGAGCGCCAGCTCGTCGATCCGGCGCTTGGGGCAGGCATTTTTTCAGTCACGCTGGACCGGGTCCGCCTTGATGCGGGCGAAACGGCCCGACTTGTCGTGGTGCGCCGGGGAGGCGGACAATGAGCGGCGACAAGAGCAAAGACGCAGCGGAGACGCCGGAAGGCCTGTCGCCCTATCAGGCCCATCTTGCCGCCCAGAGCGCCGGACCGAAGGATGACGCCGCGCGCCGTCCGTCTCCGGCCTTGCTCGACCTTAAGGCGCAGTGGGCCAAAATGTCCGCGCGGCAGAAACTGCGCGCGCGCCAGCTCGCCGTCGGTGTCGCTGTCGGTGCGCTCGGGATAGGCCTTTACGCGGCATCGGGCAGCAAGGAGGACGTCAAGCCCGCCGATCCCGCCGCAACGCTCAACATGGGCGCTGGACTGCGCGGCGACAGTCTTGAAGTCAAACTGCGCGGGGATTTGAAAAAGGTTCTCGATGGCCAGCAGCTGCTGGGCGACCGGGTCAGCGCGATCGAGGAAGGCAAAGTGCTCCGGGGCGACACGACGGCTCCAGGCGGCCAGACCATGGATGCCGACCTGCCTCCCGCCCTGCCCGACAGCGTTCCAGCGCTGCCCTACCCGCCCGAAACCGGCGATATCAGCGCGGATGCCGACAGGCTGCCTGCGCCGCCCACCGGCCCAGTTGCGCCGCCTGCTCCACCGGCACCACCGGTCGAAAAGACGGTCGGCGCGATCGGCTCGGCGACCGGTCAGGTCATGGCCCAGGGCGCGACCGACCATGCCGCATCGTCGAAAAAAAAGAGTCGGACGATCTATTTACCGCCTGGTTTCATGAAGGCGCGGCTCCTGACCGGGATCGACGCGCTGGCGAGCCGGGACGCGACGAGTAATCCTGAACCCATCATTGCCCGGGTGCAGGCGCCCGCCGTCCTGCCCAATGAGGTGAAGGCCAATCTAGCGGGCTGCTTCGTGGTCGGCAACGCCACCGGGAGTCTTGCCAAGGAGCGGGTCGAGGTCCAGCTCGTATCGCTCTCCTGCGTGGATTTCGACGAGCATTCGATCGTCGATCAACCGGTCAAGGGCTTCTTCGTCGATACCGACGGCAAGAAGGGCCTGTCTGGCAAGGTGGTGACGCGCGCCGGGGCGACGCTGGCGCGCGCCTTCATTGCCGGGACCATCAGCGGCATTTCGCAGTCGGTCGAAAGCACGTTCGGCAACACCTCGACCTCAGCGCTGGGCACGGTGCGCACGCTTGATGCCGGCGATGCCGCCAGGACGGGCATTGCCGGGGGGCTCTCCAAATCCTCGGACAAGCTCACCGACTTCTATCTCGATCTCGCCCGCCAGGCTGGTCCCATCGTCGAGGTGGGCGCCGCCAAGGATGTGGTCGTGGTGATCCAGGAGGGCGCCACCCTCGAAATCAAACCCGGTGCAGGAGGCAAATTCTGATGTCCGCACCCATGGGAGACAAAGCCATGAAGATGCTCCGACCCTGCCTCCTCCTGCTGCCCCTTCTCGCGCTGCCCGGCTGCGCGACCATGGGATCGGTGATGTCACCCTATAGCGAGAAATTCTCGTGCAAGAATAGCGACCATGGCCAGTGCATTCATCCGGGCCAAGCCTATGCCGATGCGGTCGCGGGCCGCGCCTCAAAATCCGATCCTGCCGTCACCCTTGATCACAAGCTGCTCGCTCCGGACAAGAAGCGGGCCCGCAGCATAGACAAGGGGCCCGCCAGGGCTGCGGCGACACCCTCGGCTATGGCGCAACCTGGCCAGCGCCATGTCGGCGCGCTGATCGAGGCTCCCGGATCGCCGATGCTGCGCCCTTCGCGCACCATCCGGACATTGATCCTTCCCTATGCCGACAAGCAGCGCCCCGACCGGCTCTATATGGCGCGCTATATCTATTCGATCATCGACCGGCCTGCCTGGGTCGTGGGCGACTATCTGGTGGAACCGGGCGGGCGAACGCCTGCGCCACCGGTGCTGCGCACGATGCGCGAGCCCGAACCGGGCAGCACAGACGTGCCGACGCAAGAGGCCATGCCGCTTGCCATCCATCCGGAGAAACGGCCATGAGCGTGCGGCCCGGCAACAAAAGTCTGAGCTATCAGCGCCTGCGCGCCGCCGTGACCCGCGACGCCTATTCGGATTTTTTGCCGATGGTCGCCTGGGTCGATGAGGAGGAAGCTTTCCTCTGCATTGACGATGGCTGGGGCCAGGCCTGGGAGCTTGTGCCGTCCGCCTATATGTTCGCCCATGTGCAACAGGCGTTGCTCGGGCTGCTCAATATCCATTTTCCCGAGGGCACGGTCCTCCAGCTCATCACCTTTGCCGATCCGCTGATCGACCCGGCGCTTGACGCCTATCTCGATATGAAGGTCAGGCCAGACCCGCTGGTCCAGGCCTCGGCCCGGCGCACCGCCGACTATCTGCGCGGCGGAACCAAGGGCCTGGATGCGCTCCATGCCATTCCTGTACGCGACTTCCGGTTGTTCCTCGCGATCAAGACGCGGGTGAAGCTCGGCGCGGACCTGCGCCGCCAGGTGGAAGAGCAACTGGCGAAGATGGGTATCCGACGGCTACCGCCCGACGAACTGGTCAGCTTCTATCGCCGGATCTTCAACGGCGTCTTCGCGCCCGCGCCGGGGGTATTCCTCAGCGAGAGCATGGGCGGCATGCCCGCCCCATCGATCGCGCGGCAGATTATCGAGGCTGGACCTGACCTTTGCTTCGAAGGCCCGGAGGTGTTTCTCGGCAACCAGGTGGCGCGTTGCCTCACGCCCAAAGCGCCCGCACGCCGGATCACCGCCGAGCGCGCCAACCGCCTCATGGGCGGGATGCGCGGCTCTGCGGAGGACAGCGACCAGATCGGCGGGCCGTTCCTCTATTGCCTCTCGGTCCTGTTCGACCATTCGCAGTTCGAAATCCACAAGCGCGCGCAGATCCTCTCCGCGCAAAAGGCCGCGGGCAGTTTTGCAGTCGAAGTTGGCAAGCAGATCGAGGAGATTGGCTGGATTCTCGATGAAGCATCCAACAGTCGCTTCGTCTCGGTGATCCCTACCATGTGGGTATTCGGCCGCGACAGCGCCCAGGCGCGTGAGATGGCGGCGCGCGCCAAGCGCTTGTGGGAATCAGAACCCCTGCCCTTCATGGTGCAGGAAGAAAGCTATCTGCTGCCCGTACTGCTCGCTGCCAGCCTGCCCTTTGGGCTCTATCCCGAAAAGCAGACATTGAAACTGCTGGAACGCGATTTTCGCATGGCCGTGAAGGCCGCAAGCCTCATGGTGCCGGTCCAGACCGATTTTCGCGGCGGTGGCCGCCCGGCCCTGCTCTATGTCGGACGCAAGGGCCAGCTCATCACGCTCGATCTCTTCGACCCACGCATCAACAATTATAATTTCATCGTTTCGGCTGAGTCCGGCGCAGGCAAGAGCTTCCTGCTCAATAATTTGTGCCAACAATATTATGCGCAGGGCGCGCTCATCCGCATCATCGATATCGGCGGCAGCTACCGCAAGCTCTGCACACTCTGCTCGGGGCGTTATATCGACATCGGCGAGGAGCGCCTCGTCCTCAATCCCTTCGACATGGGGCTCGCGCTCGATGGCGAGGACAAGCAGTCGGCCATTGCCATGGCGGTCGCGATCGTCGCGGAAATGGCGAACGCCTCGACCCGCAAGCCGGTCACCACATCGGAATGGAACCTGCTTAAATCCGCCGTGCAATGGACGGTCGACAGCGGGCGCGGCGAAGATGGCATCGACGCGGTGCGCGCTTGGCTCGGCCGCTATCCCGACAATGCCGCCTCCGACCTCGACCGGGTCGACCATCTGGTGCCGGTCGCGCGCGAACTGGCGTTCAACCTGCGCGATTTCGGGTCGCAGGGCGCCTATGGCCATTTCTTCAATGGTCCTTCGACACTCGACATCTCGCGCGACGAGTTCGTGGTGCTGGAGCTCGAACGCTTAAAAGCGCTACCAGACCTCTTCAACGTGATCGTCATGGTGGTGGTAAACGCGGTCACCCAGGAGCTTTATCTCTCGGCCCGCGACAAACCCCGCTTCGTGCTGTGCGACGAGGCCGCGCAGTTCATGACCCGCAGCGACGGGCAGGACCTCTCCCGTCTCGCCGAGGCGTTCGACCAGGGCTATCGCCGCGCGCGCAAATATCAGGGGAGCTTTGGTATCGTGCTCCAAAGCATGAACGACCTCATGCTCTTTGGCGGCACCGGACAGGTGATCCTGGAAAATGCCGCGACCAAATTCCTGCTGCAGGGTTCCACCTATGACAAGGCGGTGGATAACAAGATCCTCGACTATTCAGGCTTCGTCCTCGATCTTCTGAAATCGGTCCGCAACGCCAAGCCCAACTATTCCGAAGTGTTCATCGATAGTCCGCTGGGCCTCGGCATCGCGCGACTGGTGGTCGATCCATTCAGCTACTGGATCAATACTTCTGCGCCCAATGAGGTTGCCGCGTTCGAGGCGCTCGTGCGGGCCGGTCGCAATCCGCTGGAGGCGGTCTGCGAACTGGCCGGTGTCGATCCAGCCCAAATACTGGGCGGAGATACTCGCCAGGAGGGGAGGGTAGCATGACGCACAAGCCTGCAACCCATCCCGATCAGCTGGCGCTCGACTGGGAAAATGACCCGGCGATCGAAGCGATGATCGAAGCGCGTGTCGCCCGCCGCGCCGAGGCCGCCGCTTTCCATTGGCGACTGCGGCTTGTCGCGATCGAAACCTGCATGATGGGCAGTCTCGTCATCATAGCCGGGATCGCGCTCCATCAGCCACCGCTCCAGGCCATACGGGCGGGCATCCTCGTCGCTGCCGCCTGCTGTGCGAGCGGCCTGCTGCTGATCGGCCTGTCGGGCGCGTGCGGGATGGTCTTCTCACGCTTGCGGCAATGGAGGGCGCAATGAAAGCCGATCACGCCAATGGCTTCGATCTTGGCCTGGACGTCGAAGACGATGTCCATGGGCTCCTTGCCTATGCGCGCAGCGTGAGCAACCCGGCACTTGGTATCGACGCGGTTGCGCAGGCGATCGTCACGGTTATCCAGGCGGAACGCCGCTTTGCGCGGATGAGCTACGCCCTGTTGGTGACCGGCGGCATCGCCAATGCCGCGTTTTGCGCATTTGCCGCAGCCTGGCTCTTCCAGGCGCCGTTTGCCGAAGGCATGTTCATCGGCATCTGCGCCGGAATGGGCGCGGGCTCGACAGGTCTGATCCTGATTCCCTGGGACGCAATTGTCGAGCGCTTTCATGCCATCATCCAGTGGTGGAGGCGGATGTGAACGGCATCTTCTCCGCCACGCCCGCGCCAGGACCCATCCGTCTGCTGATCGGCAGCCAGGGCCTTGCGCTCGTGCAAACCTGTGTCGCCTGGCAATTGCCGACCGCGCCCGCGGTCGTCCGCATTCTCAGCGCGGTCATAGCGGTGATTGCGATAGCCGCGCTGATCAGCGCCGCGATCGGCGAGGCGCGCGAGAACCGTGCGCCATATTGGAGACGGCGTCATGGGCGCTAGAAGCATGGGCCGAGGCCACCCTCGTCATGCCCTACGAGTAATAGCGCCCTTGGCGCTGATGACCGGGCTGATGACGCAGCCGCCCGTCACCGCTGCGACCAGCACTATCGGGCGCACCTGGCCGATCGCCGAGCCCGATGCGCTGAGCGAGATCGAAAGCCGCGCCGCGCATGTCCCCGACATGAAAGCCGCCTTTGGCCCGCGCGAGCGCTGGTCGGCCATGAAGCCTGCAGCGCTCGGCATCGCCCATGCCGATCGGCACCGGACGGTGGTGCCCTTCTACACCCTCGATCAGGATATTCGGCTACCGGGTGGAAAGCTGCTTTACGCCAAAGGCTATAGCTTCAATCCGCTTGCCTATGTGTCGCTACCCCAACGGCTCATCATCGTGCACCCCAGCGATGTTGCCTGGGCACTGCGCACCGCAAGCCCCGCCGATTTCATCCTGCTTGCCGCCGGTGGTCTTTCCCAGGCTAGTGATACAAATGCCGATGCCATCACATTGGGTGAGCAGCACGGCCGGGCAATGTTTTTGCTCGAGGAGCGCGTCAAGGCACGGCTTGGCCTGAAAGTCGCGCCGGTGATCGTCGCACAGGCGGGGCAAAAGCTGGTGCTGACCGAGGTCGCCATCCCGCCAAGCCACCGGAGGGCTGCGCGATGAAGATGCTCTCTGTCCGAAGCATTTTGACGCTCGGCTCAGCCCTCGCGGCACTGGCGATCGCGTCCCCCGCCCATGCCTCCAAATGCGAGGCGGGCACGATCTTCAATCCTATCACCAAGGTGCGCTGGAACTGCATCTTTCCGATCACCATCGGCGGGGTAAAGGTGGGTCCGAGCGATCCGCTCGGCAAGGCGCTCGACGCGCAATCGGCCTCCAAGCCTTTATGCGCGTGCCGCAAGGGCGTGACATTCTGGTTCGGCGTCAAGGTCAGCTTCTGGTCGCCCAATCGCATGGTCGACGTGGTGACCGAGCCTGGCTGCATGATGGCGCTGGGCGCTGACATCATGCCGACCGGTGGCAGGCTGCAAGGCAGCCAGACCAGCATTGCCGATGGCACCAACACGCGCAAGATGTTCGCGCAGATGCACTATTATATCGCGCCGGTCTGGAAGATGCTCGACATGTTCACCGACCTGCCCTGCATCGAGGATGACGGCTTCGACGTGGCGCTGATCACCGAAGTGCTGCCGACCTGGCAGTCGGCGACTTTGGGCGCGATCATCCAGCCAGAGGCAATCCTGTTCGGCAATCCGGCCGCAGGCCTTGCCTGCATGGCCGACAGCGCCGCGGCCGCTGCGGGGAAGGTCGTCGATCCGCTGTTCTGGTGCATGGGGTCCTGGGGCGCGACCTATCCGATCGCCGGCGACATCCATTTTGGCGACAGCGTCGAGGCCTGGGCGGGGCTCGCCGCGCGCGGCGTCTTCATGATGGGGCGGCTTGGTGCCCTTACCGTCAGTTCAGCGGATGGCTGCTCGTTCATCCCGCAGCCGGTCTGGACCAAGAGCCGCTACAAGTTCCAGCTGATGGAACCGGTCAAAGGTGGCCAGTGCGTCAATGTCGGGCGGCCAGGCGCGCTATGGACGTCCGCCAAACATGCGCCGGGCAAGGACAATGCGCAGTTCATGCTGTTTGAAAAGACGATCTGCTGCGCCGGGGTTTCGACGCCATGAACAGGTCGCCTTTCCCGATCCGCATGCCCTCGCCTGGCATCAGCCGATGGTCTGCCCGTCATTCCACCGAGCCAGGCGTTCCCCATGCGGTCAGGCCGGTGTCGCATCCCCCCTGCGGCACCGGTCGGACGGTCGGCGTGGCCATAGATACAGACGATCATGCGGCGGTCCCCTCTTCGCCGCATATGGTCGTGGTCACGCTGACCGTTTTTGAAGGCCAGGCTGTATTCCGGGCAGAGCTTGCCGACCCTGTTCCAGCTATATTTCTGTTCCGGCTGCGGCGCGGGTCGCGGCAGATCGCTCTGCGCGAGACGCTGCCATGAGGCCAGCTACCCTCGTCCTTGTCGCAGCACTGAGCCTGCATGTCCCGCTCCCTGCGCAGACCGCGCAGGACCGCGCCCGAGCTGCGGCGGCCGCCGCGCGAGCGAAGAGCGCTGACAGCGACGCGCTGCTTGGCAATTATGTGACGCCGGGTCTGGCGGGACAGCCCATCACCACGGTCGACACCAAAAAGACCTTCACCCCCAATCTTGCCTGCCAGAAAAGCGCGACGCTGCTCGAACTGCTCGCCCAGCCCAGCGCCACCGGCGATATCGGCACGCTCAGCATCTCGCGCGACAGCGATCTCGACGGGAGCTTCGATGAGGCACTGACCGTTCCGGTCCCCACGTCCGGGATTTGCGCCAATGGGATCATCTCCTGCGCGCCGGGCAGTTGGGACGCGTGCCGCTTCTTCCGCTGGGGCGCTTCTGCATCCGGGGCACTGAAGCTTTCGCAGGTCGAGCTGACCGATCTGGCCGGTTGTTACTGCGTCAATAATAGCTGCGGCAGCAATCTGGTCTGGGGCAATATGGCCTCAATCCTCAAGGATCTGGGCGGCGGCGTTGTCGGCGCGCTCACCACGGCCGATCCGCGTATCGGCATCGCGCAGGCGTCCATCGATGGCCCGCTCATCCGCTATACCGGCGCGCAAACCACATCCTGCACGGCGCAACCGCAGGTTGGCGCCACGGCCTACAAGGCCAATCCCGGCGCCATGGCGGGCGACGCCTATGGCGCCGCGCAAACGAGCAGCATTTTCCAGGCGCTTTCCGCCTCGTCGACCGGAACCGGCACGTCGCAGGTGCGCCGGAGTTGCGCCATCACCCGGCAGATCACGCAGGAAGAGATGACCGCCGAGATGATCGTCGATCGCGTGGCGGGCGGCTACGCAACCTTCGCAGCAGATCCAAACAGCCGCACCTTCGTCATGGGCTCGCCCGCCGACAACAGCCTGTCTGGCGGATCCTGCAGCCTCATAGATTTTCACATGACATTGCGGGTCAAGGACGCCGCAAGGCTTCAGCAGCTACTTCTGACCCGCTTTGGCGGGGACGATTGGGCGCAGATCAGGATCGACGGAGACCTGGTTGGCTCTGGCCCGGAAGTCTGGACCGGATCGGGACCGCCGCCGGGCAAATGCGAGAAGAAGAGCGCCTTCTATGTCGATCCCGACCTCGATCTTACGGCCAGGCTGACGCAAGGCGATCATGATATCTGGTTGCGGGTCGCGGTTGCCGATGGCGGTGAAGCCTATGCCGCGATCGAAGCGAAAGTGGACGCCGGCTGCAAGTCGAGCGAGCAGCTTGTCGATAGCTGTTCGGGCTATGCGGCCAATGATGCCTGCGGTCTCGACGATGAGAATGTCGATGGCGTCATCACCTATCGCAACAGCGTCAAGACCGGGCTCACCCCCCTGCCCCAGACGCGGTTGATCGGCACGGGCGCCTGCGCGACGTCGATCAGCCGCACCTTCTTCGAGCGCCAGCGCAGCTATGCCTGCACGGTCGATAGCGGCGCGGTCCCGCAGCCTAATCTCTCGCGCGGCACCTATATCATCGATCATTCGACCGAGACTTTGCTCGCTGACCGGGTGAAGAATGCCGATAGCAGCCATAGCCTGACAACCCGCGATTTCTCCTTGCCCGTGTCCGGCAGCGTCAATGCCTGCGAGCCCATCTGCAAAACCCGCAAGGCGCAGGTCAATATAGCCGCAGCCCCCGATGGCGTGACCGGTTCCAGACAGAGTGATCCCATGGGCTGGGACTATCATTATCACGCCTGCCAGGACAATGGTGTCTGCCCTGCGGGGGAGGGCGAGGAACTGGTGCAGGGCTGTGGCTGCATCGATGATTTTCCCGAAGCGGTGGTGATGATGCAGACGGTGCGTTTGGGCGGCGCCGACATGGTCTGCACGAGTGCCGTGCGATGAGATCGCGGCGCACCTTTCCCTTGGGGCTGATCCTCCTCGTCGGCGCTGTTTCTGTGTTCCCCGGCGCCGCGATCGCCCAGCATCTTTGCGCTGTCGATCTTAACGGCAATGGCGACGCCGCAGACGACGGCGAAACGGCAAGCTGCAATTTGACCGGGATAGGTGGATGGATGTGCCCCATTGGCGAAACACCGTGTGAGACGGATGGAGCGGGAGCAATGCGCTGCCCTCTTGGCGATCAATATGCCTGCGCTGTGCCGGCCAGCGGCGGCGCGCCGACCTGCTCGGCCAACGCCTGTATCGACACCAGCGCCAATCCGATCGTCGAGGAGCCGGTGGTGGATGATCCCGGCGTCGCGGCCGACGGCACCGTCGATGCCGATGGCAATTGCCTTGGCACGATCGAGATTTTTTCCGGGCGCGCCGCGCGCTGCCGCCCTGCCGGCCTGAGCACCACCTTCCAGAATTGCTGCAAGGACAAGGGGAAAATCGTGAAGGACGGCATGGGCGGTTCGATCTCGTCGATCACGACGAAGATCGCGGTCGCCAAGGGCGTCTTCACCGGCATGAAAGCCGCGTATACGGCCTTCAAGGCAGGCGCGACCGCAAGCCAGGCAGCGAGTGCCGGTGCCAACGCGATCATCGTCGGCATCGATCCCACATCGATCGCGATCAGTCTTGCGGTCAATTTCATGATCGATCTCCTGCTCCAGGGCTGCGACCAGCAGGATATGGAAGTAGGCATGCTGCGCGGTTCGAGCATGTGCCATGAGATCGGCAGCTATTGTTCGTCGAGCATATTGGGCGTGTGCGTCCAGAAGGCGCGGGGCCATTGCTGCTTCAACACGAAGCTTGGCCGTATCATCCAGGAACAGGGCCGCCCGCAGTTGAAGGCCTTTAGTGCCATCGGCTGGGGCACCGCGAAGCAGCCCTATTGCCGCGGCTTCAAACCGGAAGAATTCCAGGCGCTCGATTTCAGCAAAATGGACCTCTCCGAATATTATACGGAGATCGAGGCGCGCGCCCAATCCGAAATCCAGATCGAGATGAAGGACAAGATCGATGCCCATATGCAGACGATCAGCAACTAGCCGCGCCCTGCTTCTGGCGGCTCTCGCGCTCTATCCCGCATCGGTACGAGCAAGTGAACCGGAGGCTGTGGCCGAACAGCCGACGAGCGCAAATGCGCGTACGCGCATCCAGGATCAGGGTGACGCGGCTATGGAGCGCGTGAAGCGGGCTGCCGCCAAGGCCAAGGCTTCAACGAAAGCCTCGCCCGTTCTGCCCTCAAAAGCCGACGCTGGCGCGGAGCGTCGCGCCTTCGAGGGGATCAACAGGCGCAAGCAGGATCCCGCTATGGCGGATCGCGTCAAGGCAGACGTCGCGGCGACGCGCAAAGGCCTGGCCATCGAACGAGAGACCGCCAGTCGGCGTATCGCGCAGGCCCTGGGTCTTGAACAGCCCGAAGAAGCGGCATTGGCTGGCGTTGTTTCCGGCAGCAGCGCGAACCAGTGGGTCCCGCTACTGTTCGTGTCCTCCTCCATGCCGGTTGAAACACTGCGCACTTATGCAGGGCAGCTCGAACGGGCCAGGGGGGTCATGGCTTTTCGCGGCATGCCGGGCGGGATGCGGCAGGTTGGACCGATGGCGCAACTGTCGGCCGCGATACTGCGCCGCGATCCGGGCTGCGAAGGTCCCGCCTGCGCCATGCGCGACGTGCAGCTGATCGTCGATCCACTGATTTTTCGGCAGCATCGCGTCAGCCAGGTGCCGGCGCTGGCGATGATCCCGGGCGATCCGACCCGGCCCTATTGCGAGCGCGACGAGGCGAGCCCGCGCGCAGCGCATCTCGTGCTGGGCGATGCTGCCCTGACCGGGCTTCTCGATGAATATGGCCGCCTTGGCGGCAAGGCGGAGGTGCAGGATGTTCTTGCTCACATGGCGCGCCGGTAACCGGGTCTGGCGCGAACTCAAGGATCTGCCGCTGCGCGCAGCCGTGGCGCTGGGCGCTGCTGGTCTTGGGCAGCCGCCCCGTTCGGGTCAGCTTTTCAAGGCCTATGGGATCGTGCTGCCGATTGGACTCTTTGCCTGGTGGGCGATGCCGCAGATGACATTGGTCATGACGCCCTCCATCGATGCCTGGGTCGTGCACCGCTCCCCCGGCCCGATCCGTCACGGCGACCTCGTCTCGTTCCTTCTGTCCGATCCGCTGGCCGGCCCCAAGCCAGTGAATGTCACCAAATATGCGCTGTGCTTGCCAGGCGACCGGATCGTGATGATTGAAAAGCCTGCCACCCTGGGCCGCGGTTGGACCGGCTGCTACTATTGCAATGGCAGACTGATGGGCGTCGCCAAACCCTTATCGCTCAGCGGCAAGGCGCTTGACCATTGGCGACCGGAAAGTCCGCATATTCCCGATGGCATGATCTTCGTCGGCTCGCGCCATCCCGACGGATATGACAGCCGCTATTATGGTCCGGTCTCCATTGCGCGGCTCATCCGCATGAAGAAGCTGCTGTGAAGCGCCTCGTCGCTCTGGGTGCCCTGCTGCTGCTGCCCGTCGATATTGCGGGTGCGCAGCCCCTGCCTCCAGGCCCGGGAGATCGCGGAACACGCGGCTATTGGTGGTATGAAACCCCAAAGGCCAGCGCTGCGGAAGAAGCGGCCGATGATGTCATCCCAAAACCCGTCATACCGCCGATGGTTGAACTAGCCAAATGGGCGCCGCCCCGGATCGCCAAGCTGATCGAACAGCAGCGCGACTATGCCGCCACTATTCTCACTATCGATGCGGTCGCCGACTTCTGGCGGCTGCAGGATTTTGCCCGGCGCAAGGCGCGCGCCTTTGCCGGCGTCACCCAGCTTGCCATGCTCACTCACCCCGAACTCAACGCCCGGGCCGCCAATCCGATGGTCGGCGAGGCCCGCGATGCGCTCGGCGCACATAAGGATCGGGTCCGCCGCCACTATCTGCGCGCACATGCCGGCGAATTTGCGCTGGTCATGTTCGCTCGGGACTCCTGCGGCTACTGCAAGGTGCAATGGCCGATCGTCCAGCGGTTCCAGGAGGATATGGGCTGGCAGGTCAGCCTGATGGATCTCGACCGCAAACCCGAACTCAGCCAGCGCTTCGGGGTCGAGGTAACGCCAACCACCATGGTGATCCGACGGAACAGCGCACAGCGCATGGTGATCGCCGCGGGGGTCGAGACTTATCCCAATCTCGCCCAGATGGCCTATCAGGCGGTCCGGCTGCTGCGCGGCGACATCCGGCCCGAACAATGGCTTACAGGAGCTGGCGAGGAAGATGGCTTCTTCGATGCGCTCGCCAATGGGCCGGTCTCCTCGACCGATCCGCGCGTGATCGGCGGCGACCTCGTCGAAGCGCGGGAACCGAGGCCGTGACGCGCCTTGGCCAAGCCCTGTTTTCCTGGGCTCTCATGCTGACAATATCGGTGCAGACGCCTGCAATGGCTGCTGCGCAGCCGACCGATCGCGGCCTTGCCAGGCGAGCCGCCATTCATCCGGTGTCGACAGATGCAGACATGCGTCTGTGGCTTGCCCGCGTGCCGGTCACGCGCGACTTTCCTGCCGATTTCGCGGCCATGCTGCGTGGCCAGGCCGCGCTCTACACTATCGAGATGAGCACATCGCCCGGCTGCCTGCCATGCGGCGATCTGTGGATCAAGCTTTCCGCTTTCCGCACCCGCTATGGTTGGCACGTCCGGACGTTGGGGCAAGAGGAAGCGATGCTGCGCTCGGGACGTCTCGGCCTTCCCTGGGTCGGAAACCCCGTCGCATGGGTCCGGCCGCTTGCCGACCCGAACCGCATGGTGCCGATCGCGATCGGCACCGACCATAGCGCCAATATTGGGCGCAACGCCTGGCTTGCCGCCCGCATGCTGACTGGAACCCGGGCAGCGGTAGGCGTGCGCGCCATGTCGAAATTTACCGGGATCGTCGGCGTAAGGGCGCTGACCTCCCCTAACCCAAAGCGACGCTGATCATGGCGGGGCGGCGTCACATGTCCATTTTCATCAGGAAGCCTGCCATGCGACATCATCCATATCGTCTGACCCTCGCCTTCTCCATTCTCGTCGCGTCATGCGGCCAGGCGGCCCCTGCCTATGCACAAGGCTGGGCCGAAAGCTGGTTCGATAATGTCACCTATAGCTCGCCGGGCAGCTTCGAGGACCAGACCCGCGGCTATGTGACCGCGGGCGGCATGTCGGGCCGCGTCGATGTCCATGACGACTATCTGATGAGCCTGACGCTTCCCAAGGTGAAGGCCGGCTGCGGCGGCATCGACATGTTTCTGGGCGGCATGTCGTTTCTCGACCCCGACTATCTGGTCCAGAAGCTGGAGACGATCCTGCAGGCCGCGCCGGCCGTCGCTTTCCAATATCTGCTCGAAACGCTCGACGAGAAAATGGGTAACATCATCTCGAAGATGGAGGCAGCGACCAATTACCTCAATTCGATCCAGGTGAACGACTGCCGTCTCGCCAACCGCATGGTGCAGATCGCCAAAGGCGATGATAATATGTCGGGGATCGTCGAGGAGATGACCGGCTACAAGTCGATCCGTGCAGGCTATGCCAATAGCTGGCAACAAAGTCGCGAGAAGATACAGGCCAATAAGGGCAATCCGACCGAGGATCTCAAGGACGCGCTCGCGAACTGCCCGGCCGAGGTCACCGACATCTTCAAGACCGGCTCGCTGCTGGCGCATGCCGCCGCGCGCGTCGGGGCGTCCGACTGGGCCGGCGTGATGCGCGCACGGGTGGGCGACGTCTATATGCGCTGGGATGATAAGGACAAGGTGCCGCTCTTTTCGGCCATCCCCGCCTGCCCGCGCCAGGATAGCGAGAGCGCCGATGATTTTCTGACCGGACGCGTGCCCTCCCGCGCGCTCAACATTCCCGCGACAGCTTCGGATTGCTCGGTGAACGGCGCCGGGCGCGGCGCGCTGCTGCTGGCGCGCGAAAGGATGGAATCGGTGGCCGCCAAGATCCGTACCCGCGCCGCGCTGACCACTGAAGAAAAGCAGTTCGTCGCCAATGTGCGGACCCTGCCGGTCTATCGGCTGCTCGAATGGGGCGTGCGGCAGGGCCTGACCGACAGCGTGATCGCCGACACCGACGAGCTGGTCGCCCTCACCCTCGCCTATCAGATGCTCAATGATCTGACCCGCTCTATCGACTTTGCGCTCCAGAATGCAGAGCGCGGCGTGACGACAGCGGGCGCGGCTGACGCGGACAACACGAACATCTGCCAGACGCGCATCCTGACCAAGGGCATCGAGCAGCTAAGCGAACTGCGCGACGAAGTGTTGCGCCAGCGCGCGCAGATGCGCCAGTCCTACATCGCGGCCATGAACCAGGCGAACCTCTCGGCAAATTATGCCGGGGTGGTGCGCCAGCGCGACCGTGATGCGCGTGACGCCGCTGGCGCAAACGCCAATCGCAACCGGTGAGGCGAGCCATGCGTCATCTCATCCGCCTGGCGTGCGTCCTGTTCGGCTTGCTGAGCGCCGCGCCTGCGCTAGCGATCGATGCCAGCTATCACACCTGGGACGGCTTTTCCGAAACCGTCGATGCCTTCCACCTGGTGGCGATGATCTTCGGCGATCCGCGCTATGAGACGCTGGTTTTGATTGTCGCGGTGGTCGGCATTGCGTTCGGCGCGGTTATCGCCAGCATTCGGGGTTCTGGCATGGGCTTGGTTGCCTTCGGCTTCCAGATGCTGGTCGGTATAGGCCTGTTCGCCGGAATGATCGCCACGACCGGTACCGTCCATATCTATGACCGGGTGCGCAACGCCTATCAGCCGGTCGGCGACGTTCCCAATCTCATCGTGCTGGTCGCGGGTGTCACCAACCTGATGGAACGGGCGCTGGCTGAAACCATCGACGACAATACCACCGACCCCAATGCCAAGCTGGAATTTGGCGCTGGCGGCCATGCGTTCGACCTGTTCCTCAACGCAGTCTCGCCGCGCAGCCCGATCATAGACACCTTCCTTGATGCAACGGTGAAGGATTATGTGCGGCAATGCTATCCGGTCGCGCGTGTCTCGCCGGCCTATGGCATCGATGACGATCAGCTGTTCCGCACCTCAACTGACCTCCCCGCTTCCTTTGCGGCTATGGCTGGCCCCGCCACCTTCTCGACCGTCTATACGGCGAGCGACAAGGGCGGCACGACGATGAGCTGCGATGCAGCCTGGGCCCATATTGCCGACCGTCTGTCGGATGCCACAGCGTTCGACGCTTACAGCGATCAGGTCTGCGCGCGCACCGGATTCGATGTGAACCAGACCAGCCAGCGCGATCGCTGCCGCCAGCAGATCGACGCGCTGGGCGACATGATGCTGGGCCAATCGATGAGTCGGCAGACATTCCTCACCAACATCCTGCTCGGTCAGACGGTCGGCGATGTCTTGTTCGAGGATTCACCGGCTGCGACCGCACGTGTGATGGCGAACCGGGCGATCGAGTCCAACGGACTTGCGACGCTTTCGACGGCCAATGCGTGGATGCCGACCATCCGGGCTTCGGTGTTCGCGATCATGCTCATGATGATGCCGATCGCGCTGCTGTTCATCCTGACGCCGATCAACCTGCGGGTCGCAAGCTTCGCACTCGGCCTGTTCGTGTTTGTCGCGCTGTGGGGCGTGATCGATGCGGGCATTTACCAGCTCACCCTTGGCCGGGCGATGGATGTGCTGGCCGAACTGCGCGCGACCAACGTGGCTGCCGATAGCTGGATTCTCGCGCCGTCGGCAGCGATGAAGGCGCTGGCGATCTTCGGCTCGTTCCGAACCGCAGCCGCGGGCCTGGCGGGCGCATTCGTGTTCACCGTGTTCCGCTTTTCTGGCAACATGTTCACCGCGTTCACTTCAGGCATGCTCGGTGTCCAGGGCCAGGGCAGCATGGCGGCGGCAACCGTCGGGACCAGCGAGGGCTATGCCACTGCGCTGGAGGCACAGGCTTCGGCTGGTGGCACGATGGCGCGGCGCTCGACATCGACGGGGTTCGGCGATTTTGGCGAGCGCAGCAGTTTTGGGCTCGATCGCGCATTTTCTTCAGCCGGGTCGGTCATCGGAGAACATGGCGGCGGCGCGACCGGAACTGCGGCGTTCGGGCTTGGCCGGGCCGATGCCGCGCGGGAGCTGGGCGGGCTTTCCCCTGCCCTTGCCGGGCGGAATTTAAGCGATCCCGCCACGGCCAGCGCGATCCGCGCCAATGCGGCGACGTCCGCAATCCACAATTTTGCGCAGGGAGACGCGCTCCGCAAGCTTGGCACGAGCTACTTCGGCGAAGGCCAGGGTGGCGAACGCGCTTTTGCCACTTTCGCGCAGAACATGGTGCAGTGGAAGGCGTTCGGCGACAGCCAAGCCTATGAGATGATGCAATCGGGCGCGCAGCGGCATTTTGAGCGCAGTGGCTATGATGCAAAGGATGCGGCGCTCAAGGCGTCGACCGTTATCGCTCAGGCGGGCGCTGATCCGACCTTCGCCAAGATCACGGCCAACGCCTTCGATCAGGAACAGATGCTCCGTAATGACCTGACTGCCGCGCAGACTCAGGTTGGCGCGATGGAGGGACGTCGGGACTATGCCGGCGATAGGGTTGCGGCGGTCGAGCGCGGCAATGTCGCGACGGAACAGGCCCATCGCACCGGGCATAATCACGGGCAGCGCGAAGCCGCAGGGATGCTCGGTCTCTCGGTCACCGAGACAAGCCGGCGCATCGGGTTCATCAATGCACTTTCGGGCGAAGCGCGATCGAGCGCGATCAGCCAGTTGTCGCGCTCGACCGGGCGCAACGAGGCGCAGGTGCTGCGCGCCCTGGAAAGCTATAATGCCGCTGTTCAGGTCGGCACTGCCGACGGAGCAACAGCGCAAGCCGTGCGCGAGGGCACGAGTGTCTATGGCCGCACGCGCGAGGCCGCTGGTTATGATTTTGCCGAGCGGTCGGGCAAGCTTGATGCCCAGCGCGAGATCGGTCCTGATGGCGTGCGCAGCTCGGCCCAAATAGGCGAGCAACGGCACCAGGCGGACAATGCCGGTTTTGCACAAGGCGCTGCTGCCGCTGGCGTGTCGGTCCGCGAAGCCGCGCGTCTGGATTCTTTCATTCGCACGCTGGCGGGCACTGCCGGAAATCAGGTCGATATGGCTGAAGGCGGTGCGGAAGGCATCGCCGATCGCGCACGCAACGAGCGACTGACCGGCACCGTCGACAAGGAGCGGCTCACTCGCACCCAGGCGCTGCTCCGCGAGCATGGCGTGGAGATGTCGAAGCGCCAGATCGCCATGGACCAAAATGGGGACATCGGCCTCAACCTGACGCCGGAACTAGCCGCGCAGATGTGGCGAGGTGGCTTGATCAACGAAAGCCAGCTCGGCGCGATCGCCAATGGTGGGCGTGCCCGGTTCAGTTTTGCCCATAATGATCTCCTCGTCTCCAGCAGCACCGGGTTCAGCCAGTCTGCGCGCAACGATACCAGCACGCGGTTCGAAGCCGGCAAACAGGCGGGGCCGGACACCATCGAGCATTTCCTGGGCAGCGGCGCGCAAGGCCAGGCCGCCATGGCCAACTGGTTGCGCGGCGGGTTCGAGATGGATCGGCGGGGTGACTGGCGGCTGAAACCGCAGATCGCTGATACGCTGGAGCGCGACGTCACCGCGATCATGGTGCAGACAGGGTGGCAACGGTCGCTTTCCCGTACCGCAGACCATCAGACTTCAAACACCCAGAGCGTGTCCGGGGATCTCTCCGCAACGGCTAGCAGGGGCGTCAGCGCCAGCGGCAAACGTAACGAAGGTAAAGCGGGTACCTCCGGTAACGGTACCGGATCGCTGAGCGGCAAGCTGGGAATGGATATCTCTGATCGGGGAGCTGCGACCGTTTCGGCACAGTCGTCGATGGACATCGTGAATTACGATGTTCGTGAGGTCATCGCGTCGGCAGAAAACGCTGCTGCCCGTTCGGGACGCCCCGAAGAAGCATTTGCAAAGGAATTGAGCGACGGCGTTCTCGGCAATCAAGGCCTTCGAAATCGCTACTTAGAACAAGCAGATTCTGGTCGTGGTACCATGCAGGTTACCGCCCCTCTGACATCGATGGAACAATCGTCGATCTTGAGTTCAGGTCGATCGCTATTGGATCGAGATAAGGGTCCAGCGGACGGAGACCCGAGCTTCAAGGAGCGCCGAGATCCCTAATGTTCATCTTTCTACGAGCCGATATGTCTATGGTGGATACTCCCAGATCGTATATCAAAGGGATCTGTGTAAGGATCGATCATAGGTCTTTGCGAAGGTGGTCCTTGCGTTATCACCCATTTCCCGCATGCGACCTTGGCTTTGAGGAAGCCAAATCCCAGCACGGCTATCACCGTGATCGGATTGAAGACGATGATGAGCAGCACCATGGTGTTGGCCACGGAGCTATTCACTCGGTCATACGGGATGGTTATCATGATCTCGAGACCAATCCAGTACAGCAGCGCCGTCACCCAGTAGAGTTTCGCGTACCATGGCCGCCAAAACCAATCGGCAGCACGCGGCGATGGCGAGCCTGCCTCATCTGTTCTTTCAACGTGATCAACATCCTGCATCTGCAGAGCCTTTCCATCTGGAAAAATAACACAGGTTCATCCGACTGGAAACCGATCCGCCCTGATCACCGTGGACCGATCGCCCATGGCCGCCGCAAAACTCCTGCCCCCTCCTTTCCTCCTGCCCTCCATCGAGCTTTGTTTTACGGTTCTAACAACTGGGCACACTTCAAATCCTGGACACGGCCGCGATGAAGAAGAAGCGGCCCAATCGAGATGCGCCTCCCCGTCTTTCTACCGAAGCGGATGCCGCCATCCTACGACTTGCGCGCCTCCTGGGCCGTCAGATCGCGCGTGAACTTGATCAAGAGCGACAGCAGCGAGAAAAGCGCACGGACGTCCCGCCTAAATCGTGCGAATGAGGTTTGCGTGTCCAGCCCTTTCAATATCAGATGAAACATTGTCGGGCGAATGTTTCGGCAAATATGCTGCTGTTCCTTGCTGGTGTCGGCGTATTTTTGCGCCGTACGGCGGTGCAATTGCAATCTTGCCGACGGAATGATTTTATCTGAAAATCATGGTCTTTCCAAAGGACGAACTTGTGCCTGCGTTTGCATTCTATCTGGTTTCCGACGATGGCGAGCCATCAATGAGGCTGGTCGATGTGCCAGATGTTGACGCTGCAAAAACATGGGCAATGGATGCGATCAGATATCGGTCATTGCACACCATTCGCTTCTGGGACGGTGTTCGCGTAATCGAGGTGAAACGCCCTGCGATGCGTCAACCCAGACAGAAGCCAAGCGATGCAGAGAAGCGCGGAAAGCGTATGATTGCCATGAAAGCCAAAGGCATGAAACCGCGCGAAATTGCCGCAGCATTTGGGATCAGCATCGGCCGGGTGCGCGATGTCATGTCACGTGAAGAGTTGCGTGCCCGGGAGGAAGCTATTCAAACCAACCGTGCGGCATTGTCAGGCCGGGCCAACAACGTGTTACGATATTTAGTCATCGAGCCGGAAGCGGACCCTGCTGAGCGCGACCGGCTACTTCCGGAGCGGGTTGCAACATTGACGCGCGGTAAAATAATGAATGTAGGCAATTCGGGCAAGGTCACTCTTGCCGAGATTGAAGCGTGGCTGTGGGAACGAGGTCTTTGTCTTAGCACCGATATCTGAGCTGGACTTTATACTGCATTCTCCGGTGTATTCGGAGCCGGGGTCAGTGGGTTGGGCCTGTTGCAGCGTCCCGCGAAATGGCGCGAAGATCAGGGTATGCCGCATCTTTGGCGCAGGTCAAGAAATCAGAGCGGGGTAAATGCATAAATGGGACACTTTGCTCCGTCCGGTCTTGAGCATTCGACCAAGGAAAGCGGACGTTACCGACTTCGTCTTACGGCGGCTTTGAGCGCAATGGCTAGGACATTGTTCTCAGTCCGCTTGAAGTTCAGCCGATCGTTGGCAGCCATTCCTGCCGGGTTGGCCGGCGTTCACATCATGATACGGTTCCATCCAGCTCAAGACCGAACAGCTGCATCAATGCGGCCGCTTGATACGCAGCGGCACACATGCCATGCTTGTTCAAATAAGGCTTTTTCTTTCGGTTGGAGCCTTTTATTTCGTGCGCGATTGTCGGTTGGGGGAGTGACGATTCATGAAAGGTTATATCTACATCAGCAGTCCCAATGCGGACCCCGAGCGTAAACGAAACCTAAATGACCCTATATTTAGGAATACTCCGACTCTTGGTGGTTGCATGCCCCCTATCCGGCGCGTGGTGCGGCCAGGCGACTATGTGTTTGTCATCAGCGGCACCACCAGAGGCGTTCAGCAATATGTTGTCGGCGGTTTCGAAGTGGCGGAGAAAATTGATGCACTAGCGGCGTACGAGCGCTTCCCGGAGAACCGGCTCCAATTGAATGCTGAAGGAAAAGTCGTCGGCAACATATTGATTGACGGTACCGGCAATCAGCACCCCCTCGACACCCACAGCCCAACCAATTTCGCTAGCCGCATAGAAAATTATCTGGTTGGCGTTAATCCAGTGGCGCTTGAAACGCCTTCGGAGGTGGCGCAAGGCCGAAGTGAAACTTTGGACCGGCTCTCTTCGATTTTGGAGAAGCGACGCGCCAACCGGGTTATCGACCTGATGGGGCGCTGGGCGCGACTAGATCAGGTCCAGATCGAGAAGACCCTGGACTGGCTGCAGGGAATCAAGCAACAGTCAGCTTAAATGGTAAACGTCGCTGCCACCCTCCGGGCGCTTTCGCTCCAACCTGGTGAGATCGCTTCGCGGACTCGCTTGGCAGTAGAGCGCGTGAAAGAGATTCTCGACGGCTCTCCGGTAACCGCATCCGAGCTTCGGGCTTTAGCTCGTGGGCTTAAGTTATCAATGCGTGCGTTCACCTCTGCTGGATCGCCTGCAAACAGTTCTGCGCTTGGGACGCTCTTCCGAGCACCGGAGGCTGCTGCCTCAGAGCGTGAACCGACGCTTGACCGATTGGCTGGCTTTGTGGACGCTGCGTTAAAGATCCTCCCTGTTCGCGAACGCCTTCCCGAATGGATCGGACAATTCGGCCTGCGGGGGCCGGAAACCTATGATGAAGCCGAGCGATTAGCAGCTGAGCTGCGTACTGTTATTTACCCAGGCGAGGTCGACAGCCCAGCTATCGACCTTCCTCAACGCCTACGCGCCCTTGATGGACTGATCGTCAGTCAACTCAAGAATTCCAAGTTTGAAGGCGCCTCTGTTGCTGCGGGCGGCTATTTGTTTGTGTTCGTTTCACCGCGCTTTCGCGCGCGCATGTTGTTCACCCTTGGGCATGAGCTGGGCCACGTCGTGGCCCATCATTCAGTAAAGTCTGCGCACCTCGATCTCGCATCTAACATCGGGAGCTTTCGCAACCGCGTGGAAGGCTTTGCTGATGCGTTCTCTTCAGCCTTCCTGCTCCCGCCACAAGCGGTCGGCGGGTCGCTGCAGGCAATACGTCGGTTCATCGGCGCATCTAGCAACGAGATCGGCGATGTGGAAATTTTGATTCTCGCCCGTCTGCATGGCGTGTCGTTCGATGTCGCTGCGCGACGTTGCGAAAATCTCGACCTTTTACCCCCTGGCGGCGCCGCCTCTCTCGCGCAGTATATTCGTGATCATCACCAAAACCCCGAGAAGCGTGCCGAAGCACTGAATCTACCGCCTCGGGAGCAGATTAGCTTCGATGTCGTGTCTCCGATTTTGATGAAGTTTGTCCATGAAAGCGTAGCCCGTGGCGCGGCCTCGCCGTCTTGGATCGCTGATCGGCTCGGTACGACGATCGAAAGCCTCTATGAGACCCACGCATCGATGGGTGAGCGCCGTGCGACTACTCATTGATGCCTGTGCGGCCATAAACCTTCACAATTGTGGGAAGCTCGCAATCGTCTGCGGCCTGCCGAACACCGAGGTCGCCCTGTCTCCGATCGTAGTTTCGGAATGCGGATTGCATTGCGCTGCCGAGATCATCTCATTGCAGGCGGCCGGGCGCGTCCATTTC
The DNA here is from genome assembly GCF_055640555.1 of Sphingobium sp. KKT206. Classification (NCBI taxonomy): domain Bacteria; kingdom Pseudomonadati; phylum Pseudomonadota; class Alphaproteobacteria; order Sphingomonadales; family Sphingobiaceae; genus Sphingobium; species Sphingobium sp. KKT206. The sequence continues at coordinate 2,817,963 of NZ_CM145764.1, forward strand.
GTTTCAGATGATGAGATTTCGCCGGATCGTTTTTTGGAGCTGGTCACCAACCACGACATCGGCGACGGTGAACTCGAATCCATCTCGATTTGTGAAACAACGGATCGCGCATTTTGCACCGATGACGCTGCAGCTCGACGGCTCGCCACCAATATGCTCGGGGCTCCCAGAGTTATGGGTAGTCTTCGCTTGCTGAAGCTCTCTGTTGAAGCCTCGTTGCTGATGTGCACCGAGGCTTTCGCAGGCTACAATCAAATGCGGGATTGCGGCGGCTTCTTACCAGATTTGCCGAGTGATTTCTTTTGTGTGGGGGAAGCCGCGTGAATAATTTTGGAAAAGTGCAATGAGCGAGGGTCAGCGTCCGACCAGCTTGCTAGAGCAATTCGATACGGCCTACGCGACCGTGACCCTTGATCGACGCGACATCTACGGCGCTCCCGAAGACACATATCGTCGTATTGCCGCGCTGAGGTCCGTAGTGGATGAGTGCAGGGATCTGCAAATCCGTGAGATCCTAGGTATGGTTATCACGAAGGTGGCGCGTATAGTGCAAACGCCAGACCATCTCGATTCCTGGGTCGACATTGCTGGCTACGCGCGCTGCGGCGTGATGTTGCTAAACGACAGGCCCTTATAGAGGCTGGGGGGCAGCAGAACGCTCTTAGTGGATTTCCGCGGGAGGTTTTGCGATCGAAGCGCGGTACCCGACCGTGAGCTACTCCGGGAGGAAATCGATGATAATCGAGAGGAAAATTTGTCCCACGTCTGGGTGCGTCGAGCTCTGGTGGGCTAAAGGCGGCCTTGGGCAGGAGCGGACACTCGTCAGCAAGATCACTGACGAACGGCCGATTGTTGTTGAAGACGAACTGCAAGAACGTGGCGCGGTGTGCTGGGCGGATGGACAGACAATAGGAAACATTGAGGTTCGCTCACCTGACATTCTCCGCCACTTCACGGAAAAGCGCGCCACTGAAATTGAGCTGCCATGCGACTTCGTTTATGCAGGAAAGTACCGACACGGTGCCAACAGATGGTGGTGCCGGACGCACCAGAGCCATTGGGGCATCAAGGCGGATCTCGCCGCGCTGCAGTCGACAAACGAAATGCGATGCGCCAACCACACCCAGCTCATGAACTACGAGATCAACCCCTACACGGTGTACCTCGATAAGCATGCGGAGGTCGGGGTCTGGTGTTCAATGCCTGCGGCACTTTCCACCGTTGAGATTAAACCCCGCCCGCCAAAAATCCACGTCCACGTGCGCGACACGCCTAATTCCCATAAACGCGTCGACAGAGACTTCGCAGTAATCTCCGCTGTTTATCCGACGCGGCAAGGTCTGTTTGGCGACGATAGCACTTTCCGGGTCGATATCACCCCACCGGCTGCCTTCGATTTTGTGTGCGCGCTCGAAGCGCATCAGGAAATGGGCTGTATAGACTGCTCGAACTGCGGGCATCCTCATCTTGACCTAGGTGATTTTGGCAAGACCCCTCATCGCAAGCACTTTTGCGCGAATTGCGGAAAGGACAGCAACTGGAGCAAGGGTGCGATAATCTCGACGCCGCTACAGCCGTTGCACGATCGAACAGCAACTCATCTTACTTGTCTTCTGCCCGATCGAAGTCTGAATCTCGACGACTATGAAGGGCACAGCTACACAGTCTGGGCGTCGACCCCGGCGATTGTATGGACCGCCAGCAGGCCACAGGAATACGGGATCCATGTGCACGTTCATGACGGTCACGATCGCGTCATTGACGACACCTTTGGCGAGGTAATTCTCAACGGAAAGGCGCTTGTGCGCGAGGAATTGCTTCAAGCAATGGTTGCTCGGACCATCGTATAATCGGGTAATGCCTTTGCAGAGCTTTTTGGCTTGAATGTGCGACTGGTACCCCCGTCCGATGGCCGTGGCTCCCTTCCCTGTAGCGCACCTCCTGGGAATGCCGCTTGTCCGCGAGCACGCGCTTAGTTTGAGCGAAAGCGCGAGGCAAAAAACAAGGGGCAACAGGCGGGAAATCGTAGAAAATCACTATTCTCGAAAATCGAGATGGCGTGGTCGCAACGATGTTCTATCATCGAGCCATGGCGAAAAAGATCACCGACAACCAATTGATCGGCGAGTTGGGCGAGGCGGCAGTTCGCAAGCGTTTCTTGTCCATGGGCTTCCAGTTCGACTCGCGCAGTCGGTTGGAGGCGGGCATCGACGGCTTGGCGGAAGTCATGATCGATGGCGAACCGACGGCCCGCATGATTGCTGTGCAAATCAAGTCGACGCGGGGCGCGAAGTACTCGTCCGAGACGGACACCGGCTTCACATACCTATTGGACGTAAAGGACCTCGCTTACTGGAAGACGTCCAATCTCCCTGTCATCGTGGTGATGTACCGGGAGAGTGACGACAGCCACTACTGGGCACAGGTTCAGACCCAGCCAGGAGTGGAGCAGCGTCGGCTCACGTTTGACAAGAACTTGGATGTGCTAGACAAGTCATCGCTCGATCGGCTTGCCGCCCTGACGGTCCCCATCAACGGCTTTGGTTATTACGTTCCGCCATTGGGTGGTGGCGAGACCGCGCTGGTCAATCTGTTGCCGATCAATCTGCCTACCGAGATATTCGTCGCGAGTACGCCCTTCGATCGCAAAAGCGCGCTCCAGGAAATGTACAACACGGGGGAAACGGCGCGATACGACTGGGTGATCAAGGATGGCACGTTTTGGTCCTTTCACGACCCACGTGAGGAGGTGACCGGCTCGTTCGTCGAACTCGATCAGGTAGAAGCTATAGAAACCCGAATGATCGGGTATCATGAGGACATCGACGAGCAGAACAATTTCGCGTTCTTGTTGCGTCAGACACTCCAACACCAGATGCAGGACGATCTGGCTTGGGATAAGGATAACCGGATCTTCTACGTGAAAGCGTATGAAGACAGTCGGCCGCGAACATTTCACTACCAGTCGACCAAGGTTAAAACGAAAGCCGATCTTGTTAATGTCACCATGAGCACGAAGGTGCCCGGCAAAGTCGGTTTCGTCAGGCATCATGCTTTCGCGCCCAAGTTCGAGTGCATGATGGATCAGTGGTTTCTTATGGTCAGCCCGACCTACCACTTCACAACAAACGGTTATTTACGCCATCCTTTCCCGGACGCTCTGCTCTCGGGAAAGAAGCGGTTGGAAAACAACGCTGCGATCCGCGGCCAAGTGATCATGTGGCATCGCTTCCTTACGCAGTATGAGGGCGGTACTACCGATCTGTTTGCCGAGCCTGTCGGACCGCCTGTAACCCTGCGCTTCGACCCTCCGCCGGAAATCGAGCTGCCAACTACTGTGCCGGACGATGTCTGGGGCCGACGAACGTCCGCAGAGCAAGATGATGGTGATGTGACGGGGTCATTGTTCAATGAAATTTGAGTGCCGAGTATTCGATGAGCCGCTGCTCGAATTTGGTGATCAGCATAGCCATCAAGACCCTCGCCTTGGGCTGATGGATGCTGGTCCGCTGCAGGCACCGCTGGGGGACAAGATTCGCTTGGGCGTGGTAGGTGACGCTAAGACGGTCCAAGGCTCGAAGGAGTTCTTCTTGGCGGCTGCACACGGGTTTGCGTCTAAGGCGGAAAGCCACCCGAACATGAATCCGAACTTCCCAGGCCTGCACAATAGCAATCCGTTCCGCTGCGGCTTCGAGGTTGACGACGACGCCTGCGGCGCGCTGACCAAGGCGCAGATCGATCGGATCATGAAAGAGCCCAATCACGCAAAGGCGGTCGAGATGGCGGTCGAGGCCATCATGGATATCCTTCAAACGATCGACGACAGCGGAAACCGGCCCGATGTTGCGGTGATTGCTCTGCCAGTCGCGCTGATTGAGCGGGTCTGGAACGCCAGAACGGATGCTGTAGGCACGACCGAGCAAGAGGATGCTGGCGGTTCGAATGCCCCGAATTTCCGGGGGCTGCTCAAGGCTAGGGCGATGCCACTCAACTTCCCGATCCAGATCATCTGGGAGGACGTCATCGACGAAAAAGCCAAGATCTCCAAAAAAGTAAAAGTCAGCAGCGATCGAAAAATTCAGGACCAGGCCGGGCGCACCTGGAACCTGCTTACTACCCTTTACTATAAGGGCTCTGGTCGCATCCCGTGGCGTCGCCTGCCGAAGGAAGGCGAGTTTCGCGCCTGTTACATCGGCGTCAGCTTTTACCGCGATGTTAGCGGCCAACAACTCTGGACCAGCGCGGCCCAGATGTTCGACGAACGAGGTCGAGGATTCATCCTGAAAGGCAAGCGTGCCCAGACTGAGACGCGCGGTCGGCATCCCTACATGACCGAGGCTGACGCTTATGAACTCGTAAAGGGGGCGCTGAAGGCGTACCGCGACCATCATAAACATGCTCCGGCCCGGGTAATCATCCTAAAGACATCAAGGTTTCGTGCCGAGGAGGCTGACGGCATCCTGCGCGCGCTGAACGAATCGGAGACTGAGTATCGGGATCTAGTGTGGGTTCAGGAGTCCTATGACGCCAAAATCCTTCGGGATGGTGATTACCCGGTCCTGCGAGGCACGTTCGTTGAGCTAGATGGCAAGGGGCTGCTCTACACGAACGGGAGTATTCCATATTATGGTACTTATCCTGGGCTGTACGTGCCTCGGCCACTGCTACTATGCCCTCACCCCAGCAGCGACAGCACCGTGGCGCAGATCGCGGAAGAGGTCTTCTCGCTGACGAAGATCAACTGGAATTCGACCCAGATGAACCAGCGGCTGCCGGTACCAATTCGAGCTGCCCGAAAGGTTGGTGAGGTGCTGAAGTATATGAGCGAAGGCCAAGTGGTAAGCCCGGATTATAGGCGATACATCTGATAGTCGCTGAGTTTGATTTAGAGCAAATTATAGTGGTTCTCGACAGGCACGACAAATCGAACTGGTCGGGAGCCGCCCGGGTGGCAACGGCAGCTATCTTAGCCTGAAAGCCCGGAGCCTGATATCCGCTATCGACCACTCGAAAACGGGGTGAGTGAAGAAGCCGACGGTCTGCTAATAGGTATAGAAATTTGGCATCTGAACGGCGGAGGATGGGTCGACCGCAGAAGCGATGGCGGCACATCCCTGCTCGGATGGCTTCAGGTTTGAAGATCGACTTTCGTCATCAAAGCAATTTGATGGAAGCACATCGCCTTTTCGCGATCATCAAATGTGCTAGAGAGGAGCAGACGATCATCAAAAATGAGGCTGCCCCGGCTTCATACGATCGGGAGAGTTACGGGTTTACGCGACAAGATGTTGCAAGGACGCAACCAATCAGGTAGCACGAACGTAATGGGAACAATGATCATCGTTGTTATTGCAGCCGCAGCGCTACCGCTCTTGCTATGGCTTTTGATGTCGCTGGTAGCTGCTGCCGCGCGTATATGGCGCGGCGGGCTGGCTGATGCGCGCGAATTCGAGCGAGCTGGTGTAACGGTTTCCGCGTTCTTGCGGGCCAAGGTTCGTCGGCAAGATAGTAGCTCTCTGGTGCCGACGCGTGCTGGCATTGGCGTCCGTTACAAAAATGGTAAGTTCAAGGTTCGAGAGACCCGTACCATCTCGAAGGACGTTTTCTAAACTAGACGGCCATGGGGGGACAGCAGGAGACAGATGCCTGGATAAAGGCATATCGCAGCTATGCCGGCTGGGTTCCCAACGTGCGGAGCCACCTGTCATTCAGCATGATTGGCGCGGCTAAGAGGGCGGAAAGCTTCACCGAACCGCTTCGCAAACGGCCGACAAGGATCGTGCTGGTGCACCAGCATCGGACCGTCAACGACTATCCGCTGGCTGAATGGCTCGCGAAGATCATTGCTCCCGACATATCCCTGCATTGGATGCTGGATGCCGAAACTGCGGCTACGGACATTCCAGTCATCAGGGACGGAAAGCCTCATCCTGAAAAGGATCGTCAAGGCATGATTCGGGGCACGATCCGGCTCTGGGCGCGGATGGACAGCAAGAAGGCCAAGGCCGCACAGAAGGTGGCAATCCGCGAGATCGACCGCCTCCTTCGCACACCTTGCATGAATCCAGCCTCGGATTGCAGTAGCGAAGCAACCGATACGACGATCGATAGCTTACGCAATGACGTTCGCTACCATGTCGATCAGGCTGGTCCGGCAATTATCCTCGATTTTGCCTTGATGCGCACAGGCGAATGTCGCGTCTGGTATGGCCAGAAGCCGAATGACGTCGAGGACGACCTTCTCGACTGGGTCGCAGAGCAGGGCTATTATTTCATCAAGGATGTGGTCCACGATCATACGCATCATGACGAGACCTCGGATCAGATTACGCCCCTCTATCGCTTCGGCAAGAAGCTGAACGAGCCAGGGCATGACGACGAGATTGCCTGGCGGCGCGAGACGCTATGGAGTCTGTCTCGCGAAATCGAGCGGCTGAACCGGGAAGGCGGCCTGACCGACCAGCGCAAATCCCTCGGTATCATTTCATATGCCGAGGCGTTCCAAGCCTCGCTCATGGGGCATACACGCACACAGGACAACAAGGTCAGGTTCCAAGAATCGACCTCGGTGCACGACTATGACTTCAAGCACCTGAAAGATTCGATCAAGGCAAGCATCGACGTCAACTCCACCAGGCTTTCCCAGAAGATCCAAGTCGCCATTGCGCTGCCTACGATGTTCATTGCCAGCACTGCGCTTGTGAGCTCCTTGGTGAGCACGCACAACGGTGCGCTCGCGAAGGTGAAGGAGGGACTTGCTCCAGGCACCATAGGACTGGGAGGTCTGGATGGCTGGGTTCCAACTTTGGCGAGCAATCCCGCTTTGACCGGTTTTTCCGTCATGGTGTCACTGGTCGTCGTGATCGCCTATTTTCTGCTGGACGGCCGCGCAGGAGTTTATAACCGAACACAACGCTGGTGTTCGCAGCTGGGACGCGCGCTTGCGGTCACGTTCTTCGACTCTCTCCTGCTCCATTGGCTGTTCATGCTTGTTTATCACATCATCCTGATCGGGCTGACGCTGCTCGCAACCTTCTATTGCTTCAACCTCGTCCTGAACGGAGGCACGCTATGAGCCAGGTTGCCAGAGGATGGAATGAGAGGGCAAGCGGCCGAACCCGCCATGTCGATGATGTCCGGACCGATTTTGAGATAGACTATGCGCGCGTCATCCATTCCGGCGCGTTCCGTCGCCTCCAAGGCAAGACACAGATACTCTCGCTGGGTGACGATGATTTCTATCGTAGCCGCCTCACTCATTCCATGGAAGTCGCCCAGGTCGCGGAAGGCATAGCACAGCATCTTCGCGCTGAGCCTGCCTTCGCGTCCGTCCATGGCTTGGTCCCGTCCGCACCGCTCATCCAGGCCATCGGGCTTGCACATGACATCGGCCATCCGCCGTTTGGCCATGGCGGAGAAATGGCGCTTAACTATTGCATGCGCGATGCCGGAGGCTTCGAGGGAAATGCCCAGACGCTGAGGCTGCTTTCGCGGCTGGAGAATTTCTCCGACGAGCATGGTGCCGACCTCACTCGCCGGGCCCTCCTTGGTATTTTGAAATATCCCTCGCTCTACTCGGCTGCCCGCAACCCTGCCATCAAACCCCAGCTTGCGGCCGGCGCTACGACCATCGAAACGCTCGATGCAAGAAGCTGCAAGCCGGTAAAGGCCTGCTATGATGACGATCACGTCATTTTCGACTGGATTCTTTCCGCTCTTGGCGGCGATGATCGGGCGGGGTTTGTCGATCTCAGTTTCCGCGACGGCAAGCATGGCGACACCCCGCACAAATCGTTCGACTGTTCGATCATGGATGCTGCCGACGACATTGCCTATGGCGTGCATGACCTCGAGGATGCGATTGCGCTTGGCTTCATCACCCGCGAGCAATTCTATTCTGCGATAGATGGAGAGCTTTGCTCTGAGCTACTGGCGTCGCTCGCGAAGCGCCCGTTGGTACCCAGCGGTCGAGGAGACCATGATGAGCTGGTTACAAGGCTGTTTGGAGCGCCTTCCTCCCGCAAAGGTGCGATCGGGCGGCTTGTCCATTATTTCATACGCTCAATCATACTCAAGGAAGAGGCATGCTTCTCCGAGCCGCTGCTGCGCTATCGCGCGGTGATTGCGCCAGAAGCGGCACGGTTGCTGGAAGAGCTTCAATCACTGATTGTGAGACTGGTAATCAACAGCCCCCGCGTGCAGCATCTTGAGTTCAAGGGGCAGCGTATGGTGGTTGCCGTATTTGAGGCAATTGCGTCGGATCCCACGCGCCTTATGCCCACGGAATGGGCGGGCCTCTTCGAAAGCGCCCCAAGTCCCAGCCGTGTAATCTGCGACTATGTCGCAAATCTCACGGATGGAGCGCTGCTGAAGACCTATGAACGCCTCTTCAGCCCTCGTTTCGGCTCGGTATTCGACAGGATCTGACGATCAGGCCCTCACAACGCGGGTCGGCACAGCTGACTTGCGTACAACATCGGCCATATGGCTTGTAATACCGATCTCGCCGACAATCTCTACGCCTACATCGCGATCAATCGAAGACAGCAGCGCTCGCAGAGCTTCCAGTCCCTGCGAGGCTTGGAAGCCCATCCATTTGTCGCGCTCGCCCGGCACGAGGACATGGGCGGTGCTCGTCGTGGCCCCACAATGAAGCTGGACGATCCACACGCTCTGGCCATCATGCACCCATTCGGTACGCACTGGCCCGAACGTCTGCGACATTGCGCAATGCGCCCGCTCGACATCGGCGATGATGTCGGCCGGCAGCTTTTCCGGCAAGTGCGTGCCGAGCATGAATGCGTCGCCAAGTCCAACCACGCCTTCCACAACGACACTGCCATTGGCATCTACCAGGCTGGCGCCGGCATAATGTGCAATTATGCCTGACTGGGAAAGGATCGATGCGATTGCAGTGCCATCGGGGTCTTCACTGGCGAGGAGTTTGTAGGGGTCGAGCCAGCCCCGATGAGTCGTAAAAAGACCGGGCTGCTGCTCTGTCGGGCAGGTGCGTATCCAATTCTCCTGGGAGCCAGTAGCTGCCCCGAACAGGAAGGGGGCGACCCGGCGCGACAGAGCGAATGTCCTGGGAACCTGGCCGCCAGCAAGATCTGCCATCAATAGGCCATAGAGCTTGTCTCCGATGTGGCGGCTGAAGCGATTGGGCCACTCGAGCCTCGCCATCGTTTCTTCCTCCTGCCCCATATCTTCCTGCTCCCAGAGCAGGGTGTGGGTGCCCCGCCACCCACGAGGCCTTGGATGAATGCTGAACTCGACGCGGCCTGTGGCACCGCCGAGATCAGGCGCGAATCCATAAACTGTCTCAAGGAGCTTCGTGCCCAGTTCCAAGGGCAGGGATGCCGTGCCGGGTTTTTCGACGCAGCGTGGCGTGTCGTCAGGAGCGAACTCTATGACTCCAGCCTGGACGACGCCCGATACGCCACCATCTGCGACATCCACCGTTTCATTCACTATGGTGTACAGGCCTTCGGCGGACAGGCGGTCGACAGCAGAAACAGCTTCGTCCACACTACCCAAGGCATAGAGAAACTCCCGACTGCGGGGGCTGTCGGGTGTGTAGCTCCGGACATTGACGGTCCCATCGGGCGAATGAGCCAGAAGGGCGCATATCGCGCTATGAATGTCATCAAAGGACTGGTTCGGGACATGCCCCGATATGCGCAGGCGGCTCTGCCGAGGCGATCCCTGCTCCGGCACGAAGCTTACGAACTGGGCGACATTGCCTTTCTCAGCCAATGCATCAAGTGACTCATCCTTACGCAAGTGCATGCATTCTCCTTGTCGCGTAGAGCGTGCCACAATTCACCTGGTCCTGTAAACGCGGGATAGAAAGCTGGCCCCACGCGCGCGGCGGATGGCATGTGCCAAGGCGCGGAGGCAAGCGAATTCGTTCAGACTATGTTCCTGCCATATATTCGGGTCGGGGCCATGCCGTAGGGCGTGCGATGTCAGGGATCGAGCTTGCGGTGCACCTGTTCGCGTCGGCAACCCGTCATTCCCATGCGGCAGGTTGAGCGTCAGCGGTCGTCGATTTTGCTCGGGCTGCATTCTCATCCTACCCTAACAGACCTTGGCTCAAGGCTGGCGCAACGATCCACGAGCTTACGGACCGAGCGCGCACATGGCAGGATACCACATATCTGGTGGCCAAGATGAACCGGGTGCTGCGCGGTTGGGCCAACTACTTCTCGGTTGGTACCACGAGAAAGGGATACCGGGCCATCGACAGCTACACAGTGGTGCGGTTGCGTCGGTGGCTGCGCGCCAAATACAAGACTAGATGACGGCGAGAGGGAGCCTATCACGACCCTGAGCTATACGAGCGGTTCGGCCTCGTGCGTCTGGCTGCCGTGGCCGCAGCCTGCCATCGGTGAAGGCGTGATGTCTTGTCCGAGAGCCGGATGCGGGAGATCTGCACGTCCGGTTCGATGAGCAGGGAGTAGAAACGGATCGTCTGGCAAGCCCCACAAGCGCGCCGCACGGCACCGCGTCACTTCCTGACTCTACCGAACTTCCTTCAACTGGCCCCACCAATCGATCCCGGCGTCAGGGTCAAGGTAAGGAGAATGAGGGCAACGCCGACATATCCCCAGACACCCATGCCCTCCCAGGCGATCTTCATGCTACCAGTTTCGGATCGCGCCGCTCGGGCCAGCCGCATCGCGTAGATCATCGTGCCGGTGACGGCCATCGCCGTCAGCAGCGCGCCGAACAGGAACCAGATGGCTTTTGTCCAAAGCCCGCCGAACGTGCCGAAATGCAGCGGATCGGCCATTTCGGAAATACGCTGATGCGCGCTCAAGGCGCGTCCGTCGAGTCGCGCGACGACGCGCGACGTAGCCGGATCGACAACCACTGCATTGGCGCGATCCCGCACCAGCCAGGCGGAGGACTGGCCCAGGAAGATGACGCCATTGTCTGGCGTGAAACGAATTTCGCGAATATCGAGCGCAGGATCGGCGCGGCGCGCTACGGCGACCAGCCGGTCCAGCGCGGCTCCGGTCGGCATCGCACCAGCCGCCACATCCGGCAATTTGGGCACCTTGGCGTTCCCGCCCAACGTCTCCACCAGATACCATAGGCCGGTCAGCGCGATCAGCGTCACGAACCATAGGCTCCACAAACCCATCAGACGATGCAAATCGCCGGTCGTCCGCCGAACATCTCCGCCGCGCGGCGTTCGAAAGAAGCCGCGCCACCATTTCTTGTAGGTGACGATACCCGATATCAATGACATCGCGAGCAACAGGGCCAGCGAACAGACGATCGGTATGCCGATCTTCGTCGGCAGCATCAGGTGGCGATGGGCCTGTCGCAGGAAACGGTGGACATTGGCCCAGCCGTGCCTGCCGGTGACCTCCGCCGTCCAGGGGTCGACATAGACCCGCTCCGGTGCTCCTTTGCCGCGACTGACCCAGGCCTCCACCGTGAACCAGGGGTCGATCGGCGCATAGAGCGTCTGGAGCCGGGCCTCCGGTGTGGCGCGGGCCGCAGCCTGCGCCCACGCCCCCCATGACGCGACGGGTTCTGACCGGGGCGATACCCGCATGGCAGGCGTCGCCAGCCAGTCGATTTCATGCGCGAACACGGCAAAAGTGCCCGTCGCCAGGATGAAAGTCAGGAAGATCGACAGTTTCAGGCCGATCCAGCTATGCATTACCCACCAGAGCGACCGGCCCTTTTTCACGCGGGACTGATCCATGGTCAGAATTGAAAGCGCAGTTCGGCCAGGAATGTCCGCGGCTCGCCGGGGAAATGCCCGCTCTGCGCCGAAAAACCCGACGCGGCGTACACCTTATCGAACATATTATCGACGCGCAGCATCAGTTCGGCAAAGCCAAGCCCCTTGGTGATCGAGGCGTCAAAGATCGTGTAGGGCTTGACGGTCTGCCCCGACAGGCTGATGCGCTTCGAGTAGCTATTCAGTTATTGTTTCGAGCTGAAGTTGCATCCATGATCAGGCGACGATGAGGGGATTCATTGGATGACCGTAGGACATCATGCGGTAAGGGATGCCGTACACAATGCCTGAACCTCGCTCGATATTTTCCGCTGCGGAGTCAGGACTTGGCTTCATCTATCAGCCCAGGCTAGCGCTGCTGAGGCTTTTGTCCCTGCCCGAAAGCACCTCGCTTCTCATCGAGAAAAGCGACGATCTCGAGTTTGACACGGCGAGCGGACGAAAGACTCTGGCATCGCTGAAGCACAAGGCCGAGGGCGACAGGCTGACGGATTTGGACGTCGACTTCTGGAAATCCGTGAGGGTATGGCTGGCCTATTATGTCGACAACGGCAGGATCAGCTCTAACGCCGACTTCGTCTTGTTCACGACGGCGGTCATCGCGCCGGGATCGAAGCTGACGCTGTTTGCGGAGGTCGATAGCGATCCGGCAGATCGAGCAGCAATGGCCGCAATGCTTCTAGATCGCAGCACCTCTGCGACGATCGGCAAGACCAAGACGGATCTGGCCGAACTGACGGAGGACGAACTCGTCGACTTCTATGGCCGGATCCTCATTCTGGACGGAAGCCCGCGTATCGACACGATCTCGCAGATCGTGCTCGACCAGCATCTAAGGACCGTCCGCCGGGACGTCCGGGGTCCGCTCTTCCAGCGGCTGGAAGGCTGGTGGATGGACTTGATGATCAAGGTACTCACCGGTGAGCGAATAGGCCCGGTCTACGGCCATGAGGTGTCGGACAAGCTCTCTTCGATTGCCGAAGAGTACCGGTCCGACAGTCTGCCCATCACCTTCCGCGGCCGGATGCCCGACGGGCGGATCGACGTCGCCAACGACACCCGTCTATTTGTCGAGCAACTCCGGGACCTCGACGTATCCCCCGCCCGCATCCAGAGCGCTATCATCGACTATTACCGCGCCTTCGAGCAGCGGTCGAGCTGGGCGCGGGAGAATCTGCTGATCTCGGGGGAGATGGAAGAATATGAGGATCGGTTGATCGAAGAGTGGGGCCGCTTCCGGGATATCATCTTCGAGACCCTTCATGATGCCAGCGGGGACGACGCTTTCCGGGCGGCCGGACGCCAACTCTACAAATGGGCTGAAACGGAAACCGGGGAATTGCGGATCAGGGAGCGTGTGACCGAGGCTTACGTCGTTCGCGGCGCCTTTCAGATTCTCGCCAACGCCCGTCCCATGCCGCGGGTGCACTGGAATCCCGCATTCATGAAGCGCCTCGCCGATCTGCTCGGGGTGGCTGCATGAAGCGGTGGGACCTTAGACCCGTAGAGATCAGGAACCTTTTCAATCCGGCCTTCTGCGGCCTTGTCCTGTTCCGCGCGCTCGCGGCCTATGAGGATGAAGATGTGCGTGGGATGCCGTTCTCGCTTACAGTGCTCGTCCTGCCGCTCTGCCTGCAGCGGGACGCGCGGGAAACCCTCGCCAAGGCGAACCGAAGCTATTTTCTGAAGATCGTTGCGGCCAATCCGCAGATGCTCGTCGATCTGCCGAAACGAACGACGGATCTCCTGCCGTTCGCGTTCGAGGCGCTCGGGTTGCTGATGCAGCTGGGCGCCCTCGTCGTCACGCCCGACGGTCGCCTGCGGACGGTCCGAGAGGGCGTCCGCAAGGGAATAGATGGCACGCCCGAGTCGATCTCCTGTCAGCGGGTGGCGAAATTCCTCGGTCGCGAATTCGCCCAGATTGGCGATCGCGTCACAATTTACACGACCTTGGGGGTCCGACCATGAAGATCAAGTCGATCCACCTCTATAGCTATGACGGCCGCAGGCGGGATGTGCAGTTTCACCTGAACGGCCTCAATGTCATCACTGGACGGTCCTCGACCGGCAAATCGGCTCTGTCGGAAATCATCGAATATTGCATGGGGCGCTCGACCTTCAACATTCCCGAAGGGGTCATACGCGATCGCGTAAGCTGGTTCGCCGTCATCTATCAGTTCGCCGGAGAGCAGGTGCTGGTGGCCAAGCCGTCGCCGAGCTCAGGTCGAAGCAGCTGCAGCACCGCTATGATCCGGCGCGGTGCGGACATCGCTGCTCCAGACCACACTGATCTTCTGGTCAATGACGACGACAGCGGGGTCGAGACCCTTCTCTCACGCATGATCGGCATCCCCGAGAACACCACGGCGGTGCCGCTGGAGAACAGCCGTGAGAGCTATGACGCTAATATCAAGCACACCTATTACTATCTGTTCCAGAAGCAGACGATCGTCGCCAACAAGGACCAGCTCTTCTACCGGCAAAACGAGCCATTCCAACCACAGGCGATCAAGGACACCCTGCCTATTCTCCTGGGGGTATCCTCGAGAAACCGCTACGAGCTGGAGGCCCAGCTGCGCACGGTCCAGCGCGATCGCCGGCTGAACGGCAAGCTGCTCGAGCAGGCCAGGGGCGCGGTTGAAACCTCCGAGGAGCGCGCTCTTGGATTGATTTCGGAAGCGCGCAGCGTCGGCATATTCGCCACCGACCGCGGCGCCGGCGAGCCTATCGTCAGCCTCCTTCGCGACGCCCTGTCGTGGACGCCGGCACCCGTGCCCGAAGACGACGGCCAGAGGGTCGCCACCATTGAAACAAACCTCTTCGGCCTTCGCGAGCAGCGTCGCGAGATTCAGCGACGGATCGACGCTACGGTCCAGTTCGCCAAAAGGTCGGAGGGCTTCGAGAGCGAGGCCGGGGAGCAGCACGACCGTCTGGCCTCGATCAAGGCCCTACCGAAAAGCAAGGAAACGGGCGAGTGGCAGTGGCCCTTCGCCGAAGCTAATCTGGCGCTATCCAGCCCTATCGCGAGCATGCTTCTGGCGGAGCTCGAGTCGCTGGACCAGGAAATGACCGCCGTTCGGGGCGAGCGACCTGCCCTGGACGCCTATCTTGTGGATCAGCGCACGGCGCTTGAGGCGGTTGGGGATCAGATCCGCACCAAAGAGGTCGAGCTGTCGGCGGCGATCGCCTCAAACGAGGTCATCGCGCAGATGGGTAATCGCAACAACGCCGCGTCCCGGGTTGTGGGCCGAGTCAGCCTCTTCCTGGAGAATCTCATTCCCGACGCCGAGATGGCGCGTCTTGAGGCCGAGGAGAAACGGCTGAAAGCGAAGGGCGACGATCTGGAACGAAAGATCGGGGCCGATGATTCCGGCGAACGGCTCGCCTCGACGCTGAACAACATCTCCATGCACATGTCGCGCTACATCACCGATTTGGGCGGCGAATTCGGCCAGTATCCGGCGCGCCTCGACATGCACAACCTTACCGTTGTAATCGACCGACCGAGCCGACCGATCTACATGCCTAGGACGGGCGGGGGCGAGAACCATCTTGCTTACCACTTGGCGGCCCTGTTGGCGCTCCACCGGTTCGCCGCCAACAACCATCAGCCTTTGCCGCGTTTCCTGCTAATCGACCAACCGACCCAGGTCTATTTTCCGTCCGAGACGGTCTATGCCGCAGCCGGCGGATCGATCGAGAAGACAGAAACGGATGCGGATCTTGAAGCCGTCCGCCGCTTGTTCGAGGTGCTCCGGCGCTTTGGCGAGGAGGATGCCAGGGGATTCCAGATTATCGTGACGGAACACGCCAATCTTCGCGACGACTGGTTCCAGTCCGCCTTGGTCGAGCAACCGTGGACCAAGCCGCCCGCGCTCGTTCCGGACGACTGGCCGGACGAGAGCGACGAAAGCGCATCGGTCGGGCCGTCATAGATCGGTGAAACGAAGCTTGGTGGCGTTGGGCCTGCGCCACGACATCGCTCAAGGTCGGAACAAGCTGGCCGAGCATCTGCTCGGACCGCCGGATCAACAGAAGGCGGATTGCACCAGCGTCGCAAATAATTGCTCACAGACAGCCGACTAAAGCCAACGGTAGCACGCCGCGACGGTTTATTGATGACGGTTTCGAAGCCCGCCCATCGACGCTGACCGACCGCAGGGCAGTATAGAAGCGCGCTCTAATTTTGATCGCGGCTGCAGATTGGCAAGGATGATCAAATCTGTAGACTGCCCCCAAAGCTCATCTCTGGAGACTCCAAATGCCACGCGTAGCGCTTTATGCCCGCTATTCCGACGATAAGCAGAGCCCTGCATCGATCGACGATCAGTTTTTGATATGCCGTGAACAGGCGGCGCGCGAAGGCTGGCGGATTGTCGCCAATTATAAGGATGCAGCGATCTCGGGCGCGAGCGTCATACTCCGTCCCGGCATCCAGTCACTTTTGCACGATGCGCAGATGGGGCGCTTCGACATTCTGCTGGCCGAGGCGTTGGATCGGGTGTCGCGCGACCAGGCCGACGTCGCCACGCTCTACAAGAATCTCCAGTTCGCCGGCGTGAAGATCGTCACCTTGGCCGAGGGCGAAGTTTCCGAACTGCATGTCGGCCTCAAGGGCACGATGAACGCGCTGTTCCTCAAGGATCTTGCGAAGAAGACCCATCGCGGTCTGCGCGGCCGCGTCGAGAAGGGCAAATCGGGTGGCGGGCTTTGCTTTGGCTATGACGTCGTGCGGCGCTTCTCCAGCGAAGGCGAACCGGTCCACGGCGAGCGGAGTATCAATGCCGCCGAAGCTGAAGTCATTCGTCAGGTTTTTCGACAGTTCGCCAATGGGCTCAGCCCCCACGCAATCGCCTGCCGTCTGAATGACTCCGGGATTTCAGCCCCAACGGGCAAGCTATGGACATCGACCACGATCCGCGGCCACGCCAAGCGCGGCACCGGCCTGCTCAACAATGAGCTTTATATCGGCAAACTTGTCTGGAACCGGCTGCGCTATCTGAAGAACCCGCAAACCGGCAAGCGGGTTTCCCGCATCAATCCCAAATCCGAATGGATTGTGACCGAGGTTCCTGACCTGCGGATCGTGGACGAAGAACTCTGGCAGGCTGTAAAGGCAAGGCAGGAGAATATCGCGATCCAATATGCCGACGGCATTGCGGCAACTCGCTCTGCTCAGACAGCTCTTAATCGAACGCATCGCCCGAAAAGCCTCCTCTCCGGCCTTGTCTACTGCGGCTGCTGCGGCGGTCCTTATTCCCTTCGCGGGCAGGGGCGGTTTGCCTGTTCGAACCATGGTGATACGAAAAGCTGCTCGAACGGGCATAGCATCACGCGCGACAAGCTGGAGGCGCGTGTCCTTGACGGTCTGCGCGATCGGATGATGACCCCGGAGGTCGCGGCAGAGGCCATTCGGACCTATGTCGAGGAGAGCAACCGGATCAACCACCAGCGCCGCGCGTCAGAAATCGCTGATCGAACCGAGCTGCAGAAAGTCCTCAAGGCGATCAAGGGCCTCGTGACACTCGCAAAGGCAGGCAAGGGCACACGCGCGCTTGTCGATGAGCTTTTGGAGCTGGAAGCGCAGGAGGATGCGATCCGCGCTCGTTTGGCTGCGGCCCCTGCTGACGTGCCTGACATCCATCCCAACATCTCCGAGATTTATCGGCGCAAGGTCGAGCGATTGACGCACGCACTATCGCAGCCGGAAGAGCGCCAGGAAGCCGCCGATGCGTTGCGGGCGCTGATCGAGCGCATCGAGCTTACGCCCGGCGCGAAGCGCGGTGAGGTCAACGCCATGCTCTACGGCGAGTTTGGCAGGATCCTGGAGTGGATCGAACAGCGTCGATTGGCCGAAAATGCACAAAGCCCCGGCGCTTTGGCGTCGGGGCTTTGTGGAATGTCGGTTTCGGTGGTTGCGGGAGTAGGATTTGAACCTACGACCTTCAGGTTATGAGCCTGACGAGCTACCGGGCTGCTCCATCCCGCGACACGTGGTTGCCCCTTGGTTTTGGGGTAACGCAAAAAAGGCGGCTTTGGGGCCGCCTTTTTTGACAATGTGAATGGGTTTTTGCTGATTTTGCGCGAGCTTCAATGCCTGGCGACGCCCTACTCTTCCAGTGCTTGAGCAATAGTACCATCGGCGCAGACTGGTTTCACGGCCGAGTTCGGGATGGGATCGGGTGGGTCACAGACGCTATGGTCACCAAGCAATGAAGCTGGCGCAAAATCAGGGTTTATAATCGATACCGTGCACGGTGTTTTGTGTGTGTCGTGATTTCTGGCTGGCTTAAGAACCACGCCATCTCATTCAAGCTACCTGTTGCCAGTGCTGTCATTGATGGTGGGACTCTGCGGTTCACAAGTGAACCGTTTAAGCGCGAACAGAGCAATTAGGACTGGTTAGCTTCATGGATTACTCCACTTCCACATCCAGCCTATCAACGTCGTGGTCTACGACGGCTCGATGAAATCTTATCTCGAGGGAGGCTTCCCGCTTAGATGCTTTCAGCGGTTATCCCGTCCATACATAGCTACCCAGCTGCGCTCCTGGCGGAACGACTGGTACACCAGAGGTATGTTCAACCCGGTCCTCTCGTACTAGGGTCAACTCCTCTCAAATTTCGACGCCCACGGCAGATAGGGACCAAACTGTCTCGCGACGTTCTGAACCCAGCTCACGTACCACTTTAATTGGCGAACAGCCAAACCCTTGGGACCTGCTCCAGCCCCAGGATGTGATGAGCCGACATCGAGGTGCCAAACGATTCCGTCGATATGAGCTCTTGGGAATCATCAGCCTGTTATCCCCGGCGTACCTTTTATCCGTTGAGCGATGGCCCTTCCACGAGGGACCACCGGATCACTATGACCGACTTTCGTCTCTGCTCGACTTGTCAGTCTCGCAGTCAGGCGGGCTTATGCCATTGCACTCTAACAGACGGTTTCCAACCGTCCTGAGCCCACCATCGCGCGCCTCCGTTACTCTTTAGGAGGCGACCGCCCCAGTCAAACTACCCACCACAGAGGGTCCCTGTACCGGATAACGGTACGAGGTTAGACATCAGAAAACAGCAGGGTGGTATTTCACCTATGGCTCCACATCAACTGGCGTCGATGCTTCAAAGCCTCCCACCTATGCTACACAGCTCTTTCCTAATGCCACTCTGAAGTTGCAGTAAAGGTGCACGGGGTCTTTCCGTCTAACCGCGGGTACTCCGCATCTTCACGGAGAATTCAATTTCGCTGAGCATATCCTGGAGACAGTGGGGAAGTCGTTACGCCATTCGTGCAGGTCGGAACTTACCCGACAAGGAATTTCGCTACCTTAGGACCGTTATAGTTACGGCCGCCGTTTACCTGGGCTTCAATTCAGTGCTTGCACACCTCCTCTTAACCTTCAGGCACCGGGCAGGCGTCAGGCCCTATACGTCGTCTTGAAGCCGACTTAGCAGAGCCCTGTGTTTTTGCTAAACAGTCGCTACCCCCTGGCCTGTGCCCCCCATAAGAGCTTGCGCTTATATGGGGCCTCCTTCTTCCGAAGGTACGGAGGCAATTTGCCGAGTTCCTTCAGGATACTTCTCTCAAACGCCTTGGTATACTCTACCATTCCACCTGTGTCGGTTTAGGGTACGGTCTATACGGAGGGGCTATTTCCTGGGACGATTTCACAGCCTGGAGCAATCCAATAAGCCCAGACCATTTACACCATCCGTCACACACCTCCAGGCCCACGAATATTAACGTGGTTCCCATCGACTACCCCCTTCGGGCTCGT